>NZ_JBEUUJ010000004.1:0-32988 GCF_046721335.1 Staphylococcus sp. 2S1 | reverse complement strand
TTTCTCGGAATTTTTGCTTATGAAATGAAAATACATTTATTCGCCTCACATTTGCGTTTTAAGGGCTAATATAAGCATTTGGACACAAATCTATATTAACGTCACTAATTCTTTTAAATGGCCCTTTAAAATTAGAATAAAGGCCCCCTAAGTAGGTGTGTTTCAAATTTATTCAGTAGTATATATTCATTTCGATATAATTAACGAATTTATATATATAATATATAAATTTAAAAGAAATAAGGAAAAATTTTGATATTATATATAAAAAACTTTAATTTTTTGTTATCTTTAACGGGAGAGGAGAGAATTTATGAAACTCACTACAATTTTAAGAATTATTGCATTAATATTTGCTATCGCACTTTTAGCTTTATTTATTAACGATAAAATCACCTTATTTCCACTTATTTTAATATACATAATTTTCACATTGTTTATTTTAATTTTAGATAGGTTAGATAAGAAAAGGAGTAAAAAATAATTATGTTCATCAAGAAAAAAATTATTGTTGTTAGTTTTATACTTAGTTTTATGATTGCAACGATTACCCCTCAATTTATTGAAGCACAAGAAGTAATTCAAAGTGGTGATCCTTCAGATGTAAAAGAAATTGTCCAAAATACTACGCCTATTGAAAACACGGATGAAAGTATCACTCAGGAAGCAAGTAAAAAAAGAAGTTGGGTGAAATATGGAAGTGCTTATAGTGGTAGTAATAAAGCGACTAAATTAACTATAGGGTCTTTATCTGTTTCAATTTCAGCTATTACGAAAGTACCATCTGCTGCTAAGTGGATTAATAATATTGCTAACTTATTTTATCAAAGTAATAAAAAAACCGTTTATTACAGTGCACAAGCATATAAAGATAAGAATAGCCCCAATGCTAGGCCTACATATAAGGTGAATTATACTTTTTATGCTGATAAAGCACATACAAAGAAAAAAGGTTCTAAATCAGTAATACGTAGTTCTACGTAGTTATCTTTTATATAACTCCGGATAAAATACTCACTAAATTAACACTTTCATTGGAAATAATGACTGATACAAGTGTTTTTAAAGCAAGACCTAAACCCGTCTAGCTTGCATAAGTAATATTTAAGGGTAAATGTTCTACTAAGAAAATAAAACAAGTACCAAATGAAATTATTGTTTTTAATATGGGATAAATTTTTGAAAGAGGATTGATTTTCAAAATGATCTTTCTACATCTTCAGTAGCCATAGAAAAAACTTTCTTTTTAAAATAAGCGCTGATAGATAAAATCTATCAGCGCTTATTTATCTACCAAAAATGTACTTTGAATTTTATCTTTCAAACAGTCTCAAGAGACTTAAACAAGCCCACAAAATTAAAATGAAGAGTATATAAGGAACGATATAAGCGATGTACCATAAATAGCCCCATGCGGATTGTGTATGTGTAATGGTATGATGTAGCGCACTGTACATGCTATCAATACCTAAAACATGACCAATAGGTCCTGTAACAATAGAAACTAAAGCCATTAGTAAAATAACGAAGTATAATGCCCCGATACCATGCGTCATACTTTTGACACTCGATTTAAAAGTGCTATTCAACTTTTGATTTTCTTTTAAACTATTATTCAATGATTCATGCTGTTCTCGGTTGGCCATTCGAATACCTTTGAGATCCTCATACATACCTTCTTTTTCTTGTCTAAACGCCTTTGCGACATCCTCTGTCATAGAGGTTGTATCAATTTTCGACAGCATTTGATTGGAAATTTTAATCACTTTGGTTTCTGTTTTATCTAGGTAGTTTTTAAAGTTCGAGGTCGAAGCCTTTAGTTCGCTTACTAATTTTTGGTTCTGATTCGATCTGCTTTGCTCTCGCTCGCTCGAGCTCGATCATCCTGTTCCCGAGCTTCACGTTCTGCTCTTTCAGCTCGTTCGCGATGTTTGCGTTCATCGAGTTGGTCGTCGGTTGACTGTTCGAAACCTTTCCAATCAAATTCTGTTCCAGATGATCTATGCGTTGATTGATCTTTTGGAGTTCGTTCAGGAGCTGTTCGTTCTGATTCGTACTTTGTGCGTCTCCGTTGTTTCTCGGACTCAAAGCCATCAATAATCCCTCCTTTATCATAAATATCGCCTAACTTACTGCCTCTTACTTTTTTATCTACTTCAATGTGTCTGTAAGTGATGGTTTTATCGGTCACACGTTCGACAGTGATGCCTTTTGGAAGTAATTGTTCTTTGAAACTGTCCATATCTGTTGCTTGTGTTTCATCAATGGCCATTCGGACTTCGTTTTTCCAAGATTTTTTTCCTTTATCAATCAGGTTTTGTTCAGCTTGTGTATAGCGTAATTCTGATGTCGGTTCTGGAATGGATAAACCATGGTTTAAACAAACTTCATCGTTCGCTTTACGTAGGTCACGTAAAGCTTGTTTATCGTTATTAAATTTCTTACCTGTTTCTAAATTCACGGCATTGATCACGATATGATTGTGAATATGGTCCGTATCACTATGTGTGTAGATGGCCACTTGATGCTCGGGTACCATTTTTTCGGCTAATTCTAAACCGAGTGCATTACATTGTTCCGGTGTGACTTCACCTGGTTTGAATGACTGAATAATCACATGGCCTTGGTTGCCATCTGTTTTACCGTAAACTTCACGAGAAGCTTTAAAGGAACTTTTTGCGTATTCGACATCACAATTTAAACCACTTTTTTCTTCCGCACGTTTTTCGGCATAGTTAATGGCCCGTGACGTTGATTTGGTAGAACTTATTTTAGTTGTTGCCATATGTGATTCAACTCCTTACGCATGATGGCGATATCTTGTTGCATCAATTCTATATTTGCGCGTTCGCCATACGTATTTAAAGCTTTAGCGATTTGGTTTAAGTTGTCGCCCAACTTCCCCATATCTTTGGCCATCGATTGGCGCGTGACTTTGTCTAATTTGGGCGCCACTAATCGAGTCCCTTGTGCCTTGTTTTTAACAAACGAAGGCACACTCATATTCAAAGTTTCAGCCGATGCCTGTAACTTTGAATATTCGGATTCGCTCACACGAAAACTAATTTGTTTCGATTCCTTGCGGTCGGGGTTTTGGTTTTTCCCGACAGCTTCGTTCTCATCAATCATTGTTTTACGATCGCTCATAATCCCACCTCGCTTTCTAACGAAAGACACGTTGTTCCGTTGATTGTATTATAACATAATAAAATCTTCTTCACATCATTATAGAGGTTTGGCAAGCAATGGGAATGCTAGCCACTTCGTGCCTAGATACCCTGCTTGTTGGTGGATAAATCCCCCAAGCCCCCTAAGATTTTTTCTGCGAAAAAATAGCAAATACTACTAAGTATTTGCTTAGTCCATACGCTCAAAAATGTGAGCGTAAAAGTGAGTAATTACTAATTTTATAAATGGTATTTATATTTAGTAATTACTCATCAAATATCCCCTTATATGTTAAAATATTAACTAAGTAATCACTCAATCAAATAGCATCTATTTTTTTGAGTATTTATTTAGTTATGGAGGGGATATAAATGCCAGATCAAAATCATAAAAAAGCGAAAACAATCAATATTAATTTAACCGAATCAGAGTATGAAAAAGTGAAGCAACTTGCGGAAATTAGAGACCTCAATCCGACCGCATATACACGACTGACTGCATTAGGTAATCGAATTAAGCCTACGGTTGTTTATCCTGCAGATGAGCGCATTAATGAACTTGAAAAAGAAAATCAAGAACTCAAAATGAAACTCATGGCAGGGCATGGTGAATATGAAGTGACAAGAGAAGATTTCGATAATCTAGAAGAGCAATATTATCAGTATGCAGGCTATGTGAATACATTTAAAGATTTCTTAAAGTATGTGCAAAACGATGCGGAATATATCAATTTAAATGGCTATAAGAATGATGAAAAATTAAAAGAAGAGATTAGGGATGCTATTAAAGAATTGAAAGATTAAATAAGGTTATATCAAATATCATAGTGCACATCTTATACTGTATTAAATAAATTACGCTCACGTGCATACAGTATACAGGTATAACGTATGCACGTATATTGTATGCAAATAGATATATAGATAATTACAGAGCAGAAGTTGCGTTATTTTTGTTAAAGCAGGTTTAAGCGTTTTGACCTTGAACTGACATAATTTAACTTATTCTAAGTAAATATGTTTAATAATTTATAAACTTATTTCAACAAGGGTACAGTTTTTTAATGGTTTTTATTTCTCCTCTATTTAATATAAAACATCTCTTAATATAATCCTATGTACTGAGTCCCAAAATTTAATGAGTAAAATATTATTTTTTCATAAAAGAAAATTATACACGAATAAATTATTCTGTTTATCGAAAAAGCCTATGTTTATACAGTGCTAGATGGTACAGTAATAAAGTTGATTTTATTTCCATACGTAAATTTATTATAGAAATAGTCGGGATAGTTTCAATGAGGTTGTTAGATTGGGATTTGAGAAACAAATTAATCTTGTTAATTTTATCTCTTCACATAAGAAAAATACTGTGATTTTTGCCCGCTAATGATAAGACATTAAAACGAGTGAATAAGGAAGTAGTTTTATATTAAAAGAATATGAGTATTAACAATTTCAAATTACTTTAGTATGTATATTAATAACAAATTAATTTATTAAAAGGAAGATGTATATGAAAAAAATTTATTTAACCACATTAATGATGCTATTACTATTAGCATCATGTGGTACTTCAGAAAATAATAATGTGAATGAATCTAATAATCAAGAGAATAAAAAAGTTAAAGAAAAAGTAAGTGAAGAGGGAGTAGAGCCTAAAAAACATTCTGATAAAGAACAAAAAATATCAAAAATACAAGATAATGTAGTTCACGGTAAACTCACTCTTACTGATCAAAAAAACCAAGGTGCTTATTATGATGAGAAAAATCAGACAAAATATATTTTAGGTGAAAATAGTACTATAAAAAAAATTATTAATAAGTCTAACGGCGATGTTTCTCCATCTGAATTCATGCAAAAAGATGCTAAGAAAGTTGACGAATATTCTGGTGGAGTTTATCGTTATTATTCAGAATCAATTGGTAAATATTATAAAGTTATTAATAAAAACCAATCTCAAAATAATACTTTAATAGTAACTCTAGATAATTAAGTGTCTTTTAAAATGTTTTTCTATTATATTTAAATACTCGTAATAAGGCAATATAGTTTTCTTCATTAAATACCCCCAACCTATTAAAAAGATTGGGGGTATTTTCAAGTTATTAATTCAGTCGTTTAGTCGATTTTTTCTTGTCCTCGTTTATTCCAAGTTAAAATGAAACTTAGCATAGCCAATATACTAATTATTGTTAACAAGATAAAACCAGCATCCCAGCCAAATTGTTGAACGACAAATCCTAATACAATGTTAGCCATAACGGCACCAAACAAATAACCAAATAGTCCTGTTAATCCAGCTGCAGTACCTGCTGCTTTTTTAGGAACATAGTCTAAAGCTTGGAGTCCAATTAACATTACAGGGCCATATATTAAAAATCCAATAGCGATTAATGATAGATTATCTAACCAAGGGTTTCCAGGTGGATTTAGCCAATAAATAAGGACAAATATTGTTACACCAAACATAAAGAAGAAACCAGCCGGTCCTCGACGTCCTTTAAATAATTTATCTGATAAATACCCACATAATAATGTACCTGGTATACCGACCCATTCATAGAGGAAATAAGCCCAACCTGATTCGTTTAAGTTAAATTGCTTTTCTTCACTTAAATATGTAGGCGCCCAATCTAAGACACCATAACGAACGAAATAAACAAAAATATTAGCAAACGCGATTGCCCATATCCATTTGTTATTAAGTACATATTTAAATAAGATTTCCTTTGTGGTCAATTCTGTTTCAAGCGTTTCTTTAGATGAAGTTGAGTAATCGTTTTTGTATTTTTCAATAGGCGGTAAACCTTGTGATTGAGGTGTGTCCCGAATTAAACAATAGGCAATAATAGCGATTATGATAGCGAGTATTGCTCGGATAAATGAATACACCTTCGAAACCTTTTAAATATCCAAAATTATATAAGGCAGTCATAGAAATACCCCATGTTGCAATTGGAGCCATTAAGCCGCCACCAACATTATGAGCCACGTTCCAAATAGACGTTTTACTGCCACGTTCACTTACACTGTACCAGTGAACTAAGACGCGTCCTGAAGGCGGCCACCCCATACCTTGAAACCATCCGTTTAGGAATAGCATGATAAACATGATGGTAATACTAGATGTGAAAAACGGAACAAAACCGAGTAATAAATTTACGATTGCTGTCAGTATTAAACCTAAGGTTAAAAACGTTCTAGCGTTACTTCGATCGCTCACAGTTCCCATTACGAATTTACTAAAACCATAAGCAATAGAAATAGCAGATAATGCAATACCAAGTTCTCCTTTACTAAATCCTTGTTCAATTAATGAAGGCATAGCCAAAGAAAAGTTTTTTCTTAGTAAATAATAACCGGCATAACCCATAAAAATACCTAAAAATACTTGGAAGCGTAATTTTTTATATGTATCATCGACTTTCTCTGATGGCAATGGATCGATCTGTTTAGCTGGTTTTAAGAAATTGAACATAATAATCCCTCCTTAACAATAAATTTTATATAAGATTTATGAAATAATAACTGCAAATTGAGTCTAAGCAAATAAGTAAGCGTTGTCAATGTAATTTTGTTTTGCTAAGCTTAAATAAAATGTTAAAGGAGTTGGAATAAGATGAATACCAAGAAAGTGATCTATTTAGCGGTTTTATTATTAGTATTAACACCTATTACTACGAGTATTATAAGTGCTAGTGGCTTTTCTTCCCAAAAAGAAATTAAAGATAATAATGTTTTGGATAAAAACGTTTCAATTGCACACAGAGGGGCTAGTGGTTACGCTCCAGAACATACATTTTTTGCTTATGATAAATCTCATGAAGAATTTAATGCGGATTACATTGAGTTAGATTTACAAATGACGAAAGATGGAAATTTGATTGCAATGCATGATGAAGATGTTGAACGCACTACTGGTCATAAAGGAAAAGTTGAAGATTATACCACAGAAGAATTAAAAAAGATGGATGCTTGGTAGTTGGTTTAACAAAAAATATCCACAGTATGCTAAAAAGAAATATAAAGGAGCCAAGATACCTACCTTAGAAGAAATATTAAATCGCTATGGTGATGAGGCAAATTATTATATAGAAACAAAATCACCTGATGTTTATCCAGGAATGGAAGAAAAGCTTTTACATAGTTTAAAAAAATATAATTTATTAAATGAACAAAATTTAAGTGAAGGACAAGTTGTCATTCAATCATTTTCTCAAGAAAGTTTATTGAAGGTTGCAAATATGAATAACCAAATTCCATTAGTACAACTGGTGGACAAAGATAAATTATCAACATTTACAGGTAAAGATTTAAAATTCATTGCTTCATATGCTAAAGGTATAGCTCCAGAATATAGTGATTTGGATTTTGCCACTGTACAAAAGTTACATCAATATAATTTAAAAGTGCATCCTTATACGGTTAACACCGAAAAAGATATGAAGAAAATGTTGAGTATAGGCGTTGATGGTATCTTTTCAAATTATATTGATAAATATATTAAATTAAAAAACACAAATGATACATTATAGAAAAAATAAAGAATTTATGTATTATTTAGACCGCTAAAATTGCAAAATTGAGTGATCTATTTTTATTTCTCTAATTAAACTAATGATCATTTCAACTTTTCTTTGTGTTTTCATTAATATTCTATATTTCTTTAAAAATTAATAAACATTTTCGACATTTTCTCTATTGCCTTATCTGATGTATTTTTTATATATTCAGAGGAAAGATGTGTACTTATATTCATTTTAATCTTTATAAAATAGTGCTCAAATCTAATATGTCTTTGCATGTTTATCTCGCTAAATAGATTAGTATATTAATAAATAAGTTACTAATAGCTATTCACGGTAAAACTTCTTTCTAAAAGATGCTTTAGAAAGAAGTTCGAAATATATACTTTGGAAAATTTAAAAGTAGTTTAAATATATTGTTATGTGTATAGTATGATTACAATCTAATATTAATAAAGGGGTTAAAAATGATAATAAGTAAAAAGAAGCCAATGATTTTATATGAAGAATATGGATCTAGAGAAGATGTTGATATTTACATTCAAAGGGTTAAAGAATTAGAAGTGGAGAATAATTATTCTTTTAAATTATTTATAAAGGTTTGTTCATTTTTGATAGTAATATCAATGCTTAGTTTAATTATTTTTAAATATAACAAGGGTTATCTTCCTATTTGATATCTCTTTTCTTAATTTGGCATAATTCAACTTATCGGAAGTACATATGCTTACACTTTCACAAATGATATAATATAAAAGTCGTCGTTCTACTTCTGTGTCTGGTTTAGCATGGAAGGAGGTGACATCATGTTCAGTACGCTATTTGTAACAATCATATCTCCTATCGTAGTAGGGGTTATAATCACATTATTTTCTTATTGGCTGAATAATCGTGATAAGTAATCTAACGACGACATAGCTAATACACCAAAAAGAGCCCGATAACTATTCGTAGTAGTTATCGGGCTCGGTGTTTATCATGTTAGTACACTATTTGTTATTTAGAGTATAACATCATAGTGCACAGGAATGCAAAGTGATATGTACGATATTAGTTACAAGGTATTGTTTTAATGTTTTCGACGCTAATTGTAAAGAATTTAAAGGGTGAATTATGAATGTTATATAATGTTATATATTGAGAGTTTATACTTTTTATTTATTTTTTGAGTACTAATTTTTAAAAATGTAGTTAGATGCTTATATTTTCTTAGCTGTGCTCTAAGCTGACATTTAGCCATTTATAAAAGAAATTATCATTGGAATGTGCTTTAGATTTAGAATAAATAATACAAAAATCAAAATTTATGAAACCAAATTTTTGATGACTTCAGTAAGCTTCGTATCAATATACTTATCTTTATGTATGACTAAATAGAAATAGCGTGTGATGTCTAAGTTTGTTACTTCTAGTTTTTCTAAATCATACGGCGTTAATGTGGATTTAGAAACAATAGAAAAGCCGTTACCAAGCATGGACCATATTTTTAATTAGATTTGTATTATTAATTTCTACTAAATAAGAGGATGAAGCCATTTGTGATAATGCACTTTCTTGGTAAACGCGTGTACCTGATCCCCGCTCTCTGATAAAGCATATTGCTTTATTTGGAGATGATGATTTTTTACGAATTAATACTATTTCATCTTTAGCAATACGTCTACTGTATATGATATTGCTTTGAACCTCTTTTTCGATTATACCTAAATCGATAATGTTATTCTTAATATGTTGTAATACTGTATCAGAATTATTTAATTGCACATGAACATATAATTCAGGATATTTTTTTGCTAAATCAGTAAGGCGTTGTGACAATCGATATTCGCCATACGTGTAACTACTTCCTACTGTTAAATCTCCCGAAATCGTATCAGGTCTGCATTTTCAAATCGTGTCTTAATGTTTGTTCTAAATGCTCACGCTGTAAAGCATATTGAAATAGTTTCTCCCCATCACTCGTTAAAGACATTTTAGAATGTCTAAATTCGAAAATTTTTACATCGTATTCCAGTTCTAATCGTTTAATATCACGACTTATTGATGGCTGTGAAGTATATAAATTTTCTGCAGCCTTAGTAAAGCTTTGCGTTTTAACTACTTCAATTAGAACTTTTAATGAATCCATTAACTAGGCCTCCTGACATTTGAGTTACTCTATTATAACAAAATCGTTATGAGTAATATACTTAATATTTATTTCACGTTATAACTTTGCGGTGCTAAGCTTTTGATAAAAGGAGGAGTTAAAAAGTGAAGTTCTTAAAAAGTAAAGCATTTATTTATGGTTTATTATTCACATTTATCATCGCAGTTATAAGTTTATTAGGCTCAAAACTACCATTTTTAGATAAGATAGGCGCTTTAACAATTGCTATACTGATTGCTATTCTATATAGACATTTTAAGGGTTACCCTGAAGCATATCGTTCAGGCATCGCATTTTCATCTAAACGGTTACTGAAATTAGCTATTATATTATATGGATTAAAGTTAAATATTTATGATGTGATTGGAAAAGGTAGCGGTTTGTTATTAATCGATATTGGAGTCATCCTTTTTAGTATCGGATTAATGTTGTTACTAAATAAATACATTAAAGGGGATAAACATCTCACGCTATTATTAGGTATTGGCACTGGGGTATGTGGCGCGGCGGCTATTGCGAGCAATATCTCCAATATTAAAGTCCAGAGAAAAAGATTCTGCGATTAGTATCGGGATTGTCGCACTTATTGGCACTATATTTTCACTTGCATATACTGTGATATATTCTGTTTTTACAATATCTCCTGAAGTATTTGGGGTCTGGTCAGGCACAAGTTTACATGAAATTGCACATGTAATTCTTGCTGCGGATTTCTCAGGTCAAGCGACTTTGAGTATTGGATTGTTAGGAAAACTGGGACGTGTGTTTTTATTAATACCTTTGAGTATTATTTTAATTCTAATTATGAGATTTAAATCACATGGCGAGACCGAAGAAAAACGTATTGATGTACCTTATTTTTTACTTGGTTTTGTCATGATGGCACTGTTCCATACTTATGTGCCATTGCCACACATGGTTATGCAAATTATCGATAATGTCACGACTATATGCTTATTGATGGCAATGGTTGCATTAGGGTTAAATGTTTCCTTTAAAGACTTAAAAGATCGTGCTTTCAAACCATTAATAGTTGTCATTATTGTATCTATTTGTTTATCGATTGTTACATTTATGGTTGCGAAATGCTTTTACGGTTAAATTATAATAAAAGAAATTGATATAAATATCTATATAAAGTTGAAAAAGTCTTCAGTAATTCAATTTCTCAAATCTTTGGATATAGATTTTGAGGAATTGAATTATGAATCTAATGTTTTTCATTTATCTTATTTATGTGAGTTAGGATAAAAAGTTCTTTACCAATATTAAAATCCTTGGTGTTGTTTATATTTAAATATTAACTCCCCATTTAAATCATCTATAAATGTATAATGAAACCCTAGCTCTTCATATAATGTGCGTGCAATATCATTCTCCTTAACAATACTTAAATAGATTGTGTTTATATCATATTTATTTAAAACTAAATTTATCAACAACTTCATAGCTTCTCGACCAAATCCTTTACGTTGATGTTGTTCATCAATAAGAATTCGATCAATCCATGTCTCTTTATTTTCCCCAAAGCAACCATACATCGCAAATCCAACGACGTAATCATCTTTATAAATCGCTACTGGATACCACTGTGAAGATTTCTTAGCTTCCTTTAAACAATCTGTTATTGTTTCTATAAAATGAACTTGTTTCTGGCCTATTTTTAAATTTTTAACTTCATTTATATTTATTGCGTCAATACTTTCTATATGTATACTCATAATTTCTCCTTAGCTACTCCCTAGAACTTATTATATTTCCTGTTTTTTAGCATATTTTCAATTTATAAATATTGTAAACTTAGTATGACGTTAAATATTTTACCAGGAAGCTATTTACTGGTATATTAACATCATAATAATTTTTGGGAAAGGAGAAATTATGGAAAGCAATAATTTTTTTGAACTTATTCATAATATTGAACTGTTTAACGACGCTACAATGACACTTTTTATGAAAAAATTCGATATGAATGTTAACATTTCACAGATCTTGGCTTTATCTAAATTAAAAGAGAAGGGCCCACAAAAACCTTCGTCTCTTGCACTTTCTCTAGGCTATACTTCTGGAGCGATTACTAAATTAACGAACAAACTTGTAAAGGAAGGTTATATAGTTAGAGAGCAACAAGAAAATGACCGACGTATCATTTTAATTACAATTACTGATCAAGGGTTAGATGTTTTAGAAGAAGCCCAAAAGCAAGGTCAAAATATGAGAAGTGAAGTTTATTCTGTTTTAAATACTGAAGAAGTTGAACAATTATTAAGCATACAAAAGAAATTATTTGAGCGTGTAAAACGTTTGAATACAGAAAGGAGATGAATAATTTGAGTTTTAGAGGTGGGTTAAATGAATAAAGGAAGGTTACATTTTGCGTGGTTAATATTAATAGGGCTCTGTATTTCTGTAGGGTTAGGTAAAGCGGCGTTAAATAATTCAGCAGGTTTATTTTTATCTCCTGTATCCCAAGATTTAAATGTAGGTGTAGGTAGTTTAACGATCTATTTAAGTATTTCTTCGATTGTCACTCTGCTGTTTCTACCATTTGGAGGAAAGCTATTATCTAAATGTAGTGCACGGTTAGTATTGTTTTTTGCTATTGTTTTACAAGCGGGCGCGTTCGCTTTATTTGGTTTAATGAACTCAGTTTGGGGATGGTATCTCTTAGCCATACCACTCGCTATTGGTGGTGTTTTCATTACCGTAATAGGTGGTCCTGTTTTAATTGAAAGATGGTTTAGTAAAGGTAAAGGGATTGCGCTGGGTATTTTATCAGCGATTGGGGGATTACTTGGTGTATTTGCACAACCTATTATAGGTGCTTTAATTAGTCAATTTGGTTGGAGAAATGCCTATTTTATTACAGGTATAGGTGTGCTTATTATTGTTGCGCCTATCATTTTATTATTAATCCGTAATTTTCCTAAGGATAAAAATACAAAAGCTTATGGAGATACAAGTACTGGTGTAGATCCTCATAAACAAACACAAAACATTGAAGGTATTGCATATACTACGGCCCAAAAAACACCAGCTTTTTTCTTATTAGGCCTCTTTTTCTTCATTATTACTGCCATATCAAGCTTTACAATGCACATTCCTACTTACCTTGTTAACCATGGACAAAAAGTTAGTATTGCTTGGCGCAATGATGTCTGCACTTATGGTAGGGGTTTTTGTTGGTTCACTTTTATTTGGTTATCTAACAGACAAAATTGGCGCAAAAAAAGTAGGTTTATTGGCTATGATACTAGGCCTAATCGCCACTATTTTATTGATTGCTATGCCTGATTTTATTGTGATAGTAGCTGTTGCCTTATTCTTATTTGGTATGTTTACTTCATCGATTGGAACAATAGCGCCAGCAATGGCTTCGGCATTATTTGGAAGTAAAGACTATAGTCAAATTTACTCCACTTCATCAATTGGCTTAGCACTTGCATCTATTGTGGCTTTACCGACTTATGGATTTATATATGATATTTCTGGTAGCTATACAACCGGCCTTATTATTATTATTATACTGTTTGTGGTTAATATCATTGCTATTATTTTGGCTTTTAAAAATAAAGAGAAACTTGTTAAAGAAGGCTATTGGAATTCTAAAAAGAAAGATGATTTAAATGGTTAGACTAGATAATAAATTTTCATTACAAACATATGTGAATCGTGCTATACAAACGAATAGATAAACGAAGATATTAGTTAATAATTTCCATTCGTATCGTATAAATAGTTTTTAAGAGATTAGGGAAGATTATTTTAATTTATCATTCAATATGGGATTTTATACGATAGTATACTTATGTCCAAATGGTGATACCTCATTTAAAAAAAACATTATAAATTTTAAGGTCTGGTGTAGCTGTAAAAGGAGGTGAAAACCAAAGTAACTACGTTGTGGCTAAAGAAGATATTCGTTCTGTAACTCGCGTTATAGCAAAGAAATCTCTTTATCAAAATTTGGTAACGTTGAAAAAGGCATTGGGCAGTCTTTGTATTTTTAGGAAGTAACGACTTCCAATATGTTACTGAACAAATAGTTATAGTAGGTAATGATAGTGTTAATTTATACTAAAAAATGTAAAGAAAGGAAGATAAATTATGAAAAAATCAATGCAAAATAAAGTTGGTATTGTAACAGGAGCAGGTAATGGAATTGGGAGAGCGAGTGCTATTGCCTTCTCGGAAGCAGGAGCGAAAGTTATCGTTTCAGATATTTCTGAAGACGCAGGATATGAAACGGTAAAAATCATTCAAGAACAAGGTGGAGAAGCGCACTTTGTTAAGTGTAATGTTGCTAAAGAAGAAGAAGTTAAAAATTTAATTAATGAAACTTTGGAAACATTTGGTAAATTGGATTGGGCGCATAATAACGCAGGAATAGGTGCACCAACAGGCTCAGTGACGGAAATTGACACAGAGCGCTGGCGACGAGTAATAGATGTTACTTTAACAGGTACATTTTTATGCTTAAAACACGAAATACCGGCTATGCTGGAATCTGGTGGAGGCGCAATTGTCAATACAGCATCTACAGGGGGGTTAGTTGGCACACCAGGTTTAACGCCGTATATTTCTGCTAAACATGGCGTTAATGGTTTAACTAAAAGTGCTCGCATTAGAATTTGGTAAACAAAATATACGTATTAACTCAATTTGTCCTGGTATGACGCGTACGGCTTCTGTTGAAAGTTGGAGTCAAGAATCAGCAGAACAAGCGAAAGCTTTTGAATCAGGAATTCCATTAGGACGTATGGGTGTACCAAGTGAACAGGCGAACGCGGCAGTGTGGTTATGTTCTGATCAGTCCTCTTTTATTACAGGTATTAATCTACCAGTTGATGGCGGAGAAACTGCAGAATAAAGTTATTAAACATATAAATTAAAAATGATTAGAAATGAGGGCAATAACTACAAAATTAGTTATTGCCCTCATTATATTATGAAAAATATTTTACAAACCTGTTTTAAAGACATGCATAGTAAACGATGGGTATGCCTTGATTTATTTTTTTCTATTAATCATAGTATTAATTTCTTCTTCACTACGATTTAAAATCATTCGACTTAAATAATCACTATTAATATGTTTTAATTTAGGATACCTTACTACAAAGAATATTAACCCGATAATTGTCCATATACCTAATGCAATATATGAAGGTACAGATAAAGAGGCAGGAGAACCAGGAATTAATAGTAATAATAAAAAAACGAAAGATACAATTGAACCCAAAATAGCAAATGTTTTATAGACGGGGGCGTGTGTATTACTTGATTTTTTATAACTAAATAATTTCATTGCTGATAAGCACGTAACAAAATAAGCTATTGATACGCCTGTAGAGGACATATCTACAATCCAATTTAATGCTGTTCTCCCTAACCAAGGTGCAATCAATGTAATAGATACTAAGAATATAATAGCAATATATGGTGTTTTATATTTAGAATGTAATTTACCAAATATTTCTGGCATAATACCTGAACGCCCCATTGAAAATAATAAGCGACTTGAACTCATTAAAAATCCATTTAGGCCAGTAAATATTCCCATAATAATAGCAATTGCTAATAATGCTAAACCTATATTGCCAAATGCATTTTGAGTTACTGCCCCTGTTAGCCATAAGTCAGCATTTAAATGATCCGAATTTGAACTTAGCCATCCAGTAAATAGTAGCATAATAACATAAGTTAAAGCGACAGCAAGTAAACTATAAACGATTAATTTAAATGTTTTATTTGGAGGAAAATTAAACTCTTCTGCTGTTTGTGGTATATT
Organism: Staphylococcus sp. 2S1; assembly: GCF_046721335.1. Classification (NCBI taxonomy): domain Bacteria; kingdom Bacillati; phylum Bacillota; class Bacilli; order Caryophanales; family Staphylococcaceae; genus Staphylococcus; species Staphylococcus sp. 2S1. The sequence continues at coordinate 17,349 of NZ_JBEUUJ010000004.1, read as the reverse complement.
ATCAAATCCTATATATGCCCAGGGAGCCACGGCCACCATCATAATTATAGAATTAAACCAACCTTGAGATTCATTCGTTAATGGTTTCAAATTTTCAAATGAAAAACTATGGTTAAAGAATGAACTAAAAAATAGTAACAAAACAGTTATAACAATGGCTACACAAAAATAGTATTGTAGTGACCCTGAAACACTGGCGCCTTTGATAGTAATAAACATAAAAATGATTAATAATGTAGAAGCAATTAAAATCTCAGTGATATATACATCCCAACCTGCGATTGTATATAACTTACCTATTTTTAAAACGCCTGGTATTAAAAATTTAACTAACAAACTAAAAGCTGTAGCATTTAGTGCAACCACACAAATATAGCCAAAAGTTAAAAACCAGGAAGAGAAGAAGCTTACATATCGTCCAAAACCTAAAAAACTAAAAGCAAACGCCCCCCTGAAACGGGAAAACGCTCAACTAAAGCACCATAGCTAACTGCAATTAATATCATTAGTAGGGCTCCAATTGTGATACCTATCATAGAAGATATAGACCCTGACTTACTTAACCAATCTCCAGGAAGAATAAAAGCTCCCCATCCTATACAAGAGCCATAAGCAATCGCCCACACAAATTTTTCCGAAAGATTGTGTTTTAAGTCTCCCCTGTTTATTTTAATATCCTCCATTAAATATTCACTCCATGTAATTAAATTATACGCTTAAACTTATATTCTATAAATACTTTGAAAATTAGATATCTCTGTTTTTAATTGCTTCTATTATTTTCTCTAAAAAATTAATTTTATGAGTTGTTTTTGTGTTGAAGTAATCCCACATAAAATTTAAAAGTTCCTCATTTTTAGATACTGTTTCATAGTTTTTTAAAAACTCTTTTGATTGATCTAAATTATATTTAAAATCTTGGACTTTACTTTCCAATATATTAACGACTTTTCTATGGTCAATGTACTTAAGATATGCAATACCAACATATATTTCCTCAATTTCATTTGCATTTTCAAATAATTTATACATCATGTTTGGTAAAATTTGCTTACCTTGTTCAGTAATTTTAAACACTTGTTTATCTGGACGGTGTTCTTCTTTTATTGTTTCTACTATTTCAATAAAGCCTTTTTTCGATAATTTCTCAAAGTGATAATAAAGTTTGCTTTCCGTTAAATCACTCATTTTGTCGTAAGGTATTGGTTTAGATAATTCTTTTTTTAGTAAATAAGGATAAGTGTTTTTTTCCATTAATTTACTTAATATAAATATCTGAATAGTCATTTTATAGTCTCCTTCATAATTTGTTGATTAGTTTATCCTAATATAATCAACAATATTTTTATTAGTTCTCCATTTCTGGACTTGAACTTTTATAGTTATCAACGGTCTCTTTGTTTTCTTTTTTAGAAGCAAAAGTTACGATAGCGATATTAATTAACATTGAAACTAAACCAATAGCTATCATTGAGAAAATATAAGGCATCTGTGAGATATTACCAAAAATATTTGCGAAATGTCCTTGAACAGAATAATACATAGGAGAAATGTAACTTATCCAATTGTATAAAGTAGGCATCATGTCACGACTCATTGTTGCACCATTCGATATTGTTTGTATTAATAAAATAGGTATATTTACAATCATGCCTGTTGGCCCAATTAAAAATACTATTATTGCAGTAAAGTTAAAGGAAACCCAATAGTTTAACGTTGATTGAGCAAAAATACTAAAAAAGTTACTAATATCTAAGTCGTTAACTAGATATGTAATTCCTAACGCAATTAAAGACGTCGCCAATCCAATTATTATCGCAGTCAATTGAACATAAACAAATAATTTTATGTTACTAGTTTTGTGGCGATTTTCTTTAAACGCACTAACTAATTGCATAGCACCAATCATTGCTCCTATATAAACAGCTAATGTTAAAAACATAGGCAACATTTTATAATTCATGTTTGGGGACATTTGATTAATATGAGAAATGTCGCCAGAATATGAATTATTAATTTGGTTAATTAATTCATGCACTTGTTTTGCTGGGATTTTCATCTGTTTTAATCCCGCGTTAGCAGTTTGGTTAGAAAATTGATTACTTAATTGAGTATTGATTTCTTTGCCAATTGAATCCATTGATTGACTGATCATTGTGGGAGATGCATCGTTTATTTTAAAATTTAATCCAGGAGTGTCTTTTTTAGAGCTTAAATTTTTTGAAAAGTCTTTAGGGATATGAATTATAAGGTTTAACTTATTATGCATTAGTTTTTTATTTGCTTCTATGTAAGTAATGTTTTTATTAATATTATCAAACGGTAAGCTTTTATTTAACTGCTTTGAAATTTGGTCCCCGTAACTCCCTTTATCATCATTAATAATAGCGATAGGAAGTTTATCAATATTTCCAGGCATAGCTTTATATCCTGGCAAAAAGATAGCTAACATTACTAAGGCATAAAAGACACCCATAAATATTGCTCCTTTAGCACCTTTTGTTTTTATAAACTCTTTGAATTTCAATTATACCTTTTCCTTTCATAAATATACTTTTTTAAAAGTACTTTGATTAAAACACTTAGCAATATTACAGATTAAATTTTTAAAATGCAAAAATAAAACTCAATATATTAAAATAATAATTTTTTTAAACATAACTTTTTAGTATTAGTGTAAATAGTAAACTACAAAATGTTGAAAAACTTTCATTTTAAGAATAAGGTGTTCAATGGGTTTCTAATAGTAAAAAAATAGGAGGGTTTTTAAATGAAAATTTCAAAGATAATTAACGCTAACGTTGTAGACATGATAGATAATATACCTTATCTTGCTACGTTATATTTAAAAGAGGGGTATATTCATCAAATTATAACTCAAGATTCAATTATAAAAGATAGTGAGGCACTTGATTTAGAAGGAAAATGGGTCACACCTGGTTTTATTGATACGCATAGTCATCCCACGGCATATGGTTCGACAAAAACGATGGTAGATTGTTCTGCAAATAAAATATCCAATATAGATGAGTTAATTCAGAATTTTAAATTACAAAAAGACAATTTGTATAAAGAAGGTTGGATTATGGGCTTTGGTTATAATGAAAAAGCCTTAGAAGAGCAAAGACATCCTAATCGCTTTGATTTAGATCGAATTTCAGAAGAAATTGCTATATGCGTTATGCATTATTCGGGTCATATGGCTACTGTTAATACAAAAGCCTTAGAGTACATGGGGGTTAGTTTGAATGATCCAGACCCTGAAGGTGGTTATTATGGGCGAGATCAACATGGAAAAGTTAATGGCGTTTTAATTGAAATACCCGCAACTGCAAAATTACAACGTGTTTTACCTGAGGCTAAGCCAGAAGATACTATATATACAATGAACTTAGCTATAGATGATTATATTAAAAGTGGTATAACCAATACATCTGATTTACTAATCGGGAGTAGAGGTTATATAGATTATGAGGGTGTGCTTAAATTCTTAGAATCTCCTCAAAGAATTCGTACGCGTTGGATGTTAAGTCATGAACTATTAGAACAAAATAAAAATTTTAAAAATGTTCATGCTGACGAAATTGAAGAAAAATTAAATAATATAAGTAATGGTATGGGCCATTTAGGCGGAGTTAAATGTTTTAGTGATGGTTCTATACAATTACAAACTGCATCAATTCGTAGCAAATATTTAGATGGAAGTGCAGCGCACTGGACCATTAATGACTAACAACAAATTAATTGAAACGTTTAAACATTTTCAAAAGTTAGGCTTTAATATTGTGACACATGCTAATGGAGATTTTGCGGCTAAAGCAGTTATTGATGCGTATAAAGCAACAGGATCTTATAAAAGAACGCCTTTACTAAACCGTATTGAACATCTCCAAACAGTCACGCAATGTGATATTAAAGAAATGGTTGAACACAACATTGGTGGTTCTTTCTTTATCAATCATGTATATTATTTTGGAGATTTACATCGTGATGTATTTTTAGGTGAAGAGAAAGCACAAAATTTAGATCCATTAAGATGGGCTGAAGATGCACATATGACATTCACAATTCATACAGATGCACCTGTTACGCCTATTTCTCCTTTAGAATCAATTCAAATTGCAGTTAATAGAATGACAAAAAACGGGAAAGTCTTAGGTGAAAACCAACGTTTAACACGTAGCGAAGCATATAAAAAAATGACTATAGATGCTTGCTAAATTGAACAATACCCACGCTTATGAAGGTTCTATAAAAGAAGGTAATGTAGCTGATTTTGTAATTTTAAATCAAAACCCACTTAATTCTGAAGTAGTATTGAATGATGATTTAATTGAAAAAACTATATGTAACAGTGAGGTCGTATATTCTATTTAACATATTTCAACTTATCGGAAGTGCATATGCTTGCAGATTAACAGATGGTATAATAGGGAAGTCGTCGTTCTACTTCTGTGCTTGGTTTAGCATGGAAGGAGGTGACACCATGTTCAGCATCATATTTGTATCTATAGTAGCTCCTATTATAGTGGGGGTTATAATCACGTTGTTTTCATATTGGTTGAATAATCGTGATAAATAATTAAGCGACGACATAGTAATAACACCAAAAAGAGCCCGATAACTATTCCAGTAGTTATCGGGCTCGGTGTTTACCATGTTCAACACATATTTGTTATCTAAATTATAACATCATAGTGGAGAGAAATGCAAAATAAGAATAAATATATACGTAGTCTAAATAAAGAGCAATTTACTTAGCTTTGCCTTCACTTAATTCATTCACTGCTAGTATAGCTTGCGCTATGTCTTCAGCAGTGAATTCGTCACTTAAATTAGAGAAAGTGTCATTAGGATCTTTTGCTAATTCTCCCACTTTTACTAAATCCTCAAAAGAAACGTCGTGTAAATGCATATTATTTAAATTTGTTGGCATTTCTAAGAATTTATAAAAATCAATATATTTTTTAATTTCTTCATAAGGTCTATTTTCTAAAACCATTTGAACGAGAGTCCCATACGCCACTTTTTCGCCGTGTCCAAGTTTATGGATATCTCCTGATAAAGCTGTAAACCCATTGTGTATTGCATGGGCTGCAGCAAGTCCACCGTTTTCAAAACCAAGTCCTGAGAGTAAAGTGTTTGCTTCGATAATAGACTCCACTTGAGGTGTTACAATACCTTGTGCTGCAGAAAAATAGGCGCTTTTACCGTATTTAAATATTGTTTCTTCTGCTTTTTCAGCAATGGCTAAAGAAGCTAATGTTGGTTTTCCATCCACCATAGTTTTCCCTCTACGGTTTAAAGTTGCTTTAACTTCTACTAAAGTAGCTAAAGCATCGCTCATGCCCGCCGCAAACAATTTGACTGGTGCTTGGACTATAATTTGTGAATCTGCTAATACTACATTTGGGTTTTTATAGTAAAATCTGTAACCCGTAAAAACACCTTCATCTGAATAGATAACTGACAAAGCACTCGTAGGCGCATCTGTAGAAGCAGTTGTTGGGACAATAATAACAGGGGAATTAAGATCATCAGAAATTGCTTTTGCTGTATCTAATGTCTTTCCTCCTCCAACGCCAACAATCACATTTATGTTATTTTCTTTGGCTATTTGGCTAAGTCTTGCTATTTCATTTTCAGAGGCTTCCCCATTAAATTCTTCGTATTTGTAACTAATCTCGTTAGATTCAAAACTCTCATTTATGTCTTTATTTGTTAGTGACCAAACTAAACTATCTGAAATAATCAAGGGTGTATCACCTAATTTATTAACTTCATTGGCTAAACTTTTTATTTCTCCTTTTCCTTGTATATATCTACTTGGCGATTGAAAAACGTATCTTGACATAAAAAAACCTCCTTATTATTTGATATACACTTATTTTATCCCCTGTATTCGTATGTATAAATCATAAATCTTTGTAAATGTGAAAGTTTATACGTAAAACAATTACTTATTCGAATGATTTAACTTCTTTTTTTGAGCAAGACGTATTCAGGGTGTGGGTCATTTTTTATTATTTAAATTGGAAAATAAACTTTTGTTTAAGTCAAAATTTTAATTTTACGTGTTTAACATACTTCTTTTGAGGTTATTTGAGTTTGTAAGTAGGATATTTATGGTTCTGTTGCAAAGTAAAAAAATATAGCTAACCACTAATTTATCATGTCAGTGTTCGCTTAACTTGCTAGCATGATGCTAATTTCGTGGCATGGCGAAAATCCGTAGATCTGAAGAGACCTGCGGTTCTTTTTATATAGAGCGTAAATACATTCAATACCTTTTAAAGTATTCTTTGCTGTATTGATACTTTGATACCTTGTCTTTCTTACTTTAATATGACGGTGATCTTGCTCAATGAGGTTATTCAGATATTTCGATGTACAATGACAGTCAGGTTTAAGTTTAAAAGCTTTAATTACTTTAGCCATTGCTACCTTCGTTGAAGGTGCCTGATCTGTAATTACCTTTTGAGGTTTACCAAATTGTTTAATGAGACGTTTGATAAACGCATATGCTGAATGATTATCTCGTTGCTTACGCAATCAAATATCTAATGTATGTCCCTCTGCATCAATGGCACGATATAAATAGCTCCATTTTCCTTTTATTTTGATGTACGTCTCATCAATACGCCATTTGTAATAAGCTTTTTTATGCTTTTTCTTCCAAATTTGATACAAAATTGGGGCATATTCTTGAACCCAACGGTAGACCGTTGAATGATGAACGTTTACACCACGTTCCCTTAATATTTCAGATATATCACGATAACTCAATGCATATCTTAGATAGTAGCCAACGGCTACAGTGATAACATCCTTGTTAAATTGTTTATATCTGAAATAGTTCATACAGAAGACTCCTTTTTGTTAAAATTATACTATAAATTCAACTTTGCAACAGAACCCTACGCAAGCGTAATGACGAATAGGCGACTAGTCACACCAAAAAACCCCCTTACTACGGCCATAGTAAGGGGGTTTGGTGCATACATGCCTGATAATCTTTGTTGATTGCATTATAACACTATAATTGGTAGGAATGCAAAGTAGTTTTATCTGTTTAGGTTATGTGAATCCAATATATTTAAAAATAGGAGTGATTATGATCAATAAAGTTAATTTACATCACAGGATTAAAATCTTTTAAAACAAATTAATGGAGTAAATCAATAATAGAATCAGATAATGAAATTTCTATTATTTTATTGATTGTAATAGCTTCAGTACATTTTTATCAACTTTAGCTTTGTATTGTGCTTTTTTCGTTCTATTCAGTAGGATTGTGGATATGTTTACTAGTAACATAATTAGATATTAAACACTATATTATTGTGTCATTTCAATTAATAATGCTTAGTTATAATAAATTCTGAAATACAGTTTCTACTTTTTTAGGACTGTCTTTGGGAGCAAGTTTTTTTACTACATTACCATCTTTAGCAATAATAAATTTTGTGAAATTCCATTTGATTTTCTTTCCATATTTCAGCTATTTGGTCATCAGTACCAGGTTTTTGTTTAGAAAATTGATTACAAGGAAATCCAAGTATAATTAGCCCTTGCTCTTTATATTTTTGGTAATATTCTTCTAATTCTTCAAATTGACCACTTAAGCCACATTTTGTGGCAGTATTAACTAATATAATAACTTTACCTTTGTAGTCATTTAAATAATACTTAATACCTACTACCATCTTTGTTAACAACTTGTATATCATAAATATTACTAGTTATTTTATAGCACTCCTTTTATAACATTGCTAATTTTAATTGATCTATAACGCCACTTGATGATCCAGGAAAAGCAAAAATCATTTTATTTAAATCTTGAGCCGTTAATTTTTGGTTTACAATGAAAGTTAATAAATTAACTAAATCTGGTGCATCATCAGCATATATAGCGAGCTCCCACTAATTGTTTATCATTATTTAATACAATTGTCATTTCAGCTTCAGTTTCATTTTTGTATTCAAACACCATTTGTTTACCAAAAGGAATATCTATCACTTTATAGTCCTCACTAGTATTAGCTTCATCTACAGAAACTCCAATATTAGACAATCTTGGTAGTGTATATAAAACTGAAGGTATTGCGGGATAGGTAATAGGATTTTTATTCATACCCAAAATATGCGCAGCAATATAGTTAGATTCAAATGTTGCAGTAGGTGTTAATTTAGGAATTACTTTATCTAACACATCACCACTAGCATAAATATTAGGGATATTTGTACGTAAATATTCATCTACCTGTATACCTCGAGTAGTGAAATTAACGCCGACTTCTTCAAGTCCAATACCGTTGACATTTGGTCTACGTCCAGTAGCATCTAACACATAGTTAGTAGTAATCTCTAATCCTGATTCTGTTGATACAGTATAATTGTCACCTTGCTCTTTAATTACAGTAGTATTTTCATTCATATGGAATTGAACTCCTTCTGTTGCCAATTTATCCATTAATTTAGCAATATGTGCTGAATAAAAACCTTTGAGCGGTTCATCGTCAACATGAATCATATGAGTTTCTACACCAGATTTAATTGTTATGCTAGCAAATTCAATACTAATAATACCTACACCTATAAATGTGATACTATTTGGCATTTGCTCTAAGGATAAGAAGTCTCTACTATCGTGTGTATATTCAGACCCTTCAATATCTAACTTATTGCTGTGTTGACCTGTTGCAATAACTATGTTTTCACCGTAATATTGTTCACCATCTACTACGAGGTGATGCTCATCTACTAATTTTCCTGCTCCTTCAATAATATCAATACCTTGTTGTTCAAATAAACCTTTCAAAGTATTTGCCATAGGGTCAATGATTTTATGTTTATAAGACATAAGGTTTTCCCAATTCACTGATAATGCTTCAGTATTAATTATGTTGGGATAGTGTGAAGCTTGCTCTAGTACTTCATAAGGGTTTTCCAATAAAATTTTGGCATTGCACCCATAGTTTGTACAAGTACCGCTATACGATCTTTTTCGACAATAGCAACCGATTTCCCCGCTTTGTTTAAAGTCAGCGCACTATGCCAAGTCGCGTGTCCACTACCTAAAAATACAACATCATATTGTTTCATTTGAATCATCCTTTGTAATAATTTTCAACGTTTCTTCTAAATTATCCATAATACTTTTGGCTTTCATATATTCATCTACATCAAATTGTGAAGAAATGCATTTAGCAATAGTTTCATGTACTGCTTCTTGCTCATTTAGACCTTTTATCGTTAAAGTTATGATAAGGTTACGTTTATCGCTTTCATCTCTATTTCTTTGAACCCAACCAGACTTTCTCAAGTCTTTTTAGTAATGGGCTTAGGGTATTACTTGCTAGATTCAACTTTTTACCAATGGATAATAAAGTTTGAGGGTTCTCTTCCCATAATGTTAATAGCACTAGATATTGAGAAAAAGTTAAACCGAATTGACTTAATTGCTTTTCATAAAATTTGCTGAATAATTTGTTAACATTATAAGCAGAAAAGCATAGCTGGTGTGCCAATTTCATTTCATCATCAATCAATTTAATCACTCCTATTCTCATTAAAGAATAATCGATCGCAAACGATTAATCAATTGAACAAACTTATAATGAACCACATACGTTTGTTTAATTGATTACTAACTTTTAAAATTTTTCATCAATTGTGCAAATTGATTTCGATTTTAATAAATAGCCCCTGTTTTCTATATTAATAATTATTTTATGTAATCCTTCCTTTATATAAAGGAAGGATTTTTTAATATTAAAATTGTCTAATTTATCAGGTAATATAATTCTCATAGAGCAATTAAAATGACATAATTAATTGAGAAATTGTATTTTATGTATTTTTAAGGTACACCCTAATCATACAAAGTAAGTTGTTTGTCACTTTACTTTGTATACGGGAATTACTTTACTTAATAAATGATAAGAGCACTGTTCTCAAGAAAGCTCTACTCATAGAGTTTTCTTGACACTTCAAATTTTTTAAAGATTATCTATTTTGTTATCTATATTTTGAATATAATTTTTATATTCTGTTATTTTGCTCTCTAAAGCTTTTTTATGTTCTTGTAATATTTGTTTTAAAGAGTAATCATTTATGACACTGTCTTCTATATGTTTCTTTATTGCCTTAATACTTACTCCAAGACCTCTCATACATACTATTAAATTAATTAATTCAAAATCTTTCTCGCTATATACTCTATTGTTAGTTTCATCTCTTTCTATTCCCTCAATTAATTTAATTTTTTCATAATAACGCAGTTTACTTTTACTAATGTTTAGCTTTTTTGACAAATCATCTATAGTTAATTTATCCATTCGAGACCTTTTCCTTTCCTTAAAGTATGGTTTAAGTATTATATTAAAGTTATAAAAGAAATTACACTTTTTTGAATCAAATGGTTGTAATTCAAATGATAAAGGAGGACTAAAATGAAAGCTGTTGTTTTAAATAAACCAGGTGGTGTGGAAGAATTAAACTTAAAGAATGTTGAAAAACCTATACCACAAGATAACGAGGTACTTGTGAAAGTAAAAGCAGTTGCAGTTAATAGAACTGATATAGTAAGCAGAGAAGGGACTATGGAAGACTTAACTGGAAAAATTTTAGGCGTTGAAGTTTCAGGAATAGTTGAAGATATAGGTGGAAATGTGGACGTCCCTATAGGAAAAAAAGTGATGGGTTTAGTAAACCGGGGAGGTTACGGTGAGTATGTCATTATGCATAAGTCTTTTGTTATGGATATGCCAGATAACCTGACTTTTGAAGAAGCAGCTGCAATTCCAGAAGTTTTTTTAACAGCTTATCAAACATTATTTTGGCTTGCTGGTGTTAAAGGTAATGAGAAACTGCTCATACATGCTCGGTGCGAGTGGCGTAGGAACAGCTGCTATTCAACTTATTAAGAACCTAAGAACAAATGTAGAAGTCTTTGTTACAGCTGGTTCTGATGAAAAGTTAAAATTAACTCAATCTTTAGGTGCTAACCATTTAATTAATTATAAAAAACAAAACTTCCAAGATGAAATCAGTAATCTAACGCAAAATGAAGGTGTTAATGTAATTTTAGATTTTATAGGAGCACCTTATTGGCAACAAAACATTAATAGTTTATCTGTAGATGGTAGACTCGTTTTAATTGGAATATTGGGTGGAACAATTATTAAAGAATTTGATTTACAAACATTACTTCAAAAGAGAATTCAAGTTACAGGTACGCTTCTAACACCAAGAAGCAATGAATACAAATCAAGATTAAAAGATGATTTCTTAAACGACTCCAAAATATTATTCGAACAAAAAAAGATAAAACCTATTGTTGATAGTGTATTTACTATAGAAAATATAAAAGAAGCACACACTTATATGGAAGAAAATAAAAATAGCGGAAAAATAATATTAACCTTTTAAACATGTAGTACCAAAATGAGTCTTACTCAATAGATGATAATAATTGATAAATATTTAACTAACAAAATATTAAAAAGAGAGTTAAATATACTTTTAATATTCTTTCGTATTTAATCTCTTTATTTAAGTTGTTTTCCCTTCCCTTAAAGCATAGTTTAAATATTAAAATAAAAATATCAAAGGAATTAAAAATTTTTGATTAATAAAAAAGAAAGAAGGAATTAAAATGGCACAAGATGTAAATGAACTAAGTAAAAATCCTACCCCAGATCAAGCAGAAGAAAATGCTTTTTTCCCTTCGCCTTATTCACTTAGTCAATATACGGCACCTAAAACAAATTTTGACGGCGTAAAACATAAAAACGCTTATACTGAAGGTAAATGGAAAGTATTAATGATTGCAGCTGAAGAACGTTATGTATTACTAGAAAATGGTAAAATGTTCTCTACAGGAAACCATCCAGTAGAAATGCTATTACCATTACATCATTTAATGGAAGCTGGTTTTGATGTTGATATAGCGACAATTTCAGGCTATCCAGTGAAATTAGAGTTGTGGGCTATGCCTAACGAAGACGAAGCCGTATTACAAACTTATGAAAAATTAAAAGCTAAACTCAAACAGCCTAAAGTTTTGTCTGATGTTATAAAAAATGATTTAGGTTCTAATTCAGATTATTTATCTGTTTTTATACCAGGCGGTCACGGAGCTGTAGTAGGTATTTCAGAAAGTAAAGATGTTCAAAAAACGTTGGATTGGGCTTTAGAATACGATAAATTTATTATTACTCTATGTCATGGACCAGCAGCTTTATTATCTGCTTCTATGGGTAGAAAAGAGTCTCCATTTAAAGGTTATTCAGTGTGTGTATTTCCTGATGCTTTAGATGAAGGTGCAAACTTAGATATTGGCTATTTACCGGGTAAATTAAAATGGCTTGTGGCTGACCTTTTAAGTAAGCAAGGTCTTAAAGTTGTAAATAAGGAAATGACAGGAAAAACCCATCAAGACCGTAATTTATTAACTGGTGATAGTCCTTTAGCATCTAATGAATTAGGATTACTTGCTGCAGATGCCTTGGTAAATGCTGTTAATAAATAATAAAGATGCCTGTTTTAATCTCACAATACCGGAAGTAAAATGAAAAACTTCTTTGTAGGTAGATGTTTTTATATGAAAGAGAGTCCAGAAAATAACTGTTTTCTGTACACTCTTTCTTCATAATCCAAAATCTATGAATATCAGTATATAATATGTTCAAAAACTCAACATAAAATCAATGTTCATAAAATGATTTAGATACACCTATAAGAGCCTTAAGTAATATATTTTTTCATAGAGTTTAATCTTTAAGCATCCTATATACTGTAGAACGACTTACACCTGTTTGTTTAGCAATCTCTTCGCCTGTAAGTTTTTGTTCATCGTATAGAAATTTAATTTCTCTTTTCTTATGGTCAGGCAATGAAGGTCTGCCGCCTTTTCGCCCTCTTGCTCGTCTTGCTTCTAATCCTTTTTTTGTTCGTTCACTTAATAAGTTAGCTTCAAGTTCAGCGAATGCACTCATCATGGTAAAGAACATCTTGCCCATCGCATCTTTAGTCGATACGTTCATATCTATAATATGTAAATCAATGCTATTATCATCCAACCATTGCGATAGCTCAATTAACTGTTTTGTTGTACGTCCAAGACGATCTAGTTTATAGATAACTAGGATATCTCCTTCGCGTAAATAATCTAAACACTTATCAAGTTCTGTTCTTTTCGTTTTGCGACCGCTCGCTTTCTCGCTAAAGATACGTTCACAACCATATTCCTCAAGTGTATCAATCTGTCCATCAAGACTTTGATCTTGTGTTGATACACGTGCATAACCAATTTTAGCCATTTCAATACCACCTCTTTTAATCGTTTTATGGGCACTTATTAACGAAATCTAATTCTCGATGCAAATAAACGCGTCTCTCATCGTCTAAAAACTCATGATTTTTGATATTTATGATACATTGATTATAACACAAGTTTATAGACTTAAATATCCAAGAAAAACCTCTTAATATTAAGTTAAGAGGTTTTGTGTCAAAAACGAACGTTTAAAGTCGTTTCGTTAATCATATTATCTTTTTTCGTATAATTCTTTTTTATATAACTTATACATATCAGTGATATTTATCTTATTATCTATTTCTAATAATATTTTTTGGACATATTCTTTTGGTAAATACGCCTTTTCTTTACAGTTTTTTTGCCACTCTAATCCAGGATCGATTTCATTTATATACCATTCCTCAACATTAGGTAATATAAAAGCAAAATACCCTGCTAATCCATGAATTCCATTAGATTCTTTCGCGATTAGAGTGTGTAATATCAAATGTTCAAATAAATCGCTGTAAACTAGATTTTCTTTCTTCTGATAATCGAAAGTGTATTTATAATGACTAATAAAATTAGCATTTGAAAGATTATCGTATTTATTTTCAAATACATGATGGCAATATAATCCTTCCTTTGTCTTTGAAAATTTACCTTTACTAATAGACTTTATTTCTCCATTTAAGAATTTATTATAAGATTTCTCTTTATAATAGTTATCTGTAACTTCTCCATACTGTTTATTAAGTAATATAATAACTTCATCATAAGACATATTAAGTAAGTTTATATAGTGTTGGTATTTATCTTCATAATTCATCATTTTACTCCTTATCCTTGTTAACTATTACGCGCAATTCCTCAATAGATAAGGGCTTTTTAGGATTTCTATGAATCATTTTATGACAGTTTGAGCAAAGTGGAATTAAATCAGATTCCGGGTTTTTACTAACTTCTTGTTTTATAGAAAACATAGGTTTTATATGATGTATTACAGTAAACCCCGCACCCAACTCTCCATATTTAGATTTAAAATTGAAACCACAAACTTTACAAGTAGTACCATGTATTTCTATGGCTTTTTTTCTTAGTGCTTGGTTTCTCTCATATTTCGTTCCATACTGAATGTAAGGTTTTCCTTCAATATACTCAATATTTTCTAGTTCTGGATTTGATTTAGTTTTTTTATTTTTTGAAATATCTTGTACATATTTTTCTAAATTGTCTTTTAAAGAAAAGGGACCTTGTATATTCCCCTTTAATCCATTTTCTTGTAAAAAGCTAAAGTCCAGTTTTTCATCGTTAAGTTCATTTAATAATTCTAATTCCATATAATTACCGTAATTTGTATAGTTTTCCCCTTTGATCACAAATTCACTGTCATCTATAATTGCTTTCGGTTTATTCACTTCTTTTATTAAGCACTGGTATTTTATGCTTTTTACAGGGGAAGAAATGTAGATATATACAATATCCCCAGTTTTAGCTTTACTTAAATTTTTACTTTGTTTCCAATCTATAACGTTAAATTTATTAAAGGCACCTACAACATCATAATATTGAACATTACAAGGTATAACCCATTGTGTATTTGTCATTTTCATATTCCCTCCCCATTTAAGAAATAATGTTAATCAAATTAACTCCTTATATAGTTTACATAATAGGTCGTTATCAGAAGTTCTCACTATATAAAAAAGGCACTAAAAGGTTATAACCTTTTAGTGCCTAATTAATTATATTAGCTACCAAACAATCGACTCCAAAACCCCTTTTTAGGTGGTTTCTCTTCCCTATCATCAGGCTCACTCTTTATTTCTTCAGATGGCTTATCACCTTTGGGTAATTCATCTTCTTTTATACTTTCACCCTTTTTCTCTTCAGGTATATATTTATGTTCGATTTCTGTTTCTGATGGCTGATTTTCTTCTTGTTGTTGATTCATATTTTGATCTTCCTCAGTAAATGTTGCTTCTTGCATATTAACATTTTGTCTATCATTAGTCGTCTGTATCAAAAGAATAATTAAGCTGTCTTTCTTCTTCTAATTGATTTTCTAACTTTTGAATTTTTTTATTACTCTCTAAAGCTAATATTTGTTGATTCTCCAACAGTTTGTTCAATGTATTAACATTGCTATTTTGTTGATCTAATTGTTTAGTTAGATTTCCAATATATTTCTCATCATTTTTAGCTCTAGTTTCAAAGATTTCTATTTGTTTTTCTAATTCATTTACTTTTGTTTTTAATGTATCAGAACTATTGAAATTACTATATGTTGTCTTTTCAACTTCTGGATTTTTTTTATTAGAAACTTCTTTTTTAACCGTTTCCCTATTTTCTATTGTACTTTCTTTTTTGGTTATTTTTTCTATAATTCTCAAATAATCATCATCATTAATATAATTAACGCCATTTTTTTTCAAAAGAAATGTTTAAATTCTTAGCATTATTAACAATAGTTTGTTTAGTTACATCTAATTCATCAACAACCATTTTAATAGTTTTCATAACACCCATCCTTAGGTACCTAATTTAGTACCTAAATTTTACCACCTAATAAATATTTTTTCATCTTTTACCACCTAACTTTAGTACCTAAATGCCTAATTAGCCGCCTATTCCATGTTTTAGATACCTAACTAGCCACTAAATAAATGGATTGTATTATTTTGAAGATGCAGAATGGTTCTAACTATTCTTAAAACGCTTTATATACATGCTTAAAAGTGTTAATATTATTTTATGAATATTAAAAGAGCCAATGCTATTGGCGTAGCATCGGCTCTCGGTAATAAAACGATTCGCATTCGTTTGTTTATATATTTTTTTGATACTTGTATTATATATATCTAATCATCTAAGTGCAAGCACAAAACATGTAACTTACGTAAAAATTGTTTTATTACCTCAATCCCAAAACAAATGGAAATGAGGTTTTTATTATGCCAAATTTTGAAAAATATAATTTATCACAAGTGAAAACTGAAAGATTTTATCAGTTACCTAAATATTTGTTTGAAGATACCTATTTTAAAAAAATGTCAGCAGAAGCTAAAATTATGTATGCATTATTAAAAGATCGTTTTGAGTTATCTATACAGAACGAATGGGTAGATAAAAATAATAACATTTACTTTATTTTCAGTAATAAACATTTATGCGAATACTTAGGTTATGTTGAACAAAAAATCATAAAATTAAAAAAAGAATTAGTAAAGTTTAATTTGCTTACTCAAGAGCGTGTAGGACTTAATAAACCCAATAGATTATATTTGTTGAAACCAAATTATGATGCTGAAATCAGTCATAGCAAGGAACTTCCAAATTCACAGTTCCAGAGCAATGAATTTGGAAGTTCTGGAACTGTGAATTTAAGTGCTCAAGAACTTCCAAATTCACAGTCTAATGATACTGACTTAAATAATACTGATTATATAGAGACTGAGAATAATGATCCGAATGACTTGAATGATACATATACCAATCCAATAAATGATAATCATTCGGATCATACAAATCATCAACAAACAGAATTTAATAATGATGCGCTTAAATTCCAAGTACTTGAAGAATTGCCACAACAACTTCAAGATTATTTAAGTAAGTTTGAAATCAGGGAGATTCGTATTATTAAAAGTGTGTTACTCAAAGGGAAGACATCATTTAATAATGCACATAATACGTATTACCGTTTGGAAGAAGTTGAGTTTGAGCTTGTTAGTGTTTTAAAACGTTTTAAAGCAATGTTGTTACAAAAGAATGAAACCGTTGAAGCTATGCAAGGTTATTTAATGCAATCAATCAAAGCTGAGCTCGAAGAAGCACATGCACTAAATATGCGTCGTCAAAATATGCCTAAACATAATATCTTTAATTAATGTATAAGGAAAACCATATATTTAAATTAAACGTTAGCTTTTAAGCTAGCGTTTTTATGTTTTCTAACTCTTTAGAAACTATATAGTTCACTAATTTCACTGTATAAAAATAATTTTGCATTTAATTGAAGTCTGCCTTAAAAATCAACGCTACTT
>NZ_JBEUUJ010000003.1:0-2883057 GCF_046721335.1 Staphylococcus sp. 2S1 | reverse complement strand
TTTGTTGAAAAGGGTTGAATCTCTGTATCACAATAAAGACGAGCTTCTTGTGATCTAATAACGTGAGCTGGATTATCAGCACGTACCGTATGAGGTTTAAATAATATTGATGATACTTGGTCATCTAAAAGCTCAATATTTAAGTTGAAATGTCTGTGGTGTAAAAAAGTAATGAGTTGTTGTGCAGTATGTGAATCAATGAGTGGATCTCCAATCATTACATGTTCGACTAAGTTATCTTTAAGTAACTGTGCACTTTGAATAGGATGCTGATATCTTGTGGATTCAATTGTTGGCAAACCTTTATATAGAGGGCCACGCAACGTTGAACCAGTGATGAAGCCAAATATATCTGCGTGTGCGTTATATTTTAAAATTAAATTATTTTGTGACGCTACGAATTGCGGCTCCAAACCGGTATCAGGTCTCGGATAATAATTATGGCAATAACAGAGATAAGTAAAATCTTTAAGTTCATGGTAAAGCTGTTGCAATAATTGCTCTGAGATGATGCTAGCATTGATACAACATTTGAATCCGTTACTGATAATATCGTTGACGACATTTAAAGAAGTACTATGATCGATACGGATCATAAATTCGGCTGTCTCATATTGATGTAAAAATTGGTAGAAATTGTGATCCGAGCAACAAAGGATTGATATCAATCATATATGTAAGCTGATCATTAGATAAATAATCTAAAAGTTCTCCCAAATAGCGATATTTAGTACTTTCGTTTTCTTCAGGAATTTGTACAGATGTAAAAATGGTGCTGTAACCTGAAGCAATCATCCGTTTGATATATGGTTTGTCGATGGGCTGTCCAAGATATATAGAAAATCCATGCATTACTATCACTCCTTATATTGCTGTAATCGTTTTCATTGTACAACACATGAAAAACTATTACAATTTTAATTTATAAAAATCTTTTAAGTGTAATATTGTTACAAAAGAGGAGTTAATAATTGGTGGATACGAAATAAACGTTGCTGAATATCACTTATATATTTCGTTGTATTACCTATAGTTAGTTCATCTATAGGTTGCTCAATTTGATCAGAAAGAAATTTAAAGTAATTGTAGTGAATAAGAGAAGTGTGATGCTTTGAGACGCTTTTTAAAGTCGCGTATTCTTTATCGATATAATCATGAATATTTTGTTTGAAGTCGTTTTTCTTTTTATGATTGGTGACGATTGCGAATTTATATATTTCTAGTAAGTTTAATAATTTACTGATGTGTTGTTCTAAATGATGAAATTCTAAGTTATACATAAAGACTTCCTTTCATATGCTTATCGAAAAAATATAATTAATAAAAAATCCAACTGAGACAATTAGGACTCAGTTGGATTTAAAAATTGCTGATAATTATTTATTGTAATGTCTTGAGTCTTGATTGTCTTTTCAAATGAATATGAGATATCGTGTATATCAATAATAGGAATCTCATTTGTTTTACCCAAACCAATTTCAAAGACGACTGCTTTCCATAAACCTTTTTCACATAATAATCCGATAAAAATAACATTTTCAGTGCCTATATTTGTACCGTTATTGTATTCCATTGCCATAACATTTCTTTCAGTACAATAAATGAGGACTTCAGAAAATATAGGTGGTAAATTTGTATGTTGTCGGTGATCAAATTTAATATAACGATCTAGCTTTTTCAAAGCGCGTCGCATTTTTGTATAAGGTAAATTCAAACACTTTTTAATAATTGCATTAACTTCTTCTTTATAAGGTAACGTAGTGTAAGACTGACTTTCATTAAGCACTAAGAACAAAGCGGATAGTTGATTCTCAGTCAGCTCAATCTCATAACTATTTGGTGTTTCTTGAAGTTGGTAGCCACCTAGTTTACCGTGCTTTGCTAAAATTTTCACACCTTGATCTTCTAAATCTTGAATATCTCTTAAAATCGTTCGTTTTGATACTTCTAAATTTTTTGCTAACTCTGAAGCGGTAATTTGTCTATTCTCTTGAATAGCTAGAACAAGTTTATTTTGTCTCTCGCGTTTATTCATTAGAAAGTCACCTCCCAAATGATTACATATTACATTTATTATATCATAAAAGTGACAATGACGACATTTAGAAAAACTTTTTTAAAAAAATAAAGAAAACGCTTACATTCGTTAAAAACTTATGTTAATATGTAGTTAGTAACAAGGGGGTAGCGAGTAGATGACAAAGGGGTAGGCTATTACATATAGTTTTGTTAACATCTAATTCGTTCACGTTACTAATCAAACATCTTCAATATTTATTACTTACTTTCCTTTCTATTTAACCGACTAGCTACGCTGGTCGGTTTTATTTTTATGTCATAACGTCAATATGTGTGCCAAAATGTTTTGATGGTTATGATATATCATATATTTCATTAATATTTCTATGATAAAATATAATAAATTAAAGATAGTTGATCCTTAATAAGGAACATAATAATTTATAAATATAAAGAGGTGCCTATACATGGAAAAAGAACAATTAATTTATATCGATGATGCTGTGAGAGCTTGGCTTGAAACATTGGATGAGATCATCCCGAAGTTAATTGAAGATATGGTTACAAGTACGAAACAAAATAGATTTGATTTAGTGACAAATGTTGATAAATCAATACAAAACAACTTTGAACAATTTTTAAACCAAAACTTCCCGGAACATCAGTTGTTTGCTGAAGAAAAGTCAAATGAGGAAGTGCGTCCTAAAGAAGGGCATGTATGGGTTATGGACCCTATTGATGGAACGACGAATTTAGTTAAACAACAAGAAGATTACTGCATTATTCTAGGTTATTTTGTTGATGGTGAACCAGTGCTGTCATATATTTATGACTACCCACATGGTCAACTGTACAAAGCGACTAAAGGATACGGTGCATATGTGAATGGTAAACCATTAGAAAAACCTGAAAGTATTGATTTACAAGACGCGATTATTTCATTTAATACATTAGTTATGAATGATGAAACGATTCATGGTTTAAATGATGCTTCATTTAGTCATCGTTTTATCGGATCTTGTGGTTTAGATTCAATCCGTGTAATCAAAGGACAATTTGGTGCCCATGTTAATACAAATCCCAAACCTTGGGATATCGCGACACAATTCTTGTTTGCAAGTGAACTTGGACTTAAAATGACAACTTTAGATAATACGCCACTAGACTTTTCTAAAGCAGGTCCATTTATTATTAGTAACAATGCTTGTCATGAAAAAGTATTAGGTATACTAAATTCAGGAGATGGATACAAAATACAATAAGCAATCACTGTATTAAATATTTATTATATAAATAATAGGTCTAAAGCACTATGCCAAACCCAACTTATTAATATATAATGTATTACTAAATGAGAGAAAATTGAATACAGAAACGGAGAATGATAAGAGTGAATCGTTCTAAAAAAATAAAAAAATGGGATTACCAACAAAATTAATATTGTGGTTCTTTGGTATATTAGTTTTATTAGCTTTATTAGCAGTTATTTATCTAGGATTTAAAATATTTTCTGTTGGTGGATCAATTCATAATCCTTTAGACAGAGATAAATCTTCATTAAGAGATAAAGACGTAAACTTAGATGATGGTGACCCATTTACGATTGCGCTGTTTGGTGTAGATTCTGACGCTAAAAGGGATGCAGATGGTGGTGGACAACGTAGTGATACAGTAATGGTATTATCAATTAATCCGCAGAAAAAAACGACAGAAATTGTCAGCATTCCACGAGATACACAAGCAGAAATTGTCGGTAAAGGTACTACTGAAAAAATCAATCATGCATATGCGTATGGCGGACCTGACATGGCAGTGAAATCAGTAGAGAATTTATTGAATGTACCTATTGACCACTACGCAACGATAGATATGGATGGTATGCAAGATATGATAGATACTGTCGGTGGTATCAATGTAACGAGTAACGCATCATTCTCATATGATGGGTATCAGTTTAGTGAGGGCGTTCAATCCCATATGGATGGAAAAGAAGCGATGGCATTTATTAGAAGTCGTAAAGAAGATGGTGCTTGGTGGAGACTTTGGTCGTCAAGAACGTCAACAACTTGTTATCCAAGGCTTAGCTAATAAACTTACAAGTATCAGTTCAGTTACACATTTTAATTCATTAATGAATCATGTTGAAGATAATGTGAAAACGGACCTTACAGTTGGAGAATTAAACAAAATAAGAAGTAATTATAATGACGCGAACGAACAAGTCAATAGACATCAATTAGATGGACAAGGTGGCATACAAGATGATGGCTTGTACTACTTTATACCAAGTGAGAGTTCACTTAGTGAAATAGAAACAAACATTAAAGATAATTTAGGAATGTAATTTGAATGAACTATAGATTTTGGCGAATGCTAAAATCTATAGTTTTTTTATTATGCCAATATATATGAAATAATATAAAACTTATTAATTAAGAAAAATTCTATGAATATTAAGTTTTGGACTATAAAGTACATCTAATATAATAAAATGTGAAATAAGGTGGAAATCCTTAACATTTATACGAAATAGATATACAATATAGATAACATTATCTTAAAAAAGTGTGGGCTTTTTAGATGGAATGTTATTCAGCACCTAATAGATATATATAACGCGGGCATCATAAATAATAATAGGGGTGAAGAGAATGCAAGAACATTTGATTGTCTCATTGGATGGCAAAGATTATCTTGTAGAACCTGGGACGAATTTACTTGAGTTCATCAAATCTCAAGATACATTTATTCCATCAATATGCTATAACGAATCGCTAGGTCCAATACAAACTTGTGACACGTGTACTGTTGAAATAGACGGTAAAATGGCACGCGCGTGTGGCACAACAATTGATAGACCGATGATTGTTAATACGCAAAATGATAACGTACAAACAAGCCAAAAAGAAGCTTTAGACAGAATCTTAGAAAATCATATGTTGTATTGCACAGTTTGTGATTATAACAATGGCGACTGTGAAATACATAATACAATGGACCAATGGGGTTTAGAGCATCAAACTTATGAATATAAAGAAAAGCCATACGAAAAAGATTACGGTCCTTTCTATCGTTATGATCCAAATCAATGTATCTTATGTGGACGTTGTGTAGAAGTATGTCAAGATGTTCAAGTAAACGAAACACTTACAATTGATTGGGAACGTCAACAACCACGAGTGATTTGGGATAACGATACATCAATCAACGAATCATCGTGTGTAGGTTGTGGTCAATGTGCAACAGTTTGTCCATGTAATGCAATGATGGAAGTCAACATGGAAGGCAGTGCCGGATATATGACTGATTTAGAGCCAGGTTCATTAGTCGCTATGATTGATTTAACGAAAAAAGCAGAACCGGGTTATGGTCCATTGTTCGCAGTTTCTGACTCAGAAGCGGCAATGCGTGAAGAACGCATCGAAAAAACTAAGACAGTATGTACATATTGTGGTGTTGGTTGTTCTTTCGATGTATGGACAAAAGACAGAGAAGTTATAAAAGTTCAACCTCAACAAGAATCACCAGCTAATAAAATTGCAACGTGTGTTAAAGGTAAATTCGGTTGGGATTATATTGATTCAGAAGAACGTCTTACAAAACCATTAGTACGTAAAGATGGTCAATTTGAAGAAGTTGAATGGGATGAAGCACTGAAAGTTGTCTCTGACAACTTTAATAAAGTTAAAGCAACTCATGGTTCAGATGGTTTAGCATTTATATCATCTTCAAAAGCAACAAATGAAGAGTCTTACCTTATGCAAAAGCTTGCAAGACAAGTCATTGGCACAAACAACGTAGATAATTGCTCACGTTATTGCCAAGCACCAACAACAAAAGGACTATTTAGAACGGTAGGTCATGGTGGTGACTCTGGTTCAATAGACGATCTTGAAATTGCAGATATGGTCGTGTTAATTGGTACGAACACAGCAGAAGCTCATCCAGTTATTGCTTCACGTATTAAACGTGGTCATAAGCTATATAACAATACTTTAAATGTGTTTGATATACGTAAGCATGAAATGGCTGAACGCGCAGATAATTTCTATCAGCCTAAACCAGGCACTGATTTAGTTTGGTTGTCAGCAGTTACTAAATACATTATCGATAACGATCTTCATGATAAAGCGTTTATCGACAAATGGGTGAACAGTTTTGAAGCATATCATAAATCATTAGCGCCATTTACAATGGAGTTTGCTGAAGAAACAACGGGTATCTCTAAAGAGGCCTTAATAGACTTTGCACATCAAGTTGTTGATGCAGAATCAGTATCAATCGCATGGGCAATGGGCGTAACACAACAAGACATTGGTAGTGACACTTCGACAGCGATATCTAATTTATTATTAGCAACAGGTAACTATAGAAGACCAGGCACAGGCGCTTATCCATTACGTGGTCATAATAACGTACAAGGTTGTAGTGATATGGGAAGTATGCCTGATAAATTCCCAGGATACCAAAGTGTTACTGATGAGGAAATAAGAGCGAAATTCGAAAGAGAATATGGTGAAACATTACCAAACGAAGTAGGCAAAGATAACCATCAAATGATGGAAGGTATTCATGAAGGTGAAATTGATGCTCTTTATTTATACGGTGAAGATACAGGTATTGTCGACTCAAACATCAACTATGTACAAGCCGCATTAGAGAAAGTTGGTTTCTTAGTCGTACAAGATGAATTCTTTACATTTACAGCTTCATACGCAGATGTAGTGTTACCAGCTAGTCCATCATTAGAAAAAACAGGTACATTTACAAATACAGAGCGTCGTATTCAACGTCTATATCAAGCTTTAGAACCAAAAGGCGATTCTAAGCCAGACTGGGAAATTATTCAAGCTGTAGCGAAAACGTTAGGTTATGATTGGAACTATACGCATCCAAGTCATATTATGGACGAGATTGCAAGACTCACTCCGTTATATTCAGGTGTGAACTATGATCGTTTAGAAGGATATAATAGTTTACAATGGCCAGTAGCAGAAGATGGTACAGATCAACCGACACTTTTCTTAGAAGGCTTTAACTTTGATGATGGAAAAGCGAATTTCTATCCATTAACATTTGATAATTTCTTTAAAGTAAATGAAAAATATGATTTACACGTAAATAATGGTCGTGTATTAGAGCATTTCCATGAAGGTAATATGACTTATAAAGTGCCAGTGGCTTCAATACAAAATGCCAAATCCATTTGTCGAAGTGTCTCCTGAATTAGCAGAAGATAGAGGCATTCACGAAGGTGCAGAAATTAAATTGATTTCTGATACTGGTGAAGTAGAACTTGTGGCCCATGTCACAGATAGAGTTAAAGGTAAAGAAATCTATATTCCATTAAATAACAATGCTATGGAATATGGTGATCAAGGTGCCATTAACTTATTGACAAATAGTGATGTAGATAAAGACACAGACACACCATCTTATAAACGTACAAGTTGTCGTATGGAAGTGAAGACACGAAGAGGTAAATCACCACTCAATCCTACAAACTTCCGTGTAAACAAACAACGTCAACCACAATATAGCGTTCGAGTTGAAGACAAATGGAATCGTAAAGATTATACTTTCCCAGGAAGTCAGGTGGATAAATAATGGCTGAAAGAATAACAAATATTAAACGCATGCAAAAAACTGAAGCAGAGGTTAAAGAAGAAAATTTAGCTGAAGTGACCGATGCGATTGTAGCAAATAAAGACAGCATTTTAAAAGCGATTAATATCATTAGTACTTTAGATGATGCTAAATTGCTAGATGCTATGTCAGGTGCAGTTAAGAGTAGAGGTGTTATAGCCAATAAATTCTCTGTTGAATTAAATAAAGAACAATATTCAGGGTTAATTTCAAATATGGCTTCACTTGTATTTTTATTAGGCGATTTAGATGTAGATGATTTATCTGGGATGTTAAATAAAGTAAATAAAGGCTTACGCGTCGCAAATCAAGCCAATCCAAATCAAAAAACATCTATCACTGGTTTGATGGGTATGTTGAAAGATGATGAAATGAATCGTAGTTTAACATATATGATGAATATGCTTAGAGGAATGTCAAGATAAGCACTTTTAAATAAATATATAGTTAGAGGTCGGGACATAGCACATGTCTCAGTCTCATTTTTTATATTAGCAGTGGTTGACTGAATTGAAAATGCGTTTATATCAAGCTTGTATTCAACTTTACAGTCAGCTGTGCCGGGGTGGACGACGAAAATTTATTAGAAAAATTATATTTCTGTCCACTTCCTAACTGTTTATTGTTTTAAAAATGACATATTGAAACAATGGGAACTATGATACAATTTCTATTATTAGAATTAAATTTTATATATTTTTAAGGGCGAGGAGTGGAGGACTTATTAACGCGAAAATGATTAAAATCATGGCGATTATCTCAAATGTATTTCTAGTTTTGGGAATTATATTTTTAATAATGATGAATATGGTTATGGCAATTACAATGTTTGCTGTTTCATTAGTAATCAGTTTAATGATATTCAATATGTTGTTTAGAGATAAGAAAGCTATGAGGATAGCGCTTAACATTTCTTTTGTAGTTGTCTTAATTGCTATTATTATTGCTTATGTTACATTAACTAAATAAGTGTAAGCTAGGGAGTTATTATATAATGAATGGAATTTTAAAGAAAAGATTAACATTATTTATTATGCTCATTATCATCGTCATATTTGCGATTTTATTAATTATAAATGAAACACATCTATTTGATAATCAAAAGACACATTCTTTTAATGAAGCGGTAGATAAGCAACTTGGTGAAGGCACTTTAAATATGACAGAAAAAAATGGTCGATTTGTCGAGGCTTCAAAAACTGATGTTAAAAAGGCTATGGATGTAAATAATGACAAAGATAACTTAAATCATATGGATATATCTGAAAAAGTATCAATGTCAGAAAAAGAAGTAAATGATATTTTAAAAGATAAAGGTATATTGAAAAATAAAGGTGAAGCATTTTTAGAAGCACAAGATAAATATGAAGTTAATGTGTTATACCTTGTGAGTCATGCGCTTGTTGAAACTGGCAATGGTAAATCTGAATTGGCCAACGGTATAGAAGATGATGGTAAGCATTACTATAATTTTTATGGTATAGGTGCATTTGATGAAAATGCAGTACACACAGGTAGTAGTTTTGCTAAAAAGCAATCATGGACTTCACCAGAACGCGCAATTATGGGCGGAGCTAAATTTATAAGAGGCAATTACTTTGAAAATGAGCAATTATCGTTATATCAAATGCGCTGGAATCCAAAATCACCTGGAGAACACCAATATGCTAGTGATGTAGAATGGGATGAAAACATCGCCACATTTATGAAGGTTTATTATGATAAACTGGGTATAAAGAAAGATCATATTAATAAAGACTATTATTTATAAAAGTTGAGTTATCATATATTTATAGGAAAGATAACAGGTGTTTTCATGATACGTTTGTTATCTTTTTTGTGTGATGACTTATTGCCAATACTTAAGTTAATATCAAAGGACTTATTAATATATAGTTTTGCAAAAGTGTTAATATTGAATAGACTAGGAAAATTTGGAGTGAATTGAAAATGAAAATAGCTATAGTTGGCGCGGGCATTGGTGGATTAACAACTGCGGCATTATTAATTGAACAAGGACATGATGTCAAAGTATTTGAAAAAAATAAGGAAGTAGCTGAAATAGGCGCGGGC
This sequence comes from Staphylococcus sp. 2S1, assembly GCF_046721335.1. Taxonomy (NCBI): domain Bacteria; kingdom Bacillati; phylum Bacillota; class Bacilli; order Caryophanales; family Staphylococcaceae; genus Staphylococcus; species Staphylococcus sp. 2S1. The sequence continues at coordinate 2,873,319 of NZ_JBEUUJ010000003.1, read as the reverse complement.
ATCGGCATCGGTGGTAACGTTATTGAAAAATTAGGAAAGCATGATTTAGCAAAAGGCATTAAAAATGTCGGGCAAATTACTGATACGATGGAAGTGCGAGATGATAAAAATAACTTGCTATCCAAAGTGAAGTTAAAAAAGAATACGGTGAACTTAACAATGTCTCGTCAAGATTTAATAGATGTTATTCAATCTTATGTACCAGACACAGCAATCTATACAAATCATTTTGTGACTCATATTGATAATGGCGATTTAAAAGTGACTATACATTTTGATACACAACAAGAAGAAGCATTTGACTTATGTATTGGTGCAGATGGTGTACATTCTAAGATAAGAAATACGGTTGAACCTAATAGTAAGCCTGAATATCAAGGCTATACGGTATTTAGAGGATTAGTAGAAGATGTGGATATTAAAGATGCTCAAATTGCTAAAGAGTATTGGTCGCCAAAGGGTAGAGTAGGTATAGTTCCCTTATTAAACAACCAAGCCTATTGGTTTATTTCTATTAATGCGAAAGAAAAAGATAGTAAAATGAAAACCTATGGTAAACCTCATTTACAAGCCAGATTTAACCGTTTTCCAAATGAAGTAAGAGCCGTATTAGATAAACAAAGCGAAACAGATATTTTACTAAATGATATTTATGATCTAAAACCACTGAAAACCTTTGTTTATCAACGTGCTATTTTACTTGGTGATGCGGCGCATGCAACGACACCAAACATGGGACAAGGGGCAGGACAAGCAATGGAAGACGCCATTGTCTTAGCAAATTGTCTTGAGTCATATTCGTTTGATGAGGCGTTACAACGCTATGATAAATTACGTGTAAAACATACTAAAAAAGTAATTAAACGTTCTAGAAAAATAGGTAAGCTCGCACAACGTAGTAATAAACTGGTTGTAACTGTAAGAAATGGCGTTGCAAAAGCTTTGCCTAATAAGTTAGTTACGAACCAAACTAAATTTTTATATAAATCCAAAAGTAAATAAACTTGGTATATTTCAATAGAAAGCACCCATCCATATTTTTAATGGATGGGTGCTTTAATTTGTACTAAGTATTTAGAACTAAACTTTTAGTAACTCATTTGTTAATTTACTAAAAACTTAGGTTTTTTATCATTTAGCTTACTAATTGTGTCATTCGCAACAATTTTAGACATCATATCACGAGATTCAAATGTCGCATTACCAATATGTGGTGTGAGTACTACATTGTCTAGTGATTTCAACTCGTCATTTATTTCTGGTTCAAATTCGAAAACATCTAAAGCTGCGCCCTCAATTTCTTTATCTTTTAAAGCTTGTACTAAAGCTTGTTCATGGACGATAGGGCCTCTCGAAGCATTAATTAAATAACTCGTTGGCTTCATCATTTTAAATTGTTCAGTGTCAATTTGATGATGTAAATCTGGATTATATGCGGCGTTAATTGTTACAAAATCTGCATTTTTTAATAAAGTTTCTAAGTCTACATACTTGGCGCCGATTTCACGTTCTTTATCGACTTTTTGGTTAGGGCCAGTATAAAGCACATTCATATCAAATGCTTTGGCACGTCTTGCTACAGCGACACCAATTTCACCTAAGCCAATAATACCAATCGTTTTACCAGAAACTTCTCTGCCACGGAAGAACAGTGGCGCCCAGCCATCGAAGCCAGTTGTACGGCATAATTTATCACCTTCAGCGATACGTCTTGCAACTGCAAGTACGAGCGCAAAAGTTAATTCAGCTGTAGAATTTGTTGAAGCTTTTGGTGTGTTTGTAACGTCAATGTCTTTTTGACGAGCATAGGCTACATCTACGTTATTAAAACCTGCACCATAGTTTGCGACGATTTTTAAATTGCTACCGGCATCAATTACTTCTTTATCTACGTTGGTAGACAAAAGACTAATTAATGCATCGAGCATCTTTAACCCCTTGCTTTAAAGTATCTTTATCAATGATACCTTCGCCTTCATACATTTCAACCTCATAACCTTGATCTTTTAACAAGTCAAAACCTACTTCGGGTACTGGACCTGCGATATAAACTTTTACCATGTATAATCCCTCCATTGTATATTTAGTATAGTAAATTTCAAAGCACTAAACAAATTATTATATTTATTAAAGAAATAGTTGGGTGAACTTTTTATATAATGCCTAAAAAGCAATAGAAAGCGATTTCTATGTTACTTATTTATATATTTTAATGTATATAAGTCAAACATAGCCATTCTCAAAAAAAGCAATAATCCATTGTTAAACAGTGGATTATTGCTTTTATTTTAATATCATGATTTAGAAAGTATCTTTTTATTATTTGTTTTTCTAACTTATAAGCTTTAAGCCTACAATTGAAAGAATAATCAAGCCAATAAAGAATATACGTTTTGCATTTTTAGATTCATTGTATATCAACATACCTACAAGTGTGCCACCGCCAGTACCGATGCCACTCCAAATTGCATAAGCAGTTCCCATAGGAATGTCATTCATTGCTACTTTGAGCGTGCTAAAACTACAGATAAAAGCAATTGCTAATAAGACTACTAAAGATTTCTTTTTAGTGCGTGTAATTTCATTTAATATGACTACACCGACTACTTCTAATAGCCCCGCAATAAGTAAAATAAACCAAGCCATTAGTTTTCAGCCTCCTCTGTAGTTAATTTTAGACCGATAATACCTATTACCAATAGTATAATTAAGATGATTTTCATAAAGTTAAAAGGATCACCGAAAAATAACATATCCACTAAAACAGTACCAACTGCGCCAATACCTACGAATACGGCGTAAACCGTGCCAACGGGTAATGATTTACACGCAGAAATAACAAGAAAGAAACTTATAATAATAATGATAATCGTACCAATCCAACTAAGTAATGAATCAGCAGTATTTAAGCCAGTGACCCATAATATTTCTATAAGCCCGACAAGTATAACTTTAAACCATTGCATCGTTGTGCCTCCTTTTTCACCAAACGCTCTTATTTTCTCAAATATTCTATTATACTGCAATATTAAAAATAATCTAAAAATATTGAGCACTTAATACTGAATTTTTAGATTCGTTTTAATTATAGCGCGTGTTGTCTTGCTTAATTACTTTGATGTGGTGAACATTTATAAATGTTCAATCAATCGATATGTCTGAATAATTGAGTATATTGTTTTAAAAAGGCAGTGGTTTGCTTGGACGCTTGACTAGTTAATAAAGCACGAATTGAAGACTATAGGTTGAGGTAGCGTCCGCGAAAAGTGTGCATAAAAAAAGTGTCAACAAAGTTTTAGACTTTGTTGACACTCTATAATGTTCTAAATCCTGTTATTCTAATTTATATTGTAGTAGCGAATATTAGTTAACGTGGATGTAGTTATATGAACTTGCTTCACCAGCAGAGATAGTACGTTCACTTACAGAGTAAGGTCCGCCGCTATAATTCATTTCTGAAACATTTACTGAACCGTCACTGTTTACATTTTCAACGTATGCAACGTGGCCCATTGGTCCTTCAGATGATTGTAAGATTGATCCAGCTTCTGGAGAGTTGTTAACTGTGTAGCCTGCAGATGAAGCCGCTGACGCCCAGTTATTTGCATTGCCCCAAGTAGAACCGATACCTCCGCCTACTTTATCAAATACATACCAAGTACATTGACCTGAAGTGTATAAGTTAGCACTTGAGCTTGCAGTTTCTTGTGTAGTAGTTTGGTTTGTTTGTTGAGTTTGTTCTGTCGCACTTGCTTCATTTCCTTGATCTAATCCTACGATTGCCGCGCCAATACCTGCTGTGATAGTTGTTGCTGTTACTAATTTATTCATAATTAAAAAATCCTCCCAAATTTGTTCGTTCTTTATATTTATTATTTATGTTATTCGTTCGATAGTCTTTAAAGTTAATGTTTTTATTTTTCGCTTTGCTTTCAACGACAAGTAATACTCTAACAGATGAATTTAGGTTTGTGTGGTTTGTTACGCTTTTGTAAAACAATTAAAAAAACCTCACATATCGTTGTAATAAACGACATGTGAGGTTACAGAAAGGTATCGGCTCGTAATAGTTTGTAAAGAGCTGTGGTATAAGGTTTTACAATAAATTAACATTCAAAATAACTAATTTGTATTACAAGAGTTGTAATAAGTCACAAAATTTAGATTCGTTTTATTTGAAAAATCTAATTGAAAGTGGTGGTAAATAGTCTTCTCCATTATATGCTTTTACAGCGACTACGATAGTAAATATGAAATTCAAAATAGCTATAATAGGGAATAAGATAAAGCCTATTATGATAAACATCGCTATTGAGCAACGATTAACCAAATCATATAAGAAAGTAAAAAGTTGAAGTAATTTTTACCAGCCTTGTCAATGAATGGTGAATCTTCACGTTTAATAAGCCAAATAATAAGTGGTGCTATTAACGAAGTGAAAAAACTTAGCACATAGATTAAAGTTCCCATTAATCTATCGTCGCTACTTGGTTCTTGATTTATTACTGTAGAAGATTGGTTTGTATTATATTGTTCATCCATATGAATCACGCCTCTCTTATTAGCATAACTATAACAAATATTATTGTTGATTGGTATTTAATTTTAAAGGCTACAATTTAATTTTACAATTAAAAAATTGGAAAAGTGAGCATTTTAAAACGTCGTACATTTAATTGGATGAAACAAATGAATATAATGCAATTAGTAAAGGTTGAATACCAGTGTTTATAAGAAATCTAAATTGGATATACATTATAGTAATGTTTAAAACACTCATACATACAAATCATTAGAGAAAGAAGGGTATTTATGAAGATAGCAATCGTAGGATCAGGGAATGGTGCTGTTACAGCAGCATTAGATATGAAGCATAAAGGACATGAGGTGAAGTTATATTGTCGAAATCAATCTATTGATAAGTTTGACAAGGCAATAGCACAAGGCGGATTTACGTTTAATAATGAAGGGGAAGAAACGTTTATCGAATTTACTGATATCAGTGATGATATGGAATATGTTGTTAGTGATGCAGAAGTCATTCAAGTCATTATACCGTCTACATTTATTGAACACTATGCGCGTACGATGGCGCCATTTATTAATGATAAGCAATTAATATTCTTTAATATGGCGGCGGCAATGGCTTCGATTCGATTTATGAACGTCTTAGAAGATATGCGTATAGAAGTTATGCCGATATTTGCTGAAGTGAACACATTAACTTATGGGACGAGAGTGAATTTTGATGAAGCTCACGTGGACTTATCATTAAATGTAAGAAAAGTACATTTTTCAACTTATGATAAAGAACATTTAAGTGACAGCTTTGACAAGATTGAATCGCTATACCCATATGTTGTCAAAGAGGAAAGTCTTTGGAAAACAAATCTTGAGAACGGGAATCCAGAAGTGCATCCAGGTCCAACATTACTCAATGTAGGACGTATCGATTATGCCGATGACTTTGCATTATATGAAGAAGGCATAACGAAACACACCGTTCGTTTACTGCACGCCGTAGAGTTGGAACGATTAACTTTAGGACGTAAGTTAGGCTTTGAATTATCTCCGGCTAAAGAAGCGCGTATTGAACGTGGTTATTTAGAAAGAAAAGACGAAGATGAACCTCTGAATAGATTGTTTAACACGAGTCCAGTATTTTCACAAATCAAAGGACCAAATCATGTGAAAAACCGTTATTTAACAGAAGATATTGCATACGGACTCGTATTATGGTCTAGTCTTGGTCGTGAAATTGAGGTTGAAACGCCAAATATTGATGCCATTATCGTGTTAGCATCTACTATTTTAGAACGTGACTTTTTTGAAGAAGGACTCACGATTAATGAATTAGGCAAAGAAAAGCTGGGGCTTAATTAATTTGAACTAACAATAGGGGGACTGTGTATGACAAGACAACCAACATTTTTAGAATCAATTTCTACTATAATAGTAATGATTATAATTGTAATCACAGGATTTGTTGTTTTTGAAATTCCAATACAAGCTTTATTAATTTTAGCGTCAGCATATGCCGCATTTATAGCAAGACGTGTTGGGTTGAAATGGCAAGATTTGGAAGAAGGTATCACACATCGGTTAGCAACAGCAATGCCGGCTATCTTTATCATTTTAGCAGTCGGAATTATCGTAGGTACATGGATGTACTCTGGGACTGTTCCGGCTTTGATCTATTATGGCTTAGAATTTTTAAATCCTAATTTATTTTTAGTATCTGCATTTATTATATGTGCAATTACTTCAGTTGCCACAGGGACAGCATGGGGCTCTGCGTCTACTGCGGGCATAGCGTTAATGGCTATAGCGACACAATTACATATTACGCCAGGTATGGCAGCAGGTGCCATAATTGCAGGTGCGGTGTTTGGTGATAAAATGTCACCACTTTCAGATACGACAAATTTAGCAGCTTTAGTAACAAAAGTGAATATCTTTGCGCATATAAGAGCAATGATATGGACGACTGTACCGAGCATCAATCATCGGCCTAATCGTTTGGTATTTTGCAGGTAGGCAATTTGGTGGAAATACTAATACATCACAAGTGAATCAAATGCTTAGCGAATTATCTCAAATTTATAATATAAATATTTTTGTATGGATTCCCTTATTAATTATTATTACGTGTTTATTATTAAAAATATCGACTGTACCTGCAATGCTTATTTCAAGTTTGAGTGCAATCATTGTTGGCGCATTTAATCATGGATTTAATATTGTAGATGGATTTAAGTCCACTTTCGATGGTTTTAATAAAGGCATGGTACCCGCAAGTGGTGGAGAATTATCGGATAGAGCCATTAATTTGGTCGAGCAAGGCGGCATGATGAGCATGACAGAAATCATTGTTACTATTTTTTGTGGGTATGCTTTCGCAGGTATTGTTGAAAAAGCTGGTTGCTTAGATGTTATTTTGAAAACAATATCTAAAAATATTAATTCCGTTGGACAATTGATACTAGCGACTGTAATCGGTAGTCTAATAATGGTACTCGCAGCTGGTGTGGCATCTATAGTCATTATCATGGTCGGCGTGTTAATGATGGAAATGTATAATGATATGGATTTAGATCGTTCTAATTTATCAAGAACGCTAGAAGATTCAGGTACAATGATTATTCCACTTATTCCATGGGGAACATCAGGCATTTATTATACACAACAGTTAGGTGTTTCGGTGGATCAATTCTTTATTTGGGCAGTTCCTTGTTATCTATGTATCATATTCGCAATTTTTTATGGATTTTCAGGTATTGGCATTAAAAAAGCAAAAAGCTAATAAACTAAATGATTTAAAGGTATACAATTAACAGAGAAAAAACAATAAATCTTAATATAAAATATGAATTATAAGTTTAAAAATATATAATTCGGTTATATATAACTATGGATGAGGTGATTCTATGTTATACCTAGTGATAATTGTAGCGATATTACTATTGGCATCAGGAATTCATCAATATTTCAATGTAGATAAAAAATTAAAAACTCCTTCTATAATCTATTTTGCAATCGGTTTTGTATTGTATATTGTAGCGATATTACTTTATAAGACCGAATTGTTAGATAGTTCAACGATAATACATGAAATTTTACTAACTACGATATTTGGACTTATTATATTTTGGATTAATTCTCATCGAAATAAGAGTAGCGATACAATTTACTATACGGTTATTATTGTTATATTAACAATCGTATTAGCGATTTTACCGTTGGCACCGACGTCAATAATTTCATTGCAAACGATGTTTATTGTAAGACTTATTTTCTCAGTTGTTTTACTCATAGTAGGTGGATTTGTATTATATAAACGGATAAAGGCAAAGCTTCAGAAAGTTTCCCGTTACTTTATTTGATGGCCTTTATATATTGGATAGCGATAGCGTATTGGTTTTAAAAAATATAAGACTTTAGAAGTCTGAAACCTAAATAGGGACTGGCCCTATATAGTAGGAGTGGGATAGAAATCAAATTTTGATTTCTGTCTCACTCCTTTTCTTATTCCATAACATAGTGGAATAATCACTAAAATGCATGATTTTATATTATAAGTAGAATGTCATAAGAAAAAATGGCAAAAAAAAGACAACCCATAAGGATTGTCTTTTTTATTTAAATCATTTATTAGTGAATATAGTTGTAAGATGAAGCTTGGCTAGCTGAGATTGTACGTGAAGTAACAACGCCAAGCACCTTGGCCGTAGTTCATTTCAGAAACGTTAACTGAACCGTCGCTGTTTACATTTTCAACATAAGCAACGTGACCCATTGCGCCAGTTGATGATTGTAAGATTGAACCTTGAGAAGGTGAGTTGTTTACAGTGTAACCTGATGCGACTGCGGCGCTTGCCCAGTTGTTTGCGTTACCCCAAGTAGAACCAATTTTACCGCCAACTTTATCAAATACATAATATGTACATTGACCTGAAGTGTAAAGGTTGCTTGATGAACCTGAAGTGTTAGCCATTGAGTTTGATGAACTTGATGGTGCGCTAGTAGTTGTTACTTGAACATTACTACTTGAAGTAGAAGTTGAAACAGCTCCGCCTCCACCAGTACCTTGGTTATTTGTTGTATATGATTGGTTTGAGTTATTGTTAGTAGCTGTAGAACCGTTTTGATTGTAGCTATAACCACTGTTATTGCTTTGAGCGACAGTGTTATTGCTTTGAGCATTGTTGTTGTGACCTTGGTCAGAATTGCTTGGGTTCCAGTTACCTTGCCAAGTGTAATCATAGTTACCTTGTTGGTCTATTGTATATGAATAGCTGTATGATGTTGGATCATTTGGGTTATACCCACCATTGTTATTTTCTGAAGCGTCTGCATCATTTTGTGCAAAAGCAAAAGTAGCGATTCCTGCAGTAGCGATAGTAGCTGTAGCGATTTTTTTCATTGTTAAATTTCCTCCTAATAATTGTAAATCATTTATCCCAGTCTCTTAAAGACATTATTTATAATTTTTTTCGCTGTTTTAACGACAAGAATTACTTTATCAGAAAAATGTCTGTTTGTGGGGTTTGTTATCGTTTTGTAATTTAGTTCTAATAATAAAGTGCTTAATGTAACAAAAGGAAGATGGGTGTTTAAGGCTTAAAAGCCCGTTAATATAATATTTACAAAATTTACAGTGTATAATTGCACTTCAGTTTATTACAAAGCTGTAAAATAACAGAAAATTACAAACAATAAAATATGAGAGAATTTAGTTATTTAAATATATGAAAAAACACTTTATATAAAGACTATATAAAAAGTATTGAATTAAGGTTAATGTGAATTAAAAGCCGTCTTAATAGGAAAGGAAAGAATTAGAGCATTGAAATTGACATGTTCTAAGGAAGTATTTAATATAGAGGTATAAAAATTATACTTAGTTTGTGAGGTGATTATTTGAAAATAGAACTTGGTTTGACATCATTTGCAGATAATATTGATATTCATATGGAAAGTGGACGACAAGCGGCTATAAGTAATGGACAAAGAATTAGAAATATAATAGAAGAAATAGAGACAGCTGACCAATATGGTTTAGATGTATATGGTTTGGGAGAACATCACCGAGCAGATTATGCAGTATCTGATCCCGTTACAGTGTTAGCGACAGCGGCTCGTAATACAACGCATATAAAGTTGAGTAGTGCAGTAACAGTATTATCTTCAGATGATCCTGTTCGAGTTTACGAACGTTTCTCTACATTAAATGCAGTTTCCAATGGACGTGCAGAAATAATGGTGGGCAGAGGTTCATTTATTGAATCATTTCCATTATTTGGTTATGAGTTAAAAGACTATGAACAACTCTTTAATGAGAAAATAGATTTATTAATGACCATTAATAAACATGAAATTGTAAATTGGGAAGGGGAGTTACGACCTTCTATTGAAAACTTAAGTGTTTATCCTAAGGCGGAGCATGGGCCTTTACCAATTACGATTGCAACTGGAGGAACACCAGAATCTTCATTAAAAGCAGGAGCATTAGGATTACCTATAACTTATGCTATAATTGGCGGTGACCCAAAAAGGTTTAGAAGAAACATAGATATGTACAAATCTATTGCTAGATCTTACGGACATAATATAAATGAATTGCCTATTGCTACGCATTCATGGGGCTATATTGCTGAAACAGATGAATTGGCTAAACGTGAGTTTTTCCCATCGGTAAAAGCGAGTCATGATATATTAGCCAAAGAACGGGGTTGGTCACCATATGATGAAAACAGCTTCGATCGTGAAGCAGGTCCACATGGCGCTTTGTATGTTGGAAGTCCGGAAACCGTTGCACAAAAGATAATTGAAACAATTGAAACACTAGGTCTTACTCGTTTTATGCTTCATACACCTGTAGGTTCTATGCCACATGATAAAACAATCAATACAATTAAATTATTAGCAGAGCGAGTAAAGCCTATTGTAGATAAATATTTTGAAAACAAATAAAAGGAGCGTTTATAATGATATTACGTTATTTAACAAATTTAAAATTAGCTAAGGAATTATATGGTGCATCAAAACCTAAACTTAAAGGTGACCAGTCAATGAAAGAATCTTTTGTTGAAGTGTTTAATTTGCCATCAAATGCAGTGCCATTGGCAGGAGCACTTGAAGCATTAAGTGCTGTATTTTTCGTTTTAAGCTTTGCAAGTAAAAGATTATCACGTATTGCATCACTTTTAACAATTTCAGTTTTAGGTGTAGCGACAATTAAACACTTTGAAGCAGGACATGGTAAAGCAGGTGCTAAACATGCATTAGATTTATCAGGTTTAGCGACATTAAGCTTCTTAGATACAATTGATATTAAGAAAAAATAATAATGGTTGAACTCAATCATTTAAAATAGCAATCGTTTAAATGCACAGCAAATGTTGGATAATAGTCTAACACGTGCTGTGCATTTTTGTATGAATTTTTATGACATATTTAAGATATCAAAATGCATTATTTTAAATAGAGATATTTGATAATTGAAATTTTTATACCTATGTCTTTTTTTAGTAATAAAAAGGGTGAATGAACCACTAAAATTTAAAAATAAAAATAAAAGATTAAAAAAAGAGTAGGAATTGTTCATATTTTTCATAGTTAAGCATATTGAATTAAAGGCGTTAAATAGGATAAAATTAAGTTATTAACATCAAGATATAACAAAAGGAGTGGTTTTGTGAATGAACAAAATTTCAAGTCACTAAATGAACTTATTGCAACTTATCAACAAGGTAGGAAATTTTTTAAAACAACGAAAAAGAACTATAAACTAAATTATGAAGAAGTACTGATATTAAATTATCTATATAATTGTAAAGAAAATGACGTCACTGCAAAAGAAATTGCTCAATACTCAGAATTGAAACCCTACTATTTAACGAAGGCTTTGCAAAAGCTTATCAAAATGGATTTTTTAAATAAAAAAAGAAGCAATATAGATGAAAGAACTGTGGTAGTATATATAAATCAAGCACAACGTGATAAAATTAATGAACTTATAGAGAACTTACAGGAACAGTTTTAAAGTGTGAAAGCTTGATGATAATAAGGTTGTGCGTAAGTCTAAAAGATTTGAATATTCTGAATAATGTAATTTTATAATTATAGTTATATATTGTACGAAAATATGATTTGAGAACCAAATTAAATGTGCTATACTAATATTTGTCGAATGAAAGCGCATACAAAATGGTTTGGAAAGGTGTTTTTATGAATTTATTAATCGGGATCATATTTTTAGGGATTGTTTTAGCATTGTTTACATTGTTCACGAGTAAAGCACCAAATGGAGGCAAGGCCATGGGGGCCCTTGCTAACGCGGCTATTGCTTCATTTCTAGTAGAGGCTTTTCACAAATATGTAGGCGGTGACTTGTTTGGTATTCCATTCTTAGGTGAGTTGGGTGATGCAGTTGGAGGACTTGGCGGTGTTGCAGCTGCAGGACTTGTAGCTTTAGCTATGGGGGTATCTCCAGTTTATGCATTTGTAATTGCTGTCTCATGTGGAAGTATGGATCTTTTACCTGGCTTTGTTGCGGCTTATATTGCGAGTTTCGGTATGAAATGGATGGAACAAAAATTACCAGATGGGCTTGATTTAATTGCTGCGATTATTGTCATCGCGCCTATTACACGTTTAATTGCTATTGGTACAACACCTTTAGTAGATGCGACGTTATTACAAATTGGAAATATCATTAAAGAATCTACGACTTCAAGTCCTATTCTTATGGGCATTGTACTTGGTGGTATTATTACTGTTGTTGCTACTGCACCTTTAAGTTCAATGGCATTAACAGCATTATTAGGATTAACTGGTACGCCAATGGCTATCGGTGCTTTAGCAGTATTTGGTTCATCGTTTATGAACTTTGTATTATTTAAGCGTATGAAATTTGGAGATCGTAAAACAACGATTTCAGTTGCAATAGAGCCTTTATCTCAAGCAGACATTGTGACAGCAAATCCAGTACCAGTATATTTAACCAATTTTGTAGGTGGTGCGCTCTCAGGTGTAATTATCTCTATGTTTGGTTTAGTAAATGAGGCGACGGGTACAGCTACACCAATTGCAGGGCTTATGGTTATGTTTGGATTTAATAATGCATTAACTGTAATAATTGTGGCACTCATGTGTGCATCAGGTAGTGCACTTTGTGGTTATATAGGCTCAGTTGTTTTTAAAAACTATCCTATAGTTACTAAAGATGAATTACAACATGGCGCAATGCCGAAAAAGGTAAAACAATATTATAAACTTAAAGCGCAATGTATGGAAAGTTTAGCTTAAATATAATAAAGTATAAAAAACTGTTTCTGAAATAACATTTCAGAAACAGTTTTTTTGTTTGATATCGTTACCTAAGAAGCATTTGCGCTTAAGTAACGCGTCGTATTACGTTCCATTTTTGCAAAGATGAACTCTAATATTATTGCTAACAACCAATAAAATATAGTCGCTACTGTATATACAGGAATAAAACGATAACCTTCATTTGCAATAACACGACTGACTGCCATAATTTCAGTTACTTGAACAGCGAATGCTAGGGAAGTACCTTTGATTAACATAATGAATTGATTTTCTATGTTAGGCAATGCATAAGCAAAAGCTTGTGGTAATACAATTTCTTTATAAATGTTGAATTTTGATAGTCCGACTGTTTGCGCAAGCTTCAATTTGATTTTGGTCTACGGATTGAAGACCGCCTTTAATTGATTCAGAAAGATACGCTACGGCATGAAAAGAAAAGACGATAAAGGCAATCGTTAAAGGTGAGAATATGTCAGGATTGATTGTCCAAGAGAACTGATCATTTAAAAAAAGTATAAATGAAGGTATTCCATAATATAGTATGAACAATTGAACGATTAATGGTGTACTTCTAAAAAATGAATTATACACGATTATAAGTTGAGATAAGACAGGCACACGTTTGATACGAATAATCGCAAATAACGTTCCGATAATAAGACCTACGAACATTGCTACAATGGAAATAATAATTGTATTCGGTACGCCTTTAAGTACTTCACTTATAGTATATAAAATGAATGACAAAATGATTTTCCTCCTTAAACGCTATATGGTTTTTGTGTTCGTTTATCAATTAAAGTAAAGGTACCTTGAATAATTAGAGCAATAATCCAATATATGATGGAAATTACGATGTAAACCTCTAGCATGCCGAGTCCGTAATTATTTCCAATGATGAGTTTGACTTGTCCCATCATATCGATGATACCAATGGTGAAAGCTAACGAAGTATCTTTTACAAGTTCTATGATTTGAGTCGTTAAATTCGGTATGCTATTTCGTAAAGCTTGAGGTATAATAATATCTTTTAAAATTCTAGGATAAGATAAACCAATTGTTAATCCGGCTTCAATTTGACTATAATCTACGGATTGATAACCTGCTCTGATAATTTCAGAAAGGTATGCACCTGTATGTAAAGTAAAGGCTAAGATAACAAAAAACAATCTACTGAAATGGTTAATATCTATATGAATAAGTAACAATAATTGTGGTAATGCAAAATATACTAAAAAGAGTTGTAATAATAACGGTGTACTCCGTATAAATGAAAGATAAACTCTTACAATAGGAGCAAGTACTTTTGTCTTTTTAATACGAATCATTGCTAAAATAAAACCAAGTATGATTGCGAAAAAGAGTGAAACAATTATCATCAATAAAGTTAAAGGTAATTGTTGCAACACTTGTCCAAATAAATCTAACCAATTGACTGACCCCATTAGTTTGTCACCTCCAATTTATCTTTCTGATCATTGATTTCACTTAAGTCATCAAAAACATTAATATCAAAATATTTTTTTGAAAGTGATTGTAATTTGCCTTCATCTTTAAGTTCTTGGGTTGCGCGATCCACGTCATCGTGAAGTTTTTGGTGTTTTTTATTATAAACGATATGTAATGGTTCTTTCTTCACAATACCTCCTATTTTAACGTCGGCATTTATCTGTTCTTGAATTGCTTTATATGTGTTCCAATTTAAAAACATGGCATCACGACGTCCTTGGCTGACCATTTTTAAATTGTCACCATTTGAAGGTTCTTGTATTGTATTGATGTCGATTTTGGAACTATGGTCTTTATTAAACTGTGTGAGTATAGAATATAAACCGCCACTTGGCGCCATAGGAGTAATTTTTTTACCAGGTAAATCTTGTAAACTATGTATGTCACTGTTGTCTTTGTTTACAACTAATAAAGGTAGCGCATAACTGTAAGGCTCATCTTGATAGAGAAACTGTTTTTCACGTTCTGGTGTTTTGAAAAACCAATTTATTCCCATATCAAACTTGCCTGAACCAATCCCAACTAAATTCGATTCCTCTTCACCGACTTCATATTTAAAATCATATTGAGGTAATTTCTTTTCAATTAATTTCATATAATCCATATCTAAGCCGACAAACTCATTATCTTTATTTGTATATAAATAAGGTGGATTAACTTCAGCAGAAAGTGCTACTTTAACTTCTTTTTTCTGAGATTTACTATCGGAAGCATCATTATTACCACATGCTGTTAGTACGGAAACCATCATTAACATTAATAAAAATGTGAAACTTCTTTTTAATGTCATTAAATGTCACGCTCCGTTTCAACTCTGTTTAAAAAGCGATGGATTCTTTCAGATTTTGAATCTTCCAATACTTCTTGTGGCGTTCCACGATGGATGATTTGCCCATCATCAATAAATATAACTTGATCAGCAATTGCTTTTGCAAATTGTATTTCATGTGTAACGAGTACCATCGTCATACCTTCTTGAGCAATCGATCTAATCAGAGATAAGACGCTTTGAATTGATTCAGGGTCTAAAGCAGAAGTAGGTTCATCTAGTAAAAGAACTTTTGGATTGAGCGCAAGTGCACGAATAATACCTACACGTTGGCTTTGACCTCCAGATAGCTGAATAGGGTATTTATCTTTTTGATTTAATAAATTCACGCGCTCTAAATAAGATGTGGCAATATCATTAGCTTGTTTGGTATTGTAATTTTGACCATGTATTAAACCTAAAGTGATATTTTCAAGTATTGTTTTGTTTTTAAATAAATTGTAATTTTGAAACACCATAGCTGATTTTTTACGTAATTTAGCAATATCTTTATTTGTATGATGTGCGAGCATCAAAAATTTCATCCCCGATTTCAATGGTGCCAGATTTAGGAAGTGCGAGTGCATTTAACGTTCTAAGTAAGGTTGTTTTCCCAGAACCACTTGGTCCTATAATTGCAGTAACGGTGCCTTGTTCTTGGGCAAAGCCGACATCATTAAGTATCGTGTTTTCGTTGTATTTATGTATAAGATTTTTAACTGTAATCATTCAATTTCCCCCAGTGTGTCAATAAATACAAAGTATCATATTAATTCTTATCGGTAAAGTAGGATTTATTGCTGAAAAGCTTTCTTTCAATAATGGCGAGTGTTAAACTAAGTTTAAATAGGAGTAAAGTTAATGATGAGGTGATGAAAGTGAATTATTCCGCATTAATACATACGGATATTCAAGAAAAATGGATTGCAAAACTAGATACAGTTAAAACGCAATTTAAAGAGAAAGCGGAATATAATGATATCCATTCGCGTTTTCCTTATGAAAATATTGAATGGTTAGTAAAAGAAGGGTACACACTGCTTACTTTACCTAAAGCGTACGGTGGTGAAGGAGCAACTGTTGAAGATATGGTTATAATACAAAGCTATTTAGGATCTATTGATGGAGCGACTGCACTTTCTATAGGATGGCATTTAAGTGTAGTAGGCCAGTTATATGAACAACAAATGTGGGAACCCAATATGCTAGATCGCTTTGCTAAAGCAGTGAAAA
This sequence comes from Staphylococcus sp. 2S1, assembly GCF_046721335.1. Lineage (NCBI taxonomy): Bacteria > Bacillati > Bacillota > Bacilli > Caryophanales > Staphylococcaceae > Staphylococcus > Staphylococcus sp. 2S1. The sequence continues at coordinate 2,856,935 of NZ_JBEUUJ010000003.1, read as the reverse complement.
ATGGGGCATTAGTAAATCGAGCAGTTAGTGAAGCTGATACTGGCAGCCCAACACGTGGGGGAAGACCTGCGACAAACGCTGTTAAAGTAGATGATGGATTTGTGGTTAATGGAGTAAAAACGTTTACTTCAATGAGTAAAGGACTGACCCATTTTGTTGTGAGTGCTTATTATGAAGACATCGATCAAGTTGGCTTTTTCTTAATCGAAAAAGATACACCTGGTGTAGAAATTGCAGATAATTGGAACATGATAGGTATGCGTGCAACTGAAAGTCATGATTTATTATTAAATGATGTACACATCCCACAAGAAAACTTTGTTGAAATAAGAGGCGCCGGTGGTAAAAAACCGAATGGCTGGATTTTACATATACCAAGTGTGTATCTTGGTATTGCTCAAGCGACAAGAGATTATGCTGTTGATTTTGCGAAAAATTATAGCCCAAATAGTATTGAAGGCACAATCGGTGATATACCAACTGTGCAACAAAATATTGGAAAGATGGAAGCGCAATTATTATCTGCGCGCCATTTCTTGTGGAGCACAGCGGCTTTATATAATCATGAGATTTCAGGTAGCCAAATATGGAATGAAACCTCAGCAAGTAAAGTGTTAGTAATGAATCAAGGCTTAGAAGTTATAGATATTGCTATGCGTATTGTTGGTGCTAAAAGCCTTCAAATGGAAAGACCATTACAACGCTATTATAGAGATATGCGCGCAGGTTTACACAATCCGCCGATGGAAGATATGGCATATACGAACATTGCACATAGTGTATTAGATCATTTTTAAAAATATATAAACAAACAGTTAAAATACATTTAGACAAATTGTCTAAATGTATTTTTTTGTTATTTAAAAAATGTGAAGATACTTATGATTACTATTGTAAATTTACTTTAGTCATTATATAATCAATTGGTAGTGATAATCATTTTCAATGGAGGAAAATTTATGAAAAAATTATTGTTTCCGTTAATTGCTTTAGTGCTTATTTTAGCGAGCATGTGGCAATAATTCGGACAGTGACTCAAAAGCTGAAACAAAGTCTTATAAATTAGATAGTGGGAAAAAGATAGATATACCAAAAGATCCAAAACGTATAGCAGTAGTTGCTCCTACATATGCTTGGTGGAATTAAATATCTTGGTGGAAATATTGTTGCAGTAAATGAACAAGTCGATAGTAGTAGCCTCCTTAAAGATAAATTTAAAGATGTTGAAAAAGTTGGCGAGAATGATGTTGAGAAAGTAGCAAAAACGAAACCAGATCTAATCGTTGTATATTCTACTGACAAAAATATTAAAAAATATAAAAAAATTGCGCCGACAGTCGTATTTGATTATGGCAAACATAAATATTTAGACCAACAAAGAGAATTAGGTAAGTTACTTGGTAAAGAAGATGAAGTAAAAGAATGGGAAGACAAATGGAAAGCGCAAACTAAAAAAGACGGTAAAGAAATTAAAGATAAAATTGGTGAAGACGCAACAGTTTCAATTTTTGATGAATTCGAGAAAAAACTATATAGTTATGGTCCAAACTGGGGTCGTGGCGGAGAAGTATTGTATCAAGCATTTGGACTTAAAATGCCTGAAAAATTAAATGATTTAGTTGAAAAAGAAGGCTGGGCTGAAGTGAAACAAGAAAAAATAGCAGATTATGCTGGCGATTATATTGTTTCGACAAGTAAAGGGAAATCAACACCAGCCTATGCCAAAACCAACCTATGGAATAACTTACCAAGCAGTTCAAAATGACAATGTGCTTGAAGTGCAAGCTGAAACTTATTGGTATAATGACCCATATACTTTAGAATTTATGAGAAAAGATTTGAAAGATAAATTTTTAAATAACTAATATACATGAGTTAAATTAATAAGCATTATGATCAGCTTTAAAAAAGCGCAATTCAACGGATTAATACAGTTGAGTTGTGCTTTTTTTATTGTACATAAGATATTGTAAACTTTTTGTTTTTAATAGTTAACATTTATGGTATAATTTTTTTCATTAGGAGGATTGACTATGACGACAAAATATTTAGTATACACTGCTTTAATGACAGCAATTATTGGTGTATTAGGATTTGTGCCAGCGATTCCATTACCAATTATGCCAGTACCAATCGTTTTACAAAATATAGGGATTTTCTTAGCGGGAATTTTACTTGGACGTAAATACGGTGCGCTGAGTGTAATCGTATTATTATTACTTGTAGCAACTGGATTACCATTATTATCTGGCGGACGTGGCGGTATAGGTGTATTTGCAGGCCCCTCTACTGGCTTTTTAATCATGTATCCAGTAATTGCATATCTAATTGGTTTAGTAAGAGATTTGTATTTCAAAAAAATAAACTTTACTGTATTATTAGGTACAACAATTATCTTTGGTGTTATTTTATTAGATATTGTAGGTACAATTGTTATGGGGCTTATGACTAATTTACCGATTTCAAAATCAGTGACTTTATCCCTTGTCTTCATGCCTGCGGATTTAGTCAAAGCAGTTATTGCAAGTTTGATTGGTAATATTATGCTGAATCATAGTCGGTTTAAACAATTAATAAAATAAATATATAAGGGTAGGTGATTGAATCGTGGTGATTTCGATGAATGATATATTTCAACAAGGTGATGTTTATGTCGATGATACACTAAAGACAATCTATCTAACACCTGAAGAACCCTTAGTATATGACGTGAATAAATGGGATTATAAACAAATGCCTTCTATTATATCTTGGGAACAAGATATGAAAACTCAATTAGATATGCATAAAAAACAAGCATCTCATCATTTAGCATTTACGTTTCCTGAGAATACACTTTTAGATCAACAATGGTTAGATAAAATTCAAACATATGATTTTGAACTAGGACTAATGGAACTTTATGCAATTGAGTCACAGAATATAAAAAAACATGAAAATGATCAAATTAAAGTCATGTTTGTCACTGAACAAACATTAGAAGATTATATTACAATTTATCGTCAATTTGCTGAACCCTTTGGCAAGGCGTACGCAGACGAAAGTATTGAAGTAATTCGCAATCAATTCAATAAAGATAGTAAATCTCGTGTAATCGCATATAAAGCAGATGTGCCTGTAGGGATTTTGGATTTAATCATTTCACAATGTACTGTGGAAATTGATGGCTTCGGTGTAGATGAAAGTTATCAGAAACAAGGTATTGGCAGTATGATGCAAACTTTTGTTGCGGAAATAGCTGATACGAAACCGATTATATTAATAGCCGACGGTGAAGACAGTGCTAAGGAAATGTATATTCGACAAGGTTACATATATATAAGTTACTGCTATCAGATTTTAAAAGAAAATGCTAAATACAGTTAATTAATATAATTATAGAAACTGAGACATAAATACTCAGGCTCAAAATAAAAGGACTCATCCGTATCAAATGGATGAGTCCTTTTTATATTTAAAAATTTGTTTTTGCAAAGGTCTAGATTATAAATTAATTCTCGTATGATTCAACAGGTGTTATACGTTCCGGATGACTGTAAATGTTGAAATTACCATCTCTAATAAATCCTATGGCAGTAATATTTAAATCTTGAGCAAGTGTCACTGCCAATGTCGTCGGTGCAGATTTCGATAAGATGACACCAACACCGATTTTCGCAGCTTTGATTAATATTTCTGATGAAATACGACCGCTAAATATCAACACTTTATTACGTACAGGTATATGTCTTTGTATACAATAACCATATAATTTGTCTAATGCATTATGACGACCAATATCTTGACGATGCTCAAAGAAGGTATCTCCATCACTAATTGCGGCATTGTGAAGACCACCAGTTTGTTTAAAAATTTTACTGGCGCTTTGCAAACGGGTCATCATATTGAGTACTTGAGTTGGATTTAACACAATTTTAGACATCGAAGTCTTTGCGACTGCCGCGTCATTTTGAAAATAAAACTCTCGACTTTTACCACAACAAGACGCAATCATGCGTTTCGTTGAATATTCGAAACGTTCACCGAGAGATTTGGTCAATTCAACATGAGCAAACCCTTTACTATCATCTATTTGGATAGATTTTAGGTCACCATTTTTAAAAATAGCCCCTTCAGATGCTAGGAAACCTAAGACAAGCTCTTCTAAGTGGTTCGGGCTACAAATTATAGTCGCAAATTCTTCACCATTTACCATAATTGTTAATGGAAACTCAGTAACGTAATGATCTTTTGTTTCTAATAACTTACCGTTCTCAAACCGTACAATGGGTTGATTGGTCAATATATCTTCATGCATGAGTACACCCCGTTTCATATTCACTTCTCCATTCTAGCGCATTTTTCAATGTAAAAAAAGATTCAGTTTATGAATAAAGCAAAGGATTTTTAATTTGCCCATTGTAATATTTATAACAATTTTTAAAATGGTCCAGATTGATTAAATGGATATATACAAGTAAACTTATGGTAAACAATTAAAGAGGTGAATTTCGATATGGCTAGTATAAGAGATATTGCACGCGAAGCAAAGGTAAGTCCTGGCACTGTTTCACGCGTATTAAATAATGATCCAACATTGTCAGTTTCAAAAGATACGAGAGAAAGGATTCATCGTGTTGCAAATGAACTACAATATCAAAAATCGGCTAGAAAAAACAAAAGCATTCAAATCATTACCTATGCATCTCGAGCTAAAGAAATGTCAGACCCTTATTATAGAGAAATACGCTTAGCAATAGAGGCTGAAGTTAAACGTTTGAATTTGTCTTTGAAGCGTACAATTAGAATCGATGGTAACGATAAAAATCTAGATTTATATAATGTTGACAAGGCAGGGGCAATTATCGTAGTAGGTAATTTTTCTACGGAAGCATTGAATACACTACGTGATTATAATAAAAATATAGTTGTCATTAACAATCCTAATACACCAAAATCAATAGATGCTGTCTACTCAGATTTACACTATTCTATGACCAACTTATTGAACGAAATCAAGGCATTAGGCATGACGCAAATTGCGTATATCGGTGGTAGTCATATGATTAGAGATTTAGCCGGTACGCCGTTTTCAAATCATACAGATGTTAGATATGAAGCGTATAGAGAATGGTGCTCTGAACATCAAATTAGCGAAATAACTATGATTGACGGTTGGAAAAAAGAAAATGGTGAAGAAGCTGTAAAAACATTGTTAAATGCGCATCAGTTACCTGAAGTTTTTATAGCAGGAAACGACATGATTGCTATAGGTATATTACAACAAATTCAATATGAAAAAATAGCAATTCCAAAAGATGTTAAATTGATAAGTTTTAATGATTTAGAAGTCATACAATATGCTGTGCCTTCTATAAGTAGTGTGCACATACCAGTAGATGAATTTGGTAGAACTGCAGTGCGAATGGCAGAAGAGCGCATTAATAAAACGAGACATGTTGCCATCCATGTCGTGGTAGAAGCACAGCTTAAAGAGCGGAATACTTTTAAAACAAAAAGACAATCTTAATTGACAAAACATTTAGTAAACAAGTAAACTTTAATTATGTTTACTAAAGAGAATATCATTATAGATAAAGTGATTTATATAGAAGGAGTGGGTTATTATGTTACAAGCCATGCATGATAAGTTTGAAACTTTGTTTGGCGTTAAGGCTGAAGTCAGTGCTTTTGCTCCGGGACGCATTAATTTAATAGGAGAACATACGGATTACAACGGTGGGTATGTTTTTCCAGCTGCGATTGAGTTGGGTACATATGGACTAGCTACAAAGCGAGATGATAAACTTATTCAACTTTATTCAAATAATTTTGAAGATGTTGGTATGATTACATTTACATTAGATGAATTAGAATTCGAAGCGGCACATGATTGGGCAAATTATCCTAAAGGTGTAGTTAAATATTTAAGCGAACAATTCTCTGACATAGACCATGGTTTCAACATTTTAGTTGAAGGAAATATTCCAAATGGGGCAAGTTTATCATCGTCAGCGTCTATTGAATTATTAACTGGTTGGCTCATTAAGCAGTTGTTTACTTTAGATTTAGAACGATTAGCACTTATAAAAATAGGACAGCGTGTTGAAAATAAATTTATTGGTGTCAATTCAGGCATTATGGATCAATTTATTATTGGTATGGGTAAAGCTGAACAAGCAATATTACTAGATACTGCAACTTTAGAATTTGATTATGTACCTGCTAAATTTGGAGATTATGTCATATCAATTATGAATACAAACAAGCGACGTTCCCTTACAGAAAGTAAATATAATGAACGTAGAGCACAATGTGAGTCGGCATTAGCTTCGTTGCAACAAGCACTTGATATTGCATCACTAGGGGAGCTGTCAGTAGAACAATTTGAACAGCATCAAGATCTTATTGAGGATGAAGTGAAGCGTCGTCGTGCAAGACACGCAGTTTCGGAGAACGAACGCACGAAAAAAGCACATAGAGCTTTAGCAGAAAATAACTTTAATCAATTTGGAAAGTTATTAAATGAATCTCACGCATCATTAAAAGAAGATTATGAAGTTACAGGGATAGAATTAGATACTTTAGCAGAAACAGCTCAGCAAGTTGATGGCGTATTGGGAGCTAGAATGACAGGTGCTTGGTTTCGCGAGGTTGCGCAATTGCTTTAGTGCATAAAAATAGTGTAAAACAATTGGAAAATGAAGTTTCTAAGCAATATATAGAGCACATAGGTTACGCTCCATCATTTTATCATGTGGGTATAAGTGATGGCGTTAAATCATTATAAGTTATTAATCAATGAATAGAGAAAGGATTTTGTATATGTCTGTTTTAGTTTTAGGTGGCGCTGGTTATATAGGAAGTCATGCGGTAGATCAATTAATTACAAGAGGATACAACGTTATTGTAGTAGATAATCTAGGTACAGGACATAGAGCGACTGTGCATAGCGAAGCTACATTTTATGAAGGAGATATTCGAGACAAAGTCTTTTTAGATGATGTCTTTAATAATGAAAGCATCGAAGGTGTCTTCCATTTTTGCGCCTATTCTTTAGTTGGTGAATCTGTAGAAAAACCGTTAGCCTATTTCAATAATAATGTGCACGGATTACAAGTGTTATTAGAAGTTATGTATGACCATCAAGTAGAACATATTATTTTTTCTTCGACAGCTGCAGTTTATGGTGAACCAGATTCAGTACCTATTACTGAGGAAGATTCTAAAACACCTACAAGTCCATATGGTGAAAGTAAGTTGATGATGGAGAAAATGATGCACTGGAGTCATGAAGCATATGGCGTTAATTATGCGGCGCTACGTTATTTTAATGTTGCAGGTGCTAAAGAAAATGGTGCCATTGGTGAAGACCACCGTCCTGAGACACACCTTATACCAATTGTATTAGAAGTCGCACTTGGACAAAGAGAGCACTTAACAATATTCGGTGATAATTATGATACAGAAGATGGGTCATGTATTCGCGATTATCTTCATGTCGTTGATTTAATAGATGCGCATATTTTGGCGTATCAACATTTACAAAACGGCGGAGCATCTGGTGCATTTAATTTAGGAAGTAGTCAAGGTTATTCGGTATTTGAAATTCTAGAAGTCGCAAGAACAGTAACAAATGAACCTATTAAAGCAGTGGTAGGTGAAAGAAGAGCGAGGCGACCCAAGTAAATTAATCGCATCAAGTGATAAGGCGCAACAAGTGCTTGGCTGGAAACCGCAACACGATAACATTAACGATATTATTAATTCAGCGTGGCAATGGCATCATCAACATCCAAATGGATATCAAGAAAATGTGGAGGGTTAATGCATGTTATTAAATCAACAATTAGTACAACAATTTGTATCACAAGCAATTTCGTATGGTGATTATGAAGAAGAAGATAGCATTTATATTCAAAACCAACTATTGCGTAATTTAAATGCAAAAGGTATTGATGATTCAACAGTCTCTGAATTAAATAAAGATGCAACGGCAAATGAAATTACACAATATTGGATTCGCCAAGCTATTAGTGAAAATTGTATTGAAGATGCATTATATAGTAAAGAAATTGTTGAAGCTCAAATTTTAGACTTAATTACACCACGCCCATCGGTAATTAACCGCAAGTTTAACGAGGCATATAAACAGTCACCAGAAGCGGCTACAGATTATTTTTATGACATAACTAAACGTAATCACTATGTTAAAGAAGATGCAATTGCGAATAATATTAATTATGATGTTGCTACTGAATACGGAGATATTGAAGTCACGATCAATCTATCAAAACCTGAAAAAGATGCACAGCAAATTGCAAAAGCTAAAGAAGCACCGCCTACCGCTTATCCGAAATGTGCATTATGCATAGAAAATGAAGGCTTTAAAGGATCAGTGCTACAAGTCGCAAGAACAAATCACCGTGTGATTCGCTTGAATTTAAATGGTGAACAGTGGGGCTTTCAATTTTCGCCATATGCCTATTTTGCTGAACATAGTATTGTTTTATCTGAACAACATGTCCCTATGGAAATCAATAAAAATACTTTCATTAACTTGTTAGATTTTATAGATCAATTTCCTCATTATTTCATTGGGTCTAACGCAGATATACCACTTGTGGGGGGATCAATTTTATCGCATAATCATTATCAAACTGGAAGACATGTATTTCCGATGGATAATGTCGCTGAAATAAATCAATTTACTATTGCTAATTATCCATCAGTTCAAGCTAGCACTTTAAATTGGCCAATGAGTGTGATTCGTTTGAAAGGTGACGATAGAGCGCAACTGATTGAAGCGGCTACTTATGTCATGACACAATGGAATCAATATTCGGATGATAGTGTAGATATTAAAGCATTTAGTAGTGATGGTGAACGTCATCATACGATTACGCCAATCGCAAGATATAGACAACAACAATATGAATTAGACATTGTCTTACGAGACAATCAAACTTCAGAACAATTCCCTGACGGCATCTTCCATCCACATAAAGACGTGCAACATATCAAGAAAGAAAATATAGGCCTAATTGAAGTGATGGGGACTGCTATATTACCAGGACGACTAAAACAAGAATTACAACAAGTTAAAGATTATTTACTAGATAAAACTCAAATAGATTTAGGAATACATCAACAATGGGCTGAAGAAATGAAACAATCATATGATATTAATGTAAATAATGTCGATGAAGTTGTAGATAAAGAAGTAGGATTTAAATTTAAACGTGTATTAGAAGATGCTTGGCGTATTTAAAAATACAGAACAAGGTCATCACGCGTTTAAACGCTTTATTGAACAACTATAAAATAGCACATCAAAATCATCAAAACATACGCTTACAAAAGGCCAAAATACTATCATTTAGGTCTTTTGTTTTTTTATGAATAAGAATATAATTATAAGTGATAGGAGTTGTTTTAGATGAAAATAAAATATTTAATCGTAATGTTTATGACGCTATGTCTAGTATTAACAGGATGTTCAAATGGAAATAGTGAGCGCAAAAATGATAGCAATTCTGAGGAGAATGATAAAAAACAAGAATTACATATCTCAGCAGCAGCGAGTCTGACTGATACAACTAAAGAATTGAAGCGAGCGTTTGAAGCAAATCATAAAGATGCCAATGTTACATTTAACTATGGTGGGTCTGGTTCATTAAGACAACAGATTGAAAAAGGCGCACCTGTAGATGTGTTTATGTCAGCAAACAAGAAAGACGTTGATGCATTACAAGATAAAGATAAAGCACAAAATACATATGAATATGCTAAAAATAAACTCGTACTTATTGGTGCTAAGGACAGTAATTATAAATCAGTGGGAACGCTACAAGAAGGCGATAAATTAGCCATTGGTGAGGTGAACTCGGTGCCGGCAGGTAAATATGCTCAGCAATATTTAAAAGATAATAATTTATATGAACAAGTAAAACCTAATTTAGTATTTGCTAAAGACGTGCGACAAGTACTAAACTATGTTGAAAAAGGTAATGCACAATTAGGGTATGTGTATAAAACTGACTTATATCAAAGTCAGCAAAATGGCGAGAGTCATGTTAAAGAAATCAATACAGTTGATTTGAAGCAACCCATTGTTTATAAAGCAACGACAACATCTGATAAGCAATTAGCTAAAGCATGGATCGACTTTCTTAAGACAGACGAAGCTAAAGAAATATTAGAAAAATATCAATTTGAAGCATAGGAGGTTTTAGCAATGATAGATGTTACACCATTTTGGATATCACTCAAAGTAGCTGTTATTAGTACAATCATCGTTACTTTTATTGGTATCGTTATTTCGAGATGGTTGTATAAACGACATGGTTTTATTGCTAGAATCTTAGAAAGTATAATTATTTTACCTATTGTGTTACCACCAACAGTTATGGGATTTATTTTATTAATTGTGTTTTCACCTAGAAGTTTTATTGGTGCATTTTTTACGGATGTATTGCATTTACCAGTAGTTTTTACACTGACTGGAGCAGTTATTGCATCTGTGATTGTGAGTTTTCCATTGATGTATCAAGCATACTGTCCAAGGCTTTCGTAGTATAGATAATAAAATGCTCAATACTGCCCGAACGATGGGTGCAAGTGAAAACAAGATATTTTTTAAATTAATTTTACCGTTGTCAAAGCGTCCAATATTATCAGGCATTATGATGAGCTTTGCCCGAGCGATAGGAGAATTTGGTGCGACACTGATGGTTGCCGGTTACATACCTAATAAAACCAATACGTTACCTTTAGAAATATACTTTTTGGTAGAACAAGGTAAAGAAAATCAAGCATGGTTGTGGGTGATCGTCCTTGTTGCATTTGCTATTACAGTAATTGGCACAATCAATGTGTTGAATAAAGACCGTTATCGGGAGGTAGATTAGTTGTTGGCATTACATTTAGAGCATGCGCTCAAAAACACACAATTACATATGAGTCTCCAAGATACTAAACCTAAAATTTATGCAGTTAAAGGCCCATCAGTGCATTGGTAAAACAACAATTTTAAATATTATAGCAGGATTGAAAAGTGCAGATAAGGCACATATAGAAGTAAATGAACATATTTTAACTGATACGCATAACAATATAGATGTGAAAATTCAACAGCGTAATATTGGCTACTTATTCCAAGATTATCAATTGTTTCCTAATATGGATGTGTATCAGAATATAACTTTTATGGCGCAACCTTCCGAACATATAGAGACTTTAATGCATCAATTAAACATTACGCATTTAAAATCACAGTTTCCAATGAGACTATCTGGAGGAGAATCCCAACGTGTGGCATTAGCAAGAACGTTAAGCACTAGACCAGACCTCATATTATTAGATGAACCATTTTCAAGCTTGGATGATACAACTAAAGATGAAAGTATTCAATTAGTAAAGCGCATATTTGAAGAGTGGCAAATACCAATTATTTTTGTAACACATTCTAATTACGAAGCAGAGGCACTGGCTCATGAAGTGATTAATATTGATTGAGATCGCACACAAAAATAAATATAAATGACAAATTGAATAAGTGGCTGTTATTTTCTATATCGGAATCTAACGGTCATTTTTTAAATAAGGGGGTAAGATAATGAATATCGAGTTTTTAGGAACAGCAGGGGGTATTCCTACGCTTTATAATTCAGTATCTCAACATAAAGAATCGAGTTTGCGAACCGGCCCTGGAATATATATTCATGATATCCAATTACTAATAGATACTTCTGAGGATATATTCACTCAACTACGACGTGCTCAAATTTCTGAAATAAAACATGCTTTATACTCACATTGGCATCCTGATCATACGATGGGATTGAGGATTTGGGAGACATTAAATTATGATTTTAAAAATAAAAAACCAAATTCTAGAAAGACAAAGATATATATAACTCAGCAAGAAGTAGCAGATTTCAAAACTTATTTAGGTCATTGGAATCATTTGAATTATTTAACTCAAATTGGCGTGATAGAGTTAGAAGTGGTAGAGAATGATGCTCTATTAACAATAGATGATATTAAAATAGAATGGATTCAACTTCCTGAAAGTATTGCTTTTGGTTTTTATATCAATGCCATAGAACAGAGCATATTGATTATACCTGATGAAATGAAAGGTTTCGTACCTTCACAAAAATTCCAAAACATAGATGTTGCTATATTACCTTTTGGAAGTAATGAAGTTAATCCAATTACTGGTGAGCGTTTACTAGAAAACGGGGTACTAAAGGAATCAAATGAATTAAGTTTTGATGAAAGTGTTAAAATTGCTAGAGAAATAAATGCGACACACACTTATTTTACACATATAGAATCCACGGAAGGCCTCACTATGGATGATACTAAAGTGCTAGAACAACGACTATTACATAGTGGATTATCATGCACCATTGCTTACGACGGATTAAAAATCCAAACATAAAAAATTCAGCTTGAAACATTTAGGATTATCATGCATTCTATAGATACAAAAACGCCTCCTATCATGAAATAGGGAGGCGTTTTGTGTTGCTATCGATTATGATTTATTTTCCGGAATTGGAAAATAATCAAATATTTCTCCTGAATTGAGCGCATCAGTTAGAGTAGATAACCAAGCATAATAGAGTTTAGAATGTTCTATTTGCTCAAAAATTTCTTGTGCTTCTTCAATGATTTCAGGTGTAGCAGTTTCTGAATGAATAATGGGATTCAATAAAGATTCAGCTTTATATATTGCTTCTGAATTCAATTTGATTTCACGTTTCCATTTTTGTGAAAAGAAGTTTCCAAAAAACGTAAAAAAGTCTTTTTCAGCAGTAAAGTGTTGTTTTCTACTTCCTCGAACAAACTCTTGTTTTACGCCATCAAATTCTTGCAGTCTTTTAACACCTGCACTCATACTGGGCTTACTCATTTGTAATTCATAACGCATTTCATCTAGTGTCATACTACTTTGTTCAAAAACCATCGTGCCATATAGATTACCTACACTACGATTGACTCCATAAAGATCCATCGTTTCTCCAATTGAATTGATGACGATATCTTTTGCTTGCTCCAATAGTTGTTCATAGTCTTTTGAACGTGCCATTGATTCACCTCCATGTAATAGTTAACTTATTGTAACACGAACATATATTTAAAGGATATGCTTTATAAGTAACGTGCGCCATGATTTAGAGCGTATTAAGTGTATTAATAAAATCTTTAACCATTTCTAGTTATATCGAGCATTGTGAGTGCTCAAAATCAAAAAACTACATAGGGAATTCACTACTTTTTGTAATATTGATGGCAAACCGTTGTTACTATCGCATGCAAGATTTATAATGGATACAATGATGTATAGAGAGGGTTATTGTAGTGACAAAAGACCGCTATTCAAGACAAACGTTATTTAAACATATAGGTCCTGAAGGACAAGATAAAATCATGAATTCACACGTGCTCATTGTAGGCATGGGGGCACTTGGCACACACCTTGCTGAAAGTTTAGTTAGAGCAGGGGTTGGTACACTAACTATTGTAGACAGAGATTATATTGAATATAGTAATCTTCAAAGACAAACGTTGTTTAATGAAGCCGATGCGCTAGAAGGATTGCCCAAAGTTGTTGTCGCTAAAGAAAAATTATTAGATATTCGACAAGATTTGAAGATTCATAGTTATATTGCACATGTAAATCGTCAGTTTTTAGAGGATAATGCTGGTTCAGCTCAACTGATATTAGATGCAACAGATAACTTTGAAACGAGACAGTTGATTAATGATTTTGCTTTTCAAAAAGGCATACCGTGGATTTATGGCGGTGTAGTCCAAAGTACTTATGTAGAAACTGCTTTTATTCCAGGACACACACCATGTTTTAATTGCTTAGTGCCACAGTTACCAGCTATAAATATGACATGTGATACGGTAGGTGTAATTCAACCCGCAGTGACGATGACAACAAGTTTACAGATGAGGGATGCGCTGAAAATTTTAACAGAACAACACGTGCCGACTAAAGTAACGTATGGAGACTTATGGGAAGGGACGCACTTTACATTTGGGTTTAGTAAACTACAACGGAGCGATTGCAAAACTTGTGGTCGCAACCCTACATATCCACATTTAAATGAAACGAAACGACAGTTTGCTAGTTTGTGTGGTAGGGACACAGTGCAATACGAAAACCCTAATATTTCCCAGGAAATGCTAGAATCATTTTTAACTCAGCAAAATATTGCATACCGACGTAATCCTTATATGATTCACTTTGAATATAATGGTTATCGCATTGTTAGCTTTAAAGGCGGGAGATTACTGATTCATGGTATGACAAACCCTCAACAAGCGATTACTTTAATAAACCGATTATTCGGCTAAAGGGGTGTAAAAATGCATACAAATGTTAAGTTAGATCAAGATATAAGATGTGCAGTATTGACAGTTTCTGATACAAGAGATTATAAGACTGACAAGGGCGGTAAATTAGTAATAGAACTGTTATCGGAATTGAATGTTTCAATTGATAAGGCGCATTATAAAATAGTGAAAGATGAACAAGAAGCGATTCAAATGCAAGTTGAGCAATGGTTAAGTGAAGACATCGATGTGATTGTTACTACAGGAGGCACTGGTATTGCACAAAGAGATGTAACTATAGAAGCAGTATCCTCATTTTTCACTAAAGAAATTGAAGGATTTGGAGAGTTGTTTAGATATCTCAGTTATGCTGAGGATGTAGGTACGAGAGCATTATTGTCTCGAGCAATCGCGGGGACAGTAGGTGACAAGTTAATTTTTAGTATCCCAGGATCTACTGGAGCTGTTAAATTAGCATTGGAGAAGTTAATAAAACCAGAATTAAATCATTTAGTTAAAGAAATAACTAAATAAAAGAGGGTGACAAGAATCAAAATATGAAATTTGAAGTCTGTCCCCCTCACAAGGTTTACTAGAAAAAGGAATACAAGAGCTTGAAACAAGTACATTTAAATGTCAGACAGCTACTACAAATATAATAGTTGATGCTGAGATATGTAGTTATGCCCTAGAGACTTTATTCGAGTTGAACGCAAATATTAAATTATGCTTTACGTTGAAAATCACCAGATTTACCACCAGATTTAGAGAGTAAATAAGTTTCGCCAATGACCATACCTTTGTCTAAAGCTTTTGTCATGTCATATACAGTAAGTGCTACAGCAGTTGCGGCAGTTAATGCTTCCATTTCGACACCTGTTTTTCCAGTAGTAGACACGGTTGCTTGGATATTCAAAGTGAAAGATTGCGCATGCTTCTGCCACTGAAATTCAACATCAATACCTGTTAATGGTAAAGGATGACACATTGGAATAATATCAGCAGTGTTTTTAGCAGCCATAATACCTGCAATTTGTGCAGTGTTAAGCACATTTCCTTTTTTATTTGTATGATCAACAATTTGTTGATAGATTTCTGGGTTTACGGTAATGCTTGAATGTGCAATTGCAGTACGTTTCGTAATGTTTTTTTCAGAAACATCTACCATTTTAGCATTGCCCTGTTCATTAATATGTGTAAATTCAGACAAACATATCCCTCCTAATCGTTTTCTAGTATATCACGAAATTAATTAATATAAGGAGTAGATTTAGATGCCAGTTGAGAAAAGAAATCCAATTCCAGTCGGTGAAGCCATTGAACGTGTTGTGAGTCAAAATATTTATATGGATGAGACTACAGTGCCTCTAGATGCCGACTTAAACCATATATTGGCTGAAGATATTGTTGCTACATACGAAATTCCACGTTTCAACAAATCACCTTATGATGGTTTTGCCATTAGAAGTAAAGATACAACGAATGCAAGTGGTGCGCACCGTCTCACTTTCAATGTGATTGACCATATTGGCGCCGGTACTGTTTCAGATAAAAAAGTTGGTGCGTTTGAAGCAGTTCGAATTATGACAGGTGCGACGATGCCTCGAAGGTGCAGACGCAGTTGTCATGTTAGAACAAACAGTAGAACAAGGACAAAGTTTCACATTACGTAAAGCATTTAAACCTAATGAGAACGTCTCTTTAAAAGGTGAAGAAACTCAAATAGGTGATGTTATTTTACAAAAAGGACAACAAATTAATCCTGGTGCCATTGCAGTATTAGCTACATATGGCTATGCACAAGTTCCTGTTTTTAAAAAACCAAGCGTAGCCGTAATTGCTACCGGCAGTGAGCTATTAGATGTAAGTGATGATTTAGAACCTGGAAAAATTAGGAATTCTAATGGACCAATGATTACTGCATTGGCTAATAAATTAGACTTACAAGTAGAGCGTTATCAAATACAACAAGATGATTTAAAAAGTAGTATCCAAGTGGTTACTGAAGCAATGCAACAACATGATATCGTCATTACTACAGGTGGTGTATCAGTGGGGGATTTTGACTATTTACCACAAATATACGAAGCATTAAATGCTGAAGTCCTTTTTAATAAAATTGCTATGCGTCCAGGAAGTGTGACGACAGTGGCAGTAGCAGAAGGTAAGTATCTATTTGGTTTATCTGGAAATCCATCAGCATGCTTTACCGGCTTTGAATTATACGTTAAGCCAGCAGTTCAACATATGATGCATGCAAATGCACTCTATCCTCAAGTCGTGCAAGCTACATTGATGGAAGATTTTACAAAAGCAAACCCATTTACGAGATTTATTCGCGCTACGGCCACTTTTAACGGGAAAGAAATGACAGCAGTTCCTTCAGGATTTAACAAATCAGGTGCAGTTGTTGCAATTGCACATAGTAATGCAATGATTATGTTACCAGGTGGAACAAGAGGATATAAAAAAGGTTATACGGTAAATGTAATATTAACTGAATCACAAGCTTATGAAACGGAATGCTTTATATGATTTTACAAATTGTTGGATTGAAAAACTCTGGGAAAACGACATTAATGGCACATACAATTCAGGTGTTAAAAGAACATCATCTCACAGTAGCAACGGTGAAACATCATGGACATCATAACTCTGAAGATTATCATGATATCACATTGCAAAATAATCATGTTGACCATATGAAACACTTTTATGCGAGTGCAGATCAAAGTATTGTTCAGGGTAATGCTTACCAACAAAGTGTCACCAGAACACAAAACAAAACGCTTGATGAAATCATAGATGAATCTGTTACAATAGACAGTAACGTAATATTAGTAGAGGGTTTTAAAGAAGCAAGTTACGATAAAGTGTTAGTCTACCGTGATGAAAATGACCGTAATGCACTAAATCATTTAACACATATTAAGTATGCCATTAATATATCAAAACCAGAGGCTTTACGTCAGTATGACCAATGGTTATTATCTTTTTTAATATCAAAGGAATGAATTAAATGAAGCAATTTGAAGTGACAAGCGAGCCAATACAGACAGAGCAATATAGATCTTATGTACTGAACGAACATCAAGGTGCAGTTGTTGTTTTTACAGGTCATGTAAGGGAATGGACAAAAGGAATTAAAACAGAGCATTTAGAGTATGAAGCCTATATACCTATGGCAGAAAAAAAGTTAGCTCAAATTGGCGATGAAATTTCACAGCAATGGCCAGGTACACAAACAGCAATCGTGCATAGAATAGGCCCGTTAGCTATTTCAGATATTGCAGTACTCATCAGTGTTTCTTCACCACATCGAAAAGATGCTTATAGAGCAAATGAATATGCAATTGAGCGTATCAAAGAAATCGTACCTATTTGGAAAAAGGAAATATGGGAAGATGGTGCACAATGGCAAGGACATCAACATGGAAGTTATGAGGATGCGATTGAAGGAGGACAATCATGAGAGTGCTTTATTTTGCAGAGATAAAAGAAATATTAGCAAAACAATCAGAAGACATCGATTTAAGTTATGATATTACTGTAGATGAATTTATTACAGATTTATTTAAACGTTATCCTAGTATTAGCGATAAAAAATTTCAAATAGCGGTAAATGAAGAATTTGTGAAAAATGATGACATTGTCCAACCTAATGACACTGTCGCATTGATTCCACCAGTTAGCGGAGGGTAAAGAAGAGATGAAAGCAATTATACTTGCCGGAGGACAGTCAGAGAGATTCGGTAAACCTAAGGCTTTTGCACAAATTGAATCGCAAGCATTTTATGAGCGAATTATAGATGTGTTAGAAGCAACGAACATGTTTAATCAAATTATTATAAGTACCAATGAAAATCTTGCGACACAATTTGATTACCCTAATATAATTATAGATGAACACCAGAATAAAGATAAAGGGCCTTTGGCAGGTATTAGATCAGTCATGAGCCAATACCTAGAGGAAGAACTATTCTTTGTTATTTCCGTTGACACACCTATGATTACTCAAAAAGCGATAAGTAAATTATACCAATTTATGGTGGAACACCTTATTGAAGACCAGTTAGATATTGCAGGTTTTCAAGAAGCGGGTAGACCGATACCTACACTTGCTTTTTACAGTCCACATACTTTAACTTACATTGATAAGGCACTGGATTCAGATGATTATAGTTTAAAGAATGTTTATACTAAAGTTGCGAGCGACTGGTTAGATGTTAACACAATTGAATCACCTGAATATTGGTATAAAAATATTAATTTCCGAGCATGATTTGGACGCTTTACAACATGAAATTATAAATAGATAAAGGGGGCTAACGATATGGTAGAACAAATCACTGATAAACTCGGGCGTCCGATACGTGACTTAAGATTGTCAGTTACAGATCGATGCAACTTTCGTTGTGATTATTGCATGCCTAAAGAAATATTTGGCGATGATTTTGTTTTCTTACCTAAAGACGAGCTTCTTACATTTGATGAAATGGTACGTATTTCGAAAGTATACACACAATTAGGCGTGAAAAAAATACGTATTACAGGCGGTGAACCGTTACTCAGACGTGATTTATATAAATTAATTTATGAATTAAATCAGATTGATGGTGTAGAAGATATTGGTCTAACGACAAATGGCTTATTATTAAAAAAACACGGTCAAAAATTATACGATGCAGGTTTAAGACGTATTAATGTGAGTTTAGATGCAATCGAAGACAAAGTGTTTCAAGCGATTAATAATAGAAATATAAAAGCTTCTACAATATTGCAACAGATTGATTATGCAATTTCCATAGGATTCCACGTGAAAGTAAATGTGGTTATACAAAAAGGTGTAAATGACAATCAAATTTTACCTATGATTCAATATTTCAAAGAGAAAGATATTGAGATTAGATTTATAGAATTTATGGATGTTGGAAACGATAATGGATGGGATTTTAGTAAAGTGGTAACAAAAGATGAAATGCTAAATATGATAGAAAATGAATTTGATATTGAATCTGTTGAGCCAAAATATTTTGGTGAAGTTGCTAAATATTATCGACATAAAGATAATGGCGCACAGTTTGGCCTTATCACTAGTGTATCTCAATCTTTCTGCTCTACATGTACACGTGGGAGATTGTCATCAGACGGTAAGTTTTATAGTTGTTTATTTAGTACAGTAGATGGTTTTAATGTGAAATCATTTATGCGTGCTCGGAGCAACGGATGAGGAGCTATTTGAACAGTTCAAAGTACTGTGGAATGTTAGAGATGATAGATATTCAGATGAACGTACAGAACAAACCGTAGCAAATAGAAAACGCAAAAAAATTAATATGAACTATATTGGTGGTTAGTATCATTAAGTAATTGTAAATCTTACAATTAGGTTCGATATAGTTTTGACACTGATATAACATTTAATACCACGAAACGCTGAGGCAGACTTAATTAAATATGCTTTCAGCGTTTTTTGTATTAAATCACAAGGTAAATAAAAATCACTCTATTTATTTAACAAAAAAGCAGTTAATATTAACAATTTTGAATTTTAAAATAAAGCATTTTTTAAGATAATCTATTAATAAAAAATGTTTATATTTACTTTAGGGATTTAAGTAAAACAAAAAAATGCTTGGTATGTATAAGAAACGATATAAATGAAAGACAATAGTAAAAAAAATTTATCTATTACTTTTAAAATAATAGATTTAATGAAGAAAATGTTATATAATATTTTCGAAGCTTATTCATTATAAAGCCATTAAAACAACAAGAAAAGACGATGAGGAGGCCATTATTATGGAAACTAAAGTATCTTATTTTATAACTTCTGAAAGAGCATTGAGTCAATTAAAGCATTGGTTGAAAACAGTTCATCATTTATCAATTGAAGAATTTGTTGTGTTGTATAAGGTTTATGAATCTAAAAAAATCAGCGGAAAGGAATTGAGAGATACACTTCATTTCGAAATGTTATGGGATACGAGCAAGATTGATGTGATTATACGAAAAATTTATAAAAAAGAACTTATGTCTAAAGTTCGTTCTGAAACAGACGAAAGACAAGTTTATTATTATTTCAATGATGTTCAAACTAAAATTTTTGATGACATTATTCAAGAAATAGAAAATATTAAAGTAGCACAATAATAAAACATACATAAAAAAGAGAGCGGGACTACGAAATCAACATTTGATTCCTTCCCGTTCTCTTTTTATTGTAATGAGTTAAGTTGTTTTAACTTTTCTGCCATGTAAAAAGAAATAAATTATAGTCGCTATGAGTACGATGACGGCCATAATAGCATATAATTGTGCATAAGATACGGAGGATGTCATGAATCCTAAAACATATGGTCCAAATCCAACGCCTAAGTCTAGTCCGATAAAATAGGTTGAAGTTGCTATACCATATTTAGCAGGTGGTGATACTTTAATGGCAATAGCTTGCATACAGGATGAAATATTTCCATAACCTGCACCTAAGAACAAGCCGGCAAGAATGAGTAACCAACCATTATTTGTAATACTTAAAGTAACGAATGTAAGGATTAAGAATACAAAGGCAGGATATGCAATGACATTCTCATTTTTTTGATCCATAAGTCGACCCGCAATTGGTCGAGTAATCAGTGATGCAATGGCATAGAATATAAAGAAGTAACTAGAAATCGTTACTAAATTTATCTCTTGAGCAAAGAATTGCAAGAATGTAAGTATTGAAGAATAAGTTAAACCTGAAATCAACATAATTATTGCAACCGGAATAGCTTCTTTTGCAATGTAATTATTGATGTTGAATTTTTTACTCGTTGTTTTTTGAGTAGTTGTATCAGTCGTATCGAGTTTAAATTGTAAGTTTACAAAGAAAGAAATTAATAAGCTTACTACACCACAAATGAGACAAATTAAGAATAATATCTTAATTGGAAAAGCATTAATTAAAAGTAATCCAAGGAAAGGACCAATAGCCGCACCCATGACAAGACTTAAAGAAAATAAACTAATGCCTTCACTTTTTCTATCATTAGGTGTGACATAAGCGGCGATGGTACCTGTTGCCGTTGTAGTAATTCCTGTAGCGATACCGTTGATTAATCTAGTAAACATGAGTAATGCTAAAGAACCTTCTATAAAATATAATAATTGGGTAATGAGTAAAAATACTAATCCAATTAATAATATACGTTTAGGACCAACTTTATTTACATATTTACCAGTTACAAAACGTCCGATTAAAGAACCTATGATAAAGAGCCCTGTTACTAAGCCGGCGGTGCTATCTGAAACATTATATTCAGATTTAGTATAGTCGGCGATAATTACTATAAGTAAGTACATACATAAGTATATTAAAAAATTGGTTATAAAGTTTATATTAAAACTTTTTGTCCATATGGGTGATTTTGTTGTTATAGCTTGGTTCATATTACGCTTCCTCCATTTTTGTTATAGCTTCATGTATTGATTGAATGGTCTTAATTGCCTGTTTAAGATCGTCTTCAGATAATCCTGTTTCATTAATAAGCTGATCTTGCACCTTATCAACTCGAGCACTCATATTGTCATATAATAGCTGCCCTTCTTTTGAGAGCGTTAATAACTTCTCCCTTTTATCAATACCAGGTTCAATTGAAAGCAATGATTTTTCAGAAAGTACTTTTAAAATCTTACGTGTTGTCGGTTTCTCAATGGCACGGCGCTTTGATATTTGTACCAAAGTAGTAGGCGCATTGTAAGCTATATCTTTAAATACCAACCATTGAGCAGGATATAGATCAAACGCTTCAAATATAGGTTGAAACAATTTGGTGTATGGTCTATAAATGCCAATAAGGTTATTAAAAACAAGATTGTTTTCCATAATGACCTCCTAATATAGTTAGCTTTGCTAACTTAATTTATAGCATACTTATTCTATTCTTTTTTAATAAAAAAATCAATAGTAGGCGATGTAAAAACATTAAAAATTAAAGAAAAAGTTTATGGAGATAAGAAATTTATTCCGTAGCGTTAGTTAAGACAAGTAAAGTGGTATACAATTTGTTAAGATATAGTCAAAGCTAAAATAAGGGAGATACCTAATGCAGTATTTAAAATTAGACCATATGATTCATTATATTCATCAATTAGATAACTTTAAATATCCGGGACATTTGTTTAAATTACATCAAGGTGGCAATCATGAAAGATTGGGAACTTATAACAGATTAGCCTATTTAAATAATGCATATATAGAGTTATTAGATGTGTATAAACCTGACGTATTATTAAAAATGATAAAAACAGATGAAGGACGTGTATCGTTTCCTTCAAAAATAGTGCAAGATAATTATAGTCAAGGTATAAAGACGCTGGCATTTCGTACGCAAGATATTCATCAATTGAAAAAAGATTTGGAAACGAGAAATATAGAGGTCATCGGCCCTATAGATATGCATAGGGAAAATGTGAAAGGTGATAAAACATCTTGGAAATTGCTTTATATTGCAGATCCAGATTATAGAGTAAAACCACCATTTTTTATCCAGTGGAATGAAGCTGAAGAAGTGAGAAATGCAAAATTAGAACCGTTGCAACAAAAAGAATTTACGATTAAAACAATTAATTTACACAGCACAGAACGAGAGCATACTGTAAAAAAATGGGAATATTGGTTTGATATGGAAAAAATAAGTGAAACTAAAACGTATACTGCATTAAAATTAAAAAATGATGATGTCGTTTACCACATTTATGATGGTGAACACTCAGGGTATAAATCAGTCACATTACGAGACGATAAAACTTCATCATCTTATACTTTAATTATTCGAGGAACAAGTTACCAATTTGAGGCAGATTAATAAATATAAATATACGCGCTATGTGCAATAATGAAAATGTGTATCAATGAAATAATAAGTGTTAAAATAGTTAAATACGTGGCGACTTTATGTGTGCGCAATAATAATAAGTATACGCATATAACAAAAGACAACGCCGCTAAAATAACTCTTAAGCTTAAGTATGATATTGACAGTGGTTCGATAAAAGCTTGAACTACAAAGATTAAATTAATAATCAGTAATAATCCAATAATAAAAATACGCATGAAAACACCTCGCTTTTTCTTTTAATATAGTATAGCAAATGAACTGTTTATATGTGAAATTATGAGCGAAGCAATGTATAATATCAAAGTATTGAATTGGTAAAGGAGACATTAGTTGTATGGAAAAGATGAATATCACAAATCAAGCACATGATGCGTTTGTTAAATCGCACCCACAAGGTGATTTATTACAATTAACAAAATGGGCAGAAACAAAAACACTAACTGGATGGTATTCAAAACGTATCGCAGTTGGAGAAGAGGGCGAAGTAAAAGGCGTTGCTCAACTGTTATTCAAAAAGGTACCTAAGTTACCATATACGTTATGCTATATCTCTAGAGGTTTTGTTACAGATTACAGTAATAAACTCGCATTAGAAACGCTTTTAGAGTACGCAATGCAAATTGCAAAAGAAGAAAAAGCCTATGCTATTAAAATTGATCCAGATGTTGAAGTAGATAAAGGTGTTGACGCATTAACAAACCTAAGATCACTAGGATTTAAGCACAAAGGATTTAAAGAAGGTTTATCTAAAGATTATATACAACCAAGAATGACAATGATTACACCAATTGAAAAGTCAGATGAAGAACTTATACAAAGTTTTGAAAGACGTAATCGTTCAAAAGTCAGATTAGCTTTAAAACGTGGTACGACTGTTGAGCGTTCTAATAGAGAAGGTTTAAAAACATTTGCCAACTTAATGCAAATTACAGGTGAACGTGATGGCTTTTTAACGCGTGATATTAGTTATTTCCAAAATATCTACGATGCTATGAATCCAGATGGCGATGCAGAATTATTCTTAGTTAAATTAGAGCCTAAGCCAGTACTCAAAGATTTAAGAGAAGACTTATTACAACTTGAGCAAGAAAAAGTTAAATTAGCTGAAAAAAAACAAGATAAAAAAACACTAAATAAAATCAACGATGTAAATAATAAAATCGTTAAAACCCAAGAATTAATTGAAGATATGGAAAAATTAGAACTATCTCACCCTGAAGGTATGTATCTGTCAGGCGCGTTGTTAATGTTCGCAGGTAACAAATCATACTACCTATATGGTGCTTCTTCAAATGAATATCGTGATTTTCTACCAAACCACCATATGCAGTTTGCTATGATGCAATATGCTAGGGAACATGGTGCGACAACTTATGATTTTGGTGGTACTGATAATGATCCTGATAAAGACTCTGATCACTATGGCTTGTGGACATTCAAAAAAGTTTGGGGCACATATTTAAGTGAAAAAATAGGTGAGTTTGACTATGTATTAAACAAACCACTTTATCAAATAATTGAAAATGTAAAACCAAAGCTTACTAAAGCGAAAATTAAAATATCTCGTAAATTAAAACGTAAGTAAAAGCTAGTAAATTAATTAAACGTAAAAATACACAATATAAAGTTTTGAATTAAAATTTATAAAACTTTATGCTGTGTATTTTTTTATTGTTGAATAGATTTAAAAATTCAAAATATTTTATAAAATTATTAGCATGTATGATATTGTAAATTAGAGACTTATGGTAAATTGGATATAGCGAAATGAAAGTACGAGAGGAGATTAAGTGCATGATAAAAAAATTACTACAGTTTTCATTAGGAAATAAATTTGCAATATTCTTAATGGTCTTGTTAGTTATATTAGGCGGCATATACTCGAGTTCCAAAATGAAACTCGAACTATTACCCGATGTTGAACCACCAATGATTACAATACAAACAGCATTACCGGGTGCGACTCCAGAAACAGTAAAGGAAGACATTAGTGATAAAATAGATAGTCAAGTTAGGTCTATGTCTGATGTTAAGAGCGTGAGCGCTCAATCTATACAAAATGCTTCAATGGTAACTGTAGAATATGAAGAAACTGCAGATATGGATAAAGCAGAAAATGATTTACAGAAAGAAATCGATAAGATTAAATTTGATGAAGAGGTTGAGGAACCAGAACTAACAAGAAGTTCAATGGATGCATTTCCTATCGTAGCTTATTCATTTAGTAATAAGGAAGATAACCTCAAAGATACGACAAGTAAAATTAACAACGAACTGATTCCACGTTTAGAAACAATTGAAGGTATACAAACTGCACAACTTAACGGTCAAACGTCACGAGAAGTATCTGTGAAATTTGATCAAGAAAAATTACAGGAAAGTGGTTTGAGTGCAGAAAGTGTTCAACAATTTCTAAAGAGTGCTACAAGTGAAACACCTCTCGGGTTATTCCAATTTGATAAGACAGAAAAGTCTGTTGTCATTGATGGTCAATTTACATCCGTAGATGCATTGAAAGATTTAGAAATCCCACTAACTGCGGGTGCTGGATCTAGGGCTCAAGGACAAAGTGCAAGTGATTCAGGTCAACAAGGTGCGAGCACAAAGTCAAGGTGGTGCGGGAGCTTCTTCACAAGGTTCTGCAATGCAAGGTGCCGGAGCAAGTAGTGGCTCAGGTGGTGAAAGCGTACCATCAGTGAAGCTAGATGATATTGCCGACGTCTCTGTAGGGGATGTACGTGAATCTATTTCAAAAACAAATGGTAAAGACGCGGTGAATGTACAGGTTACTAAATCACAAGACGCCAATACTGTAAAAGTAGCTGAAGATACCAAAAATGAAATCGATAAATTTGTTAAAGAAAATCCTGATGTCAATTCAACTAAAGTCATGGATACAGCGAAACCTATTCAAGACTCTCTTTACACTATGATTGAAAAAGCGACCTTAGGTACAATGGTTGCGATTATCGTTATCTTACTATTCTTAAGAAATATTAGAACGACTGCAATTTCAATCGTATCCATACCAATGTCTATCTTAATAGCGATGGTGGCATTAAAATTATCAGATGTTTCATTAAACATTCTTACTTTAGGCGCATTAACTGTTGCCATAGGGCGTGTAATTGATGATTCAATTGTAGTAGTAGAAAATATATACAGACGTTTGTCAGATAAAGATGAGAAATTAAGCGGAGATAAATTAGTTATAAGTGCTACAAGTGAAGTATTTAAACCAATTTTATCATCTACTATAGTGACAATTATTGTATTCTTGCCACTTGTCTTTGTAACAGGTTCCGTAGGTCAAATGTTTAGACCATTTGCCCTAGCAATTGCTTTTAGTTTATTAGCATCACTTCTTGTTTCTGTAACGATTGTTCCAGCATTAAGTGCAACATTCTTTAAAAAGGGAATTAAACAACGTAGAGAAAAGAAATTAGGTTTGATAGGTAGTAATTACAAAAAAGTATTAAACTGGTCATTAAATCATAAATGGATTGTAATTATAATTAGTACACTCATTTTGATAGCAAGTATTGGACTGGGTCGTTGCTAAACTTGGAACAAGCTTTATTTCCACAGGGGAAGATAAGTATATGGCACTTACATATACGCCGGAACCCGGTGAAACTGAAGAAGGCGTTCTAAATCACGCAGAAGAAGTACAGAAATATTTAAATAAAAAAGATAAAGTGAATACAGTTCAATATTCAGTGGGTGGTGCAACGCCGACAGATCCTACTGGAAGTTCAAATAGTATGGCAATAATGGTGGAATATGATTCCAACACACCAAATTTTGATGAAGAACCTGATAAAGTGCTTAGTCATATTGAAGAATATAAACACCCTGGTACTTGGGGTAACCAAGATATGGGCACCGGCACAGACAACAAAGCATTAGAAATTGCAGTAACTGGTCCATCATTAGATTCAATTGAAGGAACTGTAAAAAAAGTTGAAGACGAAATGAAAGATGTTAAAGGACTAGCTAATGTTAAGTCAGACTTATCACAAACTTATGAGCAATATAATATCAAAGTCGATCAAAATAAAGCTTCAAGCTATGGCTTGTCAGCTTCGCAATTAGCAATGACATTAAATCAAAATACACCTGAACAAACGGTTACGACTGTTAAAGAAAAAGGTAAATCCATAGATGTAAAAGTTAAAGAAGATAAAGATAAAAACTGGACAGAAGAAAAATTAGAAAGCACAGAAGTACAAACACCAACAGGTCAATCTATTGAGTTAAGTGAGATTGCCGATTTAGAAAAATCATCTACACCTAATAAAATTGAAACAGAAGCCGGTGATTACACTGCAACAGTTTCTACAAAAGTAACAAACGATGATGTCGGTGGCATGGCTCAAAAAGTAATATCTAAAGTAAACGATATAGATAAGCCTAATAACGTAGAAACAAAAGTAGGCGGGGCTAATGAAGATATAAGCAAAGCTATATCACAATTAGTATTAGCAATGATAGCGACAATAATAATTGTTTATTTAGTGCTTGTTCTGACGTTCAAAGGCGCACTCGCACCATTTACAATTCTATTCTCTCTTCCATATACTGTTATAGGTGTAGTAATCGCTCTTGTCTTAACGGGTGAAACGATATCCGTACCAAGTATGATTGGTATGCTCATGCTGATTGGTATCGTAGTAACAAATGCGATTGTGTTGGTAGATAGAGTTATTAATAAAGAAAAACAAGGTCTGGAAATGAAAGAAGCGTTATTAGAAGTCGGTGGTACGCGTATTAGACCGATTCTTATGACAGCTATAGCTACAATTGGCGCATTATTACCAATGTTGTTTGGTGAAGATAGCTCAATTATTATTTCAAAAGGTATGGCGGCGACAGTTATAGGTGGATTAATTTCATCTACGCTATTAACGTTAATTGTAGTACCTGTTATATACGAAATACTATTTAGCTTGAAAGATAAAATTATTAATAAACGTAATAAGAAAAACAAATCATAGATAAATCATATTAGGATGTATGAATGAATTCCTACAGAAAAACTGCTTACACAGTCTTATAACATGTGTAAGCAGTTTTATTTGTTTTTATATAAAAGGGACGGTATAAATCATTTTTCTTAGTACTTATCTTGTTAGTTAACTGAAAATAATGCACTATGCAAAAAGAGTATTGAAATAGATAACTACTTCAATACTCAATATTTAAATAATTAATATAATACTAATGCTAAAATAGCGTATACCACAAATAGTATAACGGTAATAATATTTAAGATCTGAACGCCTTTAGAATCTTTTTTACCGTTTTTGAAAGCTGTGATTTCTACATTGCCAACGATAAGTAATAGTACGATGAATACCCACCAGTTTATTGCGGGGAAAGATAATGTTGTAATTGCTACAACAAATAATAAGAGCAAGGCCATAATAATACGTAAAATGCGTGTAATGATTGTCGGCATTTTAAATATACTGATGTAGCTTACTATAAGATATAATATTGGTAAAAAGATAAGGTACAGTTGCATTGAATTACATCCTTTCTATGTATGCACTTAATCTTAGCATGTAAAAAATTGATTTACTAGGATGTTATTTACGTTCTTTTTGACTAATTTCTGAACGTAC
Source organism: Staphylococcus sp. 2S1 (assembly GCF_046721335.1). Classification (NCBI taxonomy): domain Bacteria; kingdom Bacillati; phylum Bacillota; class Bacilli; order Caryophanales; family Staphylococcaceae; genus Staphylococcus; species Staphylococcus sp. 2S1. The sequence goes on along the minus strand of NZ_JBEUUJ010000003.1, from coordinate 2,828,092 downwards.
AGATGCAATTTCTTTTTCTATGTCTTCAAGTTGTCGTAATAATGGGTCAACTTGTTGATTAACGGATTCTCTTTTTTCAAGGTCACCTTGTAGTCTCACGTAATCATATTTTAGTTCAGCTAATTTTTCTTTTAAATCCATTTTTACACACTCCTTTTGTATGCGGCATTGGCCACACTGTTTTAGTTTAAATTATAACATGAAATTGAAAGCTTCTAAAATAACCGAGTTATATGTTAAAGTATGAAAATGGAATGAAAACGAAACGATGTAATGAAAGAAGGTTTATTGTGACTCAACAATTTATCATAATTATTTTACTTATTGCATTAGGTTATGCACTTAAAAGAATTAATTACTTTAAGGCAAACGACAGCCAAGTTTTTGCAACATTAGTTCTAAATGTCACATTACCTTCACTCGTGATAGTTAATTTAAACGAAGCAGATTTAGATATATCACTTTCTATCTTACCTATAATGATGATTTTGTATGGTGCTATAACAAAAATAATCATGGTATGGTTCTTCATGAAATATGACAACCAAATACGAGGGACAACGGGTATGATGATGGCTTCTCTAAATATAGGCTTATTTGCATATCCATTGGTAGAAGCAATATGGCCCAATACTGGTATGATTTATTTTGGTATGGTAGATATTGGTGGCGCGATTATTATGTTTGGAGTTACTTACTTTGTTGGAAGCTATTTTAGTAGTTCAGGTGATAGCTTTGATTTTAAATATCTAGCGAAAAATCTTCTTAAATCAGTGCCGTTAATGACATATATCATCATGTTTATTTTAAATATGCTCAATATTCATTTTCCGGATCCAGTAATTGATTTCTTCTCTGTATTATCAGGCGCTAATATGCCATTATCAATGATTTTGATAGGGTTAATGTTGAATTTTAGTATAGATAAACGATTTTTACCAATCGCAATGAAGTACATTTTATTACATTACGGTTTAGGTATTATCGTCGGGTTACTCGTATATTTCTTTTTACCAGTTGATGATCAAATGGTAAAAACAACACTACAAGTTGCATGGTTATTACCAGTAGGTGTAGCAATAATACCTTATGCGATTCAATTTAAATATAAGACATTACCACTGGTTGGCATGGTCACTAATTTAACAATTGTTATTAGTATAATTATATTATATATTTACCAAGCTTTATTTGTATAAATAAAAGCACTCCTGTTATTTTACAGGAGTGCTTTTTGCTGTCTCTAATGACTGATAACCAGATTAAATGTTAGCTTAACCTTTACCACCCATAAATGCAGGATAATTAGTCATGCCACCATCGACATATATTGTTGTGCCATGAATATAATCCGCTAAGTCAGAAGCTAAAAATCTTGCAACGTTAGCAACTTGACTAGCTTCTCCAATAATCTTAGATGGGATCATTTCTAATGTTTCTTCACGTGTTGTTGGATCAGAGAATTTTTCTTTCGTGTGTTCAGTAACGATAGCTCCCGGTGAAATATTATTAATACGAATACCATATTGTGCATATTCCATCGACATTGTTTCCATCATTAATTTTAATCCGCCTTTACTTGCTGCGTAGTTTACATAGTTTGGCCATGGAATTTTATCATGAACACTAGATGTGTTGATAATTACACCTTTTTTATCTTCTTTTAAAAATTGGTTTATAGCTGTTTTTGAACCTATAAATGCACCAGTCAAATTGACGTCAATTACTTTTTGCCATTCTTCTAAAGGCATTTCGTGTGTAGGGATAGGTTTTTCAAATCCAGCGTTATTAATTAAGATATCGAGTGTACCAAATTGATCTACAGCAGATTGAATTAAACGTTCTACATCATCTTCTTTTGATATATCAGCTTGTACCTTGATTGCCTTGCCGCCTCAGCATCTTCAATTAATTGGATAGTTTGAGACACTACTTCTAAATGGCGTTCCGAGCGATAATTTATAACGACATTAGCTTTTTCATCACCAAACTGTTCTGCCATAGCTTTTCCAATACCGCTACCAAGCACCTGTAATCACTACAACTTTACCTTCTAAGTCCTTAAACATAATGTATGACGCCTCCTTGATAGTAATAGTATAAAACAAAAAGTTTAAGACAAATATTAAATGATTAGAGATGAAAGTCACTAATCATTCAATATGCAATGAAAAATTGTCGTTGCCTTAAACTTAATGTTGTTTATCTATTTGTAAAATGATGTTTGATTGTTAATGTTAACCTTTAATATTTCCGAGTACAAAGGCGACAATGACAATGAGAACAATACCAGCCCATATGCCAGTCATTTGACGTTTGTCTTTACGCTCACCTAATAGGAAAATACCGCCAAGTGTAGATACGATGACTAATAATTGGGATAATGAAAAACTCGTTGCTACACCGACTTTGGGTTGTGAATAGAACATAAATAAATTACCTATCCCCCAAATTACACCAGGAATTAAATTCCATGCAGTACTTTTTATTGATGTTTCGTGTTTAGCTGATAGTATTAAGCCACCAATCGCCATACCTATAGATTGGAAGAAAAGGGCATTCATTCCATCTACACCGAAGATTTGAGCTACAACTACATACACGACGTAACCAACAGTAGAAATTAGTAATATAGGCATTGCTTTACCAAAGTTTTTCGTGTTTTCTGATGCTTCATTTTTGCCTTTAATAGACGTCATAGCAATACCAATAACGAGTAATACCATAGCGAGTAGGCCTAATGTAACTTGAGTACCAGTACTCCATTCACCTAAAAATACAGCACTAAATAATGTTGTACCTACTAATTGTAAACCAGTAGAGATAGGCATAGTTTTAGACACACCAATTAAACTAATTGATTTCAATTGGTAGCCCTGACCAAGTGCCCAAAAAGCACCTGAAATTAAACCGACAATAATAATAGTGGGGTCACCAAATTCAGCATTGCCAGTTAATAATAAAATAATACCAATGATTAATGCACCAAATGTAGTACCTCTAATTTGGTTATAGGGGCCACCACCAACAAGCACATTAATTAAAACAACACTCCCCCAAAATAACGCGGGTAAAAGGGCAATTAATATATCCATACTTTATATTCACTCTCTCTCTATTTAAATAATACTTTCCTTTCAAAACAACTACTTAGATTGCCCTTGTATGGTATTTTAAAGCAAAATATTAATATAGTAAAAAATATTAGATTATATGCAAAATTATTTTGTATCATTGTGAAATATAACCATTATCGGTTTTTGGCATTAAAAAAAGAATAATTAAAATAAGCTTAAAATTTGGAGATATTCCAAACTTTAAGCTTATAAAGGTATAGCGAATTAAATATGAGCGACGACGTATTTAAATTTTTTATATTCATAATTGATATTAAAGCCTAGCTCATTAAAACGTTCAACGAGTGTCGTGTTTTTACTACGTATTTTGAAAAAAACTTTTTCTATATCGTGATTAGTAAACGCGATGTGTATGGCGTGTGATAGTAAATCAAATGCTATGCCTTTAAGTCTATAATCAGAGTGCGAAGAAAAATATTTGATTTCTGCTTTATGACTATTTTCAAATATTTGAAGGTAGAGATAACCTTTCAGTAGTCCCTCAGACATAAACATAAATAGGCGATGATGCTCATCTAGTGATTCAACAATTTCATCAGCAGTCATTACATCATGTTTAAATGTGTGTTCATGCAATTTACTAAATAAACGATAGTAAGTCGGCTGATATTCTGTGATGTTTTGTGCGTGCTCAATTTCACCAATATCTTGTGATGCTACTAAATAATAATCTGTAAAGCTATAAGAAGATTGGATAGCTTTCATAAAATCTAAATAATTTTGTTCTGTTTCTTCAAAAGAAAAGTTGAAACTCGTAGATTCAGATTTGCTCTGTGCTAATGTTTCAAATAAGTTTTGAAAGGCTGAAACTGATGGTGTAACTGATTTATTTACGAAAGGGCCAAGAACTTTATATTTATTTTGCTCATATTGAAACGCTGATATTAACATGATGATTTGATCTTGATCATCCATCTGTGCATAGACGCCTGGGTCTTCGATGAGTTGCTTTATATTAGTTGTAATATCTTTATGTGCTTGGTGGTAATTTGTATAAATAAGAAGCTGAACGATAATCTGCGTTAATTATAAACTGTTCTATCTGGTCATAGTCGTTTAATTTGATAGTTTTCATAAAATACCTCCGTCTGTAAACTATTAAGTTAATTATAGGAACTTTTTGATATAAATGGAAGTTTCGATGTGCTATATACATGTTACAATAAATATTATATTGAAATTGAAAGGGCGAAATTATGAAATCACTAATTATAGCTGAAAAACCTTCAGTAGGTAGAGACATTGCAAATACTTTGAACGTTAATGAAAAGCGCAATGGCTATTTTGAAAATAATAAATATATAGTTACTTGGGCGTTGGGTCATTTGGTAACGAATGCAACGCCAGAACAGTATGATAATAATTATAAAGAATGGAAACTTGATGTTTTACCCATTATACCAAATAAAATGAAAACTGTTGTTATAAGTAAGACAAGAAAGCAATTTTCAACAGTGCAATCTTTAATTAAGAACAATAATGTTAAAGACATCATCATTGCAACTGATGCTTGGTAGAGAGGGCGAACTTGTAGCGCGATTAATATTAGATAAAGCACATAATCAAAAACCAATTAAACGTTTATGGATTAGTTCTGTAACAAATAAAGCAATTAAAGATGGTTTTAATAAACTGCAAGATGGACGTAAATATGACAATTTATATCACGCCGCATTAGCACGCAGTGAAGCAGATTGGATTGTTGGTATCAATGCAACAAGAGCATTGACAACCAAATATGACGCGCAATTGTCACTGGGTCGTGTGCAAACACCAACAATACAATTAGTACAAATGAGACAAAATGAGATTAATCAATTCAAACCACAGACTTATTTCACAATGAAATTGAATGCAGGTGGCCTTAACTTCCAATGTACTAAACCTCAATCACATCCTGATAAAACTGTTTTTGAAGGTATCAAGAAGGAAATTGAAGGACAAGTAGCAACGATTGAAACAATAACTAAAAGTCATAAAAAATCATATCCACAGCAATTGTTTAGTTTAACTGATTTGCAACAAGAAGCTTATAAACGCTATCACTTAGGGCCTAAAGAGACTTTAAATACATTACAGGCGTTGTATGAAAGACATAAACTTGTGACGTATCCACGTACAGATTCAAATTATTTAACTGATGATATGGTAGATACGCTCAAAGATCGTTTGCAAGCAATTATGGCTACAACTTTAAAAGACATAGCAAAAGGGCAAATGTCACAATCGTTTTCTGCTAAACAAAGATTTGTAAATAACAGTAAGGTATCAGATCATCACGCTATCATACCAACAGAAGTACGTCCTGATATGAATCAATTAAGCCAACGAGAATCAAAAATATACATGATGATTGCGCAAAGATACTTAGAAAATCTAATGCCACCTCATGAATACGAAGCAGTTTCTATAGAATTAAATGTGGGTGGATATAACTTTACTTTTAAAGATAAAATCACTACAAAATTAGGTTTTAAAGCAGTCTATGATACTCAAGAAAAAGCAAATGAACAAATTGCTCAAATGCAAAAAGGTGCAACACTTAAAATCACTCGTGTGAACATAGAGCAACATGAGACAACACCTCCAGCGTATTTTAATGAAGGAACTTTACTCAAAGCGATGGAAAGCCCTCAGAAATTCTTTGCATTAGATGATAAAAAACATAATGATACATTAAAAGAAACAGGCGGTATTGGTACTGTAGCAACCAGAGCGGATATCATAGAAAAATTATTTAATATGAATGCGATTGAAGTACGTGATGGCAAAATAAAAGTAACTTCTAAAGGAAAACAAATTTTAGAATTAGCACCAAAAAAACTTACTTCTCCGTTACTGACAGCAGAATGGGAAGAAAAACTTTCACTCATTGAACAAGGTAAATATGATGTGAAACAGTTTATATCAGAGATGAAGCAATTTACGAACGACGTTGTATCTGAAATTAAGGAAAGTGAACAAAGCTATAAACATGACAATTTAACTACAACTGAATGTCCAACTTGCGGTAAATTTATGATTAAAGTTAAAACGAAAAATGGACAAATGCTAGTTTGTCAGGATCCTACGTGCAAAACGAAAAAGAATGTTCAAAGAAAAACTAACGCACGTTGTCCTAATTGTCATAAAAAAATGACGTTATTCGGAAGAGGGAAGGACGCTGTTTATCGCTGTGTTTGTGGTCATACTGAAAGTCAGACTCAAATGGATAAACGACATAAAAATAAAAAGTCAGATAAAATAAATAAAAAAGATATGAAAAAATATATGAATAAAGATGAAGGTATAGAGAACAACCCATTCCAAGATGCACTAAAAGGCCTTAAATTCTAAAATAATCGAACAAACGAAATATATATTTTAACAAAGTTCGTGTTTGCTATTGTAAAATAGTTAAATTGATATTAAAATATGTAGGTATTTTAAAAAAAGGAGAACTAACTGTGAAAAAGTATTTCAAGTTTGATAAACATGGAACAAGCTATAAGAAAGAGATACTTGGTGGGCTAACGACTTTCTTATCTATGGCATACATTTTAGCTGTTAACCCTCAAGTACTTAGTTTAGCAGGCGTTGAAGGCGTGTCTGACGATATGAAAATGGATCAAGGTGCTATTTTCGTTGCCACAGCACTTGCGGCTTTTGTTGGCTCACTATTTATGGGGCTAATTGCACGATATCCGATTGCTTTAGCACCTGGTATGGGCTTAAATGCATTCTTTGCATTTACTGTTGTATTAACTATGGGCATTCCTTGGGAAGTCGGTTTAACTGGAGTACTATTTTCTGGTTTAGTATTTGCAGTCCTCACAATGACGGGGCTACGGGAAATAATCATAAACGCAATTCCTTTTCAGATGAAAATGGCAGTGTCTGCAGGAATCGGGTTATTTATCACATTTGTAGGGTTACAAAGTTCAGGTATTATTGTTGCCAATGATTCTACGTTAGTTACATTGGGGCAAATTACTGACGGACCTGTACTCTTAACTATATTTGGTATCATTATCACTGTTATACTCTATGCAGTTAGAGTGCCAGGAGCAATATTTATTGGTATGATGCTTACATCTATTCTTGGTATGATTACTGGTCTTATACATACGCCAAGTGGCATTGTAGGTCAAGTGCCAAGTATTGAACCAACTTTCGGTGCGGCTTTTGAAGCCTTTAAAGATCCATCGCAATTATTTACTGTTCAATTTCTAATTGTTATCCTAACATTCTTATTCATAGATTTCTTTGATACAGCAGGAACTTTAGTAGCAGTAGCTAGTCAAGCTGGTATGATGAAAGATAACAAACTTCCAAGAGCTGGACGTGCACTTTTTTCAGACTCATTAGCGACAATTGTAGGTTCGATTTTTGGTACCACAACAACGACTACATATATTGAATCAACATCAGGTGTTGCTGTCGGAGCACGGACAGGATTTGCAAGTGTAGTAACAGGTTTTTGTTTCTTATTAGCGATATTCTTTAGTCCGCTTATGGAAGTAGTGACGAGTGCAGTTACCACACCCGCATTAGTTGTAGTTGGTGTCTTAATGGCTTCAAACTTTGCAGAAATAGATTGGAAGAAATTTGAAGTTGCAGTACCAGCTTTTGTCACAATAATCATGATGCCTTTATCATATTCAATTGCGACAGGTATTGCTTGCGGATTTATATTCTATCCAATTACAATGTTAATCTCTAAAAGACATAAAGAAGTACATCCTATCATGTATGGTTTAATGGTATTATTTATTCTCTATTTCGTGTTTGTTCACGGATAAATCAAAAGCACATTGTTGAACGTCAAAGCGACGCAACAATGTGCTTTTATATTTTACAAATAATTAACTTGGAACTGTTTAGAAATCGTATAAGGTATTATACATCAAATACATATTATACAAGAAGTAAAAACAAGTTTCTTCATTATAATAGCAATTTATGAAAAGGTAATAAAAGTTATGCTTGTTAATAAAGAATCGATTTACCCAATTGGTATGATTTAACCAAACAAAGACTCATATAATATACGCTCGATGAAAAATAGTTAATCCTAACTAACAGAACTTATAAAAAAATTTAAAAAGAAAGACTAATTATTTTTGAGTTTCTCTATATTCTGTATATACTACTTTTGCATTTTTGTTAGCTACATACAGAGGAGTTGAAAAGAGTACGAATATAAAGAAAAGCATTAAAAAGAATAAAATCCAATGCACAACCATACCGATGAAAGGTAAAAATGCAATGAATGAACCAATAACACCTAATAATGGAATAACCATCATTGGTTTAATTGAGTTTTGTTTATCTACTATGAGTATTATCATAGTTACAAGGTATAATAGGGCGTTAATGAGTAATGGTTGCCAACCAAAACTAAGAATAATGCTACCACCAAGAAATGGAATACCATAAACAAACTCTCCTATTAGGAGTATAAAGCTCAAAATTATAAGCGTAGTACGAATACCCCTTTTCATATCATATCACCACCTAATATCTACTATTATAAAACAAACCAATGGATTTCAATAACAATAAGTAATAATGAATTCTAGAGATTCAAAAAGATTTTTAAAAAGATTTCAAAAAAGGTTGAAGTGATTAGCGTATTCAAGTACAATAACAAAGTATGTGTTAGACAAAAAGTATAAAAACTTTTGCAGAAAAGCTTGATTAATCACTGCTTTTCATGTAACATATCTAATGTTGGACTTTAAGAACACGCGATGAAGCGAAAGGTTACTGACACACCCGGCCGCTTTGCCATGGCGCTGTGTGAGATAGTTTTCGTGGAGAAGTCTATCACTTAAATGTAGACGAATAAGGAGGGAAAATTATGGCAAAACAAAAAATCAGAATCAGATTAAAAGCTTATGATCACCGCGTAATCGATCAATCAGCAGAAAAAATTGTTGAAACAGCAAAACGTTCTGGTGCGGATGTATCTGGACCAATTCCGTTACCGACTGAAAGATCAGTTTATACTGTAATTCGTGCCGTGCATAAGTACAAAGATTCACGTGAACAGTTCGAACAACGTACACATAAACGTTTGATCGATATTGTTAACCCTACACCAAAAACAGTTGATGCTCTTATGGGCTTAAACTTACCATCTGGCGTAGACATCGAAATCAAATTATAATAGAAAAATTTAGGAGGTGGACTTTCGATGACCAAAGGAATCTTAGGAAGAAAAATCGGGATGACACAAGTTTTCGGAGAAAACGGTGATTTAATCCCAGTAACAGTAGTAGAAGCAAGCCAAAACGTTGTATTACAAAAGAAATCTGAAGAGATTGATGGTTACAACGCAATACAAGTAGGCTACGAAGATAAACGAGCTTATAAAAAAGGTAGTAAAACAAGCAAATATGCTAACAAACCAGCTGAAGGCCATGCTAAAAAAGCAGGCACAGCACCTAAGCGCTTCATTCGTGAATTCAAAAACGTTAATGTTGATGAATACGAAGTAGGTCAAGAAGTCTCAGTTAATACATTTGAAGCCGGAGACGTAATTGATGTAACAGGCGTATCTAAAGGTAAAGGTTTCCAAGGTGCCATTAAACGTCATAATCAAGCACGTGGTCCAATGTCACATGGTTCTCATTTCCATAGATCACCTGGTTCAATAGGTATGGCATCAGATGCTTCAAAAGTCTTTAAAGGACAAAAAATGCCTGGACGTATGGGTGGAGACACAGTAACAGTTCAAAACTTAGAAGTAGTTCAAGTTGACACTGAAAACAATGTAATTTTAGTTAAAGGTAATGTACCTGGACCTAAAAAAGGTTTCTTAGAAATCACTTCATCAATTAAAGGTAATAAATAATATAGAATGAAAGGAGGATATGCATAATGGCAAATTATGATGTATTAAAAGTAGATGGAACTAAATCAGGTTCAGTTGAATTAAACGATGCAGTATTTGCAATCGAACCAAACAATAGTGTTCTTTTTGAAGCAATTAATTTACAACGTGCTTCATTACGCCAAGGTACACACGCTGTCAAGAACCGTTCAGCAGTACGAGGCGGCGGAGCTAAACCATGGAGACAAAAAGGTACAGGACGTGCGCGTCAAGGTACAATCCGTGCTCCACAATGGCGTGGTGGTGGTATCGTATTCGGACCAACACCAAGAAGCTACTCATACAAAATGCCTAAGAAAATGCGTCGTTTAGCATTACGCTCAGCATTATCTTATAAAGTACAAGAAAAAGGTTTAACTGTTGTTGATACATTAAACTTAGAAGCTCCAAAAACTAAAGAGTTCAAAACTGTACTTTCAAATTTAGAACAACCTAAAAAAGTATTAGTAGTTACTGAATCAGAAGATGTAAACGTAGCATTATCTGCTCGTAACATTCCTGGTGTACAAGTTACTACAGCTCAAGGTTTAAATGTTCTAGATATCACAAGCGCTGACAGTGTAGTAATTACAGAATCAGCTGCTAAAAAAGTTGAGGAGGTGCTAGGATAATGGAAGCAAGAGACGTTCTTAAGCGCCCCGTAATCACTGAAAAATCATCTGTCGCTATGGCAGAAGACAAATACACATTCGACGTTGATACTCGTGCTAATAAAACACAAGTTAAAATCGCTGTTGAAGAAATCTTTGACGTAAAAGTTGCTAATGTAAACATCATCAACTACAAACCAAAGAAAAAACGTATGGGCCGTTACCAAGGCTATACAAATAAAAGACGCGTAGCAATTGTAAAATTAAAAGAAGGATCAATCGATCTATTCAACTAAAACATTACCAATAAGGAGGTAAACGACAATGGCTCTAAAAAAATACAAGCCAATTACTAATGGTCGTCGTAATATGACTGGTTATGATTTCTCAGAAATCACTGAAACAACTCCAGAAAAATCATTATTACAACCGCTACCGAAAAGAGCGGGACGAAATAACCAAGGTAAATTGACAGTTCGCCATCGCGGTGGAGGACATAAACGTCAATACCGTGTTATTGATTTCAAACGTAATAAAGACGGCATCAACGCTAAAGTTGATTCAATACAATATGATCCAAACCGTTCAGCAAACATTGCATTATTAGTTTATGCTCGATGGAGAAAAACGCTATATCATCGCTCCAAAAAACCTTAAAGTAGGTCAAGTATTGGAAAACGGTGAAAATGCAGATATCAAATTAGGTAATGCATTACCATTAATTAACATCCCAGTAGGTACAGTAGTACACAATATCGAGTTGAAACCTGGTAAAGGTGGACAAATCGCTCGTTCAGTCGGTGCTAGTGCACAAGTACTTGGTAAAGAAGGTAAATATGTTTTAATCAGATTAAGATCTGGTGAAGTACGTATGATTCTTTCAACTTGCCGTGCTACTATTGGTCAAGTTGGTAACATCCAACATGAACTTGTTAACGTTGGTAAAGCAGGACGTTCTAGATGGAAAGGTAAACGCCCAACAGTTCGTGGTTCTGTAATGAACCCTAACGATCACCCACACGGTGGTGGTGAAGGACGTGCACCTATCGGTATGCCATCTCCAATGTCACCTTGGGGTAAACCTACGCTTGGTAAGAAAACTCGTCGTGGTAAAAAATCTTCAGACAAACTTATCGTTCGTGGACGTAAGAAGAAAAATAAAAATGACTTATTTGCGTGTGCGGCATGATTGTCGCACGCTCACAATAAGAAGGGAGGCGCCACTATGGCTCGTAGTATTAAAAAAGGACCTTTTGCTGACGATCATCTAAAGAAAAAAGTTGAGGCTCAAAGCGGAAGCGAGAAAAAACAAGTAATCAAAACTTGGTCACGTCGTTCAACTATTTTCCCTGATTTTATCGGACATACATTCGCAGTATATGATGGACGTAAACACGTACCTGTATTCGTAACTGAAGATATGGTTGGTCATAAATTAGGAGAATTCGCACCAACACGTACTTTTAAAGGTCATGCGGCAGATGACAAAAAAACTAGAAGATAACTTCTAACAAGTAGAGGAGGAAATTCGAATGGAAGCAAAAGCGGTTGCTAAAACAATAAGAATCGCACCTCGTAAAGTTAGATTAGTATTAGATCTAATTAGAGGCAAGAGCGCTGGTGAAGCTATAGCGATTTTAAAATTAAAAAACAAAGCTTCATCACCAGTAGTTGAAAAATTATTAATGTCCGCTTTAGCAAATGCTGAACATAACTATGACATGAACACTGATGAATTAATAGTTAAAGAAGCTTATGCTAATGAAGGACCAACATTAAAACGTTTCCGTCCACGTGCACAAGGCCGTGCAAGTGCGATCAACAAACGTACAAGCCACATTACAATCGTCGTAAGTGACGGTAAAGAAGAAGCTAAAGAAGCTTAATAATCTTTTAAGGAGGGAACACTGTGGGTCAAAAAATTAATCCAATCGGACTTCGTGTTGGTATCATCCGTGATTGGGAAGCTAAATGGTATGCAGAAAAAGACTTCGCATCATTATTACACGAAGATTTAAAAATCCGTAAGTTTATTGATAACGCATTAAAAGAAGCATCAGTTTCTCAAGTTGAAATTGAGCGTGTCGCTAACCGTATCAACATCGCTATTCATACTGGTAAACCAGGTATGGTAATCGGTAAAGGCGGTTCAGAAATTGAAAAATTACGTAATAAATTGAACTCATTAACAAGCAAAAAAGTACACATCAACGTTATTGAAATCAAGAAAATTGATTTAGATGCTAAACTTGTTGCTGAAAATATTGCAGTACAATTAGAAAACCGTGCATCGTTCCGTCGTGTACAAAAACAAGCTATTACTAGAGCTATGAAAAATGGCGCTAAAGGTATCAAAACACAAGTTTCAGGTCGTTTAGGCGGAGCTGACATCGCTCGTATTGAGCAATATTCAGAAGGAACTGTTCCACTTCATACACTACGTGCCGACATTAGTTATGCACATGCAGAAGCCGACACTACTTACGGTAAATTAGGTGTCAAAGTATGGATTTATCGTGGAGAAGTTCTTCCTACTACTAAGAACACTAGTGAAGGAGGAAAATAATAATGTTACTACCAAAACGTGTAAAATATCGTCGCCAACATCGTCCTAAAACAACTGGTCGTTCTAAAGGCGGTAACTATGTAACATTTGGTGAGTATGGTTTACAAGCAACTACAACTTCTTGGATCACATCTCGTCAAATCGAATCAGCTCGTATTGCAATGACACGTTTCATGAAGCGTGGCGGGAAAGTTTGGATTAAAATCTTCCCACATACACCTTACACTAAAAAACCTTTAGAAGTACGTATGGGTGCTTGGTAAAGGTGCGGTTGAAGGCTGGATTGCAGTAGCAAAACCAGGTAGAATTTTATTTGAAATCGCAGTGCGTTGACGAAGAAGTTGCGCGCGAAGCATTACGTTTAGCTAGTCACAAACTTCCAGTGAAAACTAAGTTTGTAAAACGTGAAGAATTGGGTGGTGAAACAAATGAAAGCTAAGGAAATTAGAGACTTAACCACTTCAGAAATCGAAGAACAAATTAAATCTTCAAAAGAAGAGCTTTTTAACCTACGCTTTCAGTTAGCAACAGGTCAATTAGAAGAAACTGCACGTATTCGCACGGTAAGAAAAACGATTGCACGTCTAAAAACTGTTGTTCGTGAAAGAGAAATTGAACAAGGTAAAGCTAATCAATAATTTAATTTAAAGAGGAGGTTACTATAGTGAGCGAAAGAAATGATCGTAAAGTTTATGTAGGTAGAGTCGTTTCCGATAAAATGGATAAAACTGTAACTGTACTTGTTGAAACATACAAAATGCACAAATTATATGGTAAACGAGTAAAATACTCTAAAAAATACAAAACTCATGATGAAAACAACTCAGCTAAATTAGGGGACACAGTAAAAATACAAGAAACACGTCCTTTATCGGCAACTAAACGTTTCCGTTTGGTAGAAATTGTTGAAGAATCAGTTATTATTTAATAAATAGTGAAGATAAAGGAGGTTTAACTCATGATCCAACAAGAAACACGATTAAAAGTAGCAGATAACTCTGGTGCACGTGAAGTTCTTACAATTAAAGTATTAGGTGGATCTGGTCGTAAAACAGCGAATATTGGTGACGTTATCGTAGTAAGTGTTAAAAATGCTACACCAGGTGGCGTTGTCAAAAAAGGTGAAGTAGTTAAAGCTGTTATCGTACGTACTAAATCAGGCGTACGTCGTAACGATGGTTCATACATCAAATTTGATGAAAATGCATGTGTCATTATTCGCGACGATAAAGGCCCACGCGGTACTCGTATCTTTGGACCTGTTGCACGTGAATTACGTGAAGGCAACTTCATGAAAATTGTATCATTAGCTCCAGAAGTACTTTAATAATACATTTATAAATATATAAATTTAAGGAGGTGCCACACATGCATATCAAAAAAGGTGACAACGTAAAAGTTATCGCAGGTAAAGACAAAGGTAAAGAAGGTAAAGTTGTTGCAACTGAACCTAAAAAAGACCGTGTCGTTGTGGAAGGTGTCAATACAATCAAAAAGCACCAAAAACCAACTCAATTTAATCCTGAAGGTGGAATCTTAGAAACAGAGGCGACAATCCATGTTTCTAACGTACAATTATTAGATCCTAAAACGAATGAACCAACACGCGTAGGTTATAAATTCGAAGATGGCAAAAAAGTTCGTATCGCTAAAAAATCAGGCGAAGAAATCAAAACTAATAATTAATAACTAATTGAAAGGAGGATCCACTGTGAACCGTTTAAAAGAAAAATTCAACTCTGAAGTTACTCAAAACTTAGTGAAACATTTCAACTATAGTTCAGTAATGGAAGTGCCGCAAATTGATAAAATCGTAGTAAATATGGGTGTCGGTGACGCTGTACAAAATACTAAAGTATTAGATGATGCTTGTAGAGGAATTACAAGCTATCACTGGTCAAAAACCATTAATCACAAAAGCTAAAAAATCTGTTGCAACATTCCGTTTACGTGAAGGTATGCCAATTGGTGCTAAAACAACTTTACGTGGTGAAAGAATGTATGACTTTTTAGATAAATTAATTTCTGTATCACTACCTCGTGTACGTGACTTCCGTGGTGTATCTAAATCTGCATTTGATGGCAGAGGTAACTACACTTTAGGTGTTAAAGAACAATTAATTTTCCCTGAAATCGACTATGACCGAGTAAGTAAAATACGAGGAATGGATATCGTTATCGTAACAACTGCTAACACTGACGAGGAAGCTCGTGAATTGTTAACACAATTCGGTATGCCATTTCAAAAATAATCTCTAAAGGAGGCTAATTAAGTGGCTAAAACTTCAATGGTTGCTAAGCAACAAAAAAAACAAAAGTTCCAAGTACGTGAATATACTCGTTGTGAACGCTGTGGTCGTCCACATTCCGTATATCGTAAATTCAAATTATGCCGTATTTGTTTCCGTGAATTAGCTTATAAAGGCCAAATCCCTGGCGTTCGTAAAGCTAGTCGGTAATATAAAAAGTCTGAAAGGAGGCAACAATCAATGACAATCAACGATCCAATTGCAGATATGCTAACTCGTGTAAGAAACGCCAACATGGTGCGTCACGATAAATTAGAATTACCTGCTTCAAACATTAAAAAAGAAATTGCTGAAATTTTAAAAAGTGAAGGTTTCATTAAAAACGTAGAATTTGTTGAAGACGATAAACAAGGGGTTATCCGTTTATTCCTTAAATATGGTCAAAACAATGAACGTGTTATCACTGGATTAAAACGTATTTCTAAACCAGGTTTACGTGTTTATGCTAAAGCTAACGAAGTACCTAAAGTACTTAACGGTCTTGGCATTGCATTAGTTTCTACTTCAGAAGGTGTTATCACTGATAAAGAAGCAAGAAAACGTAATATCGGCGGAGAAATCCTAGGTTACGTTTGGTAATAATAAATAACAAGGAGGTGCGATAACATGAGTCGTGTTGGTAAAAAAATTATTGACATCCCTAGTGACGTAACAGTAACTATTGAAGGCAATACAGTAACTGTTAAAGGTCCTAAAGGTGAATTGTTTAAAACTATGGATGAAAGAATGACATATAAACAAGATGAAAGTACTTTAGAAGTTGTGAGACCATCTGATTCTAAAGATGATAAAACAGTACATGGTACAACTCGTACTTTAATTAATAATATGATCATCGGTGTTAAAGAAGGATACCAAAAAACATTAGAACTAGTAGGTGTAGGTTACCGTGCTCAAATGCAAGGTGAAAACTTAATCCTTAATGTTGGCTATTCACACCCAGTTGAAATTAAAGCTGATAATGGTGTTAGTTTCGCTGTTGAAAAAAATACTAAAGTTACAGTAACTGGTATTTCTAAAGAAGCAGTTGGCGCTATCGCTTCAAACATTCGTGCAACAAGACCACCAGAACCGTATAAAGGTAAAGGAATTCGCTATCAAGGAGAATTCGTTCGCCGTAAAGAAGGTAAAACTGGTAAATAATAAATAACTTTCAAAAGAAAGGAGTAATAAAATGATCAGCAAAATTGATAAAAACCAAGTGCGTTTGAAAAGACATGCTCGTGTCCGTAATAAATTGTCAGTGCACAGCTGAAAAACCACGTTTAAACATCTATCGTTCAAACAAACATATTTACGCACAAGTTATCGATGATGTTAATGGCAAAACATTAGCACAAGCATCAACACAAGAAAAAGACTTAGCAAATGAAACAGGTTCAAAAGTTGAACTTTCAGCTAAAGTCGGCGAAACTGTAGCTAAAAGAGCTAGCGATAAAGGTATTAAAACAATTGTTTTTGACCGTGGAGGATATTTATACCATGGCCGTGTTAAAGCCTTAGCAGATGCGACTCGTGAAAATGGATTAGAATTTTAATTTGAAGGAGGGACATTTACATGGCTCGTAGAGAAGAAGTGAAAGAATTTGAAGAACGCGTTGTTACAATTAACCGTGTTGCTAAAGTTGTAAAAGGTGGTCGTCGTTTCCGTTTCACTGCTTTAGTAGTGGTTGGAGATAAAAACGGTCGCGTTGGATTCGGTACTGGTAAAGCACAAGAAGTGCCAGAAGCAATCAAAAAAGCAGTAGAAGCGACTAAGAAAGATTTAGTAGTTGTTCCACGTGTTGAAGGTACAACACCTCACATTATTAATGGTCGTTTCAGTTCAGGTAATGTTTTAATGAAACCAGCAACACCAGGTACTGGTGTTATTGCAGGTGGCCCTGTTCGTGCGGTATTAGAATTAGCCGGTATCACTGATATCTTAAGTAAATCTTTAGGATCAAATACACCAATCAACATGGTTCGTGCAACAATTAATGGATTAAAAAACCTTAAAAATGCTGAAGAAGTTGCGAAATTACGCGGCAAATCAGTAGAAGAATTATACAATTAAGGAGGGAAAATAAGTTATGGCTAAAGTACAAATTACCCTCACTCGTAGTGTTATAGGTCGTCCAGAAACACAACGTAAAACTGTTGAAGCTCTAGGTTTGAAAAAAACGAACTCTTCAGTAGTTGTTGAAGATAACCCCGCTATTCGTGGGCAAATCAACAAAATAAGTCACTTAGTGACAGTAGAAGAAAAATAATTAAGGAGGTGCCGAAATGAAATTACATGAGCTAAAACCGTCAGAAGGTTCTCGTAAAGTACGTAACCGTGTTGGACGTGGTGCGCCTACTGGTAACGGTAAAACTAGTGGTCGTGGACAAAAAGGTCAAAAATCACGTTCAGGTGGTAGTGTAAGACCAGGTTTCGAAGGTGGTCAATTACCATTATTCCGTCGTTTACCAAAACGAGGTTTTACTAACATTAACCGTAAGGAATATGCTATTGTTAACTTAGACCAACTTAATAAATTTGAGGATGGTACTGAAGTAACTCCTGCTTTATTAGTAGAATCTGGTGTAGTTAAGAACGAAAAATCTGGTATTAAAGTACTAGGTAAAGGTTCACTAGACAAAAAGTTAACTGTGAAAGCTAACAAATTCTCTGCGTCTGCAGTAGATGCTATTGATGCAAAAGGCGGAGCACACGAGGTGATCTAATGTTTCAAACGCTTGTGAGCTTCTTTAAAACTAAAGAAGTTCGTAACAAGATCTTTTTTACTCTCGCAATGTTAGTTATTTTTAAGATAGGTACTTATATTCCGAGCACCTGGTGTAAATCCAGCTGCTTTTGACAGTAGACAAGGATCTCAAGGTGTCACTGATTTGTTAAATACATTTGGTGGCGGAGCCTTGCAGAATTTCTCAATCTTTGCCATGGGTATAATGCCTTACATTACTGCATCAATTGTGATGCGGCTATTACAAATGGATATTGTTCCGAAGTTTTCTGAGTGGGCAAAACAAGGTGATGCAGTAGAAAAAACTTACTAACATCACACGTTATTTTGCTATTGTACTTGCCTTTATCCAATCAATTGGTATGGCGTTCCAATTTAATAATTATCTAAAGGGTCAATTGATTATTGATCAATCAATCCTTAGTTATTTATTAATCGCTGTTGTATTAACAGCCGGTACAGCATTCTTGATTTGGATGGGTGATCAAATCACTCAATTCGGTGTCGGTAATGGTATTTCAATTATCATCTTTGGTGGTATTTTGTCATCACTACCTTCATCATTAATTCAGTTCTATCAACAGTCATTCGTAGGTCAAGATGATACTACAATGGCATGGTTAAAAGTTCTAGGATTAGTTATTGGAATGGTATTATTAACAGTCGGTGCAATATTTGTATTACAAGCTATTCGTAAAATTCCAATTCAATATGCGAAAAAGCAATCAACACAACGATTAGGTTCACAAGCAACATATTTACCTTTGAAAGTTAACGTCAGCTGGGGTTATCCCGGTTATCTTTGCAATGGCATTCTTCTTGTTACCTAGAACATTAACATTGTTCTTCCCTGACGCTAGTTGGGCGCAGAAGATTTCAGACGTGGCAAATCCATCGAGTAATATCGGTATGATTGTTTATGTGGTGCTTATTATTGCATTCACATACTTCTATGCATTTGTTCAAGTCAATCCTGGAAAGATGTCAGATAATCTCAAGAAACAAGGAAGTTATGTTCCAGGTATTAGACCTGGTGAACAAACAAAAAAATATATTACTGGAGTTCTCTATCGTTTAACATTTGTAGGGTCAATATTCTTAGCTGTAATTGCGATTCTGCCAATCATTGCTACTAAAGTAATGAGCTTACCTCAATCTATTCAGCTTGGTGGTACTAGCTTACTTATCGTAATTGGTGTAGCAATTGAAACAATGAAGAGTCTTGAAGCTCAAGTGACTCAGAAAGATTATAGAGGCTTTGGTGGTAGATAAATTGTAGGAGGGCACTTATGAATATCATTTTAATGGGTTTACCTGGTGCGGGTAAAGGAACTCAAGCGAGTGAAATTGTAAAGAAATTCCCAATTCCACACATATCTACTGGCGACATGTTCAGAAAAGCGATTAAAGATGGAACAGATTTAGGCAAAGAAGCTAAATCATTCATGGATCGTGGAGAATTAGTCCCTGATGAAGTAACTGTGGGCATCGTTAAAGATAGAATTTCTGAAGACGATGCAAAAAAAGGATTCTTACTTGATGGCTTTCCTCGTACTATTGAACAAGCTGAAGCATTAAATGAAATTATGCAAGAATTAGATAGAAAAATTGATGCTGTTATCAATATAGAGGTAGCTGAAGAAGAATTAATGAACCGCCTAACTGGTCGTAAAATTTGCGAAAAATGCGGAACAACTTATCATCTTGTATTCAATCCTCCTAAAGTTGAAGGTATTTGTGATCTTGATGGTGGTAAATTATACCAACGTGAAGATGACAACCCAGAAACAGTTGCAAATCGTTTAAATGTCAATGTTAAACAGTCTAAACCTATCTTAGAATTCTATGATAATAAAAAAGTATTAAAAAACATTGATGGTTCAAGAGATATTAAAGTCGTTACTGAAGACGTTATCGATATCTTAGAAAACTTAAAATAATATCAACTTGTACGGTCTATGGAATGTCGAAAGTATAATTGAATAAGAGTGACAATGCGATATAGTAATTCATTTTAATTTTGTTAAACTTATTAACAACACTTATAGACTCGTATGGTTAGAGTTGATTGTTGACGATAACCAACTATTGCAAAAAGGGGGAAGTTAATAAATGGCTAAACAAGATGTTATTGAATTAGAAGGTACTGTGTTAGATACTTTACCAAATGCAATGTTTAAAGTAGAATTAGAAAATGGTCATGAGATTTTAGCTCACGTAAGTGGTAAAATCAGAATGAATTATATTCGTATTCTGCCTGGCGACAAAGTAACTGTAGAAATGTCTCCGTACGATTTAACACGCGGAAGAATTACGTATCGTTATAAATAATCGTCACTCCATAATATAGGGAGGTATTAAAATGAAAGTAAGACCATCAGTAAAACCAATTTGCGAAAAATGTAAAGTCATTAAACGTAAAGGTAAAGTAATGGTAATTTGTAGCAACCCAAAACATAAACAAAGACAAGGCTAATAAAGAGAGGTGTAAATAATTATGGCACGTATTGCAGGAGTAGATATTCCACGTGAAAAACGTATTGTTATTTCATTAACTTATGTATATGGTATCGGTACTACTACAGCGAATAAAATTGCTGAAGAAGCTAACGTTTCACCAGATACACGCGTTAACGAATTAACTGATGATGAATTAGGTCGTATCCGTGAAGTAGTAGATAGCTATAAAGTAGAAGGTGACTTACGTCGTGAGCAAAACTTAAACATTAAACGTTTAATGGAAATCTCATCATACCGTGGTATCCGTCACCGTCGTGGCTTACCAGTACGCGGACAAAAGACTAAGAACAATGCTCGTACTCGTAAAGGCCCAGTTAAAACTGTAGCTAACAAGAAAAAATAATAGGTAAAGGAGGCAAAATTTAAATGGCACGTAAACAAGTATCTCGTAAACGTAGAGTGAAAAAGAATATTGAAAATGGTGTGGCTCACATCCGTTCAACATTCAATAATACAATCGTAACAATTACTGATGAATTTGGTAATGCGTTATCATGGTCATCAGCAGGTGCACTTGGATTCAAAGGATCAAAAAAATCAACTCCATTCGCGACTCAAATGGCATCAGAAACTGCCGCTAAATCAGCTATGGAACATGGTTTGAAATCTGTTGAAGTCACTGTAAAAGGCCCAGGTCCTGGTCGTGAATCAGCTATCCGTGCGTTACAATCAGCTGGATTAGATGTAACTGCAATCCGTGACGTTACTCCAGTTCCACATAATGGTTGTCGTCCACCAAAACGTCGTCGCGTATAATTTTATTGTTATTGTCGCAGGTCACTGAGAAATTACAGTACAAATCAAGTCGACGTAATCAAGGAGGATATTTGTAAATGATTGAAATCGAAAAACCTAGAATTGAAACAATTGAAATTAGTGATGATGCTAAATTCGGTAAGTTCGTTGTTGAACCACTAGAACGTGGCTACGGTACTACACTAGGAAACTCCTTACGTCGTATCCTACTATCTTCATTACCAGGTGCGACCGTTAAATACATTGAAATTGAAGGCGTATTACATGAATTCTCAGCTATAGATAATGTTGTTGAAGATGTTTCTGCAATTATTATGAACATCAAAAAACTAGCATTAAAAATCTATTCTGAAGAAGAAAAAACTTTGGAAATCGATGTTAAAGATGAAGGCGAAGTAACTGCAAGTGACATTACTCATGATAGTGATGTAGAGATACTGAATCCTGAGATTAAAATTGCAACTGTTTCTAAAGGTGGACATTTAAAAATCCGTCTCGTTGCGAATAAAGGTAGAGGCTACGCATTAGCAGAACAAAATAACACTAGTGATTTACCAATTGGTGTAATTCCAGTTGATTCATTATATTCACCTGTAGAACGTGTTAACTATACTGTAGAAAACACGCGCGTAGGTCAAAGTAGTGATTTTGATAAATTAACGTTAGATGTTTGGACTAATGGTTCTATAACGCCACAAGAGTCTGTTTCATTAGCCGCAAAAATCTTAACTGAACATTTGAATATCTTTGTTGGATTAACTGATGAAGCACAAAATGCTGAAATCATGATTGAAAAAGAAGAAGATCAAAAAGAAAAAGTTCTTGAAATGTCAATTGAAGAATTAGATTTATCTGTACGTTCTTACAACTGTTTAAAACGCGCGGTATCAACTCTGTACAAGAGTTAGCTGATAAATCAGAAGCTGACATGATGAAAGTCCGTAATTTAGGTCGTAAATCTTTAGAAGAAGTTAAATATAAACTTGAAGATTTAGGTTTAGGCTTAAGAAAAGAAGATTAATATAAAGGAGGTTAACTCATGGGTTACAGAAAATTAGGTCGTACTTCTGATCAACGTAAAGCTATGTTACGCGATTTAGCTACTTCACTTATCGTTAGTGAACGTGTTGAAACTACAGAAGCACGTGCAAAAGAACTACGTAGTGTTGTTGAAAAATTAATCACTTTAGGTAAAAAAGGAGATTTAGCTTCTCGTCGTCAAGCCGCTAAAACTTTACGTAATGTTGAAATCTTAAATGATGATGAATCAATTCAAACTGCACTACAAAAATTATTCGGTGAAGTTGCCGAACGTTATACAGAACGTCAAGGCGGTTACACTCGTATTCTTAAAGTAGGCCCTCGTCGCGGTGACGGAGCTGAATCAGTAATTATCGAATTAGTTTAATTTAAATATACGTACTACTATGTATAAAGCAAATGAGTGCAACGATAATGTTTGCCACATACAAATATTGTCTAGCTCAGAGTACCCCATCAAACTTAATAAACTTTAAAGCGTGAACTCAAAAATATGATGGGGTGCGCGCTTTTTTATTTATAAGGCCCCCTCAATTCTGTATGAATTGAGGGGGCCTTATGCAATTGAAAATCAATTGTGAACCTCTGATATTAACACATTAGCAAAGGTTGAACACTTACACTAATGCGCAAATGTCAAAAGAGCTATATTATAAAAGTTTTAAAGTACTTCTTTATAGCAGTGTTTCTTTAGACTTTACTAGTGCTTCTTTAGAAAGTTTCATGTAAAATAGGATAAGTATACAACAAAGATGAATATAAATTTTGGGAGGCAATTGATATGGAAACGCGAGATAATATTATTACATTTAATCATGTTTCATTTAAATATAATAGTGATGAACGATTTGCGTTAAATGATGTATCTTTTGAGATTCCAAAAGGACAATGGACATCAATTGTAGGACATAATGGCTCGGGTAAATCTACTATCGCCAAACTTATGATAGGCATAGAATCACCATTTGATGGTGATATTTATTTGCGTAATAGATTAGTTCACGAAGATAATTTGAATTACCTAAGACAGCACATTGGCATTGTGTTCCAAAATCCTGAAAATCAATTTGTAGGGTCTACAGTGGAGTATGACGTTGCATTTGGTTTAGAAAATAATGGCGTAACATATGAAAGCATGCAGACTATTGTGCCTGAAGCATTAGCTGACGTAGAAATGTTAGAACGAGCTACATACGAACCCCAGTCTCTCTCAGGAGGCCAAAAGCAACGTGTTGCAATTGCAGGGGTTCTCGCTTTGGATACAGATATCATTATATTAGACGAAGCTACATCTATGTTAGACCCTGCTGGTAGAAATGAGTTACTTTCATTGATTCATCGTTTAAAAGACGATAAAGATGTTACGATTATTTCTATTACACATGATTTGTCAGAAGCAGTAGAGGCCGACCATGTAGTGGTGTTAAATGAAGGTACTGTATATCAATCGGGCTTACCACAAGAAATTTTTAGTGATGGTAATGAACTCACAAAGATTGGTTTAGACCTTCCATTTTCAATGCGGATGAATCAGCAGTTATTAGGCGTTACTGATTACATAACTTATGAAGGGTTGGTAAGAAAATTATGACGGTTCATTTTAACCAAGTTAGTTATGTATATCAAAATGGCACACCGTTTGAGTATCTCGCGTTGGAAGACATTGTCACATCATTTGAACAAGGAAAATACTATGCTGTGATAGGACAAACTGGTTCTGGTAAATCAACATTGATTCAGCATTTCAATGGCCTTTTAAAGCCAACTAATGGTGCGTTAGAAGTAGATGATATAACAATCACCCATAAGACTAAAGATAAGTTTTTAAAGCAAGTACGTAAACGAGTAGGAGTTGTATTTCAATTCCCAGAGTCACAGCTATTCGAAGATTCGGTTGAAAGGGAGATTCTTTTTGGTCCTCAAAACTTTAATATGCCTCTTAACGAAGTAAAAGAACGTGCGTTTCGTTTACTATTAGAATTTGGTTTTAATAGGGATGTATTGCAGCAGTCTCCTTTTCAAATGTCAGGTGGTCAAATGAGAAAGATTGCAATTACATCAATATTGGCAATGGATCCAGATATTGTTATTTTAGATGAACCTACTGCGTGCCTTGATCCAAAGAGTAGAAAACAAATCATGGAATTAATAAAAAAACTTCAAGTAGAACAACAAAAAACAATCATCCTTGTAACGCATGAAATGAATGATGTAGCCAAATATGTAGATGAAGTTAAAATTATGAGCAATGGCAAACTTATTGATTCATGTACACCACGTAAACTATTTAGTGATACGAATTACGTGAATCAAATGCATTTAGATGTACCAAACATTGTGAAACTGCAAAGAGATATTGAAGATAAACATCAATATTATTTTAATAAAATCGCATTAACTGAAGCAGAATTTATTGAAATGTATAAGGAGTGGCAACAAAATGAGAGATAAATTTATCATAGGTCGCTATCTTCCGTTAGATACAATAATCCATCGTTTGGACCCTCGTTCAAAATTGATATTTGTCTTCTTATTTATTGTATTAATCTTTTTTGCACATTCGTTTGCTACTTATTTTTGGTTGTTTCTATTAATATTAAGTTTTATGAAGTTAGCCCATATTAAATTATGGTTTTTAGTAAAAGGATTGACACCAATTTGGATATTTCTCATCTTTACCTTTCTAATGCATTTGTTTCTAACCAAAGGTGGTACAAGAATATTTGAGCTTTCATTTATCTCCATCGATACAAATGGTATTTTAGAGGGTATTTATATTGTCTTGAGACTTATGTTCATCATTATGATTTCAACGATATTAACGCTAACGACAAGTCCTATTGACTTAACAGACGCATTTGAAAGGCTATTATCACCATTGAAACTTGTTAAAATACCTGTACATCTGTTGAGCATGATGATGTCGATAGCATTGCGATTTATACCAACACTGATGAATGAGTTAGATAAAATTATTTTAGCTCAAAAATCTCGTGGCTCAGAAATAAGCGCTCGGAGGATTGGTTAATCGAGTAAAAGCATTTATACCATTATTAATACCATTGTTTATTTCTGCGTTTCAAAGAGCAGAAGATTTAGCTATCGCCATGGAAGTAAGAGGCTACGATACTAAAAAACAACGTACGAGTTATCGTAAGTTGCAATGGCGATGGACAGATGTATTAGTACTCACATTACTAATACCAATAGCAGTGATATTGTTTGTTTTAAAATATATAGGAGTGTAATGCATGATGCGTGTTTTAGTAAATATTTCATACCAAGGAAGTCAGTTTCTTGGTTTTCAAATACAACAAAATGGTAGAACGGTACAACAACAGTTTGAGAAAATACTTAAAAGAATGCATAAACGTCATGTGCGAATTCACCCAAGTAGCAGAACAGATAAAGGTGTGCATGCACTAGAGCAATATTTTCATTTTGATACGGAATTAAACATCGCCGCACCGCAATGGAAGTACGTAATGAATCGCGCTTTGCACTGATGATGTATATGTGAATGATGTAACCTTCGTGGACGATGATTTTCATTGTAGATATGATTGTGTCGGTAAGTCTTATCGTTATAAAATTTATCAATCTGAGCATAAGGATCCTTTTCAATGTGGTTTAAAAACATATATTACTGATTCATTAGATATTGAAAAAATGAATAGGGCAGCCCAATTATTTGTGGGAACGCATGATTTTACGGGTTTTTGTTCACAAAAAACAGAAGTAGAGAGTAAAGTTCGCACATTGTATGAAAGTCGAATTAAAATTACAGAAAATGGTCTAGATTATATTGTCACAGGCTCAGGATTCCTATATAATATGGTACGTGTGCTTATGGCGTTTCTATTAGAAGTTGGCAAAGGAAAGCGTAATCCTGAAGAGGTACCTGAACTATTAATGATGAAAGATCGTAATCAGGTGCCGTATACTGCACCATCAGAAGGATTATATTTAGAGCGGATTTATTTGACACCTTCAGCGTTAATCAATGACTTTGGTAGTAATATAAAAATACATCAAAAAAATCATCACAAAATGATTAAATAAGATTGACAAAACGGCTTAAAAATTATACGATTACTAACGGTATTGTTTTATATCACCCACGATAAGCCCCGGAATCTTATTGTGTAACAAGATATAGAAGCACGTAGAACAAGAACAAAAAATTAACAAAATAAATGACATCTAAACTTAAAAGTAATAACTATTAAACAAGAAACATTTATTTATTCTAGGAGGACAATTATATGCGTCAAACATTTATGGCTAATGAATCAAACATTGAGCGCAAATGGTATGTTATTGATGCTTGAAGATAAAACACTTGGTCGTTTATCTTCAGAGGTAGCAACTATTTTACGCGGTAAAAATAAAGCAACTTATACACCACACGTTGATACAGGTGATTATGTAATTATCATCAACGCTTCAAAAATACATTTTACAGGTAACAAAGAACAAGATAAAATGTATTATCGTCACTCAAACCACCCAGGCGGAATTAAATCAATTTCTGCTGGTGAGTTAAAAGCTAAGAACCCAGAACGTTTACTTGAAAATTCAATTAAAGGTATGCTACCAAGCACGCGTTTAGGTGAAAAACAAGGTAAAAAATTATTTGTATATGGTGGCGCTGAACATCCACACGCCGCACAACAACCAGAAAACTACGAGTTACGTGGTTAATTAAAAGGAGGAAATTACATTGGCACAAGTTGAATATAAAGGCACAGGCCGTCGTAAAAACTCAGTAGCACGTGTACGTTTAGTACCAGGTGAAGGTAACATTACTGTTAACGGCAGCGATGTACGTAGCTACTTACCATTTGAATCATTAATTTTAGATATAAACCAACCGTTTGATGTTACAGAAACTAAAGGTAACTATGATGTTTTAGTTAACGTTCACGGCGGTGGATTTACTGGACAAGCTCAAGCAATCCGTCACGGTATTGCTCGTGCATTATTAGAAGCAGATCCTGAATACAGAGGTTCTTTAAAACGCGCTGGATTACTTACTCGTGATCCTCGTATGAAAGAACGTAAAAAACCAGGTCTTAAAAAAGCTCGTCGTTCACCACAGTTCTCAAAACGTTAATATTACTACTGCAACTGTTGCGAACTTATTCGCTTCCGGATACAGTACGCAAATTAGTGTAGACAGTTTGTGTTCGATATTAAAAAGCACTTTCCAATTATATTGGAAAGTGCTTTTTTTGTATTACAAAATAAAAATTTATTTTAAAACGTTAAGTATGATAAGATGTTGGGTAATTAAAGAAAATAACTCTATAATATAAGGCGTGATTACATGGAAGATAAAAAGAACTCTCGTAATTTCTACACAGTACTACTTATCATTTTGCTCGTTGCCTTATTAAGTGTAGCTATTTTAGTAATTAAATATTATGGAAATAACGAATATCCTGTCAGAAGTGATTCCGAGGAAGCGATACCTACATTTTATCTTCATGGATATAAAGGCTCAGCTGATTCAGGAAATTTTCTAGTAAATTCAGCTATTAAGTCGGGTGCATCAAAAGAGGTTATTCAAGCATATGTTTCATCTGATGGAAAGGTGACATTCGATGGAAACTTAACAAGTAAATCTAAATATCCAATTATTAAAATTAAGTTAGAAGATAATAATAATGAAAATGTAGAAAAAAATGCAAAATGGATAAGAAATGTCATCATTGCTACGAACTATCAATATAACTTTGAAAAATTCAATTTTGTCGCACATTCTATGAGTAATAAATCATTTAGTTACTATATGTTAAATTATGGAGACGATGAACAACTACCTACTTTAAATAAAGTAGTAAATTTAGCTGGAAACTTTAATGGTGAGGTAGATGTAGATGGTAAAAAATTAAATGTTGAATTAGATAAAAATGGTAAGCCTAATAAAATGATGGATGATTATAAAGAATTACGAGCAATGAAACATAAATATACTGATAACGTAAATGTGCTAAATATATATGGAGACATAGAAGATGGCACAGATTCAGATGGTAGGGTGACTAATGTATCTTCAAGGTCATTAAAGTATTTATTAGGTGACAGCGTAAAATCATATGATGAATTTAAAGTGCATGGCCCTAATGCAGAGCATGGAAAACTAGCAAATAATAAAAAAGTGCAAGATAAAATAAATGAATTCTTATGGGATAAAGATCTTTAAATTAAAATATCATGCAAAAAAGCAACATATCAGCCGACAGTTAAATGTGTGCGATATGTTGCTTTTATTATTTTGTCATATTTTCCTTGGCAATTAACTCTAGCAGTGTTTTCCGCTGTGTTTCACCAAAAACGTGGGGTTGAATCATAATTTCATCAGCATTAAATCCTAGAACAACATCATTCAGTGCTTTCATAACATCATTAGGTAAACCTGAAATCACTCTATTTTGGTTAAAATTCTTTTTATCTTGTTCACGTGTTGAGAGCTGTCGATGCATTGCAAATTCAATTGAAGGATAAAACTCAGGCTGATCCAAATAGCCAATGCGCACTAACCATAAATGAAATGCATGCTCTAATTGCGTTATTTGTGATTGCTGTTCTGCAGTAATTACAAACGTAGAAATAATAACATAAGATTTGCTTTCAGGATGAAATTGTTCAAATAAGCCACGATAATGGTTAATAACATTTTCAATATTGTGGTTAGCTTGACCCATAAGCGCAACTACGAAAGGTAATCCTTTTTCCGCGACGAATGGCGACACTTTGTTTACTCATACCTAATATATACATACTTGGCTTCGTATCGATTAATGGCGTCGCTTGTAAGCCTTTAAAACGATGATTATGAGTATTGTCATCATTAAAATAATGCATTAAATCATTAATTTGTGTTTTGTAACTTATATCCTTTGTTTTAGACTCATTTAAAGCCTGATTTACATTTTTGAAGCTAGGTGAGTGTCCTGTGCCTAAATCGACGCGTCCAGGGTGACGTGCTTCCATTAATTTAAATTGTTCTGCAATTTTATATGCACTATAATGAGGCAGCATAATACCGCCACTTCCAATATGAATAGAAGATGTTTGTTCTAAGAGTGACATCATAACCATTTCAGGCGCACTAGAGGCTACAGAGAACACTTGATGATGCTCTGCAACCCAATAGCGATAAAAGCCTAATGACTCAGCTAATTGAGCTAATTCAACGGTATGATTTAAAGCTTGTGTCGCGTTGCGGCCTTCAAAAATTGGAACATAATCTAAAATACTTAGTTTCACTTAAATATCTCCTTATTACTTTATATCGGTCAGTATATGAATTTAAAGTAAGCATAACATGACCGTATAGAGTTGAATAAGCGATTTGATTGATTGCACCGTTGTATCACTATAAAATGAAAGAAAATAGTGAATGGAGGCAATATAATGAATACAGAACAAATCGTATTAGCTAAGAGACCTGAAGGTATTCCTTCAGATGAGGTATTTAAATATGAAACTGTTGAAATAGATGTGCCGAAAAAAGATGAAATTCAAGTAGAAGCGTTATATATATCAGTGGATCCATATATGCGCGGACGTATGGATGATAGTGACTCTTATATCAAACCATTCCAAATTGATGAACCTTTATCAGGCCATGTTGTTGGGAAGGTCATTGAATCAGAAGCAGATGGTTTTGAAAAAGGTGACATTGTTACTGGACAATTCCCTTGGCAAAAACTAAGCAATGTCCCAGCAAAGCATGTTATTAAGGTATCTAACACAGATGTTCCACTACATTTATATTTAAGTGTGTTAGGCATGCCGGGTCAAACAGCATACCATGGGCTATTAAAAATTGGACAACCGAAAGAAGGCGAAACAGTTGTTGTATCTGCAAGCATCTGGCGCAGTTGGGTCTGTGGTAGGACAAATTGCTAAATTAAAAGGTGCTTATGTTGTAGGTATTGCAGGTGGCCCTGAAAAAACAACATACTTAACAGAAACATTAGGTTTTGATGTGAGTGTGGATTATAAATCAGATGATTTTTCAGAACAATTTGCTAAAGCAGTACCGAATGGTGTAGATGTCTATTACGAAAACGTAGGTGGATCAATCGCTGATGAAGTAATGAAACACTTAAATCAATTTGCTCGAATTCCTGTTTGTGGCGCAATTTCTGGATACAATGATGCAACGATTGAACATGGTCCACGTATTCAACCCATCCTGATAAAATCACAAGCGTTAATGAAAGGCTTTATTGTGGCAAATTATGCAGATGATTTTGCAAATGCGAGTAAACAACTTGCACAGTGGGTTCAAGAAGATAAGATAAAAACAAAAACGTCAGTCATGAACGGATTTGAAAATATACCAGAAGCATTTAGAAATTTATTTACAGGCGATAACTTTGGGAAACAAGTAGTACAAGTGTCAGACAATATCTAAACATTAAAGGAGATATGTAATATGAAAGCAATAGGTGCAGATACTCGTTTTGATCTAGATGAAGGAAATCAGTTCTATGAATTTGAAGTTGAACGACGGGAACCAACGCAATACGAGCTCTTAGTACGCGTACAAGCTATTAGCATTAATCCTGTAGACACGAAAATAAGACAGTCTCCTGTTGACCAACCACCAAGAATTCTAGGGTTTGATGCTGTCGGTGTGGTAGAAGCAGTAGGTGAAGAGATTAATCATTTTAAAGTTGGCGACGAAGTATTTTATTCGGGTTCTCCTGCATATCAAGGTTCTAATCAAGAATACCAACTTGTTGACGAGCGTCTTGTTGCTAAAAAACCTAAGAATATAACTGCGACTCAAGTCGCTAGTTTACCTTTAACAGGACTAACTGCATCAGAGACATTATTTGATATATTTAAAATTTCGCATAATCCAGAAGATAATAAAGGTAAGTCTATTTTAATTATCAATGGTGCAGGTGGCGTAGGAAGTATTGCAACACAAATAGCCAAACACCATGGACTCCATGTCATCACAACTGCTTCACGAGAAGAAACGTATAATTGGTCTAAGGATATGGGTGCGGATATTGTGTTAAATCATAAAAATGATTTAATTAAAGAGTTTGAAAAATATGAAATAAGTGAAGTTGATTATATTTTCTGTACGTTTGATACAGACCAATACTATGAAAAAATGATCGAACTCGTAAAACCAAGAGGAATCATTGCAACCATTGTCGCTTTTAAAAATAAACAAGATTTAAATTTACTAAAAGACAAAAGTATTACATTTACACATGAATATATGTATTCAAGACCACTACATGAAACTGAAGATATGACTTTACATCGTGAATATTTAACGGATATTTCTGAAAAAATAGAAGCGGGCGTATATCAACCTACATTAAATAAAGTGATAGATGGTTTAACAGCAAATAGTCTGTTCGATGCACATAAGCAACTTGAAAATCAAAACATGATTGGTAAATTAGTAATTCAACTCAATCAAGAATCATAAGTTATAAATATTAAAATCTGTCATGTTACTGTGTTATGAAGTTAATACGCTAGATAAGCCTTCCAAACAATTACCTTATTGGTGAATAATTGTTTGGAAGGCTTTTAAATATGTTATTTTATTATAATTTAATTTTTAGTAAATCGAATTACAGTGTTTAAATAAGTTTTTATAATCCTTAAAAGTGGTTACAATTATGGATTATATTAAGTATGATAGGGTATGTATGTTACATAAAATAAAGGGAGTGTGTATTTTTGTTATGCATTTTAAAAAAATGACGGTAGTATTTTGGGTGGCATTAGCTATTTGTACGTTATTTGTGCTCTATGGCGCAATATTGCCGAAACAATTAGAATCAGTTACTCAAACTATTACAAATTTTATAGCAGTTAATTTTGGTTGGTATTATTTATTACTTGTATTAGTCATATTAATTGTATGTATTTATCTATTATTTTCTAGATATTCATCTATTACATTGGGTGAAGAAGGCGAAGACCCTGAATTTTCATTAAAATCATGGTTCGCAATGTTATTTAGTGCAGTGCATGGGAATTGGTTTAGTCTTTTGGACGACTGCTGAACCTATCAGTCATGCATTTACTTTAACGCCATTACATAAAGCAGGAACACAAACTGCAATTAACGATGCGATGCAATTTTCATTCTTTCATTGGGGCGTGCACGCATGGGCTGTATACGGTATCGTGGGACTCGTTTTTGCGTACTTTAATTTCCACAAAGGTTATCCGGGATTAGTCAGCGCTACGTTAATACCTGTTTTAGGTAGTAAAATGATGAAAGGTCCTATCGGTGGGGCGATAGATGTCCTTGCAATTATCGCTACTGTAACTGGTGTTGCCGCAACACTTGGTTTTGGTGCGTTACAAATCAATGAAGGATTGAACTTCTTATTTGAAATTCCTTCTAATTTTGGGACTCAAGTGATTATCATTATCGTAGCAACCTTATTATTTACTTGGTCAGCTTGGTCAGGTATTGATAAAGGTATTAAGAACTTAAGTAATATTAATATGGCATTAGCATTCATTGTATTACTCTTATTGTTCTGTGTAGGACCTACACTAACGATATTAAATACATTTACCAATTCATTAGGTGATTATATTGCTAATTTCTTTAATATGAGTTTACGTATACCGCAATCAGGTGGCGAAAAATTCCAGTGGCTACAACAATGGACGATCTTCTATTGGGCTTGGTGGATTTCATGGGCGCCATTTGTTGGGATCTTTATCGCTCGTGTGTCTCGTGGTAGAACAATTAAAGAATTTATATTAGGGGTGCTATTTGTACCGGCACTTGTATGTTTCCTATTTTTCGCAGTGTTTGGTGCATCAGCAATTTATTTACAACAAAATGGTATTGCGAATATCGCGAAAGAGGCAACTGAAACGGCGACCTTTGCCACGTTGGAACATTTCCCATTAGGATTTGTATTAAGTATTGTTACGCTAATAGTTATTATGATTTTCTTTGTAACATCAGCTGACTCAGCAACATATGTATTAGGTATGTTGAGTTCTAAAGGTAGTATTAATCCTTCTGGTTTAGTCAAAGTCAGTTGGGGCATTATATTAGCACTATTTGCAATGATCATGATTTACACAGGTGGAACACAATCGATTCAAAACCTGTTAATTATTGCGGCCTTACCATTCTCCATCGTCATTATAATAATGATATGGTCACTCTTTAAATCCTTAGCCATAGAAAAGCCGAGACCTAGTAATAAATTACTTGTCACGGATAATCAGCTTTTACAATATCGTAAAGCAAATCAAGAGGATTCAGAAAATCAAGAAAATAAAGCAAAACAAGACGATAAAGAAATAGAAACAACTGAAGATCATAAGAGAAATAGCTAGAGCAAACTTATTTTGCCATAGAAATTATTTAAAATATACAATAAAAATGTTTCTAAGATTTTTTAAAAGGGTATTAGTCTTATATGACAAGTACATAATCTAGAAACATAGGAGGTGTCATACGAGGTGAAGCGACTTAAAAATTTCATATTAGGACTTTTAATTGTAGTAATCGTTGGTGTTTTACTGTTTATGTATATCAAAGATTCTAGAATTACTCAGTATCAAGATTACTTAACTCAATTTAATTGGTTTCAACCGACCTTAATAACTTTAGCAACGTTACTTATTTTAATTGGTCTGATACTACTATTCAGCTTGTTTAAACCTACGTATAGAAAACCCGGACTTTACAAAGATTTCAATGATGGTCATATTTATGTATCGAGAAAAGCAGTTGAAAAATCAGCATACGATACACTTGTACAATATGAACAAATTCGTCAACCGAATGTGATTGCAAAATTGTATAACAAGAAGAAGAAATCACATATTGCTTTGAAAGCAGATTTCTTTGTGCCAGGTGATGTTCAAGTTAAATCATTAACGGAAGAAATTAGAAATGACATTAAGCAGAACGTAGAACACTTTACTGAATTACCAGTATCAAAACTAGAGGTCAACGTTAGAGATCAAAAAACCTCAGGCAAACGTGTGTTGTAAGGGAGGGTTATCATGACTAATAATAATCACCAAAATGGACAAGATTCTACACAAGAAGTTGTTGATTTCTTAAAAGTATTTAAATGGAGAATCATTGGATTCTTAGCATTCTTGATTATCGCAATATTATTCTTAACTCTTGGTTTCTGGAGTACAATATTAATCTTAGTGTTATGTTTGATTGGAATTGCAATCGGGTATACTAAAGACCGTAAGCAAGACTTTTTAAATTTCTTAAATCGATGGAGTTAGTATTTTCAAATATTGAAAAGGCTTAAAATTAAATTTTTTAAAATTGAGAAGACAAAGGAGATTTTAATATGGCAGTAGATAATAACAAAGCAAAACAAGCATATAATAATCAAACTGGAGTTAATGAACAAGAAGTAGAAAAACAACAACAACAACAACAACAAGAACCGGAATTTTCAAATAAGTTATCATTTTCTGATGAAGTAATTGAAAAAATTGCGGGTATCGCGACGCGTGAAGTAAGTGGTATTTTAGAAATGAAAGGCGGATTCGTCGATAGTATTTCTAACTCATTCGGAAGCAACGAGAACGTTTCAAGAGGCGTAAGCGTTGAGGTTGGAGAAAAACAAGCGACTGTAGATTTGAAAGTAATATTAGAATATGGTGAATCAGCACCTAAAATCTTCCGTAAAGTAACAGACTTAGTTAAAGAACAAGTTAAATATATTACTGGTCTTGACGTAGTTGAAGTTAACATGCGCGTTGAAGATGTAATGACTAAAAAAGAATGGTCTCAAAAAAATGAAAAAAGCCAAAGCTCAAATAACGAGGAAAAAGGCTTACAATAATTAATTGAGTATCAAACTAAATAAAAACCGCTAAAGTAATTTGCTTTAGCGGTTTTAAAATGTCGAAAAACCAATTACTATAAAAGTAATTATTTTGTGTTTATAGATATTATTCTCTTGAGACTATCTTTGTTCATTCATTTCACTGTTTAAAGCTTATATGAAATGAATATTTTTTGCTAATTCAATTATACTCATTTCTATGTGTGTTGGCCTTTATAAGAATACAATCAATGAATCATAATATTATTTAAAAAATGGCAGTGATTTGGTCCGACTCCTACGGGAAAAATACTGGCCGAAGACTACAGGCTGAGACATATATTTTGTCTCAGCCTGTTTTAATTATTAATAAAGCCTTGATATACTGTTTTTAATGAGATGCATGACTCCGATGTAAGGGGTTATTCACTTGTATATAAGTATAAATATCTGCTTCATCTTCTAGCCTCATCGTTGTTACACATTTATAGTCAATTTTAGGCGCAAATAATAGTGCTCGAATTGCATCAATTCTTTTAGGATCATCCATAGTATCGAGCAATGACATTTAACTTGTTAGCCAATAGATCACTGACAGTTGACCAGATACTTTGTTCTAAATCATTAATAGCACTTGATTTTGCTAAACTACAGATCAATTCTCCAAGATGGTTTTGAATACTAGAATAAAATACTTTATTAAAAACAGTTTGTGATTGATTCGTTAAAATTAAGGATTTCTCATGAAAATTTTGAGTGTTATATCCCTGGTGATTCAAATAAGCTTCATCAATACGTAAGCCTTCAAAATCACGAACATATAATTTGTTTAATGAGCCATCACTATTAAATGTAGCGATAGTATTTTGTAAATGTGCTTCGAGAGCGATGCCGTATTTAATGTATAAAGGTAGCGTAATATCAATTAGTGCTTGGCTATAATGTTCCATCCAAGCGATACATGCTTCTTTATAAGAATCACAAGTATGTGTTTGTGCATACTTTTTGATAAGTGTATTGATCGGTGTTTCATAGTTATAAGCATAGTTGGCGACTAAACTTGATGGAATCATAGGCGTTGTTTTATTATCAATAAGATCATAAATATTAGTTCTAAATAACGAACCTAATTGTTCACTTCTAATAGTTTGGATATCACGTGAATCGTCTGTTTTAAAAAGTGGATGCCAGCAATTTCATCAATCGTATCGCCAAGCAATATTATGAAATAAGGTATCGTTATGTTTAATATCATTTAAAATTTGTGTGACTTGAGGGCCATTAATTGTTGTTTGTTCTGATAAAGTTCTAATTTCACCTGTGATGTGCACATTAGTGGATAGTTTAATGTGGGGTGAAGTTATAGGTAGTTTTGGCATGAGTGTTCTAAACGATAGACCAGCGTGATAATCAAGTTGGTAGCGTATTGGAATGATTCGTTTTTCTTTAAGCTCATTGGCATATTGATTGGTTAATATTTTATTATACTGCCATGGATGTACGACCATGATATAGTATGTATCAATAAACTCAGAACCAACCTCTTTTAAAACTTCAGAATATAAGTCTTCGAATAAACCATATAAAGTTTCATTGTAATTTTTGGATAATGATTCAACTTTTGCAATATCTTTATGCATTAAGATAAATTTTAAGCCTATAGCATTGTTGAACTCAGAAGAATAATTAATTGTAGTTTCGGGTGTCATGCCTTTACGCAATTTTGCACCAGGATGTAAGGGATGTCCTTCAACGACTGCTTGTTCGGATCTTAAATAACTATCTTCTGCTTCCATAATTACTTGACCAAGAGGTAAAGTTTCATCGGCTAAGGTAATCGTTTGAAAGCTAAGTGAAATAGCCATATTAGCTACGCTATTATTTATATCTTCTCTAAATTGATGACTCGCATCATTATCAAGTGTTGGTGCTTCGGTTAAAATACAAGTTAATATCTCTTCTGGATGTAAAATCCTTTCAAAATTATCCTTATTTTCAAAATAAAATGGTCCTTCAACATCAATTCTATCGAATGCATGTATTCCAGTAATAGGTGCATATAAAGTTTTTTGAGTGTGTGGGAAAGCTATTTTTAATGTTTGTACCTGATTAGTTGCTAAGTTTACTGGTGCATCTTTTGTTGCAATTATGTGACTATAATCGCGACTATTAATTAAGTTTTCTCGATGTAAAGAAGTGATGAGTCGTCGGGATATTTTATCTCTACTGACTAATAACGTTTTAACAAATGCATCACGCCATTCATCGTTGATAGATTCTAAATAGGTTAAGGCATATTGTTCATCATTAGTTAGTTTGTTAATTGAATTGTTAAAGTCTATGTTTGAATTCATAAGGCACCTCTTAAAATTATTTTACAAAAGCATAAGGTATTTATATAATCTATATTAGTTGCATTGATAATTGTTATCAATTATCAAATTAAGTGCGGATTTTAGCATAGTATTATTTAGCTAAATTGTATGAAATATGAAAGATAACAGTTTCATCATTTATATTTACCACTCTTCTATGTATTTTAACATCTCAAAGTGAATGAACACCGTATCATTTATTTTTCAGTACCGTGTTGATTTTGGAAAATAGAGGGAAAATAGGGAATATTAAAATGAAAAAGTAGAAGTACATTACTTTAAGTACAATAATCATGCGCTTTACAATAGAATTTTTAGATATGATTAGCATAATAGAATTGAATACATTTGTGAATACAATATGATTCAGTATTATAAATAGACCGAGAAAAAATGGGGGCAATCTTGTATGACGGATCAGACACGGCAAACTGCAGATAAAAACGTACAGTACCGTATTTATAACGCGATTATTAAGGAACATATTTTTCCTGATAAAATGATAGTTAATGAGTTTGAAGATTGTATTGAATTACAATATCACGGACAACTTTTACAAGTGGATAAAGTACGTAAAAGTGATATGGAAAGATATGTATTTAAAGGAAAGATACGTTATATCAAAGGTAACACTAGAATGACAATCGAAACTGTAGAACAATTACTCGACGTATTGGACAACCAATTTGATATACCAATTAGCAACAGATTGAGAGAAGAACTGATTTCTAGTAGAGATGGCTTTGTATGGACGTATGATCATTTTTCTCATAGACAAGCATTGATTCATGCAACATTGAAATTTTCGAGAATGCCTGAAACTATTAATTTCTTTACCTGGTTAAAACATTTTGAGGATTCAGAAGAAATTAATGATTTAACTTATTCGGAGAGTATAGTTGTAGAAGGACATCCGACGCATCCCTTGTCTAAAACGAAATTGCCTTTAACAAAGGAAGAAGTGAAATTATATGCGCCAGAGTTTGAAAAGATTATTGGATTAAAAGTAATGCTTATTCATAAAGCAGATTGTATTACAACGTCAATGGAAGATGATGAACAATATATTTTGAATCATATTATTCCTGAATATCGTTATAAACTTAAAGCATTTTTAGAACCATACCAGTTTGAGCTAGAGGATTATAGAGTAGTACTCGTACATCCATGGCAATATGACAATGTGATTGTGCATCAATTTGCGAAGTGTATTAAAGAAGGAAGATTATTACCCACACCATTTGAAATAGAATCCAAAGCAACTTTATCATTTAGAACAATGGCATTAATCAATAAACCATTCCATATTAAATTACCAGTAAATATTCAAGCTACAAGTGCCATTAGAACCGTTTCTGCTGTGACGACAGTAGATGGGCCTAAACTCAGTTATGAATTACAAGATATGTTAGATCTATACCCACAATTACAAGTCGCCTTGGAGCCTTATGGTATTCATGTAAATATAGATGACGAAGTCGCACGTCAATTGGCTTGCATAGTGAGACACAAACCTTATATTGCAGATAATGGGACGACATTGGTGACAGCTAGTTTAGTTAATAAAAATCCAGTTGATAACCAAGTCATTGTAGACAGTTACTTGGAGTGGATGGGAGTAGGACCTACATCAATCGCCATCAAACAATTTATGTGTAGTTATGCGAAAACTTTAATCAAACCATTAATTGCATATATACAAGATTATGGTATTGCCTTGGAAGCGCATATGCAAAATACTATTGTAAATCTTGGACCGAATAATCAAATGAAATTTATCATCAGAGATTTAGGTGGTTCAAGAATAGATTTAGAAACTTTAAAGTATAAATTACCTCATATTGATATAACGAATACAAGTCTCATTGCTGAAAATATTGAAGCGGTGATCGAAAAATTTCAACATTCAGTAATTCAAAATCAAATCGCAGAACTGATTCATCATTTTTCAAAATATGATGAAGTAGACGAGAGGGCGTTATTCGAAGTAGTAGGTGACATAGTATACGAAGCAATAGATCCACAAAAAGCACATGCTCAAGTGTTGAAAGCAGTTTTGTTTGGACCTAAGATTTCAGTCAAAGCATTGTTGCGTATGAGAATGGAAAATAAAGTGAAACAGTACGTAACGATAAAATTAAAGAATCCATTATATAAAGAGGTGTAAACATGGCACAATTACAGATTAATTTATCTAAAATTCAATATAACGCCCATGTATTAAATGCCTTGTGCAGTCAAAATAATATTTGTTTTACACCTGTAACCAAGTGTGTGGCTGGCGATAGCAAAATTATAGAAGTGTTAAAAGACATCGGTATTACACACTTTGCAGACGCCAGAATTGATAATATTACGAAGAGTAAAGATCCAAATATATCTTTTGCAATGATAGGCACTACAAATCAATATGGACTTGAAGATGTAGTACGTTATACGAATATAAGCATTCAAACTGAGATAGCGACGATTCGACAATTAAATGACCTTGCGGGTAAACAAGAAGTGAAGCACCAAATTTTACTCATGGTGGATTGGAAAGATGCAAGAGAAGGCATCTTAACTTATGATGTAATTGATTATATTAAAGAAATAATTCAGATGCATCATCTTAATCTTGCAGGGTTAGCATTCAACTTTATGTGTTTTCAGTCGAATGCACCTACTGAGGAAGATGTGAAAATGATTAATCAATTTGTAAACTCTATTGAAGAAGTGACCAATATAAGATTTAAAATCATATCAGGCGGGAATTCAAGTTTGTTAACGCAAATGGCTTATAGTGATTTAGGTAAAGTTAACGAACTGAGAATAGGCGAAACGCTCTTCAGAGGAATTGAGACCTCAACAAATCATCCAATTGCAATGTTATATCAAGATACAATTATTTTAGAAGCAGAAATAGTAGAGATTAAGCCACGTATAAACTATGATACAGGCAAACAATATTTACAAGCTATCATTGATATTGGTAGCTTAGATACGCATGTCGAAACAATTACGCCTGTGCATCATCAAGTGAAAATATTAGGCGCAACAAGTGATCATGTCATGATTGATTTATTAAATCAGGATTTTTATCAATTAGGAGACAAAATACAATTTAGTCTAGATTATAAAGCTTTAGCACAAAGTATGTATATGCCTAATATAGCAAAGGTATATATACATGATGAAGGTATTGAGCAAGCAATTACAAACATTAAAAATCAAGTGTTTAATTCATTGTAAAAAGCATTAAACATTAAAAAGATTTTATTATTTTCATCAGTCGCTTCAATTTCAGTCGTAGGAGGAATGCGTTTTTTTGGCTTATTGCATAGCATGGGGCACAAAAAATAGTCGAGCATAAGCACATCCATACCCTACTTATTTTAGGTTTGATTAGTGTACGCCTATTGACCATGAGTGATGTGTTAGCAAGAGATACGCACTAACTTATAGATATTACTGTCGATATAATTGTTGTCGCTGTCGGCACTCGATACGCTTTAATTTATTAAGAAAAATATAATTCAAAAATAAATTGCAAAAGTAAGCGTTTTCATATAAAGTGTAATTGACCCTAAATAAGATTAGGGTCAATTATTTTATTTATACATATACAAGAAGACAATAAAAACCTAAATTTATTGATTTACATATTTATACATAATAGGTTATAATTATTGCTGTTGCTTTTTTAAGTGTATATAAAAATATAAACACCTAAGGGGTGAATGAAATGAATAAATATAGTAAATCACAATTAGTGCGAGGTAGGTTAAAGTTCATAGTCATGTCATTGATTGGTATTATCTTGTTTTTGGTACCTATTACTGTGACTGAAGATGGTGTTAAACAAACCACATTACCCGTCGCGTTTTTAGCAGGACTATTGCAAGATGTACTCGGGGACGCCATGCCATTAATTATTGTTTTGATTATCACAATATCAGGCATATTATCAATTTTATGTTCCACAATATTGAAAAATAAATTAGAACCGGAAGGACTTTTATATAATGCATTTAATGTGAAAATCGTCTGGTTGTTATTAAGAATATTAGCAGTTGTTTTTGTATGGATGACTTATTTGAAAGTCGGTACTGAAGTAATTTATTCTGCAGATACTGGCGGGCTTGTATTTGAAAGTCTATTGCCAACATTAGTTGCTGTGTTCTTATTTGCAGCATTATTTTTACCATTACTTATGGAATATGGATTGTTAGAATTTTTAGGGCCAATCTTTAGACCTATTATGAGACCTTTATTCACATTACCAGGACGTTCTACAGTAGATAACTTAGCATCGTTTATCGGAGATGGCACAGTAGGGGTATTAATAACAAGTAAGCAATATGAAAGTGGTTTTTATTCTAGACGTGAAGCGACAGTTATTGCTACTACTTTCAGTGTAGTATCTATAACATTTGCAATCGTCATTGCAGAAACAGTACATATGCAAAACCATTTCTTCTATTTCTACTTCTCAGTTATTGTTTCGTGTATTGTTTGTGCATTGATTTTGCCAAGAATTTGGCCATTAAAATCTATCAAAGATGAATATTCAAAAGAAGTATCTGAAGAAATGAGAACTGAAAAATTACCAGAAAATAAAACTGCATTAGGTCACGGTTTTGACATGGCGACTGAAACAGGTATCAATGCGCCAGGATTCAAATCATTTTTCAAATCTGGACTTAAAACAGTTGTAGATATGTGGTTTGTTATTTTACCAGTTGTTATGAGTATTGGTACACTAGCGACAATCGTTGCGACATACACACCGATATTCGCAATTATTGGTAAACCGTTTGTACCATATTTAGAATTACTGCAAATTCCTGAAGCCGCACAAGCATCAGAAACAATATTAATAGGCTTTGCCGATATGTTTTTACCATCTATATTAATTGAAGGTGTAGGTAATGATATTACATTATTCGTTATCGGTGCATTAAGTATTAGTCAGTTAATCTACTTATCAGAAGTAGGTGGAGTGATACTAGGCTCAAAAATTCCAGTCAGTATCTTTAAACTGTTTGTTATTTTCTTAATCAGAACAATTATTGCATTACCAATTATAGCGTTGATGGCGCATCTGTATTTTAATTAGTTTAAAACAATATGAAATATGAATAAGCAACAATCGAATATGAATATAATAAAACACCCCAAAAGTTAGATGAAATCTAATTTTTGGGGTGTTTTGCAATATTGATTGTTTTCTTGATTTAAACTTACAAAATCATTTGATTAATTAAGTGTTGATAAAACATTAGCTTTAACAACTTTATTCCCTATGACTGGTGAATCTTCGCTTTTAGATTTTGACTTACCTGCGTGTGCTTCTTTAAAAGCATCACTCTCTAGCCATGCTTTGAAATTATCTTCAGAATCCCACCAAGTATTCACATACATCTGATCGTGGTCTGTTTCGTCTTCAATAAGCCAAACTTCAACTTTACGAAAGCCTTCTAATTCATTAATTTTGCCCTTTTTAGTAAAATTAGGCGCCATTTTCTCTGCAAACCCTTTTTTTACATCAATTCTATTCGTAACAACGTACATGATATGCACCCACTTTCTAAGATTTAGCTATAGTATATCATCATTGTGAATTAGAGGTTAATTGATATCCCTTATTCAAGTTAAATAGGTTTAAGACGTAATTAATATAAAAAAGACGAAATTCTAACGTGGGATTAGAATTTCGTCTTTTTGTTGTTAATTGTTTAATACTATTTTGTTACTTCATTATATACTTTTTGATCATTTTGCGTATAAATAATGTATTCATGGTCATTAGTG
Source organism: Staphylococcus sp. 2S1 (assembly GCF_046721335.1). Lineage (NCBI taxonomy): Bacteria > Bacillati > Bacillota > Bacilli > Caryophanales > Staphylococcaceae > Staphylococcus > Staphylococcus sp. 2S1. Next base: position 2,784,569 of record NZ_JBEUUJ010000003.1, on the reverse strand, counting down.
TCGATGATAACACGGTTCGTTTTTCCGAAAGTAGAACCAATTCTCGAAACTTTATTTCTATCTAATTTTGGAATTTCATGGATATTTTGATCTTGTGAAATGTTCTTAATATCACTTGTTGGAATCTTAATATCTGCAACTCTCCATTGAATTCTTACTTCATTGTTATCTTTTTTAACTGTCATTGCCATATCTAGAACACATCCTTTAATTAATTTATAGCTACATCATACAACAACATGCAATCGTTTTCAAGTAATTGTGTGATACTTTTTGTGAATATGTTATACTCAATGCTTTGTTACGAAAGTACGTTCGCATTGATATAAAAGATATGATAAAATATATTGCGATAAGGAGAAGTGAAAATGACAGGTAAAACCCACGCATCATGCGGTTTATTAGTAGGCGCATTAACTATAGAATATTTCCATACAGATTTGTTTACATCAATTACGGTTATAACGCTTGCGGTTATATCAAGTTTATTACCTGATATTTGTCATGCACAGAGTAAAATTGGTAGACGATTAAAAGTTTTGAGCTTTTTTATTAGAATATTATTTGGTCACAGGACATTTACACACTCACTATTATTTATTTCAATTATAATTTGTCTATTATATGCTATCCAAACACCAATTTATTATTTAATTACGATTATATTCGGATTGCTATCTCATGTTATACTAGATATGTTAACACCTAGGGGAGTTAAATTTTTATATCCTATCCCTATCAGTGTGAAATTCCCTTTGGTTTTTAAAACAGGTGGTCTCGTTGATTTATCACTTGCGAGTGCGTTAACTATAGGCGCAACTTATGTGTTTTTTCAACCGTTTATTAATCAACTGTTTTTTAAATGGTTATGATTAAGGTTGTGCATATAATCATAATAATATAAAGTACAAATAGTGAAATTATATATTCAAGTCAGTAATAAGATATTATTTTTATCTAATATTTGAATATTAAGGAGAGAGAACATGCTAGATAAGAAAGGTTTAGAAAAGTTTAATCAAGACCATTTAATTGAATTTGAAAAACTAATGAGTACAAATGAAAAAGAACAATTAGCTAATAAAGTAGACTCTTTAAACTTATCTGATATTCAAGATTTATATGAAGATTTATATGTAAATAAAAAAGTAATCGATGATGTTTCTTCTATTAATGAAGTGAAATATGAAGTTAAAAAAGAATTTACAGAAGAAGAAATCAAAAAATATGAAGAAGTTGGTTTAGACGCAATTCAAAAAGGCAAATTTGCAGTGTTATTAATGGCAGGTGGGCAAGGGACGCGTTTAGGTTATAAAGGACCTAAAGGTTCGTTTGAAATTGAAGGCGTTAGCTTATTTGAAATTCAAGCACAGCAATTAATAGCATTAAAAGAACAAACAGGTGTAGCTGTCGATTGGTATATCATGACTAGCAAAGTAAATGACAAAGAAACACAACTGTTTTTCGAAGCTAAAGATTATTTTGGATATGATAAATCACATGTGCACTTTTTCAAGCAAGAAAACATTGTTGCCTTATCTGAAGAAGGCAAGTTAGTTTTAGACGTAGATGGTAACATCCTAGAAACGCCTAACGGTAATGGTGGCGTGTTTAAATCACTCAAAAATTCAGGCTATTTAGATGAAATGACAGACAATGGTGTGGAATATATTTTCTTGAATAATATTGATAACGTTCTTGTGAAAGTATTGGACCCATTATTTGCAGGTTATACATTCCAAAAAAGTATGGATATCACTACAAAATCAATTCAACCTAAAGAGGGTGAAAGTGTAGGTAGATTAGTTACAGCTAATCAAAAAGATACTGTACTTGAATATTCAGAATTAGACCCTGAAGTTGCTAATGAATTTAATAACGCTAATATAGGAATACATACATTTAAACTTTTATTTATTAACAATGTGGTTGATCATGCATTGCCATATCATTTAGCGATTAAAAAATTAAAACAGCTAGATGATGATTTTGGCGTAATTGAGCAACCAACGCTTAAGTTTGAATTATTCTATTTTGATATTTTCCAGTATGCTAATAGCTTTATTACATTACAAGTACCGAGAGAAGAAGAATTTTCTCCTTTAAAAAATAAAGAAGGTAAAGATAGTGTTGAAACAGCTACAGCTGATTTGAAACGTATGAATTTGATTTAATAAAAGGGTGGTTACACTTATGTCTCATACAGTAGATGTAGATAATAGCAAAGTGGCTAAAACATTTAAAAATATTGTACCTTTAACGTTTGGTGAGGAAATTGGAAATGCAGTTTCACATGGGGTAGCTGCATTCATTGCTTTATGCGTATTGCCGTATGCGGCAATACAAAGTTTTATGGATCATGGCATATTAGGTTCGTTTAGCGTTTCACTATACGTGATCAGTATTTTTCTAATGTTTATATCTTCAACGGTTTACCATGCGATGCCTAATAATTCTTCACATAAATATATACTCAGAATTATCGATCACAGTATGATATATATCGCAATTGCCGGAACATATACACCAATATGTTTAGTGTTAATCGGTGGTCTGGCTAGGATGGACTGCAATGGCAGTGCTTTGGGGTATTACACTCTGGGGCATTCTATACAAATCATTAGCTAAAAATGTTAGTCATAAATTAAGCTTAACAATGTATTTAGTTATGGGATGGATTGGCGTTTTATTTTTACCGACAATTATCTTCGATTCATCGGTAACATTTATGCTATTTATTCTATTCGGTGGGGTTGCTTATACGGTCGGAGCATGGTTCTATGCACAAAAAAATCGTCCATACTTTCATATGATTTGGCACTTCTTTATAGTGATTGCATCCGTATTTCATTTTATAGCTATTTTATATTTTATGTAATTTTTAAGAAAAATACATTGTGATTTAATAGTATCTAGAACATCAAGACAGGTTTTAGTCGCAGTTGTTATATTGGCGCTAGCTGTCTGATATCTAAATGAACTTATAACTAGTTTTTAAAGAACTACTGCTACATTTGTGAAGACGAGTAGTTCTTATGCAAGAACTTCAGTGCTTGTATTATTTTTTAGTAGGCTTTGTGGGGGCGGGAATATGAAATCAAATTTTAAATTTTGATTTCTATCCCGCTCTTTTTTTAAACAAATTATCATAAAGCATAGTTTTAATTTAACGAAGTAGATTTGAAACTGATTACAACATATTGATTTGATTATACTTGAAAGCATTTTAATTTGTTATGCAAGGAGGTAAATTATGAATGTTAAGTCTTTAGGTATCGTAGTTGCATTAATATTAATTATGTTTATGTCGGCCATAGAAACATCCATAGTTTCTTTGGCAATACCTACTATAAGAGATGACTTAAACGTTACTTCATCCATTTCACTGATTTTTGCAGTTTATTTTATTGCAATTGTCATAGCTAATCCGATTGTGGGAGAACTACTAGATAGAACGAAAATTATTTATATCACGCTTTTAGGATTATTGCTTTTTACTATAGGTAGTTTCTTATCCGGGATAAGTGGTACTTTCAAGCATACTAATCATGTCCCGTTTCATACAAGGTTTAGGCGCCGGTGTAATGATGGCATTGAGTCAAATCGTACCTAAACTTGCCTTTGAAATTCCATTACGTTATAAAATTATGGGAATTGTTGGTAGTGTATGGGGGATTTCTAGCATTATTGGTCCAGTTTTGGGAGGAACTATTTTAGAATTTGCAACGTGGCACTGGTTATTCTTCGTGAATATTCCGATTGCAATCGCGACTATGGTATTGGTGATAATCACATTCCATTTTGAAAATGAAAATACAACTACAACGAACAAATTAGACGTGAAGGGCTTAATGTATTTCTATGTATTAATCTTCTTTTTAATGTTTACAGTTATGAATAAAGCGAATTTATATTTAAACATAATTTCACTTATCTTAGCTTGTGTAATGGCAGTAGTTCTTTACAAAAATGAAAAAAACGTAAAAACACCATTTGTACCAGTTGCAGAATTTAATAAGACGATTATTTTAATATTCTTCACCGATTTTGCTTATGCAATTATTCTGATGGGTTACAACTTATATATGCCTATTTATTTACAAGAGGAAATGGGTCTCTCACCATTACAAAGTGGCTTTGTAATATTTCCAATTTCATTCGCTTGGTTAGCGCTTAATTTTTCATTAGATAAATTAGAGGTTAGAATGAGTAGAAAAGGATTATATATTTTTGCATTCACATTATTAATGCTATGTGGCATTTTAGTATTTATAGGCACCGAGTCGCCATTATTTATAGCATTTAGTTTATTACTTGCGGGAGTTAGCTTTGGCACAGTTTATACAAAAGACAGTGTTATTACTCAAGAAGAGACTTCATTAAATAACATGAAGCGGATGATGTCGTTCTATACATTAACCAAGAGTTTAGGTAACTCAATAGGTTCTACTGTGATGGGTTACATTTATGCACTATCATTTACTTTTATCAGTCTACAAATACACAATGTTATCTTACTTAGTTTAGTTATATTGATTATACTAATGGTTTTATGGGCTGTAATTTATAGAGAACAGAAATAAAACTCGCATTAGTAAGCTATATCTATATAATTAAAACATGATGTACTTCATTAATAAACGTTATAATTTGAATAGTAGAGCTTTGTGTTAATTTGTATTTGGTAGTGAGTTGTTATAATGGTAATATAGTTTATGCGATTATAGTTTTAATAATAAAAAACCAGCGAGATTGTAATAAAAGTTAGGTGATTATTAAGCGGAATATCGAAATAGAGTGAAAAGGGAGGACAGTAAGCAATGAAATATATAAAATATTTATTTACAACGCTTATTGTACTTTCGGTATTTATTATTTCTGGGGCTATATTTTTAACATTTTTAGGATTTGGATTATATGGCTTGAGTAGAATCCTTATTTATTTCCACCTTGCGTATTTTGGATATAATAAAAACTTTTACGATAACTTAATTTATTATGGCAGTTATATTGTATTAGGTTATTTTAATTTGTTTATAATAGAGAATTTAATGGATTACTTTAGAAAAAAATACCAGATAACCCATATTTTAAAGGCATAACTTATCACTTAATTACTTTCACAGTAACAACTTTGTTATTTTACTTCATAGTGCATATCCATTATGCCTATATAAATATTGATTTTTGGGTGATTGTATTTATCATTGGACTCTTATTTATATGTAAGGAAATATTTTATCCAGATAGTGAAAACTTAAATGGAAAATAAGCAAGGTACTATAGAAAATCAATTCGGTTAATTGAAGTGTTTAAACTGTATTGATCATAAAGATTGAACATAGCATTAATATATATAGTAGAAACTGTAATATTGTAACCTTATCACTGATAATTAAAGTAACCATTTAAGAAGACAAGAATAATATCAATGAAATAGCAATTACTATAAGAAGTTAGTTTATTTATTCTTTAATAGAGAGTGAAGTGAGCTAACTTCTTTTTTAATAAGCTGATTATATTTATACTGAATATAAACTATTTAAAGCAAACTTAAGTTTTGTTTGTTAGAATATAAATAATGATTATTTTATAAAGAGGGGGACGCATTGTGTTAACGACTGAGCAAGTTAAAGAACTTGTTGGAGAATTAAAAGATCCAATAATAAATGTACCTTTAAAAGAAACCGATGGAATAGTAGAGGTTACTATTAAAGAAGAAATAGAGCATGTAAGTGTCAAAATAGCTATGGCTCAATTAGGGGGACAACCTCAATTAGATTTACAGATGGCCGTAGTTGAAGTGTTAAAAGAAAATGGGGCTAATACAGTTGGCATTAGATTTGAAGAATTACCATCTGATGTAGTAGAACAATATAGAGGTACGAGCGATGACGAGCAACAAACAATAGAAGGCTTATTATCTAAAGACAATCCTGTAGAGTTTATTGCCATCGCTTCTGGTAAAGGTGGCGTTGGAAAATCCACAGTAGCAGTCAATTTAGCAGTATCATTAGCTAGAGAAGGTAAAAAAGTTGGTCTAGTTGATGCTGATATTTATGGCTTTAGCGTTCCAGACATGATGGGAATTGATGAAAAACCAGGTGTACAAGGTAAAGAAATCATACCAGTTGAACGTCATGGTGTGAAAGTCATTTCGATGGCTTTCTTTGTTGAAGAGAACGCACCAGTTATATGGAGAGGCCCAATGTTAGGTAAAATGCTTACGAATTTCTTTGTTGAAGTGCGATGGGGAGATTTAGATTATTTGATTTTAGATTTACCACCAGGTACTGGGGACATTGCTTTAGATGTACATACGATGTTGCCATCAAGTAAAGAAATTATCGTAACAACGCCTCATCCTACTGCAGCATTTGTTGCGGCAAGAGCTGGAGCAATGGCAAAACACACTGAACACACGATTTTAGGTGTAATAGAAAACATGTCTTACTTCCAAAGTAAAGAAACTGGAAATAAAGAATATGTATTTGGAACAGGTGGCGGTGAAAAGCTTGCTGAAGAATTACAAACAGACTTATTAGGTCACCTACCATTAGAGCAACCATCATGGAATCCAAAAGATTTCGCTCCTTCTATTTATCAACCAGAGGATAGATTAGGAGAAATATACCAATCAATGGCACAACAAATCATTGAAAAGACTAGAAAATAGTAGCATTTAAGGAGTGGGTAGAAATTAATTTAATTTTTATCCACTTTTCTCTTGCAATTTTTTTGAATGGTGGTAGAATTATTTCTTGTGACCAACGAACGCATGATACAGCGTAAACGTAACAAATCACAATAAACAAAATAAAGTATTGACTTTCTCTTGTGAAATTGATATTATATAAAAGTCGTCAAAAACGACAAAAACATTATTTAATTCAATTTCGAAAAAGTGTAAAAAATATACTTGAAATTTTATAAGAAATACTTTAATATTATTAAAGTAATGTTAAATGATTGTTAAAGAATATTAATTTTTTATTGACACAACGTCAATTGAAATGGTATAGTAATAAAGCAATTATCCAAATGAACATTGAAAACTGAATTGCAATATGTCAACGTTAATTCCGAACGCAACATTAAATTGTTGGTTCAAACGTGTTAGAGATAACACACAAATTAGTATTTTATGAGCTAATCAAACATCATAATTCATTTATGGAGAGTTTGATCCTGGCTCAGGATGAACGCCGGCGGCGTGCCTAATACATGCAAGTCGAGCGAACGGATAAGGAGCTTGCTCCTTTGAAGTTAGCGGCGGACGGGTGAGTAACACGTGGGTAACCTACCTATAAGACTGGAATAACTTCGGGAAACCGGAGCTAATGCCGGATAACATTTGGAACCGCATGGTTCTAAAGTAAAAGATGGTTTTGCTATCACTTATAGATGGACCCGCGCCGTATTAGCTAGTTGGTAAGGTAACGGCTTACCAAGGCAACGATACGTAGCCGACCTGAGAGGGTGATCGGCCACACTGGAACTGAGACACGGTCCAGACTCCTACGGGAGGCAGCAGTAGGGAATCTTCCGCAATGGACGAAAGTCTGACGGAGCAACGCCGCGTGAGTGATGAAGGTTTTCGGATCGTAAAACTCTGTTATTAGGGAAGAACAAATGTGTAAGTAACTGTGCACATCTTGACGGTACCTAATCAGAAAGCCACGGCTAACTACGTGCCAGCAGCCGCGGTAATACGTAGGTGGCAAGCGTTATCCGGAATTATTGGGCGTAAAGCGCGCGTAGGCGGTTTCTTAAGTCTGATGTGAAAGCCCACGGCTCAACCGTGGAGGGTCATTGGAAACTGGGGAACTTGAGTACAGAAGAGGAAAGTGGAATTCCATGTGTAGCGGTGAAATGCGCAGAGATATGGAGGAACACCAGTGGCGAAGGCGACTTTCTGGTCTGTAACTGACGCTGATGTGCGAAAGCGTGGGGATCAAACAGGATTAGATACCCTGGTAGTCCACGCCGTAAACGATGAGTGCTAAGTGTTAGGGGGTTTCCGCCCCTTAGTGCTGCAGCTAACGCATTAAGCACTCCGCCTGGGGAGTACGACCGCAAGGTTGAAACTCAAAGGAATTGACGGGGACCCGCACAAGCGGTGGAGCATGTGGTTTAATTCGAAGCAACGCGAAGAACCTTACCAAATCTTGACATCCTTTGAAAACTCTAGAGATAGAGCCTTCCCCTTCGGGGGACAAAGTGACAGGTGGTGCATGGTTGTCGTCAGCTCGTGTCGTGAGATGTTGGGTTAAGTCCCGCAACGAGCGCAACCCTTAAACTTAGTTGCCAGCATTTAGTTGGGCACTCTAGGTTGACTGCCGGTGACAAACCGGAGGAAGGTGGGGATGACGTCAAATCATCATGCCCCTTATGATTTGGGCTACACACGTGCTACAATGGACAATACAAAGGGCAGCTAAACCGCGAGGTCATGCAAATCCCATAAAGTTGTTCTCAGTTCGGATTGTAGTCTGCAACTCGACTACATGAAGCCGGAATCGCTAGTAATCGTAGATCAGCATGCTACGGTGAATACGTTCCCGGGTCTTGTACACACCGCCCGTCACACCACGAGAGTTTGTAACACCCGAAGCCGGTGGAGTAACCATTTATGGAGCTAGCCGTCGAAGGTGGGACAAATGATTGGGGTGAAGTCGTAACAAGGTAGCCGTATCGGAAGGTGCGGTCGGATCACCTCCTTTCTAAGGATATATTCGGAACATCTTCCTTGAGAAGATGAAGAGGAATGACATTGACATATTGCATTCAGTTTTGAATGCTCATTACGAGTATTCATTGCGTTATTTTGTACATTGAAAACTAGATATGTAAGTAAAATTTATGATTTTACCAAGCAAAACCGAGTGAATTAGAGTTTTAAAAAGCTTGAATTCAAAAAAATAGAAATAATCGCTAGTGTTCGAAAGAACACTCACAGATTAATAACATTTTAGATTTTCAACCGATTTTTTTCGTGTTGAAGGTCGAAAAGATTAAGTTATTAAGGGCGCACGGTGGATGCCTTGGCACTAGAAGCCTACGAAGGACGTTACTAACGACGATATGCTTTGGGGAGCTGTAAGTAAGCTTTGATCCAGAGATTTCCGAATGGGGAAACCCAACACGAGTTATGTCGTGTTATCGATATGTGAATACATAGCATATCTGAAGGCAGACGCGGGGAACTGAAACATCTTAGTACCCGCGGGAAGAGAAAGAAAAATCGATTCCCTGAGTAGCGGCGAGCGAAACGGGAAGAGCCCAAACCAACGAGCTTGCTTGTTGGGGTTGTAGGACACTCTGTACGGAGTTACAAAAGAACAAATTAGACGAATCATCTGGAAAGATGAATCAAAGAAGGTAATAATCCTGTAGTCGAAAGTTTGTTCACTCTTGAGTGGATCCTGAGTACGACGGAACACGAGAAATTCCGTCGGAATCCGGGAGGACCATCTCCCAAGGCTAAATACTCTCTAGTGACCGATAGTGAACCAGTACCGTGAGGGAAAGGTGAAAAGTACCCCGGAAGGGGAGTGAAATAGAACTTGAAACCGTGTGCTTACAAGTAGTCAGAGCCCGTTAATGGGTGATGGCGTGCCTTTTGTAGAATGAACCGGCGAGTTACGATTTGATGCAAGGTTAAGCGACTAATGTGGAGCCGTAGCGAAAGCGAGTCTGAATAGGGCGTTGAGTATTTGGTCGTAGACCCGAAACCAGGTGATCTACCCATGACCAGGCTGAAGTTCAGGTAACACTGAATGGAGGGCCGAACCGACTTACGTTGAAAAGTGAGCGGATGAGTTGTGGGTAGCGGAGAAATTCCAATCGAACCTGGAGATAGCTGGTTCTCTCCGAAATAGCTTTAGGGCTAGCCTTAAGTAATGATTATTGGAGGTAGAGCACTGTTTGGACGAGGGGCCCTTATCGGGTTACCGAATTCAGACAAACTCCGAATGCCAATCAATTTTATCTTAGGAGTTAGAACGCGGGTGATAAGGTCCGTGTTCGAAAGGGAAACAGCCCAGACCACCGCCTAAGGTCCCAAAATATATGTTAAGTGGAAAAGGATGTGGCGTTGCCCAGACAACTAGTATGTTGGCTTAGAAGCAGCCATCATTTAAAGAGTGCGTAATAGCTCACTAGTCGAGTGACACTGCGCCGAAAATGTACCGGGGCTAAACATATTACCGAAGCTGTGGATTGTCCGTAAGGACAGTGGTAGGAGAGCGTTCTAAGGGCGTTGAAGCATGATCGCAAGGACATGTGGAGCGCTTAGAAGTGAGAATGCCGGTGTGAGTAGCGAAAGACGGGTGAGAATCCCGTCCACCGATTGACTAAGGTTTCCAGAGGAAGGCTCGTCCGCTCTGGGTTAGTCGGGTCCTAAGCTGAGGCCGATAGGCGTAGGCGATGGATAACAGGTTGATATTCCTGTACCACCAAATTTCGTTTTAAGCGATGGGGGGACGCAGTAGGATAGGCGAAGCGTACTATTGGATTGTACGTCCAAGCAATGAGACTGAGTGTTAGGCAAATCCGGCACTCTTAAGGTCAAGTTGTGATGGGGAGAGGAAATTGTTTCCTCGAGTCGTTGATTTCACACTGCCAAGAAAAGCCTCTAGCTAGAATTTTGGTGCCCGTACCGCAAACCGACACAGGTAGTCAAGATGAGAATTCTAAGGTGAGCGAGCGAACTCTCGTTAAGGAACTCGGCAAAATGACCCCGTAACTTCGGGAGAAGGGGTGCTCTTTAGGGTTAACGCCCAGGAGAGCCGCAGTGAATAGGCCCAAGCGACTGTTTATCAAAAACACAGGTCTCTGCTAAACCGTAAGGTGATGTATAGGGGCTGACGCCTGCCCGGTGCCGGAAGGTTAAGAGGAGTGGTTAGCTTCGGCGAAGCTACGAATCGAAGCCCCAGTAAACGGCGGCCGTAACTATAACGGTCCTAAGGTAGCGAAATTCCTTGTCGGGTAAGTTCCGACCCGCACGAAAGGCGTAACGATTTGGGCACTGTCTCAACGAGAGACTCGGTGAAATCATAGTACCTGTGAAGATGCGGGTTACCCGCGACAGGACGGAAAGACCCCGTGGAGCTTTACTGTAGTCTGATATTGAAATTCGGTACAACTTGTACAGGATAGGTAGGAGCCTTTGAAACGTGAGCGCCGGCTTACGTCGAGGCGTTGGTGGGATACTACCCTTGCTGTGTTGGATTTCTAACCCGCACCATTTATCATGGTGGGAGACAGTGTCAGATGGACAGTTTGACTGGGGCGGTCGCCTCCTAAAGAGTAACGGAGGCGCTCAAAGGTTTCCTCAGAATGGTTGGAAATCATTCATAGAGTGTAAAGGCATAAGGAAGCTTGACTGCGAGACTTACAAGTCGAGCAGTGGTCGAAAGACGGACTTAGTGATCCGGTGGTTCCGCATGGAAGGGCCATCGCTCAACGGATAAAAGCTACCCCGGGGATAACAGGCTTATCTCCCCCAAGAGTTCACATCGACGGGGAGGTTTGGCACCTCGATGTCGGCTCATCGCATCCTGGGGCTGTAGTCGGTCCCAAGGGTTGGGCTGTTCGCCCATTAAAGCGGTACGCGAGCCGGGTTCAGAACGTCGTGAGACAGTTCGGTCCCTATCCGTCGTGGGCGCAGGAAATTTGAGAGGAGCTGTCCTTAGTACGAGAGGACCGGGATGGACATACCTCTGGTGTACCAGTTGTCGTGCCAACGGCATCGCCGGGTAGCTATGTATGGACGGGATAAGTGCTGAAAGCATCTAAGCATGAAGCCCCCCTCAAGATGAGATTTCCCAACTTCGGTTATAAGATCCCTCAAAGATGATGAGGTTAATAGGTTCGAGGTGGAAGCATAGCGATATGTGGAGCTGACGAATACTAATCGATCGAAGACTTAATCAAATTTAAAAAGTGTTTTGTTTGGCATTATCAAATTTTACTTACTATCTAGTTTTGAATGTATAATTTTTATACAGTTCATTGTCTGGTGACAATGGCAAGGAGGTCACACCTGTTCCCATGCCGAACACAGTAGTTAAGCTCCTTAGCGCCGATGGTAGTCGGACTTACGTTCCGCAAGAGTAGGACGTTGCCAGGCAATTTAATTATTCCACAGTAGCTCAGTGGTAGAGCTATCGGCTGTTAACCGATCGGTCGTAGGTTCGAGTCCTACCTGTGGAGCCATATGGCCCCGTGGTCAAGCGGTTAAGACACCGCCCTTTCACGGCGGTAACACGGGTTCGAGTCCCGTCGGGGTCATACATATTGGAGGATTAGCTCAGTCGGGAGAGCATCTGCCTTACAAGCAGAGGGTCGGCGGTTCGAACCCGTCATCCTCCACCATTTTTAATTTAATAGCGGAGGGGTAGCGAAGTGGCTAAACGCGGCGGACTGTAAATCCGCTCCTTCGGGTTCGGCAGTTCGAATCTGCCCCCCTCCACCATTAATGGGCTATAGCCAAGCGGTAAGGCAACGGACTTTGACTCCGTCACTCGTTGGTTCGAATCCAACTAGCCCGACCATTTAGAGCCATTAGCTCAGTTGGTAGAGCATCTGACTTTTAATCAGAGGGTCAGTGGTTCGAGCCCACTATGGCTCACTCTATAGCATTTCTCATAAGAGAAATGCTTTTTTTGTGCTGAAAATTAAAACTTCTGAAAATCTTTAAATGATAATATAATAAAAAAAGTGAAAAAAATCCTATACATTTTTATGATTAGAATAGTATGTAAAAGGCAATATAAGGCCTTTTTATGAATTATAAATCATTATACTGGTTTTATATGTAAAATGATGATTTTATAAAAAAATGATGATATTACATTAACTTGAAACATAAAGCGCTTTCGATTATTCTAGTAACAGATGAAAACAAAGGGGTTTTTAACATGAATAAAAAAATAGAAATAATTGGAGCACCATCAACATATGGACAAAGGAAATTAGGGGTTAACTTTGGTCCAGATGCTATACGATACGCAGGCATTGTTGATCGTATTAGAGCGATAGGCTTATCCGTTGTAGATTCTGGTAATATTGAAGTACCAGCAATTGATTTAGATAAGTTTAATTCAGAGCAAGAGGGCTTACGAAATTTAGACGAAATTATTACTGTTTCTAACAACTTAAGTGAAGCAGTTTCAAATAGTATTGAAAAAAATAATTTTCCATTAATTCTTGGAGGAGATCATTCAATTGCTATAGGTTCAATATCTGGCGTAAGTAAACACTATGATAACTTAGGCGTTATTTGGTACGACGCACATGGAGATTTAAATGTACCCGAAGAATCACCATCAGGTAATATACATGGTATGCCATTACGTGTACTTGCCGGAGATGGGGATGAGCGCTTAGTTAATATTTCAAATTATACACCTAAAGTGAAACCAGAAAACATCGTTCTTATAGGGATGAGAGATTTAGACGATGGCGAACGCCGTTACATAAAAGAAAATAATATTAAAACTTATACCATGGCGGAAGTTGATAGATATGGTATTAACCAAGTTATAGATGAAACGATAGAATATCTAGAACCTAAAACAGATGGTATACATTTATCATTAGATGTTGACGCGTTGGATCCTGTTGAAACGCCAGGAACAGGCACTAGAGTCTTAGGTGGTTTGACATATAGAGAAAGTCATTTTGCATTAGAGTTATTACATAACTCGAAGTGTGTGACTTCTATGGATATAGTTGAAGTTAACCCATTAATAGATCACACCAATGATACAGCTAAACAAGCGGTTGGTTTAGTAGGTAGTTTCTTTGGAGAAACGCTTCTATAATTAGTAATGAAACTGATATGGATATAATCCATATCAGTTTTTTTAATTTTTATTATAAAATTAAATACTAAATATGACAGTTGGCTTTATGATTGGTATAATATATAACATGGGAACAGATAACCGGAGGAGATGTTATGGATTTATCCAACTTTTTTGATGACTGGAGTACAGTAAAAATAATTGCAAGTGTACTCGATTTGCTCATAGTATGGTATGTACTTTATCTTCTCATTACAGTTTTTAAAGGTACCAAAGCCATTCAACTATTAAAAGGAATTGTCGTAATAGTTATTGGTCAACAAGTGAGTAAAATGTTAAATTTAACAGCCACAGCCAAATTGTTTGATTTAGTTATTCAATGGGGTGTGTTAGCTTTAATCGTAATATTCCAACCAGAAATTAGACGCGCATTAGAACAACTTGGTCGTGGAAGTCTATTTAAACGCTATTCAACTAATTTAAATAGTGATGAAGGAAAACTTATATCTTCTGTATCCAAAGCAGTGCAGTATATGGCAAAACGACGTATTGGTGCATTGATTGTTTTTGAAAATGAAACAGGATTACAAGATTATATCGAAACTGGTATTGCCATGAACTCGGAAATATCACAAGAACTTTTAACAAACGTATTCGTGCCTAATACACCTTTACATGATGGCGCGATGATTATACAAGAAAATAAAATTGCAAGTGTCGCGAGTTATTTACCATTATCAGATAGTGCCAAGATTGCTAAAAGCCTAGGTACAAGACATAGAGCGGCAGTTGGTATTTCTGAAGTATCCGATGCTTTTACAGTTATTGTGTCTGAAGAAACAGGATCAATTTCTGTTACATTTGATGGTAAATTAAGAAAAGATATTTCTAACGAAGCTTTTGAAGAATTATTGGCTGAACATTGGTTTGGCACACACTTTAACAAGAAAGGTGTGAAATAATATGCTAGAAAGTAAGTGGGGATTAAGGTTAATCGCACTTGTATTAGCGTTAGTATTTTTCTTATCAGTTAATAATATGTTTGGTAATATTTTTAATGCTGATAACTTAGGACAGAAATCTTCAGAAACAATTGAAGATGTACCTGTTCAAGTGAAGTATGACAACACATCATTGTATGCGAGTGAAGTTCCAAATAAAGTAGATGTAGAAATATCTGGACCACAATCACAAGTACTGAAGGCTGAAAATGGTGAAAGTATCAAGGCCGTATTAGACTTGAGTGAAGAAAAAGCAGGTAAGCATACTACACAATTCCAAGTGAATGGGTTAAATAAAGATATTGATTATAATGTGAAACCGAAAGAAACAACAATAAATCTGGAAGAGAAAGTAAGTAAAACATTAAAAGTAGAACCAGATGTAAGTAATAATGATTTGGATCCGGAATATAAAGTAAGTGAACAGAGCGTGTCACCAGAAACTGTTAAAGTGACTGGCGGTAAAAATCAAATTGATAAAATTGCTTATTTAAAAGCAACATATAAAAACAAAAGTAAAATTTCTAAAGACACAACAGATGTTGCACAAATTACTGCATTTGATAGAAACTTAAATAAAATTGATGTGATGGTTCAACCAAATGAAGTCAATCTAAGTGTGAAAGTAGAAGACTATAGTAAAAAAGTGAAAGTAAAAACTAAAGCAGTAGGCTCATTATCAAATGGTCGTGAAGTAGATAATATCGAATTAGATAATGAGGAAGTTGAAATTTATGGTAATAAAGAAGATCTAGAAGATATTGATGAAATTACAGCCAATATTGATTTGGATAATGTGGCAGGTTCTACTGAAAAAGATATTACGTTTGAAGTGCCTGATAAGGTTACTAAAGTAAGTCCTAAAGATACAACTGCAACAATTACAGTCAAATAGATTTTTTTAAAATAAAGGAGATATATATAATGGCAAAATATTTTGGAACAGACGGCGTAAGGGGCGTAGCGAATAAAGAACTTACCCCTGAACTTGCATTTAAATTAGGACGCTACGGTGGTTACGTATTAGCACATAATGAAGGGGAAAAGCACCCTAAAGTACTCGTTGGTAGAGATACGCGTGTTTCTGGAGAAATGTTAGAATCTGCTTTAATTGCAGGACTTATTTCAATTGGTGCAGAGGTAATGCGTTTAGGTGTTATATCAACGCCAGGAGTTGCTTATTTAACTCGTGCAATGGAAGCTGATTTAGGTGTTATGATTTCTGCTTCTCATAATCCAGTTCCAGATAATGGTATCAAATTCTTCGGTTCAGATGGTTTTAAATTGTCAGACGATCAAGAACAAGAAATAGAAACACTTTTAGATCAAGAAAATCCCGACTTACCTCGACCAATTGGAGAAGATATCGTTCATTACTCTGACTATTTTGAAGGTAGTCAAAAATATATCAGTTATTTAAAATCAACAGTAGATGTAAATCTTGACGGTATGAAAATTGGCTTAGATGGAGCGAATGGCTCTACTTCATCATTAGCACCATTTTTATTCGGAGATTTAGAAGCAGATACTGTGACAGTTGGATGTAATCCAGATGGTTATAATATAAATAAAGAGGTTGGTTCAACACATCCTGAAACTTTAGCTAAGGAAGTTGTAGAATCTGAATGTGACTTTGGACTTGCTTTTGATGGTGATGGAGATAGACTTATCGCTATTGATGAAAATGGAGAAATCGTTGATGGTGATCAGATTATGTTTATTATCGGGCAAGCGATGTCTAAAAATCGTGAACTTAACAACAACATGATTGTTTCAACAGTGATGAGTAATTTAGGTTTTTATAAAGCTTTAGAAAATGAAGGTATTCAATCAAACAAAACTAAAGTTGGAGACCGCTATGTTGTTGAAGAAATGAGAAGAGGCAATTATAATTTAGGTGGCGAACAGTCTGGTCATATCGTGCTTATGGATTATAATACGACAGGTGACGGCTTATTAACAGGTGTACAATTGGCAAGTATTATTAAAATGACTGGTAAGAGTTTAAGTCAACTTGCGGGCCAAATGAAAAAATATCCTCAATCATTAGTCAATGTACGTGTTACAGATAAATATCGTGTAGAAGAAAATATTGATGTTCAAGAAGTAATGACAAGAGTTGAAGTAGAAATGAATGGCGAAGGCCGTATATTAGTAAGACCTTCAGGTACAGAACCACTTGTTCGTGTAATGGTTGAAGCTTCAACTGATGAAGATGCACAACGTTTCGCGCAAACAATTGCAGATGTTGTACAAGATAAAATGGGATTAGACGAATAAACAAATTCCAATTTTGATTAAAATAAAAAAGCTTGGAACAAGTGTTAAAACCCTTGTTCCAAGCTTTTTTTGTTACTATTTTACAGCAATTTCAAAATATTAAAGTACGTTGTATGCTTGAATAATTTCTGTAGTTAATTGATCATCGATTTTAGCATAATCTTTTAAGAATGATTCAACACCGTGTGCTTTAATATAATCATTTTTCTCTACTGTTTCTGGATCGTTTGTGTCATCATATTTTAACAACAATGCAATTGCTTTAACTAAACCGTCATGGGCTAAATTATTTTGATATAAATAATTTAATGGTTTAATGATACGATCTTGAGGCCCTATTTTACGAATTGTGCCACGACCGACACGTGTAACTTCGTCCGATAAGTTAGGATTTTTAAAACGTCCAATAATTTTTTCAACGTACTGTGCTTGTTCATTTTCTGTGAAATCAAATTGACTTGTAATATACTGGCTTGTTTCTTTAAGAACTTTATCTAAATCATGTTTAATATGCTCATCGTTAATAGCATCTAATACTGTAGGTTGATTAAAGTATCGACTTGCGTAAGCTAAGTAAGCATGACCAGTATTTACAGTTAGCAGTTTTCTTTCAATATATGGTGTTAAGTTATCTACATATTTAATGTGATTTAATTCTGGACCGAACCATGCATCTTTTTCGATAACCCACTCATAAAATGGTTCAACTACGACATCTAAAATATTTTCATTCTTTTGCATTGGTACGATTCTATCAACTGCTGAATTAGCAAAATGGATATGGTCGTCTAAAGGACCAGTTATATCTAGAATCGCTTTTTTCAAAGTGTTCGTAGCCATAATAGCATTTTCGCAGGCCACAATATTTACAGGTGTTTCTTTTTCTTTTAAATAGGGCGCAAATGATTTAGCAATAATTGGTAAGATATTAACGCCAACAGCAGTTGTAATTAAGTCTGCTTCTAATACTGCTTCTTTCAAACTTTCGGAAAGGGAACCTGAATCAATTGCATCAACGTTATGCACGCGTGTTGTTGTATGAGCTTCATCAGCTAAAATGACATCATACTCTTGTTTTTCATCTAAAGCATTGATAATATCAGCGTTCACATCTGCAAATGTTACTTTAACGTCATTATCTGCTAAGATGTAACCGATAAAACCTCTACCTATGTTACCCGCACCAAAGTGTAATGCTTTCATTATGCATCAGCCTCCTCAAAGACTTGTTTAATTTCTTCTGCAGATGAAGCTTTAACAATACGCTCCACATTTTCTTCTTCACTAAACGTAATGGCAATTTTAGAAAGTAAGTCTAAATGTTCACCATCTTTACCCGCAATTCCGACCACGACTTTAACTTCTTCGCCATCCCAATCGACACCTTCAGGAATTTGAATTAATGTCAAACCTGATTTTAAGACACTTGCTTTAGCTTCGTCAGTACCATGTGGAATTGCTAAGCCATTACCCATGAAAGTCGTAACGACTTGTTCACGGTCTTTCATTGCTTGAATATAGGCTTCTGTCACGGCACCACTTGAAACTAAGGCTTGTCCCGCTTTTTCGATTGCTTCGTTTTGGTCTTTCATTGATTGGTTAATAAAAATGTTTTCGTTACTGAATAATTCGCTCATTTTCTTCACTCCAAGTTTAATAGATTTTGTAATTGTATAAGATAACTCTGCTTTAAAATATCTAACAATTGTTCTGGATGTTGCATAAATTCATCAATATTGTCTAAATGTTCAACCATTTTTCCTGATATGTCACTGACAAGTTGTGACATCGTATCATCATGCGGTACAAACATATTTAATAAATAATTTACTGATAGATCGTCATTTTGATTACTCTTTAGTGTGATAGGCTCATTTAAAATCGTAATTAAGATAAAAGGTTGTTGAATTATTTCATTCTTTAAATGAGGTATAGCTATCGGATATGGTTCCAAGACAAATCCTTGAGTATCCATATGATGCTTAATGAGTTCGCCGAATGACTGACCATCTGTAATAATTTGATGTGATAATAATGTTTCGGTTAAATAGGTGGTCCAATTAGAAACGCTTATATAGTCAATATATACTGAATCAATAAGTTCTAAACCTTTTCTGATATAAGATAGTTTAGCTTCAGGGTCTGGTATATTTTGATGTGTATAATCTAATGTGTCGCTTGGTTGTACGTCTTTTTGCATGTTTAGAAATGCGACAACATGATTAATATCTGAATCAGGCAGTAGTGGATTTACAGTGATATAAGGTGTTGTAATGTCCAAATCTACCGTCGTGATAATCGCATCAAATTGTGTTGGATCTAATTCATTTAAATCTCCAACAGAAGCTTGTGTCGTTTTTTGAATCTCACTGAATGTTTGCTGTAATCGTGTAGCGAGCAGTGCGACTTGTGCCAATACCACTACTACAAACAACTAAGACGCTATAAAATGGACTTCCTTGATTTTGAATAGCGCCACCAAAGTGCAACACAATAAATGCAATTTCACTATCTGGAAAATTAAAATCTGGCCAAATATGTGATAAACCTCGATGTACACTTTCAAAAAGTCTAGGGTATTTATGTTTAATCATTTCTGTTAATGGATTATATGTCTCAATGTTTGCGTTCAATCGATTAATTGCGGGGATAAGATGCAATTTCAAACCTTCACTCAGTGTATCCCAATCTTTAAAGTCTTGTTGTGAATATTTAGCAACAGAGTGAATAAGTTGATCTATACGAGCTTCGTCCTTATTATCTTTAAACACTTCTACGGATTCCTTACGTTTCGCACCGCGTAAATGGATTGTAATAAAGGTTACTTCTGCTTGATTAAACTGCACGCCATAAATGTGTTCTAAATGTAAGGCGAGTGCAGCTAGCTACTTTATGTTCAAATGAATCTTTAACATTATTATAGATATCATTATTTAGCGCAACGTATTCACCATTGAGCATACGATCGATGCTTAATACGATATGCACAGTCAATGTGAGATAACTAGATTCAGTCAATGAATAGGGGAGTTGATCTAAATGATCCATAAGTATACGCTCTACTTGGAAAATCTTATCCATATCTACCATTGCCAGTTGAGATTGGTTAATGGATTGGTAGACAAAATGATTTTCAATCACTGAATAGACACTCGTACTATTTAAATTATTGACCATAAGTTGACTTAATAATTCACGTTTTTTTGATTCAAGCACCATTTAAATGAATACCTTCACCGCGTTTTTTCTGTAATTTTAATTGATATTGGTCAAGCTCGATGTCTAATTCATCCAAAAGTTTGGTTAACGTCTGTGTAGATACACCAATTTCATGTGCTAAGCCATATTGCTTGATAGGTTCTTTAGCTTGAATCAAAGCATATAAAATAATAACTTTTTGTTCTTCTTGAGATAAATCAATTGTATTTTGTTGTGACAGTACATTTTTCAGTGAGGTCACTGCATGCTCATCTGCATCCAGTTGTATGCCTTTTTTAGTTACACGTTCTAAGTTAATATTAAAAGTATTTATAAATGACTCAATTGATTTTAACTCTCTATGAATAGTACGAGAGGATACAGCTAGATGTTGAGCTATGTCATAAATCGTGACATATTGACCGTGATACTTAATTAACATTTCGATAATTTCTTTTTCACGTGTACTCAAAAACATAGTCATACCCTCCAGTATTATTCTATATAGTTTTAATTAATTTTCGTCTTGTTTAAGATTTTCAAGTAATTCATCATATCTAGGTGAATTTAAGAAATTGTCTACTGAAATATGAATTGCATTAGGTGCTTGTTTAATTGCTCTATCAGTAAGTTTTTTCTGTGTAATAACAAGTTGTGCATCCTCAGGTAATTGATTGATTGCGGTATTTGAAACATCCACATCTTGGATACCTGCTTTTTTAAATTTATTACGTAACATACTTGCACCCATAGCACTTGAACCCATACCAAGCATCACAAGCGAATATAGCATGGTTTACTTTACTATAATCATGCGCATGTACATTTTCTGTATCATAATTATCTAATAAGTCTTCTTCAGATTGTGCTTCACCGCTTTCAGTATCTGCAGATGTAGTCTGCAGCACCAGAGCCAGTCGTTCCAACAGTATTATTATCTTTATTCCCTGTTAGTTTAGAAGATACACTTGATTTTTTACCTTTAGTAGATTCCATTTTTTCTGTCGCGACTTCTAAATCTTCATCAGGTTCTTTTGTGAATTTCAAGATGATGGCAGCAACGATGAATGAAACTAAGGTCGCGAGTACTACACCGATAAGCATGTGTAAAAATTCGCCTTTAGGTGCGTTCAGAACATAGACAATAAAGGAGCCGGGTGAGGCTGGGCTCTTGAATCCAAAGTCAAATAGTGAATAAGTAGCAACGCCTGTCATACCACCTAAAATTACAGCTACGAATAGTAACGGACGCATTAATACGTAAGGGAAGTAAATTTCATGAATACCACCTAAGAAGTGGATAATACCAAGCACCGTAAGATGTTGCTCTTGCAGTTCCAGTACCAAAAATCATATAAGCAACTAAAATACCTAAACCAGGTCCAGGGTTAGATTCAATTGTATATAAAATGGATTGACCAAGCAGAAGCTGCCTGATCGGCACCAAGTGGCGTAAACACGCCGTGGTTGATTGCATTATTTAAGAATACGATTTTTGCAGGTTCTACTATAATACTCACTAATGGAAGTAAATGTGCATGTACTAATGTTTCAACTGCTAATGAAAGGATGTACATAATGAATTCCATAATTGGTGCTAAAAGTTTGAAACCTAGGATAGTCATTATAAAACCTAAAATACCAGCAGAGAAGTTATTGAATAACATTTCAAAGCCTTGTGGTGTTCTCGGTTGAATAAATTCGTCAGTTTTTTTCATTAACCAACCAACGAGAGGTCCCATAATCATTGCACCAAGTAACATTGGTGTATCCGGTAAAGCAACGATAACCCCCATTGTTGCTACAGCGACAATAATACCGCCACGCATTTCATGAATTAAACGTCCACCACTATAAGCAATAAGTAATGGAATCAAGTATGAAATCATTGGTCCAGATAATTCACTTAAATCTTTATTTGGCCACCAACCACCATCAATGAAAATAGCGCCGATAAAACCCCATGCGATAAATGCGCCAATGTTTGGCATGATCATACTACTAAGAAACGACCCAAATGCTTGGACTTTGCGCCCAATACCTTTGTTTTCTTTAGTCTCTGTTTGTGACATAAATTGCACCTCTTTTTCTCTTTTTATTTATAAGTTCATTGTATGGCTGTTCACATTAATAAACAACTTAAAGTAATTTCAATTTTGTCATAGAGTTTTTGACAACTTTACGACAGTTATCTAATATGAAAAATAAAGTGAAATACGTAGTGTAACAACATATAAATAATTTTTTAAGTGGTTGTAAAAATAATGTTAATAAATGATTTGCAATCAGCATTGTTTACATTGTACAATAAGAATTATTGAGGGAAAGGAGGACAGTTAAATCGTTTAGTTCAATTATAGCGCCTGTGCAAGTGAAGTGATGAAATGTTAATTATTTAAGGTTTATAACAGAAATCTTAATAGACATGATATCAGTACTTGTAGACGAGGAGGATAGTTATCGAACCATCGGCGGATGCTATCCCGGATGTGGCTCATTCGTGAACTTATTAAGGAAAACATTAGGGCGACCTAGTGCACAAAGTTAATAAGATAGCCAAAAACAAAATAAAAATAATATTATAAGGTGTATGGGACTAATATGCCTATCTTAGACATGGATTCGCTTTTAAATAAACAAAGACACCAGTCCGTCTATGATGGCATATACGCAATTGAACAGGTTCGTACACGCCGAACGTTCGTTGCCCATCGCCATTACATTGGAGGAAAATTAAATGTGTGGAATTGTTGGATATATTGGGCATGATAATGCCAAAGAATTGTTATTAAAAGGTTTAGAAAAATTAGAATACAGAGGTTATGACTCTGCCGGTGTTGCAGTAGTGAATGACAAAGGTAATTCAGTATTTAAATCTAAAGGACGTATTGCTGAGCTTAGAAAAGTTGCAGATAGTGATGATACAGACGGTAATGTAGGTATCGGACATACACGTTGGGCGACACATGGTGTGCCGAATCATGAAAACTCACATCCGCATCAATCAACATCAGAACGCTTTACACTTGTGCATAACGGTGTAATTGAAAATTATGAAGAACTTAAAAACGTATACTTAAAAGATGTTTCGTTTATCTCAGAAACAGATACAGAAGTGATTGTGCAATTAGTAGAATATTTCTCAAATACAGGACTTGCTACTGAAGCCGCATTTACAAAAGTAGTTTCTTTATTAGAAGGTTCTTATGCACTTGGCTTAATCGATAGTGAAGATAAAGATAAAATTTATGTAGCTAAAAACAAATCACCATTATTAATTGGCGTAGGCGATGACTTCAATGTGATTGCATCTGATGCAATGGCTATGTTACAAGTTACGAACCAATATAAAGAAATTCACGATCATGAAATTGTAATCGTTAAACGTGATGAAGTTATTATTAAAAATCAAGATGGCACTATTCAAGAAAGAGAAGCTTATACGGCACAAATTGATGCAGCTGATACTGAAAAAGGTGTTTATGACCACTACATGCTAAAAGAAATTCATGAACAACCAGCAGTAATGCGTCGTATTATTCAAGAATACCAAGATGAAGAAGGTAACTTGAAAATGGATGAAGACATCATCAAAGATGTTGCAGCAGCGGATCGTATTTATATTATTGCTCGCAGGTACAAGTTATCATGCAGGTTTAGTAGGTAAAGAATTTATTGAAAAATGGGCTGGTGTTCCTACTGAAGTTCATGTTTCTTCAGAATTTGTGTATAACACGCCATTACTTTCTGAAAAACCATTATTTATTTATATTTCACAATCAGGTGAAACAGCAGACAGTCGTGCTGTATTAGTTGAAATGAACAGATTAGGTCACAAATCGTTAACAGTTACGAATGTTGCAGGATCAACGTTATCACGTGAATCTAACCATACATTACTATTACATGCAGGTCCGGAAATAGCTGTTGCTTCAACAAAAGCATACACAGCGCAAATTGCAGTACTTTCTATTTTTGCAAAAATCGTAGCCAGAGAACGTGGTAAAGAAGTAGATGTAAGTTTATTACGTGAATTAGCTAAAGTAACAACTGCAATCGAAGCGATTGTAGATGACGCAGATGTTATGGAACAAATTGCAACAGATTTCTTAAGAACTACGCGTAATGCATTCTTTATCGGTCGTACAGTAGACTATAATGTGAGTCTAGAAGGTGCTTTAAAACTTAAAGAAATTTCATATATCCAAGCAGAAGGATTTGTCGGTGGAGAACTAAAACATGGTACGATTGCGTTAATTGAAGAAGGCACACCTGTGATTGCATTAGCAACACAAGAAAAAGTTAATTTATCTATTCGCGGTAATGTGAAAGAAGTTGCAGCACGTGGTGCAAACCCATGTATTATTTCAATGGATGGTTTAAACAAAGACGGCGATACTTACGTTATTCCAAAAGTATATGAACTGTTAACACCATTAGTTTCTGTAGTAACAATGCAACTCATTTCTTATTACGCATCATTACACAGAGATTTAGACGTAGACAAACCACGTAACTTAGCAAAATCAGTTACAGTAGAATAAATAAAAATCAAATTATAAATCTTTGTTTATATAACAAAAGGCTGAATCTATTAGTGATTCAGCCTTTTTATTATGTAGTAAACTTAGTGAAATATATTGATTTTTTTCAAAAGAATTAGGCATAAAATAATTATAAACAATTGTAGCATAACTAAAACAAATGTAATGTTATTCCTGTATAATAGGAAATAAATAATATCATACAAAAATACATAAAAAGTTGTAAGTACTACAACGTTCGAGATTATAATTTTGAGGGTTTTGAATGATTAACAACTAACATAATAGGAGCGAACTAAAATGAAAAAAATAAAATATTTAGTCTTACTTTTAATGTCTGTTTTTATTGTTGGTTGTGCCAACGTAGAAAATACATCTTCTGCCGATAAAGAGACAGATGCTAAGGTAGTCACAGATTTAAAAAGTGAAAAAGAAGAAACAACTACTAAGGTAAAGAATGAAAACAAATCAGAAGAACCTCAAGTAGAAGGTGAAACGACAACTGAAGCTAGTGATGATACGTTTCCAGGCTACAAAAAAATTGAAGTCGATGGTGGTGATTTGTCTGGCAATCGTGACGCGAATGTCGTTGTAGATATCGGTTATGGCAATCGAAAATATTGGGCGTTCACTAACGAATACGGGCAATTGACACGAGTTATCGCAGATGAAATTAAAATACAAGATGATGAGACAGAGGATGTGTTATCCTCTGGTAGATATTATGCTGATGAGGCGAAGGTACCTGGTGTTGAAAGTGATGACTTAGACGAAGGACACATTATTGCTGACTCACTTGGTGGCGTGTCGAATGCTTATAATATTACTCCACAAGATAGTACGCTAAACCGACATGGTGATCAAGCTTATCTCGAAAAGACTATCCGAGAAGCGGGTGGAGCTACTAATTTTGAAGCTAATATTACTTATCCCGATACCGAAACACAAATCCCTTCTAGCTATCAATATACTTATACTATAAATGGAAACGAAGTAACAGATTCATTTGATAATGTGAACCCTGATGAATTAAATGAGTCACTTGGGTTAACTGGTAATAAGGAACCTGAGTCCGAGCCGGCAACTTCAACGGGGGATGAAGGAGCAGTTGCGGACGTTGATTCTGATGGTAATGGACAAGTGACAATAGCAGAGGCAGAAGCTGCAGGGTTCAGTATGCCAATAAATAGTGATCATTGGTTATATGCACATATGGACGATCGAGATAATGATGGGGTCGTAGGTGAATAGTATTTCATTGTTTTAGTGAAATATTAAATAAATGATATAAGTTTAATTCTATACTGATATTATAGTGACGATTAAAGAAAAGTTTGTTGCTGTATAGGCATTACTTTCATAAAAGGCTGGTTGCTTTTGCAAACCTGCCTTTTATTTTTGATTTTGAAAGGTATATAGTATTCATATTATTTTCAAATTATAAATTGTTCTATTATGCTAATATTATTATAAAAATTGTTAAGAGAAACTAAGAGAGGATTTTTAAAATGACGAAACCGAAAATATATACGATGGCTTTCGGCTCTGTATATCCGCATCTGATTAAAAAAGTTGAAAAGAAAGCAAGAACTAAAGCTGAAGCAGATGAAGTTATTCGTTGGATGACAGGATATACGCAAGCACAAATAGATAAACTTGTTGTTGACGGTACGGATTATGAAACATTTATTTTACAAGCACCAGAGTTAAATCCTAATAGAACTAAAATTACAGGTGTCATATGTGGTGATAGAATTGAAAATATGGAGCCGTCAGTTATGAAAGAAATTAGATATTTAGATAAAATGATTGATGAACTTGCTAAAGGCAAAACTATTGAAAAAATATTTAGAGTCTCTCAATCATAAAGTGATTTAAATAAGTGTTTTAAAAATCAGTTGAAGTAAATAGAATAGGGGTGATTTCATGCTTGTTGAGTTGAAAAACGTTGCAAGAAGAAAGCAAGGGAAAGAAATAATTGAAAATGTGAGTTGGCAAATAAACGAAGGTGAAAAATGGATGTTATACGGTTTAAATGGCGCAGGTAAAACAACATTACTAAACATCTTAAATGCTTATGAACCACATACATCAGGGACGCTATCATTGTTTGGTATGCAACCAGGGAACAAAGGTTATTCTGCAGATAATGTACGTGATCAAATCGGGTTTGTTTCAAGCAGTTTAATGAATCGATTTCAAGATGGTGAAATTGTATTAGATGTAGTCATCAGCGGTATTTTTAAATCAATAGGCGTTTATAAAGAAGTGAAACCGACTCATATTGAAATGGCTAAGCGATATTTAGAGCAAATGGGCATGCGTCAATTTGAAAATCAATATTATGGTTATTTATCAACGGGTGAAAGACAAAAAGTATTGATTGCTAGAGCATTAATGGGCGATCCTAAATTACTGATTTTAGACGAACCGGCTTCAGGATTAGACTTTATAGCACGCGAAGATTTGCTCAGTGCACTTGATAAATTATATAAACAAAATCCAAAACTTGCGGTGATTTATGTTACACATTTTGTTGAAGAAATCACACAAAATATTCAACGCGGTTTTTTATTAAAAGATGGTACATGTTATAAGCAAGGAGAACTACAGTCTGTATTGAACAGTGACACTTTAAGTGATTTTTTCAATAGAGATGTGAGTGTGGTGTATCAAAACCACCGCTACTCACTATTTTTAAAACGATAACGCGTTGCGGAAAAGGAAATATAATGCCATAATTTAATACGATAACATGTGATGGAGGATTATTTTAATGGATAATGTGAGAGCAATATTTTTAGATATGGATGGTACGATTTTACATAAAGATAACCGAGTAGATACGGAAACAACTGAAGTGATTCAACAATTACGAAACCTTGGTTATAAAGTGTTTTTAGCAACTGGTAGAGCACATGACGAAATTCATTATTTGGTGCCCGAAACTTTTGAAGTAGATGGCATTATAAGTTCGAATGGAACGTTAGGTGTAGTGGAAAAAGAGACTATTTTTAAACATGGTCTTTCATATAATACAGTAAGTGAAGTTATTAAACGTGCAAAACAAGAAGCTATATATTATGAAATCTTCCCATTTGGTAGTGACCGTGTCGTGCTTAAAGAAGACGAATCATGGGCGAAGGCATTATTTGAACCAACAACACCACCAGGCAAAGTAGGAGAAAGTGAATGGACTTCTAGAAGAGAGTCTCTAAAAGGCAAAGTAGATTGGGAAGATGCTATTCCTGATACGTCATTTTCAAAAATTTATTTATTCTCACCTGATTATGAGAAAATTACTAATTTCCGTAACCAATTAATCGAGGATAAAACAGCATTACAAATCAGTGTATCAAATTCATCACGCTTTAATGCAGAGACTATGGCATTTAATACAGACAAAGGTACAGGCATTAAAGAAATGATCGAACACTTTGGTATTAATCAGGAAGAAACTTTAGTTATTGGTGATAGTGATAATGATAGAGCGATGTTTGAATTTGGACATTATACTGTTGCTATGAGAAATGCGAGACCTGAAATTCAGGCTTTAGCAAAAGATGTAACATCTTTAACAAATGAAGAAAATGGTGCGGCAAGCATATTTAAAAGAACATTTCATAAAATAATTAATATAAAACAGATAGGTTTTCCTGAAAAAGGTTATCTATCAGTTTTTTAATATGTTCAAGAACTTTATAATACATGATATAGATAGAGCGCACATAATAGGGGTTTAAAACTCTGCGGATAAATAAGCGGTATGAATGTATCGAAATATAAAAATTGCCAATGTAGACATTTAAAATGCTACATTGGCAATTCGTGTTTGTGAAATATATTATTTATCTGTTTTGTTAATTTGATCTTTTAAATCTGAAGTTTTATCTTTTGTAGTATCTTGAATATTATTACTTTTATCGTTTAAGTTATCTTTTGCATTTTCTTGAATATTATTACTTTTATCACTTAGATTAGACTTCGTTTTTTCAGTAGTATTATTTACACTGTTTTCTATTTTTGAATCGTTGTTTGATTGTTTTTTAGAGTTCTTTTTATCTTTTTTAATTTCAGCTTTATCTATATCTTCACCATTGCGGTTATAATATTGAATAATCGCTAAAATATTCATATAGTAAACGGCTAATCTTACGATAATTACGATAATAGATACAATGTAAATTAAAATCATTGCGATAGTTTGGGAAATACCACCTGTTGAAATTGAAATTAATTGACTCACAGGGTTAGCAAGGATAATTACGATTAAGTTTAATAGTAATATACCAAGGTAGAATTTAAACCATGTTTTCTTACCATTTTTAACGCCCTTGAATCCACGTTTAACAGCTGCCCAAGCACCAACACTAGGATCTTTAACAAATGCTACAGTAAAGTTAATAATTACAATAGCAAAGAACCAGTAAATAAATGATTGAATAAAGACAGTGATTGTTGCCGCAATAATTTGGAATGTTAGTGAAAGACCAAGTGCATGATCAGAACTACTTAATGGACCTTGTAGTGCTTGGAATAATTGCATAATTCCTAAATTAAGCACTTGAGATATGAGTAAATTGAGCGCGAATAAAATTAGAATAAATAATAAAGTGAATAAAGCTAATTTTAAACTTTTAAGATATTTACCTTTTTTAAAGACAGAGAATAAATCTTTTAATTTAACCTTGTCTTTATTTAATGCTTTGTCTATAGTGTATATAGTTCCAGCTATTAAAGGGTAACCAATGAATACAAAAATCAACAGTGGAATCAGAATTGTTAGTATCAACATAAATATTGAACCACCAATTGGTTGTTGCATTGCCATCGACATTGCGAATTTATAAATTGCGGGTTGAACGGGTATAAACGATAAAATTGTTAAAGCAAATAATATGATAAAACTTACAATTGAAAACAGTATTGTTTTAGCATTTTGGGGTTTTACATTTTGCAAAGCTAGTTTATGATATTTAAACAAATTTTAAGCACTCCTTTTTAGTGATAACAATACGATATCAAAAAAATGAAGATTTTAAAATTAATAGGTAACAAATTGGCTATAAAATGTTAGAATATCCTAATGAGAAAAAGTTGAAAGGAGATATCATCATGAAATTTGCAATTATTACTGATGTACATGGAAATTTTGATGCATTAGAAACCGTTTTGGATGATATTGATAGAAGAGAAGGAATCAATAAAATATTTAATCTAGGCGATAATATCGGAGTTGGGCATGAAACAAATAAAGTGCTTGATGAAATTTTCGATAGAGATGATATGGAAGTCATTGCAGGTAATCATGATGAAGCGGTTATGTCGATCGTAAATGATACTCCTTATCCAGAAGACTTAAAGGATAAATTCTATGAGCATCATCAATGGATTGAAAGTCATTTAGATGAAGACTATTATGAGAAATTGGATGAATTACCACGCGTAATTGAGAAGACTTTTAATAATAAAAAAGTGTTGTTTATTCATTACGAAATCGCCAATGAGAAATTAAATACACCTATTGATGGGCAACCTTATAGTCCAATTGTTGAGCCGAGTGAAGAAAACGTTAAAGCATTATTTGAAGACAAGGATGCTGATTTAATTGTTTTTGGACATAATCATACAGTACATTTTTATGACGACAAATCTACTGTGTACTTTAACCCTGGTTCTGTAGGACTTAATAATGGCCCTTATGCAGTTTATGGTATTATAACGATTGATGAAAATGAATGCTCATGTGAACGTGTTAAAGTTCCATATGATAATGAAGAATTTATAAGAGGATTTAGTGAAAAGCAAGTACCAACAAAAGATTTAATTTTTGATAAGTTCATTTAAATTATCAACGGTCTATTAAAAAATATAAGGTTTCATAAATAAAAAAGTGATTTTCCAATCGTATTTGGAAAATCACTTTTTTTAAATATTATTTAATATGAAAATTTAATGTGAGTGTGAATGATCAGTTGTTTGTTTTGAATAAATTGCAGAACATAAAATATTATTATCATGCAGATGATCAGTTGTTTCTAGTTGTATGGTCATATGTTGAATATTTAAGTGTTCTAATTTATGTTCTAATCTGTTTAAGAGCACTTCGCCTTCTTCAATAGTCATCGTATTTGGCACTACAGCATGACAACTTAAAGCATTCATTTCGTTTGAAATTGTCCAAATATGACAATCGTGGATATTTTTAATTTGTTCTTCTTTCGTAATCATAGAAAAGACTTGATTCAGATTAACATCACTTGGCGTACCTTCCATCAAGATATTGAGAGAAGACTTTGTGATGCCCCGACTACTTCTAATAATCAGTACAGATACAATGATACTTGCAATAGGATCTGCGATTGTTAGGTTGAAACTCCATATAAGTACAGCGACTATAATTGCACCAACTGACCCTAATAAATCTCCGAGTACATGGAGAAATGCGCCACGCATATTAATATTATGCGATGTGTCTCCGCCCTTAAACATTAAATAAGCGACTATAAGATTCACTATTAGTCCAGTAACACTAATTATAAACATTTCTGTGGATTGAACTTCTTGTGGATTAAAGAAACGACCAATAGCTTCAACAATAATAATAATTCCTATAACGAATAATGTGACTCCATTAAATAACGCAACCAATATTTCAAATCTTTTATAACCAAATGTTTTATGACGATTAGCGTGTCTTTCAGCATAAATAAATGCAAGAAGCGCTACACCTAAAGAAATCGTATCACTAAACATGTGTAGACCATCGGAGAGTAATGCCAAACTATTAGAAACAAAGCCGCCAATAATCTCAACAATCATAAAGATTCCAATAATTAGAAAACTAATAAGTAATATTTTTTTGTTATTTGTGTGTACATGACCATGTGCATGATTGTGTCCATGGTGTTCAGATTCAGACATGTCAAACGCCACCTTTCCTTACTATTGATGTGTTGCGTGATGTATCGCTTGTTTTAATAGGGTAGTAACATGCGTATCATCTATGGCGTATATCATAGATTGACCATCACGATTTGCTTTCACTAAATGCGCTTGCTTCAGTACACGCAATTGATGAGAAACATTAGATTGGCTCATTTCTAATTTGTGAGCAATATGACCGACACTATTTTCGCCATGCGATAATAAGTGCATAATACGTAAACGATTGCCTTCACTTAATGCTTTGAAAATTTCAGTCACGTTATCAATTGTTTGAGAATCTAAGGATTCATTCATTATGTAACGCCTCCTTATATTAATATATGAACATTTATTCATATATTAATATAAGGAGGCGTTATTGTCAAAGTATAAATCGCTTTAGTTTTAAAATCCTACAGAAGTGGTAAACTTTTAAGTAGCAACTACCTTTAAGGAGGCAATAATTTATGAGTATATTAGTAATTGGAGCAAATGGTGGCGTTGGCCAACATCTAGTAAATCAATTAAAAGAACGTGGTGAAAGCTTTACAGCCGCTGTGAGAAAGCAAGAACAAGCAGACGCGTTAAAAGATAAAGGCATAGATGCAACTTTAATAGATGTAGAAACGGATGATATCAAAACATTGACTGAAAAGGTTAAAGGATTTGACAAAGTTGTCTTTTCTGTTGGATCCGGTGGTAACACAGGTGCAGATAAAACAATCAGTGTGGATTTAGATGGTGCAATTAAATCAATTAAAGCAAGTGAAGCCAACAACGTAAAACAATATGTGATGGTTTCAACTTATGATTCTAGAAGAGAGTCGTTCGAAGCAAGTGGAGGTTTAAAACCATATACAATTGCGAAGCACTATGCGGACGAATATCTTAAAAAAGCAGATGTAGGTTATACAATTGTGCATCCAGGCGGTTTATTAGATGATGCGACTACGAATAAAATTGAAGTAGGTGCATTCTTTGAAGGTAGAGGATCAATTCCTCGTGAAGATGTAGCGTCAGTATTAACAGAAGTTTTGACTTCAGATGACTACTTAAATACTGAGTTCCAAATAGTTAGTGGCGATGAAGAAATTTCAAAAGCTTTATCAAATTTTAATAAATAATTATCAAAAATAGTACGGGTTTTAGAAGACCAATTTACATAAAAGTGTAAATTGGTTCTTTTTTTATTTGAAATATATAGCTTATAATATAAATATATAGCAAAAATTTGATACAATAATAGATATCGTTTGGAGGTAATTATGAAAATTTCAAACACGAAAATCTATGAACAAATCGCTGACATTATTTTAGAGAGTATAAAATCAGGGGAGTATCAAGTGGGTGATAAGCTACCTTCTATACAAAAACTTGGTCAACAGTATGGTGTAAGTGTTGCATCAGTGAGAGAGGCGTTAAATGCTTTAAGAACGATTGGCATTATAGAAATGAAACAAGGATATGGCACATTTATTAAGCAAATAGAACCTACCTTTTTTGAATTAGGTGATAAGTTCACGTCGTTAGATCAAATTACAGAACTTTTAGAGTTAAGAGAAATCGTAGAAAGCGCTACGGTAGAAAAAGCCGCCATACATCGCAATGAAGCAGATTTAGTAAGTTTAAAAAAAGCATTGGATGAAATGGGTGAAGCGGTAACGGATGGCACATCTGGTGAAAAAGCAGATTTACAATTTCATCTTTCGATTGCAAAGGCAACAAAAAATTCATTGCTAGTTGAGCTACTAAATAACATTTCTGAATTAATGCAAGATTCAATGGAAGAAACAAGGAAGATATTTATTTATAGCAAACAAAAAACAATGAATAAATTACATGAAGAACATGTAATTATTTATAATGCAATCGTAGAACAAAATGCTACCAACGCAGTCAAAGCCATGGAATCTCACTTATTTGAAGTTAAAGAAACAATTTTAGCTAATTTTAAAGAGCAATAATATTTGATAAGTATCTGAGAGTGGGACAGAAATTTAATTTTTTAACCAGCTTTTGTTGTGTCAGTTTAGGTCGGCAAAGATGACTATAGATAAGAATACAAGAATTGAAATTTTTTAAATGCTTTAATATAGGCATATTTTCAATTTAGTCAGCTACTGCCAATATAACAATGTGGCTGAGACATGTATTTATGTTTCAGTCTTATTGAAAAAGCGCCAATTTCAATTTAAAAAATGAAATGGTGCTTTTATTATTAATTACGTTTATAGCACATGTTTTTCACTCTAGGTTGTTGAGCAATAATAAAAGCCCAAACTTCCGTAGTTTGGACTTTATCGCAAATTTTATATTTTTGAAAAAGTAATCAGCTTTTTCAAGTACATCATAACAATCTTTTAATAACCTTATATGTAAAACAGATAGAGTCCGTTTCCGTAACTCTATAGTAATTATAATATTTTTAGGTATATTATGGCAAGTATTTTTGTAAAAAATTTACAACAATACTATAAGTGTTCATTAATATGACTGAAAATGTAATTGAGTCAAATAAAATAATCTATTACGCTTTATAAAAACTTGATATAATAACAAGTGATTTTAGTATCGTTGAACGCTGAATTAGTCGTTTATAACGCGCATCGTTATATGATACAATCTTTATAGTTCAATTAAAAAATACAAAACTATACATAAAAATTTCCGTTGAAAGTATTTTATATAGAAAGACTTAAAATTTAAATGAAGCAACTTAAGAATTTGGAGGTGTGATTCATGCCATTATTTTTAAAACCAATTTTCCATGAAAAAATATGGGGTGGCAATAGATTAAAAGAATTAGGATATGATCTACCAAGCGATCGTATTGGAGAAGCATGGGGGATATCAGCGCACCCAAATGGCAAATGTGAGATATTAAATGGACCCTACCAAGGTCAGACTTTAGACCAAGTATGGAATAACCACAGAGAATTGTTTGGTGATTTTCCAAGTAAGGAATTCCCGTTAATGACTAAAATTGTCGATGCTAAAGAAGCATTGTCAGTACATGTTCATCCAGATGATGCATATGCTTATGAAAAAGAGAATGGTCAATATGGAAAGTCTGAGTGTTGGTACATCATCGACGCTAAAGAAGATTCAGAAATTATCTATGGACTTTCTGCAGAGACGAAAGAGCTGGCCATAGATAAATTAAATGACGAAGCGTATAATGGTTTATTTAATAAAGTTAAAGTTAAACCAGGAGAATTTTATTTTATTCCTGCAGGTACAATCCATTCCATAGGTGCGGGTATTCTTGTGTATGAAACGATGCAATCATCAGATGTCACGTATCGCGTGTATGATTTCGATCGTGAACATGACTCAGGTAATAAACGCGAACTTGACCAAGGAAAAGCTAAAGATGTCATTGAAATAGCCAATGAAAACATAAACATTTCTACAGATACTGAAATCATAGAAAATCACAAACGTACACAACTCGTATCTAACGATTTTTTCACAATAGTGAAATGGCAAATTTCAGGCACACTAAATTATATGAAACCAAGAGAGTTTGTTCTCGTATCAGTACTCAAAGGTGAAGGACAAGTGATTATTGATGGTGAAGTCTATGATTTAAATCACGGACAAAACTTTATTCTAACTTCAGACGACTTAGATACGATATTTGAAGGAGACTACGAACTAATAGTAAGCTACTTATAGAAAAAATGGAGTGTTTTGAAATGTATAAATTTTTGTATATCTCATTAGTTTGTGGAATGTTAGCAGGTGCAGGCATATTTTTAAAATTACCAATTTTTCCTTCTATGACATTTCCGGTAATTATAGGGGCAATTGGGATAATTTCAGCATTGATTACGATTCCTAATAAAGAGATAAGCGGATTATTAAAGCTTGGCGGGGTTATGATTAATATCATGCCGATTATGGCTGCGTTTGCAGTAGGTCAATAACCAGTAAGTTCAGTATCTTTACATTATTGTAGAAGATACTTTTTTTGATTTTATGAAAAGTATAAACATTTTAAAATTATTTTGAAATATATTTTAAGAAGCATCTTATGATTAGTTGTTTTTGTAGCTGTGGGAATTTAGCTGAAAATATTTAAATAAACATTATAAAATATAATATTTGTTTTTCCAGTTTTATGTCAAAAGAAATATGCTAAAATGGAACTAAATTAGGAGGTGGTAAGTGTGCACAATGTGCGAGGTATCATGATGACCTTGGTAATTGCAATGGTTGCAACAATATTAGGAAGTGAATTTCCAGTCATTGGCGGTGCAATTTTTGCTATTATTATAGGAATTATTATCAATAATATAATTTTAATTCCAAAAAAATATGAAGCTGGTATTAAGTATAGTAGCAAAAAGATTTTGCATTACAGTATTATCGTGCTTGGGTTTACATTGAGTTTTCAATCTATTGGAGCAAT
This sequence comes from Staphylococcus sp. 2S1, assembly GCF_046721335.1. Lineage (NCBI taxonomy): Bacteria > Bacillati > Bacillota > Bacilli > Caryophanales > Staphylococcaceae > Staphylococcus > Staphylococcus sp. 2S1. The sequence goes on along the minus strand of NZ_JBEUUJ010000003.1, from coordinate 2,748,394 downwards.
TGGATGGAAATCTTTACCAATCATTATCATTACTTTACTTGTTGCCTTTATAACTGTGTTCTTGTTAATGAAGTTATTTAAAATTAATGAACATCTAAGTATATTAATAGGGGTTGGAACAGCTATATGTGGTGGGTCAGCAATTGCCGCAACAAGTCCAGTAATTAAAGCGAAAGAAAGTGAAGTAGCATTCGCTATTTCTACGATATTTTTGTTCAATTTAATAGCAGTATTTATATTTCCACCATTAGGTCACGTATTAAATATGGGGCAAACTGCATTTGGATATTTTGGAGGTACAGCTATTAATGATACTTCAAGTGTGATTGCCGCAACTTCAAACTATGGCAATACGGCCTTAGAAACAGGCGCAGTTGTAAAGTTAACGCGTACGTTGATGATTATACCAGTAGTACTCTTTTTTACATATAGAACGATACGCAAAGAAAAAGCGAAACAAACTGATACATCTATCGCTAAAATATTTCCATGGTTTATTGTATGGTTTATCGTAGCATCTTTAATCAGTACTGTTTTTAATTTTTCACTTACAGTGATACATGTATTCCAACAAATTTCATTATTTTTAATTACAATGGCAATGGCCGGCATTGGACTAAGTGTTGATTTTAAACAATTTAAACAAGCAGGTATGAAACCGGTAATGCTTGGGCTAGTAACATGGATTGTCGTCATTATTTCAAGTTTAATTACGATGAAGTTGATAAACTTATTGTAATGTTTGTTCAGAAAGAATTTTTTGCATATAATAGGTAAGATAGAATTTTTATATGAGATAAGGAGTATCTAAATGGCAGAGGAAACAAGTTATTTTTGGTTAAACTGCGGATATAATCGTTGGAACCATAATGAACTATTAGTAGGTCAAACGACATTATTTGAATCAGGTGCACAATTTAATCCTTCACAAGGTTTCCGATCATTTAAACAAGCTAAAGTAGGAGACCGTGTTATCTTTTATCAAGTACAGATGGATACTGGTTTATTAGGTTTTGGTGAAATTACAAGTGTACAAACAGGTGCTCAAAATAAAATTCGTGTTCATTTTCAATTACAAGAACAGCTTAAACCATTAACTGCGGATTATTTGAAAAGAAGCGAACAATTAGAATTTAGAATGAGAAATATGAAAGAAACTTTATTTAATCAAATGACACAAGATGAATTTGAGTTAATTGTTAGTTTAGGTAAAGGAGAAACCAAAATTCCTCGATACTTTTTTATATCTGAAGAACAAGAGTTTGAACCTGAATCATACAATACAATATATACGCACACATATAACGGAATTAAACGAAATGGTTATCATTTTTACACGCAACTTGAAATAGGTGATCAACTTATTTTTTATAATAAAAATAGAGATCAGTCCGTCATTGGCGTAGGAGAAGTCAGCAAGCATATACATGAAAAAGCACCTATACCTGGAAGAACAAACAGTACTGCAATTGAGGTCTATTTTGAAAAAGAAATTGACCCTGTCTCATTGGGTACGTTAAACAAACATCCTAAATTAAAAAACTTATATTATCTTCAAGAAAACGCAAAGCAAGCTATTGCTAGCATGTCAAAAACACAATTTGATGCGATTCGTGAAATAAGTGAAAATGATGGTATGAAATCACAATTTGAAACTGTTAAAAGTGGTCAGATGATTGATGAACATACTGAAGATTTAAAGCCGTTTATCTTACTCGTAGTTGATAAAGGAGAAGGCTTAAAGGCAACTGAAGATTTATTACAAAAAACGAATGCGAAACCAGTTATAACTTCTGGTCATCCTGACTTTTCCGAAGATATGTTGTATGGTAAATATTTACCAAATGAAACAGGTGCACTGTACTATAGAGAAGGATTCATAACGAATCTTATGCCACGTACAGATAAAAGCTATCTTGTTATAGATAACTTTAATCGCATTGATCCAGATATCTTCCAAACATATATCAATGTGCTAGAAGGTTATGAAATAACATTACCACGCTATAATAGAGACGGTAGTATGGTTAAATGGTCTAGAAAAAAAGATTCATTTTATCATTTTAATCCAAATTGGCATATTGTGGGTATCACATATGATGACTTAAATGAAATTAAGCAAAAATATACTGAGCAATTTTTGAAATACACAAGAATCGTGAAAGTAAATCAAGATTAATCTATCTTTAACTCATAGTGTATTTAAAGTAAATAATATAACAAAAGTGATGGGCGTGCCCATAGCTTAAAATAGAAGCATCAATTCATTACGTTTGATTAATGGATTGGTGCTCTTTTAAAATGCTTGGAGTTTTTAAGTGTTAGTCCAATTTAGTTTAAAATGTCCACATCGGTTATAATTAGAGTATAAATGACAATCAAATTGTAGAACGAGTGATATAATGATTTAATTTTATAATTTTAGGATATAATAATAGTGTGGAGAAATCATATTCACTTATGAAGTGACAATAAATTATTTTACTGTTAGGGGTGAAGTATATGCCAATAATATATTATGATGCCAATTGTGTATATTGCTATAATTATGCAATTTGGTTAATACAAAATGGTTTATCAAGACGTTATCAATTTGCTGAATTACAAGGTGAAACAGCACAAAATTTATTTGAAAATTATCCTGAAGCGAAACAATATGACAGTGTTATATTGCAAGAAGGGAATCATTTCGAATATAAATCTGATGCAATCACAACACTAATCACAACACTGACAAATTATAAATGGATCGGTATATTGCTACATTTGACGCCTAAACCACTTAGAGATTTAGGATATCAATTGTTTGCTGATAATAGAGATAAAATGTGGAAAACGCATTGGCATCAGCCTAATGCTTATGAGCAATCATTTTTTATTGATTGAATAGACGGAGGAAGCAAATATGGAGAACATTGTTGTAATAGGTAGTTCATCAATTGATTTAGTAGTGAAAACAGACGTGTTACCGCAAGCAGGTGAGACAGTTATGGGTAATTCATTTTTTACAACTACAGGTGGCAAAGGTGCTAATCAGGCTGTTGCAGCAGCACGTTTGAGTAATAAGGTCTACATGATAGGCGCTGTAGGTGATGATGATAATGGTAAACAGATTATTCAAAACTTAGAACAAAACAATGTAGATACAAGTTTTATGGACAAAATTGAAAATGAAACTTCTGGAACAGCGCATATTACACTGTTTGAAGATGATAATCGAATCATCGTTGTGCCTGCTGCTAATAATCATGTAACGCCTGAAAAAGTGTTGCCAAAACTCGAACACTTTGGTGCAGGAGATATTATTTTGATGCAACATGAAATACCAGAACAAACGATTAAAGAAGTGACAGACTATGCTGTGAAGCATGATATGAAAATAATATTAAACCCAGCACCATATCGTCATATTGACGAAGACATCATAGATAAAGTGACTTGGATTACGCCAAATGAATCAGAAAGTGAACTACTATTTGAAAACGGAGTAGATGAAGCACTGAAAGCATATCCGCGTAAGCTTATTGTAACTAAAGGCGCAAGCAGGGGCTATGTTTTATAATGATTCTCAACAACTTGTCAAAGGATATACAAAGAAAGTTGTTGATACTACAGGTGCTTGGTGACACATTCAATGGTGCTTTAGCTGTTGCACTAATTGAAAATAAACCTTTAGAAGAAGCTGTTGATTTTGCTAATTTAGCAGGTAGTTTTTCTGTAACTGGATTAGGTGCTCAAGGTGCAATGCCATACAGAAAAGAACTAGATTAATCCCCCTTAATTTGGGTATAATATAGTAAGGTTATGAAATGATGTCCTAGATTAAAATAATTCTAATTTAGGTAGCGAAATCACTTTACAGATTGTAATTATTATTATATAATAATAAATGTAATCAAGAACTCGAGTAGTCATTTTGTAATGATAATTAAACTTAAAGGAGAGATTTTAGCATGACAAACAGTAATAAAGACGTAGTAAAAGTATTAAATGAACAAGTAGCAAACTGGACAGTAGCATTTACTAAATTACACAATTTTCATTGGTATGTAAAAGGACCTAATTTCTTCTCACTACACACTAAATTTGAAGAATTGTATGATGAAGCAAGTCAATATATCGATGACTTAGCTGAACGTATTTTAGCGAGCAGGTGGAAATCCAGTTGCAACATTAAAAGAAAGTTTAGACCTTGCAATCATTGATGAAGCTGGTAAAGGCTATAAAGCTGAAGAAATGGTAGAAGAACTATCTAAAGACTTTGAAAATATTACAAAACAATTAGAAGAAGCAATTGAAGTGGCTTCAGTCGCTGAAGATGATGTAACAGAAGATATGTTCATCGGTATGAAAACAAATATAGACAAACATAACTGGATGTTAAAATCTTATTTAGGTAAATAAGAGAATTCAGTCACATATATGAATATTATATTTTGATTGAGCAATAGGCTAGTGTATAACTAGCCTAATCTCAGATTAAAAGCAGTAATCTGTTGTTTTTAGTGGATTGCATAGTAGCTGTCTGTATCTGTATCCAGTCAGTATAATGAGAGCGGAAATAAGAAATCAAATTTTGATTTTTTTCGCTCTTTTTCTATTTAAAAAATCTGTACATTTATATAAAGGCTATGCATATAATTACTATCACAGTGAATCTATTTATTATCTATTCGAACTTTTTATGTCCCATAAATTTTTTCATTAAAAAACAGGTCCTCCAAAACAACGTATGTTTTGGAGGACCTGTTTTATTTAAATAATGATTTGAAATATCAATTACTCAGCCATTTCGAGTGCGACTTCCATCATTTGTGTGAAAGAATTTTGACGTTCTTCAGCTGTAGTTGCTTCATCGCGTAATATATGATCACTCACTGTAAATATACCTAACGCTTTTTTACCAGCGTAAGTTGCATTTAAATATAATGCAGCAGATTCCATTTCTATACCTAAGATGCCCATACGTTGCCATCTTTCATTAAACGTTGGATCAGCATTATAGAATGTATCAGACGATAATATGTTCCCTACATGTGTAGTTGCCCCAATTTCATCTGCTTTTTGTTTTGCTTTTAAAACTAAATCGAAATCAGCTAATGGTGCGTAATGACCTGGAATATTATATTGTTCTACATAACTAGAGTTTGTAGAAGCGCCTTGAGCAATAATTATATCGTAAAGGTTAACGTTTTCTTGTAATGCACCACAAGATCCAATACGGATAATTGTTTCAACATCAAAGAAATTATAAAGCTCATAAGAATAAATTCCAATACTAGGTACGCCCATGCCTGATCCCATTACTGATACTTCTTTCCCGTTATAAGTACCAGTATATCCAAACATATTTCTAACTTCGTTGAATTGTTCAACGTTTTCTAAATAGTTGTCAGCTATGTATTTTGCTCGAAGCGGATCTCCCGGCATTAATACTGTTTTTGCAATTTTAGTTCCATTGGGTTGAATATGAGGTGTAGATTTTGTCATAATCATCTTCTCCTTTATGTTCTTTTATCAATTTAAAGATAACATTTGTTTATTATTTTTGCGAATTTTTGTAATATAGCTAATAAGAGAGTGTTTATAAAGATATATATTCAATTTTGCTTTATAATAATAAGTGAAATGAATGTTTATTGTAAACAAAAATTAGGAGGATTTAATATGAATTATGCAAAATATATAGATCATACATTGCTTAAACCGGAGTCGACTAGAGCTCAAATCGACAAAATTATCGAGGAAGCTAGAGCATTCAATTTTAAATCAGTGTGTCTTAATCCTACACATGTAAAATATGCAGCTGAAAAACTTAAAGATACAGAAGTATTAGTTTGTACTGTAATAGGATTCCCTTTAGGCGCGTCTACTACAGAAACGAAAATGTTTGAAGTTGAAGACGCTGTGAAAAATGGTGCTTCAGAACTTGATATGGTTATCAATGTTGGTGCATTAAAAGATGGACGTTATGAAGACGTACAAAAAGACATTGAAGGCGTTGTCGGTGCTTGCGAATGGTAAAACAGTTAAAGTAATTATTGAAACATGTCTATTAACAGACGAAGAAAAAGTTAAAGCAAGTGAACTAAGTAAAGCGACAGGCGCTAACTTCGTTAAAACGTCAACAGGCTTTGTCGGTGGCGGTGCAACGCCAGAAGACGTGAAATTAATGAAAGATACTGTTGGAGATGACTTAGAAGTGAAAGCTTCTGGTGGCGTGAGAAACCTTGAAGATTTCAACAAGATGCTTGAAGCTGGTGCAACACGTATTGGTGCGAGTGCGGGCGTTCAAATTATTCAAGGCTTAGAAAGCGATTCTGACTACTAGAATAGTTAATATGCAAAAAAGGGATATATTATTAAGTTTGCATGATAGACAAACAGGGGAGGCCAACTCATATGAGAATGGTAGATATTATTGAAAAAAAGCGTGACGGACAAGTACTTACAAAAGAGGAAATTGAATTTTTTATAACTGGTTATACAAATGGTGATATACCGGATTATCAAGCTTCTAGTTTAGCGATGGCTGTATTCTTTCAAGATATGAATGATGAAGAGAGAGTCGCGTTAACTATGGCAATGGTTAATTCAGGTGATGTTATTGATTTATCAGATATTCACGGTACTAAAGTGGATAAGCATTCTACTGGTGGAGTTGGAGATACAACTACATTAGTACTTGCACCTTTAGTTGCGGCTGTAGGTGTACCTGTAGCTAAAATGAGCGGGAGAGGACTAGGCCATACAGGCGGAACGATTGATAAATTAGAATCAGTTGAAGGTTTCCATGTTGAAATCAGTGAAGAAAAATTCGTTAAGTTAGTTAATGAAGCAAAAGTTGCTGTCATTGGACAAACTGGTAACTTAACACCAAGCAGATAAAAAATTATATGGTCTTCGTGATGTTACTGGTACCGTCAATTCTATTCCACTTATCGCTTCATCAATTATGAGTAAAAAAATTGCAGCAGGTGCTGATGCAATTGTACTTGATGTTAAGACAGGTAATGGCGCATTTATGAAGACGCTTGAAGATGCTGAAGCTTTAGCACATGCTATGGTAAGCATCGGTAATAATGTAGGTAGAAATACAATGGCTATTATTTCAGATATGGGTCAACCTTTAGGACACGCTATAGGTAATGCCTTAGAAGTAAAAGAAGCAATTGAAACATTACAAGGTAAAGGTCCTGAAGACTTAACCGAACTTGTAATGACTTTAGGTTCACAAATGGTTGTAGTGGGCGGCAAAGCAAAAGATTTAGAAGAAGCACGTGCATTATTAGAAACAGCAATACAAGATGGTTCTGCTTTAGAAAGTTTCAGAACATTTTTAGAGAATCAAGATGGAGATGGCTCAGTAGTAGACGACGTATCAAAATTACCACAAGCTAAATACCAAATAGAATTGCCAGCAAAATCATCAGGTTTCGTGACTGAAATTGTTGCGAATGAAATGGGTGTTGCCTCGATGATGTTAGGCGCAGGTAGACAAACAAAAGATGATGATATCGATTTAAGTGTTGGTCTTGTACTGCATAAAAAAGTAGGAGACAGAGTCGATGAAGGCGAACCACTATTAACAATACACAGTAATCGCGAAAACGTTGATGATGTAATAGAGAAATTGAACCAAAGTATCACAGTAAGTGAACAAGGTGCAGAACCAACATTGATCCATAAAATTATTACTGAATAGGAGTTGAGACAATGACTACACCATTTAAACGAGTACACTTAATTGTGATGGACTCAGTAGGCATAGGGGAAGGTCCTGATGCAAAAGCTTTTAACGATGAAGGCAGTCATACATTAAAACACACATTAGAAGATTTTAATCAGTCATTACCTAATCTTCAAAAGTTAGGTTTAGGTAATATTGAACCATTACCTGTAATTGAAAAAGAAGCAAAACCACAAGCATTTTACACTAAAATGAGTGAAGCTTCAGTAGGTAAAGATACCATGACAGGTCATTGGGAGATTATGGGCTTAAATATCATGCAACCTTTTAAAGTATATCCTGAAGGTTTCCCTAAAGAATTGATAGATGAAATTGAGTCTATAACAGGTCGCAAAGTAGTGGCTAATCGTCCTGCTTCTGGAACGCAAATTATAGATGAATGGGGAGAACATCAAATGAAGACTGGAGACTTAATTGTCTACACTTCAGCTGATCCAGTACTCCAAATTGCAGCACATGAGGATATTATTCCATTAGAAGAACTTTATGATATCTGTGAAAAAGTAAGAGAATTGACTAAAGATCCAAAATATTTAATTGGTAGAATTATTGCCAGACCTTATCTTGGTGAACCAGGTTCCTTTACAAGAACATCTAATAGACACGACTATGCTTTAAAACCTTTTGGTAGAACAGTTATGAATGAATTACAAGACGGCGGCTATGATGTTATTGCTTTAGGAAAAATAAATGACATTTTCGATGGTGAAGGTGTGACTGAAGCGGTTCGTACAAAAGATAATATGGACGGTATGGACAAATTAATAGAAACAGTACAACGTGATTTTAATGGACTAAGCTTTTTAAATCTTGTGGATTTTGATGCCTTATACGGACATCGTCGTGATAAAGCAGGTTATGCACAAGCGATTAAAGATTTTGATGAGCGTTTACCTGAACTTATGGAGCATTTACAAGAAGATGATTTAGTCATTATCACTGCTGATCATGGTAATGATCCTACTGCTGAAGGTACAGATCATACAAGAGAGTATATCCCAGTTTTAATGTTTAGTCCGAAAATTGCTGAATATCATGAATTATCGGTAGATACTACATTTAGTTCGCTAGGTGCAACGATTGCTGATAATTTTAATGTGAAATTACCAGAGTACGGAAGAAGCTATTTAAAAGAAATGGGCATTGAGTAATGAAGAAAATAATTAGAATTTTATTTGGCATTGGTTTTAGCGTAGGCGGCGTGCTTCATTTTAAAGATGAAGAAAATTTTAGAAATATTGTACCTGAATATTTACCATTTAGAAAAGCTGCAGTTTTAATCACAGGTGTGTTTGAAATCGTGTTTGGTTTATTATTATTAATCAAGCAGACCTTCAACATGTTTGAAAAAACGATAAATGCTTTTTTATGGGCTGTATTCCCAGCTAATATTTATATGGCACGTAAAAATTTACCGCTAGTCGGTAAACAATTACCTAAATGGGCTTTGTATGGCCGTTTACCATTACAATTTATCATGATAAAAATGATTAGTAAGCTATGATAGGTTAAATAAAGAAAGTGGCTGTTAGTATCCTTATTGGAACTCTAACAGCCACTTTTTTATGCAACATAATTAAGTTTGGAATAAATGAACTCACAGTTATCTTAAGTTAATTATAGGATAGTATGATTATTTGTTTTCTCCGTATACATCTTGCCATACTGATTTTTGATCTAAGAAAGTTTGTGCAATTTCTTTAGCGCCTTCAAGAGAGTGACTTGCTGCCTAACCACATTGTACTTCGTTACAAGCGGTACTTCTGTAGCGTTTAATACATCATTGATTGTCTGTTCGATGATGTTTAAGACATCTTCATAATCATCATGGTTAATGAATGAAACATAGAAGCCAGTTTGACAACCCATTGGGCTAATATCAACTACTTTATCTGAATGGTTTCTGATATTCTCGGCCATCAAATGTTCTAGGGAGTGTAAACCAGGCATATCCATATGCTCTTTGTTCGGTTGTTTGAAACGGATATCATATTTATGAATAACATCACCGTTAGCGCCTTCCATTTTACCAGCTAGTCTGACAAATGGTGCAGATACTATCGTATGATCTAAATTGAAGCTTTCAACGTTCATTTTTGGCATGTCATATCCTCCTAATATTATAATTAAGTTAATTGTAACAAGACCGCAATGTATTTACAATTTCTGAAACGGGTATAAATATAAAGCGGTAAATACTAATTTATTTTAAAATTCAGAAAAGGAATGACAGAAGACGACAAACCCGATAGAATAAATAATAATTAAACACGATATAAATATTTAGCATGATATGTGGTGTTATCTATAAAATTACTTAATGCATAGCGTTTGGAAGTTGATAGTGTTTTGGTAATTCAGGAGGTAGAGTGCAAACGATGGAGAAAAAACAAATTATTTTAGATTATATAGAAAATGAAAATCATAAATACTTAGAAATGAGTCATCAGATACATCAAAGACCAGAATTAGGAAATGAAGAGATTTTTGCTTCGAGAACTTTGATTGAAGATTTAATAGCGCATGATTTTGAAGTAGAAACCGATATAGCAGGTCATGCAACAGGATTTATTGCACGATACGACTCAGGTATAGAAGGGCCGACAATTGGATTTTTAGCAGAATATGATGCTTTGCCAGGCTTAGGACATGCTTGTGGTCACAATATTATTGGCACTGCCAGTGTACTAGCGGGTGTTGCTTTGAAACAAGTGATTGATAAGATTGGTGGTAAAATTATCGTCTTAGGTTGTCCAAGCAGAAGAAGGCGGTGAAAACGGCAGTGCTAAAGCGACTTATGTTAAAGCAGGTGTTATAGATGAGTTGGACATTGCGCTCATGGTCCATCCTGGGAATGAGACATATCGAACGATAGATACATTAGCAGTCGATGTTTTAGATATAAAATTTTATGGTAAAAGTACACATGCATCTGAAAATGCAGATGAAGCAAGAAATGCTTTAGATGCGATGATTTCTTATTTCAATGGGGTAGCGCAATTAAGACAACACATCAAAAGCCGCCAACGTGTGCATGGTGTGATACTGGATGGTGGTAAAGCAGCGAATATTATACCTGATTTTACACATGCACGTTTTTATACGAGGGCTACGTCTCGAAAAGAGCTAGATGTTTTGACTGAACGTGTTGGACAGATAGCAAAAGGCGCAACGCTACAAACAGATTGTGACTTTGAATTTGGACCAATACAAAATGGAGTCAATGAATTTATTAAAACTTCTAAATTAGATGACTTATTTGCGAAATATGCCACTGAAATGGGTGAAGCAGTTATAGATGATGATTTTGGATATGGTTCCACGGATACTGGTAATGTCAGTCATTGTATACCAACAATTCATCCTCATATCAAAATTGGTTCACGAAATTTAGTTGGTCATACACATCGTTTCCGTGAAGCAACAGGTAGTACCCATGGTGATCAAGCATTAATTAGAGGTGCCAAAATCCTCGCTTTAATGGGGCAAGAACTCATAGAAAACAAGCCATTGTTTGAAGAAATCATCGAACAATATCAATATACAAAGGGGCACAAAAAATGACAAATCAAAGCTCTCTAAGACCTACATTAACACTTAGTGATCTTTACGATTCACATATTGTTTATACTTCTAGACCATCTTATATATCAAATCCTTGGTTAGAACCCGAAGTACATCAATCTAATTTTTTGACTGGTAGAGAGCTGATTATTGCTAATGAGATGCCTGTAATCGTACATGAAGCAAGCGTAACGGATAAATTAAAAATGCTATTTGAAGCAATTGGTAAAGGTATGCCAACAAATATTCTTAAGTTTGAAGATCAAAGTAGCTATGAACAATTGATACAAGATTTGGCACATGATTATAAAAAAGTTTACTTTCAATACATTCATGGTGAAGATATTTTGAATAAAAAGTATTATGCCTTGGATAAGGATATTTTTGTAGCTTTAAATAATAAAGCACGCATACCAGAATGGACAAACCATAAATATCTACCTACAAGAGAAGTTGTTGATATAGATGATTTTGTAAAAGCAGTAGCAAAATGGGAGTATCCATTTGTATTGAAACCTGGAGACGACCTACCAACAGCGGGTGGATATGGTGTGATGATTTGTTATAATGAGGCTGATTTAGAACAAGCAAAGTTGCGCATTGAAAATGCTAAAAACGAAACTGATACGATGATCATCGAACAAAAAGTAGAAGCAGTTGCAAATTATTGTGTTCAATATGCATATTCAAAGTATACTGGTGTGCGTTATATTGGTACTTCTGAACAGTTAACCAATGAATATGGACATTATAATGGAAACGAAAATGTACAAGATGTGCCTGACGCTGTAATTCAAGCAGGGAAAGAGATTATGGAGGTCGGTGTGTCGAATGGATATTTTGGAATAGCGGGTTTTGACCTTTTGGTAGATAGCAACGATGACATTTTTGCGATAGATTTGAATTTTAGACAAAATGGCTCAACAAGTATGTTGTTGCTAGAACCGTTTCTTCAAGAAGGTTATCATAAATTTTATAGTTATTTGTCACAAGTAGATAATTCAAAATTTTTCAATACAATTATGAAGTATGTTAATAAAGGTGTATTATTCCCGTTATCTTATTATGACGGAGATTGGTTTGATAATGAAGTTGTTAAATCAAGGTTTGGTTGCATATGGCATGGGGAAAATAAAGCAAGTGTAGAAAAAATGGAGCAACAATTTTTAAAAGATTTAGAAGCAAATTAGAACAACTATTCACAAATATAATGAATAACTCTAGTGAATTGCATTAGACGTTAATTGACTAGAGTATAAGAGTCATTTATATTTTAAGTATAGGTAAATATTATAAATGAATTGAAGGTGCTATGATGTCTTATAAACAAAATTCATTTTTCCAAGAAATTTTAGTCAATGAAGTCTTTTACGTAGCTACAAAATCAAAAGAATTAATTAGACATGAAGTATTGGGAAAAAACGTAGTGTGTGCGTGGTCAGAAAAATCAAAGGCGGAAACTTTTTTGAAGAAGCTTAATATTGACTACACCCATATAAAGAAAATTGATATAGACCGTTTTGTAACATATGAAATGGATAACTTATTTGAAGAAGGCGAAGAAGTACTCATTGATGCTACTAGTACTACAGATGGAGAATTGATTAATATTGTAGAAATTACAAATGAGTTAATGTCTGATTTAGACAATATTCGTTTGAAAGAATTTGTGAAAGATGTTTCTAAAGAGGATGCAGTATTTGGTTTATCTAATCAAAAAGAAAAACATTTTATATTGATTAGTGATGATGAACACCAAAGACCACAAATTATGCCTGTTTGGAGCATTAAAAGTAGAGCTGAAAAGGTAAGGGATGAAGACTTTGAAGAATGTGAAATTATCGAAATCGAAGGGGAAGTATTCGCTGAATGGTTGGATAATTTACGAGATGATGATAAAGCTGTAGCAATAGACTTAAAATCTGGGGTCGTAGGCACAGTTGTATCTGCTCAAAAAGTGATTGATCAACTTACATTTTAATTATTTCTAAATGCGTTTGAATACGCTAGTATTTTGTTTTTATATTATTTGAATAATGGTAATTATGATGGTTTGTTTTGAAAGTATAAATAGTAATTTGAACCATAAATATTTTGAATTACTAATAAAAGCAGTTTCTACTGAACAAGTAGGAAACTGCTTTTTTATGTTTAAATTTATAAATGAATTGCACCTAATGCACCAGAGAATGCACCATGTTCAATATAATAAGGTTTAAATCCACGAAGTATTGTATAATCTGTAACAACTTTTTTTAATAGATCGTTATTATGAAAAGATGAGCCAATATAAGCTACATTTTCAGTATTGTTTTCTCTAGCAACAGTAATAGACATTGTAGTAATAACTTCCCCGACAACACCTATAACAGAGGCTAATTTATCAGCATCTGTAAAATCAGCGTCCAAATTATGTAGGACGTGGCCAAAGTTTGCCGCTGTAAGGTCACCTGAAATCGGCGGTTCGCTGTCCTTATAAATATGTTTAACCTTCAAATCAATAATCTCTCTATTGCCGTTTTGAGCTGTATCAGTTAATTGCTTATAATCTTTAATACCAGTTAATAAATAACCAAGCCCTTGAATCATTCCGCCACCAGCGCCAACACCACCTACACGTTGTTGATGCTTACCGTCGGAAAAGTGTAATGAAGTGCCAGTACCGACGTTAGTGAAGATGTAATCATCTAATAAGTGCTCTTGTTCTACTAAAAGTATTTCTAAACCTTTTGCAACTGCATCAAATTCGACAAAAATACGCGAAGGACAAGTCAAGTGTTCTTGTATTACTGCGGCTTGTCCACCGGTTAAACTAATGCTTTCACAATCTTGTTGATTTAACCATGAGATAACATCATCAATTTCAGTTGTTGATTTTGTTGTGTATACACGTTCCCCGTTATTGTCTTGAACTATTTTAATTAGAGTTCCACCAAGCATCAATGCCAATCTTCATCTCTATTTCCCCCCAAATAAATTTACATTATAACTAATATTATAATAAAATGGGGGAAAATCAAATATGAAATTAAAAGGAGCGTTATTTCATGATGCAATTAAGCCCATTTATTAAAGTAGACGACGTTGATGAAGCGGTAAAATTTTATAAAAATGCGTTTGGTGGAGAAGAAAAAATATTAAACGAAACGAATGGACGACGACTACATGTAGAATTGCATATGAATACAACAGTGATATTACACATATCAAGTACATACGGAAAAGAATGCCGTAATGATAATACTAATATTATTTTGACCTTTGACGATTTAGAAGCGCAACAACAAGTGTATGAAGCTTTGAGTCAATCAGGTGACCCTCATATGCCACTTAAAAAAACATTCTTCAATGCCATTCATGGTCAAGTTAAAGATCAATTTGGCGTGAATTGGCTCATGAATTGCTTTTTAAACTAAACTGTTTAATATAGGTTATAATTAGTTAGAAAGTGGTATTAATAAATAATTACTAAGTTTTAAATAGGGGATTAGATATGTTTATTAAAAAACAATTTGAAGGAATTACAGTTCAAGTGTATGAAGATAAATATAAAGACGCACTTTATAATTTTAAATTGAACGAGCGCCAACAAATTTATTCATCTTTACCGAGTGAAGTATTGGAAGATGCATTGCAAGATAAAGATAGAATTGCAAACATTGCATTGAATAAAAAAGGGGAAGTTGTAGGATTTTTCGTTTTACATCAGTATTATCAACATGAAGGTTACGATACACCAAAGCAAGTGATTTATGTTAGATCATTATCTGTTAACCAAAATTTTCAAGGTTATGGTTATGGTACTAAAATGATGATGTATCTGCCACAATATGTACAATCTTTATTTCCGGATTTCAATCACTTATATTTAGTTGTTGACGCAGAAAATGAAAGTGCGTGGAATGTTTATGAACGTGCTTGGGTTTATGCATACTGCAACTAAAGAAGAAGGGCCACTTGGGAAAGAAAGATTATATTATTTAGACTTAGATTCAAACCATGTATCGTCATTGAAGTTAAAGCCAAATACGGAAGATGTGCCTTTCAATATTCATATTATTGATTTATATAAAGATGGGAACAAAGTAGGATTTATCGCAGTAGAAAAACATGAGCAACGTATGAATATTTCTTCTGTAGAGGTTAATAAAGCAGAAAGACATCATGGTATTGCGGAAAGTGCTTTGAGACAACTTTCAACATATATTAGAAAACATTTTGACGATGTCAGTCTATTGACAATTACGCTATATGGTGAGAATAATGAATTAAAACCGTTATGTATCAATAGTAATTTTGTTGAAATTGAGTCTGCGGATGATTTTAAGGTATTTGAAAAACATATAAATTATTAATAGAGATTGCGAAATCACGAATTGTCATTTATAATTTACATTTGTTATTATTACTTAAGATGAACTTAGTACGGATTTGGATAAATGCCTTTGAAAGGAAGAATAAATAATGAGAATTCAAGATTATACAAAAGAAATGGTTGATGAGAAATCATTTATCGATATGGCCTATACGCTATTAAATGAAAAAAACAGTACTATGAATTTATACGATATCATCGATGAATTTAAAGCACTTGGACATTATGAAGACCATGAAGTAGAACAGAGAATTGTACAATTCTATACAGACTTAAATACTGACGGTCGTTTTTTAAACGTTGGAGAAAATATTTGGGGATTACGCGATTGGTATTCAGTAGATGATATTGAAGAAAAAATTGCGCCAACGATTCAAAAATTCGATATTTTGGATGATGATGCAGAAGAAGATAAAAATTTAAAATTACTTGGTGAAGATGAAGCTGATGACGATGATGACATCCCCGCTGTAACTGATGATCAAGAAACTTTAAATGATCCCGAAGAGCCAAAAGAGGACGAAGTTGAAGAAGAAGGCATTGTTATTGATGAAGAAGATGAGGACTTCGATGATGATGACGAAGAAGACGAAGAGGCCGAAGAAGAAACTAAAAAATAATTATTAGAGATTTAATTGACTTTTCTCGTGAAAATGATAAAATTTTATTCGGGCTCCTTTAATTAGGACGACGTGTATAAATATTATACGCTCCCCCTTACAACGATGTGAGAGGGAGCGATTTTTTTATTTAAATGACTATAAAAAATTTATAAATTCTTTGAAATTTGGTAGTTGCATAGAGCAACAATTTATACATATGAAAATAATAAATGATAATTATAATATGTAAAACACGCTATTACACAAAAAAATTAAGCAATTGAGTTTAAAAATTCGATGTCAATATCGGTATTGATTGAAAAAAACTGTTTTAATAACTAGGAGGCAGAACATGACAAAATTTATTTTTGTAACTGGTGGAGTTGTTTCTTCATTAGGAAAAGGTATCACAGCAAGCATCTTTAGGAAGACTATTAAAAGATAGAGGGTTAAAAGTAACAATCCAAAAATTCGACCCATATTTAAACGTAGATCCTGGAACGATGAGTCCATATCAACATGGTGAAGTTTTTGTTACAGATGATGGTGCAGAGACAGACTTAGACTTAGGACACTATGAACGATTTATCGATATTAACTTAAATAAATATTCTAATGTTACAGCCGGTAAAGTGTATTCTCACGTATTGAAGAAAGAACGTCGTGGTGATTATTTAGGAGGAACAGTACAAGTTATCCCTCATATCACAAATGAAATTAAAGAACGTTTACTTTTAGCAGGTGAAAGCACAAATGCTGATGTTGTTATCACTGAAATCGGTGGAACAACAGGGGATATAGAATCATTACCATTTATTGAAGCTATTAGACAAATTCGCAGTGACTTAGGTCGCGAAAATGTAATGTATGTACACTGTACATTATTACCGTATATTAAAGCTGCTGGAGAAATGAAAACGAAACCAACACAACATAGTGTAAAAGAATTACGCGGTTTAGGCATTCAGCCTGATTTGATTGTGGTTCGTACAGAATATGAATTAACACAAGATTTAAAAGATAAGATCGCTTTATTCTGTGATATCGACAAAGCAAGTGTAATAGAGTGTCGCGATGCTGAATCACTATATGAAATTCCTTTACAGTTAAGCAAACAAGATATGGAAAACATCGTGATTGATCGTTTAGAGTTAAATCCAAAATACGAAACACAGTTAGATGAATGGCAATATTTACTAGATACAGTGAATAATTTAGATGGAAAAGTGACAATTGGCTTAGTAGGTAAATATGTTAGTCTTCAAGATGCTTATTTATCAGTTGTTGAATCATTAAAACATGCAGGTTATCCATTTAAAAAAGATATTGAAGTAAGATGGATTGATTCTAGTGAAGTGACAGACGAAAATGTCTCAGAAATATTATCAGATGTAGATGGTATTTTAGTGCCCGGCGGATTTGGCTTCCGTGCAAGTGAAGGAAAAATTTCTGCGATTAAATATGCACGTGAAAATAACGTACCGTACTTTGGTATCTGTCTAGGTATGCAATTAGCAACAGTTGAATTTGCTAGAAATGTACTTAACCTTGAAGGTGCTCACTCAGCAGAGTTAGATCCAAACACGCCTTATCCAATTATTGATTTACTACCTGAACAAAAAGATATTGAAGATCTAGGCGGTACATTACGTTTAGGACTTTATCCTTGTCATATTAAAGAGGATACATTAGCACACTCAATTTACAATGAAACTAATATTGAAGAAAGACATCGTCATCGTTATGAGTTTAACAATGAATACAGAGAACAGTTAGAAGCAAACGGTATGGTATTCTCAGGTACAAGCCCCGATGGTCGCTTAATTGAAATGGTAGAAATTCCTGAAAATGACTTCTTTGTAGCTTGTCAATTCCATCCTGAATTTTTATCAAGACCTAACCGTCCACAACCAATTTTCAAAGCATTTATTGAAGCTTCTTTAAAAAATAAACAAGCTAAATAAAAACATAAAATAAAAATGACGCATGTTAGCTAAGTAATTAAAGGTTATAGTTAGCAATGCGTCTTTTTTATATCACTTAATTGTTGAATAGCATTATGCATTAATAATTGAAGTTTTTATAAATGGTTCAAAATTCATATTATTTATTTTAAATGATTTCATAATTATATATTTATAATTACTGTAAAATAAGATGTATACTATAACAAATTCACAAAAATCAGCAGAAAAACGTCTATTTTTATGGTTTTAAAAAGAAAAAACAATTAAAAGCGCTTACAATTGTTTAGAATAATGCAAAAGTTTTCTAATTTTGATATAATTAGATTGTAAAAATATGTGCTTTAAGCACCAAGGAGGAACTTTCATGCCTTTAGTTTCAATGAAAGAAATGTTAATAGACGCAAAAGAAAATGGTTATGCAGTTGGTCAATACAACTTAAATAACTTAGAATTTACACAAGCTATCTTAGAAGCTTCACAAGAAGAGAACGCTCCAGTTATTTTAGGTGTATCTGAAGGTGCTTGCTCGCTATATGGGTGGTTTCTACACTGTAGTTAAAATGGTTGAAGGGTTAATGCACGACAAAGAAATCACTGTTCCTGTAGCAATCCACTTAGACCATGGTTCAAGCTTTGAAAAATGTAAAGAAGCGATTGATGCTGGATTTACATCAGTAATGATCGATGCTTCTCATGGTTCATTTGAAGACAACGTTGAAATCACTTCAAAAGTGGTTGAATATGCGCATGAACATGGCGTATCAGTTGAAGCTGAATTAGGTACTGTAGGCGGACAAGAAGACGATATTATCGCTGAAGGTGTTATCTATGCAGATCCTAAAGAGTGTCAAGAACTTGTTGAAAGAACAGGCATTGATACATTAGCACCAGCATTAGGTTCAGTACACGGACCATATAAAGGTGAACCTAAATTAGGATTTAAAGAAATGGAAGAAATTGGTGCTTCTACAGGATTACCGTTAGTATTACACGGCGGTACTGGTATCCCAACTAAAGATATCCAAAAAGCTATTCCTTTCGGCACAGCAAAAATTAACGTTAACACAGAAAATCAAATCACTTCTGCTAAAGCAGTACGTGAAGCATTAGACAAAGATAAAGAAGTGTATGATCCTCGTAAATATTTAGGACCAAGCACGTGAAGCAATCAAAGCAACGGTTATTGGTAAAATTAAAGAGTTTGGTACATCTAACCGAGCAAAATAATTTAATCTATATTACAAATGAGGCTGAGACATGTAATTATGTCCCAGTCTCATTTTTTTATGTTATAATTGCTATCGTTTGGTAAAGAGGTTATTATTAAAGCCAAACTATTTACATAAATCTCAAACAAAATATATATAATTATGATTTAAAACATAAAATAATGGGAAATAAAAACTATAGTAAATAATTTATATGTAACTTGCATCACTTAATTTTAATTTTAAAAAGTTTTAGTAGACTGATGTACTTTGCAAACTGGAAAAAAGTAATTTATAATGCAAATAATGATTGCAAGTCAAAGGAGAACAAGCGAATGGCTCAAGAAGTAATAAAAATTAGAGGTGGACAAACACTTAAAGGTGAAGTGGACATCCACGGTGCTAAAAACAGTGCAGTAGCAATTATACCTGCAGCCA
The DNA here is from genome assembly GCF_046721335.1 of Staphylococcus sp. 2S1. NCBI lineage: Bacteria > Bacillati > Bacillota > Bacilli > Caryophanales > Staphylococcaceae > Staphylococcus > Staphylococcus sp. 2S1. The sequence goes on along the minus strand of NZ_JBEUUJ010000003.1, from coordinate 2,728,490 downwards.
TCCTGGCTGAAGATAAAGTAACAATTGAAGGTCTTCCAGAAATTTCTGATGTAGAAACATTGGTTAGTCTATTAGGGGATTTAAATATTAAAACAGAATTAGATGGTATGACATTAAAGGTCGATCCTACTGACATTGAAAATGCACCATTACCTAATAATAAAGTCGAGTCTTTACGTGCCTCTTATTATATGATGGGTGCAATGTTAGGTAGATTTAAAAAATGTGTCATTGGTTTACCTGGAGGTTGTCCATTAGGACCAAGACCGATTGATCAACATATTAAAGGTTTTAAAGCTTTAGGAGCGAAGATTGATGAATCTAGTGAGACTTCTATGAAAATTGAAGCTGACAAATTAACTGGTGCAAATATCTTTTTAGATATTGTGAGTGTTGGTGCCACAATTAATATTATGCTTGCGGCTGTGCGAGCTGAAGGTCATACTGTCATTGAAAACGCAGCTAAAGAACCAGAAGTTGTAGACGTAGCAACATATTTAATTGGTCTAGGTGCTGATATTAAGGGTGCAGGTACAAGTACGATTAAGATTAATGGTGTGGATCATCTTCAAGGTTCTCATCATCAGGTTATCCCAGATAGAATAGAAGCTGGAACGTATATGTGTATCGCTGCAGCTTGTGGTGAGGATATTCAAATTAATAATATTATCCCAACACATGTTGAACCATTAACTGTAAAGTTAAAAGAATTAGGTGTTGATATTCAAGTCGGCGACGATAGTGCTAAGATTAAACGTAGTACGCCTTATTCAAGCGTTGACATTAAAACTTTAGTTTATCCTGGATTTGCTACAGACTTACAACAACCGATTACGCCGCTATTATTTATGGCAGATGGTGTATCATTTGTGACTGAAACTATATATCCAGCGCGTTTTAGACACGTTGATGAACTAAAAAATATGGGTGCCAATATCAATGCAGATGATGGTACAGCAACTATTAAACCATCTAAATTAACAGGAGCAGAAGTATATGCAAGTGACTTACGTGCGGGCGCATCTCTTATCGTTGCTGGTCTATTAGCAGAAGGTGTTACCACAATTTACAATGTAAAACATATTTATCGTGGCTACACTAATATTGTGAGCACTTTAGAATCATTAGGTGCAGATATTTGGACTGAAGAAATTTAAAAAATGTGGTATACTTAATATACTAAGTACTTGAAATATATTTTAGTAACTCAGATTATAGAATAAAAACGATATGAGGTGATGACCATGGAGGTTTGCCCTTATCTTGAAGAGACCTTTAAAATAGTAGGTAGAAGTTGGAATGGTCTTATTATTAATTATTTGTCTAGGTGTCCAGAAGAATCTGCTCATTTTTCGGATATGAAACGTGATTTGAAAACAATTACACCACGTGCACTTAGTATAAAATTAACAGACTTAAGTGAATGGGGTCTTGTAGAGAAAAAAATAGTTTCTACAAGCCCGATGAACATATTATACCAACTTACGGATAAAGGTGATGCACTAGCGGCGACATTAGTACCAATGGAAAAGTGGGCGCAAGATTTTATTGAACTTGAAAATCAATAATATCAAAGTCTATGAACGAAGATTTAAAGCGTTATAATAAGAAAAGAAGTCTATGACATGTCATAGACTTCTTCAGAGTGTCGACAAAGTCTCCGACTTTGTTGGCACTTTTTTTGTGCACGCTTTCCGCGGGCACAGCCTCAGCCTGTAGTCTTCGGCTAGTGCTTTTCCCGCAGGAGTCGGCACAAATTACTGCCATTTTTTAAACAAAAATAATATAATATATTTAAATTAAACAGTGGTGGTGTTTGTAATGTTGAATAAATCAATCGATAAAAGAGATCAATATGAAATGATTTCAATATCGGAATTAGTTCCTAGTAATCACTTATTACGTAGAGTAGATAGTATATTGGATTTAAATTTCATTTATGAACTTGTCGAAGACAAATATTGTCTTGATAATGGAAGACCATCAATTGATCCTGTAATTTTAGTTAAGATATTACTTATTCAAAGATTATTTGGAATAAAGTCAATGAGACAAACGATAAAAGAAATAGAAACGAACGTAGCTTACCGTTGGTATTTAGGTTATAGCTTTTTAGATAAAGTACCTCATTTCGGTACATTTAGTAAAAACTATACACGTCGTTTTCATGATACAGATTTATTTGAAAAAATATTTGAAAGAATTCTTAAAATCGCAATCAAAAATAATTTAATAGATCATTCATCTTTATTCATTGATTCAACACATATAAAGGCAAACGCAAATAAAAATAAATATATAACTGAATTAGTGAAAAAAGATTCACTTCATTTCCAAGAAGAATTAGATAATGAAATTAATGAACAAAGATTATCTCAAGGAAAAAAGCCTATAAAAAAGAAAAAGAAGGAGGAATACAAAAGTAAAAAAGTAAGTACGACTGATCCAGACTCTGGTTACTATGTAAAAGGAAAACGCGAAAAACAATTTGCTTATAGCTTACATGCTTGCGTAGATAGAAACGGCTTTATCATCGATAAACACGTGACACCTGGTAATGTTCATGATAGTACACAACTCAAAACAATGATTGAAAGATTAGAAGTGAAAAATATGTTGCCAATCACATTAGCTGTTGATTCTGGATATAAAACACCTTTTAACGCGCATTACTTACTTGAAAAAACGATTATCCCAGCAATGCCTTACACGAGACCTAAAGGAAAACCAGGTTATTTTAGAACTAAGGATTTCATCTACGATGAATACTATGATAATTATATTTGTCCTAACGATGAAACATTGATATTTAAACGAACAATGCCAACAGGTCACAGATTGTATGTATCCAATCCTAATAAATGCCGTCATTGTCCTTTGTTAAATCAATGTACAGAGAGTAAAGATGCTATCAAACAAATAAGACGACACGTATGGCAAAATGATTTAGATATAGTTGAAGATTTGAGATTTGTTGATACTATAAAAACTCAATATAAATTGCGAAGCCAAACAATTGAAAGAAGATTTGGAGATGCAAAAGAGCAACATGGTATGAGATGGACACGATATAGAGGTATAAAAAAAGTTTCCATGGATACCACGCTGATTTGTGCTCGCCATGAATCTTAAGAAAATGGCAATGTGGCTCATAAAAGGGCCAGAAATGGTCTGAAAGACCACTTTTTATTTTTAAAATTACGCTATATTTATAAAAAAATAAACCAAATGCCTTTACAGCAAATGGTTTGTCTACGTTCTGAAGAAGTCTATGACATGTCATAGACTTCTTTTTTGTTTCCAAAAAAAGAAAAAATTTTGTAACTTATAAATTGTGAGGTTCAAGGTTATTGTTAAGACTAATCATTAATGAAAAATGATTAGAAAACGCTTAATAACAACGTTTGTAGTCATATAGCGTGAGCATTAATGTTTAAAAATATAGAATCTCGGTTAGAATATAATTATCAACACAAATTAGGGAGTGAATTATTGATGAGAAATTTCACTAAACAATATATTAACGGAGAATGGATTGAAAGCACTAGTGGAGAAACACTAGAAGTGATTAATCCAGCAACAGAAGAAGTAGCAGGTACAATTGCGAAAGGTAATAAAGAAGATGTTGATAAAGCAGTAGACGCTGCAGAAAATGTGTATCTAGAATTTAGACACAGCTCAATAGAAGAAAGAAGAACATTATTAGATAAAATAGTACAAGAATATAAGAATAGAAAAGATGATCTTATAGAGGCAATTACTGACGAATTAGGTGCACCTCTATCAGTATCAGAAAAAGTACATTATCAAATGGGACTAGATCACTTTGAAGCAACACGTGATGCATTAGATAATTTTGAATTTGAAGAACGTCGTGGCGATGATTTAGTTGTGAAGGAAGCAATTGGTGTTTCTGGCTTAATTACACCTTGGAATTTCCCGACAAACCAAACTTCATTGAAATTGTCTGCCGCTTTTGCAACAGGTAGTCCAGTCGTATTAAAACCATCTGAAGAGACGCCGTTTGCCGCAATTATTTTGGCTGAGATTTTTGATAAAGTAGGTGTGCCAAAAGGTGTGTTTAACTTAGTGAATGGTGATGGACAAGGTGTAGGTAATCCATTAAGCGAACATCCGAAAGTAAGAATGATGTCATTCACTGGCTCTGGCCCAACTGGTTCAAGCATTATGAAAAAAGCAGCTGAAGACTTCAAAAAAGTATCACTTGAATTAGGTGGTAAATCACCATATATTATTTTAGATGATTCAGATATTGAGGGCGCGGCAAGTGCGGCAACTGGTAAAGTTGTTAGCAACACTGGTCAAGTTTGTACTGCGGGTACAAGAACATTAGTACCGAGCAAGTCTAAAAGAAGAATTCTTAACAGCTGTAAAAGAAAAATTCAGCCAAGTTAAAGTCGGTGATCCACGCGAAGAGGGCACTCAAGTTGGTCCAATCATAAGTAAAAAACAATTTGACCAAGTACAATCATATATCGATAAAGGTATTGAAGAAGGTGCAGAATTATTCTATGGTGGACCTGGTAAACCTGAAGGCTTAGAAAAAGGTTACTTTGCACGCCCAACAATATTTAATAATGTTGATAATAGTATGACAATCGCACAAGAAGAAATTTTTGGTCCAGTAATGTCAATTATCACTTACAATGATTTAGATGAAGCAATTAAAATTGCAAATGATACTAAATATGGCTTAGCTGGATATGTTTACGGTAATGACAAAGACACATTACACAAAGTAGCACGTTCAATTGAAGCTGGTACAGTAGAAATTAATGAAGCTGGTCGCAAATCAGACTTACCATTTGGCGGTTATAAACAATCTGGTATTGGACGCGAATGGGGCGACTACGGCATCGAAGAATTCCTAGAAGTTAAGTCTATTGCTGGCTATTACAAATAATAAATTTTAGCAGTAATTAAATAATTTAAATGAAGCAAGGCAGTTTAACTGCCTTGCTTTTATAATTTATAAAAACTGAAATACATTTTGTAATTAAATAAGAAATTTGCTATAGTTATAAAAGTAAGTAGCGTAGCACGTCGCGTTATTTAAAAACTTATTTATGAAATGGGTGCAAGATAATGCCTGATAAAGTACGAACATCACCTCAGTATGAATCGTTCCACGAATTATACAAAAATTACACTACAAAAGATCTCACTCAAAAAGCAAAATCTCTAAAACTAACAAATTATAGTAAACTTAATAAAAAAGAACTTGTTCTTGCCATTATGGAAGCGCAAATGGAAAAAGACGGTAATTATTATATGGAGGGTGTATTAGATGACATCCAACAAGATGGTTATGGTTTCCTTAGAACAGTTAATTATTCAAAAGGTGAAAAAGATATTTATATCTCTGCCGCTCAAATACGTCGTTTTGAAATCAAACGCGGCGATAAAGTTACTGGTAAAGTAAGAAAACCAAAGGATAATGAAAAGTATTATGGTTTACTACAAGTTGATTTTGTAAACGACGAGAATGCAGAAGAAGTTAAAAAAAGACCTCACTTTCAAGCGTTAACACCATTATATCCTGAAGAGCGAATCGTTTTAGAAACAACGAAACAAAATTTTTCGACTCGTATTATGGATTTAATTACGCCAATTGGTTTGGGTCAACGTGGACTTATTGTTGCACCGCCAAAAGCTGGTAAAACGTCTCTATTAAAAGAGATTGCTAACGCTATTGCTATCAACAAACCAGATGCAGAATTATTTGTATTATTAGTCGGAGAACGTCCAGAAGAAGTAACAGATATTGAACGCTCTGTTGAATCTGCTGAAGTTGTGCATTCTACATTTGATGAGCCACCACAACACCATGTTAAAGTTGCAGAGCTTTTATTGGAACGTGCAAAAAGACTTGTTGAAGTAGGGAAAGATGTCATTATATTAATGGATTCAATTACAAGGTTAGCTCGTGCATACAACCTTGTCATACCACCAAGCGGACGTACATTGTCCGGTGGTTTAGATCCTGCGTCATTACACAAGCCAAAAGCATTTTTCGGTGCTTGCTAGAAATATTGAAGCTGGTGGCAGTATGACGATATTAGCTACCGCGTTAGTTGATACAGGGTCGCGTATGGACGATATGATTTATGAAGAATTTAAAGGTACTGGTAACATGGAATTACATCTAGACCGTAAATTGGCAGAACGTCGTGTATTTCCAGCTATTGATATCGGTCGTAGTTCAACGCGTAAAGAAGAATTACTTATTTCTTCAAAAGATTTAGAGTCATTATGGCAATTACGTAATATGTTTACTGATTCAATTGATTTTACAGAAAGATTTGTACGTAAATTAAAACGTACAGAAAATAATGCAGAATTTTTTGAGCAATTACAAAAGGTCGCTAAAGAAAGCACTAAAACAGGCAAACCAATTATTTAAGTTGAAATTAGCGAAGTGTTATCAAGCTAATATATGATTTAGGGTTGCGTTTTGGTTTTAAAGCAATTATAATTATCAAGTATTGGGTAAAAACTCACAAACAACTCTGTTCCAGATGGTTCAGGGCAAAGGAGCTGAAAATAATGAGAAAAATATTCATCCTGAATACCACAATGTAATCTTTTTAGATACAACTACGAATTTTAAATTCCTAAGTGGTTCAACAAAATCTTCAAAAGAGACTATGGAATGGGAAGATGGCAACGAATACCCAGTTATTCGTTTAGATGTTTCATCTGATTCACATCCATTCTACACAGGACGCCAAAAATTCGCTGCTGCGGATGGCCGTGTGGAACGTTTCAACAAAAAATTCGGAATCAAATCAAGCGACGAGTAATCGTTGTTATAAGGCATTCTCATTATATGAGAATGCTTTTTTGTTTTAGTTAGCGTTTTATAAATATAAGTCCCTAATTGAGAACATTACAATTTTAATAATTTTTATACATAAAATAACTCAATATCTTGAAGAAATAGCATATTTCAAATTAAAAAATATGCTATAATGAATCGATTATGTTTTGAAAAAGGTGGAACGCATAATGTATGAAACTTATCATTCCGGGTGGATTGAATGTATTACTGGAAGCATGTTTAGTGGTAAATCTGAAGAGTTAATTCGTCGATTAAGACGAGGCCTTTATGCTAAGCAAAAAGTAGTTGTATTTAAACCGGCTATAGATGACCGCTATCATAAAGATAAGATTGTTTCTCATAATGGCAACGCTATTGAAGCAATTAATATTTCGACAGCGGCTGAGATACTTAAGCACGATTTGTCAGATACAGATGTTATAGGCATCGATGAAGTGCAGTTTTTTGAAGAAGGTGTAGTTAATATTGTTGAACAATTAGCTAAAAAAGGCCATAGAGTCATTACAGCGGGATTAGATATGGATTTCCGAGGGGAACCGTTTGAACCTATTCCACACCTACTAGCAGTAAGTGAAGAAGTGACTAAACTACAAGCTGTTTGTGCTGTTTGTGGTGCATCTTCAAGCCGCACGCAAAGGTTGATTGATGGTAACCCGACAAAAATAGATGATCCAGTTATATTAGTTGGTGCAAATGAAAGTTATGAACCAAGATGCAGAGCGCATCATATTGTCGCACCAAGTAATAATATGAAGGAGGAAATGTAGTGTTTGATCAATTAGATATCGTAGAAGAAAGATATGAACAATTAAATGAATTGTTAAGTGATCCAGATGTAGTAAGCGATCCAGATAATTTAAGAAAATATTCAAAAGAACAATCAGATCTACAAAAAACTGTAGAAGTATATCGCAATTATAAACAAGTTAAAGAAGACATCGTTGAAATAGAAGAAATGTTGAAAGAAACAAAAGATAGTGATGAAATTGAGATGTTAAAAGAAGAACATCAATCACTTAACAATCAAGTTCCCGCACTAGAAGAGAACCTTAAATTTTTACTTATTCCTAAAGACCCTAACGATGAGAAAGACGTTATTGTTGAAATACGTGTCATTGCTGGTGGAGATGAAGCTGCAATTTTTGCAGGGAATTTATTTAGAATGTATTCTAAATACGCTGAAGCACAACGCTATAAAACAGAAATTGTAGAAGCCGCTGAAAGTGACCATGGTGGTTATAAAGAAATTAGTTTCTCAATTTCAGGATCAGGCGCATATAGTAAGTTGAAATATGAAAATGGCGCCCACCGTGTACAACGCGTACCTGAGACAGAATCTGGCGGACGTATCCATACATCAACTGCTACAGTCGCAGTACTACCAGAGGTTGAAGATGTAGAAATTGAAGTACGTAACGAAGATATTAAGGTAGATACTTATCGTTCAAGTGGCGCGGGTGGACAACATGTCAATACTACGGATTCAGCTGTACGTATTACACATATTCCGACTGGAATCATTGCAACATCTTCAGAAAAATCACAAATTCAAAACCGTGAAAAAGCTATGAAGGTTTTGAAAGCACGTTTATTTGATATGAAATTACAAGAAGAACAACAAAAATATGCAGCGCAACGTAAATCGGCAGTAGGTTCTGGTGATCGTTCAGAGCGAATTAGAACGTATAATTATCCTCAAAGTCGAGTGACTGACCACCGTATTGGTTTAACGATTCAGAAGTTAGATCAAGTAATGGAAGGGAAATTAGACGAAGTGATAGATGCATTAACATTAGCTGAACAAACTGATAAATTGAAAGAACTTAACAATGGTGAATTATAAAACACGACTGACTAATGCAAAAAATAAATGCATTGAACTAGACATTGAAACTACTCGAGCAGAATGGTTGATGTTAGATCTATTGCAATGGAGTAAAGCGGATTATTTGATGCATAAGGATGAAGTAATGTCGGATATACATTTAAATTTATATGACGACGCTGAAGTTCGAATGTTAAAAGGTGAACCGATTCAGTATATTGTTGGAAGCCAATCATTTTATGGTGAAACATTCAAGGTGACTGAAGATTGTTTAATACCTAGACCTGAAACTGAGGAAGTCATGTTACACTTTTATCACGAAATTCATTCGAATGATACAATTGTTGATATTGGTACAGGCAGTGGCAATATTCCAATTATACTCAAGAAGATGAATCGTTCATTAACTGTCTATGCTACAGATTTATATGATGCGGCATTAGCTGTAGCGCAAGAAAATGCGCTTAATCATCAAGTAGATATTCACTTTTTGCGGGGTGATGCATTAGAACCTTTAATAGAACAAGGTATAAAAGTAAATGGTTTAATTTCTAATCCGCCTTATATTGATGATAGTGAAGCTGCCCTGATGAATGACACAGTATTGAAGTATGAACCGCATTCTGCATTATTTGCAGAAGATAATGGGTATAAGGTTTATGATGCAATATTAAATCAATTACCGGAAGTACTTCTGCCGAATGCAAGGGTCGTTTTTGAAATTGGCTATAAACAAGGTCAAACATTGAAACAAAGAATACAATCTAAATATCCTTCATTAGATGTTCAAATTATAAAAGATATTAATAATAACGATAGAATTATTTCTTTCGAGTGGTAATAAGAAGTTATGTACTGAACATGATAAATCATGAGAGTGCATAACTTTTTATTTTATTCTAAAATGGATCATGAGAAGAAATGGAGGGACTAAATGGAAACGAAGATTTGGGATTTACAACAGTATAAAAATGAAATCAATCAATTTCCAGATATAAATGAAATCAAGCACATCTTTGAACAAGGAGGCTTGATTGCAATACCAACAGAAACAGTATATGGTCTTGGTGCGGACGCGAGAAATGCTGAAGCAATCAAAAAGATATATGAAGCGAAAGGTAGACCTTCAGATAACCCGTTGATTGTACATATACATGACTTAAAACAAATAGAGCATTTTACACAAGATATAACAGACGAAATTAAATTATTGATGAAACATTTTTGGCCTGGACCAATTTCTTTTATATTACCGCTTAAAAAAGGATACTTATGTGAAAGTGTAAGTGGTGGTTTATCATCAATTGCTGTTAGAATGCCAAGCCATTCAATCGGCAGACAAATTTTACAATTTGTAGACATACCAATAGCGACACCGAGCGCAAATTTAAGTGGTAGACCTTCTCCTACAACATTTGAGCACGTTTATTCAGACTTAAATGGTCGTATCAATGGCATGATAAACGGTGATCAAAGTGAAGAAGGTTTGGAAAGTACTGTGTTAGATTGCACACAGTTTCCATTTAGAATTGCTAGGCCGGGTTCAATAACAAAACCGATGATTGAAGCGGTGTTACCTAATAGCGTATCTACAGCAAACACTTTTGATAACGATAAACCAATCGCACCAGGAATGAAATATAAACATTATGCGCCAGATACACCGTTACAAATTGTTCAAGCATTCAATGTAAAACCTTCAGAAGAAAAAGATTGGAGTCAAACAGCATTTATCGTTCCAAGTGATAAGCGAGCGCTTGTCCCTGAAGGGTCCGTTTTTATAGAATTGTGTAAAAATGAAAATGATATTAGAGGTGCGAATCATAACCTTTATAAAATATTGCATCATATCGACCAAAATGAACAAATTAAAACAGCATTTATTTATGGCTTTGATATCACTGATCATACCGTAGCGATTATGAATAGAATGATGAAAGCCGCAAGTCAAACCATTGTTAAAGGAGATCAACTATGAGAATAATTTTTGTTTGTACTGGTAATACGTGTAGAAGTCCAATGGCTGAAAGTATTGCCAAAGCAAAAATGCCTGAATATATCATAGAATCACGAGGTGTTTTTGCTCAAGAGGGTCAGCCTACGTCTCAGAACGCACTGAGCATTATAAATGAACATCATTTACCATTACCGAATAATGCTAAATGTTTTACTGTAGAGGATTTAAATGCTGATTTAATATTAACAATGTCACAATCGCACAAAGAAACGATACAACAAATATATGGAGAAGCAGGAAAAGTGTATACAATCACGGAATATGTTCAACAAGAAGGAGAAATCACTGATCCATATGGTGGAACGTTATATGATTATAATAAAATATATAATGAATTAAATTTGTTGATAGATACTTTAAAAAATAAAATATTAAAGTAATAATTTTGTTAAAGTAGTATGAGTGAGTAGCTAAATACGTTATAATAATATACGTATAGCGAAATTGCTATCGTCTAATCTTGTATGTCTCATAGCATCAAGGTGTTTAAATACTTTTTTTAAATCATTATTTTAAAAGGGGTGGGAGAATGGAAGATCTAAAGTTATTGTTAAATGAGTTAAAGACTAAGTCTTTCTTTAAAGCAGATGAATTATGTGTGATTGGTTGTTCTACATCCGAAGTAATTGGTGAGCGTATAGGTAGTGTAGGTTCTATGGATGTAGCACAAGAAATATTTGAAGCATTAAAGGAAATTGAGAATGATACAAATGTTTCTTTTGTATTTCAAGGCTGTGAACATATTAACAGGGCAATAACGATAGAAAGGTCTAAGTTCAATCCCCTTACAATGGAAGAAGTGTCTGTTATACCAGATGTTCATGCAGGTGGTAGCTTAGCAACTTATGCTTACCAACATATGCAAGATCCAATGGTTGTTGAACAAATAACAGTGCCAAAAGGTATTGATATTGGTCAAACATTAATTGGCATGCATATTGCGCATGTAGCCATTCCAGAACGTACAAGTATTAAACAGATTGGTGAGGCAGTTGTTACAATCGCTTCTTCAAGACCTAAGAAAATTGGTGGCGAAAGAGCAAAATATAACTAATACAGAACGAGGGGGATTTACCTATGTCATTTATTCAAGAGCAAGATAAAGAAATATATGAAGTGATTCAAAATGAATTTAACCGTCAAAATAACAATATCGAGCTGATTGCTTCAGAGAACTTTGTTTCTGAAGCAGTTATGGAAGCGCAAGGTTCAGTATTAACGAACAAATATGCTGAAGGCTATCCAAACAGAAGATACTATGGTGGATGTGAATACGTGGATGTGTCTGAAACATTAGCTATCGAACGTGCCAAACAACTTTTTGGTGCTGAACACGTTAACGTACAGCCACACTCTGGGTCACAAGCAAATATGGCTGTTTATCTAGTAGCATTAGAACACGGTGATACTGTATTAGGTATGAATTTAAGTCATGGTGGTCACTTAACACATGGTTCGCCTGTTAACTTTAGTGGACAATTTTATAACTTTGTTGAGTATGGCGTAGACAAAGAAAATGAACAAATTGATTATGATGAAGTGTTAAGAGTAGCTAAAGAAAATAAACCTAAATTAATTGTCGCGGGCGCATCTGCTTATTCTCGAACTATTGATTTCAAACGATTCAAAGAGATTGCAGATGAAGTAGGGGCAAAATTAATGGTAGATATGGCGCATATTGCAGGTTTAGTTGCAGTTGGTTTACATCAAAACCCTGTTGAATATGCAGATTTTGTAACTACTACAACACATAAAACATTACGCGGCCCTCGTGGTGGAATGATTTTATGTAAAGAAGAGTACAAAAAGCAAATTGATAAAAAAATCTTCCCTGGTATTCAAGGCGGCCCGTTAGAACACGTTATTGCTCGGGAAAGCAGTTGCTTTTGGTGAAGCACTACAAGACGACTTCAAAACATATCAGCAACAAGTAGTTAATAATGCTAAAACGTTAGCAGATACATTAACTAAAGAAGGCTATAGAGTCGTTTCAGGCGGCACAGATAATCATTTAGTATCTGTAGATGTTAAAGGTTCAGTAGGTATCACTGGTAAAGTAGCTGAAGAAACATTAGATGCTGTAGGTATTACATGTAATAAAAATACAATTCCGTTTGATCAAGAAAAACCATTTGTAACAAGCGGTGTTCGTTTAGGTACGCCTGCTGCAACAACACGTGGATTTGATGAAGCCGCTTTTGAAGAAGTTGCAAAAATCATCAGTTTAGTTTTAAGAAATCCAGAAGATGAAAAAGCATTAGAAGAAGGAAAAGAAAGAGTTAAAGCATTAACTACAAAACATCCTTTATACAATTAAAATTGGAGGAAGTAAATTATGGGCAAAGTACATGTTTTTGATCACCCACTTATTCAACACAAATTAAGTTACATTCGAGACGTACATACAGGGACTAAAGAATTCAGAGAATTAGTAGATGAAGTAGGTATGTTAATGGCATACGAAGTAACAAGAGATTTAGAATTACAAGATGTAGAAATAGATACACCGGTTACTAAAATGGTAGCTAAAAGATTAACGGGTAAAAAATTAGCATTTGTACCAATTTTAAGAGTTGGGTTAGGTATGACACAAGGTATTTTAAACTTAGTACCAGCAGCGAGAATAGGTCACGTGGGTCTATATAGAGATCCTGAAACACTTGATGCAGTTGAATATTTTGTGAAATTACCCCAAGATATCGAAGAAAGAGAAATTGTAGTCGTAGATCCAATGTTAGCGACAGGTGCTTCAGCAATTGAAGCAATCAATTCTCTTAAAAAACGTGGTGCGAAAAACATTCGTTTTATGTGTTTAGTTGTCGCGCCTGAAGGTGTAGAAAAATTACAAGAAGCACATGAAGATGTAGATATTTTTATAGCCGCATTAGATGAGAAATTAGATAATCATGCATACATTACACCTGGTTTAGGTGATCTTGGAGACCGTTTATTCGGAACAAAATAGTTTTACCCAGGAGTGGAGTAGAATGAAGAAAATAATGACTGTGTTCGGGACACGTCCTGAGGCAGTGAAAATGGCGCCGCTTGTATTAGCATTGCGAGATGATGCTGAGTTGGAACCGATAGTAGTAGTTACTGCACAGCATAGAGAAATGTTAGATTCTGTATTGGAAAGCTTTCATATTACGCCAGATTACGATTTGGATATTATGAAACAAGGCCAATCATTATCTGAAATTACTTCTCGTATTTTGACTAAATTAGAGGACGTTATTAAGGAAGAGCAACCAGATATGATACTTGTGCATGGTGACACCATGTCAACTTTCGGCTGGAAGTTTGGCAGCATTATATAATCAAATTCCTATTGGCCATGTGGAAGCAGGGTTAAGAACTTGGGATAAATATGCTCCATTTCCTGAAGAAATGAATAGACAAATGGTAGGGGTAATGGCAGATTTGAACTTTGCCCCTACTAATAATGCTGCAGAAAATCTTATTGCGGAAAATAAACCGTCAGATACTGTAGTAGTTACTGGGAATACTGCAATTGATGCCATGAAGACTACCATACATGAACATTATCAATCTGATATTATCGACAGACATAAAGATAAACGTATTATTTTACTAACTGCCCACAGACGTGAAAATATTGGATCGCCAATGGAGCACATTTTTAAAGCAGTAAGAGATATTGTTGATAAATATGAAGATGTAGTAGTCGTTTACCCTGTACATAAAAATCCAAAAGTAAGAAGCATTGCAGATTTATACTTATCTAATCATGATCGAATTGAATTGATCGAACCATTAGAAGTAGTTGATTTTCATAATTTTGCGCATCAATCTTATTTGATATTAACGGATTCAGGTGGAGTTCAAGAAGAAGCACCATCTCTAGGTAAACCGGTATTAGTTTTAAGAGAAGCAACTGAAAGACCAGAAGGTGTAGAAGCAGGCACACTGAAAATTGTTGGTACAAATACGCAAATGATTTTTGATGCTACGCAAGCATTATTGGAAGACAAGCAATTGTACAAATCAATGAGTGAAGCGCGCAACCCTTATGGTGATGGAAATGCATCAAATAGAATTTGTGAAAATATAAAGTATTATTTTCATCTAATTCCAAAAAAACCTAGTTTTTTTAAATATTAATAGTGGTAAATGTGTCGTTTTTGTGACAAGTGTATAAAAAATTAAACTACATTTTGAATAGAATTGACACCTTTACCGCCCTATATTATTATTAAAACTGTATGATTGAAATGGTTTTCATCATTGAATGAAAAAATGAAGTGAGGCACAGTAATGAAACGTTTCAACATCATTTTTCAACAGTATATACAATTTTATTTATATGGTATAGTTGTACTGTTATTTGTGTTTATTTTCACAAGTTCGCCATTTATTTTAGGACTTATCATAGGCATGATTGGATCACTTATTAATACTTTTACTTTCGAGTTTTACTTAGCGAAAGCTAAACAAAAAGATAATATACATATTTCAACGGGCAACGTTTGGAGATATTTGGTTGTGATTCTTGCATGTTGTATTTGGTATTTTTATAAGGACTATATAAATATAATTGGTGTGGTTATTGGTTTAATGATTTCTTATGTGTTAATGGTTTTGAAACCGTTTTTACACAAGGAATAAAATCTTAATATGAAAGAGGTGAGAAAGCATGGATCATAAAGACCCTCTAGTCAGTTGGAATGTATTCGGTCTAGACATCGTGTTTAACCTATCATCAATTATGATGTTGGTTATTACAGCGCTTATTGTTTTTGTCATAGCTATTATTTGTACACGCAACCTCAAGAAACGTCCATCTGGTAAGCAAAACTTTATAGAGTGGGTTTTTGACTTTGTAAGAGGAGTTATCGAAAGTAACATGGCATGGTCTAAAGGTGGTCAATTCCATTTCCTTGCTGTTACATTAATATTCTTCATATTTGTCAGTAATATGATTGGATTACCTTTTCAATTAATTTCAGGTCATACACTGTGGTGGAAATCACCAACAGCTGATGCAACTGTTACTTTGACATTGTCAACTTTAGTTATCCTTTTAACACACTATTACGGTGTTAAAATGAAGGGTCCAAAAGGATACTTCCAGAACTATACTAAGCCTATATTCTTATTACCTATTAATATCTTTGAAGAATTCACTTCAACATTGACATTAGGTTTACGACTATACGGTAATATCTTTGCGGGTGAGTTACTGCTTGGTTTATTAGCAGGTTTAGTTATCGGTTTCCCAGCATGGGGATGGTTGATAGGTATCCCAGGTTTAATTGTTTGGCAAGGGTTCTCAATATTTATTGGTACGATTCAGGCTTATATTTTTGTAATGCTTTCAATGGTATACATGTCCCATAAAGTTCAGGACAGTCATTAATTAAAAAATTTTAAAAAGAAAAATTAGGAGGATTTATAAATGAATTTAATCGCAGCGAGCAATCGCAATCGGCTTATCAGCACTAGGTGCAGGTATTGGTAATGGTCTTATCGTTTCAAGAACAGTAGAAGGTGTAGCACGTCAACCAGAAGCACGTGGTCAATTAATGGGTATTATGTTCATTGGTGTTGGCTTAGTTGAAGCACTACCAATCATCGGTGTAGTTATCGCTTTCATGTCACTATAATTAAACCAGTTTTATGGCGAAGTCTTGTTGACTTTCGCCGTTCGTTTTTATCCATATGACTTATAATTATAATGAATGAAAGGAGTGTCTATGTAAGTGACTGCTACGACAAATATGTTCGTACTTGGTGCGGCTGACACTAGTGGTGTTCAGTGGGGAACAATTCTTGTTACCCTTGTAACTTTTCTTATATTAGTAGCTTTATTGAAAAAATTCGCTTGGGGTCCGTTAAAAGGTGTAATGGATCAACGTGAACATGATATTAATAAAGATATAGATGATGCTTGAACAAGCTAAATTAAATGCACAGAAGTTAGAAGAACAAAACAAACAAACGCTAAAAGAAACACAAGATGAGGTTCAAAAGATTTTAGAAGATTCTAAAGTCCAAGCCCGCAAACAACATGAAGAAATTATTCATGAAGCAAACATTAGAGCAAATGGCATGATTGAAACAGCACAGAATGAAATCAACAGTGAAAAAGAACGTGCAATTGCTGATATTAATAATCAAGTTTCTGAACTTTCAGTACTGATTGCATCAAAAGTACTTCAAAAAGAAATTTCAGGCAAAGATCAAAAAGAATTAGTTGAAAAGTACATTAAAGAGGCGAGGCGATAAATAATGGCTATCATAGCAAAAAAATATGCCAAGGCTTTATTTGATACTGCTAAAGACACAAACAATCTTGAAATGATGTACGAAGAATTTTCAACAATCAACGAAGCAGTACAACCTGAAACAAAAAAATTACAAGCATTGGATGCAGATCCACAAAAAGATGTACAACAGCGTCGTAGTTTTGCAAAAGTAGTGTTTGGTCATGCCAATCAATACTTACAAAACATGTTAACGATTCTTGCAAGTAACCGTCATCTTTCTTACATTCATGAAATATATATAGAATTTGAAGCTTTATTTAATCAACATCACAATCAGGAATATGCTGTAGTTGAATCAGTATATGAATTGTCAGATGAAGATTTAGAACGTATTGATACAATAATTAAATCACGTACAAATTACTCTAAAATCATGATTACAAATAAAATCAATCCAGACCTTATCGGTGGTGTCCGAGTTAAAGTTGGAACGAAAGTCATGGACGCAAGTATTAAAAATGATCTTGCACAATTAGAGAAACAATTTATTAGAGTGAAATAAAAATTTAAGGAGTGACATAGATGGCCATTAAAGCTGAAGAAATCAGTGCATTACTTCGCTCACAAATAGAAAATTATGAGTCAGAAATGGCTGTTACTGATGTAGGTACAGTACTACAAATAGGTGATGGTATAGCATTAATCCACGGATTAAATGATGTTATGGCTGGTGAGCTAGTAGAATTTAATAGCGGCGTTCTAGGTTTAGCACAAAACTTAGAAGAGTCAAATGTAGGTGTCGTAATTTTAGGCCCTTACGGCGACATTAAAGAGGGGGACGAAGTAAAACGTACTGGACGTATTATGGAAGTTCCTGTTGGTGAAGAATTACTTGGCCGTGTTGTTAATCCATTAGGACAACCAATAGATGGACAAGGACCTGCTAACACAACAAAGACACGCCCAGTTGAGAAAAAAGCAACTGGTGTCATGGATCGTAAATCAGTTGATGAACCATTACAAACAGGTATTAAAGCGATTGACGCATTAGTACCAATTGGCCGTGGTCAACGTGAATTAATTATAGGCGACCGTCAAACTGGTAAAACGACAGTTGCAATTGATACGATTTTAAACCAAAAAAACCAAGATACGATTTGTATTTATGTTGCAATCGGTCAAAAAGATTCAACTGTACGTACAAACGTTGAAAAATTACGTCAAGAAGGCGCGTTGGATTATACAATTATTGTTTCTGCTTCTGCAACCGATCCAACACCAATGCTTTATATTGCACCGTATTCTGGTGTAGCTATGGCTGAAGAGTTCATGTTTGATGGTAAGGATGTATTAATTGTTTATGATGATTTAACAAAACAAGCTGCGGCTTATCGTGAATTATCATTACTATTACGTAGACCTCCAGGCCGTGAAGCTTACCCTGGTGACGTGTTCTACTTACATAGTAGATTATTAGAAAGAGCAACAAAATTAAACGATGAATTAGGTGGCGGTTCAATTACTGCATTACCAATTATCGAAACACAAGCTGGCGACATCGCGAGCATATGTACCAACAAACGTTATTTCAATTACTGATGGACAAATTTTCTTACAATCAGACTTATTCTTCTCGGGTGTAAGACCCGCAATCAATGCTGGTCAGTCAGTATCACGTGTTGGTGGTTCTGCACAGATTAAAGCAATGAAAAAAGTTGCGGGTACTTTACGTTTAGACTTAGCGTCGTTCCGTGAATTAGAATCATTTGCTCAATTTGGTTCTGATTTAGATGAATTTACTGCACAAAAATTAGAACGTGGTAAACGTACAGTTGAAATTTTAAAACAAGATAAAAACCAACCACTACCTGTAGAGAACCAAGTATTAATTATCTATGCTCTAACTAAAGGTTATTTAGATGATATTCCAGTTGAAGATATCACTCGTTTTGAAGCAGAATTAAATCAATGGGCGAAATCAAATGCCTCTGAATTATTAGACGAAATCAAAACTTCTGGTGCTTTACCTAACGAAGATGCATTTGAATCAGCTATTACTGAATTCAAAAAAGTTTCAGTAAAACAGAAGCATAATAGTTATAGTAAATAAAAGGTGGTGAGATAATGGGATCTCTTAAAGAGATTGATACACGTATAAAATCAACTAAAAAGATGAAACAAATTACGAAAGCAATGAACATGGTTTCAAGTTCGAAATTGCGTCGTGCTGAAAGAAATACAAATCAATTCAGACCTTATATGGAAAAAATGCAAGATGCAATTACTGCGGTTGCTCGGTGCAGATAAAAATTCAAATCATCCAATGTTACAACAACGTGAAGTGAAGAAAAGTGGCTATATTGTCATTACAAGTGATCAAGGCTTGGCCGGCGCGTATAATGCAAATGTATTGAAGCATTTAGTTAACGATATTGAGAATAAACATGCTAGCAAAGATGAATATTCAATTTTAGTATTAGGGCAAACTGGTGTGGACTTCCTTAAAAATAAAGGTTATGAAATTCATGATTCACTTGTTGAAGTACCTGATCAACCTTCATTTAAAGAAATACAAGCGATCGCTAAAAAAGCGGTAGATTTATATAGCGATGAAGCAGTAGATGAGGTTAAAATCTACTATAGTCATTTCGTCAGTGTATTAGAAAATACACCTTCCATGAAAACCGTACTTCCATTGTCTCCAGAAGATTCAAGTTTAGGACATGGTCAAATGTCTTCTTATGAATTTGAGCCAGACAAAGAAGCAATCTTAAGCGTTATTCTACCTCAGTATGTAGAGAGTTTAATATATGGAACGATTTTAGATGCAAAAGCAAGTGAACATGCGACGCGTATGACTGCTATGAAAAATGCATCTGATAATGCGACAGAGATTATTGATGATTTATCAATTGAATATAACAGAGCTAGACAAGCAGAAATCACTCAACAAATTACTGAAATTGTTGGTGGATCAGTTGCGCTTGAATAATTATTAAAGGAGGCAAAAAAGCATGGGATTAGGCCGTGTAACACAAATTATGGGTCCAGTAATTGATGTTCGCTTTGAGCACAATGAAGTTCCAGAAATTAACAATGCTTTAACAGTCGACGTTGAAAGAGATGAAGGTACTGTCACGCTTACATTAGAAGTTGCATTACAACTTGGCGATAATGTAGTACGTACGATTGCAATGGATTCAACTGATGGTGTTAAACGTGGTACAGAAGTTCGAGATAGTGGTGAAAGTATCAGCGTACCAGTTGGAGATATTACACTAGGTCGAGTATTTAATGTACTTGGCGACACAATTGATTTAGATGAAAAAATTGAAGATTCAGTTCGACGTGATCCAATTCATAGAGAAGCACCCGCATTCGATGAATTATCTACTAAAGTTGAAATTTTAGAAACAGGAATTAAAGTCATCGATTTATTAGCACCATATATCAAAGGTGGTAAAATCGGTTTATTCGGTGGAGCCGGTGTTGGTAAAACTGTATTAATTCAAGAATTAATTAATAACATTGCTCAAGAACATGGTGGTATTTCTGTATTTGCGGGTGTTGGTGAACGTACACGTGAAGGTAATGACTTATACTTCGAGATGAGCGAAAGTGGTGTTATTAAGAAAACTGCAATGGTATTCGGTCAAATGAATGAACCGCCTGGTGCACGTATGCGTGTAGCATTATCTGGTTTAACAATGGCAGAATATTTCCGTGACGAACAAGGACAAGATGTATTACTATTCGTTGATAACATTTTCAGATTTACACAGGCTCGGTTCAGAAGTATCAGCATTGTTAGGTCGTATGCCTTCAGCTGTTGGGTACCAACCAACATTAGGTACAGAAATGGGACAATTACAAGAACGTATTACATCAACAAACAAAGGTTCGGTTACTTCAATCCAAGCGGTATTCGTACCTGCCGATGACTATACTGACCCTGCGCCAGCAGCAGTATTTGCTCACTTAGATGCAACTACAAACTTAGAACGTAAATTAACTGAAATGGGTATCTATCCAGCGGTTGATCCGTTAGCATCTACTTCAAGAGCACTTGACCCAACAATTGTTGGACAAGATCATTATGAAATAGCACGTGATGTACAATCTACTCTACAAAAATATAGAGAGTTACAAGATATCATTGCTATTTTAGGTATGGATGAATTATCGGAAGAAGATAAACAAACTGTAGAACGCGCACGTCGTATTCAGTTCTTCTTATCACAAAACTTCCACGTAGCAGAACAATTCACTGGTCAAAAAGGTTCTTACGTTCCAGTTCAAAAAACTGTAGAAGGTTTCAAAGCAATTTTAGATGGCGAGTATGACCATATCCCAGAAGATGCATTCCGTCTTGTTGGTAGTATGGAAGAAGTAATTGCTAAAGCTAAAGACATGGGTGTTGAAGTTTAAAAATTAGGAGGTATGGATAATGAACACATTAAGCCTAAATATTGTCACTCCTAATGGTTCTGTTAACAACCGAGAAGATGTTAATCTTGCAGTGTTCCAAACAACTGCAGGTGAGATCGGTGTCATGTATGGACATATTCCAACAGTTGCAGCACTTGAAATTGGCTATGTCAAAATTAACTTTGATAATGGTTCAGAATATATTGCAGTGAGTGAAGGTTTTGTTGAGGTTAGACAAGATAAATTATCGGTTATTGTACAAACTGCAGAACCTGCTAACGAAATAGATGTAGCTAGAGCAGAATTAGCTAAATCTAGAGCAGAATCTCATATAAATAATGAAGAAGATAATAGTGACATTAGTAGAGCTAAGCGTGCGTTAGAACGTGCTAACAACCGTATTCGTGTCGCTAACTTACAATAAATATTATTTGAAATTTGAAGTTCCTAACAACAGGGACTTCATTTTTTTATTATAAAAAATTTCAACATGCTCATAGTTCGTAAATTTTATTGAAGGATGACCTATAAATAAATTGGCTTAATTACTATATAGAAAATTTTATCACGCGATATACATAAAATATTTTTATCTTTATATTTAATATGAATATCTTTTATGCTATTAGGGAATAGCAAAATATAACATTTAGTTATATTAGGGGTTTGATCGCTGTTCTTAAGTATCTTTTAGAGCCAATTTCGTGTAAAATAGTTGAATAGTATCAAGTGAGGAGTATGGCTTATGGAGTATTTAGGACAATTTTCAGTTGTACATCTTATCTTACATGTGCTTTGTATTTGTCTTGCTTATTGGGCACTTAACTCAATAAGGTTAGAGCAATTTTTTAAAAAAGGGTATCCAGCTCAAGTACAAATATGTATGATATTTTTAGCAATATTGTTAGGTACAGCAGTAAGTAATTTTATTGTAGATTTACTACAATTTTCAACTCAAATAAAATATTTAGCACAATAATTCAAATATCTGTATCTTTGTTTGGTTTACAGATATAATAATTTAAGAGTACATAAAAAAAGATGAATTTTAATGAAATATAAAAGTAGTTAAGTGGAGGATTTAAGATGGATATGATAGAGATTAATGGTGGAAATAGATTAACTGGTGAAGTGAAAGTATCAGGTGCAAAAAATGCTGTATTACCAGTATTAACTGCTTCACTATTAGCATCAAAAGGTGTTAGTAAACTTATGAATGTACCAGCACTTAGTGATGTGGAGACGATTAATAATGTGATTTCAACATTAAACGCAGATGTTTCATACAATAAAGAAGAAGAATCTGTCACTGTTGATGCTACAAAGGAATTAAATGAAGAGGCACCATATGAGTATGTGAGTAAAATGAGAGCAAGTATACTTGTAATGGGTCCATTATTAGCTCGTCTAGGTCATGCAAAAGTTGCATTGCCAGGTGGTTGTGCAATTGGTTCAAGACCTATCGAACAACATATCAAAGGCTTTGAAGAGTTGGGTGCCGATATCCATATGGACGGTGGTTTTATTTATGCCGGCACTGAAAATGGATTGAAAGGTACTTCAATTCACTTAGATTTTCCAAGTGTAGGAGCGACTCAGAATATCATTATGGTCGCATCATTAGCTGAAGGTAAAACAGTATTAGAAAACGTAGCACGTGAACCAGAGATTGTTGATTTAGCAAACTATATCAATGAAATGGGCGGTAATGTAGTAGGCGCCGGTACGGATACGATAACTATTCATGGTGTTGAAGCATTACATGGTGTGGAACATTCGATTATTCCTGACAGAATTGAAGCGGGAACGTTACTTATTGCAGGTGCAATTACACGTGGTGATATAATTGTAAACGGAGCTATCAAAGAACACATGACAAGTTTAGTTTATAAATTAGAAGAAATGGGCGTAAATTTAGATTATCAAGGTGATACGATCCGTGTTACAGCAGATGGTCCATTAAATCCTGTAGATATTAAAACACTTCCTCATCCAGGTTTTCCAACAGATATGCAATCACAAATGATGGCACTGTTACTTACAGCAGACGGCCATAAAGTAGTGACTGAAACAGTATTTGAAAATAGATTTATGCATGTTGGAGAATTCAAACGCATGAACGCTAAGATACAGGTTGAAGGTAGAAGCGCAAAAATTGAAGGTAAAAGTGAGCTTCAAGGCGCTCAAGTAAAAGCAACAGATTTACGTGCAGCATGCGGCACTTATTTTAGCAGGACTTGTAGCCGATGGCACAACCCAAGTTACTGAGTTAATACACTTAGATAGAGGTTATGTAGATTTACATGGTAAATTAAAATCTTTAGGTGCCGATATCAAACGTACACAAAAATAATACTTCAATGTATTAATATAGAACTCGCAACGAAAGAAGATTTGGAGGAAGCAAACGATGGAGACAATTTTCGATTATAATCAAATTAAAGATATTATTCCACACAGACAACCTTTTTTATTAATTGATCGCGTGATTGAATATGAAGAGGGCAAACGTTGTGTTGCTATTAAACAAGTTTCTGGGAATGAGCCATTTTTCCAAGGACATTTTCCTGAATTTGCAGTTATGCCAGGCGTATTAATTACAGAAGCCCTAGCACAAACAGGTGCGGTAGCTATTTTAAATAGTGATGCAAATAAAGGCAAGCTTGCATTATTTGCGGGTATCGATAAATGTCGATTTAAAAAACAAGTCACACCAGGTGACACTTTGCAGTTAGAAGTTGAAATAACGAAGATGCGTGGACCAATTGGAAAAGGGACTGCGAAAGCAACTGTTGATGGTCAACTTGCATGTAGTTGTGAATTAACATTTGCAATACAAGATAAAGCATAAATAAAGTGCCTTAAGGATTTGTGAATTTCACTAAATCCTTAAGGCATTTTTGCGTTTAGTATTTACTTTTCGAATCTTTCATCTTTAAGTCTTGGTTTAGATTGCATCATACGATTAAATGATTTTTTCAATTCTTCACCAGTTAGGCCTTCATCAATCAATTGTTCTAATAAACTTTCTGCATAAACTTGTCTCAAAGTATAGATGTGACACTCAAAAACTACAGAAATAGTGCCATCTAATTGACTAATGTTTTTAATCGTTGCGTCAAATAGCGCGTGGTCATTAGCAGGACGTGTAATGACAACGCGAATATCCAAGAGATCTTCATTGTTCATATGCTGTTTCATAGTTTCATAATGGAAGTCTGAAATGACGATTTCAAGCAACCTGACCAGTACCACTATTTTCTTTATTTATAATGACTCCATCTTCTAATTCATATTCAGTAACTCCGCCATTTTCTGATACGATTTGAAATCGAACGGCTTTAAATGTTTTCATCGTCTTCACATCCAATTGATTAATTTAAAATCTACTATAATTGCATTTATATAATCATTATAACGTAATTTCAAAAGAGAAAGGTGAAATTTGTAGAAATTAGTAGTAATTTACTTTTTAGTTTATGGAAAAGTGAGTTTTGACTCAATTTATAAATTTAATTATGATTAAAACACAAAGGAGGTGACCTATGATTAATAACATCGTCATTGTAGGACGATTAACAAAAGATCCCAAAATTTATGAAAAGGAGGGCAAGAAATTAGCTACCTTTTGTGTAGCGGTAAATAGAAACTATAAAGATAAAGATCAAAATACAGTCTGTGATTACTTGTATTGTAAAGCATTTGGTAAAATTGCCGACAATATTGAAAAGTATATCAATCAAGGATCACTTGTAGGTATTACGGGACAAATGCAATCACGTAAATTTGAAAAAGAAGGACAGATGCATTTTGTATCAGAACTTTATATTGAAACAATTAAATTCATGTCTCCACGAATTAAAAATGAAACTGATGAACTTTTTGAACCATTCCCATTAGAGCAAGAACATGAATCATTCAACGAAATTAATATTCAAGAAAATGATATATACGAAATTGTATAAACTCCCACTTAAAATTTATCCCACATTAAACTATTCCAATTAATATACATTAAATCCTACTATCAATTATACTTCTTTCAGGCTATTCCTCTTAATAATGCCCAATCTAGAGGAATAGCTTTACATATTATATCCATAAATATATGCGACAAAAAATAAAGGAATGTAAAAGCACTGTAAATTTCAATTCACAAAACATCTTAAAAATGCGAGTTATAGCATTTATATAATACAGAATAATCAGTTTAATTACGAAGATGTTACAAGGTTATAGGGCCAATAATAGTACAAAAGGTTATCATGATAGTGCTTATATGCTTAAATATACATAAAAATGAGTATTGTTGATGTAATTAGGTTGTAAAAAAAGCTTATTTTTTTATTTCACTGTAACCTACAAAGAATTTTTGAATGGTATAGTTGTACTTGCAAATTAATCATAAAATAAATTAATCACCTTATAGGAGGACTTTTTAACAATGAAAAAAACAGTAATCGCATCAACTTTAGCACTAGGATTAGGCGTAACAGGAGCAGTAAATTCAGCTGACGCTTCAGAACAAGGCGTAGACAAAGCAGAATTAGCTCAATTAGCGCAATCAAATTCAGAACAATTAAATGAAGCACCTGTACAAGAAGGCGCTTATGACATAGATTTTAATTATAATGGTACAGACTATAGCTTTGAATCAGATGGTACAAACTTTAGCCGGAGCTTTGGTGGAGGATCAACTGAAGCACCCGCACAACAAGAAGCACCGAGCAGAACAAGCGGCTGAGCCAGCTCAACAAGAAGCACCAGCTGAACAAGCTGCAGAGCCAGCTCAACAAGAAGCACCAAAAACTGAAACAACTCAACAACCACAACAAGAATCTGCTTCAAAAGAATCAAGTGAAGCTTCAAGTGGTTCATCAGTAAATGTTAACTCTCATTTACAAGCAATTGCTCAACGTGAATCAGGCGGCGACCTTAACGCTGTTAACCCATCATCAGGTGCGGCAGGTAAATACCAATTCCTACAAAGTACTTGGGATTCAGTAGCACCAGCAGCTTACCAAGGTGTATCTCCAACAGAAGCACCTGAATCAGTACAAGATGCGGCAGCAGTTAAACTTTATAACACTGCGGGCGCTTCACAATGGGTTACTGCATAATTTAGTCAGTAATTAATTATTAATAATATAGAACAGTGCCAACAAAGTCAGAAACTTTGTTGGCACTTTTTTGTGCATATTTTCTGCTGAGATAACTACACCTTCTAGTTAGTTAATGTACAATTTCTATGATATATACAACATAGACTTTTTATTGAAGTACGTTCTTTTGCAATGTCATACTACATTTGTTATGTTTAAAGAAATAATAATATATGAAAATCTACTAGGGGAGCCTTTATGGCTGAGATGATTTAGTTCAGACCCTTACGACCTGATTTGGTTAATGCCAACGTAGGAAAGTAGTTTAATTTATAATTGAATTGCTTAGCCTTTCTATTAATTAACTACATTCTTACTTGGAATGTAGTTTTTTTATATTTAGGAGGACTTAAAGTGTTATTTTCAAAAGAATTAAAAACAGATGCCAAGCCTATTATTGATGACATCTATAATGATCCATTTATACAAGAAATGTTACAAGGTCATTTATCGAAAGATGCTACTAAATTTTATTTAAGAGCAGATGCATCTTATTTAAAGGAGTTTGCTAATATTTACGCATTACTTATACCTAAAATGGAGCAAATGGAAGATGTGAAATTTTTAGTTGAGCAGATCCAATTTATAGTTGATGGAGAAGTAGAGGCACACGAAATATTGGCTGAATATGTAAATGAACCTTACAATGAAATAGTAAAAGAAAAAGTTTGGCCACCGAGTGGCGATCACTATATTAAACATATGTATTTTAATGCTTTTGCTAAAGAAAATGCGAGCATATACAATTGTCGCCATGGCGCCTTGTCCATATGTGTATCAAGTTATTGCACAACAAGCGTTACAAGACAATACTTTGAATACCAATTCTATTTTGGCAAAATGGTTTGAATTTTATAGTACCGAAATGGATGAACTTGTGCATGTTTTTGATAATTTAATGGATAAATTGACACAAAATTGTACGAAACAAGAGAAAGATGATATAAAAGATTGTTTCTTACAGAGTACAGTTCATGAGCGTAAATTTTTTAATATGTCATTCACGGAAGAAGAATGGCCTTATGGAGGGGTTAATAATGAATAAACCTAAAATTGCTTTAACTATAGCAGGCACTGATCCAACGGGTGGCGCAGGCGTCATGGCAGATTTAAAATCATTTCATGCTTGTGGCGTATACGGTATGGTCGCGATTACGAGTATCGTAGCGCAAAACACAAAAGGCGTTCAACATATTCATAACATAGAAACAAGTTGGTTATCCGAGCAATTAGAAAGTATCTTTGATGATGAGTTGCCTCATGCGTTGAAAACAGGCATGATTGCTTCAAAAGAAATGATGGAATTAATACAATATTATTTAAAGCAATATCCAGAGATCCCTTATGTGATAGATCCTGTAATGTTAGCTAAAAGTGGTGACTCGTTGATGGATGAGGATGCTAAAGCTGACTTGCAAAACATTTTATTACCTTATGCTACTGTGGCAACACCAAACTTGCCTGAAGCAGAGGAAATAACAGGATTAACGATACAAGATGAAGCATCAATTTATAAAGCAGGTGACATTTTCATTAATGAAATTGGCAGCAAAGGTGTTGTAATTAAAGGTGGACATTCAGAGGATTTAGACTTCGCTAAAGATTATTTATTCACTAAAGAAAATGTATATACTTTTGAAGAACCTCGATATGATACAAAACATACGCATGGTACCGGATGTACTTTTTCGGCAGTGATTACTGCAGAATTAGCAAAAGGCAAAACAATATATGAAGCAGTGAATAAAGCAAAACAGTTCATTTCTTTAAGTATTAAACACACACCTGAAATTGGTCAAGGTAGGGGACCAGTTAATCATTTTGCATATATGAAAGAGGTAGGATTAGATGATGAATAATTTAGAAGCACTCAGAAATAATAACCCGTTAGTTATTTGTTATACAAACGATGTTGTTAAAAATTTTACCGCAAATGGCTTATTAAGTTTAGGTGCAAGTCCTGCAATGAGTGAAGCACCAGAGGAAGCGTCAGATATGTTAACACACGCAAATGCTTTACTGATTAATATTGGCACGCTGACTAAAGATAAAGAGTCAGATATTTTAAAAATTGCGAAGGTAGCTAATCAAATTGGAACACCAATCGTCTTTGATCCTGTTGCTGTAGGGGCATCACAATACCGCAAAGATTTTTGTGAGACATTTTTAAATGAAGTAAAGGTAGCAGTTATCAAAGGTAATGCATCAGAAATTTTAACACTTATTGATAATGATACACAGATGAAAGGTACAGATAGCGAAATGAATCTGGATGCTGTAAATATTGCTGAAAAAGCTCATAAACAATTTGGGACAGCAATTGTTATCACAGGTAAAGAAGATATTGTAGTGCATGAAGATAAAATTGTGAAACTGGCTAATGGTTCGCCTATGCTTGCAAAAGTGACAGGTGCGGGTTGTTTATTAGGTGCTGTGATAGCTAGCTTTTTAAAATCTAACCAGCAACCACAATTAAATCAATTGGTAGAAGCAGTTACTGTATATAATATTGTCGCTGAACAAGCTGAAAAAATTTCGGATAATCGAGGGCCTGGCGCATTTATGGTTGAATTAATGAATGCATTATATCAAGTCACATATGATGATTATTTGAATTTAATACGCAGTCAAGAGGTGCAATAATGTTTGATAAAAATAAACTAAAACTTTATTTTATTTGTGGAACGCAAGATGTTGCAGAAGATAAATCGATTATTGATGTTGTAACTGAAGCTTTAGAAGCAGGTATAACGCTATTTCAGTATAGAGAGAAAGGGGAAACTGCATTAGTAGGTGATGATAAAGTGAAGTTAGCACAACAATTACTTTCTTTGTGTCATCAATACGATGTACCTTTTATAGTAAATGATGATGTGAGTTTAGCTAAAGACATTGATGCAGATGGTATTCATGTAGGGCAAAATGATTTAGAAGTAAATGAATTTGCACAACAATTTGAAAATAAAATCATTGGTCTGAGTGTAGGTGATGTAGATGAGTACTTAAATTCTGATTTGAAATATGTTGATTATATAGGCGTCGGTCCAATGTTTGCAACGACATCTAAAGATGATGCAAGTTTGCCGGTTGGTCCAGAAATGATTACACAATTAAGACATTACGTTAATGATTTTCCTATTGTTGCGATTGGCGGCATCAATTTAGATAATACACCATCTATAATTCATGCCGGGGCAGATGGTATATCAATTATTTCGGCAATTGCTAAAAGTCAAAATATAAGTGAATCAGTGAGACAATTTTTACAAACTGTTGAATAATGTATAAAAATTTCTTTTTTTGTTTTCTACTTCCCTATGAGTATGATAAAATAAATTCTATGTGAATAAATCATTAGAGGTGGAAAAATGAAGAAGAAAGCGCTACTCCCTTTATTATTAGGTGTAATGGTCTTTTTAGCAGGTTGTGACTATTCTAAACCTGAAAATAGAGATGGGTTTTTCTATAATACGTTCGTAAATCCAATGGACAGTCTTATACATTGGTTAGGAACTAGTTTTAATAACGACTATGGACTAGCAATTATTGTCATTGTATTGGCGATGCGTATCATATTATTACCATTCATGTTATCGAATTATAAAAACAGTCACATGATGCGTGAAAAAATGAAAGTTGCTAAACCGGATATTGATGCAATTCAAGAAAAGGTTAAGCGTTCACGTACGCAAGAAGAAAAAATGGCAGCTAACCAAGAAATGATGGAAGTTTACAAGAAATATGATATGAATCCGATGAAGAGCATGTTAGGTTGTTTACCAATCTTGCTTCAAATGCCAATCATCATGGGTCTTTTCTTCGTATTGAAATATCCTTCAAGTGGTGGTTTCACTGAACACCCAGATTTCTTATGGTTTAACTTAGCTCAACCAGATATTTGGATTACGATTATAGCAGGTGTCTTATACTTCTTACAAGCTTATGTTTCAAGTAAGAGTATGCCAAACGAACAGCGTCAAATGGGTTATATGATGATGATTATTTCACCAATTATGATTGTGTGGATTTCATTAAGTTCTGCATCAGCATTAGGTCTATATTGGTCAGTCAGTGCCGCATTCTTGATTGTACAAACACAAGTAGCGAATATGCATTATTCTAAACTTGCTAAAAAAGAAGTTGCACCTATGATTGAAGCAATGGAGAAAAACAAAGCTGAAGCGACAAGTAAAGGTAAAAACACACAAGTTGTTTCTAAGAAAAATAAGAAAAAATAAATTGTTTGAATTTTAAACAAATTTGTAATAAAAAGGCGTCGTAGTATAACTACGACGCCTTTTTTGTATTATTTGAAATACCATTCATTAAAAAATTGAGTTACAAATACTTCCATATACTCATGTCTTTGTTGTGCAAGCTGTTTAGCGGTTGGTGTATGCATTAATGCTTTAAGTTTAAACAGTTTTTCATAAAAGTGTTTAATAGCTGATGCTCGGAACAGTATTACTATCGATTTCTTTGTTAGACAAAGTATCATTGTATTCTCCTTCTATCCACATGGGTTCTCCGAAATGGCCAGCAAATTGGAAAGTACGAGCAATGCCAATTGCACCAATAGCATCGAGGCGATCAGCATCACGTACAATTTGGCCTTCTATTGATAATGAAATATCATTATTTTCTCCATTTTTATAACTCATATGTTCAATAATATGTAGAATAGCTTCTTGCTGTTGTATTGGCGACTGAAGTTGAGTCAGAAATTGTGTTAATTTAGGTTTTGCTTGGTCGGCATCAGTTAGTTTTGCGTCAATCGTATCATGTAATAAACTAGCTAGTTGAATGGTTAATAAATTTCCAACTTGCTCTTGTTGCGCAATGTATTTTGCCATTTTAACGACACGCAATACGTGAGCGACATCGTGGCCAGTTGCATCATCTTTATGAAATGCTTCCATATATATCTGCGCTGAATTGACTATCTCTTGTGGATTCATTTAAACGCCTCTTTTCATAGAAATAAAGTTATTTAAGCTAGTGATTTAATATGATTATTCACTTTATAATAAAGAAAGCCCAAAGCAATATTGATGTTAATCGATTACTTTGGACAGAGTTAAATTATTATAAAATAGGTGATAAGAGTCTTGCAATGCCTTCTTTAAATTTAATCCACAAACTTCTCTGCTCATAACGCTCTTTTGTTAGTCGATAGGATAAGGCTAAATCTTTTTCAAAAGTGGCTTTAAGTTCTTTCGTTATGAAAGTGTCATAAATAAAAGCATTAATTTCAAAGTTTAAAGTAAAGCTTCGGTGATCCATGTTTGTAGTACCCACACTTGCAACTTCGTCATCGATAAGCAGTATTTTTGAATGTAAAAATCCATTATCATAATGGAAAATATTCGCACTCGCATCTAAAAGTGATGCTACGTTATTATAGGTAGCCCAATATACAAACGGATGGTCAGGTTTATTAGGAATCATGATATTCACCTCGACGCCACCTAAAGCCGCGATTTTTATCGCGTCTAAGAATGATTGATCTGGAATAAAATAAGGAGATTGAATATGAATAGATTGTTTAGCAGAAGTAATCATTTTCAAATAACCATATTTGATTTGTTCCCACTCTTCATCTGGCCCACTAGATGCGATTTGGACACCTATTGTACCTCCAGAATCCACATCAGGAAAATAACGTTCAGCATATTTCAAATTATCACGTGTTGATTGAACGTTCCAATCGAGCATAAAACGTAATTGAAGTGCGTTAACAGCATCGCCAACGATGCGCAAATGTGTATCTCTCCAGTAACCAAATTTTTTCTTTAATCCTAAATATTCATCACCAACATTAAAACCGCCGATGTAGCCAATATGTCCATCAATGATTACTAACTTTCGGTGATTTCGATTGTTCATTCTTAAATTGATTAATGGCAATTTAGAAGGAAAAAAGGCTTCAACTTTGCCACCTTTTTTTCGAAATGATTTAAAATCTTTAAGTGATAAACTACGCGAGCCCATGTCATCATAAAGCATCTTCACTTCTAACCCTTGTTCAAGTTTTTGCTCGAGCGCTGTTAAAATTCGTTTACCTAAGTCATCATTTCTAAAGATATAGTATTGGATATGGATATAATCTTTTGCCTCATTTATATCTTTAATAAGTGCATCAAACTTTTCTTTACCGTCTGTAAAGATATCAATATCATTGTCTGTTGTTAAAAAGGCAACATTATTGTATAACAACATTTGAACCATATCTTTAAATTTAACAATTTGATGATTACCTTTTGAAAATTCATCGTTCTTTAAGGCTTCTAATTGTTCATTAACAATCATTTCAATACCTATTTTATCTTCTTCATCTAAAGTGAAGATACGGTTGCGCTGAATTTGTCGCCCAAACAATAGATAGATGATAAAGCCTAATATAGGTATGAAAACTAACACTAACAGCCACGCCCACACGGCGCCCGCCGAACGTCGTTCCATAAAAATAATTGTGAAGGCAAAGATAAGGTTTAATATAAATGCGCCAAGAAAAATGATGTTAAGAATAACGTTTGTATTGTTAAACGTTAAAGAAAATATATCTATCATATTAAACCTCCAAAATGCGTTTCAGTTATTTAAAGTACTATAAAAGTCTTAATTATTGTAACATGAATATAAGGTTTTATCATTTGACTAATACCGCATAGGGGTATAACATATAATTGAAATTATTAGGAGGCGTGTAATATATGGCGGAAATACAAAAAGCGCATCACTCAGAACAAATTAAATCTAATTTAAAATCAAGATTAAATCGTATAGAAGGCCAAGTGAGAGCGATTAATCGCATGGTAGATGAAGATGTTTATTGTGATGACGTACTCACACAAATTAGAGCTACTCGTTCTGCTTTAAATAGTGTTGCTACTAAATTACTAGACCATCATATGAAAAGTTGTATTATGGATAAAGTAGAGCAAGGACAACAAGAGGAAGCTATGGAAGAACTATTGGTTACATTTCAGAAATTAATGAAGGATTAGGCAAGGTGAACGTAGTGGAAACAAAAGTGATTTATATTTCTGGTATAGAAAATGAAACACAGCAAAAACATATCAAACAGCGGCTTATGCAATTACACGGTGTAGACCAAGTTAATATCGAAATCAAGAGCAATAATGGCAAAATTTTCATTGATTTTGAAACCCCCGCAAGTTTAAATAATCTAGAAAAAGAAGTTTATGATTTAGGATATGAAATTTTATATTAAACTGAAATGCTGAAAACAGATTATAGTTTCACTTTAAGTGGTGTTTGTTATTTTTAAAAACTTATTTTACAAAGAAAAACTATTTTTACGATGTAATTATACAATAAAATTGACTAAATATTTGATTATAATAAAAAAATTTTGAATATAATGTAGTATTTAGTAATTAAATAGGGTAAGATATAGTAGAAGCAAGTAATTTAGGGGTGATGATATGAGTAAAGATAACGAAAAGATTCAAAATGTAGTTAAACTATTATCATCATTAGGGGTAAACATAAAGAAAACAAAATCAAGATTAGAAGTTATGCAGACTTTGCCGACAACTGTGAAAGCCGCTAACGAATTGAAATAGTAAAGTTACCCAACTAAGCGATTGGAGCAGTGTGTTCTAGTCGTTTTTTGTTATACAGAAAAGCTGTTTTATTAAATAATTGGTATAAAAAAAGAACTGTTATGATCATTGAGATGATTGTAACAGTTCTTTTTGTTGGAAGTAGAAATTAAAATGTAATCATTCTTTATTTTGTTTTTTGAATGTCAGGTGAGTACTGTTTCGGTTGATGATAAGAAATGGATAATAACACACCAACACCACACATTAAACTCCATAAGGAACTACCACCGTAACTTATAAATGGTAATGGAATACCAGTAATAGGTAATAACTGTATTGTCATACCTATATTTTGTAATACGTGGAATAGAATAAGTGCCGTGTAACCAATAATAAATAACTTGCTGAATGGTAATTCTATTTTAGTCGCAAGTCTAACTAAGTGGAACATAAATCCTAAGAACACTAGAATTAAAACGACTGAGCCAATGAAGCCAAACTCTTCTCCAATAACAGAGAAAATGAAATCAGTATGATTCTCAGGTATATATACTTCACCTTGATTGAAGCCTTTACCAAACAGTTGACCAGATCCAATGGCTTTAAGTGATTCTGTTAAATGATAGCCGTCGCCACTGCTATAAGTATAAGGATCTAGCCATGAACTAATACGTCCGAGTTGATAGGTCTTAATGCCCAAACTATTCTCAATAAGCGAGGGCTTGAAAATAATAGATAAGATGATACTTGAAGCTAAGACGAATACTGCAATAAACAATGGTGCAATTATTTTCCATGTGATACCACTTACTATAATTACACCAACAATAATGGCACATATAACAAGCGTTGTACCTAAGTCATTTTGTAGTAGAATTAGCCCCATAGGGATAACAGAAATACCAAAAATTTTCAGTAGTAATTTAAAATCTGTCTCCAATGATTTATTGAAAGTGAATTGATTATGCTTTGAAATTAGTTTAGCAAGCGCCAATATCAACACTATTTTCATAAATTCTGAAGGCTGTACACTGATTGGACCTAGTTTATACCAACTTTTCGCACCATTTATAATAGGTGTGAACGGTGTTTCTGGAATAATGATTAATATAAATAAGGTCGCACAAAGAAGAAAGTACAATAAATATGTATATTTCATTAGTTTCTTAGGTGAAATTAACATGATTAAAAATGCTATGAATCCACCAAAGACATAATACAGAATTTGTCTAATGCTAAAGTTGGCGCTATATTGGCCACCACCCATAGCTGAATTGATTATTGTTACACTAATAATTGCTAACAATACGAGGAAGCCTACTAAAGTCCAGTCGACCCGCCGTATCCAATGGTTGTTTTTTAATTGACGTGAAGTACTCATTTCTTACTCCTTTGAAAAGCTTAGTTTTCTTTAACTTTGTAATATATATAGATTTTACCGAACTTTTATGTATATTGCTAGAAGTAGGGTGCTAAATTGAAAAATTATAATAAGATAACCGTATATTGATAAGTTAAAGTTATTACTTTTAATCCATTGTAAAGTGCCATATACTAAATTGAAAAATAAAAAGTTTTTATACTACTAAACAAATGCAAAAAAATATTGAATCGTGATATGATGTAGTTTAAGAATTGTATATGGAGGCTAAAGTATGGCTAAAGAAAATGTATGTATCGTATACGGAGGAAAAAGTGCGGAACACGATGTTTCAATATTAACAGCACAAAATGTCTTGAACGCGATTGATAAAGATCAATATCAAATAGACATCATTTACATAACAAATGAAGGTGACTGGAAAAAGAAAGAAAATATCGTAGACACTATAAATGAAATAGACACTTTACGTTTAACAGATGTTGTCGCAGGTGAAATCTCTCAACTACTTAGTATTGGTAGCACAGGGAACGCCTATAGTGCAGTTTTCCCAGTATTACATGGACCGAATGGTGAAGATGGTACAATTCAAGGTTTATTTGAAGTATTAGATATACCATATGTAGGAAACGGTGTTTTAGCTGCCTCAAGCTCGATGGATAAACTTGTTATGAAACAATTATTCGCGCATAGAGGATTGCCTCAACTACCTTATGTGAGCTTTTTAAGAAGTGAATATCATAAATATGAAAATAACATTTTGAAACTTGTACATGACAAGTTAGAATATCCAGTATTTGTAAAACCAGCAAACTTAGGTTCTAGTGTTGGTATTAGTAAATGTAATAACGAAGAAGAATTGAAAGTTGGTATTGAAGAAGCATTCCAATTTGATCGTAAATTAGTAATTGAACAAGGTATTGATGCGAGAGAAATAGAAGTAGCTGTACTTGGTAATGATTATCCTGAAACGACTGCGCCAGGTGAAGTGATTAAAGATGTAGCATTCTATGATTATAAAGCGAAGTATAAAGATGGAAAAATAAAATTAGATATTCCTGCTGATTTAGATGAAGAAGTGCAAACAACATTAAGAAATATGGCTGTCGAAGCATTTAAAGCAACAGATTGTTCTGGTTTGTTACGAGCTGATTTCTTTGTCACTGAAGACAATCAAATTTTTATTAATGAAACAAATGCAATGCCAGGCTTTACTGCTTATAGTATGTACCCAAGACTTTGGGAAAATATGGGCGTAACATATGCGGAATTAATTGAAAGATTAATTGAATTAGCGAAAGAAAAACATGAAGATAAGAAACAAAATAAATACAAAATTGACTGAGGCGAATGAATAATGATTGAAGTAACTTTAGAACAAATCCAAGACTGGATTCCATGTGACATTGATAATGAATATTTAGATCATACGATTAAAGGTGTTTCTATTGATTCACGTGTAATCAACAATCAAAATTTATTCATCCCATTTAAAGGTGAAAATGTAGATGGACACAAATACGTCGCACAAGCATTGAAGGATGGCGCAGGTGCAGTATTTCATCAAAAAGACGTAACATTAGATGAAAATATAAACGGTCCAGTGATATGGGTAGAGCACACACTCAAAGCATTACAACAATTAGCTAAAGCTTATTTAGAATTTGTTGGGCCACAAGTCATTGCAGTGACAGGTTCAAATGGTAAGACCACGACCAAAGACATGATTGAAAGTGTTTTAAAGCCACAGTTTAAAGTTAAAAAAACACAAGGCAATTATAACAACGAAATTGGGTTACCATTAACAATATTAGAATTAGATCAAGATACTGAGATTTCAATTTTAGAAATGGGGATGTCAGGTTTTAATGAAATTGAGCTATTGTCAAAATTAGCGGAACCTAATATAGCGGTAATTACTAACATTGGTGAATCACATATGCAAGATTTAGGTTCTAGAGAGGGTATTGCCCAAGCTAAAGCTGAAATTACAATAGGATTAAGAAAGAATGGTGTCTTTATTTATGATGGTGATGAACCATTATTAGAATCTCACGTTGCGAAAATAGAAGATGCAGATATAGTAAGTATTGGTAAAGACAAAGACAACACACTCGTTTGTCAGATTGAAGATATTGAAAACGCAGGTATCGCATTTAATATTAACGGAGAAGAGAGATTCGAATTACCAATATTAGGTGAACATAATATGAAGAACGCAACAATCGCAATTGCTGTTGGTAAAAGATTAGGCTTAAGTTATGACACAATATTTAACAACTTACGTAAAGTAGAACTTACTGGTATGAGAATGGAACAACATTATACCAGTGACAATAGATTAGTCATTAATGATGCATATAACGCGAGCCCTACAAGTATGAAAGCGACTGATTGATACCCTTTCAGCTATGAAAGGGAGAAAAATCATCGTACTTGGAGATGTGTTAGAGTTAGGTCCTGATAGTCAGATGATGCATGAAAATGTAGGTCGATATTTAGAAGATAAAAATATCGATGCATTATTTACTTTTGGTCAAGCCTCAAAATATATTAGTAACGCGGCCAAAGCTTATGTAACGTATGCAGAGCATTACGACGATAAGCAGGCTTTGATAACAACTTTACAAGCTTATGTTCAACCTGATGATAAAATTTTAGTCAAAGGTTCTAGAGGAATGAAATTAGAAGAGGTTGTCGAAGCTTTAATTTAAACATTAACCAAAAACGAGCAGTTAGAATTCGATTAGAAATCTAACTGCTCGTTTTTATTTTGCTAAAACGGGAAAACTTATATAAGACAACAATTATAAATGTAACTCATATACTCTTGTTGAAAAAACGATGTTTCAAAAAGAACTTAGAGTTAAGCTTAACAACGATACCAATGCATTGTTCAGTTAAAGAAGATTTAAAATTTAAGTTAAATAAGGGGTGAATAAGCCATATCTTACAAGTAAAATATTCTGACAATTAACAGAATAAATAAATTAATAAATTTTTTTAAGAGAGTATAAAGTAAGTTTATGAAAGAAAGTTAAACGCTTACAACCTATATATTTCGGTATTTTTGCTGTTTTAAAAGATTTTAAAACTAGTAAAGTTATTGCATTTAATCAAATTTGGTTTATTGCGATTATATACTTGAGGTGGTACTATTAAGAAGTTGAATAAACTTAAGTGAACATATATGTATATAAATACAGATAAATAAAGGAGAATTATATTGCAAAAATTTAAAGAATTAGGGCTCTCAGATAAGATGGCAGAAACCCTAGCATCAATGGGGTTCGATGACGCCACTCCTATACAAAAAGAGAGTATCCCTCTTGCCTTAGAAGGCAAAGACGTTCTTGGTCAAGCGCAAACAGGTACAGGTAAAACTGGCGCGTTTGGTATTCCACTAGTTGAAAAAGTGACAGGCCAAGAAGGCGTACAATCATTAATCCTTGCACCAACAAGAGAATTAGCTATGCAAGTAGCTGAATCAATCAGAGAATTTGCTAAAGGTCTAAACGTACAAGTTGTTACTGTATTTGGTGGTATGCCGATCGACCGTCAAATCAAATCGCTTAAAAAAGGACCGCAAATCGTTGTAGGTACGCCAGGTCGAGTGATTGATCACCTTAACCGTCGTACATTAAAAACTAATGACATCCATACGCTTATATTAGATGAAGCGGATGAAATGATGAACATGGGCTTCATCGATGATATGAAATTTATCATGGATAAAATTCCAGCTTCACAACGTCAAACAATGCTATTTTCAGCTACAATGCCAAAAGCTATTCAAACATTAGTTCAACAATTCATGAAAACACCAGTAATTGTTAAAACAATGAATAATGAAATGTCTAATCCACAAATCGAAGAATACTATACAATCGTAAAAGAATTAGAAAAATTCGATACATTTACGAATCTATTAGATGTACACCAACCAGAATTAGCTATTGTATTCGGCCGTACAAAACGTCGTGTAGATGAATTAACAAGCGCGTTAATCTCTAAAGGTTACAAAGCTGAAGGTTTACATGGTGACATTACTCAAGCGAAACGTTTGGAAGTATTGAAGAAATTCAAAAATGATCAATTAGATATCTTAGTTGCGACAGATGTTGCGACACGAGGACTAGATATTTCAAACGTAAGCCATGTTTATAACTTTGATATTCCTCAAGATACTGAAAGCTATACACACAGAATCGGCCGTACTGGTCGTGCTTGGTAAAAAAGGTGTAGCAATCACATTTGTGAACCCAATTGAAATGGATTATATCCGTCAAATTGAACAAGCAAATAAGAGACAAATGACTGCAATGAGACCACCTCATCGTAAAGAAGTGCTTAAAGCACGTGAAAACGATATTAAAGGTAAAGTTGAAAAGTGGATGTCTAGAGAAAATGAACCAAGATTACAACGTATTGCTTCAGAATTAATTGAAGAATATAGTGATGTTGATTTAGTTGCTTCATTATTACAAGAATTGGTTGAATCAAATGACGAAGTTGATGTTCAATTAACATTTGAAAAACCATTATCTCGTGGTAAAGGCGGTCGTCAAGGTCGCGGACCAAAACGTGGCGGTCAAGGCAACAATAAACGTGGCAACAAATTTGATAATAAAAATCGTCGTTCAAAAGGCGGATTCAACAATAATAAGAAGAACGAAAAATCTTCTGACAGAAACAATAACAACAAGAAATCAATGAAAGGTCGCACGTTCGCCGACCACCAAAAATAAAAAATAATTTATCATATATGAAATTTAGGTTTAATCATTCCACTTACGTGGGATGATTTTTTTTGCATTTTTTAAGAAAAGCGTCATAAAAGCTATGATGAACAATAAATATTAAGCGCAATATATTTAAAACAAGAATAGTTATTTATACGTTTTAAATGGATAATGAAATGACTATAAAAGCTATGTTATAATAAATTGAAATCTTAATTAAGGAGTGTGTATATGACTAACGACCAACTATTTAACAGAAGTCCTAAACAAGCTATGAAGTATTACTACATAATCGAAGGACTGGAATTTATTGTTAGTTTGATCGTTTCGGTTATTTTAATATTTTTATGGAGTCACTTTAATTGGTGGCATTTCATTATATATTTAATCGTTGCTTTTATAGCGTTTAACTTTGTGCGTTTATTGATCAGACCCTGGATTAAGTTTAAATATACATTTTATAGAATTAAAGAAAATTATATAGAAGTAAAATACGATTTCTTCTTTAAATCTAAAAAGATAGTGAAATTAGAACGCACACAGCTTATTGAAAGACAGAACAACCCAATTTTAAAAAAAATGAGACTTTCTAAAACTACATTAATTACTGTCTGGTCACAGGGTTAGTTTTCCGCTGATGTATACAGATGATGCGAAATCATTTGAATTACTAACTCTCAACTACTTGAGAGGAGCTGATTTTGATGTATAATCCTCAAAAATTACATCCTATTTCTTATTTAACGGGTGTTATTGAAGCTATAAAGCAAAATATCTTTTTGATTATTATTTTTTTAGTCTTTAATATTCAGGATTTTGATTTTACAAATATAACTTCATACATATTCCCGGCTATCGTTTTTGCCTTCTTTTTATTTTCATTTGTAGCACAAGTATTAAAAGTTTATAACACGACATATTGGATTGAAAATGATCATTTTATTTTAGCAACTGGTATCTTTACTAAAGAAAGAAAAGAACTTAACATACGTCGTATACAAACATTAGATACATCACAAGGCATTATAAATCAAATCGTAGGTGGCGTGAAATTACAAATCAAAACACCGAGTGATGGTATTGATTTGGACACTGTTTCTAAAAAACAAAGTGAATTAATACAACTTACAATTAAAGCAAAACAGCAAGAATTAACTAGTCAAAATGAAGAACTGGATTTAACTAGAATTCCTGAACAAGAGGACAATGAAGATATTTCGAAGCAACAATCGCAACCTGTGCGCTTATATAAACTTAATTTTAAAGAATTATTGTTTATGGCATTAACGAGTGGGGCGATAGGCGTGGCGTTTGCGAGCAATTTCACCGATAATTGGTGCCTTTTCAGAAGTAATACCATGGGAATGGATCACTGGTGAATTTGCGCGGATTTCTCAAGCAATTTTTGTGATTGTGTTAATAATGGTTGCGACTATTGTTGTCGCAAGTTATATATTGGGTACATTGATTGTAATTATAAAAAACTATAATTACACTGTGACACAAAATGATAATCAATTAAATATCCGATATGGTTTATTTAATGTTAAAAGCATCACAGTGCCAACTGATAGAGTCCAAGCTGTAGTCGAAAAACAATCTTTCTTAAGAAAACTATTCGGTTTTACGTCTATACATTTTGTGATTACGAGCGATATGAATGGTAATGATAAAGACGATATTTCATTAGATGGAAATGTTATGATCTTACCTTTTATTAAACGTAAAAAAGCATTCGAAATCATTAAATCACTTATTCCTAGTATGGCGTTTGAAAATGCGGAACAGGGCATGCCTTGGAGAGGTTTCCATAGGTATTTTTGGCAAGAAACAGTCATATTGCTAGTGATTGCAACTATCGTTAATCATTTCTGGTCACCATGGTCATTTGTTATCGCGACAGTTATTATTTTACTGCTAATTATCCATAGCCTTATAGTTATTAAATCATCTGGATTAAAAGTACGAAATGATGAACTTGTAGTACGTAATGTAACTACATTTGGATTCAAAAACACGTATTTCAAGCATGGAAAAATACTAGGTATGGAAATTAAACGAAATCCATTTTTAATTAATAGTGATTTAGGTCATTTTAATTTTATCATTGCAAAAGCTGCGGGAAATGAAGCTGTGGGTTTGAAATTTAATAATTACAAAGAAGTTGAAACACTTCAAAATTGGTATTTGAGAGGTGAGCATCATGAATGAATATAATTATATGGATAGATCTGGAAAAACAGTCATGCGCCTCTCGGCATATATCATGACGACGATATTTGTATTAATTTTAGCAACGATATATATTGTTAATACAATGTGGTTGGAATGGCTTAATTCCAATACGATGATATGGGTCTTAATTATTGGTGTGATTATTATCGTAATTCAATTGTCTGCTGGGTGCTATTTTAATTCCAATGTACCAATATCAAATCTTTAGATACAAACTAGATGAAAATGAAATCATTGTAAGAAATGGTTTGTGGTTTGTTTCAGTAATCAAAATTCCGTTATTCAGAATTCAAAATGTCGATACACACGAAGGTATTTTAATGCGCAAATATAAATTAGCAAGTTTAACGTTGTCGACAGCAGGTGGAAATACTGAGATTAAACTTATCGACAAAGATATAGCGGCTACATTAAAGTACAAAATAAAGAATGTTAATAAAACAATTGAAGTAACAGAAAATGAAGCTTCAGATATTGAGTATTCTAAAGATAATAGTGATTTAAAATAAATTACAGGCTTTATATGATTGGGGGAGACTTATGATACACGGTATAGGTGTAGATTTAATAGAGATAACAAGAATAAAAAAACTTTATAGCAGACAAGATAAATTGCTAGAACGTATATTAACTATCAATGAACTACAAAAGTTTAATTGTTTCAAAAATGAACAACGTAAAATGGAATTTCTTGCGGGTAGATTTGCTTGTAAAGAGGCTTTTAGTAAAGCACTAGGTACGGGTCTAGGTAAAACAGTAGCATTTAATGATATTGACTGTTTTAACGATGAAAATGGTAAGCCTTGTATTACCTATGAAGGCTTTAAAGTGCATGTAAGTATTACACATACGGAACATTATGCTATGAGCCAAGTTATTTTAGAAGTTTAATTTATTGAATTTTTTCTATATTCCAGTATGTTTAATTTGGTTATCCTATCATCATTGTTATAAAATTGATTTATTGTAGAAAACTAGCGAAAGCTATTTATTGAAATAGGAGGTACATACTTAATGTCTGATAAGTATTATAGATCGACGTACTTGAATGTAGATTTAAATGCTATTGTTTCAAATTTTCAAGTATTTCAAACATTACACCCAAATAAAACAGTTATGCCGGTAGTTAAGGCGAATGGTTATGGTCTTGGTAGCATTAAAATAGCACGTCAATTAATGGAAAATGGAGCTGAGTTTTTCGCAGTTGCAACACTGGATGAAGCAATTGAACTTCGTATGCATGGAATCAATGCAAAAATACTTGTACTTGGAGTTATTCCAACATATAACATAAACAAAGCAATTCAACATCGTGTAGCAATTACGGTGCCATCTAAAGCATGGCTCGCTGAAGCTATTGAAGAAATTCCAACTGATAATAAAAAAGATTTATGGCTTCATGCTAAATTAGATACTGGCATGGGCAGGTTAGGAATAAAAAATGTAGATGAGTACAAAGAAGTCATTGAATTAATTCAATCACATGAGCATTTAGTTTTTGAGGGCGTGTTTACACATTTTGCATGTGCTGATGAGCCGGGTGATTCGATGAATAAACAACAAGCATATTTTGAAGAAATTGTTGAACAGGTAGAAAAGCCTAATTACATACATTCTCAAAATTCTGCAGGTGCATTGATGAAAGACAGTCAGTTTTGTAATACAGTCAGAATAGGCATATCATTATATGGTTATTATCCTTCAGAGTACGTTAAATCAAATGTGAAGGTA
Source organism: Staphylococcus sp. 2S1 (assembly GCF_046721335.1). Lineage (NCBI taxonomy): Bacteria > Bacillati > Bacillota > Bacilli > Caryophanales > Staphylococcaceae > Staphylococcus > Staphylococcus sp. 2S1. The sequence goes on along the minus strand of NZ_JBEUUJ010000003.1, from coordinate 2,684,309 downwards.
CACTTAAAACCAAGTGCACAATGGATTAGTGAAGTCGTGCAAACTAAAGTATTACAAACTGGAGAATCTGTGAGCTATGGAAGTATATATACAGCGAAAGAACCTACAAAAATCGGAATTATCCCAGTAGGTTATGCAGATGGTTATCCGAGAATGATGACAGGATTTAGTGTAAACGTGAATGGACACCAATGCGAAGTAATTGGAAAAGTATGTATGGATCAAACAATAATTAAAATTCCTGAAGAAGTTAATGCAGGTGATAAAGTCATTTTAATGGATCACCATAGTGACAGTCCACAATCAGCAGAAGCTATGGGGCGACAGCAACAGACTATTAATTATGAAGTATTGTGTAGACTAAATAGAAGGCTTCCTCGAATTTATCATGGGACGCAAGACCTAGAAATTCGCAATGAATTACTAAAATAGTATAGTCACTTAATGTAAAATTTGTTATTATGAGTCTAACAACGAATCTCAATATATTCTATTTTAGTAACATGGAGGTCTTTATTCATGGCAAGTTTTAATCAAAGCAGAAACCATAGTATTGAACAACTATTAAAAGAAGGCTATTCTCAAATGGCCGATTTAAATCTCTCCCTTGCGGCAGAAGCATTTCCATTTGAATGTGAAGCTTGTGATTGCAATGAAGTTTACCTCAGCTCTAAGAATAACAATGAATGATGAGAAGAGGAGACGTTTATTTAGCTGATTTATCACCAGTTCAAGGGTCTGAACAAGGGGGAATAAGACCTGTCGTTATCATACAGAATGATACTGGAAATAAATATAGTCCTACCGTAATTGTAGTCGCAATTACTGGTAGGATTAATAAAGCTAAAATACCTACACATGTAGAAATAGAAAAAAGTAAGTATAAGCTTGATAAAGATTCTGTAATACTGCTTGAGCAGATTAGAACTTTAGATAAAAATAGGCTGAAAGAAAAATTAACATACCTTTCTGAAAGTAAAATGAAAGAAGTTAATGTTGCTATTGATATAAGCTTAGGATTACATAATGTTAGAAATAGTAAATCCTGATTTTCAAAGGTTTAAAAAACAGTTAATAAAATAGTGAATTATATATCGATTCCCTATAACATGTAATTACCACTTAATTAGCAATATTATTGTTATTGGAAAATTAAGGATTTTAGTTTTGTGGTTTAATACCTTTGAGTGGGATGTTTTAAGTTGAAAAGCTTTAGGTTATCCTAAAGCTTTTTTAGGTATTTGGAGCGAGTTTATCATTTATAGCAAGTAACACATACAAACACGTAAAAAATTTGAATAAGCGCGTTCATTATAAAAGATATTTTTACTTACATACATAGTACATTTAAACATGTTATAACCGATGTATGCGGTTTATATTTGTATTTTTAGGAGGAATTACTACATGGAAGAATTCAAAAATCAATATAAAGCGCTAATTGACGAAAGTTTGCACACTATAGATGCTACTGATTTTATGAAAAAGTGTGAAAGCTTTACAGATGAAGTGATAAAAAGAGATTTATTACCAGAAGATATAGTTGAAGTTCATAGAGATTATGTCAGAGTGCTAAATTTAAATGAAACTCAAATTTTAGAAACTTTTAATGTGCTTAAAGAAGTAGTCAGAGGGTTTGGGTATAGTTATAGAGATTATCAACAATTAGTAAATCGTCTACAATATCACGATAAAGAGATTGATTTAGCCTCTCGTTTGCGGCAAACAATGCTTAAAACGGATATTCCTCAATTTGATAGCATACAAATCGGTGTTATATCAGTAGCGGCGCAAAAAGTAAGTGGTGACTATTTTAACTTAATAGACCATAAAGATGGCACGATGAGTTTCGCAGTGGCAGACGTTATAGGTAAAGGTATACCAACTGCACTTGCAATGAGTATGATAAAATTTGGCATGGACTCTTATGGTCATTCTCAACTTCCGAGTGATGGCTTAAAGCGCCTCAACCGAGTAGTAGAGAAAAACGTCAATCAGAATATGTTTGTAACGATGTTTTATGGACTATATGAAGAGTTAAATCATTTATTATATTGTAGCTCTGCTCGGGCACGAACCAGGATATGTATATAGAGCAGAAACTGAAGAATTTGAAGAAATCAGCGTTAGAGGTAGAGTGTTAGGTGTCAGCGAGCAAACGAGATATAAGCAACAAGAAATCCCAGTATTTTTAGATGACCTAGTTATTATATTTACAGATGGAGTCACAGAAGTTAGAAATGAAGCGGGCGATTTCTTAGATAAAAACCATCTTTTAACGATGATTCACAAGTATAAGCACATGCATCCACAAGATATCGTTCAACTTTTATATGAAGCGATTTTGAAAATACAAAACCCTGACAAGAGAGATGATTTAACGATTCTAATTATAAAAAGAGTTAATTAGTTTTATCATAGTTAAGGTTAAGTTATTTGATTTAAGGGTATGGAAGTTATTATGAGACTATAATTAGGAGTGTAATGTTATGAATCTTAATATCGAAACGGTAACACATGATACTCATTACGAGGTTAAAGTTGGCGGAGAACTAGACGTTTATACTGTTCCAGAACTAGAAGAAGTTTTAGTGCCGATGAGACAAGAAGGAACTCATGATTTACATGTAAATTTAGAAAACGTGAGTTACATGGATTCAACGGGATTAGGCGTATTTGTTGGTACACTAAAAGCGTTAAACCAACATGATAAAGAATTATATATATTAGGTGTTTCAGATCGAATAAGTCGACTATTTGATATAACAGGATTAAAAGATTTGATGCATGTTAATGAAGGAACGGAGGTCGAATAACATGCAACTTAAACAAGATTATATAGAAATGCGTTTACCAGCATCTGCAGAATACGTGAGTTTAATACGTTTAACACTGTCAGGCGTTTTTTCACGTGCGGGCGCTTCATATGACGACATAGAAGATGCGAAGATTGCAGTGAGCGAAGCAGTAACGAATGCAGTAAAACATGCATATAAAGACAACCCAGAAGATGTGGGTATGATTAATCTATGCTTTGAAATTTTCGATGATAAAATCAAGATTGTAATTTCAGATCAAGGTGAAAGTTTTGATTATGAAGAGACAAAAGCACAATTAGGGCCATATAAAGAAAACGAAAACATAGATTTCCTAAGAGAAGGCGGTCTTGGTCTGTTTTTAATTGAATCTTTAATGGATGAAGTTACAGTCGATAAACAATCAGGCGTAACAATCAGTATGATAAAGTATATTAAAAAAGAGCAGGTGCGAAATAATGGCGAAAGAGTCGAAATCAGTTAATGATGTATCACCTGAACAAATTAACCAATGGATAACGCAAGCATCAAAATGACGAAAACAAAGATGCTCAAGATAAACTCGTAAGACATTATAGAAAGTTAATCGAATCATTGGCATATAAATATTCAAAAGGTCAATCTCATCATGAAGACCTCGTTCAGGTTGGTATGGTTGGTTTGATTGGTGCAATAAACCGATTTGACTTATCCTTTGATAGAAAGTTTGAAGCCTTTTTAGTACCAACGGTCATTGGTGAGATTAAGCGTTATTTACGTGATAAAACATGGAGCGTCCATGTACCAAGAAGAATCAAAGAGATTGGACCTCGTATTAAAAAAGTAACTGATGAATTAACAAATGAGTTAGAACGTTCTCCTTCTATTGCAGAAATAGCGGATCGACTTGAAGTAAATGAAGAAGATGTGTTAGAAGCAATGGAAATGGGTCAAAGTTATAACGCATTAAGTGTTGACCATTCGATTGAAGCAGACAAAGATGGTTCTACAGTTACTTTATTAGATATTATGGGTCAGCAAGATGACAATTATGATTTAACTGAAAAACGTATGATATTGGAAAGAATTTTACCAATATTAAATGAAAGAGAAAGACAAATTATTCAATGTACATTTATTGAAGGTTTAAGCCAAAAAGAAACTGGAGAAAGAATTGGTTTAAGCCAAATGCATGTTTCAAGATTGCAAAGAACAGCAATCAAGAAATTGCAAGAAGCCGCTAATCAATGATTGAATAAAATATAAGGCGACGTTCCTATAAATTAGGGAGCTGTCTTATTTTAATTTATATACGAGTTGCTATCACTTTAATAAAGCATGACGTTTTGAACAGTGGTTACTATTAAATATGTTAAAATGTTAAAGAAAGTAAAATAAAAAGAGAAATAAATGAGCGGAGGATTCTATGGATAGTAATCTAATACAATCTATAAGAGAGAAATACAATTTCACAACAAAACAAATTAATTCAGTGTTATCACTCCTAGAGGATAAAAACACGGTACCTTTTATAGCTCGCTATAGAAAAGAGCAAACAGGTGGATTAGATGAAGTAGAAATTAAACAAATAGATGATGAATATCAATATATGGTTAACCTTCAAAAAAGAAAAGAAGAAGTTATACATAATGTAGAAGAACAAGGTTTATTAACAGCAGACTTAAAAAGTGATATTTTAAAACAAACAAAACTCCAACGTGTTGAAGATTTATATAGACCATTCAAACAAAAAAAGAAAACGAGAGCTACGGAAGCTAAGAGAAAAGGCTTAGAACCATTTGCAAAATGGCTGAAACAATCTAACTTAGACACAACAATCGAAAATAAAGCGCAACAATTTTTAAACGAAGAAGTAGAAACTATTGAAGTCGCTGTAAAAGGTGCGCAAGATATTATTGCAGAATTAGTTTCGGATGCGCCTAAATATAGAACTAAAATTCTTAAAGATACATTTCAACATGGCAATATCATTACACAAAAGAAAAAGAATGCTGAAGACGAAAAAGAAACATTTTCTATGTATTATGATTACAGCGAACCAGTGAAAAAAATTGCTAATCATAGAGTCTTAGCTGTGAACCGTGGAGAAAAAGAAAAAGTATTATCAGTAAAATTAGAAATGGATACACAAGGCATTGAAAACTTCATTCGCAAAAATGAAATAACTACAAATCATGAAGGTAATTATATAATTGAAGATGCCATTAAAGATAGTTTGAAAAGATTAATAATGCCTTCTATCGAAAGAGAAATAAGAGGGGACTTAACAGAAAAAGCTGAAAACCATGCTATCGATGTCTTTAGTGAAAATTTAAGAAATTTATTGTTACAACCACCAATGAAAGGTAAACAAATACTTGGGGTGGATCCAGCATTTAGAACAGGGTGCAAACTTGCAGTTATTAACCCGTTCGGTACATTTGTTGCAAAAGGCGTGATGTATCCGCACCCTCCAATTAATAAAAAAGCAGATGCTGAAAAAATATTCGTTAAATTTGTTAAAGATTATGACGTAGAACTTATCGCAATAGGCAATGGGACAGCTAGTCGTGAAACTGAACAATTTGTAGCATCTATGATCCAAGAACATCATTTGAAGGTGCAATTTATTATTGTGAATGAAGCGGGCGCATCAGTATATTCTGCATCAGAAGTCGCTAGAACAGAATTCCCGGATTTCCAAGTTGAAGAACGTAGTGCAGTTTCAATTGGTAGAAGAGTGCAAGATCCATTGAGTGAACTTGTTAAAATCGATCCTAAATCAATAGGTGTAGGTCAATATCAGCATGATGTTAATCAAAAAGCACTTGAAGCGGCGTTAACATTTGTGGTTGAAACAGCAGTGAACCAAGTAGGTGTGGATGTTAATACAGCTTCACGCTCACTACTCCAATATGTTTCTGGTTTATCACCAACGATTGCACAAAACATAATCAACTATCGTGAAGAAAACGGAGCAATCAAACATAACAAAGATATTGCAAAAGTTAAGCGTTTAGGTGCTAAAACATTTGAACAAAGTATCGGTTTTTTAAGAATTGTCGATGGTAGTGAACCATTAGATAATACTTCAATTCACCCTGAAAGCTACAGAGCAACGTATCAATTATTAAATGAAATCAATATGAAAGCTGAAGATCTTGGCACAGAAAATTTAAAATCAGCATTAAATCACTTAAGTATAGAGGAAATGGCTGAAAAATTGAATATAGGTCAACCAACATTAGAAGATATTATAAAATCGTTGATTGCCCCAAATAGAGATCCGCGTGATGAATTTGAAACACCTATTCTAAAATCAGACGTTTTATCAATCGAAGATTTATCAAAAAATATGAAGCTAAGCGGTACAGTTAGAAACGTTGTAGACTTTGGTGCCTTTGTAGACATTGGAGTCAAACAAGATGGGCTTGTACATGTTTCAAAACTATCTAAGAAGTTTGTGAAGAATCCAATGGATATTGTTAGTGTTGGAGATATTGTAGATGTTTGGATACTTGATATCGATGATAAAAAAGGTAAGGTATCATTAACTATGATTGATCCACATGGATAATGAAACGCTCCAAAGGTTAACAGAGACGATATCTGAATCATACTTTAAGCGTTCATTTAAACATAAAGCTTATTTTAATAAACGCTTAAAAACAACTGGCGGTCGCTACTTATTAAAATCTCATAATATTGAAGTTAATGATAAGCAGTACACTAAATTTGGTGAAAAAGCAGTTGAAGATATTATTAAGCATGAATTGTGTCATTATCATTTACATATACTAGGAAAGGGATACCGAGCATAAGGATAAGGACTTTAAAGCGTTGAGTAAGTTAACAGGCGCTCCAAGATTTTGTTCAGCTGTAGAAAAATATGAAGATCGTGCGAAGTATATGTATAAATGTAATACATGCGGTGCCCAATTTCCGAGAATAAGAAAAGTAAACACGAAAAAAATGATGTGTGGACATTGTAAAGGTAAATTGATTGAACATGATATAGTGCAATAATAGGAGTTATTATAAAAGGGCGAGCTAAAACGATTGATTTTAGCTCGTTTTTTTATTTTGAAGTAAAATATAAGTAGAATTTAAGTGAAAAAGACTTATTCAGGTGATTTTTAATGTGTATTTTAACATCAATAGTTAAATCCAACTTATAACTAGATCATTTTACTCATTTTTGTTTGTTTTTTCTGTTGACGATGAGTCGATTATATTATACGATAATAAACGTTGCGAAATTAATAGGTAATTGAGTTAAGTAAGTATTAACTTTATTAAATTAACTTTAAAAACGTGTTGACAAGACATTAAAAGTATATTACAATATATAATGTTAACTTAACAAACAAACCGTTTTGCGAGCGGCCGTGGCGGAACGGCAGACGCGCTAGGTTGAGGGCCTAGTGGGAGAAATCCCGTGGAGGTTCAAATCCTCTTGGCCGCACCAAAAATATTACATATTATTAATATGCGGGTGTAGTTTAATGGTAAAACCTCAGCCTTCCAAGCTGATGTTGTGGGTTCGATTCCCATCACCCGCTCCAATAGAAACATTAATGAACATTGAAAACTGAATTGCAATATGTCAACGTTAATTCCGAACGCAACATTAAATTGTTGGTTCAAACGTGTTAGAGATAACACACAAATTAGTATTTTATGAGCTAATCAAACATCATAATTCATTTATGGAGAGTTTGATCCTGGCTCAGGATGAACGCCGGCGGCGTGCCTAATACATGCAAGTCGAGCGAACGGATAAGGAGCTTGCTCCTTTGAAGTTAGCGGCGGACGGGTGAGTAACACGTGGGTAACCTACCTATAAGACTGGAATAACTTCGGGAAACCGGAGCTAATGCCGGATAACATTTGGAACCGCATGGTTCTAAAGTAAAAGATGGTTTTGCTATCACTTATAGATGGACCCGCGCCGTATTAGCTAGTTGGTAAGGTAACGGCTTACCAAGGCAACGATACGTAGCCGACCTGAGAGGGTGATCGGCCACACTGGAACTGAGACACGGTCCAGACTCCTACGGGAGGCGGCAGTAGGGAATCTTCCGCAATGGACGAAAGTCTGACGGAGCAACGCCGCGTGAGTGATGAAGGTTTTCGGATCGTAAAACTCTGTTATTAGGGAAGAACAAATGTGTAAGTAACTGTGCACATCTTGACGGTACCTAATCAGAAAGCCACGGCTAACTACGTGCCGGCAGCCGCGGTAATACGTAGGTGGCAAGCGTTATCCGGAATTATTGGGCGTAAAGCGCGCGTAGGCGGTTTCTTAAGTCTGATGTGAAAGCCCACGGCTCAACCGTGGAGGGTCATTGGAAACTGGGAAACTTGAGTACAGAAGAGGAAAGTGGAATTCCATGTGTAGCGGTGAAATGCGCAGAGATATGGAGGAACACCAGTGGCGAAGGCGACTTTCTGGTCTGTAACTGACGCTGATGTGCGAAAGCGTGGGGATCAAACAGGATTAGATACCCTGGTAGTCCACGCCGTAAACGATGAGTGCTAAGTGTTAGGGGGTTTCCGCCCCTTAGTGCTGCGGCTAACGCATTAAGCACTCCGCCTGGGGAGTACGACCGCAAGGTTGAAACTCAAAGGAATTGACGGGGACCCGCACAAGCGGTGGAGCATGTGGTTTAATTCGAAGCAACGCGAAGAACCTTACCAAATCTTGACATCCTTTGAAAACTCTAGAGATAGAGCCTTCCCCTTCGGGGGACAAAGTGACAGGTGGTGCATGGTTGTCGTCAGCTCGTGTCGTGAGATGTTGGGTTAAGTCCCGCAACGAGCGCAACCCTTAAACTTAGTTGCCGGCATTTAGTTGGGCACTCTAGGTTGACTGCCGGTGACAAACCGGAGGAAGGTGGGGATGACGTCAAATCATCATGCCCCTTATGATTTGGGCTACACACGTGCTACAATGGACAATACAAAGGGCAGCTAAACCGCGAGGTCATGCAAATCCCATAAAGTTGTTCTCAGTTCGGATTGTAGTCTGCAACTCGACTACATGAAGCCGGAATCGCTAGTAATCGTAGATCAGCATGCTACGGTGAATACGTTCCCGGGTCTTGTACACACCGCCCGTCACACCACGAGAGTTTGTAACACCCGAAGCCGGTGGAGTAACCATTTATGGAGCTAGCCGTCGAAGGTGGGACAAATGATTGGGGTGAAGTCGTAACAAGGTAGCCGTATCGGAAGGTGCGGTCGGATCACCTCCTTTCTAAGGATATATTCGGAACATCTTCCTTGAGAAGATGAAGAGGAATGACATTGACATATTGCATTCAGTTTTGAATGCTCATTACGAGTATTCATTGCGTTATTTTGTACATTGAAAACTAGATATGTAAGTAAAATTTATGATTTTACCAAGCAAAACCGAGTGAATTAGAGTTTTAAAAAGCTTGAATTCAAAAAAATAGAAATAATCGCTAGTGTTCGAAAGAACACTCACAGATTAATAACATTTTAGATTTTCAACCGATTTTTTTCGTGTTGAAGGTCGAAAAGATTAAGTTATTAAGGGCGCACGGTGGATGCCTTGGCACTAGAAGCCTACGAAGGACGTTACTAACGACGATATGCTTTGGGGAGCTGTAAGTAAGCTTTGATCCAGAGATTTCCGAATGGGGAAACCCAACACGAGTTATGTCGTGTTATCGATATGTGAATACATAGCATATCTGAAGGCAGACGCGGGGAACTGAAACATCTTAGTACCCGCGGGAAGAGAAAGAAAAATCGATTCCCTGAGTAGCGGCGAGCGAAACGGGAAGAGCCCAAACCAACGAGCTTGCTTGTTGGGGTTGTAGGACACTCTGTACGGAGTTACAAAAGAACAAATTAGACGAATCATCTGGAAAGATGAATCAAAGAAGGTAATAATCCTGTAGTCGAAAGTTTGTTCACTCTTGAGTGGATCCTGAGTACGACGGAACACGAGAAATTCCGTCGGAATCCGGGAGGACCATCTCCCAAGGCTAAATACTCTCTAGTGACCGATAGTGAACCAGTACCGTGAGGGAAAGGTGAAAAGTACCCCGGAAGGGGAGTGAAATAGAACTTGAAACCGTGTGCTTACAAGTAGTCAGAGCCCGTTAATGGGTGATGGCGTGCCTTTTGTAGAATGAACCGGCGAGTTACGATTTGATGCAAGGTTAAGCGACTAATGTGGAGCCGTAGCGAAAGCGAGTCTGAATAGGGCGTTGAGTATTTGGTCGTAGACCCGAAACCAGGTGATCTACCCATGACCAGGCTGAAGTTCAGGTAACACTGAATGGAGGGCCGAACCGACTTACGTTGAAAAGTGAGCGGATGAGTTGTGGGTAGCGGAGAAATTCCAATCGAACCTGGAGATAGCTGGTTCTCTCCGAAATAGCTTTAGGGCTAGCCTTAAGTAATGATTATTGGAGGTAGAGCACTGTTTGGACGAGGGGCCCTTATCGGGTTACCGAATTCAGACAAACTCCGAATGCCAATCAATTTTATCTTAGGAGTTAGAACGCGGGTGATAAGGTCCGTGTTCGAAAGGGAAACAGCCCAGACCACCGGCTAAGGTCCCAAAATATATGTTAAGTGGAAAAGGATGTGGCGTTGCCCAGACAACTAGTATGTTGGCTTAGAAGCAGCCATCATTTAAAGAGTGCGTAATAGCTCACTAGTCGAGTGACACTGCGCCGAAAATGTACCGGGGCTAAACATATTACCGAAGCTGTGGATTGTCCGTAAGGACAGTGGTAGGAGAGCGTTCTAAGGGCGTTGAAGCATGATCGCAAGGACATGTGGAGCGCTTAGAAGTGAGAATGCCGGTGTGAGTAGCGAAAGACGGGTGAGAATCCCGTCCACCGATTGACTAAGGTTTCCAGAGGAAGGCTCGTCCGCTCTGGGTTAGTCGGGTCCTAAGCTGAGGCCGATAGGCGTAGGCGATGGATAACAGGTTGATATTCCTGTACCACCAAATTTCGTTTTAAGCGATGGGGGGACGCAGTAGGATAGGCGAAGCGTACTATTGGATTGTACGTCCAAGCAATGAGACTGAGTGTTAGGCAAATCCGGCACTCTTAAGGTCAAGTTGTGATGGGGAGAGGAAATTGTTTCCTCGAGTCGTTGATTTCACACTGCCAAGAAAAGCCTCTAGCTAGAATTTTGGTGCCCGTACCGCAAACCGACACAGGTAGTCAAGATGAGAATTCTAAGGTGAGCGAGCGAACTCTCGTTAAGGAACTCGGCAAAATGACCCCGTAACTTCGGGAGAAGGGGTGCTCTTTAGGGTTAACGCCCAGGAGAGCCGCAGTGAATAGGCCCAAGCGACTGTTTATCAAAAACACAGGTCTCTGCTAAACCGTAAGGTGATGTATAGGGGCTGACGCCTGCCCGGTGCTTCGGAAGGTTAAGAGGAGTGGTTAGCTTCGGCGAAGCTACGAATCGAAGCCCCAGTAAACGGCGGCCGTAACTATAACGGTCCTAAGGTAGCGAAATTCCTTGTCGGGTAAGTTCCGACCCGCACGAAAGGCGTAACGATTTGGGCACTGTCTCAACGAGAGACTCGGTGAAATCATAGTACCTGTGAAGATGCGGGTTACCCGCGACAGGACGGAAAGACCCCGTGGAGCTTTACTGTAGTCTGATATTGAAATTCGGTACAACTTGTACAGGATAGGTAGGAGCCTTTGAAACGTGAGCGCCGGCTTACGTCGAGGCGTTGGTGGGATACTACCCTTGCTGTGTTGGATTTCTAACCCGCACCATTTATCATGGTGGGAGACAGTGTCAGATGGACAGTTTGACTGGGGCGGTCGCCTCCTAAAGAGTAACGGAGGCGCTCAAAGGTTTCCTCAGAATGGTTGGAAATCATTCATAGAGTGTAAAGGCATAAGGAAGCTTGACTGCGAGACTTACAAGTCGAGCAGGGTCGAAAGACGGACTTAGTGATCCGGTGGTTCCGCATGGAAGGGCCATCGCTCAACGGATAAAAGCTACCCCGGGGATAACAGGCTTATCTCCCCCAAGAGTTCACATCGACGGGGAGGTTTGGCACCTCGATGTCGGCTCATCGCATCCTGGGGCTGTAGTCGGTCCCAAGGGTTGGGCTGTTCGCCCATTAAAGCGGTACGCGAGCCGGGTTCAGAACGTCGTGAGACAGTTCGGTCCCTATCCGTCGTGGGCGCAGGAAATTTGAGAGGAGCTGTCCTTAGTACGAGAGGACCGGGATGGACATACCTCTGGTGTACCAGTTGTCGTGCCAACGGCATCGGCGGGTAGCTATGTATGGACGGGATAAGTGCTGAAAGCATCTAAGCATGAAGCCCCCCTCAAGATGAGATTTCCCAACTTCGGTTATAAGATCCCTCAAAGATGATGAGGTTAATAGGTTCGAGGTGGAAGCATAGCGATATGTGGAGCTGACGAATACTAATCGATCGAAGACTTAATCAAATTTAAAAAGTGTTTTGTTTGGCATTATCAAATTTTACTTACTATCTAGTTTTGAATGTATAATTTTTATACAGTTCATTGTCTGGTGACAATGGCAAGGAGGTCACACCTGTTCCCATGCCGAACACAGTAGTTAAGCTCCTTAGCGCCGATGGTAGTCGGACTTACGTTCCGCAAGAGTAGGACGTTGCCAGGCAATTAGGGACCCGAAAGGGTCTCTTTTTTTATGTTTAAAAAGAGCTTAACTACTAGTTCGAAGAACTAAAAACCTGATTTAAGAAAGCGTTTGAAGCTGACGAACTCAGCGAAAGACGCGACGAGCTTACAAGCGGTAAGTGAGTAAGGAAAGAGCGCAAGTGAGAAAAGATGCGAGCGCTTGGCTTATATCAGGAAAGCTCCTTAGCGCCGATGGTAGCTGACTTACGTTCCGCAAGAGTAGGACGTTGCCAGGCAATTAGGGACCCGAAAGGGTCTCTTTTTTTATGTTTAAAAAGAGCTTAACTACCAGTTCGAAGAACTGAAAACCTGATTTAAGATATGAACACATAAGCTTAAGCTCATGTGTAAGAACTACTAATCCCAATTATATTGGGAAGTAGTTCTTTAAAAAAAGCTTAGCACAATAGCTAAGCTTTTAAATAAGGAGTGAATAAAGCATTTTATTTTGATTAATGTAAATATTTGAAGCATCAAACTCATTTACATTCTTTTTCAAGTTATTCAAATCTTTATGATTATTTAATTGAATGCCTATAATAACTGTACCGGTGTTTTGAGATGATTTTTTTAGGTACTCGAATTTAGTAATATCATCTTTAGGTCCGAGTACATCATTTACAAATTCTCTTAAAGCGCCGGGACGTTGGGGAAAGTTTAAAATGAAGTAGTGTTTCATTTCTTCGAAAAGTAGTGAACGCTCTTCAATTTCTTTCATGCGGTTAATGTCATTGTTACCACCACTCACAACACAAACAACTGTTTTACCTTTGATTTCTGCTTGATAATTATCTAAAGCGGTAATACTTAATGCACCAGCAGGTTCTGCTATAATAGCTTGTTTAGAGTACATATCTAAAATAGTTGAACATACAGCGCCTTCGTGTACTTGAACATAATCATCAACAACTTTTTTAGAGATGTCATAAGTTATTTGACCAACTCTTGCAACTGAAGCGCCATCAACAAACTTATCAATCTCAGGTAATGTTACGATTTGATTTTCTAAAACAACTGATGTATACATACTGCTTGCTCCAGCAGGCTCTACGCCAACAATAGATGTTTGAGGTGAATTTTCCTTGAAATACGTACCAACACCAGAAATTAAACCTCCGCCTCCAATTGCGGCAAATAAATAATCAAATTGTATATTTGCTTCTTTAGATTGATCAATGATTTCTTTAGCAAGTGTACCTTGGCCCGCAATAGTATAGATATTGTTAAAAGGATCAATGAAATTCATGTTGTTGTCTTCTGTATAGACGAGCGCTTCTTTTAAACAATCATCAAATGTATCACCTGTAAGAATAACTTCGACATTTTGTCCACCAAAGAATTTAACTTGGTTAATCTTTTGAAGTGGGGTAGTGACAGGCATAAATATAACTGCATCTAAGTGTAATTTATTAGCAGTGTAAGCCACACCCTGTGCATGGTTACCCGCACTTGCACATGTGATGCCCATTTCTCTGTCTTCTTTATTCAAGGATACAATCGCATTGTAAGCTCCTCTAAGTTTAAAAGATCTGACCCATTGTAGGTCTTCTCTTTTTAAATATACATTACAATCATATTTAAGTGATAAATAATGATCCTTTTGTAATGGCGTCTCTTTAACAGTATCTTTTATTTGTAAGTAAGCTTCATCGATATCTTTTGAAGAAACAGTTGTTTTTACAGTCATATGTTTCACACCTTTGTTAGTTTAGTATCTTTAAAAAGTTTTTGCTCTTTCGTAAGATTTGATTTCATCTTCATATTGCAATGTTACTGCAACATCATCAAGTCCTTTTACGAGTTTGTTTTTCCAAGTTTCATCGATATCAAAAGTAAATGTTTTGTCTGGAGAAGTAACAGTTTGATTTGGTAAATCTACTGTAATCGATTCTGCTTGTGCTAAATGTTTTCTCGCTTCTTCATCTAATACAATTGGTAACATCGCATTTTTAGTACAGTTCATATAGAATATATCACTGTAACTGCCGACAATAATAATGTCAAAACCATAGTCTTTAATTGCCCAAGCGACGTGTTCACGACTTGAGCCACACCCGAAATTATCTCCGGTAATTAAAATCGATGCATCTTTATATTCTGGTTTATTTGGATTGAAATCTGGATTATCAGAACCGTCATCTAAATAACGCCATTCATCGAAAGCAAATGGTCCAAATCCTGATTTTGAAATACGCTTTAAATGGACTTTAGGTATAATTTGATCGGTATCGATATTGTCATGAAATAATGGTACGACTTTACCTGTATACGTAGTGATTGGTTTGATTTCCATATTATACAACCACCTTTCTAACATCTACAAATTTACCATTAATTGCTTGCATGTCGCTGCCATAGCAGGGAAACAAGATGTGTTCTTGCACCTTTACCTTGGCGACCTTCAAAGTTACGATTACTTGTCGAAGCACAGTGAACACCATTAGGTACTTGGTCTGGATTCATACCTAAGCACATAGAACAACCGGGCTCTCTCCAATCAAAACCTGCTTCTTTAAAGATTTTGTCTAGTCCTATTTTTTCTGCTTCTTTTTTAACTGTACGAGATCCTGGAACAACGATTGCTGTAATATTAGGGTGGACTTGATTTCCTTTAACAATATGACTCGCTTCAACTAAATCTGAAAGACGAGCATTTGTACAAGAACCTAAGAAGACATAACCTAAATCGATATCCTCAGCTTTTTGACCAGGTTTTAAATCCATATAATTATATGCACGTTCGTCATTAACATTTTTTATTTCAGGGAAAGGTGTACTAAAACTTACTCCCATTTCAGGACTAGTTCCCCAAGTCACTTGAGGTTCTAAGTCTGAGACATCCATTTCAATGACTCTATCGAATTCAGCATCGTCATCTGTGTAGAGTTCACGCCATTCATCAACGGAAGCATCAAAATTTGTTGCGTATGGACGACCTTTAACATATTCAAATGTCGTTTCATCAGGCTCCATCATGCCGTATTTAGCACCGACTTCGATTGCCATATTACAAATTGTCATTCTAGCTTCCATACTCAAACTACGTATCGCTTCTCCCGAAAATTCTAGGGCATAACCTGTACCAAAATCAACGCCATATTGACTAATCAAATGTAAGATAATATCTTTGGCATACACACCAGTCGGCAATTTGCCTGTTACATCAATTTTTAGATTTTTAGGTTTAGTTTGCCATAGGGATTGGGTAGCAAATACATGCTCAACTTCACTTGTACCAATACCAAAAGCAATTGCTCCGAAAGCACCATGTGTAGCAGTATGAGAATCACCACAAACAATTGTTTTACCTGGCTGTGTTAAACCAGTTTCAGGACCTACCATATGCACAATACCTTGTTCATCAGAACCCATATCAAATATATGGACGCCGAATTCTTTAGCATTATTTTGCAATGTAGTAATTTGCTTATTTGCAATTTCATCTTTGATATTAAAAATATCTACTGTCGGCACGTTGTGGTCAAGTGTTGCATATGTTAAGTCTGGTCTACGCAGTTGTCTATTTTGGAGTCTCAGACCTTCAAATGCTTGAGGAGATGTGACTTCATGTATAAGATGCAAATCTATATATAATAACTGTGGGTCACCTTCTTTACCAGTCAAGACATGTTTATTCCAAACTTTATCAAATAGTGTTTTACCCATATGACATCTCCTCCTTTTTATAAATTTTCTTTTACGAAATTAATAATATCTGACGTATTATAATTTCCATTGAGATCACGGGTTGTTTTACCTTCTTTAATGAGTTGATAAATTACTGATTCTAATTTTTCAGTTGCTTGTGGTTCATTTAAACTTTCTCTAAGACACATTACAACTGATAAAAGCATACCGAAAGGGTTTGCGATATCTTGGTTTGCAATATCTGGTGCTGAACCATGAATCGGTTCGTAAAGTCGTGGGCCTTGTTCACTAAAACTTGCAGAAGGCGATAAACCTAATGAACCAGGAATTACAGATGCTTCATCACTTAAAATATCACCAAATAAATTTTCAGTTACAATGACATCAAATTGTGAAGGATTAGTGATTAAATGCATTGCACAAGCATCTACAAGTAAATGGTTAACTTCTACTTCTGGATAATCTTGTGAAACTTCATTTATTACTCTACGCCATAATTTACTAGAAGAAAGCACATTTTCTTTATCCACCGAAGTTAATTTTTTATTTCTTTTTTGAGCTAAATCAAATCCAACTCTAGCAATGCGTTCTATTTCTGATCTTGTATAAGTAAGGGAATCGAGTGCATCGTCATCACCCAATTTCTTAGGTTCACCAAAATAGATACCGCCAGTGAGTTCTCTTACTAAAACAAAATTTGTGCCCGCAACACGTTCTTCTTTAATCGGAGATAAATGACTTGTACCATTTGTCACTGTAGTAGGGCGTATATTAGCGAATAAGCCTAATGCTTTACGTATGCCTAATAATCCTTGTTCAGGTCTATTGTTAGGGTCAGTCCATTTTGGACCACCCACAGCACCTAATAAAATTGCATCAGCATTTTGACATGCATTTAGTGTTGATTCAGGGAGTGGTTTACCATGGCGATCTATAGCAATGCCACCAAAATCATGTGTTTCTAAGTCATAATTAAAATTAAAATCTTGGCTTAATTGTTCTAATATTTCTAGTGATCCTGTCATAATCTCAGGACCAATACCATCACCTGGTAGGGCTACAATCTTATAACTCATGAATGAATACCTTCTTCCGTAGCAGAATTAGCAACATACTTAGCATGTGCTTCTACATATGATTTACATGAAGCAAGTAAGATATCATGGTCAATACCAACACCTGTAACGATTTGGTTATCAATTTTAATTTGTACATGTACTTCAGCTTGTGCATCGGTACCTTCAGTAACAGAATCAATACGGTATTCTATTAACTCAGTGTTGAGGTCAAAGATACGATCTATTGCATTGTACACGGCAACGATAGAACCGGTGCCAATACTAGAATCTTGGTACGTATTACCGTCTTTATCTTTAATAACGACTACAGCACTTTGAAGCCCATTAGAAACAAATTGTAGTTGTAAAGTTTCAACTTGATAAATTGCATTTTGTTCATGTTCTGTACCTTGTATTAAGGCGTGGATATCACGGTCTGTAACTGCTTTTTTCTTATCTGCAATTGTTTTAAATTGTTTAAATAATGCTTTTTGTTCTTCTGGCTCAACATCGTAACCTAAATTAATTAATTTTTCAGCAAAAGCATGTTTTCCTGAAAGTTTACCTAAAGGTAATTCTGTTGTTTTAACACCAACAAGTTGAGGTGTCATAATTTCATATGTTTCAGGGTTTTTGATTACGCCATCTTGATGGATACCTGATTCATGACTAAAGGCATTTTGGCCGACAATGGCTTTGTTTCTAGGAACTCGAATTCCTGCAAATCTAGCAATTAAATCTGAAGTTTGTTTTGTTTCTTCAAGGTTAATTCTAGATTGATTGCCGTAATGATCTTGTCGAACGTAAAGGCCAAGTGCTACTTCTTCAAGTGCTCGCATTACCCGCACGTTCCCCAATACCATTTAAGGTACCTTCTATTCGTTTGGCTCCATTTTCAATTGCGGCCATACTATTTGCTACTGCAAGTCCAAGATCATCATGACAGTGTGCACTATAAATTACTTCGTGGTCTGTTTTGACAGATTCTTGTAGTGTTTTGAAAATTTGACCATATTCAGAAGGGTAACTGAAACCTACAGTGTCAGGTACATTGATTACACTTGCTCCGGCATCAACAGCTGTTTGAACACATTCTATTAAAAATGGTAGTTCTGTTCTTGTTGCATCTTCTGGGGAGAACTGAACTAAATCAAAATATTTTTTAGCATAGCTTACATGTTCTGTTATAGATGCTAAAACTTCTTCCTTAGACATCATAAGTTTGGAATCACGATGTATCGGGCTTGTTGCGATAAAGACATGAATTCTTGGTTTTGTCGCTTCTTTAGTTGCTTGATATACTGCATCAATATCTTTTTTCACACAACGGGCAAGACCACATACAGCAGTTGTTGTTAATGCTTTTGAGATTGCTTCAACTGATTTAAAACTACCCTTACTTGATGCAGGGAACCCAGCTTCTATAATATCTACGCCCCATTTTTCAAGTTGATTTGCTATCTTCAAACGTTCATCGAATGAAAAGTTTACACCAGGTGTTTGTTCGCCGTCTCTAAGTGTTGTATCAAAAATTTGAATATGGCTACTCATTTTCAACATCTCCTATAAATGAATTTTAGACTCATATAACCGTAAGTAATGAAGAAACACACTTTTATGAGAAAAGTAGTCGCATTTTTAAGCAATCACATATTCCTAACTAAGTGTGATTCTTCAATTACGATTAATTTAAAGGTTGAATCTAATTATTTTTCAATACTTTTAGATTTAATGAATGGCATCATTTCACGTAGTTCTTTACCAACCGCTTCGATTTGATGTCCATGTTGTTCTTCACGTAGTTTGTGGAACTCTTCAAAATTATTTTCATTATCTTTAATGAAACGATCACTGAATTTTCCTTGTTGGATATCTTCTAGTACTGCTTTCATATTATCTTTAACGTCTGGTGTAATGATACGTGGTCCAGATACATAGTCACCAAATTCTGCTGTATTTGAAATTGAATAACGCATGTTTTCCATGCCACCTTCGTATAATAGGTCTACGATAAGCTTCATTTCATGTAATACTTCGAAATAAGCAATCTCTGGTTGATATCCAGCTTCAACTAATGTTTCGAAACCAGTTTGTATTAATTTAGTTGTACCACCACAAAGGACAGCTTGTTCACCAAATAAATCTGTTTCAGTTTCTTCTTTGAATGATGTTTCTAATACGCCAACACGTGTAGCACCGATACCTTTAGCATAGCTTAAGGCTAAGTCTGTAGCTTCTCCACTTGCATCTTGTTCTACTGCGAATAGGGCAGGGACTGCACTACCTTCAGCAAAAGTACGACGAACTAAATGTCCTGGTCCTTTTGGAGCTACTAAGAATACGTCAACGTTTTCTGGTGGGTTGATAACATCAAAATGAATATTAAAACCATGAGCAAAAACTAATGCATTATTTGCTTCTAGATTGGGTTTGATTTCTTCTTCATATATTTTTCCTTGAGCTTCATCTGGTAGAAGTACCATAATAACATCAGCTTGTTTTGTTGCCTCATTTACAGGATATACTTCGAAGCCGTCATCTTTTGCTTTATCAAAAGAACGTCCAGGTCTGATACCAATGATTACGTCATAGCCGTTGTCTTTTAAGTTTTGTGCATGCGCATGACCTTGAGATCCATAACCTAAAACCGCTACTTTCTTACCTTGTAATGCATCTTTCTTTACTGTTTCATCATAATAAACTGTTGTCATAATATAATCCTCCATGTGTTTTGAAATTTTTGTTAAAACATTAAAGCTTAAGCTAAATAATACCTGCCGAACCCGTACGTGAGACTTGTTCGATTTTATATGATGATAGATCGTCTAATAAATTATCCATCGTGTATTGTGGACCTGAGGCTTGAAGGTACGTATAAGTTTCTTCATTTTTCAATATAGAGACTAGCGCATCATAAGGTTTGATTAAATTTTGTAATTCTTGATGATTGTTTGGTGTTTGTAATTTCACAAGTACCAACTCTCTATTGTAGGTATTTGTATCTGTTATATCTTCAACCTCAATAATATTGATTTGCTTTTCAAGTTGTTGAAGTAGCGTGCGTAGCACATCTGTATCAGGTATTTCTGCTACAAAAGTAATATTAGAAATACCTTCTTCTAGCGTAGGTGTTGCGGAAAGATTAACGATATTAAATTGTCTTCGTACGAAAATACTTGTTAATCTATTTAATGTACCCGCTTTATCTCTTACTTTTGTTCTAAATGTTCTTCTCATAATAGACCCTCCATCTCATGGTTTGCTTTACCACTTGGTACCATTGGAGAGACAATTTCAACTGGTGAAATGCGAATGTCAATTAAAGCCGGTCCGTCGTGTTGGAAAGCCTCATCCAATTTTTGTTCTAAGTGTGTAGGATCATCTATGAGATAGGCTTTTACATTATATGCTTCAGATAGCTTAATAAAGTCTGGCTGTCCATTAAACACAGAATGTGAAAAACGTTTATTAAAGAATTTATCTTGCCATTGTTTCACCATGCCAAGCGTACCGTTATTTACAATTACGATTTTAATATCAATGCCATATTCTTCTAAAATACCCATTTCTTGATTTGTCATTTGGAAACCGCCGTCGCCTACAAAAGCTACAACCGTTTTGTCTGGTTTAGCCAATTTAGCTCCAATTGCTGCTTGGTATACCAAAGCCCATTGTTCCTAAACCACCACTGGTAACAAGTTGACCATGGTCTTTAAATGGATAGTATTGTGCAACCCACATTTGATGTTGTCCAACGTCTGTAGTTACAATTGCATCACCATTGGTAATTTCTCCAATATATTCAATTGCACGTTGTGGTTTTGAAAATACACCATCTTCATCATCGCTGTATGCAAATGGTTGTTGTATTTTATTTTCGTTACATGTTTCTAACCAATCTTCATGTCTAATTGAATAACTATCGAAATCGAGTAGAAACTCTAATGTCGCTTTACAATCGGCAACAATACCCAAATCTACTTTAATAATTTTGTTGATTTCAGATGGATCGATATCAACATGAACGATTTTAGCATTTGGTGCGAATTCATCAGGGTTACTCGCTAATCTGTCATCAAAGCGGCTTCCGAAGTTAATAAGTAAATCACATTCAGTTAAGGCCATGTTACTTGCGTATGATCCATGCATACCACCCATGCCTAAAAATAGGGGGTGTTCGTATGGAATCGCGCCGAGACCAAGTAACGTACTCACTACTGGTAATTGATGTCTACTTACAAATTCAGTAAATAATTCATTGGCTTTGGCATGATTGATGCCCGCACCTGAAAGTACTAATGGTTTTTTAGCACTCTTTAAAAGGTCTCTCAATTTTTGTATATCATCTTTTTTTGGTTTATTAGGTATTGTGTAACCAGGTAATTCTAATTCATCAGTAACTTGTGCATTCGTTGATAGGATACCCATATCTTTAGGAAAATCGATTACTACTGGACCTTTTCTTCCAGTATTAGCGATATGAAAAGCCTCATGAATAGTTTTAGGAATATCTTGTACATTTTTAACTTGATAATTATGCTTAGTAATTGGTGTTGTCATAGATAGTAAATCCGCTTCTTGGAATGCATCCTTACCGATACCAGGCGTTGCGACTTGACCTGTGATAACTACTAAAGGTAAAGAGTCGCTATAAGCATCAGCAATACCGGTAATCGCATTTGTAGCTCCTGGACCACTTGTAACAACAACTACACCTGTATTACCAGAAACACGTGCGTAACCTTCAGTCGCGTGCGTTGCGCCTTGTTCATGACGAGCTAAGATGTGCTTTATTTTCCCTTCATATAGTGTGTCGTAAAGAGGGAGAACAGCGCCTCCTGGATAACCAAATATAAAATCAACACACTCATTTGCCAATGATTCGACTAATAATTCTGAACCAGATCTCATTTCATCAATTGTCTCTTGTTCTAGTTCAACTTCAGGTTCAACTGCTTCTGCTGCTTCCAAAGATTCAAAATTTTCTGATTTTTCTATTTCAAGTGTTTCAGTATGTTTAGACATTGTGCTCACTCCTTAAATGAGATTTTCGGGAACTTGCATTACGCCACCAGTATTAGCACTTGTAACGAGTGCGGTGTAACGTGCAAGATAACCAGTTTTCACTTTTGCTTTAAATGGTTTTACATCTTGTTTTCTATTTTCTAAAGTTTCATTTGATACTTCGACATTCAATGTTCGGTTAGTTAAATCAATAGTAATTTCATCACCATCTTTAATTAGTCCAATAGGTCCACCGTAAGTCGCTTCAGGTGAGATATGTCCTACAGCAATGCCTCGAGTTGCACCTGAGAAACGGCCATCTGTAATTAATGCAACATCTTTACCTAATCCTCTTCCTACAATTGAAGAAGTAGGGGCTAACATTTCAGGCATGCCTGGACCACCTTTAGGACCTTCATATCTTATGACAACAACATGGCCTTCTCGAACAACGTGATTGTCAATTGCTTCTACTGCATCATCGTGTGAATCAAAACAAATTGCTTTACCTTTAAATACTTTAATTGAAGGATCTACACCACCTACTTTAATGACGGCACCATTTGGAGCTAAATTACCGTATAGAATTGAAAGACCTCCTTGTTTGTCGTAAGGATTATCTAGATGTCTAATTACATCGCTATTTAAAATTTCTTTACCTTCATTATTTTCACGAAGGGTCTTGCCTGTTGCTGTGATTCTATCTGGATGTAAGGTACCTTCTCTTTTAAACAGTTCATTAATAATTGCTGGGACGCCGCCTGCTTCATGTACATCATGCATTGAATAAGAAGAACTAGGTGCAATTTTTGAAAGGTAAGGTGTTTTCTTAGCAATTTCATTAATTCTTGTTAAGTCATAATCGATGCCTGCTTCATTTGCAATTGCTAATGTGTGAAGTACAGTGTTTGTAGAACCACCCATTGCCATATCTAACGCAAATGCATCATCAATCGCTTCACGTGTTACGATATCTCTTGGTTTAATATCATTTTTAATATTATCTACTAATTTGAATGCGACTTCTCTAATCATTTCTCTACGTTGATCACTCACTGCTAATGCTGTTCCATTATATGGAAGGGATAAGCCTAAAACTTCCATTAAACAGTTCATTGAATTCGCAGTGAACATACCAGAGCAAGAACCACATGTTGGACAAGCGTTTTGTTCCATATCTAAAAATTCATCTTTTGAAATCGAACCATCTTTAAAAGCACCAACTGCTTCAAACATTGAAGAAAGTGTTAATGCTTTACCTTCTGAAGATAATCCTGCTTTCATAGGGCCACCAGAACAAAAGATGGCTGGAACATTGGTTCTGACTGATGCAAGTATCATACCTGGTGTAATCTTGTCACAGTTAGGAATATAGAATACACCGTCAAACCAATGCGCGTTAATTACTGTTTCAGCAGAATCGGCAATGATCTCTCGTGAGGGAAGGGAATATCTCATTCCTATATGACCCATTGCGATACCATCATCTACACCGATCGTGTCAAATTCAAAGGGAATAGCACCTGCTTCACGAATTGCTTCTTTGGCAATGTCTGCTAATTCTCTTAAGTGGACATGTCCTGGGACGATGTCAATATATGAATTACAAATTGCCACGAAAGGCTTATTCATATCTGTTGGTTTTTCTAATGCACCTGTAGCATGCAAAAGACTTCTTGCTCGGAGCCTGCTGATCACCTTTTTTGATCATATCGCTTCTCATACTGTTTCCCCCTTAAAATTGAAAATAAAAAAACGTCCCAATAAATTATTGGGACGCTTTCAAGTCCCATTCAACTAGAAAGAGGACTTAAACGTTTAGTAAATTCTTCACTAAAGTTCCAGTCCTAATAGCATAATAAAATGACTAAATTGTTTGAAGTTGTTGGTTTGTATTGCATATGGTTTTTGGTCATTTTATTATACTCCTCTCGAATGAATGGTTTTATTTAATTGAATTGTCTAAAAATTCGATAAATTAAATTTACTACATCGGCGAGGTCATGTCAATAACTTTTTCGAATTATCTCTAAATTCACATAATTGCAAAAAAGAAAGAACTTGTTTCACTATGAAGTAAAATAGACAAAAATTTGTTAAACTATAAGAGTTATTTATATAGAACAGATAAATTGAAGTAATAGATAGTGATTAATTCGAATAAAATTGCGAATTGCTAATATAGAAAGAACTGAGTTTTTATAATGGGTTATAAGAGAAGTGTTAAAGGTATACAAGTGCTAATCGCACTTGCATAAGAGTTACTAATTCAATAAATTGAAAAGTAACACTTTACATGCATAAAAGCAACTAATCACAATAAATTGTGGGAATTTAAAAGGAACGCCTGAGCTAAAGCTCATGCATAAAAGCAACTAATCACAATAAATTGTGGGAATTTAAAAGGAACGCCTGAGCTAAAGCTCATGCATAAAAGCAACTAATCACAATAAATTGTGGGAATTTAAAAGGAACGCCTGAGCTAAAGCTCATGCATAAAAGCAACTAATCACAATAAATTGTGGGAATTTAAAAGGAACGCCTGAGCTAAAGCTCATGCATAAAAGCAACTAATCACAATAAATTGTGAAGTTGCTTTAAAAGGGAGAGGAATATGATTAAGATAAAGGATTTAGATGGAATGGCGGTTTTTGCTACAACGCTAGCGAAGTATTTATCAGCCGGCGACCTTGTATTGCTTAATGGTGATTTAGGTGCTTGGTAAAACAACATTAAGTCAATTTATTGGAAAAGCGTTAGGTGTAAAAAGAAATATTAATTCACCAACGTTCAATATTATAAAATCATATCAAGGATTAAATTTGAAGTTACATCATATGGATTGTTATAGATTAGAAGACTCTGAAGAAGATTTAGGCTTTGATGAATATTTTGAAGATGAAGCAGTTATTTTAATCGAATGGAGTCAATTTATTTCTGAGTTTTTACCACCGTCTTCTTTAACTATTAATATAACGACATTAAATGAATCGGAAAGAAATATAGAATTAGAAGCACAAGGTGGACATTATGCAAAAATAAAGGAGGAGGTTGAACGTGAACTATCTGTTGATTGATACGTCAAACCAGCCATTGTCAGTTGCTATAATGCAAGATGATAAGGTGTTAAGTGAATTGAATTCAAATGAAAAAGTAAATCATTCAGTACAGTTAATGCCGGCAATCGAACAAGTTATTGCTGAAAGTAAAGTATTGAAAGAAAATATCGATGTCATTGTAGTTGCACAGGGGCCAGGTTCATATACTGGTTTAAGAATAGGTGTAACAGTGGCAAAAACTTTAGCATATGCTTTAAATGCTGAGTTGTATGGCGTGTCCTCATTAAAGGCGCTTGCCGCAACGATTAAAGAAGATACGAGATTGATTGTACCTGTGTTTGATGCAAGAAGAGAAGCAGTTTATACAGGTGTATACCAATATGAAACGGATCAATTAGTCCAAGTTGAACAAGACCAGTATCTACCTATTGAAGAACTATTGGATTTATTGCACAAGACGGGTCAACCATACATGTTTGTAGGGATGGACACTGAGAAGTTAGAGGAACTATTAGATAGTACCTGTGTTGCGAATGTGCCACTAGCTAAAAATATGAAACCACTTATTGAAACGGCAGAGGACATTCATCAATTTAAACCAAACTATATTAAAATATCAGAGGCTGAGAGAAATTGGTTAAACCAACAGAACAAGAGTTAAATATACGATTAATGAACACAAAAGATGTGCCACAGGTATTTGATATAGAAAGAAATAGTTTTAATGACAGTAGTTGGTCGATTGATGCATTTTATCACGAGGTAGAGCAAAATGAATTTGCAAATTATTTTATTATTGAATTTAATGAGAAGATAATTGGTTATATTGGCTTATGGATAGTTATTGATCAAGCACAAATTACAACCGTCGCTATTGATAATGAATATAGGGGTTACGGTTTAGGCCAACTTTTATTAAAATATGTAATGAATTTTGTCCGAGAAAAATGTGAGATGATGAGTTTAGAAGTGCGCGTAGATAACGATGTAGCACAACACGTTTATACAAACTTAGGTTTTAAATATGGTGGTAAGCGAAAAAATTATTACGGTGAAGGCGAGGATGCATTAGTTATGTGGGTGAATTTTAATGAGTGAAGTAACATTAATATTAGCAATTGAATCGAGTTGTGATGAAACAAGTGTAAGTATTATTAAGAATGGTACAGAAATACTCAGTAATATCGTATTGAGTCAAATTGAGAGCCATAAACGTTTTGGTGGCGTAGTGCCAGAAGTAGCGAGTAGACATCATGTTGAAGGAATAACAACAACGATTGATGAATCGTTAGTTAAAGCAAATGTAACAATGCATGATATAGATGCAGTTGCTGTAACGCAAGGACCAGGATTGATTGGTGCATTATTAGTGGGAATTAATGCGGCGAAAGCCTTGGCATTTGCTTATGATAAACCTTTGATACCTGTTCATCATATTGCTGGTCACATTTATGCGAACCATTTAGAAACGCCTTTACAGTTTCCTTTAATGGCATTAATAGTCTCAGGTGGACATACAGAATTAGTATATATGAAAGATCATTTAAGCTTTGAAGTTATAGGAGAGACAAGAGATGACGCTGTGGGTGAAGCTTATGATAAAGTAGCGAGAACAATTGGACTAAGTTACCCAGGTGGTCCCCAAGTAGACCGTCTTGCGGCAGAAGGACAAGATAATTATCAATTTCCTAGAGTATGGCTTGAAAAAGATAGCTATGACTTCAGCTTTAGTGGTTTGAAAAGTGCAGTAATTAATAAATTGCATAATTTAAAACAAAAAGGTGAAGCAATTAACAAAGCAGATGTAGCAACAAGCTTTCAAAATAGTGTCGTAGAAGTTTTAGTCGGTAAAGCTATTTCAGCTTGTGAGCATTATGATGTTAAACAACTGATTGTTGCGGGCGGTGTGGCAAGTAACAAAGGGTTACGAGCAAATTTAGCAGTAGCCTGTGAATCACATAACATCAAACTTTGTATACCGAGTCCTAGTCTTTGCACAGATAATGCTGCCATGATTGGTTCAGCAGGCCATTATTTATATCAGGTCGGCGTAACTGCTGATATGACATTAAACGGTTTTAATAGTATGGATATTGAACAATTTTCAGTTAAATATTAGTTGATATTTAAAAAGATGAATTCATGACAACATATGCGCTTAATATATTTTCTAAAAATAATAACACCAACCATTGAATGATAGGATATGCTCCCTTCAAAGTTTTTACTTTTTAAGTATCTACTTGACTGGGTGCAGTTCAATTTGTCGATTGGTTGGTGTTTTTTTATTTATATTTGAAAAATAAGGGTATAGGTAATTTAGTAAAACATTAGCTAATAACAATAGAGTCTAAGGATATTTAAAAATATTATTTTTAAAGGAGGCTATTTTAATGAAATCAGTTCAATATTTTAACTTTCAAAATAGTTTAGCGGCGTTAAATTTTTATGAAAAGCACTTAGGGGCCACTGACATACAGCGTGTTGGCGGTGATCATGAAATGTTTGCAGATATGCCAGAGGAATATGATATTGATAAGAACTTTACTATGAATGCATCATTTAAAATTTTAGGTGAAACATTCTATTGTAGTGATACAATGAAAAATAAAAAAATTGATAATAGTGGTGCGATTGTGGCTTTTACTTTTGATTATTCAAATGAAGCGGACAAACAGCAAGCAGAAGCATTTTTTAATAAAGCGATAGAAGGTGGATGTGAAGCTACGATGCCATTAGCTAAGACAGAGTGGTCTGAACTATATGGTATGTTTAATGACCCATTTGGTGTGACTTGGATGATCAATGCAGAATAAATTATAAAAAGATAAGGCTGAGACATGTAATTATGTCCCAGCCTTATCTTTTTGATTAATTGGTTTTTGAGGTGAAAGAATTTGCGCGTTTATAGATTTGTTCTGGAAATTGCATAATACGTAATAACTCTATAGCATTTCTAGTATCGGCTTTACCAGGTTTTACCTTGAAGTCAAAAGCAATTTCGTTTTCTAAAATGGATTCATTGAAATGATAATTTGCATAGTTTTTCTCTAGTAAAGTAGCTAACTCTATATCGTGTGTAGCGACAATAAGTCTATAACCGGGTAGTTGGTTCAAGTAGCTTAATACAGATTCTGAAGCCGCAATACGTTCTGTAGTGTTGGTTCCTTTAAAAATTTCATCAATAAAGCAATATATTTTGTTGGAGGTTGTTATATCGAATAAGCGTCGTATCGATTTGACTTCAGTCATAAAATAACTATCTCCAGTTAAAATATCATCTTGATTAACCATAGAGGTATAAACTACGCCAGGTTTATAGATGAATTTCGTTGCTGTAACAGTGTTTACTGCTTGAGCTAATACTAAATTTAGAGCAATTGCTTTCATAAACGTTGATTTACCTGAAGCATTGGACCCCGTTAAAAGTATATGATTATTTATACTCATATCATTAGATACCGCTTCGTAGATAAGAGGGTGAGTTAATTCTTCAAATTCAAGGTAGTCTTCTCTATTGACTTGTGGAAGTGAGTAATGATCCAACGTCTCTTGCCAAAGTGCTACGGCATAATGATTATCTATGCTCGCAATATATTTATAACAAGACATTACTTCATCTTCATATTTTTTAAAACTGTTTTGAATTAAGTGGAAGATATGATAGTCCAGCATAAAAATTATTTTTATTAGTAAAGATATGACAAAGGCATCTTCGCTAGAATTAACACGACCTAATAAACCACTAAATCTACGAGCTATACGAAAATGGCTGAAATCGACATCAAGATTAGGTGTATCCTCAAGTTTTTGTAATGTATGTGCTTTTTTAATGACTGTAGATGTATAAAATATTGCATTTAAATCTTGATTATACGTCTTTTTTAACGAGCCACTAAGAATCATATTGAATATAACAGAAGCGATTGTTAAAGCTATACCTTCACTAGGTGAAAAGAAAGTTAGAATCATAAAAATAAGAGGTAAATATGTACATAGCATAAAAAAATTATTTCGTTTAATATGTAATAATTGATCTGGAAAAATAGGATAAATAGCTTTACCAATTTTTGCTAATTGCAGAGAAACGTAATTTCTAAATGAAATATTTGTTTTAAATTGATGAATTAAATTTTCATCTTTTACTTTATACATATTTCTTAGTGTAGCAAAAAGTCTCATCTCGCCAATTGCAGTAAAATTAAAATTCATACTATGAAATACACTTTCCATATCTAAATCAGACCAGGTTTTATCATCTAGCAATAAATTTTCATCAAATCTATTTCTATATGTGTCAAACTCATAACTATAGTTATGGTTAGGACGAATAAAGTTTTCTAGTGATTTTTGGTTAGTCCATAGATTTTGTAAATCATGCTTTAATTTTTTATTAGCGACAATCGTCGTAGTAATAATCAGTATTGTCGTTCCTAGAATAAAAGCAATTAGAAACCATAATAACGTAGGCATATTTTTGTACATCCTTTCACGATTTTGCTGTAAACTCGTAATAATTATGACATGGCATTCCATTTTAAACAAATACCTTTCGTTTTGAGTAATTTATAGTTTGAATGGAATGTCAATAGGGAACGTGCGTACTTATCAACAAATAGTGCATAACTTGTGGATAAGTAGTGGTTATGTTTGTGGATATAGGTTGATATCTGAAAATTGAAAACAGCTAATAGTTACTTATTACTTGTGGATAAGTAGGATAACTCTGTGGATAGCTATTATAACAGCAAAGGTAGTGTGAATAGAATGAGCATAAAAAAAGAACTAAAGTAGAAAATTTTACTTTAGCTCAATTGCACTTATAACGATTATATTAACATTTCTTGTAATTCTGCCCACTCATCCATGACTTGTTCTAATTTTTGTTCGGCTATTTCTTTTTCAATTGCTAAATCATTTGCTTTTTCTGGATTAGAATAGACATCAGGCTGTGTGAGTTGTTCGTTTATATTGTTTATTTCTTGTTCGTATATTTCAATATTTGTTTCACATTGTTCTATTTTACGTTCAACTTGACGTTGCTCTCGTTTTTGTTGTTTTTGGTCAACGTAATTATGATTTTGTGATGCACTTACTTCTGTTTTTGTAGGGTTATCCAATTCTCTTTTCGCTTGAATTGCTGCTTTTTCTTCTAATTTTTCAATGTAATACTGATAATCACCTAAATACATTGTCCCACCAGTAGTGTCCAAGTCATAAACTTTATTTGCAAGTTCGTTTATAAAATAGCGATCATGTGACACAAATAAGATTGTGCCTTTAAAATCTGACAACGCTTGTTCAAGCATCTCTTTAGAGTCTATGTCTAGATGGTTAGTTGGTTCATCTAAAATAAGCACATTATTGCGCTCTAGCATCAGTAGAGCAAGTTGAAGACGCGCTTTTTCTCCACCAGACAAGTCATTGATGATTTTTTTGACGTCATCTTGTACAAATAAGAAACGACCTAAGACAGCGCGAATATCTTTTTCATTCATTGTTGGATATTGGTCCCATAAATAATCAAGGATTGTTTTGTTTGATTTAAATTCAGCTTGTTTTTGATCGTAATAACCAACTTTTAAATTTGCACCTGTAGTAATTTCTCCACTGATCTTTTGTTGGAGACCGGCGACTGTTTTGATTAAAGTAGACTTTCCAATACCATTAGGACCAATGATTGCAATATGGTCTCCTTTGGTGGCTTCGATATTAATGCCTTTTGTTATGGCTTCTTCATATCCAATTTCTAGATTTTTAATATGAAATACATCGTTTCCAGTATTTCTATCAAAATCGAATTGAATATTGGCGCTTTTAGCATCAATCATAGGTTTGTTAACTCTTTCCATTTTTTCCAACATTTTCCTTCGACTTTTTGCCATGCCCGTAGTTGAAGCACGAGCGATGTTTTTTTCTACGAATGTTTCAAGTTTTTTAATTTCAGCTTGTTGACTTTCATATTCTTGCATACGTTTTTCATAATATTTATCTCTTTGCGCTATGAATTGTCCATAGTTACCTACGTAATGTTGTACATCGCCGAGCGCAACGTCATAAATTTGATTGACAATTTTATCTAAGAAATATCTATCGTGACTAATAATAACGATAGCGCCTTTGAAATAATTAAGGTAACTTTCCAACCATTGAGTTGTTTCCATATCTAAATGGTTTGTAGGTTCATCAAGTAATAGCAAATCAGGTTCGCTAAGTAACATCTGGGCTAAAGATAACCTGGTCTTTTGACCGCCACTAAAATCATTAATAGGACGATTAAAATCCGCTTCACTAAAATTCAAACCGTGCAGTACAGTTTTAATTTTACTTTCATATTGGTAACCTTCTTGTTGTTCAAATTGATTAGATAAAGATTCATAGCGATCGATGTGTGTCTTATATGACTCAGTATCATATTCATCAGCATGTTGCGCTAACCAATCTGTCTCAAATTTCATTTCTGATTCTAATTTTTTCATACTTTCAAATGGTTTCGACATTTCATCAAAAACAGTTTGATTCGTATTTAAAGTCATTTGTTGTGTTAGATAACCAAGCTTGAGATTTTTGCTTTTTGAAACTTGACCGCTATCATATGTCTCGACGCCAGCAATGATTTTCATTAAAGTAGATTTTCCGGCACCATTACGTCCTACGATACCAATACGTTCACCAGTTTTAACTTCAAAATCTACATTATTAAAAATATCTTCTCCGTCGAATGATTTAGTTAAGTCATTGAGTTGTAATAATATCATCCAATTTGCACCTCTCTATTCATTATCATTCTACAGTATTCAACGCGTGGTTAAAACTATCATTGTTTATTTTTATTATTCAATAATGTATAATGTTGTAGTGATTATAAGATAAATCAGCAATAGATAATGAAATAGGGGGACATGATCTTGGCTAATCAAAGCGAAAAGATTCCTCGTGCCACATTGAAACGTTTACCGTTGTATTATAGATTCGTCAATACTTTGAAATCTAAAGGCATAGATAGAGTTAATTCAAAAACTATAAGTGAGGGCTTGAACATTGATTCTGCAACGATTCGTCGTGATTTTTCATATTTTGGTGAATTAGGCAAGAAAGGCTATGGCTATAATATAGATAGCTTATTACATTTTTTTAAAAATGAGATAAGTGAAAATGACGAGATAAAAATTGCAATTGTAGGTGTTGGGAATTTAGGGAAAGCATTATTAACATACAATTTCTCAATACATGATGAGATGACAATAACGGAAGCTTTTGATATACGAGATGAAATTATAGGGACGCAAATAGGGAAAGTAACAGTCAGTCCGTTTGATAAAATTACGGATATATTAGCACAAGAACATATTGATGTAGTGATTTTAACTACACCTGAAGAAGTAGCGCAAGCACGTTGCTGACACTTTAGTAAAAACAGGTGTAAAAGGTATTTTAAACTTTACACCAAGTCGTGTTCTGACACCATCGGATGTTCAGGTACATCATATTGATTTAGGTATTGAATTACAATCTTTACTCTTCTTTATGAAAAATTATAGTAACAAATAAAGCGTATGAAAATAGGCTAGCTTTTTTATTTACACGAGACACACGTTAGGTGGTGAGTGTTTAAAAAAGCTAGTTTTTGTATTTAGTTATATGATTACTACCAACTACAGTTATTTTGACAATTAACACTTTATAAAATATGAGCAAACGGGCTTGATATTTAATGGAAAGTTTAATATGATAAATCATATTGATTTTATCGGGAAAGAGGTAATAATATGACGTGGTTAGTAATCAGTGGACTGATTGTTGGTGCGCTTTTAGGCTTTGTTATGCAAAGAACGCGATTTTGTTTAGTCGGTGGATTTAGAGATATGTACGTTCAAAAAAGCAATAAAATGTTTTATGCATTATTAATTGCAATTTCCGTACAAAGTATTGGGTTATTAATTTTAACATCAACAGGCTTAGTAGAAATTCCAGAATCTACGTATCCAATTATCGGAACAGTAATAGGTTCATTTATTTTTGGTATTGGTATTATTTTATCTGGAGGTTGTGCTACAGGTACGTGGTATAGAGCTGGAGAAGGTTTAATAGGAAGCTGGATGGCACTTATTGCTTATGGCTTCACTGCGGCGGCAACAAAATATGGTTTGTTGTTACCATTAATGAATGGTGTGAACAAACCAACAAATGTTAATGCAAGTATGTCACAAACGACTGGTATACCAACATGGATTTGGGTCGCGTTACTTACAATCATCACAATTCTTCTTGTTGTAAAAACGTTACGTAAACCAAAACCTAAATTTGCTATACCAAAATTAAAGCAAAAATATACAGGTATAAGACACTATTTATTCGAGAAAAAATATCACCCGTTTGTTGCGGCAATTGCTGTTGGGCTAATTGCATTACTCGCATGGCCTGTAAGTGAATCAACAGGTAGAATGTCTGGTCTTGGTATTACAACACCATCTGCAAATATAGTTCAATTCTTTGTAACTGGTGACCTGAAATTGATAGACTGGGGTGTATTCCTTGTTCTAGGTATATTCGTTGGTTCTTATATTGTCGCGAAAGGTGCTAAAGAATTCAAATGGAGAATGCCTGATAAAAAGACAATACGCAATAGCGTTATCGGTGGCGTATGTATGGGATTTGGCGCTTCTGTAGCTGGCGGTTGTTCAATAGGTAACGGTTTAGTAGAAACTGCGGCGATGTCATGGAAAGGTTGGATTGCACTTGCGTCTATGATTTTGGGAGCTTGGTTTATGAGTTACTTTATATTTATAAAACCTATGAAAAAAGCGCAACGCCAACAAGCTAGTGAAAATACGGTCTCAACACAAACTCAAACGACTTAAATATATTAGGGAGGAATTTAATTATGGTACATGAATTAGGTACGGTAGGAATGGTTTGTCCATTTCCACTAATAGAAGCACAAAAGAAAATGGAAACAATGGATAACGGTGAAGAATTGAAAATAGACTTTGACTGTACTCAGGCAACAGAGGCACTACCTAATTGGGCAGCTGAAAAAGGATATCGGATAACAAACTATGAACAATTAGATGATGCTTCTTGGACAATTACAATTCAAAAAGCTGAATAAATGAAAGATCAACCAACTTGCTATTATTAGGTTAAAACACCTAAGGTATCAGGTTGGTTTTTATTTTAAATAGTATTTAAAGCGATTGCAATATGATAGAATTAATCATATTGAGAATAGCTTATTGATGAGAGTGAGAGAATATGAAAAATATATCTGATATTGCAAAAATTGCCGGCGTATCGAAGAGTACAGTTTCAAGATATCTTAATAATGGCTCGGTAAGTTTAAAAACTAAGCAGAAGTTGGATAAAATTATTCAAGAAAATGATTACCAACCAAATCAGTTTGCACAAAGTCTACGAGCGCATAGAACCAATATGATAGGGGCAATCATACCTAGAATGAACTCTTACGCTGTAGATGAAACAATCAAAGGTGTGAAGACAGTTTGTGATGATTTGAACTATAGATTATTGCTAAATTATACAAATATCGATACAGAACTGGAAATTGATGCTCTAGAAACGTTTTATAGAAGTAAAGTCGATGGCATTATTTTAATGGCTACAGAAATTACAGATAGACATATGGAAGTGATTAATAAAATTGATGTTCCTGTTATCATTGTCGGTCAAGAACATAAGGACTTGCACAGTATCATTCATAATGATTTTCATGCAGGTTATATGGTAGGGGAGGCGCTCGGATTAAAGGGATTTAAAAGTATCCAATTTTTTGGAGTTACAGAAACTGATATAGCTGTTGGTATACATAGAAAAAAAGGCTTGATCAGTGGCTTAGCGAAATATAATGTCAAACCACATATTTCGCAAACCTCATTTAATTACAATGAAGCAATGATCGATGTATCAAAAATATTGCAAGCTCAAGCTAATTATGACGCAGTTGTGGGAGCCACAGATTCTATCGCATTAGGCGCACATAAAGTGATCTCAGAAGATGCTACGCAAAATGAGGACAAGTTTATCGTAGGCTTTGGTGGTGATCCAGTTACGGAAATTGTCTCGCCTTCAATTCATACAGTTAATTATCATTTTGAATTTGCTCGGTGAAGTAGCAATGAGTAAACTCAATCAACTGATTCAACATCAATCAATAGAGCAACGTATCATTATTGATGTGAGTCTTTCATTTAAAAATTGAGTGAAGCATGATATTATATAATGAAATGTAATGGAACCGGTACCATTATGTAAAATAAAGTTTGAATATTGATAGTAGGAGGAACACAGTAATGGCTGAGTGGACAAGAGATGAACGTTATCAAAGATATGAAGACGTTGATCAGCAAACATTAGATGATTTAACACTTCAAGTTAATCAATCTAAGTATAGACAAACGTTTCATTTACAACCTAAAACAGGATTATTAAACGATCCTAACGGACTGATATATTACGATGGAACTTATTATATATCACATCAATGGTTTCCGTTAGGACCTGTTCATGGTTTGAAATATTGGTATACATATACAAGTAAAGATTTAGTACGTTTTGAAGATATGGGCGCATCATTAAAGCCAGATACGAAAGATGATAGCCATGGCGTTTATAGTGGTAGTGCATTTGAATATAATAACCATATGTATTATATGTACACTGCAAATCATCGTGATGAGGATTGGAATAGAATTTCCACTCAACATATTGCAAAAGTAAATGCACAAGGTGAAGTTAAAAAGTTTCCTAAAGCCGTCATTGCTGAACCGCCATTTGGCTATACTCAGC
Organism: Staphylococcus sp. 2S1; assembly: GCF_046721335.1. Taxonomy (NCBI): domain Bacteria; kingdom Bacillati; phylum Bacillota; class Bacilli; order Caryophanales; family Staphylococcaceae; genus Staphylococcus; species Staphylococcus sp. 2S1. Next base: position 2,648,249 of record NZ_JBEUUJ010000003.1, on the reverse strand, counting down.
ATTTCAGAGATCCTAAAGTATTTTCAAAAGATGGTATCTATTATGCTGTCATTGGAGCTCAAAATGAACAAGGTCAAGGTAGAGTGATTCAATATCGTTCAACGGATATTGTGAATTGGGAATTTCAAGGCGAAGTTCATACGAATCTAGATTCATTTGGTTATATGTGGGAATGTCCGGATTACTTTAATTTGGATGGATATGACATGTTGTTATTTTGTCCACAAGGTATTGATGAAGAAGGTGAACGCTTTAAAAATATCTATCAATCAGGGTATATTATGGGACAATACGACATTGATAATTTAACAATGAATCATGGCGACTTTTTTGAACTTGACCACGGATTTGATTTTTATGCGCCACAAACATTTATAGATGAACATGGACAGCGGGTATTAATTGGTCGGATGGGGTTGCCGGAAATTAATTATCCATCTGATGTTGACGGATGGGCACATTGTCTAACTATTCCACGTGTACTATCGATTGAAGCAGGTAATTTAAAACAACGACCTGCAAAATCCCTTGAACAATTAAGAACAAATAAAGAAACAGCACTAGGATATGCGAATAAATTCACGAGACAATTGTATCCATATGAAGGAAGACAATATGAATTGATTATCGATATTTTAGAAAACGATTCAACTGAAGTATATTTTGAAGTGCGTACGTCTAAAACACAAACAACACTGATTACTTATAATAAGAAAGAACAAAAGTTAACGTTAGATCGTAGTGAAAGTGGTTTGTTACCAGACCCAGTCGACAGTACAACAAGAACAACCTATCTGGATACGCCATTGACACAGTTACAATTATTTATAGATACATCGAGTGTCGAAATATTCTGCAACGATGGTGAACGTGTCATGACTTCTAGAATTTTTACAGATGATGAAGCTACAGGAATTAAAACATCAACAGAATCTGGTCAAGTATATTTAAAATTCACAAAATATGATTTAAAGGATGAGGAAGTATGAAACGACTACTTGCTATAGGTGAAGCGTTAATCGATTTTATACCTAATACGACAGACTCTAAATTAAAAGATGTTGAAGGGTTTTCGCGCCAAGTGGGAGGCGCACCCTGTAACGTTGCATGTACGACCACTAAATTAGGTGGCAAAGCTGAAATGATTACTCAATTAGGGAATGATGCATTTGGTGATTTAATAGTTGAAACGTTAGAAAATTTAGATGTCGGTACACAGTATTTAAAACGTACAGACGAGGCTAATACGGCATTAGCTTTTGTAAGCTTAACCAAAGACGGTGAAAGAGACTTTTCCTTTTATCGTAAACCTTCTGCTGATATGCTGTACCAAACTGAAGCAGTAGCAGGAATTGATGTAATGGAAAACGATGTGCTACATTTTTGTTCGGTGGATTTAGTAGAAAGTCCTATGAAATATGCACACAAAGCATTGATTGATAAAGTTAAAGTAGCAGGGGGAACAGTTGTATTTGATCCCAATGTTCGCTTGCCATTGTGGGATAGTGAAGATGCATGTAAAGAAGCAATACAATCATTTATTCCGTTAGCAAATATTGTTAAAATTTCTGATGAAGAATTGACGTTTGTTACAGGTCAGAGTGACGAAGCACAAGCAATTCAATGGTTATTTCAAGGTGATGTAGAAGCGGTTATTTATACTAAAGGTGCTTGCCGGAGCTATGATATATTTGAAGGACGGTACAGTTATTACGCATCAAGGGTTTAAAGTACAGCCGATTGATACGACAGGTGCCGGAGATGCTTTTATTGGAGCTTTGATTAGTAGAATCGTAACCTCGAATACAAATGATATAAATCAATTGTTGAAAAATGAAGGTCAAAGTATTTTAGAATTTAGTAATTATGTAGCGACAATGGTTACTACAAAATATGGCGCTATAGAGAGTATTCCAAATTTAAGTGAAGTAAATAAAGCGTTAACTAAACAGTAAAAAAAAGACTTAGCATAATTTGCTAAGTCTCAGAGTGTCGACAAAGTCTCCGACTTTGTTGGCACTTTTTTTGTGCACGCTTTCCGCGGGCACAGCCTCAGCCTGTAGTCTTCGGCTAGTGCTTTTCCCGCAGGAGTCGGCACAAATTACTGCCATTTTTTAAACAAAAATAATATAATATATTTAAATTAAACAGTGGTGGTGTTTGTAATGTTGAATAAATCAATCGATAAAAGAGATCAATATGAAATGATTTCAATATCGGAATTAGTTCCTAGTAATCACTTATTACGTAGAGTAGATAGTATATTAGGTTTAAATTTCATTTATGAACTTGTCGAAGACAAGTATTGTCTTGATAATGGAAGACCATCAATTGATCCTGTAATTTTAGTTAAGATATTACTTATTCAAAGATTATTTGGAATAAAGTCAATGAGACAAACGATAAAAGAAATAGAAACGAACGTAGCTTACCGTTGGTATTTAGGTTATAGCTTTTTAGATAAAGTACCTCATTTCGGTACATTTAGTAAAAACTATACACGTCGTTTTCATGATACAGATTTATTTGAACAAATATTTGAAAGAATTCTTAAAATCGCAATCAAATATAATTTAATAGATCATTCATCTTTATTCATTGATTCAACACATATAAAGGCAAACGCAAATAAAAATAAATATATAACTGAATTAGTGAAAAAAGATTCTCTTCATTTCCAAGAAGAATTAGATAATGAAATTAATGAACAAAGATTATCTCAAGGAAAAAAGCCTATAAAAAAGAAAAAGAAGGAGGAATACAAAAGTAAAAAAGTAAGTACGACTGATCCAGACTCTGGTTACTATGTAAAAGGAGAACGCGAAAAACAATTTGCTTATAGCTTACATGCTTGCGTAGATAGAAACGGCTTTATCATCGATAAACACGTGACACCTGGTAATGTTCATGATAGTACACAACTCAAAACAATGATTGAAAGATTAGAAGTGAAAAATATGTTGCCCATCACATTAGCTGTTGATTCTGGATATAAAACACCTTTTAACGCGCATTACTTACTTGAAAAAACGATTATCCCAGCAATGCCTTACACGAGACCTAAAGGAAAACCAGGTTATTTTAGAACTAAGGATTTCATCTACGATGAATACTATGATAATTATATTTGTCCTAACGATGAAACATTGATATTTAAACGAACAATGCCAACAGGTCACAGATTGTATGTATCCAACCCTAATAAATGCCGTCATTGTCCTTTGTTAAATCAATGTACAGAGAGTAAAGATGCTATCAAACAAATAAGACGACACGTATGGCAAAATGATTTAGATATAGTTGAAGATTTGAGATTTGTTGATACTATAAAAACTCAATATAAATTGCGAAGCCAAACAATTGAAAGAAGATTTGGAGATGCAAAAGAGCAACATGGTATGAGATGGACACGATATAGAGGTATCAAAAAAGTTTCCATGGATACCACGCTGATTTGTGCCGCCATGAATCTTAAGAAAATGGCAATGTGGCTCATAAAAGGGCCAGAAATGGTCTGAAAGACCACTTTTTATTTTTAAAAATAAGTTATATTTATAAAAAATAAACCAAATGCTTTTACAGCAAATGGTTTGTCTACGTTCTGAGACTTAGCATAATTTGCTAAGTCTTTTTATTATATTTTTTTAACATTTCTTACTGAAGCAAAGCAATGTTCTTGGTTTTTGAAATATACAATGCGAGATTTTGAGTCAATAGATTCAATGTTATGTCTGTTAACAACGAAACTGTTATGACATCTAAAAAATCTGTCATCGAGCTGATTAAGTTCTTTAAGATTACCATAGAATTCAATTTGTCTATTGTCTAAGTGCGCAATCAATCGATGAGATTTAGAAGAGGACTCAAAAAACATAACATCATCATATTGGACATATACCGAATTACTTCCACGTTTTAATTCAATTGTTTCGACAGTGCGTTCTTTAGAAAGTAATTTTAACCTAGATTCTGAAGTTTCTAAACAATCAATGATTCTAGACTTTAATTCATCTGGGTCATCTTTAAAAATAAAGTCCATCGCCGCTACTTTATAAACAAAAGTAAGGTATGTAAGCTCGCTATGACTTGTAACAAAAATGATATTACCTACAGGATCGTGCTTACGAATTTCACTGGCAAGCTTGATACCGTTAATGTCAGCTTCCAATTGTATATCTAAAAAGTAACATCCTATATCACTTAAATCTTTTGAACGTTCTAAAACTTCATAAGGATCGGCAGTTGCAATTTCAATTTCCATCGGCTTCTCTTCAATCATGATGTAGTTGTTGATAATTGAAATCATATTCTCACGTTGTCTTTCATCATCTTCACATATGAATATTTTCATATCTTCACACCCTTATGAATCAGTATTTAATATTTCTACTTTTTGAATAAAATAGTTATTATCAATCGTTGTATCTAATAAAACATTAGAAGTCGTATCAGTCAATTCTTTTAATGTTGAAAGTCCGAGTCCACGATTTTTACCTTTTGTAGAGAAATTCTCTTGGAATAGGGTATGTACTCGAGGCATATCAGTATCACATTTATTCATAACTATAAACATCACTGAATCATCTTCATTTTTGATAAAAGCAATTCGAATCAGTGGGTCCTCCACTATTTTTTCAGAAGCTTCAATTGCATTATCAAGTAAAATGCCAATAACTCTACTCAAATTAATAATAGGCATTTCGATTTTTTCGATTATTTCAGGTACTTCTATGCTAATTCTAATATTTTTTTCTTGAGCTTGTAAAATTTTTGTTGTTAATAATCCTTTGATTTCACGAACCTTTAGATTTTCAATACCATTAATTTTAATGGCGTTCATTTGCATACTGTCTTGCATAGGTAAAATCTCTTCATGGAAGTATTGATCTAAACCTTTCATATCATTTTCTCTAATAAAATCCGACATCGTTGATAATATATTGACGTAGTCATGTCTGAATTTACGCATTTCATGATTAATTTTTTCTATTTGTAAAGTGTACTTATAGTAATTCTCGATTTCACGCATATTACGTTTGTACTGAATTTGACGAATAATACTAAAAGAAATCGTAACGATAAGTACAGCTATCGTAATGATTAATACGGCATACATTACGACTAAAAATTTTATATCTCCAAAAGAAAGAACACGATCAGGTAAATAAAAATAAATTAATAACAATACGGTCAATAGAAAAACACAAACAATGATTAAATAGATTTTATTTAATGATAAACCGAAGTGGTTAATAGTTTAAAAAGAAATCTACCAAGTATTGAAAAAACAATTATTATAGAAACGAAAATTACATAGTATATTAAATTAAATATATAATTCCCTGAAATTAAATCTTGCAAGGATGTTGCTAACCAAATTGAAAGAAAGTTGGCCATATAAAGGATGAAAAAGCTAACAAGTACAGATACAACACCCATGAAGCGATTTTTAAAATACATAAAGACAACACTTGCTAACAATAAAAATAACATCGATTTTGTGTCAAAATAAAAGAATAAAATGGTTGAAGGGATTATAATCCCAATAATGGTAATATAATCCCTCAAAGTATAAGTTACATTTGTTAAAATTTTAATAATTATGAAAAGCAAAAATGCTTGAAATATTGATAACATTATTGTGTTTAAAATAGCCATACTCTACACACTCTCTAGGACAATTATTCGTATAAATCTGTAATTTCTTTAGGTACTTCCGTCTCATCAAAATATCCATAACAAGGTCTTGCCCCAACTACTGCACCTAGTACTGTGAAAAACTTCGCGATTATACTAAAAATAGATTCAAAGATATGCATAATTAAACATCCTCCTTAGGGAAAAATATAGGTAGTTGAGCGATAGCAATCAAAATAATGCCTAAAAGTACTAATTGTTGATAAGGCTCACTGAAAAACATTGATATTACTACTAATAATAAAGTTACAATGACTGTCTTTATTTTTTTACCTTTTACTAATCGTTGTGGTATAGGCTGCTTTTTCGTAGCGAGCAGGTGCGTATATCATTAATATAATGAAACCAATTATTGCTAATGGATACATAATTAATGAAGACACTCCAATATACCCGATTAGCCAAGGTAGTAAAACAAATAAAGATAAATTCTGCACATGACATGCAAAAGAAGATTTTGCATGTGCACCGTGTGCATATTGCCTAATTAAAAAGTACGATAAATGGACAGTTAGTGTGTAAAAAAAGAGTTGGAAAAGGATTGAAACGCCATAAGTTATAATTGTTTTAGTTATATTGCCTACAAATACTTGCATACCTAAACGCATCTTTAAATAATCAATATGTTCTAAGTTGTTACGTTGTTGTAGATATTTAGCAAAACGGTCAATTTTGCTATCTATAGACTTTAACATTGGGCTTCTCTCCTCAGACGTATTATACAATTTTAATTAAGTTTTATGCGTCTTATTGCTTAACTGTATATTTTGTGTTCCTAACTGTTGCTAATCTTTATCTCTTTAATTTTAACATAAAAAAGTGAACATTTAGGAATGAAATATGACGAGTTAGGGATTTTTTAACGAATAAGCTCAAAATCATGGTTAAATGTACTTGTATCACAAAGAAGTGATAGCATTTTACAAATCATTTAATCAATTTTTGTTTGAATTTTGATTTGAATGATGAAGTTAATTAAGCTTTTGAGCAGGAGCTTAATTGACACGCTGATATTGTAACTGTACTTTCTTCGTATAGTTGTTATAGTTACAAAAATTAGTTATCGTTTTTCAATTTTAATACAAACAAGAGGAGGCTGATGTAGTGACAAAAGATATCTCAGCAGCAATTAGTGATTTCGTAAAATAGTACTTACTGAGTACACAACGCGCTTATTAATTTAAGCATTCCCAATTTAGATTTGCAGAACCTTCCCAGTCTCGAATCTAATATTATTTTAACATTGTCTATAACAGAGACAATTTAAAGTATTAACATGTAAGCTATCGTAAACATCATTCAATTTATCATTAAAATCGGTAAATTCACTAATTTTTTTCATAATTAATAACATCCCCAAAAATAGATAGAGAAATAACTGTAAAAACATTCCCTTAATAATAAGTTACAAAAACCGTGAGCCCCTCCCAAGCTCACGGTTTTTATTATGAAATCATTTATATAGATGTGGTCTTAAATTTTTGAATACTGGAATAGTATTGCGTTGATTCGTTACTTCATCTAAATCAATGTCACAAGTTAAATGATCTGGTTTTTCTTTTAATTCTGCTATAACTTCACCATTAGGGTTAATCACGATAGAATGACCTGCATATTCAGTCTTGCCATCATCTCCACAAGCATTACAACCAACTACAAATATATCATTTTCAATGGCACGCGCTTTTAAGAGGGCAGTCCAATGATTCAATCTTACCGCCGGCCATTGTGCAACATAAAAAGCGATTTGTGCATCTTTACGCGCTGGATAGCGAAGTAATTCAGGAAAGCGTAAATCGTAACAAGTAATATGTGCAACTTTAGCTCCATCTGATAGAGTGAAGGGTTCTGGAACTGCATTACCGGGTGTTAAAAATGAAGGTTCATCCAACATCGGCACAAGATGTACCTTGTCATAACTGTTTATTAAATAACCATTTTTTGAAACGGCAAAAGCAGTATTGTAGATGTTATCTTTCATACTATTTGAAACAGAACCCGCAATTACATCAACTTTATATTGGATTGCTAATTTTGATATAAACTCAAAACTTCTTGATAATTGATTATCAGCAAGTTCTTTTAGTTGAGGTAGGGCATAACCGTTGTTCCACATTTCCGGTAAAACTACGATATCTGTCTCTGCTGTCACATACTCGGCAAACCAATTCGTAATTATTTCTTCATTTAATGCAACATTCGCTGGTTCCACTTTAAATTGAAAGATTTCTATATTCATCTCGATCGCCCCTTAAATTGTTGTTAGCATAAATATACTAGATATATTCAGAAAATTCAAAATTGCGGGCAGTTTTCAATGAAGTTACAAAATGCGTACGTGAGAAGTGTGCATACTCAAAATCGAAATATTTAAATAAAAAAACCAATTCATTTTATGAACTGACCCCAAATTGTGGGAATAAAATAAAAACACTTTCGTTGAATTCATACTAAAATGAATTTATACGGAGGTGTTTTTCTATGAAAAGAGTTACTTATTCACTAGAAACCAAAAATAAAGCTATTGAAATGAAAATTGAGGGATATAGTGCAAAAGAAATTATGAATACATTAAACATTAGAAATAGATCACAAGTGAAAACTTGGTGGAAATGGTACCAAAATGGTGAACATTATAGATTTCATCAACAAGTTGGAAAACAATATTCCTACGGAAAGGGATTAGAAGAACTTTCAGAAATTGAACAATTAAAAATAGAAAATAAAAGAAAAAACGCAGAATTAGAAATTTTAAAAAAGTACAAGGAATTGGAAAGGGAGTGTCGCCCAAAATAATAATACAAGTGGTTGAAGCATTAGAATCAAAATATACAGTTTAAATGATATTAGAGGTATTTAACATACCCAAATCTACCTATTATCGCTGGAAATGTAAAAAACATGAAACAAATTCGGAATTAGAAGCAATTAAATCGATTTGTCATAAGCACAAATATACCTATGGTTATAGGAAAGTGACTGCTGAATTAAATAAATTTAGTAAGGAAAAAATTAATCACAAGAAAGTGCAAAGGCTTATGCAAGAAAACGAATTGAATTGTAGGGTTAAACCTAAAAAATCTAAAAAACCAGGTAATCCATTTTATAAAATAGGCAATTTGTTACAGAGGAATTTTAATGCAAATCGTCCATTAGAAGTACTTGTAACAGATATTACTTATTTACCTTTCGGTAATACAATGTTGTATCTATCGTCAATTATGGATGTCTATAACGGGGAAATAGTTGCTTATACTATAGATAATCATCAGAATCAAAATTTAGTAAACGAGACTTTGAACCAATTAGAAATTCCAGATAGTTGTATACTTCATAGCGATCAAGGAAGTGTTTACACATCGTATGAATATTATAAATTATGCGAAGAAAAAAGCATTACCAGAAGCATGTCCCGTAAGGGAACGCCAGCTGATAATGCCCCGATTGAATGTTTCCATTCCTCGCTAAAGTGTGAAACATTCTACTTAAACAAAGAGCTCAAGAGCTCTAATAACATTGTAATAGATATTGTCGAAAATTACATTGAAAACTATAATAAAGTTAGAATTCAACAAAAACTAGGCTACTTATCTCCTATAGAGTTCAGGAAATTAGCATCCTAGAAAATAGTGTTTTTATTAAGTTCCCATTTTAAGGGTTCAGTGCCGTTCAGTGCCTTAAACGAATTGGTTTTTATAAATTGGAAAGGGTTGATACCCTAAGCGCATGTATTATTGTTAATGTTTAAAAAATCCAACAAACTATTTTCTTACTAAGAAGCGTTTGCTTACATCATGAAATTCTTTTTCTCCGAGCTTCATCACGCACGTTACCAAAAGGCATTTGAGCTACAAGATTCCAAGTAGCGGGAATATCGAACGCTTCAGTTACTGCTACGTCTACAAGTGGATTATAATGTTGTAATGATGCGCCAATACCTTTAGTACCTAATGCAGTCCAAATTGCAAATTGGTGCATTGCATTTGTTTGGTTTGACCAAATGGCAAAGTTCTCAGCATAGTTAGGCATTTGATTTTGCAATCCTTCGACAACTTCTTGATCTTCAAAGTATAGGATTGTACCATATGAATGTTTGAAGTTATCAATTTTGTCTGAAGTTGCTTGGAATTCACGATCAGGACCCATTGATTTTTTTAATTCTTCTTTTGTTATATCCCAAAATTTATTATGATTATCGCTTAATAACAATACAATACGAGTTGATTGAGCATTAAATGAAGATGGAACATGTTTAATTGCATGTTCAATGATACCTTCTACCTCTTTATCAGATATTGAAATTTCTTTTTCTAAACTATATATTGTACGTCTTGATTCTACTGCATTTTGAAATACATCAAGTGTATCTTCTTTTTTACTAAAAAGTCCCATTCGGAAAACTCCTTCACATTAATTTATTTTATATATCTAGTATAATAATTATACCTTTATTTGTAAATAGCTTTTTACAATTAATTTCAAATAGATTAATTTCTTCTTTCAAAAGCCTGATTTTAATGAAAAATAGTACGATTTCTAATATACTGATAAGGAATATAAGAAAATTTATTTGGAGGTGAGATTATGAAAAATTATATTTCACATAAATTTATTGTATCTAGCTTTGCAATTGCACTAAGTGCTACATTAATTTCTAAACCGACACAAGGGGCAGAGACAGGACTAGATGAATACAATAAGAATACGACTATGAATAATACTGATTTAGACCATAAGCGTATCAATGCATCAGATATAGATGGGAATGTGCAAAATAGCACTAAGCCAGTAAATAATTCAGGTGAGAATGAAATACCTTCAAATTCTGATCAAACTGATAATAAAACCAGTAGTGATGCTATAACGACTTCATCATCCGAACAACCAAATAGCAATGATTCAGACAATAGTGATTCAGACACTACTACTAATCCAGATAAGTCAGAGGAAGACAATCAATCATCAGATTCAAACAATACAGGAGATAGTGACAACGGAACTGAAGAGAAGCCATCATCGGAACAACCAAATGATAGTAACTCTAACAATAGTGATTCAGACGATGCTACTGAGCCAGATAAGTCAGAGGAAGACAATCAATCATCAGATTCAAACAATACAGGAGATAGTGACAACGGAACTGAAGAGAAGCCATCATCGGAACAACCAAATGATAGTAACTCTAACAATAGTGATTCAGACGATGCTACTGAGCCAGATAAGTCAGAGGAAGATGATCAATCATCGGGTTCAAACAATACAGGGGATAGTGACAACGATTCAGGAGAGAAACCTAAACCAGAACAGCCGAGTGAGGACGGAGACGATAATTCAACAGAACCATCAAACCCTGATAACCCACAAGGTGGCGGAGATGACTCAGAAGAAAAGCCTAAACCAGAACAGCCAAGTGAGGACGGAGACGATAATTCAACAGAACCGACAAACCCGAATAACCCACAAGGTGGCGGAGATGACTCAGAAGAGAAGCCAAAACCTGAACATCCAGGAGAAAGTGGCGAAGATAATTCAACAGAACCATCAAACCCTGATAACCCACAAGGTGGTGGAGATGACTCAGAAGAAACACCTAAACCAGAACAACCAAGTGAAGGTGGAGACGATAATTCAACAGAACCGTCAAATCCTGATAAACCACAAAATGATGGGGGAAGTTCAACAGAAACACCTAAACCAGAACAACCGAGTGAAGGCGGAGGAGATAACAATACCACAGAACCCCCGAAGCCTAATAAACCACTGCGCCCCAACATATCATCTGGATCAAATCATTATAACCAGGGTAGTAAAAATAATACATCAGACAGTTCAGTGAATCATTCAAACTCAGGAAGTTCTCAAAATGAACACACATCTTCAAACTTATATAATGGTAAGAATCAAAATGCAAATAAGCAATATGCACAATCAAATGAAAATATAGCAGGCAGTAACAATAATGTTGTGACTTATGGAGATTTGAGAACAGAGAAAAAAAGTCAAAATTCAAATCAAGGTGACAGCAGATTAGTTAATAGATTTAATCAAATGTCTCCAGGTTCTTTTAAATATAATCCTTTTATTTTGAACCAAGTTAAACAGCTTAATAATAATGTTGATAGTGTATCTGACAAAGATATTACTTCTATTGTAAGACGTCAAAGTTTTTCAGATAATGCGTTTTTAAATGAGTTACAAAAGGGAACAAATTATTTTAAATTTCAATATTTTAATCCATTAAAATCAAGAGATTACTATAAAAATTTAGATAAACAAGTTTTGGCATTGATTACTGGAGAAATAGGTTCTATGCCTGACTTAAAAACGCCAGAAAACAAAAGTGCCGCATCTGGTAAATACGAATATCATTCAAGTAGTGATGAAGAATCGACGCGTACAAACGACAAGAAATCGAAAGACACAATTGATATTAAATTCGAACGGACATTGTTTGCTTTAATCACTGCAATAACGATAATATTTATAGGTGTAGTGGTAGGATATTTCGTTTATCGCAGAAACAAAAACGAAAATGAATAGCTTTTGACATTTAACGTGTCATAGACAAATAAAAAATGGAAGGACTCATGTAATAAACATTGAGTTCTTCCATTTATTTTATATAACTTAAAATTTAATTAAAACATAAAATTAAATATAAATGATGCAGATTCTTGTAGTTCTTTTATTTTTTCAGGACCAAAGTAAATTTGTACAATAGCGACAAAGCCATTTTGCATTATGTGTACTAAGATAGGTACCCATATACGTTTTGTATATACATACAATGCTGAGAAAATAAAGCCCATACCAAAATAGATGATAAAGAATGATGGATCTGCATGTGCAGCACTAAAGATAATTGAACTTACAATTCCGGCAATGAGAAATTTAAAAGTTTTATTACCTTTTAATATGTTGTATAACTCACCAAATATTACTTTTCTAAATACGAATTCTTCTAGTATAGGTCCTACAACTGAAATTAATATGATAAACATCGGGATTTCTTGTGCTATTTTCATCAATCTTTCCGTATTAGGGCTAGATTGAGGTGCGCCGAATACATACATATTTATCATTCCCGCAATGACTTGATAAATCATAACAATCATATAACCTACGATTGCCCAAAGGATAACATATCTTTTCTTTTCTTTAGGTTGTAACTCTAGTTGTGTAGGATTGGCAATGAAAAAGTTTATTAGTATGATTAGGAAAGCGACTATAATAAACAAAATTACCTGTGAATAAATATTAGCAAAGAGGATTTCTTTGCCACTTAAATTGTTAAATAAGCCAGCCATTTGTAAGAAAATCGGACCAAACTGTGCAAGGCCATAAATAACTAATGTCAAAATGGACACCCATATACGAGACATAATGAACCTCCAAAAATTAGAATATACTCTATTTTATCGTAAAATAGCTTTTCACACAAAATTTAGTGTAATGGTTTTAACTTGAAATATTGACCAACTTTGATTATTATAGAAAGTGTATTAGCACTCACAATGATTAAGTGCTAAAAATTTTAGTATTTTAAGGAGGAACAATCAATGTTAAAGCCATTAGGTAACCGAGTAATTATTCAAAAAACAGAACAAGAGCAAACAACTAAAAGTGGTATCGTTTTAACTGATAGCGCTAAAGAGAAATCAAATGAAGGTACGATAATTGCAGTAGGTGCAGGACGTATTTTAAAAGATGGTTCTCGAGTTGCTCCTGAAGTGAATGAAGGCGACAATGTTGTTTTCCAACAATTTGCTCGGAACTGAAGTTAAGCGTGGAGACGACACATACTTAATCGTTAGCGAAGACGATATATTAGCAGTAATAGAAGAATAATCAAAATTAAAACTAAAAAATATACAAATAATACGAACATCATGGAGGTAAAGTAATATGGCGAAAGATTTAAAATTTTCCGAAGACGCACGTCAATCTATGTTGAGAGGTGTAGATAAATTAGCTAACGCCGTGAAAGTTACAATTGGACCAAAAGGGCGTAATGTTGTATTAGATAAAGAATATACATCACCATTAATCACAAATGACGGTGTTACGATTGCAAAAGAAATTGAATTAGAAGATCCATATGAAAATATGGGAGCGAAATTAGTACAAGAAGTTGCCAACAAAACGAATGAAATCGCAGGTGACGGAACAACTACAGCTACAGTATTAGCTCAAGCAATGATACAAGAAGGTTTGAAAAACGTAACAAGTGGTGCAAATCCTGTAGGTTTACGTCAAGGTATCGATAAAGCTGTAGACGTAGCTATTGACGCATTACAAGAAATTTCTCAAAACGTTGATAATAAAAATGAAATTGCGCAAGTTGGATCTATTTCAGCAACTGATGAAGAAATTGGTAAATATATTTCAGAAGCTATGGAAAAAGTAGGTAACGACGGTGTAATTACAATTGAAGAATCAAGTGGTTTTAATACTGAACTTGAAGTCGTTGAAGGTATGCAATTTGATCGTGGTTACCAATCTCCATATATGGTAACTGATTCAGATAAAATGGTTGCAGAACTTGAAAAACCATACATTTTAATTACAGATAAAAAGATTTCATCTTTCCAAGATATTCTGCCATTATTAGAACAAGTTGTTCAATCTAACAGACCTATCCTAATCGTAGCAGATGATGTAGAAGGTGACGCATTAACAAATATCGTATTAAACCGTATGCGCGGTACATTTACTGCAGTTGCAGTTAAAGCACCTGGATTCGGAGATCGTCGTAAAGCGATGCTAGAAGATTTAGCTATCTTAACAGGCGCACAAGTGATTACTGATGACTTAGGCTTAGATTTAAAAGATGCAACAATTGACATGTTAGGTACTTCAAGCAAAGCAGAAATCACTAAAGATAATACAACAGTGGTTGATGGTAATGGAGACCAAAATAATATTGATGCACGTGTAAGCCAAATTAAATCTCAAATTGAAGAGACGGACTCTGAATTTGATAAAGAGAAATTACAAGAACGCTTAGCTAAATTAGCCGGAGGCGTAGCTGTAATTAAAGTTGGTGCTCGCAAGTGAAACAGAATTAAAAGAACGTAAATTACGTATTGAAGATGCTTTGAACTCTACTAGAGCCGCTGTTGAAGAAGGTATTGTAGCCGGTGGTGGTACAGCATTCATGAATATTTATGACAAAGTTTCTAAAATTGAAGCTGAAGGCGATATTGCAACAGGCATCAATATTGTGTTAAAAGCATTAGAATCTCCAGTTCGTCAAATTGCAGAAAACGTCGGGTTAGAAGGTTCGATTATTGTTGAAAGACTTAAAAATGCTGATGTAGGTATTGGTTTCAATGCCGCTACAAATGAATGGGTGAATATGCTGGATGCTCGGTATCGTAGATCCAACTAAAGTTACACGTTCAGCTTTACAACATGCGGCAAGTGTAGCGACTATGTTCTTAACAACTGAAGCGGTTGTTGCGCATATCCCTGAAGAAAGCAGTAATGATGCACAAGCGGTATGGGCGGCATGCCAGGTATGATGTAATAGATTATAAACTTTAAAATTAAAGTTTATAAAAGAGCGTATTTAAATAATATTTATAAGACGTCTTTCGTTAAGTTACTTAACTTAGTGGAAGGCGTCTTTTTTATGATGAATGATCTATAGTTTGATATACATATCTATAGAGACTATATTGTAACCAAGGAGGAATTTATTATGTTAAAAGATATCAATGAAATTGTTGTCCCAGATAGTAAAATAATCCAAGAAGCACAAGAAGTAGTCCATGAATATGGTAATAAGTTAATATGGAACCATTCGAATAGAGTATATTTATTTGGCGAAGTTAAAGGCATGCAAGATCATTTGAAATATGATAAAGAACTTTTATATATGTGTTCGCTCTTTCATGATTTAGGATTAACAAACCAATATAGTAGTGATGATCTGAGATTTGAAGTAGACGGCGCAAATGCAGTTCGCCAATTTTTAGATACACACAATTATAATGACCAAGATTTACAACTTGCTTGGGATTCAATAGCATTACATACGACGATAGGTGTGGCTGAGCATAAAGAGAATAATGTTGCATTATTATATCATGGTGTTGGTATGGATGTTATGAGTGACAATTGGGACCAGTATTCAGATGAAATTAGAAAAGCAATCGTAAATAAATTTCCTCGTGGTAATTTTAAAAAAGATGTATTAACAGCTTTTTATGAAGGCTTTAAACATAAACCTGAAACAACGTTTGGCAATATTAAATCTGATGTTGTGAAATATTTTGAGCCTGAATATCCTCAAAATAATTTTTGCTCTTGTGTCCTACGTTCAAAGTGGGATGATTAAAAGCACACGATACGTTAGTAATATTTAATCATTAAATCCTAAAGTATAAAAAATTGAATTTGAAAGCAATCTATAGCATTATTTAACATGTATAATTAAAAAAGTTATGGATATAAATGGATTAAGTGAGTAAAAACAACTTATTGAGGGTAGAGAAAGTAAGCATAAATATTATTCGCTACTTATAATTATTATTTATGTGAAGCTTTTTTAAGAAAGGGAGATTAACTATGACAAAAAAATCAGTGTACGATGTGATTGATACAGGTATTAATTATTTAATATCAGACTATGACAAATGGAACATTGAAAGTATATTAGATAATGAAAGTGAACTCTTCCCTAATACGTTACATTGGCAATATGGTCATGTGTTAACTATTTTTGAATCTGCATTATCTTTAAGTGAGCAAAATGAAGTAGATATTCAAAAATATACACGCTTATTTGGTTATGGATCTAATCCAGCTGATTGGGGCGACGAAGAAATCCCAAGTGTGGATGAAATTATCAAAAATTTAAAAACGTTGCCTGAGCGTGCAAAAAAATTAACAGACCAACAATTAGAAGTTGAATTAACTGAAACAATTGCCGGTTGTAGTACGTTAGATGAGTTGTTAATTTTAAATGCAATTCATGTACCACTACATGCTGGTAAAATTGAAGAAATGGCACGTGTATTGAAACAGCAACGTTAATATAAATAAAAAGGATGAAATCACCATTACATGTGATTTCATCCTTTTTATTATTTAATTTAATTTTTTAGGTCTTCAATTGCTTTAGCGATAGAATCAAATACATATGGAATGTCATCTTTTTCTACACAACTGAAAGCAATACGAATGTCTGTTGCATTAAGGGCAATGATGCCAATAGAGTATTTAGTAATTAAGTGTTGGCGTAACTGTTCTGGGTCCACATCTTTAACTTGTAATGCCATAAAATAGCCTGAGTTAAAATCATAAGCCCGCCAGTATGATGCGTATTTTTCATCATATACAACAGATTTCGTTACTTCATATCTAGCTTGTAACGTGTCGATATTGTGTTGAATTTCCTTATCAAAAGTTTCGTGATTTTCGAGCACGTATTTAACTGCACTTTGCGAAGGTAATGGACCACTTGAAATGTTGCTTCGAATTAATCCTTTGATTTTAGCTTCTAATACTTGTTTTGTTGTATCGTTTCCGACACCGAAACTGATGAAACCTACACGTAATCCCCATGCGAAAAATTCTTTTGTTGCGCCATCTAAACGAATTGGTAATAAGTTGTCTAAATGTAAATTTGTTAATGCTGTGAATAATGACTGTGTATAAACATCTTCATAAAAGAGTCCGTAGTATGCATCATCAACTAAAGCAATGACGTTTGTGCCACGTTCTGCTAATGATTTTATTGCAGAGACAATAGTATGAACTTCATCTTTTGTTGGTGTATAACCAGTTGGGTTATTTGGATAATTTAATATTAAGATGATTTTGTCTTTATTATAATTTTCTAGCGTATTAACTAAATTTTCTGTTGTAAAATGTCCAGCTTCGTCAAAAATATCATAGGTTTCAATTTCAGCACTATGTCTTGTACTATAAACGAGTTTATAGTTGCCCCAATTATGGGTTGGAAGTAAGAGTGTATCACCACTATCGACGAACATGTCACCGACTAATGATAAGCCATGTGTTAAAGCATTCGTAAGGATAGGTCTTGTCATGTCTTTTGCATCTAAATCTGGATTTTCTTTTAATGTTTTTTGTTGCCATAAATCACGAAGAGATTCTAAACCTTGTGGCGGGGCATAAGGAAAGATTTCATCGGGTTCTAAATGAGCGAAGATATCATTTAAAGTATTTGCGTACATCTTGCTATCTTTATATGTTGCCATTCCTATCGTGGCATTATATTGTGTGGATTTTGCTTCCGCGGATTGGGATAATATACCTTTCGGGTAATACATTAATTTTCCTAGGTCGGAAAGCATGTCCGCAACTTCTGGATTTGATTTAGATAATTGTTCGTTTAAATCTAAAGCTAAAGGATTCATAGTTGGTCAACCTCTCTTTACTTTTTCAATGATAACCTTATATTATCTTGAAATAGCTTAAAATTAAAGTCTTGTGACTGTTTTAGACAGAAAATTTCAAAATTTAACTATTTATACGAACATACGTTCTGTTTTATGTTAGAATACGGATAGGCCATCAAAAATCCTACATGGCACTTTTTTCTGTGGGAGGTGTAGTATGATAGCGTGGTGGCAAGAAATGATTGCAACTTTATTAACAGGTAGCTTACTTGTTGTATTCCGTGTTTGGTTAGAGAATAAATGGAAAGACAAATAGGTGGCCTTACACAAAAAACCCCCAAGCCTGATGACGCAGACTTGGGGTTGTGTAGTATAATCCGTGGATACAATTACAATTTTATCATCATAGGTAATAGACTGCAAACAATATATTTAAATATAAATCATAAAAAACAGATACATAAGTATCAAGAATTTTTTTGAAATAAATTGCTTTTAGAAATTAATGCCAAAGTTTGGTACAATGATATTGTTTGAGGTGAAGAGAGTGAAACATTTAACCAAAATATTTGTCATAATGGCAATGATATTACTCGTTGTAGGCTATTATTTACAGGCCATAGGTCATGAAGATTCTGGTGTTAAATTATTAATTGCCGCAATTATGTTTATGATTTGCGCTTTTATTGATCGTAATAATAAGCGTAAGAAAAAAGATAAACAAAATAAGTAACATTGTTAAAACAAGCTATAAGTGAGATGAAGCGATATGCAAAATCTTAGTTATAGCTTTTTTATGTTAACTCGTCCCTTTTAATGAGTAATTATATGGGTGTTTGAATAAATTTATACTTTACAAGTGTGTATACATTGTATATAGTGTGTATATACAGTTGTAAGGGAGGACGTCCATGAAAATACTTTTGAAAAATAGTGGTGAACAGCCAATCTATGAACAGATTAAGCAACAAATCAAAGAAAATATTTTAAAAGGATACGTTGCTCCTGGTGAACACTTACCTTCGATGAGGGAATTAGCACATGATTTGAGCGTTAGCGTTATAACTACAAAGCGCGCATATGAAGATTTAGAAAAAGATGGTTTTGTCTTTACTATTAGAGGTAAGGGTACATATGTGAAAGAGCAAGATAGTTCAATTTTAAAAGAAAAACAGTTCATGGTGATTGAAACAATGGCTAAATCAATAAGCAAAGAAGCAAAAACTATAGGCATGCCACTTTCAGAATTACAAGAAATCTTAGAAATGATTTTTGAGGAGGACGATGAATGAACGCAATCGAATTAAATGCTGTAAATTATCAGTATAAAGAATTCAAGTTAAATGATATTAGTTTTCGTGTTCCTCAAGGATTTATAACTGGATTTATTGGTGCAAATGGTGTGGGTAAAACGACCATTATTAGAATGATTATGGATTTAATTGAGCCTGATGGCGGAGATGTTTTAATCTTTAACCAAAAAATGAAAGCACGCCCTGAAGCTATTAAAAATAAAATTGGTTTCGTTTATTCCGAATTGTACCTCAATGATAAATGGAATATCCAAAAAATTGAACAGTATGTTTCACCATTTTATAGTACATGGGACCATCAGTTATTTACATATTATCTTGAAAAATTTGATTTACCTTATAAGCGGAAGATCAAAACATTCTCAACTGGTATGAAGATGAAGTTGTCTATTGCTATTGCTTTTAGCCATCATGCTGAATTATTTATTTTAGATGAGCCAACATCAGGGTTAGATCCAATCGTTCGAAACGAAGTTTTGGATGTAATTCAAAAAGAACTCATTGATGAAAAGAAAACAGTATTTATTTCCACTCATATCATTTCTGATTTAGAAAAAATCGCTGATTACTTAGTGTATTTAAAAGATGGTGAAATTGTACTGAATCAATTTTTGGATGACATTTTGAATAGATTCAAAGTAGTTAAAGGTGACATGCAAGCAATTGGATGAAGAATTAATTCAATTAACACACTATATAGAAGAAAACAAAACTGGATATATCGCACTTACAGAACATGCTAATATATTTAATGAAATTTTTGGAAACAAGGTTGCAATAACTAAGCCAACGATTGAAGATTTAATGGTTTACCTTGAAAAAGGAACCCAGAAGACTGAACAAAAAAATTATGAGACTTAACAACTGGGGGCATTAGATGAAAAATTTACTTATTAGAAATTTAAAATTACGTAAATGGACAATCGTAATATATGCAATCTTATTATTGTTTTCCCCACTGCAATTAATCATAATACCTAATAGTATTTTTACTAATGCGTTATATTCTGCAGTTGCGATGATATTACTTTTTGTTTCTATACTAGATTCTGGACATGTTTTTCGTTTTAATAGTAAGCTTGGGCACAGAATGGCTTATGACTTTTTTGGAAGTTTACCAGTTTCTAAAAAGTCATTATTGAATGCTAATTATTTAACAGTTATTATTTTTACATTAGTTGGGGCGACAATATTATCTTTATATACAATGCCGAATTCTCATGTATCAACAAGTAATATTGATTTTAATATTTCAATGCCATTCTCATACATTGCAGTAAATTTCTTTGCAGTACCTATAGCTTTCAAAAAATATACAGAACAAAAATCTGATTACATTTCTTATATCATTTATTTACTTACGATGGTTATTTTAATACCTGTCATAATCGTGCTACTTGTAGTTGGAATATGTACATTATTTAATTATAGTCTGGGTATATTAAATTATTTTGAAACTATTTTTAACTATGGATTTTTAACTTTAAGTATTTTTTGCTTTGTAGCTAGCTACATCATTCAATATAAAAAATTAATTTAATAATAAAAGGAGGCGCATTTATGGAATTAAAAGATATAACAAAAACGTATGGCAATAACAATGTTTTAGATCATATTAATTTTGATTTTGGACAAAGCCAAATTGTAGGTTTAATTGGTAAAAATGGTGTCGGTAAAACAACATTAATGAAAGTCATGAACGGAAATATTATCAAATACAAAGGGGAGGTAAAGATAGGTAATAAAGACAATATCGGTTACCTTATTGAACATCCTAAATTGTATGATAATAAATCAGGTTTATATAATTTGAAATTATTTGCCAATGTATTAGGTAAGGGGTTTGATAAAAAATATGCAAATCAAATCATTGATGCCTTTGGTATGAGACCTTATGTGAAGAAAAAAGTTAAAAAGTATTCAATGGGAATGAAACAAAAGCTAGCCATTGTCGTTTCATTAATGAACAAACCCAAGTACCTTATTTTAGATGAGCCAACAAATGGTATGGACCCTGACGGATCAATTGATGTATTGAAAACAATTCAATCACTTGTGCAAGAACTGGATATGAAAATTTTGATTTCTAGTCATAAACTTGAGGATATTGAATTAATTTGCGATAGAGCAGTATTTTTACGTGATGGTAATTTTGTTCAAGATGTTGATATGAAAGAAGGGGCACCAACGGATTCTACAGTTTTAATCATAGAACAAAATAATTTCAATAATGCTTTAGAATATTTAAATGAAAATTTCGATGTGATTCAATCTAAGAGAGAAAATGGAGAAATCATTATTAAAGCACAATCAAGTTATCAAAAAGTACTTAAAGGTTTATCCAATATCGATATTTTCCCTGAATTTATTGAAACACGCAAGAGTTCTTTACGTGATACTTACTTCAATATTAATCAGAAAGGTGGCCAATAATGAATAGTTTACAACTCGTGAAATATGACATTTATAGCATTATTAGAAGCCCATTAACGTATTTAGCATTACTCTTAACAATACTTCCGTTAATTGGATTTACAGTTTTATTTGTTCAAGCAATCTGATAAAATAGACGGCAATATGCTACTTTCTATTGGTAGTTGGTTCTTTTCTATCATGGGCTTACTATTTGTAATCAAGACAATCACCCGTGATATTTCACAAGGTACAATTCAATTATATATGAATAAAACATCAAGTCGTGTGGGTTATGTTATCGCAAAAGTGATTTCAATTATACTAATCGCCATAATTATTACAGCAATACTTGTTGGTTTTGTATTAATCGTAGAACAAATTGTTGATGGTAAAAATATAGAAGTTGATAAAATCTTTGAATTACTTTGGTTCTTCATTCTATTCCATTTATTCTTTGGATTATTATTATATTTATTTTCATTAGTTGTACCAAAAACAGCATTAATCTTTACTCTAGGTATATTCTTAATATTACTTGTTCCTTTTGCGGAACCATTTATACCTATGATTCCTAAATTTGGTGACAATATTCAAGATGCCTTGAAATATATTCCATTTAGTTACTTAACTTCTAAAACGACAACTGGTGATTACACATTCTCTAATTGGCAGTGGTTTATTACTTCAAGCATCGATTGTAGTATTATTCGTAGTTAATATATTCTATGTATCTAAAAAAGATATTTAAAATAAAGATAACCGAAGATTGAGTCATAAAAAAGAGACGTATGAATTAACGGTTATAACACCTTAATTCATACGTCTTTTATTAATTTATAATTAGTTTATCTAAAATTGAATCATAAACATATTTCCACATTTGTGAGTCTGTTTTAAAGCGATTAGAAATAATTGCATATGATTCAGACGATTTATCTTCAAATGTAGGATCATCTTTTGCGGGAAGTTTGGAACGCGTTTCCTCTACAAAATGTTGAACTTGTCTTGCACGAGGCCCCCAAACTGTTTGCTGTTCAAAATCATCATTTAAAAATACAAATATAGGTATAGATCTCGCAGTACCATTTGTTAAGTATTGATCGATTAAGTCAGTGTTTTCATCACGATGAAAGACACGAGCTTCTATATTTAATCTTTCACTAATATGTTTAAGAATAGGCACGTTCATCATAGCATCTCCACACCAATCTTCAGTGATAACTAGAACTTTGCTATAGTTTGATGCTTTAATTTTTTCAAGACGACTATCATCCTCTGGTGCTGAGAATGAATGATATATTGATAGTAAATTCTCTTTGTTTTCAGTCATAGCTTCAATATATTGATCAAGCGGTTGACTGTTTTTGAAATAAGTTTCTAAACTTGTCATAATAGTTCCCCCTTTAATTGATTAGATATTATTATATCAATATTTTAATATGAAAGAAAATTATTAATACATATAAAAGTAATATGTTTTAAGATTTCTTCAGGGATGAAAGTGACAAATACCTATGCTATATTTAATAAGTAAAGTAGAGCGTGGTGACAACATTGAAAATACATAGACTACATAAGCGTTTTATATTTTTTGCGTGTATAACAATAGCTACTGTGACAGTATTATTAGTTAATTATATAAAGCAAGAACACTCGACCGATTTATCAAAACTATCCATTGATCGTGTCAAAATAGGGTCTGAAATTAATATTAGTGAATACGTTGAAAAAGATGAAGTCATTTTAAAAAGACATCGTCTTTATTCAAAAAGAGAGCATCCTAATTTAATCTTCAAAGTGAATAAAAAGGATTCTCAACTTAAAGGTATAACCTTAACTGGCGATACTAGAGTGCAAACTAATTTTAATGGAACGATCAATAATAATGTTGGAGAAGTTACACAGACACTAGGAACACATTATAAACAAAAAAAGTTGCGCAAAGGCTTTAATGCTATAATATATAAAGATAAGAAAAATCAAATAAAGTTATTTATTATTTATAAACATGATAAAATAAAGAAAATTGAAATACACAAGATATAAAAATTAAAAATGACATTCCTATAGGGCATGTCATTTTTGATTTTACATATACGTTTTGCTTCGAAACTTAAGTTTGAATGGCGGTAGATATTTTGGATAAAATCACTTTTTTAAATGAATTAGAGCAAGAATTAGATAAATTACCAAGAAGTGAACGCGATAAAGTGATGTATGAATATGAGGAATATTTTTTTGATCAAGAAAGTGAAGGGAAAAATGAATATCAAATCATTGGAGCGCTTGAATCTCCTAAAAAGATAGGCAAAGAGCTTATGGCGAGAAATGCGATTGTGTCTGCGGAGTTTCGTCCTAATATAAATACAATCGTGAGAGCAATTATGGCATCTCTGGGTATGGGAATATTATCATTAATCATTATTTTAATCCCTATGATATTTGTTGGCATTTTCATGTTTGTACTATTACTTGTTGCATTATTTTTCGCACTTAGTCCGCTATTATTGATTATCAACGGCATAATTAATGATAATTTTAGTTTTGCTATAAGTAACTATTTATTTGCCATTTCGTATACAGGATTAGGTCTTTTATTATTTGTCATTATTGCAAAATTTGCTCAATTTGTTTATCGAGTGATTTTAAAATACTTACGTTGGAATATTAAAACAATTAAAGGAAGTGCAGTCGAATGAAGAAGTTATTTTTTAGCGGCTTAACATTATTTATCGTGTGCTTTCTTTTAGCTTGTGTCGCTTGGTTTGGATTTGAAAAACAAAACAACCAACTCAATTCTGTGAATAAAGAAGTTAATGATAAAGATATAGAAAATTTAAACCTAGATAGCCAAAATAGTAAGGTTCAGGTTAAGCAAGGTGACAAATTTTCAGTGACCTATAAAGGGAAAAAGAATATTGATATTACGAATAAAAACAAGACACTACATGTTCATGAGACTGATAATACAGAAGATCATTATGGATTGAATTTTAATCCGTTTAGACAGTTTGATGATGAGATGGTAGTGACTGTGCCAGATAAAAAACTAAATCATTTAGATGTATCTAGTAAGACGAATATTATAAATATTGATAGTATCAATGCAAAAGATGCACATATTTCAATGAAGGCTACTGGCGGAGCACGTGTGTTTTTAAGTGATGTAGTGTTAGACAAACTGTATTATAGAGGTGTGAGTTCACCGCTTGATATAAAGCATAGCCAAATTACTAATGCGAATATTAAAACGAAACAGGCGAGTATAACGAGTAAAAAATCATTGATTGAAAAGTCGGTGCTTGTTAGCTGACCACGGCAAAATTGATTTGAGTCGAATGGATATTGCATCACATTTTAGAGCCTCTACACAATATGGTGATATTTTCATGTCATATGATGATGACCCTCAAGATACATTGCTAAAATTGAATCCATCTGATGGGACTTCTAAAGTTATCAACAACAATTTTAAAGATAATAAAGTAGGGGCAGGAAAGCATATTTTAGAGTTCTATACGGATCATGGGGACATTTATATAAATTAACTCTATGTTGACATGAATAGAGAAAGCCAGGAAGTACATTTAATTAAGTACTTTCTGGCTCTTTTTATAATATAAATGATTTAAAATGACAAATATTAATAAGTGGCAAAGGTTAAATCAGTGTCAAGATGCCCGTTAATTGAAGTAATATCTAATGATTCGCCATCGAGCCATTTGCCAAAGTCTATTATGGTAGGGGCTTTATTTTCACCTAAAGTGATATGTGCTGTTAATGATTGAGGTTCATACATACTTGTATGAATTGTCCCAGACCAACTTTTAAATAATTTACTATAAATTTCATATTCCGGATTATTGAATAAATTAAATGCGCTCATTTTATCTAGTGATGCGGGTTCTTTTTTAAGGAGTCGATTTAATCGTTCTTTAGATTCTTTTGTGAAATTTCTATTTTCATGTGTTAATAATTTGAAATGATTCGTACAAGTACGATCGTAACGAACATCAACGGAGCGAGGAGAAACTTCGATAATCGCATGATTCAAATGTTTGTCCATGACAATGTAACTAAATGAGCTTCTATGGGGAAGTTCTTTTAGTAATTGTATGGCCTCAGGTACATCTTTACAATATTGTAATATAAGCCTGCCGACCATATAGCAGACGAAACCATCACCTGGGTGCTTTCTGTGCATGAAGTTGTAGCCCATGGATAGACCAGATTCATTCATACCATCCATTCTCCCTGTTACACGTGATGTAGGGCCTATTTGCGCTAATCCGCCATCAGTAGGTTGGAACAATAAGTAACGACCATCATAAGTTGCGGGGTGATAATCATAATTTCGCACCATATAGTCCTGACCTAAAAAGACCGTACAGCCACTGTTTTTCAATGGTGTGAATCGATAGTGTGCAAAGTTAAGAATCATTTGGCGGGTAGGCAGATTAAGTACTTCTTGCATGCCTCTAATTTCTTCCCAAATTTGCGGGGCGTACGTTTGGAAAATGTCATATGTTTCTTTGATATGGATATCAAAGCGGGGCATACGTTTTTTCCATTCTTTCTCTCTGTTTTTGAGTAAGGGGTTTGTTGCATCCACTGTGCTGTTTGTACACCTAAATCAAAGTGTGAACCTCGATGTGTTAAGATGTCTGATTTTACTGATTGCATAGTTTAAAACTCCTATTTATGTGTGTAATCTTACAAAAATGTAACTTCATTGTAACGCTTTGTTAATTGCATTACGTATGACCAGTAGTTATGCTTGAGTTAACATCAAGGGACGATCAGATAGACAAATTCAATGAGGTGATTATTATGTCAAATTATTATGATGCTTTCAAAGATGCAGTCTCCACTTGGTGGGGTCAATAAGATGAGAATAACTAACATTGAATTGGCTAATATTTAACGATATTAGCCCTTTTTTTACTTATAATAATAATAAATATAACATCTATCTTTATTCTGATGAGAAGAAAATGTTAAAATAAATAAGACATATTGACTAAAATTTATTGATTTTGCATTACTCCAATAATATCATAAATCCATTTTTTAATATTTAGATTAAAGAAATGAAAAGTGGGTATATATTTATTGATGCTTTCAAGTATGCTATCATTATTGATAGATATGTTAATAATTTATTGAGGTGAATCAGAATGTGTAATTTTATTAAAGGTTTATTTAAATTTGTATTAGGTACAATTCTTACTGTGTCATTAGCAGCAGGTGTTGGTGCAGTAGTTTTCGCTTATATCTTTAAAAAAGACTTCGAAGATATTGAAAGTAAAACAAAAGAAATTGTTTCAGATATTGAAACGAATAATTAAGTTATTAATAGAACACTTTAGAGTGTTCCCATACTGTCGACAAAGCCTTTAGGCTTTCGTTGGCAGTATTTTTTTAGCCACCGTTCAACGAAGTTGTTACGGTGGCTTATGCAGTCGAGAAGACTGCGAACAATAAATCCGTTCAACGAAGTTGTTACGGTGGCTTATGCAGTCGAGAAGACTGCGAACTGTAAACTTGCGCCGCAAGTATAGAAAAGCGGTTAACTATTGTCTTGAGTTATTCTAGTTATATCAAATAATGAAAGTTGAATTGTTTCATGTGTATAGATTGGATAACCTTCTAAAAACATATGAGTCATATCTATATTTTTAATTTTTATATGAGCCGTTTCCAACCAACCTCGCTTGATAATATTCAATATAAATATAGGAATCTGTATGTAACGCTTGATGAAGCTGTAAATTTAATTCATTTAATTGATCGTCGGATAATATAGGACGGTCAATTTTATTTTGATCTACTAAATATTGTTGAATTGTTTCGAATTGTTCTGGCAAAGTAGCAAATGGCGCCCATTTAACCATGCCACGACCTTGCGGGATATTGGCATTAAGAAATTCTCTTGGTATATTTCTATAGTCATTTTCATTTTGGTATTTTTCCGGAATCATAAAATCACCTCAACATAATAATAGAACATACGTTCGTGTAATTGCAAGAAGTTTTTCCTTATTTTAAATTAATAAAGCATGAAAAATTTAATTGTACTTTGATAGAAAGTGGTAATAATCATTATATTGTCATTTAGTATAGATATTTATTAAAATGAAACTATAACAATATGGAGGGGTTTACATGACGACAACAGGTTATATTGGTACGTATACAAAAAAAGAGGGCAAAGGCGTTTATCGTTTTGAATTAGATGAACAAACTGGAAGCGTAACAGAAGTTGAAACAGGATATGAATTAGAAGCATCAACTTATGTAAATCAACATAATTCATTTTTATATGCTGTAACACGTGAAGGAGATAATTGCGGTGTTGCAAGTCTTAAAATAGAAGAAGATGGTAAACTCAGTTTAATTAATAAATGCCTCGCATCTACAAAGGGTAGCGGCTGTTATGTAGATGTGTCACCAGACGGAAAGTTTGTTTTTGAGTCTGTTTATGGTGTTGGATTAGCGCGCTTATATGAAGCGAATCCTGAAACAGGTGAAATCATACGTTTGATTCAAGAGTTAGAGCACAATTATCCAACTGGACCACATGAAAGACAAGATCAGCCACATGTGCATTTTATCAGTACAACACCAGATGAAAAATATGTAGTTGCAATCGATTTAGGTACAGATAAAATAGTAACATACGAATTTAATGATCATGGTTTTAGTGAACATGCGGTGAGTGATTTTGAACCAGGGGACGGACCAAGACATATTACTTTTCATGAAAATGGGAAGTTTGCTTATGTTGTCCATGAGTTATCAAATGTCGTAAGTACAGTAAAATATGAGGATGGAAAATTCACCGAAATCCAACGACATTCAACAATTCCAGAAAATTTTGAAGGTGATACAAAATTAGCGACAGTAAGACAGTCACACGATCAAAAATTCTTATACATCACGAATAGAGGCCACGATAGTATTGCTATTTTTAAAGTAAGCGATGATGGTTCAACGATTTCATTTGTTGATATTGTATCAAGTGGTGGTGAATTCCCACGTGATTTCAACATTACTGACTCAGACGATTTCTTAGTTTGTGCACACCAAGAAGGTGACTATACATTGACGGTTTTCAAACGTGATAAAATTACGGGAGAATTAGAAAAAGTTGATCATCATGAATCAGCACCAGAGGGCGTTTGTGTACAATTTTTAAAATAAAGACAACTGAAAAAATTAAAAAATCACCTAGTATGGATAATACATTGCCATACTAGGTGATTTTCTATTTGTTGAAAAATGTTTTGATGTATTTAAATTTCCCTTTGTATGGTGGGAATATGAGACTTGATTCAAGCCTTGTAGATTTAAATACATAAGATTTATCGTGACTAAACGTGTCAAAACTATATTTACCATGATATTGTCCAATACCCGATGCCCCGACACCACCAAAAGGTAAGTTTGGATTTGCGAGGTGCATCAACGTATCATTAATCGCACCGCCACCAAATGAAATTTCATGAAGTACACGTTCTGTTGCATTTTCATCTTCGCTAAATAAATATAAGCTGAGTGGTTTAGGTTTAGTACGTATTAAATCAATCGCTTCATCAAAATCATCATACGGAATGATTGGTAAAATAGGGCCGAAAATCTCATCTTCCATTATTTTAGCATCGAAAGTAATACCATCTAAAATGGTTGGAGCGATGTATTTATCGTCTGCATCAGATTGACCACCAAATGCAATTTCTGTTTTATGAACATTTAATAAATGGTCTAAACGATCGAAATGTTTTTGATTAATGATACGACCGAAATCTGGGCTATCTTGTATAGATTTACCATAAAATTCAGTGATTGTATTTTTGAGTGCCGCGATGAGTTGGCTTTTGACTTTTCGGTTAACTAAAATATAGTCTGGCGACACACAAGTTTGACCGGCGTTCGTAAATTTCCCGAAACAAATGCGTTCACTCGCTACTTTGATATTTGCTGACTCATCTACAATCGCAGGAGATTTACCTCCTAATTCTAAAGTAACGGGTGTTAAGTTTTCGCTAGCCGCACGATAGACAATACGCCCTACTTTTTCGCCGCCAGTGAAAAAGACATAATCAAAAGGTAAATGTATAAGTGATTGTGTAGTCTCTGCGTCGCCTTGGCATACACTAATATATTCAGTGTTGAATACATCTTCAATAATTTGTTGTACTATATCTGCAACGTGTGGTGTAAATTCTGACGGTTTAAGTATAGCTGTATTTCCGGTCGCTATTGCGCCAATTAATGGTTCAATAAGTAATTGGAAAGGATAATTAAAAGGTCCGATAATTAAGACAGTACCATAAGGCTCTTTCATGATATAACTTTTAGTAGGGAATAAGTAAAGGGGCGTGTTCACTTGTTTTCTTTTCGCCCAATTTTTAAGCTCTTTGCGTGCTGACTTAATGCTTTTTAAAGTGAATCCAATCTCGGTTGCATAAGCTTCCACTTTGTTTTTTCCTAAATCTTGTTGAAGTGCGTCGAGTAATTCATTTTCATGATTTTTAATACTTTTACCCAACAGTTTGAGTTGTTTTTTTCTAAACTTAAGATCTTTGGTTTCGTGAGTATTAAAATATTGTTTACTATTATGGAAAGTTTGCTCTATTGAATTCAAATGATATTCCTCCTAGTATGAGATGTCGCTATGCTTATGGAAATGGATAAAAAACTGGAACATATTTACTATGTTCCAGAATACTGAGTGGTTAGGTGTTTAGTTTCTTTGTCCACTCAGTGTTTATCATATATATTAAACGACTTCGTTTAAAGCTTCTGTAATTTGTGGTACAACTTGTTTTTTACGTGAAACTACACCAGGTAAGAATGCAGTATTGTTTTCAAGTTCAACATTGAAAGCTTTACCTACTTTGTCTGTTTCAGGTCCCACTACTAAAATCTTAGAATCACTATTAATGATGTCAGTCACGACTAATACAAATAAATCATATTTTTCATTTGCACTTGTTTCTAACATAGCTTGTGTTAATTCTTCTTGACGTGCAAAGACTTCATCAATATCCACAGTATTAACTTGTCCGATATGAGTTGAATAATCTCCCATGTTGAAAGATTTTGCATCCATAGATAAGATATCTGAAATTGATTTGTCTGTTGTAGAAGCACCTGCTTTTAACATATCTAAACCGTAAGATTCTAAGTCAACATTGGCGATCGCTTTCAATGCTTCTGCGACTTGTACATCTTCTTCAGTACATGTAGGTGATTTGAATAATAAACTATCTGAGATAATTGCAGAAATCATCAAGCCAGCAATTTCAGGTTTAATTTCAAAGCCGCGTTCTTTATACATTTTGTATAAAATTGTTGCTGTACAGCCAACTGGTTCAGCACGGTAATATAAAGGCGCCGCAGTTTCAAAATTAGAAATTCTGTGGTGATCTACGACATGTTGAATTGTAGCGTCAGCAATTGAATCTGCGCTTTGTTGGAATTCATTATGGTCAACTAAAATAACATTTTGATCAGCTAGATTATCGTTAAGTAATTCTGGCGCTTCTACTTTGAAATGATCTAAAGCAAATTGCGTCTCAGGGCCTATTTCGCCTAAACGGTAAGACGCAGCCTCCGAATTACCTGTTTGTTGTTCAAAATCTGCCATGATGATGGCAGATGCAATAGCATCTGTATCTGGATTTTTATGTCCGAAAATATAAGTTTTTGCCATATCTAAATTCTCCTTATTTATATAGTTAATGTTATTTTATCATGAGTTTGCATAGTTATTCTACTTCAGCACCTAAGGAATTTTTAAAATGATCTAAAGCCCAATCATGGCCCGTTGGATTAAATGAAGCAACGCCTTTATGTGAAATACTAATGGAATAACCTAAATTATAGGCAGTAATCGCTGTATGTAATACACAAATGTCGGTACATACACCAACAATTTCTAAATGTGTTACATTTCTTTCTCGTAGCAAAATATCTAACGAAGTACCACAAAAAGCATCATAACGTGTTTTATCTAAAAAATGTATGTGATCATTAAATAATATATTTTGATAGATATCATTTACTTTACCGTAAAGTTCTCTCCCAGATGTTCCTAGAATATTGTGAGGAGGGAAGAGCTTATTCTCAGGATGATAACTATTTTCTTCAAAATGTAAATCCATCATAAAGAAAATGTTCTGTTGTTTTTTATTATATGCTTCAATTCTTTCCACAATATAATGTTCAATTTGTTGGCCTGGAATGCCACAAGTCATTTTTCCATTATCTGCAACAAAATCATTTGAATAATCCACTACAATAAGTGCACTTTTTTTCATAATTTGCGAACACTCCTAATATTAAAGATAATAAGTATTATATACTAAGTAGATAAATCAATAAAGCTACAACAAGCGCGTTTGAAAATACTCAATTAAGTTTATTATAAAGTATTGAGAAAGAGAGGGATTGTCCTATGATGATTAATGCAAAGCAATTTGGATTAAAAGGTGAAAGTAAAAGCGCAGATACACGAGCAATGCAACGTGCATTGAATTATGCAAAAAAACATCCTTCGACAACGATATATGTACCTAAAGGTGAATTTCATATACGCAAGTCATTGGTTATTTATGAGTCTACAACATTGTTGCTAGATGAAGGCGCAGTCCTTAAAAGATGTGGGAAAGATGCATTACTCAAAAATGGTAGAAGGTTTAAACCTTATCATGGTTATAACGGCAATAGCCATATTTATATTGCAGGAGGAACATTTGATATGAACGGCTATGCTTTCCCATATAATAATACAGCAATGTGTATGGGACATGCCCAAGATATTCAAATCGTCGATGTGACCTTTAAAGACATTATAGGTGGCCATGGGCTGGATGCATGTGGAGTTAATGGATTATATATAAATAATTGTAAATTTTTAGGATTCAATGATAGTGATGGGACAAGAACGTTTTCAGAAGCAATTCAGTTAGATATTCAAGTACCAGGTGCTTTTCCTAAATTTGGGACGACAGACGGAACGATTACAAAAAATGTAATAATAGAAAATTGTTATTTTGGCAATTCAAATACGCCTACGATGCAGTCATGGAACAGGGCGATTGGTTCTCATGCAAGTCGTTATAATCAATTTTATCAAAATATTCATATTCGTTTTAATACATTTGAAGAGATAAAGCAATATGCACTAACACCTTTAAAATATAAAGATACGTATATTCATCATAATATTTTTAAAAACTGTGCTTGGTGGTGTTCGTTTTTTAGCAGTTAAAGATGGTAAAAATGCAAAAGATTTAAAAGGGAAACAAAGATCAACTCAAGCTGGGAGTAATTTAAATATTTATCAAAATAAATTTGTTGGAGCGATGGAGAAATATGCAGTTCGGATTCAAAGTTATAATAATATAAAACATAAAAATATACTTATTGCTCAAAATGAATTTGATGAATGGCCGCCCAAAATGTATTTGAAGGACACTAAGAATTTATTTTTATCTTATGATGATAAAATTTAAAATATTGTTAAGTTTAATTAAACATGATTACAATGCTACGTTGACACCATAAAGACTTTATATGTAAGCGGTTTAGCATTGATATTTCATTAGGATTATATTATGTTATAAACTAAGAAATGTTATGAATATTCAGAAAAGTAACTTTAGAGGGGGACGAATATGAACGATTTGAAAAAAGGGGATATGAGAAGGTCACATTATTTAATGTTTTTTTCTAACAAGAAAGAAAAGAAGTCTTATAACAGTGGACAATTAATAGGTTTAATATTGGGGCCACTATTATTTGTTTTAACATTACTATTTTTACAGCCTGAAGGTTTATCAACTAAAGGTATATTTGTTTTAGCAACAACACTTTGGATTGCAACGTGGTGGATTACTGAAGCCATTCCGATTGCGGCAACGAGTTTATTACCATTAATACTGATGCCAATTGGACATGTTTTAAGTCCAGAAGAAGTTTCAGCGCAATATGGTAATGATATTATCTTCTTATTCCTTGGGGGATTCATTTTAGCTATTGCCATGGAAAGATGGAATTTACATACCCGGGTTGCTCTAACAATTATCAATACATTAGGGACAAGTACAGGAAAGATTTTGCTAGGATTCATGATTGCGACTGGTTTTTTATCCATGTTTGTATCGAACACTGTCGCTGTTATGATTATGATTCCGATTGGTCTAGCAATTATTAAAGAAGCCAATGAATTAAAAAGTAAAGATACTAAAGATTCAAGTATTACTAAGTTTGAACAATCTTTAGTATTAGCAATTGGTTATGCTCGGTACAGTCGGTGGTCTTGGAACCTTAATTGGGACGCCGCCTTTAATTATATTAAAGGGACAATATCAATCTGCATTTGGTGAAGAAATTAGTTTTGCTAAATGGATGATTATTGGTGTGCCAACAGTTATTGTCTTATTGTTCATAATTTGGGCATACATAAGATATATAGCTTTTAGACATGATATGAAAGAATTACCAGGTGGAAAAGCGTTAATTAAAAGGAAACTAAACGAATTAGGTAAGATGAAATATGAAGAAAAAGTAGTTTTAATTGTGTTCATGCTTGCCAGTTTCTTATGGATAAGTAGAGAATTTTTATTGAAAAATTGGACATACACCTCAGAAATAGCAGATGGGACCATAGCCATGTTTATCGCAGTCTTACTATTTTTAATTCCTGCGAAGAACAAAGCACAACATAAACGTATTATAGATTGGGACGTGGCTAAAGATTTACCGTGGGGCGTACTGATACTCTTCGGTGGAGGGCTTGCGTTAGCGAAAGGGATAGCATCAAGTGGATTAGCAGTATGGCTTGGCGATCAGTTGAAATTGATAGAAGGTGTGAGTCCTTTAATTATTGTAATAGTCATTACCGTATTTGTACTATTCTTAACTGAAATCACATCAAATACTGCAACTGCAAC
The DNA here is from genome assembly GCF_046721335.1 of Staphylococcus sp. 2S1. Lineage (NCBI taxonomy): Bacteria > Bacillati > Bacillota > Bacilli > Caryophanales > Staphylococcaceae > Staphylococcus > Staphylococcus sp. 2S1. The sequence continues at coordinate 2,613,491 of NZ_JBEUUJ010000003.1, read as the reverse complement.
GATGATTTTACCAATTCTTGCAACGTTATCTGTTGCTGTAAATGTTCATCCATTATTACTAATGGTGCCTGCAGCTATGGCGGCAAACTGTGCATACATGCTTCCAGTAGGTACGCCACCGAATGCAATTGTATTTGGTACAGGACGCATTAGTATTAAAAAGATGGCATCTGTCGGCTTTTGGGCCAACATAATAAGCATTGTAGTTATTGTACTCGTTGTTTACTTCCTAGTACCACCAGTATTAGGTATAGATGTAACCAAACCATTGCCACTTAAATAATTATATAGATAAATAAAACCCTCCATTTCTAAATAATGAATGGAGGGTTTTTGGTTTGTCTAATGGATTTACGTAAAAATAAAATTAACTTAATTTATTGAATGAACCAATAATTGAAACTTGGAAGTCTAATGTGTTTAAAATTTTAATAACTTTGGCCAAATCTTCATTGATTGGTGTGTCCGCTTGCACAAAAAAGTGATACATTCCAAGTTGTGTTTTTAAAGGTCTAGATTCAATCCAAGACAAGTTAATATTAAATAAAACAAAAGTATTTAATATGCTTGCTAATAAACCAGGCTTGTCAAATTGAGGCGTGATGAGTAATAATGTATCGCTCGCATCTTCTACATCCTCGATACTACTCGGTTGGTTACTCACGACTAAAAAGCGCGTTACATTATGTGGAAAGTCTTGTATGTTTTCCGCAATAGGTGAATAGCCGTATGCTTCGCCACTACCTAAAGGTGCAATGGCACCAACGTGATTAGTTATTTTTTCCAAACTTTTAATCGTACTGTCTACATAGTCATACGTGAAGCCTTGCTTTTGTATGTACTGGCTCGTTTGACTAATCGCGTGCGCAATAGAATAAACTTTTGAGATATCATTTACTGTAGCATCTTGAGAACCATACAACGCGAATTGAATGTCTAAATGAAGTTCACCTTGCGCAAAAATATTTTGTTGCGTTAATGCATCTGCGACAATATTAATCGTCCCTTCAATTGAATTCTCAATTGGTACTACGGCGATACTGTTATCATCGTTAGAAACAGCTTGTACAACTTCGTACAGGTTAGATTTGGCTTCAAAATCCATTTCAGATTCTGATTTATATTGTTTTGTCGCTAAGTATGAAAATGTCCCTTTTGGGCCTAAATAATAAAGTTTCATGTGACGTTACCCCTTGTTCATATGTGTAAGGATAGAGTTTTAATGGAATGGACAACCCTTAGATGTTGATTGCTTATAAAAGAAATTAGGCTCTCGAATTTCATTCTTATAACCATGATGATAATTTGACACCAATGTTGGAGATAACGAAGGTGCTAACCATGACCATTTACCAGTAACATCTCTTCCTTCTTTTGTTTCCTTCTTTTCAAATCGTTCGAACTGTTTAGAAGCAGTCAAATGATCAACAATAGAGACGCCTTCATTTTTAAAGGAATGATATACTGCATCATTCAATTCAACAAGTGCACGATCTTTATTGAAAGAATTATTCTTAAGTGTATCAAATTCAAATGCATCTGCAACACTTTCTAGCAAATTATAACGATAGCTATCTGTAAAATTACGAACAGCAATCTCATTTACCATATACCAACCGTTGAATGGTGCTGTGGGATATGTAACGCCGCCAATTTTCAAATCCATACTTGATATGATAGGAACGGCATACCATTTTAAACCGAGTTGTTTTAACTTTGGATAGCGGTCATGGGCTATAGGAACTTCTTTTATTAATTCCGGGTTATAAACATGATACTTTAAATTACCTTCAGGCATTTTATAAATTAAAGGTAAGACATCAAAGTGAGTATGTTCTCCTTTCCATCCAAGATGTTCAGCAAGTTGCGTTATACTTCGTTCGGCAGGGTCACCTTGATCTGAATAACCGGCATATCTGATGAGTTGATTATTATAAATTTGGGGTGGCTGATGCTGTGAAAAGATAGTGATATAAGGTTTGATTTTCCCATTATTTGTTGCAGTTGTTATGTGATTTTCAATTGTAGCTATAAATTCATCTTCAGTTTGAATATCTCTTGCGTCTGCTACAGTTAATGAATTCCAGAAAAATCGACCAATACAACGATTCGAATTCCTCCAGGCCAATTTAGCACCATAAGTAAGTTCTTCAACTGTATGTTCATACGTGCCATTTGTTTGAATAGCAATTTCAATTTCTTTAATTCTATCTAATGTAGCATGTTCATCGTAACTTAATTCTTTATGCATTGTTTTAATAAATGATTTAGCTTCATTTAACATATAAACACCTCACTTAGTATTATAAGTGATTACAGTTAATTTTTAATTATAAAAATATAAATGTCACTACTTTGTCGTTAGTAATGTCACACTTTTATCAAAATTTAAAATAATGAACATTAGCAATCTGAAAATGTTGCACGAATGCTATTAAATAGGATGGTATTTCAGGTGCTAACAACGTTTCTTTTATGCTAAACTAATAGAAAAGCTGATTGGAGAGATTTTTGTGTACCAATACGAAGACGATACATTAGTATTGCATAATGATTTATATCAAATAAATATGGCTGAAAGTTATTGGAATGATGGTATTCATGAACGATTAGCAGTCTTTGATTTGTATTTTAGAAATATGCCATTCGACAGTGGCTATGCGGTTTTTAATGGATTAAAGCGTGTGATTGAATATGTAAATCAATTTCATTTTTCAGAATCAGATATAGAATATTTAAAATCTATTGGCTATCAAGAGGATTTCTTGAGTTATTTAAAAGACTTGAAATTTACAGGTAATATTCGCTCAATGCATGAAGGTGAGCTTTGTTTTGGCAATGAACCATTAATGCGAGTAGAAGCACCATTGATACAAGCTCAATTAATAGAAACGATGCTATTAAATATAGTAAATTTCCATACTTTGATTACAACAAAGGCAAGTCGTATTCGACAAGTTGCGCTGGATGATATGTTAATGGAATTTGGTACACGCCGTGCGCAAGAAGCGGACGCAGCCTTATGGGGAGCTAGAGCCTCGTACATTGGTGGCTTCAATTCTACAAGTAATGTAAGAGCAGGAAAGTTATTTGGCATTCCAGTATCTGGTACACACGCACATGCAATGGTACAAACTTATGGTGATGAATATATTGCTTTTAAAAAATACGCCGAGCGCCATAAGGACTGTGTGTTTTTAGTAGATACATTCCATACGCTAAAATCTGGTGTTCCAACAGCAATTAAAGTTGCAAAAGAATTAGGAGACAAAATTAATTTTGTAGGTATTCGATTAGATTCAGGAGATATTGCTTACCTTTCTAAAGAAGCGCGACGCATGTTAGATGAAGCTGGATTTACAGATGCAAAAATTATTGCTTCAAATGATTTAGATGAACAGACAATCACTAGTTTGAAATCCCAAGGTGCAAGAGTTGATTCATGGGGTGTAGGTACTAAATTAATTACAGGCTATGATCAACCAACACTTGGTGCAGTTTACAAACTCGTTGCTGTAGAAGATAGTACAGGCGCATATGTTGATCGTATTAAACTCTCAAATAATGCAGAAAAAGTAACAACGCCAGGCAAGAAAAAAGTATACCGTATCATTAATAAAAAAACGAACAAAGCTGAAGGGGACTATATTACATTGGATCATGAAGATCCATATGAAACGACGCCGCTTAAACTTTTCCATCCTGTCCATACCTACAAAATGAAATTTATAAAATCATTTATAGCGAAAGATTTACATCATGATATTTATAAAGACGGTAAATTAGTATATGATTTACCAAGTGAACAAGAAGCACAAACTTATTTGAAAGAAAATCTCACCTATCTATGGGATGAAAATAAGCGTCATCTTAACCCACAAGAATATCCTGTAGATTTAAGCACAGCATGTTGGGAAAATAAACATAAACGTATATTTGAAGTCGCAGAACATGTGAAGGAGATGGAAGAAAATGAGTAATTTACAAGAAATCATTGTTAAAGAAATGAATGTCCAACCAATGATTGACAGTGAACAAGAAGCGCGTAGCATTATTCAATTTATTAAAAGTTATGTACAATCTCACTCTTTTATCCAATCTTTAGTGCTAGGTATTTCAGGTGGCCAAGATTCCACTTTAGCTGGTAAACTATGTCAAATTGCGGTTAATGAATTAAAAGAAGAAAAAATTCATTGCCAATTTATTGCTGTTAAATTACCATATGGTGAACAAAAGGATGCAGTCGAAGTTGAAGATGCTTTGAAGTTCATACAACCAGATGAAGTAGTAACGGTCAATATTAAATCAGCTGTAAATCAAAGCGTGCAGTCACTAAAAGATGCGGGCATTCTACTTACTGATTTTCAAAAGGGAAATGAAAAAGCACGTGAACGTATGAAAGCACAATTTTCAATTGCCGCAAACAAACAAGGTATAGTGATTGGTACAGATCATTCGGCTGAAAGTGTAACTGGTTTTTATACGAAATATGGTGATGGTGCTCGCTGATATTGCACCACTATTTGGTTTGAATAAACGCCAAGGTAGACAATTATTAAAGTATTTAAAAGCGCCTAAGCATTTATATGAAAAAGTACCTACTGCAGATTTAGAAGAAGACAAACCACAGTTACCAGATGAAGAGGCATTAGGTGTGAGTTATGATCACATAGATGATTATTTAGAGGGAAAATCAGTACCAGATGATGCACAAGAAGTTATTGAACATCATTATGTTAAGAGTGTGCATAAAAGAGAACTAGCTTATACAAGACACACATGGCCCAAAAATTAACTGTTACAACAGAAAATTTTTAGTGACAAAATATAAACTTACTGATAGAATTACTTGAATTTAATGTAACAGAAAGGAAAATGGACATGTCAGTGATAACATCTACGCCATGGTTAATGGTTTTAGCCATTTTTATAATCAACGTTGCTTATGTAACGTGTCTAACGATGAGAACGATATTAACCCTTAAAGGTTATCGCTATGTAGTCGCAATCGTGAGCTTCTTGGAAGTTCTTGTATATGTTATTGGTTTAGGTATGGTAATGTCTAGTTTGGATCAAATCCAAAATGTGCTTGCATACGCCTTTGGTTTTTCAATAGGTATTATTGTAGGTATGAAGATTGAAGAAAAACTAGCACTTGGATATACAGTAGTCAATGTAACTTCATCTGCGTATGAGTTAGACTTACCAAGACAATTAAGAGATTTAGGGTATGGCGTAACACATAATACTGCATACGGCCGAGATGGCAAACGCTTGATTTTACAAATTCTTACACCGAGACGTTTTGAAGCTAAATTAATCGAGACGATTAAACAAATTGATGAAAAAGCATTTATGGTCGCATACGAACCACGTACGATTCATGGTGGGTTCTGGGCGAAAGGTGTTAAAAGTAAAAAACTTAAACAATATGATACGGATGAAGTTGAAAGCATATGAAAAAACAACAAAAATTCAAAGTCGAAGAACACGAGTCAATTCAAGATTGTTTGGGTCGCATGCGTGAAGCTGGTTATACACCAGTTAAACGTTTTGAAAAGCCCGTTTACAAAGAAAATAAAGATGGCGGCGTAGAGGTACTAAAACAAGAAATTGAGTTCGTAGGCAAATTACAAGAATGATAAGTATGGGAGTCTGATACATGTATTTATGTTTCGGGCTCTTTTTTAATACTTTGATTCTAAATAATTTCTATAGTAGGCTTAAAAGGCTTATACATTTCAAAGTAATTCTGGTAAACTAGTATTGAAAAGAACAAACACGAACTTTAAAGTGGAAACGAACTTAAATGTACATGTTTTGAGGTTTGTGAACTAAAACTTATGTAAGATAGGAGCTAATTTCAATGATTGAACGCTATTCTAGAGAAGAAATGTCTAATATTTGGACTGATCAAAATCGCTATGAAGCTTGGTTGGAAGTAGAGATACTTGCTTGTGAAGCTTGGAGTAAACTAGGTGATATACCTGAGGCAGACGTCAAAAAAATACGTGAAAACGCCAAGGTTGATGTTGAACGTGCACAGGAAATTGAACAAGAAACACGTCATGATGTAGTCGCATTTACAAGACAAGTTTCTGAAACACTTGGTGAAGAACGTAAGTGGGTTCATTATGGTTTAACTTCAACTGATGTAGTAGATACTGCGTTAAGTTATGTGATTAAACAGGCAAACGACATTATTGAAAAAGATTTAGAAAGATTTATTGAAGTATTAGCGAAAAAAGCAAAAGATTACAAATATACATTAATGATGGGTCGTACACATGGCGTGCATGCTGAGCCAACAACATTTGGTGTTAAAATGGCGCTTTGGTATACAGAAATGCAACGTAATTTAGAACGTTTTAAACGTGTGAGAGAAGAAATTGAAGTTGGAAAAATGAGTGGTGCAGTAGGTACTTTTGCTAACATACCACCTGAAATAGAAGCACATGTGTGTGAAAATTTAGGTCTAGATGCGGCTCCGGTATCAACGCAAACGCTACAACGTGATCGTCATGCTTATTATATTGCGACACTTGCGCTTATCGGTACTTCAATGGAGAAATTTGCCGTGGAAATACGTAATTTACAAAAAACTGAGACACGTGAAGTAGAAGAAGCATTTGCTAAAGGACAAAAAGGTTCATCAGCAATGCCACACAAACGTAACCCAATTGGTTCTGAAAATATTACAGGTATTGCACGTGTAATAAGAGGTTATGTAACAACAGCTTATGAAAATGTGCCATTATGGCATGAACGAGATATTTCTCATTCTTCAGCTGAACGTATTATGCTTCCAGATGTTACGATTGCATTAGATTACGGGTTGAATCGTTTTACAAATATTGTTGATAGACTGACAGTATTTGAAGATAATATGCTTGAAAATATTGATAAAACATTTGGTTTAATTTACTCACAACGTGTATTGTTAGCGTTAATTAATAAAGGTTTGGCACGTGAAGAAGCATATGATAAAGTACAACCTAAGGCTATGGAGTCGTGGGAAACTAAAACACCATTTAGAACTTTAATTGAACAAGACAGTTCAATTACAACATTATTATCTGAAGCAGACTTAGATGAATGTTTCGATCCAAAACACCATTTAAACCAAGTTGACACTATTTTTGAAAGAGCTGGTTTAGAATAACCAGGAATAATTGAATTTTTCAAGGGAAATCGTTACACTTTAATGTATTAGTACGTTAAACTGAGATTAAATTGAAAGATACAGGGGTTGTTTTGAATGCAAATAGAAAAATTAAGAGGAAAAGCATTAGATGAATTGTTCGATGCAGTTTTGACACTTGAAAATAGAGAAGAATGTTATGAATTCTTTGATGATTTATGTACTGTTAATGAAATACAGTCATTGTCACAACGATTACAAGTCGCAAAAATGATTAAACAAGGTTTCACTTATGCGACAATTGAACAAGAATCTGGTGCATCGACTGCAACAATTTCTCGTGTGAAAAGATCATTGCAATGGGGTAATGATGCTTATACTATGATTCTAGACCGCATGAATATTGAAACGGCTGATTAGATAATTTTATATAAGAAGTAAGGTTAACACATGAAGTTAATCCTAGCTGTCGATAGAGTATGATACTTTGTCGGCAGACTTCTTTATGTTTTGTAAAGTAGATAGAATGGTAATTGAGACATATCAACTGCATCATTGTTATATGTGTTTTGTGAAAATATTGTTATATGTACATATGTTGGAGGGGAGATAATTGTGTTTAAGAAGTGGATAATTGTAATTGCGACTTTATTATTTATCAGTATTGTCATACGAATGTCTTTTATTATAACTTCTAATCATCAACAACCTGTGCATTCAGATATCGTCGAATCTAAAAATGCATTACCTATTATTGATGAAAGTCAAGGCGTGACGAAAGTGAATGGGCATGTCATTGTCAACAAAACATACCAATTACCGAAACGTTATAAACCTGGCGAAAATAAAAAAGCCAGACGTAAATTAAATGAAATGCTAGATAAAGCTGAACAAAAAGAATTAGATTTAAAATATATTAGTGGCTATAGAAGTTATGAAGATCAACAAAAAGTAGTGAAATCATATGTTGAAAATGATGGGGAAAAAGTTGCGAAACAATATACTGCTAAACCGGGCCATTCAGAACATCAAACAGGATTAGCATTTGATGTAGGTACACAAAGACCACTTGAAGATTTCCACGATGATTTTGAACATACAAAAGAAGCGCACTGGTTAGCTCAAAACGCTGCTAAATATGGCTTTATTATTAGGTATCCTAAAGGGCAATCAAATCAAACAGGCTATGCATATGAGGCATGGCATTTGCGATATGTAGGGTCTGAATTAGCTAGAATTATAGACAACCAAGATACAAACTTAGAAAGTTATTACCAGTTGAATTAAATCATTACCGTAAAAAGGAAACTAAATTGTAAAAATCATCTCAGAAATATTGGGGTGGTTTTTTCGACATCATTTTAGAACTCACAGACTAAAAATGATATAATCATATGTATGTTTAAAAAAGGAGTAACATATCATGCATGACATTAAAAAGTGGAAACATATTTTTAAATTAGACCCTGCAAAGTTAATATCTGACGAAGAATTAGAGGCAATTTGTTTATCTAACACAGACGCAATTATCATAGGTGGAACAGATGATGTTACTGAAGATAATGTTTTTCATTTAAAGCAACGTTTAAAGCAATATGCATTACCGATAGCATTGGAAATTTCAAATGTAGATAGCGTAATGCTTGGTTTCGATTTTTATTTCGTGCCTACTGTGTTAAACAGTTCAGATGTTAAATACCATAATGGCATGTTGTTAGATGCACTCAAGTCATTCGGACAAATAATTGATTTTGATGAAGTCATATTTGAAGGTTATGTCGTACTTAATCCTGATAGTAAAGTTGCGAAAGTGACGCAAGCAAATACAAACTTAACGGATGAAGATATTGAAGCTTATGCATTAATGATTAATGATATGTACAAATTACCAGTTATGTATATAGAATATAGTGGTACATATGGAGAAGTAGAAATAGTAAAAGCAGCAGCAGATCAATTAACAGATACACAACTATTTTATGGTGGTGGTATTAGTGATTATAACGAGGCAAAACAAATGGCTTCAATCGCAGACACTATTATAGTTGGAGACATTATATATAAAGATATAGAAAAAGCATTAAAAACAGTTGAGATAAAGGAGTCACATAAATGAACGCATTAGTTAATAAGATGAATGAGGAACAAAGCCAAGCAGTACGTACAACAGAGGGGCCATTACTTATAATGGCAGGTGCAGGTTCAGGCAAAACACGTGTCTTAACACATCGTATAGCTTACTTGCTTGATGAGAAAGACGTGTCTCCATATAACGTATTAGCCATCACATTTACAAATAAAGCTGCTAAAGAGATGAAAGCACGTGTTGAGACCCTAGTTGGGGAACAAGCTCAAGTGCTATGGATGTCTACATTCCATTCTATGTGTGTGAGAATCCTTCGAAGAGATGCAGATAGAATTGGCATAGAACGCAATTTTACAATTATTGATCCAACTGACCAAAAATCTGTAATTAAAGATGTATTAAAAAATGAAAATATTGATAGCAAAAAGTTTGAACCTAGAATGTTTATAGGCGCTATTAGTAATTTAAAAAACGAATTAAAAACGCCGGAAGATGCACAAAAAGAAGCAAATGATTATCATGCACAAATGGTTGCTACTGTTTATAAAGGTTATCAACGTCAACTATCAAGAAACGAAGCACTAGATTTTGATGATTTGATTATGGTTACAATACGTCTATTTGAACGTGTGCCAGAAGTATTAGATTATTATCAAAATAAATTTCAGTATATTCATGTGGATGAGTATCAAGATACGAATAAAGCGCAATATACATTAGTTAAACTCCTTGCAAATAAATTTAAAAACCTTTGCGTTGTAGGTGACTCAGATCAATCTATTTACGGATGGCGTGGCGCAGATATACAAAACATCCTTTCTTTTGAAGAAGATTACCCAGAAGCAAAAACGGTTTTCCTAGAGCAAAACTATCGTTCTACAAAAAATATTTTGAATGCGGCTAATGAAGTGATTAAAAATAATTCAGAGCGTAAACCAAAAGGGTTATGGACGGGCAATACAGACGGCGATAAAATCCATTATTATGAAGCAACAACTGAACGAGATGAAGCGGAATATGTTGTACGCGAAATTATGAAACATCAGCGTAATGGAAAGAAATATAAAGATATGGCTATTTTATATCGTACGAATGCACAGTCACGAGTACTTGAAGAAACGTTTATGAAATCAAACCTCCCTTATACAATGGTTGGCGGTCAAAAATTCTATGATAGAAAAGAAATTAAAGATTTATTAAGTTATGTACGTATCATTGCTAACAGTAATGATGATATTAGCTTGCGTCGTGTAATAAATATTCCAAAACGTGGTATTGGACCAACTTCTGTAGATAAAATTCAAGCCTATGCAATACAAAATGATTTGAGTATGTTTGATGCATTAGCTGAAGTAGACTTTATTGGATTATCTAAAAAAGTAACACAAGAATGTATTAACTTTTATGATGTGATGCAAAACCTTATCAAACAACAAGAATTTCTTGAAATCACTGAAATTGTTGAAGAAGTGCTAGTTAAATCAGGTTATCGCGAGATGTTAGAACGTGAACAAACGTTAGAATCTAGAAGTAGACTTGAAAATATCGATGAGTTTATGTCTGTTCCAAAAGATTATGAAGAGAATACACCATTAGAAGAACAGTCATTAATTAACTTCTTAACGGATTTATCATTAGTTGCAGACATAGATGAAGCACAAATTGAAGATGGTATCACATTGATGACAATGCACTCTGCTAAAGGTCTAGAATTTCCGATTGTATTTATCATGGGCATGGAAGAGTCTTTATTCCCACACATTAGAGCAATTAAGAGCGATGATGAACATGAAATGCAAGAAGAGCGACGTATTTGTTATGTAGCTATCACACGTGCTGAAGAAACATTATATTTAACACATGCGACATCAAGAATGTTATTTGGACGACCACAATCCAATATGGCTTCTAGATTTTTAAGAGAAATACCTGAAGATCTATTGGAAAATGAAACTAAATCTAAAGCGAAAGCTAAAACACAAGGCAATAGCTTCCGTTCAGCAACAAAAGAACCAGCTAAAAGAGGTTATAGCCAACGTGCTACAGCTACTAAAAAAGCACAAGTGTCTTCTGATTGGAAAGTTGGAGACAAAGTTGTTCATAAATCATGGGGCGAAGGCATGGTTAGTAATGTAAAAGAAAAAAATGGTTCTGTAGAACTAGATATCATTTTTAAATCAGAAGGACCGAAACGCTTACTTGCACAATTTGCGCCAATTGAGAAAAAGGGGGAATAAAATGTGGCTGATTTACAATCACGCGTCGACGAATTGCATCAACGCTTAAATCGCTATAGTTATGAGTACTACGTTCAAGATAACCCATCAGTGCCAGACAGTGAATATGATAAATTGTTGCATGAGTTAATAGACATTGAAGAGACTCACCCAGAATATCGAACGTCTGACTCTCCAACAGTAAGAGTCGGCGGTTCTGCCCAATCAACTTTCGAGAAGGTAAGACATAATACCCCGATGCTCAGTTTAGGCAACGCGTTTAATGAAGAAGACTTAAGAAAATTCGATCAACGTATACGTGAACGTATCGGTGACGTAGAATACATGTGTGAATTAAAAATAGACGGCTTGGCAGTATCTTTGAAATATGAAAATGGCCGATTTGTACAAGGGTTAACACGTGGAGATGGTACTACAGGTGAGGATATTACGGAAAATTTAAAAACGATTCATGCGATTCCTTTGAAAATCAAGGAAGCTAGAACATTTGAAGTTCGTGGCGAAGCGTATATGCCTAGACAATCATTTTTTAATTTAAATGAAGCAAAAGCTAAGAATGATGAACAAGCGTTTGCGAATCCACGAAATGTCGCTGCAGGTTCACTTAGACAATTAGATTCAAAGCTTGCGCCTAAACGTAAACTAAGTGTTTTTCTTTATAGTGTTAATGACTTTACTCAATTTAATGCGAATACACAAAGTGAAGCATTAGATGAATTAGATGAGTTAGGCTTTAAAACGAACCAAGAACGTCAACGTGTACAAACAATTGATGATGTGATTGCATATATTGAACAGTGGACTGAAAAAAGAGAAGCATTACCTTATGATATTGATGGTATTGTAATTAAAGTGAATAAGGTAGAGCACCAAGAGGAGCTTGGTTTCACTCAAAAATCACCACGTTGGGCAATTGCGTATAAATTCCCAGCAGAAGAAGTAATTACAGATTTATTAGATATTGAATTAAGTATAGGTAGAACAGGTGTAGTCACACCTACAGCTATTCTTGAACCAGTTAAAGTTGCTGGGACTACTGTTTCTCGCGCTTCTTTACATAACGAAGATTTGATTCATGACAAAGATATTAGAATTGGCGACAGTGTAGTAATTAAAAAAGCAGGGGATATTATACCTGAAGTCATTAAAAGTGTATTAGATAGACGTCCAGATAACGCGGAAGTTTATCATATGCCAACACATTGCCCAAGTTGTGAACATGAATTAGTACGCATAGAAGGCGAAGTTGCTTTACGCTGTATCAATCCTAAGTGCCAAGCACAACTTGTAGAAGGCATGATTCATTTTGTTTCTAGACAAGCAATGAATATCGACGGTTTAGGTACAAAAATCATTCAACAACTTTATGATAATGAAAAGATAAAAGACATTGCAGATATTTTCTACTTAACAAAAGAAGATTTGTTACCACTTGACCGCATGGGAGAGAAAAAAGTAGATAATTTAATCAATGCTATTGAAGTGTCTAAAAACAATTCGTTAGAACAGTTATTGTTTGGCTTAGGTATCAGACATCTTGGCGTAAAGGCAAGCCAAGTTATAGCTGAAAAATATGGCACAATGGATAAATTATTCGAAGTAACTGAAGAAGATTTTGTTGGTATTCATGACATCGGACACAAAGTAGCTCAATCTGTAGTCACGTATTTAGAAAATGAAGATATTCGTGCACTTATTAATAAATTAAAAGAAAAAAATGTTAATATGACATATAAAGGCATAAAGACAAGTGATTTAGAAGGCCACCCAGACTTTAAAGGCAAGACAATTGTACTTACTGGTAAGTTGTATCAAATGACTAGAAACGAAGCTTCAAAATGGTTAGAACTTCAAGGTGCAAAAGTTACGAGCAGTGTAACTAAAAGTACAGACTTAGTCATCGTCGGCGAGGATGCAGGCTCTAAATTAACAAAAGCTGAAAAATTTGGTACAGCAATATGGTCAGAAGAAGACTTTGTTCAGAAGCAAAATGAAATCGAGGGATAGAGGAGATAATGCATGAAACGGAAGGTTATACTATTCATCTCAGCAGTTTTTTTATTATCAGCATGTGGCAATGATGATGAGAAAAGCAAAGAACAATCTAATGAAAATGAACAACAACAGCGAGCAACAACAAGATTCTGGTTCTGTAAAAGATATAGCAACGGATAAAAATGTATCAGGCGACAATTACAGAACAATATTACCATTTAAAGAAAGTAAAGCACGCGGTGTATTACAAGAAAACATGGCAAATAGTTATAACGGTGAAGATTTCGAGAGTGGTCTATTAGATTTAAGTAAAGAAGTCTTTCCAACTGAAGATTATTTATATCAAGATGGCCAATATCTAGATAAAGATACGATTAACGCATATTTAGGACCTAAATATACTAAAGATGAAATCGATGATATGGATGAAGACGAACGTAAAGAGAAAAAAGCAAATGAGAATTTAGGATTAAATCCATCTCATAATGGTGAAACTGATCCTGAGAAAATTGCAGAAAATTCACCAAGCATATCTTTCTAATATTTTAGAACAAGATTTTTATAATAGTGGAGATACAAAAGGTAAAAAAATTAAAGGCATGACGATTGGTTTAGCGATGAACAGTACATATTATTACCAAAAGGAAAAAGATGGGGAGACCTATAGTAAGAAATTAGATGACAAAGAAATTAAAAAACAAGGTAAAAAAATGTCTGAAGAAATACTTACTAGATTACGTGAAAATAAAGAACTGAAAGATATTCCAATTCATTTTGCTGTTTATAAACAGTCCGGAGAAAACTCTATTATACCTGGTGAGTTTATCGCCGGTACAACAGTTGAAGGTGATAAAACACGTATTAATGAATGGAAAGATATTCAACAGAAAACTGCTTTATTACCATCTGGAGAAGCTGCAGAATTAGATGAAAGTTTAAACTCTGATTTCAAACAGTTTAATGATAATCTCCAAACATATTTTAATAATTTCACTCAAGCAGTAGGTACTGTTAAATTCGATAATAAAGAAGCTAAGCAATTATCTGTAGATGTACCAATTGATTATTATGGTAAAGCTGAAACCATAGGTATTACACAATATGTCACTGAGCAAGCAAGAAAATATTTCGATGATATAGATGAGTATGAAATTCACATTAAAGATGGTAATAACCCTAAAGCACTAATTAGTAAAACAAAAGAAGATAAAGAACCGCAAGTTCATATTTATAAAAACAACAACTAATTTTTACTCAGCCTTGTAAGGGTGGGAATACGAAATCAAATTTAAAGTTTGATTTCTATCCCGCTCTTTTTTGTTTTAAAATGTTCCGATTTTGAAATGCATGCTTGCCTGGGTATGGCTCGAGCCTGTAGTCTCTCGCTCACACTATTCCCCTAGGCGTCAGCCCTTTACAAAATCGGTTTATTACATGAATTTATACAAAAAACTTAAGAATAGCGAATTCGCCTTAACATATTTTTAAAACGCGATAGCTTATGTATTAGAATTATAATCTGATTCAATAGATAATATCATTGGAACTGTGATACTAGTCACTAACAATGAATGTTTAAAATTTGATTTCTGTGCCGCTCTGTTTGGTTTCAAAATTTTCTAGTTTTGAACGTGTATGCTTGTGTTTATTCGAACATGAATGGTTATACAAGCGTATTCATAATAGCGTCGAGATAAATGTTAAGTAATTTTATGACTTTACTCTATAGATACTAAGTATTAAACGCTTACAATTTTTCGGAGTATGTTCTATATTCATATAAATAATAGAATTATTATACATATAAAAGTGATGAATAGTTATCTACATCTTGAAAACCTAGCTATAAAAGGGTTGTGAAAACATATATTTTTTGGAAAAGTATAAAAATAAATCACTATAATTTACTGTTATTATCGAAAAGCTTAGATTTTTGGGCGGAATTTTGGTACAATTTTGTAATGAATGAGTAAAAAGGAGGCTTTTATTTAATGGCTAAAGTTACACGTGAAGAAGTAGAGCATATAGCAAATTTAGCTAGACTTGAAATTACTGAAGATGCAACTGCAGAGATGCAAGAAACATTAGAAAGTATTTTAAACTTTGCTAATCATATAGATACAGCAGATACAAGTGAAGTAGAACCAACATATCACGTATTAGATTTACAAAATGTATTACGTGAAGACAAAGCAGACGAGGGTATTCCTCAAGAGCTTGCATTAAAAAATGCTAAAGAGACGGAAGATGGACAATTTAAAGTCCCATCTATCATGAATGAGGAGGACGCTTAAGATGACCATCCGTTATGAATCTGTGGAAAATTTGATCAACTTAATAAAAAACAAAGAAATTAAGCCTTCACAAATTGTGAATGATATTTATGATGCAATCGAAGAAACTGATCCAACAATCAAATCGTTTCTTGCATTAGATAAAGAAAATGCAGTTAAACAAGCTCAGGAATTAGATGAATTACAAGCTAAAGACCAAATGGAAGGTAAACTTTTTGGTATTCCTATGGGTATTAAAGACAACATTATTACTGAAGGCGTTGAAACAACTTGCGCAAGTAAAATGTTAGAAGGATTTGTACCTATTTATGAATCAACAGTAATGAATAAATTACGAAATGAACAAGCAGTACTTATCGGTAAACTCAACTTAGATGAATTCGCTATGGGTGGTTCAACTGAAACTTCATACTTTAAAAAGACAGTTAACCCATTTGATCATACTGCAGTACCTGGAGGGTCATCAGGTGGTTCAGCAGCAGCTGTAGCAAGCAGGTTTAGTTCCTTTCAGTTTAGGTACTGATACTGGTGGTTCAATTCGTCAACCAGCGGCTTACTGTGGCATCGTAGGCATGAAACCTACATATGGTCGCGTATCACGTTTTGGATTAGTTGCGTTTGCATCATCATTAGACCAAATCGGACCACTTACACGTAATGTTAAAGATAATGCCTTGGTATTAGAAACAATTACTGGTTTAGATGAAAATGACTCTACAAGTGCGCCAGTTGAAGATTCAGATTTCACTACTGATATCGGTAAAGATATTCAAGGTCTAAAAGTTGCGTTACCAACAGAATACCTTGGTGAAGGTGTATCAGAAGATGTTAAAGCTTCTGTTAAACAAGCTGTTGAAACACTAAAAGAATTAGGTGCAACAGTTGAAGAAGTATCATTACCAAACACTAAATATGGTATCCCTTCTTATTACGTTATTGCTTCATCAGAAGCTTCATCAAACTTATCTCGTTTTGATGGTATTAGATATGGTTACCATTCACCTGAAGCGAACTCATTAGAAGAATTATACAAAATGTCTAGAAGTGAAGGTTTTGGTGACGAAGTTAAACGTCGTATCTTCTTAGGTACTTTTGCATTGAGTTCTGGTTATTATGATGCATTTTATAAAAAATCACAAAAAGTAAGAACATTGATTAAAAATGATTTTGACCGCATATTTGAAAATTACGATGTTATTGTAGGACCAACAACACCAACACCAGCTGTTTAACATAGGTGAAGAAATTGATGATCCGCTTACAATGTATGCGAATGATTTATTAACAACACCAGTAAACTTAGCTGGATTACCAGGTATTTCTGTTCCTTGTGGTAAATCAAACGGACGTCCAATTGGTTTACAATTTATTGGAAAACCATTTGATGAGAAGACGTTATATCGTGTCGCTTACCAATATGAAACAAAATTCAATTTTCATAATGAATACGAAAAATTATAAGGAGTGGAAATCATGCATTTTGAAACAGTTATTGGACTAGAAGTCCATGTTGAGTTAAAAACAGAATCTAAAATGTTCTCTGCATCACCAAGACATTTTGGAGCAAAACCTAACTCAAACACAAGCGTAATTGATCTTGCATATCCTGGTGTGTTACCAGTTGTAAATAGACGCGCTGTTGATTGGGCTATGAGAGCTTCAATGGCAATCAATATGGATATTGCAACAGAATCTAAATTTGACCGTAAAAACTATTTCTATCCAGATAATCCAAAAGCATATCAAATTTCACAATTTGATCAGCCTATTGGTGAAAATGGTTATATTGATATTGAAGTTGATGGTAAGACAAAACGTATCGGCATTACACGTCTTCACATGGAAGAAGATGCTCGGTAAATCAACGCATAAAGATGGATACTCTTTAGTAGATTTAAACAGACAAGGTACACCATTGATTGAAATTGTTTCTGAACCAGACATTCGTTCACCAGAAGAAGCATATGCATACTTAGAAAAACTACGTTCTATTATTCAATATACTGGCGTATCTGACTGTAAGATGGAAGAAGGCTCACTACGTTGTGACGCTAACATCTCATTACGTCCATATGGCCAAGAAGAGTTTGGTACTAAAGCAGAGTTGAAAAACTTAAACTCATTTAGTTTTGTACGTAAAGGTCTTGAATATGAAGAAAAACGTCAAGAAGAAGAACTATTAAATGGTGGAGAAATCCTACAGGAAACACGTAGATATGATGAGTCAACTGGTAAAACAATTTTAATGCGTGTTAAAGAAGGCTCTGATGACTACCGTTACTTCCCAGAACCAGACATCGTACCTTTATATGTGGATGAAGCTTGGAAAGAGCGTGTACGTCAAACAATCCCAGAATTACCAGATGAAAGAAAAGAAAAATATGTGAACAACTTCGGCTTACCCGCTTATGATGCGCATGTATTAACACTTACAAAAGAAATGTCTGATTTCTTTGAAAGTGCTATTGCTGAAGGTGCAGATGCTAAATTAACTTCTAACTGGTTAATGGGCGGCGTGAATGAGTATCTTAATAAAAACCAAATTGATTTATTA
Organism: Staphylococcus sp. 2S1; assembly: GCF_046721335.1. Taxonomy (NCBI): domain Bacteria; kingdom Bacillati; phylum Bacillota; class Bacilli; order Caryophanales; family Staphylococcaceae; genus Staphylococcus; species Staphylococcus sp. 2S1. The sequence goes on along the minus strand of NZ_JBEUUJ010000003.1, from coordinate 2,595,184 downwards.
GATACAAAATTAACACCTGAAAACTTAGCCGGAATGATTAAATTAATTGAAGATGGCACAATGAGCAGTAAAATCGCTAAAAAAGTGTTCCCAGAACTCGCTGAAAATGGTGGGGATGCGAAACAAATTATGGAAGATAAAGGCCTAGTTCAAATTTCTGATGAAGCTACACTTTTAAAATTTGTAAACGAAGCGTTAGACAATAATGAACAATCAGTTGAAGATTACAAAAATGGTAAAGGTAAAGCAATGGGCTTCTTAGTTGGTCAAATTATGAAAGCTTCAAAAGGCCAAGCCAATCCTCAATTAGTAAATCAATTGTTAAAACAAGAATTAGATAAAAGATAATTAAAAATGCGTTGGATTTTAGTGTAATGTGATGATTAAATAACGTATTACAACAATAGATATAGCAGAACCTGTAGAACGTTTTTGTCTACAGGTTCTTTTACTATTTATACGATATTATATATATTCTGTAAAATTTGGCCTAAATACTTTTATCATTTATCTAAATCATATAATATAGACATTGAGTATAAGAAGTCGAGGGATAAAATATGAGAAAACGAGCTAGAATCATTTATAATCCAACATCTGGAAAAGAATTGTTTAAACGTACCTTGCCAGATGTTTTAATTAAATTGGAAAAAGCAGGGTTTGAGACAAGTGCATATGCAACTGAAAAAGTTGGAGACGCAACTTCAGAAGCAGAACGCAGTTTAGAACAAAACTATGATGTATTAATTGTCATTGGTGGTGACGGTACGCTTAATGAAGTCATAAATGGTATTGCAGAGCAGCCGAACAGACCTAATATAGGCATTATACCTATGGGGACAGTAAATGATTTTGGACGTGCACTACATTTGCCAAATGACATTATGAGTGCAATTGATGTGATTATAGAAGGCCATACAACAAGGGTTGATATAGGCAAGATGAATAGTCGTTATTTCATAAATTTAGCTGCCGGTGGTCAATTAACACAGGTTTCTTATGAGACGCCAAGTAAATTGAAATCCATCGTTGGACCGTTTGCCTATTATATAAAAGGTTTTGAAATGTTACCTCAAATGAAAGCTGTCGATATTCGTGTAGAATATGACGATGAAGTTTTTCAAGGGGAAGCATTATTGTTCTTATTAGGTTTAACGAATTCTATGGCTGGTTTTGAAAAATTAGTGCCAGATGCTAAGTTAGATGATGGTTATTTTACATTGATTATCGTTGAAAAAGCAAACCTTGCTGAATTAGGACATATAATGACCCTAGCTTCTAGAGGAGAACATACTAAGCATCCTAAGATACATTATAAGAAAGCCAAATCCATTAGCGTATCATCATTTGTAGATATGCAGTTAAACGTAGATGGTGAATATGGTGGTAAATTACCAGGCAATTTCTTGAATTTAAAACAACATATCGAAGTATTTACGCCAAGTGATATTAATAATGATGAAATAGTTGAACAATAAAAGTAGGTTTCGTATAATATTACAAAATCAATTTGAAGAACTTAAGTGTTTCAAGTTAAAATGAATAATCGAAAAAATTAAAGATACAGAATAAACTGAGAGGTTAGGTAAAGACATCAAATATCCTAACCTCTTTTAGTGTGGGGTGAAGTCATGGATGCAATTCAAAAAAATGAGGTCATAGAAGGTAAAGTTATAGATTTAACACATGAAGGACATGGTGTTGTTAAATTAGATCGCTATCCTATATTTGTACCAAATGCATTGATTAATGAAACAATAGAATTCAAAGTGATAAAAGTTAAGAAAAATTTTGCAATAGGTAAGCTAATTGAAATTAAAAAAGAGAGTGAAGAACGTGTAGAACCACCATGCGTTTATTACCATAAATGTGGTGGCTGTCAGCTACAACATATGACTTATCAAGCGCAATTGAATATGAAAAAAGAGCAAGTTGTCAATTTGTTCCACCGTAAAGCAGATTTTAAGGACACAATTATTCACGATACGATTGGTATGGATAATCCTTGGTTTTATCGTAATAAATCTCAAGTCCCAGTTGGTAAGAACAATGAAAATAAAGTGATTACAGGATTCTATCGTCAAAGAAGTCATGACATTATAGATATGGATGAATGTTTAATACAAGACAATATGCATCAAGATGTGCTGAATCAACTCAAATTATGGTTCAATGAATTAAATATCAGTATATATAATGAACGTAAAAAACAAGGCCTTATGCGTCATGTCGTAATTAGAACAGGACACCATTCTAGAGAACTGATGGTTGTATTTGTTACAAACGGCAAGAAATTCAAACAAAGTGATGTGCTTACAGAAAAATTAGTAGCAAGCATTTCCAGAAATAGTGAGCGTCAAACATAACGTGAATGATACACATTCGAATGTCATTATGGGTGAAACGTCATATACGCTATATGGTAAAGATGAAATTCAAGATACACTTTCAGATGTAACATTCAAAATCAGTGATCAATCTTTTTATCAAATCAATTCTATTCAAACTGAAAAATTATATCAACGTGCAATTGAGTATGCTGAACTTAAAGGTGAAGAAACAATACTAGATACTTATTGTGGTATAGGTACAATTGGATTATACATGGCACCGAAAGCGCAACATGTCTATGGTGTTGAAATTGTCCCAGAAGCAATTGCAGACGCTAAGCAAAATGCGACCTTAAACCAGTTCGAAAATACTACTTTTGTCTGTGGTAAAGCTGAAGAGGTTATTCTAAAATGGAAAGCACAAGGCATTAAACCAGATGTAGTAATGGTTGATCCACCTCGAAAAGGCTGTGACGAAACTTTCTTGGAAACACTTTTAGAATTGAACCCAAGAAAGATTGTCTATATTTCTTGCAATCCATCAACGCAACAACGTGATGCGCAAAAATTAGCACAACAATATAAATTAACACAAATTACGCCAGTAGATATGTTTCCACATACCACGCATGTTGAAACAGTAGCACAATTTGAAAGACGCTAAATTATAATATTTTATATTTAGGTGGCTTAACGTGAATATTGGATTTGTGTGAATTTAATTAATAAGCTGTTTACTAATTATTGCAAAATATTGCAGAACAAGTAAGTTTGTTAAAATTCAATTACAAGCAACTAACTTACTTGAAAAGCCCATCATTAGTGGTTACAATCGTTGTATAGTCTAGGTAATAACGATGACGATGACACGGAGGGTTGACACATGTTCAAGATTGATTTGTTCTCTAGCAAGAAAATGTCGGAAGGTTTTATACTTTTTCAATTTACAATAGTGATGGTTAGTATATTATTATCTTATAAATTTGCTTATTCATTTACACACATTATAGAACAAAATATTATATTAAATTTAGTATACGGTATATTAGGATTTGCAGTTGTTTATTTCTTACATGAATTTATTCATAATATAATGTTCCGTTTGTTGTCAAAAGGCAATAAACCTACTTTCCAGATCCGCCAAGGTTTAATTACTACTCATATGCCAAATGTATATTTTAAAAAATGGCAATACATCACTATCATGTTAGCTCCCTTAGTCGTTATTACAACAGTGTTGATTATATTATTCTCATTTTTTGCATATTCATCTATGATATTTATAGCGAGTCTTCATATTGGATATTGTGTAATGGACATGTATTTCTTAACAGGCGCATTTAATAATAAAGTGCAATATATTGAAGATACAGAAGAAGGTATAATATTTTATTCAGAGAGTCCAGTGACACAAATACAGGCTCAGACAGAAGTGAAATAAACATAATTGAATTTATAAATTTTAATCTGAGTTAGTTGTTTACTTACAGAGAGATGTTGACGATTGTGTTCAGCAGTCGTTTGTTCTGATAAGAGATAACTGGCTCTTTTTTTGTGTTACTTGAGCAAATTATAAGAAAATACATATTTTAAAAGTTAAGATTGAACTAATATTAATCATTGTATCCAGACGATGAAGGAGGCGAGTGCATTGTCAGAAAGACGTATTATCCATATCGATATGGACTATTTTTTTGCGCAAGTAGAAATGAGAGATAATCCAAAGTTAAAAGGGAAGCCTGTGATTGTAGGTGGTAAAGCAAGCGGTAGGGGCGTAGTTTCAACAGCCTCATACGAAGCTAGAAAATATGGTGTACATTCTGCAATGCCCACTGCACAAGCACATAAGTTATGTCCAAATGGTTTTTATGTTACGCCAAGATTCGAAGCGTATAAAGCAGCTTCAGAAAAGATTATGAAGATATTTAAGAGTTATACTGATGTTGTAGAACCATTGTCATTAGATGAAGCTTATTTAGACATTACACATTTAGTTAGAGCAGATTTACCCGCATCAAGCATTGCTCAATATATACGTAAAGATATTTTTGAAGCAACACAACTGACTTCTTCTGTTGGTGTATCTTATAATAAATTTTTGGCTAAATTAGCGAGTGGAATGAATAAGCCGAATGGGTTAACAGTAATTGATTATCATAATGTACACGAGATATTAATGGGATTAGATATAGGCGATTTCCCTGGTGTAGGTAAAGCTTCCAAACAGAAAATGCATGATAACGCAATATACAATGGTAAAGATTTATACGAACAAAGTGAAAGAGAATTAATAAGACTTTTTGGTAAACGAGGACATGGGCTGTATAACAAAGCGAGGGGTATAGACTATAATCCTGTTAAATCAACAAGAATAAGGAAATCAGTTGGAACAGAGCGGACTTTTGCGACGGATATGAATGATGACGATCAAATATTACAAAAAATATGGGAATTGAGCCATAAAACAGCTGAACGTTTAGCTAAGTTACAAAAATCCGGTAAGACAGTTACAGTAAAAATAAAGACGCACAAATTTGAATCATTATCGAAACAACGAAGCTTAAGAGATCCTGTCAGAGATGAAACGGATATTTATAATATAGCTTATACTTTATATACAGAATTAAAAGATCCAGATGTGCCCATTAGGCTAGTAGGTGTAACGGTAGGTAATTTAGAAAAAGCATCTTATGAAAACATGACAATTTATGATTATATTTAAAAAAGTGAGTTCAAATTTGAAGCTAACTTCATTAATCTTTATCCTTTAAATCTTTGCCATAAATATTAAGCATACTATTTAAATCATCATAGTGTTTTAAAAGGCGAAATGTGATCATTGCACAAGCTTTCGCATCATTTAATGCATCATGATGACCATGAAAATCTAAATTATAATATTGCATCATATAATTTAAGCCGTAGCGATGGTTCTGTATTGTTCTTCTTGATAGTTGTAATGAACAGAAGTATTTCATATTTGGCGTATCACTACCTATAGCTTTAATACTTTCATGCAGGACACTCATATCAAAAGCAGCATTATGTGCGACAACTGGTAGGTCGTCAATGAATTGCATCATAAAAGGGTATACTTTTTTAAACGTGGGAGCGTCATAGACCTCATCTGGTTGTATACCATGTACAGCAATATTTTGTTGTGAAAAGTAATCGTTTGGATTAACTAATGTGTAAAATGATTCAGTGATTTGGTGATTAACAACTTTAACCATACCAACTGAACAGATACTTGTACGTTTACCATTAGCAGTTTCAAAATCAAGGGCAATAAATGCGTCAGAATTCATTAAGCAAGATTCCTTTCTCATGTGTGAATATGATATGACTTTATATAAATATGTGCTTAGAGTCAAGTTAATCAGACTTTAACAAGGCAAATTACAAGCGCATAATAAACATAAAAACTCATCCCAGATTTAAATTGGGATGAGTTTTTATTGAGACAATAAACTTAAGTTATAATATGAAGATTACTCTTCGTCAAATGAACGTGCGACTAATTCTTTCTCGTATAGGTAAAGTGTATTGCTGTCATCACCGATACGTTTTAGGTAATCAAGGTGTGTTTCAAACATCGCTTCTTCTTCTACTTGTTCGTCTAAGAACCAATTCAAGAATGAAATAGTAGCATAATCTTTCGCTTGATTAGCTAAATCTGATAAATTATAAAATCTACGTGTAACATCTTGTTCTTGCGCTAAGCCATCTTGAAATGTTTCCAAGATACTTGAGAAATCTGATTTTGGGGCAGGAATCGTTGCAAATAAAGCGTGTTCTCCACGGTCATTGATATAATCATATATTTTTTTACCATGGAATCTTTCTTCTTTCGCTTGTTGAACATAGAAATTCGCAAAACCTTCGTATGATTCTTTGTCGCAAAAAGCGGCCATTGCCATATACGCATGTGCTCGCAAAATATTCATGATTCATTTGTTCATTTAATGCATTTAACAATTCTTTGTTTAACATAAGTAATAGCCTCCATGTATGTTTTTTTCAGTATAGCAAATCTATTCTCATTAGTAAATAATAATAATTATAATCTAGAAAAAAGACATGATTATTTCAATTGAGAATTGTTTGGAATACAACTTAATCATGTTATAATATTTGAGTGAAGAGTGAAGGAGGAAGTACATGAGACATTGGACTGCAACCCACTTAGCAAAATTGGCTAAGCAAGCAAGTAAAGCTGCTGGGAAAAAGGGCACAGACTTGCCAGGTCAAGTTGCTAGAAAAGTGGATAAAAATATTTTAAGAAAATTAGCATCACAAGTTGATGAAATTGTCTTTATAAGTGGCACAAATGGGAAAACAACCACTTCAAATTTAATTGGCCATACATTAAAAGTAAATGATGTCGACATCATACATAATAATGAAGGCGCAAATATGGCTGCAGGTATTACTTCAGCATTTATTTTGCAAATTAAACAAAGCACAAAAATTGCAGTCATTGAAATTGATGAAGGCTCGATTCCAAGAGTACTCAATGAAGTAACACCAACAATGATGGTGGTTACTAATTTCTTCCGTGATCAGATGGACCGTTTTGGGGAAATAGATATTATGGTAAATAATATTGCAAATGCGATTAATAATAAAGGGATTAAGTTATTGTTAAATGCAGATGATCCATTTGTCAGTAGATTGAAGATAGCTAGTGATACAGTTGTATATTATGGGATGAAAGCACATGCACATGAATTTGAACAAAGTACAATGAACGAGAGTCGCTATTGTCCAAATTGCGGTCGTTTATTACATTATGATTATATTCAATATAATCAAATTGGGCATTATCATTGTGAATGTGGATTTAAACGGGAGGATACTAAATACGAAGTGTCTGAATTTAATTTAAATCCATTCATTAATTTAAATGTAGGAACTGCTACTTTCAATATGAAAATCGCGGGAGACTTTAATGCTTATAATGCGATTGCGGCTTATACAGTGCTAAAAGAATTAGGACTCAATGATGAAGGTATAAAACGTGGATTTGAGACATATACGTCGAATAATGGACGTATGCAGTACTTTAAAAAAGACAGTAAAGAAGCAATGATTAACCTTGCCAAAAACCCTGCCGGAATGAATGCTAGCCTTTCTATAGGAGAACAACTAGAAGGTAGCAAAGTTTATGTCTTAGGATTGAATGATAATGCAGCTGATGGTAGAGATACTTCTTGGATTTATGATGCTGATTTTGAAAAATTAGTAAAACAACAAATCGAAGCAATTATTGTTACAGGGCTACGTGCAGAAGAATTGCAGTTAAGGTTAAAGTTAGCAGGTGTAGAAGCACCAATCATTTTAGAAAGAGACATATATAAAGCGACAGCAAAAACGATGGACTATAAGGAAAGTTTTACAGTAGCTATTCCTAACTATACTTCTCTAGCACCTATGTTAGAACAATTAAATCACTCTTTTGAGGAGGACAAAGCTAGATGAATGAATTGACTGTTTATCATTTTATGCCTGATAAATTAAATTTATACAGTGATATTGGGAATATTATCGCGTTGAAACAACGTGCAAAATTGCGTGATATTAAATTGAATGTTGTAGATATAAATGAAACAGAGGGCGTTACTTTTGATCAATGTGATATTTTCTTTATCGGTGGCGGTAGTGATAGGGAACAAGCACTAGCTACTAAAGAATTAAGCAAAATCAAAACGACATTAAAAGAAGTAATTGAAGACGGCATGCCTGGTTTGACAATTTGTGGTGGTTATCAATTTTTAGGAAGTAAATATATTACGCCAGATGGTACTGAACTTGAAGGACTTAATATTTTAGACTTCTATACTGAGTCACAGAAAGAGCGTCTAACTGGAGATATTGTAATCGAGAGTGAAACGTTCGGTACAATCGTTGGTTTTGAAAATCATGGTGGTCGTACGTATCATCCATACGGCACTTTAGGTAATGTCACACATGGTTATGGTAATAATGATGAAGATGCTAAAGAAGGCATCCATTATAAAAATCTATTAGGGACTTATTTACATGGGCCTATTTTACCTAAGAATCATGAAGTGACTGATTACTTACTAGAAAAAGCATGTGAACGTAAAGGTATACCATTTACGCCTAAGCAGGTAAATAATACTGAAGAAGAAGCCGCCAAACAAGTAATCGTTAATCGTGTAACACAAAAACAGTAATAAGCAAAAAAATAAAGTGGCTGTTAGAAATCCTATTGGAAATCTGACAGTCACTTCTTTTATTTTTGAAAATCTTTTGAATTTCAATGCGTAAGACTTAACTACACAAGTGTTACGCAAAACGATGATCCAATATACGATAGATTAATAAAATTTCATAAATTAGGTGACTTTTTAATTGATTGTCATCAAATTCGTCTAATCCTTTAACAGAAGTTTTCAATAATGAAGCAGATTGTTGTTGACGCTCAAAAGATCCAGTAGTGTATATGTCATTAATACTTTGAGCAATACTTAAGATGGCTATTTTTTCTTCATTCGTAAATTGGATATGCGTGCCTTTAGGTAAATAGACTAAGTTTGATAAATGCGTAATAAATAATCTATTTGTATGTGTACGTGTTGTTAATGATTTTAAACGTATCCATTCTGAATCGTGATGTTTGTGATAGCTCAGCTCATCCTTTTGATAAGAAAGCAATGTCTCAACCTTTTGATTTAAATCTAACAATATATTTAATTGTTGGTAAGGCGCACCTTTAGTAAATTTGCCTAACAGTAACTGACGCATACGATGATGAAAGAGACCGTACATTTTAGACTCTACTTTATTTATTGAAGATTCAAGTTGGTCATAATATTTTGGTGGGAATACAACAAAGTTGACTAAACCGACCGTAACCAGACCAATAATTGCAGTTAATAGTCTTGAGAAAAAGTTGAAGAAATAAGCATCATGTATACCGGGTATCATAGCCATTGCTGTTAATGTTGCAACTGTGGTTCCGGCTTGAAGTTTTAACTTAGTACAAAATATTATTGTAAATGTAGCACTAAAAGCATAGGCGAAAGCAGATTCGTCGCCAAAAATAAATGTAAAAATAACTGCAAAGAGTGCGCCAATTACCGTAGCCGGAAGTCTACGATATCCTTTTTTAATGATGCCTTCGCAGTGGGTTCAATTGTGACAATAGCAGTTAAAATTGCGAAAATAGGATTTAAATCTAATGCCAAACAAAAAAATGCGGTTAAAAAAGTAGCTAACCCAGTTTTAATTGTTCGTGCACCTATTAGTCCTTTATACCAATTGTTGCTCATAAAAAAACTCCTAGTCATGTTATGTATCAGAAGAGAATTAACACGAATTACAAAAGTAGCCATGTTATTCATATAATCAAAATGTTAAACTATACGTGTTCAAATATTCTAATTTATTATATCAAAAAAAGTCTGCTATAATAAGAAGGAATATAATTTACAAAAAGGAACGGGATAATATGATCGTAAAAACAGAAGAAGAATTAACAGCTTTAAAAGAAATTGGTTATATTTGTGCATTAATTAGAGATACTATGCAAGCAGAAACAAAGCCAGGTATCACAACAAAAGAGTTAGACGATATTGCAAAAGAGTTATTTGAAAAACATGGTGCACTTTCTGCTCCAATCCATGATGAAAAATTTCCAGGACAAACGTGTATCAGTGTTAATGAAGAAGTAGCACATGGTATTCCAGGCAAACGTAAAATACGCGAAGGTGATTTAGTTAATATCGATGTTTCAGCCTTGAAGAACGGCTATTACGCTGATACAGGCATCTCATTTGTAGTTGGTGAAGCGGACAACCCATTGAAACAAAAAGTCTGTGATGTAGCGTTAGAAGCATTTGATGCGGCTATGACAAGAGTTAAAGTAGGTGGGAAGTTAAGTCAAATCGGTAAAGCAGTTCATGCTACTGCACGTAAAAATGATTTAACAGTTATTAAAAACTTAACAGGTCATGGCGTAGGACAATCACTTCATGAAGCACCAAGTCACGTGATGAACTATTATGACCCTAAAGATAAAACTTTACTTAAAGAGGGTACAGTGATTGCAGTTGAACCATTTATTTCTTCAAAAGCAACATTTGTGACAGAAGGCAAAAATGAATGGGCATTTGAAACGAAAGATAAAAGTTTTGTTGCTCAAATTGAGCATACTGTCATCGTTACCAAAGATGGACCAGTGTTAACTACTAAAATAGATTAGATAGTGTTTCGGTCTAAAGTCCTAATATAAGATGGTTCCGGAGCCTATACCAATGGTTCCGGATATTCTTTATAATAGAGTTTAATCGATCATGAGGTGATTCTATGAATTATATTACGTCTTATTTAGAAAAGATGACAAAACACACATTTCGCACAAGCATAGTGGAGTACCAACGTTTTCTTGATAAAAAATTGAGAAGTGTTGAAATGTATATTAAATACTTAATTGAAAGAAAGGGTAATGTAGGCAGTTTAATTGATAGACTGACATTATCATTAGAAAATAAATATATTGATATGTTGGATAACGAGTACATTGATTGTGCCGAAGAAATAGAACATAAAGATATAGAGCAAATAAAATGTGAATTAAATGAAATGGAAGCAGACTACGCTCGTATTGAAACCGATTTATCACAACAAGCAACAGAGAGAGCTAATATTGAAACTGAGTGTGATCTAATCGAACGCATTAGTTTAGTCGCTTGAAGAAAGGTGGCGAAACATGACTCATAAATATATATCGACTGAGATGTTAATTGTTTTTACAACATTATTGATTATTGCCAATTTCTATTATATATTCTTTGAAAAAATTGGTTTCTTACTCGTGTTATTACTTGGCTGTATCCTAGCCTATGTAGGTTATTTGTATTTCCATAAAATACGGGGACTCTTATCATTTTGGATTGGTGCTTTGCTGATTGCATTCACTTTATTATCTAACAAATATACAATTATCATTTTATTTATCTTTTTAATAATGCTAATCATAAGATATATTATTTATAGATTTAAACCATTAAAAGTAGTCGCTACTGATGAAGCAATTGAATCTCCAAACTTCATTAAACAAAAATGGTTTGGTGAGCAACGTACACCAGTATATGTATACAAATGGGAAGACTTACAAGTGCAACATGGCATAGGTGATATTCATATCGATATGTCTAAAGTCGCTAATATTAAAGAAAACAATACTGTAGTGATACGACATATTATAGGAAAAGTTCAAATTATCGTACCTTTAAATTATAATATTATTTTAAACTTTACTGCCTTGTATGGGAATGCTTATGTTAATGAAACTTCTTATAAAGTTGAAAATAATAACATTAAAATCGTGGAAGAGACGAAAGAAGAAAACTATGCTGTAAACATTTATGTTTCGACGCTAATTGGCGATATTGAGGTGATTTATAAATGAATCACTACATAAGAGCAATAGGTTCCATGTTGATATTAGTTTATAGTACATTTTTTGCTCTATTTTTTATCGATAAAGTATTTGTAAACATAGTGTATTTTCAAGGTATGTTTTATACACAAATTTTTGGAATACCAGTTTTATTATTTTTAAATTTATTAGTTATTTTTCTCTGTATTATTGTAGGGTCGGTATTAGCATATAAAATAAATCAGCAAAATCATTGGTTACAGGACCAAATAGAACGTTCTATTGAAGGTCAAACAGTAGGTATTAATGACCAAAATATTGAATTGTATAATGAAACAATTGAATTATATCAAACGCTAGTTCCATTAAATCAAGAAGTACACAAATTACGTATGAAAACGCAAAATCTAACAAATGAATCATATAATATAAATGATGTGAAAGTTAAAAAGATTATAGAAGATGAACGACAAAGACTTGCACGTGAGTTACACGATTCAGTAAGTCAGCAATTATTTGCAGCGAGTATGATGCTTTCAGCTATTAAAGAAACACAATTGGAAGCACCTTTAGATCAACAAATACCGTTATTAGAAAAAATGGTACAAGATTCTCAGTTAGAAATGAGAGCCTTACTATTACATTTAAGACCTATTGGATTAAAAGACAAATCGTTAGGTGAAGGTATTAAGGATTTAGTCGTTGATTTAAAGAAAAAAGTACCTATGAAAGTTGTACATGATATTGAAGAATTTGAAGTACCTAAAGGTATTGAAGATCATTTGTTCAGAATTACTCAAGAAGCTTTATCTAATACTTTGAGACATTCAAAAGGTACCAAAGTAACAATAGAATTGTTTAATATGGCAGATTACTTATTATTACGCATTCAAGACAATGGTAAAGGATTCAATGTTGATGATAAGGTAGAACAAAGTTATGGTTTAAAAAACATGCGAGAACGTGCGCTTGAAATTGGTGCGACGTTCCATATTGTTTCTTTGCCAGATTCAGGTACAAGAATTGAAGTAAAGGCACCATTAAATAAGGAGGATTCACATGACGATTAAAGTTTTATTTGTTGATGATCATGAAATGGTTCGAATTGGAATTTCTAGTTACTTATCTACACAGCCAGATATTGATATTGTAGGGGAAGGTCAGTCAGGAAAAGATGCGATTGAAAAGGCTCATCAATTAAATCCTGATTTAATCTTAATGGACCCGCTTATGGATGATATGGATGGTGTCGATGCTACTGAGCAAATAAAAAAAGACTTACCTCATATTAAAGTTGTGATGTTAACAAGTTACATTGAAGATAATGAAGTATATCGTGCTTTAGATTCTGGTGTAGACAGCTATATTTTGAAAACAACTAGTGCTAGCGATATAGCCGAGGCGATTCGTAAAACGTATAAAAATGAATCTGTATTTGAAGCTGAAGTGCTTGTGAAGATGAGAAATAGAATGAAACAACGTGCCGAATTATATGAAATGTTAACGGAACGAGAAATGGAAATTCTATTACTTATCGCAAAAGGTTACTCAAACCAAGAAATTGCGAGTGCATCACACATAACGATTAAAACAGTAAAAACACATGTAAGTAATATATTAAGTAAATTAGAAGTACAAGATAGAACACAAGCAGTTATTTATGCTTTCCAAGCATAATTTAATACAGTAATATATTCTATTTTAAGTATTTCCAAAAGGCTAAAACCGAAACGTAGATGATAGACATTTACGTTTCGGTTTTAGCCTTTTTACGTGTTATAAAGCCATTCAATAGGATAGCTTTAAATTAGGAAGTGAAAATAGCTGATAGATATCATGATTTAGATACCTATCAGCTATTTAGCTAAGTTTATATTAAATTATATTTTTTTGTTGTCTGAGTCTGAAATATTATGATTGGAATCAGAATCAGTAGCATGAGTTGATTCATTTTCAGCATTAGTATCTGCTTCGCTTCCAACATGAGTTGATTCATTTTCTTCAATCTCAGCCATTGTATGTTCTTCTGGTGTTTTACCAGCGACTACTTTGCGTTGATGAATAATCGCATTGATTTCAGCCCCGATAATAATAATAAAGCCTGTAATGTATAACCATAGCATTAAAATAATGATACCAGCGATACTACCATATGTTTTAGAATAGTTAGCAAAGTTTGAAATGTATATACCAAATAAGAATGAGCCACCTAAAAATACAATCGTAGCGAATATTGCACCTGGTATTACTGATTTCATTTTAATTTTAACATTCGGCGCTAACGTATATAAAACCATAAACGCTATGAAAATAATGATTAATGGTAATACAACACGTACTAAATTAAAAATCCATTTGATTTGATCACCTAAACCAAGTGGGCCAAATAAAAGCGAACCGATTTGTTCTCCAAAGGTAGGTAATATCAGTGCGATAGGTAAGACGATAATCATAGCAAGTGTAAATAACACACTGAATAATTTAGAAACAACAAAGTTTCTGCTATCTTCAACGTCATATGCGACATTGAAAGAGTTCATAATTGCAGTCATACCGTTTGATGCAGACCACAGTGCTAAAATCAAACCTACAGATAATATACTACCACTAGCGTTCCCCATAATATCACCAATGATTGATGATACTTGTCCCGCATAATCTGAAGGGACGTGCTCTTTAATCATATCTCTTATCGTTGACTGTTCAACACCTACGACAGGTACTATTGATAGTAAGAATAGGAGCATAGGGAATAGTGACAACATGAAGTAATAAGATAATTGTGCAGATAAACCGGATGCATCATCTTTACCTATTCTATAAATGAGATAAGAGAAAAAATTAGGGTTTTTCGTATATTTTGCTGGTTTATTAATACGTGATACAAAGAATTCTTGATTGTCTTTCTTAGGTGATTTTGATTTGAATTCATTAGGTGTGATATAAGTACGATCACGCCCGATTTGTTCATCTTTTGTTTTCTTAGACTTCTTCTCTTCATTCTTTTTAGCTGAGTTTAGAAACTTTGAAGTTGTTTTCTCTTTTTTAGACATATCAAATCTCCTTATGTATTGATGTTTTCAGTATATTGTTTAATATACTTTAAAAGTTAAAGAAGGTAAATAACTGTTGATATTCTTTTTTTAAAAATTGTTTTTAAGTTTTTAAAATATCGCACATTACAAGTTATATACAAAAGACAATACCTAAACATGTAATATTAGGTATTGCCTTAATTTAATTATTTAAACATGCGGTATCAAAAATACAATACTATAAATCAATTAATTGTTTAAACGTTTATTTTTACGTTCAACGAATGTATTTTTCGCGTCTTTTAAAGAACGTTCTAATTCTGGATTATTACGGCGAATTTCTTCTACCACATCTTTCCAATATAATACTTCGTCTTTTACGTTGTTGATAGCTGAAGGTTTTTGAGAACGATTGCCTTCTTTTCTATCTTTAATTGATTGTTTTAATGATTGGCGAGTTGATTTGTCTGCCAATGTTGCCGCGCCTCCAATTACGGCACCTAATAGAATTCCTGGAATTAATTTATTTTGCATGATGTTTTACCCCTCTCTTAGATTTGCATCTTTAACTATAAAATCAATTAAGTTATCACAAGATGATTGTACCATTTTATAAACACCTTCGAAATTATTTGTATAATAAGGATCAGGTACGTCAGTCTCATTCATATCACTAAAGTCTAATAGCTTATACAATTGTCCTTTAATGCTAGAATTGATCTGTTTAATATTCTCTACATTACTTTGATCCATTGCAATGATATAATCAAAGTCATCATCAGCTTTAAATAGTTCACTGATCATGTTATCAAACGGTATATCATTTTTAGTGAGAATATCTTGCGTACCCTCATGAGGTGGCTGACCTAAGTTCCATTCACCTGTGCCTCTAGAGGTTACGTTTAAACCTGTTATCTTTCGATCTAGTAATCTTTGTCGCATTATAGCTTCTGCCATTGGCGAGCGACAAATATTGCCTAAACAAACGAATGCTACTGAAATCATGTGACTACCTCCAAATTATATAATGCTATTTCCCATTTTAAAGCTTTTTTAATCATTTCTAAAGCATTATTATGATAAAAGTTTTACAAGAAACGTAAATTTGATAAAATAAGTTGGTAAAAGGGGTGAACGAAGTGACAAATACTAACG
Source organism: Staphylococcus sp. 2S1 (assembly GCF_046721335.1). Lineage (NCBI taxonomy): Bacteria > Bacillati > Bacillota > Bacilli > Caryophanales > Staphylococcaceae > Staphylococcus > Staphylococcus sp. 2S1. Next base: position 2,579,255 of record NZ_JBEUUJ010000003.1, on the reverse strand, counting down.
AACAAATGATATTAGAAATAAGAGAACGTTTAAATCTTGTAAATCAAAGCTTGATTGATCCAGATAAATATGAAGAAGCAGATAAGCAAGAAATAAGCGAAATTCACGAATATGTAACATCAAAAGCGTCATTTACACCAAGTGAAGCAACTGCAATTGCAGACGCACTTGGGCAAATACGCAAATAAAAGGAGTGTATAAAGATGACTCAATTACAAGAAAAATTAAAACAATACGCCGAACTTTTAGTTGGTGTAGGAATGAATGTTCAAGAAGGTCAGCCAGTATTTATTCGCTCAAGTGTTGATGCTATTGAATTAACACATTACATAGTAGAAGCCGCATATAAACGAGGCGCTTCTGATGTTAAAGTTGACTATAGCGACGATCGACTTTCTCGCTTAAAATTCGAATATGAAACCGTGGAACATTTTGAAAGTAATGAAGTGAAAGATTATGAAGTTGCTAAGCGTATGGATTATGTAAATAGAGGTGCTGCAAATTTAGCACTTATAACACAAGATCCTGATTTATTAAATGGCATTGACCGTGATAAATTAGCTGCTTTCCAAAGACAGTATGCTACTGCATATAAAGGATATATGGAAGCAAGTCAGAAAAACCAATTTCCTTGGTGTGTGGCAGCCTATCCTTCAAAAGCTTGGGCAAGCCGTGTCTATCCAGAACTATCTGAAGAAGATGCCTACAACACATTCATTGATGAAGTATTAGATATCGTTCGCGTAGATGGTAATGATCCAGTCGCTAATTGGAAGGCTCATGTTGCTAATCTAAGTAAACATGCAGATAAGTTACAAAGTAAAAATTATAAAGCACTTCACTATATTTCTGAAGGTACAGATTTAGAAATTGGTTTGCCAGAAGGTCATATATGGGAAGATGCAACAAGTTATGCAAGTGGAGGCCAAGCCTTTGTAGCTAATATTCCAACTGAAGAAGTGTTCACTGCACCTCATAGGTTGAAAGTAAATGGCTATGTAACGAATAAATTACCATTAAGCCATAACGGTAATATTATAGATGGTTTTACATTAACTTTTAAAGATGGAGAAGTCATTGATTATAAAGCTGAAAAAGGTGAAGAGGTCTTACGTGATTTATTAAATACAGACGAAGGTGCTAAGCGATTAGGTGAAGTAGCATTAGTACCTGATGATTCACCTATTTCTAATCGCAATACTATCTTTTATAATACATTGTTCGATGAAAATGCATCTTGTCACATTGCATTGGGCTCAGCTTACGGTTTTAATGTAGAGGGTGGTACAGAAATGACTACAGATGAAAAGTTAGCTCAAGGGTTAAATGATTCACTTATTCATGTTGACTTTATGATTGGTAGTAAAGATTTAACAATTTATGGCATTACACAAGAGGATGAAAAAGAACCCGTCTTCGAAAATGGTAACTGGTCAAAATAGAGAGATATTATGGAGAAATCTGTGAAAGTGTTCTGAAGTAGTATTCTATTTTTCAGAGCACTCACTTTTTGTCTTATAAAAGAAAAGGAAATGATTAAATTATGGACAGACCTAAACGTAAATCGATGTCTGAAGCACGAAGTATTAAAGAGAGACAAGTTTTTCCACAAGAAACGAATCATCTGCAGACAATGTTTGGCGGTATGTTGATGGCGAACATTGATGAAATTTCTGCTATAACAGCAACGAAACATAGTAATTCACAAGTAGTAACAGCTTCAACTGATTCGGTAGACTTTTTAAAACCAATTAAAACAGGAGCTGTCGTTTCTTATGAAGCTATGGTCTCATATGCTGGAAAATCTTCAATGGAAGTCTGCGTTCAAATTATTATAGAAGATGTACTTAAAAATGAAAGACATTTAGCGACGCTAAGTTTTTTAACATTTGTAGCACTCGGTGAAGATGGTAAGCCAATAGAAGTACCTCAAGTTTACCCAGAATCACAGACAGAAAAATGGTTCTATGATACAGCACCTGCTCGAGTTAAAAGAAGAAAAGAGCGTAGAGAAGAAAGTAAAAGTACGATTGAGTTCTTATCAAACGTGCAACAATTAGGATAAAAAATGGAAGGTACATATCGGATTAATTACAATCGATATGTACCTTTCGTTTTTTATATAGATGATTTTTAAAATGTCAGTGATTTGTTTTGACTTCTAACTAGTTAATAAAGCATTAGCGAAATACCACAAGACAAGGTTGTGACCGCGGAAAAGGTGTACAAAAAATCTGCTGACAAAGTTATAAACTTTATTAACACTCTGAGACACGACACTTAACATTTTATTATAATATTATTCTGATACTACCAAAAGTTGTTAATTCCATGTTAGGATAATAATATCTTATAAAAAGGGAGTCTCATTGAAAATGAATGAAAATCAAACAATTGATCAAATAAAAGAAAGATTAGAAAAGTTTATTGACGATATAGACCAAGTTAATCCAAACGAAGTAAAAGTGGAAGATATTGATGAGTGGATTGGTTTATTAGATCAATTAGAAGAAAAAGTCAAAACTGTATCAAACACATCTGAATAAACACAGATTGTCCATAAATTAGATTGAGCTATTGTATGTTTAACTTTTCTTGATTTCGTCTATATATAATGTAGAACGCAAATAGGAAAGGTGATTATACATGGCTAAAAAAGTAGCAATCATAGTAACAAATGAATTTGAAGATGTTGAATTAACAAGCCCACAAGAAGCAATAGAAGAAGCAGGGCATGAAACAGTAATTATTGGCGATACAGCGAATAGTGAAGTTGTTGGTAAACATGGTGCAAAAGCTACAGTAGAAGTTAGTATTGCAGATGCTAAGCCAGAGGATTACGATGGATTATTAATTCCAGGCGGATTTTCTCCAGATCATCTACGTGGTGACTCAGAAGGCAGATATGGTACATTTGCTAAGTATTTCACAAAAAATGATGTTCCAACATTTGCAATTTGCCACGGACCTCAAATTTTAATAGATACTGATGATTTAAATGGACGTACTTTAACTGCAGTGTTAAATGTCCGCAAAGATTTATCTAACGCAGGCGCACAAGTTGTAGACGAATCGGTAGTTGTAGATAAAAATATAGTTACGAGTCGTACACCTGATGACTTAGATGATTTTAATAGAGAAATTGCAAATCAGTTAAATGACTAATTGAAAATCATTAATGAACGCACGCTTTGGACATAAGTGTCCTTAATATATGACTGGAAAAACGTATGGTAATGATTATATCTTATAAGTTGAATTAAAGGTTCAACCTGTGAGATATAGTCTGATGCTATGGGTTTTTCCAGTTTTTTGTATTTTATAATGATAATTTTCGCGTTAGTATATATCTTATGGTCGTATAATGTTTAATAACTTAAACATATATGAAATATGCTTACAATGAAACTCTATGCGTAGCGTGACATACACCCTTGGACTGATATTTTCAATTTGGTGTAGATAAACATTTAAACTATTGATAAACTCACTTATAATGATATGAGAGCAACATAAAGGAGCTAGCGCATGAAAAGAAGCGATCGTTATAAGCAAACTAAAAAACAAACTAGTCAAAAAAACTCAAATATACCGCGAGCATAATACCTATTTCCAACCGGTAAACAAACCACCAAAAAAGAAAAAAGGAAAAGGTTTGTTGATAAAGATATTAATACCTATCATCATTTTAATCGCCGCGTTTGTAGCTACAATGTACGCATTTTCTTTAAGAGCAGATGTGGATGACTTGAGAAGTATTGAAGATAAAGAATCCTTCGTGTCTGTTTCAAATATGCCCGACTATACTAAGGGTGCATTTATAGCAATGGAGGACGAAAGATATTATAAACATAATGGATTTGATTTCAAAGGTACATCGCGTGCACTATTTTCAACAATAAGTGATAATAGCGTGCGGGGTGGGAGTACGATTACGCAACAAGTAGTGAAAAACTATTATTATGATAATGAACAATCACTAACAAGAAAAATTAAAGAATTATTTGTAGCACATCGCGCAGAAAAAACTTATGACAAAAATGAAATTTTAAGTTTTTATGTGAACAATATTTATTTTGGAAGTGACCAATATACTGTCGAGTCAGCAGCAAATCACTTTTTTGGCGTAACAACAGATAAAAACAATCCTAATTTACCTCAAATATCTGTATTACAAAGTGCAATTTTAGCAAGTAAGATTAATGCACCAAGCGTATACGATGTGAATAACATGTCGGATAATTATATCAATCGTGTAAAAATAGATTTAGAGAAAATGAAACAACAGGATTTTATTTCTAATGAACAGTATGAAAATGCAATCCAAGAACTCGGTGTGTAATAAGCTAAGAGAATAGAACATAAATAAAACATTGCACACGAGCTGTAAGGTGTTTAAAAACACATGTTTCAAGCTTTTAAAGAACTACTTCTTCATTTAAGAAGATGAGTAGTTCTTATGCAAGAGTTTCAGCTCTTGTATTCCTTTGCTAGGGAGCCTTGTGGGAGCGGAATACGAAATCAAATTTTGATTTCTATCTCGCTCCTTTTTTGATGTTATAATTTAAATATACATACATGGATTAATAGCAATTTTAAATATGCTATACACTATAATTCCATTCATAATCAATATAAGTTATTCTTATAAGTGGAGTGAATAATATGCCTAAAATAACAAAGATAGAAGTGCAAAAAAAGAATAAAGAACGTTTTAATCTATATTTAGATGATGAATTTGAAATGGGTATCGATATTGATACCTTTGTCTATTTTAATTTAAAAAAAGATCAAATTGTTGAAGCTAAAGATATGGAAGAAATTCAAAGCTATGAACAATACAGGCAAGCAGTTAACGCGGCTATTCAATATATTTCATATAGAAAAAGAACTGACCATGAAGTAATTAAACATCTTACAAAAAAAGAAATTTCTGAGTCAGTCATTGCTAAAGTCATAGATTACTGTCATGAGCAAAAGCTTATAGATCATAATGATTATGCGAATAGTTTAAAAAACACCATGATTTTAACGACAGATAAAGGTCCTGGAATATATAAACAAAAATTACGAGAAGCCGGCATTGAACAATTAATTATTGATGAATATAGCCAGATTTATGAACAGGAGCAATCTATGGAGGATATATTAAAAGTTGCAAATAAAATTTTGAAACAGAAAAAGGGGCCATTAGTAAAAAGAAAAGAGAAATTGACACAATCATTAATGCAAAAAGGCTACTCTTTTGAGAAAATTAAAGAAGTAATGGACGAAATGGATTTTTCTCAACCTGAAGAAGAATTAGATGAGTTATTACAAAACGAATTAGAAAAAGCATATAATAAATATTCAAGAAAATTTTCAGGTAGAAAATTAATTAACAAAACAATAGAAGCACTTATGAGAAAAGGTTATAAATATGATAAAATTAAAGCTAAATTAGAAGAGAGTGGAATAGTAGATGGAACAGAAGAAATTGAGTGAAATGAGTGAAATTGAATTACGTCATGAGATACAAGGTTATAAAGAGAAAATGCGTAAAGCAGAAATGAATGGCATTTTTAATGAATATGACGTATATGCAAGTAAAGTAATTATTGCAGAAAGCTATCTTATAGATAGAAATAAAGTAGAATTGGGTAAAATATATAAATTAAATGATGGCACAGAAAGCTATTTCAAAGTTGAACGGTTAAAAGGCGTTTTTGCGTGGGGCTTTAGAATTAAAAGTTCAGAACCTGAAGAGGGTTTACCGCTCGCATTATTAAAATTGTAGAAGGATGAAGATAGGATGGGTAGTTCAATTATATTAAAGTTACTAAATGTAACTCATTATTATAGAAATAAAAAATCATCTAAATGGTATTTACCATTTGGTTATGATGAAGAAGATATAGAATTGAATAATTTTAACCTCCATATCTATCAAGGTGAAGCTTTAGGAATAATAGGTGAAGCGGGTTCTTCTAAATCATTAATAGGGCGTTTATTAAGTGGTGAAATAAAACCCGACAAAGGAAAAGTCGTTAAGAAAAGAGACTTGTTTTTTGCTGATATTGAAGATAAATTATTGCAAGCATACTTCTGTAAATGATTTTGTGGCTAATGCAATCATGTTGTTTCAATATAAGACTTCGGATCATAAAGTAGAGCAAATTATAAAATATGCGCACCTTGAAGATAAAGCGGATGTTAAAGTTAGCCGATTAACTGATTCACAATATGCACAATTATTATTCGCATTAGCAAGAACTTCAAAAGCAAGCATTATAATTTTTAATCATATTTTACAATACTTAGATGAATCTTTTATCGAAAAAGCAATTGGACTTACAGAAGAATACATAAACCAAAATTTAACAATTGTGATAATCGATGATGATGTTCAACGTATAGCTCAGACGAGTAATTACATTGCACTGGGTCTCTCACGGCCAACTTAGAATGGAAGGCTCTTTAAATCAAGTCTTACCAGTATTTAAAGACCATGAGAAAGATAGATTGTCGTTGGAAGATGAGCAAGAGAAGGCGAATTTTGATGTTGATTGGAAAAAAGTAGAACAAGAACGCCGGAATTAACTTATAATTTCAAACGTATAGAAAGATATAATCATGTGAAACCACCTGTTGCATTCGTTAGATTTTGGACATGGCTTTCAGTATTTGTAGTGGGCTTATTATTTATGACAATTTTAATGTTTAATAATGTCGGGAAGTTACAGATTGGACAAAATATTGATCAAGCCTCAATACAAAACCAACATAAAGATCCTTATGAAGAAATGTTAGGATACGGTATCGTATTAGATGAATCTATTACTGTGGAAGATATGGACAATGGAAATAAACAAAAAATAAATCAGTATGGCTTTGTAACTATTACCGCTAAAAATAATAAGCATTATAGAATTGACGTAGACAATAGGCATTATAAGGTTGCTAAAAATAAATTGCGTTTCTTTGAACCTGCAGGTTTATATGAAGCACATAGTTCTAAATCATTAGCACCATACATGCATAATAACTATATTAATTTTTATGAATTTTTCAACAGTCATTTGCATAAAAAACATAGTACAGTAACAGAGGGACTTGTACCAGAAAATAATAAGGACAATCGTTTTGTAGTACCTATAGTACAACAACCTATCTCTATGATTTTTAATGACGAAAATAAACTCAAGGGCTTTACATTCCCTATTAAGAAGAAGGAAGAATTAAAAGATAAGTTTAATATTGAAAATAATTTCTGGATTACTAAATCTGGAGAGGGCTATTTCATGGCAGATTTAAAAAATAATAAATGGATATATATTGAATTGTAGGTGTAAAGAATGATTGATAGTATAATTAGTTTTTTTAAAAACATGCCATATCTTAGCAAACAAGCATATCATCGATTAAAATCACAATGGGTGTGGCTTGTTATACCCTTTTTATCAAGCTTGGCATTGCTATTCTTATTAATGCTAATATTTAAAATAAATGGCACCGAAGAACTAATTCAAGCTCGTGCCTATTTTAGATTAGCAGGATTAACAACTTTTGCTTATATTTGGATTGCTGTTTATCGAAGCTATAACACTTATAAAATTGATTACTTTACTAGTAAGTTATTTAACTTGAACCCAATATTTCAAAATGTTGTTATAGCAATCATTACGAGTATAACAATGTTTATAACTTTAGTTATTATGATATATGCTACACCTGTTAATATTGAAAGTTCTATAACTTCTACGTTTTATTATGTAGTAATGTCGATGCTATTCATGATACTCATATCGACAATATTAGGTCTTTCAGCTATTGTTCGTCGCAAAATTAACGGCATGTTTTACGTGATTTCATTAGTAATGTTTTTTATTGTTTCAATACTCTTTATACCAACAAGTAATACGTCACTGGTATCGCATATATTAATGTTAAATCCACTATATTACCTTATTGAAGGTATTTCACAATCTGTCGTGTCGGGTGCTTTAAGTTTAAATAATATACCATATCATTTGTATTATATATTGTTTTTAGCAATACTTTGTGTAGTTATTTTTGCTAAATATCGAATAATGGCACACAGAAAATATTTATACGCAGTGCCGGATGAAACAATCGTTGCTCATTCAGATACAGATAAAGATGAAAATACGAATGAAGCAGATGATTTAAGCGAAAATAAATAAAGATTATTCACTATTAATTAAACTAAACGTAATAAAAGAACTGGAAAGGTTCGTTGATTGATAACGAACCTTTCCAGTTCTTATTGTATTTAGAGGTATTAAATTTTAAAAACGCGTTATTTTGCAAATAATTTTTTCTGTAATTTATCTTCGCTAAAGACCCGACCGATATATGAATGGTCGATATTCATTTCATCGTCTAAATGGGCAATAGCTACAAAAGAATAATGTCCATTTTTTAAATAACGTAAATCAATTAATCTGATTTCGGTTGTTTCATCATCTAACTTTCTAGCTTCCCAACGATAAATTGTTGAGAAGTTAAGGAATGTTTTAATATTTTTATCACCCTCGACATATTGCATTAAATCATCACTTGGAAATGGATGACGTTTTGATTTGTCACTAAATACAATGTTTCTACCAAAACTACGTCCCACATAATCATGTTCTTCAGTTTGTATTGCAACACGCCATTGCATGAAGCGAATTGTTGGAGCAACAAATACTTTTACTGGATTATGTTCTTGTTGAATTTGTTTTAGAGCTTGTTCTTTAATCACAGCTTGCATTCTAAAGCGAATGATATAATATATTACAAGAATAGCGATAATTGGGAAAAACACAAGATATGGATGAATCCCAACTAACCAAAGCAGTATTCCAATACACCACAAGACAAATATAATTGGATCAAACGTATTAATTACACTGAGTTGTATCCATTTGTTAGTAATAGGCCTTAGCGCTTGTGTACCATAAGAATTGAAAATATCTACAAACACATGTAGAAATACTGCAAGCTGAGCCCATAGCCAAACATGTGTTATATCAACGTTTTTGAAAAATGTAAAAATTAATAAAGTAATTAATAAAGGCCATAATATCGTAAAGGGTATTGAATGTGTGATACCTCTATGATTTGATATATAGGTAGCGTTATCTTTTAATTTAAAAACAGTGTCGCCATCAGGTATTAAAGAGCCAACTACTAATGTGGTAGCTGTGGCTACAAATGATCCTGCCATTGCCGGGTCTTGAGTAGCTAATGCTGTTAATCCGATACCCATGACAATGTGTGTGCCTGTATCCATAAGTATTCAACTCGTTTCATGTCAATAATATATATTCATTATAATCTAATATCATAAATAATAAAAATAACATACTAAAATTTATTTTGAAATTTTTAAGAATTACTAATAGAAAGAGATGTGTAAAATGTTTAATGAGTCAAAATTCAAGAATAATCTCGTTACATGGTTTGACGAACATCAACGTGAAATGCCTTGGAGAGAAACCTCTAATCCATATTATATATGGTTGAGTGAAGTGATGTTACAACAAACTCAAGTTAAAACCGTTATAGATTATTATCATAGATTCATCCATCGCTTTCCAACTATTTCTGAGTTAAGTCAAGCACATGAAGATGAAGTGCTCAAATATTGGGAAGGCTTAGGCTATTATAGTAGGGCACGTAATTTTCACACTGCAATAAAAGAAGTACATGACAGTCACCACGGTGTCGTGCCAGACGAACCGGAAACATTTGGAAAACTAAAAGGCGTAGGTCCTTATACACAAGCGACAGTTATGAGTATTGCTTTCGACAAACCCTTAGCAACTGTGGACGGGAACGTCTTTAGAGTATGGTCTCGACTAAACAATGATGAGAGAGATACGAAATTGCAATCAACACGTAAAGCATTTGAGAATGAATTACAACCATACGTTGAGCAAGATGCAGGTACATTTAACCAAGCAATGATGGAACTAGGTGCATTGATTTGTACACCGAAATCCCCGTTGTGTTTATTCTGTCCGGTTCAAGATCATTGTGAAGCATTTGAAAAAGGTACAGTTCAATCATTACCTGTAAAAACAACAAAAATTAAAAAGAAACATATAAAACAACATGTTTATCTACTTAAAAATGAAGATGATGCTTATTTAATTGAAAAACGTACACAAAAGTTATTAAATAATATGTGGGAATTTCCAATGTATGAAGCAGAGGAAGATAAGCATATTAACTCAGTATTGGGGACACAAGCGACATTTGATCAAGCGCCCGCATTTAAATTAAAACATCAATTTACACATATCACGTGGGATATTGAGGTATTTATGACTCAAGAAAATGTGCATAAAGATGACATCACCTTACCAGAGAATATGGTGTGGATGCAGTTAACAGAAAAAGAAGACTTTAATTTTCCTGTAAGTATGACAAAAATATATAATTTCATAACTAAACATTGTTAGATTCGGTGTTGTATCTTGAGTTATGTTATAATTCTATATGTGAAATTAAGAAAAGGTGGTGTGGAGCATGGTAAAAGAATCCATACCTAAAGAAGGTCAGACAATTAAGATTCAAAGTTATAAACATGATGGTAATATTCATCGTGTTTGGTCTGAAACTACTATATTAAAAGGTACGGAAGATGTTGTTATTGGTGGGAATGATCATACGCTCGTCACAGAAAGTGATAGTCGTACATGGATTACGAGAGAGCCTGCAATTGTATATTTTCATTCTGAATATTGGTTTAACGTGATATGTATGTTTAGAGAAGATGGCGTTTATTATTATTGTAATTTATCTTCACCATTTGTTTGTGATGAAGAAGCTTTAAAATATATCGATTATGATTTAGATATTAAAGTATATCCAAACGGTAAATATCATTTACTAGACGAAGATGAATACGAGCAAGCATATGAGACAAATGAATTATTCACCTGATATCGACGTTATTTTAAGAAGAAATGTAGATATTTTACAGCAATGGATTGAACAGAAGAAAGGTCCATTTGCTCCAGACTTCATTAAAGTTTGGCGAGAACGATACAAAAAAGTTAGAAATTATTAAGCAGATTTAATGTTTTTAATTTAATTATCATTTATAGTGATATGAATGTGAACAATACAAACAAGAAAAAATAAGTTTGCTATAAAATATTCGTATTCGCAAATGAAATTGTCAAACAACTTTAGATAATGCATAAATTAGCAGCCTAGTTGGACCATCAACATAGGCTGTTTCATTTGCAAATATAGTGTGGGGAGGAATCGTTTTATGATTCGCAGATATTTACAATTTGTTCGACCATATAAATGGCGAATCATTGCCACTATACTTGTAGGTATTCTAAAATTTGGTATTCCTATGCTGATTCCATTATTAATTAAATATGTCATTGATGATATTATCAATAATGGTGCTATAACAGTAGAAGAAAAAATCACAAAATTATTAGTTGCAATGGGTATAGCGGCGTTTATCTTTGTGATAGTAAGACCACCAATTGAGTTTTTAAGACAATATCTAGCACAGTGGACAAGTAACAAAATTTTATATGACATACGTAAAAAGCTTTATCATCATTTGCAAGCTTTGAGTTCAAGATTTTATGCGAATAACCAAGCAGGGCAGGTTATTTCAAGGGTTATTAATGATGTTGAGCAAACTAAAGACTTTATATTAACTGGTTTAATGAATATATGGCTCGACTGTATAACTATTATTATTGCATTGACTATTATGTTTTTCTTAGATGTTAAGTTAACTTTAGTCGCAATTATTATATTCCCTGTATATATTTTAACTGTGTATTTCTTCTTTGGTCGTTTGAGAAGTTTAACAAGAAAGAGATCACAAGCATTGGCAGAAGTACAAGGGTTCTTACATGAACGTGTACAAGGGATGTCAGTTATAAAAAGTTTTGCAATTGAAGATAATGAAGCAGGGAACTTTGATAAACATAACCAAAATTTCTTACAAAGAGCGTTTAATCATACACGTTGGAATGCTTATTCATTCTCAGCAATTAATACGGTTACAGATATTGGACCTTTAATCGTTATTGGTACAGGTGCATTCTTAGCAATCAATGGATCGATAACAGTAGGTACTTTAGCTGCTTTCGTGGGCTATCTTGAACAACTATTTGGTCCTCTACGTAGATTAGTTTCCTCATTTACGACATTGACACAAAGTTTTGCGTCAATGGACCGTGTATTCCAACTTTTAGATGAGGATTACGACATCAAAAACAAAAAAGGTGCATTGCCAATAGAAATAAAACAAGGACACATCGAATTAAATAATGTTAATTTTAAATATGATCAAAATGAAGCAAATATCCTTAAAGATATTAATTTAGAAATTAATCAAGGTGAGACTGTGGCATTTGTTGGTATGAGTGGTGGAGGAAAATCTACTTTAATCAATTTAATACCTAGGTTCTATGATGTTACCGAAGGCGAAATAAAAATTGATGGTACAAATATCAAGTCATATTTAACAGGTAGCTTGAGAAGACAAATTGGCTTAGTTCAACAAGATAATATATTATTCTCGGATACGATTAAAGAAAATATATTATTAGGTAAACCAGATGCTTCAGATGAAGAAGTTATTAACGTCGCTAAAATGGCCAATGCGCATGATTTTATAATGGAACTATCTAAAGGTTACGATACAGAAGTGGGCGAAAGAGGGGTTAAACTCTCTGGTGGACAAAAACAACGTGTTTCTATTGCCCGCATCTTCCTAAATAATCCACCAATTATTATATTAGATGAGGCGACGAGCGCGCTTGATTTAGAAAGTGAATCTATTATTCAAGATGCCTTGAGTGTATTAAGTGCAAATCGTACAACACTTATTGTTGCACATAGATTATCTACTATCACACATGCTGATAAAATTGTTGTTGTAGAAAATGGTGAAATTGTTGAAAGTGGTTCACATTCAGCATTATTAGCTAAAAAAGGTGCATATGAACACCTATATAGTATTCAAAATTTATAGTCAGTAAATATTTAAAAGCGCATTGGGCATTTTAACGTATACCGAGTGCGCTTTTATCTTAAACGATTATGCTACTATTTTGATTACAACTATTATAAGAAATTTAAAAATACCCTTTGAGCAGATGAAAATTAAGCTCAAAGGGTATTTTATTTATAAATCGAAGTCTTCTTCTAGTATATCAATTTCATTATCATTTCGATGGTACGTGAAGAAACTAATACGCAGTCTATCTAAATGTTCTAAAATATAACGATATTCTTCGATTGCTGAAATAATTTGCATAATATTCGTATATGAGTACATTGATTGATAAGGATTTTGAATGATTTCTTTTTGAAATGCATCCATCAAATCTTTTTTCTGTGGGTTTGAAATCTGACTATCAAGTTGATCTACATCATACCGTGCCTTTTTTGAAAGACTGATGAAGATTTGTTCGTGATATGCAATCAATGTGTCTATCTCTAATTTAATCTGCAAAAGTAATTCGTTATTTAAATTATGAAGATCATTTTGATAACGATTCATTTTTCTCAACACTTCATACGCTCGCCGAGTACTACGGACTAATTCTTTAAAAAGAATTTTTTTCCTATTTTGTGCATACAGTTGCTTTTTAGTCCATGGTTTTTCTTCTGAATAATAACCCAAAGTTTCTTCGAGTTTATCAATACGGGTAACAATTAACCCTCTATCTTCTTTAATATGATGATACTCAGAGGTGTCATTTAAAACTAATTTAAACCATACAAAAATATCAGAACAGATATTTAATGAATTATAGTAAATTTTAGATTCAAATTTAGGTGGTAGAAATAAAAGGTTTACTGCTGAAGAACTAAGCACACCAACCATAACAAGTACAAATCTATAAAAGGCAGAAACATAAAAGTTACCAGTATGTTGTCCCATAATAATTAAAGCAGTTATACTTGCTAGCGTAGCAACATGTTCCAATTTGAAACGAAACAGGATTGCAATTAATAAAATTACTGTAACACCCATGATTACAATATTATTTCCAAATATCGTAACCATCACTACTGCTAAAACAGCACCAACAAGGTTACCTATTGCTCGTTCCCCAATTGTTTTTATTGAACGAAAAACACTTGGTTGCATTGCAATGACAGCACTGACTGCGGCAATGGCTTTTAAACCAGCTTCATCAGGTAATAGAGAAGCGATAAACAAAGCAAGTATAATTGCGATACCTGTTTTGAGAATACGGGCTCCTAATTTCAAATGTACCGCTCCTTAATATATTTAATAAAATAATGTTTATACTTGTTATACAACGATTGGGTGTAAAATTCAAGTTTATACCATTTGACTAAATGCATAATCTACCGCTTTTAATGTTGCATCAATGTCTTCGTCTGTATGTTCAGTAGTTAAAAACCAAGCTTCAAATTTAGAAGGCGCAAGATTAATACCTTGGTTTAGCATTAATTTAAAGAATTTAGCAAATGCGTCTCCATCAGTATTTTCAGCCTGAGCATAATTTTCTACTGTTTCATCTGTAAAATATAATGTTAGGGCACCATATACTCTATTTACTGTAGCAGTAATGTTATGTTTTTTAATTAATGAAAGTAAACCATCCTCTAAACGTTTACCTAATACATCTAATTTTTCATAAACGCCATCTTGCTCTAATACTTCTAGAAGTGCAATGCCGGCTTTCATGGATAGTGGGTTGCCCGCCATAGTGCCGGCTTGGTATGCAGGACCTAAAGGTGCTACTTGTTCCATAATATCTTGCTTTCCTCCATATCCCCCTATAGGTAAACCACCACCAACAATTTTACCGAAGGCTGTTAAATCAGGATATACATTATAAAGATCTTGTGCGCCACCGTAATGGAAACGGAATGCTGTAATGACTTCATCATATATAACTAAGCTTCCATTATTATGGGTAAGTTCGTTTACTTGTTCTAAGAAACCAGGTTTAGGTTTAACCATGCCAAAATTACCCACAATAGGTTCTACTAATACGGCGAGCAATATCTTCTCCCCAATAATCAATAGCTTCCTTATAAGCACCAATATCATTGAAAGGAACTGTGATGACTTCTTGAGCGACACTTTCAGGAACACCAAGCAGAATCAGGTGAACCTAGTTGAGAAGGCCCACTACCAGCGAGCAACTAAAACTAAATCAGAGTGACCGTGATACTGACCAGCAAATTTGATGATTTTAGTTCTTTTAGTATAAGCACGGGCGACACGGATTGTAGTCATAACTGATTCTGTACCCGAATTAACAAACCTAATCTTTTCTAATGAAGGCATAGCTTCACGTAATTTTTTAGCAAATTCAATTTCTAGTTCTGTAGGCGTACCATACAATACACCTTGTGCGACCTGTTCTTGAATTGCTTTAGTAATATGTGGATGTGCATGACCAGTAATAATAGGGCCATAAGCCTGTAAATAATCAATGTACTTGTTTCCATCTACATCAAACAAATATGCGCCCTGACCAGAGCGCATCATAACTGGTGCGCCACCGCCAACCGCCTTATATGAGCGAGAAGGTGAATTGACTCCCCCTAGAATATACTCGTTAGATAATTTTTGAAGTTTTTCACTTTCAGTAAATTTCATACATATCAACCTCTTTTAATTTAATAATTTCGTCTATTATCGTATCATAAAATTAAGAATAAAAAGGAATAGGGTGAGTTAAATGTTAAGAAAAGGCGATCAATTTCCATCATTTAAACTAGAAAATCAAAAAGGGGAGTTTATTTCTAATGAATCTATAAAAGGAAGTAAAGCTGTACTTTACTTTTATCCAAGAGATAATACACCTACATGTACTACTGAAGCATGTGATTTTAGAGATAATTTAGCAATCTTTAATGATTTAAATGCCAAAGTATATGGTATTAGTGGAGATACTAAAAAGAAACACGAAAATTTCAGCCAAAAACTAGATTTAAATTTTGACTTATTAGTGGACGAGAATTATGAGTTGTCAGAAGAAGTGGGCGTCTATCAATTGAAGAAATCATTTGGTAAAGAATCGATGGGGATTGTAAGAACTACATTTGTTATTGATGAAGATGGTATTATAATAGATGTAATCGAAAAAGTTAAAGTTAAAACACAAATGGATGAACTAAAAGAAATCTTGGGGTGAACATAGATGAAAGTCTGTCAGTTTAAAAAGAATGGGAGATTTAGAATCTAAATTAATAGAAGCATATCCTACTGTCGATTTTGTATTTACAAAGGGTGTTTCTGAAATAGAAGAACAAGATAAAAAAGATTTAGATATAATATTCGGTTATGATGGTAAACTTAATCAATCGTTTTTAGAAAATTGTCCGAACCTTAAATGGATGGCATGGTATTCAACAGGTGTGAATAGTTTACCTTTAGATTATATTGATAAACAAAATATATTACTTACAAATGGTAAAGGTATACATGCAAAGCAAATGTCAGAATTTATTATAGCTTATATACTTGATGACTATAAAAAAATGAGAACTTCCTATATTAATCAACAAAATAGATATTATGATTCAAAACTTACGGGCTCAAGAGTGAGTGGGGAAACGATTCTATTTCTAGGTACAGGAAGTATCGCTCAATATACGGCTAATATTGCAAATGCAATGAACATGAAAATTATTGGTATCAATACAAATGGTCATTCAGTAGAGGGGTTTAGTAAGACCTTTGCATTAAATGAACTTTCTAATGCTTTAACCGAAGCGGACATAATTGTTAACACACTGCCTGAAACTGAGCAGACTATACATCTCATAACAAAAGCGCATTTTGAGTTAATGAATGAAACAGCATTGTTTATAAATGTAGGTAGAGGGACAATTGTTGATGAGAGTGTGTTAATTGAAGCTTTAAAAGAAAAGCAAATTAGACACGCATATATAGACGTGTTCGAAAAAGAGCCTTTAAATCCAAGTAATGAACTATATTCATTAGATAATATTACTATTACTGCTCATATCACAGGTAATGGTAAAGAAAATATGAGCGAGGTTACGGATATATTTATTAAAAATCTCAATCATTTTCTCAATAAGGAAGATTTAATTGAGAATGAAGTAGATCCTAAACAAGGCTATTAAAGACTTTTAAGTAATGAAGATTGACATTTCACACATCAAACAGTTATATTTATATTAAGTAATAATTATTCTTAAATAGAAAGATGGTGAGTGAAATGAGTGCAGTAGATGGAAACAGTTGAACATCAACTAGAACATTCAATTGCGTCTTTAAGAAATAACGGTATTAGAATAACGCCTCAACGACAAGCAATATTGAAATTTTTAATTGCTTCAGAGACACATCCTACAGCCGATGAGATTTATCAAGCACTTTCACCTGATTTTCCAAATATAAGTGTTGCTACAATATATAATAATTTACGTGTCTTTAAAGATATTGGTATAGTAAAAGAATTACCATACGGAGATTCTTCGAGCCGTTTTGACTTCAGTACACATAATCATTATCACGTTATCTGTGATAATTGTGGAAAAATAGTGGATTTCCATTATCCACAACTTGATGAAGTAGAACAATTAGCGCAAGCACGTAACAGACTTTAATGTAACGCATCACCGTATGGAAATATATGGGTTATGCAAAGACTGCCAAGATAAAAGAAACAGTCAATAGAAGAAAGAAAACATTATCTAATATCTTGTAATACTAATGATATAAGAAAAGGGAAAACTCATTTTTAAAACAAATGAGTTTTCCTTTTTCTTTGTTCTTACTTCTTTATATTGAATATGTTGAATGATACTAAACTAGAAAAGATGAGTTTATGCGATAGTGGCGGTATTACTGTTTGATAAGCATCCTAGTTCCTACTATATATAATAGAAGGTAAGACAACTCATTAAGTTAAGATGTATGCCGATATATTTACACTAAACTAACGTTTAATACATAAAAACAATAAATAGACATCACAAAGGTAAAATTTAACTAAAAAGATTGCTGAAAATGATTGACGGTTGTGAATAAACTTGATATTATAAAAAAGTCGTCGAAACAAGACACGTAGCAAAACAATCGATTCAACGAAGTTTTTACAAAGTGTAAATTTGACACTTGTTAAATTAGTTGAAAGGATATACAATATTAAATGTTGAGTTAAAAAACGCAACAAACTTAATAAATAAAAAAAGAAATTTATTATTGACTTAACAAAAACTTAATGTTATAATTATTTCTTGTAACGCATTAAAGCAGTAATGAACATTGAAAACTGAATTGCAATATGTCAACGTTAATTCCGAACGCAACATTAAATTGTTGGTTCAAACGTGTTAGAGATAACACACAAATTAGTATTTTATGAGCTAATCAAACATCATAATTCATTTATGGAGAGTTTGATCCTGGCTCAGGATGAACGCCGGCGGCGTGCCTAATACATGCAAGTCGAGCGAACGGATAAGGAGCTTGCTCCTTTGAAGTTAGCGGCGGACGGGTGAGTAACACGTGGGTAACCTACCTATAAGACTGGAATAACTTCGGGAAACCGGAGCTAATGCCGGATAACATTTGGAACCGCATGGTTCTAAAGTAAAAGATGGTTTTGCTATCACTTATAGATGGACCCGCGCCGTATTAGCTAGTTGGTAAGGTAACGGCTTACCAAGGCAACGATACGTAGCCGACCTGAGAGGGTGATCGGCCACACTGGAACTGAGACACGGTCCAGACTCCTACGGGAGGCAGCAGTAGGGAATCTTCCGCAATGGACGAAAGTCTGACGGAGCAACGCCGCGTGAGTGATGAAGGTTTTCGGATCGTAAAACTCTGTTATTAGGGAAGAACAAATGCGTAAGTAACTGTGCGCATCTTGACGGTACCTAATCAGAAAGCCACGGCTAACTACGTGCCAGCAGCCGCGGTAATACGTAGGTGGCAAGCGTTATCCGGAATTATTGGGCGTAAAGCGCGCGTAGGCGGTTTCTTAAGTCTGATGTGAAAGCCCACGGCTCAACCGTGGAGGGTCATTGGAAACTGGGAAACTTGAGTACAGAAGAGGAAAGTGGAATTCCATGTGTAGCGGTGAAATGCGCAGAGATATGGAGGAACACCAGTGGCGAAGGCGACTTTCTGGTCTGTAACTGACGCTGATGTGCGAAAGCGTGGGGATCAAACAGGATTAGATACCCTGGTAGTCCACGCCGTAAACGATGAGTGCTAAGTGTTAGGGGGTTTCCGCCCCTTAGTGCTGCGGCTAACGCATTAAGCACTCCGCCTGGGGAGTACGACCGCAAGGTTGAAACTCAAAGGAATTGACGGGGACCCGCACAAGCGGTGGAGCATGTGGTTTAATTCGAAGCAACGCGAAGAACCTTACCAAATCTTGACATCCTTTGAAAACTCTAGAGATAGAGCCTTCCCCTTCGGGGGACAAAGTGACAGGTGGTGCATGGTTGTCGTCAGCTCGTGTCGTGAGATGTTGGGTTAAGTCCCGCAACGAGCGCAACCCTTAAACTTAGTTGCCGGCATTTAGTTGGGCACTCTAGGTTGACTGCCGGTGACAAACCGGAGGAAGGTGGGGATGACGTCAAATCATCATGCCCCTTATGATTTGGGCTACACACGTGCTACAATGGACAATACAAAGGGCAGCTAAACCGCGAGGTCATGCAAATCCCATAAAGTTGTTCTCAGTTCGGATTGTAGTCTGCAACTCGACTACATGAAGCCGGAATCGCTAGTAATCGTAGATCAGCATGCTACGGTGAATACGTTCCCGGGTCTTGTACACACCGCCCGTCACACCACGAGAGTTTGTAACACCCGAAGCCGGTGGAGTAACCATTTATGGAGCTAGCCGTCGAAGGTGGGACAAATGATTGGGGTGAAGTCGTAACAAGGTAGCCGTATCGGAAGGTGCGGCTCGGATCACCTCCTTTCTAAGGATATATTCGGAACATCTTCCTTGAGAAGATGAAGAGGAATGACATTGACATATTGCATTCAGTTTTGAATGCTCATTACGAGTATTCAACATCGAAATGGGCCTATAGCTCAGCTGGTTAGAGCGCACGCCTGATAAGCGTGAGGTCGGTGGTTCGAGTCCACTTAGGCCCACCATTTAGAATTTTATAAGCACTATGGGGGCTTAGCTCAGATGGGAGAGCGCCTGCTTTGCACGCAGGAGGTCAGCGGTTCGATCCCGCTAGTCTCCACCATAAAGAATTTAATTTGTACATTGAAAACTAGATATGTAAGTAAAATTTATGATTTTACCAAGCAAAACCGAGTGAATTAGAGTTTTAAAAAGCTTGAATTCAAAAAAATAGAAATAATCGCTAGTGTTCGAAAGAACACTCACAGATTAATAACATTTTAGGTCTTCAACCGATTTTTTTCGTGTTGAAAGTCGAAAAGATTAAGTTATTAAGGGCGCACGGTGGATGCCTTGGCACTAGAAGCCTACGAAGGACGTTACTAACGACGATATGCTTTGGGGAGCTGTAAGTAAGCTTTGATCCAGAGATTTCCGAATGGGGAAACCCAACACGAGTTATGTCGTGTTATCGATATGTGAATACATAGCATATCTGAAGGCAGACGCGGGGAACTGAAACATCTTAGTACCCGCAGGAAGAGAAAGAAAAATCGATTCCCTGAGTAGCGGCGAGCGAAACGGGAAGAGCCCAAACCAACGAGCTTGCTTGTTGGGGTTGTAGGACACTCTATACGGAGTTACAAAAGAACAAATTAGACGAATCATCTGGAAAGATGAATCAAAGAAGGTAATAATCCTGTAGTCGAAAGTTTGTTCACTCTTGAGTGGATCCTGAGTACGACGGAACACGAGAAATTCCGTCGGAATCCGGGAGGACCATCTCCCAAGGCTAAATACTCTCTAGTGACCGATAGTGAACCAGTACCGTGAGGGAAAGGTGAAAAGTACCCCGGAAGGGGAGTGAAATAGAACTTGAAACCGTGTGCTTACAAGTAGTCAGAGCCCGTTAATGGGTGATGGCGTGCCTTTTGTAGAATGAACCGGCGAGTTACGATTTGATGCAAGGTTAAGCAGTTAATGTGGAGCCGTAGCGAAAGCGAGTCTGAATAGGGCGTTGAGTATTTGGTCGTAGACCCGAAACCAGGTGATCTACCCATGACCAGGCTGAAGTTCAGGTAACACTGAATGGAGGGCCGAACCGACTTACGTTGAAAAGTGAGCGGATGAGTTGTGGGTAGCGGAGAAATTCCAATCGAACCTGGAGATAGCTGGTTCTCTCCGAAATAGCTTTAGGGCTAGCCTTAAGTAATGATTATTGGAGGTAGAGCACTGTTTGGACGAGGGGCCCTTATCGGGTTACCGAATTCAGACAAACTCCGAATGCCAATCAATTTTATCTTAGGAGTTAGAACGCGGGTGATAAGGTCCGTGTTCGAAAGGGAAACAGCCCAGACCACCGGCTAAGGTCCCAAAATATATGTTAAGTGGAAAAGGATGTGGCGTTGCCCAGACAACTAGTATGTTGGCTTAGAAGCAGCCATCATTTAAAGAGTGCGTAATAGCTCACTAGTCGAGTGACACTGCGCCGAAAATGTACCGGGGCTAAACATATTACCGAAGCTGTGGATTGTCCGTAAGGACAGTGGTAGGAGAGCGTTCTAAGGGCGTTGAAGCATGATCGCAAGGACATGTGGAGCGCTTAGAAGTGAGAATGCCGGTGTGAGTAGCGAAAGACGGGTGAGAATCCCGTCCACCGATTGACTAAGGTTTCCAGAGGAAGGCTCGTCCGCTCTGGGTTAGTCGGGTCCTAAGCTGAGGCCGATAGGCGTAGGCGATGGATAACAGGTTGATATTCCTGTACCACCAAATTTCGTTTTAAGCGATGGGGGGACGCAGTAGGATAGGCGAAGCGTACTATTGGATTGTACGTCCAAGCAATGAGACTGAGTGTTAGGCAAATCCGGCACTCTTAAGGTCAAGTTGTGATGGGGAGAGGAAATTGTTTCCTCGAGTCGTTGATTTCACACTGCCAAGAAAAGCCTCTAGCTAGAATTTTGGTGCCCGTACCGCAAACCGACACAGGTAGTCAAGATGAGAATTCTAAGGTGAGCGAGCGAACTCTCGTTAAGGAACTCGGCAAAATGACCCCGTAACTTCGGGAGAAGGGGTGCTCTTTAGGGTTAACGCCCAGGAGAGCCGCAGTGAATAGGCCCAAGCGACTGTTTATCAAAAACACAGGTCTCTGCTAAACCGTAAGGTGATGTATAGGGGCTGACGCCTGCCCGGTGCTCGGAAGGTTAAGAGGAGTGGTTAGCTTCGGCGAAGCTACGAATCGAAGCCCCAGTAAACGGCGGCCGTAACTATAACGGTCCTAAGGTAGCGAAATTCCTTGTCGGGTAAGTTCCGACCCGCACGAAAGGCGTAACGATTTGGGCACTGTCTCAACGAGAGACTCGGTGAAATCATAGTACCTGTGAAGATGCGAGGTTACCCGCGACAGGACGGAAAGACCCCGTGGAGCTTTACTGTAGTCTGATATTGAAATTCGGTACAACTTGTACAGGATAGGTAGGAGCCTTTGAAACGTGAGCGCCGGCTTACGTCGAGGCGTTGGTGGGATACTACCCTTGCTGTGTTGGATTTCTAACCCGCACCATTTATCATGGTGGGAGACAGTGTCAGATGGACAGTTTGACTGGGGCGGTCGCCTCCTAAAGAGTAACGGAGGCGCTCAAAGGTTTCCTCAGAATGGTTGGAAATCATTCATAGAGTGTAAAGGCATAAGGAAGCTTGACTGCGAGACTTACAAGTCGAGCAGGGTCGAAAGACGGACTTAGTGATCCGGTGGTTCCGCATGGAAGGGCCATCGCTCAACGGATAAAAGCTACCCCGGGGATAACAGGCTTATCTCCCCCAAGAGTTCACATCGACGGGGAGGTTTGGCACCTCGATGTCGGCTCATCGCATCCTGGGGCTGTAGTCGGTCCCAAGGGTTGGGCTGTTCGCCCATTAAAGCGGTACGCGAGCCGGGTTCAGAACGTCGTGAGACAGTTCGGTCCCTATCCGTCGTGGGCGCAGGAAATTTGAGAGGAGCTGTCCTTAGTACGAGAGGACCGGGATGGACATACCTCTGGTGTACCAGTTGTCGTGCCAACGGCATCGGCGGGTAGCTATGTATGGACGGGATAAGTGCTGAAAGCATCTAAGCATGAAGCCCCCCTCAAGATGAGATTTCCCAACTTCGGTTATAAGATCCCTCAAAGATGATGAGGTTAATAGGTTCGAGGTGGAAGCATAGCGATATGTGGAGCTGACGAATACTAATCGATCGAAGACTTAATCAAATTTAAAAAGTGTTTTGTTTGGCATTATCAAATTTTACTTACTATCTAGTTTTGAATGTATAATTTTTATACAGTTCATTGTCTGGTGACAATGGCAAGGAGGTCACACCTGTTCCCATGCCGAACACAGTAGTTAAGCTCCTTAGCGCCGATGGTAGTCGGACTTACGTTCCGCAAGAGTAGGACGTTGCCAGGCAATTTTATACGGAGGATTAGCTCAGTCGGGAGAGCATCTGCCTTACAAGCAGAGGGTCGGCGGTTCGAACCCGTCATCCTCCACCATTTATTTTTTAATAGCCGGCCTAGCTCAACTGGTAGAGCAACTGACTTGTAATCAGTAGGTTGGGGGTTCAAGTCCTCTGGCCGGCACCATGTTTTGAGCCATTAGCTCAGTTGGTAGAGCATCTGACTTTTAATCAGAGGGTCAGTGGTTCGAGCCCACTATGGCTCACCATTATTTTAATATCGCGGGTGTGGCGGAACTGGCAGACGCACTAGACTTAGGATCTAGCGCCTCACGGCGTGGGGGTTCGACTCCCTTCACCCGCATATGCAGAAGTAGTTCAGCGGTAGAATACGACCTTGCCAAGGTCGGGGTCGCGGGTTCGAATCCCGTCTTCTGCTCCATTATTTTGCCGGGGTGGCGGAACTGGCAGACGCACAGGACTTAAAATCCTGCGGTGAGAGATCACCGTACCGGTTCGATTCCGGTTCTCGGCATTATCCCATGAAAATAGAATTATGCGCCCGTAGCTCAACTGGATAGAGTACTTGACTACGAATCAAGAGGTTACAGGTTCGACCCCTGTCGGGCGCACTATTTTACGGGAAGTAGCTCAGCTTGGTAGAGCACTTGGTTTGGGACCAAGGGGTCGCAGGTTCGAATCCTGTCTTCCCGATATCCTTAAAATAATATGGGGGCTTAGCTCAGATGGGAGAGCGCCCGCTTTGCACGCGGGAGGTCAGCGGTTCGATCCCGCTAGTCTCCACCATATATTTAAATGCAATCTAAATTACAACGGCGGCGTAGCTCAGCTGGCTAGAGCGTACGGTTCATACCCGTGAGGTCGGGGGTTCGATCCCCTCCACCGCCACTAATTATTAGTTGTAAATTATATTTAGGACCTTTAGCTCAGTTGGTTAGAGCTAACGGCTCATAACCGTTCGGTCGCAGGTTCGAATCCTGCAAGGTCCATATAATTTTTTGGAGGAATACCCAAGTTCGGCTGAAGGGATCGGTCTTGAAAACCGACAGGAGCTTAACGGCTCGCGGGGGTTCGAATCCCTCTTCCTCCGCCATTTTTATAATAATTGAATATAATTTATTTACCTAATATTTTTGGAGGAATACCCAAGCCCGGCTGAAGGGATCGGTCTTGAAAACCGACAGGGGCTTAACGGCCCGCGGGGGTTCGAATCCCTCTTCCTCCGCCATTAATATTATTACCGCGGGATGGAGCGGCGGTAGCTCGTCGGGCTCATAACCCGAAGGTCGGTGGTTCAAATCCGCCTCCCGCAATTTTTTATTTTAGGTCCCGTAGTGTAGCGGTTAACACGCCTGCCTGTCACGCAGGAGATCGTGGGTTCGAATCCCATCGGGACCGCCATTATTGTTATGGTTCAGTAGCTCAGTTGGTAGAGCAATGGATTGAAGCTCCATGTGTCGGCAGTTCGACTCTGTCCTGAATCATTTTAATGCAAGCCGGCCTAGCTCAACTGGTAGAGCAACTGACTTGTAATCAGTAGGTTGGGGGTTCAAGTCCTCTGGCCGGCACCATCTTTCGGGAGGGGTAGCGAAGTGGCTAAACGCGGCGGACTGTAAATCCGCTCCTTCGGGTTCGGCAGTTCGAATCTGCCCCCCTCCACCATATAACTTTAATTTAATAGGGGCATATTTCAACGGTAGAATACAGGTCTCCAAAACCTTTGATGTGGGTTCGATTCCTACTGCCCCCGCCATGGCGGTTGTGGTGAAGTGGTTAACACATCGGATTGTGGTTCCGACACTCGTGGGTTCGATCCCCACCATCCGCCCTTTGTATTTTTGGGCTATAGCCAAGCGGTAAGGCAACGGACTTTGACTCCGTCACTCGTTGGTTCGAATCCGGCTAGCCCAGTTTTTATTGGCGGCATAGCCAAGTGGTAAGGCAGAGGTCTGCAAAACCTCTATCACCGGTTCAAATCCGGTTGCCGCCTCCATCAATATGCGGGAGTAGTTCAATTCTTAGAACACGTTCCTTCCCGGAACGAGGTATAGGTGTAAGTCCTATCTTCCGCTCCATATTAATTTATATCCCATGCGGGAGTAGTTCAACTCTTAGAACACGTTCCTTCCCGGAACGAGGTATAGGTGTAAATCCTATCTTCCGCTCCATATTAATTTATATCCCATGCGGGAGTAGTTCAATTCTTAGAATACGTTCCTTCCCGGAACGAGGTATAGGTGTAAGTCCTATCTTCCGCTCCATATTTAATATTATTTGCATGCGGGAGTAGTTCAACTTTTAGAACACGTTCCTTCCCGGAATGAGGTATAGGTGTAAGTCCTATCTTCCGCTCCATCGATACTTCCACACTGGGAGTTTTTTATTTATTTAATTGGGCCGGCGTGGCGGAATTGGCAGACGCGCGGGACTCAAAATCCCGTTCCATTGATTTGGAGTGTCGGTTCGATCCCGACCGCCGGTATATATAACGTACTTAGATGTACATGTTAAGCAATCTCATAAGATGGGGTTGCTTTTTTATGTTTAAACTTAATTAACTGCTAATGCCTTTAATTATTTTACTTAATTGCTAAATATCACTTTATAAAACTATGTATGCAATATTAATATAATCAAAGTAAATATTGTAGTTTTTGGTAAAGTATAATATTATTAGTCTAATGTTATATTTGGAGGAAAATTCAATGGTTAAAACTAAAACAACCAAAACTAAAACAACTAAACCAAATGGAAAGCAATTTTTTGGTAATATCTTACAAGCTGTTGGCGCAGGGGTAGTTATTGCGTTAATACCTAATGCATTATTAGGTGAACTATTAAAGTTTTTTAAAGAAGGTAATGAGTTATTAGAAACAATATATCAATTAGTAGTTATGATTCAATCATTTATGGCTTTTATTATAGGTGTATTAGTCGCGCACCAATTTAAATTTAATGGTGCAGGTGCTACGATGATAGGTGTTTCTGCTATGTTAGGTAGTGGAGCTGTTAAAATTACTCCTGATGGATTTATACTAAATGGTATTGGTGATATTATTAATACTATTTTAGTTGTAATTATTGCTTGCTTTTTATTTTTAATATTACAAAATAAATTAGGTTCATTAGAAATGATCTTGTTACCAGTTATTATTCCTGTAGTAAGTGGAATTATTGGTCTATATACATTAGGCTATGTATCTAATGTTACAAAAGGTTTAGGCCACGTAGTGCATTCATTTACTGAACTCAATCCATTATTGATGTCAGTATTAATATGTGTGACTTATTCGTTGCCGATGGTAACGCCAATATCGGTTGTAGCTATTGCAACAGCAATTAGCCTATCTGGACTAGGTAGTGGTGCGGCCAATATGGGAATTGTTGCGGCTTGTGTTACATTCTTATTTGGATCAATCAGAGTTAATGGTGCTTGGTGTGAATTTAGTATTAATTATTGGTGCGGCTAAGATGATGATACCTGTCTATTTCAGACATTTAATTATCGCGATACCTTTAACAATTAATGGTATTATAGGTGGCTTGATTGCTTACTTTATTGGGATTGAAGGTACACCGATGTCAGCTGGTTTTGGTTATACAGGACTTGTAGGACCAATTAATGCCTTTAACCGTATGTCTGGAGATCCAACAATGAATATCATATTGTTAATTTTTGGTTATTTCATTATTCCTTTTGTTGCGGCATTTTTTGTTCATGAGTTATGTAAAAAATTCATTGGTAGATATACTGATGAAATATACAGTTTTGAAATTCCTAAACAGTAATCTTAAGAGACCTAATATTTATTAGGTCTTTTTTTATACATAAATAATGCATATTTTGTAATTTTTAGAAAAAAACCTCTCTTATACATAGCTTTTATATAAAAAGTTATTGAATAATATTACGTTATTATGTATAATAATTAATTATATAGAGAGGGGCTAACCAAGATGAAACACATTATTAAACTATTTATGGTCTTTATTATATTTATTAGCGCCATAATTACATACATAAATCCTGATGCTCAGGCAGCAGAAGAAGACCAATGGGATAAAATTAAGGAACGTGGAGAATTGAGAGTGGGTTTATCTGCAGATTATGCACCTTATGAGTTTGAACATAATGTGAATGGTAAATCTGAATATGCCGGTATTGATATTGATTTGGCAAAGAAAATTGCAAAGGACAATGATGTAAAGCTAAAAATTGTTAATATGCAATTTGATAGTTTGTTAGGAGCAATTAAAACTGGGAAAATCGATTTAATCATTTCTGGAATGACACCAACACCTGAACGTGAAAAAGAGGTAGATTTTTCAAATCCATATATGACGGTTGAACAAAAAATGATCGTTAAAAAGTCTGAAGCAGATAGATTTCAAAATATAGATGATTTTGCTAATCAAAAAATTGGTGTACAAAAACAAACACAACAAGAAAAAATTGCACAAACAGAAATTGAAAATGCACAAATACAATCTTTAACGAGAGTGCCTGAAGTAATCATGTCATTGAAGAGTGGCAAAATCAACGGGATGGTTATTGAAGGACCAGTTGCAGAAGCTTACTTGAAACAAAATGAAGATTTAGCATTTGCAGATGACGTGCAATTTAATGAAGGTACGAAACAAACAGCAATTGCAGTACCTAAAAATTCCCCTGAATTAATGGAAAGACTTAATGCTACTATTAAAGATGTTGAAGATAAAGGTTTACTAGCAGATTATAAAGCATCAGCTGCAGAAGCGATGAAAAAGGATGAAGGAAATTTCTTTACTAAATATGGAAACTTCTTTATAAAAGGTATTAAAAATACGATACTCATTTCAATTGTGGGAGTAGTGCTAGGGGCAGTGTTTGGCGCATTTATTGCATTATTAAAACTAAGTAAAGTTAGAGTTTTAAGATGGTTAGCTTCGGCTTATATTGAATTCTTAAGGGGCACACCATTGCTCGTGCAAGTATTTTTAGTTTATTTCGGCACAACTGCAGTATTAGGTTTAAATATCTCCGCATTAATTTGTGGTATGATCGCGCTTGTAATTAACTGTTCTGCATATATTGCTGAAATTATTAGAGCCGGTATAAATGCAGTAGACAAAGGACAAACTGAAGCCGCACGTAGTTTAGGATTATCTTATGGTCAGACTATGAAATCAGTTGTATTACCACAAGCGATTAAAAATATTTTGCCTGCTTTAGGTAATGAGTTTGTAACAGTGATTAAAGAATCTTCTATAGTATCTGTAATCGGTGTTAGTGAAATTATGTTTAATGCACAAGTAGTTCAAGGTGCTTCATTTGATCCGTTCACACCATTGATCATAGCAGCTATACTGTATTTTATTCTCACATTTACATTATCTAGAATTATGTATTTCTTTGAAGGGAGATTGAAAGTTAGTGATTAATATTAAAAATTTATACAAGTCATTTGGTAAAAATGAAGTTTTAAAAGGCATTGATTTTACTGTAAACCAAGGCGAAGTTGTAGCTATCATAGGTCCTTCAGGTAGTGGGAAAAGTACCTTACTGCGTTGCATGAATCTACTAGAGACGCCAACAAGTGGCGAAGTTATATTTAAAGATAATAATTTAACGAGTAAAGATACAGAATTAGAAAAATTGCGTCAACAAATGGGAATGGTATTTCAAAATTTCAATTTATTTCCGCATAAAAAAGTAATAGATAACGTTATTTTAGCTCCTAGTTTATTAAAAAAAGGGAATCAAAATGACTTGAAAAAAGAGGCCCAGTTGTTATTAGAAAAAGTGGGTTTAGAGGATAAAGCTGATGCATATCCAAGCACAATTATCTGGCGGTCAAAAGCAAAGGGTAGCAATTGCTAGAGCATTAGCAATGAACCCTGAAGTTCTATTGTTTGATGAACCTACATCAGCTCTAGATCCAGAGGTTGTAGGAGACGTATTGAAAGTTATGAAGGATCTAGCTAAAGAGGGTATGACAATGGTAGTTGTAACCCATGAAATGCACTTTGCTAGAGATGTAAGTGATAAAGTAGTATTTATGGCTGATGGTGTCATCGTCGAGTCTGGGACACCAGAAGAAGTCTTTGACCACCAACAACATGAAAGAACGAAAAACTTTTTATCAAGAGTTTTATAATTAATTAAAAATAAGACTAAGTTGGTAACATAGTATTGTTTAAAATCAATCTTATGTTATCGATTTGGTCTTTTATTTTATTATATTTAAATTATAATAAAAGTAATATAGCTAATACGCCAAAGCCATACGAATGTGTTAAACTGTACAATGTATGTTTTTAAGGTGGGGTGTAAGAAAATGGATTTAAACCAATTAAAACAAGATGTTATAGACTATGCCCATTCAATTGGTATTGATAGTATTGGTTTTACGACAGCTGATCCTTTCGATGAAATGAAGCAAAAGTTAGTGGATTATCATGCAAAAGGGTATGCATCTGGTTTTGAAGAATCTGATATAGAATTAAGAACAGAACCGAAATTAAATTTGCCAACAGCAAGATCTATTATTGCAATAGGCGTTGGCTATCCAAATAAATTAAAAGGTGCGCCTAAAAGTGTCCGCGGAGACAGAAGAGGTATGTTTGCTAGAGCTTCTTGGGGGCAAGATTATCATAGTATTATGAGGAAACGGTTAGATAAATTGGGTGAGTATTTAGAATCTAGAGTAGAAGACGTTGAAATTAAATCAATGGTAGATACTGGCGCATTGTCTGATCGTGCTGTAGCAGAACGTGCAGGACTTGGGTTTGTAGGAAGAAATGGCTTCGTCATCAATCCTGACCTTGGTACATGGACGTATTTAGGAGAGATGCTAGTTAGTATACCTTTTCCGCCTGATGACCCGTTAATCGATAGCTGTGGCGATTGTACGATTTGTGTCGATCGTTGTCCAACAGGAGCACTCGTTGGAGATGGACAGTTAAATAGTCAGAAATGTATTAGCTTTTTAACTCAGACGAAGGGTTATCTAGAAGATGAATATCGTTATAAAATTGGCAATCGTCTTTATGGATGTGATACCTGTCAACAAGTATGCCCGAAAAATAAAGGGATTAATACACAGCATGACGATATAGAATTAGAACCTGAAATTTTAAAACCAAGGCTCGTGCCTTTATTAAAAATGAGCAATAAAGAATTTAAAAATACTTATGGTCATTTAGCAGGGGCATGGAGAGGTAAGAAACCGATTCAACGTAATGCAATTATTGCTTTGGCACATTTTAAAGAAGAAACAGCAATACCTGAATTACAAGATGTTGCGTTAGATGATCCAAGACCTATGATTAGAGCTACAGCATATTGGGCGATAGGACAAATTCAAGGCGAGGTCGCTAGACCATTTATTGCACAACATTATGAAAATGAACTAGAAGAGGTTCAAATTGAAATGTTAAAAGGACTTGAAACGAGGAGCGAAAAATAGAATGACAAACCACATAGTACTATTTCAACCACAGATACCTGGTAATACAGGCAGTATTGCAAGAACATGTGCGGGCACATATACACATTTACACTTAATTAAGCCACTTGGTTTCAGTACAGATGATAAGATGCTAAAGCGTGCTCGGATTAGATTATTGGGAAACTGTTAATATCACTTATCATGAAAGTATTGAAGACTTTTTTGAAGCAACAGAGGGTACTTATTATTTATTAACTAAATTTGGTAAGAAAACATATTCAGATTTTGATTTTACTGATACTACTCACGATCACTTCTTTATTTTCGGACGTGAAACGACTGGATTACCTGACTGGGTGAAAGAGACATATCAAGAAACGGCGTTACGTATCCCAATGAATGATAATATTAGATCATTAAACTTATCTAATACAGCATCATTGCTCATTTACGAAGCGTTAAGACAACAAAGTTTTCCAGAATTACATTAATAAATGCGCTAAATGAATGAAAATAATGTGATAGATTTGTATAATAGAGATAAGTCTTATAACTTAGCATTTAATTAATCAAATTGGTACATTAGTAATGTTGTGGTTTATCTCCATTACATCAAGGGTATTAATAAAAATAATGCTAGAACGCGTCTTAATAAAAAAGAGGAGTGTAATTACTATGGCAATGAACTTTAAAGTTTTAGAAAACGAAAAAATTGTAGCTGAATATGCTGCAGATATATTAAGAAAACAATTTAACAACAATCCGACAACTATTGCGGGTGTACACCTTTCTAATGATAATTCACCAGTATTAGATGAATTAAAGAAAAATGTAGATAATCATCCTGTAGACTTTAGTCAAATTAACATTTTAGATTATGATGATAACAAATCTTATTTTGAAGCTTTAGGTGTGCCTGAAGGTCAAATTTATAATGTTTCATTTAATGAAGACACTGAATCATTTATTGGTGATAAAATTAAAACAAAAGAAAATAAAGGTAAATTGATTACACAAGTACTATCAATTGATACTAATGGTAAATTGAACGTAAGTGTAAAACAAGGTCTATTTTCAGCACGTGAAGTTATTTTAATTATCACTGGCGCTGACAAAAAAGAAGTTGTTCACAAATTATATGAAGAAAATGGTAAAACAAGCTTTGAACCTTCAGATTTAAAAGCGCATCGTATGGTGAATGTAGTTTTAGATGAAGCGGCAACAGAAGGGTTACCTGAAGATGTAAGACATTATTTCACAGCACGTTTTGCTTAATATATAAATGTGAGGTGATAGGTATGACAAACAAAAAAGATAATAAACATTTACAAAATGATGTACCTGAACCTGAAAATGAAATGGTCAGTGACTACGAAGATGTAGTAGAACTTGGTAAGGAAATGGAACAAATTTCCGAGAAAAATGATGAGGATAAGTTAGATAAATCTCATGATCCAGAAGTTCGTTCAGATTTAAATGATTAGTTTTAACATAGCTCTTTGGGGGATTTTTTATTCACAAAGGGCTATTTTTATGTCTATTAATAGCAAATGAGATTTTGGAAAAATGAAAATTAATCTGTTTTGATAGTCAAATACTGTGATAAATTATTTTCAATTTAAAAAGAAATGCCAAGTTAAAAGTGAATGTGTTATTATTAAATCATTATTGGATTTAAGGAGACTTATACATATGTTAAGTAAGTATTGGAAATACATTATGATTAGTGCTTGTCATTGTTAATTTAATTTCTATTAAGGGTTTTCCTATGGCGATTGGTGCACTTTACTTACCCGTGTTATTTAAAGTTATAAAATTGCAGATAAATTTATCGCGTGGGCTTGTTGATCAAGTTAATGCTTCAACGTTCGTTAAAGGTAACCAAACTGGAATTATTATAAGTGTGATATGTTGTATTGTAATAACTGTATTGTTGTTTAAACCATTAGGAGATTTTTATAGTAGTTTAACTGGATTTTTAGGTACATTAGTTACGATTAGTCCTGTTACTATGGTTATCGGTGCGATTCTACTCATATTAACAGCTGTAGGTGTAATACAAGAAGCAAAAGTACAATTCAACAAAATAAACATTACTAAAGAAAGCTAAATTGTATAGTTACTAGATGATTTATAAAAAAGTATAGTTTATATAAAATGCCGTAAAATCTTAATGATTTTGACGGTATTTTTTTGTGGAAAAGTGAAGGGTTCTAATTAATAAGGTAAAATAATAACTCATAAATTCAATTTAAAATAAAATAATATGTAAACGCTCTATAATACGATTGCCCCTTTAAAATAATTAATGCTATACTAAAGCTGAATAACGAATAATGAAGGGGAGAATTTGAAATGTCAGTTAGAATTGAACATGATACATTCGGTGAAATTGAAGTACCTGCAGAAAAATATTGGGGTGCTCAAACAGAAAGAAGTAAACGTAACTTTCCAGTAGGCAAAGAACAAATGCCAATTGAAGTTGTTTACGGATTTGCTCAGTTAAAAAGAGGAGCAACATTAGCTAACAATGAATTAGGAAAACTATCGGACGCTAAAAAAGATGCCATTGTTTATGCTTGTGACCGTGTCATTAATAAAGAGCTAGATGAACATTTCCCATTAGTGGTTTGGCAAACAGGTAGTGGCACACAAAGTAATATGAACGTAAACGAAGTTGTGAGCTATGTAGCTAATGAATATTTAAAATCACAAGGCAGTGATGAAACGATACATCCTAATGATGACGTTAATAAATCACAAAGTTCAAATGATACTTTCCCAACAGCAATGCATGTGGCATTATACAATGAAGTAGAAACAAAACTTGAACCAGCTTTAAAAGCGTTACGTGATACTTTTAAAGAAAAAGAAGAACAATTTAACGATATTATAAAAATTGGCCGTACGCACTTACAAGATGCAACGCCTATTCGTTTAGGACAAGAAATTAGTGGGTGGCGTTTCATGCTTGATAAATGTGAAACTTTATTAGGTGAATCAAAAGCACACATCTTAAATTTAGCGATTGGTGGTACAGCTGTAGGTACAGGTATTAATGCGCATCCTGAATTTGGCGATAAAGTAGCTAAATTCATTTCGAAAAATACAGGTTATGCATTTGTTTCATCTGAAAATAAATTCCATGCATTAACAGCACACGACGAAGTGGTTCAATTACATGGTACTTTAAAAGCATTAGCAACTGACTTAATGAAAATTGCTAATGATATAAGATGGCTAGCATCAGGCCCGCGCGCAGGACTTGCTGAATTATCTATTCCTGAAAATGAACCTGGTTCATCTATAATGCCTGGGAAAGTGAACCCGACACAATGTGAAATGTTAACAATGGTAGCGGTACAAGTTATGGGTAACGATACAGCAGTCGGTATTGGAAGTTCTCAAGGTAACTTTGAACTTAACGTATATAAACCTGTCATCTTGCATAACACGTTGCAATCAATTTACTTATTAGCAGATGGCATGCAAACATTTAATGATAATTGTGCAGTTGGTATTGAGCCAATTCATGAAAATATAGATAATTATTTAAACCAATCATTAATGCTAGTGACTGCTTTAAATCCACATATTGGATATGAAAATGCCGCAAGTATTGCTAAAAAAGCACACCGTGAAGGTCTTACATTAAAAGAATCTGCAATACAATCAGGTCATGTGACTGAAGAGCAATTCGAACAATGGATTAAACCTGAAGATATGGTTGAACCAAAATAAAAGATATTAAAAAGCCAACGCTTCTTTAAATAGAACGCGTTGGCTTTTTTGTATTATATTAATATGATTTAAACTTCATCGTCCATACTTACTGAAATCGTTTCTTGCGTAAGTGGATGGATAAATTCAATTTTATAACTATTTAATTGAAGCTGTCTTAATGTTGAATTACCATATAATGGATCACCAATTACTGGATGACCAATTTCAGCTAAGTGAACGCGAATTTGATGGGTTCTACCTGTATCTAATTTTAAATCTACTTCACTTACATCTTCTTTAATCATTTTAGAATTAATGATATGTGTAATTGCAGTTTGTCCAGTAGGTGACACTCTACGTTTATTAGAGTGGAATTTATCTTTGCCAATTGGCATATCGATCGTTTGTGGTTTGATAGGTAATAAACTGTGCACATTTGCTTTATAAATACGGTCAATTTCATTTTCTTCTAGCATACGATCTAGAATTTTTTTCATTAATGGATTTTTAGCAACAATCAATAAACCAACCGTTTCTTGGTCTAAGCGATGTATTGGCTCAACGTAATCACTTTTGACTGTATAGATAACATGATTCATTAGTGTATTACTTTCTTTTAAATCATTCGGGTGTGTTTTAACGCCTTTTGGCTTCATCACAACAGCGATATCGTCATCTTCGTAATAAATTTGAGCATAGCGATAACTTGGTAAATAGTTGCTTACTTCTTCTGGTGTAGGAATATAAGCTACGTCACCAGTATTTACTTTAGACATTAATGTTGTTGGTTCATCGTTAATTGTAATTAACTTAGACATATTTAAATTATGTAAGTCTTTTTTAGGTAAGTGCAATTGTTGAAAAATTTCTCTCAATGTTAATTGATTATATTTAATAGGGATTTCAAATTTCATAGTATCCTCCTTGATTATCATATATAATCATACCATAAACAACGTGTTAAAAATATTAGACATAGTAATTCTATGAAATTTATTTTATTGTTAATTAAATCATTTTAAAGGTTAATCGAAACTGTATTTTTCAATTAGTTTATGAGCCTGTATAATGTATGTAAAGTAATATTGTATAAAAGAATGGACTGGTTAAATGGAAAAACCGACTAGACTTGCTTTATTAAAAGAAATTGCAGAATTTTTAAATGTAGAAACAGAAACATATAGTATGATGCAAGGTGCATTGAAGTCTTTAATTCAAGGAAGTGAGTTTACAACAGGCTGGATTTTCTTTATTGATGATTCAGGTCAACATGAGCTTGTATCTCATATAGATTTACCAGGCGCATTAGCCAAACAAAATTGTAAATATATGTGTGAAGGCACGTGTTGGTGTGTTCAAGCTTATCAAAATAAGAAATTGACCAAAGCATCTAATATCATTAATTGTTCGCGTATCAACCTTGCAAACCGTGCATATCATGATGAAACAGATGGTGTCACGCATCATGCAACTGTACCGCTAAGGTCAGGGGATGAACAATTCGGACTATTAAATGTTGCTACACCACATACAACGCATTATAGTGAAGAAGATTTAGAAATGCTTGAGTCTGTAGCGTTTCAAATTGGCTCTGCAATCAAACGTATTTGGCTAACAGATCAAGAAAAAGAAGCGAGCTCGTATAAGTGAACGAAATCGCTTAGCAAGGGACTTACATGATTCAGTGAATCAAATGCTTTTTTCTGTAAAATTAACAGCCCATGCAACTGAAGGAATTACTAATGAAGAAGTATCGCGCAAGGCTTTTCAAGTGATAGAACAAACAAGTCAACAAGCTGTTAACGAGATGCGAGCTTTGATTTGGCAATTAAAGCCAGTTGGACTAGAACAAGGTTTAGTTAACGCACTGAAAAAGTACAGTACGCTTTTACAACTTGAATTAACTGTTAAAGTAGATGGTCTGATCAATTTACCAAGTATAATTGAAGAAAATATTTATCGTATTATACAAGAAGCAATGAATAATACAAAAAAACATGGTGGTACAACACAAATAGATTTATCGTTGATTCAAAAAGATGGTTATCTAACTATTGATATAGTAGATCAAGGCAAAGGTTTTAATATTAATAAATCCAATCCACCAGACACTCATGGTTTAAGTAATATGAGACAACGTACAAAATTGATTAATGGTAAATTAGAAATAGATTCAACTCAAAATAAAGGCACTACAATTCATATAGCAGTTCCATTATAGTTTTTGAAAGGAAGTTTAACATGCATCGAATTATACTCGTAGATGATCATCATATCGTAAGACAAGGATTAGAATTCCTACTATCCACTGTTGACGATATAGATGTTATAGGAGGGTTTTCAGACGGTAAATCTTTCTTTGAATATTTAGAAACAAATGAATTACCTGATATTGTATTGTTAGATTTAGTTATGCCTGAAATGAATGGTATTGAAATTACAGAAAGAATGAAAAAGGCGTATCCAGAAGTGAAAATATTAGTCCTTACAAGTTATGTGGACGATGAACATGTAATTTCCGCTATTGATAAGGGTGCAGATGGATACGAGATGAAAGATGTAGAACCAGACCAATTAATAAAAACAATTAAGAAAGTACTTTCAGGTGAGAAAACGATACATCCTCAAGCGCAAAGTGTCATCGAAGCGGTGAGTAAAAAGCCACATTTTACTAATAAATTATCAAAGCGTGAATCAGAAGTATTGGCAGAGATGGCTAAAGGTAAAACAAATAAAGAAATTGCAGAAACACTGTTTGTTTCTGAGAAAACTATAAAAACACATGTCAGCCATATTTTCAATAAACTTCAAGTAACTGATCGCACACAAGCGACGATATATGCGATGCAAAACAATCTCATTTAAGATAGCGAAGGCATAGTATTGGAAGCGCATTCATTTTTTTGTAATTATTTTCAAATTTTACTTTTAATTATATAATATTACTATATAATACAGAGTAATAAACAATAGGGGGATAATGCAATGAAAACAAAAAACCTTTCAATGAAGATTGTCATAGCATTAATATTAGGTATTGCCATTGGTTCTATTTTTAATATGTTTGCACAATCTGCATTTGTAGTAAATGTTGATAAATACGTATTTAATGTTATTGGACAAATTTTCTTAAATTTAATATTTATGTTAGTAGTACCAGTAGTATTTGTATCAATCGTTTTAGGAGTAGTAGGGGTTGGGGACCCGAAACTACTAGGTGGTATAGGTTTAAAAACAATTACATTCTTTTTAGCAACTACAGCTTTAGCAATTACAATCGGTATAGCTTTAGCATTAATATTTAACCCAGGCGAAGGTAAGTCAGATTTATTAAATAGTGAAGATGTTTCTAGTTATCAAAAAACTTTAGATAAAGAAGAGGGCTCACAAAGTGTCGCAGCCAGTCAATCGTTCGATCAAACTTTAATTAATCTATTTCCAAAGAATCCATTACAATCAATGACTGATGAAAATATGCTTCAAATTATTACATTTGCTATTTTTATTGGGGTCGGTATTATTATGGTCGGTTCTAAAGCACAAATGGTACATAAGTTTTTTGAACAAACCAATGAAGTACTCATGTATATCGTGACCATGATTATGAGTGTCTTTGCACCAATTGGTACATTTGGTTTAGTTGCACATGCCTTTACAGGAGCTGGTTTTGGTGCTATTAAACAATTAGGTATGTACTTCTTTATTGTACTGTTAGCACTCGCAATTCATTTCTTCGTGGTATACGGTTCAGCAGTTAAATTCATGGGAAAAACAAGCCCATTGAAATTCTTTAAAGCATTTATACCAGCGATTTCGCTTGGATTTAGTGCTTCGAGTTCAACAGCAACGTTACCAGTCTCACTAAGATGTACGAAGAAAATGGGAGTGAGACCTGAAATTGCATCCTTTGTCCAACCTTTAGGTGCGACAATCAATATGGATGGTACAGCAATTATGCAAGGGGTAGCAACAATCTTTATTGCTCAAATTTCAGGTGTGGATCTTTCATTTGGACAACTTATTACAGTAGTAGTAATTGCAGTCGTAGCATCCATTGGAACTGCGGGTGTCCCAGGTGTCGGCTTAATTATGTTAGCAATGGTATTAAATGCAGTTGGATTAGACCCAGCAGCAATCGGTATTATTTTAGGTATAGATAGATTGTTAGATATGACAAGAACATCTGTAAATATTACTGGTGACGCGGCTTGTGCGTTGATTATTTCAAACGCAAGCAGACAGAAAAGATGCTAAAAAGGCTCAAGCATAAATAGTTAATAATATTTTAATAAAAAAGCCTCCCATTCAATTGTTTGAATGGGAGGCTTTTTGCATGTCAATTATAAATATGTATAACTATTAGTTTAGATGAGAGCAAAAATACTTAATTTCTATAGTAAGAATGATTCTCCTCTTTAATTTTATTAATGGAGTTGTAAAGTTCTACAAATCGTTTGCCATCTTTACGATTTACTTGGTCGAAGATCCATGATTCACCATCGTTATCTATTATGACAATGCGGAATGGAGAAAATGAAAACCCAAATTTAACATTTTTGACTTCATTAAAATGAAAAGCATCTTTATTTTCTGTTCCTTTAAGTGGTCCGCTTGCTTGAAACCGAATTTCATCATTTAGAAGTGTTAAAGTACCCGGAATTGTTTGAGCTGTAGAAACTTTCATAGCGGCGTATAGCGAAAACGCTGTAT
Source organism: Staphylococcus sp. 2S1 (assembly GCF_046721335.1). Taxonomy (NCBI): domain Bacteria; kingdom Bacillati; phylum Bacillota; class Bacilli; order Caryophanales; family Staphylococcaceae; genus Staphylococcus; species Staphylococcus sp. 2S1. The sequence goes on along the minus strand of NZ_JBEUUJ010000003.1, from coordinate 2,539,842 downwards.
TGTGTGTCTGTATTGTCATAGCCGAGCCTCCAATTTTAGTGAAATTTTTCTTAGTATATCATTTTTTAATGTATGCAACAAATAAGAGATTAACTTAATATAAATTATAATTAAAAATTTAAATACAAACATAAAGTTTTTCGAAATATATTCATATAAAAACTTTAAAAATTCTGAATATTTTGTTAGTGTTATAACCAAGTTGCAAGGTAGTCAAAATAAGTTGCAACATTTTAAGGAGGAATTTTCTATATGGATACATTAAATTTTATGAAAAGTAAGGGGTTAGCAAGTTTAATGGTTGTCGCTTTAATTATTTCGTTAGTAGGTGTCTTCAATAGTGCAAGTGCTCGCAAGTATAGATAATCCGGTAGAAGTTAGCAAGAAAGATGAGAGTACAGTACATCTTAAATTAAAAGAAGGTATCAAGGGTACTCAAGCTGAAGATGGAGCGGTTACGCTTACTGATGAAGATGGAGAATCTAAAGAATTACCTACGGAAGTAGAAAAAGATGGAGAAACAGTTAAGATAAAATATACAGAAACTGACGATGGATATGATATGGAAGTTTTAAGTAAAGAGACAACACGTACACAAGCAGACTCAATGTAACAATTCTTTGTTTTAAAAAATTAAATGATTGATTCCTAAAAATTATTTTTTAAGAGAATAGAATATCAGTAATCATGATAAATTAAATCATTCAAACTAAAAAAGAGCCTTTATAGTTTCTTTCAGAGTGTCGACAAAGTCTCCGACTTTGTTGGCACTTTTTTGTGCACGCTTTCCGCGGGCACAGCCTCAGCCTGTAGTCTTCGGCTAGTGCTTTTCCCGCAGGAGTCGGCACGAATTAGTGGCATTTTTCAAACAAAAATAATGTAATATATTTAAATTAAACAGTGGTGGTGTTTGTAATGTTGAATAAATCAATTGATAAAAGAGATAGAAACGAACGTAGCTTACCATTGGTAGTAAGGTTAAACTATTTAGATAAAGTACCTCGTTTAGGTACATTTAGTAAAAACTATACACGCCGTTTTCATGATACAGATTTATTTTCACAAAGAATGTGAAAATTTTTAAAACAACGTGTGAAAAGTTTGAGAACCTACGAAAGATATTAATACAGACAAAGTCAGGTTAAGCTCTGTTATAGAACAGTTAACGTTAAAATTAAAGCTGTTCATTTAGATTGTATTGAATCTAAAAATCTAATTGCATCACTTAATAGTGAGCATGTAAATAAAAAAACGAGATAATACCTAAAGATTCTAGGTATTATCTCATTTATAAAAATCACACTTATAATAGAAGATATTGATAGTTATTATTAAAAAATGATACATGAGCATATGGTAACAACGAGTAGTACACGCCGTTTTTACTATTAATTAAATACGATTGTTTTATTTCCTTTTGTAACTATTACTTTATGTTGAACGTGGTATTCAACAGCTTGTGCTAATACACTTGATTCAACATGACGACCAATTTTTCTTAAGTCTTGAACATTATAACGATGATTAATACGTGTTACATCTTGATCAATGATAGGGCCTTCATCTAAGTCAGATGTTACATAGTGACTCGTAGCTCCGACAAGTTTCACTCCACGTTCCCAAGCTTGTTTATAAGGATTTGCTCCAATAAATGAAGGTAAGAAGGAATGATGAATATTGATGATTTGATTTGGATATTGGCTCACGAAATCGTCACTTAAAATTTGCATATATTTTGCTAATACAATGAGTTCAATTTCGTGTTTGCCACAAATATCTAAAATATATTTCTCAACTAAATCTTTAGCATCGTTGCTAGGCACATAATAAAAAGGAATATTAAACGTTTCTGCAAAATGTCTATTATTTTCGTGATTACTGACAACACATACAATTTCCGCAGTATTTCTCCACGTTTCACTCTCAGTAAAACTTCATTGAAAGCATGATCTTCTTTTGAAACAAATAAGGCAATTTTAGTTTTATGACTATTATCGAATAAGTTAAATTCAATATCATTTTCACTTAGTGTTTTTTCTAAAGCTTCTTTTACTAAAGGCACTTTATTAAATTCAAATCGTAAATATAATTTTCCATCGGCATCTTGTGCATGATCATATTCTGTAAAGTGATCTAAATGTAAAATATTAGAATCATATTGTGAAATGATATTTGTGATTAATGATGTAATTCCAACTTTGTCTGAACATGTTGCTAGTAATATGTATTTATCTTCCATTTTAAGCACCTCTAATTTTGAAAAGTAACTCAGAGTATAATGAAGATTCTGAAAAAAGTAAACGGTTATAGCTCAATTTAATAACTTTTAAATTTTTTTAATCTTTTTCTATGCGCAAATGGGTAAAGTAGGCTATAATGATTAATAGTGTTTTTATCTTAAAAGAGTAATAAGTAATTTAAGAAAATAACACTTTTCACAAAAATAATACGCTTACAATCAAAATGTTTTTTGTTTGTAACTTATTTATAAGATATAAGATTGATTATTTTGATAATTGCGCCAATGATAAAAAACAATGAAAATTTCATTTCACTCTTTTATTTTCTTGAAAATTGTATTAAGATGTAATTTGTGTTTCAAGAAGCGTGTATTATTGCAATTTCTTGTGTCCGGATAAAATATTCTTTTATGAAAGGTAGATTAAAGTAATGGATAGACAGCATTTCACAGATTTAATTCAAACAAAATTTAAAATGGTACGTATTGAAGCGAGGTTATACGCAAGATACGATGGCCCAAACTATTGGTCTTTCAAAAAAGACATTAGTTCAAATAGAAAAAGAGAGAGTATTACCTAACTGGACTACGTGTGTATCAATTTGTGCGTTATTCAGAGATTCAGATGTTCTAAATAGTACTTTTGGTTGTGATCCTTTAGAAATGGTACAAACGATTTCTCGTAATCATTGTGCATACCCTAACCATTCTACAACAAGTGACATATACTGGAATACGATTGATAGCCGCAACGGTTTCATCTTACAAAGTAATAAAGTAAGTGATATCTATCGTGTACTTAATAACGAAACGCAACCAATATTTGGAACGTCTAAATTAAGAGAAGCTGAAACATACTTCGGCAGAATATCAAAAGAAGAATTAATGCACGTATAATATTAATTCATTTTGTGATAGGAGAATCATTATTTATATAATTGGGTGACATGGGACTTTAAATTGTATATGAATGATTTAGTCACTTTACTCTACTTGACCTAAACAAAGATTTAGGTCTTTTTTTATTTGGTTGTTTTGTCACTTTATTTTAGTTGCTTGTGATATTTAAGATGAATTAAGTAACTAAATATAGAAAACAAGGTATTTTTACTACACATTTTTATAGTAAGTATTATACAATGTAAAAATGATTGTAATTTAAAATGGTCTTTCAATAAAACAGAAATAAATTATAGAATTTAAAGGAGAAATCATCTATGCATACTTTTTTAATAATTGTATTTATGATGGTGATTGGAGCATTGATAGGTGGGGTAACAAATATTTTAGCAGTTAGAATGCTATTTCATCCATTTAAAACCTATTATATTTTTAATAAACGTGTGCCCTTTACACCAGGATTAATACCAAAACGTAGAAAAGAAGTCGCTGATAAGATTGGTCAAGTAGTTGAAGAACACTTATTAACAGAAAGTTTAATCCAATCAAAATTAAATGCACCATCTTCAAGACAAGCAATTGAAGAAGTATTACTTAAACAAATTCAAAAATTAAAACAAGAACATATGACATTGCAATATTTCGCTGATAAGTTAGATTTAGATGTTGCGCGAGTAGCAAATGAAAAATTAGACTTAGTGATTTCAAATAAATTAGATGCATTTTACCAAGATAATCAAACTACACCTATCAAACAGATTATTCCTGAAGAAATAGAAGCTAGTATTGATAGTAAAATAGATTTAGTTCCTGATTTATTGTTTGAAAGAGCAAGCGTGTATCTAAGTTCAGAAAAAGGTGCAACTGATATTGCATCTATGTTGGAGACTTTCTTCAACGAAAAAGGTAAAATAGTTGGCTTATTACAAATGTTTATGACTAAAGAGAGTATTGCTGATCGTATTCAACATGAACTTATTCGTTTAACTAAACATCCTAAAGCTAAGGCAATTGCAAAACAGGTCATTGATAATGAATATGAGACTATGAAAGCTAAAAATTTAAATGAACTTGTTAGCGAAAGTCAGTACAATTCATTTAAAACTTCTATAACTGAATTAGCTGTTGGTTATTTAGATGTAGATAAAGTATCAAAACAATCGTTTAATACTTTAATGCCAAGCTTTATTCATTTCTTAGAAAGTAAAGTTTCTCAAAAACTAACAGATGTTATTATAGAGAATATATCTAAACATATATCTCCAATCATGAAAAAGATTAATTTAAGACAAATGGTTGAAGAACAAATTAATACATTTGATTTAGCTTATATAGAAAGATTAATCATTGATGTCGCAAATAAAGAACTGAAATTAATTATGCTTTTAGGTTTTTTATTAGGGGGCATAATAGGGCTATTACAGGGCGTAATTGCAATTTTTGTATAACATATTAAATTATGTTATTGTAATACCGATGTGGTTTTCACACATATACAAAAAAGGAGTGAAGCATAGTGGCAGTAAATTTACACGATCATGCAAATCAATTAGAACAAGCTTTAAGAGAAAGTGATGAATACCAAGCTATTCAAAAAGCTTATGCAAATGTTAAAGAAAATAAAGAGTCAAAAGAATTATTTGACGAATTCCGTGAAACTCAATTAGAATTCCAACAAAAACAAATGCAAGGTGAAGAAATCGGTGAAGAAGAGCTACAAAAAGCACAAGAACAAGCTCAAAAAATCGAAAATGATTCAAACATTTCAGAATTAATGGTCGCTGAACAAAACATGAGCCAAGTATTCCAAGAAATCAACCAAATCATTGTTAAACCTTTAGACGAAATCTACGCTGACTAATATCAATTAATCAGATTTTTGATTTCCGGCTACAATACATTTTATGTATTGTAGCTTTTTTTGTTTTATCGACTGAATCTTAGACAATGTGGTAAAATATAGAGATACAAGGTATTCGCATGCACACATCTTAAAATTTGAATGAGCAACTAATTCATTTATAGATTGTCTTGCATGTATCATCTTAAATAAACCTTTAGATAAAGGAGAACTGTACTGTATGGTGAAATTTATTCATTGTGCTGACTTACATTTAGATAGCCCGTTTAAGTCAAGAAGCTATTTAAGTCAGTCGATTTTTGAAGATATGCAAAAAAGTGCGTACGAAAGCTTTAAAAAAATAGTAGATTTAGCATTGAATGAAGAAATAGATTTTATGATTGTTTCTGGTGATTTATTTGACCAACAGAATCGGACATTACGTGCAGAAGTGTTTTTGAAAGAGCAATTTGAGCGCTTATCTAAAGAACAAATATTCGTCTATATTTGTCATGGCAATCATGATCCTTTATCATCGAATATTGGAACAGAATGGCCAGATAATGTTTCAGTGTTCTCAGAAAATGTTGAAACTTATCAAACAATCACTAAAAATGGAGAAGAAATCTATCTTCACGGCTTTAGTTATCAAAATGATGCGAGTTACGAAAATAAATTAGATGCTTATCCATCAAGTCAAGGCCAAAAAGGAATCCATATTGGCATACTTCATGGTACATATAGTAAATCTAGTGCGAAAGACCGCTATACAGAATTTAGATTAGAAGATTTAAACAATAAGCTGTATCATTATTGGGCACTAGGTCATATTCATGAACGTCAACAATTAAGCGATATGCCTCAAATTCACTATCCAGGTAATATACAAGGCCGACACTTTAAAGAATTAGGTGAAAAAGGTTGTTTACTCGTAGAAGGCGACGATTTAAATCTCGAGGCTAAATTCGTACCTACACAATTTATTCGCTTTGAAAAAGCAACGCTTGAAACAGATAAAACTTCTAAGCAAGGTCTTTTTGAAGCAATTCAAACTTTTAAAACACAAGTGAGAAAAAATGGTAAATCGATTTATCAATTGAAGGTTATTGTTAATTCCGATCAATTGATACCTGAACAAGACGTCATACAAGTTCATGAAATGATTAGTGATTATGAAGAAAATGAACATAACTTTGTATTTATTGAAAATTTAACAATCAACAATAAATATGAAGATCAAAATACATTAGTAAAAGAATTCTCGCCAGAGTTAATCGATGACAACACTGTTTATGATAAAGCTATGAACGATTTATATTTAAACCCTAAAGCTTCTAAATATCTAGAAAATTATAGTGATTTTGATCGACGTGGTTTGATAGAACATGCCGAAGAATTATTAAAGTCAGATATGAGGGAGGAATAATATGAAAATTAAATCGTTAGAGATATATGGTTATGGTAGATTTATACAAAGAACAATCGAATTTGATGAGACTTTCACTGAAATATATGGTGAAAACGAAACTGGAAAGTCTACGATACAAGCCTTTATTCACTCCATCTTATTTGGTTTTCCAACAAAAAAAGAAAATGAGCCGCGCTTAGAACCACGATTAGGTAACCAATATGGTGGTAAATTAACTTTAATTCAAGATGATGGCACATTAGTTGATGTAGAGCGTATAAAGGGTAGTGCAGTAGGCGATGTGAAAGTTTATTTACCTAATGGCACGATTAAAGATGAAAATTGGTTGAAAAAAGAATTGAATTTTATTTCTAAACGTACATACCAAGGTATTTTTTCTTTTGATGTACTTGGGTTACAAGATATTCATAAAAATATGGATGAGACACAATTACAAAATTATTTATTACAAGCGGGTGCATTAGGTTCTACAGAATTTACTAGCATGCGTGGCATTTTAAATGAGAAAAAAGAAATGTTATATAAGAAAAATGGACGTAATCCAATTATTAATCAACAATTAGATCAGTTGAAAGACTTAGAGAGTCAAATTAGAGCAGAAGAGTCGAAGTTAACTACTTATAAAAGACTTGTGGATGATAAAGATAAATCAGAACGCGTGTTAGATAATATAAAGCAAAATCTAGCACAGTTATCTAAAATGCATAACGAAAAACAAAAAGAACTCACTTTGCATGAACAAACACAAGAATGGAAAACATTAGAATCTCAACTAAATATTGAACCAGTACTTTTCCCAGAACAAGGTATTGATCGCTACGAATCTGCAAAAATTCAAACCCAAAACCTTAAAAGAGATTTGGGTTTAAGAGAAGAAAAGTTAGCGCATCTTAAATCAGAAAATGAAAAAATCAATGTTCCGAAACAAAGTGATATAGATGCTTTCAATCATTTACACCAACAAGAGAATGAAATTAAACAAAAAGAATACGAACTTAAAGCTATTGAAAAAGACATCCAAGATAAAGAGCGCGAAAAGACTGGTCTGAAGTCTAATATTGGTCGGCATGATGTGCATCATCAAGTTGACAGTTCAGAAGCAATGAAAAGCTTTGTAAGTAATCAAATTAAAAACAAACAAGAACAAACTGCATTTGTACAACAACTCGAACGTAATATCGAAGAAAATAAAATTGATCAAGAGACCAATGCTACGGAAATAGATGCTTTAGAAGCAGATATTGTACCTGAAGAAAATTTTGAAAAGAAAAAACAATATAATAAACAAGTATTTGAGCTTCAAGAAAAGAATAACCTTTACCAAAAAATGAAAGAGGCTTTTGATAAAGATCAACAAGAAAATGAGAAAAAACAGAATTTATTACGCATAAGCTTAATTATATTAGCAGTAATAAGTATAGGACTAACGATTTTCTCATTCGTATCTGCGAACATACTCTTTGGCGTTGTATTTACGATATTGTCAGTCATATTTATCATAGGCGTTTTCTTTGTAAAATCTAAGGAAATAGGTCATAGTGAAACTTTCTCAAAAGAAATAGATGATTTGCAACGACAAATTACGCATTTAGAAGATAATTATGATCTTGACTTTGACTTGGATGATCAGTACCGAGTGCGGGAACAGTTGCATAGTACAGTTAAGACAAAAGAAGCACTTGATAAAAAGGCCGACTATTTAGCAACGAGTTTAGAGCAAGCTCAAAAACAATATCAAGAAGCACAAGACAGTATTCATAAAGTTAAAACAGATTTGCATTTATCTGATAAAATGTCAGATGAACTAATCATTGATAGTATTGGCACAATGAATAAGATTAAAGACTACGATAAGCATATCGATGAACTTAAAGAGCAAGCGCGTCAATTACGTGAATCGTTAGAAGCATTTTATGCACATGCTAAAGAAATAACTAATAATCAATTTACGTATTTTAATGATTTATCACTATTCCATGACATTAGACAGTGGCTCAAAGAAGAAACAAGTAATCTTGAAAAATGGAATAGAAACGATGAGCAAATCAAATTAATTGAGAGTGAAGTATCGCAACTACACAATCGATTAAACGAAAATAATAATGTGATTACACAGTTATTTGGCTATGTTAATGCTTCTGATGAAGAGAGTTATTATCAACAACATGTACAATATCAAAATTATCAACAACAAATGACAAGGTTTAATGATTTATCGAAATACTTAGAGAATCAAAATTATAATTATGATTTAAGCTCAAGGTTAAGTGAAAAGACTTATGCGCAATTAACGCATGAAGATGAAGTCTTAGCACGACAAGTAGACGAATATAATGATCAATATTTAGAAATGCAGTCAGAAGTTAGTGACTTAAACGCAAAAATAACTGATATGGAAACAGACAAGACATTAGCTGATTTAAGACATAGATTCCATATTCTTAAAAATAAAGTAAATGATGAAGCAAAAGATTGGGCAAGTCTGAGTTACTTACAATCTTTAGTAGAAGGTCACATTGCACAAATTAAAGATAAACGTTTACCAGAAGTGATAAGCGAAGCAACTGATATATTTACGCATTTAACAAATGGTCATTACGTACAAGTGACTTATGCTAACGATGAATTAATGGTGAAACAACAAAATGGTCAAATGTATGAACCAGTAGAACTTAGTCAGTCTACTAAAGAAATACTTTATATTTCATTGCGATTGAGTTTAATCAAAACGTTAAAACCATACTATCCATTTCCAATTATCATTGATGATGCATTTGTACATTTTGATAAACAACGCAAAGAAATTATGATGAATTATTTAAGACAAATGCCGAAAGACTATCAAATTTTATTCTTTACATGTGTGAAAGATACAAGTGTGCCTTCAAAACAAATCATTACGTTGAATAAATTCGAGGAAGGCGGTAAATAATGAGAAACGTAGAAAATTTAAAGCCTGGAGATTCTGTAGATCACTTTTTTCTAATTCATAAAGCAATACAAGGTGTGACAGCTCAAGGCAAAGATTATATGACACTACATTTACAAGATAAAAGTGGGGATATAGAATCTAAATTATGGACGGTTTCAAAAGAAGATATGAAAATATTAGAGCCTGAACAAATTGTCCATGTTACTGGTGATGTTATCAATTATCGTGGTAGAAAACAGATGAAAATCAATAAAATACAGTTAGCTAAACCAGAAGATAATATGAAAACACAAGATTTTGTTGATGGTGCGCCATTAACACCAGATGAAATTCAAGAAGAAGTTTCACATTATATGCTAGATATTGAAAATGCTACGCTACAACGTATTACGCGTCATTTGATACGTAAGCATCAAGAAGCATTTTTCACATTCCCAGCGGCAAGTACACATCACCATAACTTTTCTAGTGGTTTAAGTTATCATGTATTAACGATGTTGCGTGTTGCTAAATCTATATGTGATATTTATCCTTTACTTAACCGTAGTTTATTATATAGCTCAATTATTTTACATGATTTAGGTAAAGTAAGAGAATTAAGCGGACCAGTTGCTACATCGTACACAGTAGAAGGTAATTTACTTGGTCACATCTCCATAGCGAGTGATGAAGTTGCGTAAGCGGCAAGAGAGTTGAATCTTGACGGAGAAGAAGTACTTTTATTGCGCCATATGATTTTAGCACATCATGGTAAGATGGAATATGGTTCTCCTAAGTTACCGCACATGAAAGAAGCAGAAATATTATTCTTTATTGATAATATCGATGCTAAAATGAATATGTTTGAAAAAGCATATAAGAAAACGGATAAAGGTCAATTTACTGAGCGTATTTTTGGACTAGATGGCAGACAGTTTTATAATCCAACGTCACTAGACTAATCACGTCATTGTTTATATAAGAGGATAGTTTGGAACATCAAGAACACATCCTCAAATTAAATACACCAAGCCATTTGTTTTTCTGTTGGCTTGGTGTTTTCTATTATAAAAAAGGCTGATAGAATCTCTTTTAGAATCTATCAGCCTTTTTGAATTTGTGTGAGCTATTTCAGAGACACTGTGATGGCTTTTTATTGTCCTGTAGACATTCCGGCGCCACCTTGTTGCATAGCTTGTTGCTGTTGCTGTTGTTGTCGCTGTTGTTTTATTTTTTCTGGGTTTAAGATTGAATCTTCAATAGCTTTTTTGATATCTCTATCCTTATAGTCTACATTATATTCATCTAATAATTCTTTGTATGCATCTGTTAATAGTTTAGGCTCTTTTTGTACTTTAGATTGTAATAATTGAGATTTAAGTTTATCTTTTTGTTTATCAAAGTCGTCTTCTTTGTCTGCTTTAATAATATGATAACCATAATCTGTTTTCACTACTTTAGAAATTTCGCCTTCTTTAAGTTTAAAGAGAGCTTTTTCAAATTTATCTTCCATTTGGCCTTTCATAACATAACCTAAGCTACCGTCTTTTTTAGCTGATGATTTATCTCCTGATTCTTCTTTTGCGATTTCACCAAATTTGTCTGGATCTTTATCGACTTGTTTTTTGATTTTTTCTGCTTTTGCTTTTGCATCTTTATCAGATAAACCTTCTTTATCATCTTCATTTTCTTTTACTTTAATTAAGATATGAGAACCTTTTTTAGTGTTTTCTTTGATTTCTTTATCTGAAACATCGACTTTGTCATTAAGTAATTCTTTTTGATAAGCTTGCGTTTTCTTCTGTTCTTTATAATCACTTATAGACATTTTTTGCTGTTTTAACATACTTTCAAATTGTTCTTTACCGCCATATTGTTTTTGTTCTTTTTCAACTTCTTTGTCGATGTCTTTCGTATTAACTTCGTCTTTATATTTATCTGCTAGTAATTTGTTTAATAAGATTGAGAATGAACTGTTGGCAATTTGTTCATCGCCCATTTTGCTCATGACATCTTCTACTTTAACGTCTCCGACTTTTGATGAAATAATCGTATCATCTTTTGAATCTGTTGCACTACTACCACAAGCACTTAATAGCAACGCGCTTGCCGTAACCGGAAGTATAACTTTTTTAAATGTTTTCATGGTTGGAAACTCCTTTTGTAATAATAACAACGTAAATATAACATATTATGCTGTGTTCACCAATAAGAAACCCTATTTCTAAGACTATAGTATTAGTAAATATATAAAAAAATAGATTATTAAAATTAATTTGAATAAAAAACAAAAAAGTGGGATAGAAATCAAAATTTAAAATTTGATTTCTATCCCACCCACAAGACGTATTAGGTATCTGATAGATAGCATGTCGCTTGTATGTCAAAGACACTATGCATTATTGTTCATATTTAGTGTCAACTTTATTTAGAATATTAATACCAGTTTGATGTTCTTCTATATATGAACCTTCATTGGAAAATAGTATTATTTTTAAATAAAGAAAATCCATTACTGAATAACCCATATTTAATGCAAGAATAAACATAAAGTAGTGACCAAATTGTGGGAACTGTATGCCGGCATATGCACAGATGCTCGTAATAATGATTACAGGCGTAATTAAATCAAAGCAAAAGTAATATTTATTTACAGGTGTGTTCACATACGTATTATAAAAAGGAACGGATTTATGTCGCACTAATTTATATTTTTTGAAAGATTTATAATAAGGAAACAGAAATACTAAATGAATTGCTTTATGAATAGGGTATAAGATCACCACTAACACTAAAAATACTAAAAAATATTGATCCGTCAATTTCGTATTGGAAAAGAAATACAAAATTTCATAGGCAATTAAGAATGTAATGATCGTTGTGACTAAACTTAGAAATGCGATTCTAGGTAAGCCGAAACGTGCATTTATATCAATTTGGCGTGTACATAGATACATAACTAAATCATGCTCCTCTACTTAATAAATATCAGCACTTATATACTTTCGTATTATCTATCCTAACAGTAAAAAGGTCAAGATAATTTTGAATATGTAATAGGGCGCATATAAAAGAAGAAATAAGCGATCAATTGAATGCTTTTATAGGAGTTTATATCAGTATATAAAAAGAGCTGTAAACCTCATTATGGACAATGCTAAAGGTTACAGCTCTATGTTTAGGTTTGATAGATGTTTAGCATAAAATCAATTGAATAACTGTAGGTTACTTATCTTTTTCAAAAGTTTTGCTAATTTCTTCGCCACGATTTTGTAAATTCTCGATATGAGACTGTAATTTTTCAATGTTAGGGTTGATATCAGATTTGAAATCACCAATCATTGTTTTCACTTCATCACCAATTGTACTACCAAATTCTGTACTTTCAGATTTAATTTGAGAGATATAATTCGTAATATCATTTATACTTTGCTTAATGGTATTAATTTCTCTATCAACTTCTGATTCAGCGCCGGCAGGTCTTTTTGTTTGTGCATTAAATTGGTTAGACTCTCTTTTATCGCGATTCATTAAAGCAAAGCCAAGACCAGTTGCAACGCCAAGCACCAAGACCTAATAATATTTGAGCTGTTTTCATAAAAATTCTCCTCATTTCTAAATAATATCGCATTCTTTAATATGTTTTATATACCCCGTATGAGATAAGATAAGCATATTTAGTCGAATTGAGCTGCTATTTCTTGTGCGAGTTTAGCTTTTTGGTCATCATCAATCGTATCTTCATGCGTTTCCCATTTATAGCCAAAGCCATCCACATCGTTTTCATATCTTGGTAAAAAGTGGAAATGAAGATGGAAGACAGATTGATCGGCAAATTCACCATTATTCTGTATAATATTTAATCCATCAGGGTTAAATGCTTTTTTAATCGCATTTGCCACTTTAGGTAATGCCGCACCAATATGTTTCATTGTCTCAGTATCTGTTTCGAAAATATTGGCTGATGCTTTTTTAGGAACTAATAGTGTGTGACCTTTTGTAACTTGAGAAATGTCTAAAAATGCGTAAACATAATCATCTTCGTATACTTTATGGCTAGGTATGTCACCATCAATAATTTTACTAAAGACTGTTTCTGACATGAATCTTCACTCCTTGTAAGATTGTTACTGACTATTATAGCATTAGTATATTATTTCCGTCATTTTTCGCAGTAAATTTATGCCTATAGACTGATTTTTGATACAATATAATTTGTGGAGGTGCCATATGACAGTAAAAATAGAACATTTAACAGGCGGTTATGGTAAACGACCTGTAATTAAAAATATAAATTTTGAATTAACCCAAGGTGAAATTGTTGGGCTTATTGGATTAAATGGAGCAGGTAAAAGTACGACAATCAAGCACATGCTTGGTTTACTGACACCTATGGAAGGTGAGATGACAATTTCTAATATAAATATAAAACAAGATGTTGAAACTTATAGAAGAAAATTATCTTATATTCCAGAGTCTCCAGTTATTTATGAAGAATTAACATTGCAAGAACATATCTACATGACAGCTATGGCTTATAATATTAGCAAAGAAGTCGCAATGGAGAAGGCACAACCTTTATTAAAAATATTTCGCTTAGAAGATAAATTAAATATATTTCCAAGCCACTTTTCTAAAGGTATGAAGCAAAAAGTAATGATTATTTGTGCCTTTATTGTAGATCCAGAATTATACATTATTGATGAACCATTTCTTGGATTAGATCCTCTAGGCATTCAATCAATGTTAGATTTAATGGTTGAGAAAAAAGACGAAGGTCGTACTGTATTAATGAGTACACATATTTTAGCAACTGCAGAAAGATACTGCGATAGATTCTTAATTATGGACGAAGGGCAAATTGTAGCATTCGGAAACTTAGATGAACTAAGAGCACAAACAGGCTTAGAAGGTAAAACATTAGATGAAATATATATCCATGTCACACAAGGTGGCCAACAAACATGAATCAAAATGCGAAACAATTATTTAATACAAGAAAACAAGAGATAAGCAAAGAAAAGCAATACTATAATAAATTCATCTTTAATGGCCATTTCTCCGTATTTCTTGTAATTATGTTTGGTGCCTTTCTAGTAGGCTATGGTGATTGGCTACAATCTATACCACATGATTTTAATTACGCTTTGATTGCTAGTATCGTCGTAGCATTAACATCTATGTTTCCAATTAGAACGTTGCTTAAAGATGCGGATAGACTTTTTCTATTACCATTTGAAAAACACATGTCGGAATATATGAAACATAGTTTGATTTATAGTTACTTTTCTCGAATAGGGTTTCAAGTATTAATACTAATTGTGTTATTCCCATTGTTCTTTGTGATTAATAATCAAACGTTTGGTTTTTATATTTTGTTTGCTGTATTAGCACTCATTTTCCCATTGCTAGGTTTATTATTAAAATGGCAATGGTATAAATACCGATTAGAAGGTTGGTCTCTGTATGTATTACTCTTTATTATTTTCACCTCGGGATATTACTTAGCATTAGACCCGAAACAATTATCAAGTATTACTTCTGTTTTCCTCCTCGTGGGTATAACAATGTTAATCCGTTATCAAAATAAGACACATTTATATCCTTGGGAAAGAATGATTAAATCAGAACATCAACATCACATGAATTATTATAAATTCGTTAATATGTTCACGGATGTAAAACATCTTAAAGAAACAGCAGTAAGAAGAAGCTATCTAGATCCATTGCTGATTACGCCTAAGCGTAAAAAGTTTAATTCAAATTATATGTATCTTTATTTATTTATAAGAAGTTTTGTACGTGGTAAAGATGCTTTTAATATTATTTTAAGGTTAGTAATGCTTGCACTTGTTTTAATGTTTTGGTTAGAACAACCTATTATCATGTTAATTATTGGTAGCTTGTTTATGTACATTATCTTATTACAAATGGCACAATTTTATACACAACAAGCCTATGGGTTGTGGCCACAAGTATGGCCCGTTACTGAATCGAAAGTAATAAAAGGATATGAACAATTCTTGTATAGATTAATGTTAATTGTAGGAGCGTTATTTATTATCATCTATGCTGTAGTATTTCCGCTCTATAGTTACTTTGGTTTGTTATACTTCCTTGTAGGTTGGCTAACAATTTTAAATGTCATTAAAAAACTTAAATATCAAGAAACATTGTTAAGAGATTAAAAAAAGTCGTTTCTCGATGTGTTAGATAGTTTATCTAGCGCATAAGAAACGACTTTTTATTTTAAAAATTGTAATTTCCAATATTAATTATCATCAATCGGGAATAAATATCTTTCGAAATAACTCGAATGTTGACGACTTGAGCCGAAGAACTGGCTTAATGCCGGCTTATCAAAGTTGTCTTTGAATAAAGACGAAGCTCTAAAATCTTCATAAGCATTTCTACTTTCGAAGCCAAAGTAAATCTTATATGTTAAACCTTGTTCCGGTTTTAAGAAACGATAACTTCTATAACCAACAAATTGATTGAAATCAGTAGAAAAGCCTTCCAATTTTTTCTCTAATTGATAAGCATGATCTTCTGAAGTCGGAATAAATATTACTGAATAAAAGTTATTCTCATCTAAATCGCCCTCAGCCTTTAGAACTTCATAAACTAAAGGTTGTTTTAAAACGGATTGATTATCTGTTTCTTCAATGATTACTGAAGAGTCAGAAGCTGAAAATTGTAATAAGTTATGATCAGGGTTATTAAGTCTGATTTGATTCAAATAACCAAAAGTACCATAAGATGCATGAATTTTCATAAGATTTCCCCCTTGCTTTGTTTAAGAAAGTGCATATAACTATTATACTGTACTATAGATATATCTATGTTATCAAATAAATATAATAATAGTCTTTGATAACATTATAATAGATTTCTAAAAGAAAACAATAGTCAAATGATTAAGATGGTAAAAGTAGACTGTTTGTCTTTTTTATGACATTTTAACACAATGAAATACGGGGTATATAACAGTATGGTATTATAAATAAGAATGATTATAATGTAGGAGGATTCAAGGTGCATAATAAAAATAATACAATCCTAGATATGATAAATGGTGAGGCGGTAGACCACACACCAGTATGGTTTATGCGTCAAGTCGGTAGATCACAGCCTGAATATAGAAAATTGAAAGAAAAGTATTCTTTATTTGAAATTACACATCAACCTGAGTTATGTGCTTATGTTACACATTTACCAGTTGATAATTATAATACAGATGCGGCGGTGCTGTATAAAGATATTATGACACCACTTCAGCCGATAGGGGTAGATGTAGAGATTAAATCTGGTATAGGTCCAGTAATTCACAACCCTATAAAAAATATACACGACGTTGAAAAATTAGGAAAGATTGATCCTAAGCGTGACGTGCCATATGTTTTAGATACAATAAAAATATTGACTGAAGAAAAATTAAATGTGCCATTAATTGGTTTTACGGGAGCGCCATTTACATTAGCAAGTTATATGATTGAAGGTGGACCTTCAAAGAATTATAATTTTACTAAAGCAATGATGTATAGTGACGAAGCAACTTGGTTTGCACTTATGGATCATTTAGTAGACATGTCCATCACATATACCTCTGCTCAAGTTGAGGCTGGCGCAGAGATAATACAAGTGTTTGATTCATGGGCTGGGGCGTTAAATGTAAAAGATTATCGTTATTACATTAAACCAGCGATGGAGAAACTTATTAAGGGTATAAAAGCGAAACATGATGTACCTGTAATATTATTTGGTGTAGGTGCAAGTCATTTAGCACAGGAGTGGAATTCATTACCTATCGATGTATTAGGTCTAGATTGGAGACTCTCTATCAAAGAAGCCGGAGATTTAAATATCACTAAAACACTGCAAGGCAATTTAGACCCATCATTGTTATTAGCACCATGGGACGTTATTGAAGAAAGATTAAAACCAATATTAGATCAAGGTATGGAACATGGACAGCACATTTTCAACCTTGGACATGGCGTTTTTCCAGAAGTTAAACCAGAAACACTTAAACGTATAACAACATTCGTTCATGATTATACTAAGAGATAGTAGACATAAACACACGTCATCAAGAGTAACAATTTATTATGTCATATACATCTAAAATTTATTATACAAAAGGATGATTTAAAAATGACAAAAACAATAGGCTTATTAGTTATGGCATATGGAACACCATATCAAGAAAGTGATATTGAGGCTTACTACACAGATATTAGACATGGGAAAAAACCTACTGAAGCAGAATTACAAGACTTAAAAGACAGATACAAACATATCGGTGGGTTATCACCATTAGCTAATACAACCAATCGCCAAGCTGAAACACTTTGTGATGCACTAAACGAAGCTTACAGTGATGTTGAATTTAAATTATACATTGGTTTGAAACACATACATCCTTTTATAGAAGATGCGGTTCAATCAATGTATGATGAAGGTATAGAAGAAGCAGTTACAGTAGTATTGGCGCCACATTATTCTAGTTTCTCAGTTGGTTCATATAATACGAGAGCTCAAAAAGAAGCGGATAAATATGGTATTACATTTAAACATGTAGAACACTATTATCAACAACCTAAATTCATTCAATATTGGACAGAAAAAGTGAATGAGTCATTATCGGAAATTCCAGAAGAAGAACATAATGAAACAGTGTTAGTTGTATCAGCGCACAGCACTGCCAAAAGAACTTATTGAGCAAAATAATGATCCATATCCAAATGAATTACACCATACGGCACAATTATTAGAAGAACATTCTAATATTCTCCATGTAGCTGAAGGGTGGCAATCTGAAGGTAATACTGGTACACCGTGGTTAGGGCCTGATGTTCAAGATTTAACTAGGGCGTTATATAAAGAACATGGCTATAAAAATTTCATTTACACTCCTGTTGGTTTTGTATGTGAACATTTAGAAGTGTTATACGATAATGATTATGAATGTAAAGTAGTCTGCGACGAATTAGGCGTTAACTATTTCCGTCCCTCAATGCCTAATACGGATCCATTGTTTATTGGGGCAATCGTTGATGAAATCAAAAATGTTTATTAAAGGAAGCGTGAACTGTTTTGACTAAAAGTATTGCGATTATTGGTGCTCGGTATTACAGGTTTATCAAGTGCATATTTTATTAAAAAACAACGACCTGACATTGATGTCACTATATATGAAGCATCTAATAGAACTGGTGGTAAAATTCAAACTTATAGAACTGAAGGTTACACCATTGAACTTGGGCCAGAATCCTATTTAGGACGCAAACAGATAATGACAGATATTGCTAAAGAAATTGGTTTAGAAAATGACCTTATTACAAACCAAACAGGACAGTCTTTTATATATGCTAAAAATAAATTATTTCCTATCCCAGGCGGATCAATTTTAGGTGTGCCAACTGACATTAAACCATTTTTAAAGACAAAATTAATTTCTCCTACGGGTAAATTAACAGCCGGATTAGATTTATTTAAGAAATCGATAGAAATGAACCATGATATTTCAGTAGGATCATTTTTCCGCCAACGTCTAGGGGATGAAGTGTTAGAAAACTTAATAGAACCTCTAATGGGTGGTATTTACGGTACGAATATAGATGACTTGAGTTTGATGAGTACTTTTCCAGAATTCAAACAAAGAGAAGAACAATTTGGCAGCTTAATTAAAGGTATGCGATATGAAAAAGAACAACGACAAAAACAACGTCAACTATATCCAGGTGCGCCAAAAGGACAATTCAAGCAATTCAGACATGGTCTGAGTTCATTTATAGAAGCTTTAACAAAATATGTTTTAAATCTAGGTGTCAAAATAGAGTTTAATACGCCTATTCAAGATATTATTGTTGCTCAAAAATCTTATGAAATCGTCACATCAGAAACGAAAACTGAATATGATGGTGTCCTAGTTACTACGCCACACCAAACATTTATGCAATGGTTTGGCAATGATCCTTCCTTTGACTATTTCAATACAATGAATTCTACGACTGTGGCAACAGTCGTATTAGCTTTTGATGAAGAAAATATTGAAAACACATATGACGGTACCGGATTTGTCATTGCGCGTACAAGTAAGACAAGTATCACTGCATGTACATGGACAAGTAAAAAATGGCCATTTACAACACCAGAAGGTAAAGTACTTATTCGTGCATACGTAGGTAAACCTGATGACACGGTCGTGGACGATCACACAGATGAGGAAATTGTAAATATTGTTAAAAAAGATTTGAGTCAAATGATGACATTTAAAGGTGCACCAGATTTCAGCATCGTGAATAGATTACCTAAAAGCATGCCGCAATACCATGTAGGCCATATAGATCGTATTAAAGAATTACAAACACATATTAAAACAAGCTATCCAAGACTACGTATTACTGGTGCCTCATTTGAAGCAGTAGGGTTACCTGATTGTATTCAACAAGGCAAAAATGCTGTCGAAGAATTAATAGCTGAACTATAATAGAAAGTTTAAAGAGCCGCTACTTCGATATAATAAGTTATTATATCGAAGTAGCGGCTTATTTTTATATTTTTAATTGTTGGATAATTTAATATTTATAATAATTGTGAGATACTTAATATATAGTGTAGTAGAAACGTATGCAGTAGCAATATAACAATGGTTTATGAGCTATTGTACAGGGGGAGTAGTTATGACAGATATTATAATTGTACATTCAAAAATTGGAGGTGCCACAAATCATTGGTATAAATGGTTAGCTAATAATCTTATTTTAGAAGGTTACAATGTAACATTATTTGATTTACCAGTAGAAGAAAATGATAATCTTGAGCAGTGGGTGGAAAGAATGAAAGACCAGATCACTGTAAAAAAATATGAAACGTATTTTATAACACATGGTTTTGGTACTTTAGCATCACTAAAGTATATAGAAGAAATGAATATAAACCACATCGAAGGATTGTTTAGTGTTGCGGGCTTTATGGATGACGCGGAAGAAATAGATGCCTACATCGATCCTGAAACAAAAGCAATCGATTATGAGATTGTTAAAAATAAAGTAGATGAATTTTATGGTTTATGTTCTAAAAATGATGAATATGTATCGTATTTAGAAACTAAAAGATTAATGGATACATTAAATGGTGTATGTAAAGTTACAGAGAACGGTGGCCACTTTATAGAAGATGATGGCTTCACTACATTCACAATTTTACATGGAAAAATGCAAGGCATTATGAGTAAGTAATTTACTATTGTACATTAAAGAACATTATTTAGTTAGTTATTGTTCTTTAATGTACAATATTGAATGTAATGACATCACTATAAATGTAGTATTTAAGTATGAAAACAATAGAATTTTGTATAAATAAGGAACTAAAGATAAAATATTATTATTATATTCCTTTTTTACACAAAATAGTTTATAAAAGTTATTGACTAAAGTGTTGGAAATTTATATACTAAGTTAGTATTGATTGATAGGGGATGTGCAAACATCAATTATCGCATTAAAGTTTTAACTCCTGATTAAGCCAATGTAAATTACTTTTAAAAAGTTGTTGACATTAAGTAAAGATTCATGGTATATTAATTGGGTAGGCGTCATTAATAATATTACCGCGGGATGGAGCGGCGGTAGCTCGTCGGGCTCATAACCCGAAGGTCGGTGGTTCAAATCCGCCTCCCGCAATTTTTTATTTTAGGTCTCGTAGTGTAGCGGTTAACACGCCTGCCTGTCACGCAGGAGATCGCGGGTTCGATTCCCGTCGAGACCGCCATTATCATTATGGTTCAGTAGCTCAGTTGGTAGAGCAATGGATTGAAGCTCCATGTGTCGGCAGTTCGACTCTGTCCTGAACCATTTTTTTAATATTAGTTTTGGCGGTTGTGGTGAAGTGGTTAACACATCGGATTGTGGTTCCGACACGCGTGGGTTCGATCCCCATCATCCGCCCCATAATGATTAATTAAGCGGGTGTAGTTTAATGGGAAAACCTCAGCCTTCCAAGCTGATGTTGTGGGTTCGATTCCCATCACCCGCTCCATTTTAATTATTCCACAGTAGCTCAGTGGTAGAGCTATCGGCTGTTAACCGATCGGTCGTAGGTTCGAGTCCTACCTGTGGAGCCATATGGCCCCGTGGTCAAGCGGTTAAGACACCGCCCTTTCACGGCGGTAACACGGGTTCGAGTCCCGTCGGGGTCATACAAACAGAAGTGAAATATCGCTTCTGTTTTTTTATATTCTATTGGAGAGTTGTCCGAGTTGGCCGAAGGAGCACGCCTGGAAAGTGTGTAGACGTCACAAGCGTCTCGAGGGTTCGAATCCCTCACTCTCCGCTATTTGATTATGATTTCCCTCATTACTCATCATTCCTTAGAATGTTGAGTAATGAGGGTTTTTTATTTCGTCTAACTATTAAAAAGATGGGTACTAAACAAAGAAATTGTGATTTTTAAATTTAAAAACTATACTAAATTAGAAAGCTTGAAAATCATAATTACGGGGGCTCATACTTGGAAAATAGAATAGATTATTATGAAATTGCTAGGGAAGAAATGGCATTAATTATGGATTTGGAAAAACAATTAAAGAAAACATCTATTAATAGAAAGTTACGAGAGTTGATTAAAATACGTGTTTCTCAAATAAACGGTCGCGCTTTTTGTATTGGTATGCATACTGCAGATGCTAGAAAAATGAAAGTATCAGAAGAAGAAATTTATTTATTAAACGCATGGCATGAAACAAATATATATTCTGTAAAAGATAAACTAGCTTTTAAACTTGCAGAAGCAGTGACAAATATTACTGTAAATGGCGTTACAGAGGAACTATTTAACGAAGTTCGTAAAGTGTATACAGAAGAGGAGTACACAGACTTAATATTAATCATTAATCAAATTAATATGTGGAATAGATTATCTATTTCTATGGGGAATAAACATATCGTGTAAGTCATAAATTTATAGAAATAATAAAGGAGAATCAATAATTTAATATTGATTCTCCTTTGTTATTTAGTGCGTTTTAATCATCTTGTTCATTGTTTAGTACATCGCCACTTTTAGCATCTATTGTGATTTCGTGCTTAGTACTATCATCTTTTAGGTCTAAATCGTAAACGAGTTTGCCATCATCTTCAGATAGGGACCATTCTTTGATGTCGCCATCAAATTCTTCTTGTCCTTTTTTGATAGCATCTTTATAATCGATGGCATCACTATATTTAAAGGCTTCATTTTTATTTACTGAATCTTCATTTTCAGTGTTTTTATTTAAAACTTCTTTGTTTTTATCAGAAATGATAACTTCTGATTCTTCACCATTTTTTTGTTGCTCTATTTTATAAGCCCATTCACCATTACTCTTTTCATAAGAGATACCTTTTAAGTCTTGTCCGCTATATTCATCTTGTGCTTTTTTAATAGCATCTTCAGGGCTTGTTTTGATTTTATCTAAAGCAATAACTTGTTTATCTGTATCTTTATTACTAGAATCCTCAGATTTAGTATCGCTCTCTGAATCTCCATTACCACATGCCGTAAGCAAAATACCTGATAGTGCAACCGCAGTCACCAATTTTAATTTCATTTTTATCTCTCCTTGTAAATGATTCATTAACAAGTATATACCCATTAATAATACTTTTAAACTATAAAATAAAAGAAAAAATAGTTTTTTGAGGGATTTTAGCGTGGAAAAATTTATATTTTTGAATATAAATAACTAAAAATGATAAATTAAACATATTTTCTATTTATGATATTCCAATTTTGAAAGCACATGTTTGTCTGCTTTTTTTATAATGTGACTCAGTTAATGTCGCCAATGGAAACTTCGATGTTCATATCAAACAATGCTATCACCCATGTAGTTAATTAAATTGTTGAAACAATTTTAGGAATAGAATACAATCACTTAAATGACTCGTTAACTTATCATCTTATAATGATTTAAAATCTACAAGATACACGGAGAAGAGGGGTATTATTAAAATTAAATTCTCCTTTTAAATCATGAATGTTTATATGACTTTTTAAATTGCTAATACTTGCTATTTTATACCCATTCATCATTAATATTGGTGTTTTATTTTTGTTCCATTTAACTGAAAATGTAATTTGCTCATAATTGGTGAATATCCATTCAATTTTTTCTTTGTTTAGTTTTAAATCTTCTTGCTTCAATGCTAAGTAATGTCTATTTTCATAATTAAAGTTTTCCAATTATATCTTTAACCACCTTTTAATATTTTATCTGCAGTCATCACAGCTAATAGGTTATTTTGTCGTATAGCCTCTAATTTTAAATTAAATATAGGTGTTACATATGTATCTGCGGTTCTGGGAACTTCATTTATAGTTTTTGATAAATAGTTAAGCCATTCTTTTTTCTCTCTATAACTCATTTTACTAATTGAAAAATGCTTATTCTGTCCATGTCTAAATAGTCTTGTCGTATACTTCGTCGCAAGTTTGTCACGGAGCACTCGCTTTTTGTATACTTTACTGCAATATATAGCGTTATAGATATTACTTATAGTAGAAAAATATTGTTTTGGTGTGCTTTTCTTAGTAGATAGATGATTTTTTTTCGAGAAATCATTCACAACAATGTAGTATTCATAATCAGTTTTAATAGAATAATTTTTTGAATTCATTAGGAATTCTATAGTGAAAAGTTGATCCTCTGCAGTTTTAGCATTTGTTTTAAAACGAATTTTATTTTTATGTATAATATTACTTTTAAACATCTTTAAAACTGATAATGCATAAAATAAACTGTTTTCTATAATATCTGCTCTTGGCACATTACCATTTTCAAACACTGCTTTCGGAACACCTCTACCTTTTCCTTCCACACCATACTTACCAATAATTAAATCACTATTATTTTCTTTCCCATATATGTAAAGGTCCTCTAACGCTCTTTCATGCAAGTAATCATCAGAATCTAAGAAGAAAATGTACTCCGAATTACTCATGCTTATGCCTTTGTTTCTTGGAGCACTTGCGCTTCCTGTATTTTTATTTAATCTTTTAAATTTTATTAAATGCTTATAATTAACCCAATATGCTTTAATAGTTTCAATGGTTTCAATATCGTTTGAATGATCATCTATAATTATTAATTCAAAATCTTTATGACTCATAGTTTGATTTAGAATTGAATCGATAGTACGAGAAATCATTTTTCCATTATTATATGTAGGCATAATGACACTAATCATTTTCATAAGAAATCACTCCTTTAAACTAAAATAGCAAAGTTAAATATGAGATGGAATAAAGTTTAGTAAAGTGTGAAAAATATAACGGTAAATGTAAAAAAACATATGTATGAAAATTCAAAAGCTATTTGAAATAATAACAAGCTTTAAAAATTAGAATGTGTGACTAAAAATTTAACTTATAAAACCTTTGCGTAGTCATAACATTAAAGTGAAGATTTGGACCATGTTAAATAATAATAAAAGCGTTATAATATAATATGAGATGGAGGAATGTAGGCGTGGAATTTTGGTTGAAAAAACAAGCAGAACTAAATGGTGAAAAGGTGTTTATAGATGATGGCACAAAGCAAATTTCATTTAATAAGACCTATCAATATGCTTCGAGATTAGCATATCAATTAAAACAATTAGATAAGCCAAGAATTGGATTATATATCGATAATTCGATAGCATCTGTCATTTTAATTAATGCAGCTGTGGCTAGCTGGAATTGAAATTGCTATGTTAAATACAAGGCTGACTAAGAAGGAAATGCTTGCACAAATGGCATCAATTGAGGTTGATACTGTGATAGCACGTGAGCCAATACAATTAGAAGGTATTCATATAGTTAATTTTGAAAACTTATGGACTTATTTGGATGATAAGCAATTTGAAGCTTCATTTTCAATAGAACGTATTGCATCAATTATGTTTACATCAGGGACAACAGGGCCTCAAAAAGCTGTGCCACAGACATTTAGCAATCATTATGCAAGTGCAAGTGGTTGTAAAGAAAGCCTTGGGTTTGATCAGAATACTAAATGGTTATCGGTATTGCCTATTTATCATATTTCAGGATTAAGCGTAGTATTAAGAGCATTAATTGAAGGCTTTACAGTTCGTATAGCATCTAAATTTAATTCTGTAACTATGTTAAATATTATAAAAGAAGAATTACCTACACATGTGTCACTCGTACCACAAACCTTAAAATGGTTAATGGATGAAGGGTTTAATCAACCTTATCATGTTCAAAAGATATTACTTGGTGGTGCGAAACTCTCTAGTGCTTTGATTGATCAAGCACTTCAAAGTAGATTGCCAATATATAATTCCTTCGGTATGACAGAAACGTGTTCACAGTTTTTAACTGCCTCACCAGAGATGTTAGCACATCGTTATGATACAGTAGGGAAACCGAGTGAAAATGTTGATGTAAAAATTAAAGCTCCAAATACGCAAGGTCATGGTGAATTGTTAATCAAAGGAGATAACGTTATGCAAGGTTATCTATATCCTGAAAATAAGCAAGATACTTTTGAAGCAGGCTATTTTAATACTGGTGACATTGCAGAAATAGATGACGAAGGTTATGTCATGGTTTATGATCGCAGAAAAGATTTAATAATCAGTGGTGGAGAAAATATCTATCCTTATCAAATTGAGTCAGTTGCTAAGAATTATTTTGGCATAGAAGATGCGATGTGTGTCGGCATAGAAGATGATACTTGGGGGGAAGTCCCATATTTATATTACGTTGCGAATATAACAATATCTGAGGCGCAATTATTAGAACATTTCAAACAAAATTTAGCAAAATATAAAATACCTAAGCACTTTGTACGTGTTGAATCATTACCCTATACATCAACAGGAAAGCTACAGAGAAACCGTTTGAAACTTTAAATTCGAGGTGGATATGAAATTACAAGCAGTGAAATTATACGAATATAATACTAGTTTTAAACATGCTATTGTGACGCCGAAAATTAAATTGAGTTGCCGGAAGGTATTAATTATTGAATTAATTACTGATACGGAGCAACATTATTTTGGTGAATGTAATGCTTTTGAGACGGATTGGTACTCACCAGAAACGATAGAAGTTGTACGTCGCCAAACTGAGAAATGGATTAAACAATACCAAAATGAAACGTTTAATCATTTTGGAGAGGCACAAGCAACATTAGGTTGTTTGATGGCATATCCAGCTACAAGAAGCATGCTAGTAATGGCTTTTTATCAAATGTTTTATGAAATGCATTCATTTAATGTTCCTTATGGCGCAACAGTCAGTGGTTTGACTGAAGGGAATTTAAAGCAACTTGTAGATACCCAACCACAACGTGTTAAAATAAAATGGTCACAGCATATACTACAAAATATTGAAATGTTAAAACAATTAGATTTTCAACCGGATATCGCAATAGATGCGAATGAATCTATTCAAGATAATGAGTCGCACAAGTTAAAACAACTGGCTAATAAATCATTACTCTATATCGAAGAACCTTTTAAATCGTTAGATAAACTAGAGGCTTTTACTAAGTCTGAACTACCACCAATCGCAATTGATGAAAAAGCATTATCTCAAGATCAAATTATGGAAATCATTGCTAATAATCCTATTGATGTAGTTGTGTTGAAACCATTTAGATTGGGTGGCGTAGATAAAGTATTAGAAATCATTAACGTATTAAAAGCAAAAGATATCAAAATTGTTATCGGTGGTATGTATGAATATGGATTAAGTAGATATTTCACCGCATTGTTAGCTCAATTTGCTGACTATCCAAGCGATATCACACCAGAAGGTTATTATTTTAAAAATGATATAGTAAATAATGCAGGCATATTAAAAGGAGATTCAATATATTTTGAACCTCCTGTTGTTAATACAGCACAATTAAAGCGCGTTTATTAATCTTTTTTCTTTTCTTTTTTCTTTAATGGTACTGGGTCAAAGCCACCTTTATGAAGTGGATGGCATTTCGAAATTCTTTTAACACCTAACCACGTACCTTTAAATGCACCATAGACTTGTATCGCTTCTCTCGTATATTCAGAGCAAGTTGGATAGAAGCGACATGTAGCAGGTGTCATTGGCGAAATGAAACGTTGATAAATACGTATAAGTCCTAGGAACAATGTTTTCATTATAATTTTGCCTCCAACAAATAACTTAGCATAGATAGTTTAACATAATTAAAGGGAGAAGGATGAACGTGAAGTTTAAAGATAGCGAAAATGATGATGTGTTTTTATCATATAAAAATGACGAAAATCATGCTGATGGTAACCATGTCTTGATTATACCTATATTTCAAGGAGAGTTGCTGTTTACCAATCATAAATTGAGAGGTATAGAGTTTCCTGGTGGCAAAAAAGAAATAGGAGAATCCAGTGAGGTAGCAAGCAGCTAGAGAATTATTTGAAGAAACAGGTGCAACGATAAAAAAGTGTAATTATATTGCGCAATATCGTGTAGAAAGACAAAATGGATTAAGCTTTACTAAAGATGTATTTATGGTTGTCGTTAAGGATGTAGCGCAACAAAACGACTATTTAGAAACAAATGGACCTTTATTTTATAATAATGTTTATGATATTCCAGAAGAACGTAAAAGCTATTTATTGAAAGATGCGACAATTTTACAATGTTTAGAGAGAGTGATGGAGCTTGGATTTTATTCATAGAAAACGTATGCCAGTTGAATCATCAACACATTTTTTTGAAGAAGTCACATATCGTGTCGATGCGTTAAAAGTGCGTGGCCTCTTAATGGCACCTAAAGCTAATGTTGAAAGAATTGTAATTTATTTACGAGGTGGAAAAGGGCAAGTAGGTATGGTACGTACAGGACGTTTAATGCAATTTGCAGACGATCATACATTAGTTTTCGGTCCATATTATCGAGGGAATAATGGCAGTGAAGGAAAAGATGCATTTTACGGTGAGGATTTAAACGACGTTACTGTTGCTATTAGAATGTTAAACCAAATGTATCCAGAGGCACATATTCACATGATTGGATTTTCTAGAGGTGGTCTACAAGGATTATTAACATTTCAAGATTTACCAATATCTAGTTATATAATTTGGGGTGGCGTCTCTGATATATATTTAATGTATGAAGAGCGTGTAGACTTAAGAGGAATGCTTAAACGTATGATTGGTCATCCTAAAAAGAATGCTGAAGCGTATAGGCAACGAGATGCAGTTTCTCAAATTACTGAGGATAGCCCACCAATTTTAATAGTTCACGGTGGAAAAGATCATCAAGTTGGTATTCATCAAGCGTATTATTTAGCGGAACAATTAAATCGTATAGGTATGACTTATCGTACATTTTATCAAATGGAAGAAGGACATATTCCTAGACCTTTTGCATTAAAATCTACATTGTCGACCATCAAACAATGGATGACAGATGTTGAAGTCCAAGATATTAAACAAAATTATAATGAAAAATAAAAGACATGAACTACAATGCTTTCGTAGTTCATGCCTTTTTATTTATTTAACTTATTTGAAACCGCCATTGTTAGCTAAATCTTCTACTTCTGTACCAAATTTTTCGAAATTATGTTTAAAACGGTTAATTAAATCTTGGGCTTGCTCTCTATATGCTTCTGGCTTACTCCAAGCATTAATAGGGTTTAATAATGTCTGTGGTACACCTTCAATTTCTACTGGGATATCTAATCCGAACATATCATCTTTCATATATTCAATTTCACTTAATTGCCCAGTAATAGCTTGGTTTACCATTTGTCTTGTATAGTTAAGGCTAATGCGACGTCCGAGCCCATATTGGCCACCAGTCCAACCTGTATTAACTAGATAAACATCTACACCATGTTTATCAATTAAATTTCCTAATAAATCTGCATATACTTTTGCGTTGAGAGGTAAGAATGGTGAACCGAAACAAGTTGAAAATGATGGTTCTGGCTCTGTGACACCACGTTCTGTACCAGCTAATTTAGCTGTGAAACCACTAAGGAAATGGTACATCGCTTGATCTTTAGATAGTTTAGAAATAGGTGGTAATACACCAAAAGCATCAGCAGTTAAGAAAATAATTGTATTCGGATGTGTCGCTTTAGATGGTGTCACGATATTATCGATATGATCAATTGGGTAGGCAGCTCTAGTGTTTTCAGTGTAGTAGTTATCATCGAAGTCTACATCACCATCTTCATCGACAACTACGTTTTCTAAAATAGTACCATATTTAATTGCGTCGTAAATTTGCGGTTCCTTTTTATATGAAAGGTTAATTGCTTTAGCATAGCGACCACCTTCAATATTGAAAATGCCGTTTTCATTCCAACCATGCTCATCATCACCAATCAGTTTGCGTGTTGGGTCAGCAGAAAGTGTTGTTTTACCTGTACCGGATAAACCGAAGAACAATGCTACATCACCTTTATCGCCAACGTTAGCCGAACAGTGCATGCTCATGATTTTATCTTTAGGGAGTAAGTAGTTCATTACTGAGAAAATTCCTTTTTTCATTTCTCCAAGCATATTCAGTGCCACCAATCAATATCACTTTATGTTTGAAAGAGGTAATTATAAATGTTTCGGAGTTTGTGCCATCAACTTCAGGAACTGCTTTAAAAGAAGGTGCTGAAACAATAGTGAAATCTGATTTGATTTCGCTAGCTTCTTCTTTAGTACTTGGGCGAATGAACATATTTTGTGCGAATAAATTATGCCAAGCTAACTCATTAATGACAGTGAGTTTTAATTGTGAATCTTCATCACTACCTGCATAACCATTAAATACATAAAGTTCATCTTTTTTGTTTAAATGGGCTAAAACTTTATCATACAAATTTAAGAACGTTTCTTCTTCGATAGGTTGATTTATGTTTCCCCAATCGATGTCATCTCTATAAGATGGTTCATTTACAATAAACTTATCTTTTGGAGAACGACCTGTGTATTTACCTGTTTTAGCGTTAATTGCTCCAAGTTCAGTCAATGCACCTTCATCATTATTTAAAATTTTGTTATACAACTGTGTTGTAGATAGTTGAAATAATGATGATGGTTTCTCTAATATACTTTCAATCTTGCTTGTGTATGTGTATGTATCTACCGCCATACTAATCCCTCCAACGCTATTTAGTTAATGTAAGCCTTTACAATTAAAGAGTATAACACATATGAATTAATAGTCCACATCATATTAAAAGGAATTTTAGAAATTTTAAATAAATATTAATAATTGTTAAATTGACAATATATCATAGATTAGGTACTATAGGACTTAACGGATTCTCTTATCCTGAGTGGCGGAGGGACATGGACCCAATGAAGCCCGACAACCTCTTCTTAATACGAAGAAAGGTGCCAAACCGTTTGCAGACATATATCGTCTGAACGATAAGAGCGAATGGACGTATAAGGGCCTTCTCTCTATTTAATATAGTGATGAAGGCCTTTTTTAATGAGCTCAACAGAGAGAGAATTTTCGTAATTTAAAACTAAAGGAGCAAATTATGACATACAATAGAAGATTATTCACTTCAGAATCTGTAACAGAAGGGCACCCGGACAAAATAGCGGATCAAGTATCTGATGCAATATTAGATGAGATTTTAAAAGACGATCCTAATGCAAGGGTCGCTTGTGAAACTACGGTAACTACTGGTATGGCGTTAATTTCAGGTGAAATATCTACAACAACTTACGTTGATATTCCAAAAGTAGTAAGAGAAACAATTAAAGAGATTGGTTACACACGTGCAAAATATGGGTATGACAGTCAAACCATGGCCGTATTAACTGCAATTGATGAGCAATCTCCTGACATCGCGCAAGGTGTTGACACAGCATTAGAGTATCGTGAAGATGCATCAGAAGAAGAAATTGAAGCAACTGGTGCTGGTGATCAAGGCTTAATGTTTGGTTATGCTACAAATGAAACGGATACGTATATGCCTTTACCAATCTTCTTATCACATCAACTTGCTAAGAAATTATCTGATGTACGAAAAGATGAAATATTAAAATATTTACGCCCAGATGGGAAAGTACAAGTAACGGTTGAATATGATGAACAGGATAAGCCGCAACGTATAGACACTATCGTTGTTTCTACGCAACATGCAGAAGATACTGAATTGCAACAAATACAAGATGACATTAAAGCGCACGTTATTTATCCAACAGTGCCTGAACATCTATTAGATGAAGATACTAAGTTTTATATTAATCCTACTGGTCGTTTTGTGATTGGTGGTCCTCAAGGAGATGCTCGGACTTACTGGTCGTAAAATTATTGTAGACACATATGGTGGTTATGCACGTCATGGTGGCGGTTGTTTCAGTGGTAAGGACCCAACAAAAGTTGACCGTTCTGCTGCTTATGCCGCACGTTATGTAGCTAAAAATATTGTTGCGGCTAAATTAGCAGACAAATGTGAAGTACAATTAGCATATGCAATTGGTGTTGCTGAACCAGTTTCAATTTCTATTGATACATTTGGAACAAGTAGCGTAAGTGAAGATGAGTTAGTAGAAGCTGTACGCACGCATTTTGACTTAAGACCTGCCGGCATTATTAAAATGTTAGATTTAAAACATCCAATCTATAAACAAACAGCTGCCTATGGTCATTTTGGCCGTACAGATATCTTATTACCATGGGAAAAATTAGATAAAGTAAACCTATTAAAAGATTCTGTAGAAGCATAAAAAACTAAAATTTAATTTTCTGGACTTTTCTATCGAATGATGAGCTATTATCTATTATAATTAAGTTACTGAACACATAAAGGAGCGTTTTTGTTATGAATTCATTAGGGCCAATAGAAATTGGTTTAATCGTGGCAATCATCGTAGCAGTCATTTGTTTGATATTATTTATGCTTGCTTTAAAAAGTAAAAAGAAAGCGCAAAAAAACGCTGAAGAGCAGTATAAATCTAGAGAACAAAAATTAAGCGATGAGCATGAAGAAGAGTTGGAAAAGGAAAGAATAGAAAATAAAAAAACTGTAACGAAGCAAAAGGAAGAATATGCGACTACAGTTAGTTCTAAAGATAGAGAAATTGATGCTTTAAAATTATTTTCTAAGAATCATAGTGAATATGTAACTGACATGAGATTGATTGGTATCCGTGAACGTCTTGTAAATGAAAAAAGAATACGTCCTGAAGATATGCACATTATGGCTAATATATTTTTACCTAGAAATGAATTTAGCGATGTTCAACGTATCAGTCATTTAGTACTGACACGTACTGGTTTATACATCATAGATTCTCAATTATTGAAAGGGCATGTTTATAATGGTGTTAGTGCAGCCCAATTCAAAGAACAACCAATGATGGAGCAGGTATTTAATACTTTAGATCTTGATAAGCATACACCACAAACACTTGTGTTAGATCAGAATGAAGATACGCAATCATTATCGTTTGTAAATTATACATCGCACTTAAATGAAATAGAAAAACTTGCCGGTGATATCCAAACAGAACTCAATTTAAAATTCACACCAACTACTATTTTATACTTCAATCCTAAAAATGAAGGTGCTGTAACAATTTCAAATTATGCACAAAGTTCAAATACTAAAGTGCTAGTGGGTGCAGAGCAACTTGATGAGTTCTTTAATAAATTTGTATTCCACGGTCGAATTCAATACAATGTTGAAGATTTACAACGTGTTATGGATGAAATAGAAACATTTAATTAATGTGAAATACTTAATTTTAACAAAGATAGGTAGCCATATAGGTTATCTATCTTTTTTTGTTGAATTTTTAAATGCCTGAACAATGTATTTTAATTATTAATTCGAGATAATTTGGTAAATTAAAGTCCTTTTAATTTATAATTTAAAGAAAATTGATTAATATAATAGTTATCTAAATAGAAAAGGGGATTTTAATTTGGAACATGTAACTTTTTATAATGGCAATGAAATGCCAATTGTTGGTTTAGGTACGTTTCGTGTCGAAAACAGTAACGAATGTAAAGCATCAGTAAAACATGCGATAGAAAATGGTTACACACATATAGATACGGCAATGGTATATGATAACGAAGAAAAAGTAGGGGAAGGTATCGCAGAAGGTTTAGTAGCTACAGGTAAGCAAAGAAGTGATTTGTTTATCACATCTAAATTATGGTTAGCAGATTATGGCCGTGAAAACGTTGCAGATGCTTATGAAACGAGTTTAAATAAACTTGGATTAGATTACCTAGATTTGTATCTCATGCATTGGCCAGGTACAGATGAAGCTTTAATGATAGATACTTGGCAAGGTATGGAAGATTTATACAAAAATGACAGAGTGAAAAACATTGGTGTAAGTAATTTTAAAACAGAGCATTTTGAAGCGTTGTTAGCCCAAGTTTCTATTAAACCTGTGATTAACCAAGTTGAATTCCATCCATATTTATTGCAAGAATCATTAAGCAGATATTTAGAAGTACAAAATATTCACATGGAATCATGGTCACCACTCATGAATGCGCAAATTTTAGAAGATGATACTGTAAAAAGTGTTGCATCTGAAGTAGGGAAATCACCAAGACAAGTGATTATTCGTTGGAACATAGAACATGGTGTTGTAGTAATACCTAAATCAGTAACGCCTTCTAGAATAGAAGAAAATTTAAATGTATTTGATTTCCAATTAACATCAGCACAAATTGAGAAATTAGATAAACTCAACGAAGATAGAAGAATTGGACCAGATCCATCTGAATATAGTGGGCACTAGTATGAAAAGAAGAGAGTGAGTTACAAATACGCACTTCTTAAATAGAAAAGGACCAATCTATTTGTTTTTTCAAATAGATTGGTCCCTTTTAAGTCTTTTTATAGTTAAGCCGTATGTTTAACTATTTTTATAATAAGGATGGTGATTGAAGTTATTAATACCTATTGTATTTATATGCATCTGAATTTCAATTAATCGGCTAAATCATGATGTATCCTAATAAACAGGATAAAAATGAAACGCCATATTGCAGTAAAGAATAAATTAAAAAGTTAAAAATGTTCTTTTCGGATGTTAGTAATTTGACTAACTCTGAAGATAAAGTAGAAAATGTAGTTAATCCACCGAGAACGCCGACAACTACAAAGGGATGGACCCAATCTATATTTAATGTCATACCCATCAATAAACCAATTATTAAACTGCCTAATATATTAACAATTGGCGTTGCAATAGGTAGCTTACTATTAAATCTACTTGTACAAACGTTAGTAATAAATCCTCTGATTACAGCTCCGAGACCGCCACCTAACATAACTAACAGTAATTGTGTCATGATATACGAGCCCCCATTTTCACACCAAGATAACAGACAAGTATACCTATAATATAACTACTTAAAGCGTATAAAATCATTAATAAATATGCTTGTTGTTCTAAAAACGAAACAAGCTCAAATTGAAAAGTAGAAAAAGTAGTGAGTGCACCTAAAAATCCAGTAGTTATACCTTTTTTAAGTAATGGATTATTTCTAAAATACTTTATAGTCATCGTTCCAATAAGTCCCATTAAGAAAGCGCCAACAACATTAGCAATAAATGTGTCTGCCGGAAATTCAGTAGTTTGATTGATGAATGTTAATAGATATCTTAGTAAAGCACCAATCGCGCCGCCTATAAAAATATATAAGTATTGCATTGTTTTTATTCTTCCTCTCGACAAAAAATAAAAAACTACAAAAGTATTATAACTTTTGTAGCATTAATTAGAAAATAATACCAAACGTTGATAGTGAAGCAACGATATGGATGATAAGCACTACTAATATCACATAAGGTAATATTTTACTTGCTTTTCTAACCCATCCAGAATTTTCATGTAAGTGTTTAATTGATTTATCTGCTAAAATAATTGAAATTATTAAAATTATAGCGTTAATAATACTACAAACAAAAATTAATTTGATCATTGAACTAAAATGCATAGTAATTAGAGGATTTCTAGTATTAAAATACAAGCTAATAATAACCAATAAACTAGATAAATAAAAATAAAGTTTTGAACGTGCCATATTTACCTCCTAGTACAATTCATTAAATAATAATACCATAGATTTACAAAAATTTAACTAATTTGTAAATTTAGAATATATATATATTTAGATTTATAGTAAAACATAACAATATAGAGCTTGAAGTAGCTTAATGTTTCTTTTTACTCTAAAGATTTTGACAATTTAAGCAAAAAATTAGAATTTAGTGATTAATGGTGGTATAAATGAGTTGTATGGTTAATAACCGTTATAAGAATAATTCTTTATTGAATTATTTATTTAAGTCAGGAGGAATTAGTAATGGCAAAATTAAATGTTGAAGTGTTTGCAGATGGTGCAGATATTGAAGAAATGAAAACAGCTTATAAAAATAAACAAGTAGATGGTTTTACTACTAACCCTAGTTTAATGGCAAAAGCAGGTGTAACAGATTATAAAGCTTTCGCAGAAGAAGCTGTTCGTGAAATTCCTGATGCTTCTATTTCATTCGAAGTATTCGCAGATGATTTAGAAACAATGGAAAAAGAAGCTGAAATTTTGAAACAATATGGTGAAAACGTATTTGTTAAAATTCCAGTCGTAAACACAAAAGGTGAATCAACTATTTCTCTAATTAAAAAATTATCAGCAGACAATGTACGTTTAAATGTAACTGCTGTTTATACTTTAGATCAAGTTAAAGAAATTACAGAAGCTGTAACAGAAGGTGTTCCAACATATGTATCAGTATTTGCTGGTCGTATTGCTGATACTGGTGTAGATCCAGTTCCAATGATGAAAGATGCAAGCAGAAGTAACACATAGTAAAAAAGGCGTTAAATTACTTTGGGCAAGCTGTCGTGAAGTAATCAATGTAATCCAAGCGGATGAAGTTGGCGCAGATATCATTACATGTCCTGCAGACGTTGTTAAAAAAGTAAATAACAACCTTGGCCGTGATATTAACGAATTATCAGTTGATACAGTACAAGGATTTGCTAAAGATATTCAAAGTTCAGGATTATCTATTCTTTAATAGAAGATTAAGAAATTTAAATTTCAAATAATAATAAGCTGAGGCAATTCATTCTAAATGAGTTGTCTCAGCTTTTATATTGAGCATAAGTATAGGATGCTAGATATCTGTTATACTGTTGAAGTTCTTAAAATATATATACTTGTTCGATTAAACATGAATGATATAGAGGGGAAGATGATTTATGAAAATACAACAACCCAAAATCAGCGCAAATTTAGAACTTAAAGAATTAGAAGAAATTTTTCAAGATGAAGATGATATAGTTGAAGTTGCGGAAATACAAAATGCTAATTTAAGTAATAAAGTTTTACAAAGATTTGTAGTTTATGGTTCATATATCAAGGATTGTGATTTTTCTAACTCTGATTTAGGTCGCGCTGATTTTACAGATGTTATTTTTGAAAATTGCGATTTCTCGAATACGAAAATGGATCATGGTTCCATACATAGAGTGACATTTAAAAATTGTCGTATGACCGGAACTTTATTTAACTATATGAGGTTTGGAAATACAGTGTTTGATGAAGTGAAAGCTGATTTTATAAGTGTTGTGGACTCTAAGATAGAAGCACTGATGACACAAAAAAGTAACTTTGAAAATGCTGAATTTCATAATTCAAATTTGAAAAAGGTTGTTTTTGACAATAGTAATTTAGAGCATTTATCAATTTACCAAACCCCATTAAAAGATTGTGATTTGAGCCAATCTTATTTTGAGTCATTTGTGGTTAATAAAGAAGACTTATTAGGTTGCAAAGTTTCTAGAAATCAAGCTGTACAATTTGCAGCATTAATGGGCTTAGTTATCGTAGATTAGATGAAATAAAAATCGATAAAATTAAAGTTAATACAAATATTATAAAATTTAATTGAATAACTTAGATAATTGATTTATTATTTAATGAGTATAGTGTACTGTGAAAGTTCTAAAGGAGAAACATTTATGAAACTAGATATCTTTAAACAAAAAGTTAAAAAGCAATTATGGTTTTTAAATAAAAAAGAAAAAAGTCAATTGAATGAAGTATTAGAGGAAGTTACTAAGTCTAGTGATGGACAAAATTTTAATCGTCCTATTGCATTTTCAAATCAATTTTTAAAGGAATATGTCTTTAAAGAGAAAGTTGTATCATCAACACAATTATTTGCATTGCTTATAGGTATTTTAATCACATATATCGTGCTCTTAGGTTTGTTTTTATTTGGTTTTTTGACAAGTCTATCATCTGTGCAATACTTTATTAAACCTGAAGTGCAATTATCTACAACCACTGTTATTTTGACCTTGATTGGCTCAATATTACTATTAATCGTTAGTTTATATTTGATTAAAATGGTAACTGCTTATTTTACGAAAAAATTATTAGAATATAAGCATAATAAAGCACTATAGTTGAATCGTGTTAAGTTAAATGGTGAGAAAGTGTTAAACTTTCTTGCCATTTTTTATGAATAAATACATAGGAAGCATTAACTGTAATATAGGTAGCATTTTCAAAATATATAATTGTTTGTGTTCCTTTTGACTTTAATCCAGTGATTGGGATTGCGTTAATATAATATTGTATTGGTGAGCGCTGTGGTTTTACTGGAAATAATGTTATATCGCTATTAATAAATATTGGAACGATCTTGCGTATTTTTAGTAATTGTTTGGCTTGTTTCGTCTGAAGTGTTAAAGATAAATGTCGTGATTCTAAAAAATAATTTAACGTGAGATTAATTGTAGTAGGGTAAGTGAATTGGTGCGTAGTATATTGGCATATTGTTAATATTTCTGGTCCAAGAACTGTTTTGAAATAAAGCAATTGAGTAAGTGGCGTCATATCATATTCACCTCAATCTTAGGTATAAAATTTCAAATGTTTTTGTTGAATTCGTTTTTGATAGTTTTTTAAAGTTGAGACAGAACAATTTAGAAGTTTTGCAATTTCATATTGTTTAAGTCCTGCAAATTTTAATCGTAACCATTGTTGCTCTTTATCAGTCAATAATGATAAAAATTGTTGGAAAACTAGCATACTGTCATAATCATCATTATATAAAGAAGCTTTAACTTCTTGTTCTATAGGATCAACTAGTAGTAGTGGTTGGTGTTTGCGGAAAAGGTCTATCAAATAGAAATTTAATCGTGAATATAAGAAGGTGTTTAATGAGCTCGCTTTTTTGTGAATTGTAGATTTTGCTTAGCTCCCACATTTTAATTAAGAGGAGTTGAGCATATTCATCATAATTGTACTTAATATTGTACTTTTTTAATAGATAATGAATAATATGTTTGTACTTTTTATAAACTTCTTCAAAGGTCATTCATTCTCTCCATTGTCGTATATACAACATATATTTCCGGATGTTATTATTTTATTATAAGAAATAGTAATTTTCATTTGCCAAATAGGGATAATAGGTGTTAAATAGTAGTCATAAGATAGATAAATTTTAAGTTTTATAACATTAGCGCGTATTCAACTTAAAGATATAACACTTTAGAGGTATATTATTATCTTCGGACAATTATCAGGAGGTTTATATGGATTACGCATATTTAAATTTAGAACATTTTTTTGCAAGGCATGATGATTTGGATACGATTAAAGATAAATCAGATTTTGTTATGATAAACAACATGGCAAAAGAAATGATGTATCGAGATGGGGAAATAGAAGGTACGATTGATTTAAATCGTTATTTTTATAAAAATAGATCACAAGCCGCAAGCTTTATTATAATGGATTATTATAAAAGTCAAGAGTAATGAAATTAAAATTTCATTACTTTTTTTATGAATATGTAACAACGTTCATATTAAATTGTCTGTTCAAGTAATTAGTGTTAAACTTTATAATCGGATGGCTTTAAAGCTATGATACATATGACGAAGGCGTGTCCTTCCTAATTATTACCTAAGAGGTGTAAACATGACGAAGCATAAAAAAGGCTCAATTCTATCAATCATTGGTTTATTGATAGTCTTAGGTGTAGTCATGCGGTTGTTGTTTTTTCAATGATCTCAGATCAAATCTTTTTTAAAGAAGTTGACGAACAAGAAAAAGTAGAAAATCTTAAAGTAACTTTGGATAAAGCATCTAAAAAACAAATTGATAATTATACTAGCCAACAAGTTTCAAGCAAAGATAATAAAACATGGAGAGATGCGTCATCTACTGAGATAAAAGCTGCGATGAACAGTAGTGAATTTATTGAAAGTGATACGCAAAAATACCAATTTTTAGAATTAGATAAGTATCAAGGTATTGATGAAAATAGAATAAAACGCATGCTCATAGATAACCCTACGTTGTTAGAGCATTCAGATGATTTTATAAAAGCAAGCACAGGATAAGCACGTCAATGAAGTTTATTTAATTTCACATGCGTTACTTGAAACAGGCTCTGCTAAAAGTGAGCTTGCAAGTGGTGTAGAAATTGATGGTAAAAAATATTATAACTTCTTTGGTGTAGGTGCACTTGATGAAGATCCGATTAAAACAGGTTCAGAATATGCTAAAAAACATGGCTGGGACACACCACAAAAAGCAATTAGTGGTGGGGCTAACTTCATTCATGATCACTTTTTATCTAATGAAGATCAAAACACGCTTTATAGTATGAGATGGAATCCTAAAAATCCAGGAGAACACCAATACGCTACAGACATTAAATGGGCTGAAAGTAATGCGACTTTAATGGCTCATTTCTATGAAGATATGAAAACAGAAGGTAAATATTATAAATATTTTGTTTATAAAGATGATGAAAAGCACAAAAATTAGATAAGTATTTGAAATATTATTTCTAATACAATAGAACGAAGAACACCAATTGCTATAAAAGCAGTTGGTTTCAGACTGCCAACAAAGCCTCTGGCTTTGTTGGCAGTTTTTTTGTGCACGCTTTCCGCCGGCACTGCCTTAGCCTGTAGTCTTCAGCTTGTGATTTATTAACGAGTCAGGCGTCGGCCCAAATTACTGCCAATATTTTAATATTTATAAATTAAACAGTGATGGTGTTTATTATGTTGAATCAATCAATTGATAATGGCAGAGCATCTATAAATCCTATTTTTTAATTGATATTATTCTCTTGAAGTAAGCTTTATTTATTAATTTCATAATTTATATAAAAAAAGAGTCTCCAATTTTGGAAACTCTTTTTTATTATTCTACTTTGTTTTTTTTGCTTATAAGAATGAAGAACATGAGCGCTGATATAAACACTTTTATAGTAAATTTCATATTATCACATCCTAATCTATGCCAACATATTAACATTAAATGGGTGTGAAGATACATCAATAACTACATACAGGTGTATATACTGAGCATTATTCTTTTTCAAAGTAATTGTGCTCTTTTAAAAATTCTTCTGCAACAACTGCGGGCTCTTTGCCTTCTCCATCTGCTTCATAATTTAATTTTTGCATTTGCTCCGTACTTATTTTATCGTTCAATTTATTAAGTGCTTTCTTAACTTCTGGTTGTTCTTTTAAAAGTTTATTTGGTGCTACAGCACTTGCATCATATGTTGGGAAGAACTTTTTATCATCTTCAAGTACTACTAAATCATAAGCTCGCAATTCTACCATCAGTCGTATAGCCTAGTGCAACATCTAATTTTTTACTTTTCAAAGCATCGTAAACGAGTCCGATTTGCATCGGTTTAATAGAATCAAAAGCAAAACCATAATGTGCTTGGAAAGGTGCATAACCATCGCCCCCACGTTTAATCCAAGTGGTATCTGTGCCTACATCTACTTGATCTTTTACTTTTTCTAAATCTGAAACAGTATGTAAATCATATTTTTCAGCAGTTTCTTTGGTTACCATAAAGGCAAAGGTATTTTCAAAACCATATGAATCAAAAAAGGTCTGATTAAATTTTTGCTGAAACAATTTTTTAGTTAAAGCCATCGCTTTTTTAGGGTCAGTAACGGGTTCAGACTCAAGGACACCCACTAAATCTGTCCCAGTATATCGCGTGCTCGAAATATCAGCATCGTTATTCATTAGCGCATTATGCTGGATTGTAGCTGAGCCTAAGTTATTAATGATTGAACCTTTAGTTTTACCTTTTGTATCATGTTCGATAAGATCTATGATCATATATGCCATGATTTGAGACTCACTCGTAGCCAAAGCTGAAACTTTAATCTCGTTCTTTGATTGACTTCCACCAAGTCCTGGCAATCCACAACCGGATAATAATATTGTACTTGCTATAATTAAAAATAATAAATGTTTTAAAAATTTCATTGTCTAGCTCCTTAAAATAAGTACAGAAATAATATTTTTTCAATATATTAATATTAACATATTTATCAAAATATTATAACAACGCTAAATTGTACGGTAGTTGAATACATTAGCATGTAATATAAGGTTAATCATTGCTATAATGAATATAAATAAATTTAATAAGGATGTGTACAATGCGAATAGCTATCATAGGAATGGGCACAGCGGGTGTAAGCTTGCTAAAGGAATTAGTGAAACATGATAATTTTGCAACAATGAATATAGACATGTACGATAATCCTAAAAATATGGGGCAAGGTGTACCTTTTCAAAATGACAGTGATCAATTATTAATCAATATGCCCGCGAAACAAATGTCTTTAAATTTAGATAATCAAGGTGAATTTTACGAATGGTACAAATCACAATCGATATTTAAGTTTTCTAATCCGGAGTATTTACCAAGGTTTATATTTGGTCATTATATGAAAGATTTTTTAGAAAAATATAATCAGCAATTTGAAAATGTCCAGATGATTAAAGAAGAAGTGTCAGAAGTTTTCATTGAGGCTGATGTAGGTCAAACGGATGTTAAATATTATGTTTGTACGTCGAAAGACATGTCGAATTGTCAAAAGTATGATGCTGTATTTTTAACGATTGGTACACTGTCATACCATGATCCATACCATTTGAAAGGAAAAAAAGGATATATTCACACACCATATCCAACTTATAATACGTTAGATGATGTGAAGGATACTGACAGAATTGCGATCATTGGCACAGGTTTAGCATCTTTAGATGTAATTCGTTATGTTACTGCACATCATCCTAAATTACCAATTACTATAACAAGTCGCAAAGGTCAATTGCCAAGCGTGAGAGGCGAAATGCCTGACATTGAATTTAAATACTTAACACCAGAAAATTTTAATGCAATAAAGAACGAAAATTTTGGAAATGTACCTTTAGAAAAAGCACTAACTTTATTTATGAAAGATTGTGCATATTATGATATTGCAATTGAAAAATTAGTGCACCGTAGACAAAATGACCCTGTGAAGGATTTAACATATGATTTAGAACACGCAACTGAATTAGGGGCATTCCAAAGTATACTTGAATTAGTAAAAGAGAATTTAAATTGGATTTGGAATAGTTTCAGTAGGGAAGATCAAAAACAATTTTTAAAAGATTACCAATCTATATTAAAGGATAATTCTAATCCAA
The DNA here is from genome assembly GCF_046721335.1 of Staphylococcus sp. 2S1. Classification (NCBI taxonomy): domain Bacteria; kingdom Bacillati; phylum Bacillota; class Bacilli; order Caryophanales; family Staphylococcaceae; genus Staphylococcus; species Staphylococcus sp. 2S1. Next base: position 2,497,018 of record NZ_JBEUUJ010000003.1, on the reverse strand, counting down.
TGCCTCCACGCACAGACTCGATTAATTATAGATCATATCAAAAATGGGACTATTGAAATTAAAAGTGGTCTAGAGGATGTTCAATATGAAGCAAGTCAATTTTGTTTCAAATATAAAAATGAAACAGAGGCAAACCATAAATTTGATGTCGTAATCAACGCAACTGGTTCAAAAACACAACTTTCAGATCTTGATAGTGATGATCAATTGGTTTTGAATCTTGAAAATAGACAGGTTGTACAAGCGCATCCACTTGGTGGTATTCAAATTATTGCTGAAACAAATCAAATTATAAGCCCTCGTTATGGAACACTTAAACACATGTACGCATTAGGTCAATTAACAAATGGAATCAATCAGTCTCGAAATGGTGTAGCAATGATAGTTAAACAAGCAGTTAGCATAGTAAATCAGTTATTACCGAATAAGTAATTACAAAAATAAAAACATTAACTGTATGGTTTCGAGAGGTTAATCTGTTAAATGATAACTAGATTATTAAGGTTATAAAAGTCATAATAAAAATTAATTTATTTTTTCATTAATTTAAGTAAAAAGCTTTTCTTATTAGTATTTAAAGCATTTTAATAATAATAATACGTTAAAAATAAAGCCGACTTAGATAATATGAATTGTCATTCTGCCTAAAATGTAGTACGATATTGGTGTAACTTAGTAAGAGTTACTTGACTCAATCATTAATTACAATTTCATAGATATTCTTTCGGGGCAGGGTGAAATTCCCAACCGGCAGTAAACAAAGCCTGCGACCCGCATTTGATTATTCAAATGTGGCTGATCTAGTGAGATTCTAGAGCCGACAGTAAAGTCTGGATGGGAGAAAGAATGAAGTATAACAAAAACGACACTTTTTAAGTGTTTATTTGGCATACACTTATGTTTGAAAATGGATAAGTGTATTTAACTTGAAGCTAATGATGTTATATCAATATATCCCACACCTGAAATATTTTATTTCAGGTGTTTTTTTATTATTTAGAGGTGATAACGTGAGTCAATATTTAAATTATGCAATCCAATTAGCAAAAATGGTCAATGGTCAAACGGGTGTAAACCCACCTGTAGGCGCGGTAGTTGTTAAAGACGGCCGAATCGTAGGGATGGGCGCACACTTAAAAAAGGGCGATAAACATGCTGAAGTACAAGCGTTAGATATGGCACAAGATGAAGCTAAAGAGGGTACCATTTTTATCTCATTAGAGCCATGTACACATTTTGGTTCAACGCCACCTTGTGTAAATAAAATTATTGATTTTGGCATAAAGAAAGTCATATATGCTGTAAAAGATACGACTTTAGCGTCTAACGGTGACGAAATATTACAACATGCGGGAGTAGAAGTTGAATTTCGTCATAATGCAGAAGCAGAACACTTGTACAAAGACTTCTTTATAAGCAAAAGTAAAGAGGTTCCTGAAGTGACAGTTAAAGTAGCTTGTAGTTTAGACGGTAAACAGGCCACTGATGAAGGTGAAAGTAAATGGATTACGAATACAGCCGTTAAGCATGATGTATTCAACTTACGTCATACGCATGATGCTGTACTTACAGGTAGAGGCACGTTAGATGCAGATAACCCTCAATATACAACACGAATTGAGGAAGGTAAGCATCCAATAAAAGTGATTTTATCGCAATCAGGCCAAATTGATTTTGAATTAGACATGTTTAAAAATGCTAATACACCTATTTGGATTTATACACAAAATAAAAACTTGAAAACAGATATTGAACATGTAGAAATTATTATTTTAACTGATTGTTCAATTGAAAATATTTTAATAGATTTATATCAAAAGGGAATTGGGAAATTGTTAGTAGAAGCGGGTCCAACCGTATCTTCAGCATTTCTACAATCTCAATATACGAATGAACTTATCTTATATTATGCCCCGAAAATTATAGGTGGTTCTGGTAATTATCAATTTTATCAAACTAAAAACATTTTTAGATTATCAGAAGTACCACAATTCGAAATTGTTAATTCCCAAATGCTTGAGCAAAACATTAAATTAGAGTTGCGAAAGAAGTGAATAATCATGTTTACCGGTATTGTTGAAGAAATAGGCACGATTAAAAAAATAACGACACAACAATCTGTAGTTAACTTAACAATTGATTGCGAGACCATCTTATCAGACATGCATATAGGAGATTCTATAAGTGTGAATGGCGCATGTTTAACTGTTGTTGATTTTAATAAGCATTCGTTTTCAGTACAAGTAATTAAAGGTACAGAAAATAAGACTTATCTAAATCATTTAAACCAATCTGCAGAAGTGAATTTAGAAAGAGCGATGAGTGGTCAAGGTCGTTTTGGAGGGCACTTTGTGCTCGGGCATGTAGATGAAGTAGCTAAGATTACACGTATACAAGCATCAGATAATTCTAAAATTGTAACAATAAAGCCTACTACTACACTTATTAAACAAATGGTGCCACAAGGATCCATAACTGTAGATGGCGTAAGTTTAACTATTTTTCAATTAAAAGATGCTGAATTCGACATTCATCTCATTCCTGAAACGCGAAGATCCACTATTTTAAATCAAAAACGTGTAGGCGATCCGGTCCATATTGAAACTGATATGTTATTCAAATATGTAGAGAGAATTGTCAGTAATAATGAATCAGGATTAAGCACCGAAAAACTTAGAGCATTTGGATTTTAGGAGGGGTAGTATGAAATTAGATAGTATAGATACAGCGCTTGCGGAGCTTAAAAAAGGTAAAAGTATTGTGGTCGTTGATGATGAAAACAGAGAGAACGAAGGCGACCTAGTAGCTGTGACAGAATGGATGCAAGATAATACCGTTAATTTCATGGCGAAATATGGTAGAGGACTCATCTGTGCACCAATTAGCAAAGATATAGCCAGAAAATTAGAACTCAATCCAATGGTGAGTCATAACTCTGATGTTTATGGTACAGAGTTTACTGTGAGTGTCGATCATATTAATACGACGACAGGTATTAGTGCTCGGAGAAAGAACAATGACAGCAAAAGCGTTGATAGAAGAAAATGCAACAGCTAGTGATTTTAATAAACCAGGTCACTTATTTCCGTTAATTGCACAAGATAATGGTGTGTTAGAAAGACGTGGTCATACAGAAGCATCTGTAGATTTAGCAAAACTAACAGGAGCAAAGCCAGCAGCATTAATTTGTGAAATTATGAATGAAGATGGTTCAATGGCTAAAGGTGAAGAATTAGAAGCATTTAAGGAAAAGCATGAGCTTGTAATGATTTCTATTGAAGATTTAGAAACATATAGAAAATCACTCACATCTAAGTTAGAAGCAAAAGCAAAAGTAAAAATGCCTACTAAACATGGTAAGTTTGATATGTATGGTTTTACTTCACAGACGAGTGACGAAGAACTTGTGGCGATTGTAAGTGGAGACATAAAGAAAACTGAGAATGTGCGTATTCATTCTTCTTGTCTGACAGGAGATATTTTTCATAGTCAAAGATGTGATTGTGGAGAACAACTTGAAGCTTCTATGAAATATATAAGTGAACATGGTGGCATTATTTTATATTTACCTCAAGAAGGTAGAGGTATTGGTTTAATTAATAAGTTAAAAGCATATGAACTTATTGAACAAGGTTATGATACTGTGACAGCTAATATTGCTTTAGGTTTCGACGAAGATTTGAGAGATTATAAAGACGCCGCAAAAATTTTAAAGTATTTTGGTATTGAAAGCGTGAATTTGTTAAGCAATAATCCCAAAAAATTCGAAAGTCTAGAAACTTATGGTGTAAATATTGCGAAAAGAATTGAGCTAGTAGTTCCAACAAATAAATTTAATCAAGATTATATGGATACAAAAAAAGAAAAAATGGGTCATTTAATATAGGAGGGCAATAAGATGAATTTTGAAGGTAAATTAATAGGTTCAGATTTAAAAGTAGCAATTGTGGTAAGTAGGTTTAATGATTTTATTACAAATCGTTTATTGGACGGGGCTAAAGATACTTTAGTGCGACATGAAGTACCGAAAGAAAACATTGATGTAGCATATGTACCAGGTGCATTTGAAATTCCATTAGTAGCTAAAAAATTAGCTCAAAAAGGTGAATATGATGCTGTAATCACTTTAGGTTGTGTAATAAGAGGATCTACTTCTCATTATGATTATGTTTGTAATGAAGTGGCGAAAGGTGTTTCTAAGGCAAATGATATTGCCGATACACCAGTTATCTTCGGTGTTGTGACAACTGAAAATATTGAACAAGCAATAGAACGTGCCGGCACAAAAGCAGGTAATAAAGGTGCAGATGCAGCAATTAGTGCAATAGAAATGGCTAATTTATTAAAAGAAATATAATAGAACCAGACTGAAGCACTAACTTTTTTATAAAGGCTATAGGTGTTTCTACTAAAATAAAAAGAATTGGACTTAACGAAATCGTTATTGTCCAATTCTTTTTTGTTAAAGATTATTTTTTTAAAAGACGATATACTAAAGCACTAGCCGCTCCAAAGGCCGCAACTACACCTGTAACGATACCCGCTTTTTTCATTACTTCGGGTTTCATTAACTCTTTAAACATTAAATTTAAATTTTGAGGTCGTTCAGCTAGTCGTCTCATAAAGTAACTAAACCAATCATCCCCATATGGTACATAAATACAGAAATTGTTACCTTCACCGACTATTTTCTCTGCTAAATCAGTACGGAAACCATATAACATTTGAAATTCGTACTGATTTTTTTCAATATTATTATCTTTGATAAATTGTTTTATATGTGTAATAACTTTATCATCATGAGTGGCAATTGAAGTTACATTTTTAGCGTTTAATAGTCTTTTTTCAATTAAACGTATGTAATTTTCGTCAATGTCTTCTTTAGTTTGATAAGCTATTGTATCAATTTCTTTATATGCGCCTTTAACCATGCGCAATCGTAATTCCGGATATTTTTCTACAAGTGTATCGCCTTCATATAAATAACCTTGAATTACGGTACCTACATTTTTGAATTCACCTTTTAAACGGTCTAACACTTGCGTGATGTCAAATAAACTATCATACTTTTCAGTATCGATATTAATATGCATATTATTAAACTCATTCGCTTTTAATAATATTTCACGTAGATTGCGATAAGCAAGATCTAAATCAAATTCAGAGCCTAACTGGCTTAATTTAATAGACATGTGACCATCTAAGCTACGATTATAAATAGCATACATCACTTCTAATATTTGATCTTTTGATTGAATTGCTTCACCTTCAGTTACAACAAATTCTCCAAGGCAATCTACAGTAACTGTAATTCCCTTGCTGTTTAGACGTTCAATTGTGTTTAATAAGGCTTCGATTGTATTGCCGGCAACCACTTTATTAGCACCGAGCATTGGACCGATTTCCTTAGCACTCTTATTTAAAAAAGGGTTGTTAGATAACCCGATAAAAAAATTTTTCACAATTGGCATATTAATTCCTCCCATTCTGCTTACAGCTGATCTTTCAATATAAGTGTAGCATGAATCTAAAGGGAATGAAATCGTTTACAATAGAATATATTACACTTTATTTTATTAAATACACTTATGATAAAGTGTTGATTATAAGATGCTTTTAATTTTTAAAACAAATTGAGTTTTTCGCGTCTATGGTTATCTTTAAAATGGAAAAAGTACATCGTATTTTGATACAATAAATATAATGAAATTTAACGAGAAGGGGAAGTATGTATTATGTGGAAATGGGAAACCGAAAAGGAAGCTAAAGGTGTCGTTGTAATTGCACATAACATGCTTGAACATACGGGAAGATACGCATATGTAATTACGATGCTTCGCCGAAATGGATATCATGTTATTATGGGCGATTTACCTGGACAAGGGCAAACGTCACGTTCTAACAAAGGTCAAATTGACAGTTTTGATGTATATCATGAGCATATTCTAGAGTGGATTAGAATAGCGAATGAGTATAAAATACCTACTTACGTGTTAGGTGTCGGTTTAGGTGGTTTAATTACACTTAATTTACTTGAAAAAGTAGAAGTACCAATTGAAGGTTTGATGCTTTTATCTCCACTTTTAGAATTTAAAAAGAGTAATAAATCTCGTAAAGACAAAATAATTTCAAATATAGGTAAAGTAGCTAAAGATACAAGATTTAAAGTAGGGATTACAGTTGAAGACTTAACACGAAACGAAGAAGTAATTGAAGAAACAAAAAATGACCAGTTGATGTTGCAAAAAGTAACTTATCATTGGTATAAACAAATCATAGAAATTATGAAAGAAACGGTAACACATTTAACTGATATTAAACCATTACCACTATTGTTAATGTATGGTCTAGAAGATCAAGTTGCGGATGTATCAACAATGGAATTAATTAAAGACAAAGTCACAACCGAAGAATTATATTTCAAAGCATGGGAAGGACTTTATCATGAGGTACATAATGAACCTGAAAGAGATGAAGTAATGAGATATATTTTGGCATTTTTAAATAATAGTGCAAGCAATAATGGCTTTATCGTTCATGATGAACATGAAGTATCTTAATTAAAAGAACCCTTATACTAAAATAGAGTAAGAAAAGCATCGGAAAACTTTAAATGTTATCTGATGCTTTTTTTTATAAAATTATCAGAAGTATGGTGTATGTAAATCTATTAGAAAGATTAACAAAATAATATTGTGAAAAAAATAACAAAGTTATTGAAAAACTTATGAAATACTGTTATATTTATATTGTGAAATAAATCACAAACATTAACTAAATGATTGAATACGTGAGGAGCGTCATATAATGAAACAAATTAAAAATAATAAAGTAGTTTTAATAGGTGATGGGGCAGTAGGTTCAAGTTATGCTTTTGCGTTAGTAGCTCAAGGTGTTGCTGATGAATTAGTAATTATTGATTTAGACGAAGAAAAAGTTAAGGGCGACGTCATGGATTTAAATCACGGTGCGCCATATGGTGATTCACCAGTGAAAATCAAAGCAGGCGCGTATAATGAATGTACAAATGCAGATTTAGTAGTTATTACTGCCGGAGCAGCTCAAAAACCAGGTGAAACACGCTTAGATCTTATCGAAAAAAACACCCAAATTTTTAAAGGAATTGTTTCTGAAGTTATGGAATCTGGATTTGATGGTATTTTCTTAATTGCAACCAATCCGGTAGATGTCTTAACATATGTGACATACAAAGTATCTGGTTTACCGAAAGAAAAAGTGATAGGCTCTGGGACAATTTTAGATACAGCACGTTTTAAATATGAATTAGCTGAAGAATTTGGCGTTTCACCAGGTAGTGTGCATGGTCAAATCATCGGTGAACATGGCGATTCAGAATTAGCGGTATGGTCTCAAGCTAATATAGCCGGTCAATCTTTATATCAATTTTTAAAAGATGACCCTGAAAAACAACACAGGGTTGAAGAGATTTTTACAAATACGCGTGATGCTGACCTACGATATAATACAAGCAAAGGGTGCAACGTATTATGGGATTGCAATGGGGCTATTACACATTACAAAAGCAATTTTAAATAACCAAAATGTTGTACTAACAGTTTCGAGTTATTTAGAAGGTGAATACAACCAAGAAGATGTCTATATTGGTGTACCAACACAAGTAAATAAAGAAGGTGCTGTAAAAGTTTTTGAAATGCCTCTAGACAGCCATGAGCGCGAATTATTCGAAAAATCAGCTACTATTTTGAAAGAAATGCAAAATAAAATATCTCATATAATTGCATAATTCATAGTTTAAATTTAAACTGTATATAAGATTAATTTTATTAAAAATTCTAATGTTAATTCAGTGAAGAATTTATTTACTAAGAATGATGTTTTTTGATAAATTAATTTTACATGTTTAACTTTATACTATGATTGGGGGATTATTCTATGGGGAAGACATTTACTGATAATGTTGATGGCGTTTTAAGATTAGAAATGGTGTTGAATGACATCGAAGATATCTTTAACAAAGTTCAAAAGCAGTACAAGATGTCGAAAGAAGAAATTTTGATTCTTTTAACGCTTTGGAAAGAAGGATCGATGACTTTAAAAGAAATGGATGATTTTGTGCACATTAAATCTTATAAGCGTACAAGAACTTATAATGATTTAGTGGAAAAAGCGTGGATCATTAAAGAAAGACCACAAAATGACGAACGTACAGTTATCATTCATTTCAATGAAGATTTAAAAGCGCAACGGGAAAGCCTTTTAAATTTCTTCAAAGAAGAAATTGAATCAAAATCAACTAGCATTCAAACTAGTCTTAAATCTATCATTAACTTATAGGGAATAAGCAAAGCCTCGGTAGTCAAATACCGAGGCTTTTGTTTGTCTTTTTTATTTTATTTTCGAATAAATTGTTAATAATCGTGATTGTGTTAAGAAATTATATCTTGAACTCATGAGGTATTCACAGTCTAAATTTTTTCAAGTGCACAGATAAACGGCGGGTTATTCTGTTGATTGATAAATTGATATTGCAATACATGTGCTTTAGTTTGATCAAACTGTGACAAATATTCAATTACAGCATCACGTTCTAATTTACCTTCATCATGACCATGGTAGATCACTAATATAATGACGCCTTCTGGAGCTAATATATCAAAAATTGAGTTGATAGCTGATAATGTACTTTCAGGGTGGGTAACAATCGATTTATCACCTTTAGGTAAATATCCTAAATTGAAAATGGCAAGCATCCACTTTACCAGCTTCAATCTCTTGAATATGCTGTTTTACATGCGCATGACTATCTTGAATCAACATTACATTGTCATAACCTTCAGTTTTTTGTTTTGTATTACTAATAGCTTCTGCTTGGATGTCAAATGCATATACTTTACCGTGAGGCACTTGTTGCGCAAGAAAAAGTGTGTCATTGCCATTACCACAAGTAGCATCTATGACAATGCTTTCTGATGTCATATGTTGTTGAAGCAACGTTTTCGCAAATGGTAAAATGCGTTCTAATTTCATGATTTTATCGTACTTTCAAAATGTTTTCCTTGATATGATTCTCTGCGACCTAGTTCATTATCAATTTCGTTCAGTACTTCCCATTTATTAACACTCCACATTGGACCTACCATTAAATCAATCGGACCATCACCAGTAATTCTATGAACAATCATATCTTTTGGAATGATTTCTAATTGATCACAAACTAATTTAGTATATTCATCCTGTGACATAAATTCTAACATGCCTTTATCATACTGTTTCACCATTGGCGTGCCTTTAAGTAAATGAAGTAAATGAATTTTAATACCTTGGACGTCCATTTGAGCGACTTCTTTAGCCGTCTCCATCATCATCGTATAGTCTTCGCCTGGCAAACCATTAATAATATGCGTACAAATATTAATATTATGCTTACGTAATTTAGCGATACCTTCATAATATGTTTGCATATCATGCGCGCGATTGATTAAATCTGATGTTTCTTGGTGTACCGTTTGTAAGCCAAGCTCTACCCATAAATATGTACGCTCATTTAACTCTGCCAAATACTCAACCACATCATCAGGCAAACAATCAGGTCGTGTACCTATTGAAAGGCCAACAACACCAGGTTCCTTCAAAGCAGTTTCATATTTTTCACGTAATTCTTCAACAGGTGCATGCGTATTTGTAAATGCTTGGAAGTAAGCAATGTATTGACCGTCACTCCATTTTTCGTGCATTCTATCTTTAATTTGTTGAAATTGTACATCGATTGGATCCACACGATTACCTGCAAAATCTCCGCTACCTGCAGCTGAACAGAAAGTACATCCTCCATGTGCTACAGTACCGTCTCTATTAGGACAATCAAAGCCACCGTCAATTGCTACTTTGAAAATCTTTTGTCCAAATTTATTTTTTAAGTGATAATTCCAAGTGTGATATCTTTTATTCTCGAATGCGTAAGGGAAAAATTGTCCCATAAAACATTTTCCTTTCTGAATTCATTCTAGTTAAAGATTTTAACATATTTTAATGATATAGTGTTTAGTGTAAAATTAGAAATTTTTAAAATAGAGAGGAGCTTACTGTTATGAAAATGCCTAAATCAGTGTGGTGGTTAGTTATTGGGATGGCATTAAATATCACTGGCTCAAGTTTTTTATGGCCCTTAAATACAATTTATATGAATGAACAATTAGATAAAAGTCTTACAATGGCTGGTTTTGTCCTAATGATTAATTCGTTTGGTATGGTCATTGGTAATTTATTAGGTGGTAATTTATTTGATAAATTAGGTGGCTATCCAACAATTATGATAGGTACTGTTATATGTTTAATCAGTACAACACTCTTGAATTTCTTCCACGGATGGCCTTGGTATGCGGTTTGGCTCGTAGCATTAGGTTTTGGCGGGGGTATGATTATTCCAGCTATTTATGCACTTGCAGTGCGCCGCATGGCCTCAAGGTGGCCGCCAAACATTTAACGCAATCTATTTAGCGCAAAATTTAGGCGTCGCTATAGGAGCAAGATCCGGAGGTTTTGTGGCAGAGTTGAGTTTCAATTATATATTTATAGCTAACTTATTAATGTATGTAGCATTTGCAGTGGTAGCAATTACACAATTTAATATTAAACTTGATGTGAAAGTAAAATCGAATGATACGATGTCCTTATTATCTAAACAAAACAGAGTTCAATTTACTGCGCTGTCACTTTTATGTGTGATGTTTAGTATTTGTTGGATTGCATATATTCAATGGGAGAGTACGATTGCTTCTTTCACTCAAGAAATTAATATGTCAATGAGCCAATACAGTTTATTATGGACTGTTAATGGTATTATGATTCTGGTTGCACAACCGCTGATTATGCCGGTGATCAGGTTGCTAAAAGGTAATTTGAAATATCAAATGTTAGTAGGTATATCGATTTTCATAGTGTCATTTTTAGTGACGAGTTTTGCTGAACAATTTTCAGTGTTCATGATAGGTATGATTATACTGACATTAGGTGAAATGTTTGTTTGGCCAGCTCGTTCCAACAATTGCAAACCAATTAGCTCCAAAAGGGAAAGAAGGAGCGTTTCAAGGGTATGTTAACTCAGCAACAACTGTTGGTAAGGCTTTTGGTCCACTTATAGGTGGGGTCCTTGTAGATACACTAAATATGCAAGCGATGTTTTTAAGTATGATAGGGTTATTAGTTATCGCAGTGTTTTTCTTAATGATTTATGATAAGAAATTACCAAAAGACGTATAAGTTATACGTGGAAAATAAAAAGTTTAATCATTTTCTCGAACAGGTGTAAGGTTGCCTGTTCGATTTTTTTATAAAAACTAATAAATCGCCACACAGAAACTTTTAGTGTAGCTTTATTTCACGTTTTCCACTTGAAATAAAACCTTTTTTCAAATATCATTAGTAATGTATAGGAGTAGTAACTTAAAAGCTTTTCTACAGAGAACTAGGAAAGGTGGAACCTAGTGTTAAGCATTGAGTGAACTTACCAGGACTTAAATGAATTTATAACATCTCTAACTATTAATTTAAATGAGCGCACATTTAATGTGAAACTGGGTGGTACCGCGGTGAAAGTCGTCCCTTTTGAAGTCGATAATAGTTTGAGGTGTTTTTTTATTGAATAGGAGGAAAAGTAGTGAACTACAATCATAATGAAATTGAAAAGAAATGGCAGGATTATTGGGCAGAACATAAAACTTTTAAAACGAGCGATAATTTAGGTCAAAAAAAATTCTATGCGCTAGACATGTTTCCATACCCATCAGGTGCAGGACTTCATGTAGGGCATCCAGAAGGTTATACAGCTACAGATATTATTTCTCGTTATAAACGTATGCAAGGATATAATGTGTTACATCCAATGGGGTGGGATGCATTTGGTCTTCCCGCAGAACAGTATGCCTTAGACACTGGGAATGATCCTCGTGAATTTACTAAAAAGAATATTCAGACGTTTAAACGTCAAATTAAAGAATTAGGTTTCAGTTATGATTGGGATAGAGAAGTGAATACTACAGACCCAGAATATTATAAATGGACGCAATGGATTTTTATTCAATTATATAATAAAGGACTCGCTTACGTAGATGAAGTTGCAGTAAACTGGTGTCCAGAACTTGGTACAGTACTTTCAAATGAAGAAGTTATTGACGGTTTGTCTGAACGTGGTGGCCACCCTGTGGTAAGAAAACCAATGAAACAGTGGGTATTAAAAATTACTGAATATGCAGATCGTTTACTTGAAGATTTAAATGACTTAGATTGGCCTGAGTCTTTAAAAGACATGCAACGTAACTGGATTGGTCGTTCAGAAGGAGTCGCTATCGCATTCGACGTAGAAGACAGTGATGCCCAAATTGAAGTGTTTACAACACGTGCAGATACTGTATACGGTGCAACCTTCTTAGTGTTAAGTCCTGAACATGAACTAGTAAATGAAATTACAACAGCTGATCAAGAAGCGACTATCAAAGATTATCAACAAGAAGCGGCTAAAAAGTCAGACTTAGAACGTACAGGTTTATCTAAAGAAAAATCAGGTGTGTTCACTGGCGCATATGCAACGAATCCTTTATCGGGGCAACAAGTGCCAATTTGGATTGCTGATTATGTGCTTGCCACATATGGAACTGGTGCAGTTATGGCAGTACCAAGTGGAGACCAAAGAGACTATGAATTCGCAAAAACATTTGATTTGCCAATTTTAGAAGTTATCGAAGGTGGAGACTTATCGCAAGAAGCCTATGATGGAGATGGACCACATGTTAATTCAGGTGAGTTAAATGGTTTATACAACGAAGAAGCGATTGCTAAAGCAATTGAATTGTTGGAACAAAAAGGTGCGGGTACTCGCAAAGTAAATTATAAATTACGAGACTGGTTATTTAGTCGCCAAAGATATTGGGGTGAACCAATACCTGTAATTCATTGGGAAGATGGTTCAATGACCACTGTTCCAGAAGAAGAACTACCATTACTTTTACCTGAAACGGATGAAATCAAGCCTTCAGGTACAGGTGAATCTCCATTAGCTAACATTTCAGATTTTGTTAATGTGGTTGATGAAGAAACTGGAATGAAAGGTCGCCGCGAAACAAATACGATGCCACAATGGGCAGGTAGCTGTTGGTATTATTTAAGATATATTGATCCTGATAATGACCAAATGCTTGCAGATCCAGAAAAATTAAAACACTGGCTACCGGTTGATTTATACATTGGTGGTGTAGAACACGCAGTACTTCACTTATTATATGCGAGATTCTGGCATAAAGTTTTATATGATTTAGGTGTAGTTCCTACTAAAGAACCATTCCAAAAATTATTTAACCAAGGCATGATACTTGGTGAAGGTAATGAAAAAATGAGTAAGTCAAAAGGTAATGTAATCAACCCAGATGATATCGTGAAATCACATGGTGCTGATACTTTACGTATGTATGAAATGTTTATGGGACCACTTGATGCAGCAATTGCATGGAGCGAAAATGGCCTGGACGGCTCTAGACGTTTTTTAGATAGAGTTTGGCGCTTATTAGTAACTGATGATGGTTTGATTTCCGATAAAGTGGTAAACAATAACAGTAAAGCTTTAGATAAGAGTTATCATCAAACAGTGAAAAAAGTAACTGAAGATTATAATACGTTGAATTTCAATACTGCAATAAGTCAACTTATGGTATTTATTAATGATTGTTATAAAGCAGATGAAATTTACAAACCATACATTGAAGGTTTCATTAAAATGTTGGCACCAATTGCGCCACATATATCTGAAGAATTATGGACGCAACTTGGACATGAAGAAACAATCACTTATCAACCATGGCCTTCATATGATGAATCATTACTCGTTGATGATGAAATCGAGATTGTTGTTCAAGTGAACGGTAAAGTACGTGCTAAGATTAATATCCCTAAAGACACTTCAAAAGAAGAAATGGAACAATTAGCACTTGGTAATGAAAATGTTAAGGCTGAAATTGAAGGTAAAGAGATTAAGAAAGTCATTGCAGTACCGAAAAAATTAGTTAACATTGTAGCTCAATAATAACAGGAGGAATTATTTATGGAATCTATAACAATTGATGAATTAAAAGAGAAAATTTTAGATAGTGACCCAATTCATATCGTTGATGTTAGAACAGATGAAGAAACAGCTATGGGTGTGATACCAGGCGCAGAAACAATACCGATGAATCAAGTTCCGGATGAATTAAATCATTTTAATAAAGATGAAACATACTACATCATCTGTAAAGTGGGCGGTCGTAGTGCACAAGTAGTACAATACCTTGAGCAAAATGATATCCATGCAGTTAACGTTGAAGGCGGCATGGATGCATGGGGCGACGAAGGTTGAGAAATCAATAGTATTTAAGTTAAAATAAAGCTTATAATATTGAATTGAAAATATTGTAAGTTTTATTTTTAGAGCGTTTATTGCAATTTTAAAATGTCGACAAAGTCTCTGACTTTGTTGGCATTTTTTTGTGCAGTATTCCATAAGCGCAACATCATCTTATAGTCTTTAGCTATGAACTTGTCGAAGACAAAGATTACTTCAAAGAAAAATACAAATCAAAAAAACAAACAAAATGCTATAAGCGCATTTTGTTTGTTTTTTTTGATTTGTGAAGCTTATATTTCAGCATTAAAGATGAAATTCACCCGCGTTTGAACCGGCTACATTACCAGTGACTAAAGCGCTTGTGATATTATATCCACCTGTGTAACCATGTATATCTAATACTTCACCGCATAAAAATAACCCTGGTACGTGTTTTGACATCATAGATTTAGGGTGTATTTCTTTTAATGACACACCACCACCAGTTACAAAAGCTTTATCGATGGGCAACGTTCCATTGACAGTAAAAGTAAATCCTTTAAATAATTCAACTAATTTATTAATTTGTGCATTTGAAATATGGTGAGCAGTTAAGTCATCACTAATTTGTGCTTGTTCAATAATGAATAATAAATAACGTTCTTCGATTAACCCGTGCAAACTATTTTTAATATATTTGTCAGGTGTATCTTTTAATATATTTCTAATTTGTGCTTCTAATTGAGCGACACTCAGATTTGGAAAAACATCAAGTTGCATCTGAATCTCTTTTTGTTTTTGACTTTTTTGCTCTTTATATACAAATTGACTACATCTCAGTGCGGCAGGTCCACTTATACCAAAATGTGTGAATATCATATCCATTTGATGTGTGATACGTTGTTTGCCATTCTTTTTTAATACGGATAGTGCAACATCTTTTAAACTTAATCCTTTTAAACGTTTGTTCTTAATAAATGGTTCAGAAGATGTTATAGGGACTTCGGTTGGAAATAATTCTGTAATTGTATGCCCTAAATGTTTAGCGAATTTATAACCATCTCCAGTAGAACCAGTTTTGGGTACACTAGTACCACCAGTCGCAATAATAAGACTCTTACATTCAAATTGTTGTTGATTATTTAGCATAACTTCAAACGTTTGTTGGGGCGTATATTCAATAGATTGAACAGTTGATTCTTCTTTAACGTCGACATTATTTTGTTGTAACGTATGAATGAGTGCATCTACCACGTCTTGTGCTTTATTAGATACTGGAAACATACGACCATGATCTTCTTCTTTTAAACCTACACCTCTGGATTCGAAAAATTGAATGATGGATTCATTATCAAATACAGAGAAAGGGCTATATAAAAACTTTCCATTACCCGGTATGTTTTTAATAATTTCATCATAAGGAAGGCGGTTAGTAACATTACAGCGGCCACCACCAGAAATTTTCAGCTTGCGACCCAATCCTTTTTTCTTTTCAATTAATAAAACATTTTCACTATTTTGACTTGTCGCAGCTGGCGACCATGAGTCCACTTGGCCCACCACCGATTATAATTGTTTGATACATTTTATTGCCTCCCTTAGCTATATAGTGTTATTTTATAGTAATATACTTTTGAAAAAAGTAGTTATAACGTTATTATTAAAGTTATGAGTGTAAAAATTAATTTGAGATAGGAAGATCTGAATGAGTGAAAGTAAAGAATTAGTGAGGGGCACCTTTTTAATTACGCTTAGTATTTTGATTACTAAGGTTTTAGGTGTTATATATATTATTCCATTCTACTCGATTATTGGTGGAGAGGAAAATTTGGCGCCTTTCAACTATGCATACACCCCGTATAATATAGCGATTGCTATTGCAACTGCGGGCGTCCCATTAGCGGCTGTCTAAATATGTATCTAAATATAATGCAATGGGCGCATATAGGGTAAGTGAGAAACTGTACAAATCAAGCTTTCTTGTTATGACTGTAACAGGATTTATAGGTTTTTTCATCTTATATTTATTAGCTCCAACAATTGCATCTATTACTTTAGCAAATAAAGCAGGTGCAAATGGCGGATGGTCAGTAGATGAAATTACATGGATTATTAGAATTATTAGTATGGTAGTTATTTTTATCCCGCTACTTGCTACATGGCGTGGTGTGTTCCAAGGTTACAAATCTATGGGACCGACGGCAGTGTCAGAAGTTATCGAACAAATCGCACGTATACTATTTATTTTAGTTGGTAGTTATTTAGTGCTTAATGTATTTAACGGTAGTGTACTTGCAGCTAATGGTATTGCTACATTTGCAGCGGCTGTAGGAGCAATTGCAGGGATTTTCACGCTATGGTATTACTGGAGAAAAAGAAAGCCTAATATTGAAAAAATGGTTGCAACGGATACAACGGATATCGATGTATCATACGGTAAAATGTATAAGGAAATTATTTCTTACAGTATCCCGTTCGTCATTGTGAGTTTAAATTTCCCATTATTTAATTTAGTCGATCAATTTACACATAACAGTGCACTCGGTTTAGTCGGCGTTCCAAGTCATATGCATGACTATTTCTTTACAATTTTAAATATGACGACAAACAAAATTGTGATGATTCCAACAGCATTATCAGCAGGTTTTGCAGTAAGTTTAATTCCATTTATTACGAAAACTTATGCAAAAGGTGAATTGCATGAGATGCACAGACAAATGCGTACGTCGTTAGGTGTTTTAATGTTCATCACAGTGCCTGCAAGTTTAGGTATTATGGCATTAGCGTTACCATTATATACAGTCTTTTATAGTTATAATGTTGATGGTAGCCAAATGCTATTCTACTATGCGCCAGTAGCGATTCTAATTGGTTTACTGAGTGTAACAGCATCTATGTTACAAGGTATTGATAAACAAAAATTAACAGTATTTGTTATATTAGCGACAGTTGTAATAAAAGTAGTATTAAATACGCCATTAATTTTAGCGTTCCATTCTGCTTGGTGCGATATTAAGTACGGCAATTGCATTGTTATTTGCAGTATCATGTAATCTGTATATACTTAAAAAACACGCTAAATTTGATTTTTCAGAAACATGGTTACATTTTGGTAAAATATTCTTATATAGCTTAATTATGATGATATCAGTTGAGTTAACATTCTTTATCTTACAATTATTTATTTCAACACAATCTAAATTTGGATCGCTGATTATAATTATTGTTAGTGTAATTGTAGGTATGTTAGTTTATGCTAGCATGACAATGAAGACAAGGCTTGCAGATCAGTTTTTAGGTGATATTCCACAGAAAATTAGACGTAAGTTAGGTATTGCAGAATGAGAATAGATAAATTCTTAGCTAATATGGGCGTAGGAACACGTACAGAAGTGAAACAGTTATTAAAAAAAGGCAATGTTACCGTGAATGATAAAAAAGAGAAGTCACCAAAAATTCAAATTAATCCAGAAACGGATATTGTAAGCGTCAATGAAACGCAAATTCAGTATATAGATAAAATCTATTTGATGTTAAATAAACCAAAAGGGTATTTATCAGCTACTGAAGACAATAATCAACAGACTGTTATAGACTTAGTAGATGAATTTAGATATTTAGAACTATTTCCAGTTGGTCGTTTGGATAAAGATACTGAAGGGTTATTGCTCATCACGAATGATGGGCAGTTTAACCACCAATTGATGAGTCCAACAAAGCATGTTTCTAAGACATATGAAGTGATTTCTGAAAAAACTATTACAAAAAATGATATAGAATCCTTTAAAACGGGTATTGAATTAAATGAGGGATTGGCGAAACCTGCTCAATTAGTTGAAGGTGATGAAAAGAACAAATCATTTGTCACAATATACGAAGGAAGGTATCATCAGGTTAAGCGTATGTTTCATGCTATAGATAATGAAGTTTTAGCTTTGAAACGTATTAGCATTGGCGACTTAAAGCTAGATTCAGCATTAGCGCCAGGAGAATTTCGTCATTTAACTCAACAAGATTTTAAACAATTAGGATTAAAATAATGAAGAGGTGTTTTTATGTCAAATTTATTTAAAGCAGTATTAGGAATCGGTGGAGCAACTGGCTGCAGTTGTTCTTTCTAAAAAAGAAAATAGAGATAGATTGAAAGATGAGTATGGCAAATACAAATCTAATCCAGAATCATATAAGCAAAACGCGAAAGATATCGCTAGTCAAATTAGTTCAAAAGCAGGCGAAACTTATAGCGAAGTAAAACAAGATCCTAAAGGTTATGCTTCAAAAGTAAAACAAGACCCTAAAGGTTACCTTAAAGATCAGAAAAATAATTTCAAAAATAGTGTTAAAAAAGAAGACGTAGAGATTGAAGAAGCTAGATTCGATGATGAAGGCGGAGATCCTTCTAATAATCTACGTGTCGTAACTGAAGAAGAATTAAAAAATAATAGTAATAAACGTGATAATAAATAGTAAATTACTATTTGGCGACCTAGTTCACTTTAATGAACTAGGTTTTTTTATGCGTGTGGGACAGAAATCTATATTTTTAACAAGATTTCGTCGTATGAACCTGACCCGACAAAGTAGACTAGAAAATGGAATACAAGCGCTGAAGCGCTTTTTCAATTTAGTCAATCACTGCGAAATTAATCATTGAGGCTGAGATATGTATTTTATCTCACCTTCTTTTTTATATTAATACAGATTTTAAAATATATTAATATATATAGGTTGAACTGTTTTATCTGTTAGCGAAACAGTTGGAATTTTTAAAAAATAATGACATCTCACTGTAGTTTCTGCCACACATCATGTAAAATATTAAATATATAAGTTTGGAGAAGGAAGTGGATCACAAATGTGGAAAGACAAAGTGAAAGAATATGAAGATCTAATCATTGAAGATTTGAAAGGTTTATTATCTATTGAGAGTGTTAGGGAAGATAATAAAGCATCGACCGAATATCCAGTTGGACCTGGTCCACGAAAAGCCTTAGATTACATGTACAAAATAGCTGAACGCGACGGATTTGGCACACATGATGTAGACCATATTGCTGGTCGAATTGAAGCGGGTGCTCGGAGAAGATGTTTTTGGTATATTATGCCATGTTGATGTCGTACCTGCTGGAGAAGGTTGGGATTCTGACCCATTTGATCCAGTTGTGACAGACGATAAAATTATTGCAAGAGGTACGCTTGATGATAAGGGACCAACAATTGCGGCGTACTATGCAATTAAAATATTAAATGATATGAATGTAAATTGGAAAAAACGTATACATATTATAATAGGCACTGACGAAGAATCTGATTGGCAATGTACTGAGCGTTATTTTGAAACTGAAGAAATGCCTGCTTTAGGATTTGCACCAGATGCAGAATTCCCTGCAATTCATGGCGAAAAGGGTATTACTACTTTTGATGTGATTCAAAACGAAAAAGCAGAAGACCAAGACGAGCCAGAATATGAATTAATTTCATTCAATTCAGGACAAAGATATAATATGGTACCTGATGAAGCTGTGGCGAATGTATCTGTAAAAGAAAACATGACTGATGTCATTCAAAACTTCGAACAATTTGTTCACGAGAACAATATTGAAGGGGAAAGCATCGTTGATAGTGGCGTACTTGTATTAAAAGTTCAAGGAAAAGCCGTACACGGTATGGATCCTTCTATAGGTGTTAATGCTGGTTTGTACTTGTTGAATTTCTTATCTAGTCTAGATTTAGACAAAACAGCAGCTAATTTCGTGAATTTCAGTGAAAAATATTTATTTAATTCTCATTTTGGAGAAAAAATGGGTATGAAATTCCACACAGATGTTATGGGTGATTTAACGACGAATATAGGTGTCATGTCTTATGACAATGTTGAAGGTGGAACATTTGGTGTTAATTTAAGATATCCACAAGGATTTGAATTTGAAGAAGCAATGACGCGCTTCAAGAGTGAAGTTCAACCACTTGGATTTTCAATTGAATTAGGTAAAAACCAAACACCGCATTATGTAGAAAAAGATGATCCATTCGTTCAAACGTTAGTACAAGCCTATAGAAATCAAACAGGTGACGAAACAGAACCATACACAATTGGTGGTGGCACATACGCCCGTAATTTAGACAAAGGTGTTGCCTTTGGCGCAATGTTCAGTGATTCTGAAGATTTAATGCACCAAAAAAATGAATATATCAGTAAAAAGCAATTGTTTGATGCGACGAGTATCTACTTAGAATCACTATATACTTTGTGTGTGGAGGAATAAATATGACAAAAGTATTAATAAATGAAAGATTACTAGAGGAAAAAGATGCAAATGTAGCTTATAACGATAGAGGATATGTATTTGGTGATGGTATTTATGAATATATAAGAGTTTATGACAATCATCCTTTTACTGCCAATGCGCATTTTGAAAGATTATTAAGAAGCGCTAAAGAAATTGGCTTAGAATTAAACTATACAGTTGATGGCCTTATAGAACTTGTACGAGAACTGATAGTCGCTAATGGTATCGTTAATGGCGGCGTATATATTCAAGTGACGCGTGGTACTGCGCCGCGTGATCATGCCTTTCCAACGCCATCAGTAAAAGCGAATATCACAGCTTTTACAAAATCTTATGACCGTCCATACAAATTATTAGAAGAAGGCATAAACGCCGTAACGACTGAAGATATCCGTCGGTTAAGATGTGATATAAAAAGCTTGAATTTATTAGGCAATGTATTAGCAAAAGAATATGCTGTTAAATATAATGCACAAGAAGCAATCCAACACCGTGGTGAAACTGTTACAGAAGGATCTTCAAGCAATGTTTACGCAATTAAAGATGGCGTGATTTATACGCACCCAATCAATAACTATATTTTGAATGGTATTACGCGTATGGTAATAAAAGAAATTGCTGAAGAAAAAGGTATTTCGTTTAAAGAAGAAACATTTACTTTAGAATTTTTAAAAAATGCGGATGAAGTTTTGGTTTCAAGTACATCAATTGAAGTGATGCCAGTTGTTAAATTAAATGGTGAAGCTGTAGGTGATGGAAAAGTAGGACCAATCACTAAATCGCTACAAGAAGGATTTAATAGATATATTGACACGCATAGTTAATAATTTCAATAAATGGATAGAAAATGTAACATATATTAAGGTCAAATTATGTTATAATTCTTACTGAGCCGTTTAATAGAATTCCATAAAGGTATGGAATCAAAATGTGAATTTTAATTTCTCATTTATAGTTGAAATAAAGTATTAAAGATTATAAAATCTTTTATAAGTCGTGAAATTTGGAAGTAAAAAATTTCACAAAAAAAGATAGAGAAATATTAAATTAATACTCTGTTAAGAGCTAATTTATGATATGATGTAAAAGTTATTGTAAATTAGCTCAGACAGTATGAGTATTAATAAATTAAAAAGAACTTGAACCATGATGGGACAATGTGTCAGTCATAAAACTTGAGGCTGCACAATTTTGGTTGGAGTTTATAATTTTGAATTAAAAAATTATTATATATGGCTCTCGAAAATTCTTTTCAGGAGCCATTTTCTAGTTGAAAGTGAGGTGAACGTGTTGGAGCAGTTTTATCAATTAGGATGGACGCTTGATTCAGCAGGTGGTGCATCTGGTGAAGCTTATATGGCTGAACAGGATGGGCAGAAATTATTTTTAAAAAGAAATTCAAACCCCTTTATCGCAGCCTTATCTGCTGAAGGTATTGTGCCAAAACTAGTTTGGACGAAACGAATCGAAACTGGAGAAGTTGTAACGGCGCAACATTGGAAAAATGGTAGAGAACTTACTTTCAATGAAATGCATGAACAAAGAGTAGCTAATTTATTGAAAAAAATTCATAGTTCTAGAACACTATTGAATATGTTAAAACGAATGGAAATGGAGCCGATCACACCAGATATTTTGTTAAATAAAATTAACGCTTCATTATCTAGAGAAGTTTTAACGCATCATGTAGTAAGAAAAGCATTAACGTATTTAGAAGACCATATGCCTAATTTAGATCCACGTTTCTTTACCGTTGTACACGGCGATGTTAACCACAATAATTGGCTATTATCAGATCGTGATGAGCTTTACTTAGTTGATTGGGAAGGCGCGATGATTGCTGATCCTGCAATTGATTTAGGCATGCTCGCTATACAATTACGTTCCTGAAAAAAATGGCCTCACTGGTTAGATGTTTATGGAACTAAAGACTCAATGGACTTACAAAAACGTATGAAATGGTATACAGTTATTCAGTCTATAGGTATGGTCCAATGGTATGAAGAACAAAAGCGCTACAAAGATATGAATATGTGGCTCAAATTCTTAAATGAAGTAATGAATAACAATGCTTTTATATAAGGAGTTATCAGAATGAGAATGCGTTACAAGCCTTGGGCAGAAGATTATTTGAAATCACATCCTGAACTAGTGGATATGGATGGTAGTCATGCGGGGCATATAAGTGACTGGTTTGATAAAGACCAAGAGATATACATTGAAATAGGATCAGGAATGGGACAGTTTATTACAACACTTGCCGGACAAAACCCTGACATAAATTTTATTTCTTTGGAACGAGAAAAAAGTGTAGTGGTTAATATTGTAGATAAAGTTAAAGAACTTGGTCTTACTAACATTAAATTGATTTGTAACGATGCACTGGAGCTCAATGAATATTTCAAAGATGGCGAAATTGATCGCATATATTTGAATTTTTCAGATCCATGGCCTAAAAAACGACATACTAAACGCAGATTGACGTATCATACGTTTTTAGCACTGTATAAGCAAGTTTTGAAAGAAGACGGAGAACTTCACTTTAAAACTGACAACAGAGGTCTTTTTGCTTATAGTTTAGAGAGTATGTCTCAATTCGGCATGTATTTTACTAAACTCAATTTAAATCTTCATCAAGAAGATGACGAAGATAATATAGAAACTGAGTATGAAAGAAAGTTTTCTGACAGAGGTTCAAGAATTTATCGAATGGAAGCAAAATTCCATAAAAATTTATAATGATTTTCAAATTAAAAGCAAGCAATCTATTAGTTTTGATATGCTCCCTTCAAAGTAGACACTTAAAAAGTAAAAACTTTGAAGGGAGTTTTTTTGTGTCTCAAAAACTTAAAGTAGATTTAAATTCACTTCTTATTGCCTTTGACAAATATGAAGAAGGCATGAGTTTTGCGAATATTGTAGATGAATTAAACCTAGATATTCTTACAGGTATATTAAGAGATAAATACTATCAATATTTAGATAAAGGTATGGAATCGTTGATTCCAAAATCAAATAACAATAGTTATTCAAAAGAATTTAAAATGAACGTTGTTGATGAATATTTTCATAGTGAGTTATCTTATCGAGATTTAGCGATTAAATACAACGTGCCATCACATAAGACTATAATTAATTGGACAAAACGTTATACTGAGGATAAAGAGAACCAAAATTATTCTTCAATATCTGAGGTGTATATAATGAAAGCGAAAAAAACGACTTATGAAGAAAAATTAAATATCGTTAAATTTTATCTGGATAATGAATTAAGTTACAAAGAAATAGCCCAAAGATTTAATGTTACTTACGGTCAAGTGTACCAATGGATACAAAAATATAAAGAGCATGGCGGCGACGGTCTAATCGATGGTCGAGGTAAAGGTAAACCTCAATCAATATTAACTTCTGAAGAAGTTAATGAAGCTGAAATTAAAGCATTAAAAGAACGTAATAAAATTTTAGAAATGGAAAATAAAGTTTTAAAAAAATATCAAGAAATAGAAAGAGAGATGATGAATCAAAAATCAAACAAATCACGGCATACGAAACGATCCAAACGCTAAAAGAAGAATATCCTGTTCAACAACTATGCCAAACGCTTGGAATTTCAAGATCCAGTTATTATAAATGGATTCATCGCGTACCTACACAAAGAGATGTAGAAAACGAATCTTTAATGGAAGACATACAAGAAATATATGATAAATATAAAGGCATTTATGGTTACAGACGTATTTACATTTATATTCGAATTAAATTAGGTAAAAAAGTGAATCAGAAGCGTATTTATCGATTAATGAAAAAACTGAGGCTAACTGCTGTCATACGTCGTAAGAGAACACCATATAAACGTTCAACGCCTCAAATCACAGCTGAAAATATATTGAATCGTGAATTTCAAGAAGATAAACCTAACGTTAAATGGTTAACTGATGTAACTGAGTTTCGACTTAAAGCTGGAAACAAAGTATATTTAAGTGCTATTTATGATTTAGGTACAAATAAAATAGTTAGTTATGAAACAAGTGCTTCAAATAATAATCAACTCGTATTTAACACTTTTGATAAAGCAGTATGTAATATGGACTCTACCGAAGGTATTCTTTTGCATAGTGAACGAGGGTACCAATACACATCTAGGCGATTTAGAGATAAATTAAATCGCTTTGGCGTAATTCAAAGTATGTCGCGTGTTAGTAGATGTATAGATAATGGACCAATGGAAAGTGTTTGGGGGATTATTAAAAGTGAGATTTATAGAGGAAATAAACATTATTTATTTGAGAATATAGAAAGAGCTAAAATTATTATAGATGATTATATTCATTTTTTTAATAATGAGCGCATCACATTAAAAATGGCTGATCTCGCTTAATACGAGATCAACCTAAAATTTAATTATTTACTTGTCTACTTGACTGGGTGCAGTTCAGTTTCTAATGGATTGTCGCTTTTCTATTTAAAATATTCCGATTTTGAAAACGCATGTTTGCCTCGGGTATGGGAGTGGGACAGAAATCTAATTTTTCTAATAAGATTTCGTCGTCCCACCTCGGCAAAGATGACTAGAAGTGAAACAAGCTTCATATTATGCGCGTTTTCACTTCAGTCATCTACTGCCAATATAGCAATAGAGTTGAGATATTATTTGTTTTACAGACTCATACTATTCTACTAGGCGTCAGCGCTTTAAAAAATCGGTACAATTAAACCTTATTTAGAGCACATTAAAAATTATCATGGTGACATTCCTGTATATATCGTTGCTCGCAGGCAATGGAAGTGAACCAAATTATTTATCTATTCTAGATGATTTTGGTAAAACACCTTTAGTTACATATGGAATGTTTATCAAAGAACAAAAAAAGAAATATAAAAATGACAAGTTTAATACACAAAACTGGCCATACAACGAGATTAACGATGAACTTATTTGTCCGAATAATTGTAGATTACCTTTTATAAAGTATGATTATAGAAATGATAAATATGGTTTTAGAAGAGATTTCAAACTATATGACAGTGATAGTTGTAACGGATGTTTATTAAGAAATCAATGTATTAAAAATAACTCACTATCTAATAAAAAGTAATGAAGAATTAGAATTGGGGATATTTTAAATTTCAAATCATTGCCTTTATTTTACGTAGTAAATGTATTGTATTACTATAGTAAGTAATTGACGTTGTTAAATGAAAGGTGAGGAGGAATTAAATGATGAAATTAGGTAATTATAAAGTACATTATTTAAATGGGGGTATTACTCATATTGATGGGGGCGCAATGTTTGGCGTTGTACCTAAAGCATTATGGACAAAGAAATATGAAGTAAACGAAAAAAATCAAATCCCATTACCGACGCATCCGATACTTATCCAAACTGAGGACAAAAATATTGTTGTTGATACTGGTGTTGGTGCGGGAAAATTAACTGATAAAGAACGTAAAATATTTGGTGTCCATTATGAGAGTGATATGGAAAATGATTTAAAAGCGTTAAATCTAACACTAGAGGATATTGATTATGTATTAATGACTCATCTTCATTTTGACCATGCGACTGGGCTAACGGATAACGATGGGCACGCTATTTTCAGTAATGCAATCCATGTCATTCAACAAGACGAATGGCATGAGTTCCAAAGTCCAAATATACGTAGTAAATCGACTTACTGGCAGAAAAATAATGGAGATTTTAAAAATAAATTAATGCTTTTTGAGAAAGAGATAGAAATATATCCTGGCATTCAAATTCGTCATACTGGGGGACATAGTTACGGACATTCAGTAGTAACAATAGAAAGTGAAGGAGAAAAAGCAGTGCACATGGGAGACATCTTCCCGACACTGGCTCATAGAAATCCATTGTGGGTAACAGCATATGATGACTATCCTATGCAATCCATAAGAGAGAAAGAACGTTTAATTCCAAACTATATTATGCAAGATTATTGGTTCTTATACTATCATGATGCTAATTACTTTGCTGTGAAATTTGATAAGAATAAATTGAATGAAATAGAAACTTATATTTCGAGAAATTAAAAAGGTTAAAGTTATGAACGAAGAGATATGGATAATCACTGTTTTAGAAACGGATGGGTGTGGTCCTTGTGTCTATACAGTGTAAACCTTTATCTCTTGTCTTGTAATGTTTATCAGTGCTTTGAGCGATTGATACATTACATGTTCAAAACTTTAACCTTTTATGATTCACATTCAATAATATCTATAACTTCTCCACTTTTTGCATCTGCAAAAAAGTCATAATATGTTAATGTTTTATTGTTTTGTGTGGTAATACCACCTTGAAAAACAATAAAATTATCATCGGATTTTTTATACGTAATCGGTTCATTCAATATATAAGATCCTACAACATTCATAAAGTATGTTCTTACTTCAGTAATAATTTTATCTGGATCGTGATATTGTAGATCTTTTTGACGTTTATAAAAATAAGCCACTCCGACAATTGTTGTTAGTGAAATAAATAAGATGATAAGCCAATTCTTTTTATTTAACATAACACAATCTACCTCCAATAAAGTCATATTTATAGTTTACCATAATGAAGATGATATAATAAATAGTAAGGAGTGAGAGACATTGAATATAGACAATAATAAAACATTAGCTAGAATGAAAACATTAACAGAATTACATGGGGCACCTGGTTTTGAAGATGATGTAAAAGCATACCTGAAATCAGAATTAGAACCATTTGTAGATGAGTTTGTTTATAATCGCATGGGTGGCATTTACGGTGTTAAACGTTCGAAAGTAAAGAATCCAAAGCGTGTAATGGTGGTCGCTCACATGGATGAAATTGGCTTTATGATTACAAATATTACAGAAAACGGTATGATACAATTTACAAATTTGGGTGGCGTTGCTACAGATATTTGGCAAGGTCAACGACTTAAAGTAAAATCGCGTAAAAATGAAGAAATCATCGGCGTGGTGGCGAATATACCTAAACATTTTAGGACAGGTAATGAAGGTGCACCTAAAATAGAAGATTTACTTTTAGATATTGGCTGTGAAAATCCAAAAGAGGTAAGAAAACGTGGCATTGAAATTGGTGATTCAATTGTTCCAGAAACACCGTTCACACAATTATCAGAGCATCGTTTCTCAAGTAAGGCTTGGGACAATCGTTATGGTTGTCTGCTTAGCATTGAATTATTGGAATTATTAAAAGATGTAGAGCTTGGCTATGACTTATATGTAGGTGCTAATGTCCAAGAAGAAGTTGGTTTAAGAGGAGCTAAAGCGTCTGCTGAATTGATAGACCCTGATGTGGCTTTTGTAGTAGACTGTTCACCAGCTAATGATATGAAAGGTAAACAGAATTTATCTGGAGAATTAGGTGCCGGCACATTAATTAGAATTAAAGATGGTACGATGCTACTTAAACCAATTCTTAGAGATTACCTATTAGATTTAGCTGACCAATTTAAAATTAAGCATCAATATTATATTTCACCTGGTGGTACTGATGGTGGAGAAATCCACAAAGCAAAAATCGGTATCCCAACCGCAGTAATTGGAGTTTGTGCACGATATATCCATAGTACAAATGCAGTGTTTGATATAAGAGATTACGAAGTCGCAAGAGCATTATTAACACAAGCTACAACTCAATTAGATGATTCTAAAATTGAAGAATTACAATATAAATAACACACTAAGGAGTGATTGGATGCAACAATTAGAAACTGAACAACAATTTGAGCAACTTAAAAACGAGCAAACAGTATTTTTATTTACGGCTGATTGGTGTCCTGATTGTAAAGTGATTGAACCTGAATTACCACAGTTGGAGGAAAAATACACTAATTACAAATTCATCTCAGTTGATAGAGATAAATTTATAGATATTTGTGTGGAAAATGGAATTATGGGTATACCAAGTTTCTTAGTTTTCCGTAATGGCTCACAAATCGGTAGTTATATTGGAAAAGAAAGAAAATCCATTGAACAAATTGATAACTTTTTAGCTTCTTTATAAAAAATTTTACTTCGTAAATAATTAATGTTGAAATATAAAAATATATACCCTTAGAACTTACATTTTTTCTGTTCCTAAGGGTGTATTTATTGTAAACTATAATAAGGCACGTAAATAGGAGTGTTAACAATGAATGTCTTTCAAATGAGAGATAAATTAAAAGATCGATTAAGCAAACCAGAAGTAAAGTTTACTTTTAATCGTGAAGATGAAACGCTACGTATATCTAGAGTAGACAATGGCAAGGGTGTCACTGTTAAAGTTGCTACGATAGTAGCTAAATATAAAGAACAAAAAGAAAATATAGTAGATGAAATTGTATATTATGTAGAAGAAGCAATTGAACAAATGAAAGGGGAGGGGCTATCAGAGGTTAATAGTGCTCAAATCATGCCAGTACTGAGATCCCCAAGCTTTGATAAAAAAGACAAAGATGGTAATGCATTTGTTATAGAAGAACACACTGCAGAAACAAATATTTACTATGTAGTTGATCTAGGGAAATCATATCGTCTTATGGATGAAAAAATGTTAGAGTCAATGAAGTTATCTAAGCAACAATTAAAAGAAATGGCTTTATTTAATGTGCGAAAATTAGAAAATAAATATACTACAGATGAAGTAAAAGGCAATATATTTTACTTTATTAACTCTAACGATGGCTATGATGCGAGTAGAATCTTAAATACAACATTTTTAAATGAAATACAAGACCAATGTGAAGGAGAAATGTTAGTTGCAGTGCCACATCAAGATGTCTTGATTATTGCAGATATCCGTAATAAAACGGGTTATGACGTAATGGCACATTTAACTATGGAATTCTTTACAAAAGGCTTAGTGCCTATCACATCATTATCATTAGGTTACGACAAAGGTCATTTTGAGCCTATTTTCATCTTAGGAAAAAATAACAAACAAAAAAGAGATCCTAACGTGATACAAAGATTAGAAGCAACAAGAAAACAATACGAAAATAAAGATAAGAAATAAGGAGTATATAGATATGAATTTATTTTATAATAAAGAAGCAGTAGGAGACGTTGCATTTTTACAAGTTGAACCAACTAGCGGTGAGTTCAACTATGAGTATAAAGGTGATGTTGTTGAAATTAAAAGTGAATCACAAGTTGTAGGTTATAACATTTTTAATGTATCAGAAAAATCAACTATAAGTGGAAATGGACATGTTAAGTTAACTGAAACATTAGTTAATGAATTTCAAAAAGCCATTGAAGATGCTCGGATTTACATTTAAATTAAAGGCAGATTTATCTCCTAAGTTTGTTGTAGGCTATGTTGAAACTAAAGAAAAGCACCCAGATGCTGATAAATTAAGTGTGCTTAGTGTTGATGTAAGTACTGAAAAGTTACAGATAGTTTGTGGTGCGGCTAATATAGATGCTGGACAAAAAGTAGTAGTGGCTAAAGTAGGCGCTGTAATGCCAAGTGGTATGGTTATTAAAGATGCTGAGCTAAGAGGTGTAGCTTCAAGTGGTATGATTTGTTCTATGAAGGAACTTGATTTACCCAATGCACCTCAAGAAAAAGGGATTATGGTCTTATCTGATGATTATACAGTTGGCCAAGCATTTTTTGAAGAATAAAAGGAGGTAATGTACGAATGAGTCAGGTTCGACAAGTTATTTGGAGAAGATAATGATTCTACAGAAGATTATCTTAGTAAAAGAAACCAACGACGTCAAAAAGCTACACAACAAGAAGAACAAGATTCATTACTTCCTCAGAACAATGATGTTTATGAAAGACCCAAAGGAAAATTCAGGTTTCCAATGCGTATTTTAGAAGAAGCGAATGAAGCCAAGCATCCAGAAGAAGATTCAATTTCAAAAGATAGTTCAGATTATGGTAATCAACAACATAGTGACCGTCATGCTTCAGACTCAATAAATGCTAATCATAAGCAGAGAAGACGTAGACATATGTATGATAAGACAGCTTCTAATGATGTTAATACACAAACAGAAAATCAGCCGTCACAAAAAGAAACATATTCAGAACCAAAACGAGAACCAAAATCTCATAAAGGTCAACGAATGAGAATACAAACTGATGTTTTACGTGCAAATGCTTCTAAGAAAACTAAAAGAGACATACCTATGTATCATGAGAGTGATTTTAAAGCGAGTGAAGTGCCATCTGCAATATTTGGTACTCAAAAGCCACACCCGCTGGAAAACGGTGTTATAAAACCTTCAGACGAAACTGAAAACGGAAATAGCGAGCAAGTTTCAAATGATGAAGATAACAAAACACAATCACAAACTCTAGCACAGGAATCATCTGAAATACATGACACTAAAATTTATAATGACCAATTTGTAGAACCATCAAATGATGCAACAGACGATGAAAATTTACAAGTTGATAATCAGCAACCATATTCTTTTGAAGATAATGACTATTTAGAAGCGCAAGTGGAAGAAGATAATGAACAGTCACAACAACTTTCTGAACAAAAGCAGCCGATCTTCAAATGAACAACCTAAAGTAAACAACGCAATTAATATTGAAAATATTTACGCATCACAAATCGTAGAAGAAATTCGAAGAGAACGTGAACGTAAAGTACTTCAAAAACGCCAATTCAAAAAAGCGTTGCAACAAAAACGTCAAGAAAACCAAGATAATAACGAAGACAGCATACAAAAAGCAATAGATGAAATGTATGCCAAACAAGCACACCATTTTATTGGAGAAAGCTCTTTAGACGAAGAGAGCAAAAATAAAAATGTTTCTGAACATCAAACAGAAGCATCGATTCAAGACGCTCAACTATCCGATGATAGTCAACAAAATGAGGATGAAAGCAGCTTAGGCGCTACATCACCATTTAATTATGAAGAAATTGATTTAGATCATGTGCGTGATGTACATACAATTAATGATGAATACGTAAATGTAGATGCAGATTTAGAATCAGAATCGCCTGATAGTGACATTGAAAATCATGCATCAACTGAGTACAAATCATTAAATGATGATGTCGAAACAACCATTTCAAACGATGATACTTTAAATACAGTTGAAGATAATAATGAAAATATTTCTGATGAAAATCTTTATGTAGAAATAGAAGATAATGAAGATATATCAGACGCTCAATATAGAGAAGTGACAAGCCCACAAAATGAATTAACAGAAGCGGATAGTATTATATCTGAGGGCGAGAGCGAAATACATTGTGAAGATCAGGAGTTAGCGACTGAAACAGAACTAAATAGTGCTCAAGATATGACACAACCGTCAGAATCAGAGATGTCATCGGAATCTGTATCTAATGAAATAGCTGAAGTACAACAAGATTCAGCACAATACAATACAGAGCAATCTGATACAGACCAATTTGAAATCGAAGATGAAGTGGTTGATCAAGAAACACAGCTTAATCCTAGTAGTACGCAATCAAGTGTACTAAAAAATGAAACAACTGAATCAAGTGAAGCGACTACAAGTAGCAATCAAACATCAATTAGAAAAGGTAGCAAGCCATTTAATGTTGTTATGACACCTTCTGACAAAAAACGTATGATGGATGCTAAAAAACCTAAGAATAGTAATCAGCATTTTACAAATTCAAGTAACACATCACAATCATCACAAAATGAAAGTAAAGAAATTGAATCCAATGATCTTGGTACTGAAAGTGTAGTTAAAGATGAAACAGTTGGACAAGAGCAACAAGAGCAACAAGAGCAACAAGAGCAACAAGAGCAACAAGAGCAACAAGAGCAACAAGAGCAAAATCTGACATCAACGCCCGAAATAACAGAACATCCATCAACTACTATGGATGCATCAAATCATAGTGAACAATCTATCAATCATGGAACGTCAGAAAAACATGACGATGAAATAAATCCATCTTCAGTTGACTCCGCTCAACATGCGGAGCATAAGGAAACTGAAATTAATAATGAACAGACGTCACCAATAACACAAAATCAAGAGCCGAAATTAAAACCCGAGATGGCACACAATCAATTAGACGCTAACAAGACAACTGACGACAGTGGTAAGCCAACAATTAGAAGAGGGCCAAATATTAAGTTGCCTAACTTAGATTTATTAGAAGAACCTAAACAACATGAAATTGATAACGCTTGGATTGAAGATAAAAAACAAGAATTGAATGATGCGTTTTACTATTTTAATGTACCCGCTGAAGTTCAAAACGTTACTGAAGGACCAAGTGTCACACGTTTTGAATTATCAGTAGAAAAAGGTGTCAAAGTTTCTCGAATCACTGCATTGCAAGACGACATTAAAATGGCACTTGCGGCTAAAGATATTCGTATAGAAGCACCAATCCCTGGTACTAGCCTTGTAGGTATAGAAGTTCCTAATCAGAACGCTACCACAGTCAATTTACGTTCAATTATTGAAGATCCCACATTTAAAAATGCAGAGTCTAAATTAACTGTTGCTATGGGGCTTAGAATTAATAACGAACCTTTACTAATGGATATATCTAAAACCCCACACGCACTTATAGCCGGTGCAACTGGTTCAGGTAAATCTGTGTGCATAAATAGTATCTTAATGTCATTATTATATAAAAATCATCCAGAAGAGCTAAAATTATTACTTATTGATCCTAAAATGGTAGAATTGGCACCATATAATGATTTACCACATCTGGTAGCGCCTGTTATTACTGACGTAAAAGCGGCGACACAAAGCTTAAAATGGGCTGTAGAAGAAATGGAACGTCGTTATAAAGTGTTCGCAAAATATCACGTAAGAAATATTACTGCTTTTAATAAGAAAGCAACTTACGAAGATAGAATGCCAAAAATTGTTATAGTAATAGATGAATTAGCTGATTTAATGATGATGGCGCCACAAGAAGTAGAACAATCTATCGCACGTATTGCTCAAAAAGCCCGTGCATGTGGGATTCATATGTTAGTAGCAACACAACGTCCATCAGTAAATGTCATTACAGGTTTAATTAAGGCAAACATACCTACAAGAATTGCATTTATGGTATCATCTAGCGTTGATTCAAGAACCATTTTAGATAGTGGCGGCGCTGAACGCTTGTTAGGTTATGGAGATATGCTTTATTTAGGCAGTGGTATGAATAAACCGATACGTGTTCAAGGCACATTTGTATCGGATGATGAAATAGATGATGTTGTTGATTTTATAAAACAACAAAGAGATCCAGAATATTTATTTGAAGAAAAAGAATTATTGAAAAAAACGGAAGCACAACCTCAGGATAGTTTATTCGATGATGTATGTAGTTTTATGTTGAAAGAAGGTCATATTTCTACTTCATTAGTACAACGCCATTTCCAAATCGGTTATAATCGTGCGACGAGAATTGTAGACCAATTAGAACAATTAGGTTATGTTTCTGGAGCAAATGGTTCAAAACCAAGAGATGTATACATTACAGAATCAGATTTGAATGAGAATTAAATAGAGATAAAGGAGTGTTACAATGACACATTATCATTTTGTCGGCATAAAAGGCGCCGGCATGAGTTCATTAGCACAAATAATGCATGATCTTGGAAATGAAGTACAAGGTTCAGATATAAATAATTATGTTTTTACAGAGGTAGCATTACAAAATAAAGGTATTCAAATATTACCTTTTGATGAAAACAATATAAAAGAAGACATGGTTATTGTTCAAGGTAACGCATTTCCAAATTCACACGAAGAAGTTGTTAAAGCGAATGAATTAAAACTAGATGTCATACGCTATCACGACTTTTTAGGTCATGTTATCAGTCAGTATACATCTGTAGCTGTAACAGGTGCACATGGTAAAACATCTACAACTGGTTTATTGTCACATGTGATGAATGGGGATAAAAAGACATCATTTTTAATTGGAGATGGCACTGGTTTAGGTATTCCCGCAAGTGATTATTTCGCATTCGAAGCTTGTGAATACCGTAGACATTTCCTAAGCTATCATCCTGATTATGCTATTATGACTAACATTGATTTTGATCACCCTGATTACTTTAAAGATGTTGAAGATGTATTTAGTGCTTTCCAAGAAATGGCACATAATGTTAAAAAAGCAATTATTGCGTGGGGTGATGATGATCATTTACGTAAGATAGAAGCAGATGTTCCAGTATATTATTATGGGTTTTCAAAAAATGATGATGTATATGCGGATAACCTACAAATTAGTGAAAATGGAACTAAATTTGATGTATACATTAAAAATGAATATTATGATACGTTCTTATCTCCACAATTTGGTGATCATAATATATTAAATGGACTTGCTGTAATTACAGTGAGCTATCTTGAAAGTTTGGATGTAAATAATATAAAAGAAGCCTTAGAAACATTTGGTGGCGTAAAAAGAAGATTTAATGAGACAAAAGTGGGAAAACAAGTATTAGTTGACGATTATGCACACCATCCTAGAGAAATTAGTGCTACAATTGAGACAGCTAGAAAGAAATATCCGAATAAAGAAGTTGTAACTGTATTCCAGCCTCATACTTTTAGTCGAACACAAGCATTCTTAGATGATTTTGCTGAAAGTTTAAATTTAGCAGATAAAACTTTCTTATGTGAAATTTTTGGTTCAATAAGAGAAAACACTGGTAATTTAACAATTCAAGATTTACTCCAAAGAATTGATAATGCGACATTAATTGATGAAACTACTGTGAATGCGTTAGAACAATATAGTGATGCAGTTATTTTATTTATGGGTGCGGGCGATATTCAAAAGATTCAACGTGCTTATATGAAAGAAATGGGTGTTACTACCTCATTTTAATATGTTTATGTTAAAATGATTTGGGTATTTATATTAAATAACAACATATGATTAATAGGAGGCGTTTTAAATGGAATGGATTTTACCTATAGTTGGTATTATTGCGGCGGTTGCTTTTCTTATTTTAGTAATTGGTATCGTTGTAATTTTACTTTCAGTTAAGAAAAACTTAGATCACGTTGCAAAAACTCTTGATGGTGTTGAAGGACAAATTCAAGGTATTACACGTGAATCTACGGACTTACTTCATAAAGCAAATCGCTTAACTGAAGATATCCAAGACAAATCAGATCGTTTGAATTCTGTAGTTGATGCAGTGAAAGGCATCGGTGAATCAGCTCAAACGTTAAATGGTTCAGTTGATAGAGTTACAAACTCAATCACGCACAATATTTCTCAAAATGAAGATAAAATTTCTCAAGTAGTTCAATGGTCAAATGTAGCAATGGAAGTTGCTGACAAATGGCAAAACAGAAGAAATCGTAGAGATAGTGCAAATTATAAAGCGAGCAGTGTAGCAGATGATTCTAATCATAGCTATACTACACGTGTAGATAATAAATAATTCGTATATTTAAACAAACAAATGCACTTAAATGAGGTATGAAACTTATTTAAGTGCATTTGTTATAGGAGGCATTCAATTATGAAGTACTATAACCGTGATAATTACGAAAGAAATGTAGAAAGTTATGAAGTGCCAGAATATTTTACTAAAGGTGCCAGAAATGAGTTTGTTTACGGATTTCTAATCGGTGCATTTATTGGCTCAGCTGTTGGATTAATTTCTATAAGCAAGTCACGCACTAAAGATAAATCTCAAGTTGATTCTGAAGATGACTCACGTTTTAAATCTAGTATTATTGAGCAGTCTGAAAGCGAACAAACAGATGCTGAACAACAAGTAGATAGTATTAAATCTACAGTCGCAGATGCGCAAAACAAAGATACTGAAGTAACAGATTCTGAACTAGTCGCTCAAAAAGCGGCGATTCAGCAAGAAACTTCAGACAACAATTTAGCAGATACGTCACCACAAGCACAAGATCTACAAGATGATAATAATTTGGATCAGAGTGACGACACAACAACACATATTGATCCCAATTCAGAACCGACTGAGGACGAGGTCAGTGCGCAACAGAATGCTATTAAAGAAGAAGCGACAGATAATAACTTAGCTGATTCCACTACTACACCTTCAAATAATAAAGGTACAAAAACTGCAGCTGCGAGCAACAGGTGGTGCAATAGCGGCAGGTAGTTTAGCTAAAGTTGCACAGGATAAAAAGCAATCATTAAATAATGATTCACAAGTTGCAGAAAACACTGATAATCTTTTGAAATCTGAAGAAACAACGAAAGGTGATAATCAAAAAGATGCGCCTAACTTAGTTACTAAAGACTCAAAAGAAGATGAAAGTAAAAATAATGATCATTTGAAAGCGGGCGCTTTAGCAGGTACTGTCACAGCATCTGGATTAGCGTTAGCGGCTAAAAATAAAAACAAAGCTTTAAATGACGATAATAAAGTTGCAGAAAACACAGCAAGTTTATTAAAACCAGAAACACCTAAACAAAGCACAAAAAAAGATGTGCCTAATTTAGTAACACCTAAAGTTGGTCATGCGGTAGAATCAACTGATAAAGTAGAAAACTCTGCAGACAAAAATAAAAGTAATACGATTGCAAAACCAGAAAAAGCAGAACAACGTGTAAAACAGACACATAAAACTGTAAGTTTCAAAGATGGTATTATTGTTCATAATGAAGCAGAAACTGATATTAGCAACCAAAGTGCAAGTGAAGGGCAACAGAACGCGACCACTACTAATACAACAGATAAGACATCATCATTTAAAGATGGCATCCTTGTGCATGATGAAGTAGAGACTGATAAAACAACAGACGATAGTGAAGCACAACAAAGTAAAGGTGGACATAATGAGCCAACTTACTCTAAAAACAGATCGCAGTTGAAAAAATCAGAAAAAGCTCAAAGTAAAATAGACAAAAGAACTTTTAATGATTAATCATTACTAAAATTGAAATATAATAAAAGGAATCGAACATGTTTTGTTCGATTCCTTTTTAATTTATACTTTTTATTAGCTAGGTCATGTTAAGTGTAATACGAATTAGAATTTATTATACTCATTGAGCCTCTTAAAACGATTATGTTACTATTTTTGAAGTATTATAATTACACAAATAACTATGATGCATCTAGAACGTTATTTAAGTCATCTAGAATGCCTACAAATGCTTTATTGCATATATTTGATTGATTAGACGATATAGCTACATTTTGATGCCTCAACGTGCAATGTGCTTTGCAAATTTATAATGGACGCTTAAAATTAATGCCAATCCTTTTTTAGTGCTTTTTAAAGCAAAAATAATTATGAGATAAACAATGTATTTATTTAATAAATGTTTGAGTAAATCATTATTTAGAAAGTACAATTGAGCATTTATATGGCAATAAATTGAATTAAATGAAACTTAAGTTAATAAATTATAGAAAATGAAAGAATAGTGTAAAATATTACTGGTAAATGACTGAAAATTCAGTTACCATTAGGGATATTCACTTACAGAAAGTGAAATTTTAACAATCATTACTTGAACTTATAAGTAGTTATTGTTAGAATTACGTTTAACAAATATTTTATCGCTTTAAAGCA
The DNA here is from genome assembly GCF_046721335.1 of Staphylococcus sp. 2S1. Taxonomy (NCBI): domain Bacteria; kingdom Bacillati; phylum Bacillota; class Bacilli; order Caryophanales; family Staphylococcaceae; genus Staphylococcus; species Staphylococcus sp. 2S1. Next base: position 2,458,904 of record NZ_JBEUUJ010000003.1, on the reverse strand, counting down.
GAATAAAATATCGATTTTAAATTTTTCATAGAGGTGAATAAAATGACAGACAAATTACAAGAATTCAGAAGCGAGATTGTTGATATTAATGAAGAAATTTTAAATCTTTTATCTAAAAGAGGGAAAATAGCACAAAACATTGGTGAGGAAAAACGTAAGCAGGGTACAGCAGTGTACGATCCTCAACGTGAAAAAGAAATGATTAACAAACTATTAGATAAAAATGAAGGTCCATTTAACGATAATGTGATTAAACAATTATTCAAGGAAATTTTTAAAGCCTCTACTGATTTACAAAAATCTGAAAATGAAAAACATTTATATGTATCAAGAAAATTAAAACCAGAAGATACAATAGTACAATTCGATAATGGGGGCATTATTGGAAGTGGTAATAAATCATTCGTATTTGGACCATGTTCAGTTGAATCTCAAGAACAAGTTGATGCAGTTGCGGCTAATTTACAAGCTAGAGGCGAAAAATTCATTAGAGGTGGTGCTTTCAAACCGCGTACATCTCCATATGATTTCCAAGGATTAGGTGTTGAAGGTCTTAAGATTCTTAAAAATACTAAAGACAAATACGGCCTGAATGTAGTTAGTGAAATTGTAAATCCTGCAGATTTTGAAGTAGCAGATGATTATTTAGATGTATTCCAAATTGGTGCACGTAATATGCAAAACTTTGAATTATTAAAAGAAGCAGGTCGTTCAAATAAACCAGTATTATTAAAACGTGGTTTATCTGCAACAATTGAAGAATTTATCTTTGCAGCAGAATACATTGCTTCTCAAGGTAATGAAAACATTATTCTATGTGAACGCGGTATCCGTACTTACGAAAAAGCAACAAGAAACACATTAGATATTTCTGCAGTACCTATTTTAAAACAAGGTACACACTTACCAGTAATGGTTGACGTTACACACAGTACAGGACGTAAAGATATCATGTTACCAACAGCTAAAGCCGGCTTAGCAGTAGGCGCAGATGGCATCATGGCTGAAGTCCACCCTGATCCATCAGTTGCATTAAGCGATAGTGGTCAACAAATGGATTTCGATGAATTCGAGAATTTCTATAATGAAATTAGACCATTAGCTGATATGTACAATAACAAACAATTAAAATAATATATATATAGCCCTTGTTACGTTACTACTTGATTAGTAATTGTAATAAGGGTTTTTTGTGTCTTTATACTATTTTTGAAATGAATGAAGCATATTGTGGTAATTTATAAAATGCTCATGCTTTGGAGTGACGTGCTAACTGAATAGCATATTTAAATATAAAATAAAAAATAAATGATGAATCATCAAATTACACTTGATTTTAATGAAAAACATAAAAATTTAAACGAAAAAGGTTTGTTTTCACTGAAAATAAGAAATATAATACATTTAGTAGGTTTATAATTTTATAAAATGACATAATTATGACATTCAAAACAAAACTATTTTACATTTAGTGAAAATATGGTAAACTTTGAAAATGTTATGAAAACAGAGTATAATAATAAAGAAATCGCTTTCAAGGAGGAAATTATGACTGTAACTATATATGATGTAGCTAGAGAAGCAAGAGTATCTATGGCAACTGTCTCACGTGTTGTTAATGGTAATCAAAATGTTAAACCCGAAACACGTGACAAAGTAAACGATGTTATTAATAAATTGAACTACCGTCCAAACGCAGTAGCAAGAGGATTAGCTAGTAAACGAACAACAACAGTAGGCGTTATTATTCCAGATATTTCAAATGTCTATTATTCGCAACTTGCTCGAGGGTTAGAAGATATAGCAACAATGTATAAATACCATTCAATTATTTCAAATTCTGATAATGATCCAAGTAAAGAAAAAGAAATATTTAACAACCTATTAAGTAAACAAGTAGATGGTATTATTTTCTTAGGTGGAACAATTTCAGAAGAAATCAAAGAATTGATTAATAAAACATCAGTTCCTGTAGTAGTTTCAGGTACAAATGGTAAAGATGAAGGTATTTCATCTGTAAATATTGATTTCAAATCAGCAACTAAACAAATTACAAATCAATTAATCGAAAACGGTGCAAAAACGTTTGCTTTTGTGGGCGGCGATTATTCTAAAAAAGCACAAGAAGATGTGCTAGTAGGATTAAAAGACGTCTTAGCAGAGCATAAACTTTCATTAAATGAAGGATTGATTTTTAATGGTAATGAAACGTATAAAGATGGTCTACGTGCATTTGATGCTTTGAAATCTGCTAAGCCAGATGCAATTTTATCAATCAGTGATGAACAAGCAATTGGCCTAGTTCATGTCGCTCAAGATGCAGGGATTAATGTTCCGGAGTCATTACAAATTGTAAGTTTTAACAATACTAGACTTGTTGAAATGGTAAGACCTCAATTATCTAGTGTAATCCAACCGTTATACGATATTGGGGCAGTGGGTATGAGACTTCTTACTAAATATATGAATGATGAAGAAATCGACGAGCCTAATGTGATTTTACCTCATAGAGTTGAGTATAGAGGTACTACAAAATAAAATTTTTGTAGATATAGCAAAGTATAATTAACAATCAATGTTATTAAACTATAATGAAATACAAAAAACGAAATTCTTATTAATTAAGAATTTCGTTTTTTATTTAAATTAAAGATTTAACTCAGTATATGTGATGTAGATTTATTTAAAACCAACTCAGCACTTGTTTAGCATATTTTAAATTGGTTTCCGTAATTTCTTTTTGTCTAGGTATGATGTGATAGTCAGTTTTTTCATCGGTCCAAGTTTGTGGTAGTTCGCAAGGTGCGTATTGTTGCCATTTTGTTAACCATTTATCAGGCAAACGACCAGTTTGTGGTTTTTCTCCGATTAAAGCTAAAAAAACGTGGCTCCAAGCACGTGGGACAACTTTCCAAATATTATAGCCGCCACCACCAAACATTAATACTTTACCATTTGTGTATTTATCTGCTAAATCTTTAATGATATATGGAATTTGATATAGTGATTCAAGCGTACAGTTTAAATGCGTGAGTGGATCTAAGTAGTGAATATCAACACCATGCACACTCACAATGATATCTGGTTTAAATGAAGCTACTATAGGCTCTATCGTTTCTTTAAATATTTCCAGAAATGAATCATCTTCTGTATAAGGTTCAAGTGGAATATTTACTGTATAGCCAAAACCTTGTTCGCTACCACGTTCTGTGTAACGTCCAGAACCAGGGAAAAGAAATTTTCCAGTTTCATGTATCGAATAAATTAAGGCTTGATCATTTGTATAAAAACTCCATTGGGTCCCATCACCATGGTGTGCATCTGTATCAATACATAGCACGCGTTGCCCATATTTCTGTATGAGATAGGCGATTGTAACTGCAACATCATTATAAATACAAAAACCATTTGCACGGCCGGGTAGGCTATGATGTAAACCACCACCTAAATGGCAACCATTGGTGACTGTATCATCCATGATGTGATCAGCTAAATTCAATGCGCCACCCACAATGCGTGCACTGTGCTTATGCATCATTCTAAATTGTAGGGTATCATCCCCATCTAATCCATACTTCTTAGCTTCATTGTCACTTAAAATACCATGTGAAGCACGTCTGATCGCTTGAATATAATCATGAGAATGAATTAATGATAATTCGGTATCATTAGCTATACGTGGTTTAATAATATGATGTGATTTTAAATATCCTAAATCTGTTAATAATTCTGTTGTTAATTTTAATCTCATTTGATTAAATGGATGGCTATTACTAAAACGATATTGCAGTATTTCATTAGAATAGACAAAGCCCGTTGATTGTTGCGTATTACTCATATGTTTCTCCCCTTTAAAAGAAAAAGCGATTCATAAATCGAATGTCATCAAATGCTTGTAATTGTTCTATAGAAATTCTTGAACCAATTCTTGCCATAAGACAATTAGCAGGATGACTTGTAATTTCTGGATCATCTGTTGCAAATACTTCAAGGCCCCCATAACCCATCAATTTCTGCATTAATTTTTTATATTCATATACATCAAGTCCAGAATTTTTCAAATCCCAATGCCAATAATATTCAGTAGTTAACACGATGTAATCTTCATATTCATCAGTCGCTAAACTGACTTTGATAAGTTCACTGCCTAAATGTAAATCACGATAGGCTAGGCTTAACTCTATAGCGCCTAATTCTATTAAGTATTCCAAATTACCACTAGACCAACGTTCTAATGGGTCTGGATAATGATAGGTGACATAGCCAATAATATGTTGTGAATTACGTAGTACAAAAATTCTGCCTTCTTCTAATTCACTAATTTCTTTTATGGCTTCAAATTGATCCTCAGGTGGGCGAAATGCAAAGAGCCCATCATCAAATGTCATAGATTCAAGGTTATTTCTTGAAACAGGACCTTCTATCACAAATGTTCCTTGCTCCAAATGATAAGTTTGAGATTGATATGTTTTTATATGTTCCATTTTTTCACTCCAAACTACCGCATACGCATACAGTAAACAATCTAATATAACTCTATTATAAGTTAAAAAAGTTTAAAATAACACAATAATGTATTCGTTTACACACTATTATTTTGAAAATTTTGACAATGTTAGTTATAATAATTTTTAAGCAAGCGATTTCATTAAGAGGGGGATTCAAAATGAAAGTAGAAGTATACAAAGGGGAAAATGGAAATTTTAACCTACAAGACTATGAAAAAGAATACGCAAATTTTGATTGGAAAGAAATAGAAAAAGCATTTTCATGGTCAGAAACTGGTAAGATCAATATGGCACATGAATGTATTGACCGCCATGTGGATGAAGGTAATGGTGAAAAAATCGCATTACATTATAAAGATGATAAGCGTAAAGAAAGTTATACTTTTGAAGAAATGAAATCAAATTCTAATAAAGTCGCAAATGTATTAAAAGATAAAGCAAACATTGAGAAAGGTGACCGCGTTTTTGTATTTATGCCTAGAACACCAGAACTTTATTTTGCTTTATTTGGAATATTAAAAATAGGTGCAATTGTAGGACCGTTATTTGAAGCATTTATGGAAAAAGCTGTTGCAGATCGTTTAGAAAATAGTGAAGCGAAAGTGATTGTGACGACGAATGCATTATTGCCACGTATTCCTAAAGATAAATTACCACATTTAGAAACGATTGTAGTCGTAGATGAAGAAGTAGATAGTGAATATGTTGACTTTAATAGTGAATTTAAAAATGCGAGTGGCCAATTTGAAACAGAATGGTTAAACTTAGATGACGGTTTGATATTGCATTATACTTCAGGATCAACAGGCCAACCTAAAGGTGTATTACATGCTCAAAAAGCAATGCTCGTTCATTATATTTCTGGTAAATATGTACTAGATTTTAAAGAAGACGATGTATATTGGTGTACAGCTGATCCGGGCTGGGTGACAGGTACTTCATATGGTATTTTCAGTCCTTGGTTAAATGGTGTGACAAATTGTATCGTTGGAGGTAGATTCTCACCTGAAGCGTGGTACGGCATGATTGAAGAATATAAAGTTACAATATGGTATACGGCGCCAACTGCATTAAGAATGTTGATGAGTGCCGGCGATGATATTATCGACAAATACGACTTATCATCACTAAAAAGTATCTTATCTGTAGGTGAGCCGCTTAATCCTGAAGTTATTAAATGGTCAAAAGATGTCTTTGGTAAACGTGTCTTAGATACGTGGTGGATGACTGAAACAGGGGGCCATATGATCGTTAACTATCCATCTATGGATGTTAAATTAGGGTCAATGGGTAAACCGTTACCAGGTATAGAAGCATCTATTGTTGATGATCAAGGTAACGAGTTGCCACCAAATCGAATGGGCAACCTTGCAATTAAAAAAGGATGGCCATCTATGATGGTTTCTATTTGGAAAAATCCTGAAAAATATGATTCATACTTTATTGGTGATTGGTATGTTTCTGGAGACTCTGCTTACAAAGATGAAGATGGCTATTATTGGTTCCAAGGTCGTGTAGATGACGTTATCATGACGGCAGGCGAACGTGTAGGTCCTTTTGAAGTAGAATCGAAACTAGTAGAACATGAATCGGTTGCGAAGCAGGTGTGATTGGTAAACCAGATCCAGTAAGAGGAGAAATTATTAAAGCATTTGTTGCTTTACGCCCAGAGTATGAAGCTTCAGATGAACTAAAAGAAGAAATTCGCGTATTTGTTAAAGAAGGTTTAGCCGCACACGCCGCACCACGCGAAATAGAATTTAAAGAAAAACTTCCTAAAACACGTTCTGGTAAAATTATGCGTCGTGTCCTTAAAGCTTGGGAACTTGATTTACCTGAAGGCGATTTAAGTACAATGGAAGACTAATTAAACAAAAAAGTAGTTTTATTTTACTTAGTTTAATCATAAATAGTTAACCTGTATTTTCAATATAAAATAACACAAGCTATTTTATACTCCCTTTATATTATCAACTTTAAGTATGTGCTTTATGCTACACACTAAAGATTATGATGATATTCAGGGAGTTTTTTTGGTGTAAAATAACAATTTAAGCGTAACATAGGTCACATAAGGTGAAAATATTCATTTATTATTTTGAAAGCGCTATCTCTATTAATCGACAACACAACATAAGTTAGTTAATATTAATATGTAAGGATTTATTTTTATCAGTAGTATATATAGGAAATATATGTATTGATTTAAAATTTATTTAAGAAGGGGCGAATGAATTTGGCACACTTATCTGATTTAGATATAGCAAATCAATCAACATTAAAACCGATTGGAGACATTGCTAAGCAGGCGGGCATACCCGCAGATGCATTAGAACCATACGGGCACTATAAAGCTAAGATTGATATTAATCAAGTTCAACAAAAAAATGGTAAGGGGAAAGTAGTATTAGTTACTGCTATGAGTCCAACGCCAGCAGGTGAAGGTAAATCGACAGTTACAGTTGGGTTAGCAGATGCATTCAACGAACTTAAAAAAAGCGTCATGGTAGCGTTACGTGAACCAGCTTTAGGTCCTATTTTCGGAATAAAAGGTGGGGCAACTGGTGGTGGCTATGCACAAGTATTACCAATGGAAGATATAAATCTACACTTCAATGGTGACTTCCACGCAATCACTACTGCAAATAATGCACTGTCAGCATTTATTGATAATCATATGCATCAAGGTAATGAATTAGAAATCGATCAAAGACGTATTGAATGGAAACGTGTTTTAGACATGAATGACCGTGCATTACGTAATGTAAATGTAGGTTTAGGTGGACCAACGCAAGGGGTTCCAAGAGAAGATGGCTTTAATATTACCGTTGCTTCTGAAATAATGGCAATTCTTTGTTTATCTAATGACCTTAATGATTTAAAAGCGAAAATCAGTAGGATTACTGTAGGTTATACTAGATCACGTAAACCTGTTACAGTAGCTGATTTAAAAGTAGAAGGCGCGTTAGCTATGATCCTTAAAGATGCAATTAAACCTAACTTAGTACAAACAATTGAAGGCACACCAGCCCTTGTACATGGTGGGCCATTTGCTAATATTGCACATGGTTGTAATTCAATTTTAGCAACAGAAACTGCAAGAGACTTAGCAGATATTGTTGTAACTGAAGCTGGCTTTGGCTCAGATTTAGGTGCTGAAAAATTCATAGATATTAAAGCACGTGAAGCAGGATTTGAACCTTCAGCAGTTGTAGTAGTTGCGACAGTTCGTGCGCTTAAAATGCATGGCGGTGTAGCTAAAGACAACTTAAAAGAAGAAAATGTTGAAGCGGTTAAAAAAGGCATCGTGAACTTAGAACGCCACGTTAAAAACGTTAAAAAATATGGTTTAGAACCTGTAGTTGCGTTGAATGCGTTCGTACATGATACTGAAGAAGAAACACAATATGTACAACAATGGGCAAAAGAGAACGGTGTGAGACTTGCTTTAACTGAAGTTTGGGAAAAAGGTGGTAAAGGCGGCATCGATTTAGCAAATGAAGTGCTAGAGGTGCTTGATGAACCACAAGACTTCAAACATTTATACGAATTAGATTTACCACTTGAAGAAAAAATTGAAACAATTGTTAAAGAAATTTATGGTGGCTCAAAAGTTACATTTAGCGAGCAAAGCACAAAAACAGCTTAAACAATTTAAAGAAAATGGCTGGGATAATTATCCGGTTTGTATGGCTAAAACACAGTATTCATTCTCGGATGATGCAACACAATTAGGCGCACCTGAAGGTTTTGAAATCACTATTCGTGAATTAGAAGCTAAAACTGGCGCAGGATTTATTGTTGCATTGACTGGAGCAATCATGACTATGCCTGGTCTTCCTAAAAAACCAGCAGCATTAAACATGGATGTTACTGATGATGGACATGCAATTGGTCTATTCTAAATTTTAACTATTATATAATACAAACATATTAAAAATAGCTGTAAGGAAATCTATAAAGATAGATTTCTTCACAGCTATTTTTTTAATTGTCAGAGAAGTTTATGAACTAGACACTTTATTTTGTCATTAAATGTTGTTTGATATTGTATTTTTCAGCTTTTTTAAAGTCATAAGTAGTAATTTCACCTTCAACTAACATCCGTTTGAGCACATAGTGTTGGCGATCCAAACCAATTTGTATTTGAGCGTCAGATTTGAGTGAACCATCTGTTTCATAAGGAGTGTAATAATAAGGGCTTTGTAAAAGTCCAATCAGATAGGCTGATTCAGCGATATTTAAGTTTGTAGCTGCTTTTCCAAATAAACTGTAGGATGCTGAAGCGATACCTGTGATATCAGTGCCATTATAATCACGTCCAAAAGGCACGATATTCAAATAAGTATAGATAATTTCATCTTTGGTTAAAATCTTTTCAGTTCGCATAGATAGGATGAGTTCATTAGCTTTGCGATGATATGTTTTTTCGTTTGTCAGTAATTGATTTTTTACGAGTTGTTGTGTGATGGTGCTCGCCTCCAGTTGCGGCTTCTGTATTAAATATATCTTGACCAACAGCTCGAATAATAGCCTTTGGTAAAATACCATTATGATAGAAAAACAAGCTGTCTTCTGAAGAAGTTAACGCCTTTATCACATTGCTATTCACATGTTTTGGTCCTACGATAAGTGAATTTGTTGATCCATTGTATTCTGTTAAAATATGTTTACTGTTATAATTTATATCTTGACTACCAACAATGTTCAGCAATTTAGTACGTAATTCGTTATCTGACATGTTTACAGATTCATCAGTCAAACTTTGGAAGTAAAATACCGATATGGCTAATAGAATAATAAAGGTACATGCGAAAATTGCAAACAAGCCAATGAAAAGATGCTTTAATTTTTTATAGATAATTTCAAATTTAGAGAATTTAGAGTTATGTAAATGATTGTGAACATTATTTTCATGTGTTTGATTTTCCATGTCTGACCTCCTTACGTATGCAATATTATAACATAATATTTGATATTGACTTTTAAAATAGAGTTACTTATAATTAACATCAATTCGATATCGTTTTTGGATAAAGGAGAAGTAACATATGGTGTCATCTTCAGAGAGTTAGTGGTTGCTGTGAACTAACGATGATTCATATGTGAATACACCTTAATGATTTCACTCATCCAAACGTTTAAGTTAATGAACGTATCATTAATAAAGTTGTTTGACTTAAAGTATGGTGGTACCGTGCGCATGCGCCCTTACATTAATTTGTAGGGGCGTTTTTTTATTTTTTAAGTGTTATTCGGTCGCACTTGCTAAAAGTAAATTAAACTTTGGATGATATTTAAAATCTATTCGAAACAATATCTTAATAAATATAGGAGGTATATACAATGACAAATGCATTATTAGAAGATTTAAAATGGAGAGGCTTAATTTATCAACAAACAGACGAAGTCTGGTATAGAGAATGTATTGAATAAAGAACAAGTTACATTATACTGTGGTGCCGATCCAACTGCAGATAGTTTACACATCGGTCATTTATTACCATTTTTAACTTTACGTAGATTCCAAGAACATGGGCATCGTCCACTCGTATTAATCGGTGGGGGCACAGGTATGATTGGTGATCCATCAGGTAAATCTGAAGAACGTGTCTTACAAACAGAAGAACAAGTTGAATTAAACGTTCAAGGCATCAGTGAACAAATGCATAAAATTTTCGAATTTGGTACTGATAAAGGTGCTAAACTGGTTAATAATAGAGATTGGTTAAGCCAAATTTCTTTGATTGATTTCTTAAGAGATTACGGTAAACATGTTGGTGTGAATTACATGTTGGGTAAAGACTCCATTCAAAGTCGTTTAGAATATGGTATTTCGTTCACTGAGTTCACATATACAATCCTTCAGGCAATTGATTTTGGTCATTTAAACAACACTTACAACTGTAAAGTACAAGTTGGTGGTTCTGATCAATGGGGCAATATCACAAGTGGAATTGAATTAATGCGTCGTATGTACGGCCAAACAGAAGCTTACGGACTGACGATTCCATTAGTCGTTAAATCAGATGGTAAAAAATTCGGCAAATCAGAAGGTGGCGCAGTTTGGTTAGACGCTATAAAAACGAGTCCATACGAATTTTACCAATTTTGGATCAACACTACAGACGATGATGTAATCAAATTCTTGAAATATTTTACATTCTTAGAAAAAGAAGAAATTGAAGCATTAGAAAAATCGTTAAATGAAGCACCACATTTACGTGAAGCACAAAAAGCCTTAGCTGAAAATGTAACACGTTTCATCCATGGTCAAGCTCGCATTAGACGATGCAATGCGTATCTCAAAAGCATTATTTGTCGGTGACTTACAATCATTGTCGGCTTCAGAATTAAAAGCAGGATTCAAGGATGTGCCACAAGTTGAATTGAGCAAAGAAATAACAAATATTGTTGAAGTAATTGTTGAAACTGGTATTTCATCGTCTAAACGTCAAGCACGTGAAGATGTGAATAACGGTGCAATTTATATCAATGGTATAAGACAACAGGATGTGAAATATGAATTAACAGCTGACGATAAAATTGAGAACGAATTTACAATTATTCGTCGTGGTAAGAAAAAATATTTCATGGTTAATTATAAATAATATATATAAAGATAGAAGAATAATACGATATTTAAATTATCGACAAAACAGCCGACAATGCCTTAGGACTTTGTCGGCTGTTTTTGTTTAGCTTGCCTCAGCCTTTATTCTTCGGCTAATACATTTTTTCCACAGGAGTCGGCTAAAGTATTGTCATTTTTTAATGAAAATTGTCTCATGGGAAAAGTGCTTTCTGTAGGATAGAACTGAGTTTAATTTTTATCATAATTATTAATTTGAATAAAATGGAATAGGCCTGATTGTTATGTAATAAAAAACCAACCAAGTCAGATTAATTTACTTGGTTGGTTCAAAATAGGTATTCTGTTATTGTTTTTAATTAAACGGTGAAGTATTTTCACTTTCTTTCTCAGATGACTCTGAAGATGTTGATTTTTGTTCTTTTAATGGTACTTCCACTGTTTGCTCTTTACCATTTCTTTCAATAGTCATTTCTACTGAATCACCAGGTTTTTTATTTTCATATAAATAAGAGCGTAAGTCCGTGTCTTCTTTAACTTTTTTATCGTCAATCGCAGTGATGATATCACCTTCTTTAAGCTCATTATCAGCATGAACTTTGGCAATGTAGACACCATCTTTGCGTTTTGTATTCAGTTCTTCTTTATATTGTTCTGGTATCTCACTTACATTGAGTAAACTAATTCCAATAGAAGGGCGCTCAATCTCGCCATTTTCTACAAGCTCTTTAATGGTAACTTTAACTTCATTACTTGGGATTGCAAAACCAATACCTTCAACTTGTTCACTTGCAATCTTCATTGAGTTAATACCTACGAGATTACCATTAATATCAACGAGTGCGCCACCTGAATTACCAGGATTAATTGCCGCATCTGTTTGTAATACATTTACTTTATTCGTACCAAGCAGATGTTTTCGTATCAATTGTGCGTTCGCTAGCAGAAATAATACCTGAAGTCACTGAGTTAGCAAATTGTAAGCCTAAAGGATTACCCATTGCAAAAACACTGTCTCCTGTTTTTACTTTTGAAGAATTAGCAAAATCAATTGCTTTTGTACCTTTTGTATCATTGATTTTTAATACTGCTATATCTGTTAACGCATCTTTCCCAACTAATTTAGCATCGACTTGTTTAGAATTATGTAATTGTACTTTAATTTCATTTGCACCATCAATGACGTGGTTATTCGTTACGATATATGCAGAACCATTATTTTTTTGATAAATAACACCTGATCCAACACCAGACTTCTTCTGATTTAGAAGATTCACCTTTCAGTAAACTATCTAAATTCTGAGCTTTTTGCATATTAATAACGCCTACAATAGCAGGAGAGACATCGTTAATCATTTGATTCACAGAATCATATTTTTCACTTTTCCCATCAAGTGTATTGCCGCCATTGCTACTATTAGAAGCGTCTTGAACGGAAGACCCGTTATCATTTAAACCTGTGCTTTCCATAATTTTCCCAATGCCTAATACCAAAAGCGCACCTATAATACCGGCAACTAAGGCCACGATTATTGTTTTAAACCAGGGGAATTTGGCTTTATGTTTTGACCTTTTATTTTGAGGTTGTTCCGGTTGTTGCGGTTGACGAGGGTTTTGAGTTTCATTAGAGTTATTATCGTTATTAAAATCTGACATACTTTACCTCCGATTTATTCTATATAACCTATTATGCTAGGTTTATACAACTTTTTCTAGTATATCACTATACAACTTTAGACTGAAATATAAATATTCTTGTTCATAAGGTGACTAAATGATAGAATCAATAGGTAAATATAATGGAAAATGAAGTAGGTGGAGAAATGTATAAATTCATTAGCGGTTTGTTAGATTTAATTATTATGAAAATATGTAAATCACTAGAGGTGCAAGGTAAAGAAAATATACCTCAACTTCACAGATATGTAGTGACTTGTACTCACGAAAGCTATAATGAAGTAATCATGTTAGGGACAGCAATATACCCAAATCAAATTCATTACATGGCTAAAAAAGAGTTATTCAACAATAAATGGTTTGGTAAGTTTTTAAGTTCTTTAAATGCTTTTCCTGTAGATAGAGAAAATCCAGGGCCAAGTACATTGAAAAAACCGGTTAAATTATTAAAAGAAAATAAAACGGTAGGTATATTCCCAACTGGTCATCGTATGAAATATGATGAGGGATCGCCAATGAAACGTGGCGCAGTAACTATTGCTTTGATGGCGCAAGCTCCCATTTTACCTGCCGCATATGTTGGACCTAAAGAAATTAAGGGACTCATTACAGGTAAAGCAATTGTTAAATTTGGTGAACCTATCGAAACAAAGCATTTACCAAAAAACATGAAACGCAATGAAAAGTTAGAATATCTAACTAAAGAATTAGAAAGTAGAACGATACAATTACAAAATGAATTAAATGATTATGTGAATGATAAATAGTAAGTTTCAATATTTTTTAAAAAGTTAGACATTTTAATTTATATACGAATTTTTTTAAACTTGTGTTATTATGTAACTGTACAATGACAACAAGTAAAACGTTTACAAACACCACGTGGACATATTGTGCATGTGGTGTTTGTTTGTGTAAATATCTATTTTGAAATGGGGAATTGTTATGTTTAGTTTCTTTCAACGTCTTGGTAGATCTCTTATGCTTCCTGTTGCAGTATTACCAGCAGCCGCGATTATTACAGGTATCGGTAACGCGTTAACAGCAATAGGAGTCTTGCCAACGGTAGCAGCGTTTTTCTCTTCTGCCGGTTCGACGATTCTTGAACAACTAGGTATTCTTTTTGCGATTGGGGTAGCATTAGGAATGGCTAAGAAAAATGACGGTGCAGTAGCACTTGCTGCAGCAGTCGGTTTCTTTTTAACGACAGTGGTTTTAAGCCCAGCCAAATTAGCACCATTATTAGGTGTTAAGGAGACAGGCGTAAACGAAGCTTTTGAACAAATGAATAATTCTAACGTTTTTATTGGTTTGTTGATTGGTTTAATTGCAGCTGTATACTTATAACAAATTTAGTAAAACTGAATTACCTACAGCATTATCATTCTTTAGTGGTAAACGTTTAGTACCTATTTTAACAGCATTTTTTAGTATTATATTGGCTGTATTGATGTTATTTGTTTGGCCAGTTATCTATTCAGCAATTGTAACATTTGGGACATGGATTTTAGATTTAGGTCCAGTCGGTGCTTTCTTATATGGTTTCTTTAATAGATTATTGATACCAACTGGCTTGCATCATGCATTAAATTCAGTGTTTTGGTTTGATTTAGCAGGTATTAATGACATTGCTAAATTCCAAACTGGTGATGGTGCAGTACATGGTATTACAGGACGTTATATGGCTGGTTTCTTCCCAGTAATGATGTTTGGTATTCCTGCTGCAAGCATTAGCGATGTACCACACAGCTGAATCTAAACAGAAAAAACGTGTCTATGGTTTAATGTTTGGTGGCGCAGTTTCAGCATTCTTTGTTGGTGTTACTGAACCAATTGAATTCTCATTCATGTTTGTAGCACCAGTATTATTTGTTATACATGCATTTTTAACTGGTTTATCCATGTTTATAGCAGCATTGTTTGAGTGGACAGCAGGGTTCTCATTTAGTGCTGGTTTAATAGACTATGTACTATCATTAATTAATCCTGTTTCAAGTCAACCATTCATGTTATTACTACAAGGACTTGTATTCTTTGTGATATATTACTTTGTATTTAGAATAGCGATTAAAGTATTGAAATTAAATACGCCTGGTCGTGGGGATAACTTACTACCAGATCCAACTTCTGATGAAGCGTCAACGGGGGATGCTGCAGATTCAGAAGGCGCATCTACAGCGGCAACTAATAAATATACAAATACAGCAAGCCAAATTTTAGATGGATTAGGTGGCAAAGAGAATATTGCATCATTAACAAACTGTGCTACTAGATTACGCATGGAATTACATGATAATAGCATTATTGATGAAGCTAAGATTAAGGGCGCAGGAGCTGTCGGTGTGACGAAGAGTGGTAAACATAATGCCCAAGTTATTATCGGCACTCAAGTTCAGCAAGTAGCTGATGAAATTGAAGTACAAATGGAATCAGAGCAACAAAAATAATATCTAAATAGTTTATTTTAGAATACGCCTAAGCATAGTTATCACTGAAAAAGTGGATCTTTGTAGGGCGTATTTTTTATATAAAAAAATTAAATATTTAACGATATGATTTGTTTGATAAAATGATAAAAATACATTGCTCTTTTCATGGGTAAATAGTACGATGAACTAGTATCAGAATTTTCTGATTTAAGGAGAGTAGATGAGATGAAGTCGGTATTATTTGATGTTGATGGTGTTTTTTTAAGTGAAGAAAGGTGTTTTGATGTATCCGCATTGACGGTTTACGAAATGCTTATGAGTAAAGATTATATGGGATTAGATCCATCTATACAATTTGATGATTTAAGTGATCAACAAATTACTGAAATAAGAGATATCGTATTCTATCATGATGAAATTTTAACTAAGTTAAAATCACTTGGATTAAATTCAAATTGGGATATGTTATTTGTAGTAGTTGCCATTCACTTTATTGAAATTTGCAAGACATTACCCCAAGAAAAATTAGTGGAAGTTTTAAACTCAGAAAGCTTTAATCAAGAAACATTGCAACAGATTGGTGAAAACATTTTTGATATAGAATTGAACTTTGAGTCACCATTATCGTTTTTAGATGGTATAAGTTCAGGAAAAGACAATATTTATCAAACACTTGTTACGCATGCTCGGTGATCAGTTAAATACAAAACAAACAGCACTATTTGAACTAAAAAGTCCGTTTTGGACGCTTGCGCAAGAAGTTTACCAAGAGTGGTACTTAGGCTCCCAGTTATTTAATGAAGTAGAACAAAAGCCTAACCGTACAGAATTTAAAGAAGGATACATATATAAAGAAGTCGTGTTAAGACCTGTATCTGAAATTAAACAGTTATTAACAGATTTGAAAGCTGCTGGCTATCATATAGCCATTGCAACTGGTAGACCTAGAACAGAAACAATAGTGCCATTTGAAGCAATTGGTATCAAAGATTTATTTGATGACTTACATATTGTTACCGCAAGTGAGGTATTAATCGCTGAGGAACAATATCCTGAGTTAAAGCCATTAGGTAAGCCTAATCCCTTTAGCTATTTAGCAACATTAGAAGGTAATCATTTAAAAAATTATGAACGATATGCTACAAATCAAGAAAATCGTGTTAATAAAGATGATGTCTTTGTGGTAGGAGATTCATTAGCAGATTTATTAAGTTCTAAGAAAATAGGGGCGACTTTCATTGGTCCATTAACAGGTTTGAAAGGTCAGAATGCTCGTGAAGAATTAGAGTCTTATGACGCTGAATATATCGTAGACCATGTAGGAGATATCAGAGAAATATTATTGTAATTAAAAAAGATACTACGCTTATTATTTGATGACTAAAAAATAAAGCGTCAGTATCTTTTTTATTGTTAATAAAAAACACCAATCCATTAGAAAACTAATAGATTGGTATTTTTAATTTGAGAAATAAGCTATTTATGTTCCGGGTTCTTTTATGATGATTCACTATTTAAATGTTGTAGTTTGCATCACTCTGGATATCAAGTTCAACGCTTCGTATTAAATTAAATCCTTCAATTTGATATAAAGCATCAATAACATCTGGTGTAACAGGATGATCTATTGATAATACCATTAGCGCATTACCACCTTGGTTTGTACGACCAAGATGCATAGAAGCGATATTGATATCATATGTGCCAAGAATTTGTCCTGTACGGCCTACAATGCCTGGTCTATCGTTATGATTTATTACCAGTTGGTGATGTTCAGGTTTAAAGTCTACTGGATAGTCATTTATACGTACGATTCTTGGACCATAACCATTGAGTACAGTTGCACCAAGTTTAATTTGAGTATCTTTATTGATTAATGTTAATTCTATATAGTTACTAAAACCACGATGTTTTGTGTTTTTTTCAATATTATAAGATACACCTTGTTCATTTAAGAGTACTAAAGCATTGATTAAGTTTACACGCTCTGCTAAATCTTGACGTAAGACACCAGATACAAGTGTTCTGGTAATCAAACTTGTATCATCTAATGCAATGTCACCTTCGTATTTGATTTGTAGTTCGCGCGGTGCTTTTTCAAGTAATTGAATACCCACTTCACCTGTCATTTTACTTAATTCAATATAAGGCTTCAATTCATCATTGATTTCACTGTAAGTCATTTTTGGTGCATTAATCGCATTTAAGACGTTACCATTTTCGAAAATATCCACGATTTCATTTGCTACTGAAACAGCTACTTTTTCTTGTGCTTCAACAGTGGATGCACCTAAATGTGGCGTAACAATAATTTTATCGTGCTCAACAAGAGGGGACTCAGTTGTCTGGTTCGCTTTCAAATACATCTATCGCCGCACTTTGAATTTGATCATTGTTCAAAGCGTCTAATAGCGCTCGCTTCATCAATAATACCACCACGTGCTACGTTAATAATCTGTAACGTCGGTTTTGCTTTTTCGAAAAATGCTTTACCGACGATACCTTTGGTTTTTGGAGTTAATGGTGTATGTACAGTAACGAAATCTGCTTGTTCAGCAATTTCTTCAACTGTTGCACGTGTTACATTTAGTTCTTTTGCTTTATCTTCAGATAAGTAAGGATCAAAAGCTAAGATATGCATACCGAAACTTTGTGCGCGTTTTGCAACACCTAAACCAATTCTACCAAGCACCAATGACGCCAAGCGTTTTATTATAAAGCTCTGTACCTCTATATGTTTTACGGTCCCATTTTCCATTTTTTAATGACTGATGTGCTTGTGGGATATTACGCGCCATTGATAAAATCATGGCCATAGAGTGTTCAGTTGCAGAAATAGTATTACCATCTGGTGCATTAATTACAATAACACCATTTTTGGTCGCCGCATCAACATCAATGTTGTCAACGCCGACGCCGACTCTAGCAATAACTTTTAAATTTGGCGCTGCTTCAATCATCTCTGCAGTGACTTGTGTCTGACTTCTAACGATTAAGCCTTGGTAATCACCAATTTTTTCAACGAGTTCGCTTTCATTTAATTCTGTATTGATTTCGACTTCGAAGTCTTTATGGTCAATTAAACTTTTTAAACCTTCTGGTGAGATTGGATCAGATACTAAAATTTTATACATATGCTTTTACGACCTCCATGTACTGAGTAATTGCGGTACCAATATATGATTCTTTTCTGAATTCTGTTAATAGAATTTCTAATGCTGATACGACTTGTAAAATATCAAAAGGTGAAATTTGACCCATATGACCTATACGTAGAATTTCTCCTTTTAGATGACCTTGTCCACCCGCAATTGTTATAGCAAAACGGTTTTTAAGTTCTTTTTTAATGAAGTTGAGTTCTTCTTTTGATTTAGGTACAAAAGCTGTAACAGTAGGTGAAGCATATTCGTCTTGTACCAATAATTCTAAGTCTAATGATTTGAGTGATTGTCTTAAAGCATCACGTATTGCATAATGACGTGCAATAACTTGGTCTAATCCTTCTTCTTCAACTAATTTGGCATATGCATTCACACCTCTAAATAACGAAACGTTTGGTGTGAAAGGTGTTGAATTTGCTTCTAATGATTTTAAATATTTATTTAAATCTAAATAAAACCTCGGCGTAGTAACTTGGCTAAATCGTTTTTTAGCACGATTATTGTAAGCTACAAACGCTAAGCCAGGAGGCAACATAATGGCTTTTTGACTACCAGATATAAGAACATCAATCTGATCTCGTTGTAAGTCTACATTAACTGCACCGATACAACTCACGCCATCAACGATAAAGTAAATCGATTCGTCGTAGGCTTTAAGGGCATGTCCTAATTCATGGACAGGGTGCAAAACTGCAGTGGATGTTTCACAATATTGACTATAAACTGCTGTAATATCTGTGTTCAATGATTTTAAGAAGTCAATAAATTCAGGCACATTTACAGCTTTACCCCATTCGACTTCAAAAATATGTACGTTATCGTAATATGTTTCAGCAATTTGTTTAAAACGATTACCGAAAGCACCTGAAACAATGATAACAATATCGTCGTCAGGATTTGCAATATTTAACATACTTGCTTCTAAAGAACTTGTCCCGCTAGAAGTTAATATCATTACGTCATTTTGCGCACCGAATATTGGTTTTAGTGCACGAAACGCTTCTTCAGCAATTGTTTCAAAGTCACTTGATCTGTGTCCGACCATTGGTGACTGTGTTGCGTGTAAAATTTCTTCTGGTACTGGCGTTGGTCCTGGTGTAAGTAACATAGGACGATAATATTTCATGTGTGATTCCCCCAATGCTTATGATTGTCTTAGTTTAGCAAATTTTCAGAAAATATAAAAGTGCAAAAGTTAAAAGATAATGTAAATAAACAAAATAAAATATCATGAAAGGGCATACATTGTTATCACATTCATATTCCGTCATATATAAAATTTTTTTAAATTATTTTATTTTTGGTTCTATTTTTACAGTGACATTACCTTTAATTGAGTTTGAAATCATACAATTATTGTCCGCAACCTTTAAGAGTTTAGGTAGTTTTCTAACTAAACTATCTTTTTGTGCAGTTTCAACTTCAATAACAGGGTAATGGATAATGTTGTCCATACGAAATTTTGCATTTTCAAAAATAGCTGTACCTATAGATGATTGTTGAATTTCTATATTATTAAAACCAGAACGTTCGAGTACAGCCGCAAGTGAGATAATATAACAAGAAGATGCAACTGAAACTAACAATTCATCTGGATTTGTACCAGTTCCATTGCCACCTAAACCTGATGGTATAGATATTTGTTCATCTAATACGTCTCCGTGAAGTTGACCTACAGCTTCGCGACCACCAGACCATTGTGTGTTTACTTTGAATTCATGTTGAACCATAACGATTGACCTCCAGTTGATTTGTGATAATTTAAGTTTAGATGAAAATAAGCTATAAAGAAAGAGGAGAGCAATTTTAATGACAATATATACTTCTGACAACAAGCTCATATTAGTGGCACATCGTGGTATTGCTACATATTTTCCTGAAAATACGATGATTGCTTTTAAAGCCGCACTTATAAGTAATATTGATATATTAGAAATAGATATACACAGGACATTAGACAATCAACTTGTAGTTATTCATGATGATTCGATTGACCGTACCTCAAATGGATCAGGAAAAATCAAGGATATGACTTTAGCAGCTTTGCAACAATTTGATTATGGTATAACTAAAGATAAGCAATTTGAAGGAGAGACATTACCAACATTGGATGAAGTAATTAAATTAATCCAAGACTATCCTCAAAAATTATTAATAGAACTAAAACAACCGCAGAATTATCCTGAAATTGAAAACGAATTAATAGATGCATTAAATGCTTGGAATTTACCAAAAAACAAAGTCATCATACAATCATTCAATCAAAAAAGTATGAAAAAAATATTTGATATGAATGAAGGATATGAGCTAGGTGTATTGATTAGTAAAAAGAAGTATTGGTATAAATTACCTCCATTTAAAAGCATTGCGGCCTATGCCAATTATGTAAATCCCAATTATGCATTAGTTACAGAGAAGTTTTTAAAAAGTGCACATCAGTATAGATTGTCAGTGATGCCCTATACAGTTAATGAACATGAACAAGCAAAATCATTGCAGAAATTAGGGGTAGACGGACTGATTTCAGATAACCAAAATGATATTTTGTAAAATGAAAAAGTTAAAAAAGCTTAAATGAATAGTAAAGATTCATTTAAGCTTTTTATAGTTTTAATAAATAGGCAAGACATATTATTTAATATGAGATAAATCATTATCGTGATGATTTACCCAATTCTTTTTTAATAACCCCATCACATGACAATCACTATATTCACCGCGAGTATAAAAATGTTCTTGTAATGTACCTTCGATGGAGAAGTTTTGTGCTTTATAAATATGAACGGCTTTTTCATTGTTTACATCAACAAATAAATATATTTTGTGGAGATTAAGTACTAGGAATGCATAATCAATAGCCATTTTAAAAGCGCTTTTAGCGTATCCTTTACCACCATATTCGGAATCAATGATAATTTGAATTTCACAATTACTATGTATAAAGTCAATTTCAACTAATTCAACAACACCGATACGCGTTTGATCTTTTTCAATAATAAATCTACGTTCAGTTTCATCTAATAAATGTTTTTTATATAATGATTGAAGCTCGCTTAATGATTGATAAGGTTCTTCAAACCAATAAGACATAATGGAATATTCATTATTTAAGTGATGTACAAAATCTAAATCTGTCTCCTCTAATGCTCTAATAATCAAATTTAACACTCCTTTACCCATAGCATACAGTAATTATTATAAAAAAGTAAAAAGATATTGTGCTTTAAAGCGGGGGAGTTAAAAAGATTTCTATTTATAATTAAATAATAGGGGGCAGTTTATTACTTTTATAGAAATAAAAAAACCAAGAAATCCTCAAAAGGACTTCTTGGTTTGAAATTAAAACGCTTATCTTGAGTAATACTCAACGATAAGTTGTTCGTTGATTTCAGCAGGTAATTCACTACGTTCAGGAACGCGTACATATTTACCTTTTAAGTTGTCTGCATCAAATTCTAAGTACTCAGGTACGAAGTTGTTGATTTCAACAGATTCAGCAATGATATCTAATTTTAAAGATTTTTCACGTACTGAAATTTCTTGACCAGGTTTTAAAGTATATGATGGAATGTCAACACGTTTACCATCTACTAAAATATGACCGTGGTTAACAAGTTGGCGAGCTTGGCGACGCGTACGCGCTAAACCTAATGAATATACAACTGCATCTAAACGAGCAGACTAGTAATTGCATGAAGTTTTCACCATGGACACCGTGTTGGTTACCAGCAATTTCAAATGAGTTACGGAATTGTCTTTCAGTCATTCCGTATAAATAACGTAATTTTTGTTTCTCACGTAATTGTAATGCATATTCTGATAATTTTTTACGTTGGTTAGGACCATGTTGGCCTGGAGCGTATGGACGCTTCTCTAATTCTTTACCAGTACCACTTAATGAGATACCTAAACGACGTGATTTTTTCCAGTTCGAACCTCTAAATCGAGCCATAATAGACTCCTCCTTTTTCTCTTTTGTTGTTATGAAAAAACAAAAAAGAGTGTTGCATGCTTATTTGGATATATTGTTTTATGTATCCTCACCTCATAGCTACGGTTACACGACACGTCCGCGTTGGGAACAACATAGAGCCAACTAATAGGCAACTGCTAATTTCGTTTATTCACACAAAGTACATTGTACCTTTGTTATAAATGACTGTCAACAGTAAACAAAGATTTACTTATTAGAAAGGCAAGCGTTAAATGTTAAGCTATTTGTTGTTCAATAATGCTTACGATTTCTTCTAAAGCAATTTTATCTGTGTTTGAAAAGCGATTTATAATAGGGGCATCAATATCTAAGACACCAATGACTTGATTGCCTTTATGAATAGGAACAACAACTTCTGACTTACTATTCGCATCACATGCAATATGTCCTGGAAAAGCATTAACGTCTTCAACGAGTTGTGATTCATTTGTTTCTACAGCTGTGCCACATACGCCCTTGCCGATAGCGATATGTACACAAGCAGGATGGCCTTGGAATGGTCCTAGGATTAATTCATTATTTTCTATTAAATAGAAGCCAACCCAATTAATTTGATCTAATGAATCATTTAGTAAAGCAGAGACATTGCTAAGTATAGCAATTAAATTTGATTCATCTTCGATTAGACTAGCAACTTGCTTTTGTAATAAATCGTAATTTGTTTCTTTTACCTCTGTCATATTAATAAAACCTCACTTTTTACTTTTCATTTAGTATAAAGACTGTTTTAATAGTAATCAATCAAATGATTTGTAAGGGCTTTTTTTAGTAGCAACATGATACATAATATTAACAGAGATAGATTTACTATGAAATTTAAAATATTATTATTGATTAATTCATTTTCTCTTTTAATGCATGGGTAAATTACGTTATAATGAATAGTGATAAAATAGGAGGAGAAAACATATGGTATTGTATATCATTCTAGCAATTATTGTTATTATACTGATTATTGTCGGTGTATTATTCTATATGCGTTCGAATAAAAGCCAAATGATTGAGAAGGCTGAAGAACGAAAATTACAAGTAGAGCAATTACCCTATGATGAAAGTTTATCTCAATTATCTGATTTAACTTTAACAGGTGAAACAAAATCTACTTATGATAGATTAAAACAAACGTCTTTAGATAGTAAAAATCAATATTTGTTACCATTAGAAGAAAAGATTCACAATGCGGAAGGTTTACTTGATAAATTTAAATTTTCGCAAGCGCAAACTGAAATTGATGAAGCACATGAATTGATGGATAAATACGAAGAAAATTATAATGTATTAACTACAGATGTCGAAGATATTATGGGCGTACATAAAGAAAGTGATCACTTATATGAAGCATGTAAAGTGGATTACCGAGAAATGAAGCGCGACGTGTTAGCGAACAGACATCAGTTCGGTGAAGCGACAGCGCCATTAGAACATGAAATTGAAGCATTCGTACCAGAAATGGAAAGCTATGAATCATATAAAGCAGAAGGTAATTATGTTTACGCACATGAACATATCAAAACTTTAAATGAAGATATGAACTTTTTAAAAAAGGATATGTCAGAAATTCCTGAGTTAATCAGAGAAGCACAAAAAGAATTACCTGGACAGTTCCAAGATATGAAATACGGATGTAGAGATCTCAAAGTAGAGGGCTATGATTTAGATCATGTCAAAATTGATAGTACTTTACAAACGCTTAAAACAGAACTTAGCTTTGTAGAACCGATGATTAGTAGATTGGAACTTGATGAAGCGAATGAAAAATTAAATAATATTAATGATCGTCTTGATGAAATGTATGAATTAATTGAGCATGAAGTTAAAGCAAAAAATGAAGTAGAAGAATCAAAAGAAGTCATTACAGATAATTTGTTTAGAGCGAAAGAAATGAATTATACATTACAAACTGAAATTGAATATGTACGTGAAAATTACTATATAAATGAAAGTGATGTACAGAATGTAAGACAGTTTGAAAATGAAATTCAAAACTTAATAGCTGTTTATGATGAAATTCTAAAAGAAATGGCCAAATCTGCAGTACGTTACAGTGAAGTTCAAGATAACTTGAAATATATCGAAGAGCATGTAGCTGTAATTAA
This sequence comes from Staphylococcus sp. 2S1, assembly GCF_046721335.1. NCBI lineage: Bacteria > Bacillati > Bacillota > Bacilli > Caryophanales > Staphylococcaceae > Staphylococcus > Staphylococcus sp. 2S1. Next base: position 2,434,447 of record NZ_JBEUUJ010000003.1, on the reverse strand, counting down.
TGAAAAACAAGAAAAATTACAAAATCACTTAATTCAACTACGCGAAGATGAAGCGGAAGCAGAAGAAAATATCTTACGTGTACAAAGTAAAAAAGAAGAGGTTTATAGAAAGCTATTAGCTTCTAATTTACCTAGCGTACCGGAACGTTTCATTATAATGAAAAATGAAATTGATTACGAAGTGCGTGAAGTAAACAAGAAATTCAGTGTACGTCCGATACATGTTAAGCAATTGAAAGATAAAGTATCTAAAGTAGTGCCGCAAATGAATAAATTTGAAGATGAAGCTACGGATGTACTCGTTAATGCAGTTTATGCTGAGAAACTTATTGAATATGGTAACCGTTACCGTAAAGATAGTTCAAATATAGATAAAAGCCTTAATGAAGCTGAAAGACTATTTAAAAATAATAGATATAAACGTTCAATTGAAATATCTGAACATGCGTTAGAAAGTGTGGAACCAGGAATTACAAAACAAATAGAAGATCAAGTTATTGGTTAAATTATTTATTTTTTAAAAATAACACGAGTAAGACACGAAATGAATTATGATTTCGTGTCTTTTCTTTTTATTAAAAGCGCGTATAATGCTTAAAGGGAAAGTATAAAATTAATTTTTAAAATGACAGAAAAGTATTGTTGTTGATGTAATAACTTAAATATAAATATAAAATTAGTGTCACTTCTTATATAAGTGTGTATGATAAAAATGAAATGGAGTGAAAGAATTGATATATCTTGATAATGCCGCAACGACAAAGCCAAACCAAGACGTGTTGGATACTTATGTAAAAGTAAATCAATCATTGTATTTTAACCCTAATAGTCCACACCAAGCCGGCTTACAAGCAGACCAATTGTTACAACAAACTAAAAAACAAATAAAAGATTTGTTTAATTTAGATGAAAAATTTGATATTGTTTTTACAAGTGGTGCGACTGAATCTAATAATATGGCGCTTAAAGGCGTAGCATATAAGAAAAAAGCATTTGCTAATGAAATAATCACTTCAGTACTTGAGCATCCATCTGTATTAGAAGTTGTACGTTCATTAGAAACAGAAGGATTTATTATTAAATATGTTGATGTTACTGACGAGGGTCAAATCGACTTGGACCATTTAAAAACATTGATGTCGGATGATGTTGCTATAGTAACCTGTATGCACGTTAATAATATTATGGGTCAAATCCAACCAATAGAAGAAGCAACAAAAATTGTGCACCAATATCCCAAAGCACATTTTCATGTAGATGCAGTACAAGCGATTGGTAAAGTGCCATTATGCTTTGAAGGTGTAGATACGTTGAGTTTGAGTGGGCATAAATTTCACGGTTTAAAAGGGCAAGGTATATTATTTGTTCGAAATATTCATCAACTTGAACCTATTATTCACGGTGGTGGACAAGAATATGGTGTGAGAAGTGGTACAGTTAATTTACCAATGGATATTGCAATTGTTAAAGCCATGAAAGCAACTGTGAATCATACCACAGAACTTAACCATGCTTTAAGTGAATTTAATGCTGACTTATGTCAATTTCTTACAGGTTTTCACGGCATTAAACTGAATTCACCTCAAAATTCGGCGCCACACATTCTTAATGTTGGATTACCAGGCGTTAAAGGCGAAGTATTGGTCAATGCTTTTTCAAAACATAGTATTATGTTATCTACAACAAGTGCATGTTCATCTAAAAAATCGAGTCTAAACGAGGTGCTTTTAGCGATGAATATACCTAGAAAACAAATTGAAGGTAGTATTAGAATTTCAATGGGAGCCAATACGACTCAAGAAGATATTCAAATATTTAAAGATAATTTTTATAAAGTATATGAAGAAGTAAGGGAGCTGTTAGTATGATTTATGATCATATATTAGTTAGGTATGGTGAATTAACATTAAAAGGCGCTAATCGTAAAATGTTCGTGAATAAATTGCGCGCAAATGTAAAGCGTTCATTAATGCCATTGCAAGGTTATAAAGTAAAAGCGAATAGAGATAGAATGTATATTGAATTAGACGAAGGCGCAGATATAGATGAAATGTGTAATAGACTTAAAAAAGTATTCGGCATTTATTCTATTAGTCCAGTGTTAAAAATTGATAAAACTGTAGAAGCGGCAAATGAACAAGCCATTCAATTTGCAAAAGACTACGCAAACGGAGATACATTTAAGATAGACGTGAAACGTTCAGATAAAAACTTTCCTTATGACACTTATCAATTACAACGTGGCATTGGTGTCATGGTATTAAATGCAACAGAGGATTTAACTGTTGATGTCCACAATCCAGATCACAATATAAAAGTAGAAGTCCGTTTAGATGCCATTTATGTTTATGACAAAACCATAGCTCGGACTTGGTGGCTTGCCAGTTGGAACAGGTGGCAAAACATTACTTATGCTCTCAGGTGGTATAGATTCTCCTGTAGCAGGTATGGAAGTCATGCGTAGAGGTGCAATGATTGAAGCCATTCATTTTCATAGTCCGCCATTTACAAGTGAAAAAGCTAAAGAAAAAGTTATTGAATTAACACGTATTTTAGCTTCTCATGTAGGTCCAATTAAATTACACATTGTGCCTTTTACAGATTTACAAAAACAAGTTAATAAAGTTGTACATGAACGTTATACAATGACATCTACACGTCGTATGATGATGAGAGTGGCAGACAAAATTGTTCATGAAATTGATGGGCATGCCATTGTAAATGGTGAGAATCTTGGTCAAGTTGCGAGCCAAACGTTAAAAAGTATGTACGCAATCAATAGCGTAACTTCAACACCAGTGTTACGTCCATTACTCACATTAGATAAAGAAGATATCGTGAAAAGAGCTAAAGAAATTGGAACTTTTGATGTCTCTATTCAACCTTATGAGGATTGTTGTACTATTTTCACACCAAAAAATCCGGTAACTGAACCTGATATTGAAAAAGTGGAAAAATATGAAAATATTTTTGATTTTGAACCATTAGTACAACAAGCTGTGGATCAAATCGAAACAATAGAAATTTCAAATGACTACCAAAGTGATAAAGACTCAGAGACACAAGCTTTGGCAGACGATTTATTTTAAATATAAATATAAGTTTAAATTATAGTAAGCATCATTTAAAAAATAGAAAACTTAGTTTTAGATGTTCAATTTATAATGAATAATCAGTTAACATGATTTAAACAGACAGGGGTTGGCGCATGTTAGAGTGGGACATTTCAATTGTAATTATCATCATACTTCTTGGATTTTTAGCAGCGTTTATTGATGCAGTTGTCGGCGGTGGAGGGTTAATTTCTATCCCTGCGCTTTTAGCAGTGGGTATGCCACCAGCTATGGCTTTAGGTACAAATAAATTAGCCAGTGCGTTTGGATCGATGACTAGTGCATTTCGTTTTTTAAGGTCAGGCAATGTCGATTTGAAAATTGTTGGAAAGTTATTTCCATTTGTATTCCTAATGGCTATGGGTGGTGCGAGTGTTGCTACATTTTTACCGTCTGAACTTTTGAAGCCAGTCGTAATCATTATCTTAACACTTGTCATGATTTATACATTAATGAAAAAAGATTGGGGTAGTATACGTACTTTTACAAAACTTACTACCGGTAAAGCCATATTATTTGCCGCGTTAATGTGCTTAATTGGTCTATATGATGGATTTTTAGGCGGTGGCACAGGTTCATTTATGCTTTTTGTTTTATTAATGTTTGGATTTGATTTTCTAGGTGCAGCAGGCAATGCTAAAGTGTTAAATTTTGCATCCAATTTAGGGGCATTAATATTATTTATATTTTTAGATCAAGTCGATTATTTTTATGGTTTTATCATGGTCGGTAGTATGATTTGTGGCTCATATTTGGGTGCTTTATTCGCAATTAAAAAAGGTGTTGGTTATGTCAAAGGTCTGTTTATTGTAGTTACTGCTATTTTAATTTTGAAAAATGCGTATGATTATTTAATGCAAATCATATAGTACTTAAAAATAGATTAAATTAAAAATTATATAACAATCTCATGCAAAATCTTCAGTGCTTATCTTCCTTTTTCAGTCCAGCCTTATAGGAACGGGAATACGAAATCAAATTTTGACTTCGTATTTCCGTTCTTTTTTGTATATGATTTTCGAAAATATAATATAATGTCTGTTCATATTTTAGTACCTTATTACTACAGTTACGATAAAACATTATTATTATTTTAAAACTCTTTTATTTTATATTTGAGATAAGGTATACATAGCTTAATTGATTATGGTTAAATTGAGGATGGAGTTAAAAGGAAAATAAATTATGGGAGTGAGTGTAAATGTCGAAGAAAAGGATTATCGCAATCATACTTGCGGTTGTCATCGTGTTAGGCGGCATCGTGATGAGTTCAATTTCAGCGGTCTTTTCATCTTTATTTGATGAACAAGCTACATCTAAAATGGACCCATTTACAGAAAAAGTAGAAAAAGAGGGCAATTCAAGTAAACGAATTGCACATTTAACATTAGATGGCCAAATAGCTGAAGGTACAGGCGGGGGCATGTTTGGTGGCGGTGGTTACAACCATGAGGCGTTCTTAAAACAATTAGAAAACGTAAAAAATGATGACACAGTCAAAGGTATGTTGTTATCTGTAAATACTCCTGGTGGTGGCACGTATCCAAGTGATGAAATTTATCAAAAGATAAAAGAAATTAAGCAAAAAGATAAAAAGATTTATGTACATATGGGTAGTATGGCGAAGATCTGGTGGATACTACATTTCAGCACCAACAGACAAAATATACGCAGGTCCTCAAACAATGACAGGATCAATCGGTGTTATTATGTCTAGTGTTGATTATTCAGAATTACAAGAAAAAATAGGCGTTAAAGAAAATGTTATAAAATCAGGGGATCATAAAGACATATTAAGTAGCTCAAGAGCTATGACAAGTGAAGAAAAAGATATTTTACAATCTGTATTAGATGATAGTTTTGATCGATTTGTGAATATAGTTAAAGATGGTAGAGGTATGTCTGAAAGTAAAGTTAGAGAGTTAGCTGATGGACGCATCTACAGTGCAGAACAAGCGGAAGATAATGGTTTAATTGACGAAATTGGTTATGAAGATGAAACTTTAAAAGCAATGAAAAAAGATATGAAAGCAAAAGATGCAGAAGTGTTTGAATATAGTGAAGAAGGTAGTTTCTTCTCATCGTTTAGTAATGCAAAAGCGAGTATTGGTCAGTTTAAAAATGAATTCAATGAAGTTAAATCAATAATTAAAAATGATACTGAAGCTGAACCTATGTATCTATACGAAGGTTAGGTGTAATAATGGATAATATGAAACAAGATGATACTGCACATTCGGTTGCAGATTCAAACGAAGCACAAACAGAGTCAGATGTACTTGCTCATAATCAATTAGCAAAAGCACTATATGCAGGATTTGGTATAAGATTTTGTAGTTTTCTCATTGATTTGCTCATCATTTTTGGTATTCAAAGTATTATATTGAAACCAATCTATCATTTTACACATATAGATAATGCAAAGTTATGGATTGATTATTTTAGTGTAGGTCACGTATTAGATGCACTCGTATTTTATTTGTACTTTGTGTTATTAACGAAATATTTTAAACAAACTATTGGTAAAATGATTTTGAATATAAGAGTGGAACGTGCAGATAGACAACCATTAACTTGGGTAGACGTATTATTTAGAGAATGGATTGGTCGCATTATCAGTGGCGTATTTGCTAATTTACCTTATTTAGTAACAATATTTACAGATAAACACAAAGGTATACATGATTATTTTGCTGATACTGTTGTAATAAAAAACAAATTCGAAAAATTGTTTTATTTGAAGTAGATTGTTATGTTTCAAAGGGTTTAAGGTTTATTTCATCAGATTAAACAGTTATAATTATTGAGTAAGCACTTTTTATAGGAGGCATTCAAATGGCGCAAATTACATTTAAACAAGAACCAATTACATTATTAGGATCACAAGTAAAAAAAGGTGAAACAGCACCAGATTTTACAGTGTTAGACAATGATTTAAATGAAGTAACTTTATCAAACTATGATGGTCAAAAGAAATTGATCAGTGTAGTACCATCTATTGATACAGGTGTCTGTGATAAACAAACACGTAAATTCAACGAAGAAGCAGCAGCAGAAGATGGCGTCGTGTTAACTATTTCTGTTGACTTACCATTCGCACAAAAAAGATGGTGTGCATCAAATGGCTTAGATAACGTGGTTACTTTAAGTGATCATAAAGAACTTTCATTTGGTAAAAATTACGGCGTAGTTATGGAAGAATTACGTTTACTTGCACGTTCAGTTTTTGTTTTAGATGAAAATAATAAAGTAGTATATACTGAAGTTGTTTCTGAAGGCACTGATTTCCCAGACTTCGACGTCGCTTTAGAAGCATATCGTGCTATTTAAATTAAATATAGGTAATATAAAATTTGTCATTTGATTTGAAGTTAAACAATCAAACAGTATCATTGACATTATAAAGTATACTGTCCATAATTATTTGGTAATATAAGTTAGCATAAACTGACTTAATTTCAAACAAATTATGGACAGTTTTTTTAGAAAGGACTATTAAATGACACAAGAAGAAACAGTAATGGAAAAGTTATTCCAAACACTCGACGAAAAAGCTAAAGCTTTAAATGAAAATAACGGTCAAAGTTTTATTGAAAACTTAGGACTAGCAATGGAACATATTTATACAAGTAAAAGAGACTTGTTAGAACAAGCTACATTGCAAGATAGAAGAAAAGCATTTCAGTTTGCTTACTTAAGCTTAATGCAAAAAGAAGATATCCAAGCAAATCATCAAATTACACCAGACTCTATTGGCTTAATTTTAGGCTTTTTATCTCAACGCTTCTTAAAAAACAAAGAAGAATTACACGTTGTAGATATCGCAAGTGGGGCAGGTCATCTAAGTGCGTCTGTACATGAAGTGTTAACTGAACATACGGTAATGCATCATCTTATAGAAGTTGATCCAGTATTATCAAGAGTCAGCGTTCATTTAGCCAACTTTTTAGAAATACCATTTGATGTTTATCCACAAGATGCAATTATGCCATTACCTTTTGAGGAGACAGATGTTGTTATTGGCGATTTACCTGTTGGTTATTATCCGGCAGATGAGAGAAGTAAGGAAATGGCTTTAGGATTTGAAGAAGGTCACAGTTTCTCTCACTTTTTATTAATTGAACAAGCTGTTGTAGCCTTAAAACAATCAGGTTATGCTTTTTTAGTTGTTCCAAGTAATATTTTCGAAGGTTCAAATGTGAAACAGTTACAAAACTTCATTGCAACAGAGACGGAAATGCAAGCATTTTTAAATTTACCCTCAACATTATTTAAAAATGAAAAAGCACGCAAATCTATTCTTGTACTACAGAAAAAAGAAACAAACGTTACTAAACCAGTAGAGGTTTTATTAGCGAACATTCCTGACTTCAAAAGCCCTCAACAATTCCAAGCATTTTTACAAGATTTAAATGTGTGGATGGAAGAAAATCATCCTGAAAATTAAACTGTATTATTCTTGAAAATAAACTGTATTAATGATTAAATAGATAGGTATATTAAAACTTAATTGAAAATGGAGGCAACAAGCTTATGTCAAAATTAGTTTTGGCCATTAACGCTGGTAGTTCATCACTGAAATTCCAACTTATTGAAATGCCGGAAGAAAAAGTTGTTACTAAAGGACTAATTGAACGTATTGGTTTAAAAAATTCTGTCTTTACTATTGAAGTGGATGGAGAAAAAATTACTGATACCAATGATATTGCTAATCACGAAGTAGCAGTAAACATTATGTTAGAAAGCTTTAAAAAACATGGTATCATTGAAAGTATTAATGATATTGATGGTACGGGTCACCGTGTTGTTCATGGTGGAGAATTATTCCCAGAATCAGTTTATATAACTGATGAAGTAGAAAAGCAAATTGAATCGTTAAGTGAATTAGCTCCGTTACACAACCCGACAAACTTAATGGGAATTCGTGCATTCCGAAAACTTTTACCAGAGACACCACATGTCGCTGTGTTTGATACTTCATTCCATCAAACAATGCCAGAGAAATCTTATTTATATAGTTTACCATATCAATATTATGAAGATTTTGGAATTCGTAAATATGGTTTTCATGGCACGAGTCATAAATATGTTTCACAACGTGCAGCTGAAATTTTAGGAAAACCAATTGAAGAATTACGTATTATCTCGTGTCATATTGGTAATGGTGCTTCAATCGTCGCTATTGATGGTGGCGAATCTGTAGATACGTCTATGGGCTTCACTCCTCTAGCAGGTGTTACAATGGGCACACGCTCAGGTAATATTGACCCAGCTTTAATTCCATTTATTATGGAAAAAACGGGTAAAAATGCAGAAGAAGTATTAAATACACTTAATAAAGAATCGGGATTATTAGGTATTTCAGGTACTTCAAGTGACTTAAGAGATATCATTGAAGACTCTAAAGAGGGTAAAGAAAGAGCGCAATTAGCACTTGATGTCTTTGCATCTCGTATTCACAAATATATCGGTTCATATGCGACGCGTATGCATGGTGTAGACGTTATTGTATTTACAGCAGGTGTAGGTGAAAATTCTGACCCTGTAAGAGCAAAAGTCTTAGAAGGTTTAGAGTTTATGGGTGTTTATTGGGACGCTAAGAAAAATGAAATGATTCATGGATCTGAAGGTTTCATTAATTATCCACATTCACCTGTAAAAGTTATTGTTATTCCTACGAACGAAGAAGTAATGATTGCTCGTGATGTTGTTGATTTTGGAAACGTAAAATAATCTGGAAGTAAACCCAGATTCATTAAATAAGTATGAGTTGTAAATATTTATACTTAAATTAAAAGCACCCATTCATTAGAAAAACTAATGAATGGGTGCTTTTATTATATTGTTAATCCATTTTAGCAAATGGATTATTTTTTCTCTGGTTTAACCTCAAAAGCAATAATTTGAGATTGTTGTGTTTCATTAAAATTATTATCAGCTGTCAATACTAGACTGTCATTACCGTTGGATAGCTTTTTACCAAAGGTCATACCTTCAATATTATCCACTTTACCAATGTCTTGTTCATTTAAATCAGCAATCAGCGTTTTGTTTAAAGGTTTTGAGTTTGTTTCTTTGAGTGACTCTATATCTTTGATATCAGTTCCTTTACTCACATCAATTTTATATATACGCACATAATTACTAAATGAGCCATCTTCCGCTTGTACAGATGCACGCTCTAAAGTAAGAAATTCATGGTCATTGAGGGCTAATATTTCTGTGATGCCATTATCAGCTTGTTTGTCTTTGCCAGGCTTTTTAGGAATCGCATCAAGTGGATATGCAAATTCAGATAATATGTTGCCTTCGCGGTCATATTGTGTGATGCGTGATAAGGCGCCTGACTCAGGCGTAGGTTTTTGGCCATCTTGTATTAGTGGACCTTCCATAGAAGTCCATAACGTATTACCATCTTGAGAAAAAGTGCTACCTTCAATAGCTTGATTATTGCGGAAACCTTTCTTATTTTGTTTGTCCATTTTTATTGTATCTTTAATAGGAATTTCAGCTGAGTATTTACCATCTTCAGTTGCTTTACGAATAAATGGATTCAATCCTAAGGAACGATCTCCTTCACTAGTATATAGAATCTCATTAGTTTGTGGATCGAACCGTATCGATTCTGGGTCAGCGACAATATTATCAGCGTCGTTCTTATATTGCTCTTTATTGATGTAATCTTTGCCATTCGGTTGTTTTAACTTGTGAACGCCATTAAATTTGACGTCTTTGAATTCATTACTATTATAGTCGATATCAGCTTCATAGAACCTTGCTGGATTGTGTTCTGATCGGTCATCGCTCATAAGTAGCCATTTATCATTTTTAGGGTCATACGTTATACCAGATAATCCACCAACTTTTGTATCTTTGTAAGTTTTATCGAACGGTAAGATTTTGGTGTCTATTAATTTGAGATGATCTGCGGTACGTGTTGTATTGTCTTTTTCTGTAGCAATTATTTCACTATGTAAGGTTGTGCTCGAAATGAATAATGTAAACATGCTTGTAATAAGCGCTTTACGCATCGGTTTCATAGGTTGTTCATACTCCTTTCATTATGCTTTTCAACTTCAATCATATATCTTTTGTTTAAAGTGCATATGAAGTTTTGATAAGGAGTTTGTAAAACTCACTTTGAATGCGCAATATAACTTTGCAAGTTCATTTCTTTGGATATTAAAAAGGATAGATTGCTCTAAATAAATGAACAAACTATCCTAACGAAACAAGCCAATTATCTTTGTTTCGATTTTAAAGGTAACTAAATTATTTTTATGAAATTAAACTAGTGAATTTTTATTGAGCTTGGTGTTGCGATCTAAGTTCGTCTGTTGCTACTTGTGGTTGGAAATCTTCTGGCAGTTCTTCAGTACGTACAACAAGTACATCACAAGGTGAGTGGCGTACAATTGCTTCAGAAACAGAACCAACAATAAATCTTTCTACAGCATTTAAACCAGAAGTACCACACATAATTAAATCAGCTTCTACTTCAGTTGCTAATTTTTTTGGAATAATTGCTTTTGGAGAACCAAATTCTAAGCGAGTTTCAACATCTTTAATACCAGCGTTTGTTGCAACTTCTTTATAACCTTTTAACAAGTCGTCAGAGAAATTTTTTGATTTCTCAGTGAACTGTGCATCATATACCTCGTATGATGAATATGTTCGTGAATCAATGACGTTCACAACTGTTAATTTTGCTTCGTTACGATTTGCAACATCTACAGCTTTATTAAACGCCCATTCAGCCTCGTGTGAACCATCTACCGCAATTAAAATGTTTTTATAAGTTAGCATATCAATGACCTCCTTATTCTTCTTATTTATATTATACCACCATTTACAGAATATTAACATAATTCGCTGTTGTAAAAGTACCCTATTCTTTGATTGCGCTTTCATAGAATACACGTTACTATAAATTTGGAGGTGGATGAAATGATTATAGGTATTCCTAAAGAGATTAAAAACAACGAAAACAGGGTGAGTTTGTCCCCAAGTGGTGTGCATGCATTAGTTGAGCAAGGTCATAATGTTATTGTTGAAAAATCTGCTGGTTTAGGCTCTTATTTTGAAGATGTGGACTATACTGAAGCTGGTGCAAAAATTGTAAATGAACAAGTCTGCAGTATGGAACGTAGATATGGTTATGAAAGTTAAAGAACCATTGGAAGAAGAATTCCAATTCTTTAAGGAAGGATTAATTCTATTTACTTATTTACATTTAGCAAATGAAGAGAAATTGACTAAAGCTTTATTAGAAAACAAAGTCATTAGTATCGCTTATGAAACAGTGCAATTGCCAGATCGTTCTTTACCATTATTAACACCAATGAGTGAGGTGGCAGGTCGAATGTCTGCTCAAATTGGTGCTGAGTTCTTACAGAAATATAAAGGCGGCATGGGTATTCTACTTGGTGGTGTTCCTGGCGTAGAAAAAGGACGCGTAAGTATAATTGGTGGTGGCCAAGCTGGTACAAATGCTGCAAAAATTGCTTTAGGCTTAGGTGCTGACGTTACAATTTTAGATGTTAACCCTAAACGTTTACAACAATTAGAAGATTTGTTTAGTGGCCAAGTACATACAATCATGTCAAACCCATTAAATATAGAGCAATGTGTTAAAAATAGTGACTTAGTCATTGGTGCAGTGCTTATTCCAGGCGCAAAAGCACCAAAACTCGTTACTGAAGAAATGGTTAAACAAATGAAAGATGGGGCAGTGATTGTTGATATTGCGATCGACCAAGGTGGCATTTTCGAAACAACAGATCGTATTACTACACACGATGACCCAACGTATAAAAAACATGGTGTAGTACATTATGCAGTAGCTAATATGCCAGGTGCAGTGCCGCGTACGTCAACAATCGCATTAAACAATGCGACGTTACCATATGCGCAACAAGTAGCTGGAAAAGGCTATTTAAAAGCACTACAAGATAATCCAAGCATTATCTTTAGGCTTAAGTACGATTAATGGTGAATTAACTAATAAAGGTGTTGCAGATGCATTAAACTTATCATATACCGATATTGAAAGTGCATTAAAATAAAAATACCTATAATACAACTCAACCATAACGAATTGATTGTATTAAATTGATGTAAATAAAATGAGAGTAGGACATGTATTTATGTACCTCACTCTAAAGTGCCGACAAAGTCAGATACTTTGTCGGCACTTTTTATACATGATTGTCTAGTGGTGTTATAGGACAAGCAGTAGTTCTTTAAACGCTTGTTATAAGCGCATTTTCAATTCAGTCAGCTACTGCCAATATAATAAAACAGGCTGAGACATGTAATTATGTCTCAGCCTGTTTTATTGATGCTATAAGATCTTGTGTCTCAAGCAGTTAAACTATAAATGACATGTTTTAAACGATTCTTGTACCATGCACTTCTTGGAAAGGGAAAGAAGATATTAAATCTTGTAAATTATCTTTATTTAATCCACCACCAGGCATAATTTCGATACGGCCGCCTGTATTAACCACAAGTTTGCCAAGATGATTTAAATTATCGAAAATATCAGTGTCTGAAGGGCCGCCATGTGTTAGTAATCTGATAAAGCCAATATCAATCAGCTGATGTAGTGCTTTGATTTGACCATGTATATGAATTTCATCAAATGCCATATGGCATACGGCCGATACAGGTGCCGCTAGGTTTTTCAAAGTCTTCATTTGCCATTCATTTAAGACATTATCCTCTGTTAAACATCCAAATACAAAGTAATCTACGTTGAGTTGTTTGATTGCTTTCATGTCTCGTTGCATGATTTCAAAGTCATATAAATTATATACGAAATCACCGCCGCGAGGGCGAATCATTACTGCGATTTCAACATCGTTGGTATGACAAATTTCTGTCGCTATTTCAATCATCCCGATGCTAGGTGTCGTCCCGCCGACACTCAAATTATCACATAATTCTATACGATCAGCACCATTGCTTATTGCTTGTTCAACTTGTTGAATCGTTTCAACAACCGCTTCTTTTATCATTTTTCGTAACCCGTTAAACTTTCATTACCATCTTCAGTTACTAAAATATCGTCTTCAATACGCACACCTGCAACGCCAGGAACGTATATGCCTGGTTCAACAGTGATAACCATTCCAGCAACAAATTGGTTGGTATTTGAACTAGAAACATCTTGATACTCATGTTCTTCCAAGCCTAATCCATGTCCTAAGCGATGAGGGAAATAATCACCATAACCTGCATCACTGATAATATTACGTGCAATATCATCTACATCTTTAATCGTAACGCCTGGTTTGATTGCTCGCAATCGCTTCTTGTTCAGCTTTCAAAACCACATTATAAATTTCTTGGGCTTTATCATTTGGTTCGCCAAATTTAACGGTTCTAGTCATATCACTACAATAATTGTTATAAATAACACCAAGATCAAATAATACATATTCATCTCTTTGTAATTGACGATCACCAGGCGTACCATGTGGTGAAGCAACGTGATCACCGAAGAGTACCATCGTATCGAAACTCATTTCATTTACACCGTAATCTTTGATTGCATTCTCAATATGATTAACAACTTGGCGTTCCGTCACACCTTCTTTTAAAAAGTCTACACCGATTTCAATGCATTTGTCAGCAAGTTCACATGCTTTTTTAATAGTAGCAATTTCATTTTCGCTTTTTACGTTACGTAAGTCTTTAATTGTTTGATCAATATCACCAAAAGTTTGTACATTAAATGCTTCAACGAGTTCGCGTTGACGTTTTACTGTTAAATGTTCAGCTTCAACTAATAATTTATTTACAGTGAACGTATATTTATCTAATGCATTTTCTGTGTCTAAATATCCAACTACTTCACCTTCAAAAGGAGAGGCTTTTACTTCATCAACTTCTAATTGTGGACAAAATAATACTTGTTCACCATTTTCTTTGATTAATAATGCGAGTAAACGTTCATGAGGATCACTTAAATAGCCTGTAAAGTAAAAAATGTTTAATGGTGTTGTAATCCATGTCGCTCCAACTTGTTGTGATTTTAATTCTGCGGTAATCTGTTCTAATTTCATTTATCATCATCCTCCTAAAAATACTATCATTCTAAGTTTATGTTAGTTCATGACGGAATTCAAAAATAAAATATTAGAATGATACTATTTTAACTAAATGTTTTTAAAATAAGCATAAAAGAGCTATATAAAATGCACGGATATGTTATAAAATAGTATGAATGTGGTATGTAGTAAATAAACAGATTTATGGGAGGAATTCATATAATGAACTTATCATTTCATGGACAATCAACGATTTATTTCGAAGCGAACGGTAAAAAAGTAATTGTAGATCCATTTATTACTGGCAATGGTCAGTCAGATTTAGATGCAAATGCTTTAGAAGTAGACTATATTATTTTGACGCATGGTCATGGTGACCATTTCGGAGATACAGTCGAGTTGGCTAATAGAAATAATGCAACTGTAATTGGTTCAGCAGAACTGGGAGATTATTTAACTACAAATAAAAATGTTGAAAATGTAAGACCAATGAACATTGGTGGTAAAGCTGAATTTGAATTTGGTACAGTGAAATTTGTGCAAGCTTTTCACAGTTCAAGTTTAACTAATGATAATGGTATACCGGTTTATCTTGGTATGCCGATGGGTGTTATTTTAGAAGTTGAAGGCAAAACAATTTATCACACTGGTGATACAGGATTATTCAGCGATATGAAATTAATTGCAGAACGTCATCCTGTTGATGTTTGTTTTGTTCCTATTGGTGATAACTTTACTATGGGTATCGATGATGCAAGTTATGCTATCAACACATTTATTAAACCTAAAATCACTGTCCCTGTGCATTACGATACATTTGAATTGATTGAACAAGATCCAAACAAATTTAAATCTGCTGTTACAGTAGGAGAGGTGCAAATTTTAAAACCTGGAGAATCAGTTAAGTTTTAAATTATTTAAAGGCTTAGGATTTGCAATAAATAGAAAATGGCGACAAAATCTTATTATTTTGTCGCCATTTTTATGTTTTTATAAGAAAAATTCAAACCATTCATTTATATTTCATGTTTTTTAAGGATACAAATTAAAAAACAAACCCAATGCATTTGTGCGTTAGGCTTGTTTAGGCGTGTAACTCAAATGAATACAAAAGTTTTTTGAGTTTTATCTTATTTTACGATAAGAACAGGGATGTTTGCTCTTTTAGCCACCTTATGGTCGACACTACCTAGGACAAATTTTTTCTTTTCCTCAGCTTTGCGGTTACTGAGTACGACGATTTCATATTTGCCACTATTAGCTTGTTTAACTAATTGTTCTTTGGCACTGCCACGAACAATAATTTCATCATATTTGATACCATATTCATCTAAAGCTTTACGTGTAGGCTCAAGTCCTTTGCTACGCTTTTCAACTAGTTTATCTAAATGAACACCAGATTTAATTGATGATTGTGCATCTTGTTCACTAATCGAATTTAAAATAGTGACCGTTGTTCCTTCACCGGCTAATTTTGATACTTCTTTAAGTGCTTTTTCATTAGTAAGTGTTGTATCTACACCAAGTAAAATATTTTTGAACATTGTTCATCCCTCCTTGATATCATTCTAATCAAAATTTCTTAATAAATCCAATTATAATATAAAATCTTACATATTAATTTCTTAAAAAGAATTATTTATATTATTTAAAAGGTGCAGTTCAACATTATAAAGTTAGAATCTACCATAATTTGAATTGTGACATCGCAATTTTAGATATAAGAAGTTATAATGGCATAGAAACTGTTCAATATAAATGAGGTTATTTAAATGACAAAGCATGAGCAAATTTTATCATATATAGAATCTCTAGCAGTAGGACAAAAAATTTCTGTTAGAAAAGTGGCGAAAGATTTAAGTGTATCTGAAGGTACAGCTTACAGAGCGATTAAAGATGCTTGGTCAAATTGGCTTGGTAGCAACAATTGACCGCGTAGGTACTGTTCGTATAGAAAAGAAAACACGCGAGCAAATTGAACAACTTACATTTGGTGAAATTGTAAAGATTATAGACGGTCAAGTGTTAGGCGGCAGAAACGGTTTAATTAAAACACTAACTAAGTTTGCCATAGGTGCGATGGAGATTGATGATGTAGTAAAATATTTAAGTACGCATACATTATTGATTGTAGGTAATCGTAAAGATGTACAATTAGCGACTTTAAAAAGAGGAAGTGCGGTGCTGATTACAGGTGGTTTTAGAACATCTGATGAAATTATAAAGTATGCAGATGAACATGATTTACCAATACTTTCTTCTAATTATGATACATACCTAGTAGCAAACATCATTAATAGAGCAATGTATAACCAAATGATTCGTAAAGAAATATTGGTCGTTGAAGATATTGTGAAGTCAGTAAAAGAGAGCACAGTAATCTTTGAAAATATGAAGTTGATTGATTATAAAGAAAAAGCAAGAGCTACTGGACATTCAAGATTTCCAGTTATTGATGAACAGTGGAAACTAGTAGGTATTATTACGAGCAAAGAAATTATTAAAATGGATGATTATGATACGATAGCTCAGTTTATGACGAAGGCTCCTATAAATGTCCAATTAACTACCACAGTAGCAAATTGTGCGCATATGATGATTTGGGAAGGTATAGAACTGTTACCAGTGACTACAAGTAGTAAAAAACTTATAGGTGTTATTACGAGAAAAGATGTATTAACAGCGATGCAATTATTAAGCCGACAACCCCAAGTGGGTGAAACTATTAATGATCAAATTGCAAAACATATCAACATTACAAATAATGGCATTCAAGTACAAACAACCCCGCTATTAACGAATCAATATGGTACTTTAAGTAAAGCTGTATTTGTCGCTATAATTGAAGAAACAGTGCGCTATGAAATGAGAAAGTTAAAAAAACTTGAAGTCATGATAGAAAGTTTGAACATTATATATATTAAGACAGTACAAATTGAATCAGAAATCGATGTGCATTATGATATGTTAGATGTAGGGAGAAACTTTGCTAAACTAGAAGTGACAATGTCTACTGATGAGCATCATGTCGCGAAAGCAATGATTATCTGCCAGATGATAGATTAAACGAATTTTATATAACTAATGAAAAGGAAGATATAAATGACTAAAGAATTCAATCAAATTATGAGTGAAATTAACGAAGCTGAAACAGTTATTATACATAGACATGTCAGACCTGACCCAGATGCTTATGGTTCACAGCTTGGTTTGAAACATTATTTAACATTAAAATTTCCAGATAAAAACATATATGCAGTTGGGGAATCAGAGCCTTCGTTAGATTTTATAGGAACTTTTGACGAAATTACAGATGAACAATACAAAGATGCATTAGTGATTGTTTGTGATACGGCTAATTCACCAAGGATTAGTGATGAACGCTTTAATAAAGGTCGTTCCCTAATTAAAATCGACCATCATCCTGCAGTAGATCAATATGGTGATATTAATTATGTGAATGCACAGGCTTCTTCTACAAGTGAAATTATCTTTGACTTTATTGCGCATTTTAATGACACAACTGTGATAGATGCATCTGTTGCACGTGTACTATATTTAGGGATTGTTGGTGATACAGGTCGTTTCTTATTTAATAATACGACGTCCCATACGATGGAAGTCGCAAGCCAGTTACTTAAATATCCATTTAATCATAATGAAGAGCTTAATAAAATGGGCGAAAAAGACCCAAAACTCCTACCATTCCAAGGATATGTATTACAGAACTTTGAGTTAGATGAAAATGGATTTTGTAAAATAATTATTACACAAGATGTACTTAAGCAGTTTAATATTGCGGCTAACGAAGCTTCATTATTTGTAAATGCGATTGCGGATATTCAAGGCTTGAAGATATGGGTCTTTGCTGTTGATGAAGGTTCTGAAATAAGATGTCGCATCCGCTCAAAAGGCATTGTGATTAATGATGTTGCAAGTGAATTTGGTGGCGGAGGTCATCCAAATGCTTCAGGTGTTTCTGTTGCTAACTGGAACGAATTTAATACATTAGCGGAAGCTTTAAAGAATAAGTTATAAGTATATAGGAGGTGTTTGCTGATGGTTACGCATTTAAATATTCATACAACATACGACTTATTACATTCTAGTTTGAGAATAAAAGATGTTGTTGCTAAGGCCGCTAAAGAAGGGTATACCGCGTTAGCGATTACAGACACAAATGTCTTATACGGTTATCCACAATTTTATGACGCGTGTATTGCGGCAAATATTCATCCTATATTCGGTATGACAATTTTTGTGACAGATGGATTAGAGTCAGTGGAAACGATAGTGCTAGCGCAAAATGAACAAGGACTAAAAGATATGTTTAAGCTGTCGTCTGCTATAAAAATGAAAGAAAAAACTGAAACACCTATAGAGTGGCTAAAAAAATATCTACAGCATTTTGTTGTTATTTTTAAAGATGTATCATCATCAAATGAAGCTATTGTAGCTGAATTTACCGATAATACACATGTTTATGTGAATCATACGAGTGAAGTAACATTAGAATTACCAATGGTTTGGGCACAAAGTACACGTTATCTTAATCAACAAGATGCTGATACACTGACTGCACTTGTCGCAATCAGAGATAACGATAAATTAGATTTAGTGAGTGAACAACCTGATTATAATGCACATTTATACGACAATAATGATTTAACTACACTTCATTTAAGTAAGGAAGTGTTGGATAACACAAATCAACTTGCAACAGTATGTCAGGCTGAAATGATTTATCATCAGTCTTTATTACCTAAATTTAAAACGCCAGATAATCAGCAATCAAAAGATTATTTATGGCAAATATTACAAGAAAACTTAAGCCAACTCAATTTAGATCATAGTCAATTCGAAACGTACAGAGAAAGACTTGTACATGAGTATCAAGTCATTACTCGCATGGGGTTTGAAGATTACTTTCTTATAGTAAGTGATTTAATACATTATGCAAAAACACATGATGTATTAGTAGGGCCTGGTCGTGGTTCTTCCGCAGGGTCATTGGTAAGTTATCTTTTAAACATTACTACGGTTGATCCCATACAATATAATTTACTGTTTGAGCGTTTTCTTAATCCGGAACGTGTAACAATGCCGGATATTGATATTGATTTTGAAGATACGCATAGAGATAAAGTAATTCAATATGTTCAAGAAAAGTATGGTGATAATCACGTTGCAGGTATAGTAACGTTCGGTCATTTGTTAGCTAGAGCAGTAGCTAGAGATGTTGGTAGAATTATGGGATTTGATGAGATTACTTTAAATGAAATTTCTAAATTAATACCACACAAGTTAGGTATAACTTTGGATCAAGCATATGAACAAAATGATTTTAAACAGTTTGTGCACCGAAATCATAGGCATGAACGATGGTTTGAAATTAGTAAAAAATTAGAAGGTTTACCTCGTCATACTTCAACACATGCTGCAGGTATCATTATTAATGATCATCCATTATATGAATATGCACCGTTGACGTTAGGTGATACTGGATTATTAACGCAGTGGACGATGACAGAAGCAGAGAGAATAGGCTTGCTGAAGATTGACTTCTTAGGGTTACGGAATTTATCCATTATTCATCAAATTGTGAAACAAGTAAAAAAAGATATGAATACACATATTGATATAGAGCAAATACCTTTTGATGATAGCAAAGTCTTTCAATTATTGTCACAAGGTGATACTACAGGTATTTTTCAACTAGAATCAGATGGTATTAGAAATGTATTGAAAAAATTACAACCTGAACATTTTGAAGATATTGTAGCCGTAACGTCTTTATACAGACCAGGTCCTATGGAAGAAATACCTACCTATATTACGAGAAGGCATAATCCATCGAAGGTGCAATATTTGCATAGTGATTTACAGCCGATATTAAGTAACACTTATGGCGTTATCATTTATCAAGAACAAATCATGCAAATTGCCAGTAAGTTCGCAAACTTTAGTTATGGAGAAGCGGATATTTTAAGACGTGCGATGAGTAAAAAGAACCGTGCTGTATTAGAAAGTGAACGTCAACACTTTGTGGATGGTGCTTTAAATAATGGCTATGATGAAAATTTAAGTAAGCAAATATTTGATTTGATTCTAAAATTTGCAGACTATGGCTTTGCACGTGCCCATGCTGTAAGCTATTCTAAAATTGCTTATATTATGAGCTATTTAAAAGTATATTATCCTAACTATTTTTACGCTAATATTTTGAGCAATACTATTGGAAGCGAGAAAAAGACAGCACAAATTATTGATGAAGCAAAGCATCAATCAATCAATATTTTAACGCCGAATATAAATCAAAGTCATTGGTTCTATAAAGCAACTAAACAGGGTATATACTTGTCAATCGGTGCGATTAAAGGTGTAGGTTATCAAAGCGTTAAGTTAATTGTTGACGAACGCATAACGCATGGTCATTTCAAAGACTTTTTTGATTTCACAAGACGCATTCCTAAAAGGATTAAATCTAGAAAATTACTTGAAGCGCTCATATTAGTAGGCGCTTTCGATACCTTTGGTAAGAATCGTGCTACGCTACTACAGTCAATTGATCAAGTACTTGATAGTTCATCTGATATTGAACAAGACGGTTTTATATTTGATGTATTAACGCCTAAAGCGACATATGAAGACAAAGAGGAATTGCCAGATAAAGTATTAAGTGATTATGAAAAAGAATATTTAGGCTTTTATGTTTCAACACATCCTGTCGAAAAAGCCTTTGAACAAAAGCAATATCTTGGTATATATAAACTCACTAATGCACGAGATAATCAACCGATTTTTGTTCAAATTGATAATATTAAACGTATACGTACAAAAAACGGTCAGAATATGGCTTTTGTAACATTAAATGACGGAATTAATAGTTTGGATGGCGTTGTTTTTCCAGATGCATTCAAAAAATATGAAACAGATTTGAAAACGGATGAGACATTTATCCTAAAAGGTAAGTTTGAAAATAGGAATAATAAGAAGCAACTTATTATTAATCAAATAGAGACGATTGATGCATTCGAAGTGAGTACATTTGAACATGCGAAACAAATTGTGATTAGAAACCTTAGCGATGAAACAGAAGTAAAGCAATTTTTAACACAAACAGAGCACAAGCAATTATATTCCAGTTAAGTATTTTCAAGAAGAGCAAAATAAGTTCAAAATCATAGGTTATATCACACGAGATAACGACGTATTAAATACATTTATACAACGATTTTCGCCTTGGGATATAAGAATTATTTAACTTTAATAGCGCTATGAACTATGGTATAGTAAACTGATGGTTAAGCATAAACTTGCCGTCAGTTTTAATTTTAACTAAATTAAAGATAAGAATTATTTAATGTCAAATCAATCTATATATTTTTATTACAAATATTAACTGTACGGGTGAATTCGACATCTTGTTAGCAATATCATTTGTAATTTAAGTTAGATTGTAATAAAAATATATATGAACTGATTTTTATACTAGTTGAATGTAAAGGGGTAGATTTACATGACATTGAGAGACGAAGCATTAGAAATGCATAGACGAAATCAAGGAAAATTGGAAGTAACGCCTAAGGTTCAAGTTACCAATAAGGAAGAATTAAGTTTAGCTTATTCACCAGGTGTCGCAGAGCCTTGTAAAGAGATACATGAAGATTCTAGAAAAGTTTTTGAGTATACCATGAAAGGCAATACTGTTGCTGTTGTAACAGATGGCACAGCTGTTTTAGGATTAGGCAATATTGGTGCAGAAGCGAGTATCCCAGTAATGGAAGGGAAAGCAGTACTATTTAAAAGCTTTTCTGGTATCGATGGTGTACCTATTGCATTAAACACTACAGATACAGATGATATAGTAAACACTGTGAAATTATTAGAACCGAATTATGGTGGCATAAACTTAGAAGATATTTCGGCACCGCGTTGTTTTGAAATTGAAGAACGTTTAAAAAAAGAAACTAAAATACCAGTATTTCACGATGATCAACATGGTACAGCAATTGTAACAGTAGCCGGTATGATTAATGCCTTAAGAATAGTGGATAAAGATTTATCAGACATTAAGGTCGTTCTCAATGGTGCTCGGGCAGTTGGTATGGCTATCGTTAAATTATTATATTCTTATGGTGTTCGAGATATGATTATGTGTGATTCTAAAGGTGCTATTTTTGAAGGACGCGCTTTTGGTATGAATGATACAAAAGCATACGTAGCTAAATGGACTAATAGAGAAAAAATTGAGGGCAGCTTAAATGATGTCATCAGAGATGCTGACGTATTTATAGGTGTTTCTGTTGCAGATTTATTAACAAAAGAAATGGTTGAATCTATGGCCGATGATCCAATTATCTTTGCTATGGCAAACCCTAACCCAGAAATTCAGCCAGATGTTGCAAAGGCAGCAGGTGCAAAAGTAATTGGTACAGGTCGTTCAGATTTTCCAAATCAAATTAATAATGTCTTAGCATTTCCAGGTATATTCAGAGGTGCTTTAGATGTAGAAGCAACACAAATTAATGAAGCAATGAAGCAGGCTGCGGTTGAAGCGATTGCGAATTTAATTAATCCAGAAGAATTGAATCCTGATTATTGTATTCCTGGTCCGTTTGATAAGCGAGTAGCACCGTCAGTTGCTAGAGAAGTTGCAAAAGCAGCTGATGGAGTCCGGCGTTGCTAGAAATGATATGGATCCAGAGGAAATATATGAAAAGACAATGAAATTAACAGATTTAGATAAATAATATTCGTTAATACTAAACTCAATACGTAACTTACAGTTAAGTGTAGAGACAGATTGCGATATTTATGTGGAGGTTTACCAATGTTTAAAGATTTTTTCAATAGAAGTAGTAAAAAGAAAAAGTACGTAACCGTATCGGATTCAAAACAAAGCGATGTTCCAAGCAGGTATTATGACGAAATGTCCTAAATGTAAAAAAATTATGTATACGAAAGAATTAGCTGAAAACTTAAACGTTTGTTTTAACTGTGATCATCATATTGCACTTACAGCTTATAAACGTATTGAAGCTATTTCTGACGAAGGCACATTTAAAGAATTTGATAGAGGCATGACTTCGGCAAATCCATTGGACTTCCCAAGTTACGAAGAAAAAATCCAAAAAGATCGACAAAAAACTGATCTAAACGAAGCAGTAGTAACTGGAACTGCAAATTTAGAAGGTATAAGTTATGGTGTTGCTGTTATGGATGCTAGATTCAGAATGGGCGAGCATGGGTTCTGTAGTAGGCGAGAAAATTTGTAGAATTATAGAGCACTGTATTGAAAACCGTTTGCCATTTATTTTATTTTCAGCAAGTGGCGGAGCTAGAATGCAAGAAGGTATTATTTCGTTAATGCAAATGGGTAAAACAAGTGTGACACTGAAGAAACATGCGGACGTCGGGTTATTGTATATTTCTTACATTACTAATCCAACTACAGGTGGTGTTTCTGCAAGTTTTGCTTCTGTAGGTGATATCAATCTTAGTGAACCTAAAGCGTTAATTGGATTTGCAGGGAGACGTGTCATCGAACAAACAATTAATGAAAAATTACCAGAGGATTTCCAAACTGCAGAATTTCTATTAGAACATGGTCAATTAGATAAAGTAGTACATAGAAAAGAAATGAAAACAACGTTATCTAGTATCCTAAAAATGCACCAAGAGGTGAAAACAAATGCTTGATTTTGAAAAGCCGCTTTTTGAAATAAAAAATAAAATTGAATCATTAAAAGAATCTCAAGAAAAGAATGATGTAGATCTGCAAGAAGAAATTGATATGCTTGAAGCTTCTTTAGAGAGAGAGACTGAAAAGGTATATACAAACCTTAAACCTTGGGATCGTGTGCAATTAGCACGTTTACAAGAAAGACCTACATCTTTAGATTACATACCTTATATATTCGACTCATTCATGGAACTCCATGGTGATAGAAATTACAGAGATGATCCTGCAATGATTGGTGGCATTGGTTATTTGAATGGCCAAGCAGTTACTGTAGTTGGACAACAACGTGGTAAAGATACCAAAGATAATATTTATCGTAATTTTGGGATGGCACATCCAGAAGGTTATAGAAAAGCAATTAGATTGATGAAACAAGCAGAAAAATTCAATCGACCTATTATTACTTTTATTGATACTAAAGGTGCTTATCCAGGTAAAGCAGCAGAAGAACGTGGACAAAGTGAATCTATTGCTAGAAACTTAGTCGAAATGGTCGCGTTAACAGTACCAGTCATTTCTATTGTGATTGGTGAAGGCGGTAGTGGCGGAGCTTTAGGTTTAGGTATTACAAATCGTATATTGATGCTTGAAAATAGTACGTATTCAGTTATTTCACCTGAAGGTGCCTCTGCACTGTTATGGAAAGACAGCAATCTTGCAAAAATTGCTGCAGAAACAATGAAGATTACTGCTGAAGATTTACGTGAACTCAATATAGCTGATGATGTAATTAAAGAACCATTAGGTGGTGCGCATCATGATGTTGAAATTCAAGCACAAAATATCAAAAAAGGGTTTGAATATTATTTAGCAGAATTAAGTCAGCTAAGTAAACAACAACTTGTTGATGACCGATATGCTAAATTTAGAAATATTGGAACATACCACGAATAATAATAAATATACTAAGATTAGCTGTACAGAAATTTATGACGATAGATTTCTGTACAGCTATTTTTTATAGTTGTACAGAAGGAGATTGAGTAAATGCAAACCCTTAACTTATTTAAAAAATAAATACATTGTTTAAGAAATATAATTTAAAGGTAAATATAAAAGAGTGCTCATTTCATTTTTGCCGAAAAATTATAGTAAACGCTTACTAGTTATAATTTAATAGCTTAGATTACTTTAAAACGTTTACATTCGGCACAAAGCCTTATTTTAATGGCACCATTGTATTATTTATGGTATTTTTAGAATAAGAAATACATGTTAGAAAGGTTTGTCGTCATGAAAAAAATTGCAGTGTTGACAAGTGGTGGAGATTCTCCAGGCATGAACGCAGCTGTAAGAGCTGTAGTTAGAAAAGCGATTTTTAATAACATTGAAGTCTATGGTGTTTACCAAGGCTATCAAGGTTTATTAAACGATGATATCGAAAAGCTTGAACTCGGTTCTGTAGGGGATACAATTCAACGCGGAGGCACTTTTTTATATTCAGCAAGGTGTCCTGAATTTAAAGAAGTAGAAGTGCGTAAGAAAGGCATAGAAAACTTACGTAAAAGAGGCATCGAAGGCCTTGTAGTTATCGGTGGAGACGGTAGTTATAGAGGCGCGCAACGTATAAGTGAAGAATGTGAAGAAATCCAGACAATTGGAATACCTGGTACGATTGATAATGATATTAATGGTTCAGATTTTACAATTGGATTTGATACAGCATTAAACACTATTATTGATTGCGTTGATAAAATCCGCGATACAGCATCGAGTCATGCTAGAACCTTTATTATAGAAGTTATGGGACGTGATTGTGGAGATTTAGCATTATGGGCAGGTATGTCTGTAGGTGCAGAAACAATTATTGTTCCAGAGGTAGAAACAGACATTAAAGATGTAGCTGAAAAAATCGATAATGGTATTAAAAGAGGTAAAAAACATTCAATCGTCATGGTTGCAGAAGGTTGTATGTCTGGAGAGGCTTGCGCACAAGAGTTAACTAAGTATATTAATGTTGATGCGCGTGTTTCTGTATTAGGTCATATCCAACGTGGTGGTAGCCCAAGTGGAGCAGATCGTGTGTTAGCGTCACGTTTAGGTGGTCATGCAGTAGATTTATTATTACAAGGGAAAACTGCTATCGGTGTAGGCATTCGTAATAATGAATTAACTGACACACCATTCGAAGAAATATTTAGATCAGATCAACATGAGTTTGATTTTGAAACTTATGAATTAACAAATGAATTATCTATATAAAATACTTGGAGGCATTATTAATGAGAAAAACTAAAATTGTTTGTACTATTGGACCAGCGTCAGAATCGGAAGAAATGCTTGAGAAATTAATGAAAGCCGGAATGAACGTTGCACGTTTAAACTTTTCACATGGTGATCATGCAGAACATAAAGCAAGAATTGATTCAATTCGCAAAGTATCTAAAAAATTAGGTAAAACTGTTGCAATCTTACTTGATACTAAAGGCCCTGAAATTCGTACACATAGTATGAAAAATGGCAAAATAGAACTTGAAAAAGATACTGAAGTCATTGTAAGCATGACAGAAGTAGAAGGTACACCTGAAAAATTCTCAGTAACTTATGATAATTTAATCAATGATGTAGAAGAAGGTTCATATATTTTATTAGATGATGGCTTAATTGAATTACAAGTTAAAAGTATCGACAAAGACAACGGCGAAGTTGTTTGTGATGTACTAAACACTGGCGAATTAAGCAACAAAAAAGGTGTTAACTTACCTGGCGTTAAAGTAAGTTTACCTGGTATCACTGATAAAGATGCTGAAGATATTAATTTCGGTATTAGCGAAGGCGTTGATTTTATCGCAACTAGTTTCGTACGTCGTCCAAGTGATGTACTAGATATCCGTAAATTACTAGAAGCACAAAAAAATACAACAATCAGTATTATACCTAAAATTGAAAACCAAGAAGGTATCGATAATATCAAAGGTATTCTTGAAGTTTCAGATGGTTTAATGGTTGCACGTGGTGATATGGGTGTTGAAATCCCACCAGAATCAGTACCTATGGTGCAAAAAGATTTAATTAGACAATGTAATAAATTAGGCAAACCTGTTATCACTGCGACTCAAATGCTTGATTCTATGCAAAGAAACCCACGTGCTACACGTGCCGAAGCAAGTGATGTTGCCAACGCAATTTATGATGGTACTGATGCAGTTATGCTTTCTGGTGAAACAGCTGCTGGACTTTATCCTGAAGAAGCAGTTAAAACAATGCGTAATATTGCAGTTTCTGCTGAAGGTGCACAAGATTATAAAAAATTATTATCAGACCGTACTAAATTAGTAGAAACTTCACTTGTTAATGCAATTGGTGTTTCAGTTGCACATACAGCATTAAACTTAAATGTAAAAGCAATTGTTGTCGCTACAGAAAGTGGTTCTACTGCACGTACGATTTCTAAATATCGTCCACAATCAGACATTATCGCAGTAACACCTAATCCAGAAACTGCACGCCAATGTGCGCTAGTATGGGGAATTCACCCAGTAATCAAAGAAGGACGTAAAACTACAGATGCATTATTAAATAATGCTGTAGCTACTGCAGTTGAAACAGAAAAAGTTCAAAATGGTGATTTAATTATTATCACTGCTGGCGTTCCAACAGGTGAAAAAGGTACTACTAACATGATGAAATTACATTTAGTAGGCGATGAACTTGCAAAAGGACAAGGTATTGGTAGAAATTCAGTTGTTGGCCAAACACTTGTTGTTAATAATGCAAGTGAGTTAGAAGGTAAAGATTTATCTGAAACTATTATTGTAACGTCTTCAGTAGACGAAACGCTTGTACCTTATATTGAAAATGCAATTGGTTTAATCACAGAAGAAAACGGCATCACTTCACCAAGTGCGATTATTGGTTTAGAAAAAGGTATTCCTACAGTTGTTGGTGTTGAAAACGCAACTAAAGAAATACAAAATGATGTTTTAGTTACTATTGATGCAAATCAAGGTAAAATCTTCGAAGGTTATGCTAACGTTCTATAATAAATTTACGAATATAAACAAATAGGCGGTTGTAAATTCCTATTTGAAATAATAGAAGACATTGAGAGTTAATTGAATTTTAAATTCAGTTAACTCTCTTTTTAATTTTCACTCAATCTTATATAAAATCACTAAGATTACTATTTTTAATCATAATAAAAACTATCCATACACATTGGTTCGCGAACAATGTGTATAGATAGCTTATTTTGAAAATATCTTCTTTTATTTATCTTGTGTACGTGCTACTTTTTTATATCTTAAGTACATTAAACTTAAGGCAACGAACCATATTGGTGTTAAAAATACTGCTGTTCTTGTAACCTCACTTACGAATAATAGACAAAATACTAAGAAGAAAAATATTAAGATGATATAACCCATATATTTACCGCCAAGTAATTTAAAATTAGCCTGTTTGTGAGCTTCTGGGTTACGTTTAGTATAATTGATATAAGCAACGGTGATTAACGCCCAAACGGCTAAAAACAACACTGTAGATACAGTTGTGATATAAGTGAAGACGAGTGTCGCATTCGGTACAATATAATTTAATAAAGCTGCGATCATCAGTAAAGCGCATGAGACAAATATTGCAATGTGCGGTACACCATTTTTATTCGTTGATGCAAAATAAGGTGGTGCTTGTTTTTGATTAGAAAGACCAAAGAGCATACGACTGTTAGAAAAAATACCACTGTTACAAGAAGATGCCGCCGCAGTTAGTACAACGAAATTAATAATGCCTGCTGCAAATGGAATACCGATTAGAGCGAACAATCTAACAAATGGACTATCGTCAGGATTTATAGCATTCCATGGGATGATTGACATAATCACAGCTAACGCGCCTACATAAAAAACTAATATACGTAAAGGCACACTATTAATTGCTTTCGGTAAGGTCTTAGTTGGATCTTTAGTTTCACCCGCAGTCACACCTATTAATTCGATACCCACAAATGAGAATACAGCCATTTGGAATGACATTAAAAATCCATTAACACCTTTAGGGAATATACCATTAGTGTATAAATTAGATAATGAAGCATGTCCAAATTGTGTGTCATAGGCCATAATAATCATAATTGCACCAACAACAATCAAAGCGAGAATCGTTACAATTTTTATGATTGCAAACCAAAATTCTAATTCCCCAAATAATTTAGCACTTAATAAATTAAGTGACATAAGTACAAGTACACAGAACAAAGCACTGATCCAATTTGGAATGTGAGGAAACCAAAAACTTACATATTTAGCTACTGCAGTTACCTCAGCCATACCAGTAATAATCCAACATAACCAATAAGTCCAACCAGTTACAAAACCTGCAAATGAACCAATGTATTGATTCGTGACATCGGCAAAAGACTTGAAATTAGTATTTGTAACAAGCATTTCTCCTAAGCCACGCATAAACATAAATAGCATAAAACCAATGATAATATATGTAAGTAAAATAGAAGGGCCAGTTAACGCGATAGTTTGACCAGCTCCTAAAAATAGACCTGTACCAATTGCGCCACCAATTGCAATCAACTGGATGTGCCGATTACTTAGTTCTCTCTGTAATTCATTGTTTGACATAATCTACTACTCCTTCATTTTGTCGTTTTATTATTATGCAACTGTCTTTAAAATATTACAACTGTTTTTTAACTGAATCATAAAAAAAGTTAAGGATAAAACTACATTAATAATTAGTTATTAATAATGATAACCAAATGAAAAGTAATAAAAATTGAACTGTAAGGCTATCCATACTAAAATGAGATTATAACACCGTTTCATATCATGACGTGTTTAAGGGTATATAAACAAATACTTATTTCTTAGTGTTTTGGCAAGAGGATTAAACTTTAAATATTCACAAAAGGGACGAAATTGGATATAATGGTTAATGAAAGCCATTTCATAACGAAATAGAAAAGGGGAATTTATATATGGCAGAGTTACAAAAAGGTTTAGAAGGGGTAATTGCATCTCAAACTAAAGTAAGTTCTATCATTGATAGTCAATTAACATATGCAAGTTATGATATTGATGATTTAGCTCAAAATGCTGAGTTTGAAGAAGTTGTCTTCTTATTATGGCACTACCGATTACCTAATGAAGAAGAATTAAAAGAATTAAAAGAAAAGCTTTTTGAACACATGACACTAAATCCTAGAGTGTATAATCACTTTAAAGAGTACGCTACTAGTAATGTGCATCCAATGACAGCGTTAAGAACTTCTGTGTCTTATATTGCCCATTTTGATGAACATGCTGAAACTGAAAGCGATGAACAAACAATGGAACGTGCAATACGTATTCAAGCTAAAATAGCTTCTCTTGTTACAGCATATGCAAGAGTTAGAGAAGGTAAAGAGGTTGTAAAACCAAATAGTGATTTAAATTATGCAGGAAACTTCTTATATATGTTAAGAGGGGAACTACCTACAGATATCGAAGTTGAAGCGTTTAACAAAGCGCTTGTATTACATGCTGACCATGAGTTGAATGCCTCAACATTTACAGCAAGATGTGCTGTTTCATCATTATCAGATATGTATTCAGGCATTGTTGCTCGCAGTTGGTTCATTAAAAGGCCCACTTCACGGTGGCGCAAATGAACGTGTCATGAGCATGCTAGCTGAAGTGAAATCAATTGATGAAGTTGATAATTACATCGATAAAAAAATTGAAAATAAAGAAAAAATTATGGGCTTCGGACACCGTGTATATAAAGATGGTGATCCAAGAGCGAAATACTTAAAAGAAATGAGTAGAAAAATCACAGCAGAAACAGGTCAAAGTCAATTATTTGATATTTCCGTTAAAATTGCTGATAAGATGAAAGAAGAAAAAGGCTTAATAGCCAATGTGGATTTCTTTAGTGCGACAGTTTATCATAGTATGAACATTGAGCATGATTTATTCACTCCAATTTTTGCGGTAAGTAGAACTTCTGGTTGGATTGCACATATCTTAGAACAATATAGAGATAACCGAATTATGCGTCCAAGAGCTGAGTATATTGGTGAAACAGATAGAAAATATGAACCAATAGAAAAAGATAATAAGTTTAATCATTTTCATTACAGTTTTTATTGTAATAATGAATGTATAAACAATATTTTTGAAAAGTATTTAATCAATAAAACAAAACACGGAGGTTTTTTTACATGTCAGGAGAAAAAATAGTAAAATCACAAGAAGGTTTAACAGTTCCAAATAATCCAATCATCCCATTTATTATCGGTGATGGTATTGGACCAGATATCTGGAATGCGGCAAGCAGAGTAATCGATGCGACTGTTGAAGAAGCTTATAACGGTGAAAAGAAAATCGAATGGAAAGAAGTATTAGCTGGACAAAAAGCTTACGATGAAACTGGCGAATGGTTACCTAAAGAAACACTTGATACAATTAATGAATATCTAATTGCTATTAAAGGTCCTTTAACAACACCAATTGGCGGCGGTATCCGCTCACTTAACGTTGCTTTACGTCAAGAATTAGATTTATTTACATGTTTACGCCCAGTACGTTGGTTCCAAGGCGTTCCTTCACCAGTTAAACGTCCTGAAGACACTGATATGGTTATTTTCCGTGAAAATACTGAAGACATTTATGCTCGGTATTGAATTCCAAGAAGGTACTCCTGAAGTTAAGAAATTAATTGAATTCTTACAAAATGAAATGGGCGCTAAAAATATTAGATTCCCAGAAACATCAGGTATTGGTGTGAAACCAGTTTCTAAAGAAGGTACAGAACGTTTAGTACGTGCTTCTATACAATACGCTTTAGAAAATAATCGTAAATCATTAACTTTAGTGCATAAAGGTAATATCATGAAATTTACTGAAGGTGCATTTAAACAATGGGGTTATGATTTAGCACATAACGAATTTGGTGATAAAGTATTTACTTGGCAACAATATGATGAAATTGTTGAAAAAGAAGGTAAAGACAAAGCAAACGAAGCGCAAGAAAAAGCAGAAAAAGAAGGCAAAATTATCGTTAAAGATTCAATTGCTGACATTTTCTTACAACAAATCTTAACACGTCCATCAGATCATGATGTAGTGGCTACAATGAACTTAAATGGTGACTATGTATCTGATGCATTAGCAAGCACAAGTTGGTGGTATTGGTATTGCACCTGGTGCAAACATTAACTATGAAACTGGACATGCTATTTTTGAAGCTACACATGGTACAGCTCCAAAATACGCTGGACAAAACAAAGTTAACCCATCATCTGAAATTTTAAGTGCAACACTAATGTTAGAACACTTAGGTTGGCAAGAAGCTGCAGATAAGATTACTGAATCAATTGAAAAAACAATTGCTTCTAAAGTAGTAACTTACGACTTTGCCCGTTTAATGGATGGTGCTAAAGAAGTATCTACTTCTGACTTTGCAGATGAACTTATTAAAAACATCAAATAATATAAATTCGTATTGATTTTAAAGTTACCAACAATATCTTAGGATTTTGTTGGTATTTTTTTGTTTTCACGATTTAGTAAAAATGCACCACAAAGAGTATTTAATTCATATAGTTTTAAATGTAAATTGTAAATTTAAGGATAGTATTTAATGTAAATTAACACGGAGGATTTCAGGGAACTGCATATTTTCAGTGATATAAGTGTTCATCTTGTTAATTAAATGTTAAGATTTTGTTAACGTATAATTTCAGGAAAATTCAGTAAAACAAAATCAACAGCACAACAGATTGTTAACAGTACAATTACATTAAATTCATGAATACTTAATTTGTTTCTATAATATAGGCATTGTAAAGTTTATGTGAAAAGAATTTAAAGTATGTTATTTTTATTTAAATATAAGTTATAATTAATTTGTAAACACAAATATGGAGGTATACTATGTCACAAAAAGTACTTGTAGTAGATGATGAGCAATCAATCGTAACCTTATTAAAATATAATTTAGAGCAAGCTGGATATATAGTGGATGTAGCTTATGATGGAGAAGAAGCACTGGAGAAGGTTAATGCTACAAACCCCGAATTAGTTGTGTTAGATGTCATGCTTCCCAAAAAGGATGGAATAGAAGTGTGTAAAACGATCCGTTCTGATAAAAATCTTGTACCCATCTTAATGCTGACAGCTAAAGATGATGAATTTGATCGTGTACTTGGACTAGAACTTGGCGCAGACGATTATATGACTAAACCATTTTCACCAAGAGAAGTCGTAGCAAGAGTCAAAGCTATTTTAAGAAGATCTGCCATGGTTACAGAAGCGACTCAAATTGAAAATGATGAAGATGACATACTTATTGGTGCAATCAGAATTAGACCAGAATATTTTGAAGTGTATAGAGAAGATGAACTATTAGAATTAACACCAAAAGAATTTGAACTGTTATTATATCTTATCGAAAGACAGGGTAGAGTAATCACACGTGAACATATGTTAAATTCAGTTTGGAATTATGAATTTGCGGGTGACTCTAGAATTGTGGATGTACATATTAGTCATTTAAGAGATAAATTAGAAGAAAACCCAAAACAACCTAAACTTATCAAAACAGTACGAGGTTTAGGATATAAATTGGAGAGACCTAAGGTTTAATGCTGAAGTTTCATCACCGCCTCTTATTTTTATTATGTACCATCGTTATCATTAGTTTTATTATGCTAGGCGCAATCATAACACATGTTATTTATAACACGGTTACTACGGGTCAAGAAGGCGACCTAGAGCATCGTTCGGAGCATTTCGTTAGTTTGTACAACCATGATAAAATAGCTGAAATCAAAGATATTGCTGAAAGTGAGAAACTTACTGTAGTCATTGAAAAAGGTAACGATGTCTTGTTGTCCACAAAACAAGGTACTGAGATAAATGAAGATATAAGAAATGAAGCTATTCCTTCGAAACTAATTTATGATAAAGTAGCCGATGATCGAAGATATACATTTAAAACTTCAATCAAAGATCAAGACGTTTTGATTAGTGGTGTAAATAATGAAATCTTAGAATTGCAAATTGAAATATGGAAATACACTGCTTTAATTGGTTTGATTGTTTTAGTGATTATTTTCTTTGTAGTTCGAAGTATCAATAGAACATATATTAGACCTATTAATGAAGTAACTTATGCCACGAACCTTTTAGCTGAAGGTTATTATCACGTGAGGGTACCTGAAAGTAACGTTAAAGAGACGAGAGAGTTGTTCGTTACTACAAATGAATTAGCTAGACGTTTACAACGTTTAAACCATAAGCAAAAACTACAATCCAATAGACTAAAAACAACTGTAGAAAGTATTCCAAGTTCCATATTAATGATTGATAAATATGGTGAAATTGTTGTAGCAAATAAAGCATATTATGAGTTGTTTACGCCTGAAGAAGCAGTAGAACATAAAAGTTATGTTGAGTTTATCGATGTTAAAATTCAAAAACTTATTGCTCGATGCTTTTAAAGTAGAAAAACCTATTTATGATCAAGTGGAATTAACCATAGATCAAGTGCATCAAAAATATTTTGATACTGCTTGTGTGCCAATTTTGTCAAAAACAAAGAAAAATTTATATGGCATGGTTATTGTTATGCATGATATCACGAACCTTAAAAAGCTTGAAAATTTGCGTCGTGAATTTGTAGCGAATGTATCACATGAACTAAAAACACCTATTACTTCAATAAAAGGATTTGCTGAGACATTATTAGATGGGGCGAAAAATGATGAACAGGCATTAAATGACTTTTTACAAATCATTTCTAAAGAATCTGATCGCATAGAAACCTTAGTTTTTGATTTACTAGATTTATCTCATGTCGAACAACAATCTGAAATAGAAACAGAATATATCAGTTTGTCTGACATTGCTGAGTTAACGATAAAAAATATGCAGACGATTGCTGAAAGTAAAGATATAACCATTTTAAATGAAGTGACGCCTGATATTGTCATTGATGCAAATAAGGATAAAGTTTCACAAGTTGTTATCAATTTGTTATCAAATGCAATTAGTTATTCTAAGGAATCGGATGAAGTCATTGTACGTGTATATAAAGAAGGTAATAAACGTATACTAGAAGTAGAAGATTTTGGTATGGGGATCAGTGAAGAAGATCAAAAACATATTTTTGAACGCTTCTATAGAGTAGATAAAGCACGTAGTAGAGATTCAGGTGGTACGGGCTTAGGACTATCGATTACAAAACATATTATGGAAGCCCATAATGGTAGAATTAACGTCATTAGTAGTCCAAATGAAGGCTCGACGTTTAGAATTACATTTTTTGAAACAGAGTAAGTATACTTTAAATGAATAATTGTTGTATAATATCAAATTGATAGTCGATCTAATTAACTTAATGTTGTTAGGTCGACTTTTTATATTGCTATGAAAATCAGAAGATATGTCGTATCAATACGGATAGGGTCATAATTTATGATAAAATGGATAGTAAATATGTGTTGGAGGTTAAAACATTGAATAAATTAATCTTAGTTGATGGTAACAGTCTTAGCTTTAGAGCTTTTTACGCTTTGCCATTGTTACAAAATAAAGCAGGTATTCATACCAATGCCGTGTACGGTTTTGCAATGTTGCTTGAAAAAATTATAAAAGAAGAACAGCCTACACATTTCTTAGTTGCATTCGATGCCGGAAAGACAACGTTCAGACACTCACAATATAGTGAATATAAAGGTGGACGTCAAAAAACACCACCTGAATTAAGTGAACAATTTCCTTATATCAGACAATTATTAGATGCTTATCAAATTAAGCGCTATGAGTTAGACAATTATGAAGCGGATGATATTATCGGTACGCTGAGTAAACAAGCAAATGAAGAAAAATTCCAAACGATTATCGTAACTGGTGACCGAGATTTAACACAACTTGCTACAGATGACGTGACAATCTATTATACTAAAAAAGGTGTAACAGACGTTGATCATTACACGCCGGAATTTATAGCCGAAAAATATGATGGTTTGGTTCCAGAACAAATTATTGATATGAAAGGCTTAATGGGTGATGCTTCGGACAATATTCCAGGTGTTGCAGGTGTTGGCGAGAAAACAGCAATTAAATTATTGAAGCAATTTTCAAATGTTGAAAATGTCTATGAACACCTAGATGAAGTGTCAGGTAAGAAATTAAAAGAGAAACTTGAAAATAGTAAAGATGATGCTTTAATGAGTAAGGAACTTGCGACAATTAATTGTGAAAGTCCAATTGAAGTATCCTTAAACGAGACTAAGTTACAAGAAAATCCAGATACAAATGATAAAATTGAATTATTTAAAAAATTGGAGTTCAAACAATTGTTGGACCAAATAGATGTTGATGGTAGTAGCTCAAGTGTTGAAGAAATGGAAATCAATACAGTGAGTGATTTTGCACAGGTTGATTTTAACAACTTGATCGCTGCGACTATACATTTTGAGTTAGATGGTTCTAATTATTTAAAAGATGACATATTAAAATTTGCTTTATATGATGGCACACACCATGTTGTTATTGATGCACATAAGATGCATGATTATCCAGAACTTATTGCATGGTTAGAAGATAGTACTACAGAAAAGAATGTATATGATGCTAAAAAATCATATGTCGTCGCACATAGATTAGATATCGCGATTAAGCACATTGTGTTTGATGTGATGTTAGCAAGTTATATTATTGATCCATCCCGTACAATAGATGACGTCAATTCAGTTGTTACGAATTATGGTCAGTATTACGTACAACAAACCATCGCTATTTATGGTAAAGGCAAAAAAAGACAGTTGCCTGAAGATGAAGTTCTGAATCATCATGTAGCAACTATTATAGAAGCAATTAGTGCGACTAAACCTAAAATGGCAGAACAACTAGATGAATATAACCAAACAGATTTACTATATGATTTAGAGTTACCATTGGCACGCATTTTAAGTGAAATGGAAGAAACAGGTATTTATACAGTTGCTGATGATTTAAAAGAAATGGAAAAAGAGATTCAAAGTAAATTAGATGTGTTAATAAAAAATATACATGAAGCTCGCAGGAGAGCCGTTTAATATCAATTCACCAAAACAGTTAGGTGTTGTATTATTTGAAACATTAGAGTTACCTGTAATTAAAAAAACGAAGACTGGTTATTCCACAGCAGTAGATGTGTTAGAACAATTACAAGGTGAACATCCAATTATTGAACATATCCTTGAATATAGACAACTTGCTAAATTACAATCTACGTATGTAGAAGGATTACAAAAAGTAATTGCTGAGGATAATCGTATTCATACACGTTTTAACCAAACGCTAGCACAAACTGGTAGATTGTCATCTATTGATCCTAACCTACAAAATATACCTGTTCGTTTAGAAGAGGGTAGAAAAATTAGAAAAGCGTTTAAATCTACAGATGAAAATAATGTCATATTTGCAGCCGATTACTCGCAAATTGAATTAAGGGTATTGGCGCACATCACGCAAGATGAAAGTATGAAACAAGCATTTATTAATGATGAAGACATTCACACAGCT
This sequence comes from Staphylococcus sp. 2S1, assembly GCF_046721335.1. Taxonomy (NCBI): domain Bacteria; kingdom Bacillati; phylum Bacillota; class Bacilli; order Caryophanales; family Staphylococcaceae; genus Staphylococcus; species Staphylococcus sp. 2S1. The sequence continues at coordinate 2,397,030 of NZ_JBEUUJ010000003.1, read as the reverse complement.
ACAGCTATGAAAGTATTCAATGTGCAACCAGATGAAGTTGATGGCACGATGCGTAGACAAGCGAAGGCAGTGAATTTCGGAATTGTTTATGGTATAAGTGATTATGGTCTAAGCCAAAGTTTAGGCATAACAAGAAAACAAGCCAAACAATTTATTGATGATTATTTAGATAGTTTCCCTGGTGTTAAACAATATATGGAAGATATTGTTAAAGACTGTAAAGCTCAGGGCTATGTTGAAACATTATTACATCGTCGTAGATATATACCTGATATCACAAGTAGAAACTTTAATTTAAGAGGTTTTGCAGAAAGAACCGCAATGAATACACCAATTCAAGGTACAGTCTGCAGATATTATTAAATTAGCCATGGTTAATTTTGCAAATGAAGTTAAAGATACGGATTTCCATGCGCAACTTTTATTACAAGTGCATGATGAATTGATTTTTGAAGTACCTAAAGAAGAAGTAGAAGCATTTGAAAAATTTATTGAAAAGATTATGGACAATGCGATAGAGTTAGATGTACCATTAAAAGTTGAATCTAGCTATGGTCAAACATGGTACGATGCAAAATAGAAAGAGGGTATTATATTGCCTGAGTTACCAGAAGTAGAACATGTAAAAAGAGGTATTAAACCTTTTGTTAAAGGACAAACAATTGAATCAGTTACTTTTTCTGACAAAGTGCATGAAGGTAAAGCAAACAAACGTGAAACAATAATTAAAGGTTTAGAATTAGATACGTTTAGACGCTTTACTGAGCAATTTACAATAAATGATATAGATAGACGAAGTAAGTATATCGTTTTCTATTTAGAGAAAGACGGTGAAGAAAGAATACTCATTAGCCATCTGGGTATGGTCGGTGGTTTCTTTGTAGTCGATAAAATAGAAGATATTAGTGTTCCAAATTATCGTAAACATTGGCATGTTATATTTAAATTAAATAATGATAAGTTGCTTGTCTATTCTGATATTCGCCGCTTCGGTGAAATTAGAAATGTGCCATCATTTGAAGCGTATCCATCATTTTTAGAAATCGCTCCAGAACCATTTGATGAAGAAGCAATGCCACATTACTTATCATGGTTTAATAAAAAACTTTACCAGAACAAGCCAATTAAACAAATGATTTTAGATCATCGGGTCATTTCGGGCTGTGGTAACATTTATGCGTGTGAAGCGCTTTTTAGAGCAGGTATCCATCCAAGCGCGTCTATCAAAAGAGTTAAATAATCAAGAACGAGAAATATTATTTTATTATGTTCGAGATGTATTAGAAGCGGGTATAAAATATGGTGGAACGAGCATATCTGATTATCGTCATGCAGACGGTAGTACAGGTACGATGCAATTACATCTTAATGTTTATAAACAAAAGATATGTAAAGTGTGTGGAAGTGATATTGAAACTCAAGTTATTGCAACGAGAAATAGTCATTTCTGCGCTACATGTCAAAAATAAAGGAAGAGTGATATTATGCCAAAAGTTATAGGACTAACAGGTGGTATCGCATCAGGTAAATCTAGTGTTTCGGAATTATTAACCGTACATGGTTTTAAAGTCGTAGATGCAGATGTTGCATCACGCCAAGCAGTAGAAAAAGGTACTAAAGGACTAGAACAAGTTAAAGAAGCATTTGGAGAAGAAGCAATAGATGAAGATGGCAATATGAATAGATCATATGTAGGAGATGTCATATTTAATCATCCAGAGAAAAGATTGGAATTAAATGAAATTGTTCATCCTATTGTTAGAGATATCATGGAACAAGAAAAAGAAGCTTATCTTGAGCAAGGCTATAACGTAATTATGGATATTCCGTTATTATTTGAAAATGACTTACAAGATACTGTGGATGAAGTTTGGTTAGTATACACTTCTGAAAGTATACAAATTGATAGATTGATGGAACGTAATGATTTATCAATGGAAGATGCGAAAGCACGCGTTTATAGCCAAATTTCAATTGATAAAAAACGTAGAATGGCGGATCGTGAAATTGATAACCGTGATACGAAATTAGAATTGAAACAGAACTTAGAACAATTGCTCGTAGAGGAAGGTTATATTCACAACAATACTGAAGAAGAGGCGCAATAAATCATGAGTCTTTAAATGATGATTTTCGTAAGCTTGATTTAATATACATTAGTATGGTTTAATAAGTATATTCTGAAGTACTACTCAACTTATAATTTAAGTTTGAGTGGTACTTTTTCAATATGAAGTTAAATTATTTGGATAAACTTATTATGAAAAGGGCTCTTTAAGTTCATAGGTATGCGGAATTTAAATTTTTTTAAATTTATTTTAGAAAACGCTTTCTTGTACTTTTATTTATGTTATACTATTTCCATAAAGTATAACACAAAAACAAGGGGTGCTTTGAATGACGACAAATATTGCAATTAATGGAATGGGTAGAATAGGAAGAATGGTATTAAGAATCGCTTTGAAAAATAAGGATTTAAATGTAGTAGCAATTAATGCGAGCTACCCTCCTGAAACGATTGCCCACCTAATTAATTATGATACAACTCATGGTGCTTATGATTTAAAAGTAGAGCCTATAGAAAATGGCGTCAAAGTTGATAATCATGAGATTAAGCTTGTAGCGGAAAGAAATCCTGAGCACTTACCTTGGGAAACGCTGAACATCGATATCGTTATTGAAGCTACTGGAAAATTCAATCATGGAGATAAAGCTGTTGCACATATTAATGCAGAGCGCTAAAAAAGTATTGCTTACTGGCCCATCTAAAGGTGGAGAAGTCCAAATGATTGTCAAAGGTGTTAATAATGAGCAATTAAACATTGAAGAGTATGACATATTTAGCAATGCTTCATGTACTACAAACTGTATTGGTCCAGTTGCAAAAGTATTAAATGACCAATTTGGTATACAAAACGGTTTAATGACAACGGTTCATGCCATTACGAATGATCAAAATAATATAGATAATCCGCATAAAGATTTAAGACGTGCGCGTTCTTGCAATGAAAGTATTATTCCAACTTCAACAGGTGCTCGCAAAAGCACTAACAGAAGTTCTACCTGAATTAGATGGTAAATTGCACGGTATGGCATTAAGAGTACCGACGAAGAATGTTTCATTAGTGGATTTAGTCGTTGATTTAGACACGAATGTAACGGCTGAACAAGTCAATCAAGCATTTAAAGATAATGACTTAGACGGTGTGATTGCAACTGAAGATGCACCTTTAGTATCTATGGACTTTAATACAAACCCACATTCAGCAATTATTGATACACAAAGTACAATGATTATGGGTGATAATAAAGTTAAAGTAATCGCGTGGTATGATAATGAATGGGGTTATTCAAATAGAGTAGTAGATGTAGCTGAACAAATAGGTCAATTACTCAAAAATGATGTTGGTGCTGTCACAAATTAAAGTACACATTTATAACAGTTAATAATAATCTGTTTGATTAAATTTTAAGAAACTACCATGTTTAGACTATACGACATTATAATAGAAAGTATTATGTATACTCCTTTTGAAGTGATGCACATTGATAGTGCCTACTTTGAAAGGAGTTTTCATTTTGTCGTTTAAACCTATATAATAGATGATTGTAGAAATAGACAATGATGAATTTACTGAGCATGTTAAACTTACTGTCAGGGAGACGTGATAAGTATTTTAATTTCTAACAATATTTGGGATGTTAGTGATAAAAATTACATAATGCATTAAGTATTTTACATGTATCATAGTGATTCTTTTGTGACATACATATTTATAGTATAATGATAAGTAATCAAAACGAGAGGGTGATAATTCGATGAAATGCCCGAAATGTAATTCGACTCATTCTCGTGTTGTAGACTCTAGACATGCAGATGAAGTTAATGCGATTCGACGTAGAAGAGAATGTGAAAAGTGTAGTACGAGATTCACAACTTTTGAACATATAGAAAAAAGACCACTTATTGTGGTGAAAAAAGATGGTACGCGGGAACAATTTTCACGTGAAAAGATTTTAAATGGATTGGTACGCTCATGTGAAAAAAGACCAGTACGTTATCAACAATTAGAAGATATTACGAATAACGTTGAATGGAAGTTACGTGATGACGGACATGCAGAAATTTCTTCAAGAGAAATTGGAGAACATGTGATGAATTTGCTTATGCACGTAGATCAAGTATCATATGTTAGATTTGCATCTGTATATAAAGAATTTAAGGATGTAGATCAACTATTACAATCTATGCAAGGTATTTTAGCTGGAAATAAACGGAGTGATTCTTAAATGGGGTTACAATCATATGATTATGGTTTGAGACCACATGATAATTTTACTGTTGTGCGAAATTTCTATTTGAACAGTAAGCATCTAGAAATTTTAAATAGATTGTTCACACCAATGATTGGTGCAAATGCAATTGGTTTATATCATTATTTGAATCAGTTTGTAGAATATGAAGCGGATTCTGTATTGACGCACTATATAATTATGAGTGAGTTAAAGATTAATTTATTAGAATTTAGAAAAGATATGGACTTATTAGAGGGTATTGGTTTAGTTAAAACATTAGTGAATCATGATGCACAGCATTCGTCTTTTGTTTATCAGCCTTGTTCAACCACCCTCAGCAAAACAATTTTTCAGTGATCCAATGTTATCAGTGTATTTGTTTAGTGAAGTAAGCAAACAACGTTATCAACAATTGAAACGCCATTTTGAACATAAAAAGCAAATTGACTTTAGTAAATATCAAGATGTGACACGCAATTTCACTGATGTGTTTAAGGTGCCTAATAAGTCCTTAGATAACGATACAAATGAAATCCAAAGTGAAACTGCATATGAAGGTTTAAACTTGTCACAAGTGCACTTTGATTTTGAAACACTATATGATTTATTACAAAATCACTTTATTAGCACAAAAATTATAGATAAAGAAGCAAAAGCTTTAATCACACAAATCGCGACCTTATATGGTTTAACGCCTGAGCCGATGAAGCGCATCATTTTAAAATCTATAACAAGCGCACAAGAACTTTCGTTTGAAGAATTAAGAAAACATGCAAGAACTTATTATTTGATGGAGCATGAACAACAAATGCCATCTTTAAATATAAAAACTAACAATTATGCAGATAACACAACCCAAGTTGATCAAACGCAGAATGATAACCAAACTCAAAACCAAACACAAAATGAGGATAACTCTGCTACATGGTTAAAACAGTTAGAAGAAACAAGTCCAATAGATATGTTAGCATCTTGGTCAGAATCTGAACCGACAACACAACAAAAATATATGATTGAAGAGTTAGTAGAACGTGAACAATTGTCATTCGGTGTCATTAATATACTGTTACAATTTGTGATGTTGAAAGAAGATATGAAGCTACCTAAGACTTATATTTTTGAAATAGCATCCAATTGGAAGAAAAAAGGTATCAAAACAGCGGAACAAGCATATCAATACGCGATAAAAGTGAATCAACCTAAGACTGAAAACAAGTCATCTAAACCTTATTATAAACAAAAACAACTGGCATCGAGAGAGATGACGCCTAAATGGTTAGAAGAGCGAGATAACAAAGCAGAAACTGACACTTCAAATAATAATGAAGATGATGAAAAATTGAAGAATGATAGAGAACAGTTTTTAAATCAACTTAAAGATAGATGGAAGGAGGACAAATAAATGAAACCTTTTAATCAAATTATGGGCGATTCTAACGATTTATCAAAAAAAATTGCCAAAATAAAAAAAGATGTCGTCAATGATCCAGACGTTAAACAGTTTCTAGAGTCACATAAAGCTGAATTGACGAATGCAATGATAGATGAAGATTTGAATATTTTACAAGAATATAAAGATCAAGAAAAGCGTTATGATGGTCATAAATTAAAAGACTGTCCCAATTTTGTTACAGGTCATATTCCTGAATTATATATCGAACATAATCATATAAAAATTCGCTACTTACCTTGTCCTTGTAAAATTAAACATGATGAAGAACGGTTTAATAAACATTTAATTACGTCGCACCATATGCAACGTGACACACTAGATGCAAAACTTGAAGATATATATATGGATAGAAGAGATAGATTAGATGTCGCAATGGTCGCTAACCAAATTTGTGAAAAAATAACAAATAAAGAGACCCAAATTAAAGGTTTATATTTACATGGTCCATTTGGTACTGGTAAATCATTTATCCTTGGCGCAATTGCAAATCAATTAAAAACTGAAAAGATACCATCTACAATTGTTTATTTACCAGAATTTATTCGTTCGCTTAAAGGCGGGTTTAAAGATGGTACTTTTGAAACAAAACTCTCTAGAGTGAGAGAAGCAAATATATTAATGTTAGATGATATAGGCGCTGAAGACATCACACCATGGGCACGAGATGAAGTGATTGGACCATTGCTACATTATCGTATGGTTCAAGAGTTACCTACATTTTTCAGTTCTAATTTAAGTTTTGAAGAATTAGAATATCACCTCTCTGTTACACGAGACGGTACAGAAAAAACAAAGTCCGCAAGAATAATGGAAAGAATCAAAACATTATCAACACCTTATTTCTTAGAAGGAAAAATTACAGGAACGATTGAAATCTAAAATAAATGTTGTATAATAAACTTAAATCTAAATCATAAAAAATGAAATGAAGACGAGATGAATAAACCACTACTTCACAGAGAACCAGTAAAAGATGAGATGCTCGGTAAGTAAGTTTATTCGTTACTACTTTATAAAATGATGTTGTAATGAACATCCGGCTCAAGACCGTTATCTTACGTAGAGTAAAGTTATGTATATCAAATACATCATAACTTTAATTTAGGGTGGTACCGCGAAGACCTCGTCCCTTTTTAGGGATGGGGTCTTTTTGTTTTTTTGAGTCTAATTCAGTATAAACGTCATTTCATTTTGATTTAAGTGCTTGAATAAATAGGAGGGTTTTTTATGGAGCAAATAAATATTAAATTTCCAGATGGCAATTCAAAAGTGTTTGATAAAGGTACAACTACAGAAGATATTGCACATTCTATAAGTCCAGGATTAAGAAAAAAAGCTGTAGTCGGTAAATTAAATGGACAACTCATAGATTTAACTAGATCAATTGACGAAGATGGATCAATTGAAATCGTTACACCTGGTTCTGATGAAGCGCTAGAAGTGTTACGTCATTCTACTGCACATCTTATGGCTCAAGCTTTAAAACGTCTATATGGTAATGTTCATTTTGGCGTTGGTCCGGTAATTGATGGTGGGTTTTATTATGACTTTGATATGGAAGAAAGTATTTCATCAGATGATTTTGAAAAAATAGAAAAAACAATGAAGCAAATTGTTAATGAAAACTATCCAATAGAACGTAAAGTCGTTTCGAGAGATGAAGCTAAAACATTTTTCTCAGACGACCCGTATAAGCAAGAATTAATTGATGCTATTCCAGAAGATGAAAATGTGACGCTATATTCACAAGGAGAGTTCACTGATTTATGTCGTGGTGTTCATGTGCCATCTACTTCTAAAATAAAAGAATTTAAATTATTATCAACAGTCGGTGCATATTGGCGTGGAAACAGTGATAATAAAATGTTACAACGTATATACGGCACAGCATTTTTCGATAAAAAAGAACTGAAAGCGCATTTGAAAATGTTGGAAGAACGAAAAGAACGTGATCACCGTAAAATTGGTAAAGATTTAGAACTGTTCGCTAACAATCCTTTAGTAGGTGCAGGTTTGCCACTTTGGTTGCCTAATGGTGCTACAATACGTCGTGAAATTGAACGTTATATTGTAGATAAAGAAGTAAGTATGGGTTATGACCATGTTTATACTCCAGTGATGGCTAACGTTGATTTGTATAAAACATCAGGCCATTGGGATCATTATCAAGAAGACATGTTCCCAACAATGAAATTAGATGAACACGAAGAAATGGTCTTAAGACCAATGAACTGTCCACACCATATGATGATTTATGCAAATAAACCACATTCATATCGTGAATTGCCTATTAGAATTGCTGAATTAGGTACTATGCACCGTTATGAAGCGAGTGGCGCGGTTTCTGGTTTACAACGTGTCCGCGGAATGACATTAAATGATGCGCATATTTTTGTACGTCCGGACCAAATTAAAGAAGAATTCAAACGTGTTGTAAATTTAATTGTTGATGTATACAAGGATTTCAACTTTGAGAATTATAAATTCCGTGTAAGTTACAGAGATCCCGAAGATAAAGAAAAATACTTCGATGACGATGACATGTGGAACAAAGCAGAAAGTATGTTGAAAGAAGCGGTAGATGAACTTGGCTTAGATTATGAAGAAGCAGTAGGTGAAGCAAGCATTCTATGGTCCGAAACTTGACGTACAGGTTCAAACTGCTATGGGTAAAGAAGAAACATTATCTACTGCCCAATTAGACTTCTTATTACCAGAAAAATTTGATTTAACTTATATTGGTAATGATGGGGAACAGCATAGACCAGTAGTCATTCACCGTGGTGTAGTATCTACTATGGAGCGTTTCGTTGCATTCTTGACTGAAGAAACAAAAGGCGCATTCCCCGCTTGGTTAGCGCCAAAACAAGTAGAAATCATACCTGTTAATGTTGATTTACATTATGATTATGCTAGACACATTCAAGACGAGCTTAAATCTCAAGGTGTTAGAGTTGAAATTGATGACCGTAATGAAAAAATGGGTTATAAAATCAGAGAAGCGCAAATGCAAAAAATCCCTTATCAACTTGTTGTAGGGGACAAAGAAGTAGAAAATAATGAAGTGAATGTACGTAAATATGGTTCCCAAGATCAAGAAACATTAGAAAAAGAAGAATTCATTTGGAATTTACTTGATGAGATTAGATTGAAAAAACAAAGATAGTCTTGAAACTCTTGGTGAAATCATGTATATTACAGAATAGTGAAGTAAGTTCACATTCATATAAAAATTAAATTTGAGTTAGAGGTTGCATATTCAATTAGTAATTATTCAGAAGCCGAATGGGGCATATGTTGAATAATAGAAAGGTGAAGATGCCGAAACCTGTATTGTCCATTAACTATACAGGTTGGGCCAGTTATCGAAAGAAACTGGACTGTCACATACGTGATGTGCTACCTATATAAATGCTATTATTAAAATGGTTGCATATCTAATAGGTATGCAACCATTTTATTTTTAGTCGAATGATTATCATAAATACGTTAACGGGAAAGAGCGAAATTTATAATTGTTGTGTAATTTATATACCTAATTACAATGAAGTACTGCTCAAACTATAAATAGTATGAATCTTAATCATATAGTAAGTTAACCTCTATATTTAAGGAAGGGAAGCGTCTATGGCAAAACAAGTGAATCAAAATGATGGAGTGCAAAGGGGTCTGAAAGATCGCCATATATCCATGATTGCAATTGGAGGTTGTATTGGGACTGGTTTATTTATGACTTCTGGTGGTGCAATCCATGATGCAGGTGGTTTAGGAGCGCTTTTAGCCTTTGCAATCATTGGGGCGATGGTATTCTTCCTTATGACTTCTCTAGGAGAAATGGCAACATATTTACCTGTGTCAGGCTCATTTAGTACATATGCTACACGTTTTGTTGATCCATCTCTAGGATTCGCATTAGGTTGGAACTATTGGTTTAACTGGGTAATTACAGTTGCAACTGATGTAACGATTGCAAGACAAGTAATACAGTATTGGACACCAATGTCAGGTATTCCGACTTGGAGTTGGAGCTGTCTATTCTTAATTATCATATTTGGACTGAATGCATTGTCCGTTAGAGTATTTGGCGAAAGTGAATATTGGTTTGCTTTAATTAAAGTAGTTACCGTAATTATCTTTATTGCTATCGGTTTATTAACAATAGTCGGTATCATGGGTGGCGAGTTTGTTGGTTTTGACACGTTTACTCAAGGTAATGGTCCTATTTTAGGTGATGGTTTTGGAGGAAGTATCTTAGCAATTTTAGGTGTGTTCTTAGTAGCAGGCTTTTCATTCCAAGGTACTGAACTCATTGGTATTACAGCAGGAGAGTCTGAAAATCCAGAGCGCGCAGTTCCTAAAGCAATTAAACAAGTATTCTGGAGAATATTAATATTCTATATTCTTGCAATTTTTGTAATCGGTATGTTGATACCATATGATAGCCCATCACTTATGGGTGGCGGAGATGATATTTCAACTTCACCATTTACGCTTGTATTCCAAAATGCAGGACTAGCATTTGCTGCCTCATTCATGAATGCTGTTATATTGACTTCAGTATTATCAGCCGGTAACTCAGGCATGTACGCTTCAACACGTATGCTATATTCAATGAGTAAAGATAAGCTTGCATATCCTATATTTGGTAAAACAAATAGAAGTGGTGTGCCATACGTATCATTACTTGCTACAGCAGTAGTCGTAGTAATTATCTTTGTACTACAACATTTGAGCGGTGACGCTTATGAGTATATCGTTGCCGCAAGTGGTCTGACTGGTTTTATTGCATGGGTTGGTATTGCAGTCAGTCATTACAGATTTAGAAAAGCTTTTGATAAACAAAACTATGATAAATCGAAATTAAAATATAAAGCTAAATTATTCCCATTTGGGCCTATTTTTGCAGGTGTCTTGTGTGTACTTGTAATTATTGGACAAGATGTTGATTTCATCCAATCAGGAGAATTTGATCTCAACAGATTTGTTATCACATATATGGGTATTCCGGTATTCTTAGCATTCTTCATTTATCATAAACTACGTTATAAAACAAAAATTGTACCATTAGAACAAGTGGATTTAAGACAAAATGTTAAAATGGACGATAAATAATAAGAAAAGCTATTGACTTGCTAATGAATTGTTGCTAAGATAGGTAATGTTGAATACGAAACGAACCAAGTAGAAGCTCCCGCTTCTCACCTGTTGCGACACTGATAGTAGTTGGCAGGTCTATATATACACGACATTGTTGTGTGTAAAGAAGAGCGGGTATATTATATACCCGCTCTTTTTCTTGGGATAATTTCGTAAAAATCTTGGAGGTGTCAACCATAGCAAAAGATCAGACTCAAGTTAACGAGAAGATTCGTGCAAAAGAATTACGTTTAATCGGACATGACGGAGAACAGATTGGTATTAAATCTAAAGCAGAAGCTTTAGAAATGGCAGAGCGCGTAGAACTCGATGTAGTTATTATGTCGCCTAATGCTAAACCACCTGTTGCGAAAATCATGGATTATGGTAAGTACAAATTCGAACAACAGAAAAAAGAAAAAGAAATGAAGAAGAAACAAAAAGTTATTAACCTTAAAGAAATCCGTTTAAGTCCTACAATTGAGGAACATGATTTCCAAACTAAATTGAAGAACGGACGTAAATTCTTAGAAAAAGGCGACAAATGTAAAGTTTCAATTCGTTTCAGAGGGCGTGCTATTACGCATAAAGAAATAGGTCAACGCGTATTAGAGAAATTTGCAGAAGAATGTAAAGATATCGCTACGATTGGGCAAAGACCTAAAATGGATGGACGCCAAATGTTCATTATGCTTAACCCACTCAACGAAAAATAAAAAGATACTACAGGAGGAATTGAATCATGCCTAAAATGAAAACACACCGTGGAGCAAAGAAACGTGTTAAAAGAACTGGTTCAGGTAAATTAAAACGTTCTAGAGCTTTCACATCACATATGTTTGCAAACAAAACAACTAAACAAAAACGTAAATTACGTAAAGCTTCATTAGTGAGCAAATCAGATATGAAACGCGTTAAACAATTATTAGCTTATAAAAAATAAGTAACGACAGATAAAATAAAGATTGAAGATATTTTGAGGAGGAATTTATTATGCCACGTGTTAAAGGTGGAACGGTAACAAGAGCTCGTCGTAAAAAGACGATTAAATTAGCTAAAGGTTACTTTGGTTCAAAAAGAACTTTATATAAAGTAGCAAAACAACAAGTAATGAAATCAGGACAGTACGCATTCCGCGACCGTCGTCAAAGAAAACGTGATTTCCGTAGATTATGGATTACACGTATTAACGGAGCCGCACGTCAACATGACATGAGCTATTCAAGATTAATGAACGGTTTGAAAAAAGCTGGAATCGATGTTAACCGTAAAATGCTTTCTGAAATTGCTATTTCAGACGAAAAAGCTTTCGGTGAATTAGTTGCTAAAGCTAAAGACGCTTTAAAATAATTCTCAAATAAAGAGATGTACAAATTCGTACATCTCTTTATTTTTGTATCGATTAACATTTTGATAAATAACTATCATTTGATAAAATGGCTAAGAAGTCATATATGAAGGAGAAACTTATGTCTAAATTTGATGAAATGATTACAGTAGTACCGAGAACAATTTTATTTAATAGTGAAAAGAATCAATTCAACGGTTTTCTTGATAAAAATTCTGAAAAGGGTCAAGACATCTTTGACGCACTTTCAAAGTATGAAATTAAGCGTCGTGGAGATATGGAGGAAGATCCGACATATAAACAATTGGTATCTTATTGTATTTTAGAAAATGAGAATGATGAAATTTTAGTGTATGAGCGATTAGCAGGTGGTGGAGAATCACGTTTGCACGGTCAATCTTCAATCGGTGTTGGTGGACACATGAACGATGTTAAAGGTGCTGAATCTATCAATGAAGTCTTGCGTATTAATGCACAAAGAGAACTTGAAGAAGAAGTAGGTCTGTCAGATAGTAAATCACAAAATTTAGCATACATAGGTTTTATTAATGATGATACTAATGAAGTTGGCGAAGTTCATTTAGGCGTAGTGTTTAAAATTAAAGTGAATAGTAATGAGGTTGAAGCTAAAGAAACAGATACATTAAAAATAAAATGGGTGAATCAAAGTAAAATAGATAACTATGATGACTTTGAAACATGGAGTACATTAATATTACAGTCAATACAATAGAGGTGCATAAAAATGTCTGATATCATTCCATTTCCACGTTCAAAAGATAAGTTAATAAGAGAAATCAAACAATCTTTTAACAATAATGAATTAGATCAAATGTATGAACTGTTTGAAGATTTTGAAAAGCAATTTGAATTAGATGAGCAAATGTCTCTATTGAAATGTGCCATGCTATATAAGATGGGGCATTATCTTGAGTTGCGTGAAGAAGCTATCATATTACTAAAACAAGGCATTACTAAGTATGATGATCTTATGGTTTATTACGTGAAAAGTTTAAACGGATTAGGACAATATTTTGAAGTCGTTGATGTCATTAATCAAATTATTGATGAAGTCAATGATCATAAAACAAGAATGGAACTATTTCCATTAAAAGAATATGCCCTAAGTCAAATTGATAAACATAATGCGCATGCAAGCAGAAATGCTTCGTGATTTTGAGTCGTTGTCACTACGTGAACAAATTAGTACAATCTTAACTTTAATAGATCATAATCAGTATCGATATCAAGAAACTGTGGTAAATATTATTAATGAAATTGAACTTGCACCGAATGTTGTGAGTATAATGCTTGAATATTTACGTTTTGCCGGATACAATCAAAACATTCGTGTTCAGAAATTTGATTATACAGTTGAAGTAAATCCAAATCATCTATCTGGTCTTGAACAAACACTGTTTAAGATTAAAATTATTCCAGAAGTTATTAAGCAAATAGAAGATGATGCAAGCACAAATTGTAGAGGAAGCACTTCACCTGATGAACAATCATGCTATTTTACTTTATCCATTAGATATAGAAAGCATAGCATCTGAAGATGAATGGATTGAAGCTTACACAAACTATTTCAAATCAATGTTAGGCTTAGAAAGTTTAGACACAACAAATACTATTGTTAACTTAATTACTTCAATTGATATGCATGAATAATTAATTTTTAAATTTTTGGGTAATTAATAATAGTAGTAAAATAATAATTAAATTAATTTCAATTATTCATTCAATATGTTTTGTAAACTCAGTGTTTGTGTAGAGCATTGACGTATGATATAATAATGAAGTTGAAAAAATAAAATAGGATATTCATGGAGGTTTTTATACATGACAGCAACTTGGGAAAAAAAGGAAGGTAACGAAGGCGTTTTAACCGTTACAGTTCCAGCAGAAAAAGTAGACAAAGCAATTGATCAAGCTTTCAAAAAAGTAGTTAAACAAATAAATGTGCCAGGTTTCCGTAAAGGGAAAGTACCTCGCCAAATTTTTGAACAACGCTTTGGCGTAGAAGCACTATATCAAGATGCCGTTGATATCTTATTACCAGAAGCTTATGGTGAAGCTATTGACGAAACTGGAATTAAACCAGTCGATCAACCAGAAATCAATGTAACTACAATGGAAAAAGGTAGCGATATGACATTCGAAGCGAGTGTAGTAGTTGAACCTGAAATTGAGTTAGGAGACTATAAAGGTCTTGAAATTGAAAAACAAAATGTTGAATTAACTGAAGAAGAATTACAAGAATCAATTGACCACCAATTAGGCCACTTAGCTGAAATGGTAGTTAAAGAAGATGGCGCTGTTGAAGACGGCGACACAGTTAACATCGACTTTGATGGTTACGTTGATGGCGAACAATTTGAAGGTGGACAAGCTGAAGGCTATGACCTTGAAATTGGTTCAGGTTCATTTATTCCAGGATTCGAAGAACAATTAGTTGGTGTTAAAATTGGAGAAGAAAAAGACGTTACTGTAACTTTCCCAGAAGAATACCATGCTGAAGAATTAGCTGGAAAAGAAGCTACTTTCAAAGCTAAAGTAAATGAAATTAAATATAAAGACGTTCCAGAATTAACAGATGAGATTGCGAATGAATTAGACGCTGAAGCAAACACTGTTGATGAATACAAAGAAAACTTACGTAAAAAACTAACTGAGCAAAAAGAAACTGACGCTGAGAATAATCAAAAAGAAGAAGCAATTAGCAAAGCATCAAATAATGCTTCAGTTGAAATTCCAGACGCTATGATTAACACTGAGTTAGATCGTATGGTTCAAGAATTTGGACAACGTATGCAACAACAGGGTCTTAATTTAGAAACATATTACCAAATTTCTGGTCAAGATGAGTCGCAATTAAGAGAACAAATGAAAGATGATGCAGAAGAACGTGTTAAAACAAACTTAACATTAACTGCTATTGCTCGATGCTGAAGAAATTGAAGTAACTGAGGCTGATATCGATAAAGAATTAGAAAAAATGAGCGGACAATTTAATATGTCAGTAGAAGATATTAAACAAACGCTTGGTAATACTGATATCGTTAAAAATGATGTTCGTATCCAAAATGTTATCGATTTATTAGTTAAAGAAGCAAAATTAGTAGAACCATCTAAAGATGACTCTGAAGCGTAACTAAATATAAAAAGAGCAAATTATTTTGTGAATTATATGTTGGTCGTTTAATATAGTAAACTAGTAGCAGATGCATTCAAATAATGTATCTGCTACACTATTTTTAAAGCAAATAACTTGTGAAAGTTGTAAGTTGCATATTAAAATGCTATTTAGTATAGTCTTTAGGGAATAGGGGTGTAAATAGAATGTTCAAATTCAACGAAGATGAAGAAAATTTAAAATGTTCTTTCTGTGGCAAAGACCAAGATCAAGTTAAAAAGCTAGTTGCAGGAAGTGGCGTTTATATTTGTAATGAGTGTATTGAGTTATGTTCAGAAATTGTAGAAGAAGAATTAGCTCAATCGGAACCTGAAGGGTTAACTGAATTACCGACACCAAAAGAAATTATGAACCAATTGAATGATTATGTAATCGGTCAAGAAAAAGCTAAGAAATCATTAGCTGTAGCTGTTTACAATCATTATAAACGTGTACAGAATTTAGGACCAAATGAAGATGAAGTTGAATTACAAAAAAGTAATATCGCTTTAATTGGACCTACTGGTAGTGGTAAAACACTTTTAGCACAAACATTAGCTAGAACATTAGATGTACCTTTTGCAATTGCTGATGCTACAAGTTTAACTGAAGTCGGTTACGTAGGTGACGATGTTGAAAACATCTTACTACGCTTAATGCAAGCAACTGATTTTGATATTGATAAAGCTGAAAAGGGTATTATTTATGTCGATGAAATTGACAAAATAGCTAGAAAATCAGAAAATACATCAATTACACGTGATGTATCTGGTGAAGGTGTACAACAAGCATTGCTTAAAATCTTAGAAGGCACAACTGCAAGCGTGCCACCTCAAGGCGGTCGTAAGCATCCTAACCAAGAGTTAATTCAAATTGACACAACAAACATTTTATTTGTTCTTGGTGGTGCCTTTGATGGTATAGATGAAGTAATTAAACGTAGATTAGGTGAGAAAGTAATCGGATTTGCAAGTAGTGAAGCTTCAAAATATGATGAAGATGCAATACTTGAACAAATCAGACCTGAAGATTTACAATCATATGGTTTGATTCCAGAATTTATCGGTCGTGTACCTATTGTTGCTAATTTAGAAACATTAAATGTAGATGCACTGAAAAATATTCTAACTCAGCCTAAAAATGCTTTAGTGAAACAATATACTAAAATGTTAGAACTTGACGATGTAGAATTGGTATTTACTGATGAAGCATTATCTGCAATCAGTGATAAAGCAATTGAACGTAAGACAGGCGCACGTGGCCTTCGTTCAATTATAGAAGAAGCTTTAATTGATATTATGTATGACGTGCCTTCTTCTGAAGGTGTTGTAAAAGTCGTGATTACAGAAGAAACAATTAATGATGAAAAAGATCCTGAACTATACGATAAAGAAGGTAACCTTGTAAACAAGGAACAAACTTCTGCTTAAATTAGGTGAATCAAATGAGGTCGGGACATATCACATGTCTCATCCTCATTTTTTATATTGGCAGTGGCTGACTGAATTGAAAATGTACTTATATCAACCTTTTAAAGAGATTCAGCTCTTGTATTCCAATTTATAGTCATTCTTGCCGGGGTGGGACGACAAAAATTCATTAGAAAAATTAGTTTTCTGTCCTAGTCCCATTTTTTAAAAAAGAAAGCATAGATAAAATAAAAATACATATTCATATAAGCCATAGTGTAATATAATAAACAATGAGTTCAGAAGAAAAGAGGGACGATAATGAAAGTTAATCCTAATGAAATAGAATTATTAATTAGTGCAGTAAAACCGGAACAATATCCAGAAACCGGTTTAAGTGAAGTTGGCCTAAGTGGCAGATCTAACGTAGGTAAGTCAACGTTTATCAATAGTATGATTGGTCGAAAGAATATGGCAAGAACATCTCAACGACCTGGTAAGACACAAACACTTAATTTTTATAATATAGATAATCAACTTGTATTTGTTGATGTACCTGGTTATGGCTATGCGAAAGTGAGTAAATCACAACGTGAAGCATTTGGTAAAATGATTGAAAGATATATTTCACAAAGAGAATCCTTGAAGCTTGTCATTCAACTTGTTGATTTACGACATAACCCAACCGAAGACGATATCATTATGTACAATTATCTTAAATACTATGAAATTCCAACACTTATTGTAGCAACGAAAGAAGATAAAATTGCTAAGGGTAAAGTACAGAAGCATTTAGCGAAGATTCAGCAAAAATTAGAAATGGAAGCTGAGGACGAGATTATAAGCTATTCTTCAATTAAAAAAGACAAACAACAAAAAATATGGAATATGATTGAAAGTTATTTGTAATGATTACATTGAAGTAATATGTTTTGCTTTAAATAGGTTGAATTTAGTACAATTATGACAACATTTTGAATGTAAATTAGAAGAATTATAATTTACTCGAGCAAGATGGTTAACTCATGATGTAATTGTGTTATAATTTACTTATTGTAATATGTATGGAGGGCGTTATAAATGCATTTAATTGCGGTTAGCATAAATCATCGTACAGCAGATGTAGCATTGAGAGAAAAAGTTGCTTTTAAAGATGATGCCATACGTTCAGCCAATGTTGATTTATTTGAAACAAAATCTATTTTAGAAAATGTTATATTATCAACTTGTAATCGCACAGAAGTATATGCAGTTGCGGATCAAATTCATACTGGTCGTTATTATATCCAACGATTTTTAGCGAGATCATTTGGGTTTGATGTTGAAGATATTAAAGAAATGACTGAAGTAAAAGTGGGGGACGACGCAGTAAATCATTTATTGCATGTTACTTCAGGCTTAGATTCTGTTGTTCTTGGGGAAACTCAAATTCTTGGACAAATTAGAGATGCATTCTTATTAGCTCAAGAAGAGGACACAACAGGTACTATATTTAATCATCTTTTCAAACAAGCAATTACATTTGCGAAAAAAGCTCATAGTGAAACTGATATTGCAGACAATGCAGTAAGTGTTTCTTATGCGGCTGTTGAACTAGGTAAAAAAGTATTTGGCAAAATTGACAATAAGCAAGCTTTGATTATTGGTGCAGGGGATATGAGTGAATTATCACTCTTAAATTTAATTGGTTCTGGTGTCACAGATATAACAGTTGTTAATAGAACATTGAGTAAAGCTCAAAAATTAGCAATGAAACATCATGTGAAATTTGAATCAATGGAATCATTACCAAAACTTTTAGCTAATGTGGATATTGTTATCAGTTCAACAAGTTCAGACGAATATATTGTGACAAACGACATGATGCGTTCTATTTCAACAGAACGTAAAAGTGATTCACTTGTTTTAATAGACATAGCGGTTCCAAGAGACATTGAGCCTAATATTAATACAATTCAAGATGTATTTAATTATGATGTAGATGACTTGAAAGGATTAGTGGATGCTAATCTCAGAGAACGTCAAATAGCAACAAATGATATTATGCAACGAATCCCAGGAGAAATTGTAGCACATAATGAATGGGTAAGCATGTTAGGCGTTGTACCTGTTATTCATGCCTTAAGAGAAAAAGCAATGAATATTCAGGAAGATACTATGGATAGTATTGATAGAAAATTGCCTGCCTTAAGTGAGAGAGAACGTAAAATCATTTCAAAACATACTAAAAGTATTATAAATCAAATGTTGAAAGATCCAATCAAACAAGCAAAAGAATTGAGTAATGATAGAAATAGTAACGAAAAATTAGAGCTGTTTCAAAACATTTTTGACATTGAAGCTGAACAGGCTTATGAACCTAAAAAAGAAGAAGTGAAGTGCCAACTAGTCAAATCTTAAGTTTTGAATAAGCACATGCAAATGGTGATAATATGCAAGAATTTTCATTTATAAGATTAAATGAACTTATATTATTAATTTATTTATTTAGTATTGCTTGTTACTTTTTTGATTTTGTGAAAAAGCATTATAAAGTTAGAAAAATTGGTTTTGTTACATTAGGGATTGTTTGGGTGTTACAAACAATCTCTTTATCTATTTATGCTAATGTAACGAAACAAATTCCGTTAGGTAATGTTTTTGATGTGTTTTTTGCATTAGCTTGGTTGATTATTTCTATTTCTATAGTGATTAGTGTCATCAAGCAAATAAATTTTTCGATATTTTTATTTAATTTAATTGGTTTTGTACTAATTGCTATAAATACATTTCAACCTATGCATTATCAAAGTGCAGGAGATAAATTAAGTATTATAAACGAATTGTTAATAGTACATATTGCCTTTGCAATTATAAGTTATGCCCTGTTTGCTTTTGCATTTGTTAATTGTATATTATATTTAATACAGTATAAAAATTTAAAGCAGAAACGTTTTAATCAAAAATATTTTAGAATCGGTAGTGTAGCTACACTAGAGCAAGTTGTGTTTTATAGTAGCCTAATCGGTTTTATATTTATCATATTAAGTATCATTTTAGGTACACAATGGGGTATAAATACTTTAGGTTTACACATATTGAATGATCCTAAAGTAGTGATGTCTATAATTATTGCATTGCTGTATGGTGTATATATCATCTTTAGAGTAAGACATACGTTAAGTAAACATAATTTGATTTATTTTAATCTCAGCTTATTTTGCTTAAGTATGATTAATTTGATTTTTGCTTCTCATATATCTGATTTTCATCAATGGACAGGGATATGATTACAGATAGAAAAGGTTAATTGTTAAATATAGTCATTTCTAGGAGGTTGCGCCTAATGCGTAAGTTAATCGTTGGTTCACGTAGAAGTAAGTTAGCTATAACTCAAAGCCAACAATTTATTGAAAAATTAAAAGCTGTTGATCCAGAATTAGATATTGAAATTAAAGAAATAGTAACAAAAGGTGACCGTATTGTAGATAAACAATTATCTAAAGTAGGCGGTAAAGGGCTTTTTGTAAAAGAAATTCAAAATGAATTATTTGATCATGGTATAGATATGGCGATACACTCTTTAAAAGATGTCCCTAGTGTCATACCAGAAGGATTAACTCTAGGTTGCATACCAGATCGTGAAAATCCATATGATGCGTATATTGCTAAGAATCATGTTCCTTTACATGAACTTCCTGACAATAGTATCGTAGGTACAAGTTCTTTACGCCGTGGTGCTCAAATACTTGCGAAATATCCTAAATTACAAATAAAATGGATACGAGGCAACATTGATACACGTTTAAGTAAGTTAGAAACTGAAGATTTCGATGCAATTTTACTTGCAACTGCTGGTTTGAAACGTATGGGATGGTCAGATGATATCGTGACAACTTATTTAGATAAAGAGACTTTAATACCGACCATCGGACAAGGTGCTTTAGGTATTGAGTGTCGTGCGGATGATGAAGAGCTGTTAGCATTACTTAAGCAAGTTCACAATGAAGATGTAGCAGATTGTGTTACTGCTGAAAGAACATTCTTAGAGCGCATGAACGGCAGTTGCCAAGTTCCAATCGGTGGCTATGCTACGAAAAGTAGTGATGGTACAATCGAATTCACAGGCTTAATTATGTCTCCTGATGGTAAAGAACGTTATGAGCATACTGAGCGCGGAGAGAATCCAATTGAAATCGGTGAAAAAGTAACTGAAGTTTTAAATGCACAAGGTGCATATGAAATAATAAAGGCACTAAACGAAGAACAATAATCGTTTGAGGTGAAAATAATGAGACCAGTGATAGTAATGACACAGACTAGTGAATTTAACAAAGAAGATACATGTATTCTACACAAGCCCTTCATAGATGTAGAGCCGTTATCCTTTGATTTGAATTTGCTAGATGTTAACTATGACTGGCTTATTTTTTCGTCTAAAAAAGCTGTGAAACATTTCCAACCATATTTACCTATGTTAAATATACAAAAAATTGCAGTAATTGGTGAAAAAACAGCTGATTATTGCAAAACTTTAGGTCTAGATGTTTCGTTTTGTCCCACAGATTATTCACAAGAAGGCTTTCTTGAGGAGTTTGAAGCGATAAAAGGCAGTCGCATCTTATTACCATCAAGCGCAAGCAACAAGAACGTTATTACAAAATGGTTTAAAACAACAAGGGTATTTAGTTAGAAAAATTGACTTATATGAACCTGTTCCACATACTGAGAATATAAATGAAGTCTTAAGTCTCATAGCTGAAAATAAAATAGATGCTATTACTTTTGCGAGCTCATCAGCTGTGCGATATTTTTTTGAAAGTCGTCAACATATACCTTTTAATAATTATTTTGTCATTGGCCAACAAACATTGGACACATTAAATACATTTAATGTTCAGGGCACGATGTCAGAAATCCAAACATTAGAATCATTAGTTCAAAAAACTTTAGAAAGTTGGGAAGATAATGCAATTTGATAGACACAGAAGATTACGTAGTAGTAAATCACTGAGAAACATGGTGAGTGAAACGCACGTTCGCAAAGAAGATTTGATTTATCCAATATTTGTAGTTGAACGTGATAATGTGAAAACAGAAATTAAATCTATGCCTGGCATTTACCAAATCAGTTTAAATTTATTAGGTGAAGAAATTAAAGATGCGTATGATTTAGGTATAAGAGGCATCATGTTTTTTGGTGTGCCAAATGAAAAAGATGAAGTTGGTACAGGTGCGTATGATCATAATGGCATCATCCAAGAAGCAACAAGAAAAGCGAAGTCTATGTACAGTGACTTATTAATCGTTGCGGATACGTGTTTATGCGAATATACAGACCATGGTCACTGTGGTGTGATTAATCATGAGACGAAAGATGTTGATAATGATAAATCACTACCATTACTCGTTAAGACTGCAATTTCTCAAGTTGAAGCTGGTGCTGACATTATTGCGCCAAGTAACATGATGGACGGATTCGTTGCAGAAATTAGAGCGGGTCTAGATGAAGCTGGTTATTATAATGTGCCAATTATGAGTTATGGTATTAAATATTCTTCTAGTTTCTTCGGTCCATTCCGTGATGCAACAGAATCTGCACCACAGTTTGGTGATCGCAAAACATATCAAATGGATCCTGCAAATAGAAGAGAAGCACTTAGAGAACTTGATAGTGATTTAAACGAAGGCGCAGACATGATGATTGTTAAACCTGCTCTAAGCTTCTTAGATATCATTAGAGATGTTCGAAATACTACAAACGTACCTGTAGTCGCTTATAATGTAAGTGGAGAATATAGCATGACAAAAGCAGCCGCACTTAATGGCTGGATTGATGAAAAAGCGGTAGTTATGGAACAAATGATTTCAATGAAGCGTGCAGGCGCAGATTTAATTATTACGTATTTTTCAAAAGATATTTGTAGATATATTGATGAACAATAAGGAGGTTATTTAGAATGCGTTATACTAATTCTGAAAAAGCGATGGTAAAAGCTGAACAATTGATGCCCGGTGGTGTCAATAGTCCAGTAAGAGCTTTCAAATCAGTAGATACACCAGCAATATTTATGGACCATGGTGAAGGTTCAAGAATATATGATATTGATGGTAATGAATACATCGATTACGTTCTAAGTTGGGGGCCATTAATTTTAGGACATAAAAATAAGCAGGTAATTGATAAAATTCATGAAGCCGTGGATAATGGTACAAGTTTCGGTGCTTCCACACTACAAGAAAATAAATTAGCTGAACTCGTTATTGATCGTGTGCCATCTATTGAAAAAATACGTATGGTTTCATCAGGTACTGAAGCAACCCTTGATACATTACGCTTAGCACGTGGTTATACTGGTCGTAATAAAATCATTAAATTTATCGGTTGTTATCACGGTCATAGTGACTCACTATTAATCAAAGCAGGATCTGGTGTCGCAACGCTTGGTTTACCTGATTCACCAGGAGTACCTGAAGGTATTGCGAAAAATACAATCACAGTTCCATATAATGACTTAGACGCACTAAAAGTTGCTTTTGAAGAATTTGGTGACGATATTGTCTGGCGTTATAGTAGAACCTGTAGCTGGTAATATGGGCGTCGTACCTCCAGTTGAAGGATTTTTACAAGGCTTAAGAGACATCACTACAGAATATGGTTCATTACTTATTTTCGATGAAGTGATGACAGGGTTTAGAGTGGGATACAACTGTGCGCAAGGTTACTTTAATGTAACACCAGATTTAACTTGTTTAGGTAAAGTAATCGGTGGTGGCTTGCCAGTTGGTGCTATTGGTGGTAAGAAAGAAATTATGGATCAAATTGCGCCAGCGGGTGATATTTATCAAGTCGGTACGTTATCAGGTAATCCATTAGCTATGACAAGTGGTTATGAAACACTAAGTCAATTAACTCCTGAGTCATATGATTATTTTAATAAATTAGGTGACAAATTAGAAGAAGGATTGAAAGCGGTCTTTGCAAAACATCATGTGCCAATCACTGTAAATCGTGCTGGTTCTATGATAGGATATTTCTTAAATGCAGGGCCGGTGACAAACTTTGAACAAGCAAATAAAAGCGATTTAGAAATGTTTAGTCAAATGTATAGAGAAATGGCAAAAGAAGGCGTATTTTTACCGCCTTCCCAATTTGAAGGAACATTTCTTTCAACAGCGCATACAGAAGCTGATATTGAACAAACAATACAAGCATTTGATACCGCTCTAAGTCGAATTGTATAAAGTTTATTTTTAGCCCGAACAACCATGGTGTTGATCGGGTTCTTTTATATGTAAAGTACTATGAAGTATAATGATACCTATGAAAGTTGTGAGTACATGAGTAAGCAATTAAGAAACAATATCATCGTTTTAGCGTTAGCTTTATTTTTAAGTTTTATACTTAATGCGACCAATATATTATTGCCATTTATGTTTGGTCCTATTATTGCCAGTATAATTTGTGTGAGATATTTGCATTTAGAAATAAATTGGCCATTTTGGCTAAGTCAAATTGGTTTAGTGTTACTAGGTGTTCAAATTGGATCTACTTTCACTAAAGAGGTTATTTTAGATATTAAAGATGATTGGTTTACTATTGTAATAATTACAGTGTTATTACTTGGGCTCGCGTTAATCATTGCTTATTTTTTCAAAAAAATAGCAAAAGTAAATACTGAAACAGCAATACTTAGTGTCATTCCAGGTGCATTGAGTCAAATGCTGATTATGGCCGAAGAAAATAAAAAAGCGGATATTATGGTAGTGAGTTTGACTCAAACTTCGAGAATTATATTTGTGGTTATTCTTGTGCCTTTTATTTCTTACTTTTTTAAAGACTCACAAGAATTAGCAACCGGTGGAACTGGAGTAACAGCAACGTTGACTGAAGCTTTATCGATGCCAAGTATTATCTTTTTGACATTAGCTGTAATCGCTGTATATATCGTAATGGGTAAAATTAATTTTCCGACAAAACAGATACTTGCACCTATTCTTGTACTAATATGTTGGAATTTATTGACAGGTGCTAACTTTACATTAGATAATTATATTATTGCAGCTGCACAAGTCATATATATGATTAGAATTGGCATTCAAATTGCGCTCTTATTAGATCAGATGAAAGGGCGAATTGCCGTCGCAATCGCTTTTCAGAATATATTACTCATATTGTTAGCTTTCGTAATGGTGCTAATCATTTCTACATTTTCGACGCATTCAGTAAATGAATTGTTCTTGGGCGCTGCTCCAGGAGGTATGAGTCAAATTGTTATTGTGGCATTAGAAACAGGTGCGGATGTCGCATTGATTTCTAGTTACCATATCTTTAGAATATTCTTTATTTTATTCTTAATTGCGCCAGCGATAAACGTGTTCTTGAAACATCGTGAAAAAAACTTAATTAAACTGATGATATTTTTAATTAGAAAATTGAACAATTACATCACAATTATATATTACGACTTTTATACACAATATTATGATATAGAGAGGGTGAGACCGTGTTAGAAAATGTGATATAGGCATATCAAATCACTTTTCAGTTAAAGTGACACTACTTTTTGAGCGAATAAGGTGAACCAAAAGTCACAATTAACAAAGTGTTTCTAACATATATTATGAAAATTATTTATATCATGGTCATCATTCTTCTATGGATTAATGTCATACTGACCTACGATATTGTAAAGGGTATCGTTGCAGTACTATTGACTTTACTTATAATCAGGTTGTATAAAAATAAAAAGATTGTTAAAAATAGTCACAAAAAACGAGATTTATAAAAGTTTTAAATTTTACAACACTTTTCTATTTATTTAAAATTAAAAATGTAGAATCGCTACTCTGTGAATTGCCAATATAAAAAATAAGGCTGAGACAAAATACATGTCTCAGCCTTATTTTTTATATAGTCTATTGAAATAATTTGGGTTTTGGGCGGGCATTTTGTTGAATCATGCTGAAAGATATCGAAAAATAAAATTTTCTCAAAAGGGAATGATCTATGGCTAATTAAAGCCTTTGCCTCGATAATGCTTTGGATTATTAGGACATGATTGCATATGTGCATTATACAAACCGGCAGCCTTCTAAAAATGAATAAACTGTCACTGGCCCTAAAAATTTAAAACCATAACGCTTCAATGTTTTCGATAATTCTGTTGCGCGTGTGTCTACAGTAATACGATCACTTGGATGTGTATAGCCACAATCGATAGGTTGGTGATCTACATATGACCATAGAAAATCACTGAAACTTCCGAAGTCTTTTTCTATTTCAAAATATCCTTTTGTTTGTCCTACAATAGCTTCTATCTTTTTTCTATTATGAACGATATTAGGAAATGTCATCAAGCGGTCTATATCATCTGGTGTCATTTTGGAGATAAGCACTGGATCAAAGTCATAAAAAGCTTCTTCGTAAGATGCTTTTTTCTTTAAAATTGTTAACTAGGAAAGACCAAGCATGTTGTGATTCTAAAGCCATCAGTTTAAATAATTTCAAGCTATCATAAAGTGGTTGGCCCCACACTTCATCATGATATTCCAGATAGGTTGGATCTTTTGTGCCAAATGCGCATTCATTCATATATTTTCACTCCATTCCATTGACTTATCTTAACATCCATTATACTATAATTAAGTAAAGAAATATTGTCTACTGGGAAGAGTAAATAGGTTTAGATTTAACAGAGAGTACATGTATGCTGAGAATGTACAGTTTAACTTATTGAAGGTAGCCCACATTGAACTTTAGCTGAAATACTACAATGTAATTGTATGTAAAATAGGTTAAAGCGTGTTTGAGCGTTAATCATAATTTTAAGTGCTTGAAATTAGTGAACTAATTTCTTGAATTTAGGTGGTACCACGGGAAATCCGTCCTATATATTTATAGGGCGGATTTTTTATTTTAAGGAGGATTTTAACGAATGGAAATGAAACCAAAATATAATCCGAACGAAGTTGAGTCAGGGCGCTATGAAGAATGGCTTGATAAGGGCTATTTTAAAGCGTCTGAAGATAATACAAAAGAAACATACACAATTGTTATCCCACCACCAAATGTAACGGGTAAATTACACCTAGGACATGCATGGGATACAACGTTGCAAGATATATTGACACGTATGAAACGTATGCAAGGTTACGATACTTTGTATTTACCTGGTATGGACCATGCCGGTATAGCAACACAAGCCAAAGTAGAAGCTAAATTAAATGAGCAAGGATTATCTCGTCATGATTTAGGTCGTGAAAAATTCCTTGAACAAGCCTGGGATTGGAAAGAAGAATACGCTACATTTATTAGAAAACAATGGGCTAAACTAGGATTAGGTTTAGATTACAGCAGAGAAAGATTTACATTGGATGAAGGATTGAGTAAAGCAGTTAATAAAGTATTCGTTGATATGTATAAGAAAGATTTAATCTATCGCGGAGAATATATTATTAACTGGGATCCCATCGCTCGTACTGCGTTATCAGATATTGAAGTTATTCATGAAGACGTACAAGGTAAATTTTATCATTTTAAATATCCTTATGCAGATGGTGAAGGCTATATAGAAATCGCTACAACACGTCCTGAAACAATGTTAGGTGATACTGCGATTGTTGTGAATCCTAATGATGATCGTTATAAAGATATCATTGGCAAAAAAGTTATATTACCAATCCTAGGTAGAGAATTGCCTATCTTAGCAGATGATTATGTAGATATTGAATTCGGTAGTGGTGCTATGAAAGTAACACCTGCGCATGATCCAAATGACTTTGAAATCGGTAACCGTCATGACTTAGAACGCATTATTGTTATGGATGAATCTGGTAAAATGAATGACAAAGCTGGTAAATACGAAGGTTTAGATAGATTTGACTGTCGTGAACAGCTTGTAAAAGATTTAGAATCTGAAGGTTTAGTTATTAAAATAGAAGAGCATGAACATTCTGTTGGTCATTCTGAACGTTCTGGTGCAGTTGTAGAACCTTATTTATCTACACAATGGTTTGTAAAAATGAAACCTTTAGCAGAGCAAGCATTAGATAATCAAAAAACAGATGATAGAATCGATTTTGTACCTGCAAGATTTGAAAAAACATTTAACCGTTGGATGGAAGAAATTAGAGATTGGACAATTTCACGTCAATTATGGTGGGGACATCAAATTCCTGCATGGTATCACAATGAAACTGGCGAAATTTACGTCGGTGAAGCAACACCAGAAGATATTGAAAATTGGACACAAGATGAAGATGTATTAGACACATGGTTCTCTAGTGCATTATGGCCATTCTCAACGTTAGGTTGGCCAGACGTTGAAGCTGAAGACTTCCAGCGCTACTTCCCAACGAATGCATTAGTAACTGGTTATGACATCATCTTCTTCTGGGTGGCAAGAATGATCTTTCAAGGATTAGAATTTACTGGAAAACGTCCTTTCGATGATGTATTATTACATGGATTGGTCCGTGCAGAAGATGGACGTAAAATGAGTAAATCTCTAGGTAACGGTGTTGATCCAATGGATGTTATCGATGAGTATGGTGCAGATAGCCTAAGATATTTCTTAGCAACTGGTTCTTCACCAGGTCATGATTTACGTTACTCTACTGAAAAAGTTGAATCTGTATGGAATTTTATCAATAAAATTTGGAATGCGACTCGATTCAGTTTAATGAATATTGGGGATGACTTTAAAGTTGAAGATGTAGACTTATCAGGTAATCTATCATTAGCAGATAAGTGGATTTTAACGCGCTTAAATGAAACGATTGCTAACGTTACAGATTTAAGTGACAAGTATGAGTTTGGTGAAGTTGGTCGTACGCTTTATAACTTCATTTGGGATGATTTCTGTGATTGGTATATTGAAATGAGTAAAATACCAATGAATAGCGATGATGAAGCACAGAAACAAGTAACGCGTTCTGTACTAACTTATGTGTTAGATAATACAATGAGAATGTTACACCCATTCATGCCATTTGTTACTGAACAAATTTGGCAAAATCTGCCACATGAAGGTGAAACAATTGTTAATGCACCTTGGCCTAAAGTGAACGATGCATTGATTTTTGATGAAAGTAAAGAAACGATGCAACAACTTGTTGAAATAATTAAATCTGTTAGACAATCACGCCTGGAAGTAAACACACCATTATCTAAAGCAATACCTATTTTCATTAAAGCAAAAGATGAAAATGTTAAAGATACGCTAGTAAATAATTCAAATTATATAGATAGATTCTGTCATCCTAGTGAACTTACAATCGATACAGCAGTTGAAATACCTGAAAAAGCGATGACATCTATTACTACAGCTGGTGAAGTTGTTTTACCACTTGAAGGTTTAATCGACATGGATAAAGAGATTGAGAGATTAGAAAACGAACTTGGGAAATGGGAAAAAGAATTGGATCGTGTTAATAAAAAATTAGCAAACGATAACTTCGTTAATAAAGCACCTGAAAAAGTAATCAATGAAGAACGTGAGAAAAAACAAACGTATCAAGAAAAATACGAGGGTGTTAAATTACGAATTAATCAATTAAAAGCATAGGAGTCCTAAACATGAATTACCTAGATAGCTTATATTGGATACATGAAAGAACTAAATTTGGCATTAAACCAGGCATTAAGCGTATGGAATGGATGTTGGAACGATTAAACAATCCTCAATTTAATATAAATGGTATTCATGTAGGTGGCACGAATGGAAAAGGATCCACAGTTGCATATTTAAGATCAGCGCTTGTTGATAATGGATATGAAGTGGGTACTTTCACTTCGCCATTTATTGAAACCTTTAATGAGCGTATAAGTTTAAATGGGATACCGATTAGTGATGATAATATTGTTGAATTAGTTCAAAAAGTAAAGCCAGTAAGCGAAGCATTAGAAGTTGAAACAGAGCTTGGAACAGCCACTGAATTTGAAATCATTACTACGATGATGTTTTTATACTTTGGTGAATTACACCCAGTTGACTTTGTAATAGTTGAAGCGGGATTAGGGATAAAAAACGATTCAACGAACGTTTTTAAACCGATATTAACAATTCTCACAAGTATAGGACTAGACCACATTGAAATTCTAGGGGATACTTATACTGATATAGCAAAAGATAAAGGCGCAATCGTCAAACCTAATACACCAATTATCTATGCAGTGAAAAATGAAGATGCGCTTAAAGTAATTCGTGGTTGTGTTGAGCAACAGAATACTGAAGGTATAGAGTTTGATCGCGATATTAGTATCGTTTCACAAGAAGAAGAATTTACTTATCGTTATAAAGACTATGAATTAGAAACCTTACTATTAAATATGTTGGGTGAGCATCAAAAAGAAAATGCGGCTTTAGCAATAACTGCACTTATTGAACTAAACGAATCAGGCATTGTTGATTTAGATTTCAACAAGATGATAGATGGTATTGAATCAGTAAGTCGGACTGGGAGAATTGAGCAAGTTAAAGAAAAGCCTTTGATGATTGTTGATGGCGCACATAATGTTGAAAGTGTTGAGGCTTTGATTAGTACAATGAAGGATTATTATCACGTTGATAGTCTAGATATCTTGTTTTCTGCAGTAAAAGGGAAGCCAATTAATACGATGGTAGACCAACTTAAAACAATTGCTTCAACGTTTTATGTTACTGATTTTGATTTTCCTCGTGCATTAACTAAAGACGCTATTTTTGAAGAAATACGATTTGATCAAAAAGAACTTGTTGATGATTATGTGAAGTTTATTGAAACATATGAAGGTGATGGATTAATCATAACTGGAAGTTTATATTTCATTAGTGAAGTTAAAGCAAAAGTTAATTTTTAGATTTTATTAAACAATAGTGAAACTGTGCTGATTTTAATTAAATAAAGAGTTATTCAATAAGAAAGCTAGTTATTATTTAGCGTTATTGAGTCAGGATTAATGATTTATTCTGACTTTAATGTAAAAGTAACTGGCTTTTTTATATAATAGTTTTATGAAAAGTGAAGATTTGTTTGATTATTTGTGTAAATTGTAATTAATGTGTCGTTTAACGCGAATAATTATTGTTGATTTTTTAGCTATTTAGCAATTCCTATTTTAATTTGTAATAATATGATAGTATTTAAAAAAGGGAGGGAAAGATTAACATGACAGAAAAGAAATTTCCAAAGGATGCAATGCGCGTACTGAAAGAAACAAGCCGTACGTTTTATATTCCGATTACCTTTTTAGAAAAAGAATTAAAACATTCAGTAGCATCTGCATATTTAATACTACGAGCAATTGATGAGATTGAGGATCATGAAGAAGTAGATAATGATTTAAAATATACAATTTTAATGCAAGTGAGTGAATTGTTTAAAGAACCTTTTGATGAAGAAAAATATCTAGAGATTCTTGGCCCTGTGAGAGATATTATGCCTGAAGTTACACTACGTTTAAGTGAGTGGATAGACGCATGTCCCGACAGAACTTTGCCAATCGTTTTAGATTGTTCGAGCGAGATGGCATTCGGTATGGCTAAATGGGCGAAAGCAAACTGGGATGTTCATACACGCGAAGATTTAGATGAATATACATATTACGTTGCAGGGCGTGTCGGTGTCATGCTATCAGAGCTATGGGAATTGTGTGTCGGTGAAAAAACAGACCGCGATTTAGCCATTGGTTATGGACGTGGACTTCAAGCTGTTAACATTTTACGAAATGAGAAAGAAGATTTAGATGAACGTGGTGTGAGTTTTGTACCGGATGGTTGGACTCGTGCAGACCTGTTTGATTACGCAGATGAAAACTTAGCAAAAGCAGATGCATATATCAATTCAATCCATAAGAGAACGATTATATTATTCGCACGTTTACCATTAGCGCTTGCACATAAATCTTTGAAAGCTATGAAAAATGGCCGTGAAAAAATAACACGTAAAGAAGTCGAAGAAACAGTAGAAGAAGTTAAGAAAAAATAGTATCGAAAAATAATTATTTACTTTATTTTTAAAAGTAACAACAACAAATAACATATTAATTAATAAATACAGAGTGTCTGATTGTGTCTTTCTGTATTCCCTAGTTAAATATGCATATAATTATTACACATACATAAGCGCGTAATTTCTATTTTATTTAAATGCTTTTCCCTTTAAATTGTAGAGATTACAGCGCTTTTTGTGTACTGAAAATTCATTTTAACAAGTTTGCAATTAAAATTTTTAATTAAGTGATAATTTTGTTATTAAATTAAAATGGACGTGCTATAATTTTTATAAGGAGGCACATCATTGATTAAACAACTTTTATTATGTCCAGTTCTATTTAGTTATTTGTACCAGTTGAGCCATGTAAATCAATTAAGGTTAAAATACTTTACCTTACGTTCTCGTTGTGATTATTGTCAAAGCGTACTTAAATTTACCGAAATGATACCAATTTTAAGCTTTTTGTGTTTAAAGGGAAGAAGCAGTTGCTCGTCAAAGTAAGTTGAGTTCTTTATATTTAATTGGAGAATTATTATCTATTGTTCCCGCATTTATACTTTCTTACTTATCATTTCCTTTAGATCACACCACCTTTATACTTATATATATATTCCTACTTGTATTTACTATGTATGACATCAAAACTTTTGCGCTGCCACTCCATCTGTACATTATATTTTCGTTATGTGCCTATTTTATTGCACAAGGAAATGTATACCACTGCTTAATCATGACTACGATATTACACCTTTTTTATTTTTTAATACGTCACGGCATTGGTTACGGTGACATACTTCTTTTTTCATTGCTATCTTATTTACTACCATATCCAGATTTTGTGTTAACAATGTTTTTTACGTTTATTTGTGGGGGGATTTTTGCTTTAGTTAGTATGATACTTTTTCGTAATTTAAAGCAAAGAATACCACTTATACCTTTTATTTTTGTTGCTTTTAATTTAACGATGGTGTCTCATCAATATTTAACTTTAGGAGAGGGTCTAATTTGAGAATAAATGAACTAGCAGATAATCAGAAACCGAGAGAACGTTTGTTAAGCTATGGTGCCTCGCATTTATCGCATGCTGAGTTATTAGCTATACTCATTAATACTGGTCGAAAAGGGAGTTCCAGTTTAGATATTGCAAACGAATTGTTGAAGACAGTTGGCAACTTAAAAGAATTAAAAAGGTTATCTATCAGTGACTTAAATAAAATCAAAGGTGTAGGTTTATATAAAGCGCTTATTTTGAAAGCAAGCATTTGAGTTAGGAGAACGCATGCATTCAGGTAGCGTAGACGATAAGATTCAAATTTCAAGCCCTAAAGATGTCGCAGATTTCATGATGGGCAAAATGGAGCATTTGACACAAGAGAAATTTATAGCGTTGTTTTTAAATTCTAAAAACGTAATTATTAAGCAAAAGACTATATTTATTGGCACTTTAAATAGCTCAATTGTACATCCAAGAGAAATATTTAGTGAAGCTGTTAAATGTGCGAGTAACGCCATTATTGTATTACACAACCATCCTTCAGGTGATGTTACGCCTTCAACCGAGGATATTAAAACTACTGAAAGGTTAAAAGAATGTGGTCAAGTGCTAGGAATTGATTTATTAGACCACATTATTATAGGTGACCATACTTATTTAAGCATGGTTGAAGAAGGGTATTTTGACTGAAGACTATTTGAGTAACTGAAATAATTTAGCCCTGTTTCCAAGTTTGACTCATTTACATGTGTAGAACATAAGCTACTTGTTCTATATTTTAAAAACATATTAATTTGATAATTAAAAGACCGTTTAGATTGTTGATTTTTTAAATATACTATATATTAAAGAAAGTTATGGAGGAGAACATTTATATGAGAGTCAAAAAAGTATATTTATTACTGATCCAATTTTTAATTATTATTTTATTAATGTCTTTATTATTTACTAAGTCAACTGCTATATTTGCAGTCATATTTGCTTTATCAGTCGCAATTCTTATTATACATATATTGGCGTCGAAGAACGCATGGAAAGTGAAAATCATGTTCGTTTCAATATACACTTTAATCTTAATTCTACAAGAAGTTTTTATAGCTTCTACATTTTTTAATAATAGTAGTATTTGGCTCGCCTTTTTAGTGAAAAATGTCTTTGGTATTATTATCATTTTTGTACCATTCTTTGTAAGATACTTACATTATATATACACACTTGAACATCAATTTTCAATGATCAGTAAAACATCAATTAGTTTTGATATGATTAGAGAAATAAATAACAAAAGGAACAGTTTAAAAAAGAATGTTAGTAAAAGTAAAACTGCTTTATCTAAAGAAAATATTCATGAAGTTGCGAATGATATTCCTAGGCATAGTTATATTAAATATTTAAATAGAAATTCACTGAGTGAAAGTTATTTCGCGGAATGTGAAAAAAGTTTAAATGATGAAAATTTGTATATTGTTTTATCTAGCACAGGTAGTTCTGCAAGTGAATTAATTTCACTTTTTACTCAAAAAAATTATAATCATGTTTCTCTTAGTTTAGATAAAGAACTGAAAACAACAATAAGTTACAATGGTGGAGAAAATTTAACTCTACCTGGATTAAACCAAGAACAATTAGAGTCTTTTAATAAAAAAAGTGACGCTAGTATAATGGTATATAAAATTAAAGCTACAAAAGAACAAAAGAAACGTATAATTGAAAAAATCAATGAAATAAATAACGCCGGCAGTGCTTATAATTTAGTAGGACTTGTAACTAAGGCATCTATTAGACCTAATATTATGTTTTGTTCTCAATTTGTATACAGCATTTTGAAAATAGCTAACCTTGAATATTTTGAAGCAAATAATACTAAGGTTAAACCTACTGATTTTGTAGAAAATGATTATTATAGAAAACTAGAATTTTGTTATGAAATTGCTTTTTAATATGTTATTTATAGAAAATTTATATACAAGATTTATGGGTAGTCTAAACTATTAAGAGGAGTGTAATATATGCATAATCGAAAAAAGTATAAAGTAAAACTTGATAACACAGCAATTATTCATATGGCTTCTCATAACAAAAGCTGGTTAAATATATTCAGGTTATCTTTTACTTTGAAAGAAGAAATAAATCCAGTCATATTACAAGAGGCTTTAAATGTAGTTACAGAAAGATTCCCTACAATTGCGACTAGAATATCCAAAGGTATGTTTTGGTATTATCTAGAACCAGTTTATAAAGCACCCAATATAGAAAAAGACACAAAACTATTAAAGTATATGTCTAAAAAAGATTTATATAAAAGTAGTTTTCGCGTATTATATTCAGAAAAAAGTGTACATGTTGAATTGTTTCATTCATTGACTGATGGTAAGGGTGGTATGGTGTTTTTGAAATCATTAGTTTATGAATACCTTAAACGAAAAGAAAATCTACATTTAAAAGATAGAGAAGATATACTAGATATTAATGAGCACCCTAGTAAAGATGAAATAGCAGACAACTATAAAGATATTAAAATAAAACAAAGAAATAAAGTTATTTTCAAGAATAACCAAGTGTACCAATTAAAAGGAAAGACAATAAACAAATTAAAAACAGAAAAATATATTATTGATATAGTAGATATAAAGAAAATAGCTAAAGACATGAATATAAGTTTAACTGTTTTAGTAGCTTCAATGATAATTATGGGGTTAATAAATCTGCAAAAAGAGGAAATGAAAATGCAAAGTCAGAAAGATATTAAAATCTTCTTGCCTATTGATTTAAGAAATGTGTTCCATAAAAACACGTTACGTAATTTTGTCCTCTATATGAAACCTCAAATTAATCCTAAAGTTCAAGATTATAGTTTAAATGAAATTATTAAAACTATTGATAATCAACTTAAGTCAGGATTATCAGAAGATAATTTACGAACAAGGATTCAAAAAAATGTGAGCATACAAAATAATATATTCATCAAAATGATGCCATTATTTCTCAAGCAAATTTTTCTTAAGCGTTCATTTTTATATAGTGAAAAAACAACATGTTTAACGCTATCGAATTTAGGATTAATTCGGATACCATCGGAAATGGATAAATATATAGATAGAGTAGATTGTATACTTAACACTAGATCACGGACACCATACAACTGTAGTATGTTAAGTTATGATAATAAGTTATATATAAATTTAATTAGAGACATTGAGCAACCGTTATTGGAATTGGAAATAAATAAGTTATTAAAAAAATTAAATATTAAGTATGAAGTAGAGAGTAATGAATACTAAAAACTAACTATATATCAAAAAAGAGACAAACTAATACAGTTATTTCTTAGTTTGTCTTTTGCCATTGAAAAAACAATATAACGATTATATAAATCAAAACATCCATCGGTTTTGATTGTCCAAATGTTTCCCCAGATTATTAAAGTATTAAAACGGGTAGAAATAGAAAGTAACGATTATATATAATCAGTTTATTTAGGCTGATTTTTAAATATATGGAAGAAGGGTAGGATTATTAATGACGATGTATGATGAGTTTCGTTTAAATGATGGATCAACTTTACCTCATATAGGATTAGGAACGGTTAATATTCAAGGCGGAAAAGGCGTTAATCAAGTAATAAATGCAATTGATATAGGCTACAGCTTAATAGATACTTCAACTAATTATAACAATGAAGGTATGGTGGGCGAGGCAATTCGTCGATCGTCAATACCTCGAGAACAGATTTATGTAAGTGCTAAATTACCAGGCGCCGCACATGAATATGATAAAGCTATTAATCTTATTCAAGAGTCACTTTATCGTACAGGCTTAGACTATTTTGATAAATATTTAATACATTGGCCGAATCCCAAACAAGGTCAATACGTTGAGGCTTGGAAAGCATTAGTCGATGCACAGAAATATGGTTTAATTAAAACAATTGGTGTTTCTAATTTTATGCCTGAACATTTAGATGAAATTATTGAAGCAACAGGAGTGACACCGACTACTAATCAAATAGAAATTCACCCGTATTTCAATAATAAAGATTTAATAGCAGAAAATGATAAAAGAGGTGTTTTATCAGAAGCTTGGAGCCCTTTAGGTCGTGAAATTAATGATGTTCTTACGAACGATACGATTAAGGCTATTGCTGATAAATATGAGCGTACACCGCTCAAGTAATTATTAACTGGGTTAATCAAAACCATGTATTTCCAATTGTTAAATCAAGTGATGATGTACATCAACAAGAAAACTATAATTATCTTGATTTTGAATTAGAACAAGAAGACTTGGATAAGATTGATGACTTAGATCAAGGTGAAAGCGGTCGTGTTGAAGATCAAAACCCACGTGAATATGAAGAATTTGTTTAAGCATTTAAAGTAACATTATATATTAAAGACATCCTGATATTGAAAGGGTGTCTTTTTACATATGATTGATTTGTTTTATGAGACACATTAATCTTCCGGTATGCGTCAAGGTAATGTATAATCAAGTTGTTATATAAGGAGGATTATATATTGGGAAGTATCTTATTAATCGGGTTATTGTTACCTGTAGTGTATCTTATGCAACTCACAAAAAAGCGCCAAGCAATTAATTTGAAAAAAACAGGTATTGCCATAGCTGTTTCAGTTATCGGGGTTGTTATTACAACTATATTATTCGTTGTATTTAATCATTCATCAACTTCAATTTGGATTTATTTATTGAGTGCTATAGTGGTAGCGATAATATGGGCACTATTATTAAGTGGCTGTTATTATGTTTATCAGGTGTTAAGTAATGGTGTAGGAAAGTAAGTAAATGACAAGTTTCTATAGTATATGTTAAGTTTTGCTAGTAGTACTTTATAGTTTTTACATATTTTAAGTAAAAGTATTAAATGTTTTAAATCTAATAACACAAAAATGCGCTTAATGGATAATTTAATCCTTAAGCGCTAAAATTTTAATTTATGAAATTGAAATAAGTGTTAAAATTCTCCATTAACCAAAGAATACCTTGGTAACCCAAATATATACATAACACAATAATTCCAATATATATTATAAATCTTAAAATTGATAAACCTACTCTAAATAGTAGTATGACTAAGAGTGCAAGCAGGATTATTGATAAAATACTCATTCTGTATTCACTCCCTTTAAAAACATTGTACTATGAAAATAGGGCGTATGCATCAGTCTATAGATAAGTTTTAAATACTTCTAGAGACTGATGATAATTCGACTGTGAAAAATTATAATATAGAGTGACTTAATAGGAGGATGGTTCATGCGGTTTATTTTCAGTATTGTAAAAAACATTATAGCTGTCATAGCGATAGTAGCAATTGTACTTTTCGCATTAAAATATGCACCTTTTTTAAAAGACCAAGAATGGAACCCAGTACATGATGATAAGCCATCTATGAATAATGAAGCACCTCAACAAAATTTGACTGGTGGCAAACGGTATTCAGTAGAAGATAATGACATCCTTAATAATGTACCGTTTAGTCAAACGAAAAATGTGTTTGATTGGATTAATAAAAAAGAGTTTATGTCAGTCTCAGGTTTAGAAAGAATGGGTTATACTGATGAATACTTGGTCGGTCAACGTGGCGATGAGTTTATTATCTATAAATTTGGCTCAGATTCACTTCGTGTTTATAAGACGGAAATTGAAATGGAACAAGATTTAAATCAATTAGGAGTGCATATTGAACTACAACCA
Source organism: Staphylococcus sp. 2S1 (assembly GCF_046721335.1). Lineage (NCBI taxonomy): Bacteria > Bacillati > Bacillota > Bacilli > Caryophanales > Staphylococcaceae > Staphylococcus > Staphylococcus sp. 2S1. The sequence continues at coordinate 2,358,546 of NZ_JBEUUJ010000003.1, read as the reverse complement.
CAATCTAGCTACGAGTAATGCGTTTGAATTATAGGGTGAAATGCGTTAGCCTTAAATAAGTAAAAACGTTAAAGGTTGGTGTCCAATTATGAGTGAACAGTCTAAAGATAAGAAAATGGTCGAGCAAGCAAAAGCACAAAATTTATTTGCACGTTGGCGTAAAAAAGAAACATTATATGAAGAAGATGAGAAAAAAGCTAAAAAATCAACTGACGACAACAAATCAGATGAAAAAGAAAATGACTAAAGTAAGTTCACGTCTCTTATAGTAGAGGCGTTTTTTTTATAGTTTGAAACTTGAAGACATTTTGAATGCTTATATAAGCGTATATAAAAAGATTAAACATATAAGATATAAATAAATGTGTTTTCCTCAAAAAGTATTTAATATTAATTTTTAAACAAAAATAATATATTGAATTACTATTCGCAAAATCAAAACTTTTTAATACACTATTGACTATAAGTATTGTTATAATACAATGTATCGTTTAATTTATTACATTTTAATCAAATCTTGAAACGTATCCGTTTAATCTAGTTAAACTGTTGATTTAATATAGGATAAATTTTGTTATGGAATATCAGGGTTCGTGCTTTATTTCGTAACACTAGTGATATAAAATGGTAATAAGAATATAAAATAGTTGGTTAATAGAGGTGTTCAGGTTGTCAAAGTTTTTTAAAAACAACAAACTGATTGTTATACTGTGTGCAATCATTGTGTTTATAGCCTTAATTGGTGTATCTTTGCGTTCACAAACGCAATCACCAGTAGAACAGTATGTTGGAGATACTGTTGCTTTTGGTCAAAAAGCAGTTAGCTATCCTGTACATTTTATAACAGGATCTATCGGTAATCTCTTTGCAAAAGATAGTTCAGAAGAACAAAGTAGTAAGTTAAAGCAATTAGAAGCTGAAAATGAAAGACTAAAAGCTGAAAATAAAACTTACAAAAAAGAATTAGATGTTGAAGATATTTCAAAATATGAACCGATTTCTAGCACAGTATTATCTAGAAATCCTGATCAATGGATGAATACGTTGGTTATAAACCAAGGTTCTAAAGATGGAATAGAAAACAATATGGCTGTGATGACTTCAGAAGGGTTAGTTGGCCGCATCTCTAAAGTGAATCAATTCTCGTCTCAAGTGGATTTAATCTCAACGAACACACGTGCTAATCGATTGTCTGTAAACATTCAACATGATGGAGAAAACGTTTTTGGTTTAATAGATCATTATGATGCTAAGAATGAAGAACTTGTAATTACAGATATAAATAATAAAGATAGTATTAAAAAAGGAGATAAAGTTGTTACGAGTGGCTTAGCAGATCAACTTCCTAGCAGTATTTACATAGGTGAAGTATCTAAGGTTGAAAATGATGAGTACGGTCTATCTAAAGAAGTAAGAGTGAAAACAGCCGCAAGTTTAGCAGACTTAAACCACGTCTATGTTGCTAAAAGAGACCCAAAAACAATACCAGATAATGAAAGCGGGGATAATTAATGCGCGCATTATACTACTTTCTTATTGGTATTGTATTGTTTTATATTGATACTGCAATTGGGCTTGTTATACCAATGCAAATAGGAGATAAAGATATTATTTTCGTGCCACATTTAACGATCATGTACATTTTGATGCTAAGTGTGTATAGAAGTTTTGGTGTAGCGCTGGTTTTATCAGTAGTATTAGGTCTAATTACAGATTTATATTTCGGCAGCTTTTATGGTCTATACCTATTTGGCTATATTTTATTTGTAGTCATCATGGACTTTTTCTTCAAAATATTTTATAGAGATCATACAATGCTGTTTATCATTATTTTACTGAGTACAGTTTTCTTAGAAATTTATGTAGCAATTATGTATAGTATTTTAGGGCTTATTAATTTTGAGTTTATAGATTTTATTATATTTAGATTAATACCTACATTTATATTAAATTTAATTTTACTTACAATTTTATTCCCAATTATTATGAAATTCCTAAGAAAAGTGCAATTGAAGATTGACAGTAAGAAATCCTAATGCTAAAATGCAGTAGTTGAGTAGTTCATAGCTACATACAACCGCTCAGATTCAGGTTCAAGTACATTTATGTCACCTGCATTTGGCGTGACTTAAAATTATAGGAGGTGCAAAGTATGTTTGCTATTATCGAAACAGGTGGAAAACAATTAAAAGTTGAAGAAGGACAAGAAATCTTCGTTGAAAAATTAAATTTAAACGAAGGTGATTCATTCACTTTTGACAAAGTATTATTTGTAGGTGGAGACTCAGTTAAAGTTGGTGCGCCAACAGTTGAGGGTGCTACAGTTACTGCTACTGCTAATAAAGAAGGACGCGGTAAAAAAATCACTGTATTTACTTACAGACGTCGTAAAGACTCAAAACGTAAAAAAGGTCATCGTCAACCTTACACTAAATTAACTATCGACAAAATCAACGCTTAATTATGATTACTGTTGATGTTACATTGAACGAAGTCGGTCAAGTAACTGATGTTATTATGGATGGTCATGCAGAACATGGCGAATACGGGCATGATATAGTTTGTGCCGGTGCATCCGCAGTTATTTTCGGAAGCGTTAATGCTATCATGGGATTAACAAGCGAAAAACCAGACATTGATTACAATGATGACGGTGGACATTTCCACGTAAGAAGTGTCGATGCTACAAATGAAAAAGCGCAATTAATTCTTCAGGCAATGTTAGTATCATTGCAAACAATTGAAGAAGAATATAAAGAAAATATCAGACTAAATTATAAGTGAGGTGCAACCCAATGTTAAAATTAAACTTACAATTCTTCGCATCTAAAAAAGGGGTAAGTTCTACAAGAAACGGCCGTGACTCTGAGTCAAAACGTTTAGGAGCTAAACGTGCTGATGGTCAATACGTTACAGGTGGATCAATTTTATTCCGCCAACGTGGTACTAAAATCTATCCTGGTGAAAATGTTGGTCGTGGTGGCGACGATACATTATTCGCTAAAATCGACGGCGTTGTTAAATTTGAACGTAAAGGTCGCGACAAAAAACAAGTTTCTGTTTACGCAAGCAGCTGAGTAGTTTTTGTCACCATTAACACCAGAAGTTATGACTTCTGGTGTTAATTTTTTTGTCTTTATTTTCTAGTAGGCAAGATAATGATATAATATAAAAGATATGGAAATTAAGTTTTTAGAAAAAGAGGTGAAATCATGTTTGTCGATCAAGTTAAAATATCACTTAAAGCAGGTGATGGCGGTAATGGTATAACAGCCTACCGTAGAGAGAAATATATTCCATTTGGTGGTCCAACTGGTGGCGACGGTGGTAATGGTGCGTCAATTATATTTGAAGTTGATGAAGGATTAAGAACTTTATTAGACTTTAGATATCAAACACATTTCAAGGCTAATAGAGGTGGCGCTGGTCAAACGAGTAATATGCATGGTAAAAATGCAGACCACTTAGTTCTAAAAGTGCCGCCAGGCACAATTGTGAAAAATGTTGAAACAGAAGAAGTTGTTGCAGATTTAGTTGAAGATGGTCAACGTGCAACTGTAGCTAAGGGTGGTCGTGGTGGCCGAGGTAACTCTCGTTTCGCTTCTCCAAGAAACCCTGCACCTGATTTTAGTGAAAATGGAGAACCAGGTGAAGAAATAGAAGTTACATTAGAATTAAAATTACTAGCCGATGTAGGATTAGTAGGTTTTCCTAGTGTAGGTAAATCTACCTTGCTCTCAATAGTATCTAAAGCCAAACCGAAAATTGGTGCTTATCATTTCACTACAATTAAACCTAACTTAGGTGTTGTTTCTACAAAAGATCAAAGAAGTTTTGTAATGGCAGATTTACCTGGTCTTATTGAAGGTGCGTCTGAAGGTGTAGGATTAGGGCATCAATTTTTAAAACACGTTGAGAGAACAAAAGTTATTGTTCATATGATTGATATGAGTGGCTCTGAAGGTCGCGATCCATTCGAAGATTATAAAGTAATTAATGAAGAATTAAGTGCTTATGAACATCGTTTAGAAGAGAGACCTCAAATCGTTGTAGCAAATAAGATGGATATGCCAAACGCTGAAGATAATTTAGAAATTTTCAAAGAAGAATTGAATGATGATAGTATTCATATTATTCCTTTATCTACAGTGATGCATGATCATATAGATGAACTTTTATATGCAATTGCAGATAAATTAGAAGAAGTAAAAGACATTGACTTTAGTAAAGAAGAAGAGGAAGACTTGGGTGTTAACAGAGTGTTGTACAAACATACGCCGAGTCAAGATAACTTCACAATTACTAGAGATGATGATGCTCGCATACGTTGTAAGTGGTAAAGCAATCGAAAGAATGTTCAAGATGACTGACTTCAATAGCGACCCCGCAGTACGTAGATTCGCACGACAAATGCGTTCTATGGGCATTGATGAGGCGTTGAGAGCACGTGGTTGTGAAAATGGTGATATTGTAAGAATACTTGGTGGAGAATTTGAATTTGTTGAATAGGAGTGCTTAATTTGGACAAAAAAGACTATAAAAAGTTTTATTTAATTAGAGAAGATGTTTTACCAGAATCAGTTGTAAAAACTTTAAAAATTAAAGATGTATTAAAAAACGATCCGTCATTGTCCATATTTGAAGCAGTCAAACAGTTCGATTTATCTAGAAGTGCATTTTATAAATATCGAGATACTATATTTCCGATAGATGAAAAGATGGAATCAACGAGAGAGTTTACATTAATATTGTATGTCAATGATATTGTAGGCATGTTGGCACAAGTATTAAATACATTATCTAGTTTACAGTTATCTGTGTTAACAATTCACCAAAGTATTCCAATGGATGGTAGAGCAACAATCACACTTTCATTAGATGCCAAGGGCACGGATTTGGAAATTGATGATGTAATGGAAGCTTTAAAAATTATTGATCATATTTCTAAAGTAGAATTAATTAGTATGACTATATAAGGAAGTGTAAACGTGTACGCATATATTAAAGGCACATTAACAGTATTGAATCCTACGCATGTAGTAGTTGAAGCATCAGGTGTAGGATACGAGATTCAAACACCTAATTCTTATCGTTTTCAAAAACAAATGGATCAAGAAGTCGTGATTCACACTTCACTTATCGTAAGAGAAGATGCACAGTTGCTCTATGGTTTTATAAATCAAGAAGAAAAAGATATGTTTTTAAGTTTGATAAAAGTAACTGGTATTGGTCCGAAATCTGCATTAGCAATTTTAGCAAGTAGTTCTCCGAATGACGTCAAAATTGCCATCGAGAACGAAAATGATGCTTACTTAACACAATTCCCTGGAATAGGTAAAAAAACTGCGCGCCAAATTGTATTGGACCTTAAAGGTAAAGTACAGATTAACGAAGTAGATAGCAGTCAGCTATTAAACATGGGAATTGATAGTAATGGTGCAACTGCAATTGTTAATGAAGCAATACTAGCATTAGAAGCATTAGGTTATTCTAAACGTGAATTGACTAAAGTCGAAAAAACATTAACTAAAGAATCATTTGAATCGGTCGATGATGCAGTTAAAAGAGGGTTACAATTACTTATATCATAAATATTACTATATTTAAAAAGGGGGGAATGTAATGGATGATAGAATGGTAGACCAATCAGTACATGAAGAGGAAACTTCATTTGAACTTTCTTTACGACCAACAAGGTTACGTCAATATATTGGACAATCAGCGATTAAATCGAATTTAGAAGTGTTTATTAAAGCAGCTAAAATGAGACAAGAACCGTTAGATCATGTCCTATTATTTGGTCCCCCTGGATTAGGTAAAACGACTTTGTCTAACATCATTGCGAATGAAATGGAAGTGAATATTAGAACGATTTCTGGGCCGTCCGTAGAACGACCAGGTGATTTAGCAACGATTCTTTCTAGTTTACAACCAGGAGACGTTTTATTTATTGATGAAATTCACAGGTTAAGTAGTGTTGTTGAAGAAGTATTATATCCTGCAATGGAAGATTTCTTCTTGGATATCGTTATTGGTAAAGGAGAAGAAGCGAGAAGTATTCGTATAGACTTGCCACCTTTTACTTTAATAGGTGCTACTACAAGAGCAGGTAGTTTAACAGCTCCTTTACGCGATAGATTCGGTGTTCATCTCAGATTAGAGTATTACGAAGAACCTGAATTGGAAGAAATCATTGTGCGTACCGCAGAAGTATTAGGTACGTCTATCGATAAGGAAAGTGCAACAGAATTAGCTAAACGTAGTCGCGGCACGCCAAGGGTAGCCAATCGTTTGTTAAAACGTGTACGTGATTTTCAACAAGTGAAAGAAGATGAATCAATCAGCATAGATACTACAAAGCAATCTCTGCAGTTATTACAAGTAGATGATGAAGGGCTAGATTACATTGATCATAAAATGATGAATTGTATATTGCAAGCAGTATAAAGGTGGACCTGTTGGTTTAGATACGATTGCTGTTTCTATTGGAGAGGAACGCATTACAATTGAAGATGTATATGAACCCTTTTTAATTCAAAAAGGATTTATTGAGCGTACGCCAAGAGGACGGAAAGCGACACCTTATGCATTTGAACATTTTAGCAAGAATGGAAAGAGGGAATAAGTTTGGATATTGAAGCATTTGATTATCATTTGCCTGAAGCGTTGATAGCACAAACACCTCTGAAAAACAGAGATGAGAGTAGATTATTAGTTCTTGGCAGACAAACTGGTGATATTGAACATAAACATTTTAAAGATGTTATTGATTACTTAGATAAAGGTGACACGCTTGTATTAAACGATACAAGAGTAATGCCAGCTCGTTTGTTTGGTTTGAAAGAAGAAACCGGTGCAAAAGTAGAAATGCTAATGCTGACACAAATCTCTGGTAATGATTGGGAAGTATTATTAAAGCCTGCAAAAAGAATTAAGGTTGGTAATAAATTAACGTTTGGTGACGGTAAGATAGTTGCTGAATGTATTGAGGAGTTAAACCAAGGTGGTCGTATAATGAGACTACATTACGAGGGCATATTACAAGAGCGCTTAGATGAGCTTGGTGAGATGCCTTTACCTCCTTATATAAAAGAACGCTTAGACGATCAAGATCGTTATCAAACTGTTTACGCCAAAGCATCTGGTTCTGCAACCGCACCAACAGCAGGGTTACATTTTACTGATGAATTATTAAATCGTATAAAAGCAAAAGGTATTAACATTGCATTTATTACGTTACATGTTGGTTTAGGTACATTTAGACCTGTAAGTGTAGATAATATTGACGACCATGAAATGCATAGTGAATATTATCAAATGGACCAAGAAACAGCAGAGTTATTAAATGAAACCAAGTCTAAAGGACATCGTGTGATTTCTGTAGGTACGACATCAACTAGAACACTAGAAACGATTATGCAAACGAATGAGGTATTTAAAGCTCAAAGTGGCTGGACAGATATCTTTATCTTCCCAGGCTATACATTTAAGGCAATTGATGGTTTAATTACAAACTTTCATTTACCAAAATCAACGCTTGTTATGCTAGTATCTGCTTTTAGTAGTAGAGATTATATTTTAAATGCATATCAGCAAGCGGTAAAATCAGAATACAGATTCTTTAGTTTCGGAGATGCAATGTTAATTATTTAGGGAATGAAAGGAGATTTTATATGCCAGCAGTAACGTATGAGCATATTAAAACTTGTAAGCAATCGGGTGCTCGATTAGGTATTGTACACACACCGCACGGATCATTTGAAACGCCGATGTTTATGCCAGTAGGTACAAAAGCAACTGTAAAAACAATGAGTCCAGAAGAATTACATCAAATGGAAGCGAAAATCATTTTAGGGAACACTTATCATTTGTGGTTACAGCCAGGAAATGATATTATCAAAAAGAGTGGGGGCTTACATCAGTTCATGAACTGGAATGGTCCTATACTGACTGATTCTGGCGGTTTCCAAGTATTTAGCTTAAGTAATTTGAGAAATATTACTGAAAAAGGCGTAGAGTTTCGCCATCATAAGAATGGATCGAAGTTATTTTTGAGTCCTGAGAAAGCTACAGAGATTCAAAATGATTTAGGTTCAGATATTATGATGGCATTTGACGAATGTCCTCCTATGCCTGCCGAATATAAATATGTGAAAGATTCTATTGAAAGAACCACTAGATGGGCTGAAAGATGTTTGAAAGCACATAAGAGACCTGATGATCAAGCTTTGTTTGGGATTATACAAGGCGGAGAATATAAAGATCTTAGAAAACAAAGCGCTGAGGAATTAGTTGCTTTAGATTTTCCAGGATATGCAATAGGTGGCTTGTCTGTAGGAGAGCCTAAGCCAGTGATGTACGATATGGTGACACACACAGAACAATTTATGCCGAAGGACAAACCACGTTATTTAATGGGTGTGGGTTCACCAGATGCATTAATTGAATGTAGTATTCGAGGTATAGACATGTTTGACTGTGTACTACCAACACGTATCGCGCGTAACGGTACTTGTATGACTTCACATGGACGAGTGACTATTAAAAATGCTAAATATGCAGAAGATTTTGGACCACTTGATGAAAATTGTGACTGCTATACTTGTAAAAATTATAGTAGAGCTTACATAAGACATTTAATTAAAGCAGAAGAAACTTTTGGTATTCGTCTTACTACTTATCATAATTTACATTTCTTGCTAAAATTAATGGAAAATGTACGACAAGCTATTCGTGAAGATCGTCTTCTTGATTTTAAAGAAGAATTCTTTGAACAGTATGGACTTAATGTAGACAACCCAAAAAACTTTTAACAAGGGAGAAATAAAATAATGCAATTTACTTCATTAATATTACCAATTTTATTATTAGCATTAATGTGGTTTTTCTTAATCAGACCACAGCAGAAAAGAGCGAAAGAGCATCGTGAAATGATTAGCCAAGTAAGTTCTGGCCAACATGTAACTACAATCGGCGGTATCAAAGGTACTGTTCGTGCAGTAGATGAAACTACAGTAGTATTAACTTTAAATGGCAATGGTACTGAAATTACTTTAGAAAAACCTCGCTATAAAACAAGTTGATCCTTCATAAATAAAGTAAAGAACTGATATGAAAATATCAGTTCTTTTTTTATTAACATATTCTACTGAAACATTCATAGAAATCATATATACTTTCTTAAACAATATGTTGATATAGTGTTATAATTTAAAATGACCTAGTATATAATCATAACTTAACGTATAAACGAGTAATATTTTTGTAATAATTTAAAAAGTTAATAACGCTTACAATTAAGTTATGAATACAAAATAGTTGAGTTAGTTTTTACACACGTTGTAATATGTTAAGATAATAAGGTCGTTTAGAAGAAAGTATAGATTGTATAAAATTGCATTAAAATGATTTAATCAAGTATTCTTATAACATAAGCTTACAATGAGGTGTTCAAGTGAAGAAGAGTAGTAGAATAGTTGCATTCATAGTGCTCGTAGGTCTGTTGTTGGGAGCTATGGCATTTACTTATAAGAGTGTAGTTAAAGACGTTAGCCTTGGTTTGGACTTGCAAGGTGGATTTGAGGTCTTATATCAAGTAGATCCTTTACAAAAAGATGATAAAATTGACGATAAAGCGGTTAAATCAACAGCGAAAACGCTTGAAAACCGTGTCAACGTCTTAGGTGTTTCCGAACCAAAAATTCAAGTCGAAGATAAAAATAGAATTCGTGTTCAACTTGCGGGTGTTAAAAACCAATCTGAAGCCCGAGAGGTCTTATCATCACAAGCAAATTTAACAATTCGTGATGCGGATGACAATATCAAATTGACTGGTAAAGATATCCAAGCAAGGTTCAGCAAAACAAGAATTTAAAGAGAATACGAATCAACCAACAGTTACTTTCAAATTAAAAGATAGTGATAAATTCAAAAAAGTAACTGAAGAAATTTCGAAAAAAGATGAAAACGTCATGGTTGTTTGGTTAGATCACGAAAAAGGTGATTCTTACCATAAAGAAGTGAGTAAAAAAGATCCGAAATTCGTTTCAGTCGCTTCAGTAGATAAACCGATTAATTCTGATAGTGTTGAAATTTCAGGTGGATTTAATGGTGAAGAAGGCATCAAAGAAGCAAAACAAATTGCTGATTTATTGAATGCAGGTTCCTTACCAGTAGATTTAAATGAGATTTATTCTAATTCAGTCGGTGCCCAGTTTGGTCAAGACGCATTAGATAAAACAGTGTTTGTCGCTATAATTGGTATTGCAGTAATTTATCTATTCATGTTAGGTTTCTACCGTTTGCCAGGTTTAGTAGCAATTATTGCGCTAACGGCGTATATATATTTAACAATGCTAGCATTTAACTTTATATCTGGTGTACTTACATTACCAGGTTTAGCGACCTTAGTGTTAGGTGTCGGTATGGCTGTCGATGCGAACATTATAATGTATGAGCGGATTAAAGACGAGCTCAAAATTGGACGGACACTCAAACAAGCTTATAAAAAAGCGAATAAGAGTTCTTTCTTAACCATTGTCGATGCACAGTTAACAACTGTGATTGCGACCGCAGTGTTGTTCTTCTTTGGTGAAAGTTCAGTTAAAGGTTTCGCAACTATGTTACTCATCGGTATCTTAATGATCTTTGTAACAGCAGTGTTCTTATCAAGATGGCTATTATCATTACTAGTGTCATCTAATTACTTCAAAAAATCATATTGGTTATTTGGTGTAAATAAGAAAGAAATCTATAATATCAATGAAGAAAAAGACGTCCATGATTTGAAAACGCCATATGAACGTTGGGACTTTATGAAATTGGCTAAGCCATTGTTATCATTAAGTGTCCTTATTATTATTATCGGTGCTATCATTCTCTTCATTTTCAAATTGAATTTAGGTATTGATTTCACAAGTGGTACGAGAGTTGATTTTGAATCTGAAAATAAAGTGTCAGAGGAAAAAGTGACTCAAACACTTGAAGATAAAGATTTCAAACCGACTCAGGTTTCACTTGGTGAAAATGGTCAAAATGCTACTGTACAATTTAAAAATGATTTATCTAAAGATGAAGTTGCTAAAATTAAGAGCACTATAGATAATGAGTTTGGTAATGATCCAACAGTCAATACAGTTTCACCAGTGATTGGTCAAGAACTTGCTAAAAACGCCATGTTTGCACTTATATATGCTCGCTATTGGTATTATTATCTATACTACATTTAGATTTGAATGGCGTATGGGACTATCATCAGTACTGGCACTACTACATGATGCGTTTATCATTGTTGCTGTATTTAGTTTATTTAGATTAGAGGTAGATATTACCTTTATCGCAACAGTATTAACGATTATTGGTTACTCTATCAATGATACGATTGTTACATTCGATAGGGTCCGGGAGAACTTACACAAAGTAAAAGTGATTACGAAAAAATCTCAAATAGACGATATTGTTAATAGATCGATTCGTCAGACAATGACACGTTCTATTAATACAGTTTTAACAGTAGTTATCGTAGTTATTTCGTTACTAGTATTGGGTTCACCAAGTATCTTTAATTTCTCATTAGCATTACTTATCGGTCTGATTTCAGGTGTGTTCTCATCTGTATTTATCGCAGTACCGTTATGGGGCATTATGAAGAAACGTCAACTTAAAAAATCAGACGATCATAAGATTGTCGTTTATAAAGAGAAAAAATCAAATGATGAAAAAATCTTAGTATAACTTGCACAGGATGTAAGTACTTTGAATTCTAGTGTCAATTATAACTAAAACATTTCAAATAAAGTGAAACAGCTCGAATTAAAAATTCGGGCTGTTTTTTTATGATTTTAAAAGGTATTAACAAATAAAGTAATTTTAAATACGAATTATAGTTAATAAGCTAAAGTAGATTACTTTTCATGTTAAGATGTATTTGTGAATTTTTTAAAAACATGGTATTCGTTTTATAAATATAATAGAAAGTCTTGTTTAAATGTAAGTACTTTTTATTTTCGAATATCTTTTGTATAATTGCTTGTGGAAATGAGGGAGAATAGTATGATTAAATCCAAGTATACTTGGGATGTTAACGCACCAGAAACTGAGATTACAGAGGAAGTTTCATCAGAATTAAAGCTAACTCCTATTGTAAAGAAAATCTTAGAAAGTAAAGGTTTAACTGATAAACCATCAATTGATGATTTGTTAAAAGGCACTCAAGTCACACATGATCCATTGTTAATGAGCGATATGACTAAAGCTGTCGAACGCATTAATTTGGCGATAGACCAAAATCAAAAGATTTTAGTATATGGTGATTATGATGCAGATGGTGTAACGTCTACAACTATACTCGTAAATACGTTAAAAGAGTTAGGCGCACACGTAGGTTGGTATATACCGAATCGTTTCTCTGAAGGTTACGGCCCAAATGAAATGGCGTTTAAAAATGCTTATGAAGAAGAGATTTCACTCATTATTACTGTAGATAATGGCATACAAGGCCATGAAGAAATACAAATGGTACAAGATTTAGGCGTTGATGTGATTGTGACAGACCATCATGAAATTGGTAGAACGATGCCTAATGCCTATGCAATTGTGCATCCAATGCATCCGGAATTTGATTACCCATTCAAATACTTATGTGGTGCTGGCGTAGCTTATAAATTAGCACAGAATTTATTGGATGAACCACCTGCATATTTCCTTGGCTTAGTTGCTATAGGAACAATTGCTGATTTAGTCTCTTTAACGGATGAAAATCGAACTTTAGTTCAAAAAGGATTAGAAGTTCTTAACAATCATTGTCCACCATCTATAAGGGCGATTTTAAAACAAGTCTGGTTACAGTGATGAAATTAATGAAGAAACAATCGGTTTTATCATCGGCCCTCGTTTAAACGCAGTAGGTAGACTAGAAGATGCTCGCGCTTGTCGCAGAATTATTAATGGCTGAAACAGATGAAGAAGCAGATTTTCTAGCTGAACAGGTCGAATTCTTTAATCAAGAACGTAAAGATATCGTTGCACAAATTTCTGAAGAAGCATTACAAGTAGCTGAAGCACAAGTACAACAAGGCGCTAAATTCTTATTATTAGCTGAACCCAATTGGCATGAAGGTGTTTTAGGCATCGTGGCATCTAAAGTTGTAGAAACGTATAGTTTACCAACGCTTATATTAAATATCGATGAGGCGCAAGGCCATGCAAAAGGCTCAGCTCGTAGTATAGCGCAAGTCTCAATGTTCGAAGTTTTGAATGCACATGGTGATTTAATATCAAAATTTGGCGGTCATCATATGGCTGCAGGTGTGACGATGCCAATAGAACACATTGAAACACTGAGACAAGAATTAAATGATTGGATGACTCAACTTGCTGAAACAACATCACTTGAGCCACGTAAAAAAGTAGACGTTAAAATTTCAGAAGCTGATATTACAATAAAAAACATTCAAGATATTCAAAGATTACGTCCTTTTGGCACAGACTTTTCTAGTCCATGCTTTGAATTACAAGATGTCATTGTCAATCAAGCAAAAGGGATTGGCCAAGAACAGAAACATCTCAAACTCGTAATGGGTGAAAGTCAATTACAGGCTATCTTTTGGCAAAATGGGCACCTTGTTAAAGAATTAGGGGAACAACAACCAATTAATTGTATTGGTACATTGCAAATTAATGAATGGAATGGTTTTCAATCACCTCAATTCATGATACAAGACTTATCAAGTAATAATTTACAAATTCTTGATTATCGAAGTAAAAGTAAAGTGAGTGGCTTTGAGCAAAATTCAACGGATGTAGCTTACCTTATTCATAAAAAAAGTGAAAAACTAGGCGAAAATTATTACTTTTATGGTGATGAAATTCAGCAAAATTATGATAAATATGTTTTTCGTGATTTGCCTGCTTCTATACAAGAAATCAAAGATACTTTGAAAACCGTAGAAGTTTCACAAATTTATCTTGTTTTAAATCATGAACGCTCGATTTATTTCGAAGGCATGCCAAAAATGGAAACGTTCAAACAATGCTTTAAAGCGTTAGCTATGAAAAAGGAAACTAATTTAGCTAAAGATGGAATGCAACTTTGCCAATACTTAAATATACAGTCTAGTATGCTTAAATTCATCTTGAAAGTTTTCCTAGATTTAGAGTTTATCAAAGATGAAAATGGTATAATTAAGATAAATAGCGACTCTACTAAGAAAGCCATTGAATCGAGTAAGTATTATCAAGGTCGTTTAGAAAGAATTGAAGTTGAAAAAATGTTGCTTTATGAAGATTTTAATAATTTAAAGCAATGGATTAAGTCTGAACTGGTAGATAAATAGGAGGAAGTTTGAATGGATTTAAAACAGTATGTGTCGGAAGTAGAAGATTGGCCAAAGCCTGGAGTTAACTTTAAAGATATTACAACAATTATGGATAACGGTGAAGCATTTGGTTATGCTACAGATCAAATTGTTCATTATGCTAAAGACCGTGATGTAGATGTTATAGTTGGACCTGAAGCACGTGGCTTTATCATAGGTTGTCCAGTAGCGTATTCAATGGGTATTGGTTTTGCGCCAGTTAGAAAAGAAGGTAAATTGCCAAGAGAAGTAATTCGTTATGAATATGACTTAGAATATGGTACAAACGTGTTAACAATGCATAAAGATGCGCTTAAACCAGGTCAACGTGTGCTGATTACGGATGACTTATTAGCTACAGGTGGAACGATTGAAGCGGCAATTAAACTTGTTGAACAATTAGGTGGCATCGTTGTAGGTATTGCATTTATCATTGAACTTAAATATCTTAACGGTATTGAAAAAATAGAAGATTACGACGTAATGAGTTTAATCTCATACGACGAATAAAATATAAAAGTAATATAACAAAAGAAGCTCAGACATGTATTTATGTCCTGGCTTCTTTTTTTAATTTAAAATATATCCAATTTATTACAATAGGTTGTATTGTGGGTAGTTATCTGAGACTTTGTTATGAATATCATTCACTTGAACACACTATATAATATTTAAAAATAAACTTTATTTCCCCAATACTCACATGAACTCATTTATTTATTTAATAACATGTAGTATCATATAACTATTATACAAAATTTGACCTAATAAAATGAAAATACGTTACAATCGTAGTTAAATAAGATTAGATAAAACTAACGGAATATAATACTGGGTATCTAATAGCGATTAATATTTAGTATGGGGGTGTCTTAAGTGAACAATGAATATCCATATAGTGCTGATGAAGTACTATCCAAAGCCAAATCATATTTGTCAAAAGAAGACTATGAATATGTGTTGAAAAGTTATCATATTGCTTATGAGGCACATGAAGGTCAATTTCGAAAAAATGGTTTACCATACATAATGCATCCAATTCAAGTTGTCGGCATATTAACTGAAATGCATTTAGATGGACCAACAATTGTTGCGGGGTTTTTACATGACGTAATCGAGGATACACCATATACATTTGATGATGTTCAAGGTATGTTCAATGAAGAAATTGCAGTTATTGTAGAAGGTGTAACAAAATTAAAAAAAGTGAAATATCGTTCAAAAGAAGAACAACAAGCGGAGAATCATCGAAAACTATTTATCGCAATTGCTAAAGATGTACGTGTGATTTTAGTTAAATTGGCAGATCGTTTACATAATATGAGAACAATCAAACCGATGCCAAGAGAAAAACAAATTAGAATTTCTAAAGAGACGCTCGAAATCTATGCACCTTTGGCTCATAGATTAGGTATCAATACTATTAAATGGGAATTGGAAGATACAGCGCTTAGATACATTGATAGCGTTCAATATTTCAGAATTGTTAATTTAATGAAGAAAAAACGTAGTGAAAGAGAAGATTACATTCAAAATGCTATAAATCGTATACAAGCAGATATGTCTAGCATGAATATTGTTGGGGAAATCAATGGTCGACCTAAACACATATATAGTATATATAGAAAAATGGTTAAACAAAAGAAACAGTTTGATCAAATTTTCGATTTGTTAGCTGTTAGAATTATCGTGAATTCTATCAATGATTGTTATGCTGTACTGGGCTTAGTACACACGCTTTGGAAACCGATGCCTGGTAGATTTAAGGATTATATTGCGATGCCAAAACAAAATATGTATCAGTCATTACATACAACGGTTGTTGGTCCAAACGGCGATCCACTTGAAATACAAATTAGAACTTCTGAAATGCATGAAATCGCTGAACATGGTGTAGCGGCGCACTGGGCATATAAAGAAGGTAAGAAAGTAACAGAGAAAGCACAAAACTTTAATAAAAAGTTAAATTGGATTAAAGAGTTTGCAGAAACAGACAATACTACGTCAGATGCTGAAGAATTTATGGAAACACTTAAATTTGATTTACAAAGTGACAAAGTATATGCGTTTACGCCAGAAAGTGACGTTGTAGAATTACCTTACGGTGCAGTTCCTATTGATTTTGCATATGCAGTTCATAGTGAAGTAGGTAATAAAATGATAGGTTCAAAAGTAAACGGTAAAATTGAACCTATAGATTATGTCTTGCAGACTGGAGATATTGTTGAAATTAGAACAAGTAAACATTCTTATGGTCCAAGTAGAGATTGGTTGAAAATTGTTAAATCATCAAGTGCTAAAAGTAAAATTCGCAGTTTCTTTAAAAAACAAGACCGTTCTTCAAACATTGAAAAGGGTAAATTTATGATTGAAGCGGAAATCAAAGATCAAGGTTTTAGAGTAGACACGGTATTAAATGAGGAAAATATCGCCGTAGTAAATAATAAATATAATTTTGCTAACGATGATGACTTATTTGCCGCAGTTGGTTTTGGAGGGGTAACAGCCTTACAAATAGTGAATAAATTAACTGAAAAGCAACGTATTCAAGATAAGCAAAAAGCATTGAATTCGGCACAAGAAATTTCTAAATCAGTACCTATTAAAGATGACATTACAACGGATAGTGGCGTTTATGTTGAAGGTATTGAAAATGTCTTAATCAAATTATCAAAATGTTGTAATCCAATCCCAGGTGATGATATTGTTGGTTATATCACTAAAGGGCATGGCATTAAAGTACATAGAACAGATTGTCCTAATATTAAAAGTGAAAAAGACCGTTTGATTCACGTAGAATGGGTACGTTCTAAAGATGCCACTCAACGTTATCAAGTAGATTTAGAAGTTTCTGCTTATGATAGAAATGGGCTTTTAAATGAAGTATTACAAGCTGTAAATTCAACTAAAAGTAATTTAGTGAAAGTATCTGGCAAGTCAGATATAGATAAAAATGCTGTGATTAATATTAGTGTTATGGTAAAAAATGTTAATGAAGTTTACCAAGTTGTAGACAAGATTAAACAACTCGGCGATGTATATACTGTCACAAGAGTTTGGAATTAGAGGTGCAACATACATGAAAATAGTCGTACAAAGAGTAAAGGAAGCTTCGGTTTCTAATGAAAATATAGAAAATAAAATAAAAAGAGGATATTGCCTATTTGTTGGTGTTGGTAAAGCATCTACAGAGGCCGATATTTCTGCATTAGCAAAAAAAATTGTGAATGCACGGTTATTTGAAGATAATGATGGCAAGCTTAACTTAAATATTCAACAAGTAGAAGGTGAAATCTTATCTATATCACAATTTACATTGTATGCAGATGTTAGAAAAGGGAACAGACCAGGATTTTCTCATTCTATGCCTCCAGAACAGGCAAATGAATATTATGAAATATTTAACGATGCATTACGTTCTTATGGAATAAACGTGTTAACAGGCGAATTTGGTACGGATATGTTAGTGAATATTGCTAATGATGGACCTGTAACAGTGATTTATGAAAGTCAGGATGGCAAAATAGTATGAAAAAACTCGATACTTGGTTAGAAAAACATAATCTTAGAAATATCCCCACATTTATTGTCGCAGTAGCATTTGTCATTTTCATTATTACGATTATTGCTTTCTTAAATCATAATGATGAAAACAGTAGTACGATTTATATTACTGAAGATGCAGAATTAAGAACTGGACCTAACGCTGTTTATCCAGAAATTAATTCAATCAAAAAGGGACAAAACTTCCATAAAATTGGCGAATCTGGTAAGTGGATTGAAGTAGAATCCGGTAACAATGAAAAAGGCTGGGTGGTCTGGTTGGCATACGAATTTAAATATTCAAGCAGACGCTAACAAAAATGCTAAACCTTTAAAAGATAAAATAATTGTACTTGATCCTGGTCACGGTGGACGTGATCAGGGGGCATCAAGTAATACAAATAAACATAGTAAAGAGAAAGTATACACTTTAAAAACCGCTCAAGAGCTTAAAGCACTTTTAGAAAAAGAAGGTGCAACAGTGAATATGACACGTAGTTCAGATGAATATGTCAGTCTTAGCGATAGAAATATTAAAGGTGATGCTTATATTAGTATACATAATGATTCATTAAAATCAGCTAAAGCAAATGGTAGTACCGTTTATTGGTTTAAGAAAAATCAAAAAGCATTAGCAGAGACATTGAGTGCGAGCCTACAAAAGAAAGCATTATTAACAAATAAAGGCGCACGACAAGAAAACTTCCAAGTATTGAGACAAACAGATGTACCAGCAGTATTATTAGAATTAGGTTATATTAGTAATCCTACAGATGAAGATATGATTAGAGACCAATTACATCGACAAATTGTAGAAAAAGCAGTTGTTGATGGACTACGTGCATACTTCTCAGAATAAAAAGGTTGCATATTAGTCGTAAACTCGTTATTATTAAATATGAATTCTATATTAAAACCGCTATAATTCTTGAAAGTTCTAAACGAAATGGTAGCATTTAAACAATGCGAAGAGACATAATTCCTGGCTGAAAAATTATGCTTAGTAATTTAGAAATTTAACACAAGAAGAGGTGCTTTAAAAATAAAGCCGTGTAACGAACGTTATTCGTATGAAGTGGGTTATAAATTTAAATATTTATAACCAATTAGGGTGGCAACACGGAAATTCGTCCCTTGTATGACTATTAGTCATGCAAGGGTTTTTTTATTGCTTAAAAGGAGAGGTTCTATGATAAATATACCTAGAGGGACTCAAGATATTTTACCAGAGGAAACAAAGAAATGGCGTTATATTGAAGCAAAGTTAGATCAACTCATGGAATTGTATAATTACGAAGAAATTCGTACACCAATTTTTGAAAGTACTGAATTATTTGCGCGTGGTGTAGGTGGTTCAACGGATGTTGTTCAAAAAGAAATGTATACCTTTAAAGATAAAGGCGACAGAAATATCACATTACGTCCAGAGGGTACAGCGACAGTTGTGCGTTCATATATAGAAAATAAAATGCAAGGTATTCCGAATCAACCTATTAAATTATATTATAACGGACCAATGTTTCGTTATGAACGAAAACAAAAAGGGAGATATCGCCAATTCACTCAGTTTGGTGTAGAAGCTATTGGTGCTGAAAATCCAGGTGTAGATGCAGAAGTACTAGCAATGGCAATGCATATTTATCAGTCATTTGGATTGAAGCACTTAAAACTTGTTATTAATAGTATAGGTGATATAAATTCTCGTAAAGAATATAATGATGCACTTGTGAATCATTTTGAACCTGTAATCGAACATTTTTGTAGTGATTGTCAATCACGATTACACACAAATCCAATGAGAATTTTAGATTGTAAAATCGATAAAGACAAAGAAGAAATAAAAACAGCTCCAAGTATTACAGAATTTTTAAATGAATCATCAAAAGCTTATTACGCAGAAGTAAAACAACATTTAGATGATTTAGGTATTCCGTACGTAGAAGATCCGAATTTAGTTAGAGGATTGGATTATTATACACATACTGCTTTCGAGTTAATGATGGATAACCCTAATTATGATGGTGCGATTACTACACTGTGTGGTGGCGGACGATATAATGGTTTATTAGAATTATTAGATGGACCAAGCCAGACTGGTATAGGGTTTGCGTTAAGTATTGAAAGATTGTTACTTGCACTAGAGGAAGAACAAATTGAACTTAATGCCAATCATGAATTTGATTTATTTATTGTAACAATGGGCGATAAAGCGGACCGTTATGCTGTGAAACTATTAAATGATTTACGTAAAAATGGTGTGAAAGCAGATAAAGATTATTTACAACGTAAAGTTAAGGGCCAAATGAAGCAAGCAGATAGATTAAATGCGCGATATACAATAGTCGTAGGTGAACAAGAGCTAGAAGAAAATAAAATAAATGTAAAAAATATGGAGTCAGGTGAAACTGAAACTATTAAATTAGATGAAATGGTTAATTATTTCAAAAATTAAGGAGAGATATCATGAGTAAACGTACAACATACTGTGGTTTAGTAACAGAGTCGTTATTAGACCAAGAAGTAACATTAAAAGGTTGGGTACACAACCGTAGAGATTTAGGTGGCTTAATTTTTGTTGATTTACGTGACCGTGAAGGTTATGTTCAAATCGTATTTAACCCAGATTTTTCAGCAGAAGCATTACAAATTGCAGAAACTGTTAGATCAGAATACGTGGTAGAAGTTAAAGGGATAGTTAAGCAACGTGATCCTCAAACGGTAAACCCAAAAATTGAAACTGGCCAGGTTGAAGTACAAGTTTCAGATATCCAAATTATCAATAAATCTGAGACGCCTCCATTTGCATTAAATGAAGAAAATCAAAATGTTGACGAAAATATCAGATTAAAATATAGATATCTTGATTTACGACGCCAAGAGTTAGCACAAACATTTAAAATGAGACACCAAACAACACGTTCTATTAGACAATACTTAGACCAAGAAGGTTTTTATGATATAGAAACACCCGTATTAAATAAATCAACGCCAGAGGGTGCCCGTGACTATTTAGTACCATCACGTGTGCATGGTGGCGAATTTTATGCATTACCTCAATCACCCCAAATATTCAAACAATTATTAATGATTAGTGGTTTTGACAAATATTATCAAATTGTTAAATGTTTCCGTGATGAAGATTTACGTGCTGATCGTCAACCAGAATTCACTCAAGTGGATATTGAAATGAGCTTCGTAGATCAAGAAGATGTGATGGATATGGGCGAAGAAATGTTACAAAATGTTGTTAAAGATGTGAAAGACGTTGAAGTACCACGTCCATTCCCAAGAATGACATATAACGACGCTATGAGTCGTTATGGTTCAGATAAACCAGATACACGTTTTGGCATGGAATTAATCAATGTTTCAGAACTTGGTGAAATTATGGACTTTAAAGTATTCAAAGATGCTATCAATAAAGATGGTCAAGTTAAGGCAATTGTAGCTGAAGGTGCTTCTGATAAATATACAAGAAAAGACATAGATGCTTTAACAGAATTTGTAAATATCTATGGTGCTAAAGGCTTGGCATGGGTAAAAGTTGTAGATGATGGTTTAAATGGACCAATCGCTAAATTCTTTGAAAATGATCATGTTGAAAAGTTACAATCACTAACTGGAGCGCAAGCGGTGACTTGGTGTTATTCGTAGCAGATAAACCAAGTGTTGTTGCACAAAGTTTAGGCGCTTTACGTCTTAAACTTGCGAAAGAGTTAAACATGATTGATGAAACGAAATTGAATTTCTTATGGGTTACAGATTGGCCATTACTTGAATATGATGAAGATGTTAAACGCTATACTGCGGCTCATCATCCATTCACTTCACCAAAACAAGAAGATATTGAAAAATTAAGCACTGAGCCTGAGAATGTTCAAGCCAATGCATATGATGTTGTTTTGAATGGTTATGAATTAGGCGGAGGTTCTATCAGAATTCATGATGCTGATTTACAAGCTAAAATGTTCGAAGTTTTAGGTTTCACAGACGAACAAGCAAGAGAACAATTTGGTTTCTTACTAGATGCCTTTAAATATGGTGCACCACCACATGGCGGCATCGCATTAGGATTAGACCGTTTAGTTATGTTATTAACGAATCGTACAAACTTACGTGATACAATTGCCTTTCCTAAAACTGCATCTGCGACATGTCTATTAACAGATGCACCAAGTGAAGTATCAGAAAATCAATTAGAAGAACTTTCATTACGTATTCGTCATTAATTAGCGCAAGAAGTTTTAATTCTTGCTAATTTGAGATTATGTGTTATGATGTTCACATAAGATAGTCATCTGAAGTGTTCGTAAGTTTGCTTCATATTTGGGCCTAACACTCTTTGATCCGGGAGCCCAATGGGTTTTCTTGCGACGCACACGCCTCAAAGGAGGACTTGCAAAACAAGAAACAGGGCACCCACCTGTTATAAGCAGGCCGAATGATCAAGCACTTTATAACTACGGCACTAACGGACTCTATCGTACGCAAGACTTCGGTCTTGCGTATTTTTTTTGCTGAAATTTAAAATGTGAATGCTACGATTTCAAATAATGTAAGATAAATAATGCATTTTGTAAATATAAATATATGATAATGTTATAATAGTTTTGTTATAGCATATTAATAATAATAAGGAGTATTTAGATGAGACATCAATTTTCTAGAAATGAATTAGCCTATGGTCAAGAAGGCTTGGAATTATTAAAAGAAAAGACAGTTGTTGTGCTAGGCGTAGGTGGTGTTGGTTCATTTGTCGCTGAAGCTTTGGCACGTACAAATATTGGTCATATCATTCTTATTGATAAAGATGATGTTGATATCACTAACGTCAATCGTCAATTGCATGCGCTTACCTCTACAATCGGACAAAGTAAAGTGACTTTGATGGAGGATCGTATTAAATTAATTAACCCTGATTGTAAAGTGACTTCATTGCATATGTTTTATACGGAAGAGACTTATGAAGCATTGTTCAGTGAATATGATATCGATTATTTTGTAGATGCAAGTGATACAATCATTTATAAAGTACACTTAATGAAAGAGTGTTTAGATAGAGGGATTTCCGTGATTTCAAGCATGGGTGCTCGCCAATAAAATAGATCCAACACGTTTTGAAGTGGCAGATATTTCTAAAACACATACAGATCCTATGGCTAAAATTATAAGACGTAAATTAAAAAAATTAGGCATTCATAAAGGCATACCTGTTGTTTTTTCAGATGAAAGTCCAATTGTAATTAGAGAAGATGTTAAGGATACAGTGGGGGATGCTAATGCACCAACGAGAAAAGGACAAATGCCACCATCTTCAAATGCTTTTGTACCTAGTGTAGTTGGATTAATCAGTGCGGGTTATGTAATTAATGATATTCTAAAAGACATTCCTGTTACGCGTATTAAAGACAAAAAATAAAAAATGCTCAGTCATCAATAACTATTTTAAAAAGGTAGCTTTCCGTTTTGGAGAGCTACCTTTTATTGATTGTAGTGATTTATAATACATTTTATTTCTTTTTTTGTGAATGGTTAATATTGTCATAAACAGACTTAAATTGTTGTTCGCTTTTAGAAGTTGTTTTGGGCTCATAATAAATTCTATTTTTAAGTTTATCGGGTAAATATTGTTGTGAAACGAAGCCGCTCTCATAACTATGCGGATATTTATAACCGATTGCACGACCTAATTCTTTAGCACCTGCATAATGACCATCTTTTAAGTGGTCAGGAATCTGACCAACATGCCCCTTACGTATATCTGATAAGGCAAGCATCAATAGCTGAAATACCTGAGTTAGATTTTGGTGATAAACAAAGTTCTATTACAGCTTGGCTTAAAGGAATTCTAGCCTCTGGGAAACCTAGACGCTCAGCTGATTCTATTGCTCGCTAATGTACGTTGACCAGCTCGTTGGTGACGCTAATCCAACATCTTCAAAACTAATCACTAACAAACGTCGAACGATTGTTGGTAAATCTCCAGCTTCGATTAAACGTGCTAGGTAATGTAATGCGAGCATTGACATCGCTACCTCTAATTGATTTTTGAAATGCACTCATCACATCGTAGTGCATATCTCCATCTTTATCACTTACAAAAGCCCCTTTTTGCAAACAATCTTTAGCATCGTCTAGTGTGATATATCTATTGTCATCAGTCACTTTAGAACTTAATACAGCCAATTCCAAAGCATTGAGTGCACTTCTTACATCGCCTTGACTTTGTGTAGTAAAATAAGTCATTGCTTCGTCATCAACAATAGGGTTGTAAGTAGCGAGCCCACGTTCAGCATCATTGATTGCTCTCTCTAATGAGACTCTGACATCATCGTCATCTAATGGGTATAATTCGAAAATTTGAGCTCTCGAACGTATAGCAGGATTAATTGCATGGTAAGGATTAGATGTTGTCGCGCCAATTAATACAATTTTTCCATTTTCTAAGTGTGGCAGTAAAAAGTCTTGTTTGGCTTTATCTAAACGGTGTATTTCATCTAATAGTAGAATTACTTGTCCAGACATTTTTGCTTCTTCAACAATCAACTGCATATCTTTTTTGGTATTAGTTACAGCATTGAGTTGTCGAAACTTGAATTGCGTACTACCAGATATCGCTTTTGCAATACTTGTTTTACCTATACCGGGAGGGCCAAAAAATATCATTGAAGATAATCTTTTCGTTTCAACCATTCTTCTAATAATCCCTTTTGGACCTACTAAATGTTTTTGAGAAATAATTTCATCTATGTTATTCGGACGCATTCTCGATGCAAGTGGTTCGTTCGTCACAATCTGTCACACCTTTCTAATTCTATATTAACGTAAAAAATGATAGAATGTTAATATATAGTATTCGAATTAAGTGAGGTAATATAATGAAAATTTCAACAAAAGGAAGATATGGGTTAACATTAATGATTTCCCTAGCTAAAAAACAAGGACAAGGGTGCGTATCATTAAAATCTATAGCAGAAGAAAATAATTTAAGTGATCTATATCTAGAGCAATTAGTCGGTCCTTTACGGAATGCTGGATTAATTCGAAGTGTTCGTGGTGCAAAAGGCGGTTACCAATTAAGAGTACCGACGGAAGAAATAACAGCTGGTGATATTATACGTTTATTAGAAGGTCCGATTACATTTGTAGAAAGTATTGAATCAGAGCCACCTGCACAAAAAGAACTTTGGATTAGAATGAGAGATGCTGTAAGAGAGGTACTTGATAATACAACTTTACAATATCTAGCTGATTTTAAAGAAACTGATGATTTAGACGGTTATATGTTTTATATTTAAATTTAACTATAATTTATAAATTTATAGTTCACAATGATTTCTTTTAAAGAAAATATTGGATTTATTTTATTTATCATGTTTAGACACAATGATTAGTGGTATTTAACTTATATACATTGCTAAGGAGGTAATTTACATGGCAGATGAAAATAAATTCGAACAAGCAAAAGGTAATGTGAAAGAAACAGTCGGTAACGTAACTGACAATAAAGACTTAGAAAATGAAGGCAAGGAAGATAAAACTTCCGGTAAAGCTAAAGAATTTGTAGAAAATGCAAAAGATAAAGCAAATGATGCTATTGATAAATTCAAAAAATAATTTAAGTTTTAATTAACTTTCAAAGGAGTAATTACTATGGCTGAAAATTTCTTAGACAAAGCAAAAGACACTGCAAAAACTGTATCTGAAAAATTAAAAGGTTCTGATAACGAAAAAGCACAACAAGCTTCAGAACAAATTGATAAATTCACTGGTGGCAGTGATGATAAAAAAGATGAAGATAAAAAAGACGAAAAATAGTCTTCGCTAAATTTATTTTGTAAATAACTAAAATCCCAATCTACAAATTTGTAGATTGGGATTTTAACGTTTCATTAACTTGAATTTTACAGCGTATCTATTACATTTTTAAGTTTACGATAAGAATCAAGTTGAGCTTCTTGATCATAAATATAGCTGATAGCCATTAATTCATCAATATCGCCATGCTCATCTATAAAGGTTTTAATTTTATTTTTTACAGTTTCTTCTGAGCCGATAAGTGAAGAGACCATACGTTGTTGCGCAACTTCAAATTCAGTCGGTGTTAAAATACCTTTTAAATCATCAGTAGGTGGTTGAAGTGGTTGCATTCTACCTCTAGTTATACTAACCATTACTTGTGCTTGAGTTGTTGATAAGTATTCAGCTTGTTCATCCGTATCAACAACAATGGCATTTAAACAAACGATGACATAGGGTTTGCTAAGTTCATCAGAAGGTTCAAATAAATCTTTATATATTTCAATTGCATCTTTCATTTGTTGTGGTGCAAAATGACCAGCAAATACATAAGGAAGTCCTTTTCGTGCTCGCTAAATGGGCAGAGTCAGTAGATGAACCTAGGATATAAAGTGGTACATGTTTATCTACAGCGGGATAAGCTCGCACATATGCTTGTTGATTACCAGGACCAAAATATGTAGCGAGTTGCTCAACTTCTTCTGGGAATTCATAAACACCATTATGTTGATCTCTACGTAAGGCACTAGCTGTCATCATATCAGTGCCAGGTGCACGTCCTAAACCTAAATCTACACGTTCTGGAAATATTGTTTCCATCGTACCAAACTGTTCGGCAACTACTAATGGTGCATGATTTGGTAACATAATACCACCTGAACCCACTCGGATTTTAGATGTGTGCTCTAATGTATGTTGGATTAACAAAGCAGTAGCAGAACTTACTAAGTTTGGGGCATTATGATGTTCTGCAATCCAATAGCGATTATAATCTAACGTTTCTAAATTTTGAGCTAATTTGACCATATCTTTAATTGCGGCTTGATCATCTTCTCCTTCTCGAATAGGTACAAGATTAAGCGCTGATAATTTTAAATTGTACATGTTTATCGTTGTCCTCCTTAATGATTGTTATTACCTTGAAGTATAACAGTCGCTATAAAACTTGCGTAAGAAACTGCTCACTGTTATAATGAGTGAAATTAAAAACGTTAGGTGGCTTAATTAAGGCGATGAAGACATTGGATAAATATCAAGAGAATAAATTAACAAAACTACATTTAAATGAAAAAGTTACAGGATATGACCATGTCGTAAATAATATAAGCTATTATTAAGCAACCGCATAGATTGATTGCAGTATGTATTTATGGCATGTCATGTCCTTGGAAGCGAGGAAATTGATATGTCTTTTTATTATGTTCAAAAACCATTTGAAAAATATGGTAAAACGCTGATAAATCACGTAAATATAAGTGTTGAAAAAGGAGAACACATAGCTTTTGTGGGTGATAATGGTGTTGGAAAAACAACCTTACTAAATGAACTATACTTAAAGTATAGAGACAATGCGTATCTTATGAAGCAAGAAATGACAGATTATTATTATGAAACTGGAATGGAATTCATTTTATCTTTATTTCCAGAAATATTAAAATTAAAAAAAGAAATAACTTATAACTATGAAAAAATAGCTGATTTTATAGCATATAATGGCTATGAATTAGAACAAAAAATTATAACACAGGCGAATTTATTTAATTTAAGCGAAACTGATTTAGACAAGGAAATTAGCCTTTTAAGCGGAGGTCAACAAACACGCGTCGCATTATTACGTTCAATTATTTCAGAAAAAGATTTAATCCTATTAGATGAACCAACTAATCATCTTGATCAAACGATGCTAAATGATTTAATAACGCACATGAATAAATCAAAGCGGACAATCATTTATGTATCGCATCACCGTGGATTTATCAATGCAACTGCTAGTCATATCATAGAAATAAATCGAACGCAGACAAGGAAATTTACGGGTAATTATAACCAGTACAAAGAAATTATAGATTTAGAGTTTCAAACACAAGTGAATGCTTATGAAAAACAGCAGAAAGAAGTTAAGCGACTTGAGGATACTATCAAGAGAGTTAAAGAATGGCATGTCGCTTCTAAGCAAACAACAAGTGTTCGCGATCCATCTGAGCAAAAGCGATTAAGTAAATTAGCGCAAAAATCAAAAGTAAAAGCGTCACAATTAAATCAAAAATTAAACGAAAATAAACTAGAAGAACCTGAAAAAGATGGCAGAAGGTTTTATTTTGACCAACATGAAAACATGCGCAAACGCTACTTATTAAGGCTAGAAAATTTCAGTATTTCAATAAATAACCTTTGTATTTATGATCAAGCGAATTTCGAAATTAAGAATAATGAAAACATTTTGCTTACAGGACGCAATGGTAGTGGGAAATCACTATTAATCAGCTTGATTAGACAAACATTAAAACCTGATCAAGGTCATATTTATATTACACCTTCACTTAAAATAGGTTATTTTGATCAACAAAATGATAATTTAACATACTGTGAGACCCCTTTAAATACTTTGTTAGATTTAGAAGGTATGACACTTAATCACGCTCAAACGATTTTAGCTTCATTTGGTTTTGACCAAGATAAAATTAAGGAGCCCATTACTTATTTATCAATGGGAGAAAAAGCAGGCTACAGTTTGTATTATTATTTTTCTCGAGACCCAATTTATTGATATTAGATGAACCAACAAACTATTTTGATATCGCAACACAGGACTTGATTATGGACATGATTCATAGTTTCACTGGTCAAGTGCTTATTGTCACACATGACCAGTACTTACAATCACGATTTACAGCAACACATTGGGAAGTATCCAATAAGCAACTTCATAATTTAACGCTTACTCAATATCGCAGGTCAAATACAGACGATACATTGAAATTAATAGATGATTACAAAACAATTGATGAAAGTGGACATTTTGAAACAGACAACTAGAAAATTTGATTAGATGGTGCTATCATTGGAACATTGATAAAATTGTTAGGAGTGTCAAACATGGAAGTATATGCAGATTATGCTCGCAACAACGCCAGTCAAACAAGCAGTTATAGATAAGATGATAGATGTTTATAGCGTTCATTATGGTAATCCCTCTTCTATTCATAGTATGGGAAGAGATGCAAGAAAATATCTCGATGAGTCGCGTAGAACTGTAGCGAAGATATTTAGTGCTAAGCCAAGTGAAGTTATATTTACAAGTGGCGCTACTGAATCTAATAATACTGCAATAAAGGGTATTGCGTACGAACATCAACATAAAGGTAAACACATCATTACATCTAAAATTGAACATCACTCTGTACTCCATGTATTTGAACAACTTGAAAAAGAAGGCTTTGAAGTCACTTATTTAGATGTGGATCACGAAGGCTTAATACAACTAGACCAATTAAAAGCAACACTTACGGATGAAACAATTTTAGTGTCAATCATGTTTGTTAATAACGAAATTGGCACAGTCGAACCTATGTATGACATTGACGACATCATCGCTGAATCTAACGCTTTGTTCCATGTTGATGCAGTTCAAGCAATAGGCCATCTTGAAATAGATTTTCATGAATTTAACATAGATGTGATGAGTATTACTGCACATAAATTTGGAGGCCCTAAAGGTGTGGGTGCGTTATTAGTCAAAGATGAAACAATATTGCAATTCCCACAATTAGGCGGAGAACAAGAAGCAAAACGAAGAGTCGGTACAGAAAATCTTCCGCAAATTGTAGGATTAGCTGAGGCTTTGGCTTTAGCCAATAATCATATAAACGATAATAACGTTCATTTAATGAATTTGAAAAATCAATTTCTCGTGACATTACAAGAGCGATCGGTTCCATTTGAATTGAATGGTTCTATGACAGATTCAACAGGACATATCGTTAATTTATATTTGCCTTTCGTTGATGTAGAAACGATGCTCACCTTATTGGATTTATCTAATATATATGTCTCGTCAGGCTCCGCATGTACAGCAGGAACAACAACACCATCGCACGTATTAATAGCAATGTATGGCAATGAAGAACGCGCAAAACACTCTGTAAGATTTAGCTTTAATGAACAAACGACTGAACAAGAAATTAAATATATAACTGCAGAAATACACAAAATTTATCACAAATTTAAGGAGGAAATATAGTTGTCAAATCAAGATACACGTGTGGTAGTCGGTATGTCAGGTGGCGTAGACAGTTCTGTAACGGCACACATATTAAAAGAACAAGGTTACGATGTCATAGGCATTTTTATGAAAAACTGGGATGATACTGATGAGAGTGGGTTTTGTACGGCTACAGAAGATTATAATGATGTAATCGCTGTATGTAATCAAATCGGTATACCTTATTATGCTGTTAATTTCGAACAAGAATATTGGGATAAAGTATTTACTTATTTCCTAGATGAATATAAAAAAGGGCGCACGCCTAATCCAGATGTAATGTGTAATAAAGAAATTAAATTTAAAGCATTCTTAGAACATGCATTAAAATTAGGTGCAGATTATGTTGCAACAGGTCATTACGCTCGCATACGACGCCATGAAGATGGTCATGTTGAAATGTTACGTGGTGTCGATAATAACAAAGACCAAACTTATTTCTTAAATCAATTATCGCAAGATCAATTATCTCGTGTTATGTTCCCAATAGGTGATATTGAGAAGAAAGAAGTACGTCGTATTGCTGAAGAACAAGATTTAGCTACTGCGAAAAAGAAAGATTCTACAGGTATTTGTTTTATAGGAGAACGTAATTTCAAAGAATTTCTATCACAATACCTACCAGACTCAATCTGGTGATATGGTTACATTAGCAGGGGATAAAATTGGTACACACGCAGGACTAATGTACTATACAATTGGTCAACGTCACGGTCTTGGTATTGGTGGAGATGGAGATCCATGGTTTGTAGTAGGTAAAAATCTAGACGACAACGTGTTATATGTAGAACAAGGTTTTCATCATGAGGCACTATACAGTGACTATTTAATCGCTTCTGACATTTCATTTGTGAATACGGTTGATTTAGAAGAAGGCTTTGAATGTACTGCTAAATTTAGATATCGCCAAAAAGATACTAAAGTATTTGTTAAAAAAGAAAATGACAATGCAATTCGCGTTTCATTTGCTGAACCAGTTCGTGCAATCACACCGGGTCAATCTGTCGTACTTTACGATGGTGATGTATGTTTAGGTGGCGCTACAATTGATGATGTATTCAAAGAATCAGGTCAGTTAAGTTACGTCGTTTAATACATTTTACTTAGAAATCGTTAGTAAGCTATATATTATAGTAACTAACGATTTCTTTTTCTAAAATATGATTTAAAAAAGATGAGCAAATGTTATAATGAATAGTCAGAAATGAGGGTTTAAATTGGATCAAGAACAAATATATAAATTAATTAAACAAGGTAATATTGAAGAAGCATTAACAGCATTATTTGCAAATATTGAAGAAAATCCTAAAGAAGTTGAAAATTACATAAATGCGGGTATTCTAATCGCCGAAGCGGGTGAAGTTGAAAAGGCTGAAAAGTTTTTTCAAAAAGCAATAACACTCGACCCAGAGAATGGTGCGATTTATTATAATTTAGGTAATGTATATTATAATGAAGGACGTTTTAGTGAAGCAATCAAACTATATCAACAAGCGCTAAAATACAAAGTAGATTTAGTGGATACGAATTATATGATTGGTATGTCATTTAATCAACTAGAGGCATTTAAAGAGGCATTACCGTTCCTAATGACTGTCGCTGAAAAAGATGACCGTAAAGACGTGGAAGTTCAATTTCAATATGGTCTTGTATTATGTCATTTAGAAATGTTTGAACAAGCAATGACTCAATTGAACCATGTATTAACTTTAGATGAAAAGCATTCAGATGCTTTATATAATCTAGGCTTAGCTACTTATATGCAAACTGAAGATACAACACAAGCAATTCAAATTTTTGAACGTGCAGTAGAGGCTAATCCAGAACACGTGATGAGCCAACACGCAATTAAAACTTTTAAATCTATAGCAGAGGAGGAATAACTAATGGAAGACCCTACATTATTTAATAATTCAATGATTAAAGGAACCGTAGATGCCATTTTATTTCAAAATAAAGAAAACTTTTATACGGTTTTAAAGGTAGATACAATTGAAACAAATGAAGATTTCGATTCAATGCCTACAATTGTAGGGTTTTTTCCAGAAATTGCTGAAGGTGATGTCTATACGTTTAAAGGTCAAGTTGTAACACATTCTAAATATGGTAAGCAACTCAAAGCTGAAACGTTTGAAAAAGAATTACCACAAACAAAAGAAGCAATCATTAGTTATTTATCCAGTGACCTTTTTAAAGGTATTGGTAAAAAAACGGCGCAAAGCATTGTAAATAAGTTAGGCGAGAATGCCATAAGCGATATACTCAATGACCCTGCCGTTTTAGAAAAAGTACCGAGTCTACCGAAAAAGAAACAAAAGCAAATTGCAGAACAAATCGCCAGTAATCAAGAAACAGAACAAATTATTATACGCCTTCACGATTTAGGTTTTGGTCCGAAGCTCGCTATGGCAATATATCAAGCCTATTTAGGTGAGACACTTAAAGTTGTTGAAAATACACCTTACCAATTGGTTTATGATGTAAAAGGAATCGGTTTTAATAAAGCAGATACTTTAGCGCGCAACGTGGGTATTCAATTTAATGATGATGAACGTTTAAAAGCGGGTTTATTATATGTTTTAGAAGAAGAATGTATTAAACAAGGTCATACATATTTACCTACAAATAATGTTCTGGAAATGACACAAGATATGTTGTCTCAACCACCAACAGAAATGATTGATGCACAACAACTTATCAATGTATTGCAAGATTTAGTAAATGATACGAAATTAATCCAACAAGAAAATGAAGTTGCTATACCAAGTTTGTATTATTCAGAGTTGAAAAGCGTTCAAAACTTATATCGCAATTTTACGCATACAAATAAATTAAAAGAAATTGAGCAATCAGAGTTATTACTTGAAATTGGTGAAATAGAGAACCGTAATGAAGTAACATATGCCGACTCACAAAGAGACGCGCCGCAAACTGCAATCAATACTAAAATCATGCTACTCACTGGGGGTCCAGGTACTGGTAAAACGACAGTAATCAAAGGTATCGTAGAGTTATATGCAGAAATCCATGGATTATCGTTAGACTATGATGATTACCAGAATGACGATTACCCAGTTGTGCTTGCCGCACCTACCGGCAGGGCATCGAAGCGGCTTGCAGAATCTACAGGCTTAGAAGCAATGACGATACATCGCCTAATTGGTTGGAATCAAGATACACAACCTGAAGACATATTAGAAAATGAAATATCAGCAAAACTTATTATTATTGATGAGATGTCGATGGTTGATACATGGCTATTCCATCAATTTTTGAGTGCAGTACCTATAGACGCACAAGTTATATTAGTAGGTGATGAAGATCAATTACCATCTGTTGGTCCTGGACAAGTGTTTAAAGATTTAATCGATTCAAAAGTCATTCCCCGTGTTAATTTAACTGAAGTATACCGACAACAAGACGGTTCTAGCATTATTGAGTTGGCACATAGAATGAAATTGGGCGAAGCAATTAATATCACACAGCGTTTCCATGATCGTAACTTTATCAAATGTACGACTGAACAAATACCCATAGTAGTTGAAAAAGTAGTGACAAGTGCAGTAAATAAAGGATATGACATGAGTGATATTCAGGTGTTAGCACCTATGTATAAAGGTTCCGCGGTATAAAAAAACTTAATACAGTCTTGCAAGATATATTGAACCCTAAAGACAAAGATACTCGAGAAATTGAGTTTGGTGATGTTGTTTTTAGAAAAGGTGATAAGGTTTTACAACTTGTGAACCGACCAAGTGATAATATTTTCAATGGTGATATCGGTGTAATCGTAGGTATATTTTGGGCGAAAGAAAATGCATTAAATAAAGACATACTTGTCGTTGATTTTGATGGCAATGAAATAACGTTTGTTCGAAAAGATTTATTAGAATTAACACATGCATATTGCACATCTATTCATAAGTCTCAGGGTTCTGAATTTCCTATAGTCATTATGCCAATGGTCAAACAATATTTTAGAATGTTACAAAAACCTATTTTATACACAGGGCTTACCCGAGCGAAGCAGTCGCTTATATTTTTAGGTGACCCACAAGCATTTGATATTGGATTGAAAACACACGGTCAAGTGAGAATGACACAATTATGCACATTTCTGAAAACTTATTTCAGCAACGAAGTAACTGAAGATGCTGAAGATAGTATTGCAATCAGTAAAACAATTGATGCAGACATCATTTTGACTGAAGATAATATCTTTAAAATTAACCCAATGATCAACATGGGAGACATTTCACCATACGACTTTGTAGAAGATTGACATTAGTAACGAAAGTAAATACAATATAATTAACTTAGCATAAAGGTGAGTAGACTGTGTTAGACAACAAGAGATGTACTGGTTGGTGGAAAGTACAGATAATACAGTTGAACGCTGCTTTATGTCAGTATAAATATTAACTAATTAAGTGATAAGTGTGAGTTAGTAAATTTTAAGAATAACTATCGTCTGATATGTAAATCTTTAAAGTTTAGATAGAAATAGATTTACTAATGCTTATAACCAGGGTGGTACCGCGAAACGTTCGTCCCTTTTATGAGGATGGGCGTTTTTTATTTTCAATTTTTTCTTATAACTGTTATAACTTGATTTGAGATGGAGGAATTTTAAGGATGAAAAACTTAAAAGCTAGTGAAATTAGACAAAGTTTTATTGATTATTTCGTTGAACAGGGACACATGGTTGAACCTTCAGCGCCGTTAGTGCCTATTGATGATGATTCTTTACTATGGATTAACTCTGGTGTTGCTACATTGAAAAAATATTTTGATGGTAGAGAAACACCGAGAAAACCTCGTATAGTGAATTCACAAAAAGCAATTCGTACTAATGACATTGAAAACGTAGGCTTTACTGCACGACACCATACGTTCTTTGAAATGTTAGGAAACTTCTCAATTGGTGATTATTTTAAAAAAGAAGCAATCCAATTTGCATGGGAATTTTTAACAAGTGAGAAATGGATGGCAATGGATCCGAAATTACTTTATGTCACAGTTCATCCTGAAGATGTGGAAGCATATAGAATCTGGAATGAAGAAATGGGATTAGAAGAAAGTAGAATCATCCGTATTGAAGGTAATTTCTGGGATATAGGTGAAGGTCCATCTGGTCCCAACACTGAAATATTCTATGATCGTGGCGATCAATTTGGTCATGATGATCCTGAAGAAGAAATGTATCCTGGTGGAGAAAATGAACGCTTTTTAGAAGTGTGGAATCTAGTGTTTAGCGAGTTTAATCATAATAAAGATCACACTTATACACCATTACCAAATCAAAACATTGATACTGGCATGGGTCTAGAAAGAATGGCTTCTATCGCCCAAAATGTACGTACAAATTATGAAACTGATTTATTTATGCCTATTATTCATGAAGTTGAAGCAGTTTCTGGCAAAAAGTACTTAGAAAAAGATGCCTATGATGTTGCCTTTAAAGTGATTTCTGATCATATACGTACAATTGCATTCGCAATTGCTCGACGGCGCATTACCCGCTAATGAAGGCAGAGGTTATGTATTGCGTAGATTGTTACGCCGTGCTGTAAGATTCAGTCAATCTCTAGAAATTAATGAACCATTTATGTACCAGTTGGTTGATATTGTTGCGGATATTATGGAACCTTATTATCCAAACGTAAAAGAAAAATCAGATTTTATTAAACGTGTTATTAAATCTGAGGAAGAACGTTTCCACGAAACTTTAGAAGAAGGACTTGCGATATTAAATAATTTAGTTGCAAAAGCTAAAGATTCAACTCAGGAAATCAATGGTAAAGATGCGTTTAAATTATATGATACTTATGGCTTCCCAGTTGAATTAACTGAAGAGATCGCAACACAAGAAAACCTTTCTGTTGATATGCAGACTTTTGAAATTGAAATGGAACAACAAAGAAATAGAGCAAGACAAGCACGTCAAAGTTCTCAATCTATGCAGGTTCAAAGTGAAGTATTGAAAAAAATAACTACTGAAAGTCAGTTTGTAGGTTACGACATCATGGATAAAGCAACAACGATTACTGATATTATCTATAACGGAGAATTAGTAGATACAGTTGAAGCTCGGAGAAACAATTCATTTTGTATTAAGTGAAACACCTTTCTACGCTGTAAGTGGTGGACAAGTTGCAGACCAAGGTATAATCAGTAACGAACAATTTGAAATTGCCGTGACTGAAGTAACGAAAGCACCAAACGGGCAGAACTTACATACAGGTGAAGTTCAGTTTGGAACAGTTAGAAAAGATGCTGAAGTTTCTGCAAGCGTGAATCACGAAGACCGCCGTACAATCAAGAAAAACCACAGTGCCACGCACTTGTTACATGCTGCTTTAAAAGAAGTGTTAGGCGATCATGTTAATCAAGCTGGTTCATTGGTTGAAGCAGACCGTTTAAGATTTGATTTCTCACATTTCGGTCCTATGAGTCAAGCAGAAATTGATCGTGTTGAACAACGTGTTAACGAAGAAATTTGGAATAGCATCGATGTTAATATCCAAGAAATGCCAATTGATGAGGCTAAGCAAATAGGTGCTATGGCACTATTTGGTGAAAAATATGGTGATGTAGTAAGAGTTGTAAATATGGCACCATACTCTATTGAATTATGTGGTGGTATCCATGTGAATAATACGTCTGAAATTGGATTGTTTAAAATTGTTAGTGAATCAGGTACAGGTGCAGGCGTGCGTCGTATCGAAGCATTTACAAGTAAATCAGCATTTCTATATTTAGAATCTGTACAAGAGAAATTTAATGCTGTTAAGACTCAAGTTAAAGTTAAAACAGATGAACAAGTATTTGAAAAAATAGTGCAAATGCAATCTGATGAAAAAGAACTTACAAAACAATTAGAGCAAAAAAACAAAGAAGTTACAGCCTTGAAAATGGGTGATATCACTAACCAAGTTGAAGATATAAATGGCTTGAAAGTTTTAGCAACAGAAGTTGAAGTTGCAAATGCCAAAGCAATTCGTGAAACGATGGATGACTTTAAATCGAAATTACAAGATACAGTAATCGTATTAGTAAGTAACGTGGATGGAAAAGTATCATTAGTTGCCACTGTACCAAAAGAATTAACTGCTAAAGTGAAAGCAGGAGATATTATTAAAAACATGGCACCTATTGTAGGAGGAAAAGGCGGAGGCCGTCCTGACATGGCTCAGGGTGGAGGTACTCAACCTGAAAACATCACAGAATCATTACGTTTCATTAAAGATTACATTAAATCTCTATAACTTCAGTGCATAGTAATGTAGAATGTAAATAAGAACTTTTTTACTTGATACGAAGGAGTGCTAAAAGAATGGAAAATTTTGATAAAACAATGAAGTTTAATTACGATGAAATTCCAAAAGAAGATGTCAAAACAGTATTGCAAAATGTCTATAATACGTTGGAAGAAAGAGGATACAATCCTGTAAATCAAATCGTAGGTTATTTACTATCAGGTGATCCAGCTTATATACCTCGTAATAACGAGGCCAGAAACCAAATACGCCGCATAGATCGTGACGATATTATGGAAGAACTTGTTTCGAATTATTTACAAGAGAATTCAAAATAATATATGTTAAAGCATAAAATATTAGGTTTAGACGTTGGAAGTAAGACTGTTGGCATTGCAGTAAGTGATTTAATGGGTTGGACAGCCCAAGGATTAGACACACTCCGTATAGACGAAGAAAACAATGAACTAGGTATTGAACAATTAGTAAAAATTATAAAAAAAGAGAATGTTGGCTCTGTTGTTATAGGTTTACCTAAAAACATGAACAATTCTATTGGATTTCGAGGCGAGGCTTCGTTACAATACAAGGAGCAACTTCAAGAAGCACTGCCATCTGTAGAGATAATTATGTGGGATGAACGATTAAGTACCATGGCCGCAGAACGTTCTTTACTGGAAGCAGATGTTTCTAGACAGAAACGAAAAAAAGTAATAGACAAAATGGCAGCAGTTTTTATACTGCAAGGCTATTTAGACTCTATTCAATAAAAAGGAGCGTTTAATAATGACAGAACAAAATAAAGATGCAGAATTAGAAATTAACAACGAAGAGGAATTATTAACACTATATGATGAAGAAGGTAATGAAGTTTTATACCGTAAAGTTTTAGAATTTTTCCACCCAGAATTCAAGAAAGAATATGTTATTCTTGCTGAAGAAGGCGCTGAATCTGATGATGAAGATTTAGTTGAATTAGTACCAATGATCAATGAACCAGACGAAAATGGTGAAGGTGGTAAATTCTTACCAGTTGAAACAGATGAAGAATGGGACATGATTGAAGAAGTAGTTAATACTGAAATGGATGATCATGACCACGATCACGACCACGAATAAAATCACTGTAGAGGCCACATATAGCCTCGTATAGCGACGAATAAATAACTAAAGGATGATTTCACTAGAAATCATCCTTTCTTGCTGTCAACAAACGTGTGAGGTTTTGTTGACAGTTTTTTATATTGTTGGCATAAGTCCCTGTTCAGCTCATATTCTAAACAGAGGCTTCCGTTTTGGAAAACAACTATATAAAGCTCAGCACAGCTTTGAAACACAATTTACACTTATATTTTGTGCTAGTTTATGGTAAAATATATAAAGTTAATTTCAATCGTACGTTATGTATATTGATGATATATTTAAATATCAATAATCGAACGCGTATCCTTATAAAAAGCGAGTTACCAATTACTTTTATTGCAGACAATCAGTCAATTTATTCTGACTGATTTATTTTATTATTTAAACAAAAAGTATCATTTTACAACAAAGGAAGTTATGAAAATGGATAATAATCAGTTATATTTGTTAAATTTGCATAAGCAAACTGATAAAAATATTGAATCATTAAGAACCTATGCAGAGGAAAATCAAGTGCCCATCGTTGATAAGCTCACTTTAGAAATGATAAAACAAATTATTAGATTACATAAACCTATTAATATTTTAGAAATTGGAACTGCAATTGGTTATAGCGCAATGCAATTTGCTTCTATTTCTGAAAAAATTAATGTGACTACAATTGAACGTAATGTAGAAATGCAAGATAAAGCGAAAGAAAATATTGAGTTATTTCAATATTATAACCAAATCAGATTAATTGAAGGCGATGCATTAGAGCAAGTTGAAAATGTGAGTGATCGCGGCTATGATATGATATTTATTGATGCGACGAAGGCACAATCTAAAAAGTTTTTTGAACTTTATACGCCTTTATTAAAAATAGGTGGCATCGTTGTTACTGACAATGTACTTTATCACGGCTTTGTATCTGATATCTCTGTTGTTCGTAATAGAAATGTCCGACAAATGGTAAAGAAAGTACAAGATTACAATGAATGGTTAATGAATCACACAGATTATACTACTAATTTTTTAAACATGGATGATGGTTTGGCAATTTCAATTAAAGGGGAATCAAAATGACAGAATTATTAGTAACACCCAAATCTGTTGAACATATTGAAGTATTAATTGAAAAAGGTGCTGATGCTTTTGTAATTGGCGAACAAAAATTCGGCTTAAGACTTGCAGGTGAATTTAATAAAGATGACATGATAAAAGCTGTGGATTTAATACACAGTCAAGGTAAAAAAGCTTATGCTCGCAGTTAATGGCATTTTTCATAATTATCATCTGAACGCATTGGCGTCTTATATTAATTTTTTGCATGAAATTAAAGTAGACCGTATTATATTTGGTGACCCAACAGTGGTTATGTTTGTAAAACAACAAGCACATCCAATTCCATTAAATTGGGATGCTGAAGCACTAGTTACCAATTACTTTCAATGTAATTATTGGGGTAAAAAAGGTGCACAACGTGCTCAATTAGCTAGAGAACTTAGTTTAGAAGAGATTATTAACATTAAAGAAAACGCTGATGTTGAGATTGAAGTTCAAGTGCATGGAATGACTTGCATGTTCCAATCTAAACGTATGTTATTAGGCAATTATTATACATTTCAAGAACGACAAATGAAAATTGAAAGAAATAAAGAAGCAAATGAATTATTATTATACGATGAAGAACGTGATAATAAATATCCCGTGTATGAGGATTATAATGGCACACATATCATGTCACCTAATGATATATGTCTAATTGAAGAGCTAGAACCACTTTTAGCAGCTGGTATAGATGCATTGAAAATAGATGGTGTATTACAATCAGAAACGTATATTAACGTATGTACAGAACAATATAGAGAAGCCATTGATTTATATAATGAAGATCCTGAAGTTTATGAAGATGAAAAATTTATGCTTGTCGATCCAATTGAAGCTATACAACCAGAACATCGTCCGTTTGACGAAGGCTTTTTATTTAAACAAACAGTATATTGATGGAGGTTTAACAGTGAAAGTTTTAGAAGAAGTTAAATTACATAATAAACCTAAAATGAATAAACCTGAACTTCTGGCACCCGCTGGTAATTTAGAAAAATTAAAAATTGCAGTACACTATGGGGCAGATGCTGTGTTCCTCGGTGGACAAGAATACGGTTTAAGATCAAATGCAGATAATTTTACAATGGATGAAATTAAAGAAGGCGTTGAATTTGCTCAACGCTATGGTGCTAAAATTTATGTCACTACAAATATCATTGCGCATGACGAAAATATAGATGGATTAGATGATTATTTGCGTGATTTGGCCTTAACTGGTGCAAGAGGCATTATCGTTGCTGACCCTCTGATTATTGAAACATGTAAACGAGTGGCTCCTAAATTAGAGATACATTTATCTACACAGCAATCTCTTTCAAATT
This sequence comes from Staphylococcus sp. 2S1, assembly GCF_046721335.1. NCBI lineage: Bacteria > Bacillati > Bacillota > Bacilli > Caryophanales > Staphylococcaceae > Staphylococcus > Staphylococcus sp. 2S1. The sequence continues at coordinate 2,317,775 of NZ_JBEUUJ010000003.1, read as the reverse complement.
ATAAAGCCGTTGAATTTTGGAAAGAAGAAGGCTTAGATCGAGTGGTATTAGCTCGTGAAACTGGAGCAATGGAAATGAAAGAGATGAAAGAAAAAGTAGATATTGAAATTGAGTCTTTTATACATGGTGCGATGTGTATTGCTTATTCAGGAAGATGTACTTTAAGCAATCATATGACAGCGCGCGATTCCAATAGAGGTGGCTGTTGTCAAAGTTGTCGTTGGGATTATGACTTGTTACATATAGATCAAGACGGCGATTTAGATTTATTCTATGGCGATGATGAAGTTGCGCCATTTGCAATGAGTCCTAAAGATTTAAAACTAATCGAAGCTATACCAAAAATGATGGATATTGGTGTTGATTCTTTAAAAATTGAAGGACGTATGAAATCTATTCACTATATTGCAACAGTTGTTTCTGTGTATCGCAAAGTCATCGATGCTTATGCGGAGGATCCAGAACATTTTAAAATCAAGCCAGAATGGTTAATCGAATTAGATAAATGTGCCAATAGAGATACGGCTTCAGCGTTTATTGAAGGTACGCCAGGTTATGAAGAACAAATGTTTGGGCAACAAAATAAAAAGAATGCTTCATTTGACTTCTGTGGTTTAGTATTAGATTATGATAGTTCTACCCATATAGCTACAGTGCAACAACGTAATAAATTTGAACCTGGACAAGAAATCGAATTTTTTGGCCCTGAAATTGAAACATTTAGACAAGTTGTGGATACAATTTATGATGAAGAAGGTAATGAACTTGATGCTCGCACGCCACCCATTGCAAATCGTGCAAATCAAAGTCGATCATCCAATTTATGCCAACAACATGATGAGAAAGGAAATTGGATAATGAATAGTACGACAATTATAGGAATTGCAGGCGGTTCTGGATCAGGGAAAACATCAGTAACAAATGAAATTATGAAGAATTTAGAAGGTCATAGTGTTGCACTATTGGCTCAAGACTATTATTATAAAGACCAATCGCATTTAACTTTTGATGAACGCTTGGAAACCAATTATGACCATCCATTTGCATTTGATAATGATTTGTTAATCGAGAATTTAAATGATTTGAGAAATGGGAAACAAATTGAAGTTCCAACGTATGATTATTCAAATCATACGAGAAGTGATAAAACGATTGCATTTGAGCCAAAAGATGTTATTATCGTGGAAGGTATATTTGCGCTTGAAAACAAAACATTAAGAGATTTAATGGATGTCAAAATTTATGTTGATACTGATGCTGATTTGCGTATCTTAAGACGGTTACTTCGAGATACTGAAGAAAGAGGCCGTACTATGGATTCTGTTATAAATCAGTATTTAAATGTGGTGCGACCAATGCATAATCAATTTATAGAACCTACTAAAAGATATGCAGATATTATTATTCCAGAAGGTGGCAGTAATAAAGTAGCAATCGATATAATGACGACAAAGATTCAAACTTTAGTAAGTAAACAATAGTATGTATATGTAAAGGAAGATGACATAATGGAAAATCAAAAACAATATCCAATGACTCAAGAGGGTTTTGAGAAACTAGAACATGAGTTAGAAGAATTAAAAACAGTTAAACGACCAGAAGTCGTTGAAAAAATTAAGGTAGCACGTTCTTTTGGTGACTTATCTGAGAACTCAGAGTACGATGCTCGCAAAAGACGAACAAGGATTTATCGAACAAGATATTCAACGTGTAGAACATATGTTACGTAATGCACAGATTATCGAAGATACTGGTGATAACAATGAAGTTAAAATTGGTAAAACAGTAACAATTGTAGAATTACCAGGCGAAGAAGAAGAAGAATACCAAATTGTTGGTTCGGCTGAATCTGATGCATTCAATGGTAAGATTTCTAATGAATCGCCAATGGCTAAAAGTTTAATTGGTAAGAAATTAGAAGATGAAGTACGTGTACCGTTACCAAATGGTGGCGAAATAAACGTTATTATTAAAAATATTAAATAAAATTAATCCCCCTAAATATCTTCAAGGATATTTAGGGGGATTTTACACTATGCAAAAGTATTTATATACTTGATGGTAACATTTTGTTAACTTAATGATAAGAATGAAATTTTAGAATAATATTGCTATTTTATTTACTAATATACTTTGTTTAATAAACGTTTAGTTATTATTAGTAATAACTTTTTCTATTAAACACAATTTTAAAATAAATGATATACTATCAATAGCATGTGCACAATATAGTTTATCTGAAGATAAACTATATTGTAAATGTAATAAAGGGGGCATAATCTTTGAATTATAAATTAATTAATGAACAAACGATTATGATTTATTTTGAAGAGCGTATTGATCCTGATACGTTTCAAAAGGTACAACGCGTTGAACAATATATTAAAGCACAAAACAATCCAGCTATTATTGAAGTAGTTGCTTCGTATCGTGCAATTATGTTAACCATTGATATCAGTAAAAGTGATTTAACCCATATAATTAAAGCGCTTAATTTAAATCAAATAGAGATAACAAAATTTAATGATACAGCTACACCAACACAAACGATTAATATACCAGTGTTATATGGTGGAAGTTATGGACAAGATATTCAAGAGGTAGCATCACATAACAATTTAACTACTAAAGAGGTTATACGAATACATACTGAAAATGCTTATTTAATTTATATGCTAGGTTTTATGCCTGGTTTTCCTTTTTTAGGAGGATTAGATACACAATTACATACGCCAAGACGGCAAGAACCAAGGACAAGCATTCATGCAGGCTCTGTAGGTATTGCTAATAATCAAACAGGACTATATCCAAAACAATCGCCTGGTGGTTGGCAAATTATAGGACGCACGCCAATTAAAGTGTTTGATATTCATAGAGAACCTATGTGTTTATATGGCGCAGGAGACTATATAAAATTTTATGCTATTGAAGAAGAAACATACCATCGTATATTAGATGAACAACAACATGACAATTTTGATATAGAAAAGTGGGTGAAAATTTAATATGTCTATAAAAATTTTGAATCCTGGACTATTTAGCACAATACAAGATCAAGGTAGAATTGGTTTTCAAAACCAAGGATTTTCAAATGCGGGCGTGTTAGATCAATATGCATATAGATTAGGTCAAACACTTATTGGAAATGAAGGGCCTGCAATTGAATGCACAATCATTGGGCCAACACTTCAATTTTTAGAAGATAATTCTTTTATTATCACTGGTGCACAATTTAATGCCAAGATAAATGATGAAGTGATTGATGTTCAAACAGTAACTTCAGTAAAAAAAGGCGATATATTGGAACTAGGTGCCGTAGTTAATGGTGCGAGAGGTTATATTTTGTTAGGTAAACCCCTGTATGTTCCAATTGCGGCTGGTAGTTATGCTACTCATACACGTAGTCATATCGGAGGATATAAGGGACGTGCCTTAAAACGAGATGATGTAATTTTGTGTAAACAAGATGATACATACCTTTCTAAAGTAGGCTACAGTTTAGAATTAAATACTGAACCATTTAATAAAGATACAATTCAAATTATCGAAGGACCACAAATAAATCGTTTCACTCAAGATGCGCAAGATAAATTAACAACAGTTGATTTTAAAATTTCTGAAAAATCAGACCGCATGGGATATCGCTTACAAGGTGAGATAATTTCACCAACAGATTCTGCGGATATCATTTCTGAACCAGTAGCTTTAGGTAGCATTCAAGTTCCAAACGATGGCAATCCAATTATTTTATTGAATGATAAACAAACAGTTGGTGGTTATACAAAAATTGCTACTGTATGTGCTTCAGATTTACATATTTTAGCACAGAAACAACCAGGGGACGTGCTACATTTTGAATGGACAACGATTGAAGCGACAACAAAAAAATTAAAACAACAAGAATTAGATTTCAAGAAAGTATTAGAAAATACAATCGATACACCTATTTATAATACGGCTCAATTCAGACCAACGGCTTCACGTATCAAAAAATTACTAAAAGGGGAATTAAAATGAATCTTGAAAAAATCGAGCAATTAATAAAATTAGTAAAAGAAAATGAAGTTAAGAAATTTGAATACAAAGATAGTAAAAGTGAAATAGCAATAGATTTTAATGATAATAAAGTGCATTCATTTTCTTCCGATAATAGTTCACAAACTGTAGCAAACCAAGCGTTCAATCAAAATCAAATTGTAGCAGACGGTCAAGCAGAGGACTATGACAACTTTAAGGAAGTTAAATCACCAATGGTAGGTACGTTCTTCCAACAAGATGAAAAAGAGCTTACTGAGCCCATCATTCATGTTGGTGATGAAATAAATAAAGGTGATACGATTGGTTTTATTGAAGCGATGAAAGTAATGAATGAAGTGAAAAGTGACGTAGATGGTGTAGTGAAGGAAATCGTAGTAGAACATGGTGCGAATGTCGAATATAATCAGACGATTATTAAAATAAAATAAGTGAAAGAAAGGGGCGTTTGCTGTGTATCGTTGTTTAATAGCAAACAGAGGAGAGATAGCTGTTAGAATTATCCGAGCATGTAGAGAGATGGATATTGAAACAGTAGCTATATATGCATTAGGGGATGAAACGAGTTTACATGTGAGTTTAGCAGATCAAGCTATTTGTATAGGTGAAGCAAATCCACTAGAGAGTTATTTGAATCAAGACAGAATTATTAGCGCCGCCAAAATCAGTGGTGCTACTGCAATACATCCAGGCTATGGCTTTTTATCAGAGAGTACTTCTTTTGCACAAAAAGTAGAAGAAAATAATATTGATTTCATTGGTCCAACACAATTGACGATGGAAATGATGGGTGATAAAATCACTGCACGTCAAACGGTTGATGATGCGGGTGTGCCAATTATTCCAGGTTCTACGAATGCTGTGGAGTCAATTGAAGAAGTGAAACAAATATCAAAAGATGTTGGCTTCCCCCTAGTTTTAAAAGCGACTAGCGGTGGCGGTGGTAAAGGCATTAGAATTGTTAAAACAGTTGAAGAATTGCCTAAAGCTTTTAAAGAGGCCAAGAGTGAAGGCGAGAAGTATTTTGGTGATGATCGTATTTATGTTGAATCGTTCATTCCTGTAGCGAAGCATGTAGAAGTTCAAGTCATTGGTGATGGTAAGAATAATTACATACATTTAGGAGAAAGAGATTGTTCTGTACAAAGAAAAAACCAAAAATTAATTGAAGAATCACCATGTGCGGCAATATCAGAAGAAACTAGAAATGCAATGTGTACTGATGCTGTCAAAGTAGCAAAGGCTTCAAATTATAGAAGTGCAGGTACAATCGAATTTTTAGTAACAGACGAAGCATATTATTTCATTGAAATGAATGCGCGTATTCAAGTAGAACATACTGTGACTGAAATGAGAGCGAATAGGGATTTACTACAAGCTCAACTATACTTGATGATAAATGGCAAATTGCCTTTCACACAGGAAGATATAGTTTTTGATGGACATGTAATCGAAGCACGAATTAATGCAGAGAACCCAGAACGACAATTCCAGCCTTCACCAGGCAAAGTAGAAGCATTACACTTACCACAAGGATTTAACGTACGTGTAGATAGCTTACTTTATCAAGGTTATACTGTCTCTCCTTACTATGATTCTTTAGTAGCAAAAGTGATTGTCAAAGCACCCGACAGACAACGTGCAATTAAAAAATTAAAAGTCACTTTAGATGAAATGGTGATAGACGGTTTTACAACAACTGCTGACTTTTTATACGCAGTATTATCTTATCCATTGTATGCAGATGGAGATGCAAAAGAAGTAGATATAAAATTTTTAGATAGGCACCAAATTATCAAGGGGGTATCTTAATGCAAGTAGACTTAAATTGTGATCTCGGTGAAGCATTCGGTAATTATTCATTTGGAGGGGATGAACATATCATCCCACTTATTACTTCAGCAAATATTGCTTGTGGTTTCCATGCCGGGGACCAACATGTAATGAATGAAACGATAAAATTAGCCAAAGCACATGATGTAGGCATCGGTGCTCATCCAGGACTACCAGACTTACAAGGATTTGGACGTAGAAATATGGATTTATCACCAAGTGAAATTTATGATATTGTTGTTTATCAAATTGGTGCGTTAAGTGGATTTTGTAAAATTCATAACGTGAAGATTAATCACGTAAAACCGCATGGCGCCCTTTATCAAATGGGAGCTAGAAACAAAGATATAGCGCGTGCAATTGCACAAGCAGTATTTGATATTGACAACACCCTAATATATGTGGGATTATCTAACACGTCATTAATTTCTGAAGCTAAATCAGTTGGTTTAACAACAGCCTCAGAAGTCTTTGCAGATAGACGATACGAAGATGATGGCCAACTCGTAAGTAGAAAAGAACACGATGCATTAATTACGGATACAAATGAAGCAATTGAGCAAGTAGTTAACATGGTGAAATCACAAACCGTTGTCGCAAAAAGCCAAAAGACCATCAGCATAGAGGCTGATACAATTTGTGTGCATGGAGATGGTACACATGCTCTCGAGTTTGTAACACAAATTAGAGAAAGATTAACGAAAGAAGGCGTTTCTATAAAAAGTCTAGGGGGCTAACCTATGAAAGAAAGATTAAGTTCTGAAGAAAAAGATTTTGAGTTCACAAAAAACCATAAAAGGTTACTATTAGGTTCGGTATTTTTAATGGCAACATCTGCTATTGGACCAGCATTTTTAACTCAAACCGCAGTATTTACTGCACAATTTACTGCAAGTTTTGCATTTGCTATCCTATTATCTATTATTATAGATATTGGTGCACAAATAAATATTTGGAGAGTATTAGTAGTTACAGGTAAACGTGGTCAAGAAGTAGCAAATGAGATTTTCAGTGGGCTAGGTACAATTATTTCGATACTGATAGCCATTGGAGGATTAGCTTTCAATATCGGTAATATAGCAGGAGCTGGACTTGGTTTAAATGCCATTTTCGGTTTAGATGTGAAGATTGGCGCTGCAATTACAGCAGTTCTAGCTATCGGTATCTTTATTAGTAAAAGTGGCCAAAAAATTATGGACGTTGTTACAATGTTTTTAGGAATGCTTATGATCGTAGTCATAGCGTTTGTAATGTTTAAGGCCAACCCGCCATATGCAGAAGCGGCTAAGCATTTAGTCATGCCAGAACAACCATTGGCGCTTGTATTACCGATTATTACTTTGGTAGGTGGTACAGTTGGTGGTTATATTACTTTTGCAGGGGCACATAGAATTTTAGATTCTGGAATTAAAGGCAAAGAATATTTACCATTTATTAACAAAGCCGCGATCTCAGGCATATTGACTACCGGCGTTTTAAGAGTTTTATTATTCTTAGCGGTATTGGGTGTAGTTGTTACAGGTGTTACTTTAAGTTCAGAAAACCCACCAGCTTCAGTCTTTGAACATGTACTTGGACCAGTTGGACGTAGTATCTTTGGTGTCGTATTATTCGCAGCCGCAATGTCATCTGTAATTGGTTCTGCTTATACGAGTGCGACATTTTTAAAAACACTACATAAATCGATATACAATAAAACCAATATAATTGTAATTAGTTTTATTGTAGTTTCTACGCTAGTATTTTTATTCATAGGTCAACCAGTTACTTTATTAATCGTTGCCGGAGCACTTAACGGATTTATTCTACCAATCACTTTAGGTACAATTTTAATAGCGAGTAAACGAAAATCGATTGTCGGAGATTATCATCATCCAACATGGATGTTACTCTTTGGTATATTGGCAGTAATAGTTACAATTGCTTGCAGCGTTATTCTCTCTACAAAGCTTATCAGGCTTATTTGGTAGTTAATATATAAATATTTTAATACTCTGAACGATACATACTGCTCATGTGTTGTTCAGAGTTTTTATATGGAAAAAATAAGGAATTCAAATGTATAAAAAAATTATTATTAATTACTTAAAAATAGGGAAAATAGCATAGAGAATTTAATAATAAAAAGTTGAACAATGATCGAGCTATGAACATAAATGTGGTAGAATAACTAAGGCTAGGATTTTAATATGAGGTGAATTATAATGATAGGTATTATAGGTGCTATGGAAGAAGAAGTAGCAATCTTAAAAGATAAACTTGTAACATTAGAAGAAATAAAAATTGCGCATGTAATATTTTATAAAGGTCGTCTACATGATAAAGAAGTAGTACTGTCACAAAGTGGTATAGGTAAAGTGAACGTAGCAATCTCTACAACATTATTAATTGAAAAATTCAGACCTGATGTAATTATTAATACGGGCTCTGCAGGAGCGTTAGATAAATCATTAAATGTTGGTGATGTTGTAGTCAGTGATATGGTTACTTATCATGATGCAGATGCAAGAGCATTTGGTTATCAATTAGGACAAATACCACAAATGCCAGCACAATTTGTTGCTGATGAGCATTTAATTCAAAAGGCAACAGATGCAATTAATGAACAACAACTAGTAGCTAAAACTGGCTTAATTGTGAGTGGAGATAGCTTTATTGGTACAACTGAGCAACGTACAACGATTAAAATGAATTTTCCACAAGCAATGGCCGCAGAAATGGAAGCTACTGCAATTGCACAAACCTGCTATCAATTTAATTTACCATTCATAATTACGCGCGCAATTTCAGATTTAGCTGACGGCGATGCTTGGTATTACGTTTGATGCATTTTTAGAAAAAGCAACAATATCTTCTAGTGAAATTGTTGAGCGTTTAATTAAAACTATATAAAAAGGTGAAAATAAATAATGGGTATAATAAAAAACTATTTTATGCCAAACGAATATGTGCAGTCCGTTTTTCAAATAGATATTGATAAACTTGCGAGCATCTGGCGTGAAAGGAATTATTACAGATTTAGATAACACACTTGTAGGATGGGACGAAGCAGACCCTACTACAGCAGTGAAACAATGGTTTGAGAAAGCAAATGCATTAGGCATTACAATTACGATTGTTTCTAATAATAATGAAAAACGTGTTGGTAGTTTTTCAAAATCATTGAATGTTGATTATATTTTCAAAGCCAAAAAACCAAGAGGTCGCGCTTTTAATCAAGCCGCACAATTAATGAACCTAAAACCTGCTGAAATTGTAGTGATTGGTGACCAAATGCTTACAGATGTATTTGGAGGTAATAGACGTGGACTCTTCACAATTATGGTGGTTCCCGTGAAACAAACGGATGGGTTTATTACGAAATTCAACCGAATGATAGAACGAAGATTACTACAACACTTTAGAAAAAAAGGCTATATCAAATGGGAGGAAAATTGATTGACTGAAATTTTAAAATGTATCGGATGCGGCGCACCACTTCAATCTGAAGATCCAGATGCGGCAGGCTATGTGCCAGAACATAATTTACATCGTGAAGATGTCATATGTAAAAGATGCTTTAGACTAAAAAATTACAATGAAGTTCAAGATGTTGGTTTAGATAGTGAAGACTTTTTAAATTTGTTGAATGGTTTAGCAGATGAAAAAGGGATTGTAGTAAATGTTGTAGATGTCTTTGATTTTGAAGGGTCTTTCATTAATGCAATCAAACGTATCGTGGGTAATAAAAAAATCATTTTAGTAGCCAATAAGTTAGATTTATTGCCTAAACAGATTAATAAACGCCGTGTTAAAGAATGGCTGAAGAAAACAGCTAGAAAATATGGTTTGGAAACTGAAGATGTTGTATTGATATCTGCAGAAAAAAATGAAGGTATAGATGATTTGTTAGCATCTATTAACACATTACGTAATAACGATAATGTTTATATTGTAGGAACTACAAATGTTGGTAAATCTACGCTTATAAATAAATTGATCGAACGCAGTGTTGGTGAAAAAGATGTCGTTACTACTTCTAGATTCCCAGGCACAACGCTAGACATGATTGACATACCGTTAGATGATACATCATTTATGTTTGATACTCCAGGCGTGATTCAAGCACATCAAATGACACATGTGGTAACGGAGGATGAGCTTAAAACGATTATGCCTAAAAAAGAAGTTAAACAGCGCGTATATCAATTGAATGAAGGTCAAACTTTATTCTTTGGTGGAATAGCGCGTATTGACTATGTTAGTGGTGGCAGACGTTCGTTAGTGTGTCATTTTTCAAACGAACTCAATATCCATAGAACTAAAACTGAAAATGCCAATGAATTGTGGAAAAATCAGTTAGGTGCACTATTGTCACCACCTCATAACCCTGATAATTTTGATTTACAAAATGTTAAAGCAGTACGATTAGAAACAGGTAAAGAGAAGCGAGATGTGATGATTTCAGGATTAGGTTTTATCACGATTGATGAAGGTGCCAAAGTTATAGTTCGAGTACCGAAAAATGTAGATGTTGTATTAAGAAATTCAATAATGTAAGGTGTGTTTAATATGAAATACGCAGTAATAGGCAATCCTATAGATCATTCTTTGTCACCCGTTATGCATAACGCTAACTTTGAGACTTTAAATGATGATTCAACATATGAAGCGATTAATATTCCTGAAGCACATTTTCATCTTATTAAAGAAATCATAGAAGACAAAGCGCTTTCTGGATTTAATGTTACAATACCTCATAAAGAACGTATTCTACCTTATTTAGATGAAATTGATGACCAATCTAAAACGGTTGGTGCTGTTAATACAGTGAAAATTGAAGGCGGAAAATGGATAGGCTACAATACAGATGGCATAGGCTATGTTACAGGTCTTAAACAGGCTTATCCGGATTTACAAAATGCTTATATACTCATTTTAGGTGCAGGCGGTGCCAGTAAAGGTATTGCAAATGAACTGAATAAACACGTTCGACCTAAATTAACCGTTGCTAACAGAACTATGAGTCGCTTTGATAACTGGGATTTGGATATAAATAAGATTAATTTATCAGACGCAGAAAAGTCATTATCTGAATTCGACATTATTATTAATACTACACCTGCAGGTATGAATAAAAACAAAGATGTAGCTATAAGTCTCGATCAATTAGATTCACATACATTAGTAAGTGATATTGTTTATATTCCTTTTAAAACACCGATTTTAGAAATAGCAGAAGAAAAAGGCAATCCTATACACAATGGATTGGACATGTTTGTTTACCAAGGCGCAGAAAGTTTTGAGATTTGGACCGAACAAACACCAGACATTCAAGTAATGAAAGAAGCAGTACTAAAACATTTATAAAAGGAGCATATTATGCTAACAGGTAAACAAAAAAGATTTTTAAGAAGTAAAGCAAATAACGTAGATCCAACTTTCCAAATTGGGAAATCAGGTATTAATGATAATATGGTTAGTCAAATTAACGATATTTTAGAAAACAGAGAATTAATTAAAGTACATGTTTTACAAAATAACTATGAAGATAAAAATGATTTAGCACAAAGTTTAAGTGATGCGACAAGAAGTGATGTAGTACAAGTAATCGGGTCTATGATTGTATTGTACAAAGAATCTCAAGACAACAAACAAATTCAATTACCATAATGACTGAATCAATTGTATTATATGGTGGGCAGTTTAACCCGATTCATACAGCTCACATGGTTGTTGCAAGTGAAGTGAATAACGTAATAAAACCTGAGAAGTTCTATTTTATACCGAGCTATATGTCTCCATTAAAAGAGCATAATGATTTTTTAGACGCACAGTATAGAATAGATATGATTCAGTGTGCGATTAATGAACTTGGATTTGGAACAATTTTTCTTGATGAAATTGAACGTAAAGGGCAAAGCTACACTTATGATACAGTAGAGCATATTTTAAAGCAAGATCCTCGATCTAAGCTATACTTTGTTATAGGTACTGACCAATACAATCAACTTGAAAAGTGGTATAAAATTGATGAGTTAAAGTCATTAATTACTTTTGTAATTGTTAACAGAGATAAATCAGCTCAAGAAGTAGAGCCTGGTATGTTAGCAATCAATATACCGCGTATTGATATTAGTTCAACATTAATCAGAGATAGAATTAAAAACGATGAAAATATTCAAGTTTTAGTTCCTCCTAGTGTAGAACAATATATCCGAGAGGAAGGATTATATGAAAATTGATCAAGCAGTTACTTTAGTTAAAGATAAATTACCTGAGAAAAGGTTTAACCATTCATTGAGAGTTGCTGAAACAGCTGTGAAATTAGCAGAAATCTATGATGGCGACAAAGATAAGGCTGAACTTGCGGGTATACTACATGATTACTGTAAATATGATGATTTAGGATCAATGTATCAAATTGTTACACAGAATGAATTAGATAGTAATTTACTGAGTTATGGCTCTGAAATTTTACATGGCCCAGTAGCGACTATAATAATGAATCAACAGTTTAATGTCACTGATGAAGAAGTCTTGCTAGCGATTAAAAACCATACAACTGGACGCGCTCAAATGACGAAAACTGAGAAATTAATATTCATAGCTGATTATATAGAACCAGGTCGTCAGACCCCAGGCGTTGAAGAAATTAGAGATTTAGCATACAATCAAGGTAGCTTAGATAAAACCATTTATGAAATTTCTAAGCGAACAGTTTTATACTTAATTAATAAAGATATTAATGTTTATGATGCCACGATTGCATGCTTGAATTATTACAATTACAGTGACGAAAGAGTAAAGGATGATTAAATGAATTCAGATCAATTATTAAACATTGCTGTCGAAGCAACAGAGAATAAAAAAGCAGAAGATATTATTTCTTTAAAAATGAAAGGCATTAGTGACATGACTGATTATTTTGTAGTTTGTCATGGTAATAACGAAAAACAAGTCCAAGCTATAGCACGTTCGGTAAAAGATGCAGCAGGTGAAGCTGATATCGAAGTAAAACGAATGGAAGGTTTTAATGATGCCAGATGGGTCCTTATTGATCTATCTAATGTAGTGGTACACGTATTCCATAAAGATGAACGTGATTACTATAATATTGAGAAATTATATCGTGATGCACCTCTTGAGAGTTATAGACAGGTTGTTTATTAATTATGGTGCAATATGAAGAAATGAGCTTGTTCTATGATCAATTAACATTAGATCAACCCTATGAATCATGGTTAGAAATTGTAAACCAATTTGCAGAAAATAGGACGTCTATATTAGATATTGGTTGTGGTACAGGAAGTTTAACATCATTGCTAACAGACTTTGACCAAATCACAGGTATGGATTTGAGTGTTGATATGCTTTCGATAGCAACTCAGAAATCTAACAAAGTGAATTGGATAGAAGGTGATATGACTGAATTTGAGTTGAATCAGAAATTTGATGTAATTACGATTTTCTGTGATTCATTAAATTATTTACCTGAAAAAGATCATGTTTTCACCACATTTAGTCATGTTTTTAACCATTTAGAAACAGATGGTGTATTTATGTTTGATGTTCATACACCTTTTAAAATGAATACATTATTTAATAACCAAAGTTATATCGATGAATCTGAAAAAGTTTTTCTTGGTTGGGAAGCTGTGCAAGGCGAGGAACCACTGAGTGTTTGGCATGATATGTCATTCTTTATTAAACAAGATGATAATCAATATGCAAGGTTCGATGAATCACACTATCAACGGACTTATACAGAAGCAGATTATATGGAAATGCTTAATAATGTAGGGTTTAGCCAAATCACTACGTTTGTCGATTTTGATATTAAGAATAATAGCAATGAAGGGCATCGACTGTTTTTCATTGTCAAAAAATAAAAGTAAAATCACTCCTTTATACGTGTATAGTATAAAGGAGTGATTTTTTCTTGTTAGATCAGTGGAACAATATAAAAGAAATCATTTGTAAGTACAAAGCAGTTGCTATAGCAATTTTAATTTTCGTGGTCATTTTAATCACTTGGTTGTCGCAAAGTACTTTTACAAACGAAGATAATCATAATATAGTAAATTCGAATGATGAAATTACCACAGCTACACAAACACAACTAGAGTCCAATGCAAAGCATATGAAAAATAGTAATGAACAACCAAAGCAAATTAAAACAGAAGACATTTTTGTGGACGTCAAAGGTGCAGTGAAGCATCCTGATATTTATAAAATGAAATCTTCTGATAGAATTAAACAACTTTTAGATCGAGCAATCGTGACTGATGATGCTGATTTGTCAAAAATAAATTTAGCTGAAAAGTTAGTAGATCAAAAGTTGATTTATATACCAAAGAAAGAGGAAACGATAAATTCAAATCAACAAATGACTGAAAATATTAATAATAGTATTAATAGAAGCACAAACTCAAACTCAACAAAAGTCATTGACAATAGCACTAATAAAGAAAAAATAAATATTAACAGTGCTACAGAAGAGGAACTGTTAACAGTTCCAGGCATAGGTCCTTCAAAAGCTAAATCTATTATAGAATATAGAGAACAAAATGGTGCTTTTGAATCTATCGAACAATTAACAGAAGTTAAAGGCATTGGAGCAAAAACGCTTGAAAAATTAGGCTCATATTTTACAATATAGATTTTTTATTGCAATATAACTCAATACAAATTAACCTATAGTTACTTATAAAATAAATATTTACTATTAATGGAGGTATAACATCATGGATCGCATTAAATGGGAAGAATACTTTATGGCTCAAAGTCATTTATTGGCGTTACGTTCCACTTGTCAACGATTATCTGTTGGCGCAACAATTGTTAAAGATAATAGAATCATCGCAGGTGGGTACAATGGCTCAGTTTCAGGAGAAGTTCATTGTATAGATGAGGATTGTTTATTAGAGGATGGCCATTGTATACGTACAATTCATGCTGAAATGAATGCATTACTACAATGTGCCAAACAAGGGGTGTCAACAGAGGGAGCAACGATATATGTCACACATTTTCCTTGCTTAAATTGTACGAAATCCATTATCCAAGCCGGTATTCAAACAATTTATTACGCTGAAGACTATCACAACCATTCATATGCGTTAAAGCTTTTACACCAATCAGGTATCGATTATAAAAAAATACCATTTAATCAAGAACATGTAGCACAATACCTTACCAATAAATAATCACTGATTTACTATGCAATTGCTTATTTAGTCGGTCTACTATGGCTACATGTTAAATTATTATCGATATTTTTATGTGGTATCTTAATTTTTTTAGTGATACGCAAAAGGTTAAAGTGGTTTCAAATTTTATTTGTTTTAATCATACCATTCATTAGTTATATGATGTTTCAGAGTAATTTCGTAAGTGAGAATAAAGCACGTGCAGTGTACTTAAATCAAAATATTGAAGTAGATGCACAATTTGTGACAAAACCTATTCTGAAACATCAAAAGCTACATGGTAAAGCTAAAATAAATAATAAAAAATATAACTATTACTTTTTTGTTAATAAAAACATTAACAGTTATAAATACATACAGCTCTATCAAAAGACATGTCATATGAAAGCAATATTTAAACCATTAAATCAGTCCCCATATAGCCCCGTTTCACTTTTTATTAATACAATTGACTTCGAAAGTTGTAAACTAAATAATTCGAGATATCACGCTATCTTAGATAAGCATAAACAATATATTTTCGAACGTTTAAGTCACACCAATATCAAGTATCCGGAGAAAGTTATTGCATTAATTAGTGGAGATACCTCGAAAATTGATAATAATGAATTAGATAAATTCAAAGAAATTGGTATCTATCATTTATTAGCAGTAAGTGGCACACATATTGCGGCAATTATAGGTATTTTAATATACGTATTAAATATTTTTAAGTGTCCGTTAGCCTACATCAAAATGGTATTGTTTATCTTTTTACCGATATATGCTCTTTATACTGATTTAGCTCCTAGTGCTGTGAGATCAATTTTAGCAGCCTTAATAATCATTTTAATTCCTAAAACTATTATAAAGAATTCAATGAACATTCTCGCACTTTTATTTATAATATTAACAATTATATATCCTGCTTATGCCTATAATATAGGCTTCCAATTTTCTTTTTTAATTACATTCTTCATACTTTTTTCATTACCCTTAATAGCTCAATCCTCACCGATAAAATCGCTTCTAATTATTACTATAATAGCTCAGTTAGGTTCATTTATGATTAGTGCTATTAATTTTAACCAGATTCAATGGCTTGGTTTTTTAGCGAATCTTATTTTTGTTCCTTTTTACACCATTATACTATTTCCGTTAGTAATTTTATTTTTTATTATAAGCCATTTTCCATTTGAAATAACGCCTTTAACTTATTTACTTAATTTAATTTTAAAGCTACATGATTTTATTTTGGAAATGTTTATTTATTTAAGTTCATACAGATGGTATGTACCAGAGTTAAATGGCTTACATATCACTTTAGGATTTGCGCTCTTATTTGCGTGTTTAATATTATTTGCACATAAATTTTATAGTTTATTTATTTGTTCATTTGTTTTATTGTATATAGTCGTTACCGTATTGCCATTATCTAATGATTATAAATTGACAATGCTTGATGTTGGTCAGGGAGATGCCATTTTATTTGAGACAAATAGGCAAGAGAGTTTATTGATTGATACGGGGGGCAAGTTATTACAAGAAGGAGAGTCAAGCCAACATAATATATCAAAATTTCATATACTACCGACTTTGAAAAAACATGGTATTAAGAAAATAGATTATTTAATTGTTACTCATCCACATATAGATCATATGGGAGAACTTAATTTTTTGATTGAAAAATATCCTATAAAAAATATAATAATTAATAAAAGTAGTTACCAATTGAAAGAACTGAAATCATTAGTTAATATATGCAAAAGTTTTAACATAAAGCTATTAGACTTTAAATCAATACAAAGTTTTTCACTTAACAAAGCGAAAATTAAATTATTAGATGCCACAATTACAACATCAAATGATTTAAATGAACAATCAATTATTACATTAATTGAATATGATAAATTCAAGATTTTACTTATGGGAGATGCTTCAAAAAATAACGAGCAGTTATTGTTAAATAAGTATCACATTGAAAATATTGATATCTTAAAAGTAGGACACCATGGTAGTAAAACGAGTTCTAGTGCATCTTTTATAAATACACTTCACCCGAAAATAAGTTTAATTTCTGTTGGTCAAAATAATAGATATAAATTACCCAATGAAGAAATAGTGGAACGCTTAAAAAATACTAATTCTCAAGTTTTACAAACAAATGAAAACGGAGAAATTTCTATTACATTAAATTCGAATTTTGGGCTTAGTACTAATCTAAATCAATGATTTTATGTAGAGAGATAAAGCACTGCATGATATAATGATTAAATGTGTAATAGTGATGAAAGGGTGCTACATATGAGCAATAATATAATTACAATATACGGAGAAGTGCCTGAATTAATTGAAAAAAAATCTACAGAAGTAATAGAGAAATATTTAGATACTCCAAAAGATGATTTCAATTTTGTTAAATACAACCTATATGAAAGCGATTTAGCTCCAATTATAGAAGAAGCTTTAACGATGCCATTTTTCTCAGATAAAAAAGCAGTATTAGTACAAAATGCATATGTATTCACTGGTGAAAAAGCGCCTAAAGATGTAAATCATAATATAGAGCAACTCATGGAATTTATAGAAAAATATGATGGCGAGAGTATGATTGTATTCGAAGTTTATCATTCTAAACTTGATGAGCGAAAAAAATTAGTAAAGACTCTGAAGAAGCATGCTCAATTGAAAAAATTGAACAAATGTCTGAAGATGAAATTAAAAATTGGGTTAAAAATGAATTACATGGAAATTATAAAGATATAAAACAAGATGCTTTAGATTTATTTATAGAATTAACAGGTATTAATTTCAATATAGTAAAGCAAGAAATTGAAAAATTGATTCTTTTTCTAGGAGATAGACCAACGATAAACAAACAAGATGTCCAACAAATTGTAAACAGGAGTCTTGAACAGAATGTGTTTTTACTGACAGAATACATCCAAAAAAATAATAAGGCTAAAGCAATACGATTAGTAAAAGATTTGATTGCAATGAAGGAAGAACCTATTAAATTATTAGCACTTATTACGAGTAATTATCGTTTATTTTATCAAAGTAAAATATTGAGTCAAAAGGGTTATAGTGGACAACAAATTGCAAAAACAATAAGTGTACATCCTTATAGAGTGAAACTAGCATTGAATCAGGCAAGACATTATCAATTGGAAAGTTTATTGAATATTATTGATAATTGTGCGGAGACAGACTATAAATTAAAATCTTCTTATATGGATAAACATTTAATATTGGAATTATTTATTCTATCACTTTAATTATAAATGTTTGCGCTAATATTATTTAAAAGTTAATACAAGTTTGAAAACCCATAATAATACAAAAAAAGCCTGAAACCACAGTGGCTCAGACTTCTTTGTTATTCGTATATTCATTTGTTTACGCAAATAAAAAAAGTTCAAGCCTTGGCTTGAACTTTTTTATTATTTAGCGACTGTCATAAGTGAAGATTTGATACGATCAGCTTTGTTTGAGTGGATTAAGTTGCGTTGAGCAGCTTTATCTACTTTTTTCAAAGCGAAGTTTACTAAGTCAGCTTTGTTGTCAGCATTTGATTCAATTGCTGTGTGTGCTCTTTTAACTGCTGTACGCATTTCATTTTTTTGTGAAATGTTACGCTCTTCAGCAGTACGGTTTGTATTAACACGTTTAATTGCAGATTTGATGTTTGGCATGTGTGTCACCTCCTAATAATGATTTCGCTATCAAAATGAATTTGATTACAACAAGAAATATTTTATCAAAACGAGCGCCTTTCTGCAATCATTTATTTATCGCGTGCGCATAGAATCGATGAAAATGGTACAATACTATTTGGAAAAGAAGAACATTCACTCTATAATGCAAAGTAGAATACAATATCAAGTATATCAATTATTTACGGAAAATAGTAAAAAATCGTAGTAAGTTTGCAATTACCTACTAAAAACGTTATTATATCAAAGAATGTCATACATATTTACGGGCTAGAATTATGAAAGTGAGAAGGATAATACATGGATAAACAAGACCGTTTCAATAAACGCGAAAATATTAGGAACTTTTCAATTATCGCACATATAGACCATGGTAAATCTACGTTAGCTGATAGGATTTTAGAAAACACGAAATCAGTTGAATCGAGAGATATGCACGCACAATTGCTAGATTCCATGGATTTAGAACAAGAACGTGGTATAACAATTAAATTAAATGCTGTTCGCTTAAAGTATGAAGCTAAAGATGGTGAAATATACACATTCCACCTTATTGACACACCTGGACACGTAGATTTTACATACGAAGTGTCTAGATCATTAGCCGCTTGTGAAGGAGCAATCTTAGTAGTTGATGCGGCGCAAGGGATTGAGGCACAAACTTTAGCTAACGTTTACTTAGCTCTAGATAACGAATTGGAGCTACTGCCTGTAATTAACAAGATAGATTTACCTGCAGCAGAGCCAGAACGTGTGAAGCAGGAATTAGAAGATGTCATCGGTATCGATAAAGAGGATGTTGTGCTAGCAAGTGCAAAATCTAATATTGGTATAGAAGATATACTCGAAAAAATTGTTGAAGTTGTTCCTCCGCCGCAAGGCGACCCTGAAGCACCGTTGAAAGCACTTATCTTTGATTCTGAGTATGATCCTTATAGAGGCGTTATTTCATCTATAAGAGTTGTGGAAGGTACGGTTAAACCTGGAGACCGCATTAAAATGATGGCTACAGGTAAGGATTTCGAAGTTACTGAAGTTGGTATTAATACGCCAAAACAATTAGCTGTAGAAGAACTTACTGTCGGTGATGTAGGATACATTATAGCTAGTATAAAAAATGTTGACGACTCACGTGTTGGTGATACAATCACGCATGTAAGACGTCCTGCTGAACAAGCACTACAAGGTTATAAAAAAATGAACCCGATGGTATTCTGTGGTTTATTCCCTATAGATAACAAAGACTACAACGACTTGCGTGATGCATTAGAAAAATTACAATTAAATGATGCCTCATTAGAATTCGAACCTGAATCATCACAAGCATTAGGCTTTGGTTATCGTACCGGTTTCTTAGGTATGCTTCATATGGAAATTATTCAAGAACGTATCGAACGTGAATTCGGTATTGCACTTATTGCAACAGCACCGTCAGTAATCTATCAATGTATTATGAAAACAGGTGAAGAAGTTACTGTTGATAATCCAGCCAATATGCCTGAAAGAGATAAAATTGATACGATCTACGAACCATTTGTTAGAGCTACTATGATGGTACCTAATGATTATGTTGGTGCTGTAATGGAATTATGTCAGCGTAAACGTGGACAATTTGTAAATATGGAGTACATGGATGATATTCGTGTAAATATTATTTATGAAATTCCATTATCAGAAGTGGTTTTTGATTTCTTCGATCAACTTAAATCGAATACAAAAGGTTATGCTTCTTTTGATTATGAATTTATTGATAATAAAGAAAGTGACTTAGTAAAAATGGACATATTGCTAAATGGCGAAAAAGTAGATGCTTTAAGCTTTATAGTACATAAAGAATTCGCATATGATCGTGGTAAAATGTTAGTTGAAAAATTAAAAACACTTATTCCAAGACAACAATTTGAGGTTCCTGTTCAAGCAGACAGTTGGCCAAAAGATTGTTGCGCGTACAAATATTAAATCGATGGGTAAAAATGTATTGTCTAAATGTTACGGCGGAGATATTAGCCGTAAGAAAAAATTATTAGAAAAACAAAAAGCCGGAAAAGCTAAAATGAAATCTGTAGGTAACGTTGAGATTCCTCAAGATGCATTCCTAGCAGTTCTTAAGATGGATGAAGATTAATATAAATTAAACATTGGGGCCTTAAATCCATTCGATTTATGCCCCAGTTTTTTGTTGTGTGCTCACATCTTCAAAAAATGAAAGTAGGTGAACGCAATATGGAAGTGAAAAGTGCTTATATCCATATTCCTTTTTGCGTGAGGATTTGTACGTATTGTGATTTCAACAAGTACTTTATACAAAACCAACCAGTTGATACGTATTTAGATTGTTTAATCACTGAAATGCAACAAAGTGAAATAAGAAAATTAGAAACAGTTTTTGTTGGCGGCGGTACGCCCACAAGCACTTGATTATCAACAACTCGAAAAATTATTAGTAGCTATTACAGATACTTTTGAAATAAAAGGCGAATTTAGCTTTGAAGCAAATCCCGATGAATTAACAATTGAAAAAGTTCAATTACTTAAAAATTACGGTGTCAATAGGTTGTCTATGGGTGTTCAAACATTTAAACCAGAATTATTAGACATACTTGGTAGAACACACAAAACAGAAGATATTTATCAATCTGTTGCTAATGCTCGTCAAGTTGGCATTCCATCTATTAGTTTAGATTTAATGTATCATTTGCCAAACCAGACTCTAGAAGATTTTCAAGATAGTCTAGAAAAGGCTTTGTCGATGGATATTGATCATATATCCAGTTATGGTTTGATATTAGAACCCAAAACAAAATTTTATAATATGTATAGAAAAGGACAATTGAAAGTTCCTAATGAAGATATTGGTGAAGAAATGTACGAATATCTATTAGAAAGAATGGAACAATCAGAGATGCATCAATATGAAATATCCAATTTCGGT
Source organism: Staphylococcus sp. 2S1 (assembly GCF_046721335.1). Classification (NCBI taxonomy): domain Bacteria; kingdom Bacillati; phylum Bacillota; class Bacilli; order Caryophanales; family Staphylococcaceae; genus Staphylococcus; species Staphylococcus sp. 2S1. Next base: position 2,296,089 of record NZ_JBEUUJ010000003.1, on the reverse strand, counting down.
AAAGTTGGACATGAATCCGAACACAATAAAGTGTATTGGAAAAATGAAGGCTATTATGGCTTTGGTGCTTGGTGCAAGTGGTTATGTAAATGGAGAGCGTTATAATAATGTAAATCCAGTAAACCATTACATTAAAAAAGTACAAAACAATGAACGACCCGTATTAGATTCAACATTTCCTACTGAAACAGAACAAATGGAAGAAGAAATGTTTTTAGGATTACGGATGAATATAGGTGTGGATAAAGACAAATTTTCACAGAAATTTGGAAAAACCTTAGAAGAAGTCTATGGTCAAACTATAGAAGACTTAATTCAACGTGAACTTTTAATTGATCAAAATGGACATATCACGATGACTGAACGTGGAAAAGTGATTGGGAATATTGTCTTTGAAGCATTTTTATTAAATGTATAAATAAATTTAAAATTGAATGCTTTAACATTGACTTACTTTGACCAATTTGATAAATTATAATTAGCACTTGGAACAAAAGAGTGCTAATGAGGTGAAAACATGATTAGCGATAGACAATTGAGCATACTTAATGCAATTGTTGAAGATTATGTTGATTTAGGTCATCCAATTGGTTCAAAAACACTGATTGAACGACACAAATTGAATTTTAGTCCTGCAACTATTCGAAACGAGATGAAGCATCTCGAAGATCTTGAATTGATTGAGAAGACACATACTTCATCAGGGCGATCACCATCACAGTCAGGCATCAGATATTATGTGAATCAATTATTGCAACAAACATCTCATCAACAGCAAACAAAAATTCAACGTTTGAGTGATTTACTAGTTGATAATCATTATGACATTTCCTCAGCATTGAGCGAATTTGCAAATGAACTTTCAATTGCATCTCAATATACAACGTTGGTAATGCGTCCAAATCACAAAAAAGATATAATTAATAACATTCATTTGATTCGAGCAAATGCCTATTTGGTTATAATGGTAGTCGTGTTCACATCCGGTCATGTAGAACATCTGCATTTAGCATCCGAAGTTCCGTTATCTAATGACGAACTGACAAAAATTTCGAATTTTGTTACTGCTAAATATGATGAATGGAATCATCATCGTTTTGAAAATGAGTTAGATGCTTTTGTTAATTCTGAATTAGAGAAGCATTTTATCAAAGATATGCTAAGTACAATCGAGATTCATTTTGATAATCAAAGTAATGGCATTTTTATGGGCGGAAAGGTTAAACTAATTGATGCGTTGAATGAAACGAACGTGTCATCGATTCAACCTATTTTGCAATATATAGAATCGAATAAAATCACGCAATTACTTGATGATATGTCCAATTCGACAATTAACGTCAAAATTGGACATGAAATAGAATCAAGTTTGAGTGGTATTTCTATCGTCACAAGTCAGTATCACATTGACGATAGATTAAAAGGCCAAATTGCGGTTATCGGACCAACAGCAATGAATTATCAGAACGTAATACGATTACTAAATACGATTTGGTAATTAAGTATTGTATTGGAGGGCGGAAAATGACAGAAAAAAATGAATCAGTATTTGATCAAGAAGCAAATGAAGATGTAACTGATAACGAGCAAAATACATCTTCTGTTAATACTGATGAAACTACAGAAGCATCACAAGATAATCTGCAGGAGGATGATTCACAAGAAACTACAGAAAATGTAGATCCTAAAGATGAAGAAATTCAACAATTAAAACAAGATGTTCAAGAAAATGAAGAAAAGTATTTAAGATTATACGCAGAGTTTGAAAATTATAAGCGTAGAATCCAAAAAGAAAATCAAACAATGAAAGCATATAAAGCGCAAGATGTACTTAATGATATTCTACCAACAATAGATAACATTGAGCGTGCGTTACAAATTGAAGGCGAAAATGAACAATTCCAATCACTTAAAAAAGGTGTGGAAATGATTCATGAAAGTTTAATTAATGCATTAAAAGAAAATGGTTTAGAATTAATTGAAACAGAAGGTCATCAATTTGACCCGAACATTCATCAAGCTGTAGTTCAAGATGACAATCCTGATTTTGAATCAGGCGAAATCACTCAAGAGCTACAAAAAGGTTATAAACTAAAAGAACGTGTATTAAGACCTTCAATGGTTAAAGTAAATCAATAGGTTTTAGTATTGATGAAAACACCAATTTATATAAACAAACAGGAGGAAATTATTTATGAGTAAAGTAATAGGTATTGACTTAGGTACAACAAATTCATGTGTTTCAATTTTAGAAGGCGATGAGCCAAAAGTAATCCAAAACCCTGAAGGTGCAAGAACTACACCATCAGTAGTTGCATTTAAAAATGATGAAACTCAAGTAGGTGAAGTTGCTAAACGTCAAGCAATCACAAACCCTAATACAATTCAATCAATTAAACGTCATATGGGTACGAATTACAAAGTTGATGTTGAAGGTAAATCATACACACCTCAAGAAATCTCAGCAATGGTATTACAAAACCTTAAAGGTACAGCTGAAGATTACCTTGGTGAAAAAGTAGAAAAAGCAGTTATTACTGTTCCTGCATATTTCAACGACAGTGAACGTCAAGCAACTAAAGATGCTGGTAAAATCGCTGGTTTAGAAGTAGAACGTATTATTAACGAACCAACTGCAGCAGCTTTAGCATATGGTTTAGACAAAACAGAAAAAGAAGAAAAAGTATTAGTTTTTGACTTAGGTGGCGGTACTTTTGACGTTTCAATCCTTGAATTAGGTGACGGCGTATTCGAAGTACTTTCTACTGCAGGTGACAACAAACTAGGCGGAGATGACTTTGATGAAGTAATCATTAACTATTTAGTTTCTGAATTCAAAAAAGAAAACGGCGTAGATTTATCAAAAGATAAAATGGCTTTACAACGTCTTAAAGACGCTGCTGAAAAAGCTAAAAAAGATTTATCTGGCGTTTCTCAAACTCAAATTTCACTACCATTTATTTCAGCTGGAGAAAATGGCCCATTACACTTAGAAATTAATTTAACTCGTGCTAAATTTGAAGAATTAGCTGACGATTTAATCAGAAGAACAATGGTACCAACTCGCCAAGCAATGAGCGATGCAGGCTTATCAAGTTCAGAAATTGATGAAGTTATCTTAGTTGGTGGTTCAACAAGAATCCCAGCAGTTCAAGAAGCTGTTAAAAAAGAAGTAGGTAAAGAACCTAATAAAGGCGTTAACCCTGATGAAGTTGTTGCTATGGGTGCGGCGATTCAAGGTGGCGTAATCACTGGTGATGTTAAAGACGTAGTATTATTAGACGTTACACCATTATCATTAGGTATTGAAATCATGGGCGGACGTATGAATACACTTATCGAAAGAAATACGACAATCCCAACATCTAAATCACAAGTCTACTCAACAGCAGCAGACAACCAACCAGCAGTTGATATTCACGTGTTACAAGGTGAACGTCCAATGGCATCAGACAATAAAACACTTGGTAGATTCCAATTAACTGACATTCCAGCAGCTCCACGTGGCGTACCTCAAATCGAAGTTACTTTCGACATCGATAAAAATGGTATTGTAAACGTTACTGCTAAGGACTTGGGAACAAATAAAGAGCAAAATATCACAATCCAATCTAGCTCTTCACTATCAGATGATGAAATCGATCGTATGGTTAAAGACGCTGAAGAAAATGCTGACGCTGACCAAAAACGTCGCGAAGAAAGTGATACAAGAAACGAAGCAGACAGCTTAGTATTCCAAGTTGAAAAAACGATCACTGATTTAGGTGAAAACATCAGCGAAGAAGATAAACAAAATGCTGAAGATAAGAAAGAAGCATTAAAATCAGCACTTGAAGGCGAAGATATTGAAGATATCAAAGCTAAAAAAGAAGAGTTAGAAAAAGTAGTTCAAGACTTATCAACAAAAGTATATGAACAAGTCGCTCAAGCTCAACAACAAGCACAAGGTGAAGAAGCAAATGCTTCTCAAGATAGTGATGTTGAAGATGCTGATTTCAAAGAAGTAAAAGATGAGGACAACCAAGACAACCAAAAATAAGTATAGTCATTGACTAATTAATTGTTATTAATAGAAAAATATGACACAATTGCTTAGCCAAATTAAGTCAAAGTCAATTGAACATTGGCTTTGACTTTTTCCTTTTTTAAAAATGATTTAATAAAACAGTAAAAGGAGAGATATTAGTGGCCAAAAAAGATTATTATGAAGTCTTAGGTGTCAGCAAAGGCGCTTCTAAAGATGAAATTAAAAAGGCTTATCGTAAATTATCAAAGAAGTATCACCCGGATATTAATCAAGAAGAAGGTTCTGATGAGAAGTTTAAAGAAATCTCTGAAGCCTATGAAACATTAAGCGATGAAAATAAACGCGCAAATTATGACCAATTTGGACATGATGGTCCTCAAGGTGGCTTTGGCGGCCAAGGATTCGGTGGCCAAGACTTTAGTGGATTTGGTGGCGGTGGTTTCGAAGATATATTCAGTTCATTCTTTGGTGGCGGCCGTCAACAACGTGATCCTAACGCCCCAAGAAAAGGCGATGACTTACAATATACAATGACAGTTACGTTTGATGAAGCTGTTTTCGGTAGTGAAAAAGAAATTTCAATCCGTAAAGATGTGTCTTGTCACACTTGTGATGGTGCGGGCGCTAAGCCAGGTACTAAAAAGAAAACTTGCGAATACTGTAGTGGTGCTTGGACATGTGTCTGTAGAACAAAATACAATACTTGGCAGAGTTAGAACTGAAAAAGTTTGTCCAGTATGTAGTGGTTCTGGACAAGAGTTTGAAGAACCATGTCCAACATGTAAGGGCAAAGGTACTGAGAACAAAAATGTTAAAATCAGTGTCACAATACCTGAAGGTGTAGATAATGAACAACAAATTAGATTAGCAGGTGAAGGTGCTCCTGGAGAAAATGGCGGACCTCAAGGTGATTTGTATATTGTATTTAGAGTTAAACCTTCAGAAAAATTTGAAAGAGATGGCGATGATATTTATTATTCACTTGATATCAGTATCGCTCAAGCATCACTAGGTGACGAGGTTAAAGTGCCGACGCTTAACAGCAGCGTGATGTTAACAATTCCAGCAGGTACGCAAACTGGAAAACAATTCCGTCTAAAAGAAAAAGGAATTAAGAATGTTCATGGCTACGGCTATGGCGACTTATTTATCAATATAAATGTCGTAACACCAAGTAAAATGAGTGATCGACAAAAAGAATTATTAAGAGAATTTGCCGAAATTGATGGCGAAGAAATTTCTGAACAAGCATCAAATTTTAGAGACAAAGCTAAAAGATTCTTTAAAGGAGATTAGAATATGAATTGGACCGAGATATCAATCATTGCTAATCATGAAGTAACGCCTATAATTACTAATATATTGGAAAATTTTGGTTCAAATGGTGTTGTTATAGAGGACTCTCATGACTTAAATCACGACTTTGAGGATAAATATGGCGAGCTATATGCGCTTAATGCTAATGATTACCCTAAACAAGGGGTCAGGCTAAAAGCGTATTTCAATGAACTGAAATATACTGAAACGTTTAGAAAAGCGCTTTTAAATGAAATTTCGCAAGTTGAATCTCTAGATAACTCTATTTTTAACTACGAAGAACAAATGCTTCAAGAACAAGATTGGGAAAATGAATGGAAAAATTATTTTCATCCATTTCGTGCATCAAAACAATTTACGATAGTCCCTAGTTGGGAAACATATCAAAAAGAAGATGATAGTGAGTTGTGCATAGAATTGGATCCAGGTATGGCATTCGGTACAGGCGATCATCCTACAACGAGCATGTGTTTAAAAGCAATTGAAACTTATGTGAAGCCGAATGATTCAGTTATAGATGTTGGTACAGGTTCAGGAATATTAAGTATTGCCGCACATCTTTTAGGTGTTAAACGTATTAAAGCATTAGACGTTGATGAAATGGCAGTGAAAGTTGCTAAAGAAAATTTCATGAAAAATAATTGTGCTAAGGCAATTGAAGCTGTTCCTGGTAATTTACTAACAGAAGAAACTGAAAAATTTGATGTTGTTGTCGCCAATATTTTAGCTCATATTATTGAAGAAATGATCGAAGATGCTTATAACGTTTTAAATAAAGATGGTTATTTTATAACTTCTGGTATTATAGAAGAAAAACATGAATCTATTATAAATCATATGAAGCGTAGTGGTTTTGAAATTGTTTCTATTAATCACGATAACAGTTGGGTTTGTATCGTTGGACAGAAAGTGAGCGAATAACGATGCAAAGATACTTTATTGACCAAAACGCTGATGTAAATCAGCGTTTTTTCATTACTGATAAAGGTGACATACACCATATATCCAATGTGATGCGTCATCAGACTGGCGATAAAATAATTATTACATTTGTGGATCAGAACGTATATAAGTGTCAGATTATCGATATAGCTACTGAAGGTATTGAACTTTCGTTAGTAGAAAAAATTGATATTGATACTGAATTACCTCAACATATTACGATTTGTAGTGGTTTAATTAAAGCTGATAAATATGAATGGATGCTCCAAAAATCGACAGAATTAGGTGCTAATCATTTCATAGTCGCTGGTATGAAACGTTCAGTGGTTAAATTAAATGATAGTAAGATTGTTAAAAAATTAGAGCGCTGGCAAAAGATTATTAAAGAAGCAACTGAGCAAAGCTACCGTTTAGCTATACCGTCCATAACTTATGAACCAAGTTTAAAAGTAGTTTATAATCATATCGATGAATACGATTATGTACTCATCGCTTATGAAGATGCTCGCTAAAACAGGTGAAACGCACAATTTTAAGTCTGTAGTTCGTGAAATGAAATCTGGTGCTCGTGTGTTAGTTATATTTGGGCCAGAAGGTGGCTTATCAGAAGAAGAAGTAGCATTATTCGATGGTAAGGCGTATCAAATTGGTCTAGGTCCTAGAATTTTAAGAGCAGAAACTGCACCACTTTACGTATTAAGTGCTGTAAGTTTTGAAAAAGATTTATTAGATTAATGTTAAAATAATCATGTGTTAAGTAATACAATGTATACATTTTAGTACAAATTTTTGCTTTAAATTAAAAAATTGTAAATTTTACTAATTGACCGCTTTAATCAGATATATTATACTGATTAATACATGGTCATAACCATGAAATGATAATAAAGTTTCGTTGATATTTGGAGGGAGGGAAATACACATGTCTAAAACAACAGTTAAGAGTAATGAATCACTTGAAGATGCGTTACGTCGTTTCAAACGTACAGTTTCTAAAAGCGGTACAATTCAAGAAGTTCGTAAGCGTGAATATTACGAAAAACCTAGTGTTAAACGTAAGAAAAAATCAGAAGCCGCGCGTAAACGTAAATAGTATTTACTAACGGTAGCTTGCACGTAAACGAATATTCTAATAATTAATTGTGTCGTTGACTCCCTCAACACCAACATTAATTATAAATAGTAATAGTCTTAGTTGTTCAACAACTAAGACTATTATTTTTTTATATATTCAGGTTCATGATTTGAAAAAATTAATATAATTAACATTTATGCTATAAACGCTATAATCATACATTCATTTCATGTATAATCAAGTTGAGAGCGAGGTGATAGAGTGATTCCTTCGAGTAGTATACATACAATATTTTCAGTCAACTTTGTTGAACAAGGAAATTGGATTGATAATGTTGCAAGCGTTATCGTCAGTCCGTTTGGAGCTTTAATTTTAACTTGTATTATCTTCCTAGGATTTTTATATCAATTATACTCTAATAAGATAAATATTGTGGGTATCGTTGCCACATTAGCCTTATTGATACTCTTTTTAGGGTTTTTTGTAAAAGGCGATGTCAACTTGTATTCAATCATCTTATTTGGAATCGGTGTCATATTGGTAATAATAGAACTTTTTGTTGTTGGTGCGATTATCGGAATTATCGGTATGGGGCTAATAATTTTTAGTATTATTACTTTAGGTGACAATTTAATTTATATGATTGCTAGTGTAGTTGTAGCATTGATATTATCAATCATAGAGTGGGTGGTACTAGTGAAAATTTTCAAACGTAAGATACCGTTTTTAGATAAAGTAGTTTTGAAGGATTCTACAAATGCAGAGGCAGGCTACACTTCACATGAAGATCGCTCTCATTTAGTTGGGCTTACTGCTACTACATTAACAGATTTAAGACCAGCAGGAATCATTACACTCAACAATGAACGTATCGACGCAGTTTCTGATGGATCATTTATTTTGCGAAATAAAGCAGTAACCATTTTAGAAGTAGAAGGTACGAGAGTTGTTGTTAGAGAAAACGAATCATAAAGGAGAGAAAGTATGATCGGATTAGTTGTTATCGTCGTCATAGTAGTAATAGCTTTATTATTACTATTTTCATTTGTTCCAGTCGGATTATGGATTTCAGCAATAGTCGCAGGCGTTAAAGTAGGTATTGGAACATTAGTTGGTATGAGACTTCGTAGAGTTTCACCACGAAAAGTTATTTCACCATTAATTAAGGCACACAAAGCTGGTTTGAATTTAACAACAAACCAACTTGAATCACATTACTTAGCAGGAGGAAACGTTGACCGTGTTGTTGATGCTAACATTGCAAGCACAAAGAGCCGACATCAACTTACCATTTGAACGTGGAGCGACTATTGATTTAGCTGGCCGTGATGTATTAGAGGCTGTTCAAATGTCAGTTAACCCAAAAGTAATAGAAACACCATTTATCGCAGGTGTAGCGATGAACGGTATCGAAGTAAAAGCTAAAGCGCGTATTACTGTTCGTGCTAACATCGCTCGTTTAGTAGGTGGTGCTCGGTGAAGAAACAATTATTGCACGTGTCGGTGAAGGTATCGTATCAACAATTGGTTCTAGTGAGCACCATACACAAGTTTTAGAAAACCCAGACAATATTTCTAAAACAGTACTTAGTAAAGGTTTAGATTCTGGTACAGCATTTGAAATCTTATCAATCGATATTGCTGACGTTGATATCAGCAAAAACATTGGTGCAGACTTACAAACTGAACAAGCACTTGCTGACAAAAACATTGCACAAGCTAAAGCAGAAGAACGTAGAGCAATGGCTGTAGCTCAAGAGCAAGAAATGAAAGCTAAAGTTCAAGAAATGCGTTCTAAAGTTGTTGAAGCAGAAGCAGAAGTACCACTTGCTATGGCAGAAGCGTTACGTTCTGGCAACTTAGGCGTTAAGGATTATTATAACCTTAAAAATGTTGAAGCTGATACTGGCATGAGAAACTCAATCAACGAACGTACGAACCCAAAAGATGATGAATCACCGGAAAATTAATTAGGGGTGATTAAATGAATATAGCTATTATTATCTTTGTAATATCTGTGATTGTTACAATAGTCAGCGCTATTAGCGATAATAGCCATAAAGATAGAAAAAACCAAAAACCACCAATAAATAATCAACCTAATCGAAATGATCAGCCACCTAAAAGAGGCGGTTTCCTTGATGAAATTGGTAAAGCATTCAAAGAAATCGAACAACAAATGAATGAAGGACCAACGAGGAAAGATATTGAACAACAACCGCAAAAGCGTGCGGAACCCGCAAGACCAGTTGAAACTAGAGCTGAAAAAATGGAAACGCCAAATCCTCAACAAACGACTCGAACAATGCGTACAGACAACGAGACTGAAGCAGAAAAGTTAAAACGTTCGCAAGAGCAAAAAGAGGATAAACTGCAAAAAGAACTTGAAGCAGATTTAATGGGCGAATTACAAGATGTGCGTACAGAAATTGATCGTGAAAACGAGAAAAAACTGAAGAGAACTGAAAGAAGAGCACGTGCTATTATTTCAGATAAATATTTATCTGAGAGAACAAAACGTTTCCGTTTAAAACAGTTAATGGATGCACAGGCAATTCAGAGTCCAGTTACTAATGAAAAATATAGGTTTGCAGAAGATGAAGTTGTAAATGGTATTATTTGGTCGGAAATATTAGAAAAACCCAAAAGATTATAGCGCAGTATAGTCTATAAATTAAACGCCTTATGGAGTCGATATATAATGACTTTGTAAGGCGTTTTTGTGTATTTGCAATAATTTCAATGAAAAAATAACCATAATAAATTAAACTAATAGCTCACGACTAATAAGAATGTAAACATCATGTAAAATTTGATAAATGAGCCTCTATTTAATACTCTTTGAAATAATATATAGTTAATTCGTGATATAATGATGGTGTAATCATCATTATATGATTGAATTGTTAAATGCTTAAAATAATTTAATGAACGATAATAATTTTTGTAAGTTAAAATCTAATAGGATAAAATAAGATGAAACGAATATATTTGTAAAGGAGCACCTATATGCCTGGAATTATTCAAATAGATGACATCAATGAAGCTCAAGCGCTCATTGGTAATAACGATGAACACCTTAAATTAATTGAGGAAGGGTTTGATGTCATTGTACATGCTCGAGGTCAAGAAATCTCTGTAAAAGGAGAGCAAGTAGAGCATGTTAAAAAAGCAGAATCAGTACTCATTAACCTTTTGAAAGTCATTCAACAAGGTATTTCAATCTCTTCAAAAGATGTTGAAGCAACAGTGAAAATGGCAAATAATGGTACGATTCAATACTTATTAGATTTATATGAAGAAGAAATAACTAAAGATGCATACGGAAAGACCATCCGTGCAAAAACCATGGGTCAACGTATGTATGTAAATGCTATGTATCATAATGATTTAGTGTTTGGTGTAGGACCAGCTGGTACAGGAAAAACCTTCTTAGCGGTTGTGTACGTCGCGAAACAGTTAAGAAAAGGAAATGTTAAACGAATTGTGCTAACAAGACCTGCAGTGGAAGCAGGAGAGTCACTAGGCTTCTTGCCAGGAGATCTAAAGGAAAAGGTTGATCCATACTTAAGACCTCTGTATGACGGTTTAAATACTGTTTTAGGAAGAGAACAAACGGCGCGCTTTATAGAAAGAGGCATCATAGAAATTGCGCCCCTAGCTTATATGCGCGGTAGAACATTAGATGATGCTTTTGTTATTTTAGATGAGGCACAAAATACAACACAAGCACAAATGAAAATGTTCTTAACTCGACTAGGTTTTGATTCGAAAATGGTAGTTACTGGAGACCAAACTCAAGTAGACTTACCTAAAGGAGTTAAAAGTGGTCTAAAAGAAGCAGTTAAAAAATTAAAAGAAGTTAAAGGCTTAAGCGTACATTATCTTGATCAAAGTGATGTTGTACGTCACCCATTAGTAAGTAAAATTATTGACCGTTACGAAGGAGAAGAGTAAATGTTTACAATAGACTTTAGTGATCACACTGAAATAGTTAAAAGTGAATGGTTAACTCAGATTGATAAACTCCTCACTTTTGCAAAAGAGCAAGAACAAATTGATAGCGATGCCGAGTTATCTGTAACTTTTGTAGATAAAACCGAAATTCAAGAAATTAATAAAATGTATCGTGATAAAGATAAAGTAACAGATGTTATCTCATTTGCTTTAGAAGAAGATGAACCAGAAATTATTGGACTTGATATGCCAAGAGTATTAGGCGACATTATTATTTGTACTGACGTAGCTCAGTGAACAAGCCGATTCTTACGGTCATTCTTTTGAAAGAGAATTAGGCTTTCTTGCACTCCATGGTTTCTTACATCTATTAGGTTATGATCATATAGATGAAGAGGACGAAAAAGAAATGTTTGGGCGACAAGATCAAATTCTAAATGCTTATGGTTTAACAAGAGATTAGAGGTAGACATGAAACGTTTTAAATACGCTTTTCAAGGTATGTTAGTACTATTAAATAAAGACAGCAAATTTTTAATGCATCTTTTATTAGGGCTTGCCACTGTTATTTGTGGTATTGCTTTTGGTATTAGTCAATTAGAATGGCTTTTTATTATTATAGCGATAGGTGTTGTACTTGCTTTCGAAGCTATCAATACAGCAGTAGAATATGTGGTTGATTTAGTTACAGGTGATTATCATATATTAGCAAAAAAGGCTAAAGATATCGCCGCTTTTAGTGTTGTGTTAGCTTCTATTACTGCACTTGCTATTGGTCTCGTTGTTTTTTTACCATATGTGTTCTAAATTGTAGTGCAATTTTATAGAATTTGTTTATACTTAAAGAACAGAGTAATTAAACATTAAATCGATAATTAAGTGGATTTTTTTAATAACCCTTAATATTGAATAGGAGCGTGTTAGCTATGGCTTATCAATCACACTATTTTACAGAAGTAAGAAATGCTCAAGCCAATTCATATTCACCATATAGTAATTTTAAAGTTGGTGCATATTTAAGAACGAAAGACGGTAAAGTTTATCATGGAGCAAATGTTGAAAACGCAAGCATACTCAATGGCAATTTGTGCAGAGAGATCAAGTTTGGTTGCCGCAATATCAGATGGTTATAGACCAGGTGATTTTGAATCAATTACAGTTACTGTTGATGCAGATGCGCCATCTTCACCATGTGGTGAATGTCGTCAGGTGTTAAAAGAATTATGCGATGACGATATGCCAGTATATATGACTAATCATAAAGGCGATATGATAGAATCAACCGTAAATGACTTATTACCATTAGGATTTTCTGGAAAGGATTTAAATTAATGACAGGACATAAATCAGGATTTATATCAATTATAGGTAGACCCAATGTTGGGAAATCTACGTTTGTTAACCGTGTGATCGGACATAAGATAGCTATTATGTCTGATAAAGCACAAACTACAAGAAACAAAATTCAAGGCGTTATGACACAAGAAGATGCTCAAATCATTTTCTTAGATACACCTGGTATTCATAAACCGAAACATAAATTAGGCGACTACATGATGCGCGTCGCTACAAACACGTTATCTGAAATAGATGCTATTATGTTCATGGTAAATGTAAATGAAGATATAGGTCGTGGTGATGAGTATATTATGGATATGCTTAAAACGATTAAAACACCTGTCTTTTTAGTATTAAATAAAATTGATTTAGTACACCCAGATGAACTTATGCCAAGAATTGAAAAATACAAAAAATATATGGATTTCACTGAAATTGTACCAATTTCAGCACTGGAAGGCTTAAATGTAGATCATTTTATAAATGTAATAAAATCTTATCTACCAGAAGGACCTAAGTACTATCCAGATGATCAAATCTCTGATCATCCAGAACAATTTGTTGTAGGCGAGTTAATTCGTGAAAAGATTTTACATTTAACAAGTGAAGAAATCCCTCATGCCATTGGTGTAAACGTAGATCGCATGGTTAAAGAAGATGAAGACAGAGTTCGAATTGAAGCAACAATATTTGTTGAACGAGATTCACAAAAAGGTATTGTTATTGGTAAAGGCGGTAAAAAACTTAAAGAAGTTGGTAAACGTGCACGCCAAGATATCGAAATGTTACTAGGATCTAAAGTTTATTTAGAACTTTGGGTAAAAGTCCAAAAAGATTGGCGAAATAAAGTTAACTTCATCCGTCAAATGGGTTATTTAGAAGATCGAGATTAATTTGGGAGTCGGTGAGCTAATGTGTTAATCAAACAAAAAGGTATTATTATTAAAACGGTTGATTATGGCGAATCCGATAAAATTATCACAATTTTAAATGAGCATGGTGCAAAAGTACCACTAATGGTGCGAAGAGCTAAAAAAAGCAAAAGTGGTTTACAAGCTAATACACAGTTATTTGTGTATGGCTTATTTATTTATTCTAAATGGAAGGGTATGGGAACACTGAGTTCTGTCGATGTAATAGACCAAAATTACAACCTTCGTTTAGATATTTATGAAAGTAGCTTTGCCAGTTTAAGTGCAGAAACAATTGACCGCTCGATTGAAAGTGATGAAATTTCTCAATATAGCTATGATTTATTACATTTTGTATTGTCGAAAATTAAAGATGGTGTATCTGCCCAACTCATGTCAGTCATTGTTTTATTAAAATGTATGACAAAATTTGGCTTCAATGCAATTTTTGACAAGTGTGTAGTTACTGATAGTAATGATCAATCTCGTTTAATTGGTTATAGTTTTAAATTTGATGGTGCTATTTCTGCGAATGTGCGACATCAAGATCCACATGCACTCATTTTAATGAATAAAACACTTTATCTATTGGATATATTGCAAAAATTGCCGATTAGTCAAATGAGTTCTTTGAGTATTCATGATGATGTAGTAGATGAAATGTCAGAGTTAATGATTATGCTCTATAGCGAATATGCAGGTATGTTTTTTAAAAGTCAAAAGTTAATTAACCAACTACATAGATTAGATAGTAATCTGTAATTATCTATGTACGAGAAGAACGTAAATTTAAAAAAGAGTACACCTTGAAAATAAATTTCAAGGTGTACTCTTTTTATATTAATAATATATGTTTTCAGCTGTTTGAATAGATGAAAAATGATGGAGTCAGCCGACAAAATTAAATTGTTGTAGCAAGATTTCGTCATGAGCCCGACTTGGCAAAGTAGCTTGGAAATTTGAATACAAGTGCTGAAGCTTTTCCATAGGAACCAATTCTCTTCATAAATGAAGTTGTAGTTCTTTAAGATCTAGATATAAGCACATCTTCAATTCATTCAACCACTGCCAATATAAAAATTGAGGCTGAGACATGTATTATGTCTCAGCCTCATCACGTTATTAGCAATCTGCTAAATCACAGCTGTGTATTTTATTTAAAAATTAGAATTTTACTTTTTCAGTTAAGAAAGCTTCTAATTCTGAAATTGGCATACGTACTTGTTCCATTGAATCACGGTCACGTACTGTAACTTGTTGATCTTCTAATGAATCAAAGTCAAAAGTAATACAGTAAGGTGTGCCGATTTCATCTTGACGACGGTAGCGTTTACCAATAGATTGTGATTCATCGAAATCTATTGCAAAGTTAGCGCTTAGCTCTTCAAATATTTTGATAGCGTCGCCAGATAATTTTTTGCTTAATGGTAAGATAGCGGCTTTATATGGTGCTAGAGCAGGGTGGAAGTGTAATACAGTTCTAGAATCTTTACTTCCTTCAACGCCTTCCTCACTATATGCATCACATAAGAAAGCTAATGTAACACGATCAAGCACCTAATGAAGGTTCGATACAATATGGAATATATTTTTCGCCTGATTCTTGATCGTGATATTGGAAATCTTCACCTGAATGTTCACTGTGTTGTTTCAAGTCGAAGTCTGTACGACTTGCGATTCCCCATAATTCACCCCAACCGAATGGGAAACGATATTCAATATCTGTTGTAGCATTAGAATAGTGAGATAATTCATCAGCGTCATGATCACGTAAACGTGTAGCTTCTTCGCTTAAATTTAAGTCTTTTAACCATTGACTTGCAAATGTTTTCCAGTAGTTATACCATTCAATTTCTTCACCAGGCTTACAGAAGAATTCTAATTCCATTTGTTCGAATTCACGTGTTCTGAATATGAAGTTACCAGGTGTAATTTCGTTACGGAATGATTTACCAACTTGACCAATACCAAATGGTAATTTTTTACGCATTGTACGTTGTACATTTTTATAGTTTACGAAAATACCTTGTGCAGTTTCTGGACGTAAGAAAATTTCATTTGTTGAACTTTCAGTTACGCCTTGGAACGTTTTAAACATTAAGTTGAATTGACGAATATCAGTCCAATTGGCTGTACCACTTACAGAACAAACAATACCTTCTTCATCGATAATACGTTTCATTTCGTCGAAACTTAAGCCATCAGCTACAAAGTTTTCATCACCTTTAACATTTGCCATATGATCTTCGATAATTTTGTCAGCACGATAACGAATCTTGCTGTCTTTGTTATCGATCATAGGATCGTTAAAGTTACCTAAGTGACCTGAAGCTTCCCAAGTTTTTGGGTTCATTAAAATAGTCGCATCAATACCAACGTTATATGGTGATTGAGTGATGAATTTTTGCCACCAAGCTTTTTTAATATTATTTTTTAATTCTACTCCTAGTGGACCGTAATCCCATGTATTTGATAAACCACCATAAATATCACTACCAGGGAATACAAAACCTCTATGTTTTGCTAATGAGACAATTGTTTCCATATCTTTTGTCATAAAAAACACTCCTTTTTAACATAAAAACGCCCCAAGACAAAGAAAAAGCCAAAAAAACTTAATCATTGTCTTGGGACGAGTTAATCATTTTTAATCACATATAAAATATACATGTTTATTTAAATTATTCTTGATAACCCGCGGTTCCACCCAACTTAGTGTGTACACTCGCTTTTATCTATCATTTAATTGTGGCCAATGAGTCTTGTTAGGCTTTCACTGTCCCCAACTCGCTTTAATTTTAATATTAATGTATTGTGCGTTTATTAGCAAGTAATTATATGTATTTGTAGCAATTAAAAATTCCATGTATAATTAAGAAGAATGAGTGAAGGGGTGAAGTACAATAGAACTAAGTAAAAGACAACAGCAAATAGTTGAAATTGTCAAAAACAACGGTCCTATAACTGGTGAGCATATAGCAGAAAGACTTAGTTTGACACGTGCAACATTAAGACCTGACTTAGCCATTTTAACAATGTCCGGTATTTTAGAAGCTAGACCACGTGTAGGTTATTATTATTCTGGTAAGCCAAAGAATAAATTACTAGCTGATCAATTAAAACAATATATAGTGAAAGATTATGCATCGCATCCTGTTGTGGTTAAAAATGAGATGTCAGTTTATGATGCAATATGTACAATATTTTTAGAAGATGTCAGTACGTTATTCGTAATCAATAGTAATGGAGATTTTATTGGTGTTTGTTCGCGTAAGGATTTACTACGAGCATCTATGATTGGTGAAGATATACACACAATGCCTGTAAATATTATTATGACACGCATGCCGAACTTAAGCTTTATTCTTGAAGATGAAAGAGTCGTTTTTGCGACCAATTTAATGATTGAAAAAGAAATTGATTCACTACCCATCGTAATCAAAAAAGAAAATGGCAAATATGAAGTCAAAGGACGTATATCAAAAACTACAATTACAAAAATCTTTGTATCATTATTAAACGAATAGGTGGTATTTAACTTATGGAAAATATAAAAATTATAGTCGCATCGGACTCGGTAGGAGAAACAGCTGAGCTTGTGGCAAGAGCATGTATTTCACAATTTAATCCAAATCAATGCGATAGTGAAATTAATAGATATCCGTATATTGAAACTTTAGAAAATGTAGATGAAGTTATCCAAGTAGCTAAAGATACAGAAGCTATTGTTGTCTATACACTAGTTAAACCTGAAATAAGAAAATATATGGAATCAAAAATCAAAGAGGATGCAATCAAATCCGTAGATATTATGGGTCCGCTCATGAATATCCTCTTAGACAAAATTGATGAACAGCCTTATTTTGAACCAGGGCTAGTACATCAATTAGATGAGGCATATTTCAAAAAAATTGATGCAATTGAATTTGCTGTAAAATACGATGATGGCAAAGATCCTAAGGGACTAACAAAAGCAGATATCGTGCTATTAGGAATCTCTAGAACTTCAAAAACCCCACTATCACAATATCTTGCACACAAAAGTTACAAGGTGATGAATATACCTATTGTCCCAGAAGTAACACCACCGGATGATTTGTTTAACGTTGATCCATCAAAATGCATTGCTTTAAAAATAAGTGAAGAAAAACTAAACCGTATTCGTAAAGAACGTTTAAAACAACTCGGTTTAGGTGACAGTGCAAGATATGCGACTGAGCAGCGTATTGAAGAAGAATTAAATTACTTTCATGAACTCGTGGATAAGATAGGTTGTCCAGTTATTGATGTTTCTGATAAAGCGATAGAAGAAACTGCAAATGATATTATTAGCATTATTGAGCAAAATAGTTTCAAAAACCAATGAAAAAAGCTATAATATTGTAATTAATGTCTAATAGGTGATTAAGTTGCGAATAGAACAATCAACAATAAATGAAATAAAAGATAAGACTGACATACTCGACTTAGTAAGCGAGTATGTCAAATTAGAAAAAAAGGGACGCAATTATATTGGTTTGTGTCCTTTTCATGATGAAAAAACACCGTCATTTACAGTGTCAGAAGACAAACAAATTTGTCATTGCTTTGGTTGTAAAAAAGGTGGCAATGTTTTTCAATTTACTCAAGAAATAAAAGATATTTCTTTTACAGAAGCAGTAAAAGAATTAGGTGAACGTGTGAATATTGAAGTTGAAACTGACCAAAGTGCTTCAGGGCAAGATGATAAACATCAGGTTGCATCAGAAGATTTACAAATGATTGAAATGCATGAACTGATGCAAGAATATTATCACTATGCATTGAAGAAAACAGTAGAAGGTGAAGCAGACTTTAACTTATTTAAAAGAACGTGGATTTACAGATGCATTAATTGATGCAAGAAAAATTGGCTATGCACCAAAGAATTCTCACTTTTGTCATGATTTTTTACAAAAAAAAGGTTACGACATTCAATTAGCCTATGAAGCGGGTTTATTGTCTAGAAATGAAGAGAATTTTAGTTATTATGATCGCTTTCGAGATCGAGTTATGTTTCCACTGATGAACGCTCAAGGTAGAACAGTGGGTTATTCCGGTAGAACATATACGAATCAAGAGCCAAAGTATCTTAATAGTCCTGAAACGCCCATCTTCCAGAAACGAAGGTTGTTATACAATGTTGATAAGGCGCGAAAATCGATACGCAAAAATGATGAAATTATCTTATTAGAAGGATTTATGGATGTCATTAAAGTTGACCAAGCCGGAATCAAACAAGTCGTTGCTAGCATGGGTACACAAATTTCACAAGAACATATTGCTTTCATTAAGAAACTCACATCTAATGTAACGTTAATGTTTGATGGTGACTTTGCAGGTAGTGAAGCAACATTGAAATCAGGTCAAGCGTTATTGGAACAAGGATTTAATGTATTTGTGGTACAACTTCCAAAAGATATGGATCCAGATGAATATATTGGAAAACACGGCGCTGATGCATTTAACTATTATGTAGAACATGAAAAGAAATCATATATTTTATATAAAGTGCATATACATCAAGATGAAATAGACAATAATGATTTATCATATGAAAGATATTTAAAAGAGATAACAAATGATATATCACTCATGAAGTCATCAATACTTCGTAAAAAGATATTGCAAGAAGTATCGGAATTGTTTAAAGTTAGCTTGGATAGTCTAAATAATGAAGTAGGACACCAACAAGATTATTATCAACCTCAAGCTTACCAATTACCAACAGTCCCACAATTTAATAACTTAAACAAAAACGAAAAAGCAGAACGTGCTTTATTGAAACATTTTATGAATGATAAAGACACTTTCTTGAATTATCACAAATTACTTCAAGTAGAAGACTTTACAAATGAGTATTTTAAGCGTATATTTAATGTTTTACACCAGTTTTACTCTGAGCATGATACATTTAATATTAGTGACGTTTTACAGTACATTGATTCCAATGAAATCAAGGAAGCATTTATATCATTAGATAACTATATGATAAATGAAGAACCATTTGAATATGAAATTGATGACTATGTAAATACACTAACATCTAATAGAAATGAAGAAACGATAGAATCGCTTAATCATAAGCTACGGGAGGCTTCGAGGTTAGGTGATTTAGAATTGCAAAAATATTATTTAGAAAAAATTGTAAATCATAATAAAAATAGGATGAATTAATTCAATAATGAATGTATGTGTATATTAATAGGATTAACAGCCTGTATACTAGAATGTTATTTTAATTCAGTTTTATAAATTTTGACTATAAAATATTTTGGTATCAAGTTGATATTATATATTCGGGAGGCCTTTTCATGTCTGGAAATAAAGTTAAAGTTAAAAAACAAACCATCGACCCATCTCTAACTTTAGAAGATGTAAAAAAACAATTGATTGAAAAAGGTAAAAAGCAAGGACACTTGAGTCATGAAGAAATTGCTGAAAAAATGCAAAACTTCGAAATGGATTCTGATCAAATGGACGAACTTTTTGACCAATTAACAGATAACGACATAAGTTTAGTTAATGAAAAAGATAGTTCAGACAAAGATTCAAAATTAAATCCAAATGATTTAAGTGCACCTCCAGGTGTGAAAATAAATGATCCAGTCCGTATGTATTTAAAAGAAATCGGACGCGTAAATTTATTAAACGCACAAGAAGAAGTTGAATTGGCTAAAAGAATTGAAAAAGGCGATGAAATTGCTAAATCACGTTTAGCTGAAGCGAATTTACGTCTTGTAGTCAGTATAGCCAAAAGATACGTAGGACGCGGTATGCTGTTCCTTGACCTGATACAAGAAGGTAATATGGGACTTATTAAAGCCGTGGAAAAATTCGATTTCAATAAAGGTTTCAAATTCTCCACATATGCAACGTGGTGGATACGTCAAGCTATCACGCGTGCGATTGCTGACCAAGCACGTACGATTCGTATACCTGTTCACATGGTTGAAACAATTAATAAATTAATCCGTGTACAAAGACAATTATTACAAGATTTAGGCCGTGATCCAAGCACCAGAAGAAATTGGTGAAGAAATGGATTTACCACCTGAAAAAGTAAGAGAAATACTGAAAATAGCTCAAGAGCCAGTTTCTTTAGAAACACCAATTGGTGAAGAAGATGATAGTCATTTAGGCGACTTCATAGAAGACCAAGAAGCCCAAAGCCCTTCAGATCATGCGACTTATGAGTTGTTAAAAGAACAGTTAGAAGATGTATTAGATACACTAACTGACCGTGAAGAAAATGTATTACGCTTACGTTTTGGATTAGATGACGGTAGAACTCGTACATTAGAAGAAGTTGGTAAAGTGTTTGGTGTAACTAGAGAACGAATTCGTCAAATCGAAGCTAAGGCACTTAGAAAATTAAGACACCCAAGCAGAAGTAAACGTCTAAAAGACTTTATGGACTAACTTTTTAGCTCTTTTGTACAATGATGTACAAAAGAGCTTTTTACATATACATAGAGGAGAACTTTTTATGATTCCATTAAATCAAAGATTAAAAAAAGTAAGTACTTATATACAAGGCGATTGTCTAGCGGACATCGGTTCGGACCATGCATATTTACCAATTTTTGCAATTGAAAACAACTTAACGCAAAAGGCAATTGTCGGTGAAGTGATCAAAGGACCGTTTGAAGCATCGAAGCGCAATGTCATTGAACAACAACTACATTCTTTTATTGACGTTAGACTCGGTGACGGTTTATCTGTCATACAAAAGAGTGACGATATTTCATCGATTACGATTTGTGGTATGGGCGGGCCTTTAATTGCTAAAATACTAGATGAAGGTTCTGAAAAATTAACAAATCAACCGAGATTGATTTTGCAAAGCAACATCCAATCTAGTGCCATACGAAAACAACTTGTGAAGATGAATTACAGTATTATAGCTGAGGATATATTAGAAGAAAAAGGTCATATATATGAAATTATTGTTGCAGATTATTTAGAAAGTGTTGAACCTTTATCATCACAAGCATTAAAATTTGGCCCTGAATTATTGAAAAATAAAAACAATTTGTTTTTCAAAAAATGGGAACGCGAACGAGATGCATTATATAAAATACAACAGAATTTAAATCCACAACAAGACGCCGAACGCTTAAATGAAATCAATAATGAAATTAATTTAATCAATGAGGTGATATAAATGAACGTTGAACAATTTCTTCACATTATTAATCAGCATGTACCATTGAATACGGCAGAATCATGGGATAACGTAGGCTTACTTATTGGTGATACATCTTCTACAGTTACAGGGGTTCTGACTGCGCTTGACTGTACTGATGATGTAGTTGAGGAAGCAATGACGAATCAATGTAATACAATAGTTTGTCATCACCCGCTAATATTTAAAGGGGTTAAAAACATTACACAGCAAGATGGCTATGGAGCTATCATAAGGAAGTTAATTCAAAATAATATTAACCTTATCGCCTTGCATACAAATTTAGACGTTTATCCAAAAGGTGTTAATGCGATGCTCGGCTAATAAAATCGAATTACACAATCAACATATTCTAAATCCAGAAACAATTCCATATTTTAAAGTCCAAGTGTTTATTCCAAAAGTAAATTTAGAAACTTTCAAAAAACGTCTGAGTGAAGCAGGTTTAGCACAAGAAGGCGAATATGAATATTGCTTCTTTGAAAGCCCTGGTAACGGACAATTTAAACCTGTAGGTCATGCAAATCCACATATTGGTGAATTAGGATCTGTGGAACATGTTGAAGAGTATAAATTAGAATTTATGATTGAAGCCAATCAACGCGTTTTAGCACAACAATTAATCACACAACATCATCCATATGAAACACCCGTTTATGATTTTATAAAAATGGAAAAAGAAGCAAATTATGGTTTAGGTATGATCGGTGAACTTAAAGCATCTATGTCAGCAGAATCATTTGTGAAGCACGTTAAAACACAATTGCAAATGCCTAGTGTCCGATTTACTGGTGACAAAAACGCACAGATCAAAACAGTTGCTGTTATTGGTGGTTCTGGTATTGGTTTTGAGTATACTGCAGCTAAAAAAGGTGCAGATATATTTGTGACTGGAGATATTAAACATCATGATGCTTTAGACGCTAAAATTGCAGGTGTTAATTTATTAGATATTAACCATTATAGTGAATATGTGATGAAAGATGGATTGCGTCAACTTTTAATAACATGGTTAAACGACGAAGAATTTAATTTTAATATAAACGCATCCCAATTAAATACAGATCCATTTGAATATATATAATACGTGAATGACTCGAATTTACTTATGACAGGTAGGTTCGAGTTATTATTATGTACAATGAATGAATAACATATGCAATATGATTAAATAATTTAGTTCAAAATTATAAGCTAATGCTTTATAATAGATAAGATGAAGATTTAAGGAGGCCAAGACATGGCGAATCACCCATTTGAGAAATTTAATTTAGAACCAAGTCTATTAGACGCTGTGAAGGATTTGAATTTTACTCAACCAACTGAAATACAAAGTAGAGTAATACCAAAAATAATGAAACAGGTAAATTTAATAGGTCAATCACAGACTGGTACAGGAAAATCACATGCATTTTTATTACCATTAATGAATTCAATCAATACAGAATATAAAGAACCACAAGCAATTATCGTAGCCCCTACAAGAGAGCTAGCACAACAATTATTTGATGTAGCTAGTCACTTAGCCAAATTTAAAAATGAAGTCTCTGTAAAGCTATTTATTGGTGGTACAGATATAGAAAAAGACCGTAATCGAGCAAAAAACCAACCACAACTTATTATTGGTACACCAACACGTATAAATGATTTAGCTAAAAATGGGGATTTACATGTTCATTTAGCTTCTTATTTGGTTATTGATGAAGCAGATTTAATGATTGATTTAGGTTTAATTGAAGAAGTAGATTATGTGGCTACAAGATTAGATGAAAATGCGCATATTGCAGTTTTCAGTGCCACTATACCAAAATCACTGCACCCATTTTTAAACAAATACCTAGAAAATCCCGAGTATGTCGAAATCGAAAATACTCAGAAAAATAAAAAGAATATAGAATTCTATTTAATTCCAACAAAAGGTGAAGCGAAAGTTGAAAAAACTTTAAAGCTAATTGATATTTTAAATCCTTATCTATGTATTATTTTTTGTAATAGTCGTGATAGTGCGGACGAATTAGCAAAACAATTAGTCGCGTCTGGTTTGAAATTAGGTATGATTCACGGTGGATTAACACCGAGAGAACGTAAACAACAAATGAAACGTGTTAGAAACTTAGAATTCCAATTTGTTATTGCGAGTGACTTAGCTTCACGTGGTATAGACATTGACGGCGTGAGCCATGTAATTAACTTTGATGTACCAAGAGATATTGATTTCTTTACTCACCGTGTTGGACGTACTGGACGTGGCCAATATAAAGGTGTCGCAATTACATTATACAGCCCAGATGAAGAAGAAAATGTTACTTTGATTGAACAACGTGGCTATGAATTTGAAAATGTTGACATCAAAGATGGTGAATTAAAAGCAGTAAAAGCCCATAATACCCGTCGAAAACGCAGAAATAAAGATGATCACTTAACAAACGAATTAAAACATAAAGTAAAAAGTAATAAGAAAAAAGTTAAACCTGGTTATAAAAAGAAATTCAAACGTGATTTAGATGATTTAAAACTTAAAGAACGTAAACAATTTAGTAAACAACAAAGTCGACAACAGAGGAAAAATAAAAAAGGATAGGTGACTACTATGTTATTGGGATCTCATGTATCTATGAATGGTAAAAAAATGTTAGAAGGTTCAAGCAGAAGAAGCACATAAATTGGGCGAATCAACTTTTATGATTTACACAGGTGCGCCTCAAAATACTAGAAGAAAACCCATCGAAGAATTAAATATTGAAAAAGGGCATGAAATTATGGAGCAACATGGTCTTTCAAATATTGTTGTTCATGCACCATATATTATTAATATAGCTAATACTATAAAACCACATGTTTTTGACTTAGGTGTGGAATTCTTACAAAGTGAAATTGAACGTACACAAGCGCTAGGTGCAAAAGATATCGTACTTCACCCTGGATCACATGTAGGTGAAGGCGCTGATGTAGGTATTAAAAAAATCATTGAAGGCCTTAACGAAGTGCTAACTAATGACAATAATGTAAGAATTGCTTTGGAAACAATGGCTGGTAAGGGTTCAGAAGTTGGAAGAAATTTTGAAGAAATAGCTCGAATTATCGATGGTGTTAATCATAATGAAAGATTATCAGTGTGTTTTGACACGTGCCATACGCACGATGCAGAGTTACAATGTTAAAGAAGATTTTGATGGCGTATTAAACGAATTTGATAAAATCGTTGGTGTGGATAGAATTAAAGTTGTACATGTGAATGATAGTAAAAACGATATTGGTGCTCATAAAGATAGACACGAAAACATTGGCTTTGGTTATATCGGCTTTGACGCTTTAAATTATATCGTTCATCATGATGCCTTTAAAGATGTACCTAAGATTTTAGAAACGCCTTTCGTAGGTGAAGACAAAAAAAGTAAAAAGCCACCCTACAAACTAGAAATTGAAATGTTGAAACAACAACAATTTGATCCTGAATTACAAAACAAACTTTTAAATCAATAAAATAAATATAAAACACGAACACTTTCATTTAACAAAAGTGTTCGTGTTTTTTGATAAGTCGTAAAGATTACTATTTACATAATGACATCTACGTTGTATAGTATAAAACGAGGTGAAAACATGTCTACGCCAGTATTCGAATTAAAAAATATTGATTATTATTTTGACAATAAACAAGTACTAGAAAATATAAATATTAAAATTAATCGCGGAGAGTTTCTAGCAATTGTCGGCCCAAATGGAGCAGGGAAATCAACTTTGCTAAAAATTATACTCGGATTATTACCTATACAAAAGGGACAAATTTATGTTGATGGTAAAGATTACAATGGTAAACAGTCTATGCTTAAAATCAGTTATGTTTCCCAGAAAGCACAAGCTTTTAAAGCCGGATTCCCAGCCGAGCGTTAAAGAAGTCGTAATTAGTGGTCTGACTAAACGTAAAAAATTACTGCAATGGTTTAATAAAACTGATGAAAGCAAAGTGAAAGAAGTATTGAAAAGGCTGAATATAGAACACTTGATAGATAAAAACATAGCTGAACTCTCAGGAGGACAACAGCAACGTGTATTAATAGCTAGAGCCTTAATTAGCGAGCCATCGGTATTGATTTTAGATGAACCTACAAGTGGTATCGATGCCAAACATGTAAGTGAGTTTTATGAAACACTAGAGACCCTTAAACATGAAGGTGTAACAATCATTTTAGTAACTCATGATATTGGTGTTGTTGTTGATACAGCTACCGAAGTAGCGTGTCTGAATAAACATTTACATTTTCACGGTTCTACTGAAGATTTCAAATCGTTGGATGAAGTTGAAATATCGAAAATATATGGACACCCTATTCAATTTGTAGATCACCAAGCATAGTAGGGAGTGTTGTTCATCATGATAGAAGCATTACTTAATTTTGATTTCATGCGGTACTCCTTAATTAGCGGTGTGCTTATTGGTCTTATTGCACCATTAATCGGTGCTTTTATTGTTGTACGCAGGTTATCACTTATTGCTGATGCATTAAGTCACGTCACTTTAGGTGGTATTTCATTTGGCATGTTTGTCGTTACAATTATGCCAACTTTAGCATTTATAAATTCTATGTGGTTTGGTATTCTTTTTGCTATTATAGGAGCACTATTAATTGAAAATCTTAGAACTTCTTACAGTAATTATCAAGAGATTGCGATTCCTATTATTATGAGTGCGTGTATAGCACTGAGTGCTATTTTTATTTCTCTTGCGGATGGTTTTAATCAAGAGATTGTTGGTTTACTCTTTGGTTCAATTAGTGCAGTAACTGAAAGTGATTTAATTACTATTATTGCTATTGTAATTATTGTAATTGTCTTTATATTATCCTTTTATAAAGAATTATTTATATTGTCATTTGATGAGGAATACAGTAAAGTCATCGGCATTCCTAATTGGATACAATACCTATTTATTATTATTGTAGCTATGGTCATATCAGCTTCTATGCGTGTTGTAGGCATCTTATTGGTAAGTGCATTAATCACACTACCTGTAGCTATTGCTATGCGCACGACGAAAGGTTTCAAGCAGTTAATCATCCTAAGTGTTGTTATTGGAGAACTGTCAGTTATCGGTGGATTAGTTTTAGCGTTTTATATGAACATTTCTCCTGGTGGTGTGATTGTAGTATTACTTGTACTTATCCTTGCAATAACGATGATGTACCAAAAATTTAAAATAAGAATGGTAAAAGGGGCTGTTAAAAATGAAAACTGAGGAAGCCATTGATATAATCAAAGCAAACGGTCATAAATATACAAATAAAAGACGAGAAATGGTAGATATCTTCGTTGCAGAAGATAAATATATTAATGCAAAGCATATTCAACAAAAAATGGATGAAAATTATCCTGGCATTTCTTTTGATACCATATATCGAAACTTACATCTTTTTAAAGATTTAGGCATTGTAGAAGGTACAGAACTTGATGGAGAGATGAAATTTAGAATTGCTTGTACAGATCACCACCACCACCATTTTATTTGCGAATCATGTGGTGACACTAAAGTGATAGATTTTTGCCCAATTGAACAAATTAAAGCTTTTCTACCACAAGTAAATATTCGTACACATAAATTAGAAGTTTACGGTGTTTGTGAACTTTGTCAAAAAGCTTAAGTTGTTTAAACTAAGCGCAGAATATAAAAATTGAGCCGACGTTAATAAAGACGTTTGGCTTATTTTTTAAGTTTTAAATAAATATGATAAGTTGATTTATAATGGCCGTAACGGTCTCTATATTGAATTAACATCATTTATGTACTAGGTAAACGAGCATAATAGCACAGCGTACAAAAAAACATTATTCTATAACTTGTAAAACATCACAAAATAATTCTTTCTACTAAAAATGAGTTGATTAAACATAGGCCGTTAGTATGAATTAAATTGAATTTTTAAAATAGTTCGTCAAAGATGTTTAAATAGGTCTGATTTGAGATATACTAATAAAGGAACTAAAGATGACAAATAGTATTTTATGACTATATGTATTGCTTTCACAAGCATATTAATTGTTGTCATTAATATAACTTGTTATGCTTTATTTAAGATTAATTAGGAGGATGATTATTTATGGCTTTTGAATTACCAAACTTACCTTATGGTTTTGATGCATTGGAACCACACATTGATCAACAAACAATGGAGATTCACCATGACAAACACCATAACACTTATGTAACTAAATTAAACGCCGCAGTTGAAGGAACTGATTTAGAATCTAAATCAATCGAAGAAATTGTTGCAAACTTAGACAGTGTACCAGAAAACATTCAAACAGCTGTTCGTAATAATGGTGGAGGACACTTAAACCATTCATTATTCTGGGAATTATTAACTCCAAACTCTGAAGAAAAAGGTACTGTTGTTGATAAAATTAAAGAACAATGGGGTTCTTTAGATGCATTCAAAGAAGAGTTTGCTAACCAAGCTGCAAGCACGTTTCGGTTCAGGTTGGGCATGGCTAGTTGTAAACGATGGCAAATTAGAAATCGTTACTACGCCTAACCAAGACAACCCATTAACTGAAGGTAAAACACCTATCCTAGGCTTAGATGTTTGGGAACATGCTTATTACCTTAAATACCAAAACAAACGTCCAGACTATATTAGTGCATTCTGGAACGTTGTAAATTGGGAAAAAGTTGACGAATTATATAACGCCGCTAAATAATTAAGCAGGCGATTATGACGGCCTTTTCAAAGGTCGTCATTTTTTTTAACTAAAATAATAGAAATATTGTCTGATTTCATATATCATTTGTAGTGAGAACTTTTGAATAGAGGTATGTTGTTTTGCTAAAAAGACTAAAAGAAAAATCAAATGATGAAAAGATTAGAAATACAATGAATAAAAGAATTAGTTTTATTTTTGGTGTTATTGTATTCATTTTCGCAGTAATTGTTTTAAGATTGGGTTATTTACAAATTGCTGAAGGATCTCATTATGAACAGCTTATTAAAAACAGTGAAAATTTAACTGTTAATGAAGCTGTGCCAAGAGGCCGAATTTTAGATAGAAACGGTAAAGTTCTCGTTGATAATGCATCTAAAAAGGCGATTACATATGCAAGAGGCAGAAAAACATCCCAATCAGAAGTTTTAAAAATTGCTAAAGACTTGTCTCGCTTAATAGAAATGGATACAGATAAAATTACAGACAGAGATAAGCAAGATTATTGGATTCAAATTCACCCTAATAAAGCTGAAGATTTGATGAAAGAAGAACAAGCATTATTAGAAGATGGCAGTATTTCTCAAGATGATTATGATGAATCATTGTATAAAAAGATTGGTGCTAAACAAACCGATACATTAACTGATGAAGATTTGCAGATACTATCTATTTATCGAGAAATGATGTCTGGATCGGCTTTAGATCCACAAATGATTAAAAACGAAGACGTTAGTGACGAAGAATATGCAGACAGTATCTCAAAAATTATCAGAATTACCAGGAGTCAATACTACAATGGATTGGGATAGAAAATACCCATATGATGATACGTTGAGAGGTATATTTGGTGACGTTTCTACAAGTGAAGAAGGAATACCAAAAGAATTAACAGAAAAGTATTTATCTAAAGGGTATTCACGTAATGATCGAGTAGGTAAATCTTATTTAGAATATCAATATGATGACATTCTAAAAGGTAAGAAGAAAGAAATGAAATATACTACGGATAAATCTGGAGACGTTATTGACTCGAAAGTTATAAATCCAGGCTCACGTGGTGATGATTTAGTTCTTAGTATCGATATAGAACTCCAGAAAAAAACTGAAGAGTATCTAGAAAAACAAATTGACAAATTGCGTAGTGAAGGCGCTAAAGATATGGATAATGCTATGATTGTAGTCCAAAATCCAAACAATGGCGATGTCTTAGCAATGGCAGGTAAACAAATTGATAAGAATGGCGATTTAACAGATTATGATATCGGAACATTCACTTCACAATATGCAGTAGGTTCTTCTATAAAAGGTGGTACACTGTTAGCCGGATACCAAAACAATGCAATTGAGGTAGGCGATGAGATGGTCGACCAACCATTAGAATTTGTCGGCGGACTTAAGAAAAGTTCTTACTTTAACCAAGATGGTAAAGTGACTATTAATGATAAAGAAGCATTGATGCATTCTTCCAACGTTTATATGTTTAAAACAGCATTGAAAATCGCTGGATCTGCATATACACCAAACATGACATTGCCTTCAGATATTTCAGAAGCGGGTCAAAAATTGCGTAAAGGTTTAAACCAAGTTGGTTTAGGAGTTAAAACAGGTATTGATTTACCTAATGAGACAAGTGGACAAATTGAACCTTTAACTGATAATCCAGGTAACTTCTTAGATTTAGCAATTGGTCAGTACGACACATATACACCGTTACAATTATCACAATACGTTTCTACCATTGCTAACGATGGTTATAGAGTACAACCACATATCGGATTAGAAGTAAGAGATGCTACTAATAAAGACACACTTGGTCCAGTAAAAGAGAAATTCAAAGGCGATGTACTTAACAAGGTTAATAACACTGAAGAGGAAGTTAACCAAGTGCAAGAAGGATTTGAAATGGCCTTTAATGAAGAAGAAGGAACAGGATATGAAAGCTTTAATGATACTGAAGTGCCTTCTGCAGGTAAAACAGGAACAGCCGAAGTATTCCAAGATGGCGATCCTAAAGTAAACGCAACATATGTTGGCTATGCACCAATTGAAAATCCACAATTAGCATTTTCAATCGTATATACCAATCAACCCGTACCTGAACCTTGGTTAAACGGCGGAGATTTAGGTAGAGATGTTATAAACTATTATTTTAAAGAAAAAGACAAAAATTAAATCATTTTAAGACACAATTTATTAAAAATACCGACATAGTGGTGTTTATTGAAAAATTAATACTTTTCAATTTTATAACTAAATGGTATGATTAGTAGGTCGTATTTTGAAAAGGTAAGGAGGAATTAGCATGCGCGTAAACGTAACTCTAGCTTGTACTGAATGTGGAGAAAGAAACTACATTACTACAAAAAATAAACGTACTAATCCTGAACGTATAGAAATGAAAAAACATTGTGCTCGTGATAACAAACACACTATGCACCGTGAAACAAAATAATTTATATTTTGAACCAGATTCTTTTAATAGAATCTGGTTATTTTTTTGGAAGACTACATTAATTATTTTTTAAAAATTGCAGTTTAATGACATTGTAATTCATTAACGTTATAATAACAGAAGTATAATTAACGGGAAGGTGTATGTTATGAGTAAAAAAGTATTACGCCAAGATAAAATTGAATTAATGAAATCTTTTATGTCTAATGACCATAAACAAGTTTCAGATGAATATCTTGCTCACCATTTATTTGATACGAGTGAATATAAATCAGCTAAGCGTGTAGGCGTTGTATTATCTATGCCACATGAAGTAAATACATATGCTATTATTGAGCAAATGCTTACTGAAGGTAAGACTGTTTTTGTACCTGAAACAAATTATCAAAGTAAAGAAATGACATTTAAACATGTAGATAAACTTGACCATATTGGACCAGATGATAAAGGTATTAATCATGTGGAAGCTGATACGGAAATTTCAAATCAATTAGATTTATTAATTGTACCTGGCGTGGTATTTAATCATAGTGGATATCGCATTGGATACGGTGGTGGATATTTTGATAAGTTTTTAAGTCAAAATACACAACCAACGATAAGTTTGCTTTATGACTTCCAACTTGGTGACTTTGAGGTTGAATCACATGATCAGCCCGTTGAAAAATTAATAATAGCAACAACTTAATTATGGAGGCAGAAATGATTACAGAAAAACATTATTGGAAGTGTATCTACACTTGGATTAAATATTTTAATTATCATGTTGTTCATCGTAATCAAGATGATAGTGAAATTTGGTTAGCAAACAAGAAAAAACAGTCTGTTGCTATCTTTGAATTTGGTGCTAATTCCACTCAAGAAGTTAGGTTTGCTAAAAGTAGGATTCAAGAAAACGAAGAGAATATCGTTTCATTTTTAGATTTTTCACCTAAAAATTATGAATTATACATATTCACGGATAAAGCTTTTACTGATGAAAATTTAAATGAATTACAACCACTTAAATTTAAAGTGAAAATTATTAGAGAAGCAAGTCACGCTGAAAGAATTATGCCGAATTTCATAATGAAGAAAATTTATAATAGAGATACTAAACTTACAAAATATCAATATAAACAACGAGCGTTAAATAATAATCCCATTGAAAAACATATGTTGAAGTTTTCTCCTGTGACCTACACATTAATTGCAATCAATATTATTATCTGGCTTGCAATGGTACTGTTTTTAAATCGTTTTTCAGATTTGAAAATGTTAGATGTAGGTGGACTTGTGCACTTTAATGTTGTGCATGGTGAATGGTATAGATTGATTTCATCTATATTTTTACATTACGATTTTGAACATATTTTAATGAATATGCTAAGTTTGTTCATTTTTGGTAAAATTGTAGAATCAATCGTAGGTCATTGGCGAATGTTTGTCATCTACATTGTTGCTCGGACTATTTGGTAACTTTGCATCATTGTCATTCAATATTGACACTGTTTCTGCGGGTGCAAGTGGTGCAATATTCGGATTGATTGGTGCCATTTTTGGATTTATGTATGTAGGTAAACAGTTTAATCGTAAGCTTATCGGTCAGTTGCTTATTGTTCTTGTAATAATGATAGGATTATCTTTATTTATGCAAAATATTAACATTGTCGCACACATAGGTGGCTTTGCAGGTGGTCTATTAATTACATTAATTGGCTACTATTATAAAGCAAATCAAAATCGTTTTTGGTTTTTATTAATTCTTATGCTTGTATTATTTATTGCAAGCACAAATTCGTATTTTTACGATTAATGAAGATAATATATATAACACAATTATTTCGAATGAAATGAAGCAAGGACAATATAATGAAGCCAAAGATATGGTTGAAGATACGATAGATAAGAACTATGCAGATGATGAAACGTATTATCTGCATGGACTCATCAACGCCACTCTAAACTCAAAATCTGAAGGTGTCGCAAGTTGGAAAAGAGGCTTAAGGTATTTTCCTGACTCCGGTCTATTAAATTATCAACTAGCGATTGCAAGTAGGTCACTTGAAGATGATGATAAAGCTAAAGAATATATAAAAGCTGCACTAAAGGCAGATCCAAGCAATAATGATTATATTAATTTAAATAAAGAATTGAGCGATAATAGTGAATCAAAAGATTAATAATTTTTATGATGTACTTCAGCTTTTAAAAAAGTTTGGCTTTATTATATATTTTAAAGACAAAAATGATATGTATGAAATGATGGAACAAGAAATAAAATCATTGTACGATTATAAATTATTAACAAATGATGAATATTTGAAATGCATATTAATTATTAATCAAAGAAGAATAAATAAATAAAACAAAATATCCCCCTGTAACTATTGTGTTTACAGGGGGATATTTTGTTTTAAGTATTAAAAAGGATAGAAAAGTGCGGATTTTCTAATGAGATATGTTTGTTAATCAAAGGTTTGTCTATTTTTCATGAAATAGAAGTATATATTTATGACGTTGTATTTCGTCCGCAAACCCAACACGTTCCATAATGTTTAAAGTGAAATGTGCGTTTCTACAAGTGAATTAATATAAGTGGGTTGAATGTAGATAATGTAACTTCTTACGTATTCCTAATTTCAACACATCCTCTTTTTGAGAGGCTTTAGTATTTTTATTTAAAACAATACTCATGTGTTGCCATTTGTCTACGTATGGGGCTTTAAGTTTCACGTAATAGCGATATTTTATATCGTCTTGTTTATACTTGAATTTTTTCTGTCGACATTCCGATTCTCTCCTTAAAAAATCAGATGATTCAATATAAGGTCTTCGCGGCTCAACCGTTAATGAGCTATTTTATTAATAGTAAGTGGTAGGCGTACCATGGATTGTAACTTATAATATGACAAATACTTCAGACATATTGGTGTTGCACCTATGTATGTTGCCCTTGTTACAATTTATAAGGTAGTACAGTACATTGTGCCTACTATTTTCATTTAAATTAGTTGCAGGAAATAAGATAAAATAATATTATAATAGTAGTGATGTTTGGTTAAATTATTTAATGGAGGTGCGTCTCATGGCAGACGAAAGTAAATTTGATCAATTTAAAGGTAATGTGAAAGAAACGGCTGGAAACGCAATTGGAAATGATGAGTTAGAAAAAGAAGGTAAAGAAGATAAAGCTTCTGGTAAGGTCAAAGAAGTCGCAGAAAATGCAAAAGATAAAGTTAATGATATCGTTGATAAATTCAAAAAATAATTTTTGATTAATATGAATTGTACTTGTCATACATTTAACAAAGAGGTAGTCACTTTAAGTGTCTACCTCTTTGTTATGTTAAAGTTCTTGCATAGATTTACTACAACGCTAAATCAACGTATGAGATTTAACAAATATAGTATTAGAATATGAAAGAAAGACTCATATTGAGCAATAGAAGATAGTTATTTTGTAAAAGGTTATATACGAATGGAAATGCACATTAGCAACTACTTTGTTTATATGAAATATATATTAGGAAGTCTTATTTAGAGAGATAAGTTTTGTTCGTTATAATTGCAATTGAGAATTGATTAAGATTAAAATGTATATAAGGAAATATCTTGTAATATTTTAAGGGCAAAAAGGGCGGGTTATTTTAAAAACGGTAAAAAAACATAAATTATATATTGGTGTAAAATCTCCAAAACCCTTGATATATAAGCATTTTTGAACTACAGTGAAAGATAGCAAACCCTTTCAAAAAAATAGAGAAGGATGAATAAATTAATGAATAAAATCATATTAGCAGCAGATATTGGTGGAACAACATGTAAATTAGGTGCTTTTGACGAAAATCTTGATCGCTTAGCAAAATGGTCAATTGATACTGATACGTCTGATGCTACTGGCTATTTACTACTAAAAAAAGTTTATGATTCTTTCGTAAATTACATAGATGAATCTGAATATGCTTTTTCAAACGTCATTGGTGTCGGCATAGGTGTCCCTGGTCCAGTGAATTTCGAAACAGGCGAAGTAAATGGAGCAGTTAATTTATATTGGACTGAAAGTGTTAATGTACGACATATATTCCAACAATTTGTAGATTGTCCAGTTTACGTTGATAATGATGCGAACGTTGCGGCCTTAGGTGAAAAACATAAAGGCGCTGGAAATGGCTCAGATGATGTTGTGGCTATAACACTGGGAACCGGATTAGGTGGCGGTATTATTTCTAATGGAGAGATTGTACACGGTCATAACGGTTCTGGCGCAGAGATTGGACACTTTAGAGTAGATCATGATCAGCGTTTCCGTTGTAATTGCGGCAAGTCAGGTTGTATTGAAACCGTAGCCTCTGCAACCGGTGTAGTTAATTTAGTCAATTTTTATTATCCTAAATTAACGTTTAAATCATCAATCTTGCAGTTAATTAAAGATAATGAAGTAAGTGCAAAAGCAGTATTCGATGCGGCTAAGGCTGGAGATCAATTCTGTATTTTCATTACTGAACGTGTAGCAAATTATATTGCCTACCTATGTAGTATTATTAGCGTTACAAGTAATCCTAAATATATTGTTTTAGGTGGTGGCATGTCCACAGCTGGTTTGATATTAATTGAAAATATTAAAACAGAGTATCATAATTTAACATTTACACCCGCACAACAAGGTACAGAAATCGTTCAAGCACAACTTGGAAATGATGCTCGGTATTACCGGAGCAGACCGGGTTAATTTATACTTATATAATTGAAAAGGATGGTGTTAAATAATGGCTATTGTTGATGTAGTTGTTATACCAGTTGGTACAGATGGTCCGAGTGTTAGTAAATATATTGCAGAAATACAAACAAAATTAAAAGAATTTAAAGCGCAAGGCAAAATAGATTATCAATTGACTCCTATGAACACTTTAATCGAAGGTGACTTAAAAGATTTATTTGAGGTTGTTCAAGCAATTCATGAATTACCTTTTGATAAAGGCTTAGACCGTGTCTGTACGAATATAAGGATTGATGATCGTCGTGATAAGTCTCGCAAAATGAATGATAAAGTGAAAGCTGTCCAAAATCATTTGGAAAATGGAGGCAACTAGGGTGAGGATTTCGAGTTTAAGTTTAGGTTTAGTTGATACAAATGCATATTTTATTGAAAATGATAAGCAAGTCATTTTAGTAGATCCTGCTAGTGATAGCGAGTTAATTATTAAAAAACTAAATCAAATTAATAAATCACTAAAAGCGGTATTGTTAACACATGCACATTTTGATCATATTGGTGCTTTAGATGATATTGTAAAAAAATATGATGTGCCAGTTTATATGCATAAATCAGAATTTGATTTTTTAACAAATACAGAAAAAAATGGTTCTGAAAAGTTCAAACAATATGGCATGCCAATTATAAAAAGCAAAGCAACACCAATAGAACTTAAAGAAGGTAAAATGCAAATCGCTGACTTTAATTTCGAAGTCCTTCACACACCAGGACATTCTCCAGGTAGTTTGTCATTCGTCTTTAATGAATTTGCAGTTGTTGGTGATACATTATTCAATCAAGGTATAGGCAGAACTGATTTATATAAAGGTGATTATGAAACTTTAGTTAATTCAATATTAGATAAATTGTTCAAACTAGACGATGATTTACCATTATTCCCAGGTCATGGGCCGCACACTACAGTAGAGGATGAGCAATTAAACCCATATCTACACGGTTAATATATCGTCATATCAATTAAGATTATAAAAAAGATTGAAAAATAAAATAAGTAAAGTAATTCTATCACCTCCTACGTGTTTATAAGTAGGAGGTGATTTTTTGAAGTTATTATTTAATAACATACTTGAGAAAGCAATTCAGAGCAATGCTACTGATATACACTTTATACCTTCTGAAAAGGAAGTGCATATCAAATTTAGAATTCAGGATGATCTAACCTTTATTGAGTCGATTCAGATACATGTTTATAGAAAACTGCTTACTTATATGAAATATCAAGTCGGATTAGATGTATCAAAACATAATTCGGCACAAAGTGGAAGATACATATATAAACTAAAACAAATATTTTATTTAAGAATCTCAACGTTACCATTGTCTCTCGGTAATGAAAGTTGTGTCGTTAGAATCATTCCTCAATACTTTCAAAAGCAAAGTATCTCCCATAATATTGAAAAATTGTATACATTAATGAATAAAAAGCAAGGTTTAATATTGTTTAGTGGTCCAACTGGATCTGGTAAAAGCACGTTAATGTATCATATGGTTATGTATGCAAAAGAAAAGTTAGGCTTAAATATCATAACAGTGGAAGATCCGGTGGAACAGTTAGTTGAGGGTATTACTCAAGTTTCTATCAATGAAAAAGCGGTATTAATTATGAGAGTTCTTTTAAAGCGATACTAAGGTGTGATCCAGACATTATACTTATTGGTGAAGTTAGAGATTCTACAATAGCAAAATATGTAATACAAGCAAGTTTAAGTGGTCACTTGGTACTTACTACAATACATGCTAACAATTGTAAGGGAGCGTTATTAAGATTATTAGAAATGGGCATAACCAAACAAGAAATTAATCAATCTATTTTGAGTGTATTAAACCAAAGACTGATTACAACTTATAACAGTGAAAGAAAATTGATTTATGAACAGTTACTGCAACATGATATAAGTTATTTTTTTAATAATGATTACACATTACCGAAGCATTTTCATAATTTATCCTTTCATTTAAACCAAATGTCTAAAGAAGGTGTGATATGTGAAGAAACAGTTGATCGCTATATTTAAAACACCTAAATATAAGATAATAACCGAGAAAAATCAAATAGAACTTTTAATAAGATTAAAAGATTTACTAGAACATGGATTCACACTTTCTGAAGCCTTTAGCTTTTTATTAAAACATATTAAAGTTAAATCACCTAAAGTAACCGCATTAATTGAAGAAGAATTAAAAAATGGTGCAAACTGTCATCAAATACTTCACATATTAAAATACCCGCAACCTGTTGTGATGCTTATTTATTTCTCAGAGCTATTTAGTGATTTACCTATGAGTTTAGCGCATGCACATGATTATTTATCGAGAAATTATAATGCTAAAAAAGCGTTATTTAAAACACTTCAATATCCTTTACTATTATTAACAATCTTTATAACAATGTTAATCGTTCTAAATCACACTATTATTCCAGAATTTCAAAATTTATATAACAATATGGATGTCCAAATATCGACTTTACAACTATTTTTATCGACATTTATTGTTTATTTTCCTACCTTCATTACTTACCTCATTATATTTCTATTCATTACTTCAATAGCCTTTATCCTTTATTACAATACTTTATCAATACAAGCATAAACATAAGTTTGTTTTAGTAGTACCTATCATACGTAAATTTTTCAAACTTTATAAAACGTATCGAATTGCCTCTGAATTCTCATTGTTTTATAAAAATGGTGTGAACTTACAAAAAATAGTGGGGATTTATGCTCAACAACAGAATGATAAATATTTAAAATTTTTAGCTGATCAAATAACACGCGGAACACAAAATGGATTAACACTCAGTGAAATTTTAACTAGCATCGCTTGTTTTGAAAAAGGATTAACAGAATTTATAGAAGAAGGTGAGAAAAAAGGTAGAGTTGAAATAGAATTAAAATTATATAGCGAGATAGTCATTGCACAAATAGAACGTTATTTGCAACAACTCATAAAATTCATTCAACCTTGTATATTCACATTATTAGCTTTTCTCATCGTATCTTTATATCTCGTTATTATGTTACCAATGTTTGATTTAATGCAAACAATAAAATGAAAAGGAAAGGGGTATATACACTTTTTGAAAAACCTTAAAAAACAGTTTAATAAAGAAGCGTTTACACTTATTGAAATGTTGCTTGTTTTATTAATCATAAGTTTATTGCTTATCTTAATCCTGCCTAACATTGCAAAACAGTCATCACATATACAATCTACTGGTTGTGAAGCTCAACTAAAAATGGTAGACAGCCAAATTGAAGCTTATTCATTAAAATACAATAAAAAGCCAACATCAATTGATGATCTTGTATCAGAAGGATATATTAATGAAAGTCAAAAGCATTGTAAAACTGGTTCCACGATTTCAATAAATAATGGTGAAGCAGTTGCTAACTAGTAAGGCATTTACTTATATAGAAATGCTATTGGTTTTAGGTATAGTAAGTTTGTTATTATTTTTGCAAGTAAGACACATCTCTTTAAATGATTCCTCATTCCAATCAAATAATCATTCTATGACGAATCTTATTATGCAATTTAACTATTTAAAATCTAAAGCAATTAAAGATAATAAACCAATTACTTTAATATTCAACACTTTTTCATCAAAAATTATTGTTAGAGAACCCCAACATGAAAATCCTCCTATAAAGTTAACTCATAATACTTATATTCATCCTAGAACAAATGTGAATTATTTAACCTTTGATAAAAATGGTGATAATAATAAATTTGGAACACTTTACCTATCAAGAAATAACCGTTTATATAAAATTGTTTTCCATATTGAAAAAGGAAGGATGAGATTTGAAAAAATATAATGTCACTGCTTCTTTATTTTTAGATGCTATTATTTCTTTCTCAATTATCACTACGATCTGTGTATTATTTTTACCAATGTTATTACAATTAAATCAATCTACAAAAGAAAAATTATCAGAAATAGAAATGAAAAGAATCCTACTTCTTTCAATGCATAACTACAGCAAATCTGAATTGAAAAAAGGTTTGATTTTGGATGGCTATAGTTTAACTCTCAAAGCGAATAAAATTTGTATAATAAAAAAGGAAACAAAAAATGAAATTTGCTATTATAAAAAAGATTAGTGCTTTCACTTATATCGAGATGCTTTTTGCATTAATGATAACTGTATTGTTACTAACTATAATTCCTGGAATATTTAAATCGACTACAGCCTTGGGTTTTCTAGCAAATGATCATCTAAATGTAGAAAGTGAATTATTTGCGAGAGATTTAACTCAAGACTTAATGAATAAAAAGGCAAATATAATCATAGATAAATCAAAAGAGACTCAACTTTTGATTAAAGAGGAAAATAAACTTATATCTTATAACTTTAAAAATAATAAAATTATTAAGTCTATTAATGGAAAGGGAAATATCACAATACTTAATAACGTAAAGGCGATAAAATTTCGAATACTAAAAAATAAATCTTTACTTGTTAACTTGAAAATATTTGATAAGGATAAGACATTTGAAAAACAAATACTTTTTTAATATATCGGGCTATATATATCCTTTTGTGATGGTCATATTTATGCTATATTTATCTTTAATAACAAACTACACGTTCCAATTTAGCGTTCAGCTAAAAACGTTAGATAATATTGAAGCTTATTATGAAAAGCAAATTAACTTATTTATAAAAAAGGAAGATATTTTTGAAAAATAACAATTTAGAGCCAATAATCCTTATAGGATTTATGGGTACTGGCAAAACAACTTTAGGTAAATATCTTGCTAAAGCTGAACACCTCACTTATGTCGATTTAGATGCCTATATCGTTCAACAAGAGAACAAAACAATTCCTAATATTTTTAAACAACTAGGTGAAAGTGGTTTTCGAGCACTAGAATATAAGTATTTAAAACAGTGTATGGATCGTTTTGATATCATTTCTACTGGTGGTGGCATTATAGAAAGTGATAAGTCATTTGACTTTTTAAAACAACAAACCAAAATTATTTGGTTAGATTGTGATTTGACAATTGTTTACAATAGAATCAAGAATGATAACAATAGACCAAATGCTAATAATAAATCACTTTTTGATTTAAAAAGCTTGTATTCATCTAGGGTTTCAAGATATAATGAAATCGCATTCATAAAAGTGAATAGTAGTAATTCTCTTTCAGATTTACACAAAGAAATCAAGAAAGAGTTAACATGCGAATGACCAGTATTAGAGAGAATGGCAGGTTATATTATATATAACATTAGACCATCGCCGAAGGTGCAAGTTTAACGAAACTCTCAGGCAAAAGGATAATACTGTGACGCATTCCTGGAGTGTCATAAACAGGGTAGATTAGTCTACTCTGTTTTTTTTATAAAATTTTTAGGAGGTTTCTTCATGTCTAACGAACTTAAACATACACCGCTTTACCAAAATTTTGTTGATAGCGGGGCTAAAATTGTGGAATTTGGTGGTCGGGCAATGCCAGTTCAGTTTTCAAGTATAAAAGAAGAACATAATGCAGTAAGAACTGAAATTGGCTTGTTTGATGTAAGTCATATGGGAGAAATTATTATTAAAGGTTCTGAAGCAGATAAATTAGTACAATATCTTCTTTCAAATGATATTGAAAACTTAACTACTACTAAAGCTCAATATACCGCGCTATGTAATGAAAATGGTGGGATTATTGATGATTTAATTACTTATAAATTAGATGAAAAAGTTTATCTATTAGTAGTAAATGCTGGAAATACAGATAAAGATTTTGAATGGATGAAAGAAAATGCTATAAATTTTGATGCAGAAGTAATTAATGCATCAAATGACTATGGTCAATTAGCAATTCAAGGCCCGAAAGCACGTGATTTGGTTAAACAACATGTTAACGTTGACGTAGCAGAAATGAAACCTTTTGATTTTAAACAAAACGTTGAATTCTTTGGAAAGAATGTAATCCTTTCACAGTCAGGTTATACAGGTGAAGATGGCTTCGAAATTTATTGTAATGCAGAAGATACACCTGACTTGTGGGAAAAAATTCTTGAATTCGATGTACAACCTTGTGGACTAGGTGCAAGAGACACATTAAGACTTGAAGCTGGACTGCCGCTACATGGTCAAGACTTAACAGAGTCTATAACACCATATGAAGCCGGTATCGCATTTGTCGCAAAACCATTGATAGAAGCTGACTTTATTGGCAAAAGTGTACTAAAAGATCAAAAAGAAAATGGTTCTAAACGCAGAACTGTAGGTATAGAAATGATAGACAAAGGCATTCCAAGAACTGGTTACACAGTCTATGATTTAGATGGCCATGAAATTGGTGAAATCACTTCTGGTACACAGTCACCATTAAGTGGTAAATCAATTGGGTTAGCTTTAATCAATCGCGATGCTTTTGAAATGGGTAAAGAAGTGATTGTACAAGTTAGAAAAAGGCAACTTAAGGCTAAAATTGTTAAGAAAAACCAAATTACTAAATAATCCAAAGGGGTGTTACTATGAGTCATCGTTATATTCCATTAACAGAGCAAGATAAAAAGGAAATGTTAGATACTATTGGAGCTAATTCTATTAAAGAACTTTTTGGAGACGTTCCAAAAGATATTTTACTGGGAAGAGAATTAGCTATACCTGATGCTGAATCAGAAACAACATTAAGTAAGCGATTGAGCAGAATCGCAAACAAAAATATCACCAAAGAAACGCATTCATCATTTTTAGGTGCAGGGGTATATGATCACTATGCTCCAGCTGTTGTTGATTCAATGATTTCACGTTCAGAATTTTATACTGCTTATACACCTTATCAACCAGAAATTTCTCAAGGTGAATTACAAGCGATTTTCGAATTTCAAACGTTAATTTGTGAATTAACTGATATGGATATAGCAAACTCGTCAATGTATGATGGTATTACAAGTTTTGCAGAAGCATGTATTTTAGCTTTCAACCAAACACGTAAAAACAAAGTTGTTGTATCAAAAGGACTACATTATCAAGCTTTACAGGTATTAAGAACTTATGTTAAAACACGTGAAGAATTTGAAATCGTTGAAGTTGATTTAGATGGCACGATTACAGATTTAGATAAGCTTGAAGCAGCGGTTGATGATGATACAGCGACTGTTGCTGTACAATATCCAAACTTCTATGGTTCTGTTGAAGATTTAGAAAAAATCAATTCATTTATTGAAGACAAAAAGGCTTTAATGATTGTATACGCAAACCCGCTTGCATTAGGTTTATTAACACCTCCAGGTAGTTTCGGAGCAGACATAGTTGTCGGAGATACACAACCATTTGGTATACCCGCACAATTTGGTGGGCCTCATTGTGGGTTCTTCGCAACAACTAAAAAATTAATGAGAAAAATACCTGGCCGTTTGGTAGGACAAACCGAAGATGGAGATGGCAATCGTGGTTTTGTATTGACTTTACAAGCACGTGAACAACATATTCGTCGTGATAAAGCGACATCAAATATATGTTCAAACCAAGCATTAAATGCTTTGGCTTCCTCAATTTGTATGTCAGCTTTAGGTAAACAAGGTATTTATGATATCGCGGTACGAAACTTTGAAAATGCTAACTATGCAAAAGATCAATTCAAACAAGCTGGTTTTGAAGTTGCTAATGGCACATCTTTTAATGAGTTTGTAGTTAAATTCGACAAACCAGTTAAAGAAGTTAATGATGCTTTAATTGAAGAAGGAATTATCGGAGGATTTGACTTAAGTGAAGCTTCTGAAGACTTTAATAATCATATGTTAGTTGCGGTAACAGAATTAAGAATGAAAGATGAAATAGACACATTTGTTAAGAAAGCGGGTGAATTAAATGGTAGTAAGTAAATCTAGTCCACTAATTTTTGAACGTTCTAAAAAGGATCGTTATGCATACTCGTTACCTCAGAAAGAAATTGATAATGGTGCTGTAGATAAATTATTAGATGATAAATTCATCAGAAAAAATAAAGCAGAATTACCAGAAGTTGCAGAATTAAATTTGGTTCGCCATTATACCGAACTCTCAAACAAAAACTTTGGCGTTGATTCAGGATTTTATCCATTAGGCTCATGTACGATGAAATATAATCCTAAAATTAATGAAAAAATTGCAAGAATACCAGGATTTGCAGAATCACATCCATTACAAGATGAATCACAAGTACAAGGCTCATTAGAAATTATTCATAGCCTACAAGAAGAGTTAAAAGAAATTACAGGTATGGATGAAGTTACATTACAACCAGCCGCGGGTGCACATGGTGAATGGACAGCATTAATGATTTTCAAAGCCTATCATCAAAAAAATGGCGAAGGTCACCGTGACGAAGTTATTGTTCCTGATTCGGCTCATGGTACCAATCCAGCTTCAGCCGCATTTGCAGGATTCAAAGCAGTTACTGTTAAATCAAATGAGCGCGGTGAAGTTGATATTGATGATTTGAAACGTTTAGTTAATGAAAAAACGGCAGCAATTATGCTAACTAATCCTAATACTTTAGGGATTTTTGAAAAGAATATTATGGACATCAGAAATATCGTTCATGAAGCGAGGCGGCCTATTATACTACGATGGTGCAAATTTAAATGCAATTATGGATAAAGTAAGACCAGGTGATATGGGATTTGACGCTGTACACTTAAACTTACACAAAACATTCACAGGTCCTCACGGTGGCGGTGGACCAGGTTCAGGTCCAGTAGGTGTTAAGAAAGAACTAGCTAGTTTCTTACCAAAACCTATGGTTATTAAAGAAGATAACGAATATAAATATGATAATGATATTGAAAATTCAATCGGTCGCGTTAAACCGTTCTACGGTAACTTTGGAATTTATTTAAGAGCATATACTTACATTCGTACGATGGGTAATAAAGGTCTTGAAGAAGTTTCAGAAGTCGCTGTGTTAAATGCTAACTATATTAAGGCTCGATTAAAAGACCACTTTGAAATACCATATGAACAATATTGTAAACACGAATTTGTGCTAAGTGGTTCTAAACAAAAAGAACACGGTGTGCGTACATTAGATATGGCTAAACGTTTGCTAGACTTCGGTGTTCATCCACCTACAATTTATTTCCCACTTAACGTGGATGAAGGTATGATGATTGAACCGACAGAAACTGAGTCAA
Source organism: Staphylococcus sp. 2S1 (assembly GCF_046721335.1). Classification (NCBI taxonomy): domain Bacteria; kingdom Bacillati; phylum Bacillota; class Bacilli; order Caryophanales; family Staphylococcaceae; genus Staphylococcus; species Staphylococcus sp. 2S1. Next base: position 2,251,278 of record NZ_JBEUUJ010000003.1, on the reverse strand, counting down.
AAGAAACTTTAGATTATTTCTGTGATAAAATGATTGAAATAGCTAATGAAGCTAAAGAAGATCCAGACAAAGTATTGGAAGCACCTCATACTACAATTATAGATAGATTGGATGAAACGAAAGCCGCACGTCATCCAGTATTGAAATTTGAAAATCTACGTTCAGAAAAAGAATAAAATTTTTGAGTAATGAATACTCATGCTCATAATAAAAGTACTACTCCGTTGAAATTATAATCGGAGTAGTACTTTTTTATATTAAATTCTTATGATTAATCAAAATCGTTTCATTATGTCAAAGTATCTTATATCAAATAACCATAGTTATTTTAAAAAGCAATAAATCCAGTAAGGAAACCGCGACTAAATTTTTGGATACATTTGTAGATATTAAAAATAGCGAATTATTCACCCATTAAGGTCAATAATCCGCTATAAAAATGAGTATGTAGAGTTAAGCTAATGTAAATCAAGTTTTATAAACACAATACTTATTTATACATTTATTTTTTCGACTTAATCTTACCAGTCCACTTTTTATATCCACCTTTTAACATGTAGATATCTTTATAACCATTCTTTCTCAATATTTTAGCAAGACGATAACCCGCAATGCCATTTGCATCACATAGATAAATAGGTTGATCAGTTCTCAATCCCTGATATCTTTGCTTAAACGTTGTAATTGGAATGTTGCGTGCACCGTTAATGTGTCCGTAATCATAATCCACTTTTTCTCTTACATCAATAACTTGAGCTTTACGCAAACCATTATGGAATTCATTTTGGTTTAATTCAGTGACTGCTCTCTTGTTAAGAAGATAATTGATTAGCATGTAAGCGATGATTATTATTAATGTCGCTAAAGGTATAAACCAAAAATTACTCATCTTGCATCCTCCCTAATTAACCGATATTATATATTATAAGACTGTTAGCACAATTTATCAAAATTTTTTATTTAATTTATTGGATAATGCTGACAAACTTAGACAATTAGTGCAAACGATAACATAAAATGAATATTAAAACAATTTAATTTATTGATTGGGGTTTTTAGTGTGACTGAATCTTGGAATTTTATAAATACAGGAAGTAACGATCCATATTTCAATATGGCAATGGACGAAGCGCTGCTTAATTTTGTTTCTAGGGGAGAAATTGATCCAGTTATTAGATTTTACACGTGGAATCCAAGCAACATTATCTGTTGGTTATTTCCAAAGACTGACTAAAGAAATAGATATAGAAAAAGTACAAGAAAAGGGATATGGTTTAGTCAGACGTCAAACAGGTGGCAGAGGCGTGCTACATGACAAAGAACTTACATATAGTGTTATTGTACCAGAATCTCATCCGGAGATGCCCTCGACCGTAACAGAGGCATACAGAGTGATATCTGAAGGTTTGTTAGAAGGGTTTCAGGCTTTAGGCTTCGAAGCATCCTTTTCAATCCCTCGTTCAAAAGAAGAACGTGAGAAATTAAAACAACCAAGAAGCGCTGTATGTTTTGATGCTCCTAGTTGGTATGAGTTAGTTGTAGAAGGGCGTAAAATAGCGGGTAGTGCGCAGATACGTCAAAAAGGCGTCATTTTACAACATGGTTCATTGTTACAAGACGTCGACATTGATGATTTATTCGATATGTTCATTTTTAAAAACGAGCGTTTAAAAGATAAAATGAAACAATCTTTCGTAGAAAAAGCAGTGGCGATTAATGATATTTCAGACCGACATATTACAATACCCGAAATGGAAGAGGCTTTTGAAATAGGTTTCAAGAAAGGGTTGAATATTGATTTTAAACCACTAAACTTAACGCATAAACAACAAGAAGAAGTGAATAAACTTATTGAAAAATATAAAGCTGACGAATGGAATTATCGTAAATAAAATTATCGAAATCAAAAAATGTGAGGATACAGTCTTTAATGACTGTATCCTCACATTTTTTGTTACATATAAAGTTAGATAGATTTAAATAAAAGTTTTAAGAGTAAGATAGCGCAATAAAATTATTTTTTTCTATTGCGTCTTTTATATTTTCTTTGTGCGCGTTTATACTTTCGTTGATCTTCTGTTAAAAAGAAGAAGTAATATATCGCATATATAATCCCCGCAAATACAGCAAAACTAATTGCCATACTAACAAAACTGAATATAAACGAATCTAAATTGAGGATTAACCCAATTGCTCGCGATTGCGATTATTATATAAAATATTGCTCGTTTCAATTTATAACACTCCTATTTAGTTGTTAACTCTGTTTATTATCGATACTAATGGTTGATAGGGCTTTTTGTCCTTTTTTAAGTTTCTTCTTATCTTTCTCGCTATAACCATCTCTAATGTCATTTATTGCTGAACTAAGGTCTTTATTTAATTTAGTGATGTTTTTCTTTTTACTCTTATCTTCATCACTCATTTTATCTTTATCAATATCATTTTCATATGTAGTGTGCGCAGAATCGATTTTATTCGTTATGTCAGTCAACTTACCAAGAATCTTTTTATCATTTTTATTTTTTGTTACATCACTTTCAATATCATTATATTGATCAACTGCTTTTGCTATATTTTGATAATATTTAGATGATGCTTTTAAATTTGTTACTTTCTTTTTATTGTTTTTAGCCTGTTTAATGTTTTCTTTGTCTTTCTTAAGTGAAGCAACGTTTGTTTTTTCTTTGTCGATAGTTTGTTCTAATTCTTGAATATTACTTTTTAATTTATGATTTTCATCACGAAGTTGTGTGGTCTTTTCTTCTAAAGGACCTAAATTTTGACTACCACAACCTACTAGTAAACATGAAGCACTTAATATAGCTATAATTTTTTTCTTCATAACTCTCTCCTAATTCAAAAACTATATATTCACATAATAATTATGCTATCATTTTAATGTATAAAAAGAAAATGTACAAATTTATTGAATAGGAGGAAGACAGATGACTAGAATAGAAAAACTGAATTCTGCCTTAGAAACAAAACATTTGGAAGCGATTGTTGTATTAACCGATTTTAATAGAAGGTATTTATCAGGATTCACAGGTACAAGTGGCGCGCTTGTTATTACAAAAGATAAAAACTTATTGATTACAGACTTTAGGTACATAGAGCAAGCAACTTCCCAAGCTACTCAATTTGAGATCATTAAACAAAAAGGTGGTCTCATAGAAGAAGTGAAAGCACAATTGGAAAAGTTAAACGTCCAGAATGTAGGCTTTGAAGGTGATTTAGTCAGCTATGATACATACTTACAATTAAGCAAATCCTACATTAGCTTAATCAGTGTTTCTGGTTTAATTGAAAAAATCAGAGAAGTAAAAGATGATAGCGAAATTAAACTTATTCAAAAAGCTGCTGAAATTGTTGATGAGACGTATGAGTATATCTTAACTGTTGCAAAAGCAGGTATGACTGAACAGCAATTAAAAGCTAAATTAGAAAGTAAAATGTTAGAACTAGGCTCAGAAGGTACTTCATTTGATACAATTGTTGCCTCAGGTGTCAGAGGTGCGTTGCCACACGGTGTCGCAAGTGAAAAAGTTATTAATCAAGGTGAACTGATTACTTTAGATTTCGGTGCATATTATAAAGGTTATTCTTCTGATATCACACGTACGTTTGCTATAGGTGAACCAGATCCTAAACTCAAAGAAATATACAATATTGTCTTAGAAGCTAATATTAAAGGCATTGAAGCCGCTAAACAAGGTGTTACAGGCAAAGCTTTAGATGCTATCGCTAGAGATTATATTACTGGACAAGGATATGGTGATGCGTTTGGTCATTCCCTTGGACATGGGATAGGGTTAGATGTACACGAAGGACCCAATCTATCTAGAAAATCAGAAGCTAAATTAGAGATAAATAACTGTGTTACAATTGAACCTGGTATTTATTTAGACGGATTAGGTGGCGTTCGCATTGAAGATGACGTTTTAATTACAGAAAATGGTTGTGAATGCTTTACTAAATGCGCTAAAAACCTTATTATTTTATAGAAGACCTTATAATTGAGGAGGAAACTGAATGATTTCGGTTAATGATTTTAAGACAGGCTTAACAATTGCAGTAGATAATGGTATATGGAAAGTATTAGATTTCCAACACGTAAAACCAGGTAAAGGATCTGCATTTGTGCGTTCAAAATTACGTAATTTAAGAACTGGTGCTATTCAGGAGAAAACATTCAGAGGCGGCGAAAAAGTCGAAACTGCTATGATTGAAAATCACCGCATGCAGTATTTATATGCAGATGGTGATACACATGTTTTCATGGATAATCAAACTTTTGAGCAAACAGAATTAGCAGCCGATTATTTAGAAAATGAATTGAATTTCTTAAAAGCTAATATGGAAGTTCAAATTCAAACTTACGAAAGTGAAACACTTGGCGTTGAATTGCCAAAAACTGTTGAACTTACAGTAACAGAAACAGAACCTGGTATAAAAGGTGATACTGCTAACGGAGCAACAAAATCAGCTACAGTAGAAACTGGTTATACACTAAATGTGCCGTTATTTGTAAATGAAGGCGACACACTTATAATTAACACAGGCGATGGTAGTTATATTTCAAGAGGTTAACACTTATAAAAATAATCATATTTATTATTTTTAGTTTAGCCATATTTATTAATAACCTTTCCAATTCACGAAACGTTGGAAAGGTTATTTTATTTTTTCATTTTATAATAAACAAACGACTGTTATAATAGTATTATTCAAAAGAATTTAAACTTTATATCAATTAATTACAATAACATGGCCCCATTCCATTAAAAAAACGTTATAATAAATAGAATTATCATTAAATTATATCTATATAGAACTTTATAAAGAATAAACACTTTATTATTGAAAGCATGTATATGCTTGAATTGAACATTTCACTAAAGTAAAATAAACTAGGTAAATGAAAACAATCTGAAGGAGTCAGTACTTATGAATTTTAAAGAAATTAAAGAATTAATAGAAATTCTTGATCAATCTAGCTTGACTGAAATCAATATAGAAGATAAAGGCAACGTTGTTAATTTAAAAAAAGAAAAAGAAACTGAAATCATTACACCTCAAATTTCACAACAACCAATGCAACAAGTTTCACCGCAACAAGGTGTAATGTCAGCTCCTGTAAACACGCAAAGTTCAGAGGAAGTAAATACAAACGCAGTGGAAGACAACTTACAAACAATTAATGCGCCAATGGTAGGGACATTTTATAAATCACCATCACCTGAAGAAAGTGCATATGTACAAGTTGGAGATTCAGTTACAAACGAATCAACAGTGTGTATCTTAGAAGCAATGAAATTGTTTAATGAAATACAAGCTGAAGTAACTGGAGAAATTGCTGAAATTCTAGTAGAAGACGGTCAAATGGTAGAGTATGGCCAACCGTTATTCAAGGTGAAATAATGAATAAAATATTAATTGCAAATAGAGGAGAGATTGCGGTAAGAATCATTCGTGCATGTCACGATTTAGGATTACAAACTGTGGCTATATACTCTGAAGGAGATAAAGACGCTTTACATACTCAAATTGCTGATGAAGCATATTGCGTTGGCCCAACACAATCTAAAGATTCTTATTTAAATATCCCAAACATTTTATCTATCGCAACATCAACAGGTTGTGACGGTATACATCCTGGCTACGGATTTTTAGCGGAAAATGGTGATTTCGCTGAACTATGCGAGGCCTGCCAACTGAAATTCATTGGACCAAGTTACGAATCTATCCAAAAGATGGGTATTAAAGACGTTGCTAAAGAAGAAATGAAACGCGCGGAAGTGCCTGTTGTCCCAGGCAGCGAAGGTCTTGTAAAGGATATCGACGATGCAAAAGGCATTGCCGATAAAATTGGTTATCCAGTTATTATTAAAGCAACTGCCGGCGGTGGCGGTAAAGGTATCCGTGTGGCTCGTGATGAAAAAGAATTGGAAACTGGCTTTAAAATGACACAACAAGAAGCGGAAACTGCGTTCGGTAATGGTGGTCTATATCTCGAAAAATTCATTGAGAATTTCAGACATATAGAGATTCAAATCATGGGTGATAGTTTTGGTAACGTTGTCCATTTAGGTGAACGCGATTGTACTATACAACGTAGAATGCAAAAACTTGTTGAAGAAGCGCCATCTCCAATTTTATCTGAAGAGAAACGTCAAGAAATGGGTAACGTCGCAGTCAGAGCGAGCAAAAGCTGTTAATTATGAAAACGCAGGTACAATTGAATTTATATATGATTTAGATTCTAATGATTTTTACTTCATGGAAATGAATACAAGAATCCAAGTTGAGCACCCAGTAACAGAAATGGTTACAGGTGTAGATTTAGTTAAATTACAATTAAAAGTTGCAATGGGCGAAAAATTGCCATTCAAACAAAAAGATATCAAAATAGAAGGTCATGCGATGGAATTCCGTATCAATGCTGAAAATCCATATAAAAACTTCATGCCTTCACCTGGTCAAATCACCCAGTATTTAGCACCAGGTGGCTTCGGCGTAAGAATTGAATCAGCATGTTATACTAATTATACGATTCCACCATATTATGATTCTATGGTTGCTAAGCTCATTGTGCATGAGCCAACTAGAGAAGAAACGATTATGACAGGTATACGCGCGTTAAGTGAGTATCTCGTTTTAGGTATAGATACTACGATTCCATTCCATATTCGTTTGTTAAATAATGAAATTTTCAGAAGCGGAGAGTTTAATACTAAGTTTCTTGAAAAATATAATATCATGGATGATCAAACTAAATAGGAGGTATGTGAAATGGTCAAAGTATCAGAAACCTCACATTCCAATTTAGGAAAAATAGAAATTGCACCTGAGGTATTAACAGTTATAGCAAGTATTGCAACAGCTGAAATAAAAGGGATACAAGGTCATTTTAAAGAATTAAAGGATAGTAGTATTGAAAGATTTACTAGAAAGCAACTGAGCAAAGGTGTTAAAGTTGATACAAGAGAAGATGGTATCTATATTGATGTCTATTGTTCATTGTCTTACGGTATCAATATTTCAGAAACAGCGAAAACAATCCAAAGTACCATTTTTAATTCTGTAACAACGATGACTACAATTGAACCTAGCCAAATCAATGTTCATATTACACATATTGAACCAACCAATTAAAATTATATAAGCAAATTTTACTTTAAATACATTTTGTAGATATGTAATAACGAATATTTCAATCTATTTGTTATTACGTTTCTCAAATGATTTACAAAAATACAATGCTTGAAGGAGTTTATAATGAGTCGAAAAGAATCCAGAACACAAGCCTTTCAAACTCTTTTTCAACTTGAAATGAAAAATAGCGAATTAACAATTGAAGAAGCAATTAGTTTTATTACAGATGAAAACCCAGACTTAGAATTCGATTTTATCAACTGGTTAGTAACTGGAGTAAAAGATCATGAAACGATTTTAGATGAAAAAATCCAACCATATTTAAAAGATTGGACACTAGACCGTTTATTGAAAACAGATCGCATTATTTTAAGAATGTCTACTTTTGAATTGTTACATAGTTCAACGCCACAAAAAGTAATTATAAATGAAGCTGTTGAATTAGCGAAACAATTCAGCGATGATGATCATTATAAATTCATCAATGGTGTATTGAGCAATATTGAATAAAAGAGTGATATAAAATGGCAGACTATTTAAGTGTTTCCGCATTAACTAAATATATTAAATACAAATTTGACCAAGATCCCCATTTACAATCTGTATTGATTAAAGGGGAACTGTCTAACTTTAAAAAGCATAGCAGTGGTCATCTTTATTTTAATGTGAAAGATAAAAACAGTGTCATTAGTGCAATGATGTTTAAAGGCAATGCTTCTAAAATTGATTTTGATCCTAAAGAAGGTGACGAAGTATTACTAGAAGCACGCGTTTCTGTTTATGAGCGTAGAGGAAATTATCAAATCTATGTTAATAAAATGCATATTGATGGGGTAGGTAATTTATACCAAAAATTAGAACAGTTGAAAAAGAAATTAACTAAAGATGGTTTTTTTGATCAAAATCATAAAAAGTTAATTCCTAAATTCCCCCAAAAAATAGCGGTGTTAACTGCGGGTACTGGAGCGGCAATTAGAGATATTCATACGACGATAAATAGTCGATATCCACTAGCTGAGCAAGTTCAAATTAATACTTTAGTACAGGGTGAACAAGCTAAAAATGATATAGTCGAAAAGATACAACAGGCTGATCAATTAAATGTTGATACAATTATCATAGGTCGTGGTGGTGGTTCTATAGAAGATTTATGGAACTTTAACGAAGAAGATGTAGTAAAGGCAATATATTTTTGTGAAACACCAATCATATCCGCTGTTGGACATGAAACTGATTTTACATTAAGTGACTTCGTAGCTGATGTACGTGCTTGCTACACCAACACAAGCGAGCAGTAATGGCAACACCAGATCAATATGAATTACGTCAATATTTAAAGCAAACGAACCTTTCACTCACTCGTTTTATTAAACAACATATGCAACAACAAAGAAAACACTTGGAACATGTATCTTCATATTACAAGTTCCAAACACCAACTTTGTTATATGACCAACAAATTCAAAAACGTGATGATTTAGAAAAGCAGTTAAGCCTATCAATGAATTTAAGAATTAAAAATGAACAGCAACAATTGCAACTATTAACTAATAAGTTTAACTTGAAAAATTTCAAACAAAATATTAATAGAGAACAATTAACAAATAATCAAAAGCGTACAGATTTAAATAAAGTCATGAATAATTTTATTACCAATCAACAAAATAAACTTGCTAGTAAACTAGAAAGCTTAAATAATCTAAGTCCAACAAACACAATGTTACGTGGCTATACAATTGTGAATAAAGATGATGATGTAATAACAAGTACGAATGACTTAGCTGAAAATGATAACATTGTATTAACAATGAAAGATGGCGTTGTTGATGCACAAGTTAAGAAAGTAAGGTGTAAAGATGAGTAATAGTAATACACAAAGTTTTGAAGAAATGATGAAAGAACTCGAAGGCATCGTTCAAAAACTTGATAATGAAAATGTATCATTAGAAGAATCTTTAAATTTATATCAACGTGGTATGAAATTATCTGCAACTTGTGATGAAACATTGAAAGATGCTGAAAAGAAAGTTAATGAGCTCATGACTGATGAAAATGTTGAAAATGAGGAGACGATTGATAACGATGGAGAATAACAAGATGAATAATTTAATAGAAGAAATTAATCAAAAGTTATCTACAACAGTTCCAGAGTCTTCACTCAACACTAATATAGAAGAGAGTATGCGTTATTCTTTAGAAGCGAGGCGGTAAACGAATAAGACCTGTCTTATTATTATTAACTTTAGATATGTTATCAAATGAATATAAATCCGGATTATCATCTGCCTTAGGATTAGAAATAGTCCACACATATTCATTAATTCACGATGATTTGCCACCGTTAGACAATGATGATTATCGTAGAGGCAAACTTACAAATCATAAAGTTTTTGGTGAATGGAAAGCGATACTTGCCGGAGATGCACTACTTACCAAAGCTTTTGAAATCATTACCAATGACTCAAATCTAACTGATACTGTTAAAATTAAGCTTGTTAAGCGTTTGTCATATGCGAGCGGACACTTAGGTATGGTAGGTGGTCAAGCTTTAGATATGCAAAGTGAAGGCTCATCAATAGATTTAAATACACTTGAAAAAATTCATAACGCTAAAACGGGTGCGCTACTTAAATTTGCAGTTATGGCCGCAGTTGATATTGCTGAACCAGAACAATCTGTGGCAGATTTGTTAGAAACATACAGTGAACATTTAGGTTTAATGTTTCAAATTAAAGATGATTTGCTAGATATCTATGGCGATGAAGCAAAATTAGGAAAAGCAGTAGGTAGTGATATCGAAAATGATAAAAGCACTTACGTATCTTTATTAGGACAAACTGGTGCAGAAGATAAGTTGAAGTTTCACGCTGATGCCGCTTATCAGTGCTTAAATGAATTACCGGAATCATATAATACTCAAGATCTTGAAGGTATTATTGAATTATTTAATAATCGTGAATCATAAATAGGATGCTTTAGATAATTATTTATAACGGTTCCCATCTTTAAATAATGTTCAGTTAATAAAATACTTAATAGCTCAAAGAATCATGCTACGTATATGTAGTGTGATTTTTTATTGAGTGAAAATATATTATTCAATAATTATTCATCAATTTAATGATTCTTTACATAATTTGCTGAAATTTTACAACTCATATTTGTATACCTTATAGTGACATTTTACTGATATATAGCATAATTAACGTGATATATTTAGCGATATTTCAAATTAACTTTAGTAGTAGAATTCTTATGCTTGTGGTAAAATAAATGTATAAATATTCGTTTACAGAGGTGCTATACATGGCTAAAAAATCAGTGAGACATATAAAAATACGAGAAATCATTTCAAATGAAAAGATAGAAACACAAGATGAATTAGTAAAGCGTTTAAATGAGTACGAATTGAACGTCACTCAAGCAACTGTTTCAAGAGACATTAAAGAGTTGCAACTTATAAAGGTACCGACTCTGCAGGACAATATGTCTATAGTTTGCCAAATGATCGAAAATATCATCCTTTAGAAAAATTAGGTCGCTATTTAATGGATTCTTTTGTAAACATTGATGGAACAGGCAATTTATTAGTTCTAAAAACATTACCTGGTAATGCTCAATCAATCGGTGCAATTTTAGACCAAATTGATTGGGAAGAAGTTTTAGGAACTATTTGCGGTGATGATACTTGTTTAATTATCTGTAGAGATGATTCTGCGAGCGAAAAAATTAAGACACGCATCTTTAATTTATTATAAGTATAAGGAAGTGATATAAGGATGCTACAAACTTTATCTATTAAGCAATTTGCAATCATTGATGAATTAGAAGTGCATTTTGGTGAGGGCTTAACAGTATTAAGTGGTGAAACAGGTGCGGGTAAATCAATTATCATTGATGCAATTGGTCAACTCATTGGCATGCGTGCTTCTTCAAATTATGTAAGACATGGGGAAAAGAAATCAATTATTGAAGGTATCTTCGACATTGATGAGAGTAAAGAAGCTATTTCCATATTACGTGATTTATCAATTGATATAGACGAAGATTTTTTATTAGTTAAAAGAGAAATCTTTAGTTCTGGAAAAAGTATGTGTAGAGTGAATAATCAAATTGTTACACTACAAGACTTGCGAAAAATAATGCAAGAATTGTTAGATATACATGGCCAGCATGAAACGCAATCATTATTAAAGCAAAAATATCATTTACAATTATTAGATAATTATGCAGAGGATACATATAAATCTTTGCTTGATGATTATGTGTCTACTTTTGATCAATATAAAGCTAAAAAGAAAGAACTTGAAGATTTGGAAACTGCGGATCAAGCACTGCTTCAGCGATTAGATTTACTTAAATTTCAATATGAGGAATTACAGGAAGCTCAATTAACTGATGGAGAAGTTTCACAACTTGAGACAGATATTAAACGCATTCAAAACTCTGAAAATTTAAGCCTAGCACTAAGCAATGCACATCTAACATTAACTGATGAACATGCAATTACCGATCGTTTGTATGAATTAAGTAACCAGACTTCAATCAATTAGTGATATTTTGCCTGATAAATATGATCGTCTTAAAGAAGATGTAGATCAATTTTACTACACATTAGACGATGCGAAACATCAGCTATATGATGAACTCACAAACACTGAATTTGACGAACAGTATCTTAATGAACTAGAAGCTAGAATGAACGTCTTAAACAGCTTGAAACGCAAATATGGCAAAGATATTAGTGAGCTTATTGTTTACCAAGATAAATTGGATAATGAAATCAACAAAATTGAGAACTATGAAGAGAGTACGTCACAATTGCGTGAAGAAATAGAATCACTTTATGATAAAGTTTTCAAGTTAGGTAAAAAATTATCTCAAGAACGTCGTGTTGTAGCTCAATCACTGCGAGACAATATTGTGGATGAAATTCAAAACTTACAAATGAAAGACGCGAACTTAGAAATTTCCTTTAAACCATTAGATACACCTAACCGTGAAGGCATTGAATTTGTAGAATTTCTAATAAGCCCTAATAAAGGTGAACCGCTTAAAAGCTTAAATAAAATCGCTTCTGGAGGAGAATTATCTAGAATTATGTTGGCGCTCAAAACAATCTTTGTAAAAACAAGAGGGCAAACAGCGATTTTATTTGATGAAGTAGATTCTGGTGTTTCAGGTCAAGCAACGACAGAAGATGGCTCAGAAAATGAAAGACTTAGCACAACATATACAAGTAATCTGCATTTCTCATTTACCACAAGTAGCGACAATGAGTGATCAACATTTATTTATTAGTAAAGCTTCTAAAGATAACAGAACAACTACTCATGTTAAAGAATTAACCGGTGAAGAACGTATTGATGAAGTAGCAAGAATGATTTCTGGAGCAAGTGTTACTGAGCTTACACGTCAGAATGCTAAAGAAATGATAGAACAAAATCACCTTAATGATTAATAATGCGAACGTATAAATACTACTTTACTTATAGGGAAAGGTGTTGGTTTTCATGCAATATCAACATTTAATTGAACCGACTACAACTTTAAAAGGTAATATAGCCATTTTATATGCAAATGATGAAAAGATGCTTTCAGTCGTGATAGAAGCACTTACTTTAACAGATATAGAAGTGTTTTTATATGATACACATGATCTTACTGAAATTATTAGATCTTTTAATATAGACGCACGATTATTAAACAGAATTCACATTTATACATTTGATGATGAAAATGAATTATTTAAACAATGTGCACAAGATTTATCACGTGGTAAAGTTTCGATGTTAATGAAAGGTAATTTAACGTCTTCATCATTACTATCTTTTATTTTAAGCAATAAAAATTTTATAGAAAATCATGGTTTTCTAAGTCATGTCGCATGTTTCGATATACCAAATTATCATAAAACATTAATGATGAGTGATGTTGCTTTAAATATTTCACCTTCAGTAGAGGAAAAAAGACAAATTATTAAAAATTTGTCAGTATTTAGTAAGGCATTAGGTTATGAACAGTTTAAAGTAGGTTTATTATCATCTGTCGAAAAAGTTACAAGGAAAATCCCATCTTCTACGGATTCTGAAAAAATCAAAAATATTTTTAATAGAGATGCGGATGATTATTTAATTGTTGACGGTCCTCTAGCTTTTGATAATGCAATCAGCATGGAAAGCGTTATTAAAAAGAATATAAAGTCTACTGTAGTCGGTGACGTCGATGCTTTGCTTGTATCACATATTGATGTTGGCAACGCGTTATACAAGTCATTCACATACTTTGGTGGTGCACGTGTAGCAAGCCTAGTTTTAGGCGCAAAATTTCCAATTGTACTTACTTCTAGAGCTGATAATAAACAAAACAAACTTGATTCATTATTGTTAGCCCTAAAAGTTTTAAATTGACCTTGCTATGAAAGGCTCATTTTACTTGTTGCGATATAAAATAGGTTATTAATTTTATATTTTGTCTATTTGATGTAAAATATAAGTGGATATTATAAATAGTTTAATATAATCCTTTTATGTGCGATGACTTTTTCAAAGTTGACTATTTATTTCAATTTTGAAGCCGGTAATCTAGCCGTTGCATAATAATAAAATCTATGTTCCTTGAGCAGTTAAAGTTAATAACTTTCTATTTTATTTTCAATAAAGAAGGTGGGGCAATGTCTCAAATTTTAGTGCTTAATTTAGGAAGCACATCTTCTAAGGTTGCTATTTATACAGATGCGTATTGCAATTATAATGAAACAATACGGCATGACCTCGAAATTACTTCCTTAAATTTGATAGAACAAATCAAACATCGACGATTTGAAATTGAACGTTTTGTAAAAAATGTAGCTGGTGTGAATTTTAGTGACTTTGATGGCATTGCGTGTAGAGGGGGATTATTGAAACCCATACGTGGTGGCGTTTATACAATCAACGAAACGATGTATAATGAACTTCGAACATTTAAATATGGTGACCATGCATCTAACTTAAGTGGGGTTATCGGTTACGAATTAAGTCAAGATCTTCAAATACCTGTTTTTACAATTGACCCTGTAGTTGTAGATGAATTAATGGATATTGCTAGAGTTACAGGTATCAAAGATATTAAGCGAAGGTGTATTTTTCATGCATTAAACCAAAAAGCTGTTGCAAGCTTATATGCAAATTCATCCAGTAAAACTTATAAACAAGTTAACGTTATTGTTGCTCATATGGGTGGTGGTATAACTGTTGGCGCACATAAACAGGGTCTTGTCGTTGATGTGAACGAAGGCTTGCTAGGCGAGGGTCCTTTTAGTCCTGAACGGGCAGGTTCTATACCAAATGATTTGTTATATGAATATGGTTATAAACGCAATTTTACACCACAAGAAATGAATCACTTTTTGAGCAAAGAAGGTGGTTTTGTTAATATGTTTAAAACAAATGATTTAAAAGTGTTATCACATAAATATGAATCAGATAGTGATGTAAAACTAGCGTTTGATGCATTAGCATATCAAGTCGCGAAAGCGATTGGTGAACGCGCAATCGTTTTTAAAGGAAACGTTGATCAAGTTATCCTTACTGGCGGACTGAGTTATAATAAAATATTAACATCCTTAATCCAATCTTATGTCGATTGGATAGCACCGGTGACAATCTACCCCGGTGAAAAAGAAATGGACGCTTTAGCGACTCGCACATCGCTTGTTTTAGAAGGTATAGAAAGTGCTAAAGTTTATAGTTAGGAGTGCAAGCATGTCAGAAGAAAAATATGATTTAGTAATATTAGGCGGAGGTACAGCGGGTTATGTCTCGGCAATTCGAGCATCTCAACTAGGAAAAAAAGTTGCACTTGTAGAAAAGTCTTTACTTGGAGGCACTTGTTTACATAAAGGATGTATCCCAACAAAAGCACTTTTAAAATCAGCTGAGGTTATGCATACAGTTAAAAACTCAAGTGAATATGGTGTTGATATAAATGATTTTAAATTGAACTTTTCGCGCGTTCAAGAACGTAAACATGAAGTCGTTAATCAAATGTTTAACGGTGTGAAACATTTGATGGACCATAATAAAATCGATGTATTTAATGGTACTGGTCGTTTATTAGGGCCTTCCATTTTTTCACCGCAAAGTGGTACAGTTTCAGTAGAATTTGAAGATGGTGAGTCAGAATTAATTCCGAATAATAACGTGCTAATTTGTACTGGTTCTCAACCAATGGAACTACCATTTTTGCCATTTGATCATAATATCGTTCTTTCTAGTGATGACATTTTAAATCTTGAGCAACTACCAAATTCTATCGCAATTGTTGGAGGCGGTGTAATTGGTTTAGAATTTGCATCATTACTAGTAGATTTTGGTGTCGAGGTATCAGTGATTGAAGCCGGAGATCGTATTCTACCAACTGAAAGTAAATCAGTAGCAAAAGTATTAAAACAAGAATTATCTAAGCGTGGTGTAACGTTTTATGAAAACACTCAACTAGGTGAAGAAAATATTGTAATTGATGAAAATAAGATAACAATAATATTAAATGAAAAGTCGGTTACATTTGACAAAGCACTCGTTTCGATAGGTCGTAAACCGAACACTGATGATATCGGCCTAAATAATACTAAAATCAAGTTGACTGATAAAAAGCACATCATCGTCAATGAATATCAACAAACTGAAGATAAGCATATTTACGTCGCGGGTGATTGTATCGGTAAATTGCAACTTGCACACGTAGGTTCAAAAGAAGGAATGATTGCGATTGATCATATGTTTGATGCATCGCCATTACCGATAGATTATCAAAAAATGCCAAGATGCGTTTATAGTCAACCCGAAGTAGCGAGTATTGGCAAAAATATAGAAGAAGCCAAAGCAGAAAATATTAAAGCACGCACAGTAAAAGTGCCGTTTAAAGCAATTGGTAAAGCTGTAATTGAAGACACACAAAATCAAAGTGGTTTTTGTGAAGTCGTAATCGATCAAGAAAATGATACTGTATTAGGGCTGAATATGATTGGACCTCATGTCACAGAACTGATTAATGAAGTGTCGTTATTCCAATTTATGAATGGCTCAACATTAGAACTTGGTTTAACAACCCATGCACATCCTTCTCTTTCTGAAGTGTTAATGGAATTAGGATTAAAAGTTGAGAATAGATCGATTCACGTTTAATAAGGAGGCAATAAAATGTTTGATTATAAATCTGTAGGCTTAGAAAAAGAAGACCTACAAGCAATGTACAAATGGATGGACTTAGGTCGTAAAATAGATGAACGTATGTGGCTATTAAACCGTGCGGGCAAAATCCCCTTTGTCATTAGCTGCCAAGGACAAGAAGCAACACAAATAGGTATGGCTTATGCTATGCAAAAAGGTGATATTTCTTCACCTTATTATAGAGATTTAGCGCTTGTAACTTATTTAGGTATGACACCTCTGAATTCTATGTTAGCCGCTTTTGGTAAACGTGATGATATCAATTCAGGTGGAAAACAAATGCCTTCTCATTTTGGTCAAAGTGACATAGGGATGCTTTCTCAAGGTTCTCCGGTAGGAACTCAAATTTTACACGCTGTTGGTGCCGCTTTAGCTTTGAAAATGGATAACAAAGCAAACATAGCAATGACAACTGTCGGTGAAGGTAGTTCCAACCAAGGTGATTTTCACGAAGGATTAAACTTTGCAGGAGTACATAAATTACCGTTTATTTGTGTAATTGAAAACAATAAATATGCAATTTCAGTTCCTGATTCACTTCAATATGGTGCTGAAAAACTTTCTGACCGTGCTATTGGCTATGGAATACATGGCGAGCATGTGGATGGAAATGATCCAATAGCTATGTATAAAGTAATGAAAGAAGCTAGAGAACGTGCTTTAAATGGCGGTGGATCAACACTAATAGAAGCTATGTGTACGAGAATGACTGCTCATTCATCTGATGATGATGATAAATACCGTTCAAAAGAAGAACGCGATGAACTTAAATCTTTAGATTGTAACCTTAAATTCAAAGCATTTTTACTTGAAGAAGGTTTTATTGATGAAGGCTGGTTAGATGATTTAGAAAAAGAACATAAAGAAATAGTCAACCAAGCAACTAAGGAAGCTGAGCAAGCACCTTATCCATCAGCAGAAGAAACTTATACACACGTTTACGAAGAAGGAGGCTCAAACAATGGCTAAATTATCCTATTTAGAAGCTATCCATCAAGGGCTAGACCAATCAATGGAAAAAGATAATGACGTTTTCGTATTAGGAGAAGATGTCGGTATAAAAGGCGGCGTATTTGGAGTCACTTTAGGATTACAAGAAAAATATGGTGAGGCACGTGTATTAGACACGCCATTAGCAGAATCTAATATAGTTGGTACAAGTATAGGCGCCGCAATGTTAGGTAAACGTCCTGTTGCTGAAATTCAGTTCGCTGATTATATTTTACCTGCTACAAACCAAATCATTAGTGAAGCTGCTAAGATGAGGTACCGTTCCAATAATGATTGGCAATGTCCCATTACAATTCGTGCGCCGTTTGGTGGCGGAATTCATGGTGCGCTTTATCATTCACAAAGCGTTGAAGCGATATTTGCATCGACACCTGGATTGACTATTGTTATACCGTCTACACCTTATGATGCAAAAGGTTTATTATTGTCATCAATTGAGACGAATGACCCAGTGCTCTTCTTTGAACATAAAAAAGCATATCGATTATTAAAAGAAGAAGTACCAGAAGACTATTATACTGTGCCTATCGGTAAAGCTGATGTAAAACGTGAAGGTGATGATATAACTGTTTTCACTTATGGTTTATGTGTGAATTACTGTATCCAAGCAAGCAGATATGTTATCTGAAGATGGTATTAATGTAGAAGTTGTTGATTTACGTACAGTTTATCCTTTAGATAAAGAAACAATTATTGAACGTGCTAAATTGACTGGTAAAGTATTATTAGTTACAGAAGATAACTTAGAAGGTAGTATTATTTCTGAAGTATCTGCGATTATATCTGAAAACTGTTTATTTGATTTAGATGCACCTATAATGAGACTTGCGGGACCTGATGTTCCATCAATGCCATTTGCACCAACTCTCGAAGACGAGTTTATGATCAATCCAGATAAGATAAAAATTAAAATGCGAGAACTCGCAGAATTTTAAGGAGGCACAATCATGGAAATCAAAATGCCTAAACTCGGTGAAAGTGTGCATGAAGGTACAATAGAACAATGGCTTGTATCTGTAGGAGATACTGTTGAAGAATATGATCCATTATGCGAAGTTATCACTGATAAAGTGACAGCAGAAGTGCCATCTTCATTTTCAGGAACAATTAAAGAAATTATAGTAGAAGAAGGCACAACAGTAGCGGTAAATGAAGTCATATGCCTTGTTGATATTGGTGATGAATCGCAAGAAACAAACAATTCAAATACACAACAAACAACAGAATCTAATGAACCTCAAGAGGTTGCTTCAAATGATATAGATGATAATGTTAATAGCGCTTCACATGAAGATAAACCCAAAAACAATGGTCGCTTTTCACCAGTGGTATTTAAACTTGCTTCAGAAAATCAAATCGAGTTATCTGAAGTGATTGGTACTGGTTTTGAAGGTCGAGTTACGAAAAAAGATATTGAAAAAGTAATTAAAGAAGGTACGAACAAAACACCTTCAACAGTTGTAGCACCTAAAGATTCACCTAAAGTTACAAAACAAGCGTATTACAATGAACCTTCTCCAGGGTCAGCAATTCCAGTTAATGGTGTTCGTAAGCAAATCGCTCAAAACATGGTAAATAGTGTCAATGAAATACCGCATGCATGGATGATGGTAGAATCGGACGCTTCAAATCTAGTAAAAACACGTAACTATCATAAGCAAAGCTTCAAAGAAAGTGAAGGATATAATTTAACTTTCTTTGCATTTTTCGTAAAAGCTGTTGCAGAAGGGCTAAAAGCGTATCCACTGTTAAATAGTAGCTGGTCAGATTCAGAAATTGTTATGCATAAGGATATTAATATTTCTATCGCTGTCGCAGATGAAGACAAATTATATGTCCCTGTAATTAAAAATGCAGACGAAAAATCAATTAAAGGTATTGCCCGTGAAATTAACGAGCTTGCAAATAAAGCGCGTAACAAAAAATTACGTTCTGAGGATATGCAAGGTGGTACGTTTACTGTGAATAATACTGGAACATTTGGTTCTGTTTCATCTATGGGTATCATCAACCATCCTCAAGCGACAATATTACAGATTGAATCTATTATTAAAAAACCTGTCGTTATTGATGATATGATTGCAATTCGCAATATGGTTAATTTATGTCTATCGATTGATCATCGTATATTAGATGGTCTTCAAGCGGTAGATTTATGAATTTTGTAAAAACACGTATTGAACAATATTCAATTAAACATACAAGTATATATTAATATATTTAACTTTGTAGACTAATTAATTTTCAAGTTTAAAAAATGAGTGTGAGACAAAAGTTTCACACTCATTTTTCATTTAATTTTTCTGGTTTAACATGTGTTTTATCAACCGTCCGCGATATAATTTTTATGAATTTAAGCAATATTATTATATATTATAATCACACATGTTGAAGTATTGCGCATATATTAGTAGAATAAAAGTAATAATTCAGAAATGAAAGGTGACGTTATTATGGATTTAAATTTTGATTTATATATGACTGATGTTGTTAATCAAGCAAGAAATGAAATAGAACAGGCTGGATATGAGCAATTAACATCTCCAGAAGAAGTAGATAAAGTATTACAACAAGATGGAACGACACTTGTGATGGTTAACTCAGTATGTGGTTGTGCTTGGTGGTATTGCTAGACCAAGCAGCAACGCATGCTTTACATTACGATAAAACACCAGACCGCCTTGTAACTGTATTTGCGGGTCAAGATAAAGAAGCAACACAACAAGCAAGAGATTATTTTGAAGGTTATGCACCATCAAGTCCATCGTTTGCATTAATCAAAGATGGTAAAGTTGCCCAAATGGTAGAACGTCACCAAATTGAAGGTCATGACGTAATGGATGTCATTACTCAATTACAAAACACATTCGACACTTATTGTGACGAAAAATAGAGGGATTAATACATGACACGTTTGAATCCATACCGCATCGGATTTAGAACGATAAAGACTGCAATTGGAATGGCACTAGGTATTATTATTGCAAAATTAATTGGTTTAGATAATTTTGCATCTAGTGCCATTTTAGTGGTTCTTTGTATTAAACATACAAAGGTGCATTCACTACAAGCAATTGTATCTCGTTTTGTATCTTGTCTTATGATACTCGCACTTGGTTCTATTATTTTTAATTTATTAGGACAAAACGCAATTGTTTTAGGTATCATTGTGCTACTTTTTATTCCTTTAACTGTTGTATTTAAAGTTCAAGAAGGTGTTGTTACAAGTTGTGTTATCTTACTTCATGTTTTCAATGCTAAAACGATTGATATGGATTTATTTTTCAATGAAATTATCTTATTAATTGTTGGTCTCGGTATTGCATTCTTAATGAATGTTATTATGCCAAGCTTAGATAGTAATTTAAAACAGTATAAACAACAAATTGAAAATCAATTTACTGAAATTTTTCAAATGTTCAGTAAGGCTTGTACAAGTCCAAACCCAAGCTTAGATATATCCTTTGAGAAGTTAAAAGTTACGATTCGCAAAGCTAAATCAATCGCATTTAGAGATGTTAAGAATCACTATGTTAGAAATGAAAATTCTTATTATCATTATTTTGATATGCGGGAAGAACAGTTAGAGTCTGTTACGAAGAATGGCTCTAATCCTTCAAAATATTGAAACAAAAGATTGCTTATTATCCAAAATATCTAATTTATTTGTTGAAGTAGGGACAAATGTAAATAGTAATGATTATACTGCATTACGATTGCATTCGTTATATGAAATTCGAATAGAATTAAATGAATTAGAGTTGCCTACGTCACATGAAGCTTTTCGAACACGTGCAAACTTATTACAACTTTTAAATGAACTTGAATCATATTTATTACTAAAATCACAATTTGGATCATTAAGATTACATAATGATTCTAAAATCGCAACATCCTAAATAATAAAGCCATACAAAATTCTTTTGATTTAAGAATTTTGTATGGCTTTATTCATTTTCTACTGTACTTATTAACTATACATATATTAGTGATTCATCGCTTTTAATAATAAAATAACGTTTAATTAAAAATTGATACTTTCAAAAACCATTATAATTAATTCACTAATGGTACGACACTTGTCAATACCAATGCAAGAATAATAGCTACTAACATGACTATAATAATGACTCTTAGAACTTTGTTGTTACCCAAAGATGATTCCTCCAAATCTAGAATATGGAATTGAAATATAGATAAAACACACTGTATATATCAATATAATTCAATTACAACACATTCAATTTCAAACTACTTTATAAGTTTATTATATCATACGCACCCTCTAGAATTGAAACATATTAGTTTTGCTTATGTACACATTTCGTTACACTTAAACGTATGGCATATAAATAATGGAATGGGGATTTTTAAATGATAAATAAACAACGACTCCTAGATACTTTTTTGGAATTAGTGCAAATTGATTCTGAGAGTGGCAATGAGATTGAAATTCAACGGTTACTTAAATCTAAGTTTGAAAAATTGGGATTAAAGGTAGTTGAAGACCATGTTGGTCAACATGAAAATTTAGGAGCAAATAATTTAATTTGCACATTAGAGGCGACGACAAATGATGAAAATATAGATAATATCTATTTCACGAGTCATATGGATACAGTTGTGCCTGGTGTTAATGTAAAGCCGATAGTTAAAGATGATGGTTACATCTATTCAGATGGAACTACAATTTTAGGTGCTGATGATAAAGCCGGATTAGCTACTATTTTAGAATTAATTTACATATTAAATGAACAAGACATAGCACATGGTAAGATTCAATTTGTACTTACTGTTTCGGAAGAATCTGGTTTAGAAGGTGCGAAAGCATTAGATACATCTTTACTCGATGCCAAATATGGCTATGCTATCGATGCAAGTGTAGACGTAGGGACAACTGTTATTAATGCACCCACACAAATGAAAATTAATACTACAATTCATGGTAAAAAAGCTCACGCGAGTGTACCTAACAAAGGTGTAAGTGCGATTAATATTGCCGCTAAAGCTATAAGTGCGATGAAATTAGGTCAGATAGACGAATATACCACAGCAAATATAGGCCGTTTTGAAGGCGGATCTGCAACTAACATTGTAGCTGACAAAGTAACACTTATGGCTGAA
Organism: Staphylococcus sp. 2S1; assembly: GCF_046721335.1. Lineage (NCBI taxonomy): Bacteria > Bacillati > Bacillota > Bacilli > Caryophanales > Staphylococcaceae > Staphylococcus > Staphylococcus sp. 2S1. Next base: position 2,228,773 of record NZ_JBEUUJ010000003.1, on the reverse strand, counting down.
GCCCGATCACACTCAGATGAAAGTATAAATGCTCAAGTAACTCATATGAAATCTGTTTTTGAAGAAACAGCAGAAAAATATGGTTGCTCAGCTACAGTTGAAATAATTAATAGTTATCCTGGCTTTAAAATTGCACAAGATGCCACAGTTACTAACGTAGCTAAAGCCAGCGCAATTGCATTAGGGTTAACACCGAACACAGTTATGGTCGGCGGGGGTTCTGATGGTAATATAATTAATCAATTAGGCATACCAACTGTCATCTTAGGCGTGGGTTACGAGCACATCCATACAACTGAAGAACGTATGTCAATTGATGCTTTAAATCTTCTAGCAGAACAGCTTATAAAAATAGTTGAAATAATTACTCAAAAATCTGAAAACTGATTAAGTGAATATGAGTGATGCTTTGTGATACAATATATGAGAAAACTTTAATAAGAGAGGTTAGTTAAATGACACAACAAATTGGTGTAGTAGGTTTAGCCGTAATGGGTAAAAACCTTGCTTGGAATATTGAATCACGAGGATATAGCGTTTCAGTTTTTAACCGTTCATCTTCTAAAACAGATGAAATGGTAACAGAATCTGAAGGTAAAAATATACATCCGACGTACTCTATAGAGGAGTTTGTGAATTCTCTAGAAAAACCCCGTAAGATTTTATTAATGGTGAAGGCGAGGACCAGACAACAGATGCAACAATCGATAGCTTATTACCATTACTAGATAATGATGATATTTTAATCGATGGTGGTAACACTAATTATCAAGATACAATCAGACGTAATAAAGCACTAGCTGAAAGTGGTGTTAACTTCATCGGAATGGGCGTTTCTGGTGGTGAAGTTGGCGCGCTTACTGGTCCTTCATTAATGCCTGGTGGACAACAAGAAGCATTTGATAAAGTTAAAGACATTGTAGAAGCAATCTCTGCTAAAGCTGAAGATGGCGCCGCATGTGTAGCTTATATTGGACCTAATGGTGCCGGTCACTACGTTAAAATGGTGCACAATGGTATTGAATATGCAGATATGCAGTTAATTGCTGAAAGTTACGCAATGATGAAAGACTTACTTGGTATGTCTCATGAAGAAATTTCACAAACATTCAAAGACTGGAACGTCGGCGAACTTTCAAGTTACTTGATTGAAATCACTGGTGACATCTTCACTAAATTAGATGATGATGGTAATGGTCCATTAGTTGAAAAAATCATGGATACAGCTGGCCAAAAAGGTACAGGTAAATGGACTTCTATTAACGCTTTAGAATTAGGTATTCCATTAACAATTATTACTGAATCAGTATTTGCACGCTTTATATCTTCAATCAAAGAAGAACGCGTGAATGCTTCTAAACAATTAAATGGACCAAGTACTAAATTTGAAGGTAACAAAGAAGAATTCCTTGAAAAAATCCGTAAAGCGCTGTATATGAGTAAGATTTGTTCATACGCACAAGGCTTTGCTCAAATGAGAAAAGCTAGTGACGACAATGAATGGAATTTAAAACTTGGAGAGCTTGCTATGATTTGGCGTGAAGGTTGTATTATCCGTGCGCAATTCTTACAAAAAATTAAAGAAGCATATGATAATGATACAGAATTACAAAATCTATTATTAGACCCATACTTCAAAGATATCGTAACAAACTATCAAGATGCATTACGTGATGTTGTAGCTACTGGTGTACAAAATGGTGTTCCAACGCCAGGTTTCTCTGCAAGTATTAACTATTATGATAGTTATCGTTCAGAAAACTTACCAGCTAACTTAATTCAAGCGCAACGTGATTATTTTGGTGCACACACTTACGAACGTAAAGATCGTGAAGGCGTATTCCATACACAATGGATTGAAGACTAATAAACATCTTTATATTAACATTATAAAAGACGTGAAACTACTTCGCGTTTGAAACTACTAGCAAAGTCTACGGACTTTACTAGTAGTTTTTTTATGTAAATTTTTAATAACAGCTTTAGTATTACATTAAATTTCCAAGTAATGGCATTTAAATAAGAAAAAGCTAACCCATGATTACAAAAAATGCAAACTTTGTGCAATCGTTTGCACAAATCCTTTGACTTTCCCTTTATACTTAATTATCATTATAATTATAGTTTTGAAAACGCTTTAATTATATACATTAGCAAAGGATGACTCAACTTGGTAACTATAAAGGATGTTGCAAAAGCAACAAATGTAGCACCATCGACAGTTTCACGTGTCATTAGCGGTAACAATCGTATAAGCGATGCTACTAGATTAAAAGTATTAGCGGTGATGGAAGCATTAGGCTACCAACCAAATCATGCGGCCCGAACATTAGTTACAAAAAAATCTAAAACAATAGGTATTATTCAAAAAAGCGGGCGTAATGAAACAAGGCAAAATCCATTTATTATAGATGTCCTTTCAGGTATATATAAATCATGCAAAGCACATGGTTATGCAACAATATCTACCACAAATGAGCAATATGAAAATATAGAATTAGAAGTAAGTCACATGATTTCTTATCATGCAGTAGATGGCTTTATTTTATTATACTCAAAAGAAAACGATAAGATAGAACAAATACTTGCTCAACATAATATGCCGTACGTCGTCGTGGGGAAACCCTTATCTAATCAACAAGTCATTCATATAGATAATAATAATGTTGAAGCGACGGAGCAATTAACACGCTATCTCATAAGTCTTGGTCATAGTAAGTTTTTATTTTTAGCTGAACGTGGAAATTATGAAGTTGTTAAAGATCGAATCAAAGGATTTACTAATGTCCTTAAACAACATGCACAAGTAGGTCTTATCGAATATTTTGATATGAACTACCAAAGCATAAAATCTTATTTTCATTATTTACTCACACATAATGAACTATCTTCAGTCATTATTACATCAGATACGATGCTCAATCATATTGTGCTTAGCGTATTGTATGAACTACAACTTCGTGTGCCAACAGATTTACAAACAGCAACCTTCAATGATTCTTACTTAACTGAATTTGCGGCGCCACCACAAACCGCGGTCAATATTCATCCTGACTTATTAGGTGAAGCAGCAGGCGACGCTATCATTCAATTAATTAGTGGAGAACATATTGTCGATTTTAATAAAGTTATTCCAACAGATATTATTAAAAGAGTCTCAACTCAATATTTAACAAAGGAGCAATAATATGAATAAACAGTGGTGGAAAGAGGCAGTAGCATATCAAGTTTATCCTCGAAGCTTTAACGATTCAAATAACGATGGCATTGGAGATTTACAAGGAGTTATTGAAAAACTAGATTATATACAAGATTTAGGTATCGATATCATTTGGTTAAGCCCGATGTATAAATCACCAAATGATGATAATGGTTATGATATTAGTGATTATCAAGATATCATGGATGAATTTGGAACGATGGATGATTTTGATCAATTATTAGATGGTGTACACCAACGTGGTATGAAACTCATTTTAGATTTAGTAGTCAATCATACATCAGATGAACATCCATGGTTTATAGAATCTAAATCGAGTAAAGATAATCCAAAACGAGATTGGTATATCTGGAAAGATCCAAAAGCTGATGGATCTGAACCTAATAATTGGGAAAGTATATTTAATGGTTCTACATGGGAATATGATAAAACAACAGGTCAATATTATTTCCATTTATTTAGTAAAAAACAACCTGATTTAAATTGGGAAAATAAAGACGTTAAAGCAACTGTCTTTAACATGATGAACTGGTGGTTTGAAAAAGGAATTGATGGCTTCAGAGTGGATGCAATTACCCATATTAAGAAAACATTTGAAGCCGGAGATTTACCAGTTCCTGAAGGCAAAACATACGCGCCTGCATTCGACGTAGATATGAACCAACCAGGCATACATGATTGGTTACAAGAAATGAAGGATGAATCCTTAAGTCATTACGATATTATGACAGTAGGAGAAGCAAATGGTGTGAATCCTGATAATGCTGATGAATGGGTCGGTGAAGACAAAGGTAAGTTTAATATGATTTTCCAATTTGAGCACTTAGGTTTATGGAATACTGGCGATATTAAATTTGATGTTAAAGCATATAAAGATGTGTTAAATAGATGGCAAAAGAAACTTGAAGATGTAGGCTGGAATGCATTGTTTATAGAAAATCATGATCAACCTAGACGTGTATCTACATGGGGTGATGATGAAAGATTTTGGTATGAGTCAGCTACAAGTCATGCGGTTGTATATTTCTTACAACAAGGCACACCATTCATATATCAAGGACAAGAAATCGGTATGACCAATTATCCATTTGAAAGTGTGGAAACATTTAATGATGTTGCTGTAGTGAACGAATATAATATCGTTAAGGCTCAGGGTGGTGATTTAACAGAACTGTTAAACAAACACAAAATGGAAAATAGAGATAATTCTCGTACACCAATGCAATGGACTAATGCTATAAACGGTGGATTTTCTGAACATGAGCCTTGGTTCCCAGTTAATCCTAATTACACTGAGATTAATGTATCATCACAGCTACAAGATTCTGATTCAATTTTAAATTTTTACAAATCTCTGATTCAAGTAAAAAAATCACATGATATTTTTACATATGGCACTTTTAATCTGATAGATGCTGAAAATGACCGTGTATTTGCTTATATTAGAGAATTAGAAGGAAAACGTGTCCTTGTAGTAGGAAATTTAACTGATAAGTCTGCCTCGTTGGCATTCAATGAAACGATAAATGAAAATAATATTAAACTGCACAATTACAAAGATAACAAATTGAATTTAACTGCATTACGTCCATTTGAAGCTTTTGTAATAGCTTTATAAAAAATTAATTTATTTAAGTCTACAAAAAACCTCTAACGATATTTGAATTATTTTGAATTCAAATTATGTCAGAGGTTTTTTATAGTTCATTGTCATGATATTGTTCTTGATCTACAGGCATCCATAGCTGAACTTTAGTGACAAGCATCATCAAAAGATAATTCTAAGGGATAAACTTCCACATACAGGCTGTTATGCTCATATGGCGGGGTCATTTGAAGGCTTGTTTCGATGTAATACCAAGCTTCGTTAATGACATAGTCTAAATCACCTTGTAAGTTAAATTTAGCATATTGTCTTTCAGGTAGGAAACGGCTTTCTAAGTGTGCGGGGTATCTTTCACTTGGTACACCCACAAATATTTCCATACCTTGATCTAATGGACAATTGACTACAAATAACTCATGTGGACTTACATCATTATAACGTTGAAGCTCTTTAATTTTTCCATCGACTAATAAATCTTCTAAAAAGTCAGGTACTTTATATGGATTTTCTAATTCATCTGCATCTAAAAATCGATTGTAACCTACTAATGATAGGCCCTGTGTATCTTCTAATCTGTAATTATAAGGTGCAGTTTCAGTTGTTGTCAGTTTTATATAAAGTCTTGGCTGCATTTTAAGTTCATCGCGTTTGGTATTCACTTGGATGGGTGACACCCCGTGAAAATCACTGAAATCATTTGCGAACGCGTTTGTATCACTATAATTGTATTTTTTAGCTACGTCCATTAAACGACTTGAACCACTAATAATCTCTTTTGTTGCTAAAGTCATTCTACGTGACCTCGCATATTCACTTGGAGACTGACCAACAATCATTTTAAATGATTGATCAAGATGATAAGGTGAAAGACCAACGTAATCACTGAGTTCTTGCAAATGAAAAGGCTCTAGCAAATGATCTTCTATATAAACAATTGCCTGTTGTATTTGCTTGATAACGTCCAAAACTTTCACTCCTAATTTTCAAATGACTCATGCGCCATCATTGCTTTTAAATTTATTGTTGGAAAACGTTAGCATCGTTTACCTAATTAATTATATTCTACATCATTTTACTTATACTTACATCTCAAAAATATTAAATAGAGTAAAATGTAAATAAGTAAACGCATAAACTTTATGTAATTTGCTCAATAGATTAAATCATAACACAAAAAAAGGTTAAGAAAAAAGCAACAACACAAGTGATTTTTTACACTTGCGTTGTTGCCTTATGTTATAGAAAGATAAACATATTAATGAATATCGTCCCACCAATGGAAACCATCTCTACTTAAGAGTAATTCACTTTCTAATGGACCATTTGATCCTGATTCATAGTTAGGGAATTCAGGTTCATTTTGGTCCCATTCTTCTTGTATTGCATCGACAAATTTCCAAGTAGATTTTAACTCTTCCCAATGGGTAAAGTTAGTAGCATCACCATTTAGACAATCAAATAATAAATTTTCATAAGCATCGACAGTATTCATTTTATCTTGTGCGCTCATCGCATAAGATAATTGAACAGGTTCTGTTTCAATACCTTGAACATTTTTCTTCGCATTTAAATGTAATGATACACCTTCATTAGGTTGGATGTTGATGACAAGTAAATTTGAATCTAATTTCTTATCTGTTTCATAATATAAATTCATAGGCACTTCTTTAAATTCAACAACGACTTGAATCGTTTTACTCTTCATTCGTTTACCTGTTCTAATATAAAATGGCACGCCAGCCCATCTAAAGTTATCGACAGTCAATTTACCTGAAACGAAAGTAGGGGTTGTTGAGTCTTCAGCAACACGGTCTTCATCTCTGTAACGTCTTACTTTTTGATCATCAATTGTACCTTCATCATATTGTCCGCGAACAAAGTTTTGACGAACTTCTTCTGATTCTAATTTACGCAATGATTTAAGTGCTTTAACTTTCTCAGCTCGTATATCTTCACTGTGTAAACTAATTGGTGCTTCCATTGCTAATAATGCAACCATTTGTAACATATGGTTTTGAACCATATCTTTTAAAGCACCACTTGATTCATAGTAACCACCTCTATCTTCAACACCTAATACTTCTGAAGATGTTACTTGAATGTTAGAAATGTATTTATTATTCCATAATGGTTCGAACATCGCATTAGCGAAACGAAGTACTTCTATATTTTGTACCATGTCTTTACCTAAGTAATGGTCAATACGATAAATTTCTTCTTCTTTAAATGAACGACGTAATTGTTCATTAAGTTGCTCTGCTGACTCTAAATCAGTACCAAATGGTTTTTCAATAACTAAACGTTTGAAACCAGTAGTCTCGGTTAATCCAGATGATTTCAAATAATCAGAAATCACACCGAAGAAATTAGGAGCCATAGCTAGGTAGAATAATCTATTACCCTGAAGTTGGAACTCAGTATCTAATTTATTACTCACTTCTAGTAGTGATTGATAACTTGCTTCATCACTGACATCATGTTTATGATAAAACACGTGTTCCATAAATTTATCAAGATGTTTTGTATCTTTAACATGTTCTTGAATTGATGATTTCACTTGACTACGGAAATCATCGTTTGTTAAGTCTCTTCTACCTATCCCAATGATTGCAACTTGTTCATTTAAGTTTTCTTGTTGATACAAATGGAATAATGATGGAAATAATTTTCTGTGACTAAGATCACCAGTTGCTCCAAAAATTGTTATTAAGCATGGAATATCTTTGTTTCTAGTATTCAAGATCAAAACCTCAATTCTTTTTATAAATCTCTATTTATTATAGACCAATATTCAGTATTATTCCTACAATTTTGCTTGGAAGTATTTAATTTTAATATATTTTTTATTCTTTTGTGTGATAAAATGTGAACAAGAAGAGGAGGCATATGCATGGAAATCACATTTTTTGGCACGAGTGCGGGTCTACCAACCAAAGAAAGAAACACCCAAGCAATTGCATTAAATTTAGAACCATACTCAAATAATGTTTGGTTATTTGATGTGGGTGAAGGGACTCAACATCAAATACTGCATCATTCAATCAAATTGGGTAAAGTTGATCATATTTTTATTACGCATATGCACGGGGATCATATATTTGGTTTGCCCGGACTATTAACGAGTCGTTCATTTCAGGGTGGAGAAAGTAAGCCACTCACAGTAGTTGGACCAAAGGGTATTCAACAATTTATAGAGACGGCCTTACAACTATCTGAATCCAGATTAAATTATCCAATCACATACATAGAAATTGAAGATCAATTAAACTATCATCATAACGGTTTTAATGTGAACGCACATCTATTAAACCATGGTATTACATCTTATGGCTACAGAATTGAAGCGCCCTATACCCCAGGGAAAATTGATGTTCAAGCTTTAAAGGATATTGGTTTGGAACCGGGACCTAAGTATCAAGATATTAAAATTAATGAAACTTTTGAACATAATGGATTAATTTATGATTCTAATCAATTTAAAGGCGATGCTATTAAAGGTCCTGTTATCGCTATATTTGGCGACACGATGCCTTGTAAAAATGAGTTGTTAATTGCTCAAGATGCAACAGTAATGGTACATGAAAGTACTTATATAGAAGGGGATAAAATGTTAGCAAACAGTTATCACCACAGTCATATTGACGATGTGTTTGAGTTAATTGATGAAGCTCAAGTTGAATATAGTTTAATTACACACATAAGTAATCGCTATACAAAAGAAGAAGTGGAAACGATTAGTCAATCATTAAAGTCTCGAGACAAGACACCACCATTCATGTTTGTTAATGATTTTGATTCGTGGTCATTCTAGCTACAGACTAATTCAAAATAGTAATATAGATATCTAACGAAAGCGTAAGTTCTTAATTTAGGAACTTGCGCTTTTAAACTACCAATATTATCTTTAGTGTAGGTTGATCATATGTTTCTACGTGTTTTGTGCACGCTTTCCGCGAGTTTAGTTGTAATATAAAGTGATGAAATATTTCGAAATTAAAATAACACTAATTCAAATGCAACATGCAATGAATTAGTGTTATTATTTTATATTTATAAGTTAGTTAAAGTAGCATTTGTATCTTAAATTTAAATTAACTAATCGTCATCTCGACTTGATAATTCAATACTTCTATTAACCGCGGCACGTAAACAATCTTCAAATATGCCTTCTATATCATGTTCTGATAAAGCATTTAAGCCTGCTTGGGTAGTGCCACCTTTAGAAGTTATATTTTTTCTCAATTGCTCCATACTCAATTCAGATCGTTCAATCATTTTACTTGTGCCAATAATTAAATTACGGATAGATTCTTCAACTTGAGATTTCTCTAAACCTAGTTGCGTGCCCGCTGTCACATATTGTTCGAATACGTGATATAAAAAGGCTGGACCGCTTCCTGTAATTGCAGTAACTTGATGCAAGTTATCTTCAGAAACTTCTATTGCTGAACCAAATGCATTGATCAAATCATCAACTTCTTCTTTAGATTTTGGTCCAAAATTATTAGAAAAACTGATACCTGTTACAGAATGACCTACATGCGCATTTGTATTTGGCATAATACGAGCAATTGGATTATCAGCACCAATTTTTTCACGAATATAGCTTATAGGTAAACCAGCCATAATAGAAATGAATTTATTGTTTTCTGTTACATTAGGTCTAATACGCTCAGATAATACATCAAAATCATAAGGTTTTGTACCTAAAAATACATAATCAGCATCTTTTAATAATGCTTCATCATCGTAACTATAATTCACACCTAATTTTTCTGCATAATCTTTAAGTGCAACTTCGTTAGAACGATTTGTTAAATAAATATTGTTAGAATCAATCACTTTTGAATTAACGATACCTGTAAAAATGGCATGAGCCATGTTACCAAGCACCATAAAATACTAGTTTCATGTGAATATTTCACTTCCTCTTAGTTTTTATGTTTCTATACTAACATAGATTTATAATATAACTAATATTTATATTATATACATGACATATCATAGCCATTTCAATTATACTAACTGTACATTGACAAAGGGTAGGGATAATTATGATTGGCAAACATTATATTTTAACTGGAGGAACGAGTGGTTTAGGTAAAGCAATATTAAAGATACTATTAAAGAAAAGGGTGTTTGTGACAGTAATCGTACGTAATCCACAAAAATTAGATGATATTATTGCGCAGTATGGTACAGAGCATTTATCTATCATACAATGCGACTTACAATCACAGGCTCAAATTCTAAAGCTTAAGCATCATTTTCAAGACCAATCAATCGATGGTTTAATTTATTCATCTGGGTTAGGTTATTTTAAAGCAATAGAGCAACATAGTATTGATGAAATGTTAGAAACTTATAATTTAAATGTAGTGAACTTCAATATACTTTTGACTACTATTCAACCATTTTTAAGTACTAATCCATCCATCGTTGGTATTGGTAGCCAGTCTGCTTTTTTAACACAAGCTTATGCCGCACATTACGGGGCAAGTAAAGCTGCTTTTAACCAAGTCTTGAATGCACTACGCATTGAAAAACCTAACTATCATGTCCTAACTATAAATACTGGTCCCATTGCTACACCATTTCATGAAAAAGCAGATCCATCGCTAGCATTTGCACAAAAATATAAAAGTATTATGCTAGATTCAGATAAATTAGCACAGCAAGTCGTAAAAGGGATACTTACGAACAAAACAGAAATCAATGAACCTAAATGGATGCATTTTATATTAAAGATTTATCAACTTGCACCACGTTTTATTGAAAAACATTTCACGATATTTTTTAAAAATAAAGCTTAATTGCTACTATTCTGTTTATGTATTATTGAACTTAAATGGCAATATAAAAAGAGTTAGTTGAACTTAAAGGATAATAGATGAGGAACAGGACATCTACTTTCACAAGTATCAAACTAACTCTTTTTTAGTGTTGTGATTTATTATTTTAAATGCTGTGTATATTCCAGATTCTTAACACGATTACGTGCAACTTTCAGTTTTTCTAAACTAATTTCTTTTGATAATTCGTAATTCTTCACATTTTCATCTAATTGCTCAACGCCGCTAGCCCCCATAATAATAGAACCTAGAGCATCATGCGACGTAAGATAGTTAAATGTTAAACCAGTTAAATTATTTTCAATCTCTTTAATAGAAGCTATCGTTTCTCCTAATTCTTGGTAAGTATAATCAAATATACCTTCTGCAAATTTAGAATCTAATGCTTGATTACTATTAGTAGTTAACAATCCTTTAAAAACAGGCCCACGTGCAAGTATTTTAACCTTCTTAGCATGCACATCATCTAATAATACTTCTGGTCTATTATCAATTAAGTTAAATTGAGACATTAAAGTTTCGATATCGCTGTGTTTTAAATAATAATCAATGACATTAGGTCGAATTGAAGATATGCCATACGCACGCACAACACCTTCTTTTTTCAATTCCTCAAATGCACTAATTGTTTCATCTAGTGGATCATCAATCGTACCACCATGTAATTGATATAAATCTAAGTGATCTAATCCTAGTCTTTGTAAAGAGTCCTTCACAGCAGCTTTGATATATTTTTTAGAAGGATCCCAAAATGTAGTACCATCATCAGCTAAATGATTACCTACTTTTGTGCCAATCACAATATCATCTCGATTTTGATATTTTTTCAAGGCTTTACCTACAATATCTTCGTTTACACCTTTATCATAAATATCAGCCGTATCAAAATATGTGATGCCTTGTTCAATCGCACGTTCTATAATTGGTTCTGCTTGTTCATAATCAGTGCCTAGACTCATACATCCTAAACCTAATTCTGAGATTTCAATACCACTTTTTAAAATATTTTTTTGCATGTCGTTTCTCCTTTCGATACACTTGATGATAGGGCATAGACGTAACAAAATAAGTCGTTATGAATTACTTTTATGCATTGCGCAAAATTTTTGATATAAATGAAATATAAATACTTACATTTCTACAAATATCGCTTTTATCGCTTTTGCTATTCCCTGAAACACTAACGTGTTAATCTTAACAATAACTTAATTCAAATAAAAGGAACGTGATTATAATGAATCTATTCGAGAAAACATTACATAAAGAGTCCATCTACAAAGGTGCAATTATTGATTTAGAAGTCCATGATATAGAACTACCCGATGGACAAACGTCAAAACGTGAATTAGTTTACCATAACGGGGCAGTTGCAGTATGTGCAATCAATCCAGATAACCAAGTTATTCTCGTCAGACAGTATCGTAAACCCGCTGAAAAAACATTATTAGAAATACCAGCTGGAAAATTAGAATTAAATGAAGAAAGAGAATCAGCTGCCAAAAGAGAATTAGAAGAAGAAACGGGCTATATTGCTGAAAATTTAGAATTGATTACTGAAATGTACGGTTCTCCAGGCTTCTCTAATGAAAAGATTTCAATTTATCTTGCCAAAGATTTGAAAATAGGTGAAATGAATTTAGATGACGATGAATTTATTGAAATCGAAACATATAATATTGAAGAAATAACATCCATGCTCCAAAACCAAGAAATCGAGGATGCTAAAACAATTATTGCTTTACAATATCTATTACTTAATTATAATCATTCCAAATAACTTGCCTACACACTTGCGTATTTTATCAATTATTGGTATTTTATATATATAAATCATTATGTAAATTGAAATGATTATAATTATTAGTAGGGGAGTGAGGCTTCCGTGGAAGAACGATTAAATCGCGTGAAGCAACAATTACAACAATCATCTTATAAATTAACTCCGCAGACGCGAAGCAACGTTAAGAGTTTTAATTGAAAATGAGAAAGATCATTTAAGCGCTGAAGACGTTTATTTAAAAGTTAAAGATAAAGCACCTGAAATAGGACTTGCGACTGTCTATCGTACGTTAGAATTATTAGCAGAATTAAAAGTTGTGGATAAAATTAATTTTGGTGATGGTGTTGCCCGTTTTGATTTACGTAAAGAAGGTGCGAAGCATTTCCACCATCACCTTGTTTGTATGGAATGCGGTAAAGTAGAAGAAATCGAAGAAGATTTATTGCCTCAAGTGGAAGAAAAAGTAGAGCAAGATTTTAACTTTAGAATTTCAGACCATCGCTTAACATTCCATGGTGTATGCTCAGATTGCCAAGCTCAAGGTAAGTAAGCTCAACATCATACACTATTTTATAAATAGAGGTGGTACCATTGGATACGATAATTGAAGAATATTTGAGATTTATCCAACTAGAAAAAGGGTTGAGTTCGAATACAATTGGCGCATATAGAAGAGATTTAAAAAAATATGCCACTTTTTTAGAAGAACAAAAAATAGGGCATATAGATTTTGTAGATAGACAATTAATCAATCAATGCCTTGGCTATTTACACGACGAGGGTGCTTCCGCAAAATCATTGGCGCGTTTCATATCTACAGTACGCAGTTTTCATCAGTTCGCATTACGAGAAAAATATGCTCGCAAAAGATCCAACTGTATTAATCGAAACACCGAAATATGATAGGAAATTACCTGATGTCTTAGAAGTAGATGAAGTACTTGCTTTGCTTGAGACTCCGAACTTATCAAAAATTAACGGCTATAGAGATCGTACAATGTTAGAATTGTTATATGCTACAGGCATGCGCGTTTCTGAACTTATACACATTGAACTTGAGGATATCAATTTAATCATGGGCTTCGTCAAAGTATTTGGTAAAGGAAACAAAGAACGCATTATCCCATTGGGTGATGCAGTAATAGAATATTTAAATACATATTTAGATACAACACGCCCTCAATTACTGAAGCGTACTGTGACAAATGTATTGTTTTTAAATATGCATGGTAAACCTTTATCAAGACAAGCTATTTGGAAAATGATTAAACAAAATGGTGTAAAAGCGAATATCAATAAGACGTTGACACCACATACATTGAGACATTCATTTGCTACACATTTACTTGAAAATGGTGCTGATTTACGTGCTGTACAAGAAATGTTAGGACATTCTGATATTTCGACAACACAACTTTACACACATGTCTCAAAATCACAAATTCGCAAAATGTATAATGAATTTCATCCACGTGCATAAACACAAACCAGTTTATTCGTTGAATAGCTAGCTTGTGTTTTTTTGTTTGCGTCGCCATTTTAATATGACTTGTTTTATTCATTTGATTTAAGTTTATTCTTTTTTTGCACGGCGTATATCAAGTGCCTGTTGTCGCGCTTTGTCAACTTCTGAACGATCTCTTTCTAAATGATGATTTACAATATAACTATCTTCTATCATATGTGGTGTTCTAACAAAATTAGGGTATTTTTTTAAAATATCCTGTTCCATTTCTTTTGTTATTGGTAATTGAATTGGCACAAATTGCTTAGCACTAGCCACAGACTGAATTAATTCTATAATGATTTTTTTATATTCATCTGTATAGATGCCTAAATCAATGGATTGTTCACTTTGTTCTATAACACTTAATGCTTTTTTAAATGATCGTAACGCACCAACATTGTTATGTCCGCGATAATGATAGCAACCTGTTGCTAACAAAATCAAACTTACAATTGCATCATCTTTACTAAATTGCGGATTTTCTTTCCAAGTTTCTTCTAAAATGTCATGACACAAAAAGTAATGTTGTTCCGTATGAAATTGATAATAAAAATCTTGTAATGCATTTTCCATAATTAAAACCGCTCCAAATTTAAATGTTTTCATTAAACATGCTATAATATTTTAGTGAAATACGCACATAACTTGCTATATGAGGTAGATACTATGTATGAAGTAAAACTAGATGCTTTTAATGGTCCTTTAGATTTATTATTGCATCTCATTCAAAAAATTGAAATTGATATTTATGATATTCCCATGAAATCATTAACAGAACAATATATGCAATATATACATGCAATGAATCAATTAGAGATTAATGTTGCTAGTGAATATTTAGTTATGGCTTCGAACTGCTTATGATTAAAAGTAAAATGCTGTTACCACAATCAGAAGAAGTCGACGAATTAGAAGAGGATCCACGTGAAGATTTAGTAGGACGATTAATTGAATATCAAAATTATAAAGAATATACTGAGATATTAAATGAAAAGAAATCTGAACGTGCTTTTTACTTTTCAAAGCATCCAACTGATTTAACACACCTAGAATCTAATGAAACATGGGATTCAAGTAATACAATTGATTTAACAGAATTAATCATCGCTTATCAAAAAGTTAAAAATCGCGTTGAATTCAACACGCCAAAAACTGTAGATATACGTAAAGAAACATTTACGATTCAACAAGCAACTTCTCAAGTTAATGCGCGTTTACAACAACATGATTCGTTTAATTTTTTTAGTTTGTTTAATTTTACAGAACCTGTTGAAATGGTGGTCACACATTTTCTAGCAATACTTGAAATGTCTAAATCGGGCATTGTAAATATAGAACAACTCAAAAATTTCGACGATATCAACATTATAAGAGGGGTAAACTATGGCATTGAACGATAAGGGTATACTAGAAGCATTACTTTATACAGCAGGTGACGAAGGTTTAGATGAAAAACAATTACTTGAAATTTTAGACATTGACCAAACACAATTGTCACTACTCGTTTCTGAATACATATCAGATGGCTTAGAAATTCAACATTTTGGTCAAACTTATGTACTTACTACAAAAAAAGATGCAGCAAATTATATTGAAAAATTAATAGAACAAAAATCAAAAATGAAATTATCGCAAGCGACAATGGAATCATTGTCTATTATTGCCTACAATCAACCTTTATCACGAAGCGACATTGAGATGATAAGAGGTATAAATTCTGACGGCGCTGTTAAAACTTTAATTGCTCGAGGGCTAATAGAAGCTAAAGACGAAGCGGATTCCAGAAGCCAACAACTCTATACCACAGAACTATTTTTAAACGTATTTGGCATTGAACATTTAGATGATTTACCAACAACTGATGAGGAAGATGAAGAAATAGAAGCTTTCTTCAGTAACTTAGTAAATCAAAAAGGAGAAAATAATGAATAAAGAGACAGAAAGATTACAAAAACGTATTGCAAACAGTGGTCACACGTCACGTAGAAAAGCAGAAACATTAATCACAGAAGGCAAAGTCTTAGTTAATGGCTCAGTAGTAACAGAGTTAGGTACGAAAGTTAAACCGTCGGATACAATTGAAGTTGAGGGCATTAAATTAGAACAACAAGATAAACTATATATTTTATTTTATAAACCAAGCACAAGTTATCACTAGTGTATCGGACGATAGAGGTAGAAAAGTGGTTACAGATTACTTTAAACAAATTAAAACAAGAATTTATCCAGTGGGTCGTTTAGATTATGATACTTCAGGTTTACTTTTATTAACTAACGACGGCGAATTCACTAATTTAATGACACATCCGAGTTATAAAATTAAGAAAAAATATGTTGTTAAATTAAAAGGCTATTTAATGCGTGAAGAAGTTAAAGCTTTAGAACATGGTGTTGAACTAGAAGATGGCCATACACAACCGACTACTGTAAAAGTAAAGAATCAAGATAAAGATAAAAATTCAACACTTGTTGAAATTACAATTACAGAAGGACGCAATAGACAAGTCCGTCGCATGTTTGAACATTTTGGTCACGAAGTTACAAAATTACAACGCATTGAAGTTGGTCCACTTAACCTAAAAGGGCTTAATGCAGGTGAAGGCAGAGTCTTAACACCTCATGAAGTAAAAGTGATGCGTCAACTTGCAGAACATGGTAAATAATTGTTATTACGTTTAGTTTAATTTAAATCATGAGAAAAGTTTCACAATCTTTTTCTTCGTAATCACTTTTCCTATTAAACGTATGATATAATGTGATTAAATTGAAAGTTAGCAGTGTGGGAGGTACATATGTATGTCAAATGAAATACTTATCGTAGATGATGAAGATCGAATCAGAAGATTATTAAAATTATACCTTGAAAGAGAATCTTTTGAGATACATGAAGCAAGTGATGGTAATGAAGCGTATAAAATGGCGATGGAACATGATTATTCATGTATTTTATTAGACCTTATGCTTCCAGAAATGGATGGTATCACTGTTGCTTCACGTCTCAGAGAACACAAAGAAACACCAATTATTATGTTGACTGCTAAAGGTGAAGAAACAAATAGGGTAGAAGGATTCGAATCTGGTGCAGACGATTATATCGTGAAACCATTTTCTCCTCGTGAAGTGGTATTGCGCGTCAAAGCGTTGTTAAGACGTACACAAGTAGCGCATACAGAACAAAGTGAACCTCATGCGCGTGATTTAATTGAATTTGACCACCTTGTCATTGACAACGATGCACACAGAGTATTAGCAGATAATAACCAAGTTAATTTAACACCAAAAGAATATGAGTTGTTAATATTTCTAGCTAAAACACCTAACAAAGTCTTTGATCGAGAACAGCTTCTAAAAGAAGTATGGCATTATGAATTCTACGGCGACTTGCGTACTGTAGATACTCACGTTAAACGTTTAAGAGAAAAGTTAAATCGAGTATCTGATGCAGCAGCTCAAATGATTCAAACTGTTTGGGGTGTTGGTTATAAATTCGAGGTTAAGTCCAATGATGAATCGGCTAAATAATGTAGTAATAAAACTGTGGTTAACTATTATTTTAATAGTAACGACAGTTTTAATTTTACTAAGTGTCTGCACTCATAACATTTATTCAGTCCTATTTTACGCAAGAAACCGAAGATTCATTACTCAAAGATGCACAGCGTATCAGTCAATTGGTGGAAAGTGCAGATGATAAAACTACAGCTATTGAATACAGTCGTAAATTGATAGAAAACCCAGATGGGCTTATTATTATGAATGATAAGCATATGGTGAGCCAACATAAAGATAAAATTAAAGACAAGATGTTTAAAGAAATTAAAAACAATAAAGATTATAACCAAGTGTTTGATAAAGGAAAACAAATTTCAGAACACGTTACTGTCAAAATCAATGGGCAACAGCGGACTTATGTGTTAATTGGTTATCCTGCTAAAAACTTGACTGAGCAAGATAATAATCGAAATAATAACTACAGTGGCGTATTTATCTATCAAGATTTAAAAACGATTGAAGAAACCAATAACGTAATTACAGTTATTATTTTAATTATCGCTATTATCTTCTTAGCAATTACAACCGTTTTTGCCTTTTTCTTATCATCTCGTATAACAAAACCGTTACGAAATTTACGGACACAGGCCTTGAAAGTTTCTAAAGGAGATTATGCTCAAGTCGTACCTGTAAATACGCGCGATGAAATTGGTGAATTATCTCGTACGTTTAATACGATGAGTTCTGAAATTCAACAACATATAGATGCCTTGTCATCTTCAAAAAATATTCGTGATAGTTTAATCAATTCTATGATTGAAGGTGTATTGGGATACAATGATAAAAAAGAAATTATAATTTCTAATAAAATGGCTCAAAACACACTTCAAATACTTGGTGATCATGAACTCAAAAAGCTTGATAAACAAAATGAACGTACTTTCAAAAACAAGCAAACACAATTTGAAGAATATGAAATAAATACGCGTTATTTAGTAATAATAACGAGTTATATTGATCAAATTCAACCAGATGGTCGTAGTGGTATCGTAGCTATTATTCGTGATATGACAAACGAACATAACATAGACCAAATGAAAAAAGATTTTATTGCTAATGTTTCACATGAATTACGTACGCCTATTTCATTACTACAAGGCTATACTGAGTCTATAGTGGACGGCATCGTCACAGAGCCCGATGAAATACATGAATCACTATCTATTGTACTAGATGAAACTAAACGCTTAAATCGACTTGTAAATGAGCTTCTCAGTGTTGCACGTATGGATGCTTGAGGGGCTAACGGTAGAAAAATCTGTTCAGCCAATTGATACATTGCTAAATAAAATGCAACAAAAATATCAAAGTCATGCAGAGAGTTTAGGTTTAAGCATCAATTTAAATCCAAATACGCACGAACAGCTGTGGTATTATGATTTAGATCGAATTGAACAAGTCTTAACTAATTTGATAGACAATGCAACAAGGTATACCGAAGCGGGAGATGCCATCACTATCAGTTATGGGGAAACAGAGACAGAAAACATATTATATATTACAGACACGGGCTCTGGTATTGCGCCAGAGCATCTACAACAAGTGTTTGAACGTTTTTATAAAGTTGATTCCTCGCGTAAACGTGGTAAACAAGGTACAGGTCTAGGTTTATTTATATGTCGAATGATTATAGATGAACATGGTGGCAGTATTGACGTTAAAAGTAAACTAGGTAAAGGAACAACATTTATTGTCAAATTACCAAAGTTAACTAATAATGAGATGTTATAGAAAATAGTTGAGTGGTTACTGCTTCAATTAAACTAATCAAACATTAATATAAAGACCGGCGAAATCATTATTGTTATTTCGCCGGTCTTTATTATCAATTATGCTTGCAGACTCACTAAAAAGTGTAGGTTTTCTTTAATTTAGTCGCTTTTACTCCCTTTTTAGCATATTTAGAGCAATAGTATTGTTTTTACCTGAGTAATAAGCTATGATATATTTATAAAAATTTAAGATATTCATCTTCGGGGTAGGGTGTAATTCCCAACCGGCAGTAATTAAAGCTCGCGACCCATTTATTTTCATTTAAATAAATGGCTGATCTAGTGAAAATCTAGAGCCGACAGTAAAGTCTGGATGGGAGAAGATGGAGGGTTATTTGTTGTGCTGTTAAATCCTCCTATTCGATGAAAGATGAATGGAAGGAGATAATTTAATATGCAACAACAAACAAAACGACTTATTACGATAAGTATGTTAAGTGCGGTTTCTTTTATATTGATGTTTATAAAATTTCCAATACCATTTTTACCGCCTTATTTAACTTTAGACTTTAGTGATGTGCCCGCATTATTAGCTACATTCACACTCGGACCGCTCGCCGGTATCATTGTAGAATTTATAAAAAATTTATTAAACTTTTTATTTAATCTTGGAGATCCAGTAGGTCCAGTTGCTAACTTTTTAGCAAGCATCCAGTTTTTTACTAACAGCTTATTATGTTACTAAAAACAAATATAACCTTAAATCACAGATTATAGGTTTTACTGTAGCAACTATTGTAATGACAATTATTCTAAGTATCTTGAACTACTTTGTGTTGTTACCTTTATATGGCATGATTATGAATTTATCTAATGTTGTAGAAAACGTTAAGATTGTCATTGTATCTGGTGTTATTCCATTCAACATTATTAAAGGCGCTATTATTTCTATAGTGTTCATTCTTTTATTTAAACGTTTAAAAAATGTATTACCAAAATAAATATAAAAACAGGGCGATTTCTATTAAAGTAATACAGAAATCGCCCTGTTTTTATATATTAAATCAACTATTCATAATTTAAAATCATTTTAGACATAAAAATTAGCATGCTCCATGCAATGTGAACACGCTAACCTTAAACGTAGCCATTAGTAAATATAGTTAGTAATCACTATATTTAGACAAACGCTTATTATATATTATTAAGTATAAATCGCATACTTACTTTTATGGTACTAAACTTGCTTTTATTCAAACTTTAACGCATCTCCATCAAATGATTCTTCTTCAATTTTAATTGAATCAGTAGGACAACCATCTAACGCATCTTCCATATCCTCATATAATTCTTCCGGCACCTCTGCTGTACCTTTGTTGTCATCTAGTATCACATAAGCAATACCTTCATCATCATAGTCATATATATCAGGGGCGGCGGCACCACAAGCACCACATGCAATGCATGTATCCATATCAACAATTGTATATTTAGCCAATTTCTTCGCCTCCTTTGACAAAAATGCTACACTAATAGCACAATTATTATTGTAGTCACTGTTTTAAGATTTTTCAAATGTTTTCGTTTTATAGAATGAGGGAGTAAACATGTATAATATAATCCAATTTGCACAAACACATGCACACAATTACAAAACTGAAAAAAGTATATTTAATATTATCACAGGGAAAAAGTCACATCAAACCTTTTTTGATGCCTGTAGTCAACAACTCTTGTCATTATATCACAGCATGCCTAACTTGAAATATCAGTCGTTCGAGCGATATTTCAATCAATTTAATGCTCAAGATAATAGCTATCAAAATATCGCTAATCATCCGAGACATACGTTTGATAGTTTAACTAACACATTTAAAGCCATACAATTATTAACTCAGACCCTATCTAATACTAAACATAAGGTCTATCAATTCGTACCTATTACTCAACATAGTACTGTACACCAACAAGTTAAATTTGTATATAAAGAAATTATAAGCAATCAATTACAGGACCAATTCATTGCAGAACTTACGACATTATTCCAATCTATGTTGAATAAAAACAACACAATATATATTCACTATTACCTACAAGGTTTTGAAGAAAGTATGTATACACGACAACAAATTAGTTTAATAGAAGACATACCACAAGAACACTTATTTGAATTAGAATTTACAGATTTAGTCACATTAATGTACGAGATTGAGCACGAATCTAACTATCCACTGTTAAATAAACTGATTGTGCTACCATCATTATTAAATAAAACAGAGCAAACTTACGTAGGTTTACAAAATGGATTAAACTTCGAACAATTGGTCGCACAACAAAATGTTAAACCTAATACGATAGATGATCATATTTTAGAGCTATTTATAAAAGGCTACATATCGAATTATGAAGATTATTTAACACATTCAACTTATACTGATTTCATGACTTATTACATTTCACATCGTAGCGAGAGGCTACGCAATTATAAAGAAATATTTTCTGACCTCAGCTATTTTGAATTGAAATTGATTATCGTTGGAATTGAGAGAGGTGAAATCAATGTTACAACATGAGCTAAAAAAGTGGTTCGGGTTTGAGACTTTTAAACCTGGTCAACAAGAGATTATAGAAAGTGTATTGAACAATGAAGATACATTAGGTATTTTACCTACAGGAAGTGGTAAAAGTCTTTGTTATCAATTACCAACATACATACGTCAACAACCGACTCTCATCATTTCACCACTCATTTCTTTGATGGATGATCAAGTCATGCAACTCAAATTACATGGTGAACATCATGTCTGTTGTATTCATTCAGGCATGGATGAAAATGAGAGAAAAAGAAACATTGAATCACTAACAAAAAGTCGATTTATCTATTTAAGTCCAGAATTTATACTCCAACCGCAAAATTTCAAACTCATTAAAAATTTGAATATCGGCATGGTCGTATTAGATGAAGCACATTGCTTATCTGAATGGGGATATGATTTCAGACCACACTATGCACTTATAGGTAAAATTATCGCACGTTTTCCGACAGCAACCGTGCTTGCTCTGACTGCAACAGCACCGAATTATTTAACTTATGATTTAAATGATATGTTAAAAAAATCTTTTCATGTCATTAAAACGAGTATGAATAGAGACAATATTTCTTTAACACATAAAAATTTCGCAGACGATGAAGCTAAATTAAAATGGTTACTTCCAAGCATTAGAAAATTCAGGACCTACAATTATATATGTTTCTTCCAAAAAAGTGTGCCTAACCTTAGCAAAAGAAATATATAACTATGGATTTTTAACAGGTATTTATCATGGAGATTTATCTTATCAAGAACGGCACACAGTTCAGCATCAATTTTTAAATAATGAAATACCTATCATCGTGGCAACTAGTGCATTTGGTATGGGCATTAATAAAAAAGATATACGTTCTATTTTTCATTACCATTTATCAACAAGTCCATCAAACTACATGCAAGAAATTGGTCGTGCTTGGTCGTGATGGGGCTGACAGTCAAGCAATTAGTTTATTTCAACCTGACGATAGTTTTTTACTAGAAACACTATTATTTACGGATATGATGACCACTGAGGATGTAGATGCCTTTGAAGTAGGTGCCTTTGTAACTCCGGATAAATTTGAAATATTAGAAATATTAAATAGCTATTACTCATTTACTGAGTTGCGTACGATATTTGACAGGACCTATCAACGAAAACGCCAAGGTTATATACGTATGCTAGGATACAAAAACCTAGACCAATGTCGACGCACTTATATGATGGAATTCTTTGGTGAAACGTTAAGTAAAAGACCTGATCAATGCTGTGATAATGATTCTGATTTAAATGTAA
This sequence comes from Staphylococcus sp. 2S1, assembly GCF_046721335.1. Classification (NCBI taxonomy): domain Bacteria; kingdom Bacillati; phylum Bacillota; class Bacilli; order Caryophanales; family Staphylococcaceae; genus Staphylococcus; species Staphylococcus sp. 2S1. Next base: position 2,205,677 of record NZ_JBEUUJ010000003.1, on the reverse strand, counting down.
TTAATTTAATTAATAGAAAAAAAGTAAAAAGAAAAATGGATTTTAATGAAAAAATACAAAATTTGTTTAAATAATAGACAAATACTTTACTTCACTTTTTCAAACAAGCTATAATACTACATATATACTAGTTTAATAGTGATTTTTTGCATAAAAAGTTATACATATTTACTTATTTTTAGGGTATAACAGTATATACTTAAATTAAAACGAGGAAGGATGATGAATTTGTCTAACAACAATTTTAAAGATGATTTTGAAAAAAATCGTCAATCCATTGATCCAAAAGAACATCAAGACAATGCAAAGGATTCCGTTAACGGTTCAGTTGACAACGTAAAAGAGGAAGTTTCTGATAAGACAGACGAACAATTCCCTCCTAGAAACGCTCAAAGAAGACAGCGCAGACGTGACACAGCTACAAATCAAAATTCAGATAATCAGCCTGAACATGACAATGATGAAGTTCAAGGCGAAAATCAATCACCACAAGATAATAATAACTCAACAAAAGATCCTTCGAAGAATAATGATTTAAACCCTGGATCTACAAACAATCAAAATACAAAAGAAAACCAAAATGATTCCAATGAAAATATTGAATCACAAAAAGATAATGAATCTAATAAGAAAGGTGTTGCTGTAGTCGGTGGCACTGCTGCAACTGGTGCAGGTGCTTATGCTGCTGGAAAGCACAATGATAATAAAGATTCAGAAAATGACTTAAATGATAATGAACAAAATATCAACAACTCTGATAACGAACAAGCAGACAAATCAGATGATGCTTCGCATTCAGAAAATGATAATAATAGTTCTAAGAAAAAAGGTGCTCGCTGTAGTCGGAGGCGCCGCTGCCGCAACTGGTGCAGGTGCTTATGCTGCTGGCAAGCATAGTGATAACAAAGATGAACATAAGCAAGATAACAACCAAGATAATAACAATAAAGCAACCGAGCAGAATAAAAATGAAAAAGATATAGAAGATCAAGATAAAAAAGAGCAAGATAAAGATAACTCTAAGAAAAAAGGCGCTCGCTGTAGCTGGAGGTGCCAGCCGCAACTGGTGCAGGTGCTTATGCTCGCTGGCAAGCACAAAGGCAACAAAGACAATAAAGATAATCACAGCGAAAACGAAGCACAAGATAAAGATGAAAAGAACAAAGAAAAAAATGGTTCTAAGAAAAAAGGTGCTCGCTGTAGTCGGTGGCGCTGCTGTCTGCCGGAACAGGTGCTGCCGCGACGGCACATTCTAAAGCTGGCGGCAATGGCAACGGCGGTAATGGTAATGGCGGCAATGGTAATAATGGTGATAACAATGATGACGATAATAAGAAAAAGAAAAAAGGCGGTTTATTAGGTAAATTATTACCAATATTAGCTGCGATATTAATATTAGCCGCAATTGCTATTTTCGGTGGCATGGCTTTAACTGGCGATGACGATGGTGACAAAAATAGCGATGACAAAAAAGTAGCTGATAATAAAGATAGTAAGTCTGATTCTGAAAAAGAAAAAGATGAAGATAAAAAATCAGAAGATGATAAAGCCAATAAAGATGAAGACAAAGATAACTCATCTGCAAACTCAGAAGACAGCAATAGCGGTTCAGATTCTGCCAATTCTGATAGCGAAAACACTGACCAAGCAAACAGTGATGCAAATTCTGATCAATCAAGTAACGATGCAAATTCTGATTCAGCTAGCAATGGTTCACAAGATGCAACAAATAATACGCAAGACAGTCAAGGTCAAAGCGACCAAAACAGTCAGAGCGGTCAAGATCAACAAAGTGATCAATCTAACGCTCAAAGCAATTCATCTTCAGATCAATCACAAGCAACTAACAACCAAGATAGCGAACAAGCAAATAGTAACTCTGGCCAACAATCACATGTAGTCAATGGTCAAAACCTATATAGAATTGCTATTCAATATTATGGTAGTGGTTCTCCTGAAAACGTTGAAAAAATCAGACAAGCAAATAATCTACAAGGAAATGAAATCCATAATGGACAACGCCTTGTTATTCCACAATAGTTCATCACCTTATAAGTAAAAACCAATTAAACGACCAAACTCCTTAAATTAGTGAGTTTTGTCGTTTTTTCATTAATTTTTTAAGTTTAATAAAGCGTCAATATCATTTGTGCAAAAATATTCGATTTCTATCATTTGGTTTTTTCTAAACTACTGGTATAATATATTGGTGGTATAAGGAGGACAAATAAACTATGCAAACAGTTGAAAGTATAATTATTGGTGGCGGTCCTTGCGGATTAAGTGTCGCTATTGAACAAAAGAAAAAAGGTATTGATACTTTAGTTATTGAAAAAGGAAATGTTGTAGATGCAATCTATAATTATCCTACACATCAAACTTTCTTTTCATCAAGTGATAAATTAAGTATTGGGGATATTCCATTTATTGTTGAAGAAAGCAAACCACATAGAAATCAAGCTCTAGTATATTACAGAGCAGTGGTTAAGCATCATCAATTGCGAGTTAATGCTTTCGAAGAAGTCCTCACAGTGAAAAAAATTAATAACCGTTTTACGATTACAACAACTAAAGATGTCTACCAATGTAGATTCCTTACTGTAGCAACTGGCTATTATGGTCATCATAATCATCTTGAAGTAGATGGAGCTGAGCTTCCGAAAGTAATGCATTATTTTAAAGAAGCACATCCTTACTTTGACCAAAATGTTGTAATTGTCGGAGGTAAAAACTCAGCTGTAGATGCGGCTTTAGAGTTAGAAAAAGCTGGGGCTAACGTAACAGTTATTTATCGTGGAGAAGATTATCCAAAGGCAATTAAACCATGGATTCTACCGAATTTCGAATCTCTAGTACGCCATGAAAAAATTAACATGGCATTTAACTCAAATGTTACTAAAATAACAGAAGATAGTGTATTTTATGAGCAAGGAAATCAAACAATTGAAATTCCTAATGATTATGTCTTCGCTATGATTGGTTATCATCCAGACTATGATTTCCTACAATCAATTGGTATAGATATCAATAGTAATGAGTTTGGTACTGCGCCAGTTTATAACAGAGAAACTTATGAAACAAATGTCGAAAACTGCTATATCGTCGGTGTCATTGCGGCAGGCAATGATGCAAATACAATTTTTATTGAAAACGGCAAATACCACGGCGGTATTATCACTCAAAGTATATTATCTAAAAAACAAACACCACTTGAATCATAATAATATAATAAACTAGGGTATGAGACAGAAATTTTTCTAATGAGATTTCGTCGTTCCATCCCGGCAAGGCTGACTATAAAATGGAATGCAAGCTTGATATAAGCATATTTTCAATTACGTCGACCACTGCCAATATAAAAAACTGAGGCTGAGACATGTGATATGTCCCAGCCTCAGTTTTTTTAAATCATTATAACTGTGATTCGAAATATTTTTTTAACTGATTAGCATTTAATTGATTACTCAAACCTACTAAAAGTTTAAGTCTTGCTTTAGGTCCATTTAATCCGTTTGAAAAAACAACGCCTTTTTCAGCTAAGGTAGCACCGCCACCTTCATAGCCATAAATTGGGCCAACAATACCATTGAACGATCGTGAGACAAGTACAACAGGTATTGCTTTATCCAAACACTTATCTAGACCCTCTAAACATGTAGGTGGCAAATTGCCTTGGCCTAGGCCTTCGATAATGATGCCATCAACTTGATGCTTACTATAAAAGTTTAATACATCACTATTCATTCCCATATAAGCTTTTACTAAAGGAATATTTAAATCATGGTTAATATCATTTAAAACTAAATGTTCGTATGGTTTATGGTGAAATTGAACACTATTTTTTGTCACTACACCCAATGGGCCATGATTAGGACTCTGAAATGTATTTGTATTGGAGGTATGCGTTTTAGTCACATTTCGTGCAGTATGAATTTCATCATTAAATACGACCATAACACCCATATCTGCCGCATTATCACTTGAAGCCACTCTAATAGCCGAGATGAAATTATATAACCCATCTGAACCAATTTCGTTTGAAGAACGCATAGCACCCGTAATTGTTATCGGTTTTGAAACATTTATAGTAAGATCTAGTAAGTATGCTGTTTCTTCTAACGTATCTGTACCATGTGTAATAACAAACCCATCATAATTTTCATTCCTACTAGCATCCTCAATAATATGCTTTAATATTTCTACATATTTTATATTCATATGTGGGGATGGAACGTTAAATGGCGTAATTTCTGTTACATCAGCATATTGTTCAATAATGTCTTGATGGTTGGATATTGGATTGTCTGAATTTGTTACTACTTTATTAGTTTCATCTTGTGACATGCTAATCGTCCCACCAGTATGTATGAGAAGAAGTTTTTTCATATGGGCATTCCTCCTATTTATAACTTACATATTTATGATAAAATATTATACATAAAACAACAAGGAAGGTTTACTAAAATGAAATTAATTAATATCGCACTTGATGGACCTGCTGCTGCAGGGAAAAGTACAATAGCTAAACGCGTTGCCGCACAATTATCAATGATTTATGTAGATACTGGCGCAATGTATCGCGCTATAACTTATAAATATTTACAACAAAATAAGACTGAAGACTTCTCGCAATTGATAGATTCATCCCAATTATCATTGACGTATGATGAAGAAAAAGGTCAGAGAGTCATTTTAGATAACCATGATGTTACTGATTTTTTAAGAGAAAATGATGTGACAAACAATGTTTCCTTTGTAGCATCTAAAGAAGCTGTGCGCACTTTTGCAGTTAAAAAGCAACAAGAATTAGCAGCTCAAAAGGGTATTGTTATGGATGGTAGAGACATTGGAACAGTTGTATTGCCAGATGCAGATTTAAAAGTTTATATGATTGCCTCTGTTGAAGAACGCGCAATGCGTAGACAAAAAGATAATGAACAAAGAGGCATCGACTCTAATGTTGAACTATTAAAACAAGAAATTGCCGATCGAGATAATTATGACATGACACGTGAAATTTCACCTTTGAAAAAAGCGGATGATGCAATTACAGTAGATACTACAGGTAAAAGTATTGAAAAAGTAACTGAAGAAATTTTATCCTTAGTTACTCAAATCAAATAAAATATTAGTCTTTTTCTTAAATACAGCGTATTATAATGCCGTTTCTTTTTAAATTGTGTAAAAAGGTTATATAATAACAATTATAGGGTATATAAATAAGGTACATTTTTATATCAATTAGATCTGCATATATATAAATAAATGTAAATTTTAGGTAAACATTTCAAAGCTTTTGTTAGCTCGAAACCCTGATTTTACAACTTTTTAACAAATAGAATTTGAATTCCTATAATAAAGGGGAATTTCTTGACAATTCTGTCAGTTTATAAGATGTTATAATTATGTAGTGTAATAAGGAGGCAGACAAGATGACTGAAGAATTCAACGAATCAATGATCAAAGAGATTAAAGAAGGGGATACAGTTACTGGTGAGATTCAAGAAATTGATGAAAAACAAGTAATTGTAAACATTAATGGTGCTAAATTTAATGGTATCATCCCTATTAGTCAACTTTCTACGCATCATATAGACAATCCAAGTGATGTTGTCAAAGTTGGTGATGAAATTGGTGCATATGTTACAAAAGTAGAGTATGACGAAGAAAATGAGACAGGTGCTTATATACTTTCTAAACGTCAACTTGAAACAGAAAAATCATATGAATTTTTACAAGAACAATTAGACAACAATAAAACGATTGAAGCTAAAGTCACTGAAGTAGTAAAAGGTGGTTTAGTAGTCGATGTTGGCCAAAGAGGGTTTGTTCCGGCTTCATTAATTTCAACAGACTTCATTGAAGATTTCTCTGATTTCGAAGGACAAGTTCTTAAACTAAAAGTGGAAGAACTGGATCCCGCTAATAATCGTGTCATTCTTAGTCGTAAAGCTGTAGAGGCATTAGAAAATGCAGAGAAAAAAGATGATTTATTAAATTCACTTAATGAAGGCGATGTGATTGAAGGTAAAGTTGCACGCTTAACTAACTTTGGCGCTTTTGTAGATATTGGTGGCGTAGACGGACTTGTTCACGTTTCTGAATTATCTCATGAACACGTTAAATCTCCAGAAGACGTAGTATCTATTGGAGATACAGTTAATGTAAAAGTAAAATCAGTTGATAGAGATTCAGAACGTATCTCATTATCAATTAAAGATACTTTACCAAGTCCATTTGAATCAATAAAAGGTGAGTTTAACGAAGGTGATGTCATCGAAGGAACAGTTGTTAGACTAACTAACTTCGGTGCCTTTGTTGAAATTAAACCAGGCGTTCAAGGCTTAGTACACATTTCTGAAATAAGACATACTCACATCGGTTCACCAAGCGAAGTATTAGAGCCTGGGGAAGTCGTAAGTGTTAAAGTACTAGGTGTTGACGTAGAAAAAGAACGCATTTCATTATCTATTAAAGCAACATTAGAATCGGAAAATGTCGTTGAAAGTGATAGTGCCACTACGAAATCTTACTTAGAAAGTGGTTCTGACGATGATGATAATCCTACTTTAGGTGATGTTTTCGGAGATAAATTAAAAGACTTCAAGTTTTAACGTATAAATTTAACACCAATTTTAAATCTTGTCCTAACATCTATTTAGGACAAGATTTATTTTTATGTAATCTCTAAAAACAAATTTTTTAAAACTAACCTAATAATATTAGTACAGATTAAATATTTCTTTTGATTTGGTTACCCCTTATGATAGAATTATAGAGATTAAAAAAGAGAGGAAGTTAGTTATGACTAAACCTATAGTAGCAATTGTAGGCAGTGCCCAATGTAGGCAAATCTACAATTTTCAATAGAGTCGTAGGTGAACGTGTATCTATAGTAGAAGATACACCCGGTGTGACTCGAGACAGAATTTATTCATCAGGCGAATGGTTAACACATGATTTTAACGTCATCGATACAGGTGGTATTGAAATTGGTGACGCACCATTCCAAACACAAATAAGAGCACAAGCAGAAATTGCAATTGATGAATCTGATGTCATTATTTTTATGGTCAACGTACGAGAGGGTTTAACACAAAGTGATCAAGTTGTTGCTCAAATGTTGTACAAATCAAAAAAACCTGTTGTTTTAGCAGTAAATAAAGTAGATAATCCAGAAATGAGAAATGAAATCTATGATTTCTATGCGCTTGGTTTTGGCGATCCTTATCCAATTTCTGGTTCGCATGGCTTAGGTCTAGGTGATCTTTTAGATGAGGTTGTCAAACACTTTAAAGAAGAAGAACCTGATCCATATGATGACGATACAATTCGCTTATCAATTATCGGACGTCCAAATGTTGGTAAATCTAGCTTAGTTAACGCAATACTAGGTGAAGAACGTGTTATCGTTTCTAACTTAGCGGGAACGACACGTGACGCCGTCGATACTCAATATACTTATGACGACCAAGACTATGTCTTAATTGATACAGCCGGTATGCGTAAAAAAGGGAAAGTATATGAAAATACAGAAAAATATTCTGTATTACGTGCCCTAAAAGCTATCGAACGTTCAAACGTTATTTTAGTTGTTATTGATGCTGACCAAGGCATCATCGAACAAGATAAACGCGTGGCAGGATATGCTCATGAAGAAGGCAAAGCTATTGTAATCGTAGTAAACAAATGGGATACAGTTGATAAAGAAACGAATACAATGAAAAAATTCAAAGATGAAGTTCGCAAAGAATTCCAATTCTTAGATTACGCTGAAGTTGCATTTGTTTCTGCAAAAGAAAGTCAAAGACTTAGAACGTTATTCCCATATATTACACAAGCTAGTGAAAACCATAAAAAACGCGTGAAGAGTTCAACTTTAAATGAAGTAATCACTGACGCTATTTCTATGAACCCAACTCCGACTGATAAAGGTCGTAGATTGAACGTATTCTATACTACGCAAGTAGCGATTGAACCACCAACCTTTATCGTATTTGTAAATGATGTAGAATTAATGCACTTTTCTTATAAACGTTATTTGGAAAATCAAATCAGAGCAGACATTCGGTTTTGAAGGTACACCTGTGCATATTATACCTAGAAAGAGAAATTAATTATCGGAGGAGATATTCATGTCTAAAGTAACAGTCTTTGGTACAGGAAGTTTCGGTACAGCTTTAGCAAATGTTTTAGCTGAAAATGGACACCAAGTATTGATGTGGGGTAAAAACGAACAAACAATCAATGAAATTAATGAACAACACATCAATAGTAAATATTTAAAAACAGCTAAGATCAATGATTCAATCAAAGCAACATTAGATATAAAAGCTGCTGTAAATTTTTCTAAAGTCTTTTTAATGGCATTGCCTACAAAAGCTATGAGATCAGTAGCAAGCGAAATTGATTCACTTTTATCAACTCCAAAAACATTTATACATGTAGCAAAAGGAATAGAAAACGATACTTATAAACGTGTTTCTGAAATGTTAGAGGATTCTATTTCAGCAGAATATAATGCAGGTATCGGTGTATTATCAGGTCCAAGTCATGCAGAAGAAGTTGTCATCAAACAACCAACGACAGTTGTCGCATCTTCTAAGTCACCTGAAGTAAGTAAATTAACACAAGACTTATTCATGAATGATTACTTACGCGTTTATACAAATGAGGATCTTGTAGGCGTTGAATTAGGTGGCGCGTTAAAAAATATCATCGCTGTAGCAAGTGGTGTAATCTCAGGCATGGGCTTCGGAGACAACGCTAAAGCCGCACTCATGACTAGAGGTTTAGCAGAAATTAGCCGATTAGGTGAAAAACTAGGTGCTGACCCTATTACTTTCTTAGGTTTAGGTGGCATTGGTGACTTAATCGTTACATGTACATCTACGCATTCTAGAAACTACACATTAGGCTTTAAATTGGGTGAAGGAAAATCATTAGACACAGCGTTAGATGAGATGGATATGGTTGTCGAAGGTGTATATACCACAAAATCAGTTTATCATTTAGCAAAATCGCAAAATGTTGACATGCCAATAACTAACGCACTTTATAGTGTTTTATTTGAAAACAGACCTGTAGATGAGAGTGTTAAAGACCTTATGGGACGTGGAAAAAAATCTGAATAAAGAAGCATTATTACACTTTTTAACAAATATATAGCAATTTGTTGTTAAAATCCTATTATTTCAACGTTTTCTGCGCATAAATCATTGCAGTTGCAGTATTCGTTGTGTTAAAGTCATACCATAATGATATTAAGTATCATTATAAACCCTAGGGGAGGTGAATTCATAATGAACAAGACAGATTTAATCAATGCTGTTGCAGAACAAGCTGATTTAACTAAAAAAGAGGCTGGTTTAGCTGTAGATGCAGTATTCGAATCAATTCAATCATCACTTTCTAAAGGTGAAAAAGTACAATTAATTGGATTCGGTAACTTCGAAGTACGCGAACGTGCTTGCTCGTAAAGGCCGTAACCCACAAACAGGTAAAGAAATTGATATCCCCGCAAGCAAAGTTCCAAGCATTCAAAGCTCGGTAAAGCATTAAAAGACGCAGTTAAATAATTCTTTACTAAAACTAAAGCCCTTTTATAAGGGGCTTTTTCTTTTTTTATACACTTTTAATCTAAGAACCTTAAACAATTTGCATTTATTTATACTTAATATGATATCATTCGATATAATGATGATATAAATTAAATATTGTAATTGTCATAGCGCTTAATATAAATTAAATTATACATACATAAATCAGAAAAATTAAACGTTTCATTACACTAAAAATGTATTTGTACAAATACATCATACATAAATATTTACCGCTTTAACTATCGTTGATTTTATTTTTCTCTATATAATGTTAATATGTATATGGATAATAACGTGAGGTGTGAACATGGAAACGACATTAAGCATATTAGAAAAACAAATTGTACATCGACTTAAAGGTATACATTATTATGAATCTATAGCTATTGATGAAAACTTAGCGCAAATTCTCGATTCATATGATATTCCTGAAGAAGCTAGATTAGCTTGCCTCACAATAGATACTGCGATGCGTCATTTAGACGAAGTTTCTACAACGTTATCGTCTAAAAAGTCTATTTTAATTGGTGACTTATTGAGCGCACATTTTTATACATTATTAGCAAAGTTAAACGCTCCAACTTATCAAAAAGAAATAAGTGCGACAATCGTTGAAGTGAATGAAATGAAGTCATCCATACATCACGATGCACTTACTAAAGAGCACATCAGTCAATATATATTAAAAGTTGAAAACCTATTTCCACGTATTACAATTCAACATTTTGCTCCTGATGCCAATCTTGAATCAATCAATGATAAATTATTAGCGAACTTAGCTGAAAAGCATCCTTCTTATTTAAGTAAATTTTCTAAAGATGAATTAATAACATTTTTAGGTGAAATAAAGTCTGAAATACATTCAAAAAAGAGGTAATTAAATATGGCAGATAATAAAGCAAAAAAAGAACAAGTACATGACGTTTTTCAAAATATTTCTGGCAAGTACGATCGCCTAAATAATATTATTAGCTTTGAGCAACATAAGACTTGGAGAAAACGTGTTATGAAAGAAATGAACGTTAAACCTGGTAGTAAAGCTTTAGACGTATGTTGTGGTACTGCTGATTGGTCTATTTCACTCAGTAAGGCTGTAGGACCTACAGGTGAAGTCATTGGTGTAGATTTCAGTGAAAACATGCTCGAAGTCGGCAAAGGTAAAACACAAGATATGCATAATATACAACTTGTACATGGTGATGCAATGAATCTACCATTTGAAGACAATGAATTTGATTATGTAACTATTGGGTTTGGTTTACGTAATGTACCTGATTATCTAGCTACACTTAAAGAATTATACAGAGTGCTTAAACCAGGTGGTATGGTCGTCTGTTTAGAAACTAGCCAACCTACAACACCAATATTCAAACAAGGTTATAAACTTTATTTTAAATTTATAATGCCTATTTTCGGTAAAGTTTTTGCAAAATCTAAAGATGAGTATGAATGGTTGCAACAATCTACTTTTGATTTTCCAGATAAAGAAAAATTAAAACGTCTGTTTGGTCAAGCAGGTTTCAGTAACATAAAAATACGTAGCTTTACAGGTGGCGTTGCAGCTGATGCACCTTGGCTATAAATAAAAATGAATCAACCAAAGGTGATTAACGTGTCAAAGTTAAACATGAATAGTGAAATAAAGAAAATCGAAAAGCGATTAGAACAATCTCTTATAAGCAATGATAAAGTACTAGAAGATGCTTCTTATCATTTGTTTTCTTCAGGTGGTAAACGCGTTAGACCTGCCTTTGTAATTTTAAGTAGCCAATTTGGTAAAGAAATGAATGAGGATGTTTATCGTGTAGCTGTTGCGCTTGAATTAATCCATATGGCAACTTTAGTTCACGATGACGTCGTAGATAAGAGTGATAAACGTCGAGGAAGCTTAACTATAGCTAAAAAATGGGATCAAAATACTGCTATTCTTGCCGGTAATTTTTTACTTGCATCAGCACTTGAACATATTTCAAACATTGAAGATAACCGTATTCATTCGGTGATTTCAAATGCAATCGTTGAAGTATGTATGGGGGAGCTATTTCAATTCCAAGACCAATTTAATGGTTATCAAACAATCACGAGTTATTTGCGTAGAATTAATCGCAAAACAGCATTACTAATACAATTATCTACTGAAGTAGGTGCGATTGCTTCTGGTGCCGATCTGAAAACAGTTCACAACTTAAAAATGATTGGCCATTATATTGGCATGAGTTTTCAAATTGTGGATGACATCCTGGATTTTACAAGTACAGAAAAAAATTAGGAAAACCAGTTGGTAGTGATTTGATGAATGGTCATATCACTTTACCCGTATTATTAGAAATGAGAAAGCACCCAGAATTCAAAGCGCAGATACAACAACTTACTCCAGACTCAGATCAAGAAACGTTTGACTACTGTATTCAACGTATTCAATCATCTGATGTTATACAACAATCACAAGTAATTAGTGATAAATATTTAGATAAAGCCTTAAACCTACTTGATCAATTGGAAAGCGAAGTCGCTAAGCCCTTGTTTAAGAAATTAATTAAAAAAGTTGGAAAAAGAAATTTATAAGTTACATGAAAAGCATTGAAAGCGCTTTAATTACCTGTTAATATATTAATGTATCTCAAAACATAATATTTTATTGATACATAGTCATGTACATTATTACTGTACAATTGATACATAACAAACAGGGGGATTCACACATTATGGAAAGAACATTTCTAATGATTAAACCAGACGCGGTACAACGCAATTTGGTAGGAGAAATCATTTCTCGTATTGAACGAAAAGGACTAAAACTTGTAGGCGGTAAATTTATGACTGTACCACAGTCACTTGCAGAAGAACATTATGCAGAACACACAGATAAACCGTTCTATAACAAATTGATTGACTTCATCACTTCTGCACCAGTATTCGCTATGGTAGTTGAAGGTGAAGATGCCGTAAATATTTCGCGTCATATTATAGGTAAAACTAATCCGTCTGAAGCTACACCAGGCACAATTAGAGGAGACTTAGGTTTAACTGTAGGTAGAAACATTATTCATGGTTCAGACTCAGTAGACTCAGCTAAAAAAGAAATTAACCTTTGGTTTAAAGCTGAAGAATTAAGTGATTATACTGGATCACGTGAAGCATGGTTATACGAATAATATTAACTTCAATAAATAATAGGCTTCATAATGATGAATTTTTAAAATATAAAAAGCTAACTGAAATTTAATTAATTCAGTTAGCTTTTTATATTTTACGTCTACCATTTAGTGAAACACTAAAGTGAGTATAGAGTATAAAATAGCCTTCTGATATCTAAATAACCTTATAGATGGAGAGAACGAAATCAAATTTTAACCTTTACTTTCTTTTCCACCCTAAGTAATAAATAATATTGGAAAATGATAATGTTTCTATATAAAATCTAAAGTTCTTACTATAAAAAATATTCAAATGTTACACTTAAAACATGGAAGTTTTCATAAGATTCAATATTTGTAAATTTTTCTGTTAATTTGAACAATTGAATGTGATAAGATATAGAGAATATTATAATTTAAAGTACTAAAGGAACGGAGTGGGAAAAGTATGAGATATTTAACTTCTGGTGAATCACATGGACCACAGTTAACTGTAATTATTGAAGGTGTACCAACAAATCTAGAAATCAACGTAGCAGATATTAATGAAGAAATGTTTAAACGACAAGGTGGCTACGGAAGAGGTCGTCGCATGCAAATTGAAAAGGATGCAGTTGAAATTGTTTCAGGAGTGCGTAATGGATATACTTTAGGTAGTCCAATTACATTGATTGTTACAAATGATGACTTCACACATTGGAAGAAAATTATGGGCGCTGATCCAATTAGTGAAGAAGATCAAGACAATATGAAACGTGTAATTACCAAACCACGTCCTGGCCACGCTGATTTAATTGGTGGTATGAAATACAATCATAGAGACTTAAGAAACGTGTTAGAACGTTCTTCAGCAAGAGAAACTGCCGCACGTGTTGCAGTTGGTGCAGTTTCTAAAATTTTGTTAAAACAATTAGATATTAATTTTTATAGTAGAGTGGTTGAAATTGGTGGCATCAAAGATGATATTGAATATGATCTTGAAACAATTAAAGCTAATATCGATAAAAATGATGTTCGCGTTGTAAATGATGAGATAGCTCAAGAAATTCGCGATAAAATTGACTCAGCTAAAAAAGCAGGTGATACAATCGGCGGTGTAGTCCAAACAATTGTTGAAGGCTTACCAGTAGGTATTGGTAGCTATGTACATTACGATCGTAAACTTGACGGTAGAATTGCTCAAGGCGTTGTAAGTATTAATGCATTTAAAGGTGTAAGCTTTGGTGAAGGTTTTAAAGCAGCTGAGAAACCAGGCAGTGAAATTCAAGATGAAATCTTGTATGATACTTCGAATGGTTACTACAGAGGTTCCAATCACTTAGGTGGCTTTGAAGGTGGTATGTCTAATGGTATGCCTATTGTGGTTAATGGTGTAATGAAACCCATCCCAACACTTTACAAGCCACTAAACTCCGTTGATATTAATACAAAAGAATCATTTAAAGCTTCTATTGAGCGTTCCGACAGTTGTGCTGTACCTGCAGCAAGTGTTGTAGTTGAGAATGTCGTAGCATTTGAAATTGCAAAAGCATTACTTGAAGAATTCCAAAGTAATCATATAGAGCAATTAAAATCACAAATAGACGAACGTCGTTTATTAAATATAGAATACTAAGTAGCAATTTAAAATTTATGAAGTAACTAGGTGAGCATATGAAATTAGAAACTACTTATACATCCAATAACTATCCAATTATTGTAGAACACCATGCATTAGATCAATTACATCAATATATTAATGATTATAAAGATGTTGTGTTGGTAGTTGATGAAACGGTAAATAATAATTGGAATGAAACGATAGATTTTATCACTTCTGAATATGGCGCACATAAACTTATCATCCCTTCTGGTGAAGCGACCAAATCGTTAGCCTTTTATGAAGAAACGATTGAAGTATTACTCAGTAAACAATTGACGCGTGACACTTGTTTAATCGCAGTTGGCGGTGGCGCTACCGGCGATTTCACAGGATTCCTTGCCGCAACCTTATTAAGAGGCGTAGATTTTATTCAAGTACCAACGACAATTCTTGCGCATGATTCAAGTGTAGGAGGCAAGGTAGGTATTAATTCTAAACATGGTAAGAATTTAATAGGTGCCTTTTATAGACCTAATGCTGTCATTTATGATTTGAACTTTCTAACAACTTTACCTTATGGAGAAATTTTAAGTGGGTATGCAGAAGTTTATAAACATGCCTTATTGAGTGACATGGAAGCTGTGCAAAATATTGAAACACAATACCCTGATCAGCCAAGCACTCGCTTCGTTAAATGAAATTGAATATTATTTATTTAAAGGTATCCAAACGAAATTAAATATTATCGTCAAAGATGAAAAAGAATCCAATGTCCGTAAATTTTTAAATTTAGGTCACACATTTGGACATGCAGTTGAATACAACTTTAAAATTCCTCATGGCCATGCAGTGATGATAGGCATTATTTATCAATTTATTGTTGCTAATAAAGTCTTAAATAGAGATTTTGATATATCTCATTATATTAATTATTTAGTTTCATTAAATTATCCATTAGATATCATTAATGAATTTGAGTTTGAAGCCTTATATCAGCTCATGTTAAAAGATAAGAAAAATGATCAACAAGGCGTCCAAATGGTATTATTGGATGGCATTGGCAATCCTGTGGTAAAACACATAGATAAGCCAACACTTCTACATGCATTCACAGATTTCCTAACATATTTTAAAAAAGTAGGTGGATTTTTTGACAAACAGTAAAACAATTGACATTAACGGACCATTGATTGGTGAAATAGAAGTGCCAGGAGATAAATCAATGACACATAGAGCCATTATGTTAGGTTCTCTTGCATCTGGCTCCTCTACAATATATAAACCGCTTCTTGGTGAAGATTGTCTGAATACAGTGGAAATTTTCCAGCAATTAGGTGTTGAAATTACTGTTGGCGAAGATAAAATAGAAATTAATTCGCCTGGTTATAAACACTTCAAAACGCCTCATCAAGTACTGTATACAGGTAATTCTGGTACAACGACACGTTTGGTCGCCGGTCTGTTAAGTGGTTTAGGTATTGAAACTGTTATATCAGGTGATGAATCTATTGGTAAAAGACCGATGGACAGAATTATGAAACCTTTAAGCTTAATGAACGCTAATATAACAGGCGTGGATAATAATTACACACCGCTAATCATTAAACCAAGCACAAATTAATGGCATGTCTTATCAGATGGAAGTTGCGAGTGCACAAGTAAAAAGTGCAATTTTATTCGCAAGTTTGTTTGCAGAAGAGGCGACAACTGTTAAAGAACTAGGCACAACACGTAATCATACAGAAACGATGTTCCAACATTTCCATATTCCTGTTACTACTGATGGGAAAACGATAGAAATGCCAAAACGAGGGATCGAACACATTCACCCCGTAGATTTCCATGTGCCAGGCGATATTTCTTCAGCAAGCATATTTTATAGTGGCGGGCTTGATAACAAAAGAAAGTGATATTACAATTCACAATGTTGGCGTAAACCCAACACGTTCAGGTATTATAGATATCGTGAAACAAATGGAAGGGAACATTACGCTATTCAACCAAACAGATGGTCCAGAACCAACTGCTTCAATTCGCATACAATATTCTCCTGATATGAAGCCAATCCAAATTGATGGCGATTTAGTACCAAGAGCAATTGACGAAATCCCAATTGTAGCATTACTATGTTCACAAGCTGAAGGTACAAGTATTGTAAAAGATGCAGAAGAATTGAAAGTTAAAGAAACAAATCGTATTGATACAACTGCGAATATGCTAAATTTATTAGGATTTATGTTACAACCAACAAGTGATGGTATGGTTATTCATCCTTCTACTTTAAAGCAAACAGCAACAGTCGATAGTTTTACTGATCATCGTATAGGTATGATGCTTGCAATTGCATCATTATTAACAGATGAATCGTTAACTATTAATCAATTTGATGCTGTAAATGTTTCTTTCCCAGGTTTCTTAACGAAGTTAAAACAATTAGAAAAAGAGGGATAAAAGTATGGAAGATATCTATAAACTCATAGACGATATCAACTTACAAAAATTAGATAACTTAGACACTCGTGTGAATGAAGCATTAAGTTCTCCAAAGGACGATGCACTTTTTATACTTGGTGAAACGTTATATAATTACGGTTTAATGCCTCAAGGGCTTGAAGTATTCCGTACGTTATACCATAAATATCCTGATGAAAGTGAATTGCTTATTTACTTCATCGAAGGTTTAATGGCTGAGAATCAAACTGATGAAGCTTTAGAATATTTAAACCAAGTTGAATTATCAACTGAACGTTTAATGTTAGAAGCTGATTTATATCAACAATTAAATATGTTAGAAGTTGCGATAGATAAATTGGTTGACGCCATAGATATAGAACCAAATGATCCAATCATACACTATGCACTTGCTGAATTATTGTATTTTGACGGACAATACCTACGTGCAGTTTCTGAATACGAAACTGTGCTTGAAACAGGCGAATATCAAGTGAATGGCACAAATTTATTTTCTCGCTTAGCAGACTGTAGTTTGCAAAGTGGAAACTACAGTGATGCGATTAAAATGTTCGATGAAATTAATGAAGAAGAAATGGTATCTGAAGATTACTTTAAAAAAGCGATTGCTTATGAAAAAAATGAGCTCTCTCAAGAAGCGATTAATTTAGTTCAAACACTATTATCTAAAGATCCAGACTTCTTACAAGGCTATTTTTATCTGCAACAACTTTATGAAAATGAACATAACCATGCAGAAGCCATTGAAATTGGTAAAGAAGGCTTGAGATTAAGTCAATTTTATAAAGAGTTGATGGTATCAACAGGCAGTATAGCAATTGAACATGGCGATGCTAATGAAGGTGTACAATTATTACTGCAAGCCTTAGAAGTTGATAATGCTTATCAAGAACCACTTTTAATCCTAAGTGATTTATATAGACAGGAAGAAGACTACGAGGCACTTATAGCATTATTGAAATATGTTGACGAAGAAGATTTAGATCCCGTCTTTATGTGGCATTTAGCATTTGCATTAGGACAAGAGGAACGTGACAAAGAAGCACAACATTTCTTTGAATTAGCATATCCAACATTGCACACGCAATCTGCGTTTCTAAGTGATTATTATTTCTATCTAGTTGAAATCGGACAAATTGAACAAGCAAAAGCAATGCTAAATCAATTACTTGAATTAGATCCAAGCAATGAAACATGGCATGATGAAGCAGAAAGATTATTATCTTTCTAGTCAAGGAAGGTGATTAAGATGAGCAATACCCTACAACAAGTGAAAGCTAATTTCATTGAATATCTGCTTTTTCAATATCAGTTTAAATCTAGGATTAGTGTGTGGGTATTAAACTTAATTAAGTCTTCACCTGAGTTATTGCAACAAATCCATTTTGTGGATGAACTCATTTCCGAACATCATATATTGGAAATTGCTATGGAAGATACTGATCAACAAGGTATTAGGTTTACACTTAAAAATCAACAGTTGATTAATAGTGACGAAATCTTCAATTATATAGCAAACGATGCTCGTGTCTTTTGATATCAAACTGCATTTTAGTAAAACACTATCAAGAGAATCTCGTTTAGATGAATTATTATTAATGCAATTGTTACATTCACCATACTATGCTATGTATATGCAAGACATCTATAGTATCCCACTATCAAAACAAAGCGAGTCCTCTATAATCACACATTTACAAGATAATATTGATTTAAGTTTACAATTGCATGATAAAGCACTGTTTTATCAATTAACTCAAATCCTTAATACTTTTGAGTTAAGAAATGTAAATAAAACAATGAAGGATTGACCTTATGAATATAAAATATTTATGGCATTTACTCATTTATAATAAAGGTGTACTTTACTTTCTGCTTATTTGTAATTTATTAGGCACGATATATGGTTATATATGGTATGGCAGTCAACTGAGCGTGTCCAGTTGGCAGTTCGTACCGTTTGTGCCAGATAGTCCAACAGCTTCATTATTTTTATGTATTGCACTCATTGGACTCATCGCAGGTAAGAACTTACCAATTATAGAAGCTTTGGCTTTTGTATCGTTGATAAAATACGGTGTATGGGCTGTTATTATGAACATTATTATGTTTATCCAATATGACTCGGTTACAATCATTGGCTGTATGCTTATCCTTTCTCACGGTATAATGGCTATAGAGGCATTTTTCTTTTATCCAAGGTTTAAAATCACTATACCTGCTTTTACTATTGCTGTGATATGGGTATTCCATAATGACATTATTGATTATGTATTTATGCAATATCCTTACTATGATTTTATTGCTAGCCATATTGAAGGTGTTGCTTATCTCGCGTTTTGGTTAAGTGTCATACCTTTAGTGCTATATTTAAATTTAACTCGATTTAAAAAGGATAAAATATTTGACCATCATTAACGTTCACAGTAAAATGTTTATAAAGGAGTGAGGATTTTTGTCTTTTATCTATATGATTATATACTTTGTTATTCTAATGGTATTGCCTTTATGGGCGCAACACAAAGTTAAGTCTAATTATGAAAAGTATTCACAAGTAAGATCGACAAGTGGTAAGACTGGTCAAGAAGTTGCTATAGAAATACTTCATGCAAATGGCATTTATGATGTAGATGTCGTCGAAGGAAAAGGGTTCTTAACAGATCATTATGATCCTAAAAAGAAAGTCCTTGTGTTATCACCAGCTAACTTCAGTAGACCTTCAGTTGCTCGGTACAGCAATCGCAGACTCACGAAGTTGGACATGCGATACAACACGCAGAAGGTTATTTCTTCTTAAGATTCAGAACATCTTTAGTACCACTGGCTAACGTAGGTAGTTCAATTGGTTACTTAGCAGTATTTGCGGGTATTATTTTAACTACTATGCAAAGCACTTTAGGTTCTACAGCATTATGGATTGGTATTGCGTTCATGTCTCTTGCAGTATTATTCTCAATCGTTACACTACCAGTTGAATTTAACGCAAGTAGTAGAGCGATGAAACAAATAAAAAGCTTAGACATTGTTAATGAAAAAGAACACCGCCATGCTAAAAAAGTACTTACAGCAGCAGCAATGACTTACGTTGCATCAACTGCAGTTGCATTAGCAGAACTTGCAAGATTTATTCTTATTGCTAGATCAAGTGAATAATAATCTAAATGAGGTTGAGACATAATTACATGTCTCAACCTCATTTTTTATAGTCACCTTTGCCGAAGCGGGACGGTGAAATCTTATTACAAAAATTAGATTTATGTCTCGCTCCCATTTTTTATTTAAAAGACATTCCGCTCATTACAAAGTTAAATCTCACATTAAAAACACATCAAAGCAAAAACATTAATTTACCTATTTTAAAAAAAGAAGCATGCACTACTTAATTACGTGTAATAATGAAATAAACAAATTAAAAAGATCATAGTCAAATAGTAAATAATATAACGGTTAACTATTGCAGGAATAATGCATGAAGCCTAAAATTAGTCTATACTATATAAGAAACCGTTAGAATGTGAGGCGTATATGATGAAGACTATGAAAAATATGCAAACTGAAGTGGACGACTATATTGGTCAATTTAAAACAGGGTATTTCTCTCCCTTAGCTAATCTTGCGCGATTAACTGAAGAGGTTGGTGAACTGGCAAGAGAGATTAATCACTACCACGGTGAGAAAAAGAAAAAAGAGACAGAAGCCGAAAATACAATTAAAGCAGAACTAGGCGATAATTTATTCGTTTTATTATGTATTGCCAATTCTTTAGATATTGATATGACAGAAAGCTTTGATGAAACAATGAATAAATTTAATACTCGTGATAAAGATCGTTTTGAACGCAAATAAATTAATTTGAAATAGAAAGGGTGTCCCACCTTATGAAAATAGGCATTACTTGTTACCCATCTATGGGTGGTTCTGGAATCATCGCCACTGAATTAGGCATAAAGCTTGTCGAACGAGGGCATGACATCCATTTTATTACATCTAATATACCTTTTAGAATACGAAAACCATTACCAAATATCACATTTCACCAAGTTGAAGTCAATCAGTATGCTGTTTTCCAGTATGCTCCTTATGACATAACTTTAAGTACTAAAATTGCTGAGGTTATCAATGAGTATGATTTAGATTTGTTACATATGCACTATGCAGTGCCTCATGCAGTTTGTGGTATCTTAGCAAAACATATGTCCAAAAAGGACATTAAAATTATGACTACATTGCACGGGACTGATATAACTGTTCTAGGTTATGATCATTCTTTAAAAAATGCAATTAAGTTTGGTATAGAAGAAAGTGATATTGTGACGAGTGTAAGCCAGTCACTTGCGAAACAAACTAATGATATTATTGAGACAGATAAAGAAATTGTTCCAATATATAATTTTGTTCGAGAAAATGAATTCCCAACAAAACCTGATGTACAAACTGAAGAAAATGAACAATTAAAAGCTTGTTATGGTATTAAACCAGAAGAGAAGGTTTTAATTCATGTTTCAAACTTCAGAAGCGTAAAACGTATCGATACTATTATCGATACATTTGCAAAAGTACATAAATCTATGCCATCAAAATTATTATTATTAGGCGATGGTCCAGAATTAATGGATATGAAACAAAAAGCACGTGATCTAAATATTGAAGATGAAGTTCTTTTTTTAGGAAAACAAAATTGGGTTAGTGAATTTTATCAAATTTCAGACTTAGTCTTACTACTAAGTGAAAAAGAAAGTTTTGGCCTAACACTACTTGAAGCAATGAAATCCGGAGTAGTGCCAATTGGTTCTACGGTCGGTGGAATTAAAGAAGTCATTAAACATGAAGATACCGGTTTTTTAGTTGATGTAGGTGATAGTACAAGCGCAAGCCAGTATGCCTTAAAATTACTCACAGATGCAAAGCTTTATAAAACAATGCAAACACGCATGCTAGCAGATGTCTCAGAACGCTTTTCGTCTGACTTAATTGCAGATCAATATGAGTATTACTACAAAAAAATGTTAGAGGGTAACAATGACTAAAACATTATTCGAAGCGGCAAAGCCGATTTTAGAAACTTTACAAAAACATCATTACCAAGCATTTTATGTTGGTGGCGCAGTTAGAGATTACTTAATGCAAAAACCAATTCATGATATCGATATTACGACTAGTGCCACACCAGATGAAATTGAAGCAGTATTTGATAAGACCATTCCTATTGGTAGGGAGCATGGTACGATTAATGTCGTCTATAATGGCGATCAATATGAAGTGACAACCTTTCGTGCAGAAGGGGAATATGATGATCATCGCAGACCTAATGAAGTCTTTTTCGTAAGAGACTTATACGAAGACGTAAAACGAAGAGATTTTACAATGAATGCCATTGCTATGGATATGAATTATCAAATCCATGATTACTTTGATGGTCTAAAAGATATAGAACAGCGATTAATCAAGACAGTTGGCAATCCAAGCAGAACGATTTAACGAAGATACGTTACGAATTATTAGAGGATTGCGCTTTCAATCACAACTTGGCTTTACGTTAGAGAAAGCCACATTTAATGGTATGCATGCCCATATAGCAGATATTGCGCATTTATCTATTGAACGTATCGTAATTGAACTTAAAAAATTAACATTAGGTCAATATGTGGCTCAAAGTTTCAATAATTTAAAGTATTTTAATGCATTTAATTATATACCATTTTTTAACCGTTTTGACTTATCAAAATTCATATTAGAAGAACCAATATCATTATCAATGTTAATTGCATTCTTAAAAGCACAACAACCTGATGTTGACACACAGCTCTCGGATTTGAAAATTAGCAACAATGAAAAGAAATATATCACCAGACTCGAACGTATGTTACAACAAATGCCAGAAATCCAAAGCAAACAAAATTTGAAGTTATTTGTTTATGATTATGGCAAAGAAGATATACTACAAGTATTAAGTTATGAACGCATGCTCAATGACAACAATATTATGAAGGTATCTCCATTTATTTTTAACGTCGCTTCCATCAATGAAGTTAGCCAAAAATTACCGATTTCCTCAAGAAAAGAAATGGATATAGATGGCAAAGATATATTACAAGCATTAGATAAACCGAGTGGCGCATGGCTTAAATCCATATTACGTCAGGTTGAATGTGCCATCATATCAGATGAGGTCAAAAACTTTAAACCAGAACTGCTAAAGTGGGTGAAAACACATGTCCAAATATAGTAAAGATGTTGTTCAAATATTGTATCAACACCAACCTGATTATATATCGGGTCAGTTTATAGCAGAACAATTAAGTATTTCACGTACAGCCGTAAAGAAAGTAATAGATCAACTTAAGTCGGAAGGATGTCAGATTGATTCAGTGAATCATAAAGGGCATCGCTTAATCCAATTACCTGATAAATGGTATAGTGGCATTGTCCTACCAATGCTAAAAGCACAAAATGTATTTGATCAAGTTGAAATATTGGAAAGTATTAATTCAACTCAATTATTGGCTAAGCAAAAATTAGTAGGTAATACAAATACGTTTCTTATTTTAAGTGATGAACAAACACAAGGTAAAGGTCGATTCAATAGACCTTGGTCATCCTCCAAAGGAAAAGGCTTGTGGATGTCAATTGTGCTACGCCCTGATGTACCTTTTGAAATGATAACAAAATTCAATTTATTTATGGCTCTAGGAATAAGAGATGCGATACAACAGTTCAGTATCGATCCGGTTACCATTAAATGGCCAAATGATATTTATATAAATAAACAAAAAGTTTGTGGCTTTTTGACAGAAATGGTTGCGAATAGTGATGGTATTGAAGCGGTAATTTGTGGCATTGGTATTAATATGAATCACTTACAAGAAGATTTTAGTGAAGAACTGCAACAAAAAGCCACAAGTGTCCGCATTCATGCTGACGAAAAAATTAATCGTTACTATTTTTTACAATCACTTGTAAGTAATATTGAATACCGATATAAACAATTTCTTACAGAACCATTTTCAACTATTCGAGAAGAATACATAGTAGCCTCGAATATTTGGAACAAAACATTAAGATTTACAGAAAATGGTAGACAATTCCACGGAGAAGCAGTTGATATTGATGAAGATGGGTTTTTACTTGTTTTGGATGAAGCAAACAATCAACATCGTTTAATCAGTGCGGATATAGAATTTTAACCTCGTTGAAAGGAGGAATGAGAATGACAAAACCGTGTTATGCCGTTATGGATTTAGAAACAACAGGAAATCAATTAGACTATGATGAAATTATTCAAATAGGTATTACTTTTGTTCGAGAAAATAAAATAATCGGCACGTACCATTCAATGATTAAAACAGATTTAGAAATTCCTCCTTTTATACAAGCATTAACGTCAATAGAAGAAGCAATGTTAAATCAAGCACCATATTTCCATGAAATAGCTGAAGATATTTATAAACAAATAGATGGGTGTATCTTTGTGGCACACAACGTTGCTTTCGATTTGAATTTCATAAAAAAATCTTTTAAAAATTGTGATATCAAATATCGTCCAAAAAAAGTAATGGATACGTTAGAATTATTTAAAGTCGCTTTTCCAACAGATAAAAGTTATCAGTTAAGTGAGTTAGCAGAAGCACATGGTATTGTTCTAAACAACGCACACCGCGTCGACGAAGATGCCGCAACAACAGCGCAACTTATGATACTCGCATTTGAGAAATTCGAAACGTTACCTTTAGATACTTTGAAACAACTATATTATTTAAGTAAGAATTTAAAATATGACTTACATGATATTTTATTTGAAATGGTGCGTAATCATGAAGATAAACCACTAGAAGATGTTTATGACCAATTCGAACAAATTATTTATAAAAAACAAAAAGATTTCAAGGCACCTACAGTAGATTTTGATGGTACTTTGAAAGATTTATATACCTTGATTACTAAGGAACTTAGTTTGACCTATCGACCACAACAATTGTATCTATCTGAGATTATTTTAGAACAATTAATGAATAGTGAAAAAGCAATGATTGAAGCACCACTTGGTAGTGGCAAGTCATTTGCATATTTACTCGCATCATTAATGTATAATATTGAAACTGGTAAACACGTAATGATTTCAACTAATACTAAATTATTACAAAACCAATTGTTGGAAAAAGATATACCGCGCTTAAACAAGCTTTAGATTTCAAAATAAATGCTACTTTAATAAAAAGTAAACGTGATTATATCTCATTAGGTTTAATCAGCCAAATTTTGAAAGAAGAAGCCAGTAATTACGAAGTCGGCATATTAAAAATGCAATTATTAATTTGGATTACCGAAACAGATACAGGTGATATTCAAGAACTAGATTTAAAAGGCGGGCAAAAAATGTATTTCGAACAAAAGCTAGAGACTTATGTGCCTGTTCGCAACGATATACATTACTTCAATTTCATTAAACGAAATGCTCAAAATATTCAAATTGGTATTACAAATCATGCTCATTTAATACATGTCGCTCATGATAATTCTATATATCAATTATTTGATGATTGTATTATCGACGAAGCACATCGTTTGCCTGACTATGCTTTAAGCCAAGTGACTAATGAATTGAGTTATTCTGATATTAAATATCAACTTGGCTTAATTGGTAAGACAGAAAATGAAAAGCTACTTAAATCTATCGATCATTTAGAACAACAAAGAATTCTTGAAAAATTAGATATACCGCCTATAGATGTTTTCGGATTAAAAACAACAGTCAATGAGATACATGATTTAAATGAGCAATTATTCACTACTATTTTTGACATCATTCAAAGTTCTGAAGTGCATGATGATGAAGTTCACAAGCTCCATTTTGTCTATCATTTTGACGTTGCACCAATTTTGAACGATTTACATTCAATTATTCATAAACTCAATATGACATTAGAATTCTTCAATGGTATGAGTCATAAAACAATCAAGTCGGTGCGCAAACAAATCCTTTATATTAATGATCGTTTTAAAGAAATTGAACACAGTTTAAAAAATAATCACACAAGTTATTTATCAATTAAAAATATAAATCAAAAATCAACAATTAGACTTAATGTTAAAGACTATGATGTTAAAGAAATATTGACCACACAAGTATTAGATAAATTTAAATCACTTACATTTATTTCAGGTACATTAACGTTTAACCATTCATTTGAAAACTTCAAACATTGGTTTAATAAAGATATCGTCTTTAACACGTATGAGATTGATTCGAAGGTGATGTCACCAAACCAAACTACTGTATTCATACCTAATGATGTAGCTTCATATAATTATAAAAGCATTGATGATTATGTGAGTTCTATTGTTAATTATGTAATTGAGTATATTAACATTGTAGAGTCTAAATGTTTAATACTATTTACAAGTTATAAAATGATGCATATGGTTCAAGAGTTATTAAATGAATTGCCAGAATTTGAAGACTATGTGGTTTTGACACAACAAGCAAAATCAAAACTATAAGATTGTTCAACAATTTAATAGTTTTAATAAAGCAATTTTATTAGGTACAGGTACATTCTTTGAAGGTTTTGACTTTCAATCTAATGGTATCAAATGTGTAATGATTGCTAAGTTGCCTTTTATGAATCAAAACAATACAAAATATTGGCTAATGGAGTCTGAGTTTACTTCTACATTCAAAGATTATGTATTACCTGATGTCTGTAACGCGTTTTAGACAGGGTCTTGGTAGATTGATACGTAGCGAAAATGATAAAGGGATTATCGTATCCTTTGATGATCGCTTAATTCGCAGTAATTACAAGCAATTTTTTGAACAATCATTAGAAAGTTATCGTCAAAATAAAGGCGATATCAAACAATTTTCAAGCATACTCAAAAAATTAAAAAAAGAAGACAAACGCAATCAATAAACTTAGCACGCGCAACTAGAACTTATACATCGATTTTGTTAAAATATATAAGGATAAAGAAAAGAAGACTACAATATTATTAGGAGACTGGCTATGAAGACAACGATTAAAGAAGCTAAAAAATATCTAAACCAAGAAGTGACTATTGGCGCTTGGTTAACTAATAAACGTTCAAGTGGGAAAATAGCATTCCTACAATTAAGAGATGGTACGGGCTTTATGCAAGGTGTCGTTGCAAAAGCAGAAGTAACTGAGGAAATATTTAAATTAGCTAAAGAATTAACACAAGAATCATCTATTTATATTACTGGCATTATATCTGAAGATAATCGCTCAGATATTGGTTACGAAATGCAAGTGAAATCTATAGAAGTAATCTCAGAAGCTCATGATTACCCAATTACACCTAAAGACCATGGTACAGAATTTTTAATGGATCATCGTCATTTATGGTTACGTTCTAAAAAACAACATGCTGTAATGAAAATTAGAAATGAGATTATTCGTGCAACTTATGCCTTCTTTAATGACAATGGTTTCACAAAAATTGATCCACCTATTTTAACAGCAAGTGCACCTGAAGGCACAAGCGAGCTATTCCATACAAAATACTTTGATGAAGACGCATTCTTATCTCAAAGTGGACAGCTTTATATGGAAGTCAGCGCAATGGCTCACGGTAGAGTGTTCTCATTTGGTCCAACATTCCGTGCTGAAAAATCTAAAACACGTCGTCATTTAATTGAATTCTGGATGATTGAACCTGAAATGGCTTTTTGTGAACATGCACAAAGTTTAGAAATCCAAGAACAATATGTGACACATGTGATTCAATCTGTATTAAATAATTGTAAACTTGAACTTAATATATTAGAGCGTGATACATCTAAACTTGAAAAAGTAACTACACCATTCCCACGTATCACATACGATGATGCTGTAGTATTCTTAAAAGAACAAGGTTTTGACGATATAGAATGGGGCGAAGATTTCGGTTCTCCACATGAAACGGCTATCGCTAATCATTATGATTTACCAGTATTTATCACTAACTATCCAACAAAAATCAAACCTTTCTATATGCAACCAAATCCAGAAAATGAAGATACTGTACTGTGTGCAGATCTCATTGCACCTGAAGGTTATGGCGAAATTATAGGTGGGTCTGAACGTATAAATGACCTTGACTTACTAGAGCAACGTATTAACGAATATGGCTTAGACGCTGAGAGTTATAGTTATTATTTAGATTTACGTCGTTATGGCAGTGTACCTCATAGTGGTTTCGGTTTAGGATTAGAAAGAACTGTAGCTTGGTTATCGGGTGTAGACCATGTCCGTGAAACTGCACCATTCCCACGCTTACTTAATCGATTATATCCATAATATTTAAAATAAGATTCACAATAAGCGTCCAGTCCACAAATAATGGTCGGACGTTTTTATAGCAATATCAAAGATGGGAGGGGCTACTTTGGATAGAGAACAATTAAAAACGAGACCAGTCGTAATTCGAAAAGAACTACTTGATCATTACAATGAATTAGGTTTAAATGAAACAGAGTTAGTTATTTTAATCAAATTATTACATGCATCAGAAACCTCTAATAAACAACCTTCAATTGAATCTTTACAGCAAGGCTCGCATTAGATTCAAGAGAAATCACTTCAATCATTCAAACTCTAATACAACATGATTTACTAGAGCTTAATGTCAATAAAGACGAAGAAGGCAAGTTTACTGAATATATGAACCTTAATCAGTTCTATGATCGATTAAGTGAAATTATGCAACAAATGAATGTAAAACAAGATGAACACGAATCTGAACTAGAGTTCAATACACTATTTCAAAAAATTGAACAAGCGTTTGGCAGGCCTTTATCTCCATACGAGATAGAAACATTAAATCAATGGCTAGATATAGATAAACATGATTTAAGTGTCATTCAAGTCGCTTTAAATGAAGCAGAGAGCCAAAATAAAATGAGTTTTAAATATATCGATCGTATTTTACTGAATTGGAAGAAGAATAATGTAAAAACGATTGAAGACTCAAAAAAATTAGCCGCCAATTTAACCAACCTAAAATGAAACATACAGTTAGCAAGGTCCCTAAATTTGATTGGCTGAATGGGGAGAATCCAAATGGTAAGTAATAAAAAAGCACTTGAAATGGTTGATGTCATAGCTGAAATGTTTCCAAACGCTGAATGTGAACTTGTCCATGACAATGCGTTTGAACTTACAATTGCTGTACTCTTATCTGCACAAACAACTGATATTTCTGTAAATAAACTCACGAAACCTTTATTTGAAAAATATAAAACACCCGAAGATTATTTAAGTGTGGATATTTCAGAATTAGAAAATGATATACGTACTATTGGTTTATATAGAAATAAAGCCAAAAATATTCAAAAATTAAGTCAATCGCTTTTAGATAAATTTGATGGTAAGATTCCTCAAACACATGATGAGTTAGAAAGCTTAGCAGGTGTGGGTAGAAAAACGGCCAACGTCGTTATGAGCGTAGCTTTTGGAGAACCTTCATTAGCTGTAGATACACATGTAGAACGTATCTCAAAACGTTTAGGGATATGCCGATGGAAAGATAATGTACGTCAAGTAGAGGATAAATTGTGTAAAGTAGTTCCTAGAGAAAGATGGAACAAAACACATCATCAACTCATATTTTTCGGTCGCTATCATTGCTTAGCTCGTAAACCAAAATGCGATGTTTGTCCATTATTCGAAGAATGTAGGGAAGGTCAAAAGCGCTATAAAGCAAGTTTGAAAGAGGCATGAATAAAATGATTACAAAAGAAGACTTTACAAAGTTAGAACTGGAATTGGATTCATACGCGAAAGTAAAAAAATTAAAATTACCAGAAGCAAAAAGATTGTTAGATCAATACTTTAATCTGATTCAACTTTACTTTCAACAAATTAATGATATTGAAATGATTGATTTTAATTGCTTAGATGAATATGCTGTCGTTCCAATGAACTTTGAAGAAAGATATCATTATATGATAGCACGTAAATATCATTTTATGGGTTACAGCCAAATGAAAACATTAAAATCAGAACTTATTAAAATGAACGCATCTTATCAAATTCGTCTAAAAAACAAACATTAAACAATTAAAAACAGCGTAAGCTCTCAAAGTTAGGAGACTTACGCTGTTTTTTTATTCATGATTGTATCTGTTTGATGAATTGATATATAAATATACTTTAACTAAAAACAAAGACCCGATTCCAATTAATATGGAAAGCGGGTCTTTTAAAACTAAAATCTTGTTATTGTGTACTATTTGAAGTAGCTGTTCCACTTCTATTTGCATTGGTAGTGTTTGTACCACTTGTATTATTGGTATTTGTGCTACCAGTATTGTTACTACTTGAACTATTACTGTCTGAATCACTATCAGAATCACTGTCTGAATCACTGTTACTGCCTTGACCTTTAGGATCATTATCAGTTGTATTGTCATCAGGTTCACCTTTAACTGATAAATTATCTTTACTGTCTCCGCTAACAGAATCTGGTTTCGTGAAGTCTTCACCATCGCGTGGCGAAATATTAGACATTACATCTTCTAATAGGAATTGAGGATATTCTTGTTCATCACTTCCTACAAATGAGTTTGTTCCGCCTTGTTTAACTTCATTGAATCCCATCCATACAGACATACTGTATTTAGGAGTGAAACCATTAATCCAAACATCTTTAGCAAGCATCATCAGGTAGATTATACTGTTGCTGAGTTTGTTGACCATAAGTACCTGTACCTGTCTTAGCACCTATGTTTAATCCAGAAATGCCATGTCCATATGCAGAGCCATAAGCCTCAAATGTACCTTTAAGTGTTTCGGCTAGCATATAAGCAGTAGAATCTTTCATAGCTTTTTTACTTGTATGGTCATATTCAATGACTTCGCCATCTTGTTTTTCAACTTTTTCAATAGAATGTGCATTGTTGTACTCGCCACCATTTGCAATTGCAGCAAATGCTGATGCTAATTGTGTAGGAGAGAACTCAGATGCAGAACCACCTAATACTTCAGAAGGTCCAATATCTCCTTCGTATTCTAATCCTACTTTTTCAGCGAATTTCTTCGGTGCATCGTTTCCAGCATTTTCTTTTGTTGATTGCCAAGCTTTTAAGGCAGGGATGTTGAAACTTTGACGTAATGCATCATAAAGTTTAACTGTTCCGTGACTTTCCAAGTCATAGTTTCTAAATGTAACACCATCAACTTGATATTCTTCTTCATCTTTCATGGCATGATCTGTTGCCCAAGACATGTTTTCAATTGCTGGACCATAAGATAAGAATGGTTTTAATGACGATCCGGTAGGGTGTGCATCTGTTGCTAAGTTTCTATCAACGACGTCTTTATAATTTCTACCACCAGATATTGCAACAAGTTCACCAGTTTCACTATCTACGATAGATGAACCAACTTGTTGATCATCATTTTTATAGTAGCTACCATTATCTATACGTTCTTGCAATGTATCTTGAACATCTTTGTCCATATTCGTATGAATCTTAATGCCACTATTTAATACAGATCCTAAATCTTCACCTTTGAACGCTTTATTATTCATAAGCTCTGATTTCACAAAATTAATATATGAATCATATTCTTTTTTAGAATCATCATTGCTTACTTGTCGTTCTTCATTAGTTCGTTGAACAAGTGTATCTTGTATTTTAGTATCTTGTGCTTTTTCTTTCTCTTCTTTAGAAATCCTATTATGATATTCCATGAGATATAGCACAGTATTTTTACGTGATTCCGCTTCTTCAGGATTATCATAAACATTATACGTATTTGGTACTTGTGGTAATCCGACAAGATATGCTTCCTCAGTTAAAGTTAAATCTTTCAATTCTTTATCAAAGTAATATTTAGCTGCCGCTTTCACACCATAAACACCATCAGAATAATAAATCTTATTCAAGTACATTTCGAATATTTCATCTTTACTGTACTCTTGTTCTAATCTGTATGATAAGTATGCTTCCTGTGCCTTACGTGCGATAGATTTTTTATCTGTCAAGAATGATCGTTTAACAACTTGTTGTGTTAAAGTCGATGCACCTTGCGAACCAAATCCACCAGTGATATTTTTGGCAACAGCGCCGAACAGACGTTTATAGTCAAGTGCACCATGACTGTAGAAGCGATTATCTTCTGTAGCCAAAACAGCATCCTTCATTGCTTTAGGTACTTCATCTAATTCAACATGTTCACGTCGTTGTCCGTTATCAATTGTTTTCACCAATTCTCCATCTTTATCATAAATCTTAGCTGGGATTGGATCTTGTAATTTTGACTCAGTAAATGCTCGGAGCTTTCCAAGCATAATAAGCAAATAACAAGATACCTATTAACGCTAAGACAATGAAGGCAATGATAAGAAAGCCAATTATCTTGATTATCGTTCGTTTAATATTCCTATTCTTTTTTTGCTCGGACTTACCTTTCTTTTTAGATTGGGAAGTCCTTTTTTTCTCCGTCATACGCGGTCCTCACTTTCATCTAATATCAACTTATCAACAGCTTTGAGGTAATTCAATCGTGGTTGATACTGATAAGGAATATAGTAACCATTTTTTCTTACTTCTTCAACCGTTACCGACTTTTTAATGTTATTTGTATGTCTTTCCCAAAAGTATTCAAACTTAGAATAGGGAAGTAGATATACTTCATCAAGCGTTTTAAATCGAATTAATAAAAATACTATTCCATTTTGTTTGAAACAAGACGCCATATGTGAAACTTGGTGTTCATGCATATTACTCAATGGGAAAGAAGTTTTATTTTTCGTTTCTTTCGCTTCAAAGTCAAGGTAATGTCCATTATAAATACCATTATAATCAGTTGTAGACGGCGTTCGGAAATAAGCCTCATTAATTACAGCCTTACTTCTCATAGGATAATGAACATTTACGATTTGAACAGGCGTTGGTTTTTTATGTATAACCGCCATTCCATGGTTCAAATAGTAAGTGTTCGACAGTTCGATATCATTTTCAAGCGACATACCTCTGCCACCATAGTCTATTTTACCCGTTTGACCCTTATGAGTTCGTCCGACTTGAGACTTATTTCTATTAAATGGTTTCCCATTAGGGTAATTCATTGTTTTTCACCACTTTAGTTTGGAAATCAAAAACTTTTTCCATTATACCCGACTTTGGCAAATTTTTCCAAACCTTGAAATATGAATCAATGTATTTACAAATACATCAAGTACATTTTAACGTGCTTTGCATAATTAAACAATATTTGGAACTAAATAAGGCGCTATTATAACATAATTGTAAGACGACGCTTTAGAAATGACGCACATTGTCTTTTATGGTAAATTTATTGTGTAGGAGGAAACTTCATGCAACAGTTAATTACGCAATTATTAGATGATGTACAGCTTATGCAAGATAAATATGAATCCGTAAAAGCATCTGGCGAAGATTATGATTTTTATTCTGTTGTCGTCCCATTCACGAATAATATTGATGAATTGCTCACATCCTTTATTCAATATGAAACTCAAATACTTCAATTGCAATATATGAACAAACAAAAATTTGATTTATTAGTTTCTAATATCGAAGAATTATCTGTGGAGTGCCACTTTAAGCGCTCAAGCAGAAAGTTATTCACAGAAAAAATAAAGGCTGTTCAATATGATTTAAGCTATATTCAAAGAAGTGAGTTGTATCTATGATAAAAACAGTTTATGTCACAGGCTATAAATCTTATGAACTTAATATTTTCAAAGATGATGCTCCAGAAGTTTCCTATTTAAAAAAATTTATAGCACATAAATTAAATCAATTGATTGAAGAAGGCTTAGAATGGGTATTAATACAAGGACAGATGGGTATAGAGTTATGGACAGCAGAAGTAGTACTTGATTTGAAAGCAACATATCCAGAACTTAAATTGGGTATTATAACGCCGTTTTATGGTCACAGCGATAGATGGAACGAACAAAATCAAGCTAAATATCAAAATATCACACAAAAGGCTGATTTTGTAGATAGTGTGTTTCATTCACCATACGAAGGACCTCATCAATTTAAACAGACAGATCAGTTCATGTTAGATCACACAGATCAAACATTATTAATATATGATGAGGAGCAAGAAGCAAGTCCAAAATTCTTCAAGCAAATGTTAGTTGATTTTATGGAAAAAACAAATTATACTTGTGACATTGTGACGTTCGATGAATTAACTGAGTTCATCAATGATTTACAGTGGTCTCAAGAACAAAGTTTCGAATGAGGTGGGAAAAAATGGCAGATATTTCATTGAAATTATCAGCAAAGGATATTTATGAAAAAGATTTTGAAAAAACTATGACACGTGGTTATAGAAGGGAAGAAGTCGATGCCTTCTTAGACGACATCATAGCCGATTATCAAAAAATGTCAGACTTAGATAGTGAAGTTGTTAAGCTTTCCGAAGAAAACAATAAACTAAAAAAAGAACTTGAAGAACTTAGATTACGTGTAGCAACGTCAAGACCACAAGAAAATAAGAATTTCTCTTCCAATAGTAATACTGCAACTAAGAGTAATAACAACAATAACAATAATAATAATGTTGATATTCTAAAAAGAATTTCTAACTTAGAAAAAGCGGTATTTGGAAAATAACACGCTAATGAATGATTATAGTGTGTGCAAATCGTAGATATAGCTTCATCTACATAAAACCAAGTTTTGATTTCATTCAAAACTTGGTTTATTTTGTTTGTTTAGCCGTCTAAAGCATGGTATACTTTCAAAGATGGTGTTTTGGGTGATCGCTATAGCAATATAGAGGAAAGTCCATGCTCACACAATCTGAGATGATTGTAGTGTTCGTGCTTGATGAAAAAATAAGTCAAGGCATTAAATTGACGGCAATGAAATAACCTAAGTCTTATAGATACGGTTAAAATAGTTTGAAAGTGCCACAGTGACGTAGCTTTTATAGAAATATAAAAGGTGGAACGCGGTAAACCCCTCGAGTGAGCAATCCAAATTAGGTAGGAGCACTTATTTAACGGAATTCAACGTATAAATAGGACATGCTTTTAAAAGCATGTAGACAGATGGTTACCACCAGCGTACGAGTGTATCTAGTACACGATAGCAGTACAACGGTACAAAACATGGCTTACAGAAATATCATCACTAGACCCAAGCTCTCCCACATAGGAGAGCTTTTTTAATTTCTAAAGTTATAGAAGATATTCATTAACCTGAGTTGCATTAGAACTTAGTACAATGTCATATCTATTTAAAAATTTTTTTGATAAAATATAAGTAAATCTTTATTTAAGAAGGAGCAAACTAATGTATCAATTATTAGCCGTATGTCCTATGGGATTAGAAGCAGTTGTGGCAAAAGAAGTTCAAGAATTAGGTTATGAAACAACTGTCGAAAATGGCAGAATATTTTTTGAAGGTGACGAATCTGCAATTGTTAAGTGTAATTTATGGTTACGTACAGCCGACAGAATTAAAATTGTAGTAGGTCAATTTAAAGCCACTACATTTGATGAGTTATTTGAAAAAACAAAGGCTTTACCATGGGAGACAATTGTTGAACAAGATGGTAACTTCCCAGTACAAGGTCGTAGTGTGAAATCGACGTTGTTTAGTGTTCCTGATTGCCAAGCAATTGTAAAAAAAGCAATTGTTGAACGTTTAAGACGTGCGTATCAAGAACGCGGTTGGTTAAATGAAACAGGTGCAAAATACCCAGTGGAAGTTTCAATATTAAAAGATAATGCACTTCTTACAATAGACACTTCTGGTTCAGGATTGAATAAACGTGGTTATCGTTTAGCTCAGGGTGAAGCACCAATTAAAGAAACACTTGCGGCAAGTTTAATTCGTTTAGCGAATTGGACAGGTGATACGCCGTTAATAGATCCATTCTGTGGTTCAGGCACAATAGCAATAGAGGCTTGCTTAATCGCGCAAAACATTGCACCTGGGTTTAATCGTGATTTTGTTTCTGAAAAATGGGACATGATGCCTGACAATTTATATGACGAAATGAGAGACGAGGCAGATCAACAAGCTAATTACGATAGAAAACTTGAAATCTATGCTTCGGATATCGATCCAGAAATGATAGATATTGCACGCAGAAACGCTGAAGAAGTTGGATTAGCTGATATTATTCAATTTAGCGTGAAAGATGTTAATACACTTACAATAGATACAGAGGAACCACTCGCACTTATAGGTAACCCGCCATATGGTGAACGTATCGGTGACCGTGATGAAGTAGAAGTTATGTATCGCTATATTGGTGAACTAATGCAACAACATCCTCATCTATCTACTTATATTTTGACAAGTAGTACAGAATTTGAACATTTAGTTAACCAAAAGGCGACTAAGCGTAGAAAGTTATTTAATGGATATATTGAATGTACGTATTATCAGTATTGGGGTAAAAGAAAACCTCAAAATTAAAATTTGATAAATTGAAAAAGTAGAAAGAGGTGCATCTTTTGAACACTGAATTTAAAAAGGGTATCGTATTCGCTTTTGTCGCTTATATATTATGGGGCGTCCTACCCATATATTGGGATTTAATTAGAGATTTAGGCGCATTTGAAATCTTAGCATATAGAATTGTGCTTTCGATGATATTTATGCTATTTGTTGTAGTGTTCACTAAAAATACTGGGCCCTTTAAACGAGATGTTCATCAACTCTTTACAAATCCAATTCAACTCATTGCTATTATTGCAGCAGGTTATGTAATTACAATTAACTGGGGCACATTCATATGGGCTGTAGCAAATGGTCATGTGCTGCAAACGAGTTTAGGATATTATATTAATCCACTCGTAAGTATAATACTTGCGCTTATTTTCTTGAAAGAACGTTTTAATAAATTAGAGTGGATCGCAATTGCATTAGCAGTTATAGGTGTACTCTATATGACATTGAAAATGGGTGTATTCCCAGGTATTTCCTTATTATTAGCAAGTTCATTTGGCTTGTACGGATTAATTAAAAAACTAGTGCCGATAGATGCCATTAGCAGTATCACTATAGAATGTATTGCTACTGCTCCAGCAGGCTTTATATATCTATGGTATATATGGCAACAAGGGAGTTCTTCTCTAGGAGTTAATAGTTCATCATTTTGGCTATTATTCTCAGGGGCGATTACAGCGATTCCGCTAATACTGTTTTCAGCAGGCGCACGTAGAATTCCCTTGTCTTTAACTGGCTTCATACAATACATTGCTCCAACGTTGATGTTTATATTAGGGATATTCTTATTTAAAGAACCATTTAATATTGACCAGTTAGTAACGTTCATTTTTATATGGATTGGTATTATTGTCTATAGCATTTCACAGTACTTTAAAATTAAGAAAGATAAAACCCCTGTAATTCGTTAACAATTTAAGTTTATCATTACAATTAGATCTCTAGATGTTGAAAACTGTATTAAGTTGATACTTAAGAACTGTTTAACATATCTAGGGATTTTTCAATTCAATATATTATAGTAATCAATTAAGCACTCAGATTGTAATCAAGTATGTTTTAAGTTTAATATGAGGGTAAAGAGGTTAACTATAGTACTGTGAGTATAAACAGATTATATGTAACAAACGTATTTCAGATTTTGGAGATAAAAAGAGACTTAAAACATTTTTGATTATATAGTAAAATTACTGTAACAATAAAATGATATTGGAGTGATTGGATGACAAGAGTATTAATTCTAGGGGCAAATGGTGCAGTTTCTAAAGCAGACTATTAATTCTTTTTTAGAAAACACATCCTATACCTTAAGATTATTTTTAAGAGATGCGAATCGATTACCGGACTTTGCATCAGATAGAATTCGTGTGCGTGAAGGTGACGCTACTAACTTTGATGATGTTAATAGTGCAATGGACGATGTAGATATCGTTATAGCTAGTCTATCAGGTGATCTTGATAAAGAAGCAACGACTATTGTAAAAGCAATGCAAACAAATGATGTGAAACGTTTAATCTTCGTAACTTCTCTAGGTATATATAATGAAGTACCAGGAGAATTTGGGGAATGGGTCCAAGCAACAAATAGGTGATAGACTACCTGTATATAAAGAAGCAGCTGACATTATTGAAAATTCAGGGCTAGATTATACTATTTTTAGACCAGCGTGGTTAACTCATACAAACGAGATTGATTATGAAATCACTCAAAAAAATGAATCCTTCAAAGGCACAGAAGTATCTAGAAAAAGTGTAGCGACTGTCGCTGTTAAAATTGCTAAAGATCCAAGCCTTTATTTAAAAGAAAACATTGGTATCAATAAGCCTAATACTGATTACAGTAAACCTAAAGGGAGTTAATAATTAAGTAAGTGTATATAAAAGCTGTAAGTTAAACAATAGACAGACTAACAATACTGAAGCGGATATATAAGATAGCTCATCATAAACTATCTTATGCTATTGTCATTCCAAATATGTTTGGAGTGACTTTTTTATTACAGCCGTTTATATCATAACGACATATTTTAATAATTAGCCTAGTGATTAGAATACACTACGTACGCAACGTAACATTAAGACAAATTATCATTAATACGTAATTAAAAGAAATTTAATTTCACTTACTACCTTTAGACAAACAATAATTTGTTATACAATAAGATTAATTACATACAAGTAATCAAAGGGGATACATATCATGTCTAATACTGAGCAACTCGATATTTTATATAAACTAAAAAAAGAAGTTGAAAAATCAAATAATGGACGTCTTGTCCACATCATCAATCAAGTTATTAAAAAGGTATACTTAGAACAATACACTGCAACTTTTGTGGGCCACTTCTCAGCAGGGAAATCTACTTTAATTAACTTACTCTTAGAAGAAAGTATTTTGCCAAGTTCACCTGTACCAACAACAAGCAATACGGCTATTGTTTCTGTGTCAGACGAACCAGGAATTATTGCAAACTTGAGCAATCAACAATATACATTATTAAATAATTACGATGATGTTAAACAAATGAATCGTGAAAACATAGATGTAGAATCTGTAGAAATAAAATTTCCATCAGACAAATTCAAAAAAGGTTTCACGTTACAAGATACACCTGGTGTAGATTCTAATGTTGCAACACATCAATCAAGCACTGAGGAATTTATGTATACGAGTAATGTACTTTTTTATACAGTAGATTATAACCACGTTCAATCAGCTTTAAATTTCCAATTTATGAAACAGTTAAATGCAGCAAAAGTGCCTGTGGTATTTGTAATTAATCAAATAGATAAACATAGCGAAGAAGAAATTACTTTTGAGACATTTAAAGATCGCGTAGAGAAATCAATCGCTGAGTGGGAAATCGAATTAGATCAAATTTTTTATGTGTCAAAATATGAGCATGAATATAATGAAATTGACGCGCTTTCTAATTATTTGATTGAAAAGGACACCCATAGAGAATCTATCGAGGATTATGTGGAACGAATTGTTAAATTTATTACTGATGAGCAATTATCTTATGTTCAATATGAAATTCAAGATATTTTAGAACAACTTGATATTTTCGAAGCGGATTTTGATCAAGCTTATCTCAATTTCCAACAAAATCAAGAGGTCAGTGAAGAAGCCAAGTTATTAAATAACCCTGATGAATTATATGACTTTTTAAAGCAAAAACGTAAAGATATTTTAGATAATGCATACATCATGACGCATGACACGAGAGAAAAAATCAAAATTTATTTAGAAAGTCGTACGAAAAACTTTAAAGTTGGTGGTTTATTTAATAAAAAACAAAAAACATTAGAAGAACAGCAAAAGAGATTAACAGCAGTTGTTGAACAACTCCAAGACAAAGTGAATCAAGAAGTCAGACAACCACTAAGAGAAGATATGTCATTTTTAACACGATTTATAAATTCTTCAGAGGTCAATGATGACATTCTTAATCAACACTATACAATACACCCAGAGCTCATAACTGATTTATATCAAATGCAAATAACGATTAGTAATCAATACGTTTTAACATTTGCAGATGATTTGATGGCTTCACTCAAAAAATTCATTGCAAAAGAATCTGATCCATTATTTAAAAAAGCCATTAACCATTCACAAGCAAATGATATCGGCACAGAACAAGAAGACGATTATAATGATTATGTGAAATTTATGGAAATGCGTAATTTAAGAGAGTCTTTGGAAACACAAAATTATATGCATTATTACATTCATATGGATGACTCCTTGGATAAATTAATAGACAGAACAGAAATCAAATACACAGCGAAAGACAATACTGATACTGTGAAGGCAAGTAAGAGGAACACTGTTGCAACACATTACGATAACCAAGATAATACACAAAACATCAAAAATGCACTTGAATTAATTCAAGACATCCCATTATTCGAACAAACAAAACAAGATATTGATGATACATTAACTCGATTAGAGAAAAAAGTTGTTAAAATAGGGGTCTTTGGTACATTTAGCGCGTGCAAAAGTAGTTTAATTAATGCGCTATTAGGTGGTTCGCACTTGGTCAGTTCTCCTAATCCAACCACTGCAACAATGACTGAATTAACTTATGGTCATGAAAGTCAGATAACCCTTAAATCATCTGAGCAACTTTTAGATGAGTTGAATCAAGTTTTCGAAATTGAAAATAAAACATTTGAAAGTATTGATACGTTTTTAAGTAAAAATACAGATAAAATCAAAGCAACTTTGGAAAAAAATCAATTGGCTTTTGTGAACGCAGTTGAAAAACATTACAGTATGTATAAACGCATGTTAGAAGAAGGACAAACACATACTATTCCGCAAGACGACATTAAAAAGTGGAGTGCAGAAGATGAGTATGCAACGTTTGTAAATACAGTACACCTTAAACTACCAATAGAATGGTTAAAAGATAAAATCATCGTTGATTCTCTAGGTTTACATTCAAATAATCAACGTCATACGAACGAAACTGAGAAAATACTGACATCTTCAGATTTAATCTTATATGTTAGTTATTTTAATCATTCATTTACAAATAATGACAAGCGCTTTATTGAACACATGAAAGAAATGAACCAGTTAAATGAAAATCAAGCCTTCAAAATGATTATAAATGCGACCGACTTAGCAGAAACTGACGAAGATTTAAATGCTGTGATAGAATATGTTGGTGATGCTTTAACTCAAGTCAACATGGATTCAGATATTTTTGCTGTTTCTAGTAGAGAGGCGCTTAAGTCTGGCGATAAAGGTATCGATAAATTACAGGAGAGTATTCAATACTTTACTCAAGTTGAATCTAAATATATACTCCAACAACAAATGTTAAAACAACTCACACATATTTCCGAAGCGTTTGAGCAAATGATTGAAGAAACAACGAATAACAAAGCTCAAATTGAACAACGTAAACAAAAATTAAAAAATTATAAACAATCAACAGTGTTGAGTTATAACATATTACAAACTGCAGAACAACGTGCTTCAAATGAAGTAGAAGACCAGATCTATCATTTAAACGAACGTTTGAAATTACAATTACAAGATGAAGTCAAATCTATTTATAATGGACAAATGACAAAAAACAGTAATTTCAACGAAGAAAAACGACTATCTACGAAAATTTATTTAGATCAAATTCATCAACGCTTGTACTTGGAGCAATCCTTACTTGTTGAACGCGTCAAAAAATACTTCCACGAACAATTGCATAATGAAATTGCGCCATTGAAACAAAAACTTGAACAATTGCATGTATTTATTGAACCAGAATTTGATAAAAACAATATTGAATTAGATGAACCTTATTTAAAAGTGGAGTTAAGTCATATGATTGATGCATTACCTAAGTCACTTTCTAAAAAGAATATACTGCAACCTAAGACACAGGGTGAATTACAAGAACAAATTACACAAGAAACAATCAAGTTGCTCGCCCCTTGTATTGCTGATCTTAGAAAAGCACTCAATGAAATTGTCTTAGTTATGGACGAAAATGCTGAAACAAAATTCAAGCAATTTGAAAGTGATATTCATCGTCAAATTAAAGAATTATTATCATTTGAAATCGATGATGCATTGATTCAACAATTGCAAGAAACGAACGCACAATTAAAAGTGTTATTGTAAATAAGAAAGAGGTACACAAAATGTCTAATAAAATATTACTAATAGATGGCATGGCTTTATTATTCCGCCATTTTTATGCTACAAGTCTTCACAAACAATTTATGCGCAATTCTTCAGGCACACCTACAAATGGGATACAAGGATTTGTGCGTCACGTATTTAGCGCAATCAATGACATACAGCCAACACATGTAGCTGTATGTTGGGATATGGGTAAATCCACTTTCAGAAATGATATGTTTGATGGGTATAAACAAAATAGACCGGCACCACCTGAAGAACTTATTCCTCAATTTGATTATGTGAAAGAGGTGTCCAATCAATTTGGTTTTGTAAACATTGGCGTTCAGAACTATGAAGCTGATGATGTTATTGGAACCTTAGCACATCAATATTCTGATGAAAATCAAATTTATGTAGTAACTGGTGATAAAGACATACTACAATGTATCAATCCCAATGTAGAAATTTGGTTAACTAAAAAGGGGTTCAGCATTTATAATCGCTACACGCTTGATAGATTCCAAAGTGAATATGGATTGAATCCGTTACAACTTATTGATGTAAAAGCGTTTATGGGAGATAGCGCAGATGGTTATCCTGGTGTAAAAGGTATAGGAGAAAAAACAGCAATTAAACTTATTCAAAATTATGGTTCTGTAGAATCTGTCGTTGACGCAATAGACGAATTAACACCTGGTCAACAGAATAAAATAAGTAATGATATGCAAAATTTAAAGGTTTCCAAGTCTTTAGCTAAAATTCACACTGAAGTACCTTTAGATACAACAACGTTATTACAAGATATGAAATTTGGTACAGATATCACTAAGATATTAAATATCTGTAACGAACATGAGTTATACGTATCAGGAAAATACTTGTCTACTCATTTCAGTTAAACATACAAATAAAAAGTGGCTGTTAGCAATCCTTCTGGAAAGTTAGCGACCACTTTTTATATTATTTGCCTTTTTTATTTTTAGAAATTTTGTATAGTGCATTTTTAGCATGATGATTTGCTTCTTTATTTTGATTTCTAGGAATCCATCTTACAAAAAGTAAATCAAACTGTTGTTCTAATTTTAACATTTCACTGTAATAAGGTTTGAATTTATTATTTTTTACGCGTCCCTTATTCAAACTATCTTCAATTAATTTTGAATCTGTATAAACTATCGCCGTCGTCACTTCGTGTTTCACAGCACTTTCTAAGGCAAACACTAACGCGGCCCATTCAGCACTATGGTTATCCATTATACCTAAACTAGCGTCATACTGAATCCGTTCATTGTCTGTTACTATGACAACGGCACAAGCACTTTCACCTGGATTACCGGCAGTAGCCGCATCAAAATATATTTTCGCCATAAATTCACCCACATTATTTAAGTTAATCTAATCTTATCAAAACTATTACATTTATACTATATAATCGCTAATCATATCAGTTGGAAATTCAATATATTTTTCGTATCATAGATATACATTGAATTTATACTTAATTAGTCGGAGTTGAGCAAGAGAGGTCTGATACTTTGAAAAATATGTTTATTATACATGGTTATCAAGCACATACTGATAGCCATTGGTTTCAATGGTTAGTCGCTAAAATGAAAGCTTCTGATTATGATGTCGAAGTCATATATTTACCAGACTCAAATCATCCAGATATAGATCAGTGGTACAAAGCATTACACAATAGTATGGCATATAAATTAAATTCCGAAACGCTTATTGTCGCTCATAGTCTTGGGGTAGTATCCGTGCTTAATTATTTATCTCAACTTCCTCAATGCCCACATATTAAAGGATTATTTTTAGTTTCAGGCTTTAATGAAACATTAAAGAATTTACCAGAATTAGATTATTATATCAAACAAACTAACATTCAGCTTGATCGCATTAATGCTCAACATATTATTACTATTGGTAGCGATTATGATCCTGTTGTTGATATACGTGCAACAGATCGTTTGTCTAAAGCTTTAGGAACTCAAACAATTCATATACCACACCAAGGACACTTTCTAGCTAGCGATGGTTATGTAACATTTGAATATCTAAGAGAACAAATTACTACTGTTTTAAATCAAAAAAACTCTGAAATCGGTATATAACCAATTTCAGAGTTTTTTTAGTAACCTTCATCTAATTTCTGTATTTTACCTTTTCGATACATAGATTTTGCCCAGTAACCGAACGGCACGTTAAATATTGTAGAAATAATTTTCAACAAGTAAGTTGTTATAAAAATTTCAAATACTGCTTCATTTGGCATTGTTCCTAAAAACGCAATAGCTACGAATAATGCTGTATCTATAATATTACTAATTATCGTACTTCCATACGCCCTAATAATAAATGTTCTATCTGAACTGAACACCTTTTTAATCAATGAAAATAGCAGTACATCTAAATGCTGTCCAATGATATATGCAATAACAGAACCTAATGCAATTCTAGGCACAAGATTAAATATTGTATCTAATGCACCTTCCGTCGTGTCCACGGGAGATGGGGTGAAGTGTAACGATAATTGCATGACAATAATCATGACTAACGTTGAACTAAAACCCAACCAAACCGCACGCTTTGCAATTTTCCTACCATATATCTCATTCAAAATGTCAGTAGCTAAATATATCGATGCAAACATTACATTACCTAATGTTGCAGAAATAGTAAAAATATCTACTGTTTTTATTACTTGTATATTAGC
The DNA here is from genome assembly GCF_046721335.1 of Staphylococcus sp. 2S1. Taxonomy (NCBI): domain Bacteria; kingdom Bacillati; phylum Bacillota; class Bacilli; order Caryophanales; family Staphylococcaceae; genus Staphylococcus; species Staphylococcus sp. 2S1. The sequence goes on along the minus strand of NZ_JBEUUJ010000003.1, from coordinate 2,161,071 downwards.
GATAATTGTACCAATTGCAATCCAAGCAATTAACCCTTGTTTTCCAAAAAAGCGATACATTGCGACTAATAATAAAAATGTGATTAAAAACGTTAACACACCAAAAACTTCGTTAAACAATTTAAATTCCTCCTAAATTTTGATGATGCGGGTGTTTAGAAACCGCATATTTAACAACTGCATTATCTTATCAGATAAATTAAAAATTGCAAGTATACTTTAAAAATTAATACACATTATTTCTACATTAATCTTAATTGCAAATTTAATATTAAACAATCGTAGTTACAAATGATATAATACTTTCATGCGTCAAATCTTAATATAATTAAATACTTTTATTTACAGAAACACAGGAGAGTGAAGATTATTCTAACTTATTCTGAAAAAGAAGCAATTGATGCGATAGATCATTTAATGAACACCTACTGCAAAGAATGCTTGCTTAAAAATCATATCAGAAAGACTGAAGGAAAAACACAGGCACATCACTTTTGTATAAATGAGTGTTCAATTGGAAAACAAATTAAACAAATAGGAAATGAATTACAATAAGGAGGATTTATCATGGAAATTTTAAATGTAGAAGCAACCCCAAATCCAAATACAATGAAATTTGTATATAGCGTAGAAGGTGGAGACACAAAACCCAACACGTATACTAAAGTAAAAGAAGGACAACCTGAATTTATTAATGCAGTATTAGAAGTAGAGGGTGTTAAATCTATATTCCAAGCTATGGATTTTATTTCAGTTGATAAACAAGCTAATGTTGAGTGGGATGATGTATTACCGAATATATTAGCTACGTTAGAAAGAATATAAATATAACAAGGAGGTTCCTTGATGGAAATTGTTCGTGTTGAACCTACACCAAGTCCAAATACAATGAAAATTGTCTTGAGTGAGAAAAGAGAAGATAATAAATCAAATACGTATACTGCAGTTGCAGAGGGACAGCCTCATTTTATTAATGATGTATTAGCAATAGAAGGCGTTAAGTCTATATTCTATGTCATGGACTTTTTAGCAGTGGACAAAAAGCCGAAATTTGATTGGGAAGATGTTTTACCTAACGTAACTGCAACGTTAAATGAAGACCAAGAAGAAATAAGTGAACCTTTGCCTGATGAACACTATGGAGAGGTTAAGGCTGAAGTATTAAAATTTAAGGGGATTCCTTATCAAATTAAACTTACTACAAGCTCTGAAGAAAAACGCAAACAATTACCAGAAATTTATATAGATAGCATGCTAGCCGCACAAAAAGATAATGATAATATTGTCTTTCTTCGCAAATGGGATGATTTAGGTGTGCGCTACGGTGAATTAGACGATATTATGTCTGAAGTATTTGAAGAAATTACTGCGATTTATCCTGAAGAACGCTTAAAAACACTTGTCCAAGAAGCATTAGCTACAGATATTGTTGTACCAGAAAAACAATATCAACACGTTACGCTTGAAGCTTATCAAGTCACGGATGACTGGAAAGAAAGATTAAGAATGTTAAAATCCTTCCCAACACCAACTGTACAAGATTTCCCATTATTAGGTGAAGCAGTGAGCGATGAGCAAAAAATACCTTTGAGACGTGAAGCTATCGTACTACTTGGAATGGTGGAAGATAAGGCTGTATTACCTTATCTGTTTAAAGGTTTAAATGATAAAAGTCCTGCAGTAAGACGTACGGCAGGAGATTGTTTAAGCGATTTAGGTTTCAAACAAGCGCTACCCGAAATGGAAAAAGCATTGAATGACCCACAAAAAATTGTAAGATGGAGAGCGGCAATGTTTATCTTTGACGAAGGTGGCCCTGAACAACTTGAATCATTAAGAGCACATGCAGATGACCCCGCATACGAAGTAAAACTACAAATAGAGATGGCAATTTCTAGAATTGAAAATGGTGACGAAGCTTTAGGATCCGTTTGGAAACAAATTGCTAACAGAAACAAGTAATTACTGATAAAAATGAATTAAAAGATAAATTTTAGGAGTGTTATCAATGAATGCATATGATGCTTATATGAACGAATTATCTACACAAATGCGTAGTGAATTAACAGAACATGATTTTGAAAGTTTAGAATCTGCTGAAGCAGTTTCTAATTATATGAATAATGTCGCAGCAGATGACACAACTTTTGTAGTTATTAACTCTACATGTGGTTGCGCAACTGGGTTAGCAAGACCTGCAGCAGTGACTGTAGTTGAACAAAACGATAAAAAACCTAGTAATAAAGTCACAGTGTTTGCAGGACAAGACAAGGAAGCTACTGAAGAAATGAGATCATTTATTCAGCAAGTACCGTCAAGTCCATCATTCGCTTTATTTGAAGGTCAAGAATTAAAACATTTTATTCCACGCGAACATATTGAAGGTAGAGATATTCAAGATATTTGTATGGATATCAAAGATGCTTTCGATGAATATTGCTAATTACTTAATTTAATATAATCTGTTATTTTATATTAAATGATAATAGTAATTGGACTTGGATAAATGTTTCTCTAAACCAACTTATCATATCTAACTTATTATTTAAGATATGGTAAGTTGGTTTTTTAAATTTAAAAATAATGCTACATTTTAAACGTTTTCAAAAAAATAATGTATACTTTATATAAAGTGAATTGTTTTTTACACAATTAATAGTAAACTCTTTTAATTGTCAGTAATTTCCAATAAGATAAATATAAATAATAGAAAGGAGTGTGATTGTTATGCTTAATAGTTTTGACCAATCATATCACAATCTATGCGAAGAAATTTTAGACATCGGTAAACAAAAAAATGATCGCACAAATACAGGCACAATTTCAAAATTCGGACATCAATTAAGATTTGACCTCTCGAAAGGATTTCCTTTATTAACAACCAAAAAAGTATCCTTTAAATTAATTGCAACGGAATTATTGTGGTTTATCAAAGGTGATACGAACATTAAATATTTACTCCAATATAATAACAATATTTGGAATGAATGGGCGTTTGAGAATTATGTGAAATCATCAGATTATAAAGGGCCAGATATGACCGATTTTGGACATAGAGCACAAGCAGATGAATCTTTTAATAAACTATATAAGGAAAAAATGCAAAAGTTCAAACAACAGATTTTAAACGATGATGCATTTGCCCAAAAATTTGGTGACTTAGGCAATGTGTATGGTAAACAATGGCGCGACTGGGAAGATAAAAATGGTAACCATTTCGATCAACTTAAGACTGTTATAGAACAAATCAAAAACAATCCGAATTCTCGACGTCATATTGTCTCAGCTTGGAATCCAACTGAAATAGATACCATGGCATTGCCACCATGTCATACGATGTTTCAATTCTATGTACAAGAGGGTAAATTAAGTTGTCAACTTTATCAAAGAAGTGCAGATATATTTTTAGGTGTGCCATTTAATATTGCTAGTTATAGTTTATTAACGCATTTAATTGCGAAAGAATGTGGACTAGAGGTTGGAGAATTTGTGCATACATTTGGCGATGCCCACATTTACGCTAATCATATTGATGCTATAGAAACACAATTATCACGTGATGGTTTTGAACCACCTCAATTAAAAATCAACAGTGATGCTTCTATTTTTGATATCAATTACGAGGATTTGGAAATTATAGATTATAACTCTCATCCAAGCAATAAAAGCACCGATAGCAGTGTAATCTACAAAACGATCAAAATTGATTAATATATGATAATTATTAAAAATTCAAAATAATATTTTACTATATTAGCAGTAGGGAGGAAAAATATGACACTATCAATACTTGTAGCGCATGACCAACAACGTGTTATCGGCGTAGATAACACATTGCCTTGGCATTTACCGAATGACCTTAAACACGTTAAAAAATTAAGTACTAACAATACCCTCGTTATGGGACGCGCAACATTCGACTCTATAGGAAAACCACTTCCTAACAGGCGAAACGTTGTATTAACTAGAAATAAAGCGTTTCAACATGAGGGCGTTGATGTAATTCATTCTATGGATGATATATTTGATTTACCTGGCCATGTTTTCGTATTTGGTGGTCAATCATTATTTGAAGCAATGATTGATAAAGTTGACGATATGTATATCACAGTAATTGAAGATAAATTTGATGGGGATACATTTTTCCCACCTTATACATTCGAAGATTGGGAAGTCGAATCATCAGTAAAAGGGGAATTAGATGACAAAAATACAATTCCTCATACTTTTTTACATTTAATTCGTAAGAAAAATTCATAGGAGGACATTATGATTAAAAAGAAAATTGTAACCGATTCAACTTCAGACTTATCAAATGACTATTTAGTTGAAAATGATATCCATGTTGTACCACTTAACTTAACAATAGATGGAAAATCATATGTAGACCAAGTCGATATCACTTCTGAAGCATATATACAAAGAATTCAGGATGATGCAGATGTTAAAACAAGTCAACCAACGATTGGCAAATTCATTGAGATGTATGATGAATTAGGTGCTGATGGTTCTGAAATCATTAGTATTCATATCACTTCGGGATTAAGTGGTACTTATCAAACTGCACTGCAAGCCAGTCAAATTTCTGATAGCAATGTAACGGTTATAGACTCTAAATCAATTTCTTTTGGTTTAGGTTATCAAATTCAGCACGTTGTAGAATGGAATAATGAGGGTATTGCAACTGAAAAAATTATTGAAAAATTGAATGAATTACAAAAAAACATTAAACTTTATGTTGTTATTGGCCAACTTAATCAACTGATTAAAGGTGGGCGTATTAGTAAAACAAAAGGTTTAATTGGGAATATGATGAAAATTAAGCCGATTGGTACACTTGTTGATGGTAAACTTGAAATGTTACACAATTCACGTACGCAAAATGCAAGTGTTCAATTCTTAAAGAAAGAAATAAGTCACTTTATAGGTGATAGGAATATAAAATCTATTGGTATTGCTCATGCCAATGTCATTGAATTTGTAGATAAGGTTAAAAAGCAATTTTCTGAAGAATTTAATTTCCATCATTTCGATACAAATATAACAACACCTGTTATCTCAACACATGCTGGTCAAGGCGCCATCGGATTAATTGTTTTAAGATCTTAATATGATTTTGCTCCATATATGCTGTTACTATTAATAAGAAAATTTACAGTCCTTATATTATTTATAAACAATTTGATAGCATATCTCTTAAAATAATGGTAACTTTATGACAAAATAGATATAGGAGGTATATTATGGCTTATGCGACATTAGTCGGCGGTTGTTTCTGGTGTTTAGTTAAACCTTTTACTTCTTATCCAGGTATCGAAAATGTTGTTTCTGGTTATAGTGGTGGCCACTTGGATAATCCTACTTATGAAAGTGTAAGTACGAATCAAACTGGTCATGTAGAAGCAGTACAAATCACATATAACTCTGAAATCACTTCCTTCGAAAATATTTTAGATGTTTATTTCAAAACATTTGACCCAACTGATAATGGTGGCCAATTTTTTGATCGTGGTGAACACTACGAACCAGCCATTTTTTATCACAATGAAGAACAAAAGAAAGTCGCAGAAGCAAAAATACAGCAATTAAATGAACAGGCTATTTTTAATAATCCTGTAATTACACCCATCAAACCATATAAAAACTTTTATCCTGCTGAATCACAACATCAAGATTATTATAAAAAAAATCCATTGCATTATGAGCAATATCAACGTGGATCAGGACGTAAAGCATTTATAGAAAAACATTGGGGGGAACAAAATGATTAAAAAAAGCAAAGATAGTTTAAATGAAATGGAATACCTAGTTACACAAGAAAATGGAACAGAACCTCCATTCCAAAATGAGTACTGGAACCATTATGAAAAAGGTATTTATGTCGATAAAATTTCAGGAAAACCTTTATTCACCTCAGAAGAAAAATTTGAATCAGATTGTGGTTGGCCTAGTTTTTCTAAAGCTCTAGATGATGAAGAAGTTGTTGAACTTGTAGATAAAACTTTCGGCATGGTACGTACAGAAGTACGTTCAGATGATGCAAACAGTCATCTCGGTCATGTATTTAATGATGGACCGAAAGAAAGTGGCGGTTTAAGATATTGTATTAATTCCGCAAGCAGTTCAATTTATTCCTTTCGAAAAGCTTGAAGAATTAGGCTATGAAGATTTAATATCACATTTTGAAAAATAAGGAGCGAACAAGATATGTTTAAAAAATTATTCGGCAAAGGTAAAGAAGTCAATAAGGATAGTGTTATTTATGCGCCAATTACAGGGGAATATGTAAAAATTGAAGATATTCCAGACCCAGTTTTCGCACAAAAAATGATGGGCGAAGGTTTTGGAGTAAACCCAACAGAAGGCGAAGTCGTATCACCAATCGACGGAAAAGTAGATAATGTATTTCCAACTAAACATGCTATAGGCTTAAAAGCTGATAATGGTTTAGAATTGCTCGTTCATATCGGTTTAGACACAGTTCAATTGGATGGCAAGGGATTTGAAGTTTTAGTTGAAAGTGGAGATACAGTAAGTGTTGGCGATCCATTATTACGTTTTGACTTAGATTATATTAAAGAAAATGCAAAATCTGTAATTTCACCAATCATTATCACAAATTCTGATAATACCTCATCTCTTAATGTTGCAGATGTAAATTCTATTACTAAAGGCGAGACAAAAATCGTTGATGTGACAATGAACTAATGAAAGATCATTCATTTTATCAATTTGTGCTAACGGCAAGAGGTCGTAAAAACGAAAAAGGTGAATTAGCAGAAGAAATTTTTGATGATTTATCTTTTCCAAGACAAGAGAAAGATTTTCATATTATATCTGATTATATAGAGACACAAGGCAATTATCCCATTTCAATGGCTGTGTTCGATGATTTATATGAAGAATATACAGAATGGCTAAAATTTTAAATCACTTAATGTTTGTGTATATAGATTCAAATATATTAAAATATTATAGTGTCATATAAGTAGTCGGGATTAATCGAATATGGTTCAATCCTAGCTTTTTTATTTTAGTTAAACTTTAATAGGAATTTTTACATATGTAGTAGGAAGTGATTAAATGTCAGATCATAAAGACATACATGAGGAAAACAGTAACGACAGTAATAACGATAATAATCACCAAAATAAATCTAAATTCTTAAATTTCAAACGCAGACCATTTCATTTTATTGATAATAGCTACTGTGATCATCACAGCACTCATTGCAGTATTTGCAACAATTGGCGTTAGTAATTGGAAAAGCGGACTAAATAGTGATCAACGAACAGAAATGCAAAAGGTGCAAAAAGTTTATAAAACTTTAAATAATGAATATTATAAAGAGACAGATTCAGAAAAATTATCTGAAGTCGCTATTGATGGAATGGTAAAAGAGTTAGATGATCCATATTCTGACTATATGACTAAAAAAGAAACGAAATCTTTTAATGAAGATGTTTCTGGAGATTTTGTAGGTATCGGCGCAGAAATGCAAAAGAAAGGCAATAAAATTGAAATCACAAGTCCAATGAAAGGTTCGCCGACTGAAAAAGCAGGTATACAACCTAAAGATGTTGTGACTAAAGTTGATGGTAAATCTATCAAAGGACAACCATTGGAAGCGATTGTAAATAAAGTGCGCGGTAAAAAAGGAACGAATGTAACTCTAACAATTGAAAGAGCTAACCAGGCACACGATATCACGATTGAGCGTGATAAAATACACGTGAAAAGCGTTGAATATGAAAAACAAAATGACATAGGTGTCTTTACTATCAATAAATTCCAAGATAGCACTGCAGGTGAATTAAAATCTTCAATTATCAAAGCACATAAAGATGGCGTCCGTAAAATTGTTTTAGACTTACGTAATAACCCAGGTGGTTTATTAGATGAAGCGATTAAAATGGCTAATATATTTATAGATAAAGGTGAAACCGTTGTACAACTTCAAAAAGGCGATCATAAAGAAGAAATTACAGCTTCTAATGATGCTTTAAAAGAAGCTAAAGACATGGAAGTATCAATTCTTGTCAATAAAGGCTCTGCAAGTGCTTCTGAGGTATTTACAGGTGCTATGAAAGACTATGATAAGGCCAAGGTTTATGGTTCTAAAACATTTGGTAAGGGAATTGTTCAAACAACAAATGAGTTTGACGATGGATCATTATTAAAATTCACCAACATGAAATGGCTAACACCACATTCACATTACATTCATGGTAAGGGAATTAAACCGGATGTAAAAATTAATGAACCAGAATACCAAACATTAAATGTTATACCTAATGATAAAACATTTGAGTTGGGTGATAGCGATAAAAATGTTAAAACAATGAAGGTTGGATTATCTGCATTGGGTCATAAAGTAAATAATAATTCTAATGAATTTGATAATGCTTTGCAATCTGCTATTGAATCATTCCAAAAAGAAAATAATTTGGAAGTAAATGGCACATTCGACAAAAAAACAAATGAAAAATTCACCCAAGCGCTTGTCAACAAAGCAAATAAAGAGGATACTGTTTTACAAAATCTTCTTAAAAAATTAAATTAACTATAGAGAGGTACTATTTCTATGATTAGAATTGCTAACAAAAACGATTTATCAAGTGTTCTAAAAATTGTAAAAGAAGCTAAAGCAATCATGAAACAAGATAATAATAACCAATGGGATGAACAATATCCTTTGGAGCAAGCATTTCAAAGAAGACATACAAAAAGAAACACTTTATGTACTTGAAGAAACTTCTATAATTTATGCTTTTATAGTTGTCGACCAACAACAATCAGAGTGGTATGATGAACTAGAATGGCCAATCGACAGAAGTGGTGCATATGTAATCCACAGACTTGCTGTTTCATCAGCATATAAAGGTGTCGCTACTCAATTATTTAACTTTGCTGTTAACCTTGCACTTGATGATAATATTCACGTTATAGTGACAGATACATTTGCATTAAACAAACGTGCACAAGGTCTGTTTAATAAATTGGGCTTTAATAAAGTAGGCGAGGCAGAAATTGATTACCCTCCTTTTGATAAAGGAGAACCCTTTTATGCCTATTATAAAAAATTAGAAGAATAGAGGTTACAATATGACGAAAATCGCATTTACTGGGGGAGGCACTGTTGGACATGTCTCAGTCAATTTAAGTTTAATACCCACTGCCTTGGAAGAAGGTTATGAAACCTTTTACATCGGTTCAAAAAAAGGAATTGAACGCGAGATGATAGAATCTCAATTACCTAAAATCAAATATCATTCAATTTCTAGTGGTAAATTAAGACGTTATATTTCTTGGGACAATATAAAAGACGTATTTAAAGTATTAAAAGGTGTATTAGATGCGAGAAAAGTATTAAAGAAAGAGAAACCTGATTTATTATTTTCAAAAGGTGGTTTTGTATCTGTGCCAGTAGTTATGGTCGCAAAATCTTTGAAGATTCCAACAATAATTCATGAATCAGATTTAACGCCTGGCTTAGCTAACAAGATTTCACTCAAATTTGCTAAGAAAATCTACACTACTTTTGAAGATACATTGCAGTATCTCCCTAAGGATAAAGCAGATTTCGTCGGCGCAACAGTACGTGAAGATTTGAAAACTGGAGATAAAAACCGAGGATATCAACTCACTAAATTTACTAATGATAAAAAAGTATTGCTCGTTATGGGTGGTAGTCTAGGTAGTAAAAAATTAAATGAAATCATACGACAAAATTTAGACGCACTGAATGAAAACTATCAAGTTGTACATTTAACTGGTAAGGGCTTGTTAGAAAAGCAATATTCAAATAAAGATGGTTATATTCAATTTGAATTCGTGAAAGATGATTTAACAGACCTTTTAGCAATTACTGATACGGTTATTAGTCGTGTCGGCTCAAATGCGATTTATGAATTTTTAGCACTTAGAATTCCTATGTTATTAATTCCACTTGGTTTAGATCAATCCCGTGGTGATCAAATTGATAACGCTAAGAATTTTGAATCTAAAGGTTTTGGTAAAACATTACCAGAGGATACGTTAACTGAAACACAATTAATCACACAGCTTAATGAAATTGAAGCTAACCGTGAATCAATAGTTAAACAAATGCAAACATATAAAGAAAGCTATACGCGTCAAGATTTATTCAATAAAATTATTAATGACGCACTAAACTAATGGGAGGTCATATGCAATGAGTCGATGGAAACGAATTTCATTATTAATCATTTTCACTTTAATATTTGGCATCATTGCATTCTTTCATGAATCTAGATTAGGAAAATGGATTGATAATGAAGTATACGAATTTATATATTCTTCTGAAAGTTTTATTACGACTACTTTCTTCTTAGGCGTAACTAAGATTGGTGAAGTATGGGCAATGGTTTGTTTGTCACTACTACTAATTGCTTATTTAATGCTAAAACGATTAAATATTGAGGCTTTGTTTTTTGCTATCGCAATGAGTTTATCGGGGACTTTAAATCCTTTGCTAAAGAACCTCTTTGATAGAGAACGTCCAACATTATTAAGGCTCATTGATATTTCTGGGTTTAGCTTCCCAAGTGGTCATGCTATGGGCTCCGCCACATTCTTTGGCAGTACGATGTATATCGCTAATCGAGTGCTACAAGGTAAATCTAAAGCATTTATGATAGGATTATCTGCATTATTTATCATTTTAATATCATCATCTCGCGTATACCTAGGTGTTCACTATCCAACTGATATCATTGCCGGAATCATTGGTGGCGCCTTCTGTGTGGTACTACCAACGCTTATTTTAAGACATAAACTACAAGTTTAGTATTTATTGATAGTTTATCAACACTAAATCAACTAGATATATGTTACATCTAGTTGATTAGTCTGCCGAAAAGTCACTGATATGCTCCCTCCAAAGTAGACATTTAAAAAATGAAAACTTTGGAGGGAATTTTTATGTCTAAAACTTATAAAGTAAATACAGAAACTTTTCTTTTAGCTTTTAGAATGATGGAAAATGGTGTAAGTGCTTCAAGCGTTATAAAAGAACTGAATATAAATTTAAGTAAATCAATGTTAAATGAAAAATATAGCAATTTTAAAATCAATGGTATTAAATCTATAATGCCATCTTTAAAAAATAATACCTATTCTAAACATTTCAAAAGAAACGTTGTGGAGGAATATTTCAATACTGAATTATCAAGTTATGACTTAGCTTATAAGTATAATATTCCTAGTTCGGGTACTGTTAGATCTTGGATAAAACGTTATACTGAGGGTACAGAAAACAAAACATATTCCCCTAAATCCGAGGTGTATACAATGAAGGCTAGAAAAACAACTTTAAATGAACGTATTGAAATTGTTGAATATTATATCGCGAATGAAATGAACTATAAGGCGACTCGCCGAGAAATTCAATGTGACCTATGGTCAACTATATAACTGGGTAAAAAAATACAAAGAACATGGTAGTGATGGTCTAATTGATAGTCGTGGTAAGCATAAACCTAAATCAATTATGACGGATGAAGAAGTGTTGAAAGCTGAAATCAAAGCTTTGAAAGAGCGTAATAAATATTTACAAATGGAAAATGAAGTATTAAAAAAGGAGGAAATTATAGAAAGAGAGTTGATGAATCAAAAATCAGACAACAGGCATCGTACAAAACGATAGAAGCATTAAAATACAAATATCCAATCTTAAAATCATGTGAAATATTAGGAGTTTCCAGATCGGGTTATTATAAATGGCTTCATCGAACAGTAAGCAAATTAGAACAGGAAAACTTAGATTTAATGGATACTATTCAAACAATATACGATAAATATAAAGGGATTTATGGTTATCGTCGAATCTACATATACATTCGCCTCAAATTAGGAAAAACAGTTAATCATAAGCGTATTTATAGATTGATGAATAAAATGAATTTAAAAGCTACTATTCGTAAGAAGAAAAAGAGGTACATTAAAAGCAAACCTACGGTTACTGCAGAAAACATTTTAAATCGTCAGTTTAATGAATCACGTCCTAATACCAAGTGGCTGACAGATACTACTGAATTCAAAACCAAAACAGGACAAAAAGTTTATTTAAGTGCTATATACGATTTAGGTTCAAAGAAGATTATCAGTTATGAAATGAATACAACTAATAATAATGAGTATGTTTTCAACACGCTTAGAAAGGCAATTAACCAAGTTGATAATACCCAAGGTATTGTATTTCACAGTGATAGAGGCTTCCAATACACAAATAGCAGATTCAAGAAAATATTGGATGAAAACAAAATGATACAGAGTATGTCTCGTGTTAGTCGCTGTATAGATAACGGGCCGATGGAAGGTGTTTGGGGCATTATTAAAAGTGAGATTTATAAAGGAAATAAAAATTACACATTTGAAACTGTTAAATTAGCTAAAAAAGTTATAAGTGAATATATAAACTTTTTTAATAACGATCGAATTACATTAAAAATGGCTGACCGCATACCTAAAGGTATGAAGTCAGCCTAAAACAAATTTCAATTATTTAGTTGTCTACTTGACTGGGTGCAGTTCACACTGACTTTTCGGCAGTTTTTTATTTATGATTTTGAAAATATCTTGTTTGAATTTTGAATTGCAAAAAAAACAAGCCAAACGTCGATATTAACGTTTGGCTTGCCTCAATTTTGAGCAACTTGATATATAACGAATCTTGTTGCTTTTTGTGTCAAAATTTATTATAAAAACCGATTTTACAATGTAAAACCGGTTTTTATATTCACGTTGTCTCGCAACGTTAGTCTTTTACGGGCATATAAAAGGGGATATTTCTGAAAATGATCAATCCAATAAGATCGAAATTCGTGTGGGGGGAATGTCTTATATTTGGAATTGATAATCATTTTCAATTACATTATACAATACTGAGAATTATTGTCAATTAGAATTAAAGAATTTTTATAGATTCTTATATTTATCAAGACTTAATAACCTTTAAAATGCAATACGAGGGGATATAATACGATTTACTTGTTTAAGTATACCTCGTATACAAACAACAAATATTATACAATTATTAGTAATAACTTCCTACATTGTGTATTATCATTTAAAATATAATTTGAGGTGCAACTTATGACAAAAATATTAATAGTAGAAGATGAACAAAATCTTGCTCGCTTTATAGAACTTGAACTTGAACACGAAAATTACACTGTAGATATAGAATACGATGGACGTCCTGGTTTAGAAAAAGCATTATCAAATAACTATGATCTTATACTTTTGGATTTGATGCTACCAAATATCAATGGCTTAGAAATCTGCCGTCAAATTCGTCAAAAGCAAACAACGCCAATTATTATTATTACTGCTAAAAGCGATACCTATGATAAAGTCGCAGGTTTAGATTATGGCGCTGATGATTATATTGTTAAACCATTTGATATAGAAGAATTACTAGCTAGAATACGTGCTATGCTACGTAGACAGCCACAAAAGAACGTCATTGATATCAAGGGTATCATTATAGACAAAGACGCTTTTAAGGTCACTGTAGAGGGCGAATCCTTAGATTTAACAAAAACAGAATATGACTTATTATATTTACTTGCTGTTAATAAAAATCATGTTTTGCAGAGAGAACAAATTATCACGGATGTTTGGGGATATGATACCGAGGTTGAAACAAATGTTGTTGATGTTTATATTCGTTATTTAAGAAACAAACTCAAACCATATGGTAAAGATAAATACATCGAAACCGTTCGTGGCGTTGGCTATGTGGTTAGACAATGAAGCAAAGAAAATTAAAAACAAAATGGATGATGATAACAACAACAATAACGTTTTCAACAATATTTATTTTTAGTTTGATTATTATATTCTTCTTAAGCAATAGTTTACGTCACAATGAATTTACTGAGGCAGAACGAAGTTCGTCAGATATTGTAAACCTTTTTGAAACTAAGCATATGAAAGATATCACACCTTTAGATTTAAATGCTTCTTTAGGCAACTTTCAAAAGGTAATACTTTATAGTGACAATGGTGACAAATTAATGGAGACTTCAAATGATAATACGATCAATTACACACCAAATTTTGCGGCTAAAGATGCGAATCAAGCTTCAATTAAAAATCATCATAATACGGAATACCTGACTATAACGCAACACATCGATTCTCAAAGTTTCAAAGGGTATAGTGTAATCGTCCATTCATTAGAAAGCTATAACACACTCGTAAATTCTTTATATTTTATTGCGCTTATTTTCGGCATCATTGCAACGTTTATCACTGCGATTATAAGTTACTTTTTCTCATCACAAATTACAAAGCCATTAATTTTGATGTCTAACAAAATGCAACAAATACGTAGAGACGGTTTCCAAGAAAAAGTAGAGTTAACTACAAACTATGAAGAAACAGATAATTTAATCGTTACTTTTAACGAAATGATGTTCCAATTAGAAGAATCTTTTAATCAACAAAGACAATTCGTGGAAGACGCTTCTCACGAATTACGTACGCCATTACAAATTATCCAAGGTCACTTAAATTTAATTCAACGTTGGGGAAAAAAAGATGCGACAATACTTGAAGAATCTTTAGACATTTCCTTAGAAGAAATGATGAGAATTACAAAATTAGTAGAAGAGCTTCTCTTACTCACTAAAGATAATAATAATAGTCGAGATGGAGATATCGAAAATGTAGACATTAATCAGGAAATTACTTCTCGTATAAAATCTTTAAAACAATTACATCAGGACTATAAATTTGAATTTGAAGCTTATCCTAAACCACTTAATATTAAAATAAATCGTTACCAATTAGAACAAATATTAATTATCTTCATTGATAACGCTATGAAATATGATCAAGCATAACAAACATATTCATATCCAAACCAATCTTAGAAACAAACAAATTTCTATTGAGATAACAGACCACGGTGTTGGTATTCCTAAAGAAGATATTGAATTTATTTTTGACCGTTTCTATAGAGTCGATAAATCACGTTCACGTAAATTAGGTGGCAATGGCCTCGGTCTATCTATTGCTAAAAAAATAATTGAATTGAATCATGGCACTATACAAGTTGAAAGTGAAATAGGTAAATATACTACTTTTAAAATTACTTTTTAACACGTGAAATCTAGCATTAAAAAAGTTTAAATTTAGCAAAACATACGTTACATTATTATATATATTACAAAAGTAACAGAATCTATTTAATTTAGATTCTGTTTTTTCATATAACTAGGCTATTGGTACTTTAATTTGCGCCTGTTTAATGCTATTATTGATTTGTAAGCGTTTCAACTATTTTGTGGAGGGTGTAATATGAGCAACGAAAGACAGGTTTCCGAGGCACCTGTAAATTTCGGGGCAAATCTTGGATATGTTTTAGATTTATATGACGTATATCTAAATGATCCGACTTCAGTCCCTGAAGATTTGCAAGTCCTATTTAGTACAATCAAAAACGGTGAAGCTAACATCGTAACAAATACTGAAGGTCAAAGTAATGTGACTAAAGGTGATAGCACAATCAAACGTGTTATGCGCTTAATAGATAATATCCGCCAATATGGGCATTTATTAGCAGATATTTATCCAGTCAATAGACCTGTAAGAGAAAATGTTCCAAAGTTAAACTTTGAAGATTTCAATTTAGACAAAGAAACACTTGAATCTATTTCTGCAGGTATCGTATCAGAGCATTTCAAAGATATTTATGACAATGCTTATGAAGCTATTGTACGTATGGAAAAACGTTACAAAGGACCAATCGCCTTTGAGTACACGCATATCAACAACAATAGAGAACGTGTATGGTTAAAACGCAGAATTGAAACACCGTACAAAGCAACTTTAAATGACAATCAAAAAATCGAACTTTTTAAAAATTTAGCCCACGTTGAAGGTTTTGAAAAATATCTACACAAAAACTTTGTAGGCGCAAAACGCTTTTCAATTGAAGGTGTAGATACATTAGTCCCAATGTTACAGCAAACTTTAAAACTTGCGAGTGACGAAGGTATTCAAAACATTCAAATTGGTATGGCTCACCGTGGGAGATTAAACGTACTCACACATGTTTTAGAAAAGCCATATGAAATGATGATTTCTGAATTTATGCACACAGATCCAATGAAGTTTTTACCAGAAGACGGAAGCTTAAAATTAACTTCTGGTTGGTCTGGCGATGTTAAATATCACCTTGGTGGCGTGAAAACGACGCGTTCATATGGTAGTGAACAACGTATTTCATTAGCTAATAACCCAAGTCATTTAGAAATCGTAGCACCTGTTGTTTTAGGGAAAACACGCGCAACACAAGACAACACAGATAAACCTGGTGCAGTAACAACGGAATTCGAAAAATCTATGCCAATATTAATTCATGGTGACGCAGACTTATCCTGGCCAAGGCATTAATTTTGAAGCAATGAACTTAGGTAGCCTTGATGGTTATTCTACTGGTGGTACTCTGCACGTTATTACAAATAACCGTATCGGCTTTACAACAGAACCTGAAGAAGGTCGTTCTACAACATATTCTTCAGATGTAGCTAAAGGATATGATGTGCCAATTATGCATGTTAATGCAGACAACGTTGAAGCAACAATTGAAGCAATTGAAATTGCTATGGCTTTCAGAAAAGAATTCCATAAAGATGTTGTTATTGACTTAGTTGGTTACCGTCGATATGGTCATAACGAAATGGATGAACCATCAATCACAAATCCACTACAATATCATGAAATACGTAAACATGACTCCGTTGAACTTTTATACGGAAGACAGCTCGTAGATGAGCATATTATTACAGAAGATCAAATGAATAATATTATGGATGAAGTACAAAAATCATTACGAGCAGACTCATGACAAAATTGATAAAAATGATAAAATGGATAATCCAAATATGCAAAAACCAGATGACTTGGCAGAACCAATTCAAAGCCAAGATACTGAATTGAGTTTTGAACAACTTAAAGAAATTAATGATGCGATGCTTACGTATCCTTCAAATTTCAATGTATTGAAGAAACTTAATAAAGTATTAGACAAACGTAGAGAGCCATTTGAAAAAGAAGATGGATTAGTTGACTGGGCTCAAGCAGAACAATTAGCTTTTGCGACAATTACTCAAAATGGCAATCCAATACGCTTAACAGGGCAAGATAGCGAACGTGGTACTTTCAGTCACCGCCATGCAGTCTTACATGACCCAGAGACTGGCGAGAAGTACACACCGTTACATCATGTACCTGATCAAAAAGCGACGTTTGAAGTACGTAACTCACCATTATCAGAAGTCGCAGTAGTTGGCTTTGAATATGGTTATAACGTTCAAAATAAATCATGTATGACAATTTGGGAAGCACAATATGGTGATTTTTCAAATATGTCTCAAATGATTTTTGATAACTTCTTATTTAGTTCAAGAGCTAAATGGGGTGAACGTGCTCGCTTTAACATTATTGTTACCTCATTCATTTGAAGGACAAGGACCAGAACATTCATCTGCACGTTTAGAAAGATTCTTGCAACTTGCAGGAGAAAATAATGCGACAATCGTTAATTTATCTAGTTCAAGTAACTATTTCCATTTATTACGCGCACAAGTCGCTACATTAGGTACAGAATCTATGAGACCTTTAGTAGTAATGTCACCGAAAAGCTTATTACGTAATAAAACAGTAGCAGATCCTATTAGTAAATTTACTACGGGCAAATTTGAAGCGATTTTACCAGAAGAACATCAAAAAGACACTGTAAGAAAAGTTATTTTAGCTTCAGGAAAAATGTTTATTGATTTAAAAGAATATTTGGCTCAAAATCCGAATGATTCTATATTAATTGTTGCAGTAGAGAGACTTTACCCATTCCCTGTAACAGAAATCGAAGCATTGTTAAATGAATTGCCGAATTTAGAAAACGTAGCTTGGGTACAAGAAGAACCTAAGAACCAAGGTGCATGGTCATTTGTTTATCCTTATCTAAAAGAATTAACTACAGATAAATACGATTTAAGTTATCATGGTCGTATACAACGTTCGGCACCGGCTGAAGGTGATGGTGAAATCCACAAACTCGTTCAAAATATGATACTCGAACAAAGTACAAAAATTAACTAGGGGGAAGTCAAGCATGCCAGAGGTAAAAGTTCCAGAATTAGCAGAATCCATAACAGAAGGTACCATTGCAGAATGGTTAAAACAAGTAGGCGATAACGTAGATAAAGGTGAAGCTATCGTTGAACTAGAAACAGATAAAGTAAACGTTGAAGTTGTTTCAGAAGAAGCAGGCGTTCTTCAAGAATTACTTGCAAACGAAGGCGATACAGTTGAAGTAGGTCAATCTATCGCTGTTGTTGGAGAAGGTAGCGGAAACAACGCTTCTGAAACACCGACTAAACAAGATGACGCTAAAGACGATTCATCATCAGAAAAAGCTCAACCACAACAATCTGAAACGCAAAATGATAAATCAGAAGAAAAAGATCAAGACAACGGACAACGTGTTAATGCAACACCTTCAGCACGTAAATATGCTCGTGAAAAAGGTATCGACTTATCTGAAGT
Source organism: Staphylococcus sp. 2S1 (assembly GCF_046721335.1). NCBI lineage: Bacteria > Bacillati > Bacillota > Bacilli > Caryophanales > Staphylococcaceae > Staphylococcus > Staphylococcus sp. 2S1. The sequence goes on along the minus strand of NZ_JBEUUJ010000003.1, from coordinate 2,142,489 downwards.
AGCAAGACAGTCAAATGATGTTGTAAGAAAAGAACATGTTGATCAAAGTCAAAATCAAGCAAGCTCAAAACAATCAGCTCCAACCGCTAAAGAAGAAGCGAAAAAACCGGCACAACAAAATCCATCAAAACCAGTAGTGAGAGAAAAAATGTCTCGTCGTAAGAAAACAGCTGCTAAAAAATTATTAGAAGTTTCTAATAACACAGCTATGTTAACTACATTTAACGAAATCGATATGACGAACGTAATGAATTTACGTAAACGTAAAAAAGAACAATTCATTAAAGATCATGATGGTACTAAACTCGGCTTCATGTCATTCTTTACAAAAGCGACTGTTGCGGCGCTGAAAAAATTCCCAGGTGTGAATGCTGAGATTGACGGCGACGATATGATTACTAAACAATTCTATGATATCGGTGTTGCAGTATCTACTGACGACGGTTTACTTGTTCCATTCGTAAGAGATTGTGACAAGAAAAACTTTGCTGAAATCGAAGAAGAAATTGGCAATTTAGCTAAAAAAGCACGCGATAAAAAACTCGGCCTAGACGATATGGTAAATGGTTCATTCACAATTACTAATGGTGGTATCTTTGGTTCAATGATGTCTACACCAATCATTAATGGTAGCCAAGTCGCTATTCTAGGTATGCACTCAATTATTACACGTCCAATTGCTGTCGATGCAGATACAATCGAAAACCGTCCAATGATGTACATTGCATTAAGCTATGATCACAGAATCATTGATGGTAAAGAAGCAGTAGGATTCTTAAAAATGATTAAAGATTTAATTGAAAATCCAGAAGATTTACTATTAGAATCTTAATCCACAACACAAAATAGTTTATTAATCCCAATACAACGGCGCTAAGCGTCGTTGTATTTTTTGTTTTTAAAATTTTAATTACTCTAAAATCCAAATAAGAGGCGTGAACATGAAATCAAAATTCGACTTCGTATTCACGCCCCCAAAACTAATCCAAAAACAAATACGATGATTAATAATATCAAGCCACACGTTAAACAAATATAACCGGAAACCTTTGAGCGTTGTCTTAGAAGAAAAATACTTAAACTAATTATGGCAACGCTTAAAATCAACAATGCTATTAAGTTTAACCATGAATTTAATAAAAATAGATAGTATTAGAAAATCGAGTTATGTCTTTGACTATGCTTAACAGATACATGGAATTTTAAAAAATATGCTCATTTAAAAGGACATATACAACAACAATAACTAAAAAGGCATATTTGATCACAAAATAAGACATTAACTCAAAATCGTACTTAAATTACAATGTGAGCGATCAAGCATAAAGTAATTTATATTTTTATTACAACTCTGAAAAAGTTAAATATTTCTGCAAAGAAATTAATAATGCACAATCATATTAAATCGAACTGATGAAATATTTTCATTTGAGTAAAAATGGAAGATATTGGCGTTAAATTGGATAGATTCATCTTTATGAACCGTATAGTTATCTCCATCCAATTTAAGCGTTAGTGTACCTTCATAAACCGTTATGTACTCTATAGATCCAGAACCATGTGGCGATTCTTTCATAAGACCTTCAGTGCTCTATAATAACCATATGACTCTCAAACTTTTTCTCAATATCAAACTTAAAAAATGGATATACTTTATATTTATTGTCATCTGAAGTTAATGGATTCAATTCATTCGCAGATATCTTTCTAATATTTTCAATATTTTCTTGTGTAAGTTCAGAGAATGAAACTCTTAAACCGTTAGCTATTTTCCATAATGTTGTAATCGATGGAATAGATTCTTTACGTTCAATTTGCCCAAGCATCGTTTTACTTACTTCAGTCAAAGTGGATAAATGTTCTAGTGAATATCCATTTTGTTTTCTATATAACTTAAGATTTTCAGCAATAATATCATTAATTTCTTTCATAGATCTTTCCGCCTTTATTTTATAATCTAACGCATGGAAAATTCATTCCAAGTCTTAAAACGTTATAACGTCATTATACACGTTATAACGTTTTATGCGAGAGGGAGGTGGTAATGATACTGTTGTAAAAGCTATAAACCTTGTAGCATCAGTGTCCTTACCACTATTTACTAATTTAAACATTCTGGATTTTAAACACGTAAAACAGCAGATTTCATGTTTAAAATCTATACTAGTTACGATATTTCTATTTATTCTAATGACTACAGTTCATTATTCTATTTCAATAACAAGCTTATTATATTAAATTTTCGACCATTCAAATAATGATTACTAACCGTTGAATATTGCTTGAGCATAAACATAATTTTTGTATCTTTAAAAGCATAGATGCATTATTTATTATGTTAAGTACCTTTTTCATGATCAGTCTTTCCATTAAAAATTGCCATTACTTTAGACTCACTAGCTGAGACAATTCTAAAGTAATGGCATTTCTCTACTCTATAAACAGTTTAATTTTTGGCGTGTTTTTGATAATAATCACGTGGACTGCACCCATAAGACGTTTTAAATTTTCGATAAAAGTTAGAATAATCGCTAAAACCGCATTGATTGGCAACTTGTTGTGGACTTTCTCCATTTTTCAACATACGTTGCGCATTTTGCAATCGTTTCTGTAATAAATAACGATATGGTGGATAGCCTACAAGGCGAGTGAAGTGCTGAGTAATTTTATAGCGACTAACATAGAATTTCTTTTCGAGATCTTCTAATGAAATAGGATCTGCGTAGTGTAACTCCATATAATCTAATACTTGTCTTACTAACTCAGATTCCGGGTCATCTATCACTGATACTTGTTCATTAGCAATTGACACTCTATTTAAAAGTATAAAAAATTGAGTGAGCAATGCTTCTTCTGCTAATTTCTTTCCAAATTTCTGACTATTTTGTTCATTAATTAAACCCTGAAGTAAATAATATAGTTCTCTTTTTTGTGATTCTGACAATTGCAGTAAATTTTTAAAGTTTGGTGATTTTGTGTCGAAGCATGCACTTAAATCATATGTATCTGTAGACAAAGATTCTAATAAATGTTCATCAAATCTTAATCCGATACGTTCGGCATGCCCATCCATTTGTTCATTTAACTGATGAAATTCATATGGTGTAATGAGTAATAAAGAACCTACGTCTAGCTGATATTTTCTACCTTCAATGGTATATAGCATATTGCCTGACAGTGAGAAGAATATTTCATAATGGTCGTGATAATGTAATTCATTGCCAAAGTGACCATCACTTATCCTGTGCCATGCCGCATACTCTCCATCAAAAGGTAACGAAATAGAATCAAATTTAAACTTAATATCCCCGTTGTCTTTCATTCAAATACCTCCCGCTCAAAAAACAATCTTTTTCCCTTTATTTACAATGTTGTTAATTTTCACTCAATATATAATTAAATTATAACACTAAAGCAATATTATATTGAAAGGATGATTTATATGACTGAACCACAAATTGGAGTTCAAATGATGATGCTTAAAGATAAGGTAGCTGAAGATGGGATATACAATGTTTTAAATAAAGTAAACGAGCTTGGCTACCATGCTGTTGAGGTATCTCAAATAGAAATGACAGAACAGAATATTACTGAAATGCAACGTGCAATTAAAGATTTTGGCATGAATATCGCGGCAATGTCTTGTGGTGTCGAAGATATTTCTGAAGATCAAAAATATCCAGGTGATACATTACAAAATGATTTTGATAAAATTGTAGCAGATTGTAAAGCTGTAGATTGTACAATTTTACGTATTGGCATGCTTCCTATGAACTATATGGGTTCTAAAGAAAGTACGCTTAAATTTGCCGAAATATGTGAGGAATATGCGAAACGCTTAAAAGAACATGGCATCGATCTTTACTATCATGCGCATAACGTAGAATTCGTTCGTTATAATGGAGAGCTCATGTTAGATTTAATGCGTGATAACACTGAACATTTAGGCTTTGAGTTAGATGTACATTGGATTTGGCGTGCTTGGTATAGACCCAGCTAAATTCATACCAACATATGCAAATCGCATTCGTGCCATCCACTTAAAAGATTATCGTATTGGTGAAATTGATTGGGACCAATACCCTGGAGAAGGCGTTGAGAAGGTATATTATATGCTACATATGATTACACAATTTGCTGAACTTGGTGAAGGTACTTTACCTTTAAGAGATATCATAGAAGTCGGCCTTGAAAGTGGCAGTGAATATTTCTTTGTTGAGCAAGATGAATTATACGGTGCCGATCCATATGATTGCTTAATCACAAGTCGTGATCACTTAATTGATTTAGGTTATAAAACATGGTTCTAATTTAAATTAATAGTCTATCTACACCTTAATAGGTGCTTTTTAAAGAAGTTAAATGTAAGCGATTGCAATTTACTTCTTTATAAAATTCAAGTTATATTTAATGAAAATGGAGGTATTTTTATAATGAAAAATATCGCAATATCAGGATTTTCGGATGAAATATCATCCGAATTAGATACCCAGTTAAAAACTGTCAGTGAATTAGGTATGCGCTATATCTCATTGCGTGGTGTTGATGGTGAAAATATTAGCAAATACTCTGTTGATAGCATACAAAAAGATGTCTTACCAAGGTTGAAAAAGTGGAACATTGGCATTTCATCCATTGGTTCGCCAATAGGCAAAATTTATATTAATGATGAAGATGCTTTTAAAGCGCAATTAGAGACATTAAAAACATTATGTCAAATATCAAATACTTTAGATTGTAAATACATTAGAATATTTAGTTTTTATATACCAAAAGAAGATAATTTTGATGATTATGAAAAAGAAGTCATTGCTAAATTAAAGCAATTTGCCAAAATTGCTGAACAATATAATGTGATATTACTTCATGAAAATGAAAAAGATATCTTTGGAGATATTGCTCGACGTTGTAATGTTATTTTAAATGAAGTCGGTTCAAAACATTTTAAAGCAATATTTGATTTCGCAAATTTTGTTCAGTGTGGCGAGGATCCACAAGCATGTTATGAATTATTGGCTCCACATATTGAATATATTCACATTAAGGATGCTATTTATGAAGATAGCGTCAATGTCTTATGTGGCACGGGTGATGGTAAAATTGAATCGATACTTAAACAAGCAATCGACCGCGGCTACAAAGGATTTTTAACACTAGAACCTCATCTCGTTGTATTTGATTCACTTAAAGATTTAGAACTTGAACATTCCACAGAGACGATTCAAAACACAGTAGCTAAAGACGGCGCTGAAGGATATAAAATGCAATATGAAGCTTTACTAAAAATACTATCTAATATTGAACAAAAGGAGAATGCATAATGGAAAAAGTTCGTTTAGGAATTATTGGTTTAGGTGCACAAGGTGGCACGTATGCAGGTTTTATTCATAGCGGAGAAGTAGATAAACTAGAAATTGGCGCAATATGTGACATTGATCCTGAGAAAAAAGCATTAAGTGCTGAAAAATATCCAGATGTACCTTTCTACGATAACTATATTGATATGTTAGAAAGTGGCGATGTAGATGCAGTCGTTACTACAGTGCCTCATTACCTTCATACAGAAATAGGTAAAGAAGCATTGTCTAGGGATATTCATGCACTTTTAGAAAAGCCTGCAGATATCTATGCTGAAAAAGTTAAAGAAATCAGTGATTTAGCAGCTTCTAAACCAGAATTAACGTTTGGTATTTTCTTTAATCAAAGAACCAATCCTTTATACCAAAAAGTTAAAGCATTAATTGATGCTTGGTGAAATTGGTCATATTCGTCGCACAAATTGGATTATCACTACATGGTGGCGTCCACAAGCATATTATGATCAAAGTTCTTGGAGAGCAACTTGGGATGGAGAAGGCGGTGGCGTTTTAGTAAACCAAGCACCACACCAAATCGATTTACTCCAGTGGTTATGTGGCTTACCTGAAAAAATATTTTCAAATGTTAAATATGGTTACCAAAGAGAATTAAACGTCGATGATGATGTAACAACTGTATTAGATTATGGCAACGGGGCAACAGGTGTATTCATTACATGTACTCATGACATTATCGGAACAGACCGCTTAGAAATCACTGGCGATAAAGGTAAAATATTAGTCGAAGATAGTAACAAAATTACACTGACTCGCTTAAAAGAATCTGAAACAGACATGAACCGTAATATGTCGTGGGAAGATGCTTGCCAAAATATTCACTGGCAATGGTTTTGACGATATCTATGATCAAGAAACGTTTGAATTCGAAAGTGTATGGGGTCAACAACACATCAGCGTATTAGAAAACTTTGCAGCTAACATTATTGATGATACACCATTGATTGCTCCAGGCAGTGACGGTATTAATGGTGTTAACTTTGTAAATGCCATTTATCTTTCAAGTTGGTTAGGCAAAGAGGTATCACTACCAGTAGATCCAACAGAATTTAAAAATGCATTACAAGAAAAAATTCAATCAGAGCAATAAATTAACTCATAAAAGCATAAATAAACGGAGATGGTCATATGCTTAAAATTGGAATTGTTGGACTAGGTGATATCGCTCAAGTACATATTCAAGCGATTGATGATAATCCAGAGGCTCAATTAGTAGCAGTTTGTGATGAAAACGAATTATTAAAAAACAAAGTACCTCATACGCATTTTTATAAAGATTTAAATGAAATGTTAGATTCAGAAGCGTTAGATTGTGTTCATATTTGTTTACCACACTATTTACACTTATCAGCAACAGCGACTTGTGTTGAAAAAGGCGTTCATGTGTTGCAAGAAAAACCACTTGCAATTAACGCTAAAGAAGGTCTTGAATTAGTGAAATTAGAGCGTAAGTACCCAGAAATTAAAATTGGTATTTGCTTTCAAAATCGCTATAATGATACCTTTCAAACACTTCAGAAAATCGTCGGAAGTGGTGAATATGGTAATGTCATTGGCGTAAAAGGGCTAGTAACTTGGTTTAGACCTGAAGCTTATTATACAGAGAAACCTTGGCGCGGTAAGATGGACACTGCTGGTGGTGGCGTACTAATCAATCAAGCTATTCACACACTAGATTTAATGCAATTACTTTGTGGCAAAATCACATCTATTAAAGGCAATGTCTCACAACTATTAGATTATGATATTGAAGTAGAGGATACCGCAGTTGCACACATAGCGTTTGAAAACAAAGCAAATGGTATGTTTTTCGCTACAAATGCCAGTATTGGGAATTCTAGTGTTGAGCTTCAAGTCATCTTTGAAAATGAAAAATTCACAATTAAAGATAATATTCTGACACGTGTAAATGAAGACGGTTATAAAAAGCAAGTTATAGAAGATGCTAAAGCACCTAAAACAAAATCTTATTATGGACCAAGCCATGGTAAACTGATTAATCAATTTTATGATTGTCTGCATAACGATACACAAAATTATGTACATGCTCAAGATGCACTCGCATCCATCGCTATGATAGATGCAATTCAAATGTCTTCTGAATCAAAACAAACCGTAACATTTACCAGTGATTAAATTTATCATTATTAAAAATCTATTCAGCGCACGGAACATAAATACAACATGTTATTTTGTAAATGTAAATTATATATTTCACTGTAGTTGTCTGTATTTACTCAGCTATGTGGGAGCGGGGTAAGTAATCAAACATTGATTGCTTATCTTGCTCCTTTTTATTCGAACATTTTTGATTTTTGAAAGTACATGTTTGCTTGGAATATGAATCGAATCTATTATCTCTCACTCATACTATTTCACTGGACGTCAGCCTTATACAAAATGGGACAAGTACATATAAATATTTAAATCATCTATATCGTTTCAACTTCATTAGGGATACTTATGACTTGTACTCTTTTTCATACAATTTTTAAGTAAATAAAATAATTTTATCATTCAACACAATGATTGTTTTTTCATTTAAGCTTCACTACAATAAATATATAATAATATATTTTAATGAATGAAGGTGCATTTTATGAGCGATAATAGCAAAATTATATTAGATTTAGCTGTATCTTTAGATGGTTTTATAGAAGGATCGAATGGTGAAATTGATTGGTGTATCATGGATCCAGAAATGAATTTCACTGCATTTTTAAACCAAATAGACGCTATTATTTATGGTAGAAAAAGCTATGATTTATGGGGAACTTTCCAACCGCAAGCAGACGATAGCAATGGAGAGCAGTTCATGTGGGACAATATTCATAGCAAAAGTAAATATGTATTTACACGCCAACATATTTCAAATCAAACAACTACTGAATTTATTTATAATCCTGACATTACCAAAGCAGTCGAACAAATCAAATTAGCTCATACAAATGACATATGGTTATATGGTGGGTCTAGTATTATCACCTCATTTATAGATAAAAATTTAATTGATGAATATCGTTTATCTATTCACCCAGTAGTATTAGGTGCTCGGAAAACCATTATTTGAAAATATTAATCAAAGATTGAATTTGTCATTGTTAAAAATGCATACTTATCAAAGCGGTGTCGTACAGCTCATTTATGGCAAAGATAAATAATGATCTTTTATAGAAAAAGGAATGATATTCAATGAACATAGCGATTGAAGCTAAAAACGTGTCAAAAGAGCTTAACCAGAATCTTATCATTAATGATTTGTCTTTTAAAATCCCCAAAAATTCCATAACTTTAGTAAAAGGAATAAATGGAGTAGGTAAAAGCTTAACATTAAAACTTATTTCTAAATTACAGTTACCAAGTAGCGGCAATATTTATACTGATTCTAAAATTAGCTATGCCCCGGATGCATTTCCTAAAAACATTAAAGTAACAGTAAAACAATTTTTATTATTTATAATTAACTCAAATAATCAAATTAATAAAAAACAAGTACATACTATACTGCAAAATTATTTGGATTTATTTTATTTAACTGAATTTCAAGATTTGAAATTGCATCGTTTATCTAAAGGTACATTACAAAAAGTTAATATTATACAATGTCTATTAGCGGATGCCTGACATTTTAATTTTCGACGAACCATTTTCAGGTCTAGATAATAAATCAGAAAAACGGTTTGTAAATCATTTACGACAATTAGTTAAAACGAAAACAATTATTATAACAGCGCATGATTACAATTTTGAAAATACTGTAGTCACTCATATACTCAATTTAGACGATTACACATTTAAATCCATCTCTAAGCAAGATACGCAGAAATTAATTACTGTGCAAAGCTATAAACAAAACCACAACTTAATTATGGTAAATAATGAAGGTTCTATACTTTCTATACTAGAAATTAGCGACAATAAGTTAGCGATACAAGTATATAAATCAAAATCTAACTTAGTTATACTAAATTTAATAAATAATAATTATGAAATTATAGAAGTAAAGGACTTATAATATGCTACTTACTTTTTTAAAATATGAAAATTTAAAGTTTTTAAAATCTTTTATTTTTATACCACCTATTTTTATTTACTTATTATGTCTAATAAGCATCTATATTTATAAAGATGTCCCTGTATTATCTAGTTATGGATCCACATCAATTGTGCTATTTCTTATAATGACTTGGCTTACAATTATTAACTTTAAGCACGATACTATTAACGAACGCTATATTTTATATATCCAATTAAGATCTAAAAGCAATTATTTAAAGCTTAAAGTTTTATATCTTTTTCTAGTTAGTTGTTTATTAATTCTAGTTTCACTATTCTATCCATTATTAATCCAAGTTTTTAATAAAGAGATTACATTAAATTTAATTTTCATAGGTTTAATCACGCATATATTAATGAGTTCTTTTGGGATATTATTAGGTTCTTTTGTAACAAATACACAAATTGCCAGTAAAAACTTTAATTGGCTTCTTACAATACTTATCTTAATTGTTACACTGACCAAGGATTTATTAATAGAACAATTTTCATTTTTGCAATGGATATTATGGATTCTTCCTCCTATAAGCAATATCTTGTATCTTTTAAATAAGGATTCTATTCATATATTTAACTTAGACTTTATAACGTTGTGCATTCATTCTGTAATTTATATAGTTATAGTTTTTCTCATGACCAAATATTTTTTCAATAAACAATAAGATAAAAAATTGTTGTTAATACAAAAAGCTTCTAGCCATACGGAGACAAGTAGACACTTTAGTATCTTTGAATATTAAATAGAAAGCCCCAATCTATTAGTTTTTTGAACTGCACCCAGTCAAGTAGACAAGTAAATAATTAAATTTTAGGTTGATCTCGTATTAAGCGAGATCAGCCATTTTTAATGTGATGCGCTCATTATTAAAAAAATGAATATAATCATCTATAATAATTTTAGCTCTTTCTATATTCTCAAATAAATAATGTTTATTTCCTCTATAAATCTCACTTTTAATAATCCCCCAAACACTTTCCATTGGTCCATTATCTATACATCTACTAACACGCGACATACTTTGAATTACGCCAAAGCGATTTAATTTATCTCTAAATCGCCTAGATGTGTATTGGTACCCTCGGTCACTATGCAAAAGAATACCTTCGGTAGAGTCCATATTACATACTGCTTTATCAAAAGTGTTAAATACGAGTTGATTATTATTTGAAGCACTTGTTTCATAACTAACTATTTTATTTGTACCTAAATCATAAATAGCACTTAAATATACTTTGTTTCCAGCTTTAAGTCGAAACTCAGTTACATCAGTTAACCATTTAACGTTAGGTTTATCTTCTTGAAATTCACGATTCAATATATTTTCAGCTGTGATTTGAGGCGTTGAGCGTTTATATGGTGCTCTCTTACGACGTATGACAGCAGTTAGTCTCAGTTTTTTCATTAATCGATAAATACGCTTCTGATTCACTTTTTTACCTAATTTAATTCGAATATAAATGTAAATACGTCTGTAACCATAAATGCCTTTATATTTATCATATATTTCTTGTATGTCTTCCATTAAAGATTCGTTTTCTACATCTCTTTGTGTAGGTACGCGATGAATCCATTTATAATAACTGGATCTTGAAATTCCAAGCGTTTGGCATAGTTGTTGAACAGGATATTCTTCTTTTAGCGTTTGGATCGTTTCGTATGCCGTGATTTGTTTGATTTTTGATTCATCATCTCTCTTTCTATTTCTTGATATTTTTTTAAAACTTTATTTTCCATTTCTAAAATTTTATTACGTTCTTTTAATGCTTTAATTTCAGCTTCATTAACTTCTTCAGAAGTTAATATTGATTGAGGTTTACCTTTACCTCGACCATCGATTAGACCGTCGCCGCCATGCTCTTTATATTTTTGTATCCATTGGTACACTTGACCGTAAGTAACATTAAATCTTTGGGCTATTTCTTTGTAACTTAATTCATTATCCAGATAAAATTTAACGATATTTAATTTTTCTTCATAAGTCGTTTTTTTCGCTTTCATTATATACACCTCAGATATTGAAGAATAATTTTGGTTCTCTTTATCCTCAGTATAACGTTTTGTCCAATTAATTATAGTCTTATGTGATGGCACGTTGTATTTAATCGCTAAATCTCGATAAGATAACTCACTATGAAAATATTCATCAACAACGTTCATTTTAAATTCTTTTGAATAACTATTGTTATTTGATTTTGGAATCAACGATTCCATACCTTTATCTAAATATTGATAGTATTTATCTCTTAATATACCTGTATGAATATCTAGGTTTAATTCATCTACAATATTCGCAAAACTCATGCCTTCTTCATATTTGTCAAAGGCAATAAGAAGTGAATTTAAATCTACTTTAAGTTTTTGAGACACAAAAAAACTCCCTTCAAAGTTTTTACTTTTTAAGTGTCTACTTTGAAGGGAGCATATCATTTTTTCTAATAGATTGGGGCTTTCTAATAGAGCATGAGATAATTCTGTCCCACGCCCTTTTAAATTTTACTACGACTTTATTATTCAAGTATAACAACTAACTATTCATTTAAATTATAACTCCAATAATCTCGATTCAATTTACATGTCTTAAACATGTAAAATTATTAAGCTATATACACGAAAAGCTCAATAATAGCTAGAATTAAAAATACTAAGAAAACTACGCCATAGATATTATTTTTCTTAACACTTTTAGCATTAGCATTTTTTTGCTTTGCTTTATTATTTATATTCGAAAAGAAAGTAATTCCAGAATACACTGCTATAAGCACAGTAATACCAAATACAACCCATACAGTTAACATTTTAAAACCTCCTTCTAATTCAATAAATCTATTTTCAAATTTGTCATGAAAAATAATAAATCACGATATATATACATTTTAATACATTTTCTTAATTCGTCCAATGTATATTCGTTATAATTTTGTAAAACCATTATTCATCATACAAATAATACTTAAAGTAAGTTATAATTAGTTGAAAAGATATGAATAGAGGGGTTAATATAATGAATGGTCTTAGAAGTGTTACTACAGGGACAAATGATTTAGAAAAAACTAAAACTTTATTTAAAGATATACTCGGACTCAATGTGACAAACAAAGGACAAGCGCTACGTTTTGGAGATGCTGAACTTAATTCTGGGACACGTATACATTTTGTAGAAATACCTAACTATATTAACAATAATAATCATATAGATAATATTGGCTTGCGTGTGCCAAGTGATGAAGGTCTGGATGAGTATAAATCAGTATTAGATAATCATCACATTAATCATGGTGGTATTACCGATTTAAATGGTCATCAATATTTTGATTTTAAAGACCAAAATGATCAAACATTTAATATTTACTCAAATGAACATAATACTGGGACACCATTAGGTATGCCATCATTTGAAAGTACTGTAAATCCGTTACACCAGATCCAAGGATTAGGGCCTGTCCTCTTGAAAGTTAATGAACTTATATTAACGCAATCTATTTTAACTAAAGTTTTTGGACTCATACATTTTGCTGAATACGCACCAACAGACAATGCCGATTATAAAGTACAAGTGTTTCGTATAGGAGACGGCGGGCTAGGTGGCGAGCTACATATTTATGCTCGCAAAGGATGAAGTGAAAATGCCTGAACATGGTATAGTTGAACAAATTGAATTTGCTACTGAATCCAAAGCACATTTTCAAAATGCATTGCAACAACTTGAAGTCATTGGTATTCCTTATCAAACATTAGATCAAGATGGCGAACGTTCTTTAAGAATTAGTGAAAAAAGCGGCATCACATTTATATTAACTTTAGAAACAAAACAATAAAGAGAGGTTTTTACAATTATGTTACATGAAACTTGGAAAACAAATACACCTATTAAAAAAGTCGAAGTTGAACATGCAGAAGCGAAAAAATTCACAGTATCTGATATGCTAACAGTAGGTAAACAATATGACGTTATCAATGAAACTGAAGAATATTATCAAATCATCGATAACTCTGGTCTAGTTGGTGGATATTATAAAGAATATTTTAAAGAAGTATAAGATTTTAAATATATCGTATTGCACCATAAACGCAACAAACAATTCCTCACAAACTATTGTGAGTTTATAAATTTTCTTATTAAAATAGGGCTAGGGCAAAATATGATGATGTATTCTTGCCCCAGTCTATTTTTAATGATTTTTAACAATCATCAGACAAACATGTAAATGCAAAAGGAGATAAAAAAACATGACAAATACACAATATATTAATAGAGACGAGACTGTCTTTAATGATGCTAAATCATTAATGCAATTAAATAAAAATATACTGTTAAAAGGACCAACTGGTTCTGGTAAGACGAAACTTGCAGAAACGCTAAGTGAAACTTTAAATAGACCGATGCACCAAATTAACTGTTCAGTCGATTTAGATGCTGAAAGTTTATTAGGATTTAAAACAATACAAACAAATGACAATGGGTCACAAGAAATTGTCTTTATAGATGGACCTGTCATACAAGCCATGAAAGAAGGAAATATTCTTTATATTGATGAAATCAATATGGCGAAACCAGAAACACTGCCTATACTGAATGGTGTATTAGACTATCGTAGAAAACTAACAAATCCATTTACAGGAGAAGTTGTAAGTGCAAGCACCAGGTTTTAATGTTATTGCGAGCAATAAACGTAGGATACATTGGCACATTACCTATGAATGAAGCATTAAAAAACCGTTTCGTTGTTATTGAAGTAGATTATATTGATGGTGATATTTTAAGTGATGTTATTAAAAACCAAAGCCAGTTAAAAGACGACGCTGTTATCCAAAATATTATAAAGTTCAATGAAGATTTGAGAACAATGACAAAACAAGGTCAAATTTCTGAAGAAGCGACCAGTATTCGAGCGCCGATTGACTTGAGCGATTTAGCAACAATCATGCCAATAGAACGTGCGATACAGCGTACGATTATAGATAAATTAGAAGACGAACGTGAACAACAAGCAATTAAAAACGCAGTAGAATTAAACTTTTAGTGAGGGATAATCATGAGTGATCGTTTTATAAAATTTAATGACGAACAACTTGATGCAAAGCAAGTCATGATGCTACAAGATTTAGCTCGTCTTTTACTGAAAAATGAACAAGCACACGTTAAAATACAAAAATTTCCATACTATGATCCAATCAATCATACCTTAATTACAAGCTCATTTTGGTCACATAGGAGTAAAGAAATAGAATCCACAGGATTAAAATCAGATGTATTACTTGCTACTTATGGTTATCAAATGATGGATGAAAAAATTGTAAATAAAGTCATTCATAATCGAGAGTTTCAACACCCAAAATTCTTCCAACAACTTTTCAAATTATTAGAAGACAAACGTGTATTAAATACCATAGTTCAATTACGTCCTTCGACAAAGCCTATAATTCAAATGCGTAATGAGGTTAGATTGAATTATACTCAGACACAAATCAAAGTTTATAAAACCAAAACAACTTTTACAGACTTACTATTTTTATATTTAGAAGCATCTTTTTTAACAGAAAACTTTTATGATGTACCGCAAATCCATCCTCAAATTGATGATGTTTTAAATCATATGTATCAATACTTACCTAATTTCTTTTATAATGAAACGTCTGAAGATAACATGTATTTAGCAGAACGTATCATGTATCAAATCGATGATATTTTAAAAGAAGATATGTTGAACGAATATTATCATTTACCGAAAAAAGTTTATGAAGCAATAGAAGAACTTAATTTTGAGGATATAACGAGAACTGACGCAAGTAACTCAGATGGTCAGTCTGATGAACAAAACGATGAAGACGTTGTAAGCGAAGATATGGAATCTAATAATCAAGATAGTGCGTCAGAAGGTGGCGCTTATTTAGAAATGGAATTACATGAAGGTGAGAATAGTGATGTCATGGGTGATAATGACACCGCACGTGAGGGTGATGCGAGCGATGATATGACTGATATGCAAACTAAAAAGGGCAAAGGCTCTACTGATAATGTTGAAGATGACGAAGGTGGTACTGTCGGTCATAACCAAGCGTTTGCACTTAAAGGTATCAATCAGAACGTAGAGATTAAATGGAATATTCCAGACATAGAACCACAATATATCAATGATTATCGTGACGTTGAATCTGAAGTCCAGTTTGAGACAAAAGATTTAATCCAAATCATAAAGAAAACAATTGATAGAGAATACCAGGATGAACGTCATAATTTAACTAAAGGAAGACTACAGAAGAATCTACTTAATTGGTTTATTGATGATCAATATAAGCTGTTTTATAAGAAACAAGATTTAAGTCAATCCTTTGATGCTACTTTTACATTGCTAGTTGATGCATCCGCAAGTATGCAAGATAAGATGGAAGAAACGATCAAAGGCGTTGTCCTATTCCATGAAACTTTAAAATCATTAAATGTTAAACATGAGATACTTGCATTTAACGAAGATGCGTTTGATGCAGATGAAGCAAATCAACCCAATATTATTGACGAAATCATTTCATACGACCGTTCAATTTTTGAAAAAGATGGACCACGAATTATGGCTCTAGAGCCTCAAGATGATAATAGAGATGGCGTAGCAATTAGAATAGGAAGTGAACGATTAATGCGTCGTTCACATAATCAACGTTTTCTAATTGTATTTTCAGATGGTGAACCTTCAGCATATAATTATAGTCAAGATGGTATTTTAGACACTTATGAAGCCGTTGAAACTGCTAGAAAAATGGGGATCGAAGTATTCAATGTGTTTTTAAGTCAAGATCCTATTACAGAAGACATAGAACAAACGATTCATAACATTTATGGTCAGTATGCCATCTTTGTAGAAGGCGTAGAAAATTTGCCAAGCCATCTGTCACCATTATTGAAAAAACTTTTATTAAAATCATTTTAGCTAGACTAATTTTTATAAATTAATCGCTATATATTTAAATATTCTGAAATTTATATAGACGGCATCTAATTAAACGTGATAGAATAGATAATATTATTTTATTGGATTAAAAGGAGAACGTCATATGAATAAAAATACATGGATTATAGGCTTCACATTGTTTGCAATGTTCTTTGGCGCTCGGCAACCTTATTTTCCCACCTAATTTAGGTTTAGATAGCGGAGAATATTTCTGGCCATCCATTTTAGCATTTGCATTAACTGGAATCGGATTACCGTTATTAGGCGTTGTTGTAGGTGCATTAGATAAACAAGGCTACATCGGGTCATTAAATAAAATATCACCTAAGTTTTCAGTAGTATTCTTAGTAATTATATACTTAACAATAGGTCCATTATTTGCGATTCCACGTACAGCATCAACATCATTTGAGATGACTGTTACACCGATTGCACAAACAAATAGTAGTTTAGCATTATTTATATTTACAGTTATTTATTTCTTAATTGTATTATATTTATGTATCAATCCTAGTAAAATGGTTGATCGTATCGGGTCATTGCTAACACCATTACTACTTATCACGATATTAGCGATGATTATTAAAGGATTTGTAGATTTTGGTGGTAATGCACCAAGTCAATCTGCAGAATCGTTTACTTCTGGTTTTGCTGGATTTTCACAAGGGTTTACCAATGGTTACTTAACGATGGATGCTATTGCGACAATTGCCTTCTCAATGATTGTAGTTAATGCTGTAAAAGCAACAGGCGTTACAAATGCTAATAAGATCTTTAAGCAGACATTATTAGCTGGTTTAATCGCCGCAGTTGCCTTAATGTTCATCTATATTTCTCTAGGTTTTATAGGAAATCACATGGATGTATCGCAAGAAAAAATTGCTAGTTTAACAGCAAAAGATCAAAACATAGGTACATACCTATTAACTACAATGGCAGATGTAGGCTTTGGAACTTTTGGTAAATATCTATTAGGTATTATTGTTGCACTTGCGTGTTTAACTACTGCATGTGGTTTAATCGTTTCAGTGTCAGAATATTTCCATAGAATTTTACCGAAAATTTCTTATAAAGCTTATGTAATTGGATTTACGCTAATTAGTTTTATATTAGCAAATCAAGGTTTAAACTCAGTAATTACAATGTCTGAACCAGTACTTAGTATTGTATATCCAGTAGCAATTACTTCAGTATTACTGATATTGATTGCACGTTTTGTACCAACTAAGCCAATTGCACAACAAATTCCAGTTACGATTGTTTCTATTGTTTCAATATTAAGTGTAGTACATACACAAGGTCTGGATAAAAATGAGCTTTATTGATAGTTTACCTTTAAAAGACTATTCATTAGAATGGTTCCCAATTGCTATAGTCACTACAATCATAGGTTATATTGTAGCTACTATGGTTAAAAGTCAAAAACCTATCGTTTACGAAAAAGATTAAAAGTTCATTTAAGTAGATTCTGCTCAATATTTAAATGCATCGTTTTTGTAAAGATACAATCCCTTCAAAGTAGTCACTGAAACAGTGATTGCTTTGAAGGGATTTTTTTATGTGTAAAAATAACATTTTGCTGTTAAAATCTTCATTTAAATAAAAATATCATTTTTTAAGGTGCAGAATTTTCCAATTGCATGATTAATATATAATAATTTAATCTTAAAAATTATAACTATTTTACAAAGTCCAATTGATTACTAAGAAGAAGTGGGCTATAATCTTAACTTCAAGTGTTTCGTCAGTGACAATAGTAAGTCTCTTGTCACAATCATAAATAGACTTACATATTTTTATTAAAGATGGAAAGTACACGTGTTCATATTCACAAAAACACCATTTGCTATAGCGTAAGACTTCGTTTTCATACTTATAATTTTGAACTCTAAAACAATATTCAATGATATTCGTAAGCAATTTGATAAGTACTGAAAAAGCTAAACTATTTATTATAAAAGACTTAATATAGAGAAAATAGAGAGAACCTAAAAAGAGGAGTAGAATAACATTAAATTTTCTTATTGGAAAGACAAACTAGATTGGCCGGTGTTTCTTATTAGCGGTGGCGTACTCGTATTATTTGTAATTATGTCATCACTATTTACTACAGCAACTTCGGATTTCGTGCAAAAAGGCTTTGAACTATCCATTACATATTTCGGTGCATTTTGGCAAATTTTATTACTAGCAACATTTGCGGTAGGTGCTGTTTTAGCCTTTTCAAAGTATGGTCGTGTAAGGCTCGGAAATGCTTCTAAACCTGAAATGAGTTACTTCAGATGGGCAGCAATTGTGATTACGTCAGGATTAGGCGCAGGTGCTATATTTTGGGCTGTCGCTGAACCTATGTATTATTTTATTGATGTGCCACCAACTATGGATCCAAGTATCAAAGATAGTAGTTCAGTCTGCTATACCAGCGAGCAATGGCTCAAAGTTTCACATCATGGGGCTTCACAGCCTGGGCAGTTTATGGTGCTGTCAGTGGTATCATTATTATGTATGCACATTATAATAAAGGCATGAAAATGCGTCCAAGAACAATTTTATATCCAATATTTGGTAAAAAGATTGAGCATACTAAGACAGGCTCTATGATAGATGTCTTTTGTATTTTAGGTGCTGTAGTCGGAACAATTGGAACAATTGGGTTTTTCGGTTTTCAATTTAGTTACTGGTTACATAGTATTTTTGGTATTCCAGATAATATCATTACTCAAGTCTTATCTGTTGCAGGACTTATGGTCATTGTATCTATTTCTGCAACTACAGGGATAGATAAAGGTATACAGTTTCTTAGCAAACTAAATATATGGTTAGCAATAGCACTTGCTGTCTTTATATTGTTAATAGGCCCTGGTGGTTTTATTATTGATACTTTTATTTCTTCTTATGGAACATATATCACTAATTTCTTAGAAATCAGTACCTTTAGAGGAGATAATCAATGGGCTGGCGCATGGATGCTTTTCTTCTTTGGTTGGTTTATAGGTTATGGTCCTTTAATGGCTATGTTAGTTGCCCGTGTCTCAAAGGGACGTACAATCAGAGAAATCTTCATACTCGTTTCAGTCGTAGCAGACTGTAGTTTCTCATTTTTGGTTTTCTATTTTAGGTGGAAGTGGATTGTTTTATGAATCTAAAAATAATGGTTCAATTAGTGATCCTTTATCTGAAAATGGTTTACCTGCAGCAGTTATCTCAATTGCTACACAATTACCTTTAGGCAATGTGTTAGTTATAGCTTTACTCATTTTGACACTTATATTTGTAATAACAACTGCCGATACAATGTCATATTCAATTTCTATGTCCGTTACTGGCGAAGGAGATCCGCCTAAAATCATCAGATTATTCTGGGTTGCTATTATGGGTGTAATCTCAATTATTCTTATTAATATTGGCGAGGGTAGTATTAGTGCAATACAGTCCTTTATAATCGTAACAGCAGTACCTATATCGATTATCATGCTTCCTGTCGTTTGGACAGCGCCGAAAATTGCGCACAAACTTGCTGTGGAACAAAATATAGTAACTACTAAATCCTCAGACACAGTTGACAATACAGAGAATTTAATTAAAAATTCAGCAAATCAACATACAGAAGATTCTAAGCATTAAATAGAGCGATTAGAATTAAATCTCAAAATGAGTCTGAGACATAAGCTTCTCAGATAACTAAAAAATGATGGTTTCTACGTGAAATAAAGTAGAAGCCATCATTTTTATGTTTTTTATCTATTTTTGTAGCTCGATGAGCTACTATTTTCCTTATATTTATTGCCATTCATGCTAATCCTACTTCTCGTTTTAAAGTTATGTTAGAGTAACTTTATTATACAAAAGCGTCTTATTTTTTGTATTAATTTATATAATTGTACCGATTTTGTAAAGCGCTGACGCCTAGGGGAATAGTATGAGTCTGTAAAACAAATAATATCTCAACTCTATTTCCAGGGTGGGACGACGAAATCTTATTAGAAAAATTAGATTTCTGTCCCACTCCCATACCCCAAGCAAGCACGCGCTTTCAAAACCGAAAGATTTTAAATAGAAAAAGTAGATGGGGCGGGGAGAAATCAAAATTTGATTTTCTGTCCCGACTCCATCTACTTTATTTGTTCATAAACCTTATTTATTATCTTTCATATCTAACAATTGATTTTGTAATTCTGATTCAAGTTGATTTAATTCTGTTTCTGCTTGTTTACGTTTAGTACGGCCTTGTTCTTGGATTTGAAGTGTCTGTTCAATTGTTTCAATAATATCATTTTGTGTTGTTTTGAGTGTCTCGATATCAACGACACCACGTTCATTCTCAGTAGCTGTTTCTAACGCGTTTTGTTTTAATAATTCAGAGTTTTTTAATAGTAAATCATTTGTAGTATCTGTAACTGCCTTTTGAGCTGATACGGCATTACGTTGTCTCATCAATGTTAATGCAATAGACATTTGGTTTTTCCATAATGGAATACTCGTTAAAATTGAACTTTGAATTTTCTCAGCAAGGGCTTGGTTTACGTTTTGAATCATTCGTATTTGAGGTGCAGTCTGAATTGCAATCTGTCTTGATAACTGCAAATCATAAATTCGTTTATCTAAACGATCTATAAATTGTTCCATATCAGATGTCGCTTGCACATCCATTTGGTTACCTGTCGTTTTTGCTTGTGTTCTTAGTTTAGGTACTTCAGTCTGTTGAAGCGTATGCTGTTTCTTTTTAGTCGCTTCAATATATAAAGACAATTCTTCAAAATAATCTTTATTCATATTGTATAATTCATCTAACATGTCTATATCTTTTTTTAAGTTATTTTTATGCTTATCTAACTCAATAGAGATACGATCAATCTGTGAACCTACAGATTGCATTTTAGAAAATATTTCATTAACAGATGCTTTCGTACGTTTAAATATACGTTTCAACTTAGATTGGTTTTCTGGATTAAGTTCTTCAGGGTTAACTGACTTTAATTTACTCATTAAACCATTCAGAGACTCACCCACAGGGCCAACATCTGTTGTGTTAACTTCATTTAAAATACGGTGTGAGAACTGTGACATATTTGATTGTGCTTGTGTACCATAATTCAGTAAACCATCATTATCCATTGGCTTTATTTGTTCGCTCAACTTATCGATTTTTTGTTGTTCCTCTTGAGTATATTGCGTTTTATTATTGATTATTTCATTTTGATTAGCTGACTGTTCATCAATATATTTGTCCAATGGATGTGAACTTAAAAAGTCTTGTTCTTTAGCCATTCAATTTCTCTCCATTCTTAATTCTATGTTATTTATTTCTTTTCTGTTCCATTTTGTTTAATTCCATCTCTATATCTAACTGGCTATAGTCTTCGTTATTAATTCTCTTCAAGTCAGCAACTAAAGTTCTTTTCACTTCGTCTAAAGTAATTCTTGTTTGTTCTAATTTTTGTTTTTCTTCTTTAGATTTTTTAGGTGACTTAGATAATCTTGTATATGCTTCAATTAAATTTAATGCATTATCAATATGTGAATAGAAGAAACCTTCTACTTTGAAAAATGAACCTGGTTGTTGTTTCACTGCAAAATAAATTGCACGAGAAATTCGGTATATTTCATTCACTTGTCTAAAATCTTTAATCGATCTCACATTTACAAATGTTTTCAAAATTCTTCTAATCTTATCTTGTGCATTGTTTAACTGACTATTTACAAAATGATAATCACGACGTGATAGACCAATTTCATTTAAATATTTTCTAGAAGTTAAACGTTGAGTAGGGAAGTAAATTGCCAAGAACGTTACCGCAGAAATAAGAAAATCAAATATAACATAAATATCAAGAGCAAAAACACTAGTAAACCATGCGATAACTGCTACTGGAAAAGCTATGATTGTCCCAAAAATACGTGAAATAGTATATCTCAAACTTCATCTTCCTTTATATAGTTTTAAAATCCTTTAATGATTCATCAATATTCAATTCTTCTATAGTATAATCTTCAACATGCGAGGCAGGTGACGCACCGTCTATAACTGCATTTAAAAATGGAGTTAATGCTTTTTCATTTCCTTGCGCATAAATATCAACATAATTATCAATATTTTCAACTGTGCCTACAATATTATACTTTCTAGCTATCTTCTGTGTATAGTATCGGAAACCTACACCTTGCACCATTCCAAATACTTTAACGTGTTTGCACTGCATATTATCACCTCTTAGTAGTATTATACGAAATTTTAGGCCACAAAACTAATATTTACGTTTGAGCTACGTATGTATATAGGCCAAAAGTATGAGTCAGATAACTTGATTTTGTATATTATCTAGTTAAAATATTACACATAGACAAATTGTGCGACTCTAATTAAATTATATAAAGTATATAACTAGTTCTATTCATATCTATTTATAAACGTGGGGATTTTATTTAGAGTGAATGTATGAAGACCATACATAAGTATAATCAACTTGTTCTATTAAGCTTAAAATTTAGAACACGCTATTTAAATGTTTTGAAAATGTTTTTGAGCTGACTATGAAAGGGTGAAATGAAATGTGGACAGTTGCAAAAATTCGGGCTGACTATGAAGGTTGGTGGTTATTTAGTGACTGGACTGATCATATCGTAGAACAACATAATTTTGAGACTTATAACGAGATGTTAAGCCAATATCAATCAATCATTTTAAAATGTAAAAAAGATTATGATAACTATTTAGTTGGAAAATATAATATTCATGCGTTTTATAATAATTGTGATTTAGGATTTTGTGAAGATTGCGATGAAGATTTACAAATATTCTATAGTTTTATTGTTTTAAATAATAATGAAGTATATTATAAATTACCTATTGTTGAATAAACAGTTTATTCAGATTTGTATTGCAATTTTATTTAAATTGCTTTATACTGTTAGTCAAGCAATAGTTTTATTCCATATTGCAAAGAATATTGTACTAACAGACTTGAACTGTGAAATTGTATTTTTTGTAATATGCGAATAACGCATATTGAATGAATATTAGTCTTGGAGGTTTCACAGTTATGAAACAAGGTACAGTAAAATGGTTTAACGCCGAAAAAGGTTTTGGTTTTATCGAAGTTGAAGGAGAAAACGACGTGTTCGTACACTTCTCAGCAATTAACCAAGAAGGATACAAATCATTAGAAGAAGGTCAATCAGTTGAATTTGAAGTAGTTGAAGGCGACCGCGGTCCTCAAGCCGCAAACGTTGCTAAACTATAATATAGATTTCTATATTGACTTTATTTAAAAAGAACCTTGTCAAAGGTTCTTTTTTTATATATATAGGCGCCTTTACATTTTAAATATGTTAGGGCGCCTTAATGCATGGGACAAGCATGTAATCCGCTAATGCTTCTTAGATTACATTTTAAATATGTTAGGGCGCCTTAATGCATGCGACAAGCATGTAATCCTCTATTTCCGTCGATGAAATCGAGTTAGGCTTTCTTAATGTGTGCAATATACATATATTCATTCAATATAGGCATTTAAAGAGCTTTCAGTTATAATCATGACCAAATAATCCAGAACTTTATATTGTTTGTTTAACACGCTTAAAACACCATTTTAAGAACATTAAAAAAAGGTTGTTAGCATGCCCAGTAGGGAGTAGCTAGCAACCTTTTTCTTATATAGTCATTTATTTTGTATCATTAATGATTAATTGGCGTAATGATTGACGCTTAATAACTTCTCTTGCTTTTCCATCTTTCAAGAAAAACACGGACGGTTTCTGCATTTGGTTATAATTTGATGCCATTGAATAATGATAAGCACCAGTTGATAGAATAGCTAAATAGTCGCCACGTTTAACTGTACTTGGTAATTGTGCATCTTTGATAATAATATCTCCAGATTCACATAATTTACCTGCCAGCTGTTACAGTTTCATCCTTTGGATCATTTCTATTAACCAGTAGAGCTTCATACTTCGCATCATAGAGAGAGGTACGAATATGATCACTCATGCCACCATCGATTGACACATATTTATTCACATTAGGAATATCTTTAATTGTACCTACTTCATATAAAGTAATACCTGCTTCTCCTACAATTGAACGTCCAGGTTCAATACCAATTTCTGGAATAGGGTAATCAGCTTCTTGTGCTATCGTTTTAATTGCTTCAGTTATTTCTGCAATACCATCTTCGATAGGGAAGCTCACATCACCTTCGACATACTTAATACTAAAGCCGCCACCTAAATTGATCAATTCTATCTGAATGTCATTTTCTTTCAGCCATTGGATAACTAATTTAGTAGTTTCAATCATAGCTTCAGTACCTTCAATTTGCGAACCTACATGGAAGTGAACACCTTTAAGATTTAAGCGCTTAGCATCTTTAACTTTTTTGACACCTTCAATCGCCAAACCATGTTTGATAGACAAGCCAAATTTACTATCTTCTTGTCCAGTTTGAATAAATTCATGTGTATGTGCTTCAACTCCAGGATTTAACCTTAACACTACATTCACTTCTTCACTTGCATAACGGTTAATAATATCAATTTCTTCTAAAGAGTCAATCACAATATAACCCACTTTACTTTCTAAGGCATATTGTATTTCACGTTTTGTCTTATTATTACCATGAAAATGTATGTGTTGTGCATCAAAACCAGCGACTAATGCTGTGTATAATTCACCTTCAGATACTACATCTAATTCGAGTCCTTCTTCTTCTACTAATTTAACCATTTGTAAACAAGTAAATGCTTTAGAAGCATATGAAATATTATAGTTTAATCCGCTCTTTTGAAAAGCTTCATGAAAACGTCTCATTTGTGTTCTGATTTGCGTTTCATCATAAACAATCGTAGGCGTCCCAAAACTTTGTGCTATCGTTTTAAGACTTGTACCTCCAATTGTAAGCTCTCCTTTATCATTGTATTCTACTACCATAATTTATCTATACTCCTTTATTAGTGAGTCATGATTCATCGCGCTTAATTGTTCAGAATTCGCGCCCACACCTTTAAATGTGAACTCATCTACGCGTATATCGTTATTATATAGTATCACTTCATCTTGTGCACGAACATTGCTATCTACTTCCACAAACATATGACTCATCATTAACGCACGTATAGGATAACGTTTACCGTTAATCAATGCTTCGTGTTGTGCTCTTGATTTAAGTATACCATCGCCGTAACCAACATCTACGACTGCTAACCTTGTTTCATCTTGTGTAGCTTCATAAGCAAAACTATACCCACAATAATCTCCTTGATTAACTTCACGCACTTGGATGACATTACCTTTAACAGTCAATGATTGTTTAATTGCTGTTTCCTCTACATGACTGTATGGTCTTGAACCATACAATGCAATGCCAACACGTGCGTGTGTATGATGGAGGAAAACACCATTTTCTCGATAATAACTCGCACTATTTTGAGCATGAATTAGATCAAACTGATAGCCCTCAGTCAATAAAGTATCTACAACGTCTAACCATGCTTTTCGCTCAATTTCATAATCTGGAACATCAAATTCGTCTGCATATCCAAAGTGTGTCCATAAGCCAGTTATTATCATGCGCTGTTCATTTTTATTTTGCGCATGATGTATAAGGACTTCTCTCATTTCTGCAATTGATTTCAATCCTGAACGATGTAATAAATTTTCATATTCTAAATGAACTTGAATATCATATAAATCTTCTACATGTTCATAATAGAAATCTAGAGAAGGTAAAGTCATCTGAATATGATAAGCACGTAGTTTATCGAATTCATAAACTGCATTCATTAAAAATATCGTAGCGTCGGGTGCAAGTTTACGAATTCGGATTGCTTCTCTCAAAGAAGTTGTACTAAAAGTTTGGATACCAGCTTTTTTAAATTGTTGAACAGCAAATTCCAAACCGTAATGGTAAGCATTATTTTTAACTACAGCCATGAGTTGGTTATCTTGCGCTACATTTACTGCATTTTCATAAAATTTCTCTGTATCTACTGACCAAATGGCTGTCATTGTACACGCACCTCGCTATAGGATTTTAGAAGTTGTTCATAATAATCTGCAATACGTATGAGCATATATTCATTAAAATTTAAATGAGCAGTGTGTAAGCCAGTTACATAACCCTTAGCTTCATCTCGTACACCGACAAATACAAAATAACTCGGCGCAAGTTGACTATAAAAGCTGAAATCTTCCCCAAATAAATAAGGTGTAGGTTTATCAATAATTTCAAAATCTGCATTTTCCAATCCAAGTTCAACATGTTTACGTAGTAATGGATCATTATAAGTAGGTGGGTAACCTTCTTCAAACTTCACTTCACATTCTACATTAAATAATAAGCTGACACTTTCAGCAATTTTGGCCATTTGTTGTTTCACGATTTCTAAGTCATGAACATCATATGTTCTGATTGTACCTTCTAGATAACCATGACTAGGGACAGTATTAATCGCTTCTCCGGCTTCAAAATGACCCATATGGACAATATTTCGTTTTAAACCGTTCAAATGATATTGTTGAATTTGTCCTACTTGGCTTAATACATGTTGTAATGCTTCTCCACAAGAATGTCCTTGTTCTTTATCCGCTACATGACTAGAAAGGCCATTTAAATAAAATCTATATTCAGTAGCACTTGCTGTTATTTCTTCATCTCGTATAACAACTTTACCTTCATTTTCAAACGGCATAACATGAATACCAAATACTGCTTCAATTTCATAATTTTTAAAGGCACCAAGCACGAATTAATCGATTTGCACCGCCACCAGTTTCTTCAGCAGGTTGAAATATAAAAACGATACTTTGCGGTAACGTTCCTTGATCAGCCATCGCTTTACATCGTTTAACAAAGAGCATTAACGCAGTAGTGTGCCCATCATGTCCACAAGCATGCATTACATTATCTGTTAAACTTTTGTAAGCTACATCGTTTTCTTCAAAAATAGGCAATGCATCAATATCTGCACGATAAGCTATCGTATGCTCACCGTTCCCAGGTAAATAAGCAACCAACCCTGTATCAAGAGGGCGTTCATAACTGATACCTAATTCATCTAAGAAAGAAGCAATATAGGTAGTAGTTTCATATTCATGTAGACTTAGCTCTGGGTTTTGATGCAAATGACGTCTATGTGTTGTTACGAATTCTAATTCATTCATTTTAAATCAAATCCTTTTAGTTTTATTAATTAACTTCAGACTTTAATCTAAAGCACTTTGTTTATATGTATAAAAAAGCGAAAACATAATATTAAAAAAATGAGGAGGTAAGACCGATTCATCAATGTATAATGGATAGCAACTTTTTAAAAGTTATAAACGCCATCATTTATTACATCTTGTCTCGTCTTAAACCTCCTACATTAATATTTATGGATGTTCGTATTAAGTAGCATAGTTCTGATTATTCTAGAACCATAACTAACTTAGTAAAAGTGGAAATTGCATGAAATTAAGCTTTAGTCATTCAATTTTCTTAAAGCTGAAACGATTTCACGTTTCGAATCTTCAACTTCACTTGTCTGTTTAATTACTTTAGCAGGTGTACCCGCAACAACTGATCCAGTCGGCACATCTTGCGTTACGATTGCACCTGCAGCCACAATAGAGCCTTTACCAACACGAACACCTTCAAGAATAACTGCATTCGCACCAATAAGTACATCATCTTCGATTACTACTGGTGAAGCACTAGGTGGTTCAATGACACCAGCTAATACTGAGCCCGCACCAACATGTACATTTTTACCAGTAGTTGCACGGCCGCCAAGTGTTGCATTCATATCTACCATTGTACCTTCACCAACTACAGCACCAATATTAATTGTTGCGCCCATCATAATCACTGCGCCATCTTCAATAATAGCTTGTTCACGGATGAAAGCGCCTGGTTCAATACGTGCATTTGTGTTAGTTAAATCTTTTAATGGAATAGCCGAATTACGACGATCCATTTCAATTTCTATAGTTTCAATACTAGATTGATTCGCTTCATAAAATGTTTTCCATTCATCAGCTTCACAGAAAACAACTTTTGAATCAGGTGAACCAAACACTTTGAAACTATCAGGGAAGGTTACATTTTCAAAATTTCCATTAATATAAACCTTTAGGGGTGTAGATTTCTTTGCATCACTTATATATTTAATAATTTCTTCTGCCGTTAAATGTTGTACCATAATTTAATACGCTCCTTAGTTTTTATAGGTTATCAAATGTGTAATAATCATTTGCCTTATTGATTAATTTTTCTGCCGCACCGATTGCGCCATTTGCAAAAATATCTTTTGACTGTGCTCGATGCGTAATCTCTATTGTCTCATCAGTACCGACAAATAGCACGTCATGTTCTCCTACAATCGTGCCACCACGAATGGAATGGATACCAATTTCATCTTGTGTGCGTTTTTCAGTATGCTCATGTCTGTCATATACCGGTGTAGATTTTTCTCGCAAGTCATCAATCACATCATATAATTTTACTAATGTACCACTTGGCGCATCCACTTTTTTATTATGATGTGCTTCCGTAAGTTCAATGTCGAAATCTTGTAATAGGGGCACTGCTACTTCTAAAATTTTTGTTAAAGCATGTACACCATAACTCATATTCGCACTGAAAAAGACTGGCATTTGATCACTTAATGCTTTAAGTTTATTGATTATTTCTTCTTTTTCACCAGTCGTTGCTATTACTAATGGTAAATTAAAGTCTTCATCCAATAATGGTAATAACAATTCTGGGTTGGAGAAATCAATTGCAACATCTGCTTCTTTAGCATCTGCTATACGTTCAAAAGTAGGGTACGGGTAATCCTTGGTAGCATCTCGTACAATAACACCAATTATTTCATGTCCTTTTGCTTCAGCTAATCTTGCGACACGTTGGTTCATTGCACCATAGCCTATTAATACTATCTTCATACTTTGTCACCTACTTTAAATTGTTCATACGCTTTTTCTAATGTTCGACGGTCTTCATCTTCTAAAGTTACAAGTGGTAAACGCACCTCGTAATTTCCGAAGCCTTCTACCGCTGTGAGTGCCTTCACTGGAATAGGATTAACATCAACTGCTAATGCATCTAACAATGTTTGAATCGGTTGGAATTGTTTTTCAATATCTTCTCCATTTTGTTTAGCATCATATAACGCTTGAAAAGATTTAGGAATCACGTTAGCTACTACTGAGATAACGCCATGTCCACCTTTATTAAAATACTCAACTACATTGTCGTCATTACCACTATAAAGTGTAAAGTCATTTAAGTTGATACGTGCTTTTACTTCTTCTAAATAATCAAAATCGTTGGTCGCATCTTTTAATGCAATAATATATTCATTCTTACTTAAAGTTTCAACAGTATCTGGTTCTATAGTCATATTTGTACGAGAAGGCACATTATATAATATGACTGGTAATTTAATCGCATCTGCTATTTTCGTAAAATGAGCAATTAAACCACGTTGATTCGTCTTATTATAGTAGGGTGTGATTAGCATAATTGCATCTGCACCAATTTCTTTAGCACGAACTGAAGCTTGAATTGATTTTTGTGTGTTATTCGTACCTGTACCGGCAATTACAGGAATGCGTCCATTTACATAATTTACGACTACTTCTAATATTTGATCTTTTTCGTCATCAGTTAATGCCGGATTCTCAGCTGTAGTACCATTTACAACAATCGATTTCACATCATTTTCAATTAAGTATTTCAAATGTCTTCTAAGTGCATCATAATCTACTTCATTGTGTGTAAAAGGTGTTGTTAGAGCGACACCTACGCCTTCAAAAATATGTCCCATATTATTTTACTCCTTTCAAGCTCATAACTTGTTCAAGTATTTGCACTGCATTCAATGCCGCACCTTTCAATAAGTTGTCAGAAGTACACCATACATGGAATGTATTATCTAATGTTTCATCACGGCGAATACGTCCTACAAATATTTCATCTCTGTCTGTAGAATTAATAGCTAATGGATATACATTATTTTGTGGATCATCTTCAAGTACCACACGGTCATCATTTTCAAATAATTCTTGAATTGCACTCACTGTAGCTTCTTTTTCTAACGTTACACTCATGTGAACACTATGACTGTCTTGAACTGGCACACGTACACAAGTAGCTGTAACTTTCAATTCATCATCTTTTAAGATTTTACGTGTTTCGTCTATCATTTTTTGTTCTTCTTTTGTATACCCATCTTCAAGGAAAGTATCAATATGAGGTAATACATTATTATAAATAGGGTGTGGGTATGCTTCAGGTGCTTTACCATTTGCTCCCTCTGCTAAATCTTGTTTCCCTTTTACCCCAGAACCCGAAACTGCTTGGTATGTCGTATATGCAACACGTTTCAAACCAAATTCTTCTTGTAATGGTTTAAGTGGTACAACTGATTGTATTGTTGAGCAATTTGGATTTGCAATAATTTTTCTGTCTAATACAGGTTCGTTAACTTCTGGAACGATTAAGTCTACACCTTCAGTCATTCTCCATTGGCTTGAATTATCAATGACAATTGCACCCGCTTGTTCAAAAATAGGGGAGAAGTGTTCACTTGTACTTCCACCAAGCACTCATTAATACATAATCAAATGATTCCTTAGTCGCTTCTTCTGTTAATTCTCTAACAGTATAGTTTTTACCTTGAAATTCAATGTTTTCACCTGCTGAGCGAGCTGAAGAGAACAACACTAACTCATCAAACGCCACACCTTTGCGATCTATTGTTTCTAACATTTTTCTTCCTACTAAACCTGTTGCGCCCGCCAATGCTAATTTTGTCATATACCATACACTCCATTTTTATTATTTTAATAAATCTTAATTATATTCCGAAAATTCAGATATCAAAAGCTTGATAAAGGGTTCGAACAGCTCGTTCGCCATTCTCAGCATCTATCACACATGAAATACTTATTTCTGATGTTGTAGTTTGATAAAATGAAATATCGTTTTCAATTAAAGTAATGAATGCTTTTGATGCTACACCAGAAATATCACGCATACCAGAGCCAATTAAAGAGATTTTAACGTATGCTTCATTAATTTTGAAGTCTAATGCATTAAACTGTTCTTTTAAAGTTTCTAATATGGTTGAAATCTGAAAAGCATCTGTATCTTTAATAGTAAAGGACATTTGTAATCCTTCCAAGTTAATAATCTGAGAAATCATATCAACATTAACTGAACCTTCTTCCAATTGAGTAAAGAGCTCAGTAAGTAATCTATTATCTGGTAGGGGATAACTAATTGTAACGTGCATCATATGTGTATCTAACGCCACACCTGTGACTGCTTTTTTCTAATAATTCTGCTTGTGACATAATCCATGTTCCTTTCACATTTGATAAAGTTCTTCCTAAATAAAGCGGGATATGATAGTTGTTTGCTAATTCGACGCTTCTTGTTTCTAATACGCTCGCACCTAATGCACTCATTTCCATCATTTCTTCATAAGAAACGTATTCAAGTCGTTTTGCATCTTTATATAATCTTGGGTCTGTAGCATAGACACCATCGACATCGGTGTATATCTCACATGCCGTGTCATTACTTGCGGCTAAGGCAACAGCAGTAGTATCTGAACCACCTCGACCTAATGTCGTTACTTCAAGTGATTCATTAATGCCTTGAAAACCAGCAACTACTAAAACATCATTTTCTGTAAATGCGATTTCGAATGTATCAGGGTTAATTTCTGCTATTCGACTTTTTAAATGATGTCCAATTGTCTTAATACCCGCTTGATATCCGGTCATCGCTTTGGCGTTTACCCCGATATCATTTAAAACCATAGATAAGTAAGAAACTGTCTGTTGTTCACCGGTTGTTAATAATAGTGCAAGTTCTTGATCTTTAGGGCTTGTAGTTAATGCAGAGACATTAGCCATAAGCTCATCTGTGGTCTTGCCCATGGCGCTAACAACAACAATAAGTTGTTCACCTTGATCAACTCTCATTTTCAACATTTCCGCTATATTTTTTATTTTTGTAAAATCACTTACTGAAGAACCTCCAAATTTCAAAACACTTCTGTTCAATTCTATATCCTCCTCAATCAATAGGGGAGAATCACAGTATTAAAAAAAGAACAAGTTCGGGATGCGAACTTGTTCTATAATTTATATACAAGTGATGCACTCCATTATCTTACAATAATGACAGACTCTTAGCTCTTAACCATAAAGTCCAACGTGTTATAAGCTGCTATTATAACTATTTCGGCATCTCACCCTTTCAAAATTAGCTGCTAGCAGTGCAGGTTCTTCTAATATTTACTAATGATTGATGCGCCTCATCAAAACCATATTTAATTTTTGTTTGTTTATGATTCATATTATACATATGCTTATATGTACTGTAAACCGCTTTTATCAAGTTTTTTAAATTTACTGAAAAATACAACATTATTTTTATACATTTTACGTTATAAGTGTAAATATAATTAAATCTGTTTAATGACAATCACTTTTCTATATTTCCAATTTTTAAAACTCTTCATATGTTGCGGGGTCTTGACCTTTTAATCTACCATCTTTTTGAGATAAGTTGTTTATTTTTTCTACGTCTTCAACTTCTAA
Organism: Staphylococcus sp. 2S1; assembly: GCF_046721335.1. NCBI lineage: Bacteria > Bacillati > Bacillota > Bacilli > Caryophanales > Staphylococcaceae > Staphylococcus > Staphylococcus sp. 2S1. The sequence continues at coordinate 2,109,516 of NZ_JBEUUJ010000003.1, read as the reverse complement.
GTTAAAATCAAAAACATTTAGATTCTGAATTTGTCTCGTGATAGATGTAGATTTTGGAATTGGCACTACACCTAATTGAACGTGCCATCTTAATATAATTTGAGGTATTGTTTTATTATATTTTTCGGCAATTACAGCGATGTCTTTATCTTTTATTACTTCAGATGCACGACCCAATGGACTCCATGCTTCTGTAATAATTCCTTTTGTATTATTATACTCAACCATATCTTGTTGATTAAAGTACGGATGTAATTCAATCTGATTCACAGTAGGTAAGACACCAGTTTCTTTTTCTAATTTTTCTATATGTTCTGGTAAGAAATTACAAACACCAATAGATTTAATAAGTCCCGCTTTTTGAGCATCAATCATCGCTTGCCAAGCTTCAACATATTTATTATGTCTTGGGTTTGGCCAATGAATTAAATATAGATCAATATAATCAACATTTAATCGATAAATAGATTCTTGTATAGCTGTTAATGCCGCATCATAGTCTTGATAACGACCTGGTAATTTCGAAGTTACAATGATTTGATCTCTTGAAACATGACTTCTTTCAATTGCTTTACCCACTGTACCTTCATTTTCATAGTTATAAGCTGTATCTAATATTCTGTATCCTTGATTTAACGCATTAACGATTGCATGTACACCTTGCGCACCATTTAATTTATATGTACCGAAGCCGATTTGTGGTAAAAGTTGTCCATCAATCATATTTAAATTTTCCATTAAAATAACTCCTCCGTTCATTTGAATTAATTATGATTATATAATTCAAAAATTTATTTTGAAAGTAATTAGCCCAAACAGTGGGGCGCTTCACTCTAAATCAGATGAATAAAGCAAATGAAAAAGACATCTCTAATGCTGTAAAAGCATTAGAGATGTCCACATTTTAAGAGGAGTACACTACATATTAAATAGAATACGCTTCTTATTTATTGCGTTATATTTAAATCAATAACACATGGTTATTATTTTAATACACCAGTTTCTTCTAAATAAGCTCTATAAGTCGTTTCTTTAGAAAGACCACCAGTTGGATTTAAATCAATAACACGGTTTGCAATCGTATTGATGAATTCAAAGTCATAAGATGTAAAGATAATAGAACCTTTGAATGATTTCAAGCCATCATTGACTGCAGTAATACTTTCTAAGTCTAAATGGTTTGTAGGTTCATCCAGTAGTAACACGTTAGAACTTGATAACATCATTTTACTTAGCATACAACGTACTTTCTCTCCACCAGATAAGACACTCGCTTTTTTCTTAACTTCTTCACCGCTAAATAGCATACGTCCTAAGAAGCCACGTAAAAATGTCTCAGTTTGTTCGTCCTCAGGTGCGTATTGACGTAACCAGTCAACTAAGTTTGTATCTACACCTTCGAAGTAGAATGAGTTATCTTTAGGTAAGAAACTTTGAGAAGTTGTTACGCCCCATCTTACTGTACCTTCATCTGGTTCCATTTCACCGACTAAGATTTTAAGTAATGTTGATTTAGCAAATTCACTATCACCAACTAATACAGCTTTATCGTTAGGATCCATAGAGAATGAAATATTATCTAATATTTTCACACCGTCGATTGTTTTAGAAACATTGTCGACATGTAATAAATCATTACCAATTTCACGTTCAGGTGTGAATTTCACAAAAGGATAACGACGAGAAGAAGGTTGAATATCATCAATCTCGATTTTTTCTAATTGCTTCTTACGACTTGTTGCTTGTTTTGATTTAGAGGCGTTTGCAGAGAAACGTGCCACGAAATCTTGTAATTCTTTAACTTTCTCTTCTTTTTTCTTGTTTTGATCTTGAGCCATTTTCATAGCAAGTTGACTTGATTGGTACCAGAAATCATAGTTACCAACAAACAATTTAATTTTCCCATAATCTAAGTCAGCAATATGCGTACAAACATTATTTAAAAAGTGTCTATCATGAGACACAACAATAACTGTATTTTCAAAATTAATTAAGAAATCTTCTAGCCAGCTTATTGCGGGGATATCTAAACCATTGGTAGGCTCATCTAGTAATAATACGTCAGGTTTACCAAAAAGACTTTGTGCTAATAACACTTTAACTTTTTGATTGTTTTCTAATTCAGACATTGTTTTATCTTGTAGGTCTGCTTTGATACCTAGACCAGAAAGTAGGGTACCCGCATCTGCTTCAGCATTCCAGCCGTCCATTTCAGCAAATTCGCCTTCTAGTTCTGCAGCTCTAATACCATCTTCATCGCTGAAGTCTGGTTTCATATAGATTTCATCTTTTTCTTTCATTACTTCATATAAACGTTCGTGTCCTTTAACAACAACATCAATCACACGTTCATCTTCAAATGCAAAGTGATCCTGTTTTAATACTGCTAAACGTTCGTCTTTACCCATAGAAACATGACCAGTTTGAGCATCTAATTCACCTGATAAAATCTTTAAGAACGTTGATTTACCCGCGCCATTAGCTCCTATTAATCCATAACAATTGCCATCTGTAAATTTAATATTTACATCTTCAAATAGTTTACGATCACCAAATCGTAAACTTACATCAGTAACTTGTAACATGCATTTACTCCTTTTCGTTATCCTTTTCGTTAATCTACCGGACAAATTATAACACACTTATCAACTTGTTTCGACCATTCTCGATGTAGTGATGCTAGTTTCTTCATAGCATGTTATAATAAATAAGAATAAATCTGTATGTACGAAGGAGAAAAGTATGGCCCAAGATGAAAAAGATATTGTAGGTTCTATAGAATTTCTTAAAGTTGTTGGATTAGAAGGCTCAACATATAAGTTAAAAGGACCAAACGGAGAAGAAGTTAAACTCAATCAATCCGAAATTAAAGATGAAGACGAATTAAATATAGGGGAAGAATATAGTTTCTTTATTTACCCAAATAGATCAGGTGCATTATTTGCTACGCAAAATATGCCTGACGTAACAACTGATAAATACGATTTTGTAAAAGTATTAAAAGTAGATCGTGATGGTGCGCATGTCGACGTAGGTTTACCAAGAGAAGTTTTAATACCTTGGGAAGATTTACCAAAAGTTAAATCAGTATGGCCAGTACAAGGTGATGAGTTATTCGTTACGTTACGTATTGATAGAGATAACAATATGTTCGCACGTTTAGCAACAGAAACAATAGTAGAACAAACATATAAATCTGTTTTCGACAATGAATTGAAAAATAAAATCATCGAAGCAAGACCATATCGTTTATTACGAATTGGCAGCTTCTTACTATCAAAAGAGGGTTATAAAATTTTTGTTCACGAAACAGAACGTAAAGAGGAACCACGTCTCGGTGAAAATGTAAAAGTGCGTATCATTGGTCAAAACGATAAAGGTGAATTGAATGGTTCATTTTTACCGCTAGCACACGAAAGACTTGATGATGATGGTCAAAACATCTTTGACTTGCTCGTAGAGTATGATGGGGAACTTCCTTTCTCAGACAAATCGAGTCCAGAAGCTATTAAAGAAATTTTCAATATGAGTAAAGGTTCATTCAAAAGAGCAATTGGACACTTATATAAGAACAAAATTATCACAATAGATTCTGGTAAAATTGCTTTAACTAAAAAAGGTTGGGAAAGAATAGAAAAGTAATTCCTTCTATTATAAAGTGATATTTTCATCTAACTTGTTTCATAATAATAATGTCCACAATTTTTAGAATGAATTGGACTTCAAAATACAGTTCTCAACAAATCAATCCTGAAACTACTATTTTTTATATAGTAGTTTCAGGATTTTTTCTTTTTTATATTACAATTCCATAGTTGTTTGTAATATAAAATTCGACCAAAACGTTGTATTATCAATCTTTTCAAGTCACTCCTTTATTAATTCATAGTGTTTATAAACTTTGTAAATAGAAGCAACCTTAAATTAACAAAACATTTACAGTATCTATATTTGTATTTAATAAATTGTGTGTAATATAGGAACTGTAAGAAATACATATAACTTTTAAGGGTTATTTATTTATTAGGAGGATGTTTCAATGAAAAAATGGCAAGTATTTGGAACTACAGTAATTGGCTCTTCACTTTTATTAGGCGCTTGTGGCGGCGGAAATGCTCGGTTCTGGTGGCGGCGAAGGCGAAGTTAAAGGCGACGGTTCATCAACAGTAGGTCCAATCATTGAAAAATTAAACGAAAAATTTGCTAAAGAAAATTCCGATGTTACAGTTTCATCTGGTACATCTGGTACTGGTGGCGGATTCGAAAAATTCATTTCAGGGAATACTGATTTTTCAAACGCATCTAGACCAATAAAAGATGAAGAGAAGAAAAAATTAGAAGATAAAGGTATCAAATATAATGAATTTGAAGTTGCAAAAGATGGCGTAACAATTGCAGTTAATAAAGAAAACGATTTTGTAAACGAATTAACTAAAGATCAATTGAAAGATATTTATTCTGGCGAAGCAAAATCATGGAAAGATGTTAATCCTGAATGGCCAGATAAAGAAATCAAATCATTTTCTCCAGACCAATCACATGGTACGTATGATTTCTTCACTGAAGAAGTTATGGATGACGGAGATATCAAAGCAGAGAAAAACGCTGATACAAACGTAATCGTTCAATCAGTTCAAAAAAATGAACAAGGTATTGGTTACTTCGGTTATAATTTCTTTGAAGAAAATAAAGATAAATTAAAAGCCGTTGAAATCAAAGATGATAGTGGTAAAGTTACTAAACCAACTAAAGAATCAATTCAAGATGGTTCATATGCTTTAAGTAGACCATTGTTCATTTATACAAACGAGAAAAAACTAAAAGAAAATGAAGGATTCCAAGATTTCATGAAATTTATCTTTGAAGACAAAGGTAAATCAGCTGAAGAAGCAGGATTTGTAGCTCTACCAGAAAAAGATTACACAAAACAACTAGATGAATTAAAAGAGATTACTGGTAAAGAAAGCAAAGACAAAGAAGAAGACAAATAACACATAGCTGTAAATCTTAAAGGTCGGGATTCTGTATTAGAAAACAAAGTGGCGATGGGAATAAAGTCCACTTTGTTTCTCTATTTCTAAATATCCCAACCTTTTTTTAACAATTTCGGAGTCTATATGAAGGAAGGATATTAACATGGCGAATAAAAACCGCTCCGTAAGCGAAATGATTGAAAAAAACAACGCCAATAAAAATGGTGCAAGCGATAAAATTGTTCCTATTATTTTAGGTACAATAGCAATTTTTTCTATATTAGCGACAATCGGCATTGTAGTCACATTATTAACTGAAACAATTACGTTTTTCACACGTATTCCTATTACAGAATTTCTCTTTTCGATGGAATGGACACCATTCTCATCTGATCCTAAATTTGGAATTTGGCCATTAATATTAGGTACGTTGAAAATAACTGTAATAGCGACAATCGTAGCAGTGCCATTAGGTCTGGGTGCGACACTTTACTTAAGTGAATATGCTTCGCCACGTGCTAAAAGTATTATCAAACCAATATTAGAAATATTATCTGGTATTCCAACAATCGTATTCGGTTTCTTTGCTCTAACATTTGTTACACCGTTAATACGTGGAATCTTTCCAGACATAGGTAGTTTCAACTCTATTAGTCCAGGTCTTGTAGTTGGTGTAATGATTATTCCATTAATATCAAGTATGAGTGAAGATGCAATGTCATCCGTACCAAACAAAATGCGAGAAGGTGCACTAGGTTTAGGTGCTACAAAATTTGAAGTAGCAACTAAAGTTATTTTACCAGCTGCAACTTCAGGTATTATGGCCTCAATTGTATTAGCAATTTCACGTGCAATTGGCGAAACTATGATCGTATCTCTTGCTGCAGGTAGTACACCGAGTGCATCACTTGATATAACAGGGTCTATCCAAACAATGACAGGTTATATCGTTCAAGTAGCAACAGGTGATGCAACATTTGGTACTGATACTTACTATAGTATTTATGCAGTAGGATTCACTTTATTCTTATTCACGTTAGTAATGAACTTGATTTCTCAATGGATTACGAAACGTTTCAGAGAGGAGTATTAATATGACTGAAACAAACAAAAACGTGCTCGTAGATCAACAAACAGTTGAAAAGAAACTCTCTGGAAGGTTAACGACAAATAAAGTTAATAAATGGGCTTTCTTTGCCTGTACAATGGTTGGTCTGCTCGTATTAGCGGCATTACTCATTGATACACTTATAAAAGGTGCTCGGACACTTAACTCCATCATTTTTCACTAATTTCTCATCATCAACGCCTTCTATGGCAGGGATTAAAGGTGCCTTTATCGGTACAATATGGTTAATGGTTACTATTATCCCGATAACAATTACTTTAGGTGTTGGTACTGCAATTTATTTAGAAGAATATGCTAAAGAAAATGCACTTACAAACTTTATTAAAGTGAGTATCTCAAACTTAGTCGGTGTACCTTCAGTCGTATTCGGTTTACTCGGTCTTACAATTTTCGTAAGAGGTATGGGTATCGATTCAATTGCACTCGGAAACTCCGTTTTAGCGGCCGCATTAACAATGTCATTACTTATCTTACCGGTAATCATTGTAGCTAGCCAAGAAGCTATAAGATCTGTACCTAGTTCTGTAAAAGAAGCTTCATACGGACTAGGTGCTAACAAATGGCAAACAATACGCCGTGTTGTGTTACCAGCGGCGATTCCTGGTATTTTGACAGGTTTCATCTTAGCACTATCTCGTGCATTAGGTGAGACAGCACCATTAATTTTAATTGGTATACCAACGATTTTATTACAGCTACCATCAACAATATTCGATCAATTCCAAGCGTTACCAATGTCAATTTATAGCTGGACAAAATTACCACAGGAAGAATTCCAAAACGTTGCATCGGCAGGAATTATCGTATTACTCGTTATATTACTATTAATGAATGCAATAGCGATATTCTTAAGAAATAAATATAGTAAAAAATACTAAATTTAAGACACGATAAATATTATTTAAAAAAGGCTAGTAAATGGGAATGTGCTAGGGTTTCAGTAAAACCTTAGCATCTAGCCTATAAAAAGGAGTTTTAATTATGAATAAACAAATTATAGATAATAACGATACGAACGATACAATAAAATCACATACCGACCGTAATGACTCACCAATAGCTACTATTGAACCAAACCATTCAGACAATAAAATCCCAGATAGCCAAAAGAAAATTGTCTATTCAACTAAAAATCTTGATTTATGGTATGGCGAAAATCATGCATTAAAAAACATTAACTTAGATATCTTAGAAAATAATGTAACTGCGATTATTGGACCATCAGGTTGTGGTAAATCAACATACATTAAAGCATTAAATCGTATGGTTGAACTTGTACCATCTGTTAAAACTGCCGGTAAAATCATGTACCGTGATAAAAATATTTTCGATAATAAATATTCAGTTGAAAAATTGAGAACAAATGTAGGGATGGTATTCCAACAACCAAATCCATTTCCTAAATCAATTTATGATAATATTACTTATGGTCCTAAAATCCATGGTATTAAAAACAAAAAAGTCTTAGATGAAATTGTTGAAAAATCTTTACGTGGCGCTGCAATTTGGGATGAATTAAAAGATGACTTAGACAAAAACGCTTATAGTTTATCAGGTGGACAACAACAACGTGTTTGTATTGCGCGTACATTAGCTATTGAACCAGATGTTATATTAATGGATGAGCCAACGTCAGCTTTAGATCCAATATCAACATTAAAAATAGAAGAACTTGTTCAAGAACTTAAAGAACAATATTCAATCATCATTGTTACGCATAATATGCAACAAGTCTGCTCGTGTTTCTGATAAAACTGCTTTCTTCCTTAACGGCTATGTTAATGAATACGACGACACTGATAAGATCTTCTCTAATCCTGCAGATAAGCAAACTGAAGATTATATCTCAGGTCGCTTCGGTTAATCTATGGCGACAATTAGACATAAATATGAAGGCCAACTAGACGGACTTATTAAAGATCTACGTCGACTTGGTCTTTATGTATATCGTAATATAGAATTTGGACTAACGTCGTTAAGTGAAGAAGATCGTAATTATGCCAGACAAACAATAGCTAAGGATAAAGAAATCAATGAGCAAGAAACTGAAATTAATGAAAAAGTAATCATGCTTATCACTAAGCAACAACCGATTGCTACAGATTTACGTTTAATGATGGCCGCTTTAAAAATCGCCACTGATTTTGAACGTATAGGCGATAATGCAACAAGTATAGCGAAAATTAGATTACGTGCAAAAATTATTGATGAATATGTACTGACGAGACTCAACACCATGGGAAAACTTGCGCTCTTAATGTTAAAAGACTTAGATGATGCAGTAAAAGACAATGATATTACCTTAATAAAAGAAATCATTGATCGTGATAAAGATATTGATGATATCTATAAAAATATTGTAAACACAACGTATTTAATAGATAATGATCCTTTCGTTGCCGGGCAAGCACATTTAGTCGCAAGACATTTGGAACGTATTGGAGATCATATCTGTAATATAGCAGAGAATATTTATTTCTTTATTACAGGCGAACGTTATGAATCCTATAATAAATAAGAATGTTACACATAATAAAAGCACAATGGCTTTATAAAGATGACTCGCTTTCAGATAAATGAAAGTGGATGATCTTCAAAATTGCCATTGTGCTTTTTTAATTTTATAAAACGTTATTTCTTTTCAATTTCATCAGTTAATGTTTCTAGTTCATCAACAAGTTTGCCAATATAGCCAATTGTTGATTTTAATGGTTGTTCAGTACGGATATCTATACCTGCAATTTGGGCTAAATCTACTGGTGATTTACTACCTCCTGCTTTCAATGTATCTAGCCAAGCATCAACAGTCGGTTGGCCTTCATTTTGAATACGTTGAGACATCACTGTACCAATTGTTAAGCCCGCTGAATACGTGTATGAATATAATCCCATATAATAGTGTGGTTGTCTCATCCAAGTTAACTCTGCGCCTTCTGTCAGTTTCACACTGTCTCCAAAGAATTGACTATAGACATCAAGCATAATGTCATTAAGTATTGGGGCAGTTAATGATTCGCCTTGATCGACTTTATTATAAACTTCACGTTGAAAAGCAGCTTCAAGTAAATGCGTAACCATATTATGATAATACGTTCTTGAAATAATAGAACCTGTTACCCAACGTTTAAATTTAGCATCATTGCTATTTTCAAATAAGTAGTTCACCATAAGCATTTCATTCATAGTAGAAGGTGCTTCTACAAAATACATCGAAGCTTCTGATTCTAAATAATTTTGATGTTCCTGTGCTAAAGTAAAGTGACCCGCATGACCTAATTCATGCGCTAACACGAAGGTTTCAGTCATTTTGCCAGTCCATGATATAAAGACATATGAATGTGAAGCATATGGACTCGCACAATAGGCACCTGTTTCTTTACCTTTGTTTTGTGCAAAATCTATCCATCTATCTTTATAAGCGGCTTCAACCATTTTCAAATAATCTTCACCAAGTACATTTAAAGCACCATAAATATATTGTTTAGAATCTTCTATTGAAATTTCGGGCTCGTAATTTGGATCAATAGAAACTTTTAAATCTTCAAAATGCATCACATCTAAGCCATGAACACGTTTAACTAATTTCGCATATTTTTGCATAATGGGTGCTAAATCACTCATAATTACATCAATTTGTCTGTTAAACATGTCTCGTGTCACTTCTTGCTCTTGTAGTAAATAATCAATAACAGAATCATATCCTCTTAAATCTGCTTCGATTTTCTCTTGTTGCACTTGCATATTATATGTCGCAACTGTCGTATGCTGATACTTACTTAATGCATTACTAAAATGTTTGAAACTTATTCTTCTAAACGTTTCATTTGGATTATCTTCATATTCATTCTCAAAAGTAGCATAATCTAAAGGATATGTTTGATGATCATATTCAAATGATTCAAAATCAATATCCAACATTTTTGTAGTTCCATAAAGTTCAAAAGCGCTCTCAAAAGTAGGGGACAAACTTGCTAATACTTTTTCAACTTCTGGAGATAATTGATGCGCCTTATTCGCTTTTAATTTTGTTAAAAAGTGTGGATACTTCGATGTTTTAACAAGTTGTTCAAGTGTTTGATCAGAAAGTTCTAATATTTCTGAAACTACAAATGAAAGTTCACTAGCGATTTTTCCATAAGATGTAGACAATTTTGCGCTTAATGTCTGTGCATGTTCATTAGCCGTATCAACGCTCAATCTTAACTCAGCATAATTTGCCATTCGATCTAATTGAATTAATAGTTCAGAATATGCATCCAGTGCATCTTCAACAATATCTACTTCATTTAAGTGACCTGTATATTGTTGATTAAACGCCTTAGCTTGTTCTAAAGTCTCATTCAATGTATTATAAAATGCATCGTCAGAACTAAATAAGTCAGTTACGTCCCACGTTTCTTCAATTGGAACATTATTTCTAAATGGTAGTGTTTCAGCCATATAATCTACTCCTCTACATTTATATTGTATTCACAGTTAATTATACATGAATGACCCGGATAAATGATAATCGAAAGTTTATCTAAATTAAAAGTGGGGAACAGTAAACCGAATTGGATTGACACGTATTTTTTATTAATTTAATATAAAATTATACTGCTCAAGACTGAATGTATTTATATAGAAAATATAGTATGATATATATAATGTAAGTAAAGTATAAATATTAAATAAAAAGGAGAGGAATTAATGACTATTTTTGATATGCCTAATTTTTTATGGATTACTGTAGTAGCTGTCATATTAGTAACAGTATTTTGCAATCTTGTCTTAAATAAATGGTTTACTGCACCAATCTTAACATTAGTAGTATTAGCAATATCAGCATTTTTAATACCAAATTTTCAAGATATTACATATGAACCTTTATTAGGTTTCTGTTGCGTTTATGACTATATTAAGTTTAATCCTAAGCTTTGTAATATGGTACATGACACGTAACTGGAGACGTAAACGCCGCGAAAAGAAAGCTAGAAAAGAAATACGTAAACGTGGTGGCATCCCAAAAGATGAATTAGAAGATTATAAACAAAAATAAAAAATGAACTGTAGCTATAATCTAAGTTACAGTTCATTTTTTTAATTATATCTTTAAATTCAATCTGTTGAATTAATAAAATGTTATATAAAAATTCAAACCACAGCATATACCATATATGAGGTTTAAGCCAATATAGTAAAGTCGATAATTTGATAGCATCAGTAAAGTACAATAGTAACAAGTTAATTAAAGTTATAAACATATAACGTAATAGATGGATCATGAACAAGAAGAAATTACATCGAAGCACTAGAAAGAATGATTGCGTTAACAAGCATGTATAACGTAACAGGTAGTGAGTTACCAATTAGGGCCTTTTCTTTCAAATACCAATAACTTCCTATAATATATATTATGTAAACTAAAAAGTAAATTTTAAAAGTTACATATCTATATAGCTATTTTTATCATATATATTATGTATTTAGCATTTACTACTTATTAATCCTATTTTAGCTTTTTCATGCATATACATAACGTCATATCATTTAACATTTACTAGATACTTATACGCATCTCACTTAATGTCTAATTATAATTGTACTTTATTAACTTTCAAGCTACGTAAATATCTATACAAGTTTTGTTTTGACTGTATGCGACTAAGATATTGTTTATCTTGTTTTCGGTTATTTTATACAATGATCTAAACTCACAATTTTACGTGTGTTTACATGGATATATACTCATGAACTTATATTTAAACGCTGAGAAATCGACTTCTCAGCGTCTTATTTTTATGAATTAGTGATTTTAAGCTCAAACAATACTTTGTTCTTTAATCTTGCTATTAGATTGATATCTCCTTCAATTTTATAGCAATCCTTAAAAAATGGTCTTTTATTTAAAGCATATACTTATAGGGTTACATAACATAAATATAGGCACCTATAAAAAACGTGTTCTTTTCTGTCATTTGGGTATATACTATTTAGATAATCATTTAGGAGTGAAATTTATGCGGGAACGTTCCCGAATCAAATGGTCTAGTTTAGTGATTGGCGTCATTTTTCTAATTATTGGCGTGTTTATTTTAAGTTTTCCTGAAGAAAACTTATTTGCTATTACATGGCTCATAGGACTACTATTTATTATTAACGGTTTTTTAGAAATTTTCGTTCGTCGTGTAATGAAAAAAACAGATAAAAATGCTTCAACCATAGTGCTTGTACTTGGTGTAATTAACATTATTTTAGGGTTATTGATTTTATTTAATATCGTTACAAGTACGACATTTATTGTTTATTTATTTGCTATTTGGTTTATTATTAATGCGTTATTTAATATGTTTACGGTAACGCCACTTGAAAAATCAAATAAAGGTTTCCATATTATATCGGTTATTTTGAACATTATTACAATTATTTTCGGTATTATTTTACTGTTTAATCCACTTATGGTGGCAATTTTAGTTGCTATCTTCATGAGTGCGGTGTTCTTTATTATTGGTATAACTTATATCATTAGAGCATTATCTTAATGATCCTTAACTTGTAAATAAATAGGGCGCATTTTTGAAAAATCATGCTAGAAAGCGCACTACAAGTCGTCTTGTAGTGCGCTTTTCATATTTTCATAACTATTACATATATTATTTTAATAATTTTATAAAAATAAATTTTACTATAAAATTATTATAGTGTAAGGTTATTGCATTGCTAAAATCCTATGCTATACTAAAAAATGTGGGAACAACAAGAATTAACATCTCAGACTATTCCACATTTTAGTTCATTGTTATATTGGAATTGCCATCCTAATATAACTAACTTCAGAACGAAAGAAAGCATACTGATTAGGGCTTACATACCAGTATGCTTTCTTTTTTTGCTATTTTTTTACTTTTTTTCTAACATTATTCAACGTATTAAATAACCAATATTTTGTTTTCTTAATTGGTTTATAAAAGTCGCCGATTAATTCTTCAATTTGCACATTAAATCCACGTTTAAAGCGATATACGCCGTAATCTTCACTATTTTCAGTGAAGTCGCCTGATAAACCATAGAAATTATAGCGACCATAACCATTGTCAAAACAATAGTTCAACATGTACCAGTGCATCATATAAGGTCCCATATATTGATTATATTTTTCTGATGAGCCACCAGAGAAGTAGTTTACTTCATATGCATTTGCAAAATATACACCAGCAGCTAAATTTAATATAGCACCATCTGTTAATCTTAATTCACTTGCATGCATTAACTCTTTTTTATCATGCTCTATTTGTTTATCCAGTTCTGTAATTTTCTTCAACTGTTTATCTGATTTATTTTCATTCTGCATGATTTGATCTCTACGTGATTCTTTATCATTAATACTCTCTTGTGTATTTTCAATATATTCATTTAAGTCTATATATGCTAAAGGTATTAAAGCTTTATCACCATAATTATCAATGAAATTATAGAAATATTCATCTGTTTTAGATACAAAGCCAAGACGTTTTTCAGTTTCTCGATAAAGATCTAAGAAAAGACCGAATTCATCCCTATTTAACAATCTAACTTTAATACCAAAATTAATTGCTTTATTGATATTACGTTTTCTTTGGCTATCAAATTGTTTTTTTAAAGATGCTTGGTGTTTGGCCATCTAAGTTCAATACACCCATCCATCTTACTTGGCTAGATGTATCATATTCAGTCGTAAAGCCGTGATGTGTATACCCATGAGATTTAAATAAGTTGACTAATGCGTCATTCTTATCTGGTTCTGGCAATGGATTGATATCTTTATCATATATTTTATAAATCCAGTACGGGTCCATTTTGACATATAAACAATTATGGTGTTGAAGATAATGATCTAATTCACGTAAATAGAAATCTACTAAACCTAAATCATTGTAATCCATAACTGGACCACGATTAGAATAATAAACATAGCTCCCCATTGTAGGAATTTTAGAGAAAAGACTAGCAAGCAATAACCTGATTGTCGTCATCTTTTAAGCCTAATAGTACAACTTGAAATCCATCTTCTTCTCTTGTCGCAATATTTTCTTTTACTTGAAAGTAATGACTCTCTAATGCTGGGTTTTGTACAAAATTGTCATACTCTTTGACGGTTAACTCTGTAAATTTCATTCTAGCTTAGTTCCCTTCTATAATTTATATCTACTTCTTAATATCTTTTATTTTTTTTAATGTCGTATAAATTTTGTACATTGGTTTATTAATAGGTTTTACAAAATCCCCAACGTATTCAACTACTTCGGCATTAAATCCTTTTTTAAATTTCACTACGCCTGCATCTTCCGCATCTTCTGTGAAATTACCACTGATACCGTAGAAGTTATATCTATCTATATTATGGTCAATAGCGTAATTAATCATCTTCCACTGAATCGCATAACTACCAGCAAAGTGTCTAAATTCATTTGAAGTGCCACCTGCATAGTAAACTACTTCAAAGGGGTTAATAATAAAGTATGCTGCAGAAATTGGTAATTCATTACCGTGTTCAGCCTGTAACGATTGCGCTTCTTCAATTTTTTGTTGATTTGCAATAAGCTGTTGTTCTAAATTATCTCGCTTATTATACGCTTTTTTATTTTCTGGTCGTTTTTCTATATCTTTAATCGCCTTGTTAATATCTTTACTTAAGACATCACGCTCTGCTTTTAATTCTTCGATATATTCATCAAAGTCCATATAAGCTAACGGGACCAAGATACGATTCTTATAATATCTCAATCTATTATAATAAAAGCTATCTTCCCTATCATCAAATTCTTTTGATTCAGATGTATCTTCCATAAACGAACGGAAGATTGGTAACTCATCTTCTTCTAAGAATCTTACTTTAACACCATTCTTTTGAACTTTTTTTGTATTACGTTTACGTAGGCTATCCATGCCGTTAAGTACATCTTTAGCTGTTTTACCTGCTAAATCTAATACTGAGTGATATCTAATTTGAAGAATTGGATCAAAACCAGTTAAAAATCCTTGGTGTTTGTATCCTAATTGTTTCATTTTGTCGAAAAACCAGTCATGACCAGCATTTCCTAACACTTCTCCATCATGATTACGATATTGATAAGCTAAATAAGGGTCAACTCTTAAATGTAAACCTTTATGTTTTTTAACATATTTAGTTAATTCATTAAAGAAGTAATGAACAAGTTCTTTATTTTCAAAATCTATAACAGGTCCTCTGTTTGTATAAAAATATTTATAAAACTTCATTACTGGTACTGCAGTCAGTAAACATGCCGCAATGACTTCATTTTCATTGTTTTTAATACCAACTAAGTGTGTTTCTGTACTTTCTGCAATTTTCAATTCGTAGTTTCCTACCATTTGTGTAAAATGACTATTTGGCATATTATCTGTAAATGTACTGAACTCTTTAGCAGTTAAATTCGTAAATTTCATTTTGTATACTCCTATTTGTTTATAGTTCTTTTTTTATTTGAGTTTAAACTTCAATCTTGATTATTATACAATAACCATTTATAAAACTAAATCAATAGCATATATAAATTCATTATACATGAACTTTATGTATGTCTTATTATATCATTACTTATATTTTAACAAAGAATAAGCAATTAAACACATTTGCCATTGTTATAACAATAAAAACTGGAAAACTTATTAAGTTTTCCAGTTTTCTTTATAGTTGGGAGTAGAACATTTATATCTGTTCCACGCCTTATGATACTATGTTCTAATTTAAAGCGTCTCGTAATGTTTCACCTATTGCTACGCTTGATTGTGGGTTTTGACCAGTAATAAATTGATTATCTGTTTCCACATGTTCAGTGAAGTTGTCCTGAGTTACAAATTTGACGCCTTGATTTTCTAATTCTGTCTGAGTTAAGAAAGGTACTTTTTCCTCAAAGCCCATTGCACGTTCTTCTTCATCTGTAAATGCAGTTAACGTCACGCCCTTCACTAGGAAGTTGCCTTTCTTATCTTTAGCACCGACAAAAGCACTTGGACCGTGACATACAGATGCAATGATTTTATCATCTGCTTTAAAGTCAGCAAGTACAGAAGCTAACTTCTGATTATGTGCAAAATCAAATACTGTGCCATGACCGCCTGGTAAATATACAGCGTCGTATTGACTCACGTCTATATCTTCTATACTTGACGCTGATTTCGTTTGCTCAACAAATGCTTTATATTTATTAAGTTCACCATTCTGTGTAGAATTGGGATCTAATGGGACTTCCCCACCATTTATTGTAGCGATATCTACATTAATATTTGCTTCCGTTAATATATCATAAGGTTCACTTGCTTCTTCTAACCATAATCCTGTTGGTGTACCATCTTCAAATTGATTAACACTTGTTATAATAAACAAGACTTTTTTACTCAAATTATGTCACCTCTTTTTAAAAATAAGAGAATAGCTATATTTAATTCATTGAAATTGCATGCTATGCACCTCAAAAATATATTCTCTCTTAATAGCGTACCCATAATTCTAACCTCTTACACACACAATGCTTTATTCACTTTTTCTATCGAGTGCATTTCTAATTGAATTAAAATAACTCACTGTGTCTGCTTTTGGATCTTTCTCTAATCGTTTAACAATTTCACTACCTATAACGACACCATCTGAAGCTTCTATGATATCTGACACATGTTCTGGTGTACGAATACCAAAACCTGCAACGACAGGCACATTAGAAATTGATTTTATATGCTTAATTCTATCTTTAAGTTCAGGATGGAACTTACCATTTTCCCCTGTTGTCGCATTCATTGTTACTGTATAAATAAATCCTTCCGCATCTTGAGCGATTTGATTACTACGTTCTTCAGACGTCGTCATAGCGATGAGTGAAATAATATTCACTTTTCTGTCAGGATGGCGTTCTTTTAATTGTTGCACTAGTTCATGTGGCAAATCAGGAATGATTAAACCGTAGACACCTGCTTTTTCACAAGCTTTAAAAAATGCATCTTCTCCGTAAAAATTAATAATATTATAATAAGTCATTAATACATATTTACTTGATATTGAATCACGATGTTCAGTTAGTTGATCTAAAATATACTGAATATTGACGCCCTCTTTTATGGCTTTGCTACCAGCGTCCATAATGACTGGTCCATCAGCCACTGGGTCTGAAAATGGTACACCTACTTCAACAATATCAGCACCTGCATCACTGACGGTCTTAAGATTTTCAATAAAAGATTTATTACCCATAATATATGGAATGAATAGTTTACGCATTAGAATCACCGTCTTCTTTCATATAATTTCTAATTGTTTCCATATCTTTATCGCCACGTCCTGAAACTGTAACAACAAGAATTTCATCTTTGCCCATCGTTGGTGCTAACGTTTCTACATAGCTTAATGCGTGTGCACTTTCAATAGCTGGAATAATACCTTCAGCTTTTGTAAATCTAACTAAAGCATCCATCGCTTGTTTATCACTTGCAGTGGCGAACTTCACTCTACCTATATCGTGATAATACGAATGTTCTGGTCCAACACCAGGATAATCTAAACCTGCAGATATAGAATGTGCTTGTTGAATTTGACCATTTTCATCTTGAATAAGATACATTTTAGTACCGTGCAATACGCCTTCTTTACCTTTGTTAATCGCTAGTGCATGTCTATCCGTATCATAACCTTCACCTGCAGCTTCTACGCCATATAATTTCACGTCATCTTGAACGAATGGGTAGAATGTACCAATGGCATTAGACCCACCACCAACACAAGCTACAACTGCATCTGGTAAACGCCCTTCTTTTTCTTGAATTTGCGCTTTAATTTCTGTACCGATGATTTTTTGTAAATCTCTTACAATAGTTGGAAATGGATCTGGTCCTAAAGCTGAACCTAATAAATAATGCGTATCATCTACATGACTTACCCAGTATTGTAATGCTTTATTAACCGCGTCTGATAACGTTCCTTGGCCTTCAGTTACAGATTCAACTTTCGCACCTAACAATTCCATTCTAAATACGTTTAAAGATTGTCTTTTAATGTCTTCTTCACCCATAAATACTACGAGTTCCATATCAAATAATGCGGCAACCGTCGCACTCGCAACACCATGTTGACCCGCGCCTGTTTCAGCAACAAGTTTATTTTTACCCATTCTTTTGGCTAATAGTGCTTGGCCTAATGCATTGTTTATTTTATGCGCACCAGTGTGATTTAAATCTTCACGTTTTAAATAAATTTTGGCGCCACCAAGGGCTTCTGTATATGAATCAGCATATGTCAATGGTGTTTCACGACCAACATAGTCTTTAAGGTAACCATCTAATTCTTCTTGAAATTTAGGGTCTGCTTTGGCTTCTTGATAAGCTTGTTTCAATTCTTGAATTGCTGGCATTAACGTTTCTGGTACGTATTGACCACCATAAGCACCGAAGAAACCAAATTCATCTGCTTCTGTTTGTATGTTTTTATTCATAATTCATTTGCTCCTTTTACGAGTTTAATAATTGCTGCCATTTTTTCCGTATCTTTTTCATTATTTGTTTCTATACCACTAGCGATATCATAGCCTTGATGTGCTAAATCTAAAGATGCTACAGCTCGTATATTGTCGTAGTTCATACCGCCCGCGATTAAATAGTTAACATCGTTGATTGTTTTTAACATTTCCCAATCATATACTTTACCTGTACCACCATAAGACTTCGATGGTGTATCAATAATAAACATATCTACATTATCTTTATAATAATCAATAGCTGTCGTTAATGTTTGTTGGTCTGTTGCGGGTAAGGCTTTGATAACTTTAATGTTCGGATTACTTTTCTTAATAAAATGTACAGTTTCTAACGGTTCATTTCCATGGAGTTGAATTGTTGAAATCTGCGTTTGCGTTATCAAATTGGTAATCGTGTCATAACCTGGATTAACAACGATGACTACTTTTTCTTTATCATCAGGTATAACTTCAGTCAATTGTTTAATGGTTGGAATATCTACATATCTTTTACTCTTTGGAAAATGAATAAACCCCATCGCATCAATATTTAAGTCTTTTGCTTTGTTTACATCGGCTAATGTGCGAAAGCCACAAAACTTTAACTTCATCGTTGCACCTTGTCTAATTTTAGACCTGGTAAGAATTGACTTAAGTCATCACATTTCATTAATGATTCACCAATTAATAAACCATCTATACCCGAATCAACGATATTTTGAACATCTTGCTCATCTTTGATACCACTTTCTGAAATATAGTAATAATCCGGTTTTTTATCTTCTAAAATCTCATTTGTATGCAAGACATTTGTAATGAAACGCTTCAAGTCTCTATTATTCACACCAATAATTTTTGGGTCTAGTTTATAGGCACGTGCTAATTCTTCTTTATCATGAACTTCTACGAGCACTTCTAAATTTTGCGATGTAGCGTATTTATATAATTCTCTTAATTCTGGATCGGTCAAAACGTTAACGATAAGTAATATTATCGAAGCGCCCGCTTTTTTAGCAACATCAATTTGAATCGGATCTACTACAAAATCTTTACACAATACTGGTAATGATGTTTCTGTTGTTAATGCTTGTAAACGTTCGTAGCTACCACCAAAATAGTGCTCATCCGTTAATATAGAAACTGCATTCGCACCATGAGCTTCGTAATCTTTCACTTGTTGCGCTAAGTCTCTTGCTTGGTAATCCATCAAGCGTTGGACTTTTAGATTTAATTTCAGCAATCACTCCAAGTTGATTTGAATCATCTAAATGTGATTGGAATGTTTTTTTATGTGAAATATCCACTGCTTCTAGTGTTGATAATTTATCTTCATAATAGCCCTGCTCTAGTAAACCTCTTTTATATGTTACAATCTCATCCAATATAGTCATACGTTTTGCCTCCCATTTTATTATATTGCGTTAAAGCTTTGCCACTTTCTATTAATGCTTGTGTTGCTTTCACACCAGCTTCTATTGTTTCAGCTTTTTCTGCTACATAGAGTGCGATGCCTGCGTTCAAGATAACAACATCTCTCTTAGCACTACGATCTGTTCCATTTAATATATGTTTCGTGATTTCTAAGTTGTCTTGTGGTGTACCTCCAACAAGTGCTTCGTTTGGCGCATAATCTAAGCCTACATCTGTTGCATTCAGCGTATAGTGTTTAATTTCTTCATTTGCTGTTACTTCATAAATAATATTGTCGCCAGATAATGTAGCTTCATCCATACCATTTGCACCGTATACAACGATTGCTTTTTTACGTCCTAAATCTGCTAAGGTTTGTGCAATTTTTTCTAATTTTGATGTTTCGTAAACACCCATGACTTGATAATCCAATTTAAAAGGGTTAATGATTGGACCAGTAATATTAAATATTGTTGGATTGCTGATACCTTTTCTGATAGGTTGAATATTTTTCATTATCGGATATGTTTCAGTAGCATTTAAAAAGACCAATCCATTATCGTCTAATTGTTTTGGTGTATCTTCAACAGTGCTTGATTTGATAGCCATTGCATTTAACAAATCCGTGCTTCCAGATGATGAAGTGACACTCTTATTACCATGCTTAATTACGGGTACACTTGCACTAGCGATAACAAAAGATACGGTTGTAGAGATATTAAAACTATTTGATTTATCTCCACCCGTGCCACAAACACACATAGCATTAGGATAGTACGGTTGTTCACGATACATAGAATGAATTAAACTATTTGATATATAAGTTAACTCCTCTTGCGTAGTTTCTTTTTCAGAAAACGTTTCGAGTAACTCAATTTTTACGCTGTCTTCTAAATTTTTAGAAATAAGTAATTCTATAAATTCATTCATTTGTGCTTGATTAAGTGGTTTATATTGTTTTAACTGTGTTTGTAGCTCCATCTTCTGTTACCTCCTTCATTATGTTTAAAAAGTTATTAATGATTTGTTTACCATGTGCCGTAGCAAATGACTCGGGATGATATTGAATCCCATAATGTAACAATTGTGTGTGTTCAAATGACTGTATGCAATCTTCTGTTTGTGCCGTTATTGTTAATGTTTCAGGTAATGTTTGAGGATTACTCATCAATGAATGGTATCGCATAATTTCTGAATATTCTGGAATATCAGTGTATAACAAAGTTTCTTTTGTGATACGCATTTGGTCTTTTTTACCATGTTTTATATAATCACATTGGATGACATCGCCGCCATGATAACAAGTCAATGCTTGCGACCCTAAGCAAACGCCTAAAATCGGTTTATTTTTATAATGATCAATGATTTGCATCAAATCATCTGTATCTAATGGATGACCTGGACCAGGTGAAATAATAACACCGTCAATATCCATATTATATATAGATGGGTCATCCGGATATTTAACTATCACTGCTTCTTTCTGTGCAATCATATCTACTAAGTTATAAGTAAATGAATCATAATTATCAACTATAAGTATCATGGTGACACCTCCAATAAGCTTTTAGCTTTTAATTTTGTCTCTTCAAGTTCTTTTTCTGGAATTGAATCATACACAACACCACAACCTGCTTCTACGTTAATGTGCGTGTCATCAATCATCATTGTACGAATCGCTAATGCGAAATCTAAGTCGTGGTTACAATTGATATAACCAATACCGCCACTGTATACGCCACGTTTTTGTGGTTGCACTTCATAGATACGTTGAATCGCTCTTAGCTTAGGTGCGCCTGATACAGTACCTGTAGGTAATAAACTCGCAATCACTGTCATTGGTGAATAATTGTCTTTAAGCTTTCCAGTAACTTCACTGACAATATGCATCACATGTTCGTAACGTTCAATTGTCATTAATTTACCAATTACCGAAGTCCCTGTTTCACTTACACGATGGATATCATTTCTACCCAAATCAACAAGCATACTGTGTTCGCTTAATTCTTTTTCATCGTTTTTTAAACTGGCTTCGTTTACTTGGTCTTCTTCTTCAGTAGCGCCTCTTTTTATCGTTCCGGCAATTGGATTAGTCACTACGGTTTGCCCTTTTACTTTTACAAAACTTTCCGGTGAACTCCCTACGACAATCGGCTGATCCATATTCAAGTAATACATATATGGACTTGGATTTTGACGTTTTAAATTTTGGTAAAGTTGATAAGACATAGCTTGTAATTGTTGACCAAAGTGATGTTCGTAACTATAAACGATAGATGGTACAACTTGAAACATATCACCTTGTTGAATGAGTGACTTCATTTTACTAATTGTATTAATAAATTGTTCTGGTGCAATATTTGATTTAATCTCTTTTTCTGTAGCTGTATGTTCAAGCTCAGATGGATAAATCGTAATTTGTTTTAATTCTTCTACACGTTTAGCTACGCGCGCTTTTAATTGTTCATCATTTTCTTTTGAAAACAAGTTCGTTGCAATAACGTATAAATGCTCTTTGTAATGATCAAATATATATGCATCTTCAACCATATGAAACTTAGCATCATGTTGCGGATGATCTTCAAGATTGATTTGTTTTAGTACTGGGAATTCATGTCTTACTAAATCAAAACTACATGATCCTACAAAACCAGAAATAAAAGGTAATAACGCTAATGCTTCGTCTTCAATTTCTGCTTTATATTGATCAATTAAATCTTTCATTTTTTTATAAGGTTGCTCATGTTCTACTCTGTTTTCTTCTGGTGTACATACTGTCATTGTTTCATTATCCAACGTGATTGAACCGTAAGTATCGAAAATCACTATAGAATAACGCCCTTTTAGTTTCGATTGTTCTGAACTCTCTAATACGATTTTATTTTCTTTCAATCTTGCTAACGCTTCTGGTGTTACCTCTGCATTTAATCTTTGATATTGCACTTTCATTTTATTTTCCTCCTCATAAAAAAATCAGCATCCTTAAACATTGTTAAGGACGCTGACGCGCGGTACCACCTAAATTAGTAGATATACTTGCTTTAATCTACTCTCTCATTGATTTATTCATTTGTTATCCAACAAAACCCAATTTCAGTATATGTAGGTGTTAGTTTCCATCAACCACTAACTTTCTGCTTGCTACCTTTACATCACTTACTTCATTTTGCTTTCTTATTTTTTGGTATATAAAAAACACCACACTAACGCATATCTGTAAGGACGCGTTACCGTGGTGCCACCTTAGTTAACAAATTATTTGTTCACTTTAAATATTATAATTTTTAATTACATCTAAAAGCCCAATTCACATTATATGCAGTGCTAATTTCCATCACCCATTAGCTTTCTTCTTACTACATGTCATATATGCTACGTCATCTTTCAAATGGCAACCTAAGTTGCGAAAAGTAATTACCTAGTATGCTACAAGGATATTTTCAATTTGTCAACATTTGAATTTATATTAATTACTATTTTACTTTAAACGATGATTATTGTTGAAATCATTTTGGTTATACTTGTTGAAGTTGGTTTTGAATACATAGCCGCCAATGACTAGCATTAAAACAGGGACGATAATAATGACATATATCGTCAGACTACCAAAAAAGTTAGTGAAAAATGCTAAAGCAAAAATGATGAATAATATTAAAAACAAAAGGTTTAAGCCTAGTGTTTTTTTCATTAGATATCCCCCTTACTTAGAAAATAAAGATAATATTCACGCTTATTTTTATCATAACTTATCATCTTTGTACATGTAATCTGCTAAATTTCCATTACTATTTTGTGATATTTTATATGAAAATCAATGGTTTATTATCTATGAATCCGATGCTTAATCAACAAAAATAGAATAGAATATAATTATAGTGTCGTCTATCTCTCAGGCGTCAATATGACGTAGAGAGCAGGTGCATATTAATGATCGAGGCTCTTGTTCATACCACTGTCACAGTAATTAGTGGTTGCATCGTTACCTTATTTGCGTATTGGTTACGTAATCGTAATGACAAGTAAAAGGCGACATTAACCACACCAAAAAACCCCCTCGCTATTAGTGGTAGCGAGGGGGTTTTTTGGTTCATTCAATGCACGAAACTCTTGTTAAATATATTATAACATCGTATATAGTAAAATTGCAAAATTAAATTGAAGTTGCTAAACAAGCGAAATTATTTATTTTAGTAGTTATGCACATATCATCTAATTTTCAATGCATTATAATATATTGACATAAATTTTACGTTTTAAATATAATATAATTATAGTGTTCGATACATCACTTTATAATTTCGAAGTATTAGATACATATACAAAAACTAGAAAGTAATAGTTACGAAGTCACTAACGAAGCACCTAAATCTTTGTCCTTAGAATAAGTATAGAAGACAGAGAAGTCATAAATTATTAAATGTACTAAGAAAGAATATCAAGGACGCTTTGAAGAAGCCTAGCTTTCTAATATTAAATCTAAATTCTCTTTTAATCTTAATAATGATGATATTTACAGGTAGACGTACGATAGCGTTATAGTTTTACACCATAATTAGGTTTCATTGTTCAATAAAACATTGATATTTGATTAATATTTAGTACGTCCTAGTGGTATAAGAAAAGCTTATGTAATAAAAAAGTCGTCAATATAATGAAAAATAACGATTAATAATGCTGAATTATTATAAAAAATGTTTAGTAATAAAAAGAAAAATGCTACATACATAAAGGAGTTGTATAATTTCTAATGAGCTCATTTTATATAATCTCACTTTTACGGGGAATTATTATAGGATTTTATGCTCCTATTTGGATACTATTCCTATTTAACTGTGGTTATAATTTGTTTTTTATTGGGATTATAGGAACAATTTTTGAAATCATGAAATTTCTTTTTGAAATACCTTCAGGTGCAATTGCAGATAAATTTGGTGTGAGATTCAATTTAATTATTTCATGCACTTGTCTTTCATTAACTTGGTTATTTTTTCCGTTTTCGTCAAATATATTAATTCTAATAATTATACTATTGACTTGGACTCTATCTGAAACTATGTTTTCTGGAACTTTCGAATCATGGCTCAGCTATTCTGTGGGAGAAATTAACTTTTCTAAATATATGTTTAATAGCACAAAAATTTTTATCTTGTCTATAATAGTGATATCTCCATTATCAGGCTTTTTCTATAAAATTAATAATTACTTACCTTTTATCTTAGGCTGGAACTATCTCTATAATATTGGTACTTTATTTAATTATCTGTATTAAAAATGACAAACTTCCTACTAAAAAGCATAAACAACAGCAATACCCTATACTATCAATTATAAAAGATGCAACAATCGTTATGATTAACAATAGAAGAGCCTTTAATATCATTATAGCCAGTTTTTTCTTTGCCTTTGTGATAGATACAATTGATAGATATTGGCAACCGTATTTTCAATATATAGGGATAAATGAAATGCTTTTTGGTTTAATAACTACTTTTGGTGGAATAATTTTATTATTAGTTTTACAGTTATTTTCAAAATTTGATTCTCATTTTAATAAATCACCTGAAACTTACAATGCTTTAATCATATTTGTAACTATGATATTTATAGCATTACTCATATTAGGAAGAAAGTTAGTTTCTATAATAAGTATTTCATTAGTTACTATCGTTGATGATCTTATGAATACCTTAATCAGCAATATCTTGAATCAAGAAATGGCAAACAAAACAACAAGTATGGCTACGATATTTTCATTGAATGGTGCCTCTGGTGCAATTGGAGAAATTTTATCAGGTATTATATTTGGTTATATAATAGCCAAAACAGGATATAATATTACTTTTATCATTTGTGTTTTAGTTCTCCTCATACCATTCACTCTATATTTGATAAATCTAGTTGCAAACATTAAACGAAGACCTAATATAAACCCATAGTCTATTTTTAGCGTAATTGAATGCACCACCTCTTATTTATAGCATTACAAAATTAAATAGATAATCTAGGTTTCAATATATTTATGATTGAATCGGTGCTAAACAATAAGCATGTAACAATGCTTGTGTCGCTTTTAATGAATCAATATGCGTACGTTCTAATGCATGTGATGATTCGATACCCGCACCGAATAAGCCATGTTTTATATCTGCGCCTGCTTTTAATGCTCGCTGAAGCATCAGAACTATAATATGGATAAATATCAACTTTGTATGAGATTTTATTTGTTTTACATAAATTGACAAGTTGTTCACGTAATGCCTTATGATATGGACCTGAGGCGTCTTTAGCACAGATAGAAACTGTATACTCATCTGAAGCTTGACCATCCCCTAAAGCACCCATATCGAATGCAATAAACTCAACAATATTTGATGAAATTGAAGCATTGGCACCATAGCCTATTTCTTCATTATTAGAAATGTAAAATTGGATCGTATGCGGTAATTTGAGATTTTCTTTTTTAACTGTTTTTAAAAACTCTATAATCATGGCAACACTTGCTTTGTCATCTAAATGACGTGATTTTATAAAACCCGAAGATGTGATTTGTGTTCTAGGATCAAAACTTATAAAATCTCCTACCTCGATACCTAATTGTTCTGTATCTGCTTTTGTATTCACCTTTTCATCTAATCTTACTTCCATATGGTCTATGTTTCTAGGCTCATTATCATTATTACGATATACATGTACGCTTGTTTCATGTAGACATATTGTGCCTGTGTAAGTTTGTCCTGCAGATGTTTCAATTTCGCAATATTCCCCTTCTATTGCGTTATAACTAAAGCCACCAATTAAATCTAATGCTAAACGGCCATCTTCTTTAATTTCTTTTACCATTGCACCTAATGTATCCACATGGGCTGTAATACATTTATGGTCTTGATCATTCTCACCTTCTACAGTAATAATCAACGCACCTTTGTTAGTAATATGAGTCGTATAACCTAACTTTCCAACTTCATCTTTAACGTATTTAACTGCCATTTCTGCATGCCCTGAAGGACTATTAATATTCGTTAATGCTTGAATTGTCGTAAAAATGGATTCTGTCATACTATCCCCTCCTTATATGTATATCTTTAGTTTAACTGTTATTTTCTAAAATTGGTAAGATTCCGAATAGAAATTCCTATTTGATAACAGTGATGCTAAACGCAAAAACCCTTATATTTTTATTACAGTTTAATAACCTCTACTGAAGTCTACTTGATTTGATAATGTTTTATCTCTCTCTAAATACTCTAATGTATTACAGAAGCATGAAATAGCATCATCTAAATCTGTTAAAGCTGAAATATGTGGTGTTATCGTAACATCTTCCCTGTGCCATAACTCTGATGATTTTGGTAATGGTTCTGACTCAAAGACATCTAATACTGCATGTCTCACTTTTCCAGTATCTAGTGCCTTTATAAGTTGATTTGTATCAACACCCTGTCCTCTACCAACATTTATAAAATAAGTATTATTTAAATAACTAAAGATTTGTTCATTAAATAGTTTTTCAGTTTGTTGTGTTAACGGTAAGGTACTAATAATATAATCCGATTGTTCAATCAATGGTTTGGATGTTTCTAACGTATTTACTTGTTTAAAGTACCTTTTGTTTTCGCCACTACTTGAAACACCGTATACAGTTGTGCCAAATGACGATAAAACTTTTGCTATTACTTTTCCAGTTTCACCAGTGCCGAATATCGTTATCGTTTGATCTTTCAAGGCGACGGGTGTTTCGCATGACCAGAGCTTATCTTTTTGTTGTGATTGAAATAATTTATGATGTTGCAAGTCTTTTAATATATAACTCAAACAATATTCACTCATTTTTTCTCCAAAGTCACTCACAGTTCGAGTTAATACCGTATTTGATTTCTTCCAACCATCTATTGCTAAAAAATTATTTACGCCTGCATTAAATGCATGGACCCAATTTACCTTAGAAGGATGAAATGCTTTACTAGGAGCAAAACCTACATAAGCATCCGCCCATTCCATATCACCTTCTGAAATCATATCAATCGATTGAAAACGCAAATGATACTTTTCTAAATACAACAAATATTGCTGAAAAGCAGATTCATATTGACCGAGCAATCAAAATATTTTGTATATTCAATTTCACCACTCCTGTATAATTTAAATGATTTTTATTTCGGTTTTATTCTTTCATATATAAATCTTTATTGAATTATCTCATACCATTTCATCATACAAAGTATATCTCAATTCATAAAATTATAACTTGCTTAGTAAGTTAAATCTTCATTTTCAGAGTTTAGGCATATTGCGAAATAACATTTGTTGCTTTACAATGTTACTATTCTGAAAATTTTGATAGAGGTGATTCGCACAATGAAACAAATACTTTTCGTTGGCTTAGGTCTTATTGGCGGAAGTCTAGCGAGTAATTTAAGATATTATCATGATGATATAGAAATCACAGCTTATGATGCAGATACCTCTCAATTAGATAAGGCTTTATCTATAGGTATTATTGATTTTCAATCGACAGATTATAAATCGAGCGTTGAAAGTGCAGATATCATCATTTACGCAACACCGGTACAACAAACGATAAAATACTTACAAGAGTTACCAAACTATCATATGAAAAAGAATGTGATTATTACAGATACTGGCAGTACAAAGTCAACCATCCAACAATATGAACAACTTCTTTTATCTCACGATATCCATCTGGTTGGTGGTCACCCTATGGTTGGTAGTCATAAGTCAGGTGTATTAAATGCTAAAAAACATTTATTTGAAAATGCATTTTATATACTCGTTCATGATGAATCAGCTAATGACGCGGCTTTTGAAGAAATTCAAAGTTTGCTCAAAACTACAGATGCGAAGTTTATTTCTATAACTCCAAAAGAACATGATTTCGTGACGGGTGTTGTAAGTCATGTCCCCCACATCATTGCTTCGAGCTTGGTACACTTAAACGCCAAACATGCTGATGAATCTACGCTTATAAAAACACTTGCAGCTGGTGGCTTTAGAGATATCACAAGAATTGCGAGTGGTAGCCCTGTTATGTGGCGAGACATTACGATTGAAAATAAAAACACAATCTTAACTATTTTAAATGACTGGAAAACTCAAATGGAAGACGTTATTGCTCTCATTGAGCGTGATAGCTCTGATGACTTATATGATTTTTATAACGATGCTAAAATATATCGTGATGAACTACCCGTTAAATCACAAGGCGCGCTATCTATTGAGTATGATCTATATGTGGATATTCCGGATAAACCGGGTATGATAAGCAAAGTTACAAATATCTTGAGTTTACATAATATTTCTATAAGCAACCTAAGAATTTTAGAAGTACGCGAAGATATTTATGGTGCATTACGTATTAGTTTTAAAAACCCAGAAGATCGCAAGAAAGGTGCTGAAGCACTAAGCGATTTCGATACTTATATAGCCTAATTTTATTAACAAGCCAAACACTAATAAAGACGTTTGGCTTGTTTTTATATTTAACATTATTAATTCCTAACTCATGTTAAATAATGACAGTGATTTGAGCCGACTCTTGCGTAAAAGCACGAGCCGAAGATTACAGGCTGTGACTGAGAAAAGCGTGTACAAATCAATCGTCTACGTCGACTAATTTTATCAACAGTTTTAAACACTTCATTATCTAATATGCTAAGCACTTTTTTACATCTTATGACCTGCCATGAGTCCTAAGCGGCCGTGTTTTGTACCCGCATCAGTATAAGATGCGGCTTTAGATACGATGCCTCGACCAAATTTTTGATGTAAGGCATCAATGGTTTTTGCTAATTTTTCATTTCTTTTTCTTTCATATTCATCTATAAACAAGTTTAACTGTCTGTCTTTTTCATCTATAAATTTCGTTAATGAAACACTTACAGTTCTAAATAACATAGTATGATCACATAATTTATCTGCGAAATGTTCAACGATTTTATAAATTTGCTCTTCCAAATTCGTCGGATCCTGTAAGGTGTATTGTTTATTAATGCTACCTTCATCACTATAACCAAATGAAAAATGAATCGTTTTTGCTAATTGGTTTCTTGCCCTAACACGACTAGCAACATCTTCAATCAACTCACGCATGACAACCTTAGCTTCTTCATAATGATAATCGCGCATCAGTATTTGACTCTTACAAATCGATGGATTCATTACTTCATATTTATCTCTTACTCTACTTTGATCTATGCCATTCGCATGTAAATGCAAATCTACCCCCACTATACCTAAATCTCTCTTTAAATATTGATACGGATAATTGGCTAAATCACCTATAGTAAAAATACCTCGTTTATTCAATTTTGCTTCTGTTTTCCTACTAATTCCCCAAAATTCACTTAACGGCTGAATAGGCCAAAGTTTATTCGGCACATCTTGGTAACGCCACTCTGCAATTAAACTAGAAGAATGTTTCGCTTCTACGTCCATTGCAATTTTACTTAAAAGCATATTTGAGCCAACACCAATAGAACAGTTAATTCCTGTTTCTTCTTCAATCTCACATTGCAGCTTTTCACAAAATGAATGAATCGTAGTGCTAAAACGGTGATAGCTATCCGTAACATCCATAAAAAACTCATCGATACTATATTGATGTAGATCTTCCGGCGCTACATAACGTAAAGCAATTTTTGATATTGCTACAGACACTTCCAAATATTTTCTCATACTCGGATTAATAATATATATGTCGCTTCTATGTGGTATTTCGAATAGTCTCGACCCGGTTTTAATACCTAGCGCTTTTAAAGGCCCTGTGGCGGCTAAAACAACTGATCCTTGTCTCTTCGTATCGGCAACAACGGCTAATTTCTCCTTCAATGGGTCTAATCCTTTTTGAATACAAGACACACTTGCAAAAAAGCTCTTTTGGTCTATACACAATACATCTCTTTCTTCCACCAGATTATAATCATACATATCAAATACCTCCCTCAATTAATTCTATTATATACGAACATGTGTTCTCATTCAATACTTATAAGAACAAACGTTCTATTTTGATTGTTTTTAGAATTTTGAGAATTTTCATGATATAATAAGCTCAAATTGTTATAGGAGGAAATACATATGCCAATCGTTAATGTGAAATTATTAGAAGGTCGTTCAGATGATCAACTTAAAGATTTAGTCTCTGAGGTAACACAAGCTGTAGAAAAAACTACAGGTGCTAATAAAGAAGCAATACAAGTTGTTATTGAAGAAATGAAAGCATCACACTATGGTGTTGCCGGCGTTAGAAAATCCGACCAATAATACCATGCTATATTTATACGTATAGAGAACGTAAACAGACCAAACGTTAATACATAGCGTTTGGTCTGTTTTGTGGTTAACACCAACTTTTTAGTAATGTTCGTTTTCTATGCGCTTTGTTACAACCAAGGCAGTAACTTGTGCTGACTCCTGCGGGAAAAGCATGCACAAGAAACTATCAATAAAGATTTTACTCATAAAACAAAAGGTAGACAATCATAAAAATGATTGTCTACCTTTTTTGAGATTGGCAGTGGCTAACTGTATTAAAAATGCGTTTATATCAAGCTCTTGTATTCCATTTATAGTCAGCTTTGCCGAGCCAGGTTCATGCGACGAAATCTTGTTAAAAAATAGATTTCTGTCCCACTCTTTCATATTATTCGTTTAAAAACTTCTGAACTTCTTCTTTATTTTTCGCTTTATCGATTTCTAACGCACTACCATCACCAAACGTTTGAATATCTTGGTAACTTCCTTCGACAGGTAACGTTAGAGAATCAACATTTTTATCGCCTCGAATACCAAAGTTTAAGCCTGCTTGCATAATTGCAGAGTCTGGCATGTTCGTATTCAAGTAACCTCTTAAAATACCGGCGACACGTGGCAATTTAGGAAGTGTATCGATACTTGCAAGTTCACCTTTAAGTGCTTGCATCACTTGTTGTTGTCTACGGACACGACCAAAGTCACCTTCAGCATCATGTCTAAATCTAGCATAACCTAAAAGCTCTTTACCATTTAATCGATGGTGACCTTCTTTCAGTGATACACCTATATTTTTCGACATATCTTTTTCAACATCTATAGGTACACCGTTAGGTTCTAGTTCATCAATCATTTTTTCAAAACCAGTAAAGTCTAAAATAGCGTAATACTCAGGATCTACACCTAAGTTTTTCTTCAGCGTTTTTCTCATTAATTCTGGACCGCCTATAGAATATGCAGAGTTAATTTTATGCTGTCCATTTCCAGGAATATCAGCATAGATATCACGCATGACAGACATCATTTTCAGCTTTTTATGCACAAAATCATATTGAGCAATCATAATAGAGTCTGTTCTAGAAATACCACCTTGCTCCTTATCTGCACCTAACACCATGACTGTAATCTTACCGTCATTTTTTTGAGCACCATTAAATTTATGCTCTTTCAGTGTCTTACCATGGTCTTTAGCATAATCAATACCTGAATTATAACCATGAATCGCATAACCAATCACTATCGCCAATAGGATAATGATAATTAAAATAATGAAAGGAAGCTTTCTAATCCGCTTCTTTTTCACCCTTCGTAAAGGGGCCTGTGTTGTTTCTTCGTTCTCATCTGATGTACTTCTTTTTTTGTCCTTATTCATTAGTATCAACCTTATATCTTCAAAATTGCACTTCTATGTACTATAATTAACATATATTAAAGTTATATAAAAAGAGTATAAAAATCAAGTAATATCTTAATATATGGTACTAAGGTCTAATACAGAAAGGATGTTAAGCATGAATATAAACAAAGCATACTTCGCCGGAGGTTGCTTTTGGTGTATGGTCAAGCCTTTTGACACGTATGAAGGTATTGAACAAGTAACCTCTGGTTATATGGGAGGTACAGTTGATAATCCATCATATGAACAAGTCAAGACTGGCAACACTGGGCATTATGAAACCGTCGAAATCGAATATGATGTCGCACTGTTTTCATATAATAAGTTATTAGAAATTTTCTTTTCTGTAATAGATCCAACTGATGACGGCGGACAATTTCAAGATAGAGGTTCGCAGTATAAGACAGCTATTTTTTATTCTAATGACAATCAAAAGGAAGTAGCTGAAACGTATATCGAAAAATTAAAACACACGATTGATAGAGACAAGGCAATTGCAACTCAAATCTTGCCCGCTTCTAAGTTTTATAAAGCTGAAGCAGAACACCAAGAATTTTATAAAAAAAATCCAGAACGTTATGCTGAAGAACAAAATGAACGTCAAAATTATAAGCAATAACAAATCAATCATAAAAGCCGGAGCATATCTTCTATGCATCCGGCCTTTTGATATTATATGATCGAACTCACTTATTAGTCTCCCTATAGCACTATAAGCTATTTTTTACTACTACTCTTGTTTTTTCATTTCTAATGGTATCTTATTCTTCTTCTCTACTTCCTTACCTTTGTGTAAATCTATTACTGTTTTCAAACTTTCTTCACCCATCAAATCAGGTTGTTGCGCGACCGTGGCATATAACTTACCTTTGTCTACTGATTTAATTGCATCTTCATTACCATCAAAACCAATAACTTTAATATCTTTGCTGCCTACCGCTTCTATTGCGCCTAATGCCATTTCATCATTTTGTGCAAAGATTGCTTTAATATCTGGATGTGCTTGAATAATATTTTGAGTTACATCCAATCCTTCTGTTCTATTAAATTTCGCACTTTGTTTGGATACCACGTCAAGTGAGTCATCTGCTACGTTATGGAACCCTTTACCACGTTCTCTTGTAGCACTTGCCCCAGGTATACCTTCTAACTCTGCAACTTTAGTACCTTCCCCAAATTTATCAACGATGAGGTTTGCAGCCATTTCCCCACCTTTAACGTTATCTGAAGCAATAAATGAAGCGACTTCCCCTTTAGCAACTTCCCTATCTAAGGTTACTACTGGTATGTTCTGATCATTAGCTATTTGTATACTACCAGAAATTGCATCTGAGTCTGTAGGATTCACAATAAGATAATCTACATTTTGTTGTATTAAATCATCAATATCGTTTGCTTGTTTTGTCGCATCATCTTGCGCATCTGCAAACTTCACTTTAACACCTTGTTTTTTTGCCTCATCTTCAATACCATCTTTAATTTTCACAAAGAATGGATTGTTTAACGTTGAGATACTTACACCAATGACAATATCAGATTTTTTCTTATCTGACTTACCGTCATCATTATTTTCCAAAGGAGACTCAAGTGAACATCCTGTTAAAAATAATAAAATCGCAATTGCACTGATTAATATTTTTTTCATCTTGCTAACCTCCCACACTATTTATTCTTTCTATCAATTAATACAGCTATGATAATCACTACACCTTTAACAACCTGTTGATAGAATGATGAAACGCCTAATAAGTTCAAACCATTGTTTAACACACCAATAATAAGTACACCAATTAATGTACCGAGTATGCGTCCCTTACCACCCGTAAGTGATGTACCACCCAGTACAACGGCTGCAATCGCATCTAGCTCATATGACATACCTGCTGTTGGTTGTGCAGAGTTTAAGCGTGATGTTAATATTGCACCTGCCATTGCCGACATTAAGCCAGCTAAACTATAAATCATGATTTTTAATTTATTTACTTTAATACCAGAAATAAATGTTGCCTTCTCATTACCGCCCATAGCATAAGTTTGTCTACCAAATACTGTTTTATGTAGCAAAATATATAAAATGATAAACGTAACAAACATTGTAA
Source organism: Staphylococcus sp. 2S1 (assembly GCF_046721335.1). NCBI lineage: Bacteria > Bacillati > Bacillota > Bacilli > Caryophanales > Staphylococcaceae > Staphylococcus > Staphylococcus sp. 2S1. Next base: position 2,074,762 of record NZ_JBEUUJ010000003.1, on the reverse strand, counting down.
CTGCCGGAACAGGTATGCCTAAAAAGTAACCACGACCAAATAATTGGAATGCATAGCTCCCATTTAAGTTTGTAATCGGGTTACCATCCGTAATCACTAGTGTTAAGCCCCTAAAGACGGTCATAGTAGCCAATGTTGCGATAAATGGTGCCATCTTACCTAAAGTAATTAACAAACCGTTAATGGCCCCTAGAACTGCACCAAAGATACAACCGAGTAATAACGCAATCATTGAATCTACACCTGATACCATTAAAATTGCTACCATCGCACTTGATAACGCCAATGTAGAACCGACGGACAAATCAATACCGCCCGTTAAAATAACAAATGTCATACCAAATGCAATGAGTCCATTAATCGATACTTGTCTCAGTAAATTAAATAAGTTGGATGGTTCTAAAAATGCGCTGTTTAATGCACTAATGATAATAACTAATAAGATTAACCCAATAAACGGAATTATTTTTTCTAAATATGAAAATGATAGTTTAGAATGTGTCATGTACTTCCCCTCCAGTAGCTAATGTCATAATACGTTCTTCTGTTAATGATGCTTTCTCTAGCACGCCTGCAATATTTCCTTCATGCACAACGGCCACTCTGTCACTCATGCCTATAATTTCAGGTAATTCTGATGAAATCATAATGATAGACATGCCTCGTTCGGTCAATTCATTCATCAATTGATAAATCTCTCTTTTCGCACCTACATCAATACCACGTGTAGGCTCGTCTAAGATTAGGACATGTGGCGCAGTTGCTATCCATTTTGCAATAACAACTTTTTGTTGATTACCACCTGATAAATCAACACATGCATCATTTTTCTTACCTTTAATATTCAAACGTTGAATCATTTGTTCTGCATATTGCTCCATAGAAGCTCGTGTTAAAAAGCCGGATTTCGAAAAACTTTTCAACAGCTGGTAACGAGATATTCTCTAATATTGAATCTTGCAAGACCAAGCCTTCTTCTTTTCTATTCTCTGTGATAAATGCTAAGCCTTGTTTGATAGAGTGATTAGGATTATTTATCTGTAGTTGTTTATCATTGAGAGTTACTTGCATATGCCCCTTATCTAAACCAAACAATACACGCATAATTTCAGAACGTCCTGCACCCATCAATCCACTAAAACCTAAAATTTCACCTTTATGTAGATTAAAGTGAATATCATTCAATTTATGTTCAGTAGAACTGAGGTTTTTTACAGAAAGAACAACTTCCTCATCTTGCGTGTAATGTCTGTCTGGGTATTGATTATCTAGGTCTCTACCAATCATTGCCTTAACAATTTTCTCATTTGTTGTATCTGCTGTTGCAGAAGTTAAGATGGAACGTCCGTCTCGCATTACCGTAATACGATCTGAAATACTGAAAATTTCTTCCATTCTATGAGAGATATAGACAAATGACACACCTTCACTTTTCAGTTTTCGAATTTGTTCAAATAAAATATCAATTTCGTTATTTGTTAATGCTGCAGTAGGCTCATCCATAATAATGACTTTTGAATCTTGCATTAAAGCTTTACTAATTTCTAACATCTGTTGCATACCTACAGATAAAGCACCCGCTTCTTTATTTAAGTCGATATTAATATTTAACTTTTTGAAAATAGCATTTGCCTGTTTTTTCATCGCTTTATTATCCACAATACCTAAGCACTTTGTTTCCTCTTTACCAAGAAATAAATTTTCTAACACTGTTAAATTAGGCCATATATTTAACTCTTGTTGTATGAACGACACACCATTAAGTTCCGCGTCTTTGGTATTTTTAAATTGAATCGCTTCACCGTTTTCTTCAACAGACCCACTATCCGACTTATATACACCGGTGAGTATTTTCATCAATGTACTTTTCCCAAGCACCATTTTCTCCCATTAAGGCATGTATCTCACCATCACCGATTTCAAAATCCACGCCTCTTAATACGTCATTTTGCCCAAACGATTTATATATTTGTTCCATCTTTATCATTTTATTCACCCCTTAAAATAAAACACCGCTTGTTAGTACAACATTAGCAAACGGTTTAGCTTCACCTGTGCGAATGATGGCTTTAACTGTTTTACTTTGTACTTTGAATTGCTCATGTGACGTTGTTTGAATTTCAATATTTTCAGCTGATAATGTCTGATATAATGCCGTGTTTTGCGTTATCATTTCTTCAGCTAATGTCATTTGCTCGATTTCCATATGCTTTTTTATAAGGTTAAATACTTCAATAAAAGAAGGCTTTCCAAATTCCAATGCCAGATCAATCTTTTTCACGCCTTCTGGAACTGGAAGTCCACAATCTGCAATGATAATTTGATCAGTATGCCCTAAATCACTTAACAACTTTGAAATTTCGCTATTTAATATACCTGTCTTATACATTCAATCACTCCTAAAATTTTATGTAACCCGTTACATGTTATGCATCAAAATCTCGTACTTTCCCTCCGCTTCACTGTAATTGCTACTTGATCAACGTGGTCCGCGTCTCCCTCCTCATACAAATTGAGGAGTTTCGATACAGCAAGTTCACCTATACGATATGCCGATTGATCTATTGTTGTAATTTGAGGAAATGTCATTTTTGAAAATGGTATGTCATCATAGCCAACAAGTTGTATATCTTTCGGCACTTTAAATCCATGTTGTTGAATCACACCCAATATTTTAATCGCAATCAAATCATTACTACATATAATGCTATCGATATGATTTTGACGTATTTGTTTAATAAATTGTGTTTCGTCATCTATTTGTTCTTCTTCACAACGACAATATGACACATTATGTTGGTTGAGTACTGTTTCTACGCCATTCACACGTAATTGGAATGCGGCTACATTTAAATCAGAATGCACGATTAATACGTGCTGTGCCTGTCCTTCGATGATTAATTGAGATTGGAGTTGACCACCTTCAAAATGATTTGTAGAAATCCCTTCATTGCCATCATTGATACGATCAACAAATACAAATGGAATACCATATGAATGAAGTGTATTTTCAATTACATTTTCATTTAGCGCTGTGGAAATCATACCCGTACAATTATGCGCTACAAATGTAGAAAGATAATTTTTTGCTTTATCAATATCATTATCGCTATTACCTATCAATACTTGGTAACCGTGTGCCAAAGCTACATCTTCTACTCCGCGAGCAATAAGTGTGAAAAACGGATTACTAATATCTGGAAGTAATAGTCCTATCATTTTAGATTTTCGCTTATATAACGTACGTGCCGCTTCATTCGGTTGATAATTCAGTTGGTTAATCGCACTTTCAATTTGTGCTCTTGTTTGTGCTTTTACGTATCCATTATTATTGATTGCTCTAGAGACAGTTGCTACTGAGCATCCTGCCAATTGAGCTACTTCTTTTATTGTTGCCAATGAAATCACCTCAATTTATGTAACCGCTTTCATATTACCACAACTTTTTATAATTTAATAGAACAATCGTATGTTTTAATTATTAGATTAATTTTCTGTAGAGCTATTTGCAGTTTTTAAAAATAAAAAACGGTATTCTTTTAACTTTAGAATACCGCTCTAACATATCAATGCCTTTATCAAATCATATGTAATGTCGTTCAATACTATAACTATTTATCTGGATATATTAAATAACTATAATTGCCACTTTGTACTTTTTAATGATTGTCCGTTACTTGATCTATACTTTCTATCCCCTTAATTTCACCATTTTGACCTACATAAACTTTTACCGAGAATTTATTATTAGGATTATCATCATAAATCATTGTATTTTCTTCGTAGTTTATTGTTCTTGTACCATGTACTTGTCTAAATTGTTGGACATTCACGTCTTCCGGTATGATAAAGAAGCGGCTCACTTTATGATTGGTATAGCGAACCCCAATGTCACCGTATTTAACAACTTTCACACCGGCAATATTCATTGTTTTTTCGCTTTTACCAAATTCAGCTTCTATTTTATCTTTGTGTATTCCCTTCGATACTTTATGATAACCATGTCTTGTATCACGATTCATGAAATCTGTGCTAAATTGCTGTGCTAATACATCTATTTTCGGCGGATGACCGTTACTTTTTTCTTTATTGTGCTCATTACTCTGAGAAACTTGATTTGTCCCTTTATAATTAGAATTAAGGGATTGGTATAAAAACGTGCCCGCAACGATTAATGCAATAACTAATAAGGCTAAGATAATGCCAATTATGATCTTCTTCATTTTAATACGCCCCAATATTTTTAATTTATTTTATATCTTACTACAAATGATGAACTGATTGAATCTATTTTTAATATTAAATAATTATCATACAATTCTATTTTTAGCGATCGTTCCACTCCTAGCAAATAGTAATAATACAATTAAATTTTAAAAAGAAATTATGTAGATAAAATGTCATTTTTTATTTGAATAATCTTACTTCCCACCATTGAAAGCGTTTTCTAATGATGATATATTATGATTATACCTTAACAAAGGGGTAACGAGAAATTCATATATAGTTAGAGTCAAATGATATTTAGAACAGTTCTACCAGTTAGTTTATTTAAAGTAGTTAATAACTTCTCCAGATATTAACTACAGAAACCATTAAACACTTTTAAACTCCTTAAAAAAAGCAACCAACACATAAAATGTGTGTTGGTTGCTTTTATATTTATTCCTTCTTATTTATACTTTCTAATTACACGCATCACTTTTAACATACTAAGCCATAATGAATGATGTTTTCTATAAACTAAAAATCTTGGTTCCCAAAGAGGATTAAATTTCTCTTTGTATCTTCTGAGACCTTGAAATCTATATAGACCATTAAAATGTTCAAAAACTCTACTGCGATTCTCTCTCCATAAAATGAAAACGGCACTTGCCCCACATTAGATAATGTAGCCATACCCATATTAAAATGCTCATAATTATGCGCCTTTGCCCATAACAACATATTCAAATATAAGCCATCCATTAAAGGTAAATGACTATCTGCCTTCCAACGAATTAAATCTACAGAAAGTGTTGCTTTGTAATACGTAGGCATAAAGGTACAAAATGCGATGATAGATTCATCTTTATTTTTAATGATCGCTATAGGTGCTTGCGATACATAGTATTCATTAAAGCTACCTACAGAAAAATGCATTTCATTTCTTTCTGCTAACCAATCGTCACTAATGTTTTTCAAATCCGCAAGTAATTTGGATGAAAACGGCGGGTCCAACACTTCAAAAGTTAGATTAAGATCATCAAACTTATTTAATGTTGCACGTAAGACACGTTTCTTTTTACCTGATGTAGTAAATGTAGTTAAATCTATAACCGCTTCTTCACCTAATTTGAAAAATTGATTACCAAAATCATGATAAAGTGACATATATTTATCAGTTACTTGATAAAATATCACATCATAACCTAAGTATTGTGCTTCACGGTAAAACGTTTCTAATAATTCATGAAATGATTCTGGATTGCCTACTGGATCACCTAATACAATATAGGCACTGTATTTATAACGATACATAAGAAAGGCATCTTCTTTTTCATTAATAAAACAATGCTTATCTCCACTATACATTAAATGGCTTAAATAATTACCGCCATTTTGCGCTATGATTGCTTCACACATTTCTATATTGTTACTTCTATTCTTTACTCTATAACGATACTCAAACCACCAGACGATTGCACCGACAATAATAGCAACGAGTAGAATCGTAAACCAGAAATAATACCTTAATATTGAACTGTCCATTTCCAAATGATAAATATCTAATGTATAGAATGTCCCATCTATAACAATATGATTAATATACAAAATGAGTGCACCGACAGCGACACTTAACCATAACTTTGTATATCTGAATGGTCTTTTAATTGTATTTGAGCGTCTATAAAATACCAATAGTAGGACAAACATAACTGCTAGCCAACTCAGTAGTATAAAAGAAGCATAAGTATAAGCTGTAACAATAAATATTAAACTAATCGAAATCATTGAAAATAAAATAGCTCGTTTAGAGAGATGATATACACCAATTATATTTAATAATAAAAGTAAACATGCCGATGTATGTACTGATACGATAATGTAATAAATATAATGATTCGGATCATATAAACCATCATATATAATCGTCATATTATTTAAAAAACATATGAGGCTTGTATACATCAACAATAGTGCAATTGAAAACGATGGCACTCTTACAATTATATCTTTTTGATACGATGCTACGAGTGATGTCATATCTTTCACTGGTAACATAAGCTTTGAATCTTCCCAATAGCGTTTTGCAGTACTTCTGAATTCAAATGTAGAAAGAATCAACGCGATTAACACTGGGAATAAATAATAAGCAAAACGATAGAGCAATAATGCTAAAACAATTTCTTCTTCCGGTACATTCAGACTTTTCAAACCTAATAAGACGACTAAATCAAATGTTCCAAACCCACCAGGAATAAAACTAATTAAACCTGATAGTGACGCTATAATAAATATGCCCATAAAAGCAGTAAATGGTATGTGGATGCCTACAATGACTAAAGCCATATATAATACAAATGACGCTATCATCCATTCAACACCAGAAACAACTGTGCAATAAATACCAAGTAATTTATGTGATTGTTTAACTGGTTTTACATAAGTAACTATAATAAATATTGGTAAAAATAGTGCCACAATATACAATAACCATCTAATCCATGGAAAAGGGCTAAATATGTGCGTCACGTCAAATACGTGAATCACTACAAGGATAGACAGTAAACTAAGTCCTGTTAACATTGATATTAAAACAATAGAGATTGTATGTACTAACGCCTTTTTATCGTCAGTTGCGTTCTTGTATAATAGAAAACGTACACTTGCACCAATAAAACCTCCAAAGCCTACGACAACATTAAGTGCATTTACAATATAACCAATACGAATCGTTTTCAATAAAGAGAGTTTCAACTTTAACGTTTTTACTAAGAGGACGTCATAAAGCGATAATACAATAATAGATAACCCACCACTTAAAAATAAAGCAACTAACCATACTCTATTAATTTCCCCAAATGATTTTACTGTTTCTTTAAGATTAATATGTGAGAGTTCTTTATATAATGTGAAAACAACAAAAATAAATAACGTAACTGCAAATACTATTTTTAATATAGAAAATACTTTACTTCTTAATTCCTTAGACATATCTTCACTTCTCTTTTCAGTGATTCTATTGTGTCATAAAAAATATAGCACAACACTAAAATATAATAAATAAATTTTTAATGACATCTATATAACATAATTGTTAGGTGGCTTTCATTTAAATCATTTATACGATGCACAGTGAAGTCATTATGAAACGCAAAGTATATAAAAAACGACGAATTTCAGCCTTTGTCATTTTTGTGCGTGCTTTACGCGGTCACAGCCTTTATTGTTATATTGGCAGTAGATTTCTGTCCACTCCCATGCTCAGGCAAGCATGTACTTTCAAAATCAAAAATTTTCTAATAAAAAAGGAGCGGTGATAGGAAATCAGATTTTGATTTCCTATCACCGCTCTATAAGACTGACTCGAAAAAGTAATACAGGAACTGAAAAAACTTCATTTAGATATCAGACAGCTACTGTGCAATCTAATCGAAGGATGCGTTGATATTAACGAATTTCTTCTTCTGATGAAGTTTGATACTCGCACTGCATCTTGACCATAATATTTATTATATCTACGTTTATACATAGAATATAAGTGTGAAATAAGCACTTTTAAGATAGCGTATGTCGGTATACCTAAAATAACCCCAACTACACCGAGTAAGTTACCCGCACTTAACAAGATAAAAATAATTGTTAGTGGATGTATTTTCAGTGTTTTACCCATTACATTCGGTGAAATAAAGTGCCCTTCAATAAATTGTACAGCAGTCCACACGATAATTAATTTCAACAACATGATTGGTGAAGTAATTAATGCAATAATAATTGCAGGTGAAATTGCAATCGTAGGACCAATGTATGGTACTACACTCGTTACAGTCGCAATAGATGCTAAGATTAAACTATAATCTAATCCGATAATGCTATAACCAATAAATAATAGAATTCCAATACAGAACGAAACAACAATTTGTCCTTGGATATAAGAACCTACTTGAACACTCATTTTGTCTAATAAATCATGAAAATCTTTTCTGAATTTTGGTGGCATCAATTTTGTAGAAAAATCTTTGAAACGATAGCCATCTTTTAACATAAAGAATAATACAAATGGTGTTGTTGCAATTACTACACCAACATTGACTAATGCTTCGGCAAAATTCTTGATTTTAGATCCAAAACCATTAAAATAATCAGAAACCATACCTGGTAATTTTTTTGCTAATGTATCAAGTTGATCTTGAATCTGCGTATAGAAATTAGATATCACAGAAAATTTAGTAAGACTATCAATAAATTGGTTCACTTTATCGACATAGTATGGGAAATTATTACCAAAACTTTTGAATTGTGACCCAATCACTGGAATAAGTAGATTAATTGCCAATGATATTACACCAACGATGAGTAGGAATAGAATGATAACGCCCCAAACTCTTGGAATATTATATCGTTCCATTAAATTAACTACCGGGTTAAATAAATAATAGAGAATAATTGATACAATGATAGGTGCTTGCAAGCGTATTAAATACGATAATAAATGGTTTGAAAATGTAAGAAACTTGATCAAATATAAAAATTGAAAAACCTACTAATATTAAAATCAACAAACCAAAAAGTAAATCTTTACCGCCTAAAAACTTCATGAAGCGGGTTTCTGGAAAACTCAGTCTCAATTTATCTTTTCCACTCTTTTTTTCTTGCTTTATATTTTCTTCATTCGACATATACTCACCATACCTTAATTTGATTCTAAAATTATAATTTAACATTAAATGATACAAATCGTAGTACAAAACTACGAACATAAAATGCATTGTCGATTTATTTGCTAATATTAATATTAACACATTCGTCATCTTCCAAACATATATTTTACCACATTATATATCGTAAGAATCTTTTTGAGAAATTATACACATAATAAAAGTACAACAATACTTTCATTATTTTTGTACTACTACAGCTTTTAATAAAAAAAGACAAACCAAACGTGAAAATTTGCTTGGTTTGCCTAGAAGTTAGTATATTCCACAATAATACGAGAGCTCTAAATTGTTAATTTAAAGTGGGTTCATTTTCACGAACTGGTTCTTCGGTAATATCTTTATTTTTATTCGTCTTCTTTTTAGGAATCGGAACGATATAATTGCCATAAGGTAATTTACCAATTAAGTATACTAATAATGCAGATAGTGCAACTGTTGCAATAAAGACACTCACAAATTTACTTTGTGGTGCTATATTCTCTACAATTGGTAATCTTTTCACAAATTGTATGGCAACATAGTGAACTAAGTATATCCCCATTGAATAGTTACCAATTACCGTTAACGTATTTAATACAATCTTATTTTTCTTAACATGCTCGTACATGTAATTAAGAAAAACGATAAAGAATGGAATATAAATAATGTTCGATATTGTGATTGAACTATTGAGATTTTCTAAATCAATACTTATGAGTAAATCTATAAATAATATTGCAATAATTATAGTAAGCGCCGTTTTATACTTAAATATCAATTCTTTTATTTCATTATAAAATTTAGCATATACAATGCCTAGCATAAAGAATGAAATCCAATTCAAAATAAACAGTTTATCATTAACAAAGCGTTCGACGCCTCCGCCACCTAATGAAATTGGCTGAATGACGATCCAAACAATGTTGACAATGGTCGCTAAAATGAAAACCGATATGATTGGCCAACCTTTTTTAAATTTATGCACAAATGGAAAAAGAAAATAAAATTGAATGACAGTCAAAATAAAGTATAAATGAAAATTAGCTTTACCATAAACAAAATAGTTAATTAACTTACCGTCATCCTCAAGGTTATGTAAAAAATATTCTCTATATAACAAATAAAAAATCGTCCAAATTATGTAAGGGATAAAGATTTTACTAAATCTAGATTTCATAAAGTAATTCAAACTAAATCCTCTATTAATAACTGATATCGTCAATAAAAAAGCACTAATAACAGCAAATATAGGCGTGCCTAATCTTGCCATTTGATTGATATATCCTAAAGCGTCAGAAGTAAAATCGCCTGTTGAAGCTGAATAACCAATACTATTGACTGTATGAATTGCTACAACTAACATAGCCGCTACTGCTCTTATAATAGGCACTTCATCATAATACTTCACGCAACTGTAGCCCCCCTACTCATAATTAACCTGAAGACTAAGTCTATAATGTTCAACATAAGCTGTAAACCTTGTTGGCGGTGAAAAGTTGAATCTTAATACATTATTATATGTTATTTAATATTTTCTAAACACTCTTTACATTTCAACCTTTTTAAAAAGTAAAATTACTTTTTATTTAAATTAAAATATCAAAGTTTTTTAATTTAGTTTGTGGTTTTAAAAATAGCACCTAGTCATTTGAAATGACTAAGTGCTATTAGCAGTGTTAACTGGGGCATATAATAATTTTTATACATAAGTTTATATCATTGTCCGATTTTGCAATGAATTAAATTATGTTTGATCTGACGGCTTAGCGACCATAAAATGATAAACATGTAATGTTAAATAAATGACCTCTGCCTCATATATAGTAACATTCAGTTCTTGTTGCAACATTTTCATTATTTTCAAGGCGATATTAAAACACAAAGGGTACTGCGTTTTTAATAATTCTTCAAACGCACTTGTTTTTTGCAATACTTCCCCTTTATTTAATCTTCTTATTAAAAATTGAATATGTCTAATAAACCGTTGATATTGTACCGTTTCTTTATCTATTGTATGTTTCAAATCGTGCTCTAAAATAAAGATACTTTTATTAATCAACACATTTATCGTTTCCATCTCACGTATGGACACTGTTTCAGTATTAGAAGCGATATGTAATGCGATAAAACCAATCTCATCCTCAGGAAAATTCACTTCTAAAACATCGTTTAATCGTTCAATTACTTTTTCTGCTATTTCATATGCCTCACTATATAATTGCTTTGTTTCCATGACGAATGGATTATTAATTAATTGATTTTGTTTCATACGCTTATAAGCAAAAATAATGTGATCTGTTAACGATACAACCAATTTTTGATTGTCTATTTTCATTACCGAATTGGTAATAATATTTACTGCATCAATCACGGCTTGTATCAAGTTATCATCAGCTAATTCAACCAATGTTTTATAATGATCTTGTTGTGATTTTTGATCTAATATATATACTTTTTCAATGGATTGGTTTTCATGTAATGTCATTCCAATCTTTTTATTAAAACCAATGCCTTTTGCAATTAATACATATTCTTGCATTTCATTAGTACAAATAATTACATTGTTATTTAAAACCTTTGTAATAAGGTAAGAACTCATGTCACTCATCCTTCTTATTATGTCAATAAGCATTATATAGTGAAATTTATAAAATTGAAAGTAGTAAAACGCTTTTCTATTAATTTCATAGTATTATTACATAAAAAAACTATGCATTTTCATTTTATAGAAAATACATAGTTACAATCACTTTATATAATTATTTCTTTTTCATGCCCTGACTTTCAATGCCAAATAAATTAATTTCTAATTCTTCTGGTTTAAAGACAGGCTTTTTACCTGCTTTACGTTGACGTTGGTAATCATTCATAACTGCAAATGCAATATTAGATAATCCTATAATTGCGACTAAGTTGACGATTGCCATTAAGCCCATAAATACATCGGCTGTGCCCCAAACAGTTTCTGTTTTAATTACTGCACCTACAAATACAAGTACAACAACTAAACATCTAAAAACAAATAATAATGTTTTGTTTTTAGATAAAAATTCAATATTTGATTGTCCATAGTAATAATTTCCTACTACAGATGAAAAAGCAAATAATGATATTGCTACTGTTAAGAAAATACCACCAAGCACTACCTAAATGTTCATTAAGTGCAGATTGTGTTACTGCAACACCTTGTGCCGCATTTTCACCAAATTCTAATCCTGTATATAATAAAATCATAATCGCAGTTGCTGTACAAACAAGCATAGTATCAAAGAATACACCTAGCGATTGAATTAAACCTTGTTTTACAGGGTGAGGAACGGCCGCTGTTGCCGCAGACATTAGGTGCAGAACCCATACCGACTTCGTTGGAGAATAAACCACGTTTAACTCCTTGTAAAATCGCCGCACCAACAGCACCACCAGTCGCCTGTTCAAACCCAAAGGCGCTCTTAACAATTGTAGTAATCATTGGAATTATTTGATCATAATTGATAAACAAAATAACAGCTACAAGACCGATATATATGATTGCCATAAATGGTACGATGACTGATGATATTTTGGCAATACTACGGACACCACCAAAAATAATAACACCTGTTAGTACTGCTAAAATGACACCTGTTACAACAGGGCTTACGTTATATTGTGTTTTTAATGATTCAGCGATCGTATTAGATTGCACAGTGTTAAACACAAATGCAAATGTCACTGTAATTAATATGGCAAATAAAACACCTAGCCATTTTTGATTTAAACCTTTAGTTATGTAATAAGCTGGTCCACCACGGAAACCACCATCTTCATCAGGTACTTTATATACCTGTGCTAAAGTTGCTTCTATAAAAGCACTCGCCGCACCAATCAATGCGATAACCCACATCCAGAACACAGCGCCTGGTCCACCTAAAACAATTGCAGTAGCCACACCTGCGATATTACCTGTACCGACACGAGATCCCGCACTTATTGCAAAAGCTTGGAATGGCGAGATACCTTTCTTACCACTATCTAGTGTTTCGGGTTTTTCGCCAATGGCACGAAACATTTCTGGAATCCATCTTAATTGAACAAATTTAGAACTAATAGTAAAGTATAAACCTGCTGTTATTAGTAGTCCAATTAGGTATTGCGACCAGATTAAATCATTCCCGACTTGAACAAAAGTTTTGAACCAATCTGGAATTAAACTATCAAAATTACTCAATTTAATCCCTCTCATCTATATAATTTAAATTTTATAGCAAAATCAAGAGATTTATAGTTATTTCATGTACATATTAATAATCAAAATGCATATGTGCACATGAAAGTGAGCGAAGGTTTAAAAGTGTTTAGCTAAAGGCTTTGCACTATCATATCTTGCTCCACTATAAATCTCTTGGTTTTATTTTTTATTGCACCTAAAAGGTATTTTATCATTATATAGTTGTATTTACTAACAGTTTTTTCAATTTATATTATTTAACAACTAAATTTTCCACTTCTCCAAAGTCATTAATATCTACTATGAAACTACCATTTGTGTATTGTTCTGATAAATGAATATCTTTAATCTCGCCTGTTTCTTGTTGTTTATTTGAATAGATTGTATATTGCTTTTGTCCTGGTTGGACAACTTCGGCGACTACAATACGATGAGGTGCTTTCTTAAGTTCTTTCAACAATGTAAGACCACGTTGCGCACGTTTTGCTGTTTGCAATACTTTAAATCCTACACGTTTTAATGAACCTCTTTGTGTCGCCATTAGAATTGAATCTTTTTCAGATATCAATTGTGTAAGCACTGCATAATCTTCGTCTTTTAAGTTAATAGATTTAACACCAATTGCTCTTAAACCAGTATCAGAAAGTTCATCACTACTATATGTTAAGGACATACCTTTATGTGTAAGCACTGTAATCAGTTGTAGTTCTTCTATGCGCATGACATTAATGATTTCATCATCCGTTTTTAACTTCATTGATACTAATGGTTTATTAAAGCGTGAAGTTTTGAACATAGAAACATTACTTTTCTTAATCATACCATCACGTGTAGCAAGAATATAAAATGCTTCAGGTTTAAAGTCACGTTCACAAAAGACATCTATGACATGTTCACCTTCATCAATCGGTACGATTTGTGATACGTGTTGACCCAAATCTTTCCATTTGATCTCTGATAATTTATGCACTGGAATATACAAGTAACGTCCTTTATTAGTAAAGACAAGTGCAGTATCTAAAGTATTAACTTCTTGATATTTAAGCAACTCATCGCCTTCTTTGACACCAACTTCTTCGGCGCCACTTGCATTAAAACTACGTAAAGAAGTACGTTTAATATAACCATGTTTTGTAACGCTCATGATTACAGTTTCACTTGGTATCATAACTTCTTTATCAATTTTGATTTCCGTAATTTCCGCTTCAATTGAAGACAAACGTTTTTGTTTATAGCGATTTCTTATTTCAGTTAATTCTTCTTTAATAACATTTAATAAGGCATCATGATTATCTAGGATGTTTCTTAAAGCTTCGATCGTTTTTTTCAATTCATCATGTTCATTTTGTAATTCAACAATATCTGTATTTGTAAGACGATACAATTGTAACGTCACAATCGCTTCAGCTTGAGCATCACTAAAATCATATTCAGCTACTAAGTTATTTTTAGCATCTTTTTTATTTTTAGAACTTCTAATGAGTTTTATGACCTCATCCAAAATAGAAAGTGCCTTCATTAAACCTTCTACAATATGCATTCTACTTTCAGCATGGTTTAATTCATAGCGCGTACGTTTTGTCACAACATCAATTTGGTGATTGATATAGCTATCAATAAATTGGCGAATGCCCATAAGTATAGGACGTCCATCACTAATCGCAACCATATTAAAGTTATATGCAACTTGTAAATCAGTGTTTTTATATAAGAAGTTCGCCACCGCTTCACTATTTACGTCTTTCTTCAATTCAATTGCTATACGTAAACCAGTTCGGTCTGTTTCATCACGTACTTCAACGATACCATCTACTTTTTTATCTGCGCGTAACTCATCCATTTTTTTAACTAGTGAACTTTTATTCACTTCATAAGGTACTTCAGTAACGATAAGCTCTTTTCTACCATTTCGTAGTTCCTCTAATTCTACTTTAGAACGGACAATGATTTTACCTTTACCGGTTTCATAAGCTTTCTTGATACCGTCAATACCCTGGATAATACCACCAGTAGGAAAATCTGGCCCTTTAATATATTTCATCAATTGACTCACTGTAATATCAGGGTTATCAATATATTTAAGCGTTGCTTGAATTACTTCTGCCAAGTTATGCGGTGGTATATCTGTTGCATAACCTGCAGATATACCGGTACTACCATTAATCAATAAATGAGGTAACCTTGCTGGTAAGACCATAGGCTCCATTGTTGTGTCATCATAGTTCGGCATAAATGGCACTGTTTCTTTATTAATATCTCTTAATAATTCTTCTGAGATACGGCTTAATTTAGCTTCCGTATAACGCATAGCCGCCAGCTGGATCATTATCAATACTACCATTGTTCCCTTGCATTTCGATTAGTACATGGCGTAATTTCCATCCTTGACTCAGTCGAACCATTGCGTCATACACAGAGGAATCACCATGTGGATGATATTGTCCAATGACATCACCGACAGTTTTAGCACTTTTACGGAAATTTCTATCATATGTGTTTCCACTTGAATACATTGCATATAAAATACGTCTTTGAACAGGTTTGAGCCCATCACGAACGTCTGGCAATGCACGCTCTTGAATGATGTATTTACTGTACCTACCGAATCGATCGCCAATAACATCTTCTAGCGATAAATCTTGAATTATTTCACTCAATTTATTTCCTCCTCATCGGGGTTTTCCTGTTCTAAAATTTGAATTTCATTATTATCCAAAATACTTTGTTCTTGTTGTAAGCCAAATTCAACATTTTTTTCAATCCATTCACGTCGTGGCGCTACTTTATCACCCATTAATGTTGTCACACGTTTAGAAGAACGCAATTCATCTTCAATTTGTACTCTAATTAACGTTCGAGTTTCAGGATTCATTGTTGTTTCCCACAATTGATCGGCGTTCATTTCACCAAGACCTTTATAACGTTGTAGTGTAAAGCCTTTACCTAATTTATTTTGTAATTGCTCTAATTCTTCGTCAGTCCAAGCATACTCAATTTTTCTCGAAGCACCTTTACCTTTTTCTAATTTGTATAAAGGAGGTAGTGCAATAAATACTCTGCCGACTTCTACTAAAGGTTTCATATACTTAAAGAAGAATGTTAATAACAACACTTGGATATGTGCGCCATCGGTATCAGCATCTGTCATGATGATGATTCTATTATAATTGCTATCTTCAATCTTAAATTCGTTACCGACACCCGCACCAATTGTATGGATGATTGTGTTAATTTCTTCATTTTTGAATATATCATCCAGTTTAGCTTTTTCTGTATTTATTACTTTACCTCTTAGCGGTAATATAGCTTGATACTTACGATCTCTTCCTAATTTAGCAGAACCACCTGCTGAGTCACCCTCTACTAAGTATATTTCTTTTTTCTCAGTATTTTTACTTTGTGCGGTGTTAATTTCCCAGAAAGTAATGTGTCTTTACGTTTATTTTTCTTGCCTGAACGTGCATCTTCTCTTGCTTTACGTGTTGCTTCTCTCGCTTGTTGGGCTTTCAGAGCTTTTTTTACTAGAGATTTAGATAATTGCCCTTTTTCTTCTAAATAATACGGCAATTTGTCAGACACAACGGAATCAACTGCACTTCTAGCTTCTGGTGTACCTAACTTAGACTTGGTTTGTCCTTCGAATTGCAGTAATTCTTCCGGCACACGTAACGATATAATTGCTGTAAGCCCTTCTCTTATATCATTACCATCTAGATTCTTATCTTTCTCTTTTAATTCATTAATACGTCGCGCATAATCATTAAACACACGTGTCATAGCTGATTTAAAACCAACTTCATGCGTGCCTCCATCTTTAGTACGAACGTTATTAACAAAACTCAAGATACCTTCTGAGTATTGATCGTTGTATTGAAATGCTACTTCTACTTCAATTTTATTCGCTTCACCTGCAAAATTAGCGACTTCGTGTAATACTTCTTTGCCTTCATTAACATAACTCACAAATTCTTTAATGCCATCTTCATAGTGGTAAACATCTTCACGTTCTTTACCGGCTCTTAAATCTCTAAGCGTGATTTTTAGGCTTTTCAGTAAAAAAGCCGACTCTTGCAATCGTTCACTTAACATATCGTAATTAAATGAAGTTGCTGCTTTGAAAATTTCAGGATCTGGTTTAAACGTTACTTTTGTACCTGTTCTTTTTGTTTTACCATGTTTTTCAAGTCCTGATGATGGTTTACCACCATTTTTAAAACTTTGGGTATATATCGTACCATCTCTACAGATTTCAACTTCCAACCATTCACTCAGCGCATTGACAACTGATGCGCCCACACCGTGTAATCCACCTGAAGTCTTATATCCGCCTTGCCCAAACTTACCGCCTGCATGAAGTACCGTGAAAATGACCTGAACAGTAGGTTTCCCTGACGTGTGGATACCTGTTGGCATGCCACGTCCGTTATCTTCTATTGTAATACTTTCATCTTTATTGATAGTTACTATGATTTCACTACCAAAACCGTTTAATACTTCATCGACGGAATTATCGACAACTTCATACACTAGATGATGTAATCCACGTTTATCGGTAGAACCAACATACATACCAGGTCTTTTTCTTACGGCCTCTAACCCCTCAAGAACCTGAATGGAATCATCCGAATAGTTATTTTGTTTATTCATTGCCAATCGTTTCGCCCTCCTACAAACATACGTTCGTTTTTAAAACTATACATTAGTTATTCTTATATAAATCTGGATAAATTGCAAGCACCAAATCAATTTTCAAAAAATAATTCATTCCTCTATGAAAATTTTTATTCGTCTTATTATGGTCTTGTATGGTAAAATAATTTTAATGTCATTAAAGGATGTGGATTATATATGATGATGATTATAATCATGTTGATACTAAGTTACCTCATTGGTGCATTTCCAAGTGGCTATGTAATAGGAAAATTATTTTATAAAAAAGATATCAGAGAATTTGGTAGTGGCAACACTGGCGCGACAAATAGCTTTAGAGTATTAGGTAAACCAGCAGGCTTCCTAGTTACTTTTTTAGACATATTTAAAGGTTTCATTGTTGTCTTTTTCCCACTATGGTTACCTGTCAGTGCAGAAGGTCCTATTAGTTCATTTTTCACAAATGGATTAATCGTTGGTGCTTTCGCAATTTTAGGTCATGTATATCCAGTTTACCTTGGATTCAAAGGTGGTAAAGCCGTTGCTACAAGTGCTTGGCGTTATACTTGGTATGAATCCTGTCTTATTAATTATACTAGCGGCTATTTTCTTTATAATATTGAAATTAACAAAATATGTTTCACTTTCAAGTATTATTGCGTCAATCTGTTGTCTTATTGGTGCTGTACTCATTCGAGACGTCATCTTAGTTATCGTTAGCATCGGTGTAGTTGTATTGCTGATTATTAGACACCGTTCTAATATTGTAAGAATTTTCAAAGGTGAAGAACCCAAAATAAAATGGATGTAACTATTACACAAGTCACTATGTAAACAATCAAGTAATTAAAATAAAAAGCTAGAGGACTTCATTGCCTCCGACTTTTTATTTTTAGCTTAAGACCCCTAACATCCACGTACGAAGAATTAATTTCTTCGATCACTTTAAAACATCATTACTTCTATTATACTACTAATGTAGTGCTTTAACATAGATTTTCGCTATTTCACATATGTCTAAATTGATTTCAAATAATTTTTTGATAATTTATGCTATAATATCTTTAGTATTACTCAAAACGGGTAATGTATATAATACTAATTTTTAGATTAGTCACTAACTATCATAAGTTAAGCACTTGTGAACCGAAAGGAGACTTTTATTATGGAAATAGAACTTTCAAATAATGCAGTGTCTTGGTTTAAAGAAGAACTTGAATTACCCGAAGGTGATAAAGTCTTACAATTTTTCGTTCGTTATGGTGGAGAATTTCAGTTAAAACAAGGATTTAGCCCTGCCTTTAGCGTAGACAGAAAAGATGAAGTTGAAATTGGTTACGAAAATAATTACGAAGGTTTAGACGTAGTCATCGTCGAAAAAGATTTATGGTATTTTAAAGATGATAATTTATTCATCGATATAAATGATAGTGTTGATGAAATTTCGTATACTACTAAATAATATATAGTTAAATTATTTTGAACTTAAGTTAATGTACAATCAGTGTTGATTATTATCTTTCTTCTATATAATATTGCTTAAACAGTTGTATTTAAACTTTTAGATTCAAATGATTTATCATTAGTATAATTAAAGAAGCTTTCGAGATAAAAGAATTAAAGTTAAACAAGAAAAAGGATGATTTCTATTAAATAATATAGAAATCATCCTTTTTTATTTGTTTTACCATGTATCTTTTAATTAACATTTAACGAAAAGTAGTATTGAGTTAAATACCTTTTACAAGCTCTAACGTTTCGCCCGCTTTATTTTTTTGATCAATATCAAGATAAGCCGCATGCCACTCTGGGAAATACTTATCTAGTCTAATTGGTTTAAAGTCTTCCTTTTTAATACAAGTTAAAGTAGTAGATCCTGTAGTCGCTAACTCGTCTGCTTCATTAAAAATCTCATAACGATAAACATATCTCAATCTAGAGTATTTATCTACCCAAGTCTTAATTGTTACCTTTTCTGGATACGTGATGGATTTAATATATTTAATATCTATATCTGTTACTGGTGAGATAATACCCGCATCTTCCATGTCTTTATAACTGAAGCCCAATTTAGAAATATAGTCTGTACGTGCGACTTCGAACCATGTAGGGTAATTACCATGATAGATTACGCCCATTTGATCTGTCTCTTGATAACGTGATTCTATTTTTGTCATACTGTAAATCATTTTACGTCCTCTTTTCAAATACACATAGTCATTATTACACATTAAATATTAACATAAAAAAGGGAGCAGGACAGAAATCAACGTTTGATTTCATTTTCCCACCCCCACAAGACTGATTAGATAAAGAAATACAAGTGCTTAAGCTCTTGCATAAGAACTTAAAACAAGTGAATTTATATATCAGACAGCTAATGTGTAATCATTAAGTTATTAATTACTAGCTAATTTTTTTCTTAATACAAGTTGTAAGATACCACCATGGCGGTAATAATCCATTTCTACATTTGAATCAAAACGTGCAACTGCTTCAAATTCAATGACTTTACCATTTTCTTTTTTAGCTTGTACTTTAACTAAATCATGAGGTTTAACATTTTCATCAATATCAACTGAAATAACTTCAGTTCCATCGATACCTAAACTTTCTGAAGACTCTCCGTCTTTAAATTGTAAAGGTAAAACACCCATCATAACTAAGTTTGAACGGTGAATACGTTCGTAACTTTGAGCAATAACTGTTTTAACACCTAAAAGGTTTGTACCTTTAGCTGCCCAGTCACGTGAAGATCCCATACCGTAGTCATTACCAGCTAATACTACTAAACCAGTGCCATCTTCTTTATATTTCATTGCCGCATCGTATATTGGCATTTGTTCACCTGTTGGCCAATACGTTGTGAATCCGCCTTCTGTACCTGGAGCCAATTCGTTTTTAATACGAATATTAGCGAAAGTACCACGGACCATAACTTCATGGTTACCACGACGTGAGCCATATGAGTTAAATTGACGAATTGGAACATCATGATCCAATAAGTATTTACCTGTCGGTGTGTCTTTGCCAATAGCACCTGCTGGCGAAATATGGTCAGTTGTTACTGAATCTCCAAATTTACCCATAACACGTAAATTTTTAAGTGATTCAATTGTTCCTGGCTCTTTAGATAAGTCTTGGAAGAATGAAGGGTTTTGAATATAAGTAGATTCAGAATCGAAGTCATATAACGGTTTATCTGTAACATCGATTTCGTTCCACATTTCATTATTATTGTATACCGTTGCATACTCTTCTTTGAACAATTCAGGTGTAACAACATTATCTACAGTATCTGAAACTTCTTTAATTGTAGGCCAAATGTCTTTTAGATATACATCTTCGCCATCTTTGCCTTTACCTAGTGGTTCATTTTGTAAATCGATATTTACTGTACCTGCTAAAGCATAAGCAACAACTAATTGTGGTGAAGCTAAGTAGTTACCTTTAACTAAAGGATGGATACGTCCTTCAAAGTTACGGTTACCTGATAATACAGATGTAACTAATAAATCTTCTTCTGCTATAGCTTTTTCAATTTCTTCACGTAATGGACCTGAGTTACCAATACAAGTTGTACAACCATAACCTACAAGGTTGAATCCAAGTTTATCAAGATAATTGTTTAAACCTGAATCATTTAAATAGCCTGTAACAACTTTTGAACCTGGTGCTAATGAAGTCTTAACGTATTCTGGCACTTCTAATCCTTTTTCTACTGCTTTCTTAGCAACTAGTCCAGCACCTAACATTACATATGGGTTAGATGTATTTGTACATGATGTAATTGCGGCAATAGCTAGGTCGCCCGTTTTCATTGTTGTACTTGAACCGTCTTTAAATTCAATATCAACAGTTTTATCAAACTCGCTCTCATCAAATCCGTGACCTTGGTTACCTGCTGGTGCAGTAACTGATTTTTGGAATTCAGTTTTCATATCACTTAAGAAAATTAAATCTTGAGGACGTTTTGGTCCTGCTAATGAAGCTTCAACAGTTGATAAATCTAATTCAACAACTTTAGTATATTCTGGTTCATCATCTTCTACTGTGAAGAACATGCTGTTTTCTTGTAAATATTTTTTCACAAGTTGGATTTGATCCTCAGAACGACCTGTTAAGCGCATATATTTTAATGCTTCTTCATCTACTGGGAAGAAACCACAAGTCGCACCATATTCTGGAGCCATGTTTGCAATAGTTGCACGGTCTGCCAATGGTAAATGTTGTACACCTGGACCAAAGAATTCAACAAACTTGCCAACCACGCCTTGTTTACGTAACTCTTGAGTCACACGTAAAGCTAAATCTGTAGCTGTTGCACCTTGTGGTAATGCGTTAGATAATCTAACACCAATCACTTCAGGGATTGGGAAGTATGAAGGTTGACCAAGCATTCCTGCTTCGGCTTCGATACCACCTACGCCCCAACCTAATACACCAAGACCATTAATCATTGTCGTATGTGAGTCAGTACCAACTAATGTGTCAGGAAACGCTACAGTTTCACCATCTACTTCACGAGCATGAACAACATTTGCTAAATACTCTAAGTTAACTTGGTGAACGATACCAGTTGCTCGGTGGCACTGCACTATAATTGTTAAATGCTTTAGTAGCCCAATTTAAAAATTGATAACGTTCGTAGTTTCTTTCAAATTCTAATTTCATATTACGTTCTAATGCATCTGGATTTGCATAGCTATCAACTTGAACTGAGTGGTCAATAACTAAATCTACTGGTACTTCTGGGTTGATTTTATCCAAATCTCCGCCAACATCATTCATTGCTTTACGTAATGATGCTAAGTCTACAACTGCAGGAACACCTGTGAAATCTTGTAGAATAACACGAGATGGTTTAAATGGTACTTCGCCTTCTGCGCCTTTGTTAAAGTCAGATAATGCTTTGATGTGTTCATCAGTGATTACAAAACCATCTTCTTGTCTTAAAACAGACTCTAGTAATACTCTAATTGAGTATGGTAATTTTGATACTTTCGTTAAACCTTGTTCTTCTAACGTATTTAAATCATAAAATGTATATGATTTTCCGTTAAGCTCAAACGATTTTTTCGCTTGTTGTTTGATATTAGAAGCCATAAAAATCCCCCTTGAAATTTATATTGATTATATGCCGTTATCTGAATTGTATAATTAAATGCAACTTAAAACAACTACATAATACTAGAAACCTATATAATTTAGATTTGATTTTTCAATCAGTATGTATAAGTATAACTTATCACGCTATGATTGTGTAATAAGTTAATGTTATCAATTGAGAATCATTATCACCTATATTTAATTATATATACAATTCTTTTTACTGTTTTGCTTATATTTTTTATTTATATTAAACGCTTTAACAAAAACCGCTCCTGCTTAATATTTAATCTTTTTGCGCACAAAAAAACTGGAGGCCCATTAGGATCCCCCAGTTAATTCACATTATTTTTCGTTTTTTTCATCGTCTCTTAATGGTTTACGTCTTTCAATAATGTCATCTTCATAATCATCTTCTTGATGTTGCACATAATCTTGCAATCTATGTTTGTTAGGCGTCAATGTTAAGCCTAAGAACTTACGCTCTTTATTGGCATCTTTGTAGAATGAAACCATCATCATTATAACTACAAAGGAGAACGGCAAGGCACTTATAATGGCGGCACTCTGAATCGCGTTCAGTGCTTGTGCACCATCACCCCCACCCGCAAATAATAATACGAAAGCAATTAATGATTGTGCAATACCCCAAGTTACTTTAATGTAATTCGAAGGATTTAACGAACCATATGTCGTTTGCATACCTAATACGAATGTAGCTGAGTCTGCTGAAGTAATAAAGAATGATGCAATTAATATTAATGCAACGATTGATAATATAATACCCATAGGTATTTCGTTAAACACAGCAAAGAGTTGTGTTTCTACGGTCATATCGAATATTTCAGGATTTTTCTTACCAGTTTCAATACCTAGTACTCCAAATACACTGAACCAAACGAAACTTACTAATGCAGGCACTAAAAGTACACCAGAAATAAATTCACGGATAGAACGTCCTTTAGATACACGTGCAATAAATATACCTACGAATGGACTCCGACTTAACCACCAGCCCCAATAGTAAAGTGTCCAACTAGACATCCATTCACTCTTTTGAGGGTTTAAAGCTGCTGTATCAAATGAGTTAAATAGGAACGAGTTCAATAGACTACCTGTTGAACTTGTCATCATATTTAAAATTAATACAGTTGGGCCAATAATAAGTACAGCTATCATCAATATTAAACCTAAACTAATATTTAGATTACTTAAATATTGGATACCTTTACTTAATCCAGACCAAGCACTCATGATAAATAATATAGTTACAATCACAATAATAATTGCTTGTACCCATATATTATTTGGAATTCCGAATAAGTAATTCAAACCACCATTGATTTGTAATGCGCCCATACCAAGTGATACGGCAACACCAACAACAGTAGCAAATACTGCTAATACATCGATTATTGTTCCAATAGGACCTTCTACTTTATCGCCTAAGATAGGTCGTAAAGTTCTAGAAATAAGTCCTGGTTCGCCTTTTCTAAATTGAGCATACGCTAGCGCTAATGCTACTACGCCATAAATTGCCCATGCGTGGAAGCCCCAATGGAAGAATGTTGCGCGTAAACCTTCAGTATACGCTTCAGTTGTTTTTGGATCTGCAGTTGGTGGCGCAGCAAAGTTAGCCATTGGTTCAGCCGCTCCATAGAATACAAGTCCAATTCCCATACCAACACTAAATAACATCGCAAACCATGAAATTGTATTAAATTCAGGTTTATCATTCGGTTTACCAAGTTTCAGTTTACCGATTGGGCTAAATATTAGGAAAACACAGAAGAAAACAATGAACGTTGTAAGTATTAAGTAATACCATCCAAGTTTTTCTGTTATCCATAGTTTGATTGTATTTGTTACAGTGTCAAACTGTTCAGGCAAGAATGCACCTATAAGTACTACAATCGCTACGAGTATCGCACTATAGATAAAAACTGGAGATATTTTCTTACCACTAAGTCTATCGTTAGAAGAATTCATTAATAATAACTCCCTTTCTCATCTTATTTAATTTTTTAAAATCCTAAATAGAAAAAACACTATAAATTCTATTTTTATCTTTCGCCACGTATTAGAATAACAAACCCTAGTGTTAATATCAAATTTAGTTAAAAAAACTATTCTCTTTATTTAAAACTTATTGTATAATAAAATTTATATTTAATTAAGAGGTGTTATAAAATGTTGAAGGAATTTAAAGAATTTGCATTAAAAGGTAATGTCTTAGATTTAGCGGTAGCTGTAGTAATGGGTGCGGCTTTCAACAAAATTGTTACAGCACTAGTTGCATACATCATCATGCCTTTAATTGGCTTGATTTTCGGAACTGTTGACTTTGCAAAAAGTTGGACATTCATGGGCATCGAATATGGTATGTTTGTACAATCAATTATAGATTTCATTATCATTGCTTTTGCATTATTCATCTTTGTTAAAATTGCAAACACCTTAATGAAACCTGAAGAAGAAGAAGTAGAAGAAAATACTGTATTACTAACAGAAATTCGTGATTTACTACGTGAAAAAATTAATAAAAAGCAATAAGCATTTGATATCCATTGCTTCTTACTACCAACTAAGTCTAACGATTTTGTTGGTATTTTTTATGCATGTTTACCGCAGACAAAGCCTCAGCCTGACGTAGTCTTTGACTAGCGTATTTCCCGCATGGGTCAACCCAAAGCACCATCATTTTCTAATAATTCAACAACCAAAAAACATTGATGTATAACCAGTTTTTGGTTTCTTGAATGCTATTTTGAGTTTCAAATGAATGTCACTTCGTGGGTTACCTAAAGTTAAACGAGAAGTAGAATTAGTATTAATGGCAATAAATATAAGAAAAATAGCAACTCATTGAGCTACTAAAATGGATAAGCGATTAAAAATGGTGGTTTCTACTTTATTTCACGTAGAAACCACCATTTTTTAGTTTACTATGAAGCCTATGTCTCAGACTCCTCTATAAGCATATTGGCAGTAGCTGACTGAATTGAAAATATGCTTATATCATGCTTTTGTATTCAACTTTATAGTCAACTTTGCCGGGTCAGGCTCATGCGATGAAATCTTTTTAGAAAAACTAGATTTCTGTACCAATCCCTTATTCAATTATTGCCTTTTAAATTGTGTAGTACTTTGATATTGCTCTGTACTAACTTCAAGTATTAACGGAATTCTTTGCTTAAGTTCACTTACGTGAGAAATAATACCTACCATTCTCCCTGTAGATTTCAAACTCAGTAATGTATCTAACGCTGTTTCTAATGTTTCTTGATCTAATGTTCCGAAACCTTCATCTACAAACATAGAATCTAAAGCAATTCCTCCAGACTCTTGTTGAACTACTTCACTAAGTCCTAATGCTAAGGCTAATGATGCTTGGAAAGTTTCTCCACCAGATAATGATGAAATATGTCGAGATTGATTCGAATGCGAGTCAAAGACGTCTATTTCAAGTCCACTGTAACCTTGTGATATTTGTTCTCTTCTTGTTAATTGGTAGCGTTGCCCTGTCATCAATGCTAAACGTTGATTGGCTTGAGCAAGAATTCGTTCCAAGTAGTAAATTAATACATAGTTTTCTAACGTTAACTTTTGATCATTTTTACCTGACAATATTTCGGCTAATTGAAACACTTCTTGCTGTGCTTTCAATTCCTTTTCTAATGTTTCTATAATTGAATTAATCTCATTGATTTTCTTCTGATTAAAATCAATCTTATATTCATGTTGGCTTAATTCCGTAGCTATCTTGTCTAATACTTGTTGCTTTTGTTGATAGATTTCTTTTAAATGTTGGCTATCTTCAAGTTTTTTATTTTTTGTTTCTTCACTAAGCTGTGTAATAACTAATTCTAATGACTGTTTCTCTTTATTGTAAGTATTGACCTCTGCTTCAATTTTGTCTTTATCTGCTACTTTAACTATTGTTGCTTCCACCTGCTCAAATTGAGTGAAGCCAATTCTATCCATTTCTTCATCTATCTTCAGATTCATATTTTCCAATTCATTTTTTAATTCTTTTAAACTTGATTCTAAATATGCTTTACTATTTTCTTCAATAGACAGTTGTTGGTTACTATTTAGAATATTTTGTTCTAATTTATTAAAAACATTGTCATATTCTTTTATCTTTTCTAAATTACTTTCATAAGCTTTCACAAACTTAGCAACATTATCAAGTTCGGTGTTATGTTCGAAATCATTTATAGTAATATCATTTTCTCTTAGAGTATGTTGCTTATTTTTCATATCTAATTCAAGCGTATGATAAGTTTGTTCGTTTTTTTGTAATTGTTCTTTTAATTGATTAATCTCTTCATTTTCTTTTTCTAAATTCTCTTTTTCATCATATTTATAATCAATACGCTTTTCAAGTTCACGATAATTCGTATTATTAAGCTCTTCTTGAGAAAATTTTTCTATTTGTTCATTTAAATAGTTTAATTCACTTTCACATTTTATCTTTTTCTCTTTTATATCTTTATGTTGTTCTTCTATTGCAGTTAACGCTTGATGTCTTTCAGTTAGTTCATCAAAGTCTAGATGTTGCTCAATTGAATGTACTTCATTTCCACAAATCGGGCATGTATCACCTGAATTTAATGCTGATTGAACTTTTGCAATAATATCCTTTTTATTGTTTAAATCTATATTCGTTTTGTCTATATTAGAGTATTTGTCATCTAATTGTTGAAGCCGCATATGAAATTTTTCTATATCTGTTAACTTTTGTTTTTTTCTGTTTTGTAAGCTTTCAAATTCAATTTTTTTGAGTTCATTCTGTTTTAACTCTTTGATTTCATTATTTAAATTATAAATTTGTGCATTAAGCAATTCAACTTTTTTATAATCACTGTTACGATGGTTTAACTTCTTAGCGAGATCATCCAGTAGTTGCTTTTGTGTTTTAACCTTTTCTTCAAGTGTTTTATAAGCTTTATTTATTGTTTCACGTTGATGATATGCCTCTCGATATTTACTTGCTTTATCATAAAACAACTTACATTTTTCTACATACTTTCTAAAACCTTCTAATATATCTGAAGACTGTAAATGTTTTTCGAGTTGTTTTTTATTTTCATGTGACTTATCTTTGAGTGAATTAATCGATTTTTCTTTTTCTTCGATATCTTTTATTGATTTTTCTTTTTTTAAAGTTAACGTTTCTTTAGACTCTAACAAATTAGCTAACGGTCTTACTTCATAAATTTCATTTAATAGTTGGATTTTCTTTTTGATTTCGTCATCAACTAAAAGTAACTGTTCATATTGCAGTTGTTTCTCTTTAAGTCTGCGTTAATGCTTCTTCAAGTTTTAAATTATAATTTAAATTATTTTCTGCCGTGGTCACTTCATCTTTATATTTACTCTTTTTTTCTTTTATTTCTTGTTGTATTTTTCGTGCTTTTTCTTTAAATTCTGGTAATACTTTCATAATTCGATTTGTTTGTCTAGCATTGATTGTTTTATATTCAGTTAATAGTTCATCGTTAAATGTTTCAATATCATGCCAATTATTTTCTAACATATTGAATCTTTTTTCAATTTGTTCTCTAACTTCTTTTACGTCGTTACTCAAGTGTTTCTGTATTTCTTCAAAACGCTGACTATTAAAAAGTGTCCTTAAAATTTCTTGCTTCTCTGAGCTTTTAGATAGTAAAAATCTCTTGAATTCTCCCTGAGGTAATATAAAAAGTTGTCTGAATTGCTCAGCGTTTACGCCTAATAAATCTCTGATAAATTGATTACCCGTATTTATTTTACTCTCTCTGAGATTATATTCATTGTCTTCGTATTGGTATATTGCTAACTGGCCTAGCGTTTTATTTTTATTACCTTCTTTAATAAATGCACCTTGTCGCACAATCTTAAAAATATGGTCTCTTAGTTTAAATTCAAATTCTACAATCATAGGTGTCTTGCTATCTGCAAAATGACTTCTTAAATCACTCTCTTTTCTATCTTTAGTAGACGCTTCACCAAAAAGTGCATAGACAATTGCGTCAAAAACCATTGTCTTACCTGATCCAGTTTTACCACTGATTAAAAAAAGTTGATTATCTTTTACGTTATTAAAATCTATCATTTCTTTTAAGAAAGGTCCGAAATTATTTAAATTTAATGTTAAAGGTCTCATTTATTCAGATTCTCCTTCGAGCAAATCATTTAACACCTTAGCTACTGTTTTACTTTGAGTTTGTGTTAGTTCTTCATCAGTAATATTTTTATAGAATTTATCAATTATCGTTTCATCATCTAATTTTTGAATTTCATAGTTATCTTGATGAATGTGTGCACTAAAATCAAAAGTCTGGTTTGTAAGTGCCAATGTATTAGGATAAATTTGTTTTAAATGTACCATTGGATCACTGACATGAGACATATGTTTTAATTTGAAGTGTAAATAATTATCTTTATCTTTTACCTTTAATTTTTCTTGTATCGCGTCTTCGTAATCGCCTTCTACAACTTCTAATTGTCTTAAAGGCGCAATCGGTATGAATTTCTCTTTAATCGTATCTTCATTAATTTCAATGGTTCTATACCCTTTAGGTTGATCCACTTCTGAAAAAGAATATTGGAGTATAGACCCACTATAGCTTATAAAATCAGAATCTATGCTAAACGGATGGTGTAGATGACCCGAGCATAACTCTATCAAACTGTTGAAACGAATCAGCTTCTACAGATTCGACTGTCCCTATAGATAAAGGTCTCTCTGATTCTGAACGCACACCACCTTGTACAGTTAAGTGACCAATAAGAATATTGGTATTATTCTTATTTATATTATTACTCATATATTCAATAGATTTACTTAAAGCTTGTTGATAAGTTTCTATCGTATTATCTTTTAAAAAATGTTGAGTTTCATTAATTGTTGCAAACGGTAACGTATAAAAATCTATAGCCCCAATTGAAATAGGTACATTCATATCTTCAAGTTTTGTACGTATATATAAATTTGATTTTTCAAACCACTTGGAACCATAGTTCAATCGTTCTTTACTATCATGGTTACCGCTTATCATAATGAGCGGAATGCCCATCTCTAGATTCAAAGTATCAATTGTACTTTCTAATAATTGAATCGCATCTTTATTCGGATAACTCGTATCATATAAATCACCCGCAATGACTATGACATCCGGTTGTTCATTTTCCATTGCTTCTATAAAACGATTTAAAATATATGCTTGGTCTTCTAATAATGATTTACCATTTAAAATTCTGCCTAAATGCCAATCGGCAGTATGTATTACTTTCATTTTAACACCTCTAATAGAACGTTTGTTCGTATTTATATATTATAATATTTTTACTACTAAGACAAGTATAACCATAATGGCGATGAGACAAAAAGCTAATTTTTCTAATAAAATTTTGTCATATGACTCCAGAACACAAAGATGACTATAAAAAAAGACAATAGCTTCAGCGCTTATATAAGAACTACTTATCTTCATAAATGAAGAACTAATGCTTTAAAAGTTACATATAAAGGAATTTCCACTTCTTTCAACTACTGCCAATATAACAATTGAGGCTGAGAC
Organism: Staphylococcus sp. 2S1; assembly: GCF_046721335.1. Taxonomy (NCBI): domain Bacteria; kingdom Bacillati; phylum Bacillota; class Bacilli; order Caryophanales; family Staphylococcaceae; genus Staphylococcus; species Staphylococcus sp. 2S1. The sequence continues at coordinate 2,044,325 of NZ_JBEUUJ010000003.1, read as the reverse complement.
ATGTATTTATGCCCCAGCCTCTACAAACTATTGAATTAACGTGCTTTTAAGCTTTTTATATTTATATAACATTGCTAAACGCCAAGGAACAATCATAGAAAAACCAAGTAAGAAAAACATGCCACCAATTTCTCCTGGGTCTATTTTATTGCTAATAAATATTTTAAGTAATGTACGTATTAACAGTAGTGAAATAAGAATGATAGGGAAAGCTTTAGAGCGTTTCATATATATTTCACTGCCCTGAGTTTCAAATTTAGATGTCCATATTAAAATTGTAGAAAACGCTATACCTAAAATAATACATTCTACAATTTCAAGACCAGTTAATCTAAAATATGGAACAACGTACATTAAAGCACCTGTTGCCATAAAAAATGGTGGTAATATAATTTTCTTTTCATTAACTGGAAAATTTTGCGCTTTCATTCGCACAAAGATAGCACCTAGTCCCATTATAAAAGCGAAAATTATAGAAATTACTAAATATAACACACTTACACCTTCTTTAAATTTCTATAAGATGATATTTACTTTCGATAGTATATCACTTAACAAAATATTAATCAGTATTTTTAATTCGTTTTCCACTATTTTCTCGTTTCTAACATTACATAGTATATATTAGCATTTTTAAATTAAGTAAATAACAACTATCAATATCTTTTCCCTCTATAAATAATAAATTTCTTATACTAAATATGCTTAACATCTATGCGAATAATATAATTTTTTCTATTGTTTTATTCTTGGGAAAGTGAAGTGCTATGACTAAAGCTTTGTGAGACTAAAAAATCTAAAACATACACCATAAAAAATGCCAACAAAGTCTTTAAGACTTTGTCGACAATGTGAATGAACCTTGGTAAAGGTTTATTCTATCATTTTTGCTCTATTGCACATGTGAATTAACACATGCTCGATAATGCATCATTTAGTGTATATCTAAGATAATTCATATCATGAATTTGCATTGCGTTATGATATTTCTTAAAAGCTTCATCGTTCGGAAAGTTAATGTGCATATTAGCTAGTCGATCTAATACTTCTCTGTCTTCCATGTCATAAGCATCCTTCACTTATCGATACCTCCCTTATATATACACAATTATAACAAAAATCATATCACAATCAAATGTTTTCTGAATATTTGAAATATAAAGTTCACATTTTAATTATTGAATACTTTAGGGTTCGCGACATAAACATCTTGATAAAACTATCATTCACTTTGAAAATATTTAATATGGCTAAGGATTTAATGATTTAATCTTATTGTTAAAAAATAAAGGTTCAAACCAATTCACTTATTGGCTCGAACCCTTTATAGAACATTATTTTGTTTTTTTCATTTGATCTTGTTGATTTTTGTTCATCATTGTCATCATTTGATTTATTTTCTTTTGAGATGGTTTTTGACCCATTTGCATCATCATCATACGTAGCATTTCTTCGTTAATTGGTGGGTTCTTTTTAAGATAATCCATCATATATTTTCTTGCAAGGAAAAATCCACCGACTAGTCCTAGAATTAGTGCTAACACGATTAATAAAATTGCTAACCAAGTTGCCATTGTTTCACCCACTTTCCTATCCTAATGAATTTTACTAAAATTGGTGCTCCTTTTCAAGAGCAACTCAATTAATATATATTTTTTCAACCTTATGTATTATATCAATTACAAAATCAATTTGTAAATATAAGCTATGCTTTATATCTAATAATAAAAATTGGTATGAGAACTTTCGCTCTCATACCAACAATTTAAATAATTAATTATATTAATTAGAATGTTTGTATTTGATTCAATACGTTTTCTTTAGTGAAACCATATTTTTCAATTACTAAATCGCCAGGCGCACTTGCACCAAATCCATCAATTGCGATGACTTTGCCTTGTGTGCCGACATATTTATGCCAACCAAGTGGTGAAGCCATTTCAATAGCTACACGTTTTGTAATTGATGATGGTAATACTGATTCTTTATACTCAGCAGATTGTTGATCGAATGCATTCCAGTTAGGCATTGATACAACACGAACGCCTTTACCTTGTGCTTCTAAATCTTTTGCCGCATCTACAGCAAGATTAACTTCAGATCCTGTTGCTAATAATAAGAATTCTGCTTCTTTGTCAGATTCAAACACTACATAAGCACCTTTACGTACGCCCTCTTCAACTGTTTCTTTTGGTAAGTCCATTGTTGTAAGGTTTTGACGCGTTAATACTAATGATGTTGGTGTACTTTCTGATTCTAGAGCTACTTCCCAAGCCACACGTGTTTCGTTACCGTCTGCAGGACGAATCACATTCATATTAGGAATCGCACGTAAACCAGCTAATTGTTCGATTGGTTCATGTGTTGGACCATCTTCACCAACAGCAATTGAATCATGCGTAAAGATGAATGTTGAATTTAAGCCCATGATTGATGATAAACGAAGTGCTGGTTTTAAGTAGTCACTGAATACGAAGAATGTTGCACCGTATGGATGTAATCCACCATGTGCGACCATACCATTTACTGCAGCTCCCATTGCGAATTCACGCACACCAAACCAAATATTTTTGCCTTCTGGTGTATCTTTGTCAAAATCAGCCGCATCTTTTACGTTTGATTTGTTAGAACCAGCTAAGTCTGCTGACCCACCAAAGAATGAAGGTACTGTTTTACTTAATGCTTGTATTACTTCACCAGAATCAGCACGAGAAGCACCACTATGGCCAGCTTCGAAGTTTGGTAACTCATCTTTATAATTTACTGGTAATTTACCACTAATAGCTAGTTTAAATTCTTCAGCTAAATCTGAGTACTTACTGCTATATTCTTCAACAAGTTTATTCCATGCTTCTTCGTTTTCGTTAGCACGTTTTAGCATAGTTTGTTGGAAAATTTCATATACTTCTTCAGGCACATTGAAACGTTTTTCAGGATCTAAACCATAATTTTCGAAAGCTAATTTTCTTTCGTCTTCACCTAATGGCGCACCGTGCACACCATGAGAAGCTTGTTTGTTTGGTGCACCATAACCAATAATTGTTTTAACTTCAATTATTGTAGGTACATCATTAGACTTCGCTTCTTCAATTGCTTTATCAATTGCTTCGATATCATTACCGTCTTCAATTAAAATATGCTTCCAACCGTATGCTTCGAAACGACCTTTAACATCTTCAGAAAATGCTTTATCTAAATCACCATCTAAAGAAATATCATTTGAATCATATAAAACAATTAGTTTATCTAATTGACTATGACCTGCTAATGAAGCGACTTCATGTGAAACACCTTCCATTAAGTCACCATCAGAAGCAAGTACATAAGTATAATGATCTACAACTTGTGCGTCATCTTTATTAAATTTACCAGCTAAGTGTTTTTCTGCCATTGCCATACCAACTGACATAGCGAAACCTTGTCCAAGTGGACCTGTTGTTACTTCAATGCCATCCGTATGTCTAAATTCAGGATGACCAGGCGTTTTAGAATCCCATTGTCTAAATTGTTTTAGCTCTTCTAATTCTAAACTACCTGAAACATGTAATAAACTGTATAATAACGCAGACCCGTGTCCCGCAGATAATACAAAGCGATCTCTATCAAAGAAATCTTTTGATTGGGGGTTAAAGTTTAAATGACGCGTCCATAAAGTATAGGCCATAGGAGCAGCGCCCATTGGTAATCCAGGGTGACCTGAGTTTGCTTTTTCAATAGCATCGATACTTAACGCTCTAATCGTATCTATCGCTAATTGATCTTTTTCTATATTCATCTAACATGACTTCCTTTCTTCTAGCAAGATTCAATACCATTATACATTAATTTTCTTCTATTTAACAAAAAAGTGATTTAGTTTTTATCTTCTTTGTCTTTAGAATCTAATATTTTTTTCACTTTATTAGGTGTAACATCATTTCCTTCTGAATCAATAATTCTAGTACTTTCAATTTGTTGCTTGAACTTGCCTCTAAATTCGTCTAAATAAGCTTTGCGCAACTTAGATTGCTCTTTGGCTTCAATTTGAGTAAGTCCCTGTTCTTTTTTCTTCTTTGCTAATTCATTAATACGTTCTAAATCTACGCTACCCTTGTTAGCCATAGTTAACCTCCGTAATTTATAATCTAGGAAAAATATAACAAAAAAGTGAGCGAAACTAAATCGTTTCGCTCACTTTATCCCTATTTACTATTAACATGCTTGCTTTCCCAAATCACTTCTATTTAAAAAATTATTTAACCGTTGCTATAACCGGTTGTTGTTCGTGTTCGCTATTCTCTTCGATTTTCACATTGTATTGTTCGCTTTGTGCTGGTTCATGCGTTATTTGATGATCGGTCATTTCGTACGTCTGTTCTGATTCTGCATTGTTATGTGCACTTAAAATAAATAATGCGCTTAATAGCATCGTAACAAGTAACACTGTTACATACGCTTTTATTTGGTGTTTATATATTTTCAACATTAATAGCCACTCCTAGAACGTTTGTTTGTATTTACACCTTACCAGAACACTTGTTCCGAGTCAACAAGAAACGAACAAACGTTTGTAATATATATATATGCATGCTATAATAAAAACAAATTAATCTAGGGAGTGCCTACTATGAGAGAGTTAACAAAGCGACAAAGTGAAATTTTCGAATATATAAAACAAACAGTTCATTCAAAAGGATATCCGCCAAGTGTAAGAGAGATTGGTGAAGCCGTAGGATTAGCATCAAGTTCTACAGTGCACGGTCATTTATCAAGATTAGAAGAAAAGAGTTATATAAGAAGAGATCCTACTAAACCTCGTGCAATTGAAATTGTATCAGAACAATTAGGTGATACTTTAAATATGGAAGAAACTATTCATGTTCCTGTAATCGGTAAAGTAACAGCCGGTATACCGATTACTGCCGTAGAAAATGTTGAGGAATATTTCCCGTTACCCGAACACTTCACTTCAACTCATAATAGTGATATTTTCATTCTCAATGTCGTTGGAGACAGTATGATTGAAGCAGGTATCTTAGATGGTGATAAAGTAATCGTTAGAAGCCAAACAATCGCTGAAAATGGAGATATTATTGTTGCTATGACTGAAGAAAATGAAGCTACTGTTAAACGGTTCTATAAAGAAAAGACACGTTATCGCTTACAACCTGAGAATAGTACAATGGAACCTATCTATTTAGAACATGTAACTGTATTAGGTAAAGTTGTAGGCCTATTTAGAGAAATGTAATTATAAATTGAATCCTTTAAAAACACTCTCACAAAAATAAGAGATTGAGCAATGAGCTCAACCTCTTATTTTTTGTCTTTTTTATCTAAGACTTCTTTTACTTTTTCAAGTATATCTTCTGTTTTATCTTTTTTATTTGTTGTCATAACTTATTCATCCTCACAAATTATAAGATACCCTCTTATAACAATCAATAAACACTATCCACTGTAATTTTCAGTCCAATAAGGTTGTCTATCTTCATTAAAGTCGACACCTACACCTAATGTTTTGAATTCTTTTTTTAGTATGTTCTTTCTATGTCCCAATGAATTCATTAAACCTTGGTGTGCATAAATGCTACTTGTTTGACCATAAGCTAGATTTTCACCTGCCGCATTAAAATCATGACCGTCAGCTTCTAATCTGTCGAATGGTGAATCACCTGATAAATTATCATGATCAAAATAATCATGCTCTGCCATATCTACACTATGTTTTCTAGCAGTATCAGAAATACTAGCCGAATAATTTAACGAGGCTAAATCACGTTGGACTCTCTCAGCGTTTACTAAATCAAAGTTTTGTAATTCGAAACTTTGCGCTAACCCTTCTGATGGTGCGGCGTATTGTTGTTGTAAGCGGTTTTCCATTTTTTCACTAACTTGTAAAAGTGCAGTTAAGTTATTGTTCTCATGTTTGTCGTAAAAAGCTGTTGTATAAATCTGATCATCATGGAAATTGTCGAATTCGTCATCTTGCACATCAAATTTTACATGACCTTTTTCTTTTTCAGTAATAGGTTCACCTAATCTATCTCTAACGACTTCTTTGGGTGTTCCATATTTAATTTTTGATTTTGATGAAATCACATTCTGATTACTATAAAGTGCATTTACTTTATCATCAATGTAACTCACCATCACAAATGATCTATAATCACCAGAGTAGTAAGTATGCCAATTTGTACCGTACTCACTAGAAGTCACACGTTGTGCGTCTCCTAACTTTTTGTCAACTTCATCTTTAGTCATGTTCATTTGAATATTATTCACAGCAAATTCTTGTTCACTCGGCACTTTCAACGCATCATCAGAAGTAGATTGTTCTGATGTCCAACCATCCACTTTTGATTTAAACTGTTGTTGTAACGATGTCATAGGAGCTGTTTCTTTGATTGGAACGACTAATACTATGATTAACAAAACAACTATATATAATAAAATTTTTCTGATTTTATACACCCACTATAAAACTAGTCTCTATCACCATTAAAAATAGAGTTTCTAACAATTACATAATCCACTTTTCTTAACGCATTCAAATCTTTGCCACCTGAATATGAAATTGAACTTTGTAAATCTTGTTGCATTTCTATTAAAGTATTCAGTAAAGAACCTTTGTGTTCAACAAACATTTTTTTACCTTCAACATTTTTGTGTTCGCCTTTTTGGAATTCAGAAGCACTACCAAAGTATTCTTTATACATTTTACCATCTAATTCAACAGTTTCGCCAGGAGATTCTTCATGTGCTCGCAAATAATGAACCCACCATTACCATTGATGCGCCAAAGCGAATTGATTTAGCGATATCACCATGTGTTCTGATACCACCATCAGCGATGATTGGTTTTCGTGCTTGCTTTACTACAATGGTTGAGTGCTGATAACTGCCGACCACCAGTTCCAAAACCAGTTTTAATTTTAGTAATACAAACGCGACCAGGGCCTATACCTACTTTCGTAGCATCTGCACCGGCATTTTCAAGTTCACGAACGCCTTCAGGTGTACCCACATTACCAGCCTATTACAAATGTCTCTGGAATATGTGCTTTTATATGTTTAATCATATTAATGACTGAATCTGAATGACCATGTGCAATATCAATTGTAATATAGTCAGGGATTATTTTTTCTGCTGCTAATTTTTCAACAAAACCGAATTCACGCTCTTTCACTCCTACAGAAATAGATGCGAACAAACCTTTATCTTGCATCCTTTTAGTAAATGGAATACGAGCTTCTTCGTCAAATCTATGCATAATATAAAAATAATTATTTTCTGCAAACCATTCTGCTAATTCTTCATTCATCACTGTTTGCATATTTGCTGGTACTACTGGCAATTTAAAGTTTCTTGAACCAAATTTAACAGTTGTATCACATTCAGAGCGACTATCAACAATACATTTATTTGGTATCAGTTGGATATCTTCATAATCAAAAATTTTCATAATTTAACAAACCCCTAACATCTTTAATAAAACAATAATATAATGGTAAGATTTTCATGATGATTTTAAATATTATATAAGGAAAATACATGTTTTTACATCAGATTCCGAACAATAACTTTTTAATTTATCTTAACCAATTGATAATATACATTGTTTTACTATAAATGTAAACGAACTTGGGTCGTATTTACCAACTTGATTTTTTAATACCTGGAATTTGTCCTTTATGTGCATATTCACGGAAAGCAATTCTAGACATTGCAAATTTTCTGTAAACACCTCTAGGTCTTCCAGTAACTTTACAACGACGTGTTAATCTTGTTGGTGAGGCATCTCGTGGTAATTTTCTTAAAGCTTCATAATCTCCTTTAGCTTTCAATTCTTGACGTAATTCATAATACTGAGCGACTAACCGTTCTCTTTTTTGTTCTTTTGCTATTTTTGATTTTTTTGCCATTAATATAACTCTCCTTTTAAATCGTAATGATTTCGTTTTAAATCATAACACATCTATTTAATTAATCAAATAGAAAGTTCTAAATCCAACTCATTATTACAATTTGTTTGAATGAGATAATTCATATCTTCTTTAATGCATATATATTTTAGAAAAGTAATTGAAATTGAATAATTTATATGATAGAATTTTAAAGCGTAATCATTCCTGTTAAGAAAGAGGTGTCAACTTTGCGCGTAAATATTACATTGGCTTGTACTGAGTCTGGCGAGCGTAACTATATTACTACTAAAAATAAACGTAATAATCCCGAGCGTATAGAACTTAAAAAGTTCTGTCCAAGATTAAACAAATATACGTTACATCGCGAAACAAAATAATATGATGTTAGACCTTATCTTTTGAATACGACATATTTAAAAGTAATACAGAACTTAAATGATTTGTTAAGTTCCAGAAATAAAGGTGTTTCCATAATGGTGTCACCTAAGAACGTAGATAGGGAGTGGGACAGAAATCTAATTTTTCTAATAAAATTTTGTCGTCCCACCCCAAGCACAGCTGACTAGAACTGAAAAAAGCTTGATATAAGCGCATTTTCAATTCAGTCAGCCACTGCCAATATAAAAATGAGCCTGAGGACATATGCTATGTCCCAGGCTCTATTTCCTACGATTAGTCAAGTACTAGTATTTAAAAAAGGCATACTAAAATAGACCTTATGATTTTATTTTTTAAAATAAGGTGTTAATATATATTTGATTGTATGATTGTTTTAATGTGGGGACATTTGATAATCATATAACTTATTATTAGTAACTAAATAATGAATTGTTTTCAATAGGCGGTTCATACAAGCTACTATTGCAGTCTTATGAGATTTCTCATTAGGTCGCTTTCTTAATTTATAATAATAATCTACTATATGATTTTCAAAACGGTGTTGACCACGTAATATATTACATATAACCAAAAATAATAAACGACGTGCTTTTTTGTTTCCACGTTTATTAATTGTGTCTCTATAATGCGTTAACCCAGATTGATATCGTTTGATATCAATACCTACAAATGCGTTTAATTGTTTATGAGAGTGAAAGTTAGAAATATCTCCCAATTCTCCAATAATCATCGCCGCTGTTAATTCTCCTATACCTGGAATAGAAATAATATTTTGAAAGCAATTTAATTCTCGTGCTAAATCAATCATCTCATTATCTAGCTTATCCATCTGTTGAATAGAAAATTTTAATTGTTGAGTAATAATTTGAACTTTTTGGACTAAAAATGATTCTGCTTCTACATTTGGATAACTTTCATTCGCTAATTGAAGTAAAAGTGTTGAATACTTGTCTGCTTTTTCTAGAGACATACCTTTATTTGTTGAGTTAAGTATATCTAAAGTTAATGTGTGTGGGGCTTTTTGAAGCACAAAGTCTGGATGAGAAAAGCATTCCGCAATATTAAGGGCAATTATAGAATAGCGATTTTTAAAAAGATTTTCTAATCCGGGAAAAGTTTGATGAAGCACTTCAATCAATTCTATTTTTAAACGATTTTGATTATTTTCGATTTCAAGATGAAATCGAGCTCTTTCTCTTAATTCGAAATAAATAGAACTATCTGATTGTTTCATACTCTTTTTTGAAAGATTTGGTGCTAATAGAGCTAACTTGTGAGCGTCAGACTTATCCGTTTTCCAGGACCTTAAAGAACTTGTTTTAAACTTTGCTTCTAACGGATTAATTTCAACGAAATTAATATGATTTGTCTTACAAAACTTAGCCATAGCTCTTGAATAAATTCCAGTCGATTCAAATATGAGACACATATCATGAAATTGCTTCAAATATTTAAGTAAATGGTTAAATCCATTTTGGTTATTTTGCATTGTAAATTCTTTAACAAATTGCTTTTCAGAATAGTGGGCAATTACACTATCTTTTTTACTAATATCAATTCCTAAGTATTCGATATAAATCAAACCTCCTAAAAAAAGTTTGAGAAGCGAAAACTTTACTTAACCTTTCTCATTTCACTTTCCTATACACGGTTTCAAGAACCCAACATACTACAATCGAATTTCAAAAGGCGAGAGTAAAGCTGATCAGTTTTTAGTACGGATTTAAAATCCAAGAGTCTGCTCGATCTACTTCTCTCTACAACTATAAAAAATAGCTGTGAAAAAATCTATCGTCATAGATTTCTTCACAGCTAATCTTAGTATGTTTTTTATATTCATTTTTATTGAGAGTATCTTTTTTTATTTCATTTTCTAAGGGCTTTTTCATAATAGAGATTCCTTTATTTTTATTATGAAACTTTAAATTTGATTAGATCATCACACAGAAATAAACCCTTTTGCCATGCATTCCATAGCTTTCAAATCTTATAGGTCATTAATAAGTGTTAATTAACATTTTACAACTTAATTGTCACTTTTAAATTTTTAAGCAGTCTTCTAATCAACCGTGAAACATCTTATAATAGAATAAGTATTTATTATTGGAGGAGAATTTTATGGAAAATCGCCACATGTCAGACGAGCAGAAAAGTCATATCATTAATTCAATAACGACAAAAACAAAAGACAAAAGTATTTGTAATTGTGAACAGCCTAAAATCGAAATTTTAAATGGGCATTATTTCGCGCCCTTATTAACAGCTTCATTAGGAAATGATGCAACGCCGTTAATTGCACTAATGTGCAATAATTGCGGTAAAATCCATTTTTATTCACAAAACTTTTTAGGAATTAAAACGAGATAACATAAAAAGGTAGCCTCCATTATATTGGAAGCTACCTTTAATTATAAATTCTGCTTTAAGGTTTTAAAAATCTTAGAAAGTTAATACCCATCATATTAACTTAGTCTGCTACTTCTAAATCTACATCATTGATATCAATACCTAATGCATTCGCTACGCCTTTACCATATTCACTATCAGCTTTGTAACAGTGACGGATATGACGGTGTTGAACTTCTAATGTAGTACCTTGCATTTCATTTGCAGTATTTACAAATATACGCTCTTGTTGCTCTTTAGATTGTAATCTAAACAAGCGACCTGGTTGTTCGAAGTAATTGTCATCATCTTGTCTAAAATCATATTCATATGCTTCGCCTTCAATTGGTAATCCAGGTTTTTTAAATTGTGGTTGATCTTCAAAAGAACCATCACTATTTGGATAATAGTGTGTGCCACCGCCTTGATTATTATCTAAAATTCTCATTTGACCATCTCTACTGAATGGACAAATATTTTCAACACCTACACCTTTAGGTTGGTTTACTGGAATTTGCCAATGGTTAGCACCCAGTCTGTAACGTTGTGTATCACCATATGAGAATAAGCGGCCTTGTAACATTTTATCCGGTGAAAAATCTAATCCTGGTACAATGTTTGTTGGCGCAAATGCGGCTTGTTCAACATCTTGGAAGTAGTTATCAGGGTTACGGTTCAGTTCCCATTCACCAACTTCAATTAGCGGATAATCACCTTTATACCAAACTTTAGTTAAATCGAATGGATTATCTTTATGATTTCTTGCTTGCTCTTCAGTCATCACTTGAATATATAATTTCCATTTTGGATAATCTTTATTTTCGATTGCTTCGAATAAATCACGTTGTGATGATTCTCTATCGTTAGCAATAACGCTTGCTACTTCCTCAGGTTGTAAGTTTTCAATGCCTTGTTGAGTTCTGTGATGGAATTTCACCCATACACGTTCACCTTTGTCATTGTACATTGAATAAGTATGAGAACCGAAGCCATGCATATTTCTAAAACCTTTTGGAATCCCTCTATCTGACATCAAGATTGTTACTTGATGTAATGCTTCTGGTAACGAAGTCCAAAAGTCCCAATTGTTTTGCGAACTACGCATATTAGTTCGTGGATCACGTTTTACTGCGTGATTAAGACTCGCGAATAATTTAGGATCTCTAAAGAAGAATACTGGTGTGTTATTACCTACTAAATCCCAGTTACCTTCATCCGTATAAAATTTCAAAGCAAATCCACGGATATCACGTTCAGCGTCTGCCGCACCACGCTCTCCGGCTACTGTTGAAAAACGTGCAAACATTTCTGTTTGTTTTCCAACTTCTGAAAAAATACTTGCAGAAGTATATTTTGTAATATCATTTGTTACTGTGAATGTACCAAATGCTCCAGAACCCTTCGCATGCATGCGTCGTTCAGGAATAACTTCTCTATCAAAATGAGCCATTTGCTCTAAAAAGTACCAATCTTGCATTAATAGTGGTCCTCTAGGTCCTGCCGTCATACTATTTTCTCTGTCCGAGACTGGCGCACCAAAAAGGCTTGTCAATTTTTTATCATTACTCATAAAAATTCCCCCTCGATTTTCTAAATAATAATAATTATTATCTAGCACTTATTTTAATGTAATATGATTTTAAAAGCAACAAAGTATCATTGAAATATGTGAAAGTTTTCTAAATATTTAAATATTTTATGAATTTTAAGTCACAAAAGGCATTGCTTGTATCACTTAAAAGCATTAAAATGGACTGTATATATAAAATTCAATAGATTATAGGAGATTTTTTATGGCACAAAATAATATGAATCGTGGTCTTAACTCTCGACATATTTCAATGATAGCAATAGGCGGCGCCATCGGTACTGGTTTATTTGTAGCAACTGGGAATGTTATATCTCAAGTCTGGTCCAGGCGGCGCAATATTGGCGTACTTGATTATTGGCGTAATGCTGTATTTCTTAATGTCATCTATCGGTGAATTAGCTACGTTTTATCCTGTTTCGGGGTCATTCAGTTCATACTCTACCCGTTTCGTGGATAGTTCATTAGGCTTTACGATGGGTTGGTTATATTGGGCAATATGGTTACTCGTAACGAGTGTTGATATCATTATATCTGCAAGCGTACTTTATTATTGGGATGTATTTCAATTCTTCTCACCAATGACGTGGAGTATTATCTTTTTATGTTTACTCTTTTTACTGAACATTTTTTCAGTTAAAGCTTTTGGTGAAACAGAATTTTGGTTGTCACTTATAAAAGTTATCACAATTGTTGTATTTATTGTGATTGGTGTATTAACTATTGTTGGTATCTTAGGTGGTAAAACATATGGTTTAAGCAATTTCACAAGCGGAGAAGCACCGTTTGTTGGTGGGATTTCAGGCTTCTTAGGCGTATTACTGGTCGCGGGTTTCTCTGTTGGTGGTACTGAGGTTGTTGCTGTAACGGCTGGAGAATCCTCCAATCCGCATCGTTCAATGCCTAAAGCAATTAAACAAGTATTTTGGAGAATTTTATTATTCTATGTATTATCAATAGCTGTCATATCAGCAATTATTCCTTATACTGATCCAATGTTATTGAACAAAAGTGAATCAGTAGCACAAAGTCCATTTACAATTGTATTTGACCGTGTAGGTATTGCATTTGCGAGCATCTGTAATTAACGCTGTAATTTTAACTGCATTATTATCTGCAGCGAACTCAGGTATCTATACTACGAGTCGTATGCTATTCTCAATGGCAGAAGATAAGCAAGCACCAAGATTCTTAGGTAAATTAAATAAAACTACAAAATTACCAATGGCCGCACTTTTTGTTACTTTTATCATTGTATTAGCTATAATTATTATCGCCCAATTCAAATCTGATATTATTTTCACATTACTTAATATCATTGGTTCTTTAGTCATTGTAATTTGGGGATCCAGTATTTTAGCACAAATAAGATTACGGTCAGCAATTAAAAAACAAAATAAAAATCCTGATGATGTACTTCCTTATAAAGCACCATTTTACCCATTAGGACCTATCATTGTAATTCTTGCTTTACTATTCTTATTTGTTGGAAATTCATTTGGTGCTGTAATGGCTCGTGATTTCGGAGCATTATTCCGAAATATTTTCCCTATGGTGATTTTAGCTATTGTTTACTTTGGTCATAAGTATTTCAAAAAAACTAAAATTGTTAAACTTGAAGAGTTGGATTTAAAAAGTCACGATTACAGTTAATGTCTTAGCATTGATGCACAGAAGCAATTATTTGTTTCTGTGCATCAATGCTTTTTCTTTTATAATAAATCGTGTTTATTGAATTCAACACATATTCAAATCTATAAGGCGATGATATTTTCAGTTGAAGAGAAATATAGTATAATGGATTATAATAATAAACGTAACTTAGAGGTGGAAATTATGATTGGACAAACGAATTTATTTGACGATATTTTAGAAACTGAGGAACGCTTCGTTATTGTTGTGCAATCACTTGAAGATAGACATAACCGCTTAATTAAACGCACATTAAGGGAGTATAGTAGTTTAGACCATTCACAAATGGAAAGTCTTTTTAACCATCTTAAAGATTTATTTCTCGAAGAAGATTTTGAAGAGAATCAATCCGCATTTTCTATTACAGTCTACACAAATTTAGATTATGCGGCTGATCAGGTATACGCGCATGTTAAACGACATCGCGGTAAAAATGAATGGACACATACAGCAAAATAAATACGTAAACGAACTTTAGACGATTGCTCTATTCATAAAACAAATCACCAATTCAATGGCTTGATATGCCAAGGAATTGGTGATTTTTTAAATTGAACAAATATAAACTAAACTTAAATCCAAGCCTATTTTATTATTTTTTGTAACGTATGTGGAATGCCATTATCAATATTACTTAAAGTAATTTCATCAGCTACAGCCTTCACAGCGTCATTTGCGTTGTCCATAGCTACTGCATAGCCTACAACTTCAAGCATTGATATATCGTTAGAACTATCACCAAATGCGACGACTTGTGCTATATCTATATCCAATTTCTCACATAGAGCAATAATTGCATTTCCTTTAGATACGTCTTTTGTCATAAATTCTAAAAAGTAAGGTTTGCTTGTTGTAACATCTACAGCTTCATTGAAACTGCCATCTAATTCAGTGTTAATAGCTGAAACTTTAGAAACATAATCAACGCCCATAATTTTAGGCACATCTGATTGAATATACGCCTTTATATCAACTACATGCTTCATTGGTAAACCAGTAAGCTCTGATTCAATGTTCATGTATTCGTGTTCACCTTCATATATGATGTGACCATCTTGATAAGTTAAAACAAACAATTCATGTTTTCTACAAAAATCTACAATTAAATCAAAATTTTCTTTCGTTATTGCTCGGCTCACTTCAACCGCTTCATCACGAACATTGATTGTTTGACCACCATTGTAACTAATCACATAACTATTATATCGATCTAACTCTAACAATTTCGCAGTGGGTAGCATACCTTCAGTTGGACGACCTGAAGCTAAAATAACTTTATACCCTTGTTTTTGTATCTCAATTAAATAAGATTCTGTCTCAGGGCTGACTTTATTTTCAGCATTCATCAACGTATCGTCCATATCCATTACTATTACTTTATATTTACTCATGTTGCCTATCTCCTTTCAACATCTTCATTCTATACTACACCAAATTAAAGATGTTGGTACAATACTTTAGTTTCTACACCAGATTCGTTGATTGTAACAAGTTCAGATCGGCAACTTTCAAATTCATGCTTTAATTCTCTTACCAACTCACCACTACGTTCAGGTGCAATTAAATTTAATACTGTAGGCCCTGCACCACTTATTACTGTCGCATAGGCTTGGTACTGTTTAGCAATCGCTTTAATCGATTGGAACTCAGGTATTAAATGCTGTCTATAAGGTTCATGGAAGCCATCTTGCTCCATCATCTTGCCGGCAAGTTCATAATTATGCTGTATGAGTGCACTAATCATCGTATTACTTATTGCACTGTTTTGAACCGCTTTTTTGTGTGAAAAAGTATCAGGCAACGCATTTCTTGAGTCAGTTGTCTTCAATTCATATGATGGAATTGTGATAATAATATCTACTTTCGGTGTGTCAATATAAGACACATCTGTAACCTTTGTATCTGGATTATAATACCCGAGTACTAAACCACCATATATCGTAGGTGCGACATTATCAGGATGCCCTTCAAATTCTGTAGCAAGTTGAAGCAATTCATACTTAGACAATTCTATATCACCAAAATAGTTAGCAATATAAAGCGCACCTACCAATGCAGAGGCTGAAGAACCTAATCCTCTCGCTAATGGAATTTCACTTCTCATTTCTATATCTAAGTTGGGTAAAGTAACGTTATACTTACGCGCAACCTTTTGAGCAACTTGGAAAATATAGTGACTGTCATCAGTTGGTAATCCTTCAACATTTGGGCCGTTATGGTTAAATGTCCAAACATTATTCTTACTTACTTTCACATCTAAATATAAAAATTTATTTAAAGCCATTCCTATAGAATCAAAACCGACACCTAAATTTGCAGTAGATGCCGGAATTTTTAAATATAACCTATCGCTCATGCTATAGTGCTCCTTTGATGTAGTCTAGAATACTCTTTCTATCATTTGGTAAAGGTTTAATAGGGTTATCTAATAAAGAAATTGCAGTGTCAGGATCTTTTAAGCCATTACCTGTTAATACAGCTACTACCTTTTTACCTTTTGGTAGTTTTCCAGAACGGTGTAGTTTAATTAATCCCGCGATTGAAGCATTACTTGCGGGTTCACTAAAGACGCCTTCTTTTCGTGCCATAAGTTGATATGCTTCTAAGATTTCTTCATCAGTTACACTGTCGACTAATCCATTAGATTCATTCAATGCATTTGTCGCTTTATCCCAACTTGCAGGGTTCCCTATTCTAATTGCTGTTGCAACTGTATCAGGATCCTTCACTACTTTGTTTTGTACAATTGGCGAAGCACCTTCAGCTTGGAATCCGTACATGTTAGGTAATTGCGTATCATGCTTGTCGTGATATTCTTTAAAACCTTTCCAATAAGCCGAAATGTTTCCAGCATTACCTACTGGTATAGATAAAATATCAGGGGCAACACCGTCCAATTGTTGAATTACTTCAAAGGCACCTGTTTTTTGACCTTCAATACGGTATGGATTCACTGAATTTACAAGTGCAATTTCACCATTTTTAGCAACTTCTTGAACAATTTCTAAAGCTTCATCGAAATTGCCTTCTATTGAAACAATTTCAGCACCATACATAACAGCTTGAGATAATTTGCCTAAAGCAATTTTCCCTTCTGGTATTACAACGATTGCTTTTAAACCAGCACGTGCAGCGTATGCTGCAGCTGATGCTGATGTATTACCTGTAGAAGCACAAATCACTATTTTTTTGCCTTCTTCTTTTGCTTTGGCCATAGCCATAACCATACCTCTATCTTTAAACGAACCTGTTGGATTTGCACCTTCATACTTCACATGTAATTCAATATCAAGCATCTCTGACATGTTCTCACAGTAAATTAAAGGGGTATGTCCTTCATTTAATGTTAACTGTGGTGTTGCTTCATTTACGGGTAAATATGATTTAAATTCTTCTACTAATCCTTGCCATCTTTTCATAAATATTAAACCCCTTCTACTGGATAAATTTTCTTAACAATATAACCTGACTCTGTAATAGAGGTCTCTGGTGCTTCATCGATACCAACGATGACTATACCTACAGTATGCGCATCACGCTCTGATACTGATAATGATTTATGGAAAGGTAATATACTTTTAATTTGAGTTTCAACTTTGTTTATTTCTTCACCATCTGTTTGGACTACTAAGTAATAACTTTCTTTATCTTTAAACGAAATTGTATCCTCGTCATCCATCATTTCTTTTGTTTCTGCAGTTTTCAATTCAAAGTGTGGTGGTAATGTATGCAAATTCGTTTCAAAGTTTAATGTGACATTCAATAAGTCACTTACTACAGCACTACCTGTAGCTAAACTACCTGCACCTTTACCATAAAACATTGTTTCACCGACAGCATCACCGATAACATAAATTGCATTGAATTCATCTTCAACTGAAGCTAATTGATGCGATTTATTAACTAGTGTTGGCGCTACAGAAGCTTGTACTTGGCTATTTTCATATGTACCTTTACCAATTAATTTGATTTTATATCCTAATTCATCGGCTACTTTAATATCTGAAAGTTCAACGTCACTAATACCATGTCTATCTACATCAGCTAAATTGATGACTTGGTTAAATGATAAATAAGACGTAATTACTACTTTTCTTGTCGCATCGATGCCTTCAACATCATCAGTAGGATCTGCTTCAGCAAAACCTAATCTTTGCGCTTCGTCTAAAGCATCTTTAAATGATGTTTCTTCTTGTGTCATTTTACTTAAAATAAAGTTTGATGTTCCATTTAAAATACCCATGAATTTACTGATATTATTTGCATTTAAACCGTTATTTATCGCATTGACGATTGGTATACCACCCGCAACACTTGCTTCATATTTTAAAGCTACATCATTTTTTTGAGCTAATTCTTCTAATACATTCAAGTGAACTGCCAATAAATCCTTATTTGCTGTAATAACATGTTTTTTCTCGCTTAAAGCACGTTTCAACCAATCTACTGTTGGTTCAATACCACCCATGACTTCTACGACGATATCAATTGAATCATCATTTAATATTTCATCAATGTCTTCCGTCAAATGATACTTCGAAACATTTATAGGTCTTGAACGACTCTTGTCGCGTACCAAGATATGTCTAATATTAATATCTTTGTTCATTGTTTCTTTAATTTGTTCTCTATTCTCTTCAATAATTTTTACTACACCTGAACCTACAGTACCTAAACCGAGCAGGGCTACATTTAATTCCTTCATAAATTCATTCCTCCGATTGTTCTTCTAAAAAATACAATTGTACAGTTGAAAAATACTTGAATATGGTATAGTATAAATTCATTCATTATTTTTGTAAAGCTTGAAAATCTAAATCGTATATCTATCCTATCACTCTCGTGATAAAAACTAAACAAAATTTTCTGATTTTTTAGAAAGGTTGTATGTCACTATGAAAGTTTCAAAATTTGGAGGAAGTTCTGTTTCTAATGCAGAACAAATAAAAAAAGTATTAAATATTGTTAATTCGGACGAAGATAGAAAAATCACTATTGTTTCTGCACCAGGGAAACGACATAAAGAAGATGTGAAAACAACTGATTTATTAATTCGTCTATACGAAAAAGTAATTGATCGTTTAGACTATATTTCTAAAAAAGAAGAAATCATTCAGCGCTATGCCGATATTATTCATGAATTACATATGAGTGATACATTACTATCTACGATTGATCAAACACTAGAATCTTACATTGCTACATTAAAAGACAAACCTTCTCGTTTGTTAGATGCTTTATTATCTTGTGGAGAAAACTTTAATGCTCAATTGATCGCTGAGTATAATAACAGTCAAGGCATCCCTACCCGTTATATTTCGCCCGGAGATGCTCGGCATAACTGTTACAGATTTACCCCAAAATGCCCAAATCTTAGATCAATCTTATGAAGCATTGTATAAATTAAGAGCATATGATGAAAAATTAATTATTCCCGGTTTCTTTGGCCTTTCAAGACAAAATTACATTGTTACATTCCCACGTGGCGGTTCTGATATTACTGGAGCAATTGTCGCTAGAGGTGTTAGAGCAGATATATATGAAAACTTTACAGATGTATCTGGTATTTTCAGAGCCAATCCTTCTATAGTAAAAGATCCTGAAGTGATTGATGAAATTACTTATAGAGAAATGCGTGAACTTTCATACGCCGGCTTTGGTGTCTTCCATGATGAAGCACTGCGGCCATTGCATAAAGATAGAATTCCTGTCGTCATTAAAAATACGAATAGACCTAATGATATAGGGACATATATTCGTCATGATAGAGAAATAAACTCTAATAACGTTGTCAGTGGTATTAGTTGTGACAAAGACTTCACAGTACTGAACATCAAAAAATACTTAATGAATAGACAAGTTGGTTTTACACGTAAAATATTAGGTGTACTTGAAGATTATGAGATTTCATTCGATCACATGCCTTCAGGTATAGACAGTATCAGTATCATAATGCGTTCAAAAGAAATTCAACATAGAGAAGAGCAAGTCTTAAACGATATTCGCGAACGTTGTGATGTTGATGAGTTGAGTGTAGAGCACGATTTAGCTGTACTCATGATCGTAGGAGAAGGTATGCATAGAATTGTCGGCACAGCCAATACAATAACGCATGCGCTTGCCGAAGCTAATATAAATTTAAAAATGATGAACCAAGGTGCTTCGGAAATATCTATCATGTTCGGTATAGATGTAACAGATGCAGAAAAAGCGGTTAAATCAACATATGAATACTGCTATAATGGTCAATGTTTAAAAATCTAACACGATGCATTCATAAATATTAAATAAAGAAATCCTTCAAATCAAATGTGCTTTAGTTAAAAGACTGACATTCTGATTTGAAGGATTTTATATTGCTTTCTTTTCTGAAATTAATGCTTGGTTAATACGTTCATCTCCAACAACTAAGCGTAAGATAACGAATTGATAATAACTTAATGAATCAATGACACTTCTATAATTAGGAATTTGATGATAATCGATAGGATCCAACAATTCATACATCAAGACGATTTCTGGTTTAACATAATCTACATCCCATTTGATTGAATGGAAATAAATATGTTTCTCAGTGCATCCTAATATTATGATTCCATCTAAACATCCAATCTTCATCTTCTACATCATAAACAATAATCGTCATGATGATATCTTCGTTATCAAAGATATTAGCGTGTGTCACTTTAGGAAAATCAATTTTCGTGAAATCTGACGTTGAGGATGTGCCATCATATAGCACAGATTTAAATGTTTTAGGTATATATTTTAAAACTTCCCCTAAAAATTTTCTTTCAACACTTATGTCTACTTTTCCATTTAAATTAAATTTATCATGCAAAAATAATTGTTTAGCAACTTCACCATTATATTTAAATAAACTAGCTACATTTTCATTTAGCGTCTCTACAATTTGTTTAATATTATTATTTTTAGTATCTGGCAAATGAGCACCTCCTATTCAAAGTAAGCGTTTCCAATAATATTCATTATATAATTTGTAGAAGCGTTTTTCAATGTATAAAACATGAAAATGTGAAATAAAACACATTTAATTTTAAAAATCACCTATATGTATAAAATCATGTGCTAATCTGGTATTTAAAAATTCAGGTCTATTAATAAGCAAAAATTGATCAGCACTTTGTATTAGCGCAACTTGAATTTCAGCTACTTCAGGTATAGTCTGATATAATGAATTATCTGCCATATAAGGCATAGTAGCAAAATACCGACTAATACGATATTTTGAAAATGTTTGAGCAACATCTGTCCCTACTATAATATGATATTCACTGCTAACCACACCATTTGATAATATAATATTAAAATTTGTATGTTTAGCTACATATTTAATAATATCCGTAGAATAACTAATCACTGAGATTTTAATTCCATTATAAAATAATTGATCAATTATTTTATAAGCAACAGGATGATTATCAAATGCGATAATTTCATTTTCATTGATCTTCTCAGTAATTTGCTCGAGATAACTTTTAATAGCACTCAAATTGTCGTCCTCCATCTACACTATTTATATTGCGCATAATTTATTATATCTATTTATAGTCATAAGTAAAACTATAAATCATTGTTCAAACGTTCACTTAGTTAACTTTTATTATAGGAATAATCACACAAATAATCACAATTGTTATTAATAATGATTTTATTGTATTTTTTATAACAATTTAATAAATACAATTTGTACTACTTTAAAGAAAGGCGTAAAATAAACCTTGTTAAAAATTAAATTAAGATTAGGATGATACACATGTTTTTAATTTCTATTTTACTTATAATAATTGTTCTATTAATTATTATTGTATTTATAAATCATCACCTTATGAAACATAAGCTTGATACTGAAATATATTCTAAGAATCAATTAGTTAATAAAATCAGTATGGTTACGAGTGAAAACACATACTTAAAAAATCAGATGTTAGATATTGATGCAAATAACGATACATATCATCATGGATTAAGAAAAGCCAAACAGGATTTAAATGAAATTTTATCACAATACAAAACAGAAACTAAGATTAAGTTTTATGACATCATTGCTACAAGTAATCTTGCAGTAAAACATCCGTTATTTGAATATGCAAGAACATTCGATTATATCGTGATAACTGATAAAGGGCTCTTCAACATTAATGTTAAAAATTGGAAACAAAAAACGTTCTACCATTTTAATGTAGACTCTAACTTAGAATCTTTATCTAATAATGAAGACACAGTAAATCAAACTGTCGGTCGCTACATTGCGAATCAATATCATTCACAATTTCAAACAACACGAAAAACAAGTTATACATTTATAGAACGTATCAAAAATAACTCAGTGATTTTTGAATTTTATAATTATGATCCATATGAACAATCTTCTCAAAATGCCAAAGTATTAGAAGATAAAATAAATGAACACTTAAAACGTCAAATCAAGAGTATAGGACTTGTTTATTTTACAGATGGTAGTGTGAATATCATAGATGGACCAACAATTAGAGGAGATTACGCAGAAACCGTCTCTTCAAAATCATCTTTAAAAGAAGTCATTGGTGAAACACTAGCATCTTCAAATGAATCATTAACTGAAGAACAATATAATAAATTAGTGAATCATATGCATTAATCGATATTACTAGAAAGAATAGTGGCAAAAATAAAAAGGTAGCTCCCTAAAATGGGAAGCTACCTTTTATTTTGTGCACAAAGTCACATGATTCCTTTTAGCATTTATATGCATACTTTGTACAACCACGTTCGGTTGATTACTTTAACTCCAAATATTCTCATTGTTATTTTTTGCTTGTTGTTCAGCTTTTTCAAATACGTCTCTGTATTTACCATTAGGTGCATAATATTTTTCTTTAGCTAAACCTTTTTTTATTAATTCTTCATTAAACATTGTATGCTTATCTAACCATAAATAAGCTAATGTTCTTCCATATTGATCTTCTTGTTCTTTATCATATTCCAAAAAAACGTCTTTGTTTGTCAATTGTGCTTTAGAATAATCAGAAGCTTCTTTACCATATGGTTGAACTGGAGTATCAGGTTTAACTGTTTCTGGCGTGTCCACTCCGATAAGTCTAACCTTCAGTTCTTTGTTATTGTCATCTTTGGCAACCAAAGTATCACCATCAACAACACGTTCAATGTGCACTTCCTCAGTTTCGTTAGGTCCAGAATCTGATTTTGATCCATTATTTTGAAAAGGCCCTGTTCCATTTATAAATTGAAACGCAAGTACACCTAACACAATCACACTAACAACTAATATCGTCATTTTTTTAGTCGATTTCACTGTTGCACCTACTTCTTTTGAATTGTCCAAATTATCATATAGAAAATCAATTAAGCCGTCAAGTTAGCGTAGTCCACAATATTTTATACTTTAATTCAAATGACAAAATTCTGTTATAATATTCAACGTAATTATAATGACGAATAATAATATTTTATTTTATATCACTGATAAACTCGTGCTATAATACATTAGATAGGAGTGAACAAATTGAGTATATTTAAAGAGAATATGATTACAATCATCGCAGTGATTATTGCAGTGATTGTAGGACTCATATTACAAAATCAATTTCAATTACCGTTAATGGTATCGAGCAGTCGTAGCGATTTGTTTAGGTGTCCTTATTGGTTTCATTGTTTTTGTTATCCAAGCAGTCGTAACGAAATATAAAAAGAAATAACCTTTACTGCCGCATATCAAATGCGGGCAGTTTTTTTATGTATCATTTTAATACGTATTAGCAATAGAACGATAAGAAATAAAATTTTTCACTTTAGTTTACATAACTATATTATAGTAGTTTTAACATCTTTCTTAAATTATCGTCGTTACTTTATAGATCCTTTTCACAAAATAAAAAAGTCGAGTAAAAAGTTAAAACTTCATACTCGACTTTTTTATTTTAAGTATTTTTTATGAATGTCAGTATAGCATTAAACTCTTCTTCATTCGATGAGTATGTGCGTTCCTCAACTTCTCGTACTGTAGCATTTAGTAACTGATAACCTGCCACTTCATCATCTTCTAAAAATGCATTAATACTACTCTCTAATTCTTTTAATGATGCCGCTCTCAATGTACTTAGTTTAATCTTGTTCATCTACCCATCCCCTTATCAAGATAAATAATATTTATTAGTTACATATTACTACTTATACATCATACATACAATTAATAATACAATAGCTTCAAATATTAATGTGCATTATAATGCTCTTTGTTGACTCTTATAATCCTTTTATCTTAAAATTAAGTTTCAGTTTATAATGATTGAGGTGATTATTTTCTTCAAATCAAAAGAAGCGCGTGCATTTATTATATACTTTGGAATATGTCTTACTTTATTTACATTATATTTATTACCTTTCGTGCACGCGATATTCGGTTAATATAGGTGTATCACTACAATTATATTATCTCAACAAACAGCCCCAAATAACTCAAATCGAGTTATTTGGGGCTGTTCTTTATTAATAATGTTTTAACGTAAGATGTTATTAAAATAGCTAAGATTTGCATGAGTAATATAATTAATATGTGTCGCTTCTTTAGACAACATATCCTGTGATTTAATTAATTTTTGTATTTGCAAATCATTTTTATGCTTGTTTTTCATCTGACTTTTAGTAATAAAGTGGGCTAAAAATGGTATAACTATAAAAGTGATTATCCAGTTTGGAATTTAAAACCCGCACCCAAAACACTTCCTAACATTAAATCGGTGCAAAAAAACAACCCGAGATCATTCATTCAGAATGACCCGAGTTGTTGATATTACTGATATTATCCCTCTTGTTTAGCACCTAGTATTCTTTAAGGTATTGTTCTCTTTCCCATTCAGAAACTTGTGTTCTATAATAATCCCACTCAATTGATTTAGAGTTAATAAATTGATTATAAATATGATTGCCTAAAGCTTCTTTAATTGGTGCGTTATTTTTCATTGCTTTAACAGCAGTGTATAAAGTTGAAGGTAAATCTTCTATACCAACAGCTTCACGTTCTTCGCGATTCATTTCATAAATGTTTTGGTTAACTGGTTCTGGAACTTCTAGTTTATTTTTAATACCATCTAAACCTGCTTCTAAAAGTGCTCGCTAATGCTAAATATGGATTGGCAGCTGGATCTACTGAACGTACTTCAACACGTGTAGATAATCCACGAGAAGTTGGTACACGGATTAATGGTGAACGGTTTTTACCACTCCAAGCGATATAACATGGTGCTTCGTAACCTGGAACTAAACGTTTGTATGAGTTTACTAAAGGATTACATACAGCTGTGAAACCACGTGCGTTTTTCAAAGTACCTGCTATGAAATGATAAGCATCTTTCGTCATTTGCATATCGCCATCTGGATCATAGAATGCGTTCTCTTTGCCCTTGAATAATGACATGTTAAAGTGCATCCCACTACCATTAACACCGAATAAAGGTTTCGGCATGAATGTCGCATGTAGATTATGTTGACGTGCAATTGTTTTTACAACAAGTTTAAATGTTTGAATGTTATCACAAGCTGTAATTGCATCTGCATATTTAAAGTCTATTTCATGTTGACCTGGTGCGACTTCATGGTGACTCGCTTCAATATCAAAGCCCATGTCTTCAAGTTCTAATACAATATCACGACGACAATTTTCACCTAAATCTGTTGGTGCAAGGTCAAAGTATCCACCATTATCATTTAATTCTAATGTTGGTTCGCCTTTTTCATCTAATTTAAATAAGAAGAATTCTGGCTCAGGCCCCAAATTCAAATCTGAGAATCCTAATTCTCTCATATTTTCTAAGACACGTTTTAAGTTTGAACGTGGATCACCTTCAAATGGTGTATGATCTGTTTTATAAACATCACAGATAAGTCGAGCAACTTTTCCTTGTCCTGCTGTCCATGGGAAGATAACCCATGTATCTAAATCTGGGTATAAATACATATCTGACTCTTCAATTCGAACGAAACCTTCAATTGAAGAACCATCAAACATCATTTCATTATCTAATACTTTTTCTAGTTGGCTAACCGGTACTTCTACGTTTTTAATTACGCCTAGAATATCAGTGAATTGTAAGCGTAAATATCTTACGTTTTCTTCTTTAGCAAACTTATGAATGTCTTCTTTAGTAAATGTACGTTTTGGCATTGTAAATGTCCCCCGTTAATATTATTTGATAAAACGTGATAAGTCACCACGATTTATCGGTATTGCTTCTCGTTGTGGTTTCTGGGTAGCTTCAACTATCATTTGTTTTCTTGTTTCTTGTTCATCATCAGAAAGATGACTTTGCTCTTCATTAAGAATTTGCTTAATACCCTTGATATTAAATCCTTTTTCAATCAGTTTTTTAATTTCTAAAAGTCGTTCCAAATCATTTAATGAAAAGAGCCTCTTATTGCCTTCTGAACGTTGTGGTTTAATCAGTTCATGTGTTTCATAGTAGCGAATTTGCCTTGCGGTTAATTCACTCAATTTAGTTACAACACTGATAGAGAATACAGGCATATTGCGTCTTAATGTATCGTTTGACTTCAATTCCCTCACCTCTATTTTTGAACTTGTTCTAAATTTAGCACAATTTTTCAATAATTTCAAAAATATGTAAGGTTTCCTCACATATCCTTTGAACCCTTGGTATCACTAACGTGCGTCTTATCAACATTTATAAATCATATTAATTTTTAGAAAATTCCTTTAATTTGTTCAAAAAAATCCATATATTTTATCTAAATTCACATCATTAGCAAGTATATTACTTCAAAATGTGTGTTTGATAGAATACATGGATTTTAGCTTCCTTTTATATCAGTTGCTGTGATTTAAGATTTGCTCGCAGCTCTTGTTACTGCCAATTTCACATGCTCGTAAGTTAAGCCACCTTGTACATAGGCTTCATATGGTGGTCGAATTGGACCATCAGCTGATAATTCAATAGACGAACCTTGGATAAACGTACCAGCAGCCATAATAACATCGTCTTCATAGCCTGGCATAGAAGCAGGTTCTGGCTTAAAGTGCGCGTTAATCGGTGAAGCTTGTTGAATACTTTGGCAAAATTGAATCATTTGCTCTTTCGTATCAAATTCAACTGTTTGTATAAGATCCGTTCTCGGAACATCATATCTTGGTTTTGTATGCATGTTCATTTTTTCTAATAGTAGACTCGTAAACAATGCGCCTTTTAAACTTTGGCTAACAACATGAGGTGCTAAGAAAAAGCCTTGGTACATTTCTTGTAATGAGTTAAGAGAGGCACCCGCTTCTTTACCTATACCAGGTGCAGTTAAACGGTATCCACATCTAGCAACCAAGGATTCTTTGCCGGCAATATAACCACCAATTTTAGCTAAGCCACCACCTGGATTTTTAATTAATGATCCGGCAATTAAATCTGCACCACATTCTATCGGTTCACGCGTTTCAACGAATTCACCATAACAATTATCTACAAAAATAATCACGTCCGGATACTGTGATTTTATTGTTTGAATTGCGCGCTCAATCACTTCTAAATTAAGAGAAGGTCGTTGATCATATCCTTTAGAACGTTGAATTGCAATAACTTTGGTTTGTGGTTTGATTTGATTCATTACTTCTTCTATATCTATATCATCATCTTTTAAATCAACTTTATTATAACTCACGCCGTATTCTTTCAAACTTTCAATACCATTTCCATTTATGCCAATAACCTCTAATAAAGTATCATAAGGATTTCCTGTTATATATAACAGCTCATCACCATATTTTAATGTGCTTTGTAAAGCAATCGTTATCGCATGGGTACCTGAAATAATTTGCGGTCTGACAATAGCATCTTCTGCTTTAAAAACATGAGCATAAATTTCTTCTAAATGGTCTCTACCAAAATCATCATAGCCATAACCAGTAGTGCCTTGCAAGTCATTTTCAGTTGCTCTAACCGCATGAAATGCATCTAATACTTTTTCCTGATTAACATATGCTGTTGCCTCAATGTTTCTGAAATATGGTGCTAACGTTTCTTCTGTATTAGCAATCAGCTGTTTCATATCTTCCATTAATCATTACTTCCTTCTATTCTTTTTTATATCCTTTAATTTCATATGTCGCATCATCTTCATTAAATATTAATTCTGAGACAAGTGTATGCTGTTTGAGAAAATATAATCTATCCGCATTCGCACTTGGTATGGTTTCTTCATAATATGTGAGTGTTTTTTGCACTTGATCAAATAGCAATTGTTTTACTTTGTCTATATCTGCTTCATCTCGACTAGAAACAAATACCGATGGCTTATTCGTTGTCGGCGTCGCACCTTCATGTAAATCTTTTTTATTAAATATAATCGCTTGCGGAATTTGTGCCATATCTAAATCTGCAATAATTCCATTCACAGTATCATATTGCGCTCTATACTCAGGATGACTACTATCAACGACATGTAATAATAGATCCGCATTTTTTGCTTCTTCAAGCGTTGATTTAAAAGCTGCAATTAATGTCGTTGGCAGCTTTTGAATAAATCCAACTGTATCTGAAATAATTAAGTTAAACCCATCATTTATCTGGATTTGTCGTGTTTTAGGGTCAAGTGTTGCGAATAATAAATTCTTTTCATATGTTGTTTCATTGGCAAGCATGTTAAACCAAGACGATTTACCTGCGTTCGTATAACCTATGAGTGCAACTTGGAAAACATGGTTCTGTTCACGTTTATTACGATAACGTTCACGATGTTCAACCACTGTTTCTAATTGGTGTTTAATTTCATTCATTCTCGTTCTAATATGACGACGGTCCATTTCTAGCTTCGTTTCACCAGGGCCTCTTGTCCCAATACCGCCACCTAAACGTGACAAACTACGTCCATGCCCTTGCAATCTTGGCATTAAATAATCAAGTTGCGCTAATTCAACTTGTAATTTACCATCTTTACTGCTTGCTCTTAATGCAAAAATTTCTAATATTAATTGCGTTCTGTCGATAATTTTCACATTTAAATTTCCATTTAGCGCTTTTGATTGTGCTTGTTGTTAATTCATCATTAGCAACAACGACATCGATATCATGATATTCAATATACGCTCGAATATCTTCTAATTTCCCTTTACCAACATAATATTTTCTATCAAAATGCGTTCTGTTTTGAGTAAACTGTTCTTGAACGTTTAGTTGACACGTTTCTGACAATGATGCTAATTCTTCCATTGTCGACTCAAAATCAAATTCATCATCATTTTGAGCATGTACTCCAACTAAAATAGCTGTTTCTAATTCTTTTTTTGTATTATAAGTTTGTTGTTGGGTCATAACATGCACCTCTTTTCTTAGCTATTCTATCATAGTGTATATATAAAGACTACAGCGCCAATTTATGTTAGATTATTTATAAGAGGTGAATTAAAATGACTATATATGACATAGAAGTTCAGAAACCAAATGGAGAATCGTACAAATTAGATACGTACCAAGGACAACCCATGTTAATTGTTAACACGGCTAGTGAATGTGGTTTTACACCACAGTTCGAAGGACTTCAAAGTTTATATGATAAATATAAAGATCAAGATTTTATAGTATTAGGTTTCCCTTGTAATCAATTTGGAGGTCAAGAGCCTGGCACTGGTGAAGAAGCTACACAAAACTGTAAAATTAACTATGGCGTTACTTTCCCAATGCATGAAAAAGTTGATGTCAAAGGTGAAAATCAACACCCACTATTTGAATTTTTAACTAAAGAACAAAATGGTGTCTTCAATGAAAAAATCAAATGGAACTTCACTAAATTCCTAGTAGATAAAGATGGTAAAGTTGTAAAACGCTTTTCTCCACAGAAAAAACCTAATCAAATCGAATCAGAAATTGAAGCATTATTATAATTTGAAGATTTTATGATTTTCTGAAACAATATTAATCATTACAATATCTATAAATAAATATAAGCTACACTAGATGTCAATTAATCTAGTGTAGCTTTTTTAGTTTTTAATTTTTAATTATATATTTTCTGATTATGATGTTTGAGGTACATCATCAATTGTAAAAGTACTGATAGCATGTTTATAAATAAAATGCTGTTTACCTTGAGATAATAAGCATACTACATACTTATCATAATCCTCAATAACACCTTTCATTTGAAAACCATTCATTAAAAACACAATCACTTTTGTTTGATCAGTCTTAAATTGTCCTAGGAATTTATCTTGGATGTTTTCTGTTGTCTTCATGTTCTATACTCCTTTTCTTTATTTGGACTGAAACTTCATCTAACATCGATGAAAGTGACATTTTCTCTTTATCTAACCATACTACGTCTAGCTTATTTTTGAACCAAGTCATCTGTCGCTTTGCATAGTTTCGAGAATGTTGCTTTAATTTATCTATTGCGTCATTTTTATTTGTACCGCACTTCACTACAGGCAACATTTCTTTATAGCCTATAGCTTGCATACTTTGACATGATTCATATCCCGCATCTACGAGTTGTTTCACTTCATCAAGTAAACCACGTTCCAACATTATATCTACGCGTTTATTTATTCTTTGATATAATATGTCACGCGACATTTCTATCCCTAATAATAATGTATCATAATTTTCTGTATATTGTTGAACTTTCTTTCGAGAACTTAAAAGTTTTTTTGTTTTTAAATAATATTGTATTGCCCTGCGCACTCTTTTTCTATTATTAGGATGAATATCTTCTGCTGACTCACTATCAAATGATGATAAATACTGATGTAACGCTTCATTTGATAGCTGATCTAATTCTGCTAATTTTTTATCTACTAATTCACTTTCTTCTTCTGTGATTGTTTCATCTTCAAACGCATAATCGTGAATCAGAGACTGGATATATAAGCCCGTGCCTCCGAGCAATTATAGGCACACATCCTCTATCAGTAATCTCAGTTATTAATTGCTCGGGCTCTATTTTTAAAATCAAATGCAGAAAATGTTTCATCTGGTTCTAATATATCTATCATATGATGTGGCACGCCTGACATTTCATCTGGTGTAATCTTTGCTGTACCTATATCCATATGCTTGTATACTTGCATTGAATCGCCACTGATAATTTCACCATTAAATTTTTTCGCTAATTCAATGCTAAATTCTGTCTTTCCAACAGCAGTCGGTCCTACAAGTACGATTAAAAAAGGTTTATCGTTATGCACGTGTATATCAACTCTCTTTAGTTATTTACTATTA
This sequence comes from Staphylococcus sp. 2S1, assembly GCF_046721335.1. NCBI lineage: Bacteria > Bacillati > Bacillota > Bacilli > Caryophanales > Staphylococcaceae > Staphylococcus > Staphylococcus sp. 2S1. The sequence continues at coordinate 2,013,116 of NZ_JBEUUJ010000003.1, read as the reverse complement.
TTATTTATCTTTTTTAAAATTTGCTTTTCAATCCATTCATACATGTTATTCCATGTAATATCAGAATCCGTATCGAATAAAACTTCATGGCGTTTATTTTTGTATAAATGGACGGTTACATGTTTCACACCACAGCGTTTATATAATTTCCCTAGTTTTCTAATACCTTTACCTTTGCCACCTAACGGATCGTCTTTACCCGATATGAGTAGTACAGGAAGTTCTGTATTCATTTTTTCAATATTTTTTACACGACTTGTGGCTAATGCGTGTTTTATTATTTGGTATATAAGTTGATTGGAAACTAAAAAACCAGTATTCGGATCTTTTATAAATTTAGCCACTTCTCGAGCATCGCTAGATAACCAATCGCTTGAAGTTTTTTGATTTTTGATATCTTTATTGAATGATTTATACATTAATCGGTTAATCCACTTCAATCGACGTCGTTTCCCTAATATTAAAGTAATGATTTTCATTAATGCGAGCAATGGGTAGACCTAAATACTTTGGATATTGTGCTGTGCCACTAAGAATTAAACCTTGCGCTGCATCAGGATATTTTTGAGCAAATACACGCGCTATAATAGAACCCATAGAATGACCAATCATAATGTATGGGATGTTTGTATAGTGTGTACACATTGTTTGAGCAATTTCATATGTATCATCCGCTACTTGTGATATATCATCTATATGTCCGCGTTCTTTTTCATTTATTTCTTTACCATGACCTCTATGGTTATGGCGTAATACATCATATCCTTGTTGATTAAACGATTCAACAAGTTCATCATATCTTCCCATATGTTCTGCCATACCATGAAGCAAATGTACAACACCAATTGTTTCATGTTTGGCTTTATCTAATTTCACTTCTAACATTGTGCCATCTTCAACAGTAATCTTAAATTCCTTTTGACTCATGTGATAGCCCCCAAATCATGCATCATTTCAATCTTCTTATACTATACAATATACCCTCAAAATTCAATGTTATCAAATAGAATGCAAAACGTTAACCACTAGACAACGATATATTAAAAAACATTGATTTTATAAATACTTAAGAAAATATTCTCACCAATAAAAATGCAATAATCCTTCGAAACCCTAATATGATTCTATATTAAAAATGTTATACTCAATATCAAGTATTGAATCAATAATAGGTATTGAGTTAATCATGCTCATCATAAAATGTAAAACAAACAACAATTCGTCGAGGAGGACATCTAATGGATATAACGATTTTTATTTTTATTTTATTAGCTATATTCTTAGGTGCTTTAGTCCGAACATACTTTGGCTTTGGAGAAGCTTTAATCAGCATGCCTTTATTAGCTTTAATCGGTTTAGATATAAAAACAGCTATATCTTTAGTGGGTATCGTCGGTCTAACTGTGGCTTTATTCAATATTTTTTCTGAAATGAAGCATATTAAATATAAGACTTTGGCAGTCATGATGTCCGGTAGTTTAATCGGCATACCTATAGGCATATGGATACTCCATCATTTTGATACTGAAAAAATACAATTACTGTTAGCTATTTTTCTAATCTTTTATGGTATTTATGCATTTATCAAGACCGTTTTTCTTACCCATCACGCTAAAATTAAACTTAAATCTTCTCTATGGGAAGGTTTGGCAGGACTTGTTTCCGGCATGCTAGGCAGTATTTATAACTCTCATGGTGTACCAATCGTTATTTTCGGAACGCTAAGTCAATGGCATATTAAAGACTTTAAAAGTACAATTCAGGCTCATTTTCTATTAACAGCTATCTTTGTTGTCATAGGTCAATTGTTGGGTGGTATATGGACGAGTCAAACTATTCAATTATTCTTAGCTACTTTACCTGTATTGATTGTTGCAGTTTTATTAGGTAAGTATTTATCGAAAAAGACACACCATAATCATTTTGAAAAATGGATTTATATTTTTATAGTTATCTTAGGTATATTAATGCTTTCAACACAGTAATTAGATTTTATATTACTTGCTTCAGAAAACAAAGACTTAAATATAATTTAGCAAAGGTTGGTTTATTATGTTTGAAAATTATGCTTCTAAAAAGTTAATAAATAAAATGCACGAAATGGTAAATGACTTTTCTCCAATTAATTTTGAAGTTGAAAAATGGAATCATGAATATGAGGCTTTTAATTTTAACTTAGCCCATCATACTTTTAAAAGTCGGTTAGCTAAGAAGACACCTAAAAAAACTGGTTATTTTGTTGCAATGTGGCATAAAAATGAAATAGCTCAAAATACTCCTTTTAATTGCGAGGGTTCTAAAGATTACTTGGTTATTAATATTATTGATGGTGATCGTAAAGGACAATTTATTTTTCCGAAAGATATTTTGTTAGCAAATGGCGTCTTAACTTCAACCCAATACAAAGGCAAAATGGCAATGCGTGTTTATCCCAATTGGGAATCAAATTTAAACAAGACTGCATTAAAAACACAAAAGTGGCAAAGCCCTTACTTTTTAGATTTATCTGTCCCCTTCAACGAAAAAGATATCTATACATATTATGATATAAAGTAACACAAAGATATATTGAGGTAGACAAACAAAAACTGGCGACAAAGTCCTAAGACCTTGTCGCCAGTTTTACTATTTATACATATTTATTCTTTAACTGTCTGGTTGGTTATTACCTGTTTGTGCTTCTTTAATCGCAGTTTCTAATTCTTTTGTATATAATTCTTTTTGAATATTTGTATAGCCTAATAATTCAGCCATTACATCAATTACTTGTTCTTTATAATTTAATACATCATCAATCTTGAAATATAATTTACCTGTACGACGGATAAAGAAATCTGTTGGACGGTGAACCATTTCATTTTGAATTGAATAAATTAATTCTGTGTAGATATCTAACGGTAAACCAGTTTCTTGATATTGCGCAGTTTGTGCAATTTTGAATAACTCTTCAGCGTTTGAACCATATTTAGATACAAAGTGACGTGCAGTCGCTTCGTCTATTTGATAAGCTTTTGCATCTTCAACTTTTTGTTCAATATATTTATCAAAGTTTTTACTGCCGCCTACATCGCCACCAGAGATTGGTAAGTGTTTTGTTGCCGCTTTAGCGAAAGTAAGTTTATATTCTGATTTTAAGCGTTTTGCTAATAAATCAACAATTTCTACTGCCATATGACGGTAACCAGTTAATTTACCACCTGCAATTGTTAATAAACCAGATTTACCTTCCCAAACTTCGTCTTTACGAGAAATTTCTGAAGGATCTTTACCTTCTTCTAAAATAAGTGGTCTCACACCGACCCATGATGATTCAATATCTTCATCAGATACGTTAACATCAGGGAACATATAGTTAATTGCTTCAATTAAATAATCTCTATCTTCTTGGTTAACTAATGGTGATGTCTTAACATTGTCATAAAAAGTATCTGTAGTACCAACATATGCTTTGCCTTCACGTGGAATAGCAAAAATCATACGGCCATCGTTTTCTGTATCAAAGTATACAGCTTGACCTAGTGGGAATTTAGATTGATCAATTACAACATGAACACCTTTTGTTAAACGTAATTCTTTATTGTTACGTGCATAATCGCCACTACGTACTTCATCTACCCATGGACCACTTGCATTGATAACTTTTTTAGCTTTAATTGGGTAAGTTTCATTGCTAATTTGGTCTTCTACTTGAATACCATTAACTGTTTCATTTGAATCATATGTGAAATGAACAGATTTTGTATGGTTAATGATAGTAGCGCCTTTTTCTTCAGCACGTTTCATTACTTCAATAGTTAATCGTGCGTCATCTGTACGGTATTCAACATAAGAGCCACCAGCTTTAAGACCAGCTTTTTTAACAAGTGGTTCTTTTGCAAGTGTTTCTTTTGCATTTAACATTGTTTTACGTTCAGCTTTTTTAACACCTGCTAATCTATCATAAACGCCTAAACCAATCGATGTAGTGAATTTACCCATAGATCCGCCTTTATGCAATGGTAATAACATGCGTTCTGGTGTTGTTACATGTGGACCATTTTCATAAACAATCGCACGTTCGCGACCAGTTTCTGCTACAACGCCTACTTGTAATTGTTTTAAATAACGTAATCCACCATGTACTAATTTAGTAGAACGTGAACTTGTACCTTGTGCAAAGTCTTGCATTTCTACTAAAGCGACTTTCATACCTCTATTACTAGCATCTAAAGCAATCCCAGCTCCGGTAATTCCGCCACCAATAATCACAACGTCATAAGCGTCATTTTTCAATTCTTTCTTAATCTGTTCTCTTTTTAAAGTTGATAAACTCATAAAATCCAGCGCCTCCTAAAGTATTAAAAAAAGAGAGACCCATCCCATACATATATAATTGTACGAATTGAATCTCTCATTTCTCATCTCGATATTATTAACTTACCCGTATTGTAGCACAGATAACACTTTTAAGTCTAATTTTTTTACTCATCATCTAATTTAAAGACTTGAGTAGCTTCTACAGCTTTCTTCCAGCCTTTATAATATTTTTCTCTTTCTTTTTCTACCATGTCTGGATTGAATTGTTTTTCTAATTTCCAACGATTAGCAATTTCATCTTTACTATCCCAGAATCCAACTGCAAGTCCAGCTAAGTATGCTTGCACCTAATGCTGTTGTTTCACTAATTTCTGGACGTTCAACACCAACGTTTAAGATGTCGGATTGGAATTGCATAATGAAATTATTCTTAACTGCGCCGCCATCGACACGTAAATTATTTACTTTAATACCAGAATCTTTTTCCATCGCTTCTAATACGTCACGTGTTTGGTAACATAATGATTCTAAAGTAGCACGAATGAAATGTTCTTTTTCAGTACCACGCGTAAGTCCGAAAATAGCACCACGCGCTTCTGCATCCCAGTATGGTGTGCCAAGACCAACAAATGCTTGGTACAACGTATACACCTTCAGTTGATTCGACACGTTCTGCATAATTTTCTGATTGCGGCGCTGAATTAATCATTCTGAGTCCATCTCTTAGCCATTGAATTGCAGAACCTGAAACGAAGATAGAACCTTCAAGTGCATAATTGACTTTACCATCAATACCATACGCGATTGTTGTTAACAAACCACTCTTAGAAGTTACAGCTTCTTCTCCTGTATTCATTAACATGAATCCACCAGTACCATAAGTGTTTTTCGCATCACCACGGTTGAAACATGCTTGGCCGAATAGTGCAGCTTGTTGGTCACCGACGATACCAGAAATCGGCACTTCTTTACCAAAGAAATGGTAATCAACTGTGTTAGCATAAACTTCACTAGAAGATTTTACTTCAGGAAGCATTGAATTCGGAATTTCTAAAATGTCTAATAATTCTTGATCCCATTCTAGGTCATGAATGTTATAGATTAATGTACGACTTGCGTTTGTATAATCTGTGATATGTGCTTGTCCACCTGATAGTTTCCATACTAGCCATGAATCAATTGTTCCGAATAGTAAGTCACCATTGTCAGCTTTTTCTCTTGTACCTTCAACATTATCAAGTATCCATTTTACTTTTGTACCTGCAAAGTAAGGATCTAATAAAAGGCCTGTTTTTTCACGGAATTTGCTTTCTAAACCTTGGTCTTTTAAGTCTTGACAAATACTTTGTGTTTGACGCGATTGCCATACAATTGCGTGATACACTGGACGTGACGTATGTTTATCCCAAACTACTGCTGTTTCACGTTGATTTGTAATACCGATACTCGCGATTTGATCTGCGCCAACATTTTCTTCATTAAGCACTTCGAGCAATAACTGCCAATACAGACGTCCAAATTTCGTTTGCGTCATGTTCTACCCAACCAGATTTAGGAAAATATTGTTTAAATTCACGTTGTGCTACGCCTTGGATTTTCCCATCTTGGTCAAAAAGAATCGCTCTTGAACTTGTTGTACCTTGGTCAATTGACAAAATATATTTTTTCATATTGATAATCTCCCTTTTATTATATTTGTTGAATAAATAATGTATGTGAAATGTATGTTTCCCAACAATCTACCTGTATACATTTCTTTTTAATAATTCAACAAACATATTCATATTATTTATTTTTTTATAATATAAGACCTGTTTATATTTTAACGTATAAACAGGACAGTTAAAACTTATTTAATAAATTGTTTCGATACCTTTTGCACTTTTTGCTTTGTTTAAAGCGATTCCAAGCGCAATTGTTACAATTAATAACACGATTGATACAACAGACATCATATCAAACGCACCTTTATAGAACAATCTATAAATGACCGCACCCATCATACCACCTGTAATAGGTCCTAAAACCGGAACAATTGCATAACTCCAATTTGATTTGCCTTTACCGACTATTGGTAAAATGGCATGTGCGATACGAGGTCCTAAATCACGAGCAGGATTAATGGCATAACCAGTTGGACCACCTAAACTTAAACCAATCGCAACAATTAAACTACCAACAATTAATGGATTTAAGCCGTCAGCTATTTTATTCATTCCAATGAATAATAAACCCATTGTTAAAGCAAGCAGTACCAATAATTTCACTTAAAAAGTTGGCAAAGTAATTTTTTATTGCTGGTGCTGTAGAAAACACAGCTAATTTTGTATCTTTATCTTCAGTTGCTTTCCATTGTGCTAAATACATTAACCAAACTAAAATACCACCGATGATACCACCAAGTATTTGACAAATGATGTATCCAGGAACCATACCCCAGCTTAATGCACCGTCCATTGCGAACGCTAAAGTAACAGCCGGATTTAAATGCGCACCAGATATTTCACCAGTAGCGTAAACGCCCATAGTTACGGCAAGCCCCCAACCTGTAGCAATTACAATCCAATCAGCACCGTTACCATTGCTTCGTTTTAAATTAACGTTGGCAACAACGCCACCCCCAAATAATACTAATATTGCTGTTCCCAATAATTCAGCAAAATATACACTCATAGAGACTCCTCCTAAAAAAGACAAAGAGACTCCTACAATTATGTCCAGTGTTAATCCACTGGTTTAATGACTGTAGAAATCTCCCATCTCTGTTCTAATTATTAACTTGTGTTTATCTTACACCTCTATTGAAAGCGTTGTCAATCTTTTTTGTAAAAAAATTGCCACAATTTAAAAATCAATAACAGCGCTTTCTTTAATTTCGAATTGCTGAGTATGACAATTAATTTTTGCTGATAAGCCATAAGGCATGCTGTGCTTGGGTTCATTGTGTCCAAATGACAAATTATATAAAATTGGAATGCTTGGTTTATTACTTCTTTTAATAATTTTTAATATTTCATTTTTATACGCTTCATAATATATTTGATTAAATGGTTTACCAAAAACAATGCCTTCTACTTTATCTAACACCCCTATTTGTAATAATTGATTAAACATTTTCGAAAATTCTAAAGGAGATGGTGTATCTTCTGAAGTTTCTAAAAAAAGTATCGCATGATTGAAATGCTCTAATTCCGGAAATATGGGAGTATCTATCAAACTCACAAATGTTTCTAAATTACCTCCAATTAAATGGCCACTCACAATACCTGCCCCATTTATAACTTCATAACTTTGGTTGTCTCTTTTAGTCCTAGCAATATTTTTATTTTCTACTTTCCATTCTAATCCTGTTGGTCTTGTATAAGGCGTAGGCAATCGTTCGCCAATTGCTGAACTATTGAACCAACATTTTTCAATATCTTTAATTGTATAGCTATCCATTTCTATATTCTCCGCAAAATCTGTCAATAAGGCTTGTCCATAAAAACTAACGATACCCATTTTATAAAACATCATGTGCACAGTCGTTGAATCGGAATAACCCGAAAAAATCTTGGGGTTATCATAAATTGCTTGAAAATCTACATAGGGTAATATGCTAATGGCATCTTCACCACCAATACAACTTATAATCGCTTTTACATCACTATCTTTTAATGCTTCATTCAAATCTGAAGCACGCAGTTCAGGGTGTTCACGGACATATTTTATACCTTTGAGTGCATTGGGCATAATTTTTACATGCAAACCAAATACGGATTCCAGTCGTTCGATTCCTTGTTTTGTTCGCCATAAAATCGAATCTTCTCCGGCTAAACCAGAAGATAAAGATACAATTGCAACAGTGTCACCTCTTAATAATTTCCTCGGTTTTATCATTAAATGTTCCCCCTAGGTTTTTAATTTACATAAATTGATACTTAATCATTAAAAAATGGTATAAAAAAGAATTAGCTATAAGCTTTAGAAATGATTATACATTAATAAAATGATTTAATCTGTTTCTAAAATAGCTAATTCTATTAAGACAATTACATTATGATCAACATCATTCAATCTTTATGCTTTAATAGAACGATTGTTAATTTAACTGCTTTAGCTTTATTACCATAAATCCCGATCACTTGTAGTGATATATTTCGCACCATTTTTTACCGCAACATCAACTTCCTCAACGTCATTAATCAACCCACCGGCAATCACAGACGTATTCGTCTCTTCATTAATGATTTTTATGGCCTTTGTTGCTATACCTGGCAACACTTCAACAAAGTCAGGCTCAACACGTTTTATAAGCTCAATACTTCTAGTTAGTGCATGACTATCTAGAATAAATACACGGAAAACCGTAGTCGTATTCAACGCTTTGGCTTTGTTTATAACTTTCGTTTTTGTCGATACGATGCCTTTGGGATGATAGTTTTGAATGATAAATTCACAAGCAAATTCATCGTGACTCATACCTCTAATTAAATCAATATGCATATACACTTCTATATTATTCTTCTTCATCAATTCCATAATACTTTTAATATGACCTATATGCGTATCTAATAACACACATTCTTTATAATCTGTCTGTATCAGTTTTTCTAAATCTTTCATTGAGCGAATAGCCGGTAAAATATATGGCTTCATCCACTAACCTCCTATATAATACGCTTAAATAAGCGTTCTAATTCATAATTTGAAAAATTAATGATTATCGGTCTGCCATGTGGACATGTAAATGGATCTTCTGTTTCTCTCAATTGATTCACTAAATCTGCCATTTCATTATTCTTTAAATAGTGATTTGCTTTAATTGATTTCTTACAACTCATCATAATAGCGACTTCTTCACGTATTTTTTTAACATTCACTTTTTTATGTTCTAAGACATACTCAATCATATCTTTAATAATTTCTTCCGCTTCAGCAACAGGAAACCACACTGGATAACTATCAACAATATAATCATTACCACCAAACGGTTCTAAATGCACGCCCACTTTATCTAATTCTTCAACGTGTTGATTGATAATCATCAACTCGTCTTTAGAGAAGTGAAAAGTTAAAGGAATTAATAAATTTTGTATTTCATTAGATACATCACCTATTTTTTCTCTAAAATATTCGTATTTAATCCGTTCTTGCGCGACATGTTGATCAATCATAAACATACCGTTCTCATTTTGCGCAATAATATATGTGCCATGTACTTGACCTACGACTTCCATATAAGGTATACGCTGTGAAGGATTGCTACTGATACTCCCTTTAATGTCTGGTACTTCAGCTACATCTTCAGAAGGTGCTAATGTATTAGTAATATCTTGTTCTTCCATATCTGTCAAGACATCTCTTTGCGTCTTAGCATAATCATAAGTCGATTCTTGCACTGAATAGGAATCCTCTGAGGAGGTATTCGGACTTGAGAGTGTATGATCTAAGGCTTGATTAGATTGATTTGTTTCATTGGGCTGTTTATCCTCAAGGTCAAAATTCAAATTCGTTGAATGTGTAGCATCTCTTTGCTGTTTACGTTTCTCAAAATCAATTTTCTGTTGTTCAAATTTATCCAGCACTTTATTTTTCTGCGTCAATTTATTCATATCATTTTGTGGTATTAAAATACGATCTTTAAAAGCTTCTCGTATTTTTTCTACAATCAATTCAAACAACTGATCTTCTTTAGATAAACGTACCTCTAATTTAGTTGGGTGCACATTGACATCGACCAGTATCGGATCCATTTCAATATTAATATAACAAATCGGGAATCTGCCAATCATTAGCAGTGTATGATAACCTTCTAAAATTGCTTTGTTTATCAAAAAGTTTTTGATATATCTACCATTAATAAAAATAGATATATAATGTTTATTACTTCGGGAATGTTCTGGTTTAGCAACATATCCCTCTAAGCGATAGTCGCTCGTTTCACCAGAGATATGTACTAAATCTTTAGCCACTTTCATCCCATATATTTCTGCCATTACTTCATTTGTACGTCCTGAACCATTTGTTTTTAAAATCGTTCTGCCATCTGAAATAAGTGAAATACGAATGCCTGGATGACTCATTGCCATTCGATTTACGATATCAGTAATTTTACCTAATTCAGTATATAAACTTTTAATATATTTTAAGCGCGCTGGTGTATTATAAAATAATGATTCAACTAATATATCAGTACCTTGTTTCGCTTTTGCAGGTTTTTGATTAAGAATTTCACCATTTTCCACATAAATCTCTTGGCCTTCTTCATTATCTGTACATGTTTTCAGTGTCACTTTGGAAACAGAAGAGATACTCGCTAATGCTTCTCCACGGAATCCAAGTGTGCGAATATGAAACAAGTCATCATCTGCATCTAATTTACTAGTTGCATGACGATGAAAGACGAGGCCTAAATCTTCTATATGAATACCCGTACCATTGTCAACCACACGAATGGATGCTACGCCAGATTGTTCAACTTCGATATTGATTTCAGTCGCTTGGGCGTCAATGGCATTTTCTAATAACTCTTTGACTACTGAGCCTGGACGTTCAACAACTTCCCCAGCGACAATCTTATTCGCTAATGATGTTTGCAACTCTTTAATTTTACCCATTTGACTTCACCTCTATTTCAATTGTTTTTGTAATTCACTTAATTTAATTAATGCTTCTATCGGCGTCATGTTAGATAAATTCAACGTCTTAATTTCATTTTCTATTTCAGATTGCTCGACCGGCGCATCAAATAGTTCAAATGCTGTTTGTTCAAATTGATTTCTATTATCATCCTGTTTTGCATATTCAGATTGCTCAGGATATGTTGCGACTGCTTCTTCTACATTTGAGTATTGCGCTTCTTGAATACTTGAGTCTACTTCAAGTTTGTTAACTACGACTTGGTTTTCTTGTTTGTCAGTCTGTTCAAACGCATCTAATATGACTTGCGCCCGTGAAATTACTTCATCAGGTAAATGTGCTAATTTAGCTACTTGAATACCATAACTATCATCTACTGCGCCATCTTTAACCTTATGCAAGAAGATAAGTTCACCTTTATATTCGTTTGCTCGCTACATGCACATTTTTCAAACAAGATAAAGATTGATCTAAAGTTGTTAACTCGTGATAATGCGTAGAAAATAGTGTTTTAGCATGAGACGTATTCGCAACGTATTCTATCATCGATTGTGCAAGTGCTAATCCATCATACGTCGATGTACCTCTTCCAATTTCATCAAAAATAATCAAACTATTTTCTGTCGCATGTGCGAGTGCTTTCTGCGCTTCTAACATTTCAACCATAAATGTACTCTTACCTGATACAAGATCATCTGCGGCGCCTATTCTTGTAAATATCTGGTCAAAGACTGGGAGTGTTGCAGATTCACAAGGGACGTATGCTCCCATTTGGGCCATAATACTAATTATGGCTACTTGACGCATATAAGTGGATTTACCCGACATATTAGGTCCAGTTATTAAATAGACAAATGTATCTTGATCTAATTCACAATCATTTGGCACATAATCATTATGGTCCATCACGCGTTCGACAACCGGATGACGCGAATTTGTTAATTGTAGTGTTTTATCTTCACTAAAATTGGGACGTGCATAGTTATATTTTTGCGCAATTTCTGCAAAACTTTGTAAACAATCAAGTTCTGATATAACTTTAGCTTGTTTTTGTAAACGTTCTGTATAGGTTTTAATTTTTTCTCTTAGCTGAACAAACAATTGATATTCTAATTCGATTGCTTTATCTTCAGCGCCAAGAATGATGTCTTCTTTTTCTTTCAATTCATCTGTGATAAAACGTTCTGCGTTAGATAATGTTTGCTTGCGATGATAACCAAATGCTGTGGGATCGAAGTCTTGTAAGTTCGCTCTAGTAATTTCAATAAAGTAACCAAACACTTTATTAAAACTAATCTTTAATGATTTAATGCCAGTACGTTGGCGTTCTTTAGCCTGTAATTCAGCTAGCCATGACTTCCCATTTTTAGATGCCTCTATATACTCGTCTAACTCACTATTAAAACCAGTTTTAAAAAGGCCACCCTCTTTTACAGAAATTGGTGGTTCTTCTTTTAAACTTTCTTCTAGTAAGCCAAGTAATTCATCTAAGGGCTCTAGCGCTTTAAATTGTGCAGTCATCTGTTCATCAAAATCATTAAGTAGATTTTTAATATTTGGGATTTCTGAAATAGAATGTTTCAACTGAATTAAATCGCGTGCATTGACGTTGCCATAACTTACACGGCCTACTAAGCGTTCAATATCATAAACTTGATTCAAATGATTTCTTAATGTATCTCTTTCGATAAAATGATTAATAAACTGTTCTACTGTATCTAAGCGAGATTCTATATGTGCTTTATGGATAAGTGGTCTATCAATCCACTGTTTTAATCGTCCGGCACCCATTGGTGTCTTAGTCTCATCCATTAACCAGAGCAATGTTCCTTTTTTAGTTTTTAAACGAATACTTTCTGTTAATTCTAAATTTCGTTTAGCGTAAAAATCCATTTTCATAAAGTCTACCGCTTCATATTTAACAACTGCTTCAATATGGGATAAATCTCTTTTTTGTGTGTGATATATATAATCTAACAACAATTGTGTCGCATTAAACAAGTTGTCTTCCGTCATAGTATTCACACTATACTGTGCATCTGAAATTTCCGATAATACCGTTATTGTTTCAGTTGTTAAACTGATTTGTCGTTTTAAATCATCATCAATATTCTCGTTTACGACGATTTCATTAGGATTAATAGTTGTAATTTCATTCATTAGTGTCGCTTCATCTTCGAAATGTGTAACTTTCAATTCTCCAGTTGAAACATCACAATAACTTAATGCGTAAGCGACATTATCTTTCACAAAACTTAATATATAGTTGTTTTGTTTTTCATCAACGCCACCTTTATCCATTACCGTTCCAGGTGTAACGATTCTAACAACTTCACGACGAACCATACCTTTAGTCTGTCTTGGATCTTCCATTTGCTCACATATAGCTACTTTATAACCATTGCTAATCAATGTTTCAATGTAGCCATCTGTCGCATGATAAGGTACACCACACATCGGTATTGGGTTCGTTTTTTTGGCATCCCTTTTCGTCAAAGTGATTTCTAATACTCTTGACGCCTCTTTCGCATCATCGAAAAACATTTCATAAAAATCGCCCAATCTAAAAAATAATAGACAATCTTGATATTGTGATTTTATTTTTAAATACTGTTGCATCATAGGAGTTTGGTTAGTCATTTTGATATTTCACAATCCTTCTATTAGTTTCTTACTTTTCAAAAATTAAATTCAATTATTATTGTATCTTTGAATATGTATGTGTAGTCATGTAGCACACATTTCAAATATGCACTGAGCGTGTTTTCATATTCATTTTTGTACCGAAAGCCTCTTTAATACTATCCATTTTCGTTTAATTTTCTTTAACTTTATTAGTTAATTTAACTCTTAAATTTTAACATAACTTTAGATATTACGCCTATTTATTCAATCGTAGCGTTAAAGCTTAATTATTATCAAAATATTTATCAATAAAGTAACCGTAGATTTAAATTCAAAAAAACGAGACCAAGTCTCTATAAGTAATCAAGAATAATAGCACGACATAACTTGTTTCGTTATCCATCTAAAACTTCCTGATTAGTTATTTGAGTCTTAATCTCGTATCGTAAATCTGACATAGCTTATAAGAAGCGTTTTAATATGCCTTTTCTTTTCAATATCATTAATAATATATAACTGATGATAGCACCAATAATACTAGAAACGATAAATGCTAACATTAATGGTTTAATAGCAAAATCTGAAAAGCCAAGTATCCAAGCTAATGGAATACAAATTATACTACCAATAATACCTGTTCCTATCACTTCACCTACCATGACCATGAAGATATGCTTACGGTAATGATAAAAACCACTTGCGAGTAGTACACCTACCATACTTCCAGGAAAGGCGAAGAAGCTACCAGTACCAAAAATCATGCGTAATACAGAAGAAATAAATGCTTGAGCTAGTCCAAACCACGGACCAACAAACACAGCACATAGTACATTAATCAAATGTTGAATAGGTGTTGCTTTAATAGGGCCTAACGGAATGACAATGATACTACTCAACACTACATTAATAGCGATGAATATTGCGGTTAAAGTTAACCTTTTCGTCTTAATTGTCTTCATTCGGTTCATTCCTTTCCTGAAAGTACATTACACGCTAGTCATCATTTTGTTCATGTTGATTTAAACGATTAGACATTGTACTTATCATCATTTGTAATAAATCGTTGGCTTCAGTTTGTGATTCTCTGAACTCTTCCACTATAGGTAATACATTAATATCTTGCTCAATACCTTGTATTTTACCTTCAGATTGTTTTAGCGCTTCTGTTTTACCGTAATTTTGTAAGTTTACGGATTGCTTTTGTGTTTTCTTTAAATCTTTCATGCGTTGTTCAATATTTTTATTGTAATGAATTTGTTGTTCTACAGTGTGATAATCTTTAACTGTATCCAATGATTTGATTCGTTCACTAATGCGATTTGCTTCAGCTAATATGTCATCTTTTTCATACATTATTGAGTCACCACTGCTTTTTCACTCATGCGTAAGAATGTACCATTTAATGAAAATTGTTTCGCTTCATCAACTTGTACATCTACAATTCTACCTATCATTTCTTTAGGTGCTTTGAAGTTAACGAGTTTATTTTTTGAAGTATAGCCTGCTAACACAGTATTATCCTTCTTACTGGCACCTTCACACAATACTTGGATGACTTCGCCTTCATATTGTTTCATAGCTCGTTCTGAATAATAAGCCACTTTTTTATTTAATTGTTGTAATCTATCTTTCTTCACGTCTAAAGGCACATTATCTTTCATCTTCGTTAGCTGGTGTACCATCTCTTTGTGAATAAATATAAGTATATGCATGTTCAAATTCAACTTCGTCATACAATGTTAAAGTTTCTTCAAATTGTGCTTCAGTTTCATTTGGATAACCTACGATAATATCCGTAGTCAGTGCAACGTTAGGTATCTTCGTTTTAATTCTATCTACTAAATCTAAATAGCTTTCACGTGTATATTTACGTCCCATAATTTTTAATACTGCGTTGTTACCTGATTGAACTGGTAAATGTACGTGAGGTACAATATTGCCCCCGTTTGCAATAACTTCAATCATACGATCCGTAAAGTCCCAAGGATGGCTTGTAGTAAATCTCACTCTTGGTATATCAATTTGTGTAATATCTTCTAATAAATCACCCAAACCATATTCTAAGCCCTCTATATCTTTACCATAAGCGTTTACGTTTTGACCTAGCGACGTAATTTCTTGATAACCTTGACGCGCTAAATCTCTTACTTCAGCAATGATATCATCTGGACGTCTACTACGTTCTTTACCTCTTGTAAAAGGCACAATGCAATATGTACAGAATTTGTCACAGCCATACATAATATTTACCCAAGCTTTAATATTACCTTTTCTCACTTTAGGAAGGTTTTCAATAACGTCTCCTTCTTTTGACCATACTTCTACGACCATCGCTTTTGATAAATAAGCTTCTTCTAAAATTTCTGGTAAACGATGAATATTATGCGTTCCGAAAATCATATCAACGTTCTGGTACGATTTGAGAATTTTGTTAACAACTGATTCTTCTTGTGACATACAGCCACATACGCCGATAACTGTTTCTGGTTTTTCTCGTTTTAAGTGTTTTAAATTACCAATCTCACTAAACACTTTACTCTCCGCATTTTCACGTATTGCACATGTGTTAATTAAAATCACATCAGCTTGATTGATATCTTCTGTTGCTTGAATAACCTAAAGCGCCTAAAATACCGGCCATGACCTCTGTATCATGCGCGTTCATTTGGCAACCATATGTTTTAATTAAAAAGGTCTTCCCTTGACCCATATTACGATATTTTTCATCTATGTGAAAATCACGGTTATAGTTTACTTCTTCTTTACCGCGTTTACGTGCTTCTTTTAAACTTGGTGGTTGATAGACATGCTCAAAATACTTGCTATAATCTTTAGTCTTCTTATCTCGTTCAGCTAAAATATCTATAGAAGTACTTTTTCTTTGCTCTTCATTCACTCTACAAAATCCTTTCTATATCATATAAACTAAGAACAAGTGTTTTTAAATATGTTTTATACTTTGGTATTTCAACCTAGGTGTTCAAAGTTCTATAACTTTATCCATAATCATTACTTCATTATATTAAATTTAGCCCCAAAGTGCAAAAGGTCTTTCCCAATAAACAAAAACGATTCAACATCTTGATATGTTAAATCGTTTTTGTTTATTATCTATTTTTTAAATTTCATCATATTTTCCAGTAAGTGTCTCGATTGTAATACCTTCAGGGACATGATAAAACTTAACCTGACTAATCGTACTCGGTATTTCTAATTCAACCATACGCTCATTTAACTTTTGAATCAAGATCAAACATTCATTCATCTCACCTTGTACTGTTGTTTCTAGTGGTCCAACTCTATAAGTCAAACCAGAATCATCAATTATCTTTATTGCTTCATCAACATAAGGTATAACATCTTCACCATTAGCAGTTTTCGGAATAATTTGGACACTCATTAACGTATCATGCATATTTCTTCAGCCCCTTATATGTTTTACTTATCTTTTAGTTTATCAAATAAGATGTTCAAGGCATAGATATAAAACGTTAATCATTTATATCATAAGATTTATTTTAAAAATCTTCACTAATTTGTGTCATCATTACCATTTTAGCAACCATGCCACCATTAGTCTGCTGCATCTATGATTTGACCCGCGAAATTATCTTTTGTTTCACCTGCAATATAAAAATGCTTAATCGAAGTTTCACCAAAAGCATTGACTTCAAATTTTTCATTTTCATCACGCTCTAAACTCAAATTTTCCAAAAAATCAAAATGAGTATCCCATTGCATTTGGCTAAATGCACCTTCAACTTCAACTTTATCGCCGTTTGCCAATTTAATATGAGTCAATTGATCCTTTTCCCCACTTAAATCAGCAATGGGTTCAGTATATATATCAATATTTTTAGCTTTAAGCCAAGCTTTGTCTTCGGCTGTAACACTTTCCCCATTTGTAAAAACGATAAGTTCTTTTGAAAAGTTGCTTAATAATTTAACCATATGTGTTATCATCTCAACTGAATATATGACAGCCAACCTACGATGACGCATTTCATAGCCATCACACCACGGACAATAAAATATAGATTGTCCATAAAAATCATTGAAACCAGGTATGTCTGGTCCTTGTTCATTTAATCCTGTTGCGAGTAACACTTGTCTGGCTGTAAATGATTGTCCTTGGGTAAAAACTTCAAATCCTTCATCATTTTCTTTAATATCTATAACACGTTCTGCTAAAAATGATACATCTTTGTATTTAGCAATATCTTGTTTTGCTTTTTGTTTGAATTCAGTTGGTGAAATACCATCTTGTGTTAAATAACCATGTGATTCTGATGTCACTCGATTTCGTGGTTTATCCTCATCGATAACTAATGTATGCATCATACCTCTTCCAAAATTCAATGCTTGCGCTTAAACCAGCAGGACCGCCACCAATAACTATGATTTCATAATCCATTTATTCCACTCCTTTACACCTTTTAAAGACTCTTAATATCTATAATTAATTGAAAAATTAAAGAACTTAGCGTTAAGCCAAGTCCTTTAATTTTTTTGTTCTAAATTATTTATTAAACTACGTTCCGCTTCATCCATAATTTGTTTAATAGAACAACCTTCACCATGACTAAAACTATCCTCTAGTAAGCTTTGTTTGCCATCTATAGTTACGATAATTTCATAAATTGAAATATCTTGCCATCCATTTTTTAATTGATAGCCGCCTTTTGCACCACTATTTGCTGAAATTATCCCAGCTTTTACAAGTCGTGTTAAAATTTTAGATAAATAAGTCGTAGAAACTTTCAATACGGTTGCTAAGTCTTGTACTGGTATTCTTTTTGAATCGCCGTCACTTTTTATCATAAATAATAAAGCGTGTAATGCATAATCTGTTGCCTTAGAACATTTCATCTGTTTATCAACTTCCTATTATAGATATAATATATCTATAATATCTTATTATGTTTTGTTTTGCAAATATTATTTCTAATGTTAGTTAAAATGACATCATAAATGGTTAATTGCGCTCTTTTTGATAATGGCTTACAGCATCAATGATTGCTTGCGTAAAATCAGCCATTAATGAAGACCAATTATCTCGATTTTCCCTATCATAAAGATTATATTTTTTGTTAATAAAGAAATTTTTTCTTAGACACGCAGTTAATTCTAGCTGAACGCCGACTTTGTGTTGGCAACAATTAACAAAATTATCATCGTGAAGTCCAGAAATATGGGATGGTGCATCTTTAACAATGATATTAATTTCAGATAAATAGTGTTTAATATATTTTCTTAGTGCTTGATCTTTTCCTCCAATATACACTTCTGGTTTATCACCCATGCAACCATGAACAGAAATCGCATGCCGATTATCATCGATCATTTGTAACAGTTTTGGCTCATCAAAATGTCTTGATGTCACATGTAGTTCGTGATTTTTATTATGACGTACACCTTTAAAAGTATAAAAATCATAGTTACCACGCTCACTTATCGATTGAGCAAGTTCAGTTGTGCCACGTTCAATCGCCCCACCATGGACTGCCGTAATAATCATTGGCTGACTTGCTCGCCGCGTATGAATTTCCCAATCTTTACCTTCACTTGTCTGTAACAAAAGTTCAGTCATTGAATTAAATTGGTCTACCATCGTATTCCCTCCAAAGTATAAAGCACTGTTTAGCTTCTATAATACTATAAACCAGAGTAAAATATTCCTACATTTACTAAAAAAAGCTGATACTATACGATATTGAATTTGTCTTAATTCAAGCCCCGTATGTAATCAGCTTATATGCTATCATTTAATTATTTTTACTATATAAATATTATCTATACTTCGAATTTAAACAAATTGCTTTGTTAATTCATTGAACTGCGTTTCATCAATATGGATATCTCTTTTAGCTAATGGCGTATCTTCCATCTCTTCAATTTGAGATTCATATGAAGGTGTTTCCGTATCTTGATAAACAATTCCTTTAATTAGAGAATCATACTCTAACACTTTTTGTGTTGCATTACTTTTATCTGTAACATCAAAACCTTCTATATCATCAATACTTGTAAGGTTTTCTTTAAACCAATCATAAGTATTCACTTTATTATATGTTACACATGGTGAAAAGACGTTCACAAATGAAAAACCGTCATGGTTAATAGCATCTTCAAGCATTTTTGTAAGTCCTTTTATATCACTTGAGAAGCCTTGTGCTACAAATGTTGCTCCAGAAGATAATGCGAGCTCTAATGGTTTAACATTTTGCTCGATATTTCCTTTTGGTGTTGATTTTGTAACAAAACCTGGCGCTGATGAAGGTGATGTTTGACCTTTAGTCAGTCCATAAATTTGGTTATCCATTACAATATATGTCATGTTCATATTTCTACGCAATGCATGAACAGTATGGCCCATACCTATTGCATAACCGTCACCGTCTCCTCCGGAAGCAATAACAGTCAAGTCTTTGTTCGCCATTTTCACGCCTTGTGCTAATGGTAATGAACGACCATGTATACCATGTACACCATAAGAATTTACATATCCAGATAAACGACCAGAACAGCCGATACCAGTAATGATTGCTACTTCCTCAGGTTCTAAGCCAATATTGGCTGCTGCTTTTTGAATCGCTGCTTGGACTGAAAAATCTCCACAGCCCGGGCACCAATTGGGCTTAACATTATTTCTAAAATCTTTAAACGTTGCCATTTATACCAGCTCCTTTAAATCTTTGGCAATCTCAAGTCCTTTTGTTTCAATTTCATGTGGCAAGAATGGCGTCCCATCGTATTTTGTTTGGTTCACTAATTTATCACCCAATGTAACATTCATCTTCAAGATACTTGCAAGTTGTCCTTGATAATTGTGTTCTACTACGACAACTTTCGATGCTTTATCAATAGATTTTTGAAGTGTTTCTTTAGGGAAAGGATGCAATTGTCTAATTTGTATATGATTTACTTTTAAGCCTTGTGCTTCTAATCTATCTTTACCTTCTTGAATTGCGCCTTTAGTCGAAATGAAACCTAAATATAAAATATCTGCTTCATCATGTTGTTCATCTGCTTCTACTGGCTCATTAATTAGTAAATGCTCAGTTTTACGCATACGTTTATCCATTTGTTGTTGTCTGTTATCAGCTGCTTCACTCGTCTTACCTTCTTCGTTATGCTCGACACCTGTTACATGGTGTATACCACCTTTAACACCTGGAATAGGTCTAGGTGATACGCCACTCTCAGTCAATGCATAACGTTTGAAATAAGCTTTGTCGTCTTCTTCTCGCTCTATGTCAGATTGAATTGTTTCGCCACGGTTAATTTCGATTTTGTTATAATCTAATTTTTCTACAGTTTGTTTGCCTAATGACAATTGTAAATCACTTAAAATAATCACTGGACATTGATACATTTCTGCTAAATTAAATGCTTCAATCGTAAGATAAAATGCATCTGCTTGCATCAGTAGGTGCAACTACGATTTTAGGGATATCTCCATGTGTACCGTATATCATCTGCATTAAATCAGATTGTTCTTGTTTAGTAGGCAATCCTGTAGAAGGCCCACCACGTTGGGTATTAATCACTACAAATGGTGTTTCTGTCATACCAGATAAACCAATCGCTTCCATCATTAATGAAAGTCCAGGTCCGAGCACTGGCAGTAAAAGCACGTACACCGAGCATAGTTTGATCCAATAGCCATGTTTGCAGCAGCAATTTCATCTTCAGTTTGTACAACTGTGCCGCCTACTTTTGGTAGATTATTAATCATGTACTCCATAATTTCTGAAGCGAGGCGTAATAGGATATGCCGCCATAAATCTTGATCCAGCTGATAAAGCACCTAAACCAATTGCATCATTACCAATCATATATAGATGTGGTGTTCCATTTGTTTCTTCTAAAACAAAGTCACCTTCAACAGTATTAAGTTGCTCCATCATTAAACGATAACCTTCATTTAATGCTTCTATATTCATTTCGACAACTTTTGCGCCTTTTCTAGTAAACATATTAGTAATAAGCGTTTCAAAAGCTGAAATATCTAATTTCATCACTGCACATGTCGCACCAATAGCAACCATGTTTTTCATTAAGGCAGTGCCTAATTCTTTAGCTGTTGCCGTAAACGGTAAATCTATGAGTTGCGCACGACAGCCTTCAGGTTTTTCTGGTTTTGCCTTGCTGTCTGCAATGATAATACTGTCTGTTCTCATTTCATGATGGTTAACTTCTATTGTTTCTTGATCAAAAGCGATTAATATATCTAAATCATCACTTATCGCGTGTACAGGTGATGTTGATACTCTTATTTTATTATTCGTATGTCCGCCCATTATTCTACTTGAAAAATGACGATATCCATATAAATAGTATCCTTTACGGTTCATCGCAGTAGCAAAGATTTCCCCCGTTGATTCAATACCTTCTCCTTGCTTGGCCGCCAACTTTCCATGATACTTGTGATTTCATACCATCTTGCCTCCTAATGGTTATAATAATTCATAATCAATCATATCAAAATAAACCACCCTATTACTATGTAAAGAGTGGTTTATTTTAAAATTCATACTAACGGACGATAATTAAAATGGATGATCATCGTTAATGAGCACGCGTTCAATATGCGTTGCTTTACCATCTTTATTAATATCTATAATAACACCAGATAAGACACTACGTCCTTCATCTGGCACTACATGTCTTTGTGGTAGGCTAGTAATAAAGCGTGTGATAACTTCTCCTCTATTGATTCCAAGTATACCATCATAAAATCCTGTCATACCTACATCTGTAATATAGCCTGTACCACCTGGCAATATTCTTTCATCAGAAGTTTGAATATGCGTATGTGTACCTACAACAGCACTCACTCTATTATCTAAATACCAACCCATTGCATTTTTTTCAGAAGTTGTTTCCGCATGAAAATCTACAAATATATAATCTGTCTCTTTTTGTGCTTCAGCAATTAATTCATCTGCTTTTTTGAATGGATCATCTATATCTTGCATAAATGCACGACCTTGTAAGTTAATAATCGCCAATTTCAAGTCATTGATTTGAATAATGCGCATACCTACACCTGGTGCTTCATCTGGAAAATTTGTTGGTCGAACCATGCGCTTAGCACTTTCTATAAAATCATAAATTTGACGTTGTCCGTAAGTATGGTTCCCCATAGTCATGAAATCTACGCCTTCTCTTAATAATTCTTTATATATCTTTTCAGTTAATCCTTTACCATGTGCGGCATTTTCCGCATTTACAATTGTAACTGTAGGACGATGCGTTTGTTTAAGCTTAGGCAAGTACGTGTTAATTGCTTCTCTACCTACTTTACCTACGATATCTCCAATAAATAATATTCTCATTTACTTGTTCATCCTCTCTTAATGTTAGTTTAATGTAAATAATTTAAGTTGAAAAGGTTCTTTAGTAAATATTTCTTTAATTTTTAAGTTTTATATTTTGTAATGGGGGTATAATTCATTATAGTAATTATTTTAATCCACAATATAGGAGTTGGAAGTAATACATGTCAATTAATATCGATCCACAACATTTTGCTGATCTAGTTGTTACAGCAAATCCATCAAAAAGTGAAGACGCAGAAGATATAGCAAAAGATAGTCTAGAGCTATATATCAATGCTTATCGTTTAGCAGAAAGATATGCAAATATCGCTACAAACTGCTATGACACAGCTGAAATTATCAAAGAAGTTAAAGTTGCAGATTTAGAATTAAACTAATTAATAAAAATATAAATTGCTTAGTATAGTGAGGTTTTACTTCAGTATACTAGTAAGTTGAGGCTGGGACATAAATACATGTCTCAGCCTCAACTATTATTTGGACAATGGCTGATTGAAATAAAAGTGCACTTACACCAATCTCTTGTATTCCATTTTGTCAGCTGTGCCGAGTTGGGCTCATACGATGAAATCTTATTAGAAAAATTAGATTTCGTCATCCCACTCTTTTTTTGTTGTTTGAGACTTCAAATATCTTTTACTATTTAAAAGCCGTATAATATCACTTTGTTCGAGAAATGTCATAAACACAATTAATGATACGAATCATCAAAAAACTGCCAACAAGTCTTATGACTTTGTTGGCAGTCTGTCGTTAGTCATTGAATGGCTAACATTTATTTTGCGTATTCAATTGCTCTAGTCTCACGAACAACTGTCACTTTTATATGACCAGGATATTGAAGTTCGTCTTCAATTTGGCTTTTTATATCTCTTGCTAAGCGATGTGATTTTAAGTCGTCGATAGTATCTGGTGATACAATAACTCGAATTTCTCTACCTGCTTGAATTGCAAACGCTTTTTCGACACCATCATAATTTTCAGAAAGTGTTTCTAATCTTTCCAATCTTCTAATATAATTTTCTAATGTCTCTTTACGAGCACCTGGTCTCATGACTGATAATGCATCTGCTGCTGCTACCAATATAGAAATAATAGAAGTTGGTTCAACGTCACCATGGTGGGAATGAATTGCATTAATAACTGTTTCATTTTCAGCATATTTTTTCGCTAATTCTACACCTATTTCAACATGGCTACCTTCAACTTCATGATCGATTGCTTTACCAACATCATGAAGTAGACCAACACGTTTAGCTAATGTAACATCTTCACCTAATTCAGCTGCTAACATACCACTTAAGTGTGCAACTTCGATAGAATGTTTCAATACATTTTGTCCATAGCTTGTACGATATTGTAAACGACCTAAGATTTTAACTAAATCTGGATGCATATTATGCACATTTATTTCAAATGTAGCTTGTTCCCCTGCATCTCGAATAATATCGTCTACTTCTTTACGAGCTTTGTCTACCATATCTTCTATTCGTCCAGGATGGATACGTCCATCCGAAACAAGATTTACTAATGCAGTTCTTGCAATTTCACGTCTAATTGGGTCAAAACCAGAGAGGATAACCGCTTCTGGCGTATCATCTATAATTAAATCAATACCCGTTAATGTTTCTAACGTACGGATATTTCTTCCTTCTCTACCAATGATTCGACCTTTCATTTCGTCGTTTGGTAAATTAACAACTGATACTGTAGATTCAGAAGTATGTTCTGCTGCTAATCTTTGAACAGTAGTTGCTAACAATTCTTTTGCATTTTTATCGACTGCTTCTTTTGCTTCTTTCTCTTTTTCCTTAACAAGTATTGCAATATCTTGTGACAATTCATCTTCAACTCTTTGAAGTTGCTCTTGTGCGACTTCTTCTTGAGAGAGACCAGAGATGCGTTCTAATTCTTGTTCATGCTTATTTATTAATGTTTGAACACTACTCTCTTTTGCATCTACTTGTTGTTGTCGTTCTTCAAGTTTAGACTCTTTTTGCTCTAAAATCTCATCTTTTTTATCTAATAGATCAGATTTTCGCTCTAAGTTTTCTTCTTTTTGAAGAAGTCGAGCTTCTTGCTTTTGAAGATCACCGCGTCTTTCACGAAGTTCGTTTTCACTTTGTTCTTTTAAGATTTGATTTTCTTCTTTAGCTTCTAGGAGCTTTTCCTTCTTAGTATTCTCTGCTTCCTTATTACCTTGTTCAATAATATCTTCTGCAGTTTGTCTTGCTTGTAATTGCTTTTGATGCAATAGATTACGGGCTACAATGTACCCTACAACAACTCCGAGAATAATACCTAGCAAAATGAGTAGGAGGCCTAATAAACTCACACAAACACCCCCTTTTTATCTAGGATTTTGCTCTGTATATCAATTTCAATATGATTATATGAAGTTATATAAGAATCATACAATGTAATTGTACGGTTTTAAACTAAGAAGTGTCAAGGTTTCCTACACATTAATTCAATATTTGAGACCCCTCTTTTACACTATTTCTCCTATAACTATTGTTGTCACTTATGTTATTAAGCTTATATAGCAAAATATTTGTCATATTATATTTTAAAATTCTTATATTTATATAAAAAAATAAGCGCATATTTTTATATATACACTTATTTTATAGTAAATCTTTAAATTGTTTTAGATAACACTATTCGTCTTCAAGAAGCGTAGTTTGTTTTTCATCTTCGTCTTCTTTAACATCACCATCAACAATGCCTAGTGCTTCACGCAATCTACGATTAATATCTTCTTTAATTTCAGGGTTTTCTTTTAGATATAATTTAACATTTTCTTTACCTTGTCCCATACGATCACCATTGTATGAATACCAAGCACCTGATTTATCTACAATTTCATTTTCAACACCTAAGTCAATAAGTTCTCCTTCTTTAGAGATACCTTTACCATACATCATATCCACTTCTGCAACTCTGAATGGTGGTGCTACTTTATTTTTAACAACTTTAATTTTCGTTCTATTACCAACAATATCTTGGCCTTGTTTTAATTGTTCAGCACGACGTACTTCTAAACGTACAGAACTATAGAATTTTAACGCACGTCCACCTGGTGTTACTTCAGGGTTACCGAACATCACGCCTACTTTTTCGCGAATTTGGTTAATAAATACTGCTGTTGTTTTTGATTTGGAAATAGCGGCTGAAAGTTTACGCAATGCTTGTGACATTAAACGTGCTTGTAAACCAACATGTGTATCACCCATTTCACCTTCAATTTCAGCTTTTGGAGTTAATGCGGCAACGGAGTCAATAACTACGATGTCAACAGCACCACTTCTTACGAATGCTTCAGTAATTTCCAGTCCTTGTTCCCCATGGTCAGGTTGAGATAAATATAGATTTTGAATATCTACACCTAAAGCTTCTGCATAGACAGGATCTAACGCATGTTCAGCATCAATAAACGCCGCAACGCCACCATTTTTTTGTACTTCTGCAATAGCATGCAATGCTACTGTAGTCTTACCAGAACTTTCTGGCCCATATATTTCTATAATTCTTCCTTTAGGGTAGCCACCTACACCTAACGCATTATCCAAAGTAACTGAACCACTTGAAACGCTAGAAACTCTTTGGGCTTTATTGTCACCTAATTTCATAACTGCGCCTTTACCAAATGATTTTTCCATATTTTTAATTACTGTATCTAAAGCTTTTTGACGATCGTTATCCAATGCTTGGACCTCCTAATTGAGATTAATCTCTGTAAAATATCTTAACTCTACTATACCTTGATTTAAATAATTCCGCAAGCTTTTTGAGAATATTTGTTCGCTTATACAGACAAAACTTACACCTAAAACAGAACACACGTGCTATATTTTTAAGTTTTTGCAGTCTTCAAATGCTTATTTAAACCAATTTAGTAATCGTATTAGTACATAATTTTGAGTTCTGCTTTTTATTAAATTTCTTCTTTGCGTCATTTTAAAGGACTGAATTTCAAGTCGTTCATTTTCTAAAATGCCTAAATAAATTGCATCCTTATAATACATTATTGAAATACCTACTTCTGTTTGATACAAATCTTTAACGATATTGGCAGAGACAGAAAGTTGAGTTTCAATTGTATCATGTTCATCTATAAATTGCGTATGATGTGGTAACATCCCTTGAAGTAATTGTGAAGTATTAAAATTCTTCAGTCTAGAATATAATTCTCCATCTGTAACAGCATCATATAGAGCAAATGATTGATGAATTTTATCCATCAGAGATTGTTCCAGTAGTATATCATCAGAACCATAATAATATTCACCAATGCGTGATAAAATTTCTGATTTAATAGGAGCGATAAGTTGCTCGCATTCACGTTGCGTATCTCCATTTGCCGTTAATCTAATATTAACTTCATGCGTTCCGACCAATGGCGCAATCGTAGGATTTGTCTGTCCATCTATTAAATCCATTAATACTGTTTCTACTTTAGATTCGCCGATGCACTGCAAAACGCAATAATTCTGAGAATATAGTGCTTTCACCATTGAAAAAGAATGGCAAAAGTTCGTTTTTAGCCATAGGTTGCATTTCTCTTGGTGGTCCTGGTAACAATACAATACGTCGTTCATCTTGATCTACTACCATACCAGGCGCCATGCCGACTTTATTTTCTAATATATGTGAACCTTCTATAACTAACGCTTGTTGACGATTATTTGGAGTCATTTCAATATTCTGCTCTTCGAAGAATTGTTCAATGTAATTCAGAGCATGTTTATCAATAACTAATTCTCGTCCTAATACCTTAGCAACAGTATGTTTCGTTAAGTCATCTTTAGTTGGGCCTAAGCCACCAGTTAGTATAACAGTATCATAATGATTAAATGATGCTTTTATCACTCTTTCTAAGCGTTCTGGATTATCACCGATTACTGTATGTTCTACCACACTGTGACCTACACCATTCAGCAATTTCGATAAATATTGTCCATTGGTATTAGCTATTTGTCCTAATAATAATTCTGAGCCTACTGCAATGATAGATATCTTCACAACTTCTCCTCCTCAACACCAAGTTACATGATTTACTTTAGTTTATATTTTTTATGCACTAAAAAGCGAGCGCAAAATTATTCGATAAACTTAATTATAAATCTTAATTCCTCAAAAAACTAAAGATTAGATTTTTATATATTTTAAAAAGCTTAGTAAATCAATTATTATACTATTTTATCAAATAAAATAAAAACAGCCCAAATTTTATCACTTTGGACTGTTTTGCTATATTAAAGTACTTAATTTTATTGGTAAGTGTGGGTGTGGCACATGTATTGGAACTGCCCCCCATTATTTCGCTTTAAATACATCTCTACCTTTATAGAAGTATTCAATTCCAGATAATATTGTGAAGAATACACCGATGTATAACAGAACTTGTCCTAATTCAAAACCAATCCAAGTTGCTAAAGGATCACCTAGGAGAATCCAAACAATTGCGACCATCGTAACAGCAGTTTTAATCTTACCTAATTGCCCTGCGAGCACTTACAAAACCTTGCTCAATTTGTAATAGACGTAATCCTGTTACAGCGAACTCACGTGCAATGATAATAATCGCAACGATTGAATTTGTTAAATCAATTTGTACAAGCGCGATTAAAGCGCTTGAAACGAGTAATTTGTCAGCTAATGGGTCTAAGAATTTCCCCATATTAGTTACAAGTTCCCATTTTCTTGCTAAATAGCCATCAACAAAATCACTTAACGACGCGATAATAAAAATAATACCACTAATTAATAATTCAATTCTAATTTCATTACCACCGATAAATGAAATATTACCAAATCCAAAATCTATCAGTGCAAATAGAAGAAATATTGGAATTAGTATAACTCTAAAAACAGTTATCCAATTCGGTATATTCATAAGAAGTCCTCTTTTCTTTTTATAACTTAATCGTTTCTTTATACTTTAACAGATTATAATACTAAAACAGCTAAAATCCATAATAGTGCTGAGATGATAACAACAACACTAACTATAACAGCTACTTGCAACGGTTCTTTATTCTTACTGCGATATGTAGGCTTACTTTCTTTAGAAAAAGCTTCAATCGTCTCTTGCATGCTTTCATCATTATTTGGGATTTCGTCTCTATGTGCTTTGATTAACTGTGCAGAATCAATATTAACGGCTTTTGCATATTTTTTAATAAAACCTTCTGCATAATCAACTTTATTCAAAGATTCAAAATCGTTATTTTCTATCAAAGTCAAAGTTTGACGTTTTATCTGTGTGCGTGTTTCTAATTCATTTAAAGTCATACCTAAGCGTTCTCGGCGTCCCTTTAAAGTTTGACCAACTGTGTTCACGATGTCAGTCCTCCTTGATAACTATTCATTTTTTTATTCAAAGAAACCAAATCCGCCACCAAATTCATCGTTACCAAAGTCTAAGTTGTTTTTACTTTTAACAGTTTGTTTCTTCATTTCTTCATAATGAATTTCTTGATTTTTATTTTCTCTTAATTCAATAATATAATCGAAATCGCTCATCTCATAATCACTTGTTTCAACAAACAAGTCAGGATGCTCTACCACCTTGATTGAAGGCAAACTCATCACTTCTTTTACTAATTCTTGGTGTTTTACATTAGATTCTCTAGCTGTTACAGCACCATCAATAATATAAACATGATTAGGATCGTACTCGCCTTTAATTAATGAGCTACGCACAGTTTGTTTGATTAATGTAGAACTGATGAACAACCAACGTTTATGCGCACAGACACTGCCGGCAACAATAGATTCTGTCTTTCCAACTCTAGGCATACCTCTAATGCCTATTAATTTATGACCTTCTTCTTTAAATAATTCTGCCATAAAATCAACGAGCAAACCTAAGTCTTCTCTTTCAAAACGAAATGTCTTTTTATCGTCAGCATCTTGCTCTATGTACACTGCCATGTCTTACTGCCAATCGATCACGAAGTTCAGGTTTGCGTAATTTAGTAATAGAAATATCGTCAATTTCAGTAACAATATTTTCAAATCTACTCACTTTTTCTAAGTTATCAGATTTAATGAGTAAACCTCTTCGACCTTCATCAACGCCATTAATCGTTACAATATTGATACCCATCATACCTAACAAACTAGATACATCGCCTAATAAACCTGATCTATTCAACGTTATCTCATATTCTAAATACCATTCTTTTTTAGTAGCTACTGTCATGAAATAAACACCCCTTAGTTTAAAAACAACGGTTATTTTATAATAGACTGGTGCTTGAAGAAACATCTATTAATATCACTTTTTTAAATCATGTGATTTATTGTACTGTTATTATATCATTGAATGTTTCATAGTTGGCTTATTTTTTTACACAATATTAAAATTTATAAATACCATGCGCCATTCACTTTTTGTACTGTCCCCGTGATACTCTTTGCTAATGGATGGCATAAATAACTACACGTATGTGCAACTTCTTCAGGTGCAATCAATCTTTGTTGTGGTAAATCGCTTGTTATGTCACTAAGTTCGTCTGCCGTCCAGACTTGAGTCATGTTGCCACTTACCAAACCAGGTGCAATAGCATTAACCGTAACATTTGTCATAGCTAACTCTTGGCTAAGCGCTTTAACAAAACTAATTTGTGCACCTTTCATAGCTGAATAAACAGTTTCCATACTTGCGCCAGTTTCGCCCCAAATAGATGAGATAACGATGATTCTACCATTTTTACTTTGTCTTAATTGATCTGTAAAATATCGACTTGTTCTTATAAATTGACGCACATGTATTTGATAACTCGAATCGATCATTTCGTCTGTCATATCCTGTAATTGCCCATATAAAGCTGAACCACTACTATAAATTAAACAATCTAAATTCTTTATAAAGCCAAAAGCTTTGTCCAATTCATTACACTGAGTTAAATCACATTTTACAAATTGTACTGACTTTTGTTCATAGCGCTTAGTTAGAGTTTCTATGTTTGATTTATTATAGTGTACGATGACTTCATACCCATCCGTTAATAAACGATCGACAATTGCAGAACCTATTGTACCAGATCCTCCCATGACCAAAGCTTTCATTTTATTTCATCTCCAAACGACTATCTACAACTTGTGTTAGATTTAAACATGTATTTGCTGTTTCGTTCACGCTATCTAAAGTGATACTCTCAACAATGTCTAATAAGTCGAATAAGCTTACGCCTTCAAAATAAAGTTTTGTGTATTGATTAGCAATATACTCTGGTGAGTTTAAACCTGAGATAAATTCTCCGATAAATTGTTTTTTCAATAAATTAAAGGCCTCTGCATCACTTAGTTTACCTTGTGTGTTTTCTAATTCCTCTAATAATAGTGCTTTCAATTTATCAGGATATTGCGTTGCACTCGTGATAACTGAAAAGCTATAAGTTGGTTCTAAAACAAATTGATAACCAAATGTTTCATCTATTAAATCTTGATTAAGCAACGTTTGATAAAAATCTGTCTCTTCACCAAACACCATTTCATAAAATAGTGTCATTTCTAAATCACGTTTAACATAAGCTTCGTTAGGTTCATTTTTTAAAGTTTCATTTTTAAAACCAAGCATTAATCTTGGTGATTGAAGTTTCATGGATTCTGATACGTTTACCTCATTAACTTCGCTTTTTTCAGCTAAAGCATCTCTGACAATTTGTGGTTGATTCACTTTGTCTCTTTTATTTTCGTGCTCAGCAATGACTTCATAAATGTGCTCTGCATCTACATCACCTACAACAAATAACACCATGTTCGATGGATGATAGAATGTTTCATAGCATAGATATAAATCATCTTTAGTTATTTCATAAATGCTTTCAACACTACCTGCAATATCTACACGAATCGGATGTGTTTCATACATAGCCTTTAGCGTATTGAACATTAATTTATAGCCTGGTTGTTCTTGATACATTTTAATTTCTTCTTCAATGATTCCTTTTTCTTTATCAACTGTCTCTTTAGTAAAATAAGGCGTTTCTACCATCGTTAATAAACGTTTGATATTGCGGTCTACATTATCAGTAGCACTGAATAGATAGCTTGTTCGATCAAAGCTCGTAAAGGCGTTAACTTGAGCGTTGTCTTCCGCAAAAGCAGTAAATAAGTCTTCTTCTTCATTTTCAAATAATTTATGTTCTAAAAAGTGTGCTACGCCATCAGGTACTGTGACATATGTATCGCTACCATGTGGTTTAAATTTATTATCTAATGAACCAAATTGTGTTGTGTATGTGACGAAGGTTTTTTGAAATCCTTTTTTCGGAATAACAAATAATTTGAGTCCATTATTTAACTCAGCTTCATAAACTTTTTCGTCTATTTGTTTATAATATTTTTCATTCATCAGTCATTACCTCCTTTCGTCAAAATGTAAATCGTATCTAATATTGTTTCTTGTGCTAATTGCTGAATCTCTGCTCTAGATACATTTTGTATACCTTCAATAAAACTTGTTTCTGACATATCTTCATCAAGTAAAATATTGTTATTTAATATTTCAATAATACTTTTTGGTCTATCATGAGATTCTTGACGTTGTGAAATAATTACTTTTTTAGCTAGCTCTAATTTATCGTCATCAAACTCACCTTGTTGGAATTTTTCAAATTCAGCTATTATTGTATCTTTAGCTATTTCATATTTGTCAGCTGAAACACCACTAAGTACAAACATAAAACCATTTTTAGCATCCATTTGAGAGTGTATTGAATACGCTAAGCTCTGTTTCTCACGTACTTCATTAAATAATACGGACGATGGATCACCGCCAAACATGACATTTAACACGACCATAGCAAAGTATTGTGGATCGCCATATTGTGCTTGGGAATTTATATCCCATATTTAATTTAGCTTGATCCACTACATCTGTTTCAATAATTTCTTGTGGTAAAGTATGTGATGTCGGTGTTGGTACTGCATGTGATAATTCAAATTGAAAAGGTTTAAGATCAAAATATGATTGAATTTGTGATTTCACTGCTTGCTCATCTACGTTGCCTACTACATAAACCGCGCAGTAGTCATCTTTTAGCATAGATTGATATGTATGATATAAATTTTTTGGTGTTATGCACTGATATGTATTCTACTTGCCCTGACGCTATATGGCGATAAGGTTGGTCTCCAAACATATTTTTCAGTAAGTTTAAAAATGCAATTTGTGATTTATTATCAACTATAGCATCTAATTTTTTTGTTAATAACGATTTTTCTTGTGCAACAAAAGTTTCATCAAATTCACCATCTGTAATTAACGGGTTCCAAATCATTTCTTTTAACAGATTCAAACCTTTTTCAAATAAGGGTGTCTGGTCTTTTAAATAACGTTCGTTTACGATTTCTAAAGATATTGTAATTACATGCTTGTCTTTGAATTTTGAAATAAAACTATTGACATATGCACCATATAATTGTGATAAGTGTTGGTTAAATGCTTTATCCGTCGGCCATTGTTTTGTCGCACGAACGAGTACTTTGCTCAATAGTGAACGTGCTGTCATTGTTTCGCTATCTAATGGCGCCATAAATTTCAATGTGATTGTGGTTGTTTTAAATTTTGTTGTTGGCATTACTTTTATATGCAAGTCATTTTGCTGTTTATCTATCTTCAAATTGTCATGCCCCGCTTTCATAATTTTGTTTTTATATTCTATTTCTAACCGTTTTAAATTTTACTAAACTACTTTTGAAATAATTAAAAGAATAAAGTATTGGATTATCTTCATTATCGTAATGTATTAATTTCAAAAGCATGAGCCCTTCATGCGGTGATGCGTCTAGCACGTCCGAGATATGAGGTTCGTAACTAATTGCCTCAATTTCTGTATTCGCATAGGCAACTTTTTTATTAGCATAAGCTTCAATCGCGTTTAATAAAGATTCATCGCTATTTTGATACTGTGCACACGTTAAATCATCAGCGGGCACTTTATCTAAGCAATATACTACTGGTTGTCGATCTGCCAGTCTGACACGCTCTATAATGGTCACAGAAGCTTTATCAGGAATGTTTAATCTTAATGCATCCAATGAAGTAGCTGGTTTTTCATCTAAGCTTATAAATTCTGTTCTAGCATTAAAGCCTTGTTGTTCTATCATTTGACTAATACTTACAAGTTCACCTAAAGGATAGAAGAACGGGTGCAGTGATTTAACACTCGCACCTTCCCCTAAGTTATTAGATAATACTTGTTCTGTAATCAATTCATCTACGGCATCATAAACGTCATCTGTTTTAACGTTTAGTGTTCTAGCCACTGCTAAATTACTTGGCAATGGCTCTCCAGGACTCAATTTACCTTCTTTAATTTGTTGAATCATCCACTCTTTAACTTTATACACAGAAGTAAGTTCCATATTTACACCTCATCACTATCTAAATCCACAAGTATCTGTCTAGGTTTGCTACCTTTTTGTGGTCCAATAACTTGATTCCGTTCTAAATCATCCATCAGTCTTGAAGCTCGATTATAACCAATTCTAAACTGTCTTTGTAGCAAGGATGTACTTGCTTTTTGTTGTTCAATTATAAATATATATGCTTCATCATAAAGTGAATCTTCACTTTTCATTTCTGATTTTTCAACTGGTGCATCTGGTTCCATTTCTTTAACATAGTTCGCTTTTTGTTGTTCAACAACATAATTAACAATATCTTGTACCTCTTGATCGCTTAAAAATGCACCTTGCACGCGTGTTCTCGTAGAGCCACCATTTGCAACGTATAACATATCACCTTTACCTAGTAACTTGTCTGCGCCGCCACTATCTATGATCGTTCTAGAGTCAATTTGAGAACTCACAGCGAAAGCGATTCTTGATGGAATGTTATTTTTGATTATACCAGTTATAACATCTACAGAGGGACGTTGTGTTGCAATAATTAAATGAATACCTGTTGCACGTGCCATTTGAGTAATTCGTTGAATTGCATTTTCCACATCTTTACCTGCAACCATCATTAAATCTGCTAATTCATCAACTATCACCACAATATATGGTAACTCAGATTTCTTCTCTTCTAGTTCCTTATTTTGTCGTCTAATTGCTTCGTTATAGCCTTCAATATTTCTAGTTGAAGAATGTTGGAATAGATCGTAACGTCTTTCCATTTCAGCAACTACTTTTTCTAGTGCTTGTGATGCTTTATGTGGATTTGTCACAACGGGTATAAGCAAATGCGGTATACCGTTATATATATTCAACTCTACCATTTTTGGATCAATTAACATAAGTTTTACTTCATGTGGCTTAGCATTAAGTAAAATACTTGTAATAATGCCATTAATACAAACTGACTTACCACTACCAGTTGAACCTGCTACTAGTAAGTGAGGCATTTTATTTAATTCAACTGTAATTGGATCACCTGAAATGTCTCTACCTAATCCAACTTCTAATTTGTTTTTGGCAGGAAACTTCTCATCTAATACTTCTTTTAATGAAACGAGTGATACTTTGTCATTAGGCACTTCTATACCGACAGCTGAACGACCAGGTATTGGTGCTTCTATACGAATATCTTTCGCGGCAAGTGCTAAAGCAATATCATTATGTAAATTAACAATTTTACTTACTTTCACACCTTGCGCAGGTTGTATTTCATATTGTGTCACCGCTGGACCAATTTTTATTTGAGTCACTCTAGCATTAACACCAAAGTTTTTGAGCGTGGTTTCTAGTAACTGACCTTTTTTTTGTACTTCTGCCTTAGATGTAGCTTTTTGCTTAGCAGGTTGATTGAGTAAGGAAAGCGGTGGTATTGTATATGCTTCGTTTTCAACCTCACCTGCTTCAGATATTGAATTTGCGCCTTCTTCATCTGAGGCTTGTTCAGATTCATCTATCAACTGATCTAATGAAGCTTGTTCCTCTTTAGAACTTTGTTGTGATGGTATTGGCTCATTGGCATCTTCTTGATCGCGCGTGCGTTGACTACGTTTGTATTTTTTATTTTCCGTAGGTTGAGCACTATCATCATCGTTATCACCATGTCCATATATAGGTATGGATTGTTGCTGTTCTGCAGTTAAATTTGAAACTTCAGGTAAATCACTTACATCTTTAACTTCATTATTAGCTTCATCCTGAGTAGCGACTTGTTGTGCTTGCAATTCAGCTTTTTTCTCTGCTTTTACACGCATTTTAGCATCTTTTTTAATTTTATTTTGTTTTCTTTTTTCTTTTAAGTTTACAGAAGCATCTTGACTTTTAATTTTCACCTTTTCAAATACGATTTTCGATACATCACGATGACTTTGCTTTAAAAGTAAAATTGCACTTGAAGCAATCAATAAAATTGTCACAATAATAATACCAACAATAGAAATTAAAGGCGTGAATAAAGTTAATAAGTAATATCCTATTAACCCTCCACCAAAATTAGGGAAGTTAGTCTGTTCATAAGCCTTATAGACAAATGACAATACTGGTTCTCGTTCAGCTTGTGCATTATTAGTAAAGTAAAAGAAGATTTGTGTCACTAACAATAGTGCGAATTGTAATAGAAAAGCACCAACTGTACGTCTTGTCTTCGGTAAAGCTTTATAATAAGTGATAAATATTGTGCCTATAATTAGTAATATATATGTTATGAAACGGCTATTACCGAATAAATAGTTCAAGAAACTATCTATCATTGTTCCAATAATACCAAGTTGGAACGCGCCTAGTATAATTAATACAAAAGCGATAATAGCAAAAACATATCTAATAGGACTGTCGCTTTGTTTTTTCTTTTTATTTGTTGTTTTCTTTCTTGTATTTGTTGGTTTTCTCTTAGTTGTAGTTCTCTTTTTTGTTTGTGCCACGTTCCACACCTACTTTTCTAACTCTGATTTCAATTTTATTTTAATCCTATACCCATTGATTGTTATGTGAATCACTTTTATTCATCGTAAATAATATGTATTTAGATTTTATTATATAAGTATGTTTGTATAATAAAAGTTTATTTGTATTCTATAATAACATAAAAGAGGTAAGACAATGTTCGCTTTGAGTGGATTTAAAGGTTGCTTGCATGTCATATTTAAGATATAACAATCAACTGCAATCTACTTTTAAATATGTTTACCTAAGCGTTTGTCTTAACCTCTTTGTTTAGTATGGAAACTATTAAATTTCAGAAATAACTGGAATAATCATCGGACGACGTTTCGTGTTTTCAAATAATAACTTGCTAATTTGATCACGCATACTTTGTTTGATTTCAGACCATTCAATGCGTTTTTCTTGTAGTCCTAGTTCAACGATTTCACGCACTTTTTCTTCAGCTTCATTTAATAAAGCTTCACTTTCTCTAACATAAACGAAACCTCTAGATTGAATTTCTGGTCCAGTTGCAATTCGTCTGTTTTTCGGATCAAGTGTTACGACCGCAATAAAGATACCATCTTCTGCTAATAAATGACGATCTCTCAGAACGATATTTCCTACGTCTCCAACACCAATACCATCGATAAGCACGTTACCAAAATTCACTTTTTCATTTAAAATCATTTCGTCACCATCATAGTTAACGACATCACCTTTTTCCACAAGGAAGATTTTCTCAGGTTTTACGCCTGATTCATTCGCTAATTTTGCATGAGCAATTTGCATTTTAAACTCACCATTTACTGGTATAAAGTATTCTGGTTTCATAATATTAATCATCATCTTCAATTCTTCCATGCAACCATGACTTGAAGTGTGTATTTTTTTACTACTAGGTAAGATTTCTGCACCAACACGCGCTAATTCATTTAGCGTGTTACCAACGATGACTTCCATACTTGCAGAAGCAGTAATTGCTAGGAATACAGAATCCCCTTGTTCAATATTCATTATTTTATGTTTCTTTTGAGCCATTTGACTTAATGCTTCTACTGGTTCACCTTGCATACCAGTTGCAATAATAATAACTTCATTTTTAGGATAATTTTCAACTTCATTAATTGGAATTAATAAGTCCTTAGAAATATCAAAATAGCCCATCTTTCTAGCGATATTAAATGAACTTTCTAATGAACGGCCTAAGAAAGAAACTTTTCTATTCAATCTCTGAGCCAAATTCAATACTTGCTGAATGCGGATAAAGTTCGATGCGTAACATGAAACAATTAGTCTGCCTTTTACTTTAGTAAACGCATCATACATATGTGATTCAATGACATTTTCTGGTGTATTATAACCTGGTTTTTCTGCCTCAGTGGAATCACTGATGAGCGCAAACACGCCTGCTTCGCCTATTTCAGTCATTTTTTTCAAGTCTGGTGCATAATGACCTTGTAGACTTTGATCAAATTTAAATTCGCCAGTATAAACAATCGCACCATATGATGTATGAATACATACGCCTAAACTGTCTGGAATACTATGCGTTGTATTGAAAAATGTAATGTTTACCCCTTTAAAACGCATAACTGATTCATTATTCACTGTATAATATCTTACTTTTTTATTAATATTACGTGCTTTCATATTTTCTTTAATTAACGCGATTGTCAATTTAGAACCGTACACAGGTGCATCTACTTGTTCTAATACATATGTGACAGCCCCGATAGCGTGTTCATGGCCATGCGTTAAAAATATACCTTTTAATTTATCTTTATTATCAATGACATATTGAATGTCAGGAATTACAATGTCCACACCTAGCATTTCATCTTCTGGGAACATCAGCCCCGCATCTAACATGAACATTTCATCGTCTACTTCAACGACATACATATTTTTCGCAATTTCTCCAACTCCGCCAAGTGGAATTATACGAATATTTTTATTTTTTTCTTAATTAAACTCAAAATGTTACCTCCTATTTAAATTCCCGTCCATATATAAACTCATAGTATATTATAAGTTAAAATAGGCTTTATGTACACTATTAAAGTAATTACTATAAATAGTTCGGGATTGATATCAATAAATAAACAATTACTTATAAATCTTCAATATTTTCTATGTTTTGTTTTATATTTTCATATTCACGTTTTTACTACAATAGAAACTATGAATTTCCTGAAAATTAAACTTTAGTCTTATACACTTATGTATTTAATTACTTACGCAATAATTCTGCTAATATTTGCATTAAATAAAAAAGAAACCAGTATACTTTGATATGAAAACCGTTTAAGAATAGAACAGGAAACATTCTATCGTAACGCGATTCATATCATTTACTAGTTTCTAATAAAATTCGATTTTTTATTTTATATTAATTTGATAAAAGCACTTTATGAGACGCATTCACGCGACCTTGTTTATCAATTTCTGTTACTTTTATTTTAAATGTATCTCCAATTTTCAATACATCTTCTACTTTATCAATACGTTCATTTGCAATTTGTGAAATATGAACTAAAGCATCTTTACCAGGGAATAATTCAACAAATGCACCGTATTTTTCAATACGTTTTACTTTGCCTTCATATACTTGGCCAACTTCAGCTTCACGCGTAATATCTTCTATGATACTACGTGCTTCGGCGATTGCATCTTTATCAACAGCACCTATAAAGATTGTACCATCTTGTTCAATATCAAGTTTCACACCTGTTTGATCAATGATTTCATTAATTTTCTTACCGCCAGGTCCAATAACATCTCTGATTTTTTCAGGTTTGATTGTCATCGTAACGACTTTAGGTGCAAACGCACTTAACTCACCGCGTGTTGTATCAATTGTTTGTAGCATATGTTCTAAAATAGCTAAACGACCTTCACGTGCTTGGTCTAAAGCTTCTCTAATAATCTCTTTTGTTAGACCATCAATTTTAATATCCATTTGTATTGCAGTAATGCCTTCAGACGTGCCGGCTACTTTAAAGTCCATGTCACCTAAAGCATCTTCCATACCTTGAATATCCGTTAAAATAGTGTAACTATCATCACGTGTTACTAATCCCATAGCAATACCGGCTACTGGTGCTTTAATAGGAACACCTGCATCCATTAAGGCTAACGTAGAACCACAAATTGACGCTTGTGAAGATGAACCATTTGATTCTAA
Organism: Staphylococcus sp. 2S1; assembly: GCF_046721335.1. Lineage (NCBI taxonomy): Bacteria > Bacillati > Bacillota > Bacilli > Caryophanales > Staphylococcaceae > Staphylococcus > Staphylococcus sp. 2S1. The sequence goes on along the minus strand of NZ_JBEUUJ010000003.1, from coordinate 1,973,207 downwards.
TACTTCACTCACAATTCTTACAGTATAAGGGAAGTCTTTAGTATCTGGAATAACATGACTCAATGCACGCTCACCTAAAGCACCGTGACCAATTTCACGACGTCCTGGAGAACGAACTGGACCTGTTTCACCAACTGAATAGTTAGGGAAGTTGTAATGGTGCATGAAACGTTTTTGTTGTTCCTCACCAAGGCCATCAAGAATTTGATATTCGCTCATTGAACCTAATGTTAACACAGATAGTGCTTGTGTTTGACCTCGTGTAAATAAGCCAGAGCCGTGTACGCGTGGTAACACACCAACTTCTGATTCTAGTGGACGAATTTCATCTGATTTACGGCCATCAGGTCTGATTTTTTCTTCAGCGATTAATCTTCTTACTTCTTCTTTTACTAAACTATTTAAAATGCCATGCACATCTTTAATTAGTGCAGCATTATTAGCATCTTCTTCATCAATAAATTCTGAAACAACTTTTTCTTTTAATGTGTCAAGATTGATATCACGTTGCTGTTTATCAAACGTTAATACAGCTTCTTTCAAACCATTGGCTTCAGTAAGCTGTTTCACTTTTTCTGCAAGCGTTTCGTCTTGTTCAACAGGTGTGAATGGTGTTTTCACTGGTTGGATGTGATCCACGATTTCTTGTTGGAAATTAACTAAACGTTGTATTTCATTATGACCAAAGAAGATTCCCTCAAGCATTTCACTTTCAGTAATTTCACTTGCGCCTGCCTCAACCATATTTACAGCATCTTTGTGACCAAGCAACTTCTAAATCAAGACGCGACACTTCTTTCTGTGCAACAGTTGGGTTAATTACGTATTCACCATCAACATAGCCTACGTTGACACCAAGCAATAGGTCCTTGGAATGGAATGTCTGAAACACTAAGTGCCATAGATGAACCTATCATCGCTGCCATTTCTGGAGAACAATCAGGATCAGCACTTAATACGGTATTCATGATTTGTACATCATGTTTATATCCTTTAGGGAAAAGCGGACGAATTGGTCTGTCAATTAAGCGCGCAGTTAATGTTGCTTCGTCGCTTGGACGTCCCTCACGTTTTTTAAATCCACCAGGAATTTTACCTGCTGCATACATTTTTTCTTCATAATTTACCATTAATGGGAAAAAGTCAACATCGCGTGGTTCTTTTGAAGCTACTGCAGTAGATAATACTACTGTATCACCATAACGAACTAGCACGGCACCATTAGCTTGTTTAGCAAGTTGCCCTATTTCAATCGTTAATGATCTATTTGCCCATTCAGTTTTAAAAACTTTTTTCTCTTGAGACATTACGAATCTCCTCTCATATATCTATTAGTTACATCATATCATTTCTTAGAAAAATTTTATATTAGTATATTACTTTTTAAATAATATGCTTTCTAGATTATAAAAAAGGGAAAGGACCCTGAAGGTTCTTTCCCTTTCAATATCCATCTTAAAATTAACGACGGATACCTAATGATTTAATTAATTCACGGTAACGTTGTACATCTTTGCCACGTAAATAGTTAAGTAAATGTCTACGACGACCTACCATTTTTAATAGTCCACGACGTGAATGGTGGTCTTTCGTGTGTTGACGTAAATGTTCGTTTAATGTAGTGATTTCTTCAGTTAACACAGCGATTTGTACTTCTGGAGATCCAGTATCCGCTTCGTGTGTACGATATTCTTTAATTAGTTCATTTTTACGTTCTTGTGAAATTGCCATAGTCAATTTCCTCCTTTAATTTTTATGCGCCTTTAACCGAGCGAACCGTTGGAGACTCGGACTGCCAAGATAAAGGTGCCTTAAATGTGTAAAACACATTCGACTTAAATATTATATGATATTTCGTCTCCAAAATCAACTGATAATAAGTATTTCGCTTTTTCTTTATCTTTATTCATTTGTTCTACTAAAGGATCTATCCCATCAAATTTAATTTCTGGTCTTAAATAATGATGCCAAAATACAGTGACACGCTCGCCATAAATATTTTCATTAAAATCAAATAAATTCACTTCTATGACTACTTGAGCTTTAGAAGGGTCATGAAATGTTGGTTTCACACCAACATTAGCCACACCTCGATAGACCTTTTTATTCGCCCCAATTTCCATACTTACCGCGTAAACACCATTTTTAGGCAAAACATAATCACCGCTAGGTTGAACATTTGCTGTTGGAAATCCAATGGTTCTTCCACGTTTTTCACCTTGCACAACTGTCCCTTTAATACGATAGAGATAATCTAATTCTTCATTAGCCTTTTGCAAGTCACCTGTTTTAAGCGATTTTCTAATTTCAGTAGTTGAAATTTTTTCAGATTCTATTTCTTGTTTACTTACCACTGTCGTATTAAATTCAGTCATTTCATTTAATATCATCATATTACCTTTACCAAATTTACCAAATGTAAAATCAAAACCAGCTACTACTTCTTTAACATTATTTTTTATAATATACTCTTCTATGAAAGTTTCAGCGGGTACATTAGCAAATTTTGAAGAAAAGTTAATAACAATACAATAATCTATGCCATAGGACTCTAATATTTCAACTTTATCTTGTATTGGTGTTAAATAATCGGTACGTTTACGTTCAGGATTTAGAACTACCGAAGGATGAGGATCAAACGTCATCACAGCTTTTTTTAAATTGGATGCTTTTGCTTTTTGCTCTAAAATATCAAATACTTTCGCGTGCCCCTTATGCATGCCATCAAAAAAACCAAAAGCCATGGCAACGTCTTCTGTTATATATTGATCTTCTTGAATTGGATGAGCTACTTCTATCACTTTCATGCGTATTTCTCCTTTAGTTAAATACCTTCTTAGGCTTAATTTCGTCAATTTTTTCAGGATGTGGCGCATAAATTGCTAAGACTTTATTGTCTGTAACATCTACCAATGCCACTATCGTATCTATTGTTTCTGTGAATTCATTTTTATAGAATTTTTGGCCATTTAAAATTTTGCTTTTTACTACTGCATCTGAAATCAAAATTTGTTTTAAACCTTTTAATCCATATTCTATAGGAAATAGCTTTTCTTGTAACGCGTCATGCTCATGTAATTCTGCAACGTCATTTAGTGTAAGACTTTCATCTACATCAAATCCACCACTTTGAATTCTAGTTAATTTTGACATATGGGCTGGAAGTCCTAAGGCTTTTCCAATATCTGTCGCTAATGTTCTGATATATGTTCCTTTGCCACATTCCACTAAAATTTCGAAATGACAACTGTTATCTTCAAAGCGTAGTTCAGATGTACGGTTAATATGCATAATATTAACTTGTCGTTCTGGTCTTTCTACTACTTCGTTATTCCTCGCATATTCATATAGTTTTTTTCCATTCACTTTTACTGATGAGTACATCGGTGGTATTTGAGTAATCGTTCCTTCAAATTGATTCAATATTTGGTCAATGTCTTGAACTGTAATTTCATCTTGCGCAATAGTTGTTCGCTCAAGAATTTCACCGGTTTGATCCTCAGTAGTTGTACTACTTCCAAGTGTAACAGTCGCTTTATAAGATTTTCCCATATCCATAATGTAATCACTGACTTTAGTTGCACCACCAATACATATAGGTAAAACGCCTGATACTTCTGGGTCTAAAGTGCCAGTATGTCCAACTTTTTTTGTTTTTAAAATTTTCCTCAATTTAAATACTACATCGTGGCTTGTTAAACCACGTTCTTTATACACAGGCAAAATACCGTTATACATCTTTACGCCACCTTTAATGCTCTTTTTTTCATTACTCTCATATTAACATGACTTAGCTTGCTTTGTGTTATGTAAAAAAGCTGAAACATAAAATCTAAAGAGATTTTGTTCCGACTTGGTATAATAATTAATCTTTTTTGTGCAAATCTTGAATCATTCTTTCAATTTTATTTCCGTAATCAATTGATTCATCATATTCAAAATTCAATTCAGGAATAATTCGTAATCTCATTCTTGAACCTAGTTCAGATTTAATAAAACCTTTTGCCTTTTCTAACCCTTTAAAAGTATCTTCTTTTTGTTTTTCATTACCTAATACTGTTAAATAGATTGTTGCAATTGATAAATCATTTGTTAATTGCACATCTGTAATCGTTAAAAATCCGATTCTTGGGTCTTTGACTTTGTTATTAGCGATATCCATAATTTCTTGCTTCATCTGTTCGCCAACACGTTCGACTCTCATATTCATTATATTCACCTCACACGATTTATTTGTCCGGGAAATGTTTCCTTACTTAAAGATTATATGACAGTTCATTTCATAACGTCAAACAAATTTATTATTTCAGTTGGTTATATTTTTAAAAGTTTCGTTCGAGTCCTGTACACTTTATATTGTACATTATTAACAAAAAATAAACATTTTATGACAGTTAGGCATTATTTTAATTCCTAACTGTTAACTTATGAAACATTTTTTCATTAATAGTCAATAAAATCTATTTTAAATTGCTCAAGTGTTTAATATTATGCCTAACTGTTATTTTAAGAAGATTTTTTGACATAGAAACACCTAACCTACGCTTATAAATGTTTTTTATAAAGTTTTACACATTATATAAATTGTAATGTTATACTGTAAGCCAACTTAATAATTAAGTTTATTTATTTTAGGAGTTGTGAATGATTGGAAAAACCAGAAAGACTTTTATATATTTATACCCGCTTTTTAAACGGAAAGAAACTCAATAAAGAAGAACTCGCACAGCGAGCTTAACGTCAATGTTCGTTCAATTCAGCGAGATTTTAGTGATATTAACAGTTTTTTATATGAAGATAACGAATGGCATGGTATTGATGGAGAAATAATATACGATAATAACTTTGAAAAACATTGTTTAAGAATCAACAAATATAAATTTAAAAATAATAGATTACTTAACTTGTTATTTAGATTGAAAAATTTTACACCGATAATACATGAAGACACTTATAATCTTATTAGAGGGCTTAATGCAAACTCTAATTTTGCTGAAAAAATCCTGTCTAACAAGCTCTTAAGCCAGTTCAAAGTGACGTGTGAGATGAGCAAAACCACGTTAATTTTCAGACTCCAAATGGCCATTGAAAATAATAATTTTGTTGCAATACATATAAGTAATAATTTGACTATAAAAGTAATTCCAATATATACTAGATATTTTTCTAACAAATACTGGTTTACTTATTTGTATCAAGGAAAGATACACATATTAAATTTGTCTTCAATTATAAATATCGATCAACTTAATGAAGTGTTTGATAAAACTATTTTTTCAGATATTCAGTCTGTAAAGTTACTCATTAAAGATCCTCTGTGGTCAGAAATACAAAGACAGTTCATTATTATAGACAGAACTGAAAGTGATCATGGGACTATCGCACATATTATTATTTCAAAAAAAGAAAGCATACAAATTGCATATGACTATCCACAATATATTACAATTATAGAACCTCAACATTATGTAGATGAATTCAAAGCACATATCCAGACTTTGTTTAAAAACTATTACATTTAAAATTAGCCTATACTCACCTTAGATATCTTCTATGCTGAATATAGGCTTTTTATAATTAATATTTCAGTGTTGATGCTCTACATTTTTTTGCATCGCGCTAATTTTTCTATAAAAATCTGAATTACCTTTTTCTCGCTTTTCTTTTTGTTCTTTATTCCAGTTGTAATATTCTATTTTACTCAATTCTTGTTTTTTTCTTAAACGTATTTTGTGTTCTTGGTAACTTAACACATTGCATAAAGTAACATGGCGGTTTTGTTTTGAAGCAAGTACGAATAAATGATCTATTAGGTAGTCACATATTGAACTATGAGCAAAGTTCTTCAAAATCGAAATATATAATTCTTCCTCACTAACAAGATAAATGCGATGCTTATCATCGTTTAAAAGTTTCAACAACAAATTAAAACTCATTCTCTGAGAAGGTAATCCATGTTTAAATGTTAAAAAATCTTTTGGTATTCCTGCAGTATGCCCCGATTGATAAGGAAAAAAATTAAGTACCATAACTCTGTTTGGGTCAATATTAAAACGTTTTAGAGTCGAAGAAGCGTTATATAAATATTTCATAAACCATCTATGTTTATCTATATAGGGTAAAAACAGTTTCTCACCATTAAATGTTAATCTACCTTGTATATCCAATAATATTCTTTGCCGATAATCTATCACTACAGATTCTGGTATATCAGGTTCGTACATTTTAAAATCGTTTTCTGGCTGCTTTTTTAATATAACAATATCAGCTAAATCAGGGTTCCCAAAATATGGTCTAGCTATAGCAGGATTTATTTCTGCATTTTCAAATAAAATTCTTTGTCTATTTTTATCAATAATTACTTTTCCGTTTGCAAAATCTATCATTTTTTTAAATCTAGGTATTTCAGCAAAGTTATTCCCAAAATGCTCTTTAAAATATGCTAAATCCTGTGGATGTAAGAACGCTGTCGTATCATCATTTTTTATAATTTGTTCTAAAGTATTTTGATCATAAATAGAGTTATATTGCTTCAAATATTCTTGCCAAAATTCATTGATCTCCCTTAAATATTCACTCATCATTTATAACCTCCTATTTCATTTAATTGTAATTAAGTACATAGACAGCTAGTGTCAGTAAAATAGTTATCCCAAAATTTCACTATAATATTTTGACTTATTCGCAACCAAATAAATACATATGATTTACAAAACATATGCTACCCTTTTTTAATATTTAATTATTGTGAAAACTGTTTGGTTAAAGCGTTTTTATAATTTGATTTTTAAAGTAAGCTACATCATTACGAGGGGTTAAAATTTTTTGTTTCTAATTGAAGTTGTAATATTAAGTCATGTTATATTTTAATCCATAAACTAAATCGCTAGTTTTTATGTAATAATATCATTATACTTATATATTTCACTTTTGGACAGCACTTTAATATTAAAAATACAGCCATAGCATCTTTTCCAGATAAAAAGCCTCCAATAATTTGTATGCTTAAGAACGACTACATACTAATTACTATAAAGGCATTTGATTTATTTTTATATAGAAAATCATTGTTCAAATTCAGTTATATATTTTCACTACAAATATGACAATACTTTGAGCCAACTCCTGCGGCAAAGCACTAGCCAAAAACTACAGGTTGAAGCTGTGCCTGCTGAAATCGTGCATAAAAAAATGCCAACAAAGTCAGAGACTTTGTTGACACTCTGAAAGCCTCTAAATTATTGGAGGTTTTCTATCATTAAATTGGATTCATCTCCAATTATTTATCTTTTTATTTCGACCATTTCGAAAGCTTCAATAATGTCGCCTTCTTTTAAGTCATTGTATTTCTCAACTGTGATACCACATTCGTAGCCTTTAGCAACTTCTTTAGCATCATCTTTAAAACGTTTTAGAGTGTCTAATTCGCCCTCAAATTGTACAATATTATCTCTGATGACACGAACGCCGGCGTTACGCGTGATTTTACCATCTATAACATAACTACCTGCGATTGTACCAACTTTAGAAACTTTGAATGTTTGACGAACTTCTGCTTGTCCAATTATTTGTTCTTCGAATTCTGGATCTAGCATACCTTTCATCGCGAATTCAATTTCTTCTATAACACTATAAATAACACGGTGTAGACGCATATCAACGCCTTCAGTCTCAGCAAGCACGTTTCGCGCCTGTATCAGGACGCACGTTAAAGCCAATAATAATACCATTTGAAGCGTTAGCTAATGTAACGTCAGATTCGTTAATTGCACCCACAGCAGTGTGAATGATACGTACATTGACGCCTTCAACGTCTATCTTCATTAGAGATGCGACAAGTGCTTCTACTGAACCTTGCACGTCACCTTTAATAATAACATTTAAGTCTTTCATTTCACCTTGTTTCATTTGTTCAAACAAGTTATCTAATGAAACACTCTTACTTTCATGACGTTGTTGAATTACGTTCGCTTCATGACGAGATTCACCAATACGTCTTGCTTGTTTTTCATCTTTGAAAACCACAAATCGATCGCCTGCTTTTGGCACATCATGAATACCAGTAATTTCAACTGGTGTAGATGGTCCTGCAGTTTTAATACGTTGGCCTAGGTCATTGACCATAGCACGAATTCTACCATACGTATTTCCAACTACTAAAGAGTCACCAACGTTAAGTGTACCATTTTGTACTAATAATGAGGCTGATGGACCACGTGATTTATCTAATTCGGCTTCAATTACTGTACCGACAGCTTTTTTACTTGGGTTAGCTTTTAATTCTTGTACTTCAGAAGTAAGTACAATCATTTCTATTAAATCATCAATGCCATCTCCGCTTAATGCTGAGAGTGGAACAAAGATTGTATCGCCGCCCCAATCCTCAGGTACTAAACCATATTCAGTTAGTTCTTGCATTACACGATCTGGATTTGATGTTGGTTTATCAATTTTGTTAACAGCAACAATTGTAGGGACATTTGCTTCTTTAGCATGATTGATTGCTTCAATTGTTTGAGGCATAACACCATCATCTGCTTGCTACAACTAAAACAGTTATATCCGTCACTTGTGCACCACGCGCACGCATTGTTGTAAACAGTCGCGTGACCTGGAGTATCTAGGAACGTAATTTTTTTACCATCATTTTCAATTTGGTAAGCACCAATATGTTGTGTAATACCACCGGCTTCTGCGGCTGTTACTTTTGTATGACGAATAGAATCTAGTAACGTTGTTTTACCATGGTCAACGTGCCCCATGATTGTAACAACCGTTGGACGTTCAACAGCATCTTCATCTTCAGTTTCATCATCGAAGTAAATTGATAAATCTTCTTCATCAATAACAATTTCTTTTTCAGCTTCAACACCGTAATCATCAACGATTAACTCAAGTGTTTCTTCATCTAATGATTGATTAATATTAGCCATAATACCAAGTAAGAATAACTTTTTAACAATACCTGAAGACTCTACGTTTAATTTCTCAGCAAGTTCACCTACTGTAATACCTTCTTGATAAGTGATTTTTTCTGGAATTTCTTTAGGTTCTTCTTGTTTTATTTGTTTTGATTTTTTATTATTCTTTTTGTTGTTTTTGTTATTCGGTTTATTATTGTTTGATTTATTATTTTGGTTACCTTTGTTATTTTGATTATTCTTGTTGTTTTGGTTACCTTTATTATTTGATGATTGTTGCTTGTTTTGAGCAGTTTTTTGTTGTTTTTTCTCTGCTTCTTTTGCTTTTTCAGGTTTGTAAATTTTATCTAATGCGTGGATTTGATTATCTTCTAACGTTTGCATATGACTTGTTACCTCAACGTCCATCTTTTGCAATTCGTCGATAATATCTCTACTCTTTAATTTTAAATCTTTAGCGTATTCGTAAATTCTTTGTTTACTCATATAGTCACTCCTTACGATATTCATCAATCATTGACAATAACTTTTTAGCAAAGCCTTGATCAGTGATTCCAATGTTTACACGTTCTGCTTTACCCAAAGCCTGTCCTAATTCAGCTCTCGTTCCAAATATGCGTAATGATATATGGTAACTTTCACATTTGTTCTGCATCACTTTCATTGTGTTGTCAGAAGCATCTGTTGCAATGATTACGAGCTTTAATTTATTGTTCTTCAAATCATTTATAATGACTGATTCGCCTGTTTTCACTTTTCCCGCACGCATTGCTAATCCTAAAAAATTCACAATTTTTTCTTTTGTCATTTAGGTATCTCTTCACGATAGATAAGACGTATAATCTCTTTATAAACAGGCTCTAACGTTTCAGCATTAGATTTGAAATATCTTTCTAATGTTTCCTTTTGTTGTGCTTCTTCTACTAATTTAACATTTTTAGATACATAAGCGCCACGGCCTTGTTGTTTGCCAGTTGCATCAGCAAAAATTTGTCCGTCTTTATTAATTACAACTCTAATCATGTCATTCTTAGGGTACATTTCATTTGAAAGTATACATTTACGCATTGGAATTTTTTTCTTTTTCATAAAGTTATCACTCCAAGTTATTTTTCAGCGTCTTCTTCTTCAGTTACTGTTTCAGAAACTTCATTGACTGTTTCTTCCAAATCAACATTTTCTTCGTCAACAACATCATTAAGTTGATCTTCTGTATCTTCAACATCTACCGGATAGACACCTGCTTCTCTAGCATCTGTTTCTGATTTAATATCAATTTTCCAACCAGTTAATTTAGCAGCTAAACGGGCATTTTGTCCACGTTTACCTATAGCTAATGATAATTGATAATCTGGCACTACAACTACGGTTGATTGGTTTTCTTCATCAACAATAACTTGTAATACTTGTGATGGGCTTAAAGCATTTTTTACAAACACTTTAGGATCTTCATCCCATTGCACAATATCAATTTTCTCTCCGCCAAGTTCTTCAACAACAGCTTCAACACGACTACCTTTAGAACCTACACAAGCACCTACTGCATCGATGTCATGGTTGTCTGAGTGTACACTGATTTTTGAGCGATCGCCGGCTTCGCGAGCTACAGATTTTACTACAACTGTACCGTCAAAGATTTCTGGCACTTCTTGTTCAAATAAACGTTTTAATAAACCTGGATGGCTTCTTGAAACGTATATTTGTGGTCCTTTTGTAGTTTGTTCAACTTTGTTCACATACACTCTTATTCTTTCGTTAGGAATGTAGCTTTCATTTGGACTTCTTTCTGCTTCAGACAATACAGCTTCAGTACGCCCTAAGTTTACATATACATAACGATGATCTACTCTGTCAATAAGACCAGTCACAATATCATCTTCTTTGTCGATGAATTCATCATAAAGTATTTCACGTTCAGCATCACGTAAACGTTGCATAACAGCTTGCTTAGTCGCTTGCGCACCTACACGTCCAAAATCACTTGGTGTTACGTCTTCTTCGTAAATATCACCAATTTCATATGCTGGGTTTTTTACTAGTGCCGTACTTAAATCGATTTCTTCTCTGTTATCAAATGATTCTTCAACCACTTCTTTACGTGCGATAACATTGAATGTACCTTCATCCATATTTAATTCAACACGAACGTTTCTTGCACTTTCATAATTCTTTTTATAAGCGGTAATTAATGCCGCTTCTATAGCATCAATTAATACTTCTCTAGGAATTTTCTTTTCTTTTTCTAAGTACTCAGTAGCTAATAATAATTCATTACTTGACACGATTTATCATCCTCCTCGTCACGTTATATAATTACTGCATGACGTGCTTTAGCGATTTTACTTCTTGGTATTTCAACTTGTTTTGTTCTTGACTTATCTTTGACTTCCATAACTATTGTTTCATCATCAACTGATTGCAATATACCTAACCATTCTTTTGCGCCTTCGATTGGAGCATATAAAGAAACAAATACGGGTTTAGTCACAGCGTTGTGATAATCTTTTTCTTTTTTAATTGGTCTTTCAGCACCAGGTGAGGCAACATCTAAATAATACATCTGTTCGATAGGATCTTCTGAGTCCATTACTTCACTGATTTTTTCAGAAGCAAGCGCACAATCATTTAAATCTACGCCACCTTCTTTATCGATAGATACTCTTAAAAAATGATCGTTTCCTTCTTTTGTAAACTCAACTTCTACTAATTCAAAATTTAAGTCGTCAAGGACAGGTTGAATTATTGCTTCAACTTGCTCAGTTATTTTACTCATGCTGACCTCCTGTTTTGGCAAATAGAAAAGAGCGGGTATTATGCCCACTCTTTCTGCCTGAGTCTAATTTTTTAAGCACTGTTATTATATCATATGTTTATTTGGTAGACAAATAACTATATTTGTAAAAAGCCTATAATGACAAGTTAATTCATGCTTTTTGTTTTTTATTAAGTCTTTTCGTTCATTACATATCGAATATTGATAATTGCGCTTTATCAGGCAAATTAGGTAAAGAGCCTAATTCATCTAAGTATTCTATTACTTTTTGTGATAAACCAGCCTTTTTATTTAAATCTTCTTTAGATAAAAATGGACCTTCTTCTCGAGCTTCTACAATTCTTTGCGCAACATTTTCACCTAAACCTGGAACAGATATAAATGGTGGAATCAATGTATCGCCTTCAATAATAAACTCAAATGATTTACTTTTTTCTAAACTAATTGGTCGCATACGAAAACCACGCTGTGCCATTTCATTCATTATTTCAAGCACTGTTAAAGTATCTTTTTCTTTTTTAGCTAAATCCATATAACGTGAATACATATCATTAACAGTATTGCGAATACTTTCTTTATCTTTAATCATTGTAATTAAATCAAAGTCAGATGCACGTACCGTGAAATAACTTGCATAATAATAAAGTGGATAATGTACTTTAAAGTAAGCAATTCTTACCGCCATTAACACATAAGTCTGCGGCATGGGCTTTAGGGAACATGTATTTTATTTTTCTACATGAATCTAAATACCAATCAGGTACTTCATTGTCTACCATTGCTTCAACCATATCGTCAGTCAATCCTTTACCTTTACGCACAAATTCCATTGTCTTAAAGGCAAGTGACGGCTCTAAACCGTTATACATTAAATAAACCATAATATCATCACGACAACAGATTACACTCGCTAAATCACATTTACCTGAACGTATTAAATCTTGAGCATTCCCTAACCATACATCTGTACCATGTGATAATCCTGATATTCTAACAAGCTCTGAAAATGTTGTTGGTTTCGTATCTTCTAACATTTGTCTAACAAAGCCAGTACCAAATTCTGGTACACCAAACGTGCCAGTTTTACATAAAATTTCCTCTTGTGTGACACCTAAAGGTTCAGGTGAACTAAAGATGCCCATCGTTTCTTTATCATCCACTGGAATTGTTTTAGGATCTATTCCTGATAAGTCTTGTAACATACGAATCATTGTTGGGTCATCGTGTCCAAGTATATCTAACTTCAGTACGTTATCATGAATGGAGTGGAAATCAAAATGCGTTGTCATCCAAGATGAAGACTGATCATCCGCTGGGAACTGTACAGGTGTAAAATCATATATATCCATATAATCAGGTACAACTATAATCCCACCTGGATGTTGTCCAGATGTACGTTTAACGCCTGTACAACCTTTAACAAGCCTGTCTACTTCTGCGCCACGTTTATGGATACCTTGGTCATTTAAATAACCTTTCACATAACCAAAAGCTGTTTTCTCTGCGACTGTACCAATTGTTCCGACACGGAATACTTTATCATCACCAAATAATTCTTTTGTATAATTATGTGCATTCGGTTGATATTCTCCACTAAAGTTCAAGTCAATATCTGGTACTTTATCGCCTTTAAAGCCTAAGAATGTTTCGAAAGGAATATCTTGACCTTCTTTAATAAGGACGCTACCACAAGTTTCACATTTTTTATCTGGTAAATCAAAACCAGAGCCAACAGAGCCATCATCAAAGAATTCACTCGTTTTACATTTTGGACAAATGTAATGTGGTGGTAATGGATTAACTTCTGTGATTTCTGTCATGGTTGCTACAAAACTTGAACCTACAGAACCACGTGAACCAACGAGATACCCATCATTTAAAGACTTTTTAACAAGTCGTTGTGAAATAAGGTATATAACAGAGAAACCATTACCTATAATACTTTCTAATTCTTTTTCAAGACGATCAATTACAATTTGTGGTAAATCTTCACCATAGAGGTCTTTCGCATTAGAATAGCTCATTTCTCGAATTTCTTCATTTGCGCCTTCCATTCTCGGTGTATATAGCTCATCTTTGATTGGAACAACGCGCTCTATACGATCTGCTAGCTCATTTGTATTCTTAATGACAAGTTCATAGGCTTTTTCTTCACCCAAGAAGTGCAATTCATCTAACATTTCGTCTGTAGTTCTAAAATGCGCCTTTGGCAATGTAGAACGGTTTAATGGATTACCAGGTTGTGCGGCAATCAATATTTTACGCGCAATTGAATCATGTTCATTTAAATAGTGTGCATTGCCTGTAGCTATGACTGGAATATCGTTAACTTCACCCGCACGGATTAAACGATTATATATTTCATGTAATGTTTCATTATCACGTATCAGTTCTCTATCAATTAGGCCTTGATATAAAGCAGGTGGTTGAATTTCAATGAAATCATAGTATTGAGCTATACGTTCAACTTGAGACTGGTCTTTTTGCATTACAGCAGTAAATACTTCTCCTTCGTCACATGCAGAACCAACGAGAATACCTTCACGATATTCATCTAATAGTGAACGTGGAATTCTAGGTGTTCGATAATAATATTGAACTAAGGACGCACTTACAATCTTGAACAAGTTTTTAAGACCCTGTTGATTTTGAACAATAAGCGTGACATGGTTCGGACGTGCACGTTTGTAAGCATCTTCGTTTGATAACGATGTATTAATATCTTGGTGATTATGAACACCCAGTTCTTCTAATTGTTTAAGCATTTTAATAAACATATAAGCCGTTGCTTCCGTATCGTAAATCGCTCTATGGTGTTGAGTTAACTCTACGCCGTACTTTTTGGCTAAGAAATTCAATCCATGTTTACCGTATTCAGTATTGATTGTTCTTGATAATTCAAGTGTATCTATTACAGCGTTTGTAGACGCGCCAATACCAACATGTTCATATCCGGTATCAATAAAGCCCATATCAAAGGATGCGTTATGTGCCACGAAAATAGCGTCCCCTACCCATGCTTTAAACTCAGTAAGGACTTCTTCAATTTCTGGTGCATCAACTAACATATCATCCGTGATATGTGTCAAATTAATAATAACGTCGGATAAACGTTCATGTGGGTTACTAAAACGTTCAAACTTATCAATGATTTCTCCGTCTTTAACTTTGACTGCGGCAAGCTCGATAATTTTATCATATTGATTAGATAAACCAGTCGTCTCAACGTCAAATACAACGTATGTTGCTGTTTTCAAATCACGATCCAAAGGTTTGTATGCAATAGGAACACCATCGTCAACTAACATACCTTCCATTCCGTAAATCATTTTAATACCATTTTTTTCAGCTGCCGCATGGGCGTCTGGAAAGGCTTGAACACCATTATGGTCAGTCACTGCAATGGCTTTATGACCCCACTTTGTTGCTTGATCTACGTACGATGAAATATTTGGTATGCCATCCATTTGACTCATTGCCGTATGCAAATGGAATTCTACTCGTTTTTCTTCAGATTTATCTTGCTTCGTAGCTTTTTTAATTTCTTCAATATCTGACATCATCATCACTAAATCACGAACAAATGAATCTTCTTCTATGCGTCCTTGTGCGCGAACCCATTTACCGACGCTTAATGCCTTAAAGTTATCTAAATCATCTTTATTTTTACGAGTGAACATTTTTAATACGAGCGAATCTGTATAGTCAGTTACCTTCAACTCTACAATGTGTCGCCCACTCTTCAACTCTTTTAAGTTAATATCAAAAATAACGCCTTCAACTGCTACTTTGAATTCTTCTTCAATAATTGAATCTATCGGTTTAATATTATCAATTTGGATTGGTTTACCTATTTGACACTTAGTTACCGAACTTTCATTATTATCTTGTTGTTTTGCCTTCTCGGCTTTCATTTTTTCTAATTTTTCAGTAGCTTCACGTGCACTTTTTTCATCTTCTTCTTGAATATGTGCTTCTAATGATGCTAAGTCATCTTCGTTGCCCACACTATCCGTTTCAAAAACTATCTTACTAATATCGAATCCACACTGTTGAAAAGCTTTAACTAAACTACCATTACAGGCTTTATCAAAATGGTCTCTCTCGATATCATTTTGACAAGTTACTTTCAGTACATCCCCCGACATAATTAAGCGTTTTTGCTTTAATTGTCCTTTTACTTTAGGTGAAAGTTTTGTTTGGTCGATACAATGATTAAAATACTTTATCGCATATTCATCTTGGTTTGATTTATTATTTATCGTAATATTACATTCTACATTTGCAATTGATTTAAACTCTTCTGTAATTGCACCTGTAAAAAGCAAATAATCTTCTATTGATAGAAAGTGTGGTAATGTGATTTGAAACACCCATGTACGATCTGTTGTCTTAACATCCACACGCGTTAGTTCACTTTGCTCCAAAATTTCTGGTTCCAAATGGTTTGTTATTTTAATTTGGTCAGCTAGGATTTTAAATTTTTCCTGATTTGTCATTGCCATGACGATAACCACCTTACTATTAATTACACTGCTTTACTTGTATATGCTTACTTACATTAAATGACGGTGTATGTATTATTATTCCATTCTCTATATTATAACGGATATGTGTGAAATTCTAATAGTTAAACTTAATAACTTAAATTCATATTTTTGTGAATAACAAATGGGAGCGGAACAGAAATCAAACTTTAAAATTTGATTTCGTATTCCCGCCCCTCTTTAAAAGTTTGAAACAAACACATTTAGAAATCAGACAACTATTGTGCGTTCTCTAATTTACACTCACTAATATAGTATGCCATATTTATGTGCCAGACCTCATGATTTTATATAAGTAACATCTACCATTTCACTTTTTAATTATATATTTGTATATAATTCATTTACATAATTAATTAAATTATCAATATGCACATCTTCACTGTCACCAGTATCGCGGCGTTTAACTTCTACAATACCTTCTGCGAGCATTTTTGCCTACGACGATACGTATTGGTAGACCGATTAAATCAGCATCATTAAATTTCACACCAACACGTTCTTTACGGTCATCATAAAGCACATCATAATTTTCTTTTAATTGCGTATATAATTGATCCGCTAATTCACGTTGATCATCTTTTTTAGGATTGATTGTGATTAAATGTAATTCAAATGGTGTGACTGATTTTGGCCAAATAATACCATTTTCGTCGTTATTCTGTTCAACGATTGCACTTAATGTTCTTGAAATACCAATGCCATAACATCCCATTAATAATGGTTGCGCTCTACCTTGGTCATTTAAGAACGTGGCGTTCATTGATTCAGAATATTTTGTTCCAAGTTTAAAGACTTGGCCTACTTCAATACCTTCTGCAAAGTGCGCTTTGTCTGAGCTATCTGCTAATAATTCACCTTCTAAAATAAATCTAAAATCTCCATAGGCTTCTACTTCAAAGTCACGACCTACATTTGCGTTTAACAAGTGATACCCATCTTCATTCGCACCAACGACAATATTATTCAAATCTTGAATGAAATTATCTGCATAAATTTTAATGTCTTTATCAAAAACTGGACCCAGTGAACCCGGTTTTGCACCTAAAATATTAATAATTTCATCTTCGGTTGCTAACTCTACATTGTCGGTACCAAAATAAGCTTTTAATTTAATATCGTTAATTTCATGGTGACCACGAATTAATACTAATATAAATTCACCATCGACATTAAATATCATAGATTTAGTAATTTCGTCTAATGGTTTATTTAAAAATGTCGCAAGCTCTTGTGCTGTATGCACATTTGGTGTTTCAATTTTTGTTAACGGTTGTGCATCTTCATGTTTTTTATTAGGATGGTAAACCACTTCAGCTTTTTCAATATTTGCGGCGTAATCACTTTGCTCACTGTACACAATCGTGTCTTCACCGATTTCGCTTAACGCCATAAACTCATGTGTATGACTACCACCAATTGCACCTGAATCAGCAACAACAGGTCTCGCGTTAATGCCTACACGATTAAAGATGCGACCATATGCATGGTACATATCTTCATACGCTTCATCTAGTGATGCTTCATCAGCATGAAAAGAATAAGCATCTTTCATTATAAATTCTCTACCACGTAATAGACCAAAACGTGGACGCTTTTCATCTCTAAATTTAGATTGTATTTGGAAAAGTGTCATTGGCAGTTGTTTATATGATTTCAATTCATCACGGACAATCGAAGTCACAACCTCTTCATGTGTTGGACCAAGCGCAAATTGACGGCCATTACGGTCTTGCAAACGCATAAGTTCTGGACCATATGCACTCCAACGTCCTGATTCTTCCCATAATTCTGATGGTTGTAATGCTGGCATTAATATTTCAACGGCATCAATACGCTCCATCTCTTCACGTACGATGGCTTCAATATTATTTAATACTCTCATGACAATTGGTAAGTAACTATAAATCCCACTTGTGCTTTGTTTGATTAAACCTGCTTTTAATAATAGTCGATGGCTTAATGCCTCAGCACCAGCTGGCACTTCTTTCATAGTTGGTATAAATACTTTTGATTGTTTCATTTAAATGCTTCTCTCCCTCTTATAAGAAATAACGCTGAATATCGTTCCAAGTCACTAATACCATAACGATTAATACAAATACGGCACCAATGGCGATAATTGTAGTTTCTGCTTTTTTATTTACTGGTTTTCTAAAGATTGCTTCATATATTACAAATAAAATTCGTCCACCATCTAATGCTGGTACTGGTAGTAAATTCATTAATCCTAAGTTAACACTTAGCAAAGCAGTCCATGAAATCAAGTTAATTATACCAGTTTTAACGACAGAGTCGACAGTATGATATATACCTACTGGACCATTTAACATATCAAATGAGAATTCTCCAGTGAAAATACTAGCGATCATACTTACAATTGCAGTGAAAATAATTTTACCTGCACTAAGTGTTTGTTCCACACCCGCTGCAATTGGTTTGAAAATAGTGTGTTCAGTCGTTGCACTATAACCTAATAAATATTTTGTTTCTGAGTGTGTTTTCGTTACTTTCTGTTCAATTTTTTCAGGCTTAATATCAAATGTTTGTTTGTTGCCATCACGTTCGACGACTAATTTTGTCTTATTATCTTTAATGTCTTTTACCGCTTTATCGATATCATCTTTACCATCAATATTATGGTTTCCTACTTTAACAATTGTATCTCCAGATTTAAGCCCTGCTTGTTCAGCAGGTGAATCTTTAACAACTTCATCAACTGAATTTGTTGCTGTACCTTGATAATATGCTAGACCAATAAATAATACTAATGTAAGTAAGAAATTAAACAGTGGTCCTGCGAATAAAGTTAAGAATTTTTGATAAGGTTTTTTATACGTGAATTGACGATCTCTAGGTGCAATTTGAATTAAACTACCATTCTCTACAAAGTATGATTTCTTAGCTATTGCATAGCGTTGTCTTTCTTGATCATATGATGTTACACCTTCAATGAATAAGCCATCTTTAAAATCACATTGTTTTACTTCTATTGCTTCAATTTGTTGAAATTTGTGTTGATCATCTAAAATGATGTGCGTAATTTCATCTTTGTCATTTAATTTTATTTTTACATGCATACCTGGTTGAACTGGTGGTTCTTCTAAACCATCACCGACCATGCGTACATAACCTCCGACAGGTAATAATCTAATCGTATATAATGTTTCATTTTTTCTGAAACTAAATATTTTAGGTCCCATACCAATTGCAAATTCCGGACACATAATGCCGCGCGTTTTGCAAAAAACATATGTCCGTACTCATGAACTGTGACAAGGACACCAAAAACGATTATAAATGAAATAATTGTTACTAGAAAACTCACTTTGCTACACCTCATATTTTCGAAATAAATTGTTTGATCATACTATATATTAATTCATACAATACACTTTCTTATGACTACTTGCTTACTTTAGATTATAAAAGTATAACACAACAATGCTGAGTGACACACGTAACTTTAATATGTCTTCAAGTCATTCACTTACATTATACTTATCATTTTGCAGTCGTAATTACACAAAGTATTTTTGCTTGTGAAAAGGAGTTAAGAAATAAAATAACTGTATTGAAGCACTCAGTTATTTTATTTCATTAACTCCTTATTTTTGTTTATATAATTGTATAGTATCACTTTGAATCGATAGTTAAGCTTGTATTAACAAGATGTTTAATAGTGGCAATACAAACATAAAACTGTCAAAGCGATCTAAAATACCACCATGGCCAGGCAAAATACGACCAGAGTCTTTCACACCAAAATGACGTTTGAAACCTGACTCAACAAGGTCACCAAGTTGTCCAAACATACTTAAAACAATCGTAACAATTAATAGTATCCACGTTGCAATATTAAAGTCTACAAACATAATCATAACAAGTGGAATAATTAAACTACAAATCAATCCGCCAACAAAACCTTCTATTGTTTTATTAGGACTAATCACAGGCCATAATTTATGTTTGCCCATTAAGCGACCAAAAATATATGCCCCTGTATCTGTTGACCATACGATTAGAAATGCAAATAGTATGTAGTGTAAGCCTTCAGACCTTGTTTCATAAAGATACATAAACCCAATACCAACATACGCAATCGTCATTAAACAAAATGCGGCGTCCATAAAACTAAATCTATTTTTAGAAAGCACTGTATAACTTAATAAAATAAAACTCATTGCTATTAATGACTTTAATTGTAAATCATTAACCCAGTTACCGGCACCTTGAGGTAACATAATAATTAAAATTCCTAGCGCACTTATGATACCTGGCACCGATAAAAACTTAATCATATTCATATTAAGCAATTCTTTTAATGCTATGAACGCTAACAAATACGAAAACAGCATTAATATAACTCCGCCCTTCAGTAAGACCGGGAGGAAAATGATAAGCGCTATGATTGCCGTCAAAGTTCTAACTTTCATACTATTCTCCTAACTACTTATAATCCCCCAAAACGCCTTTGACGAGATTGATAAATTTTAATACAGTTTATTAATTCTTCTTTATCAAAATCTGGCCATAATTTTTCATTGAATAAAAATTCACTGTAAGATACTTGCCAGATTAGGAAATTACTAATACGTTGCTCTCCTGATGTTCTAATCAAAAGATCCGGGTCAGGGTAGCAATGAGTCATTAAATGATCATTAATCATTTCTTCAGTGATTGCTTCGCTTGTTAAACCTTGACGGTCAATTTGTCGTAAATTGATTTCACACTGTGAACAATTTCGGCTCGTCCGCCATAATTTATAGCAAAGACCAATTTTAAGCCCGTATTATGCTTTGTTTCTTCTTTTGCTTTATCTATCGCTTTAAGTGTAGATGTTGGTAAATGCTCAATAAAACCAATCGTCTCTACTTTAACATTATTTTCTATCAACTCTGGTAGAAATGTTCTTAAAAAGTTAACTGGCAAGTTCATAATGTAATTCACTTCATTTTTAGGTCTTGTCCAATTTTCTGTAGAGAAAGTATACAATGTTAAATATTTAATTCCTAAATCACTAGTTGCTTTAGTGATTTTTTTAACAGTTTGCATACCTTGGTAGTGGCCTTTTATTCTAGGCAATTTTCTTTGTTTAGCCCAACGACCATTACCATCCATAATTATAGCAACATGTTCGGGTATATTATGTACTTCCAAATCTATATCGGATTGCTTATACTGATTTTCTTTCTTCTTTTTTAACTTTTTAAACATGGTATTTCCTCCGAGCTTGATCATCTCTGTTTATTATAATTAGATTCTAGATGCAATTAACTACCATTTTATCATAATAGATAGGTGCATTGAATAAACAAATAAAAAAACTGTACCAAAGTCTGATTTGATACAGTTCAGATAAATATATGATATACCTCTGCTTCAAGCTCTAACTATAAGTAATTATATACCTTAATGAGTGAATAGAAGTATAATCATCATTACCATGTTTATACTGACATTATATCTTTTTCTTTTTCTTCTAATAATTTATCAATTTCTTTAATTGAGTTGTCAGTTAATTTTTGTACATCATCTGTTTGTGATCTTAAATCATCTTCAGTGATATCGCCATTTTTCTCTTGTTTTTTAAGTACATCATTTGAATCACGACGAACATTTCTAACTGCTACTTTCGCATCTTCGCCAATTTTCTTAACATCTTTTACAAGCTCTTTACGGCGTTCTTCAGTTAATGCCGGAATAACAATACGTATAACTTCTCCATCACTTGAAGGATTCACACCTAAGTTAGCGGCATTGATTGCTTTTTCAATATTACCAACAGATGATTTATCATATGGTGCAATTACTAATAAACGTGCTTCTGGCACATTGATACTAGCAAGTTGTTGAACTGGTGTTGGAGCACCGTAGTAATCAACATTTACGCCATTTAATAAATTGGAATTGGCTCTTCCGGCACTAATATTAGCTAATTCTCTTGAAAGATTATCAACAGATTTTTGCATTTTTGATTTCGTATCATTAATAATGTCGCTCATTGTCATACACCTCTAATTATTTTGTTATTATTGTTCCTATTTTTTCACCCATTACTGCACGTTTAATATTACCTTCTTCAGTAATTGAGAACACATTCAACGGAATGTTGTTATCCATACAGAATGAAGATGCTGTTGAATCCATTACTTGTAAACCATCTTGTAACATTTGAATATGAGTAAGATGTTCATACTTAATAGCATTAGGGTCTACTTTTGGATCAGCAGAGTAAACGCCATCAACATTATTTTTACCCATTAAGATAACATCGGCTTCGACTTCAGCCGCACGTAAAGCTGCTGTAGTATCAGTTGAGAAGTATGGATTACCAATTCCCGCTGCAAAAATAACTACACGTTTTTTCTCTAAGTGTCTAATTGCACGACGACGAATGTATGGTTCTGCAACTTGTTTCATTTCAATTGAAGTTAAAACGCGTGTATCGCATTCTAATTGTTCAAGGCTATCTTGTAACGCTAAAGCATTCATTACCGTAGCTAACATACCCATGTAATCAGCAGTACCACGATCCATGCCTAAGTCACTACCCGTTTTACCTCTCCAAATATTGCCTCCGCCAACGATAACTGCAATTTCGCAGTCCATCTTTGCAACTTCGGCAACTTGTTCAGCCACACTTTTAATCGTAATTGGATTAATTCCAAATCCATCGTTACCTGCTAGTGCTTCGCCACTTAATTTTAAAACAACACGATCGTATTTAGAAGTTTGAGCCATTGTCTTATCCTCTCTATTGTAAAAATATGTAATTGATACAAGTAAAGAAGACACAATAGGTCTTCCAATACAAAAGTAAATCTTTCATACGGAGCACAAAGGTGTCTTCTTTCTTGTTTTAACTATGAAAAATTATTTCATTTGTCCTTTTACTTCGTCGACAAAGTTTTCTTCACGTTTTTCCATGCCTTCGCCTACTTCATAACGTATGAAGTCAACAAGTTTTCCACCTTTTGATTTCAAGAAAGCTTCAACTGTTTGATCAGGATCTTTTACAAAGTTTTGGTCAACTGCACAAATTTCTTGTAAATATTTACGTAAACGACCTTCAACCATTTTTTCTACAATTTTCTCTGGTTTGCCTTCGTTTAGTGCTTGTTGTTTTAAAACTTCTCTTTCGTGATTAATTTCATCTTCGCTTACTTGTTCAGATGAAACATATTTAGGGTTGATTGCGGCAATGTGCATAGCTACGTCTTTAGCGGCTTGGCCATCAGTTGAACCTTCAACTACAGTTAACACACCGATACGTCCGCCCATGTGTAAATAAGAACCAAAAGCATCGTTATCTGATTTTGTTCTAATAGCAAAACGACGGATACTTAATTTTTCTCCGATAGTTGAGATAGATTCTTTAACACGTTGGTCTACTGATTTACCATCAGCTAATGTAGTTTCTAATAATGCTTCTACTGTTTCAACTTTTGTTTCTAATACTTGGTTAGCAATTTCTTTCACTAATTCTTGGAAACCTTCGTTACGAGCTACGAAGTCAGTTTCTGCATTAATTTCTACAATTGTTGCTTCATTGCCTTTTTCTTCAACATGAACTAGACCTTCTGCCGCAATACGGTCAGATTTTTTAGCAGCTTTTGCGATACCTTTTTCACGTAAGTAATCAACAGCTTTGTCGATGTCACCATCAGTTTCTGTTAACGCTTTTTTACAGTCCATCATACCTGCACCAGTTTTTTCACGTAATTCTTTTACAAGTTTAGCTGAAATTGCCATTTCATATTCCTCCATTATTTAATGAATTTTAATATATTTGTTTTTAAAAAAGGGTGATAAGCTTGAATATCTTATCACCCATTTTACATTATTCTTAGTTTGATTCAACAGAAGTGTTTTCTTCAGTTGTTCCTGCTTCAGTAGCTTCTTTTGATTCATTTAAATCAATATTTTGTTCTGCTTGCTACTTCTTCATTAGATACACCTTGTTGACCTTCTAAGATCGCATCTGCCATTTTACCAGTTAATAATTTAACGGCACGAATAGCATCGTCGTTTGTTGGGATAACGTAATCAATTTCATCTGGATCACAGTTAGTATCCACAATACCAACGATAGGGATGTGTAATTTGCGTGCTTCAGCAATTGCGTTGCGCTCTTTACGAGGATCAACTACAAATAATGCTTGAGGCATTGATTTCATATCACGAATTCCGCCTAAGAATTTGATTAAACGGTCGTATTCTTTTTTAAGTTCTACAACTTCTTTTTTAGGTAATACTTCGAATAAGCCATCTTCTTCCATTTTTTCAATTTCAGAGATGCGTTTGATACGTTTAGAAATTGTTTTATAGTTAGTTAAGATTCCACCTAACCATCTTTGGTTTACATAGAATTGACCAGCACGTTCTGCTTCAGCTTTCACTGAGTCTTGTGCTTGTTTTTTCGTACCAACGAATAAAACTTTTCCGCCATCTTCTGATACTTGTTTAATGAAGTTATAAGCTTCTTCTACTTTTTTCACTGTTTTTTGTAAATCGATAATGTAAATACCGTTTCTTTCAGTGAAAATGTATCTTTTCATTTTTGGGTTCCAACGACGTGTTTGGTGACCAAAGTGAACGCTTGCTTCTAGTAATTGTTTCATTGAAATTACTGCCATAATTAAAATCCTCCTATTGGTTTATTACCTCCACAAAAAGCTCATATAAACACGATAACTAAATATCGCACCCTTTATACTTATACTTTTTATGTGCGTATTGGCTTCATAGCCGTGAATAAATATATCATATTTGTATTTATAAAGCAATACTTTCACATTACTATTTCACACATTAAAAGAACATCTAAAAGTCTTATGATTTAGACGCTCTTTTTGATGATATATTTTTAAATTCATTTACGTATTTATTATTTAATTCTTTCTAGCTCATCTAAGAATTTTTCTTTTTTCACTTTAATAAATGTACCTTTCATTCCTAAAGAACGCGATTCAATAACACCGACACTTTCAAGTTTACGCAAAGCATTAACAATAACTGAACGTGTAATACCTACTCTATCAGCAACTTTTGATGCAATAAGTAATCCTTCTTTACCACCTAATTCTTCAAAGATATGCTCGATTGCTTCACTTTCAGAATATGATAAAGAATTAATTGCCATGCTAATAGAAGCTTTGTCTCTTGCTTCTTGTTCAACTTCACTATGTTTTTCACGTAAGATTTCCATGCCGATAACTGTAGCGACATATTCGCCAAGAACTAAATCATTCTCAGAGAAATCTTCTTGAACACGTCCAAGGACTAAAGTACCTAATCTTTCACCGCCACCTAAAATCGGGAAAATTGTAGTTCTGCTGATTTTGAATAAATCTTTGTTTTCTGGTGGGAACACTGATAATACGTTTTCAATATCAATGTTAGATTGTGTCTCTCTAACATCCATTAGTTTATCCGTATATTCTTTAGGTATGTGTCTATTTTCAAGCATTTGTATAATACGATCATTTTTCAATAATTCATTTAAACTTGATCCTAAAATCTTTCCTTTTCTAGAAACAATAAATACATTTGTTACTGTTACACTACTTATTGTTTGTGCTACATCCTTAAAATCAACGGCAATACCTTTGTGCTTTTGCAAAAGTGTATTTAATTCTCTAGTTTTCGATAATAAGCTCATATTCCTTCTCCTTTTTATTTATATTATAAAATAAATGCACTTAAATCTTTGTTTGTTGAAATTGATTTCAACTTATCATCAACATATTGTGGTGTAATGTCTACAACCGCATTGGGCATACTTGGTGCTTCAAATGATAAATCTTCTAGCATCTTTTCAAGTATAGTATGCAAACGACGTGCGCCAATGTTATCAGTATCTTGGTTTACACGGAAGGCAATTTCTGCCAGACGTTTAATCGCGTCATCGGTAAAGTTGACTGTCACTTCTTCTGTTTGAAGTAGCGCTTCATATTGTTTGATAAGTGATAATTTCGGTTCAGTCAAGATTCGTACAAAATCTTCTACTGAAAGACTTTCTAATTCAACACGAATTGGGAAACGACCTTGCAACTCAGGAATTAAATCACTTGGTTTAGCCACGTGGAATGCTCCGAGCACCAATAAATAGCATATGTTCAGTGTTAACAGTACCATATTTCGTTTGTACCATGCTACCTTCAAGTATTGGTAAAATATCTCTCTGAACGCCTTGTCGAGACACATCTTGACCTGAATTTTGATTGTTAGTTGCAACTTTATCGATTTCATCAATAAATATAATGCCCATTTGCTCGGCAAGTTCGATTGCTTGTTGATTTGCTGATTCTTGGTCAATCAGTTCATCGGCAAATTGATCCGTTAATATTTTACGTGCTGTTTGTACAGGGACTTCTCTTTCAACTTTTTTCTTAGGCATGAGTTGTTTCATCATATCTTGCATTTGTTCATTTTGATTTGTGCCTAACATCCCCATAGCGCCTGGGTCTTGCTCTACTTTTAATCTTACTTTTTCTTCTTCCAATTCACCATTCAATAATTGTTGTTTAATTTCAGAACGCTTTGTCTTGATTTCATCTGTAGGCGTATCCTCTTCTTCTTCATTGTTTTGACCAAAGTTTGGCATCGAACCACCAAATAATGATTCTAAAGGATTATTCCCACTGTTATTCGCATTATTCGCTTTTTGCTTCATACTAGGCACTAAAAGTTTTACTAATTTTTCATTTGCTTTTTGCTTCGCTTCTTCTTCGACTAAAGCTTTCTTTTGTTCTTTAACTAGTCTAATAGCTACGTCAACTAAATCTCTTACCATGCTCTCAACATCTCGACCGACATAGCCTACTTCTGTAAATTTAGTTGCTTCTACCTTTATAAAAGGTGCACCTACAACTTTAGCCATTCTTCTTGCTATTTCCGTCTTACCTACACCTGTTGGTCCAATCATCAAAATATTTTTGGGTGCAATCTCTTGTTTAGCTTCATCGGCTAAAAGACTTCGTCTATATCTATTTCTTAATGCAATTGCTACTTTGCGTTTTGCATCATCTTGCCCAACAATGTATTCATTCAATTTTGAAACGATATCTTTTGGTGTTAATTTAATGCCAGTCGTTTCCATAAGATAAATTACCTCCGTAATTTTGATTTCAATTATTCTAAAAATTATTTTTAAATTTATTTATTATTACTATATCCTAAATTTTTACAATTATACATTTTTATTTTTCATTGCGCTTTTTTAGTTTTAACTTTTATAATTTTTCAACTACGATTTGATCATTTGTAAACACACAAATATCAGATGCAACTTTTAAACTTTCATAAGCCATTTCTTCTGCAGTTAAGTTTGTGGCATGACGTTTCAAGGCTCTTCCGGCACTCAAAGCATAATTACCACCTGAACCAATTGCTATTAAAGCATCATCTGGTGCAATCACTTCTCCTGTACCACTTACAACAAGGATTGAATCCTCATCCATAACGATTAACATTGCTTCTAGTTGACGCAGTTGTTTGTCACCTCTCCATTCCTGAGCTAATTCAACTGCGGCTCTTTCTAAATTACCACCAAATTGTTGTAGTTTAGTCTCGAACTTTTCGAATAACGTAAATGCATCTGCAACGCTTCCTGCAAATCCTGCTAAAACTTTATCGTTGTATAAGCGTCTAACCTTGCGTGCTGTTTGTTTCATAATAACTTGTTCACCAAGTGTTACTTGGCCATCACCTGCCATTGCTGAATGGCCGTTATGTTGCACTGCAAAAATCGTTGTCGCGTGAATAGATGTACTCATAATCTAATTCTCCTTTTTTGCACGAGGATGTGCGTTTAAATATACTTTTCTTAATTGTTCATTTGTAACATGTGTGTAGCGACCTGTAGTTGATAAATTCACATGCCCTAGCAATGATTGAACGGTACGTAAATCAGCGCCCTGATTAAGCATGTGTGTTGCAAATGTATGTCTTAATTTATGTGGGTGAATATCCGTGACGCCGGCTGTACGTTTTACAACATCGTTTAACACATAACGAACGCCGCGCTCTGTGATAGGCGCACCGTTCATATTTACTAATAAATAATTATGATCACTTTTGCTTTTAGGTTTAAATAATTCTAAATATCGTTCTATACTTTGTTTACAAAATTCCCCAAATGGAATAAAACGTTCTTTACCGCCTTTACCTAACACTTTTACACCAGGTGAATTCATATCTAAATCATGCTCTTTTATATGGACTAACTCCGAAACCCTTATCCCTGTTGCATAAAGGAGTTCCAAAATCACTCTATCTCTCAAACCTTTTTTCGGGTCTTTTTCAACAGTATCAAATAAAGCTTCCATTTCTTCTTCATAAAAAAAGTGTGGTAAGTATTGTTCTTTCTTGGGATGCACTAATTGAACAAATGGATTTATAACTTTTTCATCTTGCGTCATCCAATATTCATAAAAACTTCTCAGCGTAGAAATTTTACGAGAAACTGAGGTTCTTTTCAAGTTTTTCGAATATAAATAACTTAGATAGTTTCTTGCATCTTTATATTCGAATGCAGATAACTCTAAATATTCTTGACTTAAAAATACATTAAACTGTTCTAAATCATCGTGGTATGACTTTAAAGTATGCTCTGAAAACTGTCGTTCAACTTTTAGCATAAATAAATATGCCTGCTGGATTTCTTCCAATAAAAACCCCTCCATCAATATGAATTGTAGCATATTGATGAAGGGGACTGCGAAAAATAACTATTAAATTGAGTCAAACTTACAAAATTTTTAGAAAATGGTTATATCAACGAATATTTTATAAAGTTTGCTTATAATTATCTAGATATGATAACGCGCGATCTGCAAGTTTTTCATAACGTAATTTTTTATCTTTAACACGATTTTCTAAAGTTGGCAGTAAACCAAAATTCGCATTCATTGGTTGGAAATTTTTCTCGTTTTTAGCATGAGAAATATAATATGCCATACTTCCAATCATTGTTTCTCTTGGAAATACTACGCCGCCTTTACCTTTAATTTTATGCGCTACGTTGATGCCTGCTACTAAACCACTTGTCGCACTTTCAACATAACCTTCAACGCCAGTCATTTGGCCAGCAAAATGAACTTCTTCTCTACCTATCAACTCATACTTTTCCGTCAATACGTCTGGCGAGTTAATAAATGTATTTCGATGCATCACACCATATCTTACGATTTCTACATTTTCTAAACCAGGA
The DNA here is from genome assembly GCF_046721335.1 of Staphylococcus sp. 2S1. Classification (NCBI taxonomy): domain Bacteria; kingdom Bacillati; phylum Bacillota; class Bacilli; order Caryophanales; family Staphylococcaceae; genus Staphylococcus; species Staphylococcus sp. 2S1. Next base: position 1,943,750 of record NZ_JBEUUJ010000003.1, on the reverse strand, counting down.
ATTAAACGTATAACGTCTTTTTGTGCTCCCCATTTTAAATGTGTTTGAAAACCTACAAGATTATATAATGTACCAGCCGCATCATCTTGTCTCAATTGTACGACTGCATATGGACGTTCGCCTGTCTTAGGATCTTCTAGACCAACTGGTTTCATAGGTCCAAACAATAAAGTTTTACGCCCACGTTCCGCCATAACTTCAAAGGGCATGCATCCTTCAAAATATTTTTCTTTCTCGAATTCATTTACTGGTGCAACTTCTGCTTCCATCAATGCATCATAAAATGTATTGAATTCTTCTTCAGTCATTGGACAGTTCAGATATGCTCGCTTCACCTTTATCATAACGAGATTTCAAATATACTTTATTCATATCTATACTTTCTTTTTCAATTATTGGAGCTGCGGCATCATAAAAATACAATTGATCTTCACCAGTAGCTTCAACAATTTCAGCAGCCAATTTTTCTGTTGTTAATGGACCAGTAGCAATGATTGTATAACCTTCAGGTATGCTATTAATCTCTTCATTTAACACTGTAACATTGGGATGATTTTTTAAAGTTTCTGTAACGTAACCAGCAAAATCATGTCGATCTACTGCTAACGCACCACCAGCAGGTACTCTTGCTTTGTCTGCTTGCATTAATAATAAGTGAATCAAGACGTCTCATCTCTTCCTTGAGTACACCAACTGCATTCGTTAACGCATTGCCACGTAATGAGTTTGAACAAACTAATTCAGCAAATTGATCAGTGTGATGTGCTTGGTGTTTGCTTCACTGGCCTCATCTCTATTAAATTAACTTTAATCCCTCTTTGAGCTAATTGATATGCTGCTTCTGAGCCGACTAGACCAGACCCCGATAACATTGACAGTTTGAGTCATTTAATTTCCTCCGATACATTAAAAATAGCAACTACGACATCATATCATAATTATAAATATATGCGTCTACATTATAAATATGTGTCGTTAGTTGCTTATAGAATTATTAACAATATTCGTAATGTAAGTTTGTATTACGCAATAATTAATAAATGATATGTTTGTTTATTTTTGCAGTTCTTCTTTATAATCACAGTTTGAACAAATAACCTGACTTTTACGTCCTTGTTTTTTCTCAACAAGATATTGTTCACATTTAGGACAATCACGACCTACAGGTTTATCCCATGTAACGAAGTCACACTCAGGATATTTTGAACAACCGAAGAAAATACGGTTCTTTTTAGATTTGCGTTCAACGACATCGCCCTCTTTACATTTAGGGCAAGTCACGCCAATCGTTTTGATAATGGCTTTCGTGTTACGACAGTCTGGGAAGTTAGAACATGCCATGAATTTACCATAGCGTCCCATTTTAATTACCATCGGAGATCCGCATAGTTCGCAATCTTCTCCAGTTGGTTCATCTTTAATTTCAATTTTTTCCATTTCTTCTTACTGCACGTTCAACATCTTGACTAAAGCTACTGTAAAAATCACGAATTACTTTTTTCCAAGGAATTTCGCCATCAGCTACTTTATCCAATAATGTTTCCATGTTTACAGTAAAGTCGACATCAATGATTTCAGGGAAATAATCCTTCACTTGTTCATGAACGATTTCACCTAGTTCAGTTGGAACAAATCGCTTACTTTCATTTTTTACATAATTTCTTTTTTGTATCGTATCTATTGTCGGTGCATACGTAGATGGTCGACCAATTTTCAATTCTTCCATTGTTTTTACTAAACGCGCTTCAGTATAACGCGGCGGTGGTTGTGTGTAATGTTGAGAAGGTTCGATATTAGTTGCTGTAACCATTTCGCCTTCTTCAATATTAGGTAATTTATTTTCTTTACCGCCTTCATCGTCGTCTGTAGTTTCAATGTATAGTGTCATGAAACCTTTAAACTTAATTGTTTGTCCATTCGCACGGAATTTTAAATCATTTTGTGTTAAATCCATAGCAACAGTATCAAGAATCGCAGGTGCCATTTGACTTGCGACAAAACGTTCCCAGATTAATTTATATAATCTGTGTTGATCACGCGTTAAATAATTTTTCATTTCATTTGGTGTACGCAATGTTCCAGATGGTCTGATTGCTTCATGGGCATCTTGATCGCCTTGTTGGCCTTTAGCTTTACGATTTGACGTATAGTTATTACCATACGTTTCTTCAATATAACTTTTCGCTTCAGCTTTAGCTTGATCAGATACTCTTGTTGAATCTGTACGCATATATGTGATTAAACCGACTGTACCTTGTCGTTTCAAATCAATACCTTCGTACAATTGCTTGCGCAAGCATCATTGTTTTTCGTGCTTTGAAGTTCAATTTGCGCGCAGCTTCTTGTTGTAATGTTGATGTTGTAAATGGATTAGATGGATAACGTGTTTTTTCTTTTTTAGTTACTTTCGTTACCTCAAACTGGTCTCCATCTAATTGTGTTGTAATTTTTTCTACATCATCTTTATTCGTTAACTTAAATGGTTTATTTTTTAAATGAAGGAATTTGGCATTGAATTTGGATTTCTTATATCTAAATTCGCCTTCAATTTTCCAATATTCTTCTGGTTTAAAGTTTCTGATTTCATTTTCGCGATCAATAACTAATCTAAGTGCAACAGATTGGACACGTCCGGCTGATAAACCTTTTTTAACTTTTTTCCACAATACCGGCGATATATTATAACCAACTAAACGGTCTAATATACGTCTCGCTTGCTGAGCGTCAACAAGATTCATCTCTATGCCTCTAGGATGTTTAAAGCTATCTTTCACAGCATCTTTTGTTATTTCATTAAATACTACTCTATTTTCTACTGATTCTTCTAAATTTAATATGTTCGCCAAATGCCAAGCAATTGCCTCACCTTCACGGTCAGGGTCACTCGCTAAGAATATTTTTTTTGCTTTCTTAGCATGTTTTTTAAGTTCTTTAACAACTGGACCTTTGCCGCGTATCGTAATATATTTTGGCTCAAAATCATTTTCATCATCTACGCCCATTTGGCTACGTGGCAAGTCTCTAACATGCCCCATAGATGCGATAACTTTATATTTTTTACCTAAATATTTTTCAATGGTTTTAGCTTTTGCAGGCGATTCAACTATGACTAAATTTTCTGTCAAAGTAGTTACCCCCTTGCATTTCTAATTACAAAGATAAATGATAAACGGTCTATTTTGTTTTTGTCAATGTTTTTAATTTTAAGTTACCTGGATTTCTAAGAATATTGACTAAAAAAACAAAATAAATGTCATCGTAATTTCATAATTATAAAATGCCTTTTCTTTCATTAATAAACTTCCATTTAATGTCCATTAGATTCAATTAAATTTCAATTATAATCTATTAATATATCACTTGCTTTTAAAACAATTTTTGCTCCTTCTTGAGCACTTAATAAATTCCCTTCAGTCATCGGATTAAAGATAGAACCTGGTAGTATGTATACTTCTCTATTTTGTTCTAAGGCAAAATTCGTTGTAATACATGTGCCACTATTTGCTTTAGATTCTGTAATCAATACACCTTTTGACAGTCCACTTATTATTCTATTACGCTCAGGAAAATGATGCTTTTGCGGTCTTTGAAAAGGAAGGTATTCACTTACTACAAGTCCTTCGATTTCTATTCGTTTTCTAATTTCAAACGTTTCTTTTGGATAATGTTGTAAATGACCAAAACCTAGTACTGCAATTGCAGACATATTCATCGATAAAGCATGTTCGTGTGCCATTTTATCTGCGCCTTTAGCTAAGCCAGAGATTATGGTTAAGTTTTCTTTTTTAAATGAGGGAAAAAGAAAGTTCAATGCTTTTTGACTATATTCTGTCGCATGCCTTGACCCTATAATAGCAAGAGTTTGAGGAGATTGCATTAAAGATAGCTTTCCTTTATAGAAAAGAATGAGTGGCGGTTCATAGATTTCACGAAGTAATATGGGATATGTAGACTGTTCTATTGAAATGTACTTTAAATTCCATTGTTCTAACATTGTTATTATGTTTTTAACTTCTATATTTAGATATTGCTTATAAATTTCTGCTTTTCGCTTTGTTTTTAATGTACTTAAAAATTGTTTGAGTTCATGCTTTTGTTCCACTTGATCATAGTCTAAAAAACTAGGATTAGACCTTAACAGTTGATGTATTTGGTGTGTCGTTAAACCTGAAAAACGTAGTTTTAAATATTCGTGTTCTCTCATTATAATTCTCCTTTTCATCTCAATTATAATGGAAAACAGCAGTAGTTTAGATTACAAAACTACATCATTTTCTAGTGAAAAGTAACAAGATTTTAAGGAGTAATTCTCTATTTTAAATTCATTTCAAACTAGAATTTCATTATATTGTAAAGACTAAAATAAAGTTTATGTACGTATTACTTCTAACTAAGATTAGCCAAGTGCTAAAAATTTCCAATCGTTTTTCTTCTATTATAAAAGTAACTACAACAAGTGACATAAAACGATGGTTATACAACTTAAAACTTCTCTTCTGTAAATTGATTCCTTCAAATTTATAAAACTTATAAAGAAATTTTCACAACAAAAAAACGGTTGATAAGAAAAGAATATCCATGCCTATCAACCGCGAGTATTATATTACCTAAAATGTTTGAATACGTAAAATAGCACAAACTCCGACATATTTTCGGAATTTGTGCTGGGTTTGTACAATACAATTATTGTTTTACAGTTAATAATTGTTCATAGATGCCTGCTTCTTTAGTCGCATCAATTAATGTTGTACCAATTTCTGATGGTGTATCTGCAGTTTTAACACCACAATTGTTAAGTGTTTTAACTTTTTCTTCAGCAGTACCTTTACCGCCTGAAATAATCGCACCGGCATGGCCCATACGTTTACCTGGAGGGGCTGTTTGTCCTCCGACAAAGCCTACTACAGGTTTAGTCATGTTAGCTTTAATCCATTCAGCAGCTTCTTCTTCTGCTGTTCCACCGATTTCACCAATCATAACGACTGCTTTTGTTTCATCGTCTTCATTAAATGCTTTTAGCACATCAATAAAGTTTGTACCATTGACTGGATCGCCACCGATACCTACAGCTGTTGTTTGACCAATACCTTCTTCAGTTAATTGGTGTACCGCTTCATAAGTTAAAGTACCTGAACGAGATACTACGCCTACGTGACCTTTTTTATGAATGTAGCCTGGCATGATACCAATTTTAGATTCATCAGCAGTAATAACACCCGGACAGTTAGGTCCAATAACACGTGTTTCTTTACCTTCTGAGTAACGTTTAACTTTAACCATATCAATTACTGGAATATGTTCTGTAATACAGATAGCTAAATCTAATTCTGCATCTATACATTCTAAAATTGCATCTGCTGCGAATGGCGCAGGTACATAGATAACAGATACTGTAGCACCTGTTTCTTTTTGTGCTTCTTCAACTGTATTGAATACTGGTACACCTTCTACTACTTGTCCGCCTTTACCTGGTGTTACCCCAGCAACAATTTGTGTACCATATTCAAGCATCTGTTTTGTATGGAAAAGGGCAGTTGACCCTGTGATACCTTGTACAATTACTTTTGTATTTTTATCAATAAATACGCTCATGTTAGTGCTCCCATCCTTTCCTACGCTTCTTTAACAAGTTTTACGATTTTTTGTGCGCCTTCTGCCATAGTTGCAGCTGATTCAATTGCTAAGCCAGAATCTTTAAGAATTTCTTTACCTTTTTCAACATTTGTACCTTCTAAACGTACAACAAGCGGTAAAGTAAGCTCTACTTCTTTAACTGCGGCAACGATACCTTCAGCAATAATGTCACATTTCATGATTCCACCAAAGATATTAACAAAAATACCTTTTACGTTGTCATCACCTAAAATGATTTTAAATGCTTCAGTAACTTTTTCTTTAGTTGCACCGCCCCCTACATCTAGGAAGTTCGCCGGATTGCCACCAAAGTGGTTAATTGTATCCATAGTTGCCATAGCTAAACCAACACCATTTACCATACAACCGATGTCTCCATCTAATGCAATATATGATAAATCGTACTTAGAAGCTTCGATTTCTTTTGGATCTTCTTCTTCTAAATCGCGTAATTCTAGGATATCTTTATGTTTAAATAATGCATTATCATCAAAGTTAACTTTTGCATCTAATGCCAAAACATTACCATCATTAGTTGTTACTAATGGGTTTATTTCTACAATAGAACAGTCTTTTTCGATGAAAACATTATAAAGTGAAACTAAAAATTTAGCTGCTTTATTAATTGATTCTTTTGGAATATTAATATTAAAAGCGATTCTTCTAGCTTGATATGGTGCTAAACCAACAATAGGATCAATAGTTTCTTTGAATATTTTTTCAGGTGATTCAGCGGCAACTTCTTCAATTTCAGTTCCGCCTTCTTCTGATGCCATCAAAGTAACACTGTCAGTAGCACGATCAATTACAAATCCAACATAATATTCTTTTTGAATATCGCAGCCCTCTTCTATGTAAAGGCGCTTAATTTCTTTACCTTCAGGACCAGTTTGATGTGTTACAAGCGTCTTACCTAATAATTCTTTAGCGTAAGTTTCAACTTCAGATAGTGATTTAGCGATTTTAACTCCACCTGCTTTACCTCTACCCCAGCGTGAATCTGTGCTTTTACCACATATACTTTTGAATTTAATTCTTTTGCTTTTTCTACCGCTTCGTCAGCAGTAAACGCTACGCGTCCTTCTGGGACAGCAACGCCCATAGTACGAAATAATGCTTTACCTTGATACTCGTGGATATTCATTCTCCATCCTCCTGTTTCTTAGGTTAAGTTCATAACTAATTATATGAAATGTAAGCGCTGTTGTAAACTCATTTAGCCCAGTTATTTAAATCTTTTGTTTTTTACCATTAATTTGAAAGTGATTTAATTGGTTCAAAAGTTTTTCTGTGTTCATTTATAATGCCGTGCTGACTTATACCATTTAAATGTTGTTGAGTGCCATACCCAACATTTTTTTCGAAGCCGTAACCTGGGTGTTTAACTGCAAGTTCGCGCATATATCTATCTCTATGTTCTTTGGCTAACACACTTGCTGCTGCTATAGATACACTTTTGGCATCTCCTTTAACTAATGATGTTTGAGGAATATCTACATCTAGTGTCATCGCATCTATCAGTAAATGTGTAGGCTTAACAGATAAAGCCTCAACTGCTCTTTTCATTGCCAATTTAGTTGCTTCATAGATATTAATTTGATCAATTTCTTCAACTGTCGCCACACCATACGCGTATGCGTATACTTCTGATAATAATTGCGTTTCTAAAAATTTCTTTTCTTTGCAGAGAGTTGTTTTGAGTCATTTAAGCCTGTGAAATGGTGATCCTTATTTAAAATGACTGCACAAGTAACAACAGGACCGACTAACGGTCCTCTCCCCACCTCATCTATGCCACAAATTAACGCTTTGTCATCATCAGCTAGTATTTCATTTTCATAATGAGACATCACTTTATAATTTTCTAGTAATGTTTGAACTTTTTCCAATTGTTTTCTTCTAGAAACAATCGCATTTTGTACACCCTTACGATCATCGTCGTTAACAGAATGATTTTTTAAAGTTTCTAACGAGTGAATATCTTGCAACAATAATTTAATTTCTTGAATAGTTTGTTTCATAAATATTATTTACACGTCCATTTCACTAGCGATATCAAAAGTGTACGTACCGATTCTGGCATTTCTCACTTCATGTATAACTAAATCAATAACCGCTTCATAATCGACTTCATTACCACGTCTTAATAATCCACGACGACGCCCTATCGCATCAAACCACTCTAAGTTTTCTGCGTCGATTGGCACATCAACTTTGTAATGTTCTTTTAACCCTTCATAGTCATGTGCTTTCATAAATTCTAAGCCATAAATTGCTACTTCATCTAAATGCACAATACTATCTTTGATAGCTCCAGTGATACTTAATTTCTTACCAACTAATTGGTCTTCAAATTTAGGCCATAAGATACCTGGTGTATCTAACAATTGTAATGATTTCCCAACTTTAATCCATTGTTGTTGTTTCGTTACACCTGGTGTATTACCCGTTTTAGTAACAGATTTATTTGCTAATTTATTAATTAATGTTGATTTTCCAACGTTAGGGATGCCAACGATCATTGCTCTAATCGCACGTGGTTTTAATCCTTTTTGCTTTTCTTTCTCGAATTTCTCTGTTGTTGCTTTTATTGTTGCTTGCTCTACGAGTTTTAAACCCTTGCCGTGTTTTGCATCAATTGCAACAGGATAAAAGCCTTTGCCTTTAAAATAATTTTCCCATTTTACTAGCTCTTTTAAATTTGCCATATCTTTTTTATTTAAAATGACCACACGTGGTTTTTGTTGTATTACTTCATCAATCATTGGATTTCTTGAACTATACGGGATACGTGCATCTACAAGTTCAAACACTACATCTACTTTCTTTAACTCCTCGGATACTTCTCTTTTTGCTTTAGCCATATGGCCTGGATACCATTGAATTACCATATACATCACCTTTCTCTATTTACGCTCTATTTAATTAAAAGTTTTAATTATATACTTATGCTTTAATTTCGTTTTCTATTCTTTGACTTTAAAATCATAACACGTCACGTATAACGATATAAATAAAATAATGTCATTATTATCTCATTAACTTTAATTTTACAACATTATTTAGTAATATACTTCAAATTATTTTAGACACCACGTTTAAATCTCTAAAAACGATTAAAATTCGACTGTTTTTTATTTAACCTGTTTAACTTTTAAAACGCTTAAGACTTAATGAATTATATTTTTCTAAATAAATAATAGTTATTTTTATCTAAATTCATAAAATATCGTTACAATGGAATTATATTTATTACATATACAGGAGTCGTTTATGAAGCGTAAATTTTTGTACACATGTTTATTCTTATTACTGGCTGTTATTGGACACAGTTATGTTATTTATAGATTTATCCATGATGGCGTTTTATTTACAGGGCCTAATGATGGTATGGAACAAATGGTGCCAATTCAAATGTATTTATTTGATAATTGGAGTCATGGCAATTGGTTTTATGCTTCTGACTTTGGTCTGGGCGGAGACTTTTTCACTGACTTAAGTTATTACTTTTCAACAAATATTATATTTATTTTGAACGTCATTATTATTGTCTTACTTAAAATAGTCATCCCAATGGATACCTCTGATGTGATGTTTTGGATGACAAATGCCTTAGTCGTTTCTATAATTAAATCTGCTATAGCAATGATAGCAACATTTATCTATGTTCACTATATTTCACACAATCGCAAAGTGGCTGTATTAGCATCATTTATTTTTGTAATGTCACCACTTTATTTTAGATTCACTGTTTATTGGCCATTTTTTAGTGATGTTTTTATTTGGTTACCATTATTACTATGGTCAATCGAACGCTTCTTAAAAAGTGGTAAACCAGGTTTCTTTATTATTATCGTAACTATTTCTTTAATTAATAATTTTTATTTTGCCTATTATCAATTATTAACAGGACTTTTATATTTCCTAGCTCGAATGATTTTTAAACATAAAAATGATCTCGTAACTAGATTCAATGCATTTATGACATTATGTATTTCAGCATTAATTGCATTAGGTTGTAGTTTGTTTTTCTTTTTCCCGACAATACAAAGTTACTTTAATAATAGACGCATCCCTTTTGATGGAGATGTAGACTTATTTGAACCTTTTAACCAAAACACAAATATATTTTATGACAATTATTTAATCGTCATACTTTTCTTAACACTACAAGCATTGCTATCATTCAAGTTATATAAGCATTTTTATTTCAAATTATTTTCGATTTTTACGCTGGTTTCAATTTGTGCTAGTTTTTTACCATTTGTGGATCAAGTATTTAATGGCTTTTCAGCACCACAAAAACGTTGGCACTACCTCATCGCTTTTAATTCGGCTATTTTAATAGGACTTTATGTAAAATATTTTAGAACCTTATCTTTAAAAACGTACATATTATCCTCTTTAGTCTCTTTATGTTTTGTCTTTGGAAGTGCTTGGCAATATGACAAGTTTGTTTCGTGGCTATGGTATATGCCTATAGTCAGCATGATTGGTTTACTCATACTTTTCGTTAAAGAACCTAAAATAAGAACCAAATTAACGCATTTCTTTATATTGTCTATTATGATACTTTCTGTTTTAGTGTCTGTCGTATTTATACGCAACCAAATTTATTTTGATGATCATGTTCAACGCGCAAATAGCTATTATGTAAATGCAAGTCTCTTTGACACGCCACTTCAACAACAGTTAGTTTCTGATATAAAAAAAGGAAAATCTGAAGATGAGCGAATTGATTGGCGCGTTAATGAGCAAGATAATACACCGATGTATCAACATTTTAAAGGAATGAGTCTTTATTCAAGTATTTTTGACCACAATATACTTGATTTTTATTACGATGATTTGAAAATCAACATGAAAGAAGAATCTGTAAGTAGATACCAATCAACGAATAGCAGACAAAACATTAATAGTTTATTATCTGTTCGTTATTTAATGTTAAAAGATTACCAAAATAACGTGCCCGCACATTTCAAAAAAATTAAAAAAGATGGACAATACCAAATCTATGAAAACACTTTAAACTTGCCTTCAGTGCGTGTTTCAGATCAAGTCTTTGATGCACAAAAGCTTAAAGATCCTATAGATAGGGAACATGCAATGATTGATGGAATAATTTTAAATAATGAGGGTAAAACATACACAGATAAAGCTAAAAACTTATTAAATCAAACCGAAATCACCTATCAAAACATGAATCGTAAAACAGACAAAAAAATATATATTCCTAACAATAATAAACAGGGTCAAGTACAAATCCATGTTCCAGAAAACATTAGATCACAATATAAAGATTTTTACGTGACGCTAAAAGTTAAACGAGGCAAACCTGACAGCAATTTTTCTGTAAATATAAACGGTTATTCGAACAATCGGTTATTCAACAATTCTACTTATCGTACTGGGGTTGACACACAACTTTATAGAACACAACCAGATGAAAATGGTAATATAAACATTGCACTTAGCCCTAGTGGTAATTATGAATTTGAATTACAAAGTTTACATGGAGAAAATTATAAAAAGCTTGAAACCGCACATAGCAAACAGAACAATGTGGGTCATTATCAAGATATTAAAAATGGCATTAAAGTAACATTAGATCGCCATAAGAAAGGCATTGCTTCTATTAATATTCCTTATAGAAAAGGTATGCCCGCATACGTGGATGGTAAAAAAGTAAAACCTTTAAAAGTAAATTATATGATGACAGGTGTGCCTGTAAATAAGGATAGCAGTGAAATTACAATTAAATATAGACCACCATACTGGTATACTATGATCGCAGTTTCAGTCATAAGTTTCATCTTGAGTGTGATTTGGTGCATTCACAAAAATAAAAAACCACAGCGCAATTCAAATTAATATTTAAAAGGAGTTTGTCAGAGATGAGGTATGACTATGTTTCGTAATCTTTGGGCCCACAAAGTTACAAGATTTATTTGTATCGTTGCGCTAGGTATAGGCGTTGCTTTACTAACATTCACACCATATATCTTTCGTTATTTAACTGAAGGTATCGTATTTAGTGGGAGTGGTGATGGCTATAGGCAAATGATGCCATTTCAAATGTATTTGTATGAACATTTTAGCCAATTCAAAAGTTTTTATGATCATTCATTTGGATTAGGTGGCGATTATGTAAAAGATTTAGCTTATTATTATGCTACTTCTCCATTTACTTTGGTTAATTTTATTTTTGTTTGGCTATCAGAAGTGTTATTTAATAGTAATCCAAGTAACATAACATATTGGGCAAGTAACCAACTGATTGTTGCTTTTGTTAAAGGTGTAGTAACGTTCGTACTAGCCTTTTACTATTTTAGATATATAAAATTTAAAAACCATGCTGTTTTTCTGGCTTCTATGTTATATGGTGCCTCAACAGTAGTAATTTATTTTAATTTTACCTGGTCATATTATGGAGATTTGCTTATTTTTCTTCCACTCTCCTTATTGGCTATTGAACGATTTTATAGAGAAAAGAAAATAGGTCTATTTATTTTTGCTGTAGCTCTAACTTTATTTTCAAATTTCTATTTTAGTTATTATGAATCTCTTGTACTCTTTGCATATTACTTTTATAGATTAGTGTTCCCCCACCCGAGTGATATCGTAACTCGCAAGCAAAAATTATGGATTATTCCTGTAGCAATAGTATTAAGTACACTAGTTAGTATATGGGGATTCTATACTGGGGTTACTTCGTTTTTCAACAACGATCGAGTAAGTAATCCACATTTTAAAATAGATATGTTTACAGATTTCGCACGACAAAAGCACTTTTTTAGCAACGGCTTTTATATCACTGTTTCAATTATCGCTATGGTAGCATTGCTATCATTTAAGTTATATAGACATTATTATTATAGGTTTTTTGCAATTATGACTTGGATTATGTTAGTTGGTTCATTGACACCCTATTTTGATAGTATGTTTAATGGTTTTTCGACACCCGAACGCAGATGGGTTTACATATTTGCTTTCGCCACTGCGACATTAATCGCGTTATTTATTCAACACATTTCAGAATTAAAACTCAAGTCTTATATCTTAGCATGTGTACCCGCCTTGCTGATTATGTCAATCATGACAATTATAGTTGAGAAAGAAAAAATGACTTGGATGCTCGCTTGTCTCATTATTATGATCTTTATTGGAATACTTTTATTTAAAAGGTCACTACTGAAAAAACGTTGGCCATTAGCCGTATTATTAGTATTATTTATCGTTCAACAAAGTATGATTCTTTCTAATCATCACTTTAATAATGTGAGGAACTATGAATCCACAAAATCAGCTATGCATGCTTCAAAATACAAAAGTCCTGCTTTATCCAAGAAAATATCTGAAATCAATCAACAGCATAATGACGATCCACTGAGTAGAATTGATTATATGTCGCAATATGGTCTTAATTCACCAATGATCTATCATTTTAATGGTATTGCTTTATATTCAAGTATTTTTGATGGTGACATATTAAAATATTATGATCAGACATTACAAATTAATATGCATACTGATAAAAATAGTACTTATCGATTATTATCAAACAGAGCGAATTTAATGGCATTATGGAACGTTAATGATCGTATACGTCGACCAGATGATTCGAATATATCTTTCGGTTTTGAACCTAAAGATACGATTCATCATTCAAAAAAAGAATCATTTATTCATTCAACAAACGAAATTAAATATCCAAGTGCTCATATAACCAACAAGGTGTATGATCCAAAAGATCTTAAATCACCGCTTGATAAAGAACAAGCAATGTTGCAAGGTGTCGTGCTCAAAGATAAAGACGCTAAACCCAACAGCCAATTTAAGGCTAATGAGAATTTATTGGGCAAAACCTCTACCTCATTAAATAATGCACATAGGGATAAAGACGGAAAGCTTATAGTGACAAAAGACAAAGGTGGCATAACTTACACCTGCCATCCTCCATTGCAAATAAATACAAAGATATGTATATAGAAATGGATGTTGAACTATTAAGCCCTGACAAGCAACATGACGTCGGTGTGAACGAATACAATCAAGGTCGTAATGAATTGACTTATAAATATCGCCGGTTTGTCACGCCTGTTACAATGCGTGTAAAAGCAGATGAAAAACTACGAGTTAAATTGTCACAGGGTAAATATCGTTTTAATATTAAAGGCATTTACGGTGAAAACTATGAAACTTTAAATAAAGCATCTAAACAGTTAGATAATGTACAAGTGTCTGAACAACGTTCTGGTTATACAATTAAAAAAGATAAAAATGACGAAGGCTATCTTGTCTTACCGATGGCATATCGTGATGGTATGAAGGCGTATGCCAATGATAAAACACTCCCTGTAAAACAAGGCAATGGCATTATGACCGTAATTCCAGTTGAAAAAGGACAAGAAAAAATCGAACTCAAGTATACGCCACCACATACAACTATCTTGGTCGTTTTAAGTATTCTAGGTATTATATTGAGTATTGGATTCACGAAATGGATTAAACCAAAGAATTAAGCACGATAAAGGGAATGAAACAGAAATCTAATTTTTCTAACAAGATTTCGTCGTCTCACCCCGGCAAAGCTGACTGTAAAGTTGAATACAAGGGCTGAAGCACTTGCATAAGAACTACTTGTCTTCATAAATGAAGTAGTAGTTCTTTAAAAGCTTGATATAAACGCATTTTCAGTTCAGTCAGCCACTGCCAATATAATAATTGAGGCTGAGACATGTATTTTGTCTCAACCTCTTTAATGAGTCGCTTAGGTTTGCTAGAAATGTCGACTAAAATTGTATTTCTAGCAAGACAACCTAATGCGACTTATATTATATATGTATCAAAAAAAGCGACTCCCATTGGGAATCGCTTTTTTATGTCTAATTTGCTGATTAACGAATTTCTTTAATTCTAGCGGCTTTACCACGTAATTCACGTAGGTAGTATAATTTAGCACGACGTACTTTACCACGGCGTTTAACTTCAATTTTTTCGATTTTTGGAGTGTGTAATGGGAATGTACGTTCCACACCAACACCTGAAGATATTTTACGTACAGTGAAAGATTCTGAAACTCCTCCACCACGGCGTTTAATAACTACACCTTCGAATAATTGGATACGTTCGCGAGTACCTTCAACAATACGTACGTGAACTTTTAAAGTGTCACCTGGACGGAATGAAGGTATATCTGTGCGTAATTGCGATTGAGTTACTGCTTCGATTAATTTGTGATTACTCATTATTTTTCTCTCCTTCAACCTATGTTCTTGCCTAGACAAAATATAGCAGCGGACCATAGTGATTTTCGTGTGTCGCACACTTAAAATATATTAGCATATTACTAATCTTTTTTCAATTGCTTTTTATATCTTTCTATAATTTCTTGGTCTTTTTTAGTCAGCGGATACTGTTCTAATAAATCCGGTCGTTTTTCCCATGTTCTTAAAATTTTCTGTTCATGACGCCAATGATCAATGTGGGCATGGTTGCCTGATAATAAAACGTCTGGTACATTCAAATCCTTATATATACGTGGTCGTGTATATTGTGGAAACTCTAGTAAACCATCTTGAAAGGAATCATCCATGTGAGATTGTTGATTACCTAAAACACCAGGTAAAAGTCTAACTACCGCATCTGTCATTACCATCGTCGGCAGCTCGCCACCAGTCAATACATAGTCCCCCATTGAAATTTCGTCAGTGACTAAATGTTCACGGATTCTTTCATCATAGCCTTCATAATGCCCGCAAATAAATACTAAGTGCTCTGCACTGACTGAGTTCATTAGCAATAGCTTGAGTAAATGGGCGACCTTGAGGACACATTAAAATGACCCTTGTGTCTTCTGTTCGCTCAATACTATCCATTGCATTGAATATTGGTTCCGGCTTTAACACCATCCCCTGACCGCCTCCAAATGGGTAGTCATCCACTTGATTATGCTTGTTTTCAGCAAAATGTCTAAAATCCACTGTATTTACTTGTAACAAATCCTTTTCTTGAGCGCGTTTTAAAATAGATTGATTTAAAACACCTTCAAACATACCAGGAAATAATGTTAAATAGTCGATTCTCATTAATCTAATAATCCTTCCATAGGCGTGATTTGTATACGTCTACCTTCTACATCAATTTCTTTAACCACGTCCGCGATATAAGGAATGAGGTATTCTTTGTCGCCTTTGACTACCCACACATCGTTTGCACCTGTTTCAAATATCTCAATCACACGACCAATTGGAGTATCTTCATTAAAAACGGTACAGCCAATGATATCTGAATAATAAAATTCATGTTCTCCAAGCTCTATTTCTTCATGATCACGTTCTTGTAAAAGTGTTTCACCTTTTAAGTGCTCGATATCATTAATGTTATTGATACCTTCAAACGTAAGCATATGCAGTCCTTTATGCATACGATATGAAGCAATTTTAAATTTAAGTGGTGCTTTATCTTTACGTGCTATTTCAACAATTTCCCCAGGTTGAAAACGTTTATCTGTAAAATCAGAATTAGATTTTATTTTTACTTCGCCTTTAATACCATGTGTATTAACAATTTTTCCAACTTCAACTTTCATATATGTGCCTCCGATAAATGTATCTTATAAGTGTTGTGTAATTTTTATGTATTATTTAATTATTATAACATGTATAAATCTAACATAGTAATACATTCCTCACTAGAAAATTTTCTTATTCTCAACTATTTTAAAGCACTGATTATAATATTTCTCATTAAAAAAAGAGCACCTAAAACGGTACTCTTACAAATACTATATTTGTTTAATAAGTTTAAAACTTATTTTTGGTCGTCGAATTTTTTCAAAATACCTTCTCTTGATAAGATATTGTGAACTGTATCAGTCGGTTTAGCACCGTCTTTTAACCATTTAAGTGCTAATTCTTCGTCGATTTTAACTTCTGGTGCTTTCACATTAGATGGGTTGTAAGTACCGATTTGTTCGATATTACGACCATCACGTGGTGCACGAGCATCCGCAACTACGATACGATAGAATGGATTTCTTTTTGAGCCTAAACGTGTTAAACGAATTTTAACTGCCATTTATATTCTCTCCTTTTAATTTCATAAGTATTTATTTTCTACAAGAAATAATGATACCAGTTCTTCTGATATTTGTAAAGAGGTTATCCTTTACCAATTTTAAAAAAACATTTTTTTCTCATCAATCGCCTTGTAAACTACGCGCTTTTGTCAATTTCCTCTTTTCATGCACTTTATACATCTATGATATACCTTATGTTATTTTAAGTCTCTTGACATCTATATTTAAAAACTATACATTGAGACTAAATTAAATAAACGCATGCACTAGGGGTGTTTTTAACTGAGATGAGTACAACTCAAACCCTTTGAACCTGATCTAGCTGAAACTAGCGGAGGAAAGTGTGAAAGATTTTATATCATATATTCAAGGGGCAATCTTGCCTTTTTACAATATCACTATTTTATCATTTCTAATACACAACTTTCTATAGTGAGGGTTGTGTATTTTTTTAATTTGAATTTTTTAAAATTTTAGGAGTGAAAGTTATGAATAAAACTGTTTTAGTAACAGGTAGTAGTAGAGGTTTAGGTGCAACGATTGCAAAAACATTATCGCAACAAGGGTATAATATTATAATCAATTATTACAAAAATAAATCGTTAGCAGAAGATCTTGTTTCTGATATCGGATCAGATTGTGCAATTGCTATTCAAGCTGATATCACAAATAGAGATAATATTGATCACTTAATTGAACAGGCCACTCAATATTTCGGAAAAATTGATGTCGTAATTAACAATGCACTCGTAGGTTTTAAATTTGATCCTACACAGCAAAAATCATTTAAAGATTTAACATGGGTTGATTACCAACAACAAATAGATGGTACTTTAAAAGCTGCCTTCAATGTAACACAAAGTGTCATGCCTCAATTTTTAGAAAGACAGCAAGGTACTATTATTTCTATCGGTACAAATTTATATCAAAATCCTGTTGTACCTTATCATGAATATACAACTGCAAAAGCTGGATTAATTGGTTTTACTCGTAATATTGTTGCTGAACTTGGTCAATTTGGTATTAGAGCCAACGTGGTGTCAGGAGGCCTCTTAAAAACAACTGACGCAAGTGCTACAACGACGCCTGAAGTATTTGACATGATCGCACAAACAACACCGCTTAAGCGTGTGACTTCACCACAAGACATTGCAAACATGGTTGCATACTTAGCTTCTGAACAAGCAAACGGTATAACTGGACAAAATTTCACTGTAGATGGTGGCTTAACGATGAATTAAAAAATTATAATTAGGAGGTGCTTTCTATGTCTGATAAAAATCAAAAACAACTTAATATTGGCGTTTTATTATATGCTTGTGGTCATCACCAAGTCGCGTGGCTAATGCCGAATTCTAGTGTGAATCGTATTGGTGAAATTACTTATTATCAGGAATTAGCTCAACTTGCTGAAAAAGGACTATTCGACGCAGTATTTTTCGCTGATAATCAATCTTTTCCTGCAAAATCTTCTACTGATATGCCAGCATTTTGGTTCGATCCTATCGTCAGTTTATCTGCTATTGCTCATGTGACAACGCACATTGGACTGGTCGCAACAATTTCAAGTACGTTCTCAAACCCTTTTACTGCATCTAGACAATTGCTCAGTCTAGATCATGTATCACATGGACGTATAGGTTGGAATCTTGTCACCTCTATGACAGATTTAGAAGCCTTAAATCACAGTATGGAATTGCTCCCTGATCATAATGAACGCTATGAAATTGCTGCTGAATTTGCAAAAGTGATGAATCAGTTATTCACATCTTGGGATAACGAACATTTTCTACATGATCGAAAAAACAAAAAAATTATTAATGATGATTACATTAATGCTATTAATCATCATGGTAAACATTTCAAAGTTAAAGGACCATCAACAACACCAAGCAGTCCACAAGGTCGTCCAGTAGCTATGCAAGCTGGCGCATCTTCACAAGGTATTGCCTTGGCAACTCAATATGCAGATGCAGTGTATTCAGTATCCTGGAACTTTAAACAAGCACAAGCTTTTCGAGAAAAGCTTGATCAACAATTACAATTATCACAAAACAGTAATAGATATATCAAAATTTTTCCCGGTCTAGTTACATATGTCGCTGAAACTTACGAAAAAGCCTATGCTAAGAAAGAAAAATTAGACAAAGCCTTACCTGTGGAAACTGCATTAAAACAATTAAGTTTCTTTATTCAACAAGATTGTCAAAACTGGGAGTTAGATGAATCCGTGCCTCCCCTACCTCCTGTTGAAGATTTTACAGGACCAGTTGGACGTTACGAAACAATATTGGAAATCATTCGTGATACTCATCCAACTGTACGAGAACTACTTGGTTACTTAAATGCTTGGTGGTGGGCATTTCACATTGATTGGCACTCCTGAAGCTATCGTAGATCAAATGGAGTACTGGTTACTAAGTGGTGTAGCCGATGGTTTTAATTTGATGCCGCCTGTCTTTCCAGATAGTTTAGAGGATTTCGTAACATTGATTGTGCCAGAATTACAAAAAAGAAATTTATTCAGAACAACTTATAATGGTCATACTTTCCGTGATCATTTGGGGTTAGAAAAATTTTAATCATTCTACAAATAATATAGTTGACGAAAAAACCAGAACAACGATTTGGTTACAAGTCGTTGTTCTGGTTTTTTATTTATAGTTATACAAAATTTATGATTTTAGAATGGTAAATTCATACCGTTCATCATGTTTTCCATTTGTTTGCGTTTGCCTTTTTTGCCTTTGCCGCCACCGGAAAATTGTTTCATCATTTTTTTCATATCAGTGAATTGTTTCATTAATCTATTGATTTCTTGCACTGAACGTCCTGAACCTTTAGCAATACGTTTTTTACGAGAAACATTTAAAGTCTCAGGTTTGTTACGCTCATTAGGTGTCATTGATTGAATAATTGCTTTAATATGATCAATTTGTTTATCATCCATATTCATATTTTCAATGCCTTTCATTTTGTTCATGCCAGGAATCATTTTCATAATGTCATCAAGAGGCCCTAGACTTTTAACTTGATCTAATTGTTCTAGGAAATCTTCCAATGTAAACGAAGATGTACGCATTTTCTTTTCTAAGTCTTTTGCTTTATCTTCATCCACATCTGTTTGTGCTTTTTCAATTAAACTCAATACATCTCCCATACCTAATATACGAGATGCCATACGTTCAGGATGGAATGCTTCTAACCCATCTAGTTTCTCACTCATACCTACAAATTTAATCGGTTTTTGAGTAACTGATCTGATTGAAAGTGCGAGCACCACCACGTGTATCACCGTCTAATTTTGTTAATGTTACGCCAGATACTTCTAATTGAGAATCAAAAGATTCTGCAACATTCACAGCATCTTGACCAGTCATTGCATCGACAACTAACATAATTTCATCTGGTTTCGTAATTTCTTTTACATCGCTTAATTCTTGCATTAACGCTTCATCAACGTGTAAACGACCGGCAGTATCAATAATAACAAAATCTAAATGCGCTTCTTTTGCATGTGCGATTGCATTTTCAACGATTTGTTGTGGCTTAACTTGATCGCCTTCACTATAAACTGGAATGTCGATTTGTTTACCTACTGTTTGCAATTGATCAATTGCCGCAGGACGATAAATATCTGCTGCTACTAATAATGGTTTTTTATTATATTGTTTACGCATTAATAATGCTAATTTACCAGCAGTGGTAGTCTTACCAGCACCTTGTAAACCAACCATCATCACTACAGTTGGCGGCTTGTTAGCCATTTTAATCGTAGCATTTTCCCCTCCCATAAGTTGGGTAAGTTCTTCTTGTACAATTTTGATGACTTGTTGCCCAGGTGTTAATGATTTCATAACATCTGAACCTAAAGCTCTATCTGATACAGTTTTGACAAATTCCTTTACCACTTTAAAGTTAACATCGGCTTCTAATAATGCTAATCTTACTTCACGCATCATCAATTTAATATCTGCTTCAGTAACTTTACCTTTGCCACGGATTTTTTGCATCGTTCCTTGCAGACGATCGGATAATCCTTCAAATGCCATATCAAATACCCTCCTTTATATACTTTTATTCTAAATCTTCAAGTGCTTGAATGTATTGTTTTATTTTTTCTGGATCATTTATGTGCTGTTTCATATGTTCATATGTTTTTTGTCTTTGTTCAAAATTTCGGTATAGCCCTAATTTTTCTTCATAATCTTCTACTAAATCGCCAGTTCTTCTTATATTATCATACACTGCTTGGCGACTCACATCAAATGTATCAGCAATCTCACTTAAAGAATAATCTTGTAAATAAAATAATTCTAAATAGTTTCTTTGTTTATTTGTTAATAATGATTGGTAAAAGTCAAACAGATAATTCATACGTATCGTTTTAATTAAATCATTTTGACTCATCTGAATTACCTTCAATTTCTACTTCATTCTGATTTGACTCAGGTGCTTCTTCGACATTTTGCTCAATCATATCAGCGAATAACCCATACACATAGCTTTCAGGATTGAATGGTTGGAGATCATCTAATTTTTCACCTAAACCTACGTATTTAACTGGAATATGAAGTTCATTACGAATTGCTAATACGATACCACCTTTAGCAGTACCATCTAATTTTGTTAATACAATACCTGTAACGTTTGTAACCTCTTTAAATGATTTTGCTTGTGACAATGCATTTTGACCTGTCGTTGCATCAAGACAAAGTAAAACTTCATGAGGTGCCTCTGGTACAGCACGTCCAATAACTCGTTTAACTTTCTCTAATTCATTCATTAAATTGGATTTATTTTGTAAACGGCACTGCAGTATCACATATTAAAATATCTACGTTTTTACTTTTAGTTGCGTTAATTGCATCATACATTACTGCGGCTGGGTCTGAACCTTCTCTTTGGCTCAACACTTCAACACCGACGCGTTCGCCCCATACTTTAAGTTGTTCAATTGCACCGGCTCTGAATGTATCTCCAGCGACAAGCATTACTTTTTTGCCTTCAGCTTGGTAACGATGCGCTAATTTACCAATTGTTGTTGTCTTACCAACACCATTCACTCCGACCATAAGGATTACATTTAATCCTTCATTTTCTATATTCATCACTTCTGAGTTATCATCATCTTGGTGATAGATTTCAACAATTTTTTCAACAATAACTTCACGTAAATCCTCTGTTTCAGTAATATTGCGACGTTGTGCTTCTTCACGTAATTCTTCTACAAGTTGCATCACAGTATTAAATCCAACATCTGCAGTAATTAACATTTCTTCTAGTGCTTCGAAGAACTCTTCATCTACCTTACGATAACGTGCAAGTAAATTATTAAGTTGCGCTTGGAAATTCTCACGCGATTTTTCTAAACCGGCTCTAAATTTGGCACCGAGCTGTTGTGCTTCAATTTCTTCAAAATCTTCAATAGAGATTAAACCATCATCATCAAAGTCAGCTTCTTTTAATTTTTTAACTTTTTTCGCTGGTTTATCTTGAGTTTCGTCCTCTCTATCTTGTGATGCTTCACCTTGTTGTTCTGCGTCTTGTTGTTCTAATTCTTCAAGTTGTTGCTTTTGTTCTTCTGAAGGTGCTGAAAATTTATCTTTTAATCGTTTGAAAAAGCTCATGTTTGTTCCTCCTTAATCACTTCATCAATCGTATTTAAATTAACACTTACTAGTTTGGAAACTCCAGATTCTTGCATTGTTACACCATATAAGCGATCTGAGAATTCCATTGTACCTTTACGGTGTGTAATCACAATAAATTGAGTTTGGTCTGATAGATTTTTTAAATATTGTGCATAGCGTATCACATTTGCTTCATCAAGTGCCGCTTCAACCTCATCTAAGATAACAAATGGCGCCGAGCGAACTTTTAAAATCGCAAATAATAATGCAATGGCACTCAAGGCACGTTCTCCACCACTAAGTAGTGACAAATGTTGTAACTTCTTACCAGGTGGTTGCACAATGATATCTACTCCTGCAGTTAGATAGTCATCATCTGTTAAGCGGAGTTCTGCTTGGCCTCCGCCAAACAATGATTTAAATACATCTGAAAAATATCCTTGAACGGCATGAAATGTTTCTTTAAAACGATCTTTCACTTCTTGATCCATTTCTTCAATAAGTTGTTCTAAAGTTGTTTTCGTCGCTCTTAAGTCAGCACGTTGTTCATCTAAAAATGTAAAACGCGTATTAATTTCTTCAAATTGTTCAATCGCATTTAAATTAACTGGTCCTAGCTCTTCAATAGACATTTTAGTTAATTTTACTTTTTTGCGTAAAACGTCTATATCTTCATCTAAATCATATAATTCACTCGCACGCTCATATGTTAAGTGATAATCTTCGCTCAAATGATCAATCGCATAATTAATTAATACATCTAAACGGGACTGCTCTGATTTAATATCCTGATAGCGATTTTCTATAGAAAGAATATCTTGATTGGCTTCTTGAAGTTTTTGATCTGTCACTTCAATTGTATCATTCAATTCGAGTCTACGCGATTTAACGTCTTCTATGTTTTGAGATAGTTTTACTTTTTCGTCTTTACTTTGTTCCATATTATATTGAATCGTTTCAAATGCTTTTTCGCCGGTCATTTCATCTGAATTAAAGAGTTTAATTTGCTCTTCTAATTTTTGATGTTGCACAATAACATCATTGAGTTGTTTGGCAATTTTTGACTCAGTTTGTTTCTGAGTATTTAAACGTTCTTTTACAACTGCCAAATCGGATTGCTTTTGATGTAATTGTTGCTTGGATTTGCGTTGTGCTTTCTTTACCTTCTTTAGAAAGTTTTGTATAAAGATTGATATCATCTTCTAATTTTTGTAGTTGTGTTTTGATTTTAGATAATCTTTGTTTTTTATCATCAAGTGTTTGCTTACTTGTTTCGCTTTGGTAACCATCATTTTTTTCAAATTCAAATTCTTCATGCTCATCTTTTAAATGCGCTTCACTTTTACGTAATCTGTCTAGTTCTAATTCATAATTATGAGCATTTTTTTTAATAGCATTATAATGTTGACTTGTATCAAAATATTTTTCGCTCAGTTGATCTGACTCATTTTTAATTTTTTGAAATTGCTTTTCAAATGCTACTGTTTGCTGTTGATAATCTTCGAGTTGAGCACGCATCGTTGATAGTTCATCTTTTTGAGCTAAAATACTTTTAGATTTACGATCTCCACCGCCCGTCATGGAGCCACCAGGGTTCACGATATCCCCTTCTAAAGTCACAATACGTGTACGATAACGAATTTTACGTGCTAACTCGTTGGCGTTTTTCAATTCATCTACAATTATTGTATTACCAAGTAAATTTTGAACTACATTTTGATAATCTGATTCTACTTCAATTGCTTGTGCGGCAATATTAATAAAACCCTCACTATTTTGTGCAGTTTTCATAATTTCATTACCAATTTGGCGAGGTTGAATCACATTGAGTGGTAAAAATGTCGCTCTACCCAAACCATTTTGTTTTAGATATTGAATTGCCTGTCTACCATCTTTTTCCGAATCTACAATCACATGTTGTAGTGATGCACCAAGTGCAGTTTCGATTGCTTTAGTTAAATCGGATGGCACTTGAATTACTTCAGCAACCGCTCCACGTATCCCTGAAAGTTTATTACTTTTAGCCTTAAGTATATGTTTTACACCATTAAAGAAATAGCTATATTCTTCCTGTTGCGTGGCCAAACTATCAATACGAGATTTTAATTTATCGTTAAATCGATACGCTTGGTGCAATTTTTCTTCGTACTCAGACTGTTGCTGTTTAAGTTGTGTTAATTTTTTTTCATAATTATTGAGCTGTTGCTCAGCATTTTTCAATTCTTTTTGAGTCGTCGCGGTTTGCTTTTCAGCTTCATTAATGTCGCTTTGAATTTTCTTCAGTTGTTCAAAGGCTTCAAGTAACCTACTATCTAAACGGGATTGCTTCGTTTCATTTTCTTGAATGGTATGTTCTAAAAAGCGAATGTCATTATTTACATCGGATTGTTCAGACATAAGTTGATAATATTCATCTTTAATTGTCTCTAATTTTTCGTCATGCTGTTCATCACTGACATAGAGTTGTGATTCAAAGTATTGAATTTTTTCATTTAACTCTTTTTGTTGTTTTTTTAATTTATCTATTTGATTTTGTGCATCTATCTTTTCTTTTTTTAAGGTTTCTGTTTGTATTTTAAGACTTTCTTGTTCTTCTTCAAAACGTGCGTTCGTTTGTGATTGATTTTTCTTACGTTCTTCTAACACGTTAAGTTGTCCTGCATACTTTTCAACTTCTTCTGTCGCTTTAACAAGTTGAAAATTTAATGATTCAATATGTTCATCGAGTTGTTGTCTTTCAGATTTATATTTATTTAATGCTTGTGTATATTGTACTTTCTCTGCATCTTTTGTAGCTTGATGACTCTTTAAATTATTTAAATTATCATCAAGTTCATGAATATTTTTACTATATTGTTCAATATCATAGACCGTTACAAGTACATCACTTCTTTCCATTTCTTTGGAAAGATGTTTATATTCTTTAGCAATAGTTGCTTCTTCTCTTAATGGTTCAACTCGCCCCTCTAAATCATATAGAATATCTTGTATTCTTGAAAGATTGTCTTCTGTTTGGTCGAGCTTTTGTACGGAGGCAGCTTTGCGTTTTTTATATTTTAAAACTCCTGCAGATTCTTCTAATATTTGTCTTCTATTCACTGGTTTTGCATTTAGTATTTCATCTACACGTCCCTGCGAAATAATACTAAACGCTTCTTTTCCTAAACCTGAGTCTAGAAACAAATCAATAATATCTTTTAATCTTGCACGGTCATTATTAAGATAATACTCACTTTCACCACTTCTGTATAATCGACGTGTTACAACGATTTCTGTCGCGTCTAGTTGTAACTTGCCGGAGCTATTATCTAATTTCAATTTAACTTCTGCATAATTTTGAGCTTTTCGATGTTCTGCGCCTGAAAAAATAATATCTTCCATTTTAGCACCACGCAGTGATTTAGCTGATTGTTCACCTAGCACCCATTTTATTGCATCTGTTATGTTACTTTTCCCACTACCATTAGGTCCTACAATTGCTGTTACACCTTCATCAAATTGTACATTTGTGTGCTCCGCAAACGATTTAAACCCAAAGGCATCTATAGATTTCAAATATACCATGCTATTCTCCTTTAAAGTGTTCCTTGCTGTTTCACAGTTTAGAAATACCCATGTATTAACCTGAAGGCTAATATATTTCTTAATTAACTACATTGCTATTGCGAAGGTTTTAACAATATATGATTCACTTCTTATCATATTGTTTTATAACAAAGTTATTTAGCTTTGTTTTTCATTGATTTATATGCGCTTTCTGCTGCTTTTTGTTCGGATTCTTTTTTAGTCTTCCCTTTACCTTCCGCTACTGCGGCATTTTCTAAAATCACTTCAGAAGTAAATAAACGATGATGCGCTTGGTCCTTCTTCATTAATTAAACGATAAGTGACATCACCTTTATTTTGTCTATGGACAAATTCTTGAAATTGGGTTTTAAAGTCAACAACGCCATCAAGTTCTTCATCTTCGACATACGGAAAAATAATTTGTTCTGCAAACTTCCACACAGATTCTAAACCTTGGTCTAAATATAATGCACCTACAAATGCTTCAAATGCATCTGATACGAGTGAGGGACGGGTTCTGCCACCTGTTTTCTCTTCACCTTTACCTAACAAGATAAGTTCATTGATTTGAATTTTTTTCGCAAATATTACAAGTGAAGGCTCACAAACAATTGTTGCACGCATTTTTGTTAAATTACCCTCTGGCAATTCTGGATATTTATCAAATAAATAACGTGAAACCGTCAATTCTAATACCGCATCTCCTAAAAATTCTAATCGTTCATTATGCTCTAAACGATTCATATTAAAATCATTTATAAAACTCGAATGCGAAAATGCTTGCTGATATAATTCTATTTGTTTAAAATTCAAGTCTAATTCTTGCATCTTCTGCGCAAATTTTTTTTCAAATGCTTTAACCATTTCTATTTTTTTATAATTGGTCAATCTATTTCCTCCTCAGATTTAATGCTAAAGTACTAATACCTTTATATTTTACGTGAAAATACAATAAAACTAAAGAAAAAACTGTCTACTGTATTTACCATCTATATATCTAGTAAAAATCGCTATAGCAGTATTATCTTACAATATAAATTCTGTTTAAAATCAATAAAAAATCTGAGCCGTCATCTCAACGACTCAGATATTTTTTTATTATTTTTCGATACTATTAATAAAGTTTACTGCGTCACCAACAGTGTTGATTTTTTCAGCTTCTTCATCAGGAATTTCAGTACCAAATTCGTCTTCTAATTCCATAACTAATTCAGCAATATCAAGTGAGTCAGCGCCTAAATCATCTTTGAAAGATGCCTCTTTAGTTACTTTTTCAGCGTCAACACCTAAACGGTCAACGATGATATCTTTTACTTTGTCGAAGTTTTCCACGTCGATTCACCTCCTTTAAAAAATCTAATTATAGACTTATATATTTTCCCACTTTATCAATTGAAATACAAGTAGTATTTCGAATGATTGTACTGTATAACATTATATTAATGGATCTTATACAATCAAGTGTAGTAATGAAGTTGTGACACAATCATTTTAAATCTATACTTTATACCTTATCATAATCTCCTATGTGAGATCAGAAGTTTTATAAAACAAAATTTGTCATGCTGTGTAGCACTTACTTACATGTACATACCACCATTGACATGTATTGTTTGACCCGTAATATACTTCGCTTTGTCTGAAGCTAAAAATGCTACAGTGTGAGAAATGTCTTGATCTTTCCCAAATTTTGCTAATGGGATTTGTTCTAACATTTTTGCTTTAAGCTCATCACTTAAAGCATCCGTCATATCAGAAACAATAAAACCTGGTGCAACAGCATTTACTGTGATGTTTCTTGAAGCCAGTTCACGTGCTTGCTGATTTCGTTAAACCAATTACGCCGGCTTTAGTCGCAACATAGTTTGCTTGGCCTGGATTACCCATGGCTCCAACAACACTTGATAAATTAATAATTGCACCACTCTTTTGTCTTAGCATTTGTGGTGTCACTTTTTGAATACAGTTGAAAACACCTTTTAAGTTTGTATCAATTACGTCATCCCATTCTTGCTCTTTCATACGCATAAGCAAATTATCACGGGTAATACCTGCGTTATTAACAAGGACATCAACTGAACCAAATTCGCCAACAACCGCTTTAATCATTGCTTTTACTTCATCACCATTTGCAACATTTGCTTGAATAGCAAAACTTTCAACGCCTATCGCTTTAATTTCTTCTACGACAGCATCCGCTTTTTCTTTGTTTCCCGAAAAATTCACAGCAACATTGTATCCTTCTTCTGCCAATTGAATCGCTATACTACGTCCTATACCTCTTGAAGCACCAGTTACTAATGCACTTTTAGTCATTTTCATTCCACGCTTTCATATCTTCTAATGTTTGAATTGAAGTTATTTTCACATCTCTATTTATCTTTTTAATTAAACCTGAAAGTACTTTACCAGGACCAATTTCAATAAAGTGATCTACACCTTGATCAATTAACCATTGTGTTGAATCAATGAATTGTACTGGTGAATATAATTGTTTAATCATATTATCCTTAATTACATTTGCATCTGTTTCACCTTTTGCGTGCACATTTTGAACTACAGGGAATTGCGCATCATTCCAATCAAATTGTTCAATATACTCAGCAAAATCGTCTTTGATCACTTGCATCATAGATGAATGAAATGGGCCAGACACAGCAAGTGGTAGGACGCGTTTCGCACCTAATGCTTTACCTTCTGCCACTAATTTATCTATTAATGTTTTATGTCCAGAGACAACGATTTGTCCAGGTGAATTAATATTTGCTGGTTCAATAATTTCTTCATCTGTTGAAAGTTTTTGACATATTGCATTAACATCATCAAAATCCAAACCTAATACTGCGGCCATACTTCCAACACCATCAGGAAAAGCGACGGCCATCAGTTGTCCACGCTTACGAACAATTTGAACTGCATCGTCAAATTTCAATACACCACTCGCTACTAGACTCACATATTCACCTAAACTATGACCCATTGTATAATCAGCATTTAGATTATTAAGTGCTTGTAATAAAGCTGAGCTATGTGTTAGCAACGCAGGTTGTGTATTTTCTGTTTGACCTAATTTGTTTTCTTCATCTGAAAACATTGTTTCTAAAATATCAAAATCCATTTTTGCTTGTGCTTGATTAAGAATCTTTGTTGCGAGCATCATTTTGATTAAATAAATCATTTGCCATCCCGACTTTTTGTGATCCTTGGCCTGGGAAGATAATCGCAGTTTTACTCATTTACTTTACCCACCGTTTCTCTCATAGTTTCTACAATATTTTGTTCTCCAGCTATTTTAGCTTGACGGATTGCTGAATAAAAAGCTTTCGCACTAGAACTACCATGTGCTTTTACTACAATGCCATTCAATCCTAATAATACCGAACCACCATATTCTGCATAATCCATTTTTGACATCAAACCATTTAAGTCTTTACGTAATACAAGTGCGGCAATTTTATTCTTGAAACTACTTAGAAGCGTTGTTTTAAGCATTTTACCCATCGCTTTTGCAACACCTTCTAAATTTTTAAGAATCATATTACCAGTATATCCGTCTGTAACTACAACATCAGTTGCGTCATCCATTAAACCTTTTGCTTCTACGTTTCCTGTGAAATTGAAGACATTTTGTTCGTCCATCAAACTAAATGCTTTTTTAGTTAATGTGTTACCTTTAGCTGCCTCTGTACCAATATTCAACAAACCTACTGAAGGCTGTTCAACGCCCCTGATTTTTTGGGCATAAATATTGCCTAATTGGGCATATTGTAATAAGTGTTCCGGCTTGGCATCTGCATTAGCACCTACATCCATAAACACAAATCCTTTTCCAGAAATTGTTGGCAAAGTGAGGACTAATGTTGGGCGTTCAACACCCTTAATACGTCCTACTATAAATAAACCAGCAGACATCAATGCACCTGTATTTCCTGCAGATACACAACCATCTGCTTCACCAGCTTTAACCGCTTCAGCCATACGAGCCATTGAGCTATCTTTTTTACGTTTAATCGCTCTAACTGGTTCATCGTCCATCGTAATTTCTTCTGTACAATGACGTACTTCTACACGACCATGTTTGAGTGTGCATTTAGTTTGATCACCAAATAAAATTATTTCTAAATCTTTAAAATCATTCACAGCTTTTTCAACAGCTTCTAAAACGATTTCAGGTGCATCGTCTCCACCCATCATATCAATCGCTATTTTAACCATCTTGTTCATCCTCACTTGTATAATACATTTTGAATGTACCTCTAAATACCAAAGTATCTTTGACATACGAATTTACTTTTATCATATAATATTTACTTGTAATTTCAATCGCTTGTGCATCAGCACGTACTGTATCATTTAATTTCACTGTTTTTAAAAATGCTACATTACTTTCCTGAGTTAACACAACAGGTTTATGTATCAGTGCTACACACAGGGAATTCGCTTGTGCAAAAAGTACATGTCCTCTGGCAATTTTATTTCTAGTAAATACAGAATCTTCATCAATATCTATAATTGAAGTTGCGAGTTGATCAGGCTGAACATTTATTACATCGCCTATGATTTCACTACCATCAATGGATCGAATACTTTCATAATTTTTTCTTGCTACGGATTTAATTCGTTTTCTTAGTTCTGGAATATCTAAGTATGTACGATCTAACCTAATAGTTTGAATACTCACTGAAAAAAGTGTACTCAAATCTAAATCTGTAATAAAGGGGTTTTTTTCAATTTCTTTTTTAATTGCTTCGCGTCGTTCTTGTTTTTTTAACTTCATTTTATTCTAACCACCTAAATTACCTAATTTTTAGTACCAAGTCTTAAACATTCCTAACATATCATAACACTTTCTATTTCATTAGCTCAACAAAAAACATACTTCCTTAGATGTTTTTCACGTCAGATATCCAATATAAAAAATATTATAACGTTTAAAACGTTTTCCAGTCGGTTTAATTATCAAAATAAATACAAATACTAATCATTCTATATAAATATTTATTAAGATATTGAATTAAATAAAATTGAAATGTATAATTTGAATTGTTTTAAAGATGTATTATATTTATTTTTCAAAAATCATTCCATTAATTGGATACTTTATTTAGGAGGATCTAATGAAAAAAATATTATCAACTACATTACTGTCATGTTCATTATTAGCCTTCACTACAAGCTATGCTGATGCACAAGAAAGTAATAGTATTAAGCCTGAAAGTCTAGAGTCATCAAATACCCCTGCGATTAATAATGATGCAGATGTAGAACAATTTTTACAAAATAATGCACAATCTCTTGTTAATCAATCATCCAAGACTAAGCAAGAAACTATCAATAAAGAAGCTTTCAAACAATATAACGTGATAGATAAACAACAAGATAAAACTGGCGTCACACATTACGCATTGAAGCCTAAAGTAAACGACATTACATCAGACGGCACAACAATCAAAGTACATGTCAATAAAAATGGTAAAGTAACATTGATAAATGGTAATGTAGATAAACCATACATAAAAGTAGAAAATGAAGCTAAATTATCTTCTGCTAACGCTGAAAATAAAGCTTTTGAAGCAATAGGCAAAGCAAAGTCTGATGTAAAAAACATAAAAAGCTATCCTGTTGTCAGTAAAAACAATATTGATATAAATAGTGATAAGCAAAGACTTGTTTATGATATTGAACTTAATTATATTTCTCCTAAAGCGACACATTGGAAAATCCAAATTGATGCTACTACCGGTGAAGTATTAAAAAAACAAAACGTTATTAAAAATGCAACAACTGAAGGTAAAGGGACAGGCGTTAATGGAGATGAAAAACAACCTTTAAGCGTTACAAAAGCAAATGATTCATATTCATTACTCGATACTTCTCAAGATGCAGTCATAGAAACTAAAACTGCAAATGAAACGACAAATGCCTATTCACCTATTACAAATGACAGCAATCATTTCAATAAAGAAGAACAACGCGCCGGCGTAGATGCCCATTATTATGCCAAAGAAGTCTATGACTATTTCCTCAATAAACATGATAGAAACAGTTATGATAATAACGGCGGTGACATTGATTCGGTCGTTCATTATGACAAAAACTTTAATAACGCCGCCTGGACGGGTCAATATATGATTTATGGTGACGGGGACGGCCAGACGTTTAAGGCATTGTCAGGTGCGAATGATATCGTTGCCCATGAGCTCACACATGCAGTAACAGAACGCACTGCAGGTTTAGAGTATAGTCATCAATCGGGTGCATTAAACGAATCTTTCTCTGACGTTTTTGGTTATTTTGTTGATTCAGACGATTGGTTACTCGGCGAGGATGTATATACACCGAATAAAGATGGTGATGCATTAAGAAGTTTAAAAAATCCAGAACAGTATAACCAACCTGCGCATATGGATCAATATTTACAAGGCAGCCAAGATAGCGGTGGTGTTCATACCAATAGTGGCATTCCTAACAAAGCCGCATACCTAACAATTAATGCGATTGGCAAAGAAAAAGCTGAACAAATTTATTATTTAGCACTCACACAATATTTAACGCCTAACGCTCAATTTTCTGATGCAAAGGCATCATTAAAAGAAGCTTCGAACCACCTTTATGGTACGAATAGCGAAACATCTAAAGCAATTGAAAAGGCTTGGTCTGACGTAGGCGTTAATTAACAAACATTATACATTCAATTTAAAAATGGGACCGAGACATAAATATATGTCTCAGCCCCGTTTTTTTATACTTTCTTTATTAATCAAAACTCATATATAATAAGTTTTCTTCAACAAATGTTCTCAACATTTGATATTGAGCTTCGAAAAAGACACCAGATTGAATCAATTCAGTTGCTTCATCTCTTGCTACTTCTAACATTTTATAATCTTCAACAACATTTGCGACTAAGAAGTCAGGCAAACCACTTTGTTTCACACCAAAGAAATCGCCAGGTCCTCTCATCTCTAAATCACGTTCACTTAATTCAAAACCATCTGTCGTTTGTGTCATAATATTCATGCGCTCTATACCTGTTTCTGTTTTCGGTGAAGCAATGAGTACACAATAACTTTGTTGTTCACTTCTACCTACACGCCCTCTTAACTGATGTAAAGTAGATAAACCGAAACGATCAGCATCATAAATCATCATGAACGTTGCATTAGGTACGTTCACTCCTACTTCTACAACGGTTGTAGATACTAAAACGTCTATTTCATGATTACTAAATTGTTGCATTACTCTATCTTTTTCTTCTGAATGCAACTTACCATGTAGCAATCCTACTTTTTCAGTACCATAATATATCTGTAGCGATTCATACAACTCAACAACGTTCTGCACATCTTCTAAATGCTCAGAACTTTCAATTAGAGGACAAATTACATATGCCTGCCTACCTTTTTTTAATTCCGAAGTCATTTGATTGAGTACACTTTCATAAGCTTCATGTTTGGACCATGAAGTAATAATCGGCTTTCTGCCTTTTGGTAATTGTTTAATGGATGAGACATCCATTTCACCAAAAACGGATATAGCTAATGTTCGTGGTATAGGTGTAGCTGTCATGAAAAGGACGTTAGTCATCGCACCTTTTTCTCTCAACAATTGACGTTGATTCACACCAAAACGATGTTGTTCATCTGTTATTACTAGACCTACATTATTAAATACTACATCATCTTGTATTAAGGCGTGTGTGCCGATAATACAATCAATTTCATTATTTTGTAGTTGCTCTAGTAACAACTTTCGTTTTTTACCTTTTACTGAACCTGTAAGTAAGGCCACATTCATCCTGTCGCCGAAAATTTCAACTAAACTTTCTGCATGCTGTTCTGCTAATATTTCAGTAGGCACCATCAATGCTGATTGAAATCCCGCAGTTTTCAGTGCGTACATACAGATTGTCGCTACGACAGTTTTACCTGAACCCACGTCACCTTGCAAGAGACGATGCATTCTTATTGGTGCTTTTAAGTCTCTGAATATTTCATTAACACTATGCTTTTGCGCGTCAGTGAGTTCAAAAGGAAGGCAGTCTATAAAATGTTTCACTAAATTAATATCATAATCTACTTCAATCGCTTCATCCGATGTTTTCTCTAATCGGTTTAACCATTGCATTCGTAACTCAAACATAAATAATTCTGTAAAAGCATATGTTCTACGTGCTTTAAGCAAAGATGCCTTGTCTGTGGCAAAATGCAACGCTTTAATCGTATCCTCTAATGATTCTAATTTATATTTTTGTCTCAATTCATCAGAGAGCCATTCATGTATAGTGACTTCTCCCAACGATTGTCGAATCATATCCCTCAATGGTTTTTGTTTAATGCCTTCTTTAACACGATAAACAGGTTCAAATTGTGATTTTTGAGTCTCTTGTTGATTGAAAAACATTCTACTGCCATTTATCTCTTGTTTACTTCTATTCCATTTACCTTTTACCGTAACTGTACCATGCAATTCAATTTTCTTTTTTAAATATGGTTGGTTGAAAAAAGTACATTTTACAGCAATATTATTGACCATGATATGTACGGTTAACTTAGATTTATTACGACCAAAAAAAGCGACAGTAGGCGTCGAATATACTTCTCCTACCACTGTCACTGTCGCTTGATCTTCGGCCGTATTCAAGTCAATTACTGTATTATCTTCGTAACGGGTTGGTAAATATAAAATTAAATCCTCTACAGTATGGATATTTAATTCATTTAATACGGACAACCTTTTCGGGCCCAGTCCTTTTATCTGTGATAAAGGAAAGGGACTATCTATTAAATTGACTTTTGACATTTTTAATCACCAAATATTTCTTGTTTTAGACGCTGACCTGTTGGTGTACCGACTAAACCTCCACGACCAGTTTCACGCAATGCTGATGGCATCGTTTGGCCAATCTTGTACATTGCTTCAATCACTTCATCTGTGGGAATTCTTGAAGTTACACCTGCTAAAGCCATATCAGCAGAGACAATTGCGTTTGATGCACCTGCAGCATTTCTCTTCACACAAGGCACTTCAACTAAGCCGGCTACTGGGTCACATACTAAACCTAGCATATTCTTCAAACAAATTGCAAAAGCTTCAGCCGATTGTTGTGGCGTTCCGCCGGCAAGTTCTACGGTTGCACCTGTCGCCATCGCCGCAGCAGAACCTACTTCTGCCTGACAACCGCCTGCTGCACCTGAAATTGATGCATTGTTTGCCACTACAAAACCAAACGCACCAGAGGTAAGTAAGAAGTTCAACATATCTTTTCTTGTAGGTTCAAGGCGTGGTTTGAGTCCAAATAATACGCCTGGTACTACACCTGCAGAGCCGGCAGTAGGTGTTGCACAAATTTTACCCATTGTCGCGTTGACTTCATTTGTTGCAACTGCTTTACTCACTGCATCCAATAAAGTTGGTCCAGCTAATGATTTACCTGTCTTCAAATAATTTTTGATTAACACAGCATCTCCACCAGTTAATCCAGTAGTTGAAGTTACGCCTTCTAACCCTTCATCAAGTGCATTTTCCATCGTTTGTAAGTTTTTATCCATGCCGGCATAAATATCAGCTTCGGATAAGCCAGTTACTTCCATTTCTTGCTCTAGCATGATTTCATGAATTTTTTTATTTTCTGTTTCACATTTTTCTACTAGTTCTTTCACACTTTTAAACATGCGTTACCCTCCATTAGGCGTCGCCCATGAGTGAAACTGTCACTACACCTTCGACGTTTTTAATTTTATCTATAATTTCATCTGTCACAGATTCATCTAATTCACAAGTCATTAACGCTTGGTCGCCCTTTTCTTTTCTAGAAACTTGCATACTCCCCACATTGATACTAGAATCACCTAAAATATTTGCTACACGACCAATCGTGCCAAAAGTATCTTTGTGAAACACAAGCAGAGCTGGATAATTACCGCTTATCGCAATATTAAATCCATTAATAGCAACTACCTCAATTTTACCGCCACCTATAGAAACACCTTCAACAGAAATTTCTTTATCAGCATCTCTCATATTGATAATAGCAGTGTTAGGATGTGATCTTTCTTCAGCCATTTCTATAAAATTCACTTTCATTCCCATTTGCTCAGCTGTTTCTAAACTTGTTTGTATGCGGTCATCATCTGTATCATAACCTAGCAAACCACCAACAAGTGCTACATCTGTACCATGTCCTTTGTACGTTTCCATAAATGAACCATAAAGATAGATATCAACTTGTTTTGGCAATTGATTAAATAAATCTTTTGCTACTAATCCAATTCTTACTGCACCGAGCAGTATGAGATGAAGACGGCCCCACCATTGTAGGTCCTATAATATCGAAAACTGTTTTATATTTCATAATTATACCCCACTCTTATTTTTAATGTTTCTAATGTAATGCGCTTACATTTATATGCATGCAACTCATTATAACAATTAAGCAAGACATTATAAACCAATACTGGTTGCATTATTCTCATTTAAAAGAAGAATATTGTTGTATAAGGTTTAATTAAATAAAAATGTTTACTTTCAATTTAATTATACAAATCTTTACATACAATAAAATAATTACTGTCACAAAATTTATCCTTAGTAGACTAACTCTATATTTTTTAGTTTATGAACTTTTTTCATCTAAGACGCACTGCCATGATACGAATAATCCAAAACAAATCGCAGACCTATAGGTTGAGGTCATGTCCTAGTGAAGCAAGTATGTAATATATAGTGAAGCTATAGTTCTACTCACAGAAAACGTGCACAAAAAAATTGTCAACAAAGCTTTTAGACCTTGTCGACAATTTAAAATAGCTTCCTAAAGTGGAAGCTATTCATATATACAAGTGTTCAATAAATATATTTATTCTACAGAGAATAGATATTGATATACAGGTTGTTGGCCCTCATGTTGATCTAATTCTACTTCTGGATAAGATGCTTCAAGCCAAGTTTCAATATCTGAAGTCAATGATGCATTTGCATCTTCGCCGATAATCATCGTAATGATTTCACTATCATCTTGAATCATTTCAGACAATAAACCTTTAACAGTTTCAAATTCATTTTCGTTACTCGTAACGATTTTGTCTTCAACTAAGCCCATAAACGCATCTTTTTTAATTTCAACACCATCAATTTTTGTATCTCTTACAGCATATGTCACTGAACCTGATTTCACTGCTTCAAGTGATTCAACCATGCGTATTTTGTTAGCTTCAAGCGCATCTGATTCATCATAATTAAAGAGTGCTCGCAATGCCTTGTGGTATAGATTTAGTTGGGATAACGACAGCTTCAGCACCTACGATATTTGCAGCCTGTTCGCTCGCCATCATAATATTTTTATTATTAGGTAAAATAATTGCGCGTTTACATTGTGACTGTTCAATTACTTTAACGATATCTTCAGTTGATGGATTCATTGTTTGACCACCACTAATCATATGTGTTGCACCCATTGATTTGAACAATTCAGATATACCATCTCCCATTGAAATAGCAATAACTGCCGTTTCAACTGTTTCAGGTGTTTGAGTCTCTCTTTGACCTACTTGTTCTTTTTTTACAACTTCTCGGTGTTGTTCACGCATGTTTTCTACTTTTAATTTAATAAGTTCTCCATACTGTTGACCATAATTAAACACATCACCTGGTTTTTCACTATGTACATGTACTTTAACAATTTCGTCGTCGTTTATGACTAATAATGAGTCACCATATGTACTCATATCTTCTCTGAATGTTTGTTCATCAAATACTTTTTTATTTTTCCCGAAACGTACCATCATTTCTGTACAGTAACCATAAACGATATCTTCAGTATTAATTACACCATGAAAATCATGGGCTTCATTTACTAACGAATCTTTATCTAATTTAGCTGTTTCAGCACTTACCGTTTCACCTTTTAATGCTTTAAGGAAACCAGCATAAACGACAACCAAACCTTTACCACCACTATCTACTACACCCACTTCTTTTAATACGGGTAATAAATTAGGCGTGTTTTCTAGTGAGATTTCTGCTTCTTCTAAAATATATGTCATCAATTCGATACAATCTTCAGTTTCTTCTACTTTGCGCATAGCGACATCTGCGAGCATCTCTAGCTACAGTTAATATCGTACCTTCTACAGGCTTCATAATTGCTTTATATGCAGTTTCTACACCGGCTTTGAAACTTTCTGCTAATTGCTGTGCATTAATCTCATCATACGCTTCTAAACTTTTACTAAAACCTCTAAATAGTTGCGATAAGATGACCCCAGAGTTCCCTCTAGCGCCCATTAACAAACCTTTTGAATAGGTTTTCCCTAGTTCACCGATATCTTGCGACAAGTTTTCTTCCACTGCTTCTCTTCCAGATGTCATCGTTAAATTCATATTTGTCCCTGTATCTCCATCTGGTACTGGATACACATTTAATGAATCAACCAAGTCTGCATGATTTGATAAATTTTGTGCCCCTTGTATAATCATTTCGGCAAATAATTTACCATTTATTTTGCTAACCATTCCGTATTGTCCTCCTAGTTCTTAGTGCCATTATTAACTCGAACACCTTGTACAAATATATTTATTGAATTTACTTTTACTTTTAATGTTTGCTCTAATGTGTATTTTATTGTTGACTGTAAATTGCTCGCTACTTCAGATATCTTAGTACCATAACTTACAATGATATACATATCAACATCTATAACGCCATCGCCTTCTCTTACAACAATACCTTTAGAATAATTTTCATGCCCTAATATTTCAGCAATTCCATCTCTTACTTGTTGTCTAGAAGCCATTCCTACAATCCCATAACATTCTACTGCTTTGCTACCCACAACTGAAGCTATTACTTCGTTTGAAATGTCTATACTACCATAATCATTTGTGATTTCTAATGTCATTTAAATTGGGCCTCCTAGTTTATGGTTGTTTAATTAACTATAAAATTAACAAATAATATAATTTATCTAATTAAGCAAATTTCTACATTTATCCACAGTTTATAATTATACCATAATTTGATTTTAACAAAAGTAGAATCTATGTAAATAGAAAAAATCATACTTCTTATTTACATCTATTTTTATTTGTGGTACATTATTCAAGTATGTAGTAGATGCGTGTATTTATATTTATTAAAGGAGGTACTTTCATGGGCAAACAATGTTTCGTAACAGGTCGTAAAGCTTCAACTGGAAACAATCGTTCTCACGCTTTAAATTCTTCTAAAAGAAGATGGAATGCTAACCTTCAAAAAGTTAGAATTCTTGTAGACGGAAAACCAAAAAGAGTTTGGGTTTCCGCACGTGCTTTAAAATCTGGTAAAGTAACTAGAGTTTAATAAATATAATGCACGAAAAAGACCAGTCCTTATGTGGAGGATTGGTCTTTTTTTATGCGCTCATTTAAATTAATTCATAAACTTGAGCATTATTTGTCGTTGTATTTTAATCTTTACTTCTCACCATTAATACATTACCTTCAGTAATATTCACATTACCTTCTGCTTGGTTGAGTTCGTTGGAAATCGTTAACGTAGATCCAAGTTTAAGTTGTTCCTTTTCAAGATTATATTTAAAATTATTTAACGAGATAATCGTAGGGTACGTAACTGGAATAAATGAGATATAACGATAATTGTCATTTTTCTGAATCGTATATGACCCTGTTTTTAAAAATTGAATTTCATTATTCACATCAATAAGTTTTATGACAATATTTTGCTCTGTATATTCTGGTTTTTCTAAAATTTGTAATGCACCCATAAAATGATCTAATCGACCGCCTGTAGCACCATAAACACAAATTTCTTTATAACCATTGGTCACTGCTTGATCAATACCTAAAGCTAAGTCTGTATCATTTTTTTCCGAATTAAATGGATTAATGTCAATTCTTTTTTCAACAAATGCTTTTTCTTCACTAGTAATTGAGTCAAAATCACCTACAGCGAATCGAGGTGTTATTCCCGCTTCTATCAAAAGTAACGCTCCTCGATCAACCCCAATCCAATGCGCATCTGTTTCAGTGTTTAATAAACTTTCAGGCAAATTTCTATTACCACACAATAAATTCACTTTCATTAGCTTCAGCCTTTCAATGTCTTAGTTACTACTTTGTAATCATCATGTTTGAAAAAATATGACCCCGCAACTAACATTGTAGCACCATGGTTTATAACAGTTTCAACAGTCTCATTGTTAATACCACCATCTACTTCAATTTCAAAGTCTAAATTTAATTCATCTTTGATTTTCGATAGTTGATCTAATTTATCAACAGTATCACTAATAAATGATTGACCTCCAAAACCAGGATTCACTGTCATCACTAATACAAAATCTACCATTTTTATCACTGGTAAGATTGCATCAACTGGTGTTCCAGGATTAATTACAACACCTGCTTTTACATGCTTATTCTTTATTTGTTCTATCACTCTATGAATATGAGGTGTTGCTTCTACATGCACTGAAATCATATCAGCACCGTAGTCGGCAAATAATTCGACATATTTTTCTGGTTCTTCAATCATTAAATGAACATCAATTGGCAGTTTAGTACCTTTACGTACTGCTTCAAGTATCGGTAAACCAATCGAGATATTTGGCACGAATTGGCCATCCATAACATCAAAGTGTACACCGTCTACACCTGCTTCTTCTAATGCTGTTAATTCTTCTTGTAATTTTAAAAAATCAGTTGATAATAATGATGGATAAAGTTTTGCCATTTAATATCTTTCCTTTCTATTTGCAATTTCATTAAAGAGTTGTAAGTAATGGTCATATCTAAATTGTGCAATGTTTCCTTTTTCCAACTCTATTTTCACGTTACATTTTGGTTCATTAATATGATTACAATCTCTAAATTTACATTGTTCGCCGTATTCATTGATCTCCATAAAGTAATTTTTTAATTCGTCTTTTTGGATATGTGTAAAATCTAACGCACTAAACCCAGGCGTATCAGCAATATAACCATGGCTTCGTTCAAAAAGTTCTACATGCGTTGTAGTATGGCGACCGCGGTTAAGCGCTTTTGAAATATGTTGTGTTTCAATATTCAGTTCTGGAAAATATTTATTTAATAGTGTCGATTTGCCGACACCTGATTGACCACTTAATACAGCAAGTCCTTCTCCCCAAGCGGCAAAAACAGGTTCAATATCATCATCGATACTAATAAATTGTGTTTTATAGCCCATATTTTCATAAACATTTAACAATTGTATAACTTTTTGTTGCATTTCTGCTGAGGCTAAATCTCTTTTAGTTATGAGTATACGCGGGCGCATATGATATGAATGCGCAATGACTAAAAATCTATCTAGTAATTGCGTTGAAAAATCAGGTTCTACTGCACTCATTACTAATATAAGATGATCCACATTGCTAACAAGTGGCCTTTTTAATTCATTTTTTCTATCATGAACGTATTGAATATATCCTTCGGTTATATTCTCAACTTCGAAATCAACTACATCACCAACAATCGGTGAAAATTTATTTTTTCTGAATAAACCGCGTGGTTTCGTATCGTATAGTTCCCCTTCTACATCTACACGATAAACGCCACTTAATGATTTTATAATGCGTCCTGTCTTCACTTAGACACCTCTCTTTAAAAACTATTATCTTATATATTATAGCAAAGCCTTTTTAATTTAAATATGATTTATGACTATTTCGTATAAAAATCAGTATAAATCATCTTATTACTCTCATAAAAATAATAAAACCTATAAAATAAAACACCATTTCAACAGACTTTATATCAGTTGAAATGGTGTTTACTTATATTTGTTTGACTCAAAGGTAAGTTAGCAATACTAAACTATCTTCGTTCGTTAAGTGCGAGTTCGGATCGTAAGCTTTGGCTAAAAATCATATGGAATATCTTTATCGGCGACGATTTTATCGTCAACGCGAATGGTATATCCTGCCGTCTCGCCTTTTTGAATTGTCATTGGGATTTTTACTGTTTTGTTTTCTTTTATCTTGTACGTCTGTGAAGCTGAATCGCCTTCGTCATCTTTATCTCTTACATAAACTTTGACTTCTTGGCTCTCATCATCATCACCCGTATACTGTACCTGATATGTCTCTGTATACGTCTTGTCTAGTTCATCATCTTTAGACTTAGCTTCATCTTTTTTATCAGAATCTTCTTTGTCTTTGTCCTTGTCTTCATCTTTTTCCTCAGGTGCTCCTTTAGAAACTGTGAATCCAATCGTTGAACCTTCATCAACTTCTTCACCTTTTGGTGATTGGCTGATAACGTGATCTTTTTTAACTTTGTCGTCGTCTTGCTCTTCATTAACTACAACTTTAAAGCCTTTAGCTTCTAATTCTGACTTAGCAGTTTTAAAAGATTTGTTTTCATAATCTTCGACATAAACTTGTTTTGTACCTAATGATTCAGTTAATTCGATATTACTATCATTCACTTCAACTTTATCGCCAGGTGATACGTTTTGTCCTTCGATTAATCCTTTAGCTACATTTTGGTTCGTATACGCTTGTTTTACTTTAGCGTCTTTAATGCCTAAGTCTTTCAACTTATCCATCGCTTCGGATTTAGGGATACCATAAAGACTAGGCATTTCTGCTAATTTAGGTCCTTTAGATAAAACGATATCCACCTTACTCTTCTGCTCTAAACGCTCACCTTTTTTAGGTGTTGTTTTAATAATTTTATTTTCAGAGTATTTATCGCTATATTCACGAGAAATATCACCAAGTTCTAATTTATTATCTTTTAATATTGTTTCTGCTTCTTTTTCAGTTTTACCAGATAAGTCTGGCGTCTCTAAATACTTACTCCCAAACATTCCCATAGCCATAAAACCAAATAAGCCAAATAATAAAAGAATAATTACAATAGCATAGAAAAACTTCTTTTTCTTTGAACGTTGTTTCGTTGGCATTGCATATATATGCTCTTCACTAGATTGGAATTTTTGTTGATTCACAATAGGAATTTGCATCGTTTCTTTAATATTTTTATGTTGATTTTCTGATTGTGTTTGATTAGCAATTTCTTCTTTATTTATAGGCACTGTTTTAGTGTTAGCATCATCTGAAAGATATTTCGCTTCATGCTCTCTACTTTTTGACAATGCACTATCAAGATCTTCTTGCATATCTTTAACAGTTTCATAACGTTCAGATCTATCTTTTTCTGTTGCTTTTAGCACAACATTACTTATAGCTTGTGGCACATCTGAACGATGCTCAGTAACATTGGGCATCGGGTCTTGTATATGCTTAATTGCAATACTTACTGCGGTTTCTCCTGAAAATGGAGGCTTCCCAACAAGCATTTCATACAATACTACACCGATGGAATAGATATCAGTTCCATTATCTGTAGACTCTCCTCGTGCTTGTTCTGGAGATAAATACTGTACTGTACCTAACACATGATTCGTTTCGGTCATTGTTGTTTC
The DNA here is from genome assembly GCF_046721335.1 of Staphylococcus sp. 2S1. Taxonomy (NCBI): domain Bacteria; kingdom Bacillati; phylum Bacillota; class Bacilli; order Caryophanales; family Staphylococcaceae; genus Staphylococcus; species Staphylococcus sp. 2S1. The sequence continues at coordinate 1,900,387 of NZ_JBEUUJ010000003.1, read as the reverse complement.
ACTTAACGCTTTAGCAATACCAAAATCTAATATTTTTAAAGTTTTATCTTTTTCCACCAAAATGTTTTGAGGTTTTATATCACGGTGAACAATTTTAGTATCATGCGCATGCTTGATACCATCGATAATTTGTCTCGTGAAATTCAACACAGTTTCAATATCTAATGGACGATTTTCTTGAATGTATTCTGATAATGTTGGACCTTTTATGTATTCCATCACTAAAAAGAAGTTCTCTTCATTTTCTGTTACATCAAATACACTAACAATATTGTCGTGTGAAAGTTGAGTTAAGTTATGTACTTCACGCTCGAAACGTTTAATTGTTTCTTCTTTTTCACCCGATGGAATTCTAATTGCTTTAATTGCTACTTGTCGGTTGAGTATCGAGTCTTCGAGCAAGATAGACAGTACTCATACCACCGCCACCAAGTTTTTTAATCACTTCATAGCGTTCATTTATTAATTTGCCTATCATACTTTATCACCTTCAATCTCAGCCAAAATTAAACTTACGTTATCATTCGTATCTTGTGATAATGCAAGTTCTATTAAATTTTGTCCCTGTGTTTCTAATTCATTATCTTGAATTAATACTTCTTGAATCATATGGTTACGAACAAAATCAGTTAGACCATCAGAATTCAACATTAAAAAGTCATAAAAATTCGTTTTTTTCACAAAAATATCTGGCGTAACTAATTTATCCGTACCCATCACTTTCGTAATAATATTGCGTTGTGGATGCGTAAACGCTTCTTCAGCGCTAATTTGGCCTATCATCATAAGATGATTCACGAATGAGTGATCGTTGGTAATTTGTTCAATATCTCTACTATTCACTAAATACGCACGTGAATCCCCAATATTTGCAACAACTACATAATTATCAAATACTAATGCACAAACACAAGTCGTACCCATACCTTGATATTTTGGATTTTCTACTGACAATTGATATAATTCACGGTTAATCGCTTTTAGTGTTGTTCTCAACCAATCTTCAGCTTGATCTGCCTCGATAAGATTTTCTTCTTCAAATCGACTTTGCAGTTCATTGGTTACAAATTGGCTTGCGACTTCACCCGCAAGATGTCCGCCCATACCATCACAGAGCACTAATAACTGTTGCTCTGTTTGATTATAAAATACGCCACCTGCATCTTCATTTTTATCACGATATTGTCCCGTGTCAGTAAAAAATTGTGCTTTTAGCATGTCTCTACCTCGTTTCTACTTTTCGTTCCTTCGCTCTTAATTGACCACACGCAACATCTATATCTGCACCTTGTTCACGTCTAATTGTTGCATTAATACCTAAACGTTTTAATTCTTTCTCAAATTTAAATATGTCTTCTTTAGGTGTTTTAACATAATTACGTTCTGGTACGTGGTTAACAGGAATTAAATTAACATGACAATTTAAGTTTTGAATTAAATGCGCTAATTCTCTAGCATGTTCAAGTTGATCATTAACGCCACCAAACAAGCCATACTCAAACGTAATACGTCTATTTGTTGTTTCTTGATAATAATTAATAGCTTCCATTAATTTTTCAACGTTGTATGCTCTGTTAATAGGCATTAATCTAGAACGTATTTCATCATTTGCACCGTGTAAACTCACAGCAAAATTAATTTGAATGTCTTCATCTGCGAAATCATATATACGTGGAATAATACCTGAAGTTGATACCGTAATGTGACGGGCACCAATATTCAACCCATTATCGTTATTGACAATTTTTAAGAAATCCATCATTTCATCATAGTTCTCAAACGGTTCACCAATACCCATGATAACAATTTGTGATACGCGTTCTTCTGATTCATCTAGTGCTTTTTGAACAGTAAGTACTTGCGATACTATTTCACCCGCTTCTAGATTACGTTTCAATCCACCTAATGTAGATGCACAGAACGTACAACCAATACGACAACCTACTTGTGTCGTCACACATACTGAATTCCCATATTCATGTCTCATAAGAACTGTTTCAATTGTATAGCCATCTTGTAGTTCAAATAAAAATTTGATTGTACCGTCTCGGCTCTCTTGTTTAACGACTGTCGTCATAGTTGTCATTGTAAAACTTTCTTTTAAAACTTCTCTAAGTTCCTTAGATAAATTCAACATTTCGTCGATGCTATCTACGCGTTTTTCGTAAAGCCACTCAAAAATTTGTTTTGCTCTGAATTTTTGCTGACCATTTTGTATCAACCAATCTTGCATCTCGTCATATCTAATTGAATAAATGGACTGCTTTTCAAAATTGGGAAGAAACTTATTCTTTTTCTTCTTTTCTTCAGTAATCATAATTTAATTTTCCTTTCTTCTAATCCTAGTAATGAAAAAGCCATCAGAGTTGAAATCTTGAGGTAGTACTTGCATCGTTTTCACTTTTTCTCCAGTAATCGGGTGTTCAAATGTGTCAAATTCAAAATCTTTATTATCTTTTAAAAATGTATATACTACATTCTCATTTTCTAATTGTTCAATTGTGCATGTAGAATAGACTAACGTGCCACCTGGTTTTAAATTATCTTTCACATTATTTAAAATTTCCAATTGAATTTCAACTAATGATTGAATCGATTGTTGCGATTGTTCATATTTAATTTCAGGTTTGTGTCTTAGGACACCTAAGCCACTACATGGTGCATCAACTAAAATCTTATCATACACTTTACCATATTTTTCAGTCGCGTCGTGTTCAAAAGCAGAAATGTTAGACAATCGTAATTTTTTAATATTGAAATCTATCAAATCTATCTTATGTTCATAGATATCAGTTGCATCAATATGACCTGTGCCATTTAATACTTCTGCAATATGACACGCTTTTCCACCTGGCGCACTACATGCATCTAATACTTCGTCGCCCTCAGTTAATCCCATTAATTCCGCAACGAACATAGAACTTTTATCTTGGATAGAAACTAAACCATCTTTGAACATACGTGATTCGATAATTGGTTTGCCACTGATGTGCAAACATGTATCAATTTCGTTATCTTGTTCCACGATATAATCATCTTCAACTAATCTTCTAATTGCATCTTCAATTGAAATTCTTGTTAAATTTACACGTACAGTTGTCGCTACTTTTGTTAAAAATGATTCCGCGATTGCTTCAGTTTTTTCAATACCAAAGTGTGTCGACCAATGATCTACTAACCATTTTGGCAAACTGTATTCGATAGCGATTCTTTTTTTATCATCAGTGATTTCAGTGAAGTCTGGCAAATCACTGCGCATAATATTACGTAATATACCATTTACTACGTTACCGTTATGCGGTCCACCCTTACGTTTAGCAATTTCTACTGCTTCGTTTATAATTGCATGTTCAGGAACCTTGTCTAAATATACGTATTGATAAATACTCATCCATAGTAATTGTCTTACCCAACCTTTGAGCTTCGTTTGAACGAAAGGTTTTAATAGGTAATCCAGCGAAAATTTTCTTTTTAATGTGCCATAAACGAGTTCAGTAAATAATCCCTTATCTGCACGATTTAATTCATTATTAGATAAAACTTCATTAATGATGATATTGCTATAAGCTTTGTCATTTATGATGTCTTGTAAAGTTTCAAACGCTAATTGTCTTACGTTCGTGTCTATTGTCATAATAATACCTTCCCAACGAGTGGCGTTTGCACTCCACTTAAGTAATTTGCGGCAAGCATTCGTTTTTTACCTGCAACTTGTATGTCTGTTAAAGCAATAGCATCTTTGGAACCAGTCGCGACGATAATTGCTTTTTTAGTTGTTTCTATAATCGTACCTGGTTCTCCAGTTTTATCTTTTTCAATTCTAGATGCATATATTTTTAAATTTCCGTCATCCATTACTGTATAAGCAACAGGCCATGGTGACAGGCCGCGAATATGGTTATATATCTGTTCTGCTGAAAGTGTCCAATCAATTTTCTCGTCTTCACGATTAATATTAGAGGCAAATGTCGCTTCACTTTCATTTTGAGCAATACTGTCGTTCGTGCCACTTATAATAGACGGCAACGTTTCTTTCAGTAAGTTTGCACCTAAAAAACTCAATTTCTCGTGCATCGTACCTACATCATCTTGCTGTTCTATCTCGATAGCGCGTTGAGATATAATATCACCGAGCATCTAATTTTTTAACCATATACATAATAGATATTCCTGTTTCCTTTTCACCATCAATAATCGCTTGATGAATTGGAGCGCCACCTCTATATTTAGGTAACAATGAGGCGTGGACATTAATCGCACCCAGTTTAGGTGATGCTAATAATGTTTCTGGTAATATTTGTCCAAAAGCTGCTGTGACGATTAGGTCTGCATTTAAATCAATAAGTACTTTTAAGTCTTCTGATTGTGCTAATTTTTCTGGTTGGTAGACCGCAATGTCATGTGCTACTGCCACTTTTTTTACAGGTGGTGGTGTAAGCGTACGTTTTCTACCAACTGGTCTATCAGGTTGCGTTACAACTGCGATTACATCATGTTCAGCAATTAGCATTTCTAAAACTTTAGTTGAAAAATCAGGTGTCCCCATAAATATTATTTTACTCATTGTCAAAATACGCCTCCATTTCAGCTTCACTTAAAAATTTACTTACGCGCTCAGTAAATAACTTACCTTCAAAATGGTCAATCATATGTAATATCATACGTGCAATATCATCATATGCGGTCATTTCAACTTCATTACCATTTTTATCATTACTTTTAACAACGATCATTTTACTTCTTGTCACTTCACCATATACGTTAGGTATACTAATAGATCCTTCTAAATCTGTAACTTTCTCATTAGATTCGCTTATTAATTGAGGATTAATCAGTTGTAACAAGCCATCTACTTCCATATCTATAATCGCTACTTTTTGCGATATACCAATTTGCGGTGCACATATAGCGGATGCACCTACGTCATACATTGTATCTTCTAAATCGAGTAACAACTCCGCTAATTGAGCGTCAAATAAAGTAACATCAGGTATTGATCTTTTTAGAATTGGGTGTTGACTCGTAACAAGCTGTTTAATTGTCATCATATTTCTCCTCACAAAAATTCATCATATCATTATAACTTATTTTGACCAAAAATGCATCATGCATTGTGCAACAGCTAATTGAAATAGCTGTACTAGCCGTTTATATTTCAATTTGAAAATATATTTCATGCGTTTCTAATACTACATATAGCTTAACAATTCCAAAGAAAAAAAGGAAATATTTTATCGGTTTACAATAAAATATTTCCTTCGTTTTACATATACTTCGATTATATAAATTTTGATTTTCATTCTTCTAGTCCATAGACAATCTAGTTAGCTGTTTGCCAAACTCATCAAAATTATAAGGATTCAGCCATTTTTCAAACTTAATTTTATATTCATACCATTCACTTTCTATCATAGATAACCAACATGTATCTCTATTTCTATTTTTATAAATTGTATGATTTCTAAAGATACCTTCATATCTAAATCCAAGTCTTTTGGCCGCCTTAATAGAAGGTTGATTCAAAGCATCACATTTCCATTCATATCTTCTATAGCCTAATGTTTCAAATACATAATTTGCTAATAAATATTGGACCTCAGTTGCAATACGTGATTGTTTTAAAACATTTGAATAATGAATATGGCCCACTTCGATAGATGCATTTTTTTGATTTATTCTTAACAATGACAAAATACCAACCGCTTCATCCGTTTCGTTGTCAATAATTGAAAAAAATAGGGGTCTTTCGATTTAATTTTATTATTTATGTAGACTTTAAATTGATTAAAATCTTGAGTTTGTTCATCAGGTAGATATGTCCAATTCGGCGCATCTTCTTCTACACTAAAATGATTGAATAAATCATCGATATGTTGTGTTGACAATTTTTCCAAGCGACTATATTGTCCTTTCAATGACTTTGCTTCAGGAAAACTTGGCATTTCAAAATCATTTATTATATCACCAATTGGTTGATTGTATTCATTATATACCATTGCCATATCGCCCCTTTACTCACTCGTACTATGCCGAAATTTATAGATCATTAAACACTCATTCTGATGAATTTTTAAGTCTATTTGATTCACATTAAATCTTCAGAGGTTGTATTAAAAAATTCGGCCAATATTTGTGCATCTTCATTTTTTAATTTCGTTTGCTTACTTTCTATGCGTTCAATTAATTCAGGACTTAATTTCGTATTATATAAAGATGCGATGCGATTTGATAATTCAACTATACTTAATCCTGTAGCTTCTCTCATATTCATTAAACTCATAGACAAATCCCCTTAGATATTATATTTACATGATGAAAAATACCCACCATTGTATTTTATTGTTGATTTTAAAATCTCAGACCTTTATTTTAAATAAGTTCGATATCAATTTATATTGGACTCGTTACTATTCAATATAACTGTACAAAGCATTAAATGCAAATTTTAAATTTGATATGTTTTTTATATATTAAAATTACATACATAACAATTGTTATAGACATTTTTAATTTTAAAAATAAAAAGTTAAAAAGACCTTTATAATAAATGGTAGCTCGCTATTTACTTTTAATAACATTGTTAATTTAACTTAAAGATTTAATTACATTCACTCTATGTTATTGATTTTAGTTATTCTTTTATAATATGGTTACCATATACTTTTACAAAGGATGAATAAGTTTGGATAAAGAAAACTGGTTTATAGCTATTCTAGTAATACTTATGTTTTTAGCGTATTTATTCCCCTTTATAGATGCTATTTATAATCATTAGCAATATTAATGATTTGTATTTTCCTCACAAAAACTCCTCCAATATAATATTTCACTGATGCAAATCGACGAATGCCACATATATTAACCGACATTGTAAACAATCATTCAAATATATAGCACTAAAAAAGACAAACAGTTAACTAAGACTTTAAAAACGTCTCAAGTTAAACTATTTGTCCTTTTTTGAAATTTATTTAATTATTCAAACCGCTGTAAACTTTGGATCACCTGTAGTCAATATATTCAACCAAATTACTTACATCATCATTTGGGGATTAATATCAATTTTCAATGATAGCTTGTCTTTTAAATATTGGTCATGATAATAATCATCTAAATACTTAAGCGCTTCGTGTAGCGCTGGTTCACTTTTATATTTAATTAAGATTTGGAAGCGATATTCATTATTTATCCTTGATAATGCTCGCTGGTGATGGTCCTAATACTAACGCTTTGTCTGATAAATGCTGTAATAAAATTTTATGAATATGTTTCGATGCTTCCATTACTTTCTTCATATCTTTGTGTGCGATAGTGAAATTAATTAAAAAGAAGTAAGGAGGATATTTCCCTATTTTCCTATAATTCATCTCTTTGTTAAAGAAAGTCTGGATAATCATTTTCTTGAACATCTTTAATCGCATAATGTTCTGGATTATAAGTTTGAATGATTACTTGTCCTTCTTTTTCGTGACGTCCTGCACGACCTGATACTTGTGTTAATAATTGGTAAGTACGTTCACTTGCTCTGAAGTCAGGAAGGTTCAACATTGTATCCGCATTGAGTACACCTACGAGTGTGATATTAGGAAAGTCTAACCCTTTCGCAATCATTTGAGTACCTAATAAAATATCACCTTTACCTGAGCCAAAATCATTTAATAATTTTTCATGCGCACCTTTACGAGATGTAGTATCAACATCCATTCGTATAATGCGTGCTTCTTGGAACACTTCTTGTAATAATTCCTCAACTCTTTGTGTACCAGTACCAACTTGTCTGATATGCTCACTTTCACAATTAGGACATTTGTTCGGTGGTGTTTCTTGATGCCCACAATAATGACACTTCAATTGATCCGAAGACTTATGATAAGTCAATGAGATATCACAATTGGGACATTGTGGTACATGACCACAATCTCTGCATAACATAAATGATGCATAGCCTCGGCGATTTAAAAACAATACAATCTGTTCTTGATTATCTAAACGAGTTTGAATGGCTTCACGTAATTGTTCTGAAAACATAGACCGGTTGCCTGAACTTAATTCAGCTCTCATATCAACGATTTCAATTTCTGGCAATGCCTGTTGATTAACTCTGTTAGGTAAAGATAATAGTTCATAAACACCCTTATCTGCGCGCGCGTAAGTTTCTAAACTTGGTGTAGCACTCCCTAATATCAATGGACACTGATGATATTGACTGCGCCACTCTGCGATATCACGTGCATGGTATCTAGGATAATCCTCTTGTTTATAAGATGATTCATGTTCTTCATCAATAATGATCATGCCTAAATTTTTAAATGGTGCAAACACACTTGACCGTGCACCAACACTTACCCGAGCTTTACCATCTCTGATTTTTTGCCATTCATCATAACGTTCACCTTTTGATAAGCCTGAATGGAGCACGGCTACTTCATCACCAAATCGTTGCTTAAACCTTAAAACCATTTGTGGGGTTAAGGCAATTTCCGGCACTAGCATCATAGCTTGTCTATCTAAATGCAAGACTTCTTCAATTGTTTGCAAATATACTTCAGTTTTTCCTGAACCAGTCACACCATGTAGTAAAAAAGTTCTCTGTTCATGTGCCTTAATATTTTTAAGTATTGCTTCAAACGCTTGCTTGTTGGTCAACTGTGAGTTGTTGCTTTTCGTCTTGTTCAAATACACGCGTTTCAAAAGGATCACGTTCAACGATTGCATCGTATTTTTCCACAAAGCCTTTGCGCATCAGTGTATCAATGCTCGATTTTGAAAAGTTCATTGCTTCTAATTGTTTCAGTAATACAGTATGATGACGTTCATCAATTAAATAAGCATATAAATCATATTGCTTTTGAGACTTTTCTAAAGAACCAAGTACAGCATCATATTCAAAACCTTCTATCACTCTCACAAGCACGTTGTTTCTTTTTACTGAGACTTTGAGAAAGCAATGTTACTTCACTAATATCACCTTGCTTTAACAAAGGTGATATGACAGATAAATCATCATTATATTGAGCTTCTTTATACGCATAATGCCCTTCGCTATCAAAACGACGTCGTAACTGTTCCGGAATTGCTTCATCATTTTCAATTGAAAAAACTTTTGTATATTTAGCTTTAATTGCACTCGGTAACATCACTTCTAACATAGAAATTCGCTTCGTCACAAAATAATTATTATACCAATCTGTTAACTTAATAAGTTCTTCAGTTAATTCTGGTTTAATATCTTGAATTTCTTTTATCTCTTTTAACTTAGCTATGTCTATATTTGCGTCAGGTTGTTCTGTTATTTCCATAATATAGCCTTGAATTGTTCTTGGTCCAAAAGGCACAATGACACGCATACCAACTTGTATCATAGATTGTAGTCTTGTAGGAATAATATAATCGAACGTAAAGTCCACACTTTTAGAAGGTATATCAACAATTACTTTTGCTATCATTTTATTCCCACCTTGTTTCTAAACTATCTAAGATATGCTCCGCCAATATGACTTTTTTGTGTTTTCCTAAACTAATAGGACCTCCATTTTTAAAATACATCGTATAGTCATTATCATCCGAACTAAATCCTATTGAACGATCGCCTACGTTATTAGCAATAATCACATCTGCATTTTTATGTTGCAGTTTTTTCTGAGCATATGTTTCAATATTTTGTGTTTCTGCCGCAAAGCCTACTAAGAATTGCTTTGTTTTGTGTTCACCTAGATATTTCAAAATGTCTGGCGTACGTTTAAAAGTCACAGATAATGTACCGTCTTGTTTTTTAAGTTTGTGTTCTAACATTTCAGCAGGTGCATAATCTGATACTGCTCGCAGCTTTAAATATGATATCTTGTTCATTAAAGCGTGTTTTTACCGCTTCAAACATTTCCTCAGCACTTTGAATTTGAATAACATTCACATTTTCTGGAGGTGTTAGGTGTGTAGGTCCAGATACGAGTGTGACGTTCGCTCCACGCTTAGTTAGTGATTCTGCCAATGCGTAACCAATTTTTCCTGATGATCGGTTAGATAAATAACGTACTGGGTCCAACTCTTCGACGGTCGGTCCGGCAGTGATTAATGCGTTCATACCTTCAAATCGACTGTCTATCGAATAAGATGCTTGTTCGTTCTCTTTGAAAAACTGGTTTAACCTTTCAACAATTTGCAAAGGTTCTTCCATGCGGCCTTTTGCTACATAGCCACATGCTAAAAAGCCCTCACCGGGTTCAAGAAAATAATAACCATCTGAACTCAGTGTAGCGAGATTGTGCTGTGTCCGCTTATTTTCATACATATGCACATTCATCGCTGGCGCAATAAATTTAGCTGTTTCAGTAGCAAGCAATGTCGACGTCACCATATCATCTGCAATGCCATTTGCAAGTTTGGCAATGATATTTGCTGTCGCTGGTGCCACTACGATTGCGTCCGCCCAATCACCTAATGCAACATGTTGTATTTCTTCCGGATTCTGTTCTAAAAAAGTACTTGTATAAACTGGATTTCTACCAATTGCTTGAAAAGCTAATGGGGTCACAAATTCTTGTGCATGATCTGTAAGCATAACTCTAACGTCATAGTCTGCTTGCGTTAATTTACTTGTTAAATCAATTGCTTTATACGCGAGCAATGCCACCTGTAACAGCAAGTAATATTCGTTTCATTGCAAATCTCCTCCAAATAATTTAAATATGACCTCTTAATAGGCTATAAATTTATGTTTATAAATAACACTAAGGTTAATTTGTTATTAAATGCTTTAAATAGATGATTAATCACCATTATACACAAAATTTTAAATTAAATAAAAAAAGGGAGCGGGATAGAAATCAAAATTTGATTTCTATTCCCGCTCCCGCAAGGCTTACTCAAAAAAGCTTGAAACAAGTACAATTAGATATCAAACAACTACTGTTCAATCTAACAATCGAGTCTGAGACATGTATTTATGTCCCAGACTCGTTTGAAAAACTTTTAATTAGCACTATGCTATTTGTTATTTATATGTTTCAAGATTAACTTTTAATTACTTAGATGGTATTTTGTAAAGTCCGTCAGGATAAACATCTCCGCCGGCGATTTCTTCTAGCGCTTTACCTACAGGTTTTTTTGCATCATATTTGCTTAACAATGCAGATTCTGGATTTTCATCTATTTCACGAGCACGTTTTGCGGCAGTAGTTGCAATTAAATATTTTGAATTAACTTTTGCTGTTAATTCGTTTAATGGTGGGTATAACATTATTTTTTTGCCTCCAATATCATTTTTCTATATTTCGCTTCAATACGTTCTCTCTTCAAATGCTCAGCTTCTACAATAGATTGAATACGTTGTTTAGCTAACTCTACTTCATCATTAACTACAACATAGTCATACAAGTTCATCATTTCTACTTCTTTACGTGCTTCATTCACACGACTTTGAATTTTTTCATCAGACTCCGTGCCACGACCGACTAAGCGTTCACGTAAATGATCTAAACTTGGCGGGGCAAGAAAAACAAACAATGCATCAGGGAATTTCTTACGCACCTGTTTCGCACCTTCTACTTCAATTTCTAAAAATACGTCATGGCCTTGTTCCATCGTATCTTTAACATATTGAACAGGCGTCCCATAGTAATTTCCTACGTATTCAGCATATTCTATAAATTCATCTTGTTTAATTAATTCTTCAAATTCTGCTTTTGCTTTGAAAAAATAATCAACGCCATCTACTTCACCTTCACGCTTACCACGTGTGGTCATTGAAATAGAATATTTATAAGATGTGGTTGGATCATCAAATATTTTTTCTAACTGTCCCTTTTCCTACACCAGAAGGTCCAGATAGTACAATCAATAAACCTTTCTCATTATCCATGACTTACTACCTCTCTAAGCTAATCTTCTATTATTAACATATGATACCATAAGAAACATTCAATTGTATAGCGTCCCACAACACAAACTTTGCTCATGACCTAATCTTTACGCCATGTTACAATATGTTGAATGACTAAAAATAAGGTGGCTGATAGTAATGGCATATGATGGTTTATTCACTAAAAAAATGGTGGAATCTCTACAATTTCTTGTAGGTGGTAGAATCCACAAAATAAATCAACCAGAAAACGACACACTTCTTGTCGTTGTGCGTCAAAATCGTAAAAATCATCAGCTTCTACTTTCTATCCATCCAAGTTTTACTAGAATGCATTTAACTAATAAAAAATATGACAATCCATTTGATCCTCCTATGTTTGCACGTGTGTTCCGTAAACATATTGAAGGTGGCTTTATAAAAGCAGTAAGACAAATTGGTAATGATAGACGCGTAGAAATAGATGTACAGAGTAAAGATGAAATTGGCGATACAATACATCGTACAATTATATTAGAAATTATGGGTAAACACAGTAATTTAATATTAGTAAACGAACAGCGCAAGATTATTGAAGGCTTTAAGCATTTAACACCAAACACAAATCAGTATCGTACTGTAATGCCTGGTTTTCAATATGAAGCACCACCTGCGCAAAACAAAATTAATCCATATGATATATCTGGAGAAACTGTTTTAAAATATATAGATTTTAATAGTGGGAAAATAGCTCGACAATTACTAGATCACATCGAAGGGTTTAGTCCATTAATTACTAATGAAATTGTTAGCAGAAAACAATTTATGACTGCCCAAACTTTGCACTGAAGCATTTGATACAGTAATTGAAGAAACTAAGGGCGAGCCCATACCTGTTTTCCATAAAAATCATAAAACAGGTAAAGAAGATTTTTACTTTATGAAATTAAATCAATTTTATGATGATGTTGTAGAATACGATTCACTGCATGATTTACTTGATCGCTATTATGATGCACGTGGCGAAAGAGAGCGTGTCAAACAACGTGCGAATGATTTAGTTAAATTTGTACAGCAACAACTTCATAAATATCAAAATAAATTAAGTAAATTAATTGATGAGCAAGAAGGTACCAAAGAAAAAGAATTACAGCAACTATATGGTGAGTTAATAACAGCCAATATTTATCAAATTAAGCAAGGCGATAAAGAAATTACGACGCTTAATTATTATACTGGTGAAGAAATTACAATTCCTCTTAACCCAACCAAAGCCCCCGCTGTCAATGCGCAGAATTATTATAAAAAATATAACAAGTTGAAAACAAGAGCACACGAGTTGCTCCATCAAATTGAATTAACTCAAGAGAATATTGCTTATTTTGAAAGTATTGAACAACAGCTCGCACATATCTCTGTTGATGAAATTGATGATATCCGTGATGAGCTAGCAGAACAGGGCTTTATGAAACAACGCAAACAAAACAAGAAGAAAAAGAAACAAACCATTCAATTACAAGCATATGTTTCAACTGATGGTGATACGATTCTTGTCGGTAAAAACAATAAACAAAATGATTATTTAACGAATAAAAAAGCAGCAAAAAATCATCTTTGGTTCCACACGAAAGATATACCAGGCTCTCATGTTGTGATACTTAGTGACGCACCAAGTGAAGAGACGATTAAAGAAGCGGCCATGTTATCTGGTTATTTCTCCAAAGCTGGTAATTCTGGACAAATTCCAGTAGATTACACAGAAATTAGACATGTGCACAAACCTTCAGGTGCCAAACCAGGTTTTGTAACATATGATAATCAAAAAACGCTTTTCGCTACACCAGATTATGATCACATTCAAAAAATGAAAGTAAAATAATTTGTTATTATATATTATGCTTAAGATTATCAAAACGCATAATAAAAAAGCTAGGATAAAGTCGTTTGTTTTTTCAAAAACGATTATATCCTAGCTTTTTTCATTCTCTAATTTAAATTTATTCTGGCAATGCTAGTTGAAAATTAACACCAAATTTATCTTGTATCCAAGCAAATTCTCTAAATGGTGGCATTTGTGTTTTAGGCATTAAAATAGCCCCACCACTTTTCAGATTACTGAATAAGCGTTCCATTTCTAACGCACTGTCTACAGTGACATATAATGATACGGCTGGATTCATTTCTATATCGACACCATTCATATTATCAATTGCCATAAACACTTGATCTTTCAACCTGAAAATAGCGTGTTGTACAGCACCAGTTGGTTCTTTATCACTCTCACTATATCTTACCAATGCCAATATTTCAGCATCTTCAAATGTATTAACATATAAATTAATTGCTTCTTACGCATCTCCATTGAACATTAGAAATGTAGTTATTTTTGGTATAGCCATCATCCAACCTCCTTAATTTCTTCTTAATACTAGAATAAATGATAAATTGTAAAAAATCGAATATACAACGTTATTATAAGTAGTAAAATATTTTCAAATTCTTATTTACAAACGTTCAAAATATTGGCTTATGTTAAATTAATAAATCCACTACCTAGCACGTCACGTACATCATGTATAACTAAGAAAGCTTTGTCATCTTCTTCATTCACTAATTTTTTGACTCGCGTGACTTGAGATTGTGGCACTACAACATATAGCATACTTGTTTCTTTTTTACCGAAACCACCCTTGCCTTTAAGTAACGTTGAGCCCCTGCCTGTAAAACTGTTAATTCTATCACTAATATTTTCATTTTTATCTGAAATAATTGTAACAGCTTTTTTAGGATTAAAGCCTTCAATTATAAATGCAGTTGCACGTTCAGTAATGAATATCATAATAATCGTAAACAACACATTTTCTAACGGTAATACAAATAAGAAAGATAGCACAACTAAACCATCTAATAAAAATATGCCTTGTGACGTTTTTATATCAAAGTACTTATTCAGCATTTTAGCTACAACTGAAGTTCCTCCAATGACACCACCTGCTGCAATAACCAAGCCGATGCCCACACCTACAAACACACCACCAAAAGCGGCGTTGATTACAAAGTTATCTATACCAGTACTAAAATTTTCAGTTAAATCTAAAAATAGAGAAATTGCTGTATTTGCAATAAAAGTATATACAGCAGTTCTTGTACTTAAAAATTTCCAACCTACAATAATAACAATTGTATTAATAATTAAAGAAGTTAAAGCTGGTGACCAACCAAAAGCATATTTAAGCGCTAAAGATATACCAACTGTGCCTCCATCCCCAAGATTAGATTCTAGAATAAAGCAATTTACTGCAATTGCACTGACAAATGCGCCAATTAAACAAATAATGATATTTTTAGTATGATCACGGAATAATTGTTTCATCATTTTCATTTAAGCACCCCTTACATTTTCAAAAATTAAACCCTTTTGGTAAACGATTACGATTGGTATTTTCAATTCAGTCAGCTAAAATTAATATAACTATAGAGGCTAAGACATATATTTATGTCCCAGCCCCATAAAAATATATTATTGTAATTCTAAGTTATACATCGTATTATAAATGCAAATGTACCACAACAATAGTGGTCACACCACTTTGTATTTCTTGTAACGCTTTTAACCCATTGCATTCAAAAAATGTATAACTGTCATCTCTTTTTTAGTTGAATGACAATATCGTCTTTATTTCTTTTACTTTCTAATATTTACAGTTAGAATAAATATAAATCCAATTGGAGGTATTTCATGTCTTTTTATATTATTCCATTACTTATTGCGGCATTAGTTTTATTAGTAGGTTATATTATTATTAAAATTATGATCCGCTAATAATGACTTTACTACACAATGACACATTTTAGTTTTAAAACGGTCAGCACATATAATAAGTATTATAAATTATATTGATAAACTTTGTTATTACAAAAATAACCTTAATTTAACGAAGTTCAACAAGAAGTTTGCTATATCAAAATGATTTAATATAAAGAGGAAGGTCAAAATGAAATTCATTCTGATCTTCCTCTTTATTATGGTCTTAAATACGTCTATACATATTACATTTTATGAATTACTTAATATGTCCTTTTTGTTTAATTGTAGTCTTGGATTTCTTATATATATTTGCTTCTGATGTATTAGATAGCCATTCGTTCTTATCGTTTGAATGAGTTGGATGTCTATAATCGTCTTCTTTTTTAAAAAATCGTTTAAATGTGCAAAGTGATTATATGCTTTTTTTGGGTTTTCTGTCATAATATCCCCTCCAACTCACATTTTAAGACAAGTTGTCTCGCCATTCAACTAATGTATCAATATCATTGTCAGAAATGTCTCCCTTTTCTTTAGCTACCTCAATTAATTCATTATAATTACTTAAAGTAAAGAAAGGTATTTGGGCTTCTTTAAATTGTTCATCCGCTTTTTTTAGACCGTACGTAAAGATAGCTACTACGCCAAGAACTTCAGCTCCTGCTTCTTTTAATGCCTCTACAGCAGTTATAGAAGATCCACCTGTTGAAATTAAATCTTCAATGACTACCACTTTTTTACCTTTGCTTAACGCACCTTCAATTTGGTTTTGTTTACCATGGCTCTTACTCTTAGAACGCACATAATTCATCGGTAAATCTAGCGCTTCAGAAACATAGGCAGCATGTGGAATGCCCGCTGTTGCAGTCCCCGAAACGATTTCGACATCCGAAAAATTATTTTTAATTAACGAACTTAAACCATCTCTAATATTACGTCGTACTGACGGATGACCTAATGTCACACGGTTATCGCAATAAATAGGTGATTTAATACCTGAACTCCATGTAAACGGATCGTTGGGCGAAAGTGAAACTGCTTTAATATCTAATAGTGATTTTGCTATTGCTTTAGCCATTCTTACTTAACCAACTCTCTTTAATTTTATGATAACTTGCGACCGGATTATCACTTTGCGTAATTGGTCGACCTACTACAATATGTGTCGAGCCTAATTGTTTCGCATCTTCCGGTGTAGTAATCCTTTTTTGATCATTTGAATGCGCATTTGTTGGTCTGATACCAGGTGTTACTTTTAAGAAGTTTTTACCGAGTTCACCTGTAAGTAATGCTCGCTTCAAGCGGTGAACATACGACACCGTCTAAACCAGACGTTTTGGCTAGATACGCATAATTAAGCACTGCATCTTCTATAGAACTTTGAATGTTTTGTTCATTTCTTAACATAGATTCTGTAGTTGAAGTAAGTTGTGTAACTGCTATAATTTTAATATTTTGGTTGTGTTTTCTTAAACCTTCTAATGCGCGTGTCATCATTTCAGTTCCACCAGCGACATGTACATTGACTAAATCAACGTTTAATTTACTTAACCCTTCCATTGCCTTACCCACAGTATTCGGTATATCATGTAATTTTAAATCTAAAAAAATATCATGCCCACGTGCTTTAATAGATTCTATAAATTGTGGTCCAGTTTGATAAAAAAGTTCCATACCCACCTTTACAAAAAGTGGCTCATCAAATTGATCTAAGAATGCATCCACCGTTTCTGATGAATCAAAGTCTAGTGCGATAATTGGTAAATTATTCATAATATGTTCTACACCTCGTATTTTAAGATCTTCTACTATATGAACTAAGATAAAATAATGTTATGCACTCGCACTGTTATTTTATCTTAGTGGTATCAAACTTAACTATTACATATTTTTCATTGTAAATGTCATGCTTTCAATCACTGACGTTAGTGCATCGGCTGTGTCTAATGAAGTGAGACAAGGTACGCCATTTTCAACTGATGTACGTCTGATTTGGAAACCATCACGTTCGAATTCCTTACCTTTCGTCATCGTATTAACTACAATTTGTACTTCACTTTGTTGAATACGCGTTAATAAATCATCTTCTTTGCCAATTTTACCAACAATTTCTGTTGGTATATGATGCTCAGCTAATTTATTCGCAGTACCTTCAGTTGCTAAAATTTTATAGCCTACTTCATTTAAACGATGTGCGATACTGACTACTTCTTCTTTATCTTTATCACTCACTGTCATCAATACAGTACCATGATCTTTTACTTCCATACCGTCGGCTGTTAATCCTTTGAATAGGGCTTTTTCCATTGTTGTATCTTTACCCATAACTTCCCCTGTTGATTTCATTTCAGGTCCGAGCGTAATATCAACATTTTTTAACTTATTAAAGCTGAACACTGGCGCTTTGACAAAAACACCTTCAGCATATGGTTGTATCCCTGCTTTATAGCCTAAGTCTACAATTTTTTCACCCATAATCGCACGCATTGCTAGCTGAGCCATCTGGATGTCCGTAATTTTACTTAAAAATGGTACCGTACGACTCGAACGTGGGTTCACTTCTAAGACGAAGACGCCATCATGAGCGATAACAAATTGGATATTAATTAATCCTATAATATTTAATCCTTTAGCTAGTCTAATCGTATAGTCTTCTAACGTATCCATTTCTTGTTGCGTTAATGTTTGTGGTGGATAGACTGCTATAGAGTCACCTGAGTGAACACCAGCTCTTTCGATATGCTCCATAATGCCAGGGATTATAACAGTTTCCCCGTCAGATATGGCATCCACTTCAATTTCTTTACCTGTCAAATAACTATCTACTAGTACCGGATGATCTGGGCTCGCTTTAACTGCTTGGTTCATGTAATCTTCTAGTTCTGCATCACTATTCACGATTTCCATCGCACGTCCACCTAATACATATGAAGGTCTTACAACAACTGGATAACCAATATTCCTTGCATTTTCTAATGCTTCTTTAGGAGACGTTGCTGTTTTACCTTTTGGTTGAGGCACATCGATTGTGTGTAATAATGCTTCAAATTCTTTACGGTCTTCAGCACGATTTAGATTTTCTAAAGATGTTCCTAAAATTTGAACGTCATGTTTAGCAAGTTTATCTGCTAAGTTGATAGCTGTTTGACCACCAAATTGTACAACCACACCCTTAGGTTGCTCTAAATCAATAATATTCATAACATCTTCTTCTGTTAATGGCTCGAAGTATAACTTATCAGAAATTGAAAAATCTGTTGATACAGTTTCTGGATTGTTATTAATGATAATTGCTTCATAACCTGCACGTTGGATTGCCCAAACTGCATGCACTGTTGCATAATCAAATTCTACACCTTGTCCTATACGAATTGGTCCTGAACCGAGTACAAGAATTTTTTCTTTATCTGTAACAATAGATTCGTTTTCGTATTCATACGTACCGTAATAATATGGCGTTGCTGATTCAAACTCTGCGGCACAAGTGTCTACCATTTTATAAACTGGCGTTATACCATTTTTTATTCTTAAATCATGAACTTCTTCTTCGGTCATATCAAAACGGTGTGCAATGACACGATCACTAAAGCCGTAATCTTTCGCAAATTTCAGATATTCGATGTCACCTTTATTAGCCTTCAAATCATGCTCAATATTAATGATGTGTTGGAATTTATTTAAGAAGAAGTAATCAATTTGTGTCATTTCATGAATTTCTTCTAATGTTGTTCCGCGACGAATCGCTTCACCTATAAAGAATAAACGTTCATCATCTTGGTCATTGATACGTGCTTTAATATAATCTAAATCATATGAATCTCCGTTAGGCAAACCAAGGTGATGTACACCATATTCTAATGAACGGATTGCTTTAAGTAATGACTCTTCGTAAGTTCTACCAATTGCCATAACTTCACCAGTTGCTTTCATTTGTGTTCCTAAAACACGTTCACCTTTTTCAAATTTATCAAATGGGAAACGTGGGATTTTCGAGATAACATAATCTAAAGTTGGTTCAAATGCCGCGTAAGATGTTTCTGTAATTGGATTTAACATTTCATCTAACGTTAAACCAACTGCAATTTTAGTCGCTAGTTTAGCAATTGGATATCCTGTTGCTTTAGAAGCTAATGCTGATGAACGGGACACACGTGGATTCACTTCAATAATATAATAATCCATAGAGTGTGGATCTAAAGCTAATTGCACGTTACAGCCGCCTTCTATTCCTAAGGCACGGATTACTTTTAATGACACGTCACGTAGCATCTGATATTCAATGTCTGACAATGTTTGGCTCGGCGCCACAACAATCGAATCACCTGTATGTATACCAACTGGATCAATATTTTCCATATTACACACAACGATTGCGTTATCGTTTTTGTCACGCATTACTTCATATTCAATTTCCTTGAAACCAGCGATTGATTTTTCAATTAAACATTGTGTTGCTGGACTATAATGTAGACCGTTCGCTACAATTTCTTTAAACTCATCATCATTATGACAAATACCACCGCCAGTGCCTCCCATTGTAAATGCTGGTCTTACGATGAGTGGATAGCCTACTTTTTCTTTAAACATAAACGCTTGTTCTACGGTGTTTACAATATCACTTTCAGGCACAGGTACCTCGAGTTCATTCATTAATGATCTGAATAATTCTCTATCTTCTGCCTGTTGGATAGATTCTAATTTAGTACCTAAAAGTTGCACATTGTTTGCTTCAAGTTCACCACTATCATGTAGTTGAATGGCCATGTTCAATCCTGTTTGTCCACCTAATGTAGGTAATAATGCGTCCGGCTGTTCTTTACGAATAATGCGAGCTATGAAATCATGTGTTAATGGTTCAATATATACTTTATCTGCAATTTCTTTGTCAGTCATAATTGTTGCTTGGATTAGAGTTTACTAATATTACACGGTAGCCCTCTTCCTTTAATGCTAGACAAGCTTGTGTTCCTGCATAATCAAATTCTGCAGCTTGACCAATGATAATTGGTCCGGATCCAATAACTAAAATCGTTTCTATATCTGTACGTTTAGGCATTTGACATACGCTCCTTCGCTTTAAAATCATTCATCATATCGATAAACTCATCAAATAAGTAATTTGAATCAGATGGTCCTGGACATGCTTCAGGGTGATATTGAACTGAAAATGCTGGTAATGACTTATGTTTTAAACCTTCTACCGTTCCATCATTGATTGCAATATGTGTGATTTCTAAGTCACTATCAATTAATGAGTCTTTATCGATTGCGTAACCGTGGTTTTGACTCGTTATTGCAATTTTTCCTGTTTTGAGATCTTTTACAGGATGATTGGCACCTCTATGACCAAATTTCATTTTGAATGATGTGGCACCTTGAGATAAGGCGAAAAGTTGATGTCCTAAACATATACCAAAGAACGGAACGTGTCCTAGTATACCTTTAATCATTTCAACTGCGATTTTTACTTCTTCAGGGTCTCCTGGTCCGTTAGAAAGCATTACCCCATCTGGAGTCATTCTCATAATTGCCTCAGCTGAAGTATCATATGGTACGACGGTTACATTACAACCACGCAAATTCAATTCTCTAACGATATTCTGTTTTTTACCAAAATCGACTAATACGACACTCAAATCATAACCAGTTGAAACGTAAGGTGTTTTCGTTGATACTTCTGTCACCTCATTTTTAGGTAATTCAGTCGTTTTTAACTGTTCTACTAATGATTCAATTTCAGCTTTATTATCAGTATAAGCTGCTTTTAACACGCCGAAATTTCTGATTTTTCTGGTAATACTACGCGTATCAACACCTGAAATACCTGGAATATCATATTCTACTAATACGTCATGTAATGTCTTTTGTTTTCTGAAATTGCTTGGATGATCACTTGCTTCTTTAACAACTACACCATTTAGGGTAGGTACAAGTGATTCAAAGTCATCTCGATTTATACCATAATTTCCGATAAGTGGATATGTAAATGTAATAATTTGACCCGTGTATGACGGGTCCGATATTGTTTCTTGATAACCCGTCATTGCAGTATTAAAAACAATTTCTCCTACTGTTAATTGGTCAGAACCAAGGGGATAGCCTTCGTAATATGAACCGTCTTCTAAAACTAGATAGCGTTTCTTCAACATTATTGTTCCTCCTTAAATTTAACTTCACCTTCAACCATTGTTAATACTGGCGTACCATATACTTTATAACCTATAAATGGCGTATTACTTCCTTTAGATGCAAAATCCTCTGCTTTTATTTCACTTTCCTCATCTAGGTTAATAATTGTTAAATCTGCTAATCCGCCTTCTTCTAATGTACCATAAGGTAACTCGAAAGTCTGAGCTGGTTTAATCGTTAAATAATCTACTAACTGTTGTAACGACCAATCACCATTTTTTACAAAATGCGTATACAATAATGGGAAAGCTGTTTCGCTTCCAACAATACCAAATGGCGCTTTTGTCATAGGCTGTGCTTTTTCTTCTGTAGCGTGTGGCGCATGGTCTGTTGCAATACAGTCTATCGTACCATCTAATAGGCCTTCAATCAGTGCTTCTCTATCTTCTTTGCTTCTTAATGGAGGATTCATTTTATAAATCGCATCATCACCTGGAACATTATCTTCAGTTAATAATAAATGATGTGGTGTAACTTCTGCTGTCACATGTATCCCTGCTTTTTTAGCATCACGAATTGCTCTGACACTCTCTTTCGTAGATACATGACATACATGATAATGTGCGCCGACCGCTTCTGCTAATAGCACATCACGTGCAATTTGTACTGCTTCACAAATATTTGGAATACCAGGAATGCCTAAAGCTTCACTGCGTTGCCCTTCATGCATAGCGCCACCATAAATTAAACTATTATCTTCACAATGTGCTACGACTGCTTTATTCACTTTTGCTGCCGCTTGCATGGCCTCATACATCATATTAGCTTGTTGAACACCAACACCATCATCTGTAAATGCAAACGCGCCGTTGTTAGCAAGTGTTTCAAAATCGACATGTTCTTTACCGGCTTGTCTCACTGTAATAGCTGCGTAAGGTAATACTCTTACTTCAGCGTTATCTTCTATTAATTGATTTAAATGATTTAAATTTTCTTCTGAATCAGGTACCGGACGTGTATTTGGCATTGGGCAGACGGTTGTAAATCCACCTCTTGTTGCTGCTTTTGTGCCCGTTGCTATTGTTTCTTTATGTTCCCCGCCTGGTTCACGTAAGTGCACATGTACATCTACTAAACCTGGAGAAACAAATTGTCCTTTAACATCTATAACTTCAGTATTTGTATCTACCTCAATTTGCGTAGCTATTTGTTTAATATGTTGTCCTTCAACTAAGATAGACACCGTTTCAAATTCACCATTTTTTAAGATTTTAGCATTCGTTAATAATTTCATTTGTTTCTGCCCCTTTCGATTGTAAAATATAATCTATAACCGCCATGCGTAAGTACATGCCATTTTCCATTTGTTTGAAAATGCGTGATTTTGATGCTTCTACAAGTGAATGTTCTATCTCCACACCTCTATTTACTGGTCTTGGATGCATCACGATTGCTTGTGATTTCAGCCTATTATATCTTTCTTGCGTTAAACCGTATTGATTATGATAGTTACTTACTTCAAATTGTGTTGTGTTCTCATCAGTATGTCTTTCGTGTTGTACTCTTAATAACATTACTATATCTACCTCATCTATAACAGTATCAATATCTTTATACGGCGCATCTAAGGAATCATCTTTCCAAGCATCTGGGCTAGAAAACATTACATTAGCACCAAGTGTTGTTAGACTTTGATAATTACTTCGAGCGACACGAGAGTTTTTAATATCACCACAAATTAAGATATTTAAGCCTTCAAAAGTTTGATATTCTTCGTAGATTGTCATGATGTCTAATAAGCTTTGTGTCGGGTGTTGCCCACTGCCATCTCCTGCGTTAATAATTGGTACGTTAAGCGATTTTAATTCGTCATAATAAGTGGTTTGTGAATGTCTTATTACCAGAACATCTGCACCTACTTGTTCTAAAGTTTTACATGTGTCATATAATGTTTCCCCTTTTTGAACAGAAGATGTATTTGTTTCAAAATCAATTAATTTCAGTCCTAATTTTTGTTCTGCTACTAAGAAACTACTTTTCGTACGTGTTGAGTTTTCAAAAAATAAATTTGCTACAAATTTATCTTCATAACGTCGAGGTTCTAGTTCACCTTTTTTTATTGCACTCGCACGTTTGACTAATTCATATATTTCATTTGTAGTTAGATGTTCCATCGACAATAAGTTATCCAATTTTTTAGCCTCCTCATAATGATCAATGCTTATTTATTCGCTGGTGTTTCCTTAGGTAAGATAAGATTGAGTATAATGCCTGCTAAAGTTGCTAATGCCATGCCTTCTATTTGCATATTGATACCGATGCCATTTAAGTTAAAGACGAGATTACCAATACCAATTACAAGGATGACTGATGCAATAACAAGATTGCGGTTACTTGCAAAATCAACTTCACTTTCGACTAGCATCCTCAGACCACTTGTCGCGATAATACCAAAAAGTAATATTGATACGCCTCCCATTACAGGTGTAGGTATAGATGAAACGAGCGCTGTAAATTTACCAACAAACCCTAAAATAATAGCAATAACTGCTGCGCCTCCGATGACGTAAACACTATAAATTTTTGTAATGGCTAAAACGCCAATATTTTCACCATAAGTCGTGCTTGGGGGGCCACCAATCAAACTTGCAAACATGGTAGAAACACCATCACCAATAATCGAACGATCTAAACCTGGATCTTTAAAAAAGTTACGCCCTACAATTTTGTTAATAACCATTTGATGACCAATGTGCTCACTTACAGTCACAAAGACAATAGGAATCAGGACAATGATTAATCCCATGTGAATGGATGGCGTATAGTCTTTAAATGGTAAATACACGTCCGGAAATTGTAACCATTTTGCTTGCGCTATTGGCGCAAAATTGACAAGTCCCATCAATGCTGAAAGGATGTAACCTGTGATAATACCAATTAATACTGGTATCAAAGATAGGAAGCCTTTGAAATAACCCCGCACTATGATTGTTACAATTAATGTGGTCATTGCTACTGCTAAATAACTTAGATTATATCCTTGCATCTCTGAGGAATTCTCAAACATTGCCATATTCACTGCCGTAGGTGCCAAACTTAACCCTATAACCATAATGACTGGTCCTACAACAACCGGCGGCAGTAAATGCATCAGCCATGCTGTTCCAGTTAATCTAATTGCTAACCCTATAAGTACATACATTACACCGCTCATAAACAACGCCATCAACATGTCACCTAAGCTATGTGAATTAAGTCCTGTAATAATGGGTGTAATAAATGCAAAGCTCGACCCTAAGTATCGTTGGTATCTTCGCTTTGGTAATTAGTATGTATAACAATGTCCCTACACCAGAAGCTAATAACGCTGAAGATATAGGTAATCCTGTTAAAAATGGTACGAGTACAGTTGAACCAAACATCGCAAATAAATGTTGTGTACTCAGGAATGCCCATTGTCCTAATTTAGGTCTATCTTGCACATCTAATACTGGCTTAACTGTCCGTTCAAACATTGTTTCATTTTCCATGTCTTATGCTTCCTCTCATAAAAAAATCTCTTTACATTAAATTCATGTAAAGAGACTAAAAAGTATATATCTTGATTATTGCTAAGTTGATTTATAGCCATTGACATTTTGACTATAGATAACTCGCAATAAAACAAAGTATATGTGAAGAGGAATGTTATCAACATCGTGCATTTGACAACTATAAATGAATTGCTTACGTATCTAATGCTTAGATCGTAGCTGAAAATTTAAATCCTCTTCCCTTTTCCAGTCTCTCGTACTGAATTAAAAGGTGCTATTCAATTACTACTGCATTTCTATCATCGATTTCTTCAAGAAAAACTGCCACAGCTTCTTCCCTTGCTGTTGGTATGTTTTTACCAACAAAGTCTGCACGTATCGGTAATTCTCGATGTCCTCGATCAACTAGTGTAGCTAAGCCTATTTTCTTAGGTCTAGCGTATTGTAACACTGCATCTAAGGAAGCCCTCACCGTTCGTCCTGTATATAAAACATCATCAATGATAATTACGACTTGATTTGTAATATTAACATCAATTTCATATGCGCTTTCTTCAGCTTCGTTTATTGTCTGTTCTAAATCATCTCTAAATTGAGTGATATCAATCGTTCCAGTTGGTACAAGTTTCTCTTCTATGCGTTCAATTTTTTGTTGAATACGTCGCGCTAAAAATGCACCGCGCGTTTTAATACCTAGCAATATTAAATTATCAGTACCTTTATTATACTCTAAAATTTCATGTGCAATACGTGTCACCGTTCTTTGAATCGTTGCTTCATCCATAATAACTCGTTCTGACATTTTAGGCACCTTCCTTAATTTGATAAATATCTATCTCATTTAATACAAAGAAAACCTCATGCCTTTATTAAGACATGAGGTTTAGTTATAAGGTATCATAAACAAACAAGAGATTTATCTTCACTTAACTTAGATGCTTTCTCTACACAGGGATTTAACCGCTATGTTTCCCATTGCGCTGATAAACTTCAGCTACAACAGTGTTCATTTGTTTTCACAAACACACAATATGTTTATGTACCTTATATTAACTACATGTCTTCGAAGCCTCTCTGGACTTTCATTTAAAGACGTATGACGTTCTATTAAACTGTCACTATATTACCATGAATACAATTCACTTGCAAGCGGTCAATTAAAATTCAAGTTAATCATTAGAAGATGTTTATTTCATTCATACGGTGATTTTTCTTGCTTATAAACAAACATAAAAAAGCTACTAGGTTCTAAATATAGAATTCTAGTAGCTTGTGCTTATATATTAACTTGAAATCTTCAAAACTTTATCTTTCAAGTTCATGCTTATTATTTAGTATCACTTTTACGAATATCTTCTAATAATTGCTCAAAGTCTTCAGGGAGTGGTGTAGACTTTTCAATATATTCTTGTGTCACTGGGTGTTCAAAACCAATGATACCTGCATGTAGTGCTTGTCCACCAATATTCAGGGTTTTCTTCTGTCCATATTTTGGATCACCTACAAGAGGGAATCCAATATATTTCATATGTACACGTATTTGGTGTGTACGCCCTGTTTCTAATTCACATTCTACTAAAGTATAATTGTTAAAATGCTCTAATACATTAAAATGTGT
Organism: Staphylococcus sp. 2S1; assembly: GCF_046721335.1. NCBI lineage: Bacteria > Bacillati > Bacillota > Bacilli > Caryophanales > Staphylococcaceae > Staphylococcus > Staphylococcus sp. 2S1. The sequence goes on along the minus strand of NZ_JBEUUJ010000003.1, from coordinate 1,873,466 downwards.
AACAGCTTCTTTACCATCATCAACCACTGCCATTGATTGACGATCGTTTTTATTTCTACCAATTGGTGCCTCTATTGTACCGTAATCATGCGGTATATTGCCGTGAACAAGTGCTACGTATTTACGTGTCACAGTTTTCTTAACTAATTGATCCACTAAACTACGATGTGCAATATCATTTTTGGCTACCATTAATAGACCAGATGTGTCTTTATCAATACGGTGTACAATACCTGGACGTACTTCACCATTAATGCCAGATAAATTTTTCATTTGATACATTAAACCATTTACAAGTGTCCCTGTTGAATGCCCGACTGAAGGATGCACCACAATGCCTTTAGGTTTATAGACGATTGCTACATCATCGTCTTCATAATATATATCTAAATTTAAATTTTCTGGATTGATATCTGCTTCTACAATTTCTTTTTCAGTTACTACAATATGGTCGTTTAACTTCGTCTTATAATTTGGCTTAATTAGCTTATCATTTACTTTTACAAGTGATAATTTAATCCAATCTTGGATCTGTGTACGTGACCAATCTGAATTGAATTCAGGTAATACTTTGTCGATACGTCGCCGACGTCATCTTTATTTTCTATTTTATACTCATGTATAGTCATGCAAAATCTCTCCTATTCTTCGTTCTTCATATCTGTTAACAAAGCGATAATAATTAACAAAACGCCTATCGTCAAACTAGAGTCAGCTACATTAAATATTGGGAAGTTATAACCAAATATATATGTGTCAATAAAGTCAACAACTTCGCCGTGCAACACGCGATCAATAAAGTTACCTAAAGCACCTGCAAATAATAAACTAATAGCGATTTGCATTAACAAACTGTGTTTTGCTTCTTTAATATAAAATACAATGAGCACTACGAGTATAATAACTGTAATTATATAGAAAAAGCCCATCTTCCCGCTCATAATACCCCAAGCGGCACCATCATTTCTGTGAGAAGTTATATTTAAAAAGTTGGGAATAACTTCAAATGTTTCTCCAACCTTCATTGAACTAGCAACAATAAATTTTGTGATTTGATCTAATATTAATATAACGATTGTTATGAATAAAGAAATACCAATATAGTACGGACGTTTCATGTCTGTACCTCCTATTCTAATCTCAGTCGCTTTTACAACATCTTTCATTATATCCTAATCAAACTTATAAAAAAAGTTACAGTTTGAATATCTGGTAAAAAAGTTACATTATTAATACTTAAAAGGCTAATATTATTCACATATACAATAAACCAATTAAAAAATCATCTACATTTAACAATCAAACGGCTCACCATGTTGCCTAGTTTTAAATGTAGATGAAATATTTTATGTTGATGTAATAACAGCATGATATAGAAGCGCCTACACCCAAGCATATGTTTCAACATGAGTTGAATACTGCAAGTTGAAGTTGTGCCCGCGGAAAGCATGCACAAGTACTGTTACAAAATAAAAAACTATACAAATATATATTAAATAAATCTTGCTATTAACAACATAGACATAAGTTATCGAAAACATATTTCCTATTATTTTACTATTAAATCAAGGTAATGACTTGTGCTGACTCCTGCGGGAAAAGCAAGTGCCGAAGACTACAGGCTGAGGCTGTGCCCGCGGAAAGCATGCACAAGTATTGCCTTTAATACTATTATCTTTAAACACTTGCATTTTTCTTAGGATGGATATATTTATAATCTTTAACTTCGTCTTTCGTTATAATTCGGTTTGATATTTCAAAAGGCTTGTTATAATTCATTTCACTCACTTCTAATGAACCATTGTCATTTTGTTGTTCAATATAAGCTACATGACCATACTCACCTTCAGCAGTCTGTAAAATGCTCCCTACCTTAGGTGATTGATTTACTTTATAGTCACTTTTTTGTGCAAACGATGCCCAATACTTTGCGTCGTTCCAATTTTTCCCTATTTTCATACCATCTTCTCTTACTTTTTCAAAGACGTAGTGCGTGCATTGTCCTTTAGTATACGTATTATATTTCATTGGATCTAATGACCAAAAATGATTTGTTGGCTCAGTCATATCTTGGTTATCTAATCCTTCATATGCAGCGACAACAATAATAATAGCACTTATCGCAAACATCGTACCAAGTCTTTTTTTCATTAATTCACACGACCTTATTATAATTAAATCGAAATTGTATACCATCTGGGCCTGTTAATAATTTGTGAGTAGTTTCAGGGTAATGAAAATCAATAATTGCTAAACCATATGTTCTATTATTTTCAATTCGTTTAATACTTGATAGCCAATTATTAACCACTAAATGTTGGTGATAACCATTAGAGGATAAGTAAAATGCGCCATCTGTTTCTAATGATGATGTTTCAAGTCCGAAATAATTATTATAGTACTGCTTTACTTTGCTTAAATCAATTGATTTTAAATTCAAATATCCAATGACGCTTTCATCTGGAATACCTTGCCATTTTTCATTTGATGTAAACGTTAATAGATTTGGCACGTTAATCGGTTGCGTTTCAAGCACTACTTTTTCATCTTCAAATAACCAGTCTTCAATTGGATTATCAACATAAAATTCTAATCCATTGCCTTCAGGGTCTTCTAAATATAATGAGGTTGTCACATCATGCTCTCCACCATGTACTGGAATACCCGCTTCACTTATTTGAACAAGCAAATCTGCAAGGTCTGTCTTTGCGGGCAACCTAATCGCCAAGTGAAATAATCCTGCTTCTGAATGTAATGGTTCTCTGCCCTGTATAACTTGATTAAAAGTCATAAAATGATTTAAATTACCAATCTCATATTGGATTGTTGAATAAGATTCATTTACTACATTCATACCTATGATGTTTTCATAAAATTGTTTCATTTCATCTTTATCTCTAACATTTAACGTAATGCCATTTACAAAATGTGCGCTTTGACTATGGAACATGTATAACACCTTTCTAAAACTCTAATAAATTCAGTATACTTGAAATCCATTTTTATACATTAAAAAAGCTCATTCAATACTATTATTCTTATTTATTTCTTCATAATTATCTTAGTAGTTCAAACATGAAAAGAGCCTGAGACAAAATACATGTCTCAGACTCAATTATTAATAATTGATGGTACTATGTTTTATACGAGTGTCTTTACAACTTCTTGACAACGCGGACATAAATCATCAAGTTCGCCAACTGAACCGAGTTCTTCACTATAATTCCAACAACGTTGACATTTTTCACCATGTGCGTGTTCAATACGGATATCACCATATTGATAAGCCACACCGTTTTCAACTGATTCCACTACTTCTGCTTGAGAAGTGATGAATAACTGCTGTAAATCAGAGAATTGTTGTAAAAATGATGTTGCATCAAAGTTCTCATTACTGCCAATTATAACTTTAGCTTCTAACGATTTACCAATTACTTTTTCACCACGTGCTTGCTTCTAATGCACGGTTAACGTCATCACGTAAATTCATAAATGTATTCCATCTATCTAAAAATTCACGGTCAACTTCAGTGCGTTCTGGCATACGAGTTAAGTGAATACTTTCTTCTTCAACATGAGGAATATGAGACCACACTTCTTCAGCAGTATGCACTAAGATTGGTGCTAATAGTTTCGTCATATCCACTACAATTTGGTATAACACTGTTTGCATACTACGACGTTTATGAGAATCACGTTCTTCAATATATAAAATATCTTTACCATAATCTAAATAGAAATTACTTAGTTCTACGTTAATAAAGTTTTGAACTTCTTGATAGATGTCTAAGTAGTCATAGTTATCATAATGATCTAAAGTATTTGCTGTAAATTCACGTAGTCTATTTAATAGATATTTATCTACTTCTAATAAATCTGCTTCAGCTAATGCATCGGTAGCAGGGTTATAATCACTCACGTTCCCTAACATAAATCTTAATGTATTTCTGATTTTACGATACACATCAGAAGTTTGTTTTAAGATTTCATCTGAGATACGAACGTCAGCTAAGTAATCAACACTACTTACCCAAAGTCGTGCAATATCTGCACCTTTTTGTTTAACAATTTGATCTGGCACAATCACGTTACCTAATGATTTACTCATTTTTTTACCTGATCCGTCCATAACAAAACCGTGAGATAAGAGCATTTTATATGGTGATTTACCTCTTGTCGCAACAGAAGTTGTGATTGATGAGTTAAACCAACCACGGTATTGGTCACTACCTTCAATGTATAAATCAGCTGGATAAGATAGTTCCGGACGGCCTTCTAAAACGCCTCTGTGAGAAGAACCAGAATCAAACCAAACGTCCATAATATCTGTTTCTTTAGTAAATTCACCATTTGGACTACTTGGGTGTGTAAATCCTTCTGGTAATAAATCTTTTGCATCACGTTCAAACCAAACATTAGAACCAAATGTTTCAAATAAATCTGCAACATGATTAACAGTTTCGTTTGTCATGATGATGTCACCATTTTCAGCATAAAATACTGGTAATGGTACGCCCCATACACGTTGACGTGAAATAACCCATTCACCACGGTCACGGATCATATTGAAGATACGTGTTTTACCCCAATCTACTTTAAAATCAGTTACTTCGATTGCATCTAAGATATCTTGACGTACTTTATCAATAGAAGCAAACCATTGTGGCGTTGCTCTGAAGATAACAGGTTTTTTCGTACGCCAATCATGAGGATAACTATGTGTGATAAATTCTAAATTTAATAAAGCGTCTTTTTCTTTTAACACATCCGTAATTGCTTTATTAGCTTTGTCATAGAACATACCTTCAAATTGACCGACTTCTTCTGTAAAGACACCTTTATCATCAACTGGGCTAATTACAGGTAATTTGTACTTCTGACCAACGATATAGTCATCTTCACCATGACCAGGCGCTGTATGAACACAACCTGTACCAAGCATCAGTAGTAACATGTAAGCCATTGATAACCAATGAAACACGGTCAACAAATGGATGTTGTGTTTCCACATACTCTAATTCTCTACCTTTAAATTCTTTTTCTAATTCAAGCGTGTTTTCATCCCGACCTAATGCTTCAACAACATCACTCGCTAAGTCTTTACCGATAATGTATTTTTTACCATTCACATTATATTGACCATAAGTTAAATCAGGATGTACTGTAATCGCTACGTTAGAAGGTAATGTCCATGGTGTTGTTGTCCAAATGATGAATTTTGCATCTGAATCTACAACGCCCTTACCATCTTTAACATCAAATGCTACGTAGATAGAAGCCGAACGTTTATCTTGATATTCTATTTCTGCTTCTGCAAGTGAAGATTCACTTGATGGTGACCAATATACAGGTTTTTTACCTTTATAAATTAATCCTTTGTCTGCCATTTCGCCAAATAAACGAATTTGCGCTGCTTCATATTCTGGTTTTAACGTGATATATGGATTGTCAAAATCACCTTTAACACCTAAACGTTTAAAATCTTTTTTCTGATTTTCAATTTGTTCTAAAGCAAATGCTTCACATTTTTTTCTGAATTCAGCAATAGATAATTCTTTACGTTTAACACCTTTTTTAGTTAGTGCTTGTTCAATAGGTAAACCGTGCGTATCCCAACCTGGGACGTAAGGTGCATAAAACCCACGCATTGATTTATATCTAATCATCATGTCTTTTAAGATTTTATTCAGTGCATGTCCCATATGCAAATTACCATTAGCATATGGTGGGCCATCATGCAAAATGTATGATGGATTCCCTTCATTTTTATCTAACACTTTTTGATAAATGTTTTGAGCTTCCCATTCTTCTTGGATCTTAGGTTCTTTATTTGGTAACCCTCCGCGCATTGGGAAATCTGTTTTTGGCATTAATAACGTTTCTTTATAATCCATTTTATACACTCCTTGTTTCGATTTTCATACTAAATTCAATTCATTCGTACAATAAAAAGAACTCTAAGTTCAATTAACAGGGACGATTAATACCGCGTTACCACCCTGATTAACTCAACTTAGAGTTCTCTCATTGTTCATATATTTTTTTAAAGTAACAGTGATATAAACATCTTACATATGAAAGGCTCTCACTGTCCCTAACTCGCTTTGATATGCAAAAAGATGCTTACGCGTCTGTTATTTATATTAATTACTATTTTTTATCTGTTTCAGTATTTGTAGCCTGAGCGTCTGCTTCTGCAGTACTATCTGCTTCTGCTTTCGCTTTCCTCGCTTTTTCTTCTTCAGTCAAATCATTTTCATGTAAATGATTAATATTCTCTTGAGTTACTTGTTCAGAATCAAGATCATAATTTAATAAATAATCCCAATCTTCGCTTTTTAGTAAATCAAGTTGAGCCTCAACTAACATACGGAAACGTGATCTAAATATTTTTGATTGGCGTTTCATGTCTTCAGTTTGGAATGAAAGACGACGTGCTTTTTCAACTGCATCATTAACGATTTTATTAGCTTCACTTTGTGCTTTAGAAACTGTTGCTTCAGCATCTTTAGTTGCGACTAATTTTGTTTCTTCCCAGACTTGTTTCGCATGAATTAAAGCATCACTTACAGATTGATGAACATCTTTATAAGACTGGATGTTTGTATCTTTATCTTCAATGACTTTCTCTAATTGCTTTTTGTCTTCTTTTAAACGTTCAATTTCGTTACTTAGTTGTTCTAAATAGCTTTCAACCTCAGTTGGTTCAAAACCAGTTTTTACGCGTGTAAAGTCTTTGTTTTTTATTTCATTTGGTGTAAAAGGCATGCGTTATCCTCCTTCTATAATACACTATTTTAGCACTGCTTTAAATATCTGAAATAGTGCTTTATGTCTATATTTTCTATTTTTTTATAATCATTTGTATGCATTCTTATTGATTAAAATCTAATTTGATTTGTTTATACGTTAGATAAGTATAACATTATTTGAATAAAGTTTTATACGAAATTCTTACTTTATCTTTTTTAGTTTTACCACCAATATCAGTAATCATTGCTCTACCATAACCTTGGATTGACAATAAGTCACCACTATCAAGTTGAAAATCTGTAGCGTCAATCATTGTATGATTGACCTTGACACGCTTTTTATCAATTAATTGTTTAGCAATTGTACGTGATTTGCGAATCATTTCTTTTAGGATGACATCTAAACGTAAACCACTCACAGTAGTTTCATATGTTTGCCAATGCTCTTTTGATTGTATCATATCTTTTATAGGAATAGAATTAAGTTTAACTGTAGCACCCTTAATTCTATTTAGCTCTAACATAATATAAGATTCCAATTGCTTTGTCAAAGTAAATTGAATTGAGTCATCTACAATAATATCTCCTAATTGTTCTCTTTCTATCCCTAAAGACATAATTGTTCCTAATATATGTTGATGTTGTAGCGTTACAAACTTTTGAGGATAGTCTATTTCAAGCAATACAATTTCAAACAGTTCTTCTTCTGGCACAAAATAATCAGGCGCAACAATGGCCCTTTTGCGTTCTGCATAAGGCCCACCAAAGAATGTCACTTCTAAATCACCATAGCTACCGACTATGACACTCATAATATATTGTCCACGTGGATCTAGAAATGGTGTTAGTATAGGCGCATACTGCTCATTCGCACGATTACACTTATCTATAAGTTGATCTATTAATTCATGTTCTTCTTTTCTAAAATGCTGATAAATATCGATGCTAATCACTCCACATACAAGAGAAAGCACCTCGCGTCATACAACGTTAGGTGCTTCTCATTTATTTTATACATTAGTTATAAGTAAACTTAAATTCTATTCAACGTAAATTTATTTAAGCTAAATTACTCAAAATTAGATTAAAAATACTCGCTAAACCTAATCGGAATAAGTAAAGTACAATTATTGCAACAATTGATGATATATCAATCATACCAATTGGAGGAATAATTTTACGGAACTGTTCTAAAAATGGTTCATAAATTTTAGCCAAAAATTGACCGAATTTATTTTCTCGTGCATTAGGTATCCATGACATAAAGAAATAAACAATCATTCCGTAATAATAAATTTGAACCAAGAATAAAATAAAACTAAATATACTTCCTAATAAACCTATATCCATTTATTATTACCTCTATTCACCTTGGTATTCCATATTTTCTATGTGATCTGTTATACTACCGACTACTTCTATATTATCTGGAGTACATAAGAATATATCTGATCCTACGCGTTGAATGTCTCCACCGATTGCATAAACTGTACCGCTTAAAAAGTCGATAATACGTTTAGCAGAAACTTTATCAATACGCTGTAAATTAACTAAAGTTGCGCGACGATTTTTGAGTTCGTCTGCAATATCTTGAGTATCTGAAAAAACACGTGGTTCAAATAAACACATTTTAGAACTTTCTTCTGTAAAACCGAATTGATCTTGTTCTTGATTATTCATATTCACAACGTTCCTTGCATTATTTTTTGATGAAGTGTTATTCATTTGATACTTCCTTTCACCTGAGGATTGCTGTAATCTTGATGACTGCTTTTTGGGAACGGATTGTATGGATCTTTGTCGCTCTGTATTTTCATTATTTTTATATTCATTGAAATTCGTTTGAGACTGCGCTTGTTGCTTGTTTTGTTGTCTACCTTGTTCTTCTTCTGGTGCTTCTAATTCGTCATCTTCTTCTTCAACCACGAAAAATCCACTAAATAAATCTTTTAAAGCCACGGGGCTCACTCCTCTTTTCCTACAAGTTTAGTCCCAATTCTCACAAATGACGCACCTTCTTCAGCGACTAAGTGGAAATCATTACTCATTCCCATCGATAACTCAGTACATGGTGCATAATTTAAATTGAGCGCTTTAATCTCATCTCTTTTATTCTTTAATGATTGAAATAAGCTTTTTATATATGACTCGTCATCAGTTAATGGAGCCATAGTCATAAGACCAACTACTTCTAAATTTTCATATTGTTCCAACGTTTCAATAAAAGTATTCACATCTTTCAATGCAACACCTTGTTTAGATTCTTCACCTGAAACATTTACTTGAACAAAACACTTTATTTTGTGTTCCGCCCTTTTGTTAATTTCTTTTGCTAATTTAAGACGATCTAATGCATGAAAGTAATCAATTTCATTAATCACTTCTTTCACCTTTCTTGTCTGTAACGAACCAATAAAGTGCATTACAATATCATCAGGTAAAGCTTCTTTTTTAAGTTGAAATCCTTCTAAACGATTCTCACCGAAATGTCTAATTCCCGCATTATAAGCATCATTAGCTCGGTCTATTGTAACATACTTTGTCACTGCAATCACGTTTGGTAACGTTGAAATATTACCTTTTTCGCAGTATGTTTTTAATTGTTTTTCAATTTGTTCTAAATTCTGTTGTACGTTCAAATCTCTACACCTCTTCATTATTGACCGATAAATGCTAACATGCGGCCAGTATTCCCTTTCTCTACTCTATATGAGAAAAATAAGGATAAATCTTCAGATGTCGCATAGTTGGTAATATAAATATTATCTTTAGGAACACCTGCATTTTCAAGTAATAAAGCATTTGCACGTTTTAAATCAATGCCATGTCTGTCATTGGCTCTTGTCTTAATGTATTCATTTATGTCTATCGGTAATGATTCAAATTTTGCTTTAATATCATCATTAATTTCATAAGTTGTAGAAGTTGCGGGTCCAATAACGATATTCAAATCATTTAAATTAAAATCGATATAGCGGATGACTTCATTCACAATTTGACCGACAGTACCCCTCCAACCAGCATGTGCTAAAGCGATGTAATGATGTTTTTCGCTATAAAAATATATAGGTACACAGTCCGCGTAACACATTGTAAGCAGAAGATCAGATTCATACGTATATAATGCATCTACACCATGTAAAGCATCCGTTAAAATATCAATATTCGTACCTCTATCTTTAGCTGTCACCTCTACAACTTTATTTTCATGCGTTTGTATAGGAAATACCCACTGTTCTCTCGGGTATTGAATTACAGTCGCAAGCTCTTCTTGGTGTTGTGTAACGTCTTGCGGATCATCGTTAATATATCTAGCCATATTAAAAGCTGATTTGGGATAGGGACTCAAACCTTCTTCTCTTGTTGTTATACCCAATTTTACATTATTTAAATGGCTATCCTCATATTTCAATATATGATTATCTTTAATAAATTTATCATGCATACTATGACCCTCCATTAATTAAAACTGCAATTTCCCGCTATGACTTCTTATAGGAGACCCGCGACAATAATTCATTCTAAAATCTCAGACAAATATATGATTAAGTTATACTCATAGATAGCAATAAAATTCAAAAAAGTCATCAGATCTTTGGACCTGATGACATCATTGTATTTATTATTGACTACTTTAAGCTTTAAGCCCTATGTACACAAGGCGAGCTAGTTCGAAAATTAACGTCTAGTTCTTCTTGAACGTCTTTCTTCTCTATTTCTGATAAAGCTTGGAATGTCATCTTCATTTGTAGTATGACTTCTGCCTTCACTAGCACTTTCTGATGGTTGAGAAGTATTTGCTGTATTTGATGCAAATGTATCTTCTTTTGTGCTGTTACTACTTGTTGCACTTGTACCGAAACCAGTATTTGAAGCTTTACGTGCTTGTGATGAAGGTTTATCTTCAAATCCAGTAGCGATAACTGTAACTACAATTTCGTCTTGTAATTCTGGATTAATTACAGTACCGAAAATCATATTTACATCTTCATCTGTTGCATCTTGTACGATATCAGCTGATTCTTGTGCTTCGAAAAGTGATAATGACTCTCCACCAGTAATATTCATAAGTACACCCTGTGCACCAACGATTGAAGTTTCTAATAATGGTGACGAAATCGCCTTTTTAGCTGCTTCTACTGCGCGGTTTTCGCCAGAAGAAACACCAATACCCATTAATGCTGAACCTTGGTTAGACATGATTGTTTTCACATCTGCAAAGTCAAGGTTTACTTCACCTGATACTGCGATTAAATCAGAAATACCTTGAACACCTTGACGTAATACGTTGTCGGCTTCTTTAAATGCTTCCATCATTGGTGTTGATTTATCAACGATATCCAATAATCTGTCGTTAGGAATAACAATTAATGTATCTACAGTTGCTTTCATTGCTTCTACACCAGCTGCTGCTTGTGTTTGACGCTTACGACCTTCAAAACCAAACGGACGTGTAACGACACCTACTGTTAATGCTCCCATTTCTTTAGCAATTTTTGCTACGACTGGTGCGACACCAGTACCAGTACCGCCACCCATACCGGCAGTTACGAATACCATATCTGCGCCTTGGATAGCATCTTCGATCTGTTCACGAGATTCTTCTGCAGCTTTTTTACCAATGTCTGGGTTCGCTCCAGCGCCTAGACCACGTGTTAATTTTTCACCAATTTGGATTTTAGCTTCAGCTTTAGACAGGTTTAAAGCTTGTCCATCCGTATTGATTGAAATAAATTCAACATTATTCATACCATGGTCAATCATACGGTTTACAGCGTTATTACCGCCGCCCCCTACACCGATGACTTTCAACGTCGCTAAATGATTAAATCCTTGTTCAAATTCTAACATTTATATTTCCTCCTAGTTTTAATGGCCAATCAATCGAATAGAGATTTCATAAGTTTTTTGAATTTACCTTCTTCTTTGTCTTGAGGTTTACGTTCTTCATCTTGGTTGACGTCTACTTTTTCGTCGTATTCCTCAGGTGCTTCTGGTTCTTCCATTTCAGAAGCTGACGTTTGTGGCTCTTCTTGTTTGTTTGATTTTTTCTTGAACCAGTCAAATCCGCTTGATTTTGTGCTATGTTCTCTTTCATCAGATTCGATGACTTCTTCTTCGAATTCTTCACTGTCATGATTACTAATTGTAACATAATCTAACAATTCGTCGAAAGTAATGCTACTAGAAATTGTTGAAATTGCTGAAGAAAATTCAGGTTTTCTAATACCCATTTGTGATGGTGTATGAATTCTTACTTTTTCACTGACCATATCTTGTAGTAATTCTTTAACTCCTAATAAGTTTGTTGAACCACCAGTAACAACGAAACCGCCGTTAACTTTAGTAAGTCCTAGATCTTGTAATATATCAAATACATTAAAGAAGATATCTTCAACACGTGCTTCAATAATATCTGCTAAATCTTTTTGAGTAAATTGAGCTTCTTCTTCACTATCCACTTGATCCACACTAAATACATCATGATCAGAAGCAGATTCAAAGAAAGCGTGACCATATTGATGTTTAATTTTTTCTGCTGTTTCATAAGATGTGTTTAAGCCTTGCGAAATATCTTCTGTGATATCTCGACCGACCATCTCTATTGCCTCAGCATCAACAAGCTCACCGCGTTCATAAAATGCAAGTTGTGTAATGTCTTCACCGATATCGATGATACATGTGCCTAGCTCTTTTTCAGTAGGCTGATAGCACTGAACCATAGTTATACGCATCTGAATACACATCTAATACATCTACGCCACAAGATTCCACACATTTAATCATATTGATTAAAATTGATTTTTGAATTGCAATAACACCAGCTTCTACTTTCAAACCATGTCTAGCAATTAATTCTTTTGGATCTGAAACTTCATTTTCTCCATCAACAATAAATTTAATTGGGAATGCATTTATAATTTCAGTTTCTGGCACATCATTTTTTTCGCGAATACCTTCAAGCACACTTTCAATATGTGTACCATTCAATTCTGTATCTTCATGAAATTCTATTTCATTTGCTTCATCAAATACTTCAGTTCCGACTATTGGAAGTTTTAAAAATACTTCTTTAATATCAACGCCTGAAGCAATAGAGGCTTTTTTGATTGTATCTTTTATCGCTTGTTTAGCGATATCGAAATCATCAATAAGACCATTTTTAATCCCACTTGTGTAGGTCTGTCCTGTACCTATCACATTTATACCATTGTGAAATTTTTCGCCCACTATCGTTTTAACGCTTGATGAACCAATATCTATACTTACATAATAATGCTCTTCCATAGATAGGCACCTCCTGACAATAACTTATTCAAGTTCACACTATTAACAGTTTACAATACGTTTTGATGCTTGTGAACTATAAACACGTGTATTTGTCGAAATTTTTTAATTATTTTTGTCTGATTCTTTATTTATTTTGTTTAATGCGCTTTGTAACTCGTCTTTTGCGAGCATCTGTTTCTGTTGTTTGTTCGTCTACATTTTTGTCACTTGCTGATTTTGTTTCATTACCACCACCATAAGGAATAAATGATGCACCTACTGATAAATCAATATATCCTGACTTTTTCAATTCGCCTGATTCATCACGTTCTAACGATTGAGACATTTGCGGATAATATTTCATTTTATTAGCAATCGTATTGAGATTACCAAGAATTTGAATGTCATCAGATGTGAATAATTTGATTTGATTTTGTAAATTTTCTTGAGGATCATATTTAATTTCTGCAATCATTCCTCTCACATTTGCCGGCATTTTTGCAAGTTCATTAATAATTTTTTCTTTCTCCTCTTTTTCAAATCCTACTAATATGGGTCCATCATCCGTTGCATTACCATCATAGTTTTTCAATTCTGTACCATTTTCTAGAATAGGCACATAATTATCTTTCTTTTTCGTCATTCCAACAATTTGATTTTCAGTGACTTCAACCGTTAATTTGTTAGGCATTTGTTTCGTAATTTTCGCGCTTTTTATCAATTTGTTGTCTTTTAATTTATCCGTCGCTTTTGAAGTGCTATATGTGTACATTCTGGAGTTGTCTTTAACATCAATCGCTTTATTGATTGCACTTTTGGAAACATTATCATTGCCTTTTATTTCCACACTGCTTATCTTACTTAAAGGCGTGAACATATATATAAGAATCAAAATGATAATAAATAACAATACACCAAATACTGAATATTGAATTTGCTTTTGTCGTTTTCGACGTTTTGCTCGTTTTTCTTTTAAGTATTCAGAGTCAAATTCACTTACTTTATTAGTCATTCATTTTCACACCCTTTAAAAAGAAGGTAAGTGCGCTTGGAAACTTTTTATAAATTTATTTCCACGCTCTTCAAAAGTATTGTATTGATCCCAACTTGCACAGGCCGGTGATAAAAGTACAACGTCATTTGGTTCTATAGCGTCTTGTATTTTATCGACTGCATCTTGTACATCAGTCGCCGTTATTACGTATTTGCCCTGACTTTCACCTAGCTTCACAAATTTACTTTGCGTTTCTCCAAATGCGACCATCACCTTGACGTTTTTCATATAAGGAATAAGTTCATCAAAATCGTTACCACGATCTAAACCACCACATAACCAAATAATCGATTGATCAAATGAATTTAATGCAAATTGTGTTGCAAGTGTATTGGTTGCTTTTGAATCATTGTAATATTTATTCGTTTTGTTCGAGCCGATATATTGTAATCTATGTTCAATACCAGAGAATGTTGTAAGACTATCAATGATTGCTCTTACTGATACACCGACTAAAAGTGCGGCTAAAGTCGCCGCAAGTATATTTTCTAAATTATGTTCACCCGGTAAAACTAAATCATCTTTATGAATGATTCTAAATCCTTTGAACACAATAAAACCATCTTTTACATAAATACCATCAACTTCTTGTTGTGTAGAAAAGTAATAGGTTTTGGCACTTAATGATTCCGACTCAATTAAATGACGCTGGTGATAATTACAGATTAAATAATCGTCCTCTGTTTGATTTTTATAAATTTCTTTTTTAGCATTTTGATAGTTCTCTAATGATTCATGATAATCAAGATGTGCCGAGTATATATTTGTGATAATAGCAATATGCGGCTTGTATCGATCTATACCAAGTAGTTGGAATGAAGATAGTTCCGTAACTAAATAATCACTTGCTGTGACCTCTTGAGCTACTTTAGAAGCAACATATCCAATATTCCCTGATACTTTACCTGTTACTCTACTTTTTTGAAACATATCGCCAATTAATGACGTTACTGTAGTTTTACCATTTGTACCTGTGACACCAATAATAGGTGCTTCTGATATCAAATAACTCAATTCAACTTCTGTTAAGATTTTCAAGCCTTTTTCTACAGCGACTTCAAGTAAAGGTACAGTATAGGGTATTCCAGGATTTTTAACTATAATAGGATTACTATCAAGTAAAGACAGCGGATGTTCTCCTCCAATGACTTTAATCCCTCTATTTTCTAAGTCTTTCGCATGTGAGTCTTGGCTTAAATCTTTGCCATCATTAACTATGACATTCGCGCCCAACTTATTTAACAACTTAGTCGCTTCATAACCACTTTTCGCTAAACCAATTACTAATACATTTTTATTTTCTAACCCTGTATATTTCAGCAATTTAATTCACTCCAATCCATAGGCCAATTAGTCCTGAAATCAAGCCTACTGTCCAAAATACCGTAACAACTTTCTTCTCATTCCAACCAACTAATTCGAAATGATGGTGTAATGGTGACATTTTAAAAATTCGTTTGCCTGTTAATTTATAAGATGTAACTTGAATAATTACTGATAAAGTTTCTGCAACAAACACAAAGCCAATAAAAATGAGTGATAATTCTTGGTTTAGCATAATTGAAATTGTGGCAAATATACCACCTAATGCCAAACTACCTGTATCTCCCATAAACACTTTAGTCGGGTTTAAATTGAATGGTAAGAACCCAACTAATGCAAAAATCATAATAATACAGAATAGACCGATAGATGTAGCACCTTGGAAATACGCCATAATTGCATACATAACAAATCCAATTATAGATAAGCCTGTTGCGAGTCCGTCTAAACCATCTGTTAAATTCACTGCGTTAGAGAACCCTACTTGCCAAAACACAATAAATAATACATATGCAATGGATAGTGGTATTTCTGTATTCGTAAATGGAATATGTATTCCTGTAGAAAAATCAGTTAAATTAAACGCTTGGCTCAAAATGAAGAAGATGACTGCTATCGCAATCTGTGCTAAAAATTTTTGTTTACTTGTTAATCCTTCATTGTTCTTTTTCACAACAATGATGTAATCATCTATGAAACCGATTAAGCCAAACCCTATTGTTACAAATAATAGTAAAATTATTGGGTTAGGATTTTCCATAAAAATAATTGCAAGTATCGAAGTTACAATGATACTAATCAGGAAAGTAAGTCCACCCATTGTAGGTGTGCCTGTCTTTTTCATATGACTTTGCGGGCCCTCTTCCCTGATACTTTGCCCAAATTTCATTCTTTTTAACGTTGGTATCAATACTGGGACTAATATAAAAGTGATTAAAAGTGCAATAATTGCGAGTAAATAAACCATATTATGCTCCTTTATATATTTAATTGGATTATTTCTTAGTGCTAAGTGGCTACAATATGTATAGAGGTAAGTAGCTTTACCAGTTATTTAATTAACGTCATACGCTACTAAATACTGACAAGCTACTATTTTTGAATACCTCATAATCATGAAACAAATATTCTAACATGAGTTAAAATTGAAATCAGAAGTTGTGCTAAATAAATTTATTCTTTATCTTCTTTGCTTTCTTCATTGTCTTTAGATTTTGATTCGTCATCAGCTGTTTCTCCATTTATTTCTTCAGAAGACAACGTTACTTCTATCTTATCTTTTTTACTTATCTTTTGACCTTCTGTTATAGATTGCTCAGAAACAAATCCGCTACCTTTGGTAGTTACTTTTGTATTCGTGAGCTTTTCAAATGCAATGACTTCTTCTTTAGTCCAACCGGACATATTTGGCATCGTAACATCGCCATCAGTCAATAATAGCACTCTACTATTAGGCAATACCTCTTTATCTGCAGTAACAGATTGTTTTGTGATTTTCTCACCGTCACCTATAACGATAGGTTCTAGAGATTTACTATTCACTTTGTCTTGTGCTTTTTGTGTTTCTTGACCTTCAACATCTGGCACTTTGCTGTATTTCACATCTGATTTGTCTTTAGAATTTTTATCACCAACATTCAGATATTTCAACGTGTTCTCCATAATTGGTTTAAAGGCCTTACTCACACCACTTTCATATGCTTCTTGATCATTTTTCTGAGCTAAACTCATACCAAGCATAAACAACAACTTCAGGGTCATCTTTTGGTGCATCACCGATAAAGCTTACGAAATATGGATTTTCACCCTCTACGTATCCACCATTATCTGAATCCGCTACTTGTGCTGTTCCGGTTTTACCTTCTATTTCATAACCATCGATTTTATAGTTTTTAGCATTACTCTTTTCGCTGTTAACAACCTTATCCATTTCAGTACGTACTTTTTTAGCCGTATCTTTTTTGATTGGTTTACCGGCGATTTCTTTTTCACCTTTGTAGAAAGTATCATTACTTACAGGATTAGATACACTATCTATAAACCATGGTTTCAACATATTACCTTCATTATAGAACGCTGATTGCGCTTGTAACATTTGTACTGGTGTTACAGTCGTTGATTGACCAAATGCAGATGTTTTTTGTTGTGCTTCATTATCCCATGCGATGTCACCAGTAGCTTCACCATCAAACATACCGTTCGTTGATTCACCGAACCCAAATTTTTCATACCATTCTTTCATCTTATCTGAGCCAACTAAATCTTGTAAATGCATCATTAGGGTGTTTGAAGAATATGTGAAACCAAGTGACATTGGTATCTCTCCCCAACCTACTTTGTTCCAGTCGGAAATTTTCGATCCCATGACTTCTCTTGGTTCTGCCGTATATTTTTTATCTGGTTTAAATTCTCCTTCTTCAATTGCTGCCGCTAAACCAAAGTTTTTAAATGTGGAACCTGGTTCATACGTATTTTGATACAAATCATTCGCCCATTTTTTACCAAAATCTTCGCCAGTTTCTGGGTTAAACGTAGGTCGTTGACTGTATGCAAGAATTTCACCTGAGTCTGCATCCATGACTACAGCAAATAAATCTTTCGGTTTATAATGCTCAACCATTCCATCTAGTGCTTCTTCAACAAAGACTTGAATGTTGGAATCTATAGTTAAATGAACATCATCACCGCGTTGTGGTGTTTTCTCTTTTTTGTATTTGGCGCAATGTAGCCCCAAATATCATGAATGTAAGATAACGCACCTTTTTGTCCTGATAAATAACTATCGAATATCTTTTCAACGCCCATAGCACCATTTAATTCCCCAGTATCAGGGTCTTTTTGTGCTATGCCAATAAGATGTGACGCAAAGTTACCATTAGGGTAGAAACGTTCAGTTTCTGGATAGAGCGTGACGCCAGGTAGATTCATTTTCTCTATCTTTTCTTTTTCTTGATAGGTTAAATCAGCACCTTTTTGTCCAAATTCAACTTGAAATGCTTTCTTATTATCCAGTCTTTTTTCAATATCTTCCTCAGACATATCTATCACTGTCGCTAATTTCTTCGCAGTTTCTTTTTTGTCTGTAACATGTTTCGGTTTCTCGCTGCCTTCACTCGCTTTTTTATCAACAATAGCAACGACTTTATATCTTTCTACGTCTTCTGCTAGTACTTTTCCATTACGATCATATATTTTTCCACGTTCAGGTTGCTCTTGGCTTTGGACTAAATATTTTTCGTTTGCCTTCATTATTAAATCTTCGCCGGAAGAGTGCCCTGTCAACATAATATATGAGTATCTTAAAACCAACGTAAAAAAGAGCAGTCCAAATCCGAGAACGAGTAGGACTGCCCCTATTTTACTTTGTTTAATTAGAAAGTTCGGTTTTTTAAATCTAATTTTTCGCTTCGCCATTATTACGCACTACCTTTACATTGTCGTTCTTAAGGCTCATTCCTTCGTCTTTTGCCTTATCGTAAATGCGTTCATATGAAGAGTTCTTTTTAATTTCAGATTCTATTGCGCTGTTTTCACTTGATTGTTGTTCGATTTTAGTATCTAAATCTGCAATTTTTCCTCGAGTATCATACGCATCCATTTTTAAAGATAGCATATAAATACTTATTAAAGCAATTACTGTTATAAGTCCTATGTATAACATTTTCTCAAACTTTGTAAGTTGAACTACTACTTTGCGTTTTACGGTTTTGGTTTTAGGTTGCGTTTTAGGTTGTTTCCTCGGTTGTGATTCGGGAATCTGTTGTTCTGATCCATTATAAGGTTGATAAATCTTCTCTACTGCCACTCATCATTCACTCCTTATTTCAATATTTCTGCAACACGTAACTTCGCACTACGCGCACGGTTATTTGTATCTAGATCTTCTTCAGCGACGGTAATGGGTTTACGGTTAACGCGTTTCAATTTAGGCGTGTACGCTTCAGGTATGACTGGCAATCCCCGTGGAACATCTGGACCTTTTTCATATTCTTGAAACATCTGTTTGCATAATCTATCTTCCAATGAATGGAAAGTTATGACTGA
The DNA here is from genome assembly GCF_046721335.1 of Staphylococcus sp. 2S1. Classification (NCBI taxonomy): domain Bacteria; kingdom Bacillati; phylum Bacillota; class Bacilli; order Caryophanales; family Staphylococcaceae; genus Staphylococcus; species Staphylococcus sp. 2S1. The sequence continues at coordinate 1,854,023 of NZ_JBEUUJ010000003.1, read as the reverse complement.
AATTCTACCATCAATTTTTACTGCACCTATCGCTTGTTCTAGTGAATCTTCGAATGAAGATAATTCATCATTCACTGCAATTCTAATTGCTTGGAAAATCCTTTTTGCAGGATGTCCGCCTTTTCGCCTAGCTTTTGCGGGTATACCTTCTTTTATTACATCAACGAGTTCTAACGTTGTTTCGATTGGCTTTTGTTCTCTGTTCTGTTCTATACGACGCGCAATTTGTTTTGAAAATTTTTCTTCGCCATATCGATGAAAGATTCTGACTAATTTTTCAAATTGCCAATCATTTACAACTTCATAAGCTGATAACGATTGTGTTTGATCCATTCGCATGTCTAATTTGGCATCGTTATGATAACTAAACCCACGTTCAGGTACATCCAATTGTGGACTGGACACACCTAAGTCGTAGTAGATGCCATCTACTTTTTCAATATTCAAATCATTTAAAATTTCAGTTAATTCTCTAAAGTTGCTATGGACAAAGGTCACTTTATGTAAGTGTTCTTTCAAAACTTCTTTAGCATTTTCAATCGCTGTTGTATCTTGGTCGATTGCTATAAGCCTACCTTCGTCACCCAATTGATTTAATAAATAGAGGGCATGCCCTGCGCCACCTAATGTACAGTCGACATAGACACCATCTTCTTTAATATTTAAATAATCAATGGTTTCTTTAAGCATAACGCTGACATGATGAAACAAATTTAACTCCTCCTATTAAAAATCAAAATCAATCAGGTCTTCAGCAATATCTTCGAAACTATCTTCAGATTCTTCATAGAAACTGTTCCAAGTTTCTCTATCCCAAATTTCAATACGATTTGAGACACCTATTACTGTACATTCTTTGCTTAAGTTAGCGTATTGTCGCAAGTTTTGCGGAATGTTAATACGCCCTTGTTTATCTAGCTCTACTTCTACGGCTCCCGAGAAGAACATACGCATAAACTTACGTGCGTCCTTTTTAGTCATTGGTAATGTCTTCATCTTCTCTTCGATAATTTGCCATTCATCCAAAGTATAGCCAAACAAACATTTGTCGAGGCCTCGAGTGATTATAAAACGTTCATTTAAGTCATAGCGAAACTTGGAAGGCACTATCATACGTCCTTTTGTATCCAACTGATGCTCGTATTCTCCCATGAACATTTATAATCACCTCACCTTCTCATATATATAATTTACCACATCTCACCACTATCCTCCACTAATTATACAAATATAACCATAATTTCTTATTCAACGTAAAAAAACACCCGATTCATCAAAAAGATGAATCGGGTGCGCCCTTACTGTCTCTAAGGTTTTATTATAATATGATCAAAAGTGTAAGAAAGTGGTGGATAAGTGGAGGGATTGAACACATTCATCCCAAAATCATTCATAATTTGTAAAGGGTTCCATATTCTTTCTTGTAACCCTCCCATTGGATGAAGTGTACCACTTAATACTTTGAAATGTTTCATGCTAATTTCATTTTCTCGTTCAATATTTAATAAATATCTATTTATCAAATAGTCGTATTGCTTTTGATGAATTGAATTATTTTTTTCTAATAATAATGTATTATCATTGTTGCCTTTTACTTCTGCTTTTAGCGATTGATATAGTGTTTCTTGCTGTGCTTTCATTGATTCAATTTGATCAATGAATGTTTGAGATGCTTGTGCTCTAACAAATTTTTGTTTAGCATCTTCAATTCCATTTTCGATAATTTGGTTTTTATCCAGTTGATATTGTGCTATTAATTTTTCAATTCTGTGATTAATATAAGTAATTCGTAAGCGTGGTAAGACGATTGGCATTGAAACATCCAATGTTTTAAACACATCGTTTAATTCGGTCCAATACTTTATTTCACTTGGTCCACCAATAAAGGCAACAGTGTTAAATAACCATTCTTCCATAACAGGTCTTGTTACCACATTATTTGAAAACCTTTCCGGCTCTGAATCTACTATATCTAAAACCTCTTGAAGCGTCATTGTTTTATCTGATTTATTCAAATAGAATTGACCCTCTTTGAATGTCAGTAATTGTCTCATATTATCTTCGTGTAAAAACAAATGCACATTTGTATCTGTTTGAATCATTTGCTCCAAACCACTTGCTGTTGTTTGTGCTTGTGTTTTTCTAAAGGTCGCATCAACATCAAGATGGTTTTCCACAATTTTTCTGATAAACGGTTGCTCTAATCGACGTAGTTCAGGATCATTAGCGTCCAACAATAATAAACCATATGTTTTAAATACTTCATGTAGCAATGCTTTAAACATATCGGACCAACTATCATGTGCATCAATAATATTACGACACATTTCAATTAAAGGTCGTGAATGTTCAGTTTCATTCAGTTGTTGGAAAAATTGATTCAAAGTTTCCTTGAGCTCAGCTTTATCAGGATTATAATGTGAGACACTTGCTTCTGGTGGCTCCATCGTATGATATTTGACTTTATGTAACTTAGCATCTTGATTATTATATGCATAAGTATGATTTACTTCGTCAAAATCATGGTCTTCCCCTGCAATCCAAAACACAGGCACGACATGTTTATTATAATCTTTAGATAGTTGTTGACTTAGTGTAATAATAGAAAATATTTTATGGAATGTATACAAAGGTCCACCAAATAAACCTGCTTGTTGTCCGCCAACAATTACTTTTGCGCCATCACTTAATAATTTAATATTACTTTCTTGTTCCTCAGTCAAAGATAAATCACTCATATAATTTTCAATCACTTGCGTTAATGCAACTTCTCTTCCATTACTTTCACTTAGAAGTCTTTGTTTATAGTTATTCTTATCCATTGCATCTAAATGATAAAACTGAGCTAGTGTTGAATCACTTTGTTTAATTTTTGAAATAAATTGATCTTTTTCGTTAAGTTTCGTAGTCATACAATCCATTCGTAATTCTCCTTATGTTACTCTATTCCTAATCAGTATAAAGTTTATGTACTATATTGACAATTTAACGGCTTAAAATAACCTGTATTTTTTACTTTTTAATTCAATGCACATACTATAATAAACGATTTTTGAAAAATTTTAAAAAAGTGTGTTTATGTATTTGAAATAAGCATTGTATACAGTCTACTTTAACAGTATGTTTCGTGTCGTCATTTTTGTGAAATATCATTAGAAATAAGGTATAATAAAATATAATAGTACAAAGGGGGAAGACGCTATGAGTAACGTAAAACGTCTTGATATAAATTATAAAACAGACGAATTATTCGAAGATTTTAGAAACTTCGGCAACAAAGATTTGTATATGGTTGATGAACTTCGTGGAGAAATGATAGATGCCAGTTCAGATTCACCTTTTTATGGTATTCAAATCGGAGATAGATTAGGCGCAAGAATGGCATTGTATCGTAAAGGCGATGTTGAAGAAGTCTACTTCCCTGATTTCGACGATTACAACGTATTGTGGAAATTAGAAGTATTAAACGACTTTCAGAATCGTGGTTACGGTAAAGAGTTGTTAGATTTTGCAAAAAATCAAGGACTTCCTATTAAAGTCATTGCTCGTAACCAATCTAAAGCATTCTTTATTAAACAAGGATTCAAAGATGTAAATGCAGTAAACAAAGATGGACATGATGTTCTAGTTTGGACACCATAAAAAGAGTACGAAAGATAAAACATATGTCTCAGTTGTTTTATTTTCATTAGCAGTCTGATACTAAATGCATTTGTTTTCAGCTTTAAAAAAACTACGCGTCTACCTTAATGTAGACGCGTAGTTTTTTACGACCGCTTCAACTCTTGGAATCCTGTTTTAGTTATCCGAAAAATAGCGGGGATCCGAAATCCAATTTAATTTCGTATTCCTGCCCCTTTTTTATTTCATATAAATTAATAATTCATTGAGTGATTTTATTGTATAATCTGGTTTGATATTAGTTTCATTTATTTTATTTCTAGGATTAAACCAACACGTGCCAATTTGGGCATTTTTACCACCTAAAATATCTGATGTCATAGAATCTCCGACGATTATGGCATTATCTCGTTTGTCTTCACCAATTTCCTTAAATACATAATCAAAAAATTCAGGCATTGGTTTTTGGTAACCTGTTTGTTCTGAAACAAAAACACCTTTAAATAATTGACCAAACTGTGCCTTCGCAATACGGCGCTCTTGCGTTTCTAACACACCATTCGTCACAATATATAAATCATGATTTTGTTTTAAATACTTTAAAGTTTCAACTGTGTTAGGAAAGAATTTTATTGGTGCTTTCGCTAATTCATCTCTAAATATGTGATCCGCTTCTTTACCATCCACGGTCATTTCATGTAAATCAAAATATACTTCAAATCGCTTACTTAGAACCTCTTCCTTCGTTAACTTATTAATTTGAAAAGCTTCCCAATGCGCTTGATTCACTTTCATAAAGGTTTTTAAATCGTCATGATTAGCGATCAATTTATATTTTTCTGCCATTTTGAAAAATGCATGTGATTCCGCATCATGAAAATCTACGATTGTATCATCAAAATCTATGAGTAGACTTTTAGAATTCATTTTTATTTCCCCTCTTTTTATACATATTCATTAATACAATTGAATATATTTATTGCTTTTATTCACTCAATAACAGTATACACATTTTGAACATACAAAAAAATGGCCAAGGTTATCACCTTGACCACTACTTCCTATTTTAATAATTAGAATCCAAACAATTGACCTAATAATCCGACACCGCTTGATACAATATCTACAATACTAGTCCCTAATTCTACACCATTACCTGATTGTCTTGCTTGTATAGTATTTGCGATAGCTTCTGCTAATTTAGACATAAAAATCTCTCCTCTATTTATAAGTTTTATAATTTATTTTTACTAGAATCCGAATAATTGTCCTAATAGACTTACACTGCTTGATACGATATCTACAATGCTTGCCCCTAATTTAACTCCGTCTCCTGCAATTCCTGCCTGTACTGTTTCTTTTATTGCGTTAAATAAATCTGACATATTGATTATCTCCTTTAAAGTATTATTTTTTAAAATCTACTTAGATTAAAATCCTAATGCTTGAGAAATTAATGCTGCCCCATTAGAAATGATGTCTAAAACGCCACTTCCAATTTTCATGCCATCTCCTGCAATACCGACTTGTACTGTATTTTTAATTGCTTCAAATAAACCTTCCATTGTAAACACTCCTTATAAAATAAGATTTGCTCTGACTGAAAATTATGTTTAAAGTGATACTTATAAAATACTTTTTATTTGTGTATCACTTATTATGTATAATATAAGATAATACTTGATTATATTGTTCGAAATTCCTTACTTAATCATAAAATCGCTGTATCTGTTATTTAATTGCTAGTTTGAAACAGTTATGAATCCTTAATTGTATTTCACACAATTAAATAACTTTTCATAATGTTGGTGAATTATTAATTTTTTGTTAGAAAAGCATTGATTTTATCAGAACTTTTTAAAATTAATGTATAATCACAATTAATTTGTAGTATGCTGATATAAATAAATTCAACAGACTATCTGAATAGATTGGGAGGATCATTATGAAAGCAGTGCTTAAAATTAATAACCATCTAAGTTTAAGAGATGCTCAAGCAAGTGACATTGAAGATTATCTCTCAGTCCCTTTTAATGAAGAGCTTTTAAGAATGTATGGCTCTGAAATAAATTCAGAAACTGAAAAGCAACAATCTGGTGCTAAATTATTAATCGCGAAAATTATGGCTAACCCATATGAATGGGTTATTGACTATGACAATTTATTTATTGGACAAGCTCGTTTAACTTTAGATGAAACAAATAATAAAGCTAAGTTTGCAATAGGTATATTTAATCCACAGTTTTGGAATGGAGGAATTGGTACTCAAGTAACACATCAAATTTTGGAATATGCCTTTAATGACTTAGGTCTCCATAAAGTTTATTTAAGAGTCCTTTCATATAATTATAGAGCTATAAATTCTTACAAAAATTCAGGTTTTATAATTGAAGGTAGTGATCGTGAAGGTTCATATATAAATGGAAATTATGAAACCGACTTATATATGAGCATCTTATACGACGAATTTAAAAGTAATTTCATCAATAAAGGTAAACATTAAAAAAGAAGACTCCAAAATTGGAATCTTCTAGTAATCTCTATAAAGTCACTGTTCCTTTTCAATTTAAACCTCTTTAACAAAATTTCTATTTGCGGTTATAAATGTACCATTCATTGTTTTAAGTCGTGGCGTACCCTTTGAAGATGCCACTACTTTTTGAATAGCTACTTTTTCATTAACCTTAAGCTCTGTCAAAGCTTCACCACTAAAGTCCCTATTTTGATATTCCTTACAATCTTTTGTAATCATCACTGTTTCAGGTTTCTCATAAATATATTTATTGGCTTTACTAGTAGCAACACGATAAATAAACTTTTGATTGGCTGTTAACACTAATCCATCCACTGTGATAAGTCTTGGTGTATTCTTTTTAGTATAGCCAATGTCTTTAATTTCTATTATCTCACCTATTTCAACATTAACATCTGCGCGTTCTTTAAACTCCAGATCTTTATATAAATTGACCTTTTTCGCTATACCAATCGTTATTGGATTATAGGTGAAATATTTATTAGGCGCCTCTGTCTTTCCAGTTTTTTTATCATTCACAATAAATTCAGATTTAAAATTTTGTCTATTAAGTTTGAGCGTCTGCGTTGCGTTAGGTAAATTCATGTTAATTGTATACTTCTTATAGTTATCGTGAATTAAATTAATGTTAAAGTCAAAATTGCACTTACTTAAATCTTCAGTTTTTACGTATAATCGATGCTCATCTTCAGAGAATTCAACTTCGATTGCGTTGAGCTCATAATTAATTTCAGTAAGTAACACTTGATTAATTGTAGTTTCTGAAGCTTTATATACTCTTATAACTTCTCTTAATTCATCATCAATAAGATGCGTGCCTTCATAAACAGCGAATAGTTCTTCTTTCATTGGTAAATAATCTTTTACAGATTCAGGCATTAAAAAGTGAATTTGATTATCTTTCACATATCTATCTGCTTTTCCACCTTTTAATAGCATGCCGATAAAGTCAAAAAGTTTCTCATATTCTTTATTTATAAGCATTTGATAAATATTTTTATATTTATCACCAATGATATAATCTTCAACATTTTTATCATGTTCATTTAAAGTATCTATCATTTGTTGAAATAGACTATAGAATACATCTTTATTTTCACTTTTTACAAATCTTCTATTATTAAATAATCTAGAAACGAAATCTACTTCTACAAGTCGACTTAATGATTGAAATTCTGCTGGCTTAGGTATATCCAATTTCAACACTTCTTGTAGAACCAATAAATTAAAATGTGTTTTTTCTATAATATTTGTTTCGCCTACAAGTGATTGATTATATGAATATCTATTCACATGATAAACAGGCGTTGAATTCATAGAAGCTGTTTTACATTTAGAAATTGCATTGATAAAGAACAATTTATCTTCACCAAATTTCATATGCTTGAATTCAATATTATTATCAATAATGATATCTCTTTTAATAATTTTACCTGGTGGTCCTACAGCTCTAAAAATCTTATTAATTTCATATGGTACTAAATTATTTGCAACTTTATATGAAGTAAATCTTCCTAATTTGCTAATTGCTTTATCTGTATGTTTAATACTGTGTCCAAACGCAACATCTGAATTATTCTCTTCAGCTTGGTTTAATAGCGTCGGCAAACCAGTTGAATCTAACCAATCATCTGCATCAAGAAAAGTTATGTATTTTCCATTCGCATTTTTAATGCCTACGTTTCTAGGTTCAGCAGGACTACCCGTGTTCTCTTCTAATTTAATGAGTTTTAAAAAACTATATTTATTTTTATATCCTTCAATTATTTTTAATGAGTTATCACTAGAACAATCGTCTACAAATATCGCTTCAATTTTATCTTCATTAATATTTAATGCCCCAATTGATTCTATACATTCATTAAGAAATAATTCTTTGTTGTACACTGGTACAATGATAGACAGCAATTTTTCCAATTCCTAATTCCCCTTTTAGATGATTTAGTAATCATTATATAGTATAAATGATTACTAAAGTATTTTTTATAAAAAACAATCCCTACTTATTTCTATAAGTCGTTAAATTCTTAAATATGTATAAAAATCGTTCGTTATGTATTTATTAATATTTTAAAAACTACTACCTAAAAATAACATAAAATGGTAATACACAACACTTTAAATGGAATTATTTTAAAATACTTATCATTCAAGTATTTAATGCAATGGAAATTATAATTGAAATACGCATCCCCCTTTATATTTATAGCGTCTATTATTGTTAATTACTTTACAATATCATCTCCATAATTTGTAAAAAATCCTTTCACTCCTATTTGTTTCAAGGACTTATAGTCATTCCCACTGTTTACAGTAAATGCGTGTACTTGCATAGCATTGTTTTCAACACTTTCTATAAGCTTACGATCTATTTTTTTATGCGAAACTCCAACTGCATAACTATAACTACTTATATTTTCTAACATATTATTATCTAATTTGCTTAATTCATTATCATAAATCAATTTGACCAATGGTATGTTTTCATTCTCATTTTTAATTGTTTTCAAAGCTTTATCATCGAACGCTTGTATAACGATGTATTTAGAGTTAAATAACTTTTTATTTTTTAATTTTTCTACCGTAATATGTGCCATATTAGGATTATCTTTAGCGTTTTTTAACTCAATATAGTATTTAACATTGTTACCATATTGATCTAAAACCTCATCAAAAGTTGGAACCTCCAAATTTCGATTTTTCTTATCTCTTAACTTCAACTTTTTTAACTCTTCAATTGTATAGTCTTCTACCTTGCCTTTTCCATTTGTAGTTCTATCTATTGATTCATCATGCATAACGACTAAATTATTATCCTTAGTTATTTGTAGATCCAGTTCCAAATAGTCAATATTCATTTCATGAATCGCTTTATTATATGCTTGGAAAGCTATGTTCCGGTTCATAACCACTAGCACCCCTATGAGCAATAATTAAAGGTTTCTTTTCAGTGCCTTCATACCCTTTAACTTTTGGTATGAATATTATTATAGATACTATAATAATCAGGATGATTCCAGGTAAAACATATGTATAAAATGATTCTCTCTTAATTGACATCGCCCCATTTTGTTTTAAAAAACTATAAAAAATACTTTTTTCTTAATTCTTTAATTATATTGTATTATCTATATATTTAATATACCATATCATACATTTTTACATTCATTTAGTTACATCTATAATAAATAGCCAATACAATGAGACGATTCATAAAAATTTGATGATTTATTTATATTATGGTAATTTATAGATAGAAAAAGGGCAACACACTATACGTGTATCGCCCTAGTGAGCCCGTTAAAAAGACGGTGGCTTTAAAATGATAATTTATATAAAAATAACCATTTAACCGGCCAAAGTTAGAGATGGTTATTTTTTATGTCTTAATTTAACAATTGTAATAACTAAACCTAATAAGGTAACGATGAAAGTACCGAAACCTAACATTAAGTGCGGCGCTTCTACAATTGAAACCACACAAGGCGTCTCCTTTCTAAAGATTTAAATGGCACTTTCATAAGCACCACCTCACTTTATACTGAGATTAGCCACCATCTACCCAACTCGCTCGCTCTAATTTTACTATATTTTTTATTCTACATACTATTACTTTTGTCGCCCTATAGAATTTGATTATATTTTTATATTGTGGTAATTTATAGATAGAAAAAGGGCAACACACCATACGTGTATCGCCCCAATGAGCCCGTTAAAAAGACGGTGACAGATTATTATAAGTTATTTTAAAAACAACCATCTAAACCGCCAAAGTTAGAGATGGTTATTTTTTATAGCTTAATTTAACAATTGTAATAACTAAACCTAACAAGGTAACGATGAACATACCGAAACCTAACATTAAGTGTAGCGCTTCTACAATTGAAACCACACAAGGCGTCTCCATTCTAAAGATTTTAACGGTACTTTCATAAGCACCACCTCATTTTATACTGAGATTAGCCACCATCTATCCAACTTGCTCGCTCTAATTTTACTATATTTTCTAATCACCTGACCATTACTTTTAATGACCTTTTTTCACTGCGTTATGTCAAAATATTTCAAACTGATAAGTATAGGATTAAAAAAAAACCCTGTAGCAACTATCTATTTCAACAAGTTTTATAATACCTATCTTATCGAAAGTACAAAACTTTTAGTTACTATACAAAAATCAATGTGTGATTCTAATACAGTAAGTATAAAAACTGAAAATTTATATATAGAGTCTAAAAAATACAAAAATTATCGTAAAAACTAATTGAACCCATCTATTCAATTAGGTGAGTTTAAAATGATATTTGTCTAGTCATAATAGTAAAGAAAAGCACAAAATCACCAAGGAACAACGCCATTATTATTTGTAAAAGTTATATTTTTAATATTTTTACCTTTTTCTACTAAATCAATAACTCTTTTTATACCTACATCAATTGAGTTTGCTCCCATTTGTTTAGCAGTTTCTGGGTCTAGACCTCCAAATTCCGTGGCTACCATTCCAGGATCAACTAAATCTACAGTGATATCATAGCCTTCTTTTTCTAATTCTTTTGATAATTGAATAGAATACATATTTAAAGCTGCTTTTGATGATTGATAACCAGCGACACTTGCACCATATACGATTGATTCCTTATCTAAAGCTGAATTAAGAGACCCCATCATACTAGACATATTAATGATTTTTGCTTCTTTCACTTTTTTGAGTAACGGCAATATTGCTGAAGTTACATTCATAACTCCAAAAACATTAACATCAAACTCATTTTTCACTTTAGTGACATCAAGTTTAGATGGACTTGACGCTTCTAAAGCTATACCCGCATTATTAATTAAAACATCTAAAGAGTTTATTTCTCGAGCCGCATTCTGTACAGAGTTAATATCAGTAACATCTAGTTGAACTGTAGTCACGGACAAGCCTTTTAACTTTAATTCTTTCACAATAGATTGACCATCTTGTAAACTTCTAGCACCTATGATAACATGATACCCTTTCTCCGCTAATACTTTTGAAATTTCTTTTCCCATTCCTCTAGTAGCACCTGTTACTAGTACTTTCTTTGAGTTATCCATACTTTAAAATCCCCTTTTCATATTAACGTTACAAACATTTAATAATTTCCCTTTTGAACTAAATACAAACATTATCGATTTATTGGCTTTCAGACTAAAAACTACCAACTTATTTTGTTTAGATTTGTGTATTCTTATAGTTCTCAATTTCAATGAATTTATCTTTTCTGATATTTTATTTCCACAATATCTTTCAAATTAACCTTACTTAATACTATATCTTCATAAAAATGTAATATTTGTGTGTATGCATCTACTCTGTGCATATAACCTTCTTTAGTTTAAATATAGCCATCAACAAAATATGGTAATTCTATAGATGGATCATGATACATTTTAAATATTAAAGTATCGTTTAAATCGTTCCACTGCTCATCATTTAGTATATATCTATTTTGTTTTGATCTTGTTTAAAGTGATTTAACATTTCATATTGTTCAGGCATTGTAACGAATGGTGCCCACTTAACCATGTCTTGTCCTTTGGGTATACGTGGTTTGAGATATTCTCTAGATAGATTACAGTAGTTAGATTCATATTTATATTCACCAAGTGTGTTTTGGTTCATAATCATATAAGCACCTTATGAACACAATAGAGCTTATGTTTTATTGTGTAAACAAAAATTAAACTTAATACTCTTACGATTACTATTACTTTTGCATTCGTACTTTTTCCTCCTTAAAATAAAAAGCCGACATGACTATGCCGACTTAAACAATTGATAATATTTTTGTATTGTGGTAATTTATAGATAGAAAAAGGACAACACACCATACGTGTATCGCCCAACTGAGCCCGTTAAAAAGACGGTGGCCTCTGTATCTAGTTATAGTATAACCTTCTACTGCCGACCAAAGCGAATAGAAGGTTATTTTTTATGGCTTAATTTAACAATTGTAATAACTAAACCTAATAAGGTAACGATGAAAGTACCGAAACCTAACATTAAGTGCGGCGCTTCTACAATTGAAACCACACAAGGCGTCTCCTTTCTAAAGATTTAAATGGCACTTTCATAAGCACCACCTCACTTTATACTGAGATTAGCCACCATCTATCCAACTTGCTCGCTCTAATTTTACTATATTTTTAATCTATAGACTATTACTTTTGTCGACCTATAGAATTTGATTTAGATAAAATTTATAATTCCAGCCTTTATTTCATTATCTCGTTGCATTATTTAAAATTAAAATATACAATAAAAGTATAAAATACATTAAAATAATTAAGGAATATAAGTTGAATTAAATAGCTGGTCGTATGTTAGTTAATGAAGGACTTAATGTTGGATAAAGATAGCTACTCTTTTCATTAATAAGCAAAATCAAGTTATTAACAATACCATTGCTTTAGTCCTGTTAAATAATGCGGCATTAATTAACAAAGTCGTATTTAATAATAACACTAGAAATTGGTATCTTTTAATCCTTATTATGAGTACATCTATGTAAAAGATAATAACAACTTTAGAGTTATTGGGAGAATTGTTCTTTAATACTCAGCATATTTTATGCTTTAGTATATATTTTAGAAGCAAAGGAGCAACTTAGAATGAAACAACATCAAGAAAAAATATCTCAATCAGAATGGGAAAAATACCAAGCATTTCAGAAGTACACAGCTAGTAAAAAAAGAAAAAATTGGCTTATTGGTTGTGGAGGATCTCTAATTTTAATTGTTTTAATTATTATTGGAATTTCAGCATGTACAGCCATTTTTGTAAATAATGATGAAAAAACAACATCTAGTGATAATAGCGATAGCGATAAAAAACAAATATATAAATTAGGAGAAACTGTTAAAAATGGAAACTTAGAAGTAACAGTTAATAATGTTGAAACTGCTAAACAGGTCGGTCCTTCTATTTTACCTACAACACCTAAAGATACTTTTATCATTGTAGATGTGAAAATTAAGAATAAAGGGAATACTGCTTTAACTATTGATAGTAATATGTTTAAGTTAAAATCAGGTAAAAAATCATTAGAAGCAGATTCTCAAGCTTCTATCTCTGCCAATCAAAGCGAAGATGGATCTATACAAAATTCTTTCTTCCTTGAACAGGTAAATCCAGATAGTATCACAGAAGGAAAAGTAGTTTTTGATGTTTCTTCTGAAATTATTAAAGCTAAAAACAATAAATTAGAAGTCTCTTCTAGTTTCTTCAGTATTAAAAGCGTAATTTTTGATTTGGGTAATATTAAAGAAATCGCAATGAATAATCAAAATGAACAGGAATTAAATAATTCAGTTATGAATATATCTAATGAAAGAAATTCACTAGTCCAAACTACCAACAATAGAACCTTAGATTCTGATATAACCTCTGATAATAACTCACGTAGTCAAGTCGAAAGTCCTACCAAAAAAGAAAACAATAGTTTTAACTCAGAACTTAACTCAGAACTTAACTCACAATCAGAACAAGATAAAAATAAGACTGAAGTAGATGAACGCACAGATAATTTTTATAATCAAGAACTAGATGAAATTAACACATCATGGATTGACGAAGATACTAATTTTTATGATGATTTTCCTCAGTCGAATTATGAAAAAACAGATATGCAATCAAATGAATTAGAATAATATTTAAGGGAAGTTCTTAAATCCCTATATATTTTTATTAAAAAGCACCTAGTGATTTAAATATAAAATTAAATATGCTTGAAATATTTGATATATTATAAGTAACAATTCGTAATAACCATTCCACTTCTCACTCTATAAAGTAACTCATTTCAAATTAAATCCCACTATACCAGATGTTAATTCATCTGGTATTTTTTTGGTCATTTATCGTATCCCTATATATATATTATCTTTTTAGCTCTTTGAAAAAGAACCTAAAAAAGAACCTCGTCGCAACGGAGTTCTTTTTTGAATAATATGTAATTTATTCTCTTAGTGTCCTGGGAGACCAATGCCAAACTTTAGAGGATAGCTGAAAAGAGCATAACTAAAGCATTTCACTACTTTTACATTCGGAGCAAATAGAAAGAATCCGAACCATTTTGACACGTATTTGACACGTGACACACCCATCTATTCATATAAATGAGTGCGTGGGTTGTTTGTTAATATAATTTTTCATATAATTAGTATCAACACAAGAAGAACTCGTTTACACACTTTTCAAAAAAGAAATTCGGGGGTAAATAAATTTGAATAATTTGGGAACTTTATTTTTTTCTCGGGGAAAATGGGAGCGAGGAAAATCAACTAGATCTAAAGAAATAGAACAAACTGAAAATGCAGTGTTATTGTCTGAAGATGAATGGTTAGAAAAATTATATCCAAATCAAATAAATAATTTTGATGATTACTTAAGTTACTCAAAGTTGATAAAACCATTATTGAAAGAGCACATCCAGAGAATTTTAAAAGTCGGTAGTAATGTAGTATTAGATTTCCCAGGTAACACTAAAACTCAAAGAAAATGGCTATTAAGTGTAGCTTCAGAAATTAATGCAAATCATCAATTAATCTTTCTTAATATAAGCAATGAAAAATGTTTGATACGAATTAATAAAAGACGTAACGAAGAACCAGAAAGAGAACAATTTGATACTACAGAAACTTTCGAATATGTTTCTAGTTTCTTCGAGCCCCCTGAATTTTCAGAAGGTTTAAATATTATCGAAATCAAATAGTTAAACCCATCTATTCATTTAGGTGGGGTTTCTTATGTTCTTAGGTACGTTCTATACATAATGAAATCATCAAAACACTCACACTTAAATTATCAGATTATTTTTGTTATGATGATTATAATTCTAATGAAGGAAGGTGTAATTCATGAATAGATATGCTATTGCTTACGATTTAAATAATGACGAAAAAAACTATAATGAATTAAGTAAGTTCCTTAATTTATTAACAGAACCTATTCGCGTGCAAAAATCCCTTTGGATAGTAAAAAGCGAACTTGATAAGCTAGAATTCACTCAGAAAATTGAATCTATACTGGATGAGGATGAGTATTATCTTATTTTCACTTTAGATGAATCGCCGAATGGTAATGTAGATAAAAACGTATCACCTAAGATAAGTGAGTTCTTTAAGCCAGGGGCTAAACGTTCTTTTTCTTCGATTTCTAAGCCATCATATTATTTTGGTGGCTTTCTTAACGAACGGCAATCACCACCCTACTCACCTCTCGATGCAACACAATGCATTTCTCAGCATAAAAAAACCCCACTAATTAAAGTGGGGGTAAAGGGAAGGTTGTAATCTTCCAAAAAACTAATTCCCTTTTATAATTACTTTAAACATTTCATTTCTATTCATTATTTGAATTTTAAAACACCCACCTACTCATTTAGGTGGGTGTAAATAATTTATTAATCTTGCTCATTAGTTAGTATTTTGCCATTTTTAGCATCAACGCTAATTTCATGTTTGGTCTTTCCTTTTTTCAAGTCCATATCATATACAAGTTTACCGTTATCTTCTGATAGCGACCATTCTTTGATATCACCATCAAATTCTTTTTGGCCTTTTTTGATTGCATCTTTATAATCAATGGCGTCTTTATATTTAAATTCTTCTTTTTTATCTATTGAATCTTCTTTTTCAGTCTCTTTATTCAATACTTTTTTATTTTTATCAGATACTATCACTTCAGATTCTTCACCTGATTTTTGTTGTTCAATTTTATAAGCCCATTCGCCGTTACTCTTTTCATAAGAAATACCTTTTAGGTTTTGTCCGCTATATACATCTTGCGCTTTCTTTACAGCGTCTTTAGGACTTGTTTTGATTTTATCTAATGCAATAACTTGTTTATCTGCATCTTTATTACTTGAGTTCTCAGACTTAGTATCACTATCTGATGATCCATTTCCACATGCAGTTAATAATACTGCGGACATCGTTAAAGTTGCTAAACTTTTAAATTTCATAAATATTACCTCCTAGAATCAATTCAATTCTATTTTCCCCTTAAACTAATTAACAAAACAAAATTTTATCCTATTTCCACAATATCCTTTAAATTTATCTTAATTAAACCAGTTCCTTCATATAAATAGAGTATTCATTAATCAAATAAAAAACCCCCTCTAATTATAGAAGGGGCAAAGTATAAAATACTACTAAAGGAGTCCGTGTAAACGGATAAATCTATTTTAACATAAGCATAAAAATAGGCAACCTATTATGGTAGGCTGCCTAGATACTTAAGAGGACTTCTAAATTGTTAGGAAATAAAGAAGTATGTATACTATAAAATAAAAACCACCCAGTGACATGCGTAGGTAGTTAGGGATGTAAATTGGCTTACGGATAATCCGCAGGAGTCGATGCATGTAATAATACTTTACCACATTAAACAAAAAAATAACCACCCAGAAGGGTGGCATTGTTAAGAGGAGGCGATATGAATCGCCTATTATTAGGCTAACGTAAAAAATAGAGCAAGCACATGACAGTGCCTACTCTTCAAATATTTAAACGTAGCGACAATATGTCTAAAAACAATTGTAACTATACATTACCATCTTATTTTATTTATTAAACATAAGATTAGCCACCCCAAAAGGTGCCTGAGTATAATTTTGAGGACGTTTAATTGCGTCCATAATTTATATCCCCCACTATAATACTTTTAAAACATAAAAAAGACACCCCTTTTTCTAAAGGAATGTCTTCTTGTATAGTAATAACGCGTACGTTTGATAAACTTGTCAAACATATCGATCTTAATCATGGAGAATACTTTAATTTCCTATTATCGGTTAGGAAATTAAATACTAAAGGGTGTACTATAGAAGGAATAGTTTAGTTACCTATTCCTTATTAAAGCTTAACACTAATACAAGTTAATACAAGTTAATAATTATATATGTTGTTAGTTATAAATAAATACACTCATACTTAAAATAAAAAAGAACAAATACTGGACAAATGTTTCTGCTCTTATAAAAGAATATCCAGTAGTAAGTGTTAACAATTATTTTAATGAACTCATGAACACAATAAAACACTTGTTCGTATATGTAAATGAAAAATTGTAAATCGACAAAATTCTCTTTTTGGTAATTTAACTATATGTATTCAATAACCTATGTGGTAAAAAAGCTACTTTGTTCCACTTAGACATAAAAAAAGCTCCTAATTAAAGGAGCACAAACTTAATTAATACATTGGAGTCCGTCTGAACGGATAAATTTATTTTAACATAAATAAACACCCAGTGACATGCTTGGGTGATAAAAAGGTGTCTTTACACATATTATATATAGGGTTGGATCAATGCTACATGTAATAGTATTTTACCACAAAACAAAAACACCCACCAGTTGGTGAGTGTTGATAATCTCATTATTTTCTAATAGCTTTCATAATAAATGAAACAACTAAAATCAATATTATAGCTCCGATTAACGCGGGCAAGATTGGAACTCCACCTAAAACCGGCCCCCACATACCTAATAATCTACTACCAATAGCTGAACCGATTAAACCGGCAATAATATTACCGATAATCCCGCCAGGCACATCTTTACCTAAAATAGCTCCGGCTAGCCAACCAATTAAGCCACCTACTATAATCATTATTATAAATCCCATAGTATCTCTCCTTTTTTGAATCTTTATACAAACTTTATATTATCATTCTTAATTTTCATAAACAAAGAAAAAAGCTGAATTTAATAACCACCCCGAAAGGTGGTTGTAATTAGAAATAAATTTGATAGTTATTAACCATCTATTTCTAGCTTACCACAAAACGCTACTTGGACAGAGTAGTGTTTCAGTGAAATAAGAGGAAGCATTGGAATAGTACACTACATTAATATGTTTACCCCTTTACTTTATATTCAAACTATAAAATACAAATAAAAAAGACGCCGAAGCGTCCAAAACTAATTGTAAAGATTAGTTCATTTAAGGAAAGGATATACACATATATTATCTGAATATTCTATATATTTCAATAGATAATGAAAAAGAGCAAACACTGGACAAATGTGTCTCGCTCATCGATAACTTGAATATAGCTACTGAAAGTGAGTAAGCTTATACAAAATGGTTAGAACGTCTGTTGATATTTTTCGCACAAAATATCTAAATTAACCATATCATCTATTTCCACTCAATGGTACCCCAATACTTTTCATACTTAATTCGCTCTTGTTTATCTGTAATCTTACATACGGCTAAGTAGAAATAACCCGCACTTGGATTAGTAGGATATTTAAACTTAACCCACCAATATCCATCCTTTTTAGTAACACTCACAAAGTCTACCCATTCATTCGCGTAAATCCATGACCCAGTATCAACAATCTCTCCACTTAAACTAGGAGCACGTCTTACTTTGATTGTAGTGTTTGCAGTGAAACGACCTTTCCAGTTCCAAGTTGTTTTTTGAGGAACTTTAAAGTTAGGGCGAATAAAATACATATTTGGATCATAAGGATGTGTACGTTTAGTTACAGTTTCCCAACCTGTGCCCCCTTGTTCTGGACCTTCTGTCCAACCGCCACCTAACCAATTCTGTTCTAAGATAGTTAGTTGATTTAAAGTAGCTGAAATTACATAACCTACATGACCCGCACCATCTCCAAATGTATATGGGAAGATAACCATGTCACCAGGTTGAGCCAAAAAGTCTAGCGTATTTTTATAAACTGTAGCTTTGTCTTTCAACATTTCTTTATTATCTATGTGTATATCTTTGGCGTAATCACCCTGTAAAGATGTACCAGGAAATAGTTTAACCCACCCTACGTTTGCATAGTCATAGCATTGATAACCATACCAACGATCAAAATCATATTGCTTACCTATTGTATTATTTAGCCAAACTAAAAATTCATTTTTTGTCATTTCTGCATTTGCCATTATATTACCTCCAATTAAAATTAAAAAGCCGACACAATGTGCCGACTCAATTCATATTTACTTCCAAGTAATAGTTCCCCAGTAGTTTTCATTCTTGATTTTTTCTTGCGGATCAGTAATTCGACATACTGCACAATAGAAATAATCATCGCTTGAACCTGGAGCTACATATTTAAAACGAATCCACCAGTAACCATCAGCTTTAATAATTTGGTCAAATGGAACATAATCGTTTTTATCATATAACCATGAGTTTTTATCGACTAATGTTCCACTTGTACTAGGTGATTTACGTACTTTAATGCCTTTATCATTTGTAGGTTGTGGGTAATAAGTACCTGCCCAATTCCACTTCGTTTTTTCGTTTGGTAATTCAACTTTTTTATAATAATTTGCTACGATGTTATCTAAATTAGCTGTAGCTCTACTATATCCAGCTGCTTGTAAAACGTTACCAGGGTCTTGTTTATCTGCTTGGATATCTTGGTGACCCGGCATTTCAGTTTTATAATCAATATCCCAATATTCAGCTAAGTACGCTAAAACACGTGCACCATTATCTAATGATTTTTGTGTTCTTGCCTTATCGCTAAAGTAACAAATTTCAACCCCTGTTGCGCCATCATTTGCATTTACGCCATACCATGCATTGTCAGTCGGTGTACTTGGTAATACATGATAAGCTACTTCATCTACAGGGATACAAATAATTGCTTCTTTTTCGTCCACAAAAATATGTGCTGACGCAATACCTTGTTGAATGTTATGCGTATTTTCATAATAATCTACGTTATTCTGTGCTGTTGAATTTGGGTTACCTGTATCATGTGCTACTAGAAATTCTGGTTTACCTTTTCTTAATTTCATACCTGGACGTCTCGTTCCGATTGTTAATAATTGGTATCTAACTGATACACCATTCCATGTTTCTGCCATATTAAATGACCTCCTAATATAATTTATGGCCAAGACTACTCTGTCATGACCACATAAAAAAGCCGTTACTAACGTAACGACTCATCATTTTCTTTTTTGTTTTCATTTATAAAATCATTTTTTAAGCTATCTTTGTTGTCATTTTTAGTTGATTTAATGACGTTTAGTTTTTCTGATATCTCTTTAGGGACAAGTACACCCATTTCAGCACAGTTTTCTACAATACTTAATCCTTCATTGGCCATATAGAAGAATATAGTTAATACTACAAGTCCACCGCTTAACCCAAGTACCTGATCAATTATATTTGCGAGAATGACAATAAAGAATATAAATATTTTCCTAGAAAAACCAAACAATGATTTCCTACTCCATAAATTTTTATTTTTAATTGCTTTACCAATCCCAGTACCTATATCTAATGCCATTAATATCATTAAAAAGTATAATAATTTTAAATCTCCTGCATAAATAAAGGTATTAAATGCTTCTGTCTCTGTAAACCTCACTGTAACTTCCTCCATTTTTTCACCTGCTTTCTATAAAATAAAACCACAATCCTAAGCCTGTGGTTGTTCTGGGTAATCTTCACCAGTGATTTCTTTGTATTGTTCTTTGGTTGTTACACCTAACTCAACATACGTTTGAATGTCCTCGTTTGTGTAACAATTAATGTCGTAAAAATATTTGATAGAATCAAATCCTGGATACATATTAAATTTCCCTTTCAATTTGGCAATCTCTACTAATGTGTTTGCTTGTCGCTGTTCAATTTCTTTTAATCTTTGTTCCTTCTTAGTTAATTCTGTTAATGTATCTGCTTGTTTCTGTTGCGTTTTAATTAACTGGTTAGCTGTTTTAGTAACTTGCATTTGTGCTTGGGCTAACATTATTTCACTAACTTTTGGAATATGAGGTTTCTTTTCAGGTAAACTTTCTTCATATTCCTCTTTAGTAGTACCAATCCACTCATTACCATTAAAATAAAATGGACTGTAAATACCACTTGGTGGTGGGTTTTCAGTCCATGATTCCTCTGGATATTGATATTCTCCTTCCTCATTTTCAAACGCTAGATAAGGTGTTCCGTCATATAAATATACTTGTTTAAAGTTCATGTTTTACCTCCTATTCTACCCAGCTAAATTCGCCGTAAAAGTAATCAGTTTCATTCCATATTTCTCGCTTATCAGTTTCTATATAAACATAAACCGACCCACTAGGAAATATTCCTACTAAGCCATAACCTTTATTTATTGGAACTCGAACATGATGGAATTGTACGTTTTTAGCAAAATTAGCAGGTAAATTAGCCACAACTGTTTGATGTGTAACATTAGAAACATTAATACGGACACGTTTTTCTTTTCTATTACCATGCTCTATGATGCGATAAGCACAATCAAAACCGTTGTCTTGTTCTGCTTTAAAAGCACTATCTTTTTTTGCGCCATTCATAGCGTTATAAGGAATCCAACCAGTGTCGGATTGCTCAATAAACATTTCTTTCCAATCGTAATTATCTGCCCCGTTAGTATGGATAGTTTTATAGAATGTTTTCATATTATAGTTCATAACAACTTTTATTTGAGCTCTTCCTGAACCCGCTCTAGTAACATCAATCTCTACAAATGATGAATTATTAATTCCTGATGGGAATCCTTGAGCACTAGCATTATCACTAGTAACTGTTTCATAGAATCCAGGTGGTAATGCTGTTACATCTGTAAAACTACCTTTTGCTAGATAAATTCTTGAACCGTCATCATTAGTTAATTTATACTTTTGCCAACTCAACTTTCCTAATTCTTCATCTAAGATTTGAGGTGATAGGAATCCGTTATCTTCAACTGTTTGATTAAACTCAGTAATCTTTGAATCTACGTGTTCAGTAGCTTCAGTTGTTGTTGCATTAATAGCATTTATGCTTGTTGATGCTGTATCTTGAACGCTTGTTTTAGCATTATTAGCTGTAGTATTTATATCTCCTACTGCGTCTGTTTTAACTTTATTCAATTCAGTTTTACCTTGAGTAATATACGTTTGAATATCTGTTTTACCATCGAGCAACAATAGCGTTAAGTGTTTCTACACCTTGTTGTAATACTGATTTCATTTCTGCTACATAATCTGCACCATTAGCTATAGCTTCTTCAATGTTTTTAACTTTTTGCTCGATACGCATTTTAAGTTGGTCAAACATACGAATGTATTCAATCTTCGTGAATGAAGAAATTTTATTAATAAGTGCGTCCGCAACTTCAAAAGTAAATTTTCTAAATACTGCTACCTCATTATATTCAGGTTTACCACTCACATTGTTCACGGCAATATAGACTTGCCCTTTAACTTTGGTTGAAGTGCTAGCTTGTAAAAACTCTTTATCTAAAGTGATCGTTACTATCCCATTATTAGAATCTTCTATATCTAACTCAATTACATCCGAAGCACTTCCATTATCTGATTCGAAATAAGCATATGCCGTGAGGTTATTATTGTGAATTAATAGTGGACCTTTTGTATTACTTAACTGAAATCTTAGTATTGCTGTGTTTTCATCTAAATTATAAAAACCAACCCCTAAATCAGAGATTGGTTTTAAATAAGGTTCAGATTTTAATTTAAATAGCGCTTTCTTATCTATTCCGTTAGTCACATAATCACTCCTTATTTTACTAATACGACTCCTACACCGTACCCTTTTTCATTATCGTAAGGTGTTGTTATTTCTAACACTCTGTAATTGCCGTTGTTATTATCTTTCGTACCAATACCTTTATTAGGTTTGATATAGTCGTTAGCTTGTACTGTAGAATCAATTCTAGTAAAGACTTGCCCCATAAGTCCCACAACATTCCACTCAGGACGATTAGCACGAGAAATATATTCTTCATCTTTCTCAGTGTAATCAGGATTAGGAATTTCTACTTCAACTTCTTCTGAATAAGTGTTTCCTTCGTCATCTTGCCATTCTTTAGTTACCCATTCAGTTAAAGTTACACCGAATTCATCTTTTAAGAATTTATCTTTATGGTGGAACATTTGGTCACCGAGTACAACTCCGACTGTGCCTGAAATAATTCCAATTGGCGTATCGTTTGAGTTAGCTTTACGGATATATCTTCCATCAAGTGTAACCATGTAACCATTAGGGATTTCTTGTCCTGATTGAGATTCAAAGTACTCCGCATAGTCACCAAAGTTCTGCCCTGCTGTGATAGTACCTTTTGATTTAACACTACCTGAAGTACCTTTAACTTGGAATGTAGTATTTTCATACTTGGCTCCATCGGTACCATAGCCCATAGCAAACATATAATTATCTTCAGTTTTAACACCACGAGAGTTAACTATTGTTTGAGCATATCTACCTGTAGAAGTTTCTGATTCTAATGAGTTCATTACTGAACTACGTGAACCGTATGCTTTAGAACCACTACCGACTCCTGCAATCCAAGAACGGTCACTATATGCAAAGGAGTTACCTGTAGAAGCAATAACTGCTGAACGTTCTGCAACTGCACCCGAACCAGTAGAGCCACCACTGAATCCACCTTTAACTACAGTAGGAACTACTTTATAGGCTTTATTTGTAATGAATGCTGAGTTCTTATAGTTTTCAGCATTTACTCCAACAATTTCTGCTGTGTTGTTGTATAGCTCTAATCCGTTACCAGTTCCTTGACCTTGTAAGTTAGCGTTGATAATACGGAAATCGTAAATACCTCCACCGCCTGCAATACCGATATTCTGAGAAGAGCTCAAAATATTAATGTTACTTAAAGTAATTTTCTTACCTCTGTTACCTCCACCGAATATTTTAATATCGGCTTGTGAGTTCTTGAATCCTGTAACGTTAATGTTGTTTAACATGATATTCTCACTCATGAATTGAACAGCTATAGCAGGTTGTCCTGCTGTGAACTTACCATCACCAACTGCACTAAAATTATTAACTTGTACGTTTCTATATGCTGAGATAATCAAAGCACGAGGAGTTGTATTTGGATAAACTTTATTGTCGTAAGGTTCTACTGCTGTACAGTTAGTCATTACAATACTGTGAGCTGTTTTAGACTTAACGTCTCCTGCTCTGTGATGCCCAATGTGTCGGAAGTTATAAGCACGTGAATCGTGAATACTCATATGATTACTAATCATTACGTTATTAGGAGCAGATGTAGGAGCATGGGCTTTAACCTCTATACCGCCATAGTTCATTTCAGTAGTGTTATTATCTAACATTACATGTTGTGAACCATCATCTATTTCAATACCGTTATTATTTCCTCCACCAGTTGCGTGATGTAGATAACTATTAGTGATTAACAAGTATCTTGAGTGGTGGGTAGTGATACCATCATCACCAAAACCACTTGCTTCACAATCACTAATGTGAATGTATTTACTTTCCAATTCTTCATTAACTCTTACACCATCGCCTTCATAGAAATAATCATCACTAGCAAAAGTTATATCGAATCCATGAAGTAATGAATCAATTGATTTAATGTTACTTGCAAAACCATGTTTAACACCGGCAAATCTAACGTTTGAAGATAATGAACCACCGGCAGGAGCAAATTTCTTATCTTGTCTCCACTTGTTACCGTTAACTGTAAAGTCTTTAATACCAATGTTATGAGCATTACCTGACATATCATCATTAGTAATTACAATGTTCTCAGCAGGTGTTTCATCTGCTAATTTAATAAAAGTAATATCTTTACCTTCACCTGATAACACAGTGTTGTTTGGTAATTTAATTCCAGTAACTTTATAAGTTCCTGCTGTCATATGAACGTGAACATCTCCACCTCTTACAGACTTCCTTAAAGGCTTCTGTAGAATCTTCTACACCTGTAGGGTCTGCTCCGAAGTCATCAACGTTTACAATACGTTCAATCTTCTTATTAAGATAATTAAAGTTTTCTTCCATTTTGTTTTTAATGATTTCAAAATCATACTTTAATCGTTTGGATAATATTGGTTGGTTAGTACCATCTAAAGCTGTTCGAGAATCTTTTAGCTCTTCTATTCCGTTCCCATTATGTCCAATAATTAAGCCCTCAATACGTCCATCCTGATATTGTAATTCATCATGAACATTTGAGAGCTTGTAATCAATTTGATTAGCATTATGTGCGTGTTTGTCTTCAGTTTTATGAAGTTCAAATCTTTTATCTGAATCTTTAAAAGCATCTAATATTTTTTTAAAGTTTGCTACTGTTTTATATCTGTAGTCTTGTCCTAACTCAATAGGAAAGTCTGTATATAGCCTCATCTATTTTTTCTCCTTATCATTATTCTAACCAAGTAAACTCTTGATACACCCAATTAGTGGTTTTTTGGTCATCAGGATGAATAAAAGCCATTACTTTTCCATCCTTTGTACATTCAATAGTTACGGCATGTCTATAGCCTTGACCTCTAGAAATGAATGACTGATTATTTGTAACAAACCCCGTTGGTAGTTGAGCTATTTGCATATTTGAACCGGTAATATTAGACACATTCAATCTAATAGAACGTACAACAAACATATGAGGGATTAAGCTATTACCTGCTCTAACCTCTCTAATACCGCATTTAAATCCAGTTCCTACAGCATTATTTTTCATAGTTGGTGGTACATCTATATCTATCCAACCGGTATCTCCTACCATGTCTCCAAGAGCTACATCAAAAACATTTAGTAGTTTCTGTTGTTCTGCTAAAGTCTTATTAGCTGTTTCTACAGTCTTGTTAACCTTGTCTATAGTTGTGTTTAATTCATCTATCTTAGTATTGATATCAACTATAGTGCTATCACTTGAAAGCCCTGTAACAGCTTCCATATCCGTTCTAGGGTAGTAAGTTTCCCCATCGTTATCTTTTAAATATCTATGTGGTATTTCTCTATCCATCTATTAACGTCACCCCCACAATGTCTGAATAGTTTTCTGGCATAGTAAAAGACGACCCACCAAGTGAACCGCCTTTAACTAAATTATTCATTCTTTTTATATTTCTACTTATACCTTGTTGAATTTTTATAATATCAGTTGGTGAGTTACTGAAATCAACTTCCACTGGTTCGTTCACGATTGGATGTGAATATGTTAACTTAACCACTTTCAAATCTAAGTTGTAACCAAGTGGTTGATGAATAAATCGAATCTCACTATTTTCATGAATATCATCATTCTTTAAGTAATGCTTATCCTCCATAGATCCTAAATAGTTAGTTGATACTTCCACTGTGGGTTCATCGTTTAATTCTTGAATAAGTTTTTTCCTTAATTCTGTTTTATCAAGCACGTTATCGTCATATAATGTTGGTGCCACTTTAGGGTCGTCGTTATCATAATGTGGAGAATAATATTCATCTGTAACATGATAAACATCAGTGCCTTTCAATGCGGCAGTTAAATTCAACACTGTTGATTTCTCTGTCCCTACATACATACATGGTTTAGATTTCTTATAATCAACACCACTCTTAGCACCTCTGAACACTGCTTTAAAAGTATGGTTACCTTTTGATAAGCGTTGAGCAATGATAATCTTTTCAGTCGTTGCAGTTTTGCTATAACATTCATATCTGCCCACATGTTCATCATCTAAATAGATATCTAACACACCGCCTTTAGACATTTTCTTTAATGTCCATTCAAGTGTTTCATTACCCCATTTACAATTAAATGTTTTAGTGTAACTAGCGCCAACACTTTCAGTACGCCAAGTGCCATCTTTGATGAATGCACCAGAATAGTTTAAGTCTTTAGGTTTCATAGGATTATAGTTTTTTGTTTCAGCTTTCGTTTTCTTCTTACCAAAACCCTGTATATAGTTAAATAGGTCTGTAGTCGTTGTAGTAGCTTGTACTTCACTAGAGTTATACTTGTATATTAAAGGTATGTCTGCGGCTTTATAAAAACTTTCTTCATCATAGATATAAATCTTTTTGTTATCTGCAAAGTAAATATAATTAAATAATTCTGCCCCTTCGGTTAAGTATTCCATTCCGTTTTTATTACCTAGTTCATCTACTGCTACTCGTTGGTCAAACTTACCTATAATTTTGTAAGTATAACCAATCTTATTGCCCTTAAAACCAAAATCTAAATACTGTTCTAATGTCATTGTAGGCTTACTATTTTCTTCTGTTTCTTCATTGTTAAGTTCTTCGTTTTCCAAATCTTTTTGTATATAGTGATTTTGGAACTCCATAAATATATGTTTCGCAGTGACTTCATTTATCACATTCATACCGTCATATTTAATTGCCGTCGACTTCACAACATAGTTTTGCCCTTTCCATTCAAGTAACATTTCGTTAAGTAATGATTCGAATAAATCCCAATTCATAGAGGTTTTATATATAGTGAAATCAATAGATCTTTCATTGTTCCGTTCATAACTAAGTTTCCAAGAACCAAAGTCATAATCGGTGAGTATCTCTCCGAAAGTACCTTTTCTATTCTTTAGTATCATGTCTTTCAATTCATTCACCTACCTATATATGAACGGGAATATCCATTGAGTTGATACTTTGCTTATATTCTCGCCTGTAATTTCTATATTGTTAAAACCTTCATTTAATGTTAACCATTGCCAATTAGTGTCAATACCTACACGATTGTTATTAATAAAAGGATGTACGCCATTTATGGTTAGCGTTTGATTACTCTTAATAGCTTTCTTGTACTCGAATGTGTCATTAGTAGTTTTGTTAGTTATCTTAAAACCTTTAGGTGCGTCTATGTTAACGATTAACTTGAATCTGTGTCTTAGCAAAGGATTTATTGTGTCTGATGACCCATTGTATATTTTATAACTAGTCGTATCGTGCTTGTATTTAATTTCGTCGTCAGATAACAAACCGCCTTCAAATTGCCAATCACCACTAGATAAACTAAATTCATCTGTATCTTTAAGTGATTCGGAATATCCTTTTTTGACGCTGAAAGTCATTTCAAAACGAGTTGCTGAAAAGTCTGTATAATCTGGATTCATATCTGGATTATTAACTAAATACTTTCTACCTGGATTGTTTGAACTAACAACATAATAAGGTTTTCTTCTATAAAACAAATTCCTTAATATTTGTTCCATTAAGCTAATGTCTTTTTCATCTATCCCATCAAGACCAAATTTAACAACTAAATTAAAAGGTGAGAAAGAAGCTACACTAGGTAACTCACCATCTACGCCCTTTATTGTTATACTGTCTTCCACTGAAGTAGGATATGTTGACTTCGCATCTAGAAAAATAAATTTACTAATATGTTCATTAATATTTGTCGTTCCATTTTCATCTATGATTTTCAACCATCTATCTTCCGCCATTTCTAACCTCCTTGACTATAACTAGCCATGCGCATATTCTCTCCTAAGATTTGTGAAATAACGTTTGCTACATCTTTAGGATTACCTTGCTTTTGATTGCTTAACAAACTAATGATTGTTTGAGTAAGTTTATTATTTTGATCGTTCACTCTAACAAGTTGTTTCAATAACTTTTCAATAGTTGAGTTGTCATTATTCACTGTTACATTAGTTTTTCCTGTATCCATACCAACATATTGCATTGCTTGCTCTATAAGTTGAACAGCTCTATTACGTTTAGTTAAAGGAATAACCATTTCAGCTTTATTTCCTTCTCCTATTTCAGCAATTTGATGCTTAGTAACCATACCACCGTTTGCGTATCTTCTTGGACCATTCGGTGACCGACCACCATTAGGATTGAACTGACTTCTCCAATATTTATTATTGAAGAAAGCGAGTAATTGGTCATACCCCGATTTAATATTGCCATGACCCTTCATAGCATATGATTTAAAGGTTTGAGGTACATATTGCAGTAAACCTTGTGCTAGATTTCCTGTTTGAGCGTTAATATCGTTAACTCCTGTTGACTGAGTAACACCAGCATTACCGCTAGACTCAGCATTAATAAGTGAGATGATATTTTTCAAATCGTTTCCTTTAAGAGATACATTCATACGATTAGCAGCTTTCTTAATCTCTGGTGCCCATTTACTAGCTGCTTTACTTTGTCCTCCACCTTTTAGCGACTCTAACCATTTCTTAGGGTCTACAGCTGTATCGTTTGATGGATAACCTTTCATTCGTTGGATGTGTAGATGAGGTGTTGTAGAATTACCAGTGTTTCCTGATAAACCAATAACATCTCCAGGACTAACTTTATCCCCTTTTTTGGCTATTAGTTTACTCATGTGCATATACCATTGGAACCATTTACCACCTGGTTCTTCTAAAGTTATTTGGTTACCGCCACCACCTGCTACAGCACTCGACTGAATAATCTTGCCTGCCGTTAATGCTTTAATACTTGTTCCTGTAGGCATTGCAAAGTCCATTCCATAGTGTCGTCCACCATTGAACATTAAACCTCCAGTATAGTGACCAAATGTTTGTAGTATTTGATGTTTTAATAACCAAGTTGCATCTCCGTCTCCGCCTTCAGCTTCTTCAAACCAAGACTTAACTTTGTCTACTAAAGATTTTTTAAGGCTACTAAATGCTAGTCCGACCATTTCCATAGTTTTGTTTTCTTTCCCAAAACTTATATGACCAATCATCTTCTCTACTAATTTGCCAGGTTCTTTAACATAGTCCCAAACATCGCCAATTTTATCACCTAACCAGCCTGTTGCATCTTTACCTTTATCTAATACTTTACTTCCGCCTTTTTTTATAGTGTCAAGGGCATCTTTAGATGCTTCTTTTTTACTATGATAACCATCAGATATATTCTTACCTGTTTCTTTAACTACTCCGCCTGCTGCTTCTTTAAGATAATCTAATTGATTCTTTTTCTTTTTCTTAGTTCCACTAGCAAACCTAGGTAATAGACCCATATCTTTATAACGTTTTGTGTCTCTTGCGTTGTGAACTTTATCCCCAGGATCTAAAGGAACTACTACGTTTCTGCCTTGTGGTGCATGTAATGAGCCATCAGCTTTTTCAATTACTTCTTGAACGCCACCACCTGGTGCATTACCTGCGCCTTTATCATTTACAACAGCTAAAGTTGATTGTCTTAATCCACCATTTGAATCTGTTGCTACATTAGACCCATCATAGGTACCTGTAGATAGATGAGGAATTTCTTTTATTAGGTTTTTATCTGTAATGGCTTTAGATATTTTATTAATACCGCCTATCATGCCATTAAGACCGTCGACTGCTTTATTAGCTACATTTTTACCTAAATCAGAGGCAGCTTTCCCAAAATCTTTACTGATGTTTTTAATCCAATCTAGCGTTTTACCTAACCAACTCTTCCAACTTCCATGAGTTTTTTTAGATTTGTCTTCGCCTTCACCGGCAATTTTGCCAAAAATATCTTTAGCTTTGCCCCACATGTTAGAAAAGTTGCCTTTTGTACTTTTATAGGTTTCGCCAAACCATTTACCTGCCGATTTTGCAACACTGTGTGATTTCGTCTCGACTTTATCGGCTATTTTTCCAAACTTATCTTTGGCTGAACCCCACGAATCTTTGAAGTTGTTTTTTGCGTTTTTAGTAGTTTCACCAAACCATTTTTTTGCACCCTTATAGCCGTTAAGTGCAGAAGATCCTATTTTACTACCTATTTTATTCCAAAAGCCATCTGTAGTTTTCTTTGTTGATTTAAACCAACTTGTAGTTTTACCGGGTAATTGGCTAAACCATTTCTTAGCACCGTTGTAACCAGATTTAGCTGAACTTCCAATCTTGCCTCCAATTTTATCCCAAAACTTGTCGGTGCTTTTCTTAGTGCTCTTGAACCATCCTGCTGTTTTTCCTGGTAACTGACTGAACCATTTTTTTGCACCATTGTATCCTGATTTGGCAGACCCACCTATTTTACTACCTATTTTGCCCCAGAATTTATCAGCACTTTTTTTGGTATCTAAGAACCAACCGCCAACTTTCTTAGCTATTTTTCTCGCGCCACCAATAGAATCGTCCTTCATGATTTCCCATTTAGATTTGACATGTCCTGTTTGGTCATCTATATGTTTTTTTACACCTTTATTTTGCAATTGTGCTTGATCTACTACGTTTTGATGTTGCTTTTCTGCTTTCCCTTTTGATTCATCGTACTGATCTTTTGCATCTTTTATAACTTTATCTGCTTGGTCTTTTGACAAAGTACCTGTTTCGTCTCTTTGTTTTATTGCTTCTGCGACTGTATCTTTATATTTACTTTTAGCATCCTTAACTGTGGTATCACGCTCTTTTGCACTTTCTTTAATAACATTTGCTGCAGCTTGCATTGAGAGCTCACCTTTGTTTTGTTTCATACGTTCAAGGATAGCTTTTTGTTCTACTTCACCCTTAGACAACGATTTAACTGTATTTCTATCTAGTTCTTCTTGAAGTTTCACTAGTTTTTCATTCTCTTTAGTAGTCAATGATCGTTTTTCTTTGTGTGCGATATCGTAAATACTTAAAATCTCATCACTGATTCTCTGAGTTTCTTTAGATTCTTTTTCATTATTAAGTTTAGTGTTTTCTAAAATTTTAGCTTCTTCTGATTTAGAAAGACCACTCGTATCCTTAAATATCTTTTCTAAGCCTTTAACTTCACTATCATGTCGCTTATTAAGTTGTTTTGTTATTTCTTCATTGATATTTCCATATAATGTGGTGATTTGTTGAAACTGTTTATCTCCAATTTTTTCATGAGTAACTTGAATTGTTTCAAGCTTTACTTTCGCTTTTTCGGATAAATTATTATATGCACTCAAAGCTTTCTTAGTTCCTTTTGAAACACTTTTTCCGAATACATTATTTGTATCAGTAGCTTTTGACACTGCATAATGTAGCCCATCAAAACCTTTTTTTATACCTTTAAATAAAGCACCGTCTTGTAAGCCTTTAGCCATATCATCTTTGAATTTATCCCATTCTTTGCCTAATTTTCCAATCCATGAGAAATCGATGTTGGCGCCAATTTGGTTAACAAATTTACCCATATCTTTAAAGCCTTGTTTGAACCAATCCATCTTTTCATAAGCAACACCAAATATTGTTGTAAGTATTGTTAATGGAATCGTCACTTTTCCTAATAATTTTCCGCCGATTTTTACTGCATTACCTAATTTACTGTATTTACCAGTAGTTACAGTTAGCACATTTCCTAGTTTACCAAATAGGCCTTGTTGTGCTTTAGTTGCTTTTCCTGTTGTAGCCAAGGTTCCAGCTGCAGCTTTATTAGCGCTTGCATTAACAACTGCTTCTGCGCTGTTAACTGCCATTTGTCTATTTAGCACTGCATATCCTTTTGCCGCACTGCCAATAGCTCTTAATAATAATCCCGTACCTAACAGAACAGGCCCTGTAGCTGCTGCTACTAAACCTAAAGCAATAGCAATGCCTTTAATCGGTTTCGGCATCTTAGTAAATGACTCTGCCCATTGTCCGAATTTTTTAGTTATTCCTACAACAGCAGGTGCAATAACATTACCTATGTCTTTTCCTAATGCAAAGAGTTGGTTTTTAAAAATTTGAAGCTGAGAACCCATTGTTTTATAACGTGTCTTTGCTTCATTAGTTAAAGCGTTATTTTCTTTCCAACCTTTAGATCCAGTTTTTAAAGCTTTATCTAGAATTTTATGATTATTAGATAATCTACGAATTGTATCAGCTTCACGAATACCCTTAATACCAACATTATCTAGGGCTTTAAGCACACCTTTAGCGCCGCCTTCTGTATTACTCAAACCTTTAACAAACGCAGATAAGGCTTTAGTTGGGTTGTTTTCCCATGTTTCTGCGAACTCTTCACCTGACATACCTGAAGTTTTTGCAAAGCTTTCTAGTGCGTCTCCGCCTTCAGCAGTCGCTTTGGTCATCTTGTTAAAAATTTGAGTCATAGATGTACCGCCACTTTCAGCTTCTATCCCAACTGATGACATTGTTGCTGAAATACTCATAATTTGGTCTGCACTGAATCCTGCTTGTGAACCAGCACCAGCTAATCTTTGACCCATTTCAACAATTTCTTTTTCTGTTGTTGCTGTTGTATTACCAAGTGCAACTACACTTGCTCCCAATCTATCTACTTTATCAATAGGCATACCAGCAGACATTGGCAAATCTTGCGAATTCTGTTGCCGCTTCTTCTGATGTAAGGTTAGTCGCCACTGACATATCTAGCATTGTTTTTGTGAAATCTGTAATCTCTGATTTCTTAACACCTAATTGCCCTGCAGCTTCTGCAACTCCCGCTATTTCTGTTGCTTGCAAAAGGTAATTTCTTAGACATTCCCATTATCTCATTGCTCATTTTGTTTAACTCTGAGCCTGATAAGTTTGTTGTTTTGGCTACGCCTGCTAATGATTGTTCATAATCTACTGCCGCCTTAACAGAAGCACCAAATCCAGCAACTATAGGTGTCGTTACATACATAGACAGGGAACGACCTATGGAACTCATACCGTGTCCCATTCTGCCAAATTTATCCGACATTTTATCAAGATGATCCGCAGTTTTTGTGAATTGACTGTTAGCAATAAGTTGCTCTTTATTGAAAGCTTTCATTTCCTTAGAAGTTCTATCAATAGATTTTTGCAGGTTATTCATTGAAGTACGTTCGTTATTCACTTTTTTCTGAGCATTCGACAAGTTTTGACCATGATTCTTAATTGTTGTATTAAGGTTCTTGTATTCTTTTTCAGTCTGTTTCAACTCAGTATTAGTTTTATCATACGTGTCTTTGACTTTTTTGTTAGTGGATACTAAAGAGTTGTTTTGGTTTCTTAATTTCTTAACTTGAGCATCTTCTTCTTTATACTTTTGAACTAACTCTTTATGTTTTTGGGATTGTTTCTGTGTAGCATCAGCGACTCTTTTAAGCTGTGCAGTAGTAGCTTGATTTGAATTTTTCAATTCTTTTTCAGCTTGTCTAAGTTGCTTTAACTTTTGATAAGCCTTATCTTTTTGCTCCGTAGTACGCTTATACTGAGTTTGTGATTTCTTTAATTCAGCATTAGAGGATTTAATTGCGTCATTAGATTTATCTAGTGCGGCTTTTTCTTTTTTCGTTGCATCGGCTAATGATTTATAGGCCTTTTCGACACTTGAAACTGTCTGTTTGGCCTTTGTATAATTTGCATTTAAGTCTTTAAGCTCCTGTTCTGCTTGCTTAAACATTTGCTTTTGGATTTTCATTTTATTGTTAAGGCCATCTATTCTTGTTTGGTACTGCTTCATAGATTTTTCAGACTTATCAAATGCCGATAAATTAGATTTCAATTCACTGTTTGCTAAACCTAACTGACGTTTTAAACCCTTAAACCCTTCTTCTACTTGAGAGTTATCCATGGTGTTACGTATCGTTACACCTTTTATATTTTCACTCATTTTCTTCCTCCTTTCTAGCTTCCAAATAATTGTTTAAGTGCAGAACCCGTTATCACTTCTGATTGTTTCTGATTTTCTTTTTCTTCACCTTTATCAATTATCATTCGGCATAAAGTTTCATAGGGTTGGCGTTTTACTTCGTCTATCGTCCACCCATACTCACGCATACAAAATTGCATGATCGAATCTACATTTTTTCTAAACTCATCAAAAGAGACTACTTTCCCGATTCTTCATCCTCTTCATCTGGAAACTCTTCTGGAGAAATTTGAGAAAAGATATCTTTACAAACGTCATCGAATTCAGCTGATTTAACACCTTTTAAAATTTGTTCTTCTGGAATATCAAATAACGATGATAAAAATTCAGTTCTGATTTTAATAGCTTTAACTTGTGTCATCGTTTCTTCTCTAAGCTCATTAGTAAAGTTATCTTGCATTTGTGCGAAATCTAATTTGTCTTGAACTGTTAATTCACTCTCTCTTGTGTGAACTTCTACCTTGTTTGTTTCTGGATTAATTAATCTAATTTCTACTTTTTTAGTCATTTTTGTAATCTCCTTTGATAATTTTATAAATAAAAAAGAGGGCTATAAGCCCTCAATAACTTCTTATACTTCTGGTTCAACTACTGCGCTAACAGTGATAACAGTGATAACAGACGTATCTGTTTTACTTCCGTCTTGTGCTGTAACTGTAATTGTAGCTTCACCTTCTGCCACACCTTCTACAGTGCCATCGGCGGTTACTGTAGCAATATTATCAGCAGAAGAACTATAAGTTACTTTCTTATTAGTTGCAGTTGATGGCGCTACTGTACTTGACAGTTTAGTTGTACTACCTACGTCTACACTTGCTGTTTTAGGTGAAATAGTTACACCTGTTACCGTGATAGGTTTTGTTTTGAAAGCGGTACATCTACTTTTGACGACTCTCCATGTTCATTTTGTCTCGCAACTTTATAAGTACCTACTGGATAATCAGTATTTGCTTCTAATTCATTGATAGTCACTGTAGCTTTACCTTCTGCATATGCAGAACTGCTTACAAGTGATTCTCCTTTATATAAGTTTAATGTATCAGCCATGTTTTCACCTTCCTATTTATAATTTGAAAACCCCTATTCTGCTGAAATAGATGCCGACTTACTGTTTGCACTTACTTCAACTTTTTGGGGAACCTTAGGGTGTTACTGATTCTTCAGTAGACTCCGGGAAAACTAATGCAAGGAAAGCTTCTGCACCTTCTTCTCCTTCGTGGTAACCAACCGCACGAGATTTGCCGTCAATATTGCGGTTCATCCAATCGCCTGTTAGTTTCGTTGCTTCTGGTGCTTCAGCTTTTTCTGCAGCTGTTTTAAATTCAACTTGATCCAAACTGAAAGTACCTTTAACTAATGCACAATAAATCGGATTACCATCTGCATCTTCTGATTCTCCAACTGCTGCAACGTACGGTGCGCGAGTATCGTCGCCAATCCATGAAGTGCCGTTTTCATCTTTTTCACGCCCTAGAACAGAATCTAAATCTTCTGTAGGGATATTGAATAAATCTGTATCCGATTTAACTTCATTAGTTCCTTGTTTCTTCATCCAAACACGTTTATTTGACGCCCACATATCAACCATTTCTGGTGCTAAACCAGTGATATTCATGTTGACAGTACCACCTTTGTCATCTTGCCAAGTCATCTTTTTAATAATTTTTTCTGCTTTATCGTCGAAAACACCTACGTGTAACTTTTTAAATCCTACTGTTGCTTGAACCCATTTGAATTCCTCCTAATTTTTGGTACAAAAAAGAACGCATCTATTCGACACGTTCACCCTTGTAATATTTACTTTTCGGTATACCCTCATATCTTTTTGATTTGACATACCGTTTTGTCTGTTTAAAATATGCATCTATCACACTTGACGCTTGAAAAAAGCCGTATTCTTTAAGCAAATAGCGAACTCTCTTTGTTATATCAATAGTAGATTGATCTTTATAACTTTCCACATCGACTTGTATTGTAAAAGTTTCTGATAGATACTTATCTGAAGCAAATGAACTTGGACTGTCTACAACTGGCGAAAGAATAATGAAAGGCTTTGTTGTATCGGCATTTTCACTCACTTCATAAAAATAGATTCTATTTGAAACATGATTTTTAATCAGCTCATCGTTTATTATTATTTCTCTTATATATGCAAGTATATTCATAAGCCTTTCCCCAATTCATCAATTACAATTTTCCTGTATCTTGCTTGATTTGCTTGTAGCGTTTTAGCAATGACTCCAAACCCTCTAGGTATAAACTTTTTACCATTACGATCATAACCATGTTCGTTTAAATGTACTAGATTATACCTATCTCTAGGACCTACCCATTCAATGACTACAGTTCTTTGTCTGTCTTTGGCATCAGTAAAAGGTCTTGTTCGAGTCATCTCTTCTATTGAAGCACCTGTATCTTTAAAAGCTTTAAAATGTGTTTTCATTTCCCCAAGCATATAGTCAGAAGCTTCTGTTAAGGCTCTATCACTTATAGCTCTCATAACGCTAGCACCGAATCGTTGTTCTAATTGATTTTCTAGCTCTTTAATCCCCATAATCTCAACACCCATTATTTCTCCCCTAAAATCACAGTTATAAAGCCTCGTTCAGGTGTATCGAGTCTTACTTCATATATATTGAATAAGGGTTGCTCTATCCTAAAATCTTCTACAAAAACGATGTGTTTGTTGTTGGGTGTAAATGACTGATAAGCGTCTCTTATTACCATACTTAGACCTTGCATAGACTCATTCACACCTAGAATTTCTCTATCTTTCATAGATGGATTATAAGTTTCGGCATAACATCGATGCACTTCAACTTCTTTTACATCGTCTGGGTAAGGTCCTTCATTCTTATACTGATAAAATATTACGGGTGTACGTAAGTCGCCTGACTGTACTTTCTTACTCTTGTATCTCATCGATGCCAAACTCATCACCACCAAACACTTTATTATTAAGTCCAAAATCAAGTAATAATGTAGAAAAGTTTTTATGGAAAAACTGCAACTGCTCGTTATAAACATATCGCGAACGTTCCATTACTAACTCTTGACCTATTGGACTATCTTCAATATCAAAGCTTCCACAGATTGATTGAATCGCTATATAGGATTTGTTTAAAAACTGCTTTAACGATTCATCTTCAGAACTGTGAAATATATGCATGCGTTGCTTGAACTCTTTTAGTAATTCATCCATTTCCACACACCCCTAATCCGCTGTAATTGAGGCTGATTTTGCATTAGCTACAACTTCAACGTTTTGGGGTTCATTAGGGCGAACCTTCCTCTGAATTGATGTTTAAGTCGTAAACAGTTGCTACTTTATCATCTTTAGCTTTACCATAAGCAAATTGCTTAGCAGTATATAAATCCATATCCTCAATTGCTAAAGTTTGGTCGAATTTTTGTAAGTTAATACCACCGACTAAGTAACCATCGTAACGACCTTTAACATAAGTTAATACTTTACCTGCAGATTGCGCCACAGATTCAATTACATTCAAGTTGAATGGTAATGCTGTTACATACACACCATTAGCATTTAAATGTGTATATTGTGCTTGAATATCAAACGCATCAGATGGATTAACCACCATAGTCACGTTACCTTTAACTGCTACTGATTTTCCTTTTTCATCTGTTGAGTGATTTTTAAATACTTTTGTTAACTCAAGTACAGTAGTACGCGGATCCTTGAATGTTAGCGTTCCTAATGATTCTTTTTCTGGATAAACGCCACCTGTTACTGACACGCCCTCTTGAACTTGACGACTTAAGCCAATTGGTTGTTCTTTACCAGTACCGTTTAAGAAAGCTGCTTCAAGCGCAACTGCAAATGCCTCTTCAATTTGTAAACGAACAAAGCGTTCTACCCATGCAGGACCAAAGTCTTTTAAATCTTTTGGTAAAACTACGAATGCTGTCAATTTGTTTTGAATTGCAGTTTCTTCACTGAACGCTACATCTAATTGCCCTTTGATTTCTCCAAAGATTTTACCCCATACTGCTACGCCACTTGTTTCAGATTTTAAGAATTTAAGACGTAAGCCGGCATTCTTAATACCTAAGTCTGCAAGTAATGGGTGCTCTGTAGTAAGATTTTCAAAGATACGATCAATTGTTTCTTCTGGTATTAATTTTTCTTCTTTATATCCAACTTCTGTGTTGATTTCATTAAAGAATTTACGTTGTTCAGCAGTTAACTTGCTTTCTGCTGTAGGTAGGCTAGAAACTCTTTCTGCTTCAGCCTGTGCTTGTGCTTTTGATTCCTCGAATAGTTCATTAATCATTTTGCCATATAATTCGGCTTGTGCTTTTTCGTCTTCGCCATTTTGAATTGCATTTAAGAATTCCTGACGCGCTGTTTTAAAATCATCTGATAATTGTATAGTCATTTAAATGACCCTCCTTGTTTTTTGTATTAAAAAAAGAACCTAGACTTATTGTTTTCTACTGTTTTTCCTTTAGTAGAACTATCAATAACTGGTTCTTTTTTATCTTCTAGTTTTTCTATAACTTTATTTGCAATTTCCTCAACATCAATATTTACCTCTGGTGTTTTACTCATTAATGTTGCAATACGACTTACTGCATCGTTAGATAGCATTTGTCCTGAATTAGCAACCAATCTCGGTGCGCTTTCATCAAACATCTTGCTATCTGCAAATCCTTGCTCAACTGCTGTATCTGCGCTAAACCATGTTTCTTCATTCATTAGATCAGTAATTTCTTGTTCTGATTTTCCTGTTTTAGCAATAT
The DNA here is from genome assembly GCF_046721335.1 of Staphylococcus sp. 2S1. Lineage (NCBI taxonomy): Bacteria > Bacillati > Bacillota > Bacilli > Caryophanales > Staphylococcaceae > Staphylococcus > Staphylococcus sp. 2S1. Next base: position 1,814,829 of record NZ_JBEUUJ010000003.1, on the reverse strand, counting down.
AGGCATTAGCAACTGCTTTATTAGCTGAAGTTAACATGTTATATGCAGTTTGCATTTCTCTATTATCCCCAACAGCTATAGAACTAGCATTGTGAATCATCATTTGTGCTGTAGGACTCATTTCTGTTTTTGAGCCTGCCATTGCAATTACAGATGCTTGCACTTGCGGCAACACCAACAACTTTGACGTTTACATTACCTTGATGTTCTTTCAAAGATGTATAGATTTCACTTCCGCTAAATACATCCCCACCACCTGAATTGATGATAACTTCTACATCTTCATCAGTAGATGATAGCGCATCAAACACGTCTTTAGGCGATGTGGCGTCCATTTCTAACATGTCGTATATCCATTTGTCATTGTTCGGCACAATTGCGCCTTTAACGTTTATTTTCATCATTTATCACCCCCTTCTAATGGTTCTTCATTCACTTCTTTTTTATTTGCTTTTGTGTAGTTTTTTGTAACAAAGTATTCATCCATCTTAGGATCATCAGAAGGCTCTTCACCTAGTAAGACAAGCACCTGATTAGGTGTGAATGTGCTTGAAGCAACTAGCTTATCAATAGCTTCTGCCATTTCGAGTGGGTCTTTCTTGTCAATACCTATAACTTTCAAGTTCTTACCTTTAATAACTTCTTTTTGAGTTAATAGCTTTGCTTTTAATTCATCTTCAATCTTTTTGTTTAATGGTTTAGTACAAAATTTACTGAAAGATTCTAAAGCATTTTTCAAGTCAGAGAGTTCACCATGTATTAAAGAAGGTGGTATGCCAATCGCTTTCGCTACTGAATCGACCATAGCTTTTTGTAGTTTCGTTAATTCATCAAACGGGGCGTTATTACCCTTACTAGCTGATGAGACATCCTGGTATGCATACTGTTTATTCAAGGGGGCAATCGCGACACCGTTTTTACTAAATGATTCAGTAACTTTATTTACATAATTTTGCATTTTGGTAATTTCTTTTTCATTGTTTACATTTTGCGAATCAACATTTATGATTCCGCGAATTTGATAATTACGCAATTGGGCATTTATCATTCTGCCAAATATTTCTCCATAATCAGCAAATAACCCTTCAGTGAATTTATTGAGTTTTTCATTGTTATATGTCAGATAAAGCACATCAACCATTTTAAATGAGCGCTCAAACTCATATTCTCCAACAGTTACCCCCTCAAAAACATCGGGGTATAAGGCAAAACGCTTACGGTGAAAATCATCTGCAATCACTAAATCTTTCGAATCTGTAACTATAATTAATACTTCATTGTCATAAATGAGTTTATAAATAACAGATTGCCAAAAATCAGTAGATGACAAATCCGTATTAGGTCGTGTGTTTAATTTGTACCAAACACTGTCTTTAATTACTTTATTATTTTCATCTGTCAATCTAAACTCTGATTGTGAAATGGTTCTAGCAAGAAATTCAATACATGTATTTAATGCCATTTGTTTTAAATAAGCTTTTTGCGATGTATCTTGAAATAACTCAAGGTCATACATCCAACTTGCTTCTTCATGTCTGTTAAAAATCCTGTCAAAAAAACTAACCATCGTTTTCCTCCTTTCAACTAAAAGTTGATTGCATTTAAGAAATCTAAACTGTCGCCAATATCCGCTTCTAGCAATTCATCCGCACGATATAAAGCATGCACCAGTGCTTGGAAACCGTCTGTTTTTCTTCTAGTTCTATCTTTTTTGTCAAATTCTCTATTACCATCTGGCCTTGTTTTAACTAAAACGTTATTTGTATACCAACGCATTAATGGGTCGTCACCAAATATTAAATCTTTATTTGCAAACATACTTTCAATTCTTGGTGCAAGCAACCCGTGTATGGATCGTGGGTTTTTGATAACTTCATATTCTATGCCGTACTCTTCAAATACTTTTCTTATTAAATCCATTCGATAGTTATCTACGATTACTTTTTCCAAACCATATATTTGTCGCATTTCATCAAACCATCTAGCGATATATTCTTCATCTATCACTGGGCCATCTACAATCGTGAGTAACCCTTTTTTTCCCATTCATGAATGGGTGGCTTTAATTTTACTGAGTCTAAGAAACCTTTACGGACAAAAGAGTGGGATTTCCAAATATATTTGTCACCATCTCTGAATAAAAGCCCTACGGTCGCAAAGTCAGTAATCCTAGCATAATCAAGCCCGCCTGTGCACTGTTTGTTTTTAAGTTCAGGTATCTCCTGATTAGTTGCAAGTATATCTTCCCAAGACGCTACAACTTTTTCCGGGTCTGTTTCTGGTATGTTCATACGCTTAGTCATGAACTCACCCCTGTTACCTGGGTTTCTTATTAAATCTTTATACTCCGAATGAACTTCCTCATATAAGTTTCTAGCATATTTAGATAAAGGCTTATGGAACATAGGGTTAGCTTTTTCCCAAGCTGAAGGGTCATCTACTTCTTCCTTTTCGTCTAGCTTACAATAAAAAGGGAACAACCTATCCTCCACATCAGCTCCACTGAGTAATTCTTGACTGCGCTCTTTTAATCCGTCCATAAACCCTTCTCTGATATCTCCATCTGTACCGATATATATTGTTCGACCGTGTTCAACTTTTCCAAGTCCTCCGCGTTTTACGTTAACAATTCCGAGCATCTTCATATTGATGAACTTCATCAAAAATAACACACCCTTCACGCCCACCATCTTTGGTTTCAGCATTGGATGTGTTAAACCTGAAGATAGATTGAGTTTCCAACCCTTCAATTTCAGTTCGAGTACGTCTAAACGGTGCACTCTTTCTCCCTTTTTTTATAAATAAATCATTATCAGTAATCATGTCATAAACTTCTTTGAATGATACTTTAGCTTGATCTTCACTGTTAGCAACTACAGAGACATCATATTTTTTGATGCCATGATAAGGTGTTAAGAAAAAATTAGTTAAAGCACTAATCAAACCATTTTTACCACCACCTCGACCAAGTGTGATAAAGAATTGTTTAAAGTAAGGGGATATAATTTCTTCATCTGTCATTTCATCTTTTTGTCGCTTAAATAGAAACACGAAGGCTATTATAAATTTTTGAAATGGTTGTAATGGAAAATACCATTTTTCAGAGAATTTAATACAATTTTCGATTTTAATTTCATCAAAGAACACATCACTTCTTGTTAGTATGTTTTTTTCCAAATGCTTAATTAAATCAATTCTCTCTTTGTTAAGTGTTATCTTTCCTTGCTTATATTGATTGATATAAGTTTCAACATGTTTGTTTTTTATCATAGCAAACCACTACTTGACGGTTCTTCTTCAATTTCTATTTTTTCAAAACCAAATGACTTTTCTATTGAAAGTAAGGAAGAATTAATTTTATTCTTTTCAGCAACTGCAGGATTTGGTTTTAGAAACGTTTGAGAGGCATTTTTAGTTTCAACTAACGTGCCATGCATTTCAATATCTTCATCCGAGCATATAATAAATGTTTAATAAGTTTAGGTATCGCTGTACTTTTTCAACTTGTACAGGATTATCTTTTTCAATTTTTTCTAATAGATACTGCTCTATTACTTTTTTATTTTTCATACATACCCCCTAACGTATAAATTTTAATACCAAATCTGCTAGATGTCATTCCCCTACACCGGTTCCCCGAGCCATTTTTATTTAAAAAGTTTTTGACCCGGGGGTATTTTAAAATTAAATTTTATTTTTATATAAATTAATAAATATTCTATTACCACATTTCATCTTCAGCCCATTTATTCTTCTTTGGCGTTCTCCAATTTGTATAGTGTCTGTCATGAATTTTATTATGACAATCGACACAAAGCGTTTCTAAATTATCATCGTCTAATGCTAACTCAGGATTGAATTCGAGCTCTTTAATGTGATGTACTACAAGCTTTATCTTCTTACGACCATTCTTATTAGGCTCGTATATATCAAGTGATACTTTACCTTGCCTCTTACATTCTTGGCATTCATAATGGTCTCGCTCTTTAATACACTCTCTCTTGTCTCTCCATCGTTTATCATTATAGAACGAACGACGTTGCTCCTTTGTTAGTGCCATCTCGCTATTCTCCTTATGAGTTAAGCTTATTAATCTAGATACATTTAGATCACCAATGGTTGTGACGTATGAGTTATGTATGCTAACTCATATGAGTACATCATCATGACTGTTGTTTAATAGATAGTTATAATGATTCATGTGATGATACTCATATCAATAAGCACAAAGAAGACACACCACTCAATGTGATGTGCCTCAATATAATATAGTATTGTTAATGAGCACTGAAGTACCAAGCACAACTGTTACGATACAATTGCTTATACTAACATAATAACACCTTGACACGTGTCAAAAGTGCCAAGTTAGTGCCAACCTTACTTAATGCATAATACCTAACTCATCTGCTAGATTGCATAGAATTCTCTTCTTTAGTCTGAAGAATGTTCTTCTACTGATTGGTAGCTTATCTATGATACCCTCTACTGTATATCTTCTAGGCTTATCAAAGTATAGTAAGTTCATTAGGTCACGCTCTACTGGTTGTGCGTGCTCATACACTGTAGTAATTGCGGCTGATACTCTATGCATATGTGCCAACCTTTTATCAGTTATAAGTCTTGTTGCTTGTTTCTCTGTTGTACTACTGATGGTATTACTCTTACCTCCACCTATATTAGTATCTTGTTCTTGCCAAGGATATTGTATCTCTTCTTTAAGGTCAGCCATACGTTTCTGGGTACTATTATATTGTATGAGTTCTGACTCTAAATAATTGATTGTTGATTTACGCATTGTATACCTCCAATTATTTATTAATGTATGTTGTTATATAATTTTTTAAATGTGCTAATTCATAATTTGATTTTGCTATATCATTATCTTTACGTATATTAGATAAGAAACTAAATATAGTTAAAAGAGCTAAAATAATAGATACTACCCCCACTTTTAATCCATCCTTTCTATTGAATTTATACTTTGGTATACTTACAATGATTTTATTAGAATGGCGGTGAAATAGAGTATGGATAAATACGTAGTTCATAATCACTTAAGCTACACAAGAAACCAAAATTTATTTGCTTCTGTAACTACTGCGGGAAGAACTTATAATGTTATCAATTTTAACCCCTTCGATGGCGACTCAGTCGAACTAATATTATCTGATCGTAGTAGAGTAGTTGTTTCATATAACTCAATAGGTTATATTAATTCAAGCGACAAAAAACCACACTATCCTTGGATTTAGTAATCAAAAGGGCGAGTAATCGCCCCTATCTTCAATCCACATAATCCATTGGAAATTTATCCACCGTATCGTTAGCCTGTAACTTAATAATGATTGCGTTCGTAACGTATTTACTTAACTCGTATACTGCTATGATTAGTAATGTTTTGAGTATGCGTTTGGGTGTTTCAGATTTGTATGTTCCTTTGGTGAAGTTATCTTCAATAAATTTCTTGGTCATAAAGTGTTGTGTATTCATTTCAATATACTTATGTTTCTTGTCCCCTATAACAACTGGATGTTTTAATTTTTTAATATCATACACCTTACCTGGCCCATCGACTCTATCTCCAATACTCACATTAAATGGTGGTTTTAACATGTACCTTGTCATTCATCGTCCTCCTCAATAAAACTTTCTATTTCAGTAACCTTTAATAACCCTTTACGATTTTGTTTATCTAATACTTTTATATGAATCATTCCACTTTTTAAAATCATTTCCACTATTTTTTAAAGTCGTCAGTTTCATAGGTAGCATAGTAATTCTTCCCAGATTGACTTCTTATTTTTATAATCATTTATTCGTCCTCCTAGAAAAATAATATTCTTACCTGTACATACAATTGAACTATCATACCCACCGTTATCATCATACGTCCCAACACTTTAGTTTCTGTTCTAAGTCTGCTACCGAATAAATCATTTACTATCATCCAAGCTATAAGAATCGCCATTAACAATATGCTATTAATTAACATCACTCACTGTCCTTCCCTTGCATAGCTTTACGCATATTTCTCATACCTTTACTTAAACTAATAATCCCGTTTCTTAATTGAGCTTGTCTATATAATTCTTTTGCCTCTGCCTTACTCTCTGCACTCACAATCTCGTAACGCTCATTCTCTCGTGGCTTGATGACTTCAGTGAAGGTGTGGTTGGTAGAGTCGGTTATGTGTCTTATAAGATAATTAGTCACGCTGTAACACTTCCTTAACTTTATCTAGTATGTCTTTATCTTGTTCCACTTGAACCAAACCCTTTTTCTCCTCTTGCTGTTTCATTGCTAAACTCCTTAACTGGTACTAACTCTGGTGTCCATATAGGTACGATAACTAACTGTGCTAATCGGTCGCCTTTGTTGATTTTGTAGCAATTCATATTTGTTGAAAAACCGATACGTTCTCCTGATACATCTAATAATGAATATGATCTTTCACCATTTAAAACTGCTTTAGTTGTTGCCACATTTGAGATATCCATATCATTCTTAACATTAATCCTCATATGACCTTGAAATCCTGCATCAATCTTACCCGTCTCAACTACAAGGTGTGTCTTACTACTCACACCACTTCTACTTGTCAGTAACCCCACATACCCTTTAGGAATGTTCACTGCTAGATCAGTAGCAACTAATGCTTTTTGTTGTGGTTCAAGTATCACTGTTTCTGCTTGCGTATATGTCGTAACCAGCTGATTCATCATCTGCTCGTTTAGGTTTCGTTGCGTTGTCGCTTAGTAGTTTTATTTGTAGTGTGTTAGTCATTTTTGTTTGTCCTCACTTAATCTGATTTTCTCTTTTTGTATTCCTTTGCGTATAGTTAACTTTGGCAACCCATAAAATTTTGCTATATCTTCTATGCTTGACTTTTTTTATATTCATCGTAGAAAACAGAATTTAAATGTGTTATTAAACCTTTAGCGTGTGCCATCTACTTGTCCTCCTTAACTTTCTACTTTCATCATCAATTCATTCAAAATCATTCTCGTTCTTTTTAGTTTCGCTTTAGTGGGCAACTTCCCTTTATATTCCCATTCGCGTTTATCGAAATTTTCTCTTCGCCATTCTGCAAAATCTCTTAACTCGTTCAACATAAATTCATATTCTCTTAAATAATAAGTGATTATTTTACCTTCAATCATTATCTGCCCCCTCCTTAATCCCTAACCCATCCAACTTCGCTCTAAAATACTTATACTTGTCTGCTCGATGGTTTGTTGCCGATGTGTTGGGAGATTTCGGATAGAAGGTTAATATATTTAGAACTTTCATCTTCCAACCAGTGCGCTTTATCTTCCCAGTAGATACAGTTAGTAGTGACCATTTCATAATCTTTCTCGAAGTCTTTAATCTCACGTTCCAACCTACTAACCTTTGCTTTATACCAAGACAAATCATCGATAAGTGTGTCGCGTTCTGCTTTCATTTTTTGGTATTCTATTCTAGTTTTGTAAATTTCTTCATGTAAGGTTAAATGTGTCACTCGCCATCACTCCTTTTAGTAAATGCTTTGTATACGGTTGAGTAACCACAGTCATAACAAATACGTTTTATATAAAATATTGTTGATTCATCAAATATATGTTCTTTGTCAGTTTCATAACTTAAGCAATTAGGGCACTGAAAACAGGTTTTACATTGTTTATTATCATTGTGCTGTATAAAAGGTAGTTTTCTTTTTATATAATTCATTGAATGTTCTTCCATTTATATATCAACTCCGGTATATTTTTATTATTAAGGAGGATTTCTATGACGCTTTTTATTAGTTTACTTTCGTTATTCATTTCATTCGCAATGATGTTTTTAACTGCTTTTAATTACTTAAGAACTTGGGAACGACAAAAGTTTAATATCTATTATGAATTTTTAAATATTTATCATGTTCCAAACTCCGGGTACTATACTCAAATACGTATCATTAATAACTCCTCAGAACCAATTGCAATTTCTGGCCTAAGCATCAATGAGGAATATTGTGATAATAGAGAATTATTTATTACAGGTGGCACTAAAATGAATCAACCAATCAAAACTACTCAACTACCTATATATTTAGAATCATACGGTGCTACTGAGTTTTATTTATACTTTTTAAGGAAAAACCGATTCACTTTTGCCGATGGTCTAGACATTGAGTTAAGAACTTCAAGAGCTGTTATTAATGAGCATATTGAATATCGAGATGGATTATTAAAACATCTATCTGAGATACTTACTAATTAAGAGAGAAACTTCTCTCTTAATTCTCTTATCCCCTCCATTATCTTCCTGTTCATTTTTATATCCTCACGTGGTACTGCTACGATTACATTTCTATCATTCGAGGATATTACGAATCCTTTAACACCTTTATCACGTAGTAACTGTGCAACTTCATGTGTCTGTAACCCACATGTATTTAATTTACACTTAATTTTTATAGGATCTGATAGGATCATAGCGCTAATTCTTTCTCTATTTCAGATATCAATACTTTCTCTGCAATTAACCTAATGCTATTCGGTCTGTTACTATTCGCCGCACGTCTCTTATTCACACCAGAAGATAAGAATCCAATAGTCTGTTCGCTAACCTCTAACTTCTCTGCACATTCCTTACGTGTACCAAGCACATATAATTTCATCACCTTTGTATATCACGTATTCATAAAGTTGTTTCTGTCCCATCGTATCCACTTCCTATCGCTATATCATAAGTATCATCAATGACTTTCGTATATTCTCCCATTTCAACAACTGCTTGTGGTTCACCATCGTTGTATATCAATTCTTTAACTAATCCATATTCCGATAAAGTTTTACCTGGTTTAATAAACCAAACAGTGTAGCCGATATCTAAATCTTTAATCTTCATCTACTTCACCACTTTCGGAAATATGTCTTTTTCCATTAAACCTTGAACGTATCTACCACGTGTATGCACTTGTGGTGTGCCATCATATAACCACGGCCTTTCAATCTTATGTTTATTTTCTATATATCTTTCTTTAGCAACTTCAGGATCGTAATCAATTGCTTTTAACTTCTGTTCAGCTCTAAATTCTTCTCGCCTTCCACTCTTAGGAACCTGACATGCCTCATGTAATGTCCAACCTTTAGTTAATCTATTTCTCAAAGTAGTGTGATTCAATCCGTACCGCTCTACACATTTTAAATTCTCACCTAAAATGTCATAATTTTTACCAAACGCATGTATTGTTATCATTGTTCGTCCTCCTAATAATCCTTAACTTGAACGTCTGATACGTCCTTAAATTTAATATCTTCAAATCCTAATAACTCTGGATTACATTTATATTTCTCAGCCAATTTATCTGCTTCACGTTCTTTTATACCTTCTAAATCATAATTGTCTGCCACAGATACAGTTACCTCTTGTTCAACTTCAACTTTAATTTTCAGTGTGATTGTTTCTTCCATGTGTATCACCTTCTATATCTATATGCATGATTATCTTTGGTTCCTCTGCATACTTCTTAAAACTTGTAATCTCTACTATTTGATTGTCGTCATTCCATAAGTGACCATTCGCAACATCTAACACTGTTTTGATTAAGTTATCTATATCAGGTTTAGTTCGCTTATATTGTCCAAGCATCGCAACATGTTTCTTCTTGCTCCATGACTTCAACAAAGGGAAATGGAACTCTATTGTTAATTTGATTGGTTCATCTATCATCAACATTGGCATTTGCCACTGTAAGTCTTTCTTATGGTCTGTATCCTTCTTAGGAATGTAAGTCTGTACAAACTTGCCAGCGTTCCTAAATCGTGGTCTAGGTGATGACATAGGTGCATCAACTTTCAATTCAATTGTTTCCATGTCTTCACTCCTGTATGAAATCAAATATGCTTGTTTGATCTACTCTAGTTAAATTGAAATGTTTCTTTATTTTTTCTAATCTGTTATCTGTAACGATGAATTCATCTAATCCATATCGTTTATATAATCCGAATAACCTATTCGTATTATTATTAAGTGGTATAACAGAACCAACCACTTTACCTGTACTATCTTTCAAATCATATTCAGTGCTTAATCCCAATTACCTTACCTCCACAATAGCCATTCGTCTTTGGCGTTCATTTAACTTTTGGATAAATAGGTTGTACAATGTGTTGTCGTCTCCCTGCGACACTTCTATGAGTTTCTGAGCATATATATCGGAACACTCAAGTTTTTGTTTAATAAAATTCTTAGTTATCAAAATTAATACCTCTCATTCGATAATCTGCACCGTTCATTTTGATTAATGTTGTGTTAGACATCATTCGGCTAAATATACGTTGTGCGTCTTTATTCTTGCTTAGTTCCTGTGCATTTAAATTAGTAGTGTATATGTTATGTTTGCCAACTCTTGATTCAATAAGTTCAAACATCTTACCTGTTGCAAATTCATTCATGTTAATCCCGAAATCATCGAACACCATTAAATCTACTTCACTAATAATTCTGTTAAAGTCTTGCTCGGTTAGATTAGTATTTTTGTTATAAGTTCCTTTGATAGTTGATATTAATTGTGGAACATTCATGTAAAGGACTGAGTAACCTTTTTCTCTAATACCTTTTACAACTGACATTGATAAGTGTGATTTACCTGTACCAAATGAACCTTGCGGCAATAGAGACTGTTTATTATCAAGCGTGAAGTTTTCCACATATCTTTCACATAATGCTTTAGCTCGTACTAATTCTTCATTAGTAGCTTTATAGTTATCAAAGGTACATTGTGATAGATCATCATTAATAATTGATTTCTTGAATATGCTATTTGCTTTAGCTGATTTGTTACGCTTCTCAAACTCTGCTTTCTGTTGTTTAGCTAGTGCTATCATTTCGCAGTCACAACCATCTTTTACTATTTGACCGTTATCAAATTCGTAGTAATCATAAGTACGCCCACACTTTTCACATTTCAAGTTGTTCTCTTGTTTAACTATTTTGTTTTTAAATCCTACTTTACTTGCGATATTCTCAAAGGGATTCATTTACTCACTCCCTAAAATAGATTTGCATAAGGGTTATCATCTGATTCCTTATTGCTTACTTGTTGGTTAAGGTAGCCTTCAAACTTATTACCGAATAGTGTTTCTGGTCTTAGAAACTTCTCCATGTCTGTTCCTTTCCATTCAGTTGCTTTGTTATCAATTACCTTCTTAAAATCATCTTCTGTAAATCCTTCGTTGCATCTAGCTTTAATAACAGTTTGTGTTTTGTTAGTTGTAGGTTTGTAATGCTTACCAGTTTTATTATTTAGATATTCAATAACTGATTGATATGGATACACAGTCGAGTTGCTCGACAATGTATTTCTCTTTTCTACTTCTAGTTCTTCTTCTAGTTCTAGTTCTTCTTCTGTTGCGTGACCGTCACGTGACTTCACGTGACTATCGGGTAATGTCTTTTGTTTTTCTCTTTGTTTTTGTTTACGCAACCTATTTTGTTCTCTTATTTTTTCTAGACCTTCAATATTTTGGTGTTTATCCCAGTTAGATATTTTCAATACACCACTGCTACTTTCAATCATTCCTAATATTTGGAAAGTTTGTAGCGCTAATCTCACTGAATTGAGTGGTCTATTAAACTCATTTGCTAACATTTCTTCGTTGTAAGGTAAGTTCTCTGATAACATGATGTAACCTTGTTCATTGTATTTACCAGCTAGTGTTAGCAACTTAACCCAAAGCGTAATGATTGTGTCTCTTTCGGGTAATGCTTCAATGTACTTAATCTTACTATCATCAAACATTCCAACTTTAAGTTTTATCCAAGATACTTCGCCCATCTTCTTCACCTTCTCCGTATAACAACCATTCAAGAGTTACGTTGAATATTCGTTCCATTTTTCTTAATCTATCCATACTAGGTAAATGAATACCTCTTTCCCATTTGCTTACAATACTTTTATTTGCTTTGAATATATTTGCAAATTTTTCTTGGGACCAATCATCACTTGCTCTAAGTGATGCGACTCTATATCCAATAGCTTTTCTGTCTATTGATTTAATCATTCTAGGCATCATCATTGTTTCTCACCTCGTAACATACTGTTTAATTTGTCATCTACATCCACCCACGAATTTTCTAAATGATGTAGATTATTAAAACTATTCATTCCCATGTCGTCTTGTTGGTTGTGATGTTTTCTACATAGTGCTAATACTTTGTTTCCGTAATGATTTATCTTATTTCTATTTCGCCCTCTACCTACTGCTTGATAATGTGCTAAATCGCTATTTGGAGCACCGCATATAACGCATTTACGGTTAATCGTAGATTTATATAGAAAATACTTATCGTTCGTCATGAGGGTGCTTGTGGCTATCCTCATAGGTATATTGTTATCGAATATGAAATCTAAAATTAACTGAATTAATTCACTTGCTTGTCTTCTCTTACAGTTACTTAAAGATATGGGTTCGTAACCATTCAGAAACTCTAATTGCTTTTGGAACATATATCTTAAGTAATCCATAGGTTGACCATAGTATTCATAAATATCTCTAACCATCGCGAATATCTTTCGTCGCTGTTTACCAGTAATTTTATATGGATCGTTAACAACCACTTCACATTCAACGTCTAAACTATTATCTAGTAGTAGAAATTCTTTGTTATCTAATGTCACACCCTCGATGACAGCAGTTATTGTGCCGTCATCTTGTTGGATGTAATTTTTTATTATTGGCATTCAATCACTCCTAGAAAGGAACGTCGTCTTGAATGTCTACGTTGCTATTTGCGAATGGATTATCTTGTGTTATAGGTTGTTGTGTTTGCTGTTGTTGTTTATTTTGTCCGTTTGATTGCCCTTTGGCATCTAGGAACTCAATTCGATTAGCAGTGATACGTACTACAGAACGATTGTTACCTTCTTTATCAGTGAATCTGTCTTGTTTGAGTGTTCCATCCACACCAATTTTTGAACCCTTAACACAATATTCATTGAGTAACTCTGCAGTTTTACCGAATGCAACAATATCGAAGAAAGATGCATCATCCTTTTTATATGGATTTTCTACTGCCATTGAAAAATTAATCACTTGCGTTTTTCCTGCTGGTTTAAGCTCTAAGTCTTTAGTAATTCTTCCTGTGATTGCTACGATATTCATTATTCATTCTCCTTTGGTTTTGATTGCTTACTCCATTTATCTAATGTCGATATCATTGCGGCTATTTGATTATTTGAAAGTTGATTAATATCTGATATTTTTAGTTGTTGCTTTACTTGATCTGTAGATACGTCTTTACCTAGAGATTTCATTAACTCACTAAACATAGTAATCTCGTTTTCTAGTTCAGCAATATTCTTAGGGTCTACCTTCGAATACTTATCTTGTTTTTGCTTAGCATCTGCATCATCTTCATCTGTAGGTATGTTGAAGAATTTCATTAAGAAGTAGCGTTCTGCATAAGTTAACGCTGTACCATGCGCTTGTGAAATATCACTTTGTTGACCGTACGCGTGATAGTTAATTTCTAATTGTTCTTCTGGTTTGTCTGCGTTTATCCATTTATAAATCAAATCCATTTCTACAACGAAATCAATTACTTCATTTCCTTTTTTATTTTTGTAAGTGTGTGTAGTCCACTTTTCATTTGATGTACTAGGAACAAGCAATAAATTATGTTCAATCATTTTGGTTCTAATTCTGTGTAATATTTGCGATCCAGATACATAGGTAAAATTGTATCCTTTAGTATCTTTAGTAAATCCATCTATATTAGCTTTAACATCAGCTATTTTTTGATATAAATTTAATTCTTCAGTCATATTCAATCTCCTTATATTTCGTTTGTTCAGTTACAATTTTTTTAATAGCAGTGTGTTCAGTCATATCAATGTTGGCATCTTCTAATCCGTTGAAATCTCTTGCTCTACTACGATTGCGTGTGTAACTTGCATCTTCTGGTGTCATTGGCTTGTTAGATAGGTATAAGTCGAAAGGCCCATCTTTAACTTTGATTAGATACGTCACTGTTTCTTTCATCTGTAACCAACCTTTCGCCAGTCAATATATATTTCATCTGTCCGAACGTTTTCATGCCTTCATCTGTTGTGTAATGTTCAAAGATGAATAGAGTTTCATGACTTTTGATACAAGTGTTTTCAAAATATGTGAGACTAACACCGAACTCACCATCTTCAAATTGTTGAAGTGTCACGCTACCTTCAATATCTGAATGGATTAGTTTTTCATTCAAATCAGATGCTATATTTAATAGTCTGTGTTTATGCATTTGATTACCTCCTATGTTTTGGGGTATAATCTATATAGATTCCTTTTTTATATAGATAAGCCTTGACTGTTAGCAACTACCCTTGCTTTCAGTCTTTTTTCTGTCTTTAAATAGTTAATCCAACTGTCCCAAGCCATGTAGCTAAAGCAAACGGCTATCCAGTAGATTAGAAACAAGTGGATAAAGTCCTTTGTGAACATCAAGGCTATGAAGATTATGACTACCGCTGTTGATAATGCTAGTAAACCTCTCATTTAATCCCTCCTTATAAATTAGTTTCTTTAATGAATATTTTCTGTTCTATAAAATCGATTCTTGGTCTTACTTTGATGTAACGTTTGTTTCCTTTTCCAAATCGATACATACACGCTTCTTGAAATTCTTCGTTTGGATATACTTTATCTTCAAGGTCGTCCCTAGAAATACCACTGATATTTATAAACTCTTTTGCGTCTGCAAATCCGATATATTCCATTTAAATCTACTCCTTTCTGGTATAATTTACTTATCTGTGTGCAAAGGGGGTGTTTAATGTGAAAAAAATTTATACATTAGAATTTTTAGATGATTCAGCAATAGATGTCTTTGACGAAACTGTAATCACTGGCATTGTCAACTACGATGATGAAGACGGTTTTTATTCTAAGATAGTGTATGAAGACAATTGGAATGGTGATTATAATTCTCCTAAATCATTGGGTACTTACGATATCCACGTTGGGATAATGGGATTTTACTCTTCTGTAGACATGTTCTTTATTCAAAGTGATGAGTATAGCTATAAAGCCTTTAAAACTTCTTCAATTAAATCAATTCAATTCTAGTTTTTGGACGTCACTTTTTTATCAGAGTGGCGTTTATCTTTTCTTCTAATTCCTTTAGAGCTTTCTCGTATACAATTGCTAAATGTTCAGTTTTGAAATGAGACTTTGCTGAGATTTTTAATTCTTTCAAATTATCTTTAGCGTCTACATAAGTCCCGCTTTTATCAATTACTTCTTCTAAAACTTCATGAACTTGCATATTAATTTTTAATAATTGCTTCTTTTGTAATTCTTTCATTCCGTTTCCTCCTATTGTTCGATTGTTGGTAGTACGTCATTTTCTTTTAGTAAGTTGTATATGAACAAACGACCTTTTTGCGTCCATTTCGTATTCATTCGCACCGATGTTCTTCCATCTTTATGTTCAATTTCTGTAGTAGACGAATGTGTATAACCTTTATCGTGTAATTTTGAGTAAAGTAACCACTGTCCAGATTGTTTGTACTGTACTTTTAAATCGTGAAGCAGTTTGTTTAGTCCTTGTGCGGACATGCCATAATCTTTTGCGATTTGACCCACTGTTACTAAACTTTTGTTTTGTAAAATTGAATCAAGATATGATGCTTTAGGTTCGTATTCAGCAATTTTCTGTTTACTCATATTGTTTTCAAGTTGTAACTTTTCGTTTTCTTCAACTTTTACTAGTAATTCAGTTAATGCTTCTTTATACGATCCAGGTAATTTATTCTGAATTTGTTGTTCCATTTCATTGAACATATTAATGTAAGCCATTTTGAAATTGTTATGACCTTGAATGTTGAACATGTACAATGTGAAACCATCTTTGGTTAAAAGGTATTCTTTGTAATTTCTTTTTTGTCGCTTAACTTTGTAAGTGCTCGGTATAATTAGAGAACCGACATTTCGGTTTTCTGAAATAATATCTTCTAAGCTTTCAATTACATGACCGTGTCTCTTTCCTAACTCCTCTGCTACAGTTCTACTTGAAACAACTAGCCCTAATTCTGTGTTACTTTCAATTTTGATTGTTTGTATTTCTTGCATTTGTTTTCCTCCTAACTTTACTTCAGTTTTTCCGAAGTGTAATCCAAAAAAATATTTTCCACCTTTATATCTAATGCATTGGCAACTTTCTTTATAGTACGATAATTAGCATTGTGTAAGTTCTCGATGTCCTTTTCAAAACTATAAATTGTTCTTTCTGTAACACCAGACTTTCGAGCTAAATCAACTTTAGAATAACCACGAAGCCCTCGCCACTGCTGTAAAGTTAATACCGTATT
Organism: Staphylococcus sp. 2S1; assembly: GCF_046721335.1. Classification (NCBI taxonomy): domain Bacteria; kingdom Bacillati; phylum Bacillota; class Bacilli; order Caryophanales; family Staphylococcaceae; genus Staphylococcus; species Staphylococcus sp. 2S1. The sequence goes on along the minus strand of NZ_JBEUUJ010000003.1, from coordinate 1,798,496 downwards.
GTCGTCCATTTCTGCACCTCCCCTCTATTAACTAAACACAGTGTATCATTTCGGTATTTCCGAAATCAAGATTTTTATTACATTTATTCCGAAAAAATATTTCGGTTTTTCTGTTGTATATTTCCGATTTTCGTGTATACTATAGGTAGAAACTATTTAGGAGGTAATGAACAATGTTTAGCCAAAACTTAAAATACTTAAGAAACAAACACGATATGGAACAAATAGACCTTGCAAATAAACTTGGTAAGAAAAGTGCATCTAGTATAAGTGAATGGGAAAAAGGAAAATACACTCCTAAATTAAAAACACTTTCAGAAATCGCGTCGATATTCAAAGTTAGTATAGATGATTTAATGGACGAAGATTTGTCATCTCAAAAAGAAGAAAAGCAACAAACAAATTCTTTTGAAACTATTGCTTGCTCACTTAGACGGTGAATTAACAGAAGAACAATGGAAGAAAGTAATTGAATATGCTCGTTTTATTCAGGATAACGACGATAAGTAAGGAGTTGTATATATGGGGAGTTTCGAACAAATGTTAATCGATTACGACAACATAAAAATTAAAGAAACGAACGTATTACCTAACGGACTTGGCGGAATCAATTTGGATAAAATCATATTGCTTAATACGAATAACAAACATGTTCATAAGGTAGAAATATTAGCAGAGGAATTGGCACATCATAAAATTACATATGGTGATATACGCGATCAATCTAAAATGTTAAATAGAAAGTTTGAATTAAAAGCAAGACGTTTAGGGTGTGAAATGGTTATTACCCTTGACGGTATTATTGATGCTTTTCATACTGGTATATGTAACTTACATGAAATGGCATGTCATTTTGAAGTGTCGAATAATTATGTATTAAAAGCAATTGAGCATTATAAAATGAAATATGGATTAGATGTATACTACAATGGCTATGTAATTAAGTTTGAGCCACTACAAGTATTTGAACATCACAATTGGGATTAATACAACCTAAATTAAAATTATTAAGGAGAATGTATGATGAAAAAAATGAAATGTTATATTTAAAAGAACATTTTTCTGAGGCAGATGAGTTCATTGAAGTATCTATGCAAAATGGAAAAGAAACTGTATTAATTACTGAAGATAAAGCATGTAAAATCGTTAATTTATTCATAAAAAAAGATAAAACAAAACAAAAATACATTGAAACACACGAAATCATTGATGAATTTATATTAGTTCCTAATGAGAAAGTTGTAAAAGATGATTTTGCCTTATCTAGCAAATATAATTCGAACGGAAAAATTATTGATATTGCTAGCAAAGAAAGCAAACATAAATTCGAAGAAATTTTAGAAAAAAATGGAAATGTTATTGAAAATACAAACAGAAGTTTTTTAAATAAAATTATTGGGTTTAGAACTAAAAATATTGAAAGATAGTTAAAGAAGACGATTAAGAAAAATTAAAAGTCGGGTTAGATATGGGCGACGATGGCGTGACCGATGCATAAACATGATTAAATAAAAACTCAGAGCATGTAACTATGCCCTATATATTTTCGTCTAATTTAAAGGAGGCACATATATGAGAGTTATAAGTTGTAGAATTAAAAGAAGTAATATCATTTACGAAGTTGAATCAGATAAAGGAAAAATTTTTAATAAATCATTACCAAAAAAAGTAACCGCAAATGAAGCTAGGAAACGTTTAAAAAACGCTTCAAACAAAGTAGATAAAAAATAATGAACTTTACAGTGCTCTATATATCAAGGAGGCTACTATATGAATTATAAAAAAGAAATGGAAAAGATGGGTTGGAATGAAGAACAAACAGTAAATAGAATTAACAGTTTAGCCGGAGATAATTTGGAATTGGACGAAGAAGAATTAGACTTAAATGCTGAAGATTTAAAGAAAAACGCTAAAGATTTTATTGAAACAGATGAAGAACAAGAAACAGTAGATTCGTTTTTTAATCGCGAAGATGAGTAGGTTAAATAAAAAGCACCCCAAAGGGTGCAATCATTGTAAGGAGCTTTTCTAATAATCTATTAGCAAGCTATTATTTCATACCCTTATAATTCAGCAAATAAACATTAATTTTATCTGAAGAAAAGAAAATGTGTAAATTAGTATTTTTATCAATTATATCAATTGTCTTTGGTTTGCTCTTATTATTCTTAAGCTTTATTGTTTCTGAATCTAACGTATTTAGTTTTCAACATTTTTTAATAGGTTTGAGAATCATATCACTTATAGTTGCCATTATATTATTAGTAAGCTTTACAATTATTGTTTAATTAAAAAGAACCCTAGAGGGCGCTAGGAATAGAGTATTACTATGAATTACTTATAGCTAATTAATATATACCACTAAATTTATATAATAAATATGAACACTTCGCTGTCCTATATATTTTTATCTTTTCTAGGAGGAATGAGTAAAATGGCAACATTTACGGTAACGAAACGAAAAAATAAAACATCGACCTCATGGCAATACGATGTAAAAGATACAAGTTTCAAATCTGGTAAAAAGCGTAAGTCAGGATTTAAGACTAAAGCAGAAGCTACTTATGCGGCGCAACAATTGATTAGAGATATTGAAGACGGGAACAATATAGAAGATAACAAAAGGTTTGAAGAATATTATAGAGATTGGTTGATAGCGAACGGGAAAGATAAACTTGGTGAGAAACAACAATATTGGTATGATCATGCATTAAACTTATTTTTGAAACACTTTGGCGAAGATATATTAATTAAAAACATTACAAGAAATGAATATCAAAAGTTTATTTCTAATTATTCAAATGGTAGAACATCAGAAACAGTTAGAAAAGTTCATTTGTATATATCTAGTTGTATTAAAGATGCTATATATGATGGCTATTTAAAAAAGGATCCTACTTATAAAGTGAGTTATAAAGGTACTAAATTACCTAAAAAAGAAAGCGTGAAGTTTCTTACAATATTAGAGTACGAGCAGTTAAGAAAATACTTCAAACGAAAAGATGATAAAAGCACGCTTGTGTTATATATCCTTTTAATAACTGGTGCAAGGTTTTCAGAAGTGAATAGAATGACTTATAAAGACTTATATTATAAACCTGGTTTAATTCATTTACCTGGTACTAAAACAGAAAACGCAGATAGAGAAATTGAAATATCAGATACTGATTTAAGTTACATTAAAAAAGCGATATCGAAACACCCACAGAAAATTAACGGTGAATTATTTGGCTTATCTCAAGTCGCTATATCTAAAGTGTTTAAAAAAGCAAAAACCGAATTTAATATTAAAGATGAAATAACACCTTATTCATTAAGACATACACATGCTAGTTATCTTATTAGTAAAGGCATATCAATTGAATATATTAGCAAAAGATTAGGACACGCAAGCATAGCCATTACATTAGATGTTTATACACATTTACTTGATGAACATAAAAAAGAGCAAGGTCAACGTGTCAGAGAATTATTCTCTTGACACATATTTGACACTCACTCTCTTGAAACGTTGTCACAACAACGGGTTATAGTGTCCTGGGAGGGATTCGAACCCCCGACCGATGGCTTAGAAGGCCATTGCTCTATCCAACTGAGCTACCAGGACATAATCTTTTTGAACACAAGAATAATTATATCTAACTTAGCCTAATAAAGCAATACTCCAAGCATTAAAAATAAATATGATTTTTCACTATAATAAACCTTTTATCTCATTTTCATACTTTTTTTGAAATTTAAATTAAAACAACCGCTGAAACTGCCATATTAATTATTTATTCTTTTTAATAATATATAGGAGCGCATATCCATAATGACTCGAATATGCGCTAATCATATTATATACTAAATGTTTCACTATCAATTATATCGTGATTTCGATTACGGAAATTTAATTTTGCGCTTTGTTCTTCTTCATTGATCAATAGCTCTGCATAAGTTTCTTCAACTCGGCTTCGTGATTGTGAAATACTACCAGGATTGATAACATGAACGCCGCCAATATTTTCATATTTTGCTACATGTGTATGACCATAAAAAGCAAATTTACAACCTAGCGCCGTAGCCTTTTCAGCTAATTTCATTCTTGTACGATTAACGCTATATAGATGACCATGCGTGGAGAAAGCATGAATGCCATTTTTTTCTATTTTTTCTTCATTTGGAAATTCTGGAGAAAAATCTGTGTTTCCTTTCACTCTATGAAAATGACTTAGTTCACTATCATCATAAGCAAATTCAGAATCGCCTAAATGCAATGCAACATCTGCATCTTCATGATGATTGATGACATCAAAAAGCACGCCTTGTTCAGTGTGATTGTCACTGACTATAATCCATTTTGTCATTAAGCATCACCTTCTAAATAGTGTCGTAACTTCTCTATTGCTCTACCTCTATGACTTATTTCACTTTTTTCCTCAACAGTGAGTTGAGCCATTGTTTTATTCTTGTCATCTATATAAAATATCGGATCGTAACCAAATCCATTTTCTCCAATTTTATTTAATGTGATTTCTCCTTGTACTGTGCCTTTAAATTGAACTGTTTCTTCATTCGGCGTACTCATGCTAATTACACATACGAACTGTGCACTACGATCTGTTTCCCCGCCTAATTTGGAAAGCACTTTCTCTATATTAGCATCATCATCTTTAGCTGTGCCGAGCATATCGAGCCGAATATACACCTGGCTCTCCATTTAAACTAAATACTTCAAGTCCACTGTCGTCTGCAATCACACGTTTGTTTAATGCTTTTGCCGCTGCTTCTGATTTTAATTTTGCATTGGCTTCAAAAGTATCGCCAGTTTCTTCTACATCAAAATCTTCAATAATTTCAGAAATACCTATGACATTAAAATCTGGGAAAATAACTTTAAAATCATTTATCTTACCTTTATTATTTGATGCAATTACAATATCTTCCACTATGATGTTCCCTCTTTCTATACTTCTATTTTTTCTACTTTCGTTTCCATATTTAACCATTCTTCAATTATACGCTCGATATGCTCTGTTTCACCAGTAGCAAAAAATCTATGCTCTGGGTGGGCTGTATAAGCGACATGTTCATTACTAAACGTTAATAGTGCACTTACTTCACGTGCTGTCTCTAAACCAGAAGAAATTACCACTTTTTCGCCACCAAAATAATCGTTTATTGGCTGATAGAGTAACGGATAATGCGTACAACCTAATATAACAGTATCTGCATTACTATTTCTCCAATGTTTCAATGTTTGATGCACGATAATACTTGTTATTGTAGGATCTTTATAACGCATTTCTTCAACTAAAGGAACAAAGCCAGGACATGCGATACCAGAAACCTCTACATTAGGATTAATATTTTTAATATGATATCTATAAGCCTCAGATTTAATTGTACCTTCTGTACCTAAGATTAAAACATCATTATTTTTCGTTGTCATAATTGCCGTTCTCGCACCAGGCTCAATGACACCAATGACTGGAATAGCTAATAATTTTTGTAAATGTTTTAAAGCAACTGCAGTAGCAGTATTACAAGCAATAACAAGCATTTTTATATCAAATTCCATCAGCTTTTCAGCTAATTCTGTTGTGAATTTCCTAACTTCTGCGCCTTCTCTTGGGCCATAAGGGCAACGTTTAATATCACCCAAATAATAAATTGTTTCGTGTGGTAGTTGGCGCATGATTTCTTTTGCTACTGTTAATCCACCGACACCCGAGTCTATTACACCAATTGGTTTCTCCATATTCAATTACATCCTTATTCATTTGCTTGTCCTTTATTGTAGCATAGCCTTGATTTCAAAATCATTTATCAAGACTGAAATACAATATTATTTTTTGTTATACAGATATAATTATAAGATTAGTAATGATCTGACCACTCGTAGAATAATATGAACGAGAGATAAAAGACTCTAGCCATATTCCATGTTTTTTCAAAATCCGAAGATTCTTAAAATAAAAAAGACTTAACATCTGTTTTAAATAGATGCTAAGTCTCTTGTTTATATTATATGTTATTAATTGACTTGGTGATCTGAACCAAAGAATGATTTAAACATATGGAATGATGTTTCTCTATTTAATGCCGCAATCGATGTTGTTAAAGGAATACCTTTAGGACATGCATTTACACAGTTTTGAGAGTTACCACATGCTTGTAAGCCACCGCCACCCATTAAGGCTTCAAGACGTTCATCTTTTGTCATTGAGCCTGTTGGATGTAAATTAAATAATCTAACTTGTGAAATTGCTTGTGCGCCAACGAAATCATTACTACTTGTAACGTTAGGACAAACTTCTAAACATACACCACATGTCATACATTTTGATAATTCATAAGCTGTTTGACGTTTTTTCTCAGGCATACGAGGTCCAGGACCTAAATCGTAAGTGCCATCAATTGGAACCCAAGCTTTCATACGTTTCAAGTTATCGAACATTCTAGTACGGTCAACTTGTAAGTCACGAACAACTGGGAAAGTACTCATTGGTTCTAATTTAATAGGTTGTTCTAATTGATCAACAATTGCAGAACATGATTGTCTTGCTTGTCCGTTAATCACCATTGAACAAGCACCACATACTTCTTCCAAACAGTTCATATCCCAGATAACCGGTGTTGTTTTTTCACCTTTACTGTTAATTGGGTTACGTCTGATTTCCATTAAACATGCTATAACGTTTAAGTTTTCTCTATAAGGAATTTCAAACTCTTCCTCATAAGGTTTTGATTCTTCTGTATCTTGACGTTTGATAATTAATTTGATTGATTTTTGGCTTGGTTGTTGGTTTTGTTCTTCTTGCGTTGCTGTTTCATTTACTTCTTTTGTATCTGCCATAATTATTTACCTCCTTTAGACGTCGTAGAGTAGTCTCGTTTACGAGGTGGAATTAAGCTTATATCAACATCTTCGTAAGTGAATTTAGGCGCTTCTGTTTTTCCTTGATATGTTGCTAAAGTAGTTTTTAACCATTCTTCATCATTTCTATCAGGGAATTCTGGTTTGTAATGTGCACCACGAGATTCATTTCGGTTGTATGCACCGATTGTAATTACACGGGCAAGTACAAGCATGTTCCATAATTGACGAGTGAAGAATACTGCTTGGTTACTCCAAGTTTGAGTATCTTCGATATCAATATTGTTATAACGCTCCATTAATTCTAAAATCTTTTTATCAGTTTCTAATAAAGTTTTATTTTCACGAACAACGGTTACGTTGGCTGTCATAACTTCTCCGAGCTCTCTATGCAATTTGTACGCATTTTCTGAACCTTGCATATTGAGTAATTTATCAAATTTCTCTTGTTCTTCTTTCACGCGTTTTTCAAAGATACTATCATCTAAATCAGTGTAAGAAGATTCGATATTAGAAATATATTCGATAGCATTTGGACCTGCAACTGTGCCACCATAAATTGCTGACAATAATGAGTTGGCACCTAAACGGTTACCACCATGTTGTGAATAATCACATTCACCAGCTGCGAACAAGCCTTTGATGTTTGTCATTTGGTCGTAATCTACATAAAGTCCTCCCATTGAGTAATGTACCGCTGGGAAGATTTTCATTGGAACTTTACGAGGATCATCACCTGTGAATTTCTCGTAAATCTCAATGATACCACCTAATTTTACATCTAATTCATGTGGATCTTTATGTGATAAATCAAGGTATACCATGTTTTCACCGTTGATACCTAATTTTTGGTTAACACAGACATCAAAGATTTCACGTGTAGCAATATCACGCGGAACAAGGTTACCATAATCCGGATATTTCTCTTCTAAGAAGTACCAAGGTTTACCATCTTTATAAGTCCAAATACGTCCACCTTCACCACGTGCTGACTCACTCATTAATCTGAGTTTATCATCACCTGGAATTGCTGTTGGATGGATTTGAATAAATTCACCGTTTGCATACATTGCACCTTGTTGATAAACAATTGATGCTTGCTGAACCAGTATTAATCATTGAATTTGTAGTTTTACCAAAGATAATACCTGGTCCACCTGTAGCCATGATAACTGCATCAGAACCAAATGATTCAATATCAGAAGTCGTTACGTTTTGAGCAACAATACCTCTAGCCATGTTGTCATCATCTTTAACTATGCCTAAGAATTCCCAGCCTTCGTACTTAGTAACCAAACCATCTACTTCAAAACTACGAACCTGCTCATCTAAAGCGTATAGTAGCTGTTGACCAGTCGTTGCACCAGACATATGCTGTTCTGTGATGCATTGTTCCACCAAAACGTCTGAAATCTAATAAACCTTCATTCGTTCTGTTGAACATTACACCCATACGATCTAATAAATGAATAATTTGAGGTGCTTGCATCTGTCATCGCTTTAACTGGCGGTTGATTTGCTAAGAAATCTCCACCATATACTGTATCGTCTAAGTGGACTGTTGGTGAATCGCCTTCACCTTTTGTATTTACTGCTCCGTTGATTCCACCTTGTGCGCACACAGAGTGTGAACGTTTAACAGGAACAAGTGAGAACAAGTCGACATGTGCGCCTTGTTCTGCTGCTTTAATTGTTGACATTAGACCGGCAAGTCCTCCACCGACAACAATTACTTTTTTCTCTGCCATAAATAGTCACTCCCCTAAATATAAATCTGAAACTTATTTTTTTATCTTATAAAAACGCAAGAATAGCACTTATACCAATGTATGAAACTACGATAAATACCACTAAAGAAACCCATGTGAAAATTTGTTGCGATTTTTGTGATTGTAATACACCCCATGTTACTAAGAATGACCATAAACCATTCGCAAAGTGGAATGTAACAGCTAATAAACAGACAATATAGAAAACTAACCAAAATGGGTTAGTAACGATGTCATGTACCATGTCAAAGTTGACCTCATGGCCTAACGCACGTTGAATACGTGTTTGCCATACATGAATAGCAACAAACACAAAAGTGATAACACCTGTTATACGTTGTAGTAGGAACATCCAGTTTCTAAAAGCTGAATAATGTCCTACGTTCTCTTTTGCCGTAAAGGCAATATGTACACCATAAACTGCGTGATACAGAATTGGAATGTAGATCAATACAAATTCCAATACAATTAAGAAAGGTAAGGATTCAATGAATCCAGCCGCTTGGTTAAATGCATCTGCACCTTTCGTCGCTTGGTGGTTTACGAGTAAATGGAATATTAAAAATCCACCTATAGGTATGACACCAAGTAAAGAATGTAAACGTCTTAAATAGAATTGATTTTTCGAGTATGCCAAAAGGAAGTTCCCCCTGTGAAACAGTTGATTTTTTTGAAATTCTTTCTTAGAAATATATAAAGCGATTACATAATTTCTTTCGAAAACAAACGTACAACACTAAATTATAATATTATATGTTTGTTGCAATATAATATTATGCCGTATAATTCTAAACATTTAAGTGAATCCTTAATTGAATATTACTCATTGTTTAAAAGGTTTGATTTCAAATGATAATTTTTCTCAATTAGAAAACGCTTCCACATAATTTTAAAAAAAGAATTCCTCTTATTTGCTATTGTAACACTAATTAAAAACAATTTGGGCATGAGAATGATTCTCATGCCATAAACATTTTATTTTTTATTGTGTAAGGCTTGATGTAAATTTTGGGCTACATTTTGTGGTAAGCCTGATGCTTTCAAATCATCAATACTTGCTTCTTTCATTTTCTTTATTGAACCAAACGTTCGCAACAATTTCGTTTTACGCTTGGCACCAATACCATCTACTGTATCTAATACTGATTGCAAACCTGTTTTTTGGCGTGTTTGTCTATGGAATGTAATAGCAAATCTATGCACTTCATCTTGTATCCTTTGTAACAGATAAAATGCTTGGCTATTTTTTTTGAGCGGAACGATTTCAGCACTTTCTCCATATAATATTTCTGACGTTTGGTGCTTATCATTTTTACGAAGACCTGAAACAGGGATATCTAATCCTAATTCATTCTCGAGTACATCTATTACACCACTCATATGGCCTTTACCACCATCTACAATAATTAAATCTGGCAATGGTGTGCCTTCATTTAGGACACGCGTATAACGTCTACGTACCACTTCACGCATCGATTTATAATCATCTGGCCCATCTACTGTTTGAATTTTATATTTCCGATAGCCTTTTTTATTTGGTTTACCATCAATAAACGAGACCATAGCAGAAACTGGATTCACACCCTGTATATTAGAATTATCGAACGCTTCAATTCTAATTGGTGTTTGAATACCCATACGGTCACCAAGCTCTTCAATTGCTTTAACTGTTCGGGACTCGTCTTTTGCGATTAACTCGAATTTATTTTCAAGCGTCACTTCGAGCATTATGATTTGCTAAATCTACCAATTCTTTCTTTTTACCTTTTATAGGTTGCACAATTTTTGTATCTACCACCGAACCAACCATAGCTTTATCTAGATGTTGGGGAATGTGCACTTCTTTAGGTAACAAATGTTGATTCAAATCATAAAATTGCCCGATAAAAGTATAGAATTCTTCTTCTTCTGTTTGTTGTATTGGTATCATCGTCGCATCACGTTTAATCATATTACCTTGGCGTACGAAAAACACTTGTATACACATCCAACCTTTAGATACGCTATAGCCAAATACATCTCTAATTGTATAATCTGATGTTGTGATTTTTTGTTTTTTAGTTAAATTATGAATATGTTGTATTAAATCTCTATATTCTTTTGCTCTTTCAAAATCCAATGTTTCACTAGCATCTTTCATATTTTGTTCTAAATTACGCAAAATCGTTTTATCTTCACCATTTAAGAAATCTGAAACCTCTTTAGTCATTTCTGCATACTTTTCTAATTCAACTGGATAGACACATGGCCCTAAACATTGACCAATGTGATAATATAAACACAATTTGTCAGGCATTTTATCACATTTTCTAAAAGGATAAATACGATCAAGTAATTTTTTAGTCTCTTGTGCAGAATACGCATTAGGATATGGTCCAAAATACTTACCAGTGCCTTTTTTAACTGTTCTTGTAACAATTAACCGTGGATATTTTTCTTTAGTAATTTTAATAAATGGATAACTTTTATCATCTTTTAATAAAATATTATATCTTGGTTGGTATTGTTTGATAAGGTTAAGTTCCAATAACAGTGATTCTGTCTCACTAGACGTGACAATAAATTCGAAATTTCGGATCTCTCCAACTAAACGTGTTGTCTTTGCATCGTGAGCACCAGTAAAATAAGACCTTAATCTATTTCTTAATTTCTTCGCCTTACCGACATAAATAATTTGGTCATTACGATCTTTCATCAAATAACAACCTGGTTCAGTTGGCACAACTGTAAGCTTCTGTTTGATTTGTTCTTGATACGTCTCCACGTTAATGTCTCCTCCTTTCACTTCATATTCCCTTTAAATCTATATAATATAACGACATGAAAGTAAATATACATCATGTTTCAGTTAATAATTTTTAATCATATATACATCTCATTATTTGAGTTTTAAATATTACCTACAAACTATTATAAATAGTACCAGCGCATTAAACAATCTATTGAAACGCTAATAAATTGAAAACTGGGACATTAAATAAATTAATGTCCCAGCTTTGCTAATGATTTACTATAAATGTTTCTCGATTACTTCTGCTAAGTTTTCTTTAGGTTGGAAACCTACTACTTTATCTACTGGTTCGCCATCTTTAAATACGATTAAAGTTGGGATACTCATAACTTCAAATTTAGCAGCTGTTGATGGATTTTCATCTACATCAAGTTTTAAAATATTAGCTTTGCCATCATAGTCACCGGCTAATTCTTCTAATACTGGAGCAATCATCTTACAAGGGCCACACCATGTTGCCCAAAAATCTACTAAATTTACACCTGATTTGATGTTTTCATCAAAGTTTGAATCTGTTGCTTTTACGATTGCCATAACTGCCAATCCTCCTTAAATTTCAAATGATGAAGAAATTATAACAGACTTTATAACATTCTGCATATCTCTTGCTCACGTTTATTTTAATTCTGCCACGGTAACGCCAAATCCACCTTCACTTGGCATTCCGTTTCTATATGATGACACACTTTTATGTCGTTTTAAATGTTTTTGCACACCTTTTTGCAAAGCGCCTGTTCCTTTACCATGAATAATATAAACTTGTTCATAATTACTCAACACAGCTTGGTCTAAATATTGATCCACAGCCACCATTGCTTCATCATATCGATAACCACGTAAATCGAGTTCCATTTTAATACTTTGTCGATTTTCTCGCTTAATCATCTTGGCAGGAGCTTCTTTGGTTTTCTTCGTTTTTTCTAAATCTTCTAAGGGTAATTTCATTTTTATGATACCCATCTGTACTACAGCTTCTTTATCACCAATAAGTTCTAACACTTCACCTTTTTGGCCATATGTCAGGACTTTTACTTCGTCTCCGGCCTTAATCTCGTCCCATTTTTGCTTTTGGACATTTTGTTTCAGTGACTTAGCTTCGTACTGATCTTCAAGCTGTTTCTTCTTATCGATTAATTCATGCTCTTTAACATCGGCGCCTTTTTTATCTCTAAGTTCACGTAGCTCTTTAAGAATGTCATCTGCTTCTTTCGTAGCTGATTTCACACGTTGATTTGCTTTCTCTTTGGCTTCGCTTAAAAGTTGTTTTTCATAATTCTGATATTGTGCGTACTGTTTAGCAAGTGCGTCACGCGATTCTTGTGCTTCTCTTACTAATTGATCTAATTCGATACGCTGTTCGTCAACTCGTTTAGAATTATTTTCTAATGATGCAATCATTTCATTAATTTCTTGTTCATCTTGTCCAATCATAGATTTGGCTTTTTGAATCACTTGCATATTAAGTCCTAATTTTTTAGAAATATCAAACGCGTTTGACCGTCCAGGAACGCCCATTAATAATTTATAAGTCGGACTTAATGTATTTACATCAAATTCCACACTGGCATTCATTACGCCTTCCCTATTAAAGCTGTATGCTTTTAATTCAGGATAGTGTGTCGTAGCCATTACAAGTGAACCAATTTCATGTACATGATCTAATATACTCATTGCTAAGGCGGCACCTTCACTTGGATCTGTTCCGGCGCCCAATTCATCAAATAAGATTAAACTATTTTTAGTCGCATTTTGAAGTATTTCAACAATAGTTTTCATATGTGAAGAAAACGTTGATAATGACTGTTCAATGGATTGTTCGTCCCCGATGTCACAATACACATTTTCAAAAATACTTAATTTACTGCCATCAAGTGTAGGAATTAGCATACCTGATTGAGCCATAGCTATAATTAACCCCAGTGTCTTGAGGGTCACCGTTTTACCACCCGTATTTGGCCCTGTTATAATCACAGTTTCTATATCTTGAGCAAATTCAATCGTATTCGCAACAACAGAAGTTCTATCTAGCAACGGATGAAATGCTTTCGGTAAATAAACAGTTCTATCCGTAGTAAATTCTGGTTTCGTGCCTTTAATTGAACGTGCATAACGTGCTTTAGCTGTTAAAAAATCAATTTGACCCATAATAGATTCTGAAATCAAACAAGCGTCTGCTTCTTCAGCAACTTGTATAGTTAGTTCAGTCAATATACGTTCACGCTCTACAGCTTCATCATTACGGAAACTACTAATTTGATTACTCATTTCTACTATTGAAGAAGGTTCAATATACAATGTTTGACCAGATGCAGATTGGTCGTGCACAATCCCGTTGAAATCTTGACGATACTCTGCTTTCACTGGTATAACATTACGATCGTTACGCACTGTCACAATTGCATCAGATAGTTTTTTTTGATTGCCTTGATGCTTTACAATTTTATCTAAATTTTGTTTTATGCGTTGCGTTGTTTTAGAAATCTTACTTCTAATACCTTGTAATTCGTAACTAGCATCATCAAATAAATCATAGGCATCACATTTTTGATGTATATTTTGATACAAGTCTGATAAAACAGGTAGTTGTTCCATTCTATCGTTTAGAATTGGGTAATTAATTTCTTCTTCTTCGTTCAACAAACTATTATAAAATGTTTTATATTGATTTTGTATTTGTATTAAGCGTTTAATTACATTTAATTCGCTAACATTGAGTACGCCACCAATTGTCGCTCTATGAATAAATGAAGATATTTTTGCTAAACCACTTAAACTTGGCATGCGATGCTTATTATAGATTTGAGCTATTTCATCTGTTTCATTCATTTGAAATTCGACGGTATTAAAATCAGTTGCTTGGTGTCATCGCTATAACTTTTTCTTTACCTAAATCACTTATTGTTTCATTCTCTACAAGTGCTTTTATTTTGTCGAATTCCAGGACATTTAATGATTTCTGCCTCATATAATCCCTCTATTTCTTCAATTTAATATTATTTTCTATAAGCGATTTAAACGCCTCTCGTGACATCGTATTGATTACTCTGTCTTTTTTTACGAACCCTTTTTGTGCAGTCGCCACACCGTACTTCATGAATTCAAGATGATCTACATGATGGGCATCCGTATTAATAGTTAATTTAACATTCGGATGTTTTTTAACTGTTTCGGCATTTAAATCTAACCGTTTAGGGTTTGCATTAATTTCTAAAATCGTGTTTGTCTCTTCAGCAATTTTACATAATCTATCAATATCTGGTTCATAACCTGGACGTTTACCAATAATACGACCTGTTGGATGTGCAATATGTCTGACATATGGATTGCGACATGCGTTTTCTAAGCGTTTCATAATGTCTTCCTGTGATTGATTAAAACTTTGGTGTATTGCTTGCAATGACATAATCTAATTGCGCCAACACTTCGTCATCATAGTCTAAACGACCATCAGGAAGTATGTCCATTTCAATACCTGAGTAAATATCAATTTCTTCATATTTATTATTCAAAGCTTTGATTTCTTCATTTTGGCGTAATAGGCGCTCAACTGACAAACCATTAGCAACTTTTAAGCTTTGAGAGTGATCTGTAATCACCATAAATTGATGACCTTTAGCAATGTTTGCTTCTATCATTTCTTCAATACTGAATGCACCATCGCTATACGTCGTATGCATATGAATATCTCCATTAATGTCATCTAATTTAATAATATCTGACAGGTCTTTATCGAACTCACTTCCATCTTCACGCATTGCTTGGGTCAATCCAATTCACACCGAAATGTTCATAAATTTCTTTTTCACTTTGATATTGAAGCAATTCGCCATTTGCTTGTTCGATACCATATTCACTCACTTTTTCATCATTTTCTTTAGCTAACTGACGAATACGAATATTGTGATCTTTAGAACCAGTGAAATGCTGTAGTGTGTGATAGAAAGCTGAAGGTTCGATTAACCTGAAATCTACACCTATTGTTTCATCATCATAAGTTACTTCTAATGATACTTTTGTTTGACCAACAGCTACTTCTTTAACTTTATTAGGAATATCAAGTAATGCTTGTTGTACCTTTGTCGGTTCATTTGTACTTATAATATAGTCTAAATCTTTACTCATTTCTTTAAATCTTCTGTAACTACCCGCTACTTCGTATTGTTCAATATCTGCAATTGAGGCTAAATGTTCGTTAATTTCAATGTTTAAGCCTCTCATTTGGTCAATCGGGTATTTATCTTTTTTCGCACCAAGCGCTTTAACTGCCTCTAAGATATTTTGCTCGGTTTTTTTAGCAAAGCCGCTTAATTCACTCACTTCACCTGCTTCACAAGCTTTTTGTAATGCTTCTTTGCCATCTATATTTAATTCTTTATAAAGTTTAGCTATTTTCTTACTGCCTAATCCTTGTATTTTCAATAAAGGAATTAACCCTTCCGGCACTTCCTCTTGTAATGACGCTAAAGTCGAAGAATTCCCCTCTTGACGATATTCTTTAATTACATCTCCTACACCTTTACCAATGCCTTTTAATTCTGTAACATCCTCAATTTGATCAAGCGGACGTTCATCTATTTCAAGGCTTTGTGCGGCTTTTCTATACGCTGAAACTTTAAATGTGTTTTCACCTTTTAATTCCATATAAGTAGCTATTTTTTCTAATAATTGAATAATATCTTTTTTTGTCATTACTTTCACTCCATAAAAAAAGGTCAAGACAGATTACTGTTATGCGTTCATCAGTAAATTGGTTATGCCCTGACCTCCTGTATTTTAAAAATCTATATATTTTACGAAAATTATGCTAACTATATGTTTAATACGAATGTCGATACATAAGTAATATGTAATAACATATATTCGGCAATCATCGAGCTTGAGAGTTGCTGTTGGATAAATTCTAATGGATAAAGTGCTCGCACTATACAATAATGTTGTGCAAATAATAATTGAAGATATTATTCCCATTAACATACCAATAAATCGACTTATTAAATTGAGCCCTTGGTATTGAATCACTTTATCAAAGACTACAATAACCCCATAGCAAAGCATTTTGGTAATTGTCGCTACGATTAAAAATGCAATAATGTGGTCGAATCGCTGTTGTAGATTATCAAATTGAAAAGCATAATTCAAATCGTAAGCCTGTGTTTTAGGAAAAGGTATAAATAATTCCAATCGTTGAGATATTTGCAAATAAAATCGTTGTGCTACCCATAATGAAAACAGCGTAGCACCTAGATGCAATGCACTTAACCATACACCTCTTCTAAATCCAATCATTCCTATGTATATAAAAACAATTACTATTAGTATATCAAAAATCATTATTCATCACTGTTTTTCAGTTGTTTTATTTCTTGTTGTAGACGATGATTTTCCTCTTCTAATTGTACTTTTTCATGCATGATATTTACCGCTGTTAATATTGCTTTTCTTGTCGTGTCTAGACCTGCACTTTTACTGCCCAATTCCTTAATCCTTTCATCAACGAGATGTGCTACATAACGGATATGCTCAGGATTGTCCTCTCCGACAATTGTATAGCGCTGATCATTAATAGTGACGTTAATCCGATTTTTAAACTCTCCCATATAATAACTCCTGACTTTTGTTTATATTTCCGAATTCCTTCTCTAATTGATTCTTTTAAGTGTTTAATTTAGTAATTCATACTATTTATTACGAACCATTATACACGACAAAATATTATTTTGTAAGAGGTGTGATTTGTAATATTTGAAATATTTGTTATTTATAACATTTTTGACAATGTAAACGAAAATGCCTCTACATAAACTTTTAATAGATGGTACTTTCACAGGTAGCTCGGTTATTTATACTTGTGATATGATGTTCAGTGTCGAAATATAAATATTAGCAATCCATATAAAGTGAGGCCAAAAAACATGACAAATGTTGTACTTAAATTAACAAATCAAGAAATCCAGCAATTAATGTCTAAAATTCAATTTGATACATCGAATGTTTCTCAGGGAATGAAAGGCAAAACTAAATATAAAAGCACTTCAATTTCAATTTATAATTCAAATAAAGTCATGTTTCAAGGTAAAGATGCAGATAATATAGCATCCCAACTCTTACCTAATACAGCTAAACCTGCAACATCTACAACGAATTCAGCCAAAAAAACTTCTAGCACTAAGCAAACTATTCGATATAACAATTATCAATGTATTGGTAGTGATGAAGCGGGCAGTGGTGACTATTTCGGACCACTTACTGTGTGTCTTGCGTATGTTTCTAAGAAAAATGTTCAAATTTTAAAAACCCTTGGCGTCGATGATTCTAAAAAATTGACTGATGCAAAAATCGTAGAATTGGCTGAACAGCTTGTGACTTTTATCCCTCATTCTTTGTTAACTATGCACAATGAAAAATATAACGAAAAACAAAAATCTGGCTGGTCACAAGTTAAAATGAAAGCAGTATTACATAATGAAGCAATCAAAAATGTAACGCAAAAGATAGATACTGATGAAATAGACTATATTGTCATTGATCAATTTGCTGAAGCTCGGTGTATATAAACGCTATGCGCTAACCGATTTACCCTTCAGCACTAAAACAAAATTCGAAACAAAAGGTGAATCTAAATCTATAGCAATTGCGGCAGCCAGTATTATTTCACGTTATGCCTTTGTTAAAAATATGGATAGCCTCTCCCGTGCTTGCTAAAACAGAGATTCCTAAAGGCGCTAGTAATAAGGTCGATCTTGCGGCAGCTAAAATCATTGAACGCAAAGGCATTGATTACCTAGACTCTATCACTAAAAAGCATTTTGCCAACCGTGCCAAAGCAGAAAAATTAGTACAAAAGAAACATCGTTAGAAAATAAAAATCTTGATAGTCCATTTGCGATGATCTACCAAAATTTCATAACGAGACAAACCAATTGCCATAAAAGCATTTGGTTTATTTTTTTATAAGTATTTATCATTGAGACAATCTTTGTTTAATAATGAAATTATTATTGTTTAAATAAAGTCAGTGATTTGTGCCGACTCCTGCGGTAAAAGCGCTAGCCTAAATCTACAGTCTGAGCCTATGCTCGCGGAAAGCGTGCACAAAAAACTGCCACCACATGGACTTTATCGACAATCTAAAAACCTTGGCAGTCCATAATAATGGTCTACCAAGGTTTTTAATCACACTATTTTATCTAATTGTTGCACCTTCTGCTTGTAAAGCAGCTAAGATGTCTTCATGTACTGCATTTACTTTGTCATCTGTAAGTGTTTGCTCTGTATCTAAATAAGCTAAACGAATTGCAATTGATTTCTCATCTTCAGCAATATGTTCACCCTCATAAACATCAAATACTTCGGCATTTTGTAAAATATCTCCACCATGGTTTTCAATGACTTTCACTAATTTTGCTGATGGTATTGTACGGTTGATAACTAAAGCAATATCTCTTGATACACCTGGGAATCTAGGGATAGGTTGATAATTAATATATCCTACTGTGACAGCCATCAATTTTTCATAATTTAATTCAAAAACGTATGTGCGTTTTAAGTCATGCTCTTTTTCAACTTGAGGATGCAATTCACCCACAAAGCCAATGATTTCATCGTTTAATTTAACCATAGCTGTTCTACCAGGATGTAAGCCATCAATTTCTCCAGACTCATAGTCAAATTGGATATCTAATTTTTCAGCAATGCGATCTACGATTCCTTTGACAACAAAGAAATCAATTTCTTCTTTCTTACCTTGCCAAGCATTAACTGTGTAATCACCTGTTAAGATACCGCTTAAATATTCAACTTCATCTGGTAATTCACCTTCACCATTACCAAAGAATACGCGACCTAGTTCATACAAGCGCACATTATTATTTTTACGTGCGACGTTATAAGAAACTGCATCAATTAAATGAGGTACCAAACTTTGTCGTAAAGTAGCATGCGCTTCACTCATCGGCATTAATAAATCAATTGTAGCGCGTTCTTGTAGCGCGAAATCTTGTGCTCTTTGTTTGTCTACCAATGAATAGTTAATTGCTTGGCTTAATCCAGCGCCTTCTAGTGTTGCTTTCACGACACGAGACTTACCTTGTCTATCAGTTAAAGCACCATGTGTGACTTCCTCAAACACAGGTAATGTTGATGGGATTTCGTCGTAACCATAAATACGTGCAATTTCTTCAATTAAGTCTTCTTTTATTGTAATATCTTTACGACGAGAAGGTACCCTAACAGTTAAGATATCTTTATTTCTAGTTGTTTCAAAGCCTAATTGTACAAAAATCGCTTCAATTTCTTCCGCTGATAGTTCAAAACCTACTGTTTTATTTACTTTATCTATAGAAATTTCAATTGGAGTAACAAATTGACCTAAATCACCTTCTGCTACACGACCTTGTGTTACTGAACCGCCCGCATAAGTTTGAAGTAAATAACACGCTCTATCCACCGCTTCATCTACAAATTCTGTAGCAATGCCTTTTTCGAAACGACTAGAAGCTTCACTTCTTAAGTTTAATCTTCTTGAAGTATGTCTAATAGAAACAGGGTCAAAAATTGCGCCTTCAATCACAACATTCGTTGTTGATTCAGTCACTTCTGAGAAATCGCCACCCATTACACCGGCAATTGCTATTGGATTTGTGCCGTTTGTAATAACGATATCACTGTCTTTCAATGTTCTTTCTTGATCATCTAGTGTAGTCATTTTTTCATCAGCATGAGCTTGACGTACTTCTATTTGACTTGAACCTATTTGATCTTTATCAAACATGTGTAGCGGTTGTCCGTATTCTAAAAGTACATAGTTTGATATATCTACGACGTTATTGATTGGACGAATACCTGCTTTGATTAAACGCATTTGCATCCACTCTGGAGATGGTGCGATTGTTAGACCATTCACTACTCTTGCACTATAATATGCAACTTTATCTTTATTTTGAATGTTCACGCTGATTTCATCTGATGCTTGTCCAGAAACCTCTTTACTATTTGTTTTTGGTTTCTTCATCGACACATTGTATAATGCTGCTGTTTCATAAGCTGTACCAATCATACTTAGTGCATCAGCTCTGTTTGGTGTTAAATCAAATTCCATCACTTGGTCATTTAAATATAACGCAGTCATAGCATCTGTACCTGGCGTCACTTCTGATGAAAAGACATAAATACCATCTTCAAATTTTTTAGGGACAAGATTGCTTGGCACACCAATTTCTTGAAGCGAACAAATCATACCCTCTGAACGTTCTCCACGTAATTTAGCACGCTTAATTTTTATGCCGCCAGGTAATCTACCACCTACTGTTGCAACAATGACTGTCTGACCAAGCATCAACATTAGGCGCACCACACACGATTTGTACCGGTTCTGCTTCACCAATGTCTACTAAACATATATTTAACTTGTCAGCATCTGGATGAGGCGCTTTAGATTGTACGTAACCGACAACTAAATTTTTAGTTTCTTTTGTATAATCTACAACATCATCTACTTCAATCCCAGTACGTGTAATTCTTTCTGCAAGTGCATTTACTGGTTCATTAATATCTACGTAACTTTCTAACCATTCTTTTGAAATAAACATTACTTTTCACCTCTATCTTCTACAGCTTTAAATTGATCTAAGAAACGTACATCATTTGTATAGAAATGACGTATATCCTCAATACCATATTTCAACATTGCAATTCGATCAGGCCCCATACCAAATGCAAAGCCAGTATATTTATTTGAATCGAAACCTGCCATTTCTAATACATTAGGATGTACCATACCAGCGCCTAGAATTTCTATCCAACCTGTTTGCTTACAAACATTACAGCCTGCACCTTCACATTTGAAACATGAAACATCTACTTCTACTGAAGGTTCAGTAAATGGGAAGTAACTTGGACGTAATCTAATTTCTCTATCTTCGCCAAACAATTGTTTAGCTAATAATTCTAACGTACCTTTTAAATCGCTCATTTTAATATTTTCATCTACAACTAAACCTTCAATTTGAGTAAATTGATGACTATGCGTTGCATCATCAGAATCGCGTCGATAAACTTTACCGGGGCATAAGATTTTTACAGGACCTTGACCATTGCGTTCTTCCATCGTTCTCGCTTGCACAGGAGAAGTGTGTGTACGCATTAATATTTCATCTGTAATATAAAAGCTATCTTGCATATCTCTTGCTGGATGTGATTTAGGTAAGTTTAACGCTTCAAAGTTATAGTAATCTTTTTCTACTTCAAAACCATCAACAATTTCGTAACCTAAACCTAAGAATAAATCTTCAATCTCTTCAATCGTTCTTGTTAAAGGATGTTTAGAGCCTATTGAAATTTTACGGCCAGGTAATGTGACATCAATTTGTTCTTCTTTTAATTGTTGTTCTAATTGTTCATGAGCTAAAAGTTCTTGACGTGATTCAATTTCACCTTCAATGGCTTGTCTCACTTCATTCACTTGTTGACCATAGGCTGGTTTTTCTTCGTTTGATAAATCTTTCATATGTTTCATTAAACCAGTAACTGAACCTTTTTTACCTAAATATTTAACTTTTACGTCTTGTAATTCTTTTTCATTTTGAGCTTCATTAATATCAACTAATGCTTGTCGCTTAATCTCAGTCATCGCTTCTGTTTGTGCCATACATAGTCCTCCTATATTAAAATCTAAATGTATAATGATTGTTTGTAAAAATGCAAAAAAAGACTTTCATCCCTTGAAACTGGGACGAAAGCCTTCCGTGGTACCACCCAAATTTATGCCTAAGCATACACTTGTTGTCATTGATAACGGAAATGAAGTCCGACTTAAATTTCTTTAAGTAACCAAAAAGGTGAAAAAAACTAAATACAGTGGATTATCTTGCAGTCTTAGGATAATCTCCCTTAAGCAACTGTATGAAAATAGTCTACGTCTTTTTAAAGGTTAATATTTATTTTGTAATATCATTAACTATATTATATACGATAATTGATTAAAGGGTCAACCTTTCAAGTGATACATCACGATACTACCAGCTATTGCTACATTTAAGCTTTCAGCCTTGCCATATATAGGTATTGTTAAATTTTGAGTCGTTTTACTCAACAATTCAGGGTTTACACCTTCACCTTCATTACCTAAAAGTAACGCGAACTTTTCTTGGCTTTGTATTTGATTATAGGCTACTGCATTATCCAACGCAGTACCATACACTTCACCTTCAAATTCATCAATAAATTCACTTAAATCTTGTGACACAATTGGAATATGAAAGACACTGCCTTGACTCGCACGCATAACTTTATCTTGATAAGGGTCTGCTGTGCCTTTTTCAAGAACAATTAAATCTAATCCTGCGAGCATCAGCGGTACGGATTAGTGTTCCTAAATTACCTGGGTCTTGAATACAGTCTATTAATAGCACTTGTTGGGCTTTCCGTGTTTCATGAACAGGTTTTTCAATCACTGCAAAGAACCCTTGTGGCGTAACTGTACCTGATAATGCTTCAGCAACTTTTAAATTGATTTCAAATACTTCTTCAGCATAATTAATCATATCATCATCGAGTCTTTCAATATCAACGACATACAATTGTTCAATTTTTAAATTGCTCTTATAAGCCTCTTCAATCAAATGATAACCCTCGATAAGTGCACGTCCTGTTTTATCTCTTTCACGTTTCTTTTTTAATTTAATTGCATTTTTAACTTTACTATTTTGAGCCGAAGTAATCATTTCCATAGCATAGCCTCTTTATTTTAGTATTTTTAACTTTTAAATTTATGTTTAATATTTGTACTAATATTTTTAAAAAATGTAGAAAAATGACTTTCACTTTCCACTAAAATATTATCTCCTGTATATGTTACTATATCACCTTTGACTGGGGAAGCGTTATTGAGAAATCTAATTTTCAACGTCTGAGTTGTTTGTATGTTTTTATGATTCATCACTTGAAAATGTACATGTGGTTCAGCAGACATTTCCAGAATTACCTACATTTGCGATATGTTGTCCACGCAACAACGTATCTCCTTTGTTAATTTTAAATGAATCCGGTTTGATATGTGCTATCATACTATATTCATTACGTCCGTGTTTAATAATTATATAATTACCTTCAGGATGCATTGTATTATATTCACCAGGTATGCAATCAGGAATCCCGTCTACAATTTCTTCTACTACTCCGTTTGCTCGGAGCTAAAATAGGCGCATTATAACTAAAATAATTCTCACACAGCGTAGGATCACCATTATATGTAAAACCTTCAATTACTTTCACAAAATCAAAAGCATTGCGTTGGTTTTTATATCGATAGTGATGATTTAATAATTCATTCGAGCCACCAGTATGAACAAGCCAATCTTCTTGTAAAGGGATGGTATAGCTACATTTAGAGAACTTAATCAAATGTGATTGCTTAATCGGAATTAGCGCCATTCCAATAATTTCTTGATATTTATTTAAAATGACACTTGCACCTGATTCCATATTACTGTCAAACCAAATGTACTCATCTTGACGATTTATATGTAAATGTTTATACAACCTGTTTGTTCCTCTGATACCATTATATGCACTCAACAATTTTTTGAATTCTTTATAAGAAGAAACGTCTTGAAAATAATCACTAAAATGCTCATAAAGCCAAATCGCATCACTATTTTCTATTTTATCTATAATTATTTGTGCATTCATTGTTTCCATAATTTTACACAACCTATCAGTTGAATATAAATACTATCTATCTCTAACATAAAAAATCGCTCAAAAATTATCAAGTGAATAATTAGTGAACGATTAGAATAGGCTATTATTAAGCCATTTAATTAAATGAAATTATTTTGATACAACGTCTTCGCCATTGTATGAACCACAGTTCTTACAAACGCGGTGAGATAATTTATATTCTCCACAACTTGGGCACTCTGTCATACCAGGTACTGAAATTTTGAAATGCGTACGACGTTTATTTTTTCTTGTTTTTGACGTTCTTCTTTTTGGTACTGCCATGATATATCCTCCTTATATTCAAACACTAAATAGAAATTTTCAGATTCAATAATCCATTATACTATAGATTATTAAAATCCGCTATTACTCTTCGTCATATAATTGTTGTAGTTTTTGAAGCCTAGGATCAATTTGCTTAGATTCAGATTCTTCCTTATCTTTTGCAAGCTCAACCGCTTCTTCTTCGTCAATAACTTCCCAACCATTGCCTTCACTTAACATCTGATCGCTTTCGCTTGAAAAAACACGCATTGGCTTTCCAATGATAACTAGTTCTTCAGTAATATCTTTTAGATTTATCATACCGTTTGTTGCATCATGGTAATGTTCATCTTTATCTTCGCCATTACTATACTCATCATATCCTTCTAAATCAAAAATCTCTTGAGATTTAATATCTATAGGAGTTTCTACAGGAACTAACGTACGTGCACATGGCATCGTATACGTTCCGGTTATATGCATATCTGCAATGACTTCATTTGATCTGACGGTTAATTCACCTTCAACATCAATATCAGATAGATCTATTAAATCTAATGATTTTACTAAATGATCAAAATTAACCGTTTGATGAAATTCAAATGGTTTATCTTGGAATTTTCTTAATTGTGTTATTGACCATTTCATAGGGCTTCACCTCTAACAAGCACAAAATTTATTTTAACTTTATAGACATAAGTTGTCAAGATTTTTTCTTAACACATTTACATCTGTTACAATATATATAATGAATTCTGAAAGGAAGAATTGCAAATGAAAAGCGTTGCACTAGTCACAGAATATAATCCTTTCCACAATGGTCACTTATACCATGCCCAGAAATCAAAGTCAATTACCGAAGCTGAAGTTTCTGTCGCAATTATGAGTGGAAACTTTGTAATGAGAGGCCAACCGAGCAATTTATAATAAATTCACTCGAACACAAATGGCGTTAACCGCTGTTGACTTAGTTATTGAATTACCTGCCTACTCTGCTATATCTGCAGGACAGTATTTTGCAGAAACTGCAGTTCAAGTAGCAGATTATTTAAATATTAATCATTTATCATTTGGTAGTGAATCTGGTGATATAAATGCATTTCTATCACTTGCTCAAGAAATGAATAAAGTAGAAGATTCCCCACAATTTTCTGAGAAATCTAAAGAAGGTAAAAGCTACCCACGAATA
The DNA here is from genome assembly GCF_046721335.1 of Staphylococcus sp. 2S1. Classification (NCBI taxonomy): domain Bacteria; kingdom Bacillati; phylum Bacillota; class Bacilli; order Caryophanales; family Staphylococcaceae; genus Staphylococcus; species Staphylococcus sp. 2S1. The sequence continues at coordinate 1,772,901 of NZ_JBEUUJ010000003.1, read as the reverse complement.
ATTAGTGAACTTATCTCTGATCATTCGTTACTTTCATCACCTAATAACACTTTAGGGATATCATATGTGCGTGCGATTCAAAAATGGGCACCATGCATCCAACCTTGGACGATACCTCGAGAACAAAGCGCTCATCATGATGATTTGATTTCAAACTTTGCTTTTGCGAGTGGTACTTCGATTCGTAAATCGATTCAAACAGGTGATGAACAATGGAAAAAGGTTGTTCCTGAATCTACTCAAGCACTTTATGGAGTGCCTCACGTCTCAATTGAAGACACCTTCACTTATATAAAATACGCAATTTTAAGTCAAGATGTGCAAGCTTTAGAACAAATCCACTTAATGAGTGAAGGCTTAGAACATCGTTTAATACATTTAATCAATGAAGCGACTTCTTTTGAACATTTAATGAAATTAATTAAAACGAAGCGTTATACATATACGCATATCCAACGTTTACTTATGAACATTTTACTGAATTTCAAACAACAAGATAAACCTTCAACAATTAAAGCCGTTAGAGTATTAGGCATGACACAAAAAGGACAGCAATATTTAAAATATTTAAAAAACGCTTTTCCAGAACGTAATTATATAACACAAGTCAATAAACAAAACGCACATTATTTTACGAATGAAATACACGCCACTCAGATTTATAATTTTCTTTCTAATAGCACCGCTACCGACTTCAATACACCTGTGATACGTGTTTAAGACAGTATATATTAACCATAAATTAAAAAGGGCTGACCGCATACCTAAAAGTATGAAGTCAGCCCTTTTTAATTATCCATTTGCCTATTTGCCTAGATACAGTTCAACGATTTTGTATACAGTCTAGAACCACTATTCAATTTGTTAAGTATCGGTTCTTTATAGTTATTTTCTAAATTTTTTGTTCAATGCTTTTTCCACATGTACTGGGACGAAGTCTGAAACATTTGCCTTATATGCGACAACTTCTTTAACTACACTTGAACTAATAAACGAGTAATTTGTACTTGTCATCATATACATTGTTTCTACATCACTATTTAGCTTCTTATTCATTGAAGTCAGTCTCAATTCATATTCAAAGTCACTTACAGCTCTCAAACCTCTAATTATTGTCTGTGCGCCAATATCGTCACAAAAATCAACAAGTAAACCATTAAAGTGATGAACTGTAACGTTATCCAAATGTTTCACTGATTCTTTAATCAATTCTATGCGTTCTTCAATTGAAAATGTTCCTGCTTTACTACTGTTTTTTAAGACACAAATGTGAAGCTCATCAAAGCGATCAGCACTTCTATCTATAATATCTATATGCCCATATGTAATTGGATCAAAACTTCCGGGAATAACTGCTTTAGTTGTAGACATTTTAATCTCCTTTTTCTAATAACAAAGTGTCTGTCAGTCCATAATGATAACGCTTTATCACATGGAAAGGGTCTGTATTAATTTTTTCGTGATGATTGAACTCACAAACGATAATACCACTTTCTTTTAATAAATTAAACTTTGCGATTTCTTCCAACGCTTCATCTATAAGTCCTTTTTCATATGGTGGGTCCAAAAAAATTACATCAAATTGAATATCACGTTTCGAAAGTGCTTTCAACGCACGGTCTGCATTGTTTTTATATACTTCAGTTTGCGATTCTATATTTAAATTTTTTAAATTTGCTTTAATCACTTTAACAGCTTTAAAATTTTGATCTACAAAAATCATTTTATCAATACCACGAGACAAAGCTTCGATACCTAAAGACCCACTACCCGCATATAAATCTAAACCTATACCTGAAACTTCATGAAGACTATTAAAAATACCCTCTTTCACTTTATCCATCGTAGGTCTTGTATTGCGCCCTTCTAAACTCTCTAGTGCTTTACTTTTATGTATTCCTGAAATCACTCTCATATTATTAACACTTCCATTCTTAAATCAAATTTTATATAATGCATACTGCACGATAGGAGGTTACAATATTGAAACAATCATTTATAAAATTAGGCGAAGGCCTCACAGACTTATTCGAATTTAACACTTTAATAGCATATAATTTCAAACGTATCGACCATATTGTGTATTTCCACACTGCTACTTTCGAAAAAAAGCCTTCTTCAGTAGCAATCATTATGCATCCTACAAGTGAAAATCACTTCCAAGCTATGTATATCATGGTTAATGCTTTAAATTATCCCTATCCTAATTCAAACAAAAAGTTTGAATTAATCAATGAGCAAGCAAGACTATACAATATAGATATCAAAGAGGTAGATGTACAACCAAGTGACACTTTCCACGACATCGATTTATATTTTAATTACTTAATCAGCGTTTTAAGACTGCAACGATGGATTCCACCATTGCAATAATTGAATAAAACAAGCCACTGTAGACTATAATTGTACTATTGTGGCTTGTTTAACTGCCCTATATTAAGTCATTAGCTAGATTTCTATCGATTGGATACAAAAATAAAGCTTTTAAAACTTTTGAATCAAGATATTTCATGCTGTTCTTTTTCATAAACCTTTTTTAAATATTTATAGGGCGAACCTTCAATATTTTTCACATATTTAAGCTTCATTAATTTCTCAACAATTTGATCCGCTTCTTCTTCATTTATATACATTACGACATAGCGTTGTTGTCTATTTACACTTACGATATGACCAAATTTCCTTACTTGTCTTTCGTGTTTCATATGTTTTAAATAAATTATCAAACTTGTTCTAGCTATAGTGTTCATTTTTTTCACTCCAATTATTAGCCATTATATAATATCATGTCTTTTTCTTTTTATAAATAACAATTATTTTGATGTATCACAAACATTTGCTATATTACTTTATATACTCAAAACTGAGGAGGATTGCTCGTGACAAAAATTAATAAATTAATTAAGGGCGGATTTTTAAGTACGCTAGGTTTAGTCGGTAGCGTGTTATTAATTACTAAATATAAAGCTAAACCGAATAATCAAAGTATACCATCTTTCTTTTCTAAACCTGCACCATATATATTTGCCCATCGTGGTGGTATGGCTGTAAGACCAGAGCAAACTAAACTTGCTTTTGATAATGCAATGAGCACACGGGATTGATGGATTTGAAACAGATGTGAGACTTACAAAAGATCGAAAACTCATCGTTTTCCATGATGTAGATGTGGATCGTACGACTAACGGTTCAGGTAAAGTATCAGAACATACTTTAGCAGAGATAAAACAGTTAGATTCAGGATATCATTTTGTAGATATAAACGGTCATAAACCTTATCGAGGTCACAAAGATGCTTATATTTTATCTTTTGATGAATTACTTAAATTATATCCAAATCAATTGATTAATGTTGATTTAAAAGACGATCCTGAAAGTGAACATGGTCATCTTGTACCAGAAATTATATTTGAGGATATTGTTGCTAATAATGCTCAAGATCGCGTATTAGTAACAAGTTTCCACGGTAAACAAATTGAACGGTTTAATATAATAAGTAATGGCACTGTAGCTATTGGCGCAGGCCAAAATGAAGTGGCAGAAGGCTTCTTAAAGTTCTATTTAGGTCTAGGCGATACCTTTCAGCCACGTGCGCACACTTTCCAAATGCCTGTTTCTTTCAAAGGTATTAAACTAACTTCACCAAAATTCATTCAGTGGCTTAACACGCGTGATATCATCCCAGGTTATTATGGGGTGAATAATCTCGACTTAATGAATGATTTGATTTTTAATGGTGCGCATACACTTGTTACTGACAGACCCGATTTAGCAGAACGATTTAAACATACTTATCAGTAGCAACGCATGCGTCATAATAAAGCTGGGAAACCTCAATGAGGCGTCCCAGCTTTTTCAATATTTATTATTAATGACTCTAAAAATTCAGCTTAAAGTGAACAGCTACATGATCCACCTGTAGCACAGCCACTTGCATCTTTTTGGAAAAATGGATTGCCTGTTTCAATTTTTACATTTTCAGAAACAGCGTATGCAATTTTAACAATCACCTCATCTATTAAATCCTGTAATAAGACTTCTTTTTGTTTAAAATCCATTACAACTGGCGACATTTCATAAGCCCGTTTACGTTTACGTGTATCTAGCATCACCGTTTGGTAATCAGGGTGGTATTTACCAAAACGCATAATTTCATCATACTTATCTTTTGATTTCAAAAATGCTTGGTATAGTAAATGTGCTTCATCATTATCCGCTAACTGTTGTTCAGCCTCTTTATATTCTTTATATAATCTTGATTCAAGTATTTTATCACTAAGCGCTTCAATTTCATCAAGCACTGTTAATGTTTCTTCAGTAATCATCGTTACAAATCTCCTTTCTATTTATCTTCAACAAAAATAATTGTGTAGTAACCATTTGTTACTTCGCCACCCATTTCATTATATTTAGAGTTTAACATCCTTGATCTATGAATATCTGAGTTGAGCCAACTATGTATTAACGTTGGCACTTCGTTGAAGTCATAGCCAACATTTTGACTAGCAGATACAAATGGCACCTCTTGCTCATTGAGCTGTTGTTTTAAAGCATCTTCAGTAAATTCAACACTATCAGTACCAATTGCTTCATACAAGTTAAATGAGGCAATATGCGTTAAATGATTATTAACTTTTAATGGCTTGGCATCTTTTAACTTTCTCATTTCATTTGTAATTTCATAAAGTGTTGTCAGCTGATTTGAGTTTTGCTCATAAGTGATATTACTATATTTACTTTTAACCTCTTTATCTTCTTTGGTAGATAACATTTGATAGGGTTTAAATGCTGCCAGAGCTTCACTATCTAAATATCTAACTGCTACAACCTCATTAGATTGTTGATCTATGTAAACTTGCGCATACATATCTTCAAATTTAATTAATGCTTGTGTTTTCATATCTGAATCAGATAGCTCTAATTCATATTGCTTACCATTAACAGAAATCGTTGGTTCTGGATTAATACTATATTTTTCAAAAACGTGTGACGCATCGTCCTGTATTTTTATTGGATTTACATTAGCATCTTTACCTGTTGCATAAACAGATTTAATGATCCCTTTTTTAGTAGTAATCAAATAATATTTATCTTTTTGCTTAAACACATAGTTTTTAAAATTATTTTTATATGGATAAACTCGATCAGCTTGACCATATTTATCAGTTAATTCATCTAAGCTTTGACCAACCCACGTACTCACACCCTTTTTAGGTTTCGGGTTTTCAGCGTTTGTCTCAGTTTTTTGAGCATCCTTATTTTGTGTCGTTTTAGTTGAATCTTTATTAGGATTTTCGAGTACGTCAAACTTTAAACGCGGTGAGTAAAATAGATAAATTAAAAAACAAATTAATAATAATACACCAATAATTTTAATTATTAGTTTTTTCATCGCTCACCCACCTATATATTACTTTCATTTATTGTACATGTTTCATTATGTCACAAGCAAGGTATGTCGTTGTAAATTCTTTGTTAAGATTAGCACAGGTCATTCAAAATACACATTTTTACGATTCAGCGATACAAGTGATACATCATCTTTTTTCGGGTATAGTTATAATTGAGAGGTGAAAGTCATGACAACAATTCGTATTCACGGCGCAAAGCAAAACAATTTAAAAGATATTTCTGTCGATATACCAAAGCATCAAATAACGGTTTTTACTGGTCGCTCAGGTTCAGGAAAATCTTCATTAGTATTTAATACAATTGTCGCCGAGTCAGAACGTCTTTTAAACGAGACATATTCTACATATATACAACATCAATTAACTCAATATTCAAAACCAAAAGTAGATTTGATTGAACACCTACCAGTTGCGATGATTATCAACCAAAAACGACTAGGTGGTAATTCACGTTCAACAGTAGGAACAATATCTGATATATACGCTTCAGTGAGATTATTATGGTCTCGAATCGGAGAACCTTTTGTGGGTTACTCTGACATATTCTCATTTAACAATCCTAAAGGAATGTGCGATACATGCTCAGGTCTAGGATATGTGGAGGACATAGATTTAAATGAGTTGTTAGATTTTAATAAATCTTTAAATGAAGATGCGATACGATTCCCCTCTTTTAGACCAGATAGTTGGAGAGGAAAGCGTTATTTATATACAGGGTTATTTGATAATGATAAAAAATTAAAAGATTATACACAAGCAGAACTTGATACGTTGCTGTACACAAAGCCTACTAAACTGAAAAACCCGCCTGATAATTGGCCTAAGACAGCCAAATTCGAAGGTTTAATTCATCGCTTCAGACGTTCTTTTTTACTCAATGATAATTTTGAAAAAAATAAATTTAGAGAAGCCATAGATCGTGTCGTGACTTCAAAAGAATGTCCGAAATGTCATGGAAAAAGATTACATCCAGATATTTTAAAATGTAAAATTAATGGTTTTGACATCGCAGATTTCACTCAATTATCCATTGATGATGCATTAGATTTCATTAAAAACATTCATTCAGATAAAGCGCGTGTCATCATTAAACCACTACAACAACAGTTACAATCTTTAAGTTATATTGGGCTTAATTACTTAACTTTATCTAGAGAAACTACCACGCTTTCAGGTGGTGAATCACAGCGCATTAAATTAATAAGACACCTTAATAGCCCTTTAAGTGATTTAGTGTACATTATAGATGAGCCTAGTGTTGGTTTACATCCTGATGACATACAACGTATAAATGAAATCATACAATCTTTAAAAGACAAAGGTAATACTGTGTTGGTCGTTGAACATGACCCTGATGTTATACGTATTGCTGACCATGTCATAGATTTAGGCCCACTTGCTTGGAAAAAATGGTGGCGAGATTACATTTACTGGGTCTTATAATGCTTTATTAAAATCAACTACCAGTACAGGCGTTGCCTTACGAAGAATGCATAAGCTTAAATCACAACCTAGAAAGCGCCAACATTTTATTAAGCTATCTAATATATCTCGTAATAATTTGAAAAATATTTCAACTCAAATACCAGAAGAGGCTATGACTGTAGTGACTGGTGTCGCGGGTTCCGGCAAAAGTTCTTTAATTCATGAAGGATTAGAGCAGTTACAAGACACTATTTTTATTGATCAAAAACCTGTGCATGCTTCAAGTCGTTCTAACTTACTCACTTATTTAAATATATTTGATGAAGTTCGAAGCTATTTCAGTGAAGAAACAGGATTAAAAAAATCTATGTTTAGTTATAATTCAGAAGGCGCTTGTCCAGAGTGCCATGGTAAAGGTATTTTAAAAACCGAACTTGCATTTATGCCAGATTTCACTCAAACGTGTGATGTTTGTAACGGACTAAGATATAAACCAGAAGTGCTTGACGCTAAAGTAGCAGGTTATTCCATCGCAGATATTCTTGCGCTAACTGTAGATGAAGCAATTGAATTTTTCCATTCAAAACACAATATCTCAACACCTTTGAATGCTTTAAAATCCACAGGTCTTAATTATATGACATTAGGTCAAACGTTAAATACCTTGTCAGGTGGCGAAGTTCAACGTGTGAAACTAAGTAAATATTTAACACGTACTGTAAATCACCACACTTTTGTCTTCGATGAACCTACAACAGGATTACATGAAGATGACATACCTATATTATTAGACTGTTTTAATCAACTCATTGATGACAACAACACAGTAGTAGTTATAGAACATAACCTAACCATGATGACGCATGCAGACTGGATTATTGATATCGGTCCTTATGCTTGGTGGCCAAGGCGGACAATTACTATATGAAGGACAACCAAAAGGATTATTAGATACTAAAGATTCTGTAACTGCTAAACACTTAATACGATACTTGAATAATTAGACTGAATCTCTAGTATTATTGTTTATTAACTATATCACTGTAACTAAAAAAATGGTAAGCAATCAAAATTTGATTGCTTACCATTTTTATTATATGCCGAAAATCTTTCCGTAAAATGACTAACAGTCATTTAAACATTAGTTATAATCCAAACGTTGCTTTGATTAGCGATGTTGTTTCTCCGCCAGGATAGATTACATAAAGTAATGCGTATACTGCTAAACCAGTGATTGCAGTGAAGAACCATACAATTGATGCAATTGGACCGACAAATCTATGCACTTTAAATTTCTCTTTAAAGGCCGTGATAATTTGTGATACACCTAAAATTGCGCCAATTGTTGCTAAGTTGATATGGAATACTAAGAATATAGTGTAATAAATCTTCATTGAATCAGGACCGCCGAAAGCAGTGTTACCAACGAAAATCGTTCTCGAAGCATAAATGATAAAGAACGCGAGTGCAAAAAATGCCGCACTTAGCATTACTTTTTTATGACTTTCGATTTCTCTTTTCCAAATTTTGCGCCAACCTATTGCAACTAAGATAGCACTAATAACTATAAAACTTGTACTTAAAGTAGGTAAAATTGGTAAATTCATATATTACATCCTCATTATTAATTATTAGAACATTTGAATTAATGACACGACGACAACGAGCACAAAGAATACTACTAAATAATTCAATGAATAAACGAACATTTTTGTCGCCCATTTCGTTTGATCTAAATCTTTCTTAAAGCTTGTTAACCACATATATACCCAACCTAAATTTAACAATGTTGCTATCACAATAAACGTTGTGCCTAATGTGCTAAGTAAAAATGGTAGTGGTAGTAAGAATACAAGCCATATAAACATGCTCACTCTCGTACGGCTAAACCCTTTAACAGATGGTAGCATTGGGATATTTGCTAATGAATATTCATCTTTACGTTTAATTGCTAACGCATAAAAATGAACTGGTTGCCAACAGAATACTACTAAGAATAGTGCTACTGCTACCAAACTGAGGTTTCCTTCGATTGCAGTCCAACCAATTAATGGTGGCACTGCACCTGGAAAACTACCAATGACTGTATTCCAAACTGTATGACGTTTAGACCAAATAGAATAAAATGAAACATACCCAACGATGCCTATCAAGCCAATTACTCCCGAAGGTATGTTTAACGCAAATAGTAATGCCTCCCCTATAAGCATCATTCCAAAACTGAGAATCAATAAATTTCTTTCTGAGATTCTCTCATTAACTGTTGGTCTCTGTTGTTTACTTGGCATGATACTGTCAATATCTTGATCATAGTAATTATTTAAAGCACATGCGCCCCCCATAATTAACGTAGAGCCCACCAACATCATTAAGATTTGTGGTATTGACGAGAGGAAGGAATGATTCGCCAACACAATTGCAAGCCATGAACCAGACAAATGCGGGTAGTAAGTTTCCTTGTACAAGCCCCATTTTGATGATTTGCTGTAACTCTTTAAAAGTTACACGACTAGAATTATGTGACAAAGTTTGTTCTTTGTTCATAATTTCCCTCCTATTTTTTTCATATAATACAATGATATATTAAATTTGTGTTATTGACTACATTTATGTAAAGTTATTTGTGACACTTTAACGACTTTCACAAATAGTCATTTTTGTGACACAATTTAATCTATATTTCTTGTTATAATGTTAGTTAAGATTTATTTAAATTTTATAAGTATGTCTTTTCGAGATTAATAATTACAATAATTACGACAAATGATGTTACAACTGAATGTAATTTAGTGTCTCAAGAGTTTTACATATAAGTGGGGGGTTAATTCTTGTTTAGCAAAAAAAACCTAAAATGGTTATCTGTTTTAGCAACACTCATTATGGCTTTTGTTCAATTGGGTGGTGCCTTAGTTACCAAGACTGGTTCAGCAGATGGATGTGGCTCTGACTGGCCATTATGTCATGGTGCATTTTTACCTCAAAATTTACCAATTCAAACGTTGATTGAATTAAGTCACCGTGCAGTTTCAGGCATATCCATGCTTGTTGTCTTATGGTTAGCGATAGTTGCTTGGAAACATATTGGTTATATTAAAGAAGTAAAACCGTTAAGTATTATAAGTGTTGGATTCTTAGTCATCCAAGCGCTTGTTGGTGCAGCGACAGTAATGTGGCAACAAAATTCTTATACGTTAGCTTTACACTTTGGTATTTCATTGATTTCATTCTCATCAGTGTTTGTCTTAACTTTAATTATTTTTGAAATTGATCGAAAATATGAAGCTGATGAGCTATTTATCAGAAAGCCATTAAGAATTTATACATGGATTATGGCAATTGTTGTATATTTAACTATATACACGGGAGCACTAGTAAGACACAAAGAAGCCAGCTTAGCATATGGTAAATGGCCACTGCCATTTGACGATATCATACCGCATAATGTACAAGACTGGGTAAACTTTACGCATAGAGGTATGGCTTTAATTGCTTTCATTTGGATATTACTTACATTTATCCATGCAGTAAAAAATTATAGCCATAATCGTACAATACGTTTTGGTTATACAGTCGCCTTTGTCTTAGTCGTTTTACAAGTTATTACAGGTGCTTTATCTATGATGACAAATGTTAATCTATTCATTGCTTTGTTACATGCGCTATTTATTACTATATTGTTTGGCTTAATCGCATACTTTATAGTACTAATGCTTCGAACAATTCGAAGTGGCGGATAAATAATTTTTATTGGTTAATAAACAAAAAAGTACTTAGACAAACCAAATGCTTGAAATGGCATTTGGTTTTTTTTATAGATATTATTCATTAAGTACACCTTACTGCATTGATATCAATATCTATTCCTTCTTACAAATAGCGTTTTTTCATTAATTGCGTTACATATATTTATTTTTATTTGTGCTTACATTTTAAAAATTCCAACATAAAACAGCCGTCAGATTCCTATTTAGGGGAACCTGACGGCTGTTTAATTGTACAATAATTAATTTAATCTACTGGTTCTTTTTCAATTTCAATCAATAAGTCACCTGTTTGGATTGCTTCTCCACTTTGAACTGTAACCTTCTTAACCACACCATCAAATGGTGATTGGATTGTTGTTTCCATTTTCATTGCTTCTGTAATTAATAAAGCTTGACCGCTCGTAACAGATTCGCCTTCTGAAATTTTGACTTCAGTAACTGAACCTGGCATCTGAGCTCCGATATGATTTGGATTTAATTTATCTGCTTTTGGTTTCACACTTTCACTTGCCTTGACGTTTTCATCTTGAATGAAGATACGACGTGCTTGACCATTCATATCATAGAAAATTGTACGAATACCTTTTTCATCTGGCTCTGTAATCGTCTTAAGTGTGATGATGAGTCTCTTACCTGTATCAATTTCAATTTCTACCGTCTCGTTAGATCTCATACCAAAGAAGAACGTTGGCGTATCTAATAATGATACATTACCAAATTGTTCTCGCGTTGAGATAAACTGTTCATAAACTTTTGGATATAACACATAACTGATTATATCTTGTTCTGTAACTTCTCTTTCTTGTTTCTCTTCTAATTCTTTTCTAACCGCTTCAAAATCAACAGGCTCTAGGTATTCACCTGGTCTATCTGTTAAAGCTGTTTGACCTTTTAAGATGACTTTTTGCAATTGTTTATTAAAGCCACTTACTGGTTGGCCAATTTCCCCTTTAAAGAACGATACAACAGATTCAGGGAAATCTAATTTATAACCATCATCGATGATAGTTTGTTCATCTAAATCATTTTGTACCATGTATAGAGCCATATCACCTACTACTTTAGAAGAAGGTGTTACTTTTACAATATCGCCAAATAAGAAGTTGACACGTTTGTACATTTCTTTCACTTCATTAAATCTATTGCCCAGCCCTAAACTTTTAGCTTGTTGACTTAAGTTTGAATATTGTCCACCTGGCATTTCGTGTTGGTAAATTTCAGTATTAGGTGATTTAATATCACTTTCAAAATCACTATAATACTGACGCACTGTACCCCAATAATGAGATAATTCTTCCATGCCATCAATATCTGCACGCACATTTCTACCAAAACCGTTTAATGCATAATATAACGAATTAGAACTTGGTTGACTTGTTAAGCCACTCATTGACGCTACAGCAGTATCAATGACATCTACGCCGAGCATCTATCGCTTGTTTGTAAACAAGTATGCCATTGCCACTTGTATCATGTGTATGCAGATGGATAGGTAAATCTACTGCGGCTTTTAATTCTCCAATTAACTCGTTCGCAGCTTTAGGTTTCAATAAGCCGGCCATATCTTTAATCGCTAAAATATGGAATCCTTCTCTCTCAAGTTCTTTCGCCATATTCACATAATATTCTAACGTGTACAGGTCAGAACGATTCGGATTCAAAATATCGCCTGTATAACAAATTGCACCTTCCGAAATTTTACCTGCTTCTTGTACTGCTTCGTTTGCTATTTTCATTTGATCTACCCAGTTTAATGAATCAAATATGCGGAATACATCAATTCCAGCTGTCCGCACTCTCTTTGACAAACTTTTTAATTACGTTGTCAGGGTAGTTTTTATAACCAACTGCATTAGAAGCACGTAGTAACATTTGGAATAGTACATTTGGAACAGCTTTTCTCAATCTTTCCAATCTTTCCCACGGGTTTTCTTTTAAGAAGTTAAATGCGACATCGAATGTTGCACCACCCCACATCTCTAATGAAAAGCTATCTTTCATTACATCTGCAGTTTTAGAAGCAATGTTCATCATATCTTTCGTACGTACACGAGTAGCAAGTAATGATTGATGTGCATCTCTAAATGTTGTGTCTGTAATTAATACGTCTTCTTGTTGTTTTAACCAATCTGCAACTGCTTTAGGTCCTTGTGCGTCTAATAGTTGCTTAGTACCTTCTAATTGATCAACTTCTTTTTTAGCAATCTTCGGAATTGGAGATACTTCGTAAATTGGCTTTGGTCGTTTTTCGACATTAGGGAAACCATTTATTGAAACATTACCTATATATTCTAGTGTTTTTGTACCACGGTCAAGTGTTGGTGCTATATCAAAAAGTTCTGGCGTTTTCTCGATAAATTTCGTTGTATAATCGCCTGTTTTAAATTGTTCATGTCTCATCACATTAATCAAGAATGGCACATTGGTTTTAACGCCACGTATTCTCATTTCTTGTAACGAACGATCCATTTTTTCATTTGCTTGTTTAAATGACATCGCATGCGTAGATAGTTTCACAAGTAATGAATCATAATATGGTGAAATTTCTGCACCTTGGAAACCATCACCAGCGTCTAATCTAACCCCAAAGCCGCCACTTGAACGATAAGCTATAATTCTACCCGTATCAGGCATGAAATCATTTGTAGGATCTTCAGTAGTAATACGACATTGTATAGCGTATCCTAACGTTTGAATATCTTTTTGTTTTGGCATACTAATTTCATCATCAAATAATACTTCGCCGTCTGCTACAAGTATTTGAGTTTTAACAATATCCACACCTGTAACCATTTCAGTAATTGTATGTTCAACTTGCACACGTGGGTTCACTTCTATGAAATAGAACTCATCTCCTGATACTAAGAATTCTACAGTACCTGCGTTAACATATTTTATATTTTCCATAAGTTGGATCGCGAGCATCAGAAATTTGTTCTCTTAAATCATCAGACAATGCAACAGAAGGCGCTACTTCCACTACTTTTTGATGACGTCGTTGCACAGAGCAATCACGTTCATACAAGTGTACGATATTGCCATGTTCATCTCCGATAATTTGAACTTCTATATGTTTTGGATTATCAATGTATTTTTCAATATATACTTCACTATTACCGAATGATTTTTCAGCTTCAGACTTAGCACGGTGGAATGCGTCCTCTAATTCATCTTCTGCATGGACGATACGCATGCCTTTACCACCGCCACCACTTGTTGCTTTAATCATAAGTGGATAGCCTGCTTCATTTGCAAAAGCTATAGCATCTTTTTGATTATCAATCGGTCCATCAGTACCTGGGATAACTCTTAAATCTGCTTTAATTGCTGTTGATCTTGCTTTAACTTTGTCCCCAAACATATCTAAATGCTCCACACGAGGCCCAATAAATTTGATGCCTTCTTCCTGACATCTGCGTGCAAATGTTTCATTTTCACTTAAAAAACCATAACCAGGATGAATTGCATCTACATCGGCACGTTTCGCCACTTCTAAAATGCGTTCAATATCTAAATATGATTCTGCAGGACCTAAATCTTCGCCTACTAAGTATGATTCATCCGCTTTATATCTATGTAAAGACCCTTTATCTTCATTTGAATAAATCGCAACTGTTTGTACATTTAACTCAGTTGTTGCTCTAAAAATCCTTATTGCTATTTCTCCACGATTGGCTACCATAAGTTTATTTATTTTTTTCACAACATGGTCCCCCTTAAAATTTGAATTTTCTAAAAAGTTTGATATAGAAACCATTATAGCAAAATGCGAACAATGTATACAAATAAAAGTTTGTTCGTATATTCTAGAATAACTACTTAAACGGTTGAATTGTGATCACTGATAGATAAAATTTTATCCGTCTGTGATAGTCTCTAAACACTGTAGTATACGCGCATTTCTATGGAATTATATCATAGCTTAACTATAATAAAAAATTATTAAAATTGATAACTTTTTATTATCATTAACTTTAAAAACACTAAGTTTTTCAAAATTAAGATGTCTAATTATAAAAATAAGCAAACGTTTTCAACATTTTACTGTTGTAACGTTTGCTTTTACAAATTACATTTTTTATATCATAACTACCATAACAAACTAACTTATGATTTTCTGGAGATCCCTGGATTATTGTTAATTTTATTTGCTTTTTTCTTTCTTAATTCTTCGATTTTAATTTGTTTCGCTGTAATTAGCAGTAGACCCATAGCGATACTTAAACTAATCATTGAAGAGCCACCAAAGCTTATGAATGGTAATGGCACACCTGTTAACGGAATTGTACCTGAAATACCACCTAAGTTAACAAATGTTTGACTACCGATATAACTTGCAATACCTACACAAACCAACTTGTAAAAGTAAGAGTTAGTTTTATTTGCTAGTTCAAATGCTCTGTAAACTATAAAGAATAGTAAGCATATCACGACGACGCGACCTACCAAGCCTAACTCTTCAGCAATAATCGAAAAGATAAAATCAGTATGTGGCTCTGGTAAGTATCCTAATTTCATAATACTATTACCTAACCCTCGTCCAAACAGTCCACCATTTCCGATTGCAATCAAGGAGTTAGAGATATGATACCCAGTACCTTCTTCATTACTAAATGGATTTGTTAATGTACTAAAACGGGCAGTCAAGTAATCTGGAACTAATCCTAATAGTAAGAACAGTGAGCCTATAATAACTACACCGAACAAAATCATCAAACCATATTTGAGTGATTTTTGAACACCAATACCTGCATAAAATATGATTGAAAAGAAGATAATTAAAATTAATAGCGTTTGTCCTACATCTCTTTGTAAAAGTACAAGTGCTATACAAATTGATGCCAAAATAATCGGTGATGCTAATATTTTTGGTTCTTTAAAAACTTTCGGTCGTTTCTTTTCTATCATATAAGGTATATATACAATGATTGCAATTTTCAATAGTTCCGAAGCTTGTAGGTTCATAAAACCTAAATTGAGCCAACTTTTCGAACCATTAATATTACTTCCTACAAGTAAAGTGGCTAAGAGTAAACCAACCATTATCATCATCATCCATTTCTGAAATCTGATGGATTCAAGGAATTTGACATTCATAAAGAATGCCATGAAAAAGACAAGAATTAAACTCATGATTACATACATTAATTGTCTTGTATAAAAGTAAGTCCCAGTCACTGGAACGCCACCTGTCAATGAACCTTTTGTAGTCGCAACCATACTTGCGCTATATACCATTACTAAGCCTATTAGACATAATAAAATATATGTAATTACTAACGGATAATCAATAAATTTGGCATTTCTACCAATATATCGAAAAAATTGTTTTATGTTATTCATTTGACATATCATCCAATTCTAATTATTAATATCATTTATCATTACCAGCTCAAATTCGTAACTTTAAAACGATATTTATTGTTGTAAATCGTCTTAAGATATTGGGTCTGTTTCATAAAAAATAAATTACACTTTTAACATTATATCAAACATTACTCTAATATTTCGAACAAATATAACACTAAATACCATTATTTTAACCATTAATTTCGTCATTTGTCTATTTTAAACAAAAGAAAATGGCTGCGATGCAATCAACAATATATTGATGTCCCAGCCACTCTGAAATATGTTATGTAGTTTTGAAGTTACTACTTATACAAGTTGTGTGTAATTTTAAAGTCTGGTTAAACTCTTTCCAGCTAAAAATTCTATTTATTTAACCATATTAAACATTAGTAAATGCGTCATGCAATTTAGAAAGTTCTTTTTCTAATCGTAGCATTAAATCTTTGCCCACTTCTATATCGACTAAACCGAGTTGAACAGCAAAATCTACTTCTTTTTGCAATCCAAACATTTGAGTATCGAGTACTTCTTCATATAACGGGCATTGAGGTAACGTCAGATTATCCATTTGTACTTTTATAAGTTGGAGAATCCTATCAGCATCTTTATTCAATTGGTCATATGCCGCACTGTTCATTTTTTGGTTCTTTACCATGACATACTCCCCCTATCAATTGTAACTTTATATGTAGAAGTGTATCTTACTGATTCATAAAAAGCAAGTGAATTCCTTAATATACTAAACCGTGTTATTTGTGATAATATTGATATTAAAGAAATCTTTATCTCAAATATATTTATTTATGGAATCGTCAGCCTGCCGGCATCTGTTGTGTAAACGTTTTATTTCAACACGAATTTTATAGTACAATGCGTATATGAAATGTTCACTTACAAGTGAAAAATATTCACAAAAAATTCATTTTTACATATTTTTGTTATAAAGATAGATAAGATATACAAATAGGAGTGGGACTATGATTCAAATTAAGGGCGCAGTTAAATTTCCAATATCATTAGATAGTACAACTTGGATTTTTGATGATAGAAAAGTACAAATTGAAGATTTAGAAAAAGGTGTATTTGACGGTACAAAACCAATCAATTTTGACGATAACCGTGAATGGAATCGTGCAATTTTGGAAGGTCAAACTAATCCACCAACTTTAAATTCTGAAATAAAATATAAAAGACGTGCAGTATTGGAACAATCATTTGTTATCAATATGGCACCTTTTTTCAAAAATGCTTGAACCACATGATTCGGCAAAAGCAATCCGTTTATATAATGAAAATGATGCTATCGAGGTTCCGATTGACTTATTACCTTACCTCTTTTTCCAATTCGCTAAAGATGGTAAAAGATTATATGATGACTATAGCGTAGATAGCTTTGTTTACATTCCAAATGAAGGTTATTCTTACCAATTTGCATATGTTACTCATATTGAGGTGATCTAAATATGAAAAAAGTTCAATGTATTATTTGTGATATGGAAGTATTTATCGATCAAAATACATTAGAAGCGAAAAGACTTAGAAATGATCCGATGCACACATTTATGTGTGATGAGTGTAAAAGTAGACTTGATACACCTAAACAGCGCAATCAAGTAACGACTTATAATCATCTTTAACACATAGTTTTCTATCACATCAATTTAATAAACTAACTTTATAATTATAATAGCTAATTATTCAATAATTATGAGCCGTAACAAAATGCGACTCAAATTGTTAAATGATTAGCTATTTTTATATGTTATAAAACATCATGTACATATGTTGTTAGTAACAATATATATTTAATTTACTTAATCGTGGTATCTTAGATGCCAATTCTAAAATAAAAGAACCAAACTAGAAATTATTATCTAGTTTGGTTCTTTTATTAAATCTTATTTAATTATTCATTATCTTGCATCATTTGTTTGACACGTTTAGATTCTTTTTCACGTGCTGATTTTTCTAGAACTGTTTTTCTAATACGGATATTTTCTGGTGTAACTTCTACAAGTTCATCGTCATTGATAAATTGTAATGCTTCTTCTAAAGTTAAAATTCTTGGGCGTTTCATACTTACAGTTTGGTCTTTATTAGCAGAACGTACGTTTGTTTGGTTTTTTTCTTTTGTAACGTTAACTGTTAAGTCATTATCACGGTTATGTTCACCAACAACCATACCTTCATATACTTCAGTACCAGGTTCCATGAAGTTTGTACCACGGTCTTCTAAGCCCATAATTGCATAAGCACTAGCTTTACCTTGATCAAGAGATACAAGTGCACCGTTTCTTCTGCCACCGATACGACCTTTAACACGTGGTCTGAATTCTTCAAATGTATGGTTAATAATACCATAACCACGAGTTTGAGACATAAATTCTGTAGTATAACCAATTAAACCACGAGCCGGAACCATAAAGAGAATGCGTGTTAAGCCATTATCTGTTGTAACCATATCAAGCATTTCACCTTTACGTTGGCCTAATGACTCGATTACAGGACCTGTATACTCTTGCGGCACTTCACATTGTACACGTTCAAACGGTTCACATTTCACACCATCAATCTCTTTTAAAATAACTTGAGGTTTAGATACTTGTAATTCAAAGCCTTCACGTCTCATGTTTTCTATTAAGATTGATAAATGTAATTCACCACGACCTGCAACAATCCATTTATCTGGAGTTTCAGTAGGCGTAACTTTTAATGAAACGTCTGTTTCTAATTGTTGATCAAGACGTTCTTGAATTTGACGAGATGTTACATAATCACCTTCACGGCCTGCAAATGGTGAATTGTTAACTCTAAATGTCATTTCAAGTGTTGGTTCATCAATTCTTAATACAGGAAGTGCATCTTGGTGGTCACTTGGCGTTACTGTTTCACCAACGTTAATATCTTCCATTCCTGAAACAGCAATTAAATCGCCGAGCATATGCTTCCTCAACTTCTTCACGTTTTAATCCGAAGAAACCAAAGATTTTTGTTACACGGAAGTTTTTAACAGTTCCGTCTAATTTAATTAAAGATACACTGTCACCTACACGCATTGTTCCTCGGAACACACGACCTACACCAATACGTCCTAGATAATCACTATAGTCTAATAGCGCGATTTGGAATTGTAATGGTTCGTCTCTGTTATCAACTGGTGCTTGGTACATAATCGATAATTGTTTCGTATAAAGATTGCATGTTTTCATCTTGTTTTTCTGCATCTAAACTTGCAGTACCATTTACAGCTGACGCGTAAACGACTGGGAAATCTAATTGTTCGTCAGAAGCTTCTAACTCGATAAATAGGTCTAATACTTCATCTACTACGCCTTCTGGACGTGCTTCTGGTTTATCAATTTTATTTACAACTACAACTGGTTTTAAGTTTTGCTCTAATGCTTTTTTCAATACGAAACGTGTTTGTGGCATCGTTCCTTCATAAGCATCTACTACAAGTACAACACCATCAACCATTTTCATGATACGCTCTACTTCTCCACCGAAGTCAGCATGTCCTGGTGTATCTAAAATATTAATTCGATTGTCTTTATAATTCACTGCTGTATTTTTAGCAAGGATTGTGATACCGCGTTCTCTCTCAATATCGTTAGAATCCATTGCTCTTTCATCTACTTGTTCATTTTCACGGAATATTCCTGATTGTTTTAATAACTCATCTACTAGTGTTGTTTTACCATGGTCAACGTGAGCGATGATAGCTATATTACGAACGTCTTCTCTTCTATTAGTCATTTATACAAATTCCTTTCTCGAGTAAATTCCCACTTTTCTTTGCAACTTTTTTATTATATCATATAATTGGTTAAAGAAAACTATAAAGGTGTGGTAGTATGCAACAAAAAAATCGAAAGCAATATTCTGGGTACTTGCTGTAGTAGCTGTAGTATTCTTGCTTTTATTTAGCTTTAGTTTAGTCGCAACAAATGTTCCATTGATGATTTTAACACTTATATTATTCATTGCAACATTTGGTTACGGTTTCACTTTAAAAAAGAAATATCGCGAAAACGATTGGCTATAATCGAGTCAAATTTTATATACAATCTATAAAAGCGTCTCAATTCTAACAAATAGGATTGAGGCGCTTTTCATAGGTTGTTTTTTCTTCTAAAATGCTCTTTTATTATTTGTTTTTTAAACGTTGTTGCAATAATCCAATGATTTCATTATTTTTTTGAAAATGTTGTTCAATGAGTTCAGCATGCAATTGTTTATTCGCCATTACAATCGAACTAGGTTCATAAATTGATAATGCGTCTCCCATTAAATCTGTACCTTTTCCACCTACTTCATTTAAGACAATGAGTCCACCTGCAAAATCCCAAGGTTGTAATCTAGGTGTAATATATCCAGCTAATTTTCCAGTTGCGACATGAATAATTTCTAAAGCAGACTGATCCATAAGCTCTGGCACTCCTGGATTCTTCTACTATAGGTTTAAATAATTCTCCTAAACGTGGTTTGGTTAGCCAGTTAGGATTGATACCGATGATACTTGTACTTAAAGGCGTCGATTTTATTTCAGGAAGTCGATTTTCATTTTCGAATGCTCCTTCCCCAGTCTTAGCATGATATAATGCATCGTTCATTACATCATATACAAATCCTGCATAAGGTTGTCCATCATTATAAATACCAATGGAAATTGCGAAATTTTCTTTTTGATGAACAAAATTCAATGTGCCATCAATTGGATCTACTACCCATACAACACCTGACACATTATTCAGGTCATGGCCATGACCTTCCTCACCAATAACGTGGTGGTGAGGATATGTCTGTAAAATATTTTCAAAAATATAGTTTTCTGTAGCTTTATCTACATTTGTCACTAAATCATTAGGATTTGATTTCGTTTCTATTTCTATATCTTCTTTCATTATTTTTTTTACATTATTCCCTGCCTCTAATATGAGACCTTTAGCAAACTCGTAAACAGTCATTGTATCAGCTCCTTATTCACTTCTCATTATACAGTAATTAATACTCAAAAAGTTAATGCGCAACTTTTCTATTTTCTAATAATAATATGTATAAAAATATATTTTGAATATTTTATGGTTTCTTACATGTATACCCTATTTTATCTTTTATACACGCGCACTATAAAGTTATGTTTTAGGTGCACATAATGGGCAAAGACAATGTTAATCCAATTATATTATGCTACAATACAGACGTATATAATGTTTACAGGAGGCCCCAATGACTAAGTACATATTTAAACCTAGAGATTTCAAAGCATTCACAGTTGATGGTCTTGATGCAAGAATGGAAGCGTTAAATGAACGTATCCGACCACAAGTTGAATGAATTAGGTGATTATTTTGCACAATATTTAGAAACAGTAACCGGTGAAAAATTTTATCCACACGTAGCTAAACATGCGCGTCGAAAAGTTAATCCACCAAAAGACACATGGGTCGCATTCGCTACAAATAAACGCGGTTATAAAATGCAACCACATTTTCAAATAGGTCTGTTTGAAAATCAATTATTTGTCATGTATGGTATCATGCATGAAACAAAAGACAAAGCACAACAAATAAAAGCTTTCGAGGACCAATTTGAAACACTTAAAAATTTACCAAATGACTATAGCATTAGTCCTGATCATATGAGCCAAGAAAAAATTTACATTCATGAAATGTCAGATGAAGACATTACAAAAGCGCTCAATCGCGTTAAAGAAGTTAAAAAAGGTGAGTTCTTTGTAGCTCGTACATTGTCACCAAATGCCGAACAATTAGAAAGCGACAAAGTCTTTTTAAACTTCCTCGAAGAAACATTCGAACAATTACTCAAATTCTATAAATAATTCATCTGAATATCTAAAAAGCACGCGAATTAAAATGAATTTAAGTCGCGTGCTTTTTCTATTATTACTTATTTATCTTTATAAATGATTGCCAGGAACATTTAATAAATGTACGGGTCATCATCTTTTTTTCGTTTCATTTCTGCCTCAGGATCCATGTCTTGCTGCTGGGGCTTTTGTTTTTCTTTTTCGTTATTATAAATATTATAATTTGGCATCTGATTAATTTGATTACCTTGTTTCGTGTTATCTTTTTTCGCAAATAACATAATACCTACAATTAACCATAAAATCATTGCGATAAAGTTTCCACCAGATATACCAATAATAGCCGAAACAATAAATAAACATCCTGCTAGTATGCGATTACCTTTAATTGTAAAGACCGCAATAATAGCCAAAATCGTTGAAATAAGTGTAAAGATACCTTGTAGTACGATAGAAGCTTTAAAAGCTCCTGGGGTAATTTCTGTCCCTTGTTGTTGGTTCATTTCATTAAATACTTCTTTAAATTCTGGTACGTTGATGAAATTATATGCAATAACCATAAATAATAAGTATATTAAACTAAGACTAATTGCTATCCATGCTAGGGTACGTTCTGCTTTCCTACTCATATGCTTCCTCCTATAAATTCATTAATTACATCATAGCAAATTTATGAATAATTAAAAATAACCACGACCTATCGCTAAATTATATTGTATTAGAGCGATATAAATAAAAACCCGATTGTCTCACATTATGTGAGCAATCGAGTCTAGTAGTTGAATACCAAATTGAATTATTATAAAACAACACAACTTTTATTATGATTTGTCTTTTGTTTCAGAATCATTTTGTTCTTCAGATGTTGTATCTTGTGTTTCTTCAACATCTTGTGAAGTCATTTTCTTACGTTCTTCAAAATTCTTTCTACGCTGATTTGCTTGCACTCGGTTGTTGTTTACGTTTTTCTTTTTCACGTTTTCTGCGTTCTTTTTTCTCTTGTTTAATACGTGCTTTTTCTTCAGCTTTTTCTTGCTTCAATCTAGCGACTTCTTCAGCCTCTTCTTGTTTACGGCGTTGTTGTTCTTCTTGCTCAGCTTGTTTTCTTTGTTGCGCTTCATACGCTTCTTGTTTACGGCGTTGTTCTTCTTCCACTATACGTTGATTTTCTAATTCTGTTTCTTTAGCTTGTTGTTCTTGTTGCTCCTTCGTTACTGCATCTTTGCTACTTTGATCTTCGTTGGCAACTGCTTCACCATCTTCATTATATACATTGCTAACTTGACCGAAATCATCTTCTGTACTTTGACTGTCATCATCAACATTATTGTGTTTTCTTTGCTTATAATTATACTTTGCTTGTCTAGAAAGTACTTGTGGTTCTTCATCAGATGCATTGTTTTCAGAGTTTACTTTTTCTGCAACTTCAGAGCTATAACCGCCTCTTCTTAATTGATTATCATTACTTTGTTGTTCTACGTCAGAAGTTTGTTGCTTTTCAATATATTGAGGTGAGTTTGGTTCTGATTGTTGCTCATAGTTTGAATAACGCCCTTGGTACCCTTCTGCATAATATGCGGGCACTGTTTCTACTTTTTCTTTTCGTGCAAACATCATGATTGCCACGATTAAAAATAGGATAGGAATAATTAATGGTACAAATAGCAACACTAATGGCAACGTCACTATCGTTGCGATTAAGAATAAGAATCCTGATAAAATTCTTATATTCATTGAAATTAAGGCTAAAAATGATAAAAGCAAGCAGACAATGAAATATACTATAATCGCCCACACGCCATTTTGTAGCCAAATTACAAATTGGATTGTGTTTAATCCATTATTCGCTAATATTTGTTGAACAAAATCATTGCCATTCAATGAAGTCTCCAAATTTTGTATTGATGCTTCACTACTAAAAGATACTAGTGCAATAAACATCGTAATAATGGTTAGTAATAATAAGAATATCCAACTCAACCAACCTAATACTTTTTCTGCTAGTCGACTCACCGGACGTCTAACTTGAGTATATTGCTCTCCTGACATGTCTTTACAACTCCTTATATTGCTTGTCAAACTATTATATCGAATTAACGATCAAATAACTACTAACTATGACTTATTTTAATGACATTTTAAAATTTAAAAATCTTTCATTATATTCACTTAACGCCTCTTCACCTAAATCTTTATAAACTTCTAAATTGGCTTGTTCTTCCTTTGTTGGATAAAACCGTTCATCATTTTTTATGCTTTCAGGCAATTGAGTTCTTGCTGCCTTATTAGGTGTCGCATAGCCCACCCATTCTGTATTTTGTTTACTATGTTCAGCATCTAATAAAAAGTTCATAAACTTATAGGCACCTGCTTTATTTTGTGTGGTCTTAGGTATAACCATATTATCAAACCACAGATTTGAACCTTCTTTTGGAACTACATAATCAAACTCTTCATTTTGTTGTACAATTGGAGTCGCAACACCGCTCCATACCACTGCAATATTTGCTTCATGCTGTTCTAACATCATTGAAATTTCATCACCTACCACGCCTTTAACATTAGGTCCTAAACGCGTTAAATCTTTCTCAGCTTCTGCTAAATATGACGAATGCGTCTCATTTATACTATAACCTAATTTATTTAAAGCTACACCTATCATTTCTCTCGCACCATCTACTAATAATATATCATTTTTATATTTTGCTTTATAAAGCTGATTCCATGACTCAAAATTATCATTTGGATATACATTTTTATTGTAAATAATACCTACAGTACCAAAAAAATAAGGTATTGAATACGTATTATCTTCATCAAATGGCATATCAAGATAATCTGCATCAAGATTTTTCATATTAGGTAGTTTCTCATGATTTAGAGGTAATAACAATTGTTGTCTTTTCAATTTTTGAACTGTATAGTCACTCGGAAAAGCAACATCATAATGAGTGCCACCATTTTTAATTTTGGCTTCCATCGCTTCATTTGAATCAAATGTTTCATAAACGACTTCTATTCCTGTTTCCTTTTGGAATTGTTTTAATAAACTAGGATCAATATATTCTCCCCAATTATAAACATAAATTTTTTCACCAGTCTCAGAGTCGTTGCTTTGAAGTGAATCTTTGGCTGATAAATAAACATATCAAACCAACGACAATAGAAATTATAATTAACTGTAAAAAACGTTTCATTATAATATACCCCGTTTCACTTGTTTTTTATGCTTAAGTATTTTTTTAATAAAATAATACCCTAGTATACTTAACATAATACCAACAAATAAAATGGTAGATATTGCATTAATTTCCATGCTAATACCTTTTCTTGCCATTGCATAAACTTCTACGGAAAGCACACTAAATCCATTACCAGTAACAAAGAAACTGACAGTGAAATCATCTAATGAATAGGTCAACGCCATAAAAAAGCCCCCGGTAATTGTCGGCATTAAATGAGGCAACATTACCTTATTCAATACTTGAAACTCCGTGGCACCTAAATCACGAGCCGCGTTTAATGTATGATTATTCATTTCATACAATTTAGGTAACACAATGATTACCACAATAGGAACACAAAAAGCAATGTGTGAAATAAGTACCGTTATCAACCCAAGACCTATACCAGTAAAATGTCCTATAGCAGTAAACATAATTAAAAATGAAGCGCCAATAACAACATCAGAAGATACCATTAAAACATTATTTAATGTAAGTAATGAAACTTTTAATTTCTTGTTTTTTAAATGATATAAGCCAATTGCACCTAATGTTCCTATTACAGTAGCACATCCAACGGCTAATAATGCTACACCAATCGTATTAAAAATGACAGACATTAATCGGTCATTATTGAATAACGATTGATAATGTTCCAAAGTAAAGCCATCAAAATGAACCATATTACCAGCGACATTAAACGAATAAACCATTAAAAATAATATTGGAGCATATAAAATAGTAATTAATATACCGATATATAATTTGCCATACCATCTCATATGATTCACCTTTTCCTATTCGTAACATTAGTATTCGTAATAATTAAGATGAACGCCATAAATACGATTAAAAACAACGCAATCGTTGAACCCATTCCATAGTTTTGTATCACTAGAAATTGTTCTTCTATGGCTGTCCCAATATTAATCACTTTATTACCTGCAATAAGTCTCGTAATCATAAAAAGCGACAATGCTGGTATAAACGTGACTTGAATTCCTGTCAGTACACCTTGCTTCGTAAGTGGTAGGATGATTTTTCTAAATGTTGTTAGCTTATTCGCACCTAAATCACTTGAAGCTTGCAAAATATTTTCAGGAATATCCTTCATACTATTAAAAATAGGTAAAATCATAAATGGAATATAAATATAACTTGCTACTATTAAAAAAGCGAGGAACAGTAAATAACAATTCCATTTTAGGCAAATGTAAAAAATTCATTATTTGATTGATAATACCATCATGACTGAAAATGCCTATAAATGCATAGGTCTTCAGTAGTAAATTAATCCAAGTTGGTACGATGAGTATAAGTAACCATATATTTTGATGTTTAGATGAACTTATAAAATACGCAGTCTGGATAGCTTATAAGTAGCGTTATACACGTAATTGCTGCAGACAAAACATACCGAGTCCCAAATCATCGTGAAATATTTCAATGAAATCATCTGTTTATAATTTTCCAATCCAAAATGCCCTTGCATATCAATAAACGAGAAATAAACAAGAAGCATCACAGGAACAACGATAAATAAAACCATCCACATTATATAGGGTATAAATAAAAATATATTAATCTTGCGCATAATCGATTTCCTCGTAACTTTCAATACGCTTATCAAATTCAGCTTCACTTTCACCTGGTACCATAATATGAATTGCTTCTGGTTCAAAGTATAAACCAACTTTACTATTAAGTTCTGCTTTTTTAGTAGAGTGAATCAGCCATTCGTAACCTTTACTATCAATGCAATTGATTTCATAATGTACACCTCTGAAAAGCATAGAAACAACTGTCACTTCGAATAAACCTTGCTCCAGTTGAATCAAGGATATATCTTCCGGCCTAATCACTACTTCTACATGCTGTTGTGATGGTATACCCATGTCTACACATTCTAAATCTTGACCGTAAATATTCACAATATAGTCCTTTATCATTGTGCCTACAATAATATTTGATTCTCCTATGAAATCGGCAACGAAACGATTTACTGGTTCGTCATATATATCAGTTGGCGTGCCAAATTGTTGTATTTTACCATTTTTCATTACAAATATATAATCACTAAGCGCTAACGCTTCTTCCTGATCATGTGTAACAAAAATAAATGTTATACCTAATCTAGATTGTATTTCTCTTAATTCATACTGCATTTGCGTTCTTAATTTTAAATCAAGTGCTGATAAAGACTCATCTAATAATAATATTTCTGGCTCATTCACGATTGCACGTGCAATTGCAATACGCTGTTTTTGCCCCCCACTCATACCTTCAATTGTTCTATTTTCATAGCCAGTGAGTTTAACAAGATTTAATGCTTCTTTCACTTTTTTATTAATGGCACTTTTGTTCATTTTCTTTAATTTTAATCCAAAAGCAACATTATCATATACATTTAAATGCGGAAATAATGCATAGTCTTGAAATACTGTATTCACCTTGCGTTTGTTTGTTGGTATATGATTAATTGACTGATTTTGATATATAATATCGCCTTCATCGGCTTGTTCAAATCCTGCGATAAGTTTTAAAATTGTTGTTTTACCACAACCGGAAGGCCCAAGTAATGTATAAAAATGACCTGACTCAATATCTATATTAATTTTATCTAATATGGGTGTATCATCATAAGCTTTACTTACAGCATTAAACGATAATAACGGATTCATTTGTGCTTCCTCCTATAAATATGATGCGGTTGCAACAATCATAACTCGAGCTTCATTTGGTGTAGAATTAATTAATCTATGTTCTTGCTTTGCTTTAAAATAAAGCGCATCTCCCATTTCAGCATGAAACGCATTACCACCTAACATTAATGTAACTTCACCCGCTAAACAATATATAAATGTATCCGAATTTGAAGGTTCAAAATTTTTATATGCAGTATTTCCATTTAAAGTAATTATAAGTGGTTCCATTTCAAACTCATTAGATTGCGAAATTGGCCAATGAAGTATATAGCCTTTGTCATGTTCATCATAAGTAACTTGTGATGCCTTTTTATATAATACTTTCGGTTCTTCAGGCTCTTTGAAAAAATCACTTGCGCTTGTACCTAAAACATCTAAAATATTCAAAAATGTTTCCATACTTGGTGAAGCATATTGATTCTCAATTTGAGAAATATAGCCTTTTGATAAATCTGTGCGTTCAGCTAAGTCTCCTTGAGTGAGATTTTTTATTTGTCTTAGTGTTTTAATCTTCTTACCTATATTCATCATGACATCCTTTATATAAATTAACTTTTTAGGATTATACGGCATTTTATGATGTGCACTACACTAAAATTTCGCAAAAATAAAAAAGCTATATACTGTTTACTTTTATCAAACATTTTATTTAATGCTTAATAAAAATATCAGAATATAGCTTATATGACAATAGTTATTTTTTAGTTGCACTAAAAAACTTTTGACTGTTGTCAGTTTGAACTGTTTTTACTGCTTGGTAACTATTATATCCACTACTTTTTTCGAATTCTTTAAAAATCTGTTTTTCTTCTGCTTTTCCAGGAACGATTGTTTTGAATTGTCTGTAACGATCTAATAATAATTTACCTTCTACTTCTGATTCATAAAAAGATTCTACAGCATTGAAAAATGATACAACTTGCATCATTTCATCATTTGACCAATCAAGGTCTATCGGATATTGATACTCCATATAAGTATCCCTCCTACTTTTCATCAAATATTTTAGTTTCTTTTAGATGTTATATTTTAAAATAAAAAAAGGGAGCGGGACAGAAATCAAAATTTGATTTCGTATTCCCGCCCCCACAAGGCTATCGTTATATCTGTTACAACAATGAAATTACATTGTGTGTACTGGTAAACCTATAGCTTTTTCAGCGACTTCCATAGACATTTCACCTAACGTTGGGTGAGCGTGTACAGTTAATGCTAAATCTTCAGCATTCATTCCGACTTCGATTGCTAAACCTAACTCAGAAATAATATCAGAAGCGCCAGTACCAACTACTTGGGCACCTACTAATGTATTATCTTCTTTAAGCGTAATAAGTTTAACAAAACCAGTAGTGTCATCTAATGATAACGCACGGCCGTTAGCCGCATAAGGGAATTTAGAAGCAGTAATTTTTAATCCTTCTTCTTTAGCTTGAGCTTCTGTATAACCTACTTGAGCAAGTTCTGGCTCAGTGAAACATACAGCAGGCATACCGATGTAATCTACTTCTGATGCTTCACCAGAGATTACTTCAGCTGCTACTTTAGCTTCATAGCTTGCTTTATGCGCAAGTGGTAAACCAGGAACGATATCACCAATTGCAAAAATGTTTTCGATTGAAGTACGGCTTTGTTTGTCTACTTCGATTAATCCACGTTCTGCAAATTTAAGACCTAATTCTTCTAAGCCTAATTCATCAGTGTTAGGACGACGACCTACAGTAACTAATACATAATCAGCATCGATTGTTTGTTCTTCGCCATTTACTTCGTAAGTTACTTTAACGCCGTTTTCAGTTTCTTCAGCAGATTTAGCCATAGCTTCAGTTACAATGTCAACGCCTTTTTCTTTCATACCTTTTTTAACAGGTTGCGTCATTTGTTTTTCAAAACCGCCTAAGATATCTTTAGCGCCTTCTAAAATAGTAACTTCTGAACCAAAGTTTGCAAAAGCAGTTCCAAGTTCAGAACCAATATAACCGCCACCAACAACTACTAATTTACCAGGAACTTCTTGTAAATTTAGAGCGCCAGATGAATCAATTACACGATTTCCAAACTCGAAGTTAGGGATTTCAATTGGTCTTGAACCAGTTGCAATAATCGCGTTTTTAAAGTTATATGTTTGAGCACTTTTCTCATCCATAACACGTAAGCTATTGTTATCAACAAAGTAAGCTTCGCCTTTAACGATTTCTACTTTATTACCTTTTAACAATCCTTCAACGCCGCCAGTTAATTTTTCAACTACTGATTGTTTGAATTCTTGAACTTTATTAAAATTAAGTGAAACACTTTCAGCAATAACACCTAAATTTTCTGAGTTCTTAGTTTCATCATAACGGTGTGAAGCGTGTAACAATGCTTTAGAAGGAATACATCCAACATTAAGACATACGCCACCTAATGTGCCTTTTTCAACGATTGTTACTTTTTGACCTAACTGTGCTCGCACGAATTGCTGCAACATAGCCTCCTGGTCCTGCTCCGATTACAATAGTGTCTGTTTCAATTGGGAAATCTCCAACTACCATATTTTACCCCTCCATTAATAATAATTCTGGATTATTCAATAAACGTTTGATATGATTCATAGCATTTTGGCCAGTAGCACCATCAATTTGTCTGTGGTCAAAGCTTAATGATAATGATAATACTGGTGCGGCTATTATTTCTCCATCTTTAACAATTGGTTTTTGTGCAATACGGCCAATGCCTAATATAGCTACTTCTGGGTGATTGATTACTGGAGTGAACCATTGTCCACCGAGCAGAACCGATATTACTAATCGTACATGTAGCATTTTTCATTTCATCTGCAGCTAATTTTCCGTCACGTGCTTTAACAGCAAGTTCGTTAATTTCGTCTGAGATGCTGAACATTGATTTACGGTCTGCATGTTTAACAA
Source organism: Staphylococcus sp. 2S1 (assembly GCF_046721335.1). Taxonomy (NCBI): domain Bacteria; kingdom Bacillati; phylum Bacillota; class Bacilli; order Caryophanales; family Staphylococcaceae; genus Staphylococcus; species Staphylococcus sp. 2S1. The sequence goes on along the minus strand of NZ_JBEUUJ010000003.1, from coordinate 1,742,284 downwards.
CAGGAACTAATAATCCTCTGTCAGTGTCTGCAAGCAATACCGATGTTCCAGTAATGTTTGTGTACAATCTCGCCAGCATCTTCGTTAAATGAAGTGTTAAGCGCTGGATATTTTTTAAGTGCAGAAACAAGTGCTTTAACAACATAAGGTAAGAAAGTTAATTTAGTACCTTGTTCAGTCGCAACTTCTTTGAATTTTTTACGGTGATCCCATAATTCTTGAACATCAATTTCATCCATTAATGTTACGTGAGGCGCAGTGTGTTTTGAGTTAACCATTGCTTTACCAATTGCTTTACGCATTGCAGGTATTTTCTCAGTTGTTTCTGGGAATTCGCCTTCTGTAGAAACTGGTGTTGATTGTGCTCGCACTTGAAGTTTCTTCAGTTGTTGTAGCCGCACTTTCATTTGAAGCTGCTTCTCCGCCACCATTTAAGTATGCGTCCACGTCTTCTTTAGTTGTACGGCCATTTTTACCTGAACCTGAAACAGCTTTAATGTTAACGCCATTATCACGAGCATATTTACGAACTGAAGGCATTGCTTTAACACGTTTGCTTTCATCTATTTCTTCGTCTTTAGAAGCTTGTGCAGGTGCTTCTTCTTTAGTGCTTTCTTCTGCAGGTACTTCTGTTTCTTCACTTGCTGAATCGTCACTTTCACTACCTTTGAATTGCATTTCTTCTGCATCTGGTGAATCGATTTTTACGATTGTGTCACCAACAACTGCTACAGTACCTTCATCTACTAGTACTTCTTCAATAGTACCTGAAACAGGTGATGGGATTTCAACAACTGATTTATCGTTTTGTACCTCAGCTAAAATATCGTCCTCTTCAATTGTATCTCCAGATTTAATAAACCATTTTACAATTTCACCTTCGTGGATACCTTCACCAATGTCGGGTAATTTAAATTCAAATGCCACGTTATTATCCTCCTAAAAATTCATATTAAGTCAAAAATTAGAAATTGAGCGATGAACAATTAAGTCACTATCTCATGCTATAAATATAAATTTGGATGAAGTAGGTGTATCAACTAAACTGATATCATCCTACTTCATTAAATATATATATTAAAATTCTAAAGTTTCTTTCGCTTTTTCAATGATGTCGTTTTTGTTTGGTAACCAAACATTTTCAGCTTGTGTAAACGGATAGACTGTATCTGCCGCCGCAACACGAGCGATTGGCGCTTCTAATGAAAGAATAGAGCGTTCTGCTAATTCAGAAACAACTTGTGCTCCAACACCGACTTGACGTTGCGCTTCTTGGATTACTACAGCACGTCCTGTTTTTTCTACTGAAGCAACAAGCGTTTCGATATCGATTGGTTGAACTGTACGTAAGTCAATAACTTCTACTGAATAACCATCTTTTTCTAACTCTTCTGCTGCTTTTAATGACTCTTGTACCATTGCACCATATGCAATAAGTGTAATGTCATTACCTTCTTGTTTCACACTTGCTTTACCAATTTCGATTGTGTACTCTTCTTCAGGTACTTCATCACGGAAAGAGCGGTATAATTTCATATGTTCTAAATATACAACTGGGTCATTACTTCTGATTGCTGAGATTAATAATCCTTTAGCATCATACGGATTAGACGGAATTACAACGTGTAAACCTGGTGATTGAGCTAAAAGACCTTCTAAGTTGTCAGCATGCAATTCTGGTGTATGAACGCCACCACCAAATGGTGCACGAACAGTAACAGGTGATTGTTTAGAGTTACCAGAACGGAAACGCGTACGCGCAATTTGTCCTGCTATAGAGTCGAATACTTCAAATACAAATCCTAAGAATTGTACTTCCATTACTGGACGGTATCCTTGAGTAGATAAGCCTAAAGCTAGACCACCAATACCAGATTCAGCTAAAGGTGTATCAAATACACGGTCTTCACCGAATTCTTTTTGTAAACCTTCAGTTACACGGAAAACACCACCGTTAACACCGACGTCTTCACCGAAAAGTAAAACATTTTCATCGTTTTGTAATTCGGTTTTAAGCGCGTTGTTAATCGCTTGAACCATTGTCATTTGTGCCATCGGTTACTTCGACTCCTTCTCTTTATAGATTTCATATTGCTCTGCTAAATGTTGAGGCATTTCTTCATACATGTTTTCCATCAAGTCAGTAACTTTTTGTTTTTCAGTATTATCTGCCTCTTTAATAGCAACTTTAATTTCAGATTTTGCACGTTCGATAACTTCATTTTCTTTATCGCCAGTCCATAAACCTTTATTTTCAAGATATTTTCTGAAACGAACTAATGGATCCTTTTTCTCCCATTCAGAATCTTCATCAGATGTTCTGTATTTCGTTGGGTCATCTCCAGCCATAGTATGTGGACCATAACGATAAGTGATTGTTTCAATTAAAGTTGGACCTTCACCATTAACAGCACGATCACGCGCTTCTTTAGTTGCTTGGTATACTGCTAAAGCATCCATACCATCAACTTGAATACCTGGGATACCAACTGCAATAGCTTTTTGAGCTAATGTAGTAGCGACAGTTTGCTTGCTACGTGGCGTTGAAATCGCATAATTGTTATTTTGTATAACGAAAATTGCAGGTGCTTTATATGCAGAAGCAAAGTTAATACCTTCGTAGAAATCACCTTGTGACGAACCACCATCACCAGTATAAGTAATTGCTACAGCACTTTTACCACGTTTTTTAATACCAAGCGCTACACCAGCAGTTTGAACATACTGTGCACCGATAATAATTTGTGGGCTTAATGCGTTAACGCCTTCAGGCATTTGATTACCTTTAAAGTGTCCTCTTGAGAATAAGAAGGCTTCAGTTAAAGGTAAGCCTTGCCAGATTAATTGTGGAACATCACGATAACCTGGTAATATAAAATCTTCTTGTTCTAAAGCGTATTGTGAAGCTAATTGCGAAGCTTCTTGTCCTGCTGTAGGAGCATAGAAACCTAATCTCCCTTGTCTATTTAATGAAATAGAACGTTGGTCAAGAATACGTGTCCAAACCATTCTCTCCATTAATTCAACTAATTGCTCGTCTGATAAATCTGGTACTAGATCTTCATTAACGATGTTACCATCTTCATCCAAGATTTGGATCATTTCAAATTGAGATTCAGTATCTTTCAATACTTTCTCTGCATCGAATTGGGCTTTTAATTTCGGAGCCATTCAATTCACCATACCTTTCCCGTATAATAGAAACTTATTTTATCCTTCAATATTGTACCACAAAACTGTTACACTGTTAAATAATTTGAAAAAGTTCTGTAATACTTAAGACAAGTACAGTTTTTAATCTGTACCACTGTTTTTCATAGCGCTGTACTACTCCAAAACCGAGTCACTATAAAGTAATTTCCTTAAAATTGTAAGCGCCCTCATATCATATGCTATAACGTAGCTATTTAAAATTCAAATTTATCGCTTTTAAATTTAAGAAAGATTGTCTACATCTTCTTTTTCTTTGTTCACTTTATTCATTGCATCCGAGTATTTTTCAAATGATTTATTCATATTTTTATATGATTTCGAAACCGCTTCTGCTTTATTGTCTATTTGCTCTTGACTCACTTCGTCACCCGAAGTGTATCCAAACATATCTTTTTCCTTATTCAAAATGTTTTTATATGCTTTGGCGTATTCATCATGTGCTTTGTATTTATCTTTAAGCGCTTGATTCAATTGTGTCACTTCTTTTTTCTTATCTTCATCGCTTATATTATCAACATGCTTTTCAGCTTTTTTAAATGCTTTTTCTGAGTTATCTAAAGCTTCTTCTTCTTTTTTAAATGTTTTTTCTCTTTCTTCAACATTGTCCACGACTTTTTTCGAGGTATCTTTCACTTCTGCTTGGTCTTTACCATTAATTTGCTCAACTAATTTTTGCTTGTCTTGTTCAAGACTATTTAATTTCTTCCCTACTGAAGATACAGGTTTCTCTTCATCAAATGCTTTTTGTACTTTTTCATTATAATCTTCTATTTCACCTTTGTCTGTTGTACACCCCGCTACTAACATTGTAGAAGCGAGTATTGCACCGATGCTATACTTTAATTTCATTTTTTGAGAAATCCTCCTTTATTTGTGTGTTATATTATATAATATTTTATAAGAAATCAAATGTATCACTGTATTTTAAGCGTTAAACTTTGGTATATTTTATATTAAGGAAGGTGTATGAACAAAATGATAACAATGAAAGATATTATCCGAGATGGTCACCCCACACTTCGTGAAAAAGCAAAAGATGTAACAATACCGCTTTCTGACGAAGATCGTGAAACTTTAAAAGCTATGCGCGAATTTTTAATTAATAGCCAGGATGAGGAAACAGCTAATAAGTATGGACTTCGCTCAGGAGTTGGACTTGTCGCTCCACAAATTAATATTGCCAAAAAAATGATAGCAGTTTATTTACCAGATGATGGTGATGGCAAAAGTTATGATTTAGCATTAGTTAACCCTAAAATCATGAGCCACAGCGTTCAAGAAGCTTATTTACCAACTGGCGAAGGTTGTTTAAGCGTAGATGAAAATATTCCAGGACTCGTCCACCGTAAATATCGAATCACGGTAAAAGCTACAGATATAGATGGTAATGACGTGAAATTACGTTTAAAAGGTTACCCAGCTGTTGTCGTTCAACATGAGATAGACCATATTAATGGCGTAATGTTTTATGATCATATTGATCCAAACAACCCACTTACGCCACATGAAGATGCAGTAGAAGTTTAAGCTATTAAAAATAATATGCCGTTAGCACATTGAGGATTTCTCAAAGCTAACGGCATTTTTTACATAAAGTCATCTCTTCGTTCAGTAAATGGTATATCTAATTTTTTGAGTTCTGTCTTTAAATCGTTTAATTCTTTAATGTCTATAAATTCTGGGTCATGATTATGTTTAACGTAATTTTGATCACCATTTACAGTATCAATTATTTCATTATAATTAAAAAACATGATTACTTGTTCTGTACGGATTTCAAAAGTGATATCTTGAAATATTTTATCGTTTCGATTTTTTTCTTTTTTAACATCTTCTATAATTCTATTCACTCGATCCATTTCTACCACCCTTACCCATCTATCGTTTCTATAATTTAATATATTACTCTATGAAATATTAAATAATAACTCTCTTTCATCATAATTAACTTTCAACGCACACTCAAGTTTTATGATGATTTATTACAGTATTTTACATAACTAAAGATTTGAATTTGCTGATTAAATATTAATTATAATAAAAATGAAATTATTTGTACTTATTAAAAGAGGCACTAAAGATAAAACTGCTTTATTTATTCTACTACATCATGTAAAATGAGAAATAACTGAAAACATATGAAACATAAGTGTTTGTAGTTTTCTAAACGAACGAACTGAAGATCTCCCTAGAAACATACTGGGCAAAAAAACTAGTATGTTCTATTTATATACAGTATCGGCGTCCATGCATAATTAGAAGTGCAGTTAATTTCAAATAACCAATGGATACTTAACACTTTTATATTACTAGGGTTTTACTATACAAAATTAAAAATCACACATGATTTTAGGAGGAAATATATAAAATGGCAGTATTTAAAGTTTTTTTCAAAAAACAAAAGAAGAAGTAATAGTACGTGAACACACACAAACAATTTACGTTGAAGGACAAACAGAAGAACAAGTAAGAAGATATTTAAAGGATCGTAACTTTAACATTGAATTTATTACTAAATTAGAGGGCGCACATTTAGAATACGAAAAACAATCAGATCACTTCAATGTGGAGCAAGCTGAATAATGAAACAAATTCACAAAAATGAAGTTGCGGTTTATGCGCTTGGTGGCTTAGGCGAAATTGGTAAAAATACTTATGCCGTTGAGTATCAGGACGAAATCGTTATTATCGATGCAGGTATCAAATTCCCTGATGATAATTTATTAGGTATCGACTATGTCATTCCTGATATTACTTATTTAGAACAGAACCAAGATAAAATTGTTGGTCTGTTTATCACTCACGGACATGAGGACCATATAGGTGGTGTGCCCTACCTATTAAAGCAAATTAATGTGCCTATATATGGTGGACCATTAGCTTTAGGTTTAATCAGAAATAAATTAGAAGAACATCATTTATTAAGAACTGCAGAACTTATTGAAATTGATGAAAGCAGTGTCATAAAATCTAAGCATTTTGAAGTTTCATTCTATCTAACTACACATAGTATTCCAGAAGCATATGGTGTTATCGTTAACACGCCAGAAGGAAATATTGTGCATACGGGTGACTTCAAATTTGATTTCACACCAGTTGGTGAACCCGCAAATATAGCTAAAATGGCAAAATTAGGTGAAGAAGGCGTACTTTGTTTGCTTTCTGACTCTACTAATTCACTTGTACCAGACTTTACGCTAAGTGAACGTGAAGTGGGTCAAAATGTTGAAAAGATATTCCATGATTGTAAAGGTCGAATCATATTTGCTACATTTGCATCAAACATTTACCGTGTGCAACAAGCAGTTGAAGCCGCAATTAAACACAATCGTAAAATTGTTACATTTGGTCGTTCAATGGAAAACAACATTAAGATTGGTATGGAATTAGGCTATATCAAAGCACCACCAGAAACGTTTGTTGAGCCGAATAAAATCAACACCGTACCTAAGCATGAATTATTGATTCTATGTACAGGTTCTCAAGGTGAACCAATGGCGAGCATTATCTAGAATTGCCAACGGGACACATAAACAAATTAAAATCATCCCTGAAGATACAGTTGTATTTAGTTCTTCACCTATTCCAGGTAATACGAAAAGTATTAACCGCACAATAAATTCACTTTATCGTGCAGGTGCTGAAGTTATTCATAATAAAGTATCTAATATTCACACTTCTGGCCATGGTTCTAAAGGCGATCAACAATTAATGTTACGTCTGTTACGCCCTAAGTTCTTTTTACCAATCCATGGTGAATATCGTATGCTAAAAGCACACGGTCAATCAGGTATTGAGTGTGGCGTTGAACCAGATAATGTGTTTATCTTTGATATAGGTGATGTCTTAGCATTGACACATGACTCTGCTAGAAAAGCTGGTAGAATTCCATCAGGTAATGTATTGGTTGATGGTAGTGGTATTGGCGATATCGGTAATGTAGTCATTCGTGATCGTAAATTATTATCAGAAGAAGGTTTAGTGATTGTCGTTGTAAGCATAGACTTCAAAACAAATAAACTACTTTCTGGACCTGATATTATCTCACGTGGTTTCGTATACATGCGCGAATCTGGACAATTGATTTATGATGCACAACGTAGAATCAAAACGGATGTTATTTCAAAATTAAATCAAAATCCAGAGATTCAATGGCATCAAATTAAATCATCAATCATTGAAACGTTACAGCCTTATCTATTTGAAAAGACTGCACGTAAACCAATGATCTTACCAGTCATTATGAAAGTAAATGAAGATAACAACCAATCATTTGCTAAGAAACCTAGCCCTAAAAATGACAAACCTAAAAACAACAACACGAAAGCACCAACAAAAAATCCAAAGCCTAACAATCAAGACAAGAAAAAAAACAATAACAATCCAAAACCTAAACCTAAAAAAGATGAAACAAATCAATCATCCGAATCATAGGTATTATAAAACAGTCCACACAATGTTTTGACATTGTGTGGACTGTTTTGCTATGACTAATCTATTTTATACAAATTGATTATTTTGCTGTGTAAAAGAGTTCTATAATTTCGACTGCTTAAGATGGTACTTTTTAAGTCTTGTACCATTGATTAACATACCTCGTTTAATTAATAGTATTTTAATGATTCACGCAACCGAAAAAGTATTGTTTTGTATTTGTTTTACATTAGAAAACGATAGCATTTCTATATTATCTCCTACGCAATAGGATTTTTGAGCATGCTTGAGTAATTCAAAATCATTTATATCATTTCCGTATGCTATATATGGTTTTGAACTAATAATCTTTATTAAAGTTGTATACTTGTTTATTTCTTTAGCTGTTATATCGATGTTATTTTCAACATTATGATAATTTATAGATAAACTATCCTCATATTTTTTCAATTGTATTTTTAAACATTCAAATAGTTTATCTGATAATCCAATTAAGATAATCTTAATTGGATTATCTATTTCACTCATCTTTAATCTTTTTGCCATTCTATCGGGATCTAACTGTTTAAATATTTTGCTATTTTCATTTACATTTGCGACGTAATCAAACGATCCATCAATTATATAATTCAAACTATTTTCATTAATCATATTTTTTAAATGTTCGTACTCATTAGAGGGGATATGTTTGATTACTGAGATGATTTTATTCTGAGAAATAATTGACCCATTACCACCTATTAAAGTTTTATTTTCAAAACCTCTAACTACAGGTAGTAAATCTCTAATTGGACGAGCGAGATGCGAATATTATTTGATGCCTTTCTTCTAACCTTTTTAATTCACTACGTATGTCTGTATCTATATCACTACCATTAAAACAAATTGTTCCATCTACATCCATGACAATAATCATATGCACACCTCCTATATTTTCGATAATATATTACCATATAACACCCTTTCATTAAAAAGAATTTATTAAAAAAGAATTTTTTCCATTTCTTAGTTTACTCAAATAAATTACTTATTATGCATCAACTAAGCAGTATAATAATCGAAACAATAAAAAAGAAGCCTCCTGTTTTGGAGACTTCTTCAATATTACTTATTTATCGAACCACTTTTTTCTCAAAACGATTTAAGTCATTATCATGCCCTATCATAATTAATATATCACCGATTTCAATACTAATATTAGGGTCAGGAGAAACTAATATTTCTTTACCTCTTTTTATAGCAATAATACTTATCCCGAATTGTGCTCGAATATCTAATTCTATAATGGTTTGGCCAGCCATTTTTTCGCTCGCTTTAATCTCTACAATTGAATGTTCATCTGCAAGTTCTAAATAATCTAACACACTTGCACTTGCGACATTGTGAGCAATTCTTCTTCCCATATCTCTTTCAGGGTGAACAACCGTATCCGCACCAATTTTATTTAAAATTTTTGCGTGATAATCATTTTGCGCTTTAGCTGTTACTTTTTTTACACCTAACTCTTTTAAAATTAAGGTTGTTAACGTGCTTGATTGTATATTCTCACCTATAGCTACGATGACATGATCAAAATTTCTGATACCTAAACTTTTCATAACAGCTTCATCTGTTGTGTCGGCAATGACAGCATGTGTCGCAATATCACTATATTCGTTTACACGTGCTTCATTCATATCAATTGCCATAACATCCATATCTAATGCGTTAAGTTCTCTTACTATACTGCCACCGAATCGACCTAAGCCGATAACCACATACTCTTTGTCCATATGCGTCCTCCAATTTAAAAAATCACGGATAAGATAGCTATTCATCAGTCTAGACGAACTAGTGAATAACTATCAATACCTCATTTTAAAAAATAATTTATTTTTTTCCTTCGACATAATCTTTGTCGAAAACAAATAATCTTAATAATAATATTAACGATGGAATGAGTAAAAGTAAACCTAAAACAAATGCAATAATTAAAGCAATGGCCATGCTACTATTAACAACGCCTTCATCTATACGAACATATGGGTATAGAATGTATGGCATTTTGTCGGCACCATATCCGAAAAATGCAAATCCCATTTGTAGTATAACAAGGATAAATGCAAATCCGTGCCATTTTTTCATTAACGTAAGTACCATAACACCTATAAAGCTTATAAAGCTTAGTAGGAACATCCACCAATAATCAGTTACTGCGCTTAAGAAATGCGCTTCGTTTTGTAGTCTTAACGATACAAATACGAATAATGAAATTGCAATCATCGGTGGCCCCCAGAACAAGAACCAATATCTTAATAAATCATATGTTGGTTTGTCTTTAGCTTTTGAAGCATAGTACGTAAGGAAACCTGAAGAAATGTATAGCACTGATATAACAGCTAAGAATACGACAGACCATGAATAAGGACTCAAGGCTAATTCAAGCCAGTCCAAATCTATATTATCACCTGAACCTGTGATAAAGCCCCCTTCTGATATTGTTAGCGTTGTAGCAAGCGCTGCAGGTATAAATAATCCTGACAAGCCGTACATTGCTAACCAAATGAGTTTTGAATCAGGTCCATAATTTTCAAATGCGTAAAAACTACCTCTAATTGTTAGTAATATTAATGCTATTGAAGCCGGTACGAGTAGTACCGTACCAAAGTATTTCGCCGCATCAGGGAAAAATCCTACGATGCCAACGAAAAAGAATACAAAGAATACGTTTGTTACTTCCCACACAGGATTTAAATAACGACCTATTAAATGGTTTATTTGTTTATCTTGTTTAGTTACTTTTGCGTGAAGTGTAAAGAACCCGAGCACCAAAATCAATAGAGGCGATAATAATATAAGAGAATAAAAATATTCCAAGTACTGTAATACCTATATAAGCAAATATCATTACTCATCACCTCTTTCTGGTGTATTTTCTTCTACATCTTTATATGCTTGGTTTATTTCTGAACATACGAATTAATACATATGCGGTAGTCACGATTAAAATCATATATAAGATACCGAATAATATTGTCACGAGTGTTAAACCACCTGCTTGAGTTGCGAGCATCAGCTACTTTAAGGTAACCACGAACCAACCATGGTTGACGACCTTGTTCAGTTAAGAACCAACCAGCTTCTATTGCAATCATTGCTGCTTGGTCCAGTTAATAATGCACCATACAATATTGGTTTTGAATAAGTGAATTTGCGTAACTTCTTAAATATAAGCGTTAATATAAACGCACCTGATATAATCAAGCAGAATACACCCATTGAAACCATAATATCAAAGTAATAGTGTACAATCATCGGTGGATGCAGTTCTTCTGGAAACTCATTTAATCCTTTCACTTCAGTGTTTGTATTATTGTCAGCCAAGAAACTGAGTATACCAGGTATTTTTATGGCACCTGATACTTCTTGTGTTTCTTCATCTAAGCTACCAAAGAATATTAAATCTGCATTGGACTCTGTTTCAAAGTGCCATTCATAAGCGACAAGTTTTTCTGGTTGCTCTTGATGTAGAAACTTAGCTGATAAATCTCCGGCTAACATAGAACCTAAAGTAAATACTACGCCAAGAATCATTGTTAGTTTCAATGCTTTTTTATGATATTCTGTATCTTTCTTGAATTTGTTTTTCAATAATTTAAATGCGGCAATTGCGGCAAGTACAAATGCCATCGTCATAAGTGCTGTAGCAACAACGTGGAACGATCTAATTAAGAACGATTCGTTAAACATTGCTGCCCAAGGTTGGACGTTAACCATTTTTCCATCTTTCATATCGAAGCCAGCTGGTGTATTCATAAATGAATTGACCGCTGTAATGAAAAATGCTGAGAATGTACCACCTATAATGACGGGAATACTAATAAGGAAATGGGTCCATTTACTCTTAAATCTATCCCATGTATATAAATAGATACTTAAGAAAATTGCTTCAAAGAAGAAAGCAAATGTTTCCATAAATAATGGTAATGCAATAACGTGACCACCCATTTGCATAAATGTTGGCCATAATAGTGATAATTGCAGTCCAATAATTGTACCTGTCACAACACCAACAGCTACCGTAATGGTATATCCTTTAGACCATCTTTTGGCTAATGTTATATATTTTGGATCATTTCTTTTTATACCTAAAAATTCAGCAACAGCAAACATTAATGGCACGCCCACACCAATCGTTGCGAATATGATATGAACCGCGAGTGTCATCGCAGTTAAAAAACGGGCTAATTCAACTGAATCCATAATATCACCTTTTTTATTTATTTGTGACAAAAATCACAACGTTTATTCATTATAAACTGCTTTACGTTGTATTGAAATAAGTTGCGTTCAAAATATAGTGACAAATTAATGACCACTTGCATGTAAGTCAAAGATTTGTAATAATTTAAAAAGTTTCTTATATTAAAGTATATCGAATTTAAAATAGGAAGGATGAGTTTTAATGGATCAAATAATTATTTATACGCAAAATGAATGCCCACCTTGTACTTTTATTAAAAACTATTTGTCAGATAAAGGCGTGTCATATAGCGAAAAAAACATCTCAAATTCCAAATATAGAAATGAAATGATAGACTATGATGCTTTCGCCACACCTTTTATCTTGTTGAATAATGAGCCGATGTACCAAATTGACATTGATAAAATCAACCATACTTTAAATATAGAATAATCATCAAGCAATGTAGCTATTCTACATTTGAATGAGTAAATCTTTCACTTCCTAAACTATATGATTTTTAGTGTTATTACAAAGTTACTGTTTAACAACATGCAATGACTTACTACGTTAATTCTTAATTTTTTTAATTCATAGCAAAATAAAAAAGCTGATAGCGCCACTATAAATGGTCTATCAGCTTTTTTCGAACTCAAATGTTCAATTATTATTTATTATTTAGCATATTGCTCAACTAGTTCTTGTACTTCTTCAGAAGTTGCACAATTAATTGCTCTTTGTGACAATTCTTCCATTTCATTTTGGCTTAAACCTTTGATTTGACGACGCGCTTTAAGTACTGATGTAGCACTCATTGAGAATTCATCTAATCCTAAGCCTAATAGTAATGGAATAGCGATTTCGTCGCCTGCCATTTCGCCACACATACCAGTCCATTTACCTTCTTTATGTGATGCTTCGATCACTTGTTTTACTAAACGTAAAATTGAAGGATTGTATGGTTGATACAAGTATGAAACGCGTTCAGACATGCGGTCAGCCGCCATTGTATATTGAATTAAATCATTCGTTCCAATACTGAAGAAGTCAACTTCTTTTGCGAAGACATCTGCTAATGCGGCAGTTGAAGGAATTTCAACCATGATACCTAATTCAATATCATCAGAAACTTCTGTACCTTCTTGTTTTAAGTTTTCTTTTTCTTCAAGTAATAATGCTTTAGCATCACGGAACTCATTGATTGTTGCAACCATTGGGAACATGATATTTAATTTACCGTAAACAGATGCACGTAATAATGCACGAAGTTGCGGTCTGAAAATATCAGGTTGGTCTAAACATAAACGAATCGCACGATAACCTAAGAATGGATTCATTTCTTCAGGTAGATTCAAATATGGTAACTCTTTATCGCCACCGATATCTAATGTACGTACAACAACACGTTTATCTTCCATCGTTTCTAAAACTTTTTTATAGGCTTCGAATTGTTCATCTTCAGTAGGCATTTCATCTCTACCCATATATAAAAATTCCGTACGATATAAACCAATACCTTCTGCACCATTTTCAATAACACCTTTTAAATCATTAGGTGTACCGATGTTTGCAGCTAATTCAGCATGTTTACCGTCAATTGTTTTTGTTTCTTCATTGCGCAATTTTTGTAATTCTTTTTTATCTTCGAAGAAACGTTCACGTTTATTTTCATAAGCGATCACTTCATCATCTGTAGGATCAATAATTACTTCACCAGTTAATCCATCAACGATAATCATATCGCCTTGTTTAACGTCTTTAGTAATAGATTTTGTACCTACAACTGCAGGAATCTCTAAAGAACGGCTCATAATTGCTGAGTGTGATGTTCTTCCACCAATATTTGTTACAAAGCCTTGCACGAATTCTTTATTTAACTGAGCAGTATCTGAAGGTGTTAAATCGTTTCCGATTATAACAACGCTTTCATCAATGATACTTGGGTTTGGTAACTCTACACCTAAAATATGTGCTAACACACGTTTAGAAACGTCACGGATATCAGCGAGCACGTTCTTTCATGTATTCATTATCCATATTTTCAAATATAGTAATGAATTGTCCAGTTACTTCAGATAATGCAGTTGGTGCGTTAACTTGGTCATTTTTAATCTTGTCTTCAATCGGTTGAATTAACTCTGGATCATCTAAAACTAATAAATGAGCATCAAAAATTGCTGCTTTATCAGCACCTAGATTTTTTTCAGCGTTATTTCTTATTTTTGTTAATTCAACTTTAGATGTTTCGATGGCATCATTGAACTTAGCAATTTCAGCGTCGATATCTGTAATCTTTTCACTATTATATGAAAGATCTGGTTCAACTAATAAATATGCTTTGGCAATCGCTACACCATCAGATGCGGCAATACCATTTATATAGTTAGACATATTATTTAGTTAATCCTTCTTTAGATAAAATCTCAGTGATTGCTTCGATTGCGTCTTTTTCATCGCTACCATCAGCGTAGATAGTGATTTCAGCATCTTTACCTACACCTAAACTCATAACACCCATGATTGATTTCAAGTTAACTTTTTTACCGTTATATTCTAATTGAATATCTGAATCAAATTTTGAGGCAGTTTGAACAAGCATTGTCGGTTGGACGAGCGTGAATACCTGTTTCATCGATAATTACATATGATTTTTGTTCCATAATTTATTTCTCCTTCGTATAGTTAGAATCGTTAGTTTATTATAAAACCTAACATAGTTTTATATAATAAGATTACCAAATTATATATATAAATTCAATTCCTTGCACCCATGTCATGACAATATTCAGCGATTATTTAACAATTTGTGAAAACGCTGTAGTTTTACACGAGTGATTTAACAACTTTTTCACATTTTTGGATATGATCATTGCCTATTTTTTTCATGAAATAATAACTTATAGAAGCAGTGATTGCTTGACCTACTACTGGGAACCATTTCGTTTGTTTCTGTCGCAGTACGTTTCGCTACATCACGAATAACTACTTTGAGGATAGCACTAGATACTTTTTTACCGATAAATTGGCTACCTTGAATTGCCGCCGTAGTTAGCACACGTTCTTTCATGTCGTCTCCCATTGTATTAACTTGTTTATGATCAAGACCATAAATCTTATTTACGTCTTCAATAACATCTTTCATAAGTTTAATATCTACACTGAAGCCTAAACCTGGAATAGGTACTACACTTACGCCAGATGATAGCATTGATTTTTTCTCACTAAAGCCTCTGCACGTTGGCGACGCTCTTCAATTTCGTTATATGTTGTTGGTATACTACCTTTATTTTTTATATCTTCTATATTTAAAACTTTGTTTCCTACTTTTTGTGTAACGTTATTTGTGATTTTATTTTTAAAACTCATTATATTCACTCCTTAGTAATTTCTATACACTAAGAATAATACCCGTTTTTTCACACTTTACTGTATTTTTACAAAAATCGCTTTTAAATATTTTGAAGGTTTGTAGTGTGCATGCGTTTTAAAATCTTTTGGTAAGCCCATGACATCAATGATTTCAAAGTCCACTTCTTCTTTAGTTAACGTTTCCGTAACTACATTTTTAAATGCTTTTAATGAAAATGTACTGTTGTTTGTACATAATAGTAATGTACCTTCAGGACCTAGTATATCCAGTGCACCAACGATTAATTTATCGTAGTCTTTTAAGACAGAAAATGTTTTTTTCTTGTTTCTCGCAAAACTTGGTGGATCAATCACAATTGTATCGTAGAAGAAATCATGACGACGTGCATAATTATAGAAATTAAAAGTATCCATAACATAAATATATTGTGACGCCGGGTCTATAGAATTTAAACCGAAATTACTTTCAGTAAGCGCACGAGAGCGGTTAGCTAAATCAACACTTGTTGTCATCTCTGCATTATCTGCGGCTACAACTGAGAATGCCCCTGTATAACTGAATAAGTTTAGTAAATTTTTATCTTGCGCGTATTGCTCTTTTAATTTCTTTCTTACTTCTCTTTGATCTAAAAAGATACCTGTCATAGGTCCATCGTTTAAATGTACATTGTAAAATGTGAAGTTTTCTTCGATGACAATTGGAAATTCTGGTGCATCTCCGTCAACGAAGCCACCTTCTACAGCGGCATCTTTAAAACGTAATTTTTCAAAAATTGACGTATAACCGAATATTGCTTTCAGTGCACTCAAAATATTATAACGGAACTTATAGATTCCTTTAGAATACCATTGAACTAAGTAATGACCATTGTAGTTGTCGATTGTGAGACCACCAACACCATCACCTTCGCCGTTAAATACTCTAAATGCATTTGTGCCCTCTACATTATAAAAATATTCACGTTCTTTTTTCGCAATATCAAATAATTTTTCAAAAAATTGTGTATTAACCACTTCATCACGTGAGTAACTCAATACCCAACCGATGCCTTTATGTTGACGTCCAACATACGCAGTTGCGATATACTGATCTTTATCATTTAGTAGCTGAAATAAATCTCCTTCATGTAAGTGATCATGTGCGTAAATATCATCTTCACTTACCAATGGATATTCATTTAAATATTTTGTTTCTTTACCTCTATTTAATGTGGCAGTTTTCATAAAATTATGTCAGCCTTTCTACTATTTTTTTATATTTATCTGTCGCTTACCTATTTTATCATTTCAAGTACATCGTAACATCATTAATATTCATTTAACTCAAACGTTTTGACTAAGTATTTGTCATTCTTAAACTTTCTTAATAAAAAAACCTATCTTCCAACCGATTGGAAGATAGGTTCGTCAAACAACATTATTAAGTTTTTAATCTCTAGAAGGTTCTCGTAATTTAATTATAAACGCTACTACAACTGCAATTAACATCATAACTAAAATCGGTGTAATGAAAATTGAAAGCAATAATCCGTGAACCATGATATTCATAAATTCAGTAAATAATTTAAAGAATAATAAACTTACCATAAATAATTGTAGATAATAAAATCGGCCTTTCAAATAATTCGTCAATGTCGTTAAAATATAAATAATGATGATAATCATTAAGATGAACAACGTTATCCATTCAATGACATATTGCGTTTGGCCAATCTCCCAATTACCAGAAACAAATAATGAATTTCTATTATTAAATTCAATCAATGTGAAGAATAATAAAACCGCGCCACAAAATAATTCTACATAACTAGGTTTAATCCATTTTGGTTTCTTCATCCAATTTGGAACATCATCATCTTGTATATCAATAATATTCTTCCATTTTTCAATAAATTTATCTTTCTTATCTCTTGCTTTCTGAATATCTACACTTCTACGAGTCTTACGCGTAAATTCTGTCGTTTTGTCTTGTAAAGTTTTCCAACGTTCCATCGTTTGGTTCGTTACAGTGTCTTTACTCGTTCTAGATAATTCTGGTTCTTCTTCGCCTAATTCCTGTTTTGTTAATGGTAATGATCTTCTTAAGAATAAGAAATTCCAAATTGACATTTGTCCCAGTAACCACATAATTATGAAAAATGTGTTAACGCTTAAGATGTCAATTGGTATAATTTCATCACTCTCAATTCTTCCATATAACACCAATTGTGTTATCAAATAACTAAACCCATAACTGAAAATAATCCATAAATAATGATATTTTCTATGTTCTTTATTTAACTCATCTTTATAAACGATATAACCAATGTGAATCACAAATGGTATTACGAAAATAATAGCGAAAAAACTATAAACTTGGGTCATCAAGATTAGCGTTATGATAAAGAAGAGAATACCAATAACTAAAAAGAATATTGAAATATCGTAGTCATATCGTGTTGTTCTAAATAAAGTCATTCCTAGCATAATTAATCCAATGCCAAATATAATTATTAAAATGGCGCTAACTACTGGAAAATTCCCTATGTAATTGCTCATTACCCTAATTATTTCAGCAAAAAATGCGTTTATAAAATCCCATACATTATGAATGTGTAAATCAATTTTACCTTTGCCATTTAATTTATGAATCATTGGTAAATTAATTAAAATGATGAGACCTGTGAAAAGCGAAACGATGCCTATAATATAACTATATAATATCTCAGCGTGTTTCTTCATAAAAGACATACCATTCACCTCAAAGTTATTATATATTAACATTTAGCTCTTGTCTTTAATAATCTCAATAAATAAGTCTATAGTATGATATAAATTAGTTGTATAGTCAAATTTCCACATATACCTTTACTCTAAACAATTTATTTAATATTACTTTTAATTTTACAGTTTTCTCCTCCATTTTTTAAGTACTTTTGTTTAGCCCTTTGCTCTTCGTGGTATTTAGGTTGTATAGATGATTAAACATGAAGGAGTGTTTTGTTTATGAGTAAAGAAGAATTAAATAAAAAAGCAGCTGAAAAAGCTAAAGAAACTGAAGATAAATTAAAAGATGAAAAAGATTCATCTGAAAAAAATAGCGAAGAAACGCAAAAAAATATTCAAGATACTTTTGATTAATAAAAGTATCACTTAGACATAAATACCTGTGTCAGGCTTAATTATTATACTAGTAGTAGCTATTTGATAGCTATTCTACTTTGTGGGAGCGAAAATGCAGAATCAAATTTTTGATTGCTGTTTCGCTCTTTTTTTAGTTTTCTGCCATATTCCCTCACTTTCCGCCTAACATGAAACATATAGCTATTTTAATATAGTAGAAGGCTAAATATATCTTGAAATACATAATATTTTTTATTAGCTTCATTTACAACCTTGACAGAAGTGATTAAAAATCATACATTAGAGTTAAATTAAATAATCATTCGCACTAGGGGTGTTTAGTGACTGAGATGAGGTATACCCTCAAACCCTTTGAACCTGATCTAGATTAAACTAGCGTAGGAAAGTGTACTGCGATACTTATTAAAAAATGGTATCCGTATGCCTGTATTTAACGCGCACCTTTCTAGAAGGTTGTGCGTTTTTTTATATAGGAGGAGTATATATGTCAAAAGGATTAAAACTTTCTGAGATACTAGTAACTGTATTAATAGCAGTAGTTTTCGCCGTCATTTATAACATTTGGAATTTTGTCTATAAAGCACTACAAGTTACAGGGCTTCATTTTGAAGAACTAACTTACGGAGCCTGGTTTATGGCGGCTATTGTAGCTTATCTTATTATTCCAAAAGCAGGTATCGCTATTTTAGCCGAATTTGCTGCAGGTCTTGGTGAAACGATTGTCATGGGCCGTTTTGATATTGCTACAATGGTTTATGCTTTAATACAAGGATTAGCATGTGAACTCATCTTTGCGCTTTTCAGATATAAATCTCGCTCAGCAATGGTTGCAATGTTAGCCGGTTTCTTGGCTTCAGTATCAACATTGCCATTAGATTTTGCTTATGGTTATCTCGGTGAAATAGCTGGTTGGAACCTTACATTATATATAGTATTTAGACTTATAAGTGGAATTGTCGTAGCGGGCCTTTTATCTTACTATATTGTGAAAGCCTTAGATCAAACTGGTGTCACTAAATTATTCAGACCTGCAACTCAGAGCGATTACGACAATTTATAAGGAGCAATAAACTTGATAGTCACAAAAAATTTACGTTTAAAATACCCTAACGGTCATAATAAAATATTTGATAATTTAACACTTCATATAAAAGACAAAGAAAAAGTATTGCTCTTAGGTCCTTCTGGTTCAGGTAAAAGTACGTTATTAAACGTTTTAAGTGGTATCGTTCCTAATCTTATAGATTTACCTATGAAATATGATGAATTACAAATTGATGAGGATTGTGGCGTTATTTTTCAAGATCCAGACACTCAATTTTGTATGCCAAAAGTATATGAGGAACTTGCTTTTGTTTTAGAAAACTTGCGTGTACCACGCGATGAAATGGAAAGCCGTATTCAATCTGCCTTAGCGGCAGTAGATTTAAATGTCGATGAAAATCAACATATTAATCAATTAAGCGGTGGAATGAAACAAAAATTAGCAATTGCAGAAACTTTGTTACAACAAGCAAACACCCTATTCTTAGATGAACCAACAGCAATGCTAGATGTGGATGCAACTGCGGATTTATGGCAAAAAATAAAAGCATTGTGGCATGACCAAACTGTATTAATTGTAGAGCACAAAGTAGAACATATTTGGCAACATGTTGATCGTGTCATTCTATTAAATTATGATGGTGCCATAATAGCCGATGCACCTCCTAATAAGATATTGCATGACTATGAGCATCTATTAACGGAATATGGTGTGTGGCATCCTAATGCTTGGCAATCCGCCCCACCATCATTAAAAACACAACATGTTTCAACTACACAACAATCAGATGATACCTTTAAATTTAAAAACGGCTTGATTAAACGAGGTAAACAGCAACTAATCAACATATCAGAATTAAACATTTGTCTTGGCGAATGGATCACCATCACTGGCTCAAATGGTAGCGGCAAAACTTCCTTAATAGAATCGATGATGCAACTCATTAAATATGATGGTAAAATGTATTTTAACAATCATGCATTATCAAAAATTAAAACTGCCGCAAAGCATATGTATTTAGTTTATCAAAACCCCGAATTACAATTTATTACTCATTCTGTATATGATGAAATTTATATTCAATATAAGAATAAAACACGTTCAACTGTTGAAGCTGAGCGAGAAACACAGAATATGCTTGAAATACTTAATTTACAAGCAGTTAAAGCACAACATCCATATGAACTGTCTATGGGTCAAAAAAGACGTCTAAGCGTTGCAATTGCACTAAGTTCATCTTCTGACTTTATTTTACTTGATGAACCTACCTTTGGTCTCGATAGTCATAATACATTCAACCTTATTAAATTATTCCAATCACGTGTACAAAATGGACAAACGATTGTAATGGTAACGCATGATTCAGAAATTATTGCACGGTATCCAACCCGAAGACTTCATGTCAATCAACATCAATTAACTGAACTAAAGGGTGATACTTATGTTTGAGATATGGAAAAAACACTATTCATTTGTTGACGACGTCAACATTATTACTAAATTAGCAATGGCAGTCATTTTGTTTTTCTTTGTTATCTTTGTACATCAATTTGATTACATGCTCTATATAATGTTATTAATGTTGATATTTTTACTTTTATTTAATGGATTGCAATTCAAAATCACTTTTATTTTCATACTCTTTACTATCACTTTTAGTTTGATATCTGCTTTATTCATGATTTTCTATGGTGATGGCACACATACAATATTTAAATTAGGCTTTATTCAAATTACTACCGAAAGTTTATATCGTGGTTTGCACTTAGCAATGCGTACGACAACTATTTCTCTTTTTGGAATTTTAATTGCCTTCACATCACAAATTGTCATGATTTTTTATAGTCTTATGCAACATCTTAAAGTTAAACCTAAAATAGCATATGCATTTATGGCGGCAATTAGAATGGTTCCTTTAATGTTCACTTCATTATTTCAACTCAGAAAATCATTGAAAATGCGCTATCAAATGATTGATTCACGTAATTACAGAGGCTTTAAACGTTTAAAACATCTTGTAATACCACTACTAAGTCAAAACATTAGAAAAGCGCATCAATTATCAGTTGCTATGGAGAAGAAAGGATTTAAAGACGGACCTAGAACATACTATTATTATGCACCTTTCTCGTATAAAGATCTTTTATTAATCGTAGTTGTAAGTTCTATTTTAATTGTTGCATATTTCCTAGCACAATATGTTCAAATCACAGGAATTAATGATGTGCGTATTTCAAGTATTTACTAAATTACATTACTGTCCATGTAATTTAAACACAAAAGCGTTAAGACAAAACTTAAACCACTTTGTCTTAACGCTTTTTTGATAACTTATTCAATTTATATAATTCAAAATATCTATATATAAATTACTTTAATTGTTATTTAAGTGCTTTATCACTAATGTCCTTTCGATAAAACAATGCATTGCTTTTGATTTTATCGACCGCTTCATATGCTTTAGCTTTAGCACTTGCAATATCTTTGCCTTCACCTAAGGCCAGAATAACACGCCCACCAGATGTCACATATATATCTTGTTCTTTTTTTAATCCACTCACAAAGTATTGACCATCTAAATCGAAACCTGAAACAGTTTTACCCTTTTCATATTTTGTTGGATACCCTTTAGATGCAAGCATAACGCCTACTACAGAATCGGCTTTCCATTGAAAATGAATTGGTTTTTTAGCTTCTAAATCTAAAATATGCTTGCATTAAATCACTTTCCATACGTGTTAAAAGTACTTGAGCTTCAGGATCACCAAAACGGGCATTAAACTCAATTACTTTTGGTCCTTCATCAGTAATAATTGCTCCAATGTATAGTACACCAAAAAATGAATAGCCTTCACTAACCAATGCTTTGGCAATAGGCTGCGCAATTTCTTCATTTGTTCGTTTGATAATAGCATCCTCAATGTGAGGCACTGGACAATACGCACCCATACCTCCGGTGTTCGGACCTAAGTCACCATCAAATGCCCGTTTATGGTCTTGCGCTATACAATCAAATGGCACAGCATAGTCATTATTTACGAAAGTCATTAACGAGAATTCTTCACCCTCAAGAAATTGTTCGAAAACCACAATGCCTTCTTCTTCCGGGTAAAGTTCTTCTACACCTGATAATGCTTCCTCATAGCTTTCCGCAATGATAACCCCTTTACCTGCCGCTAATCCATCTTTTTTCAATACAACTGGATACTCACATGATTGAATATAAGCTAATGCATCTTGCTTATTTGTAATTTCTGTATATTCAGCAGTTGGAATACCATATTTTTCCATTAATTCTTTAGCAAATAATTTTGAACCTTCGATTTGTGCAGTTGCTCGATTAGGTCCAAATACTTTTGTTTGTCCAGCTTCTAATTTGTCAGCTAATCCATCTGTTAAAGGTTGCTCAGGGCCAATGATTGCCCATGTAATATCATGTTGTTGTGCAAATGCTACAATTTGTTCATGTTCTGTTTCTGCTATTTCACTATGTACCTGTGCAACATTCGACATTGCGTCATTACCTGGGATTGCAAATATTTCATTAACAAGTGGTGATTGCTTCAATTTGTGCGCTATAACGTGCTCTCTGCCACCTGCACCAATTACGAGTACTTTCATAAAGTTTATTGCCTCCAATTCCCTTAATGTTTAAAGTGTCGAACGCCTGTAGTTACCATTGCAATACCATATTTATTTGCCATATCTATAGATGCTTGATCTTTAATTGAACCGCCTGGCTGAATAATCGCTTTGATACCTGACTTAGCTGCTAATTCAACTGTATCATCCATTGGGAAGAAACCATCTGATACCATTGCAACTTGATCATTCATTTCTATCGCACGTTCTATGGCGATTTCTGCTGACCCAACACGGTTCATTTGTCCTGCGCCAATTCCGACTGTTTGTTTCGCATTACTGAGAATGATTGCGTTACTTTTCACAGATGCAACCACTTTCCATCCTAATAACATTGCATCCCATTGCGCTTCGGTAGGTTCAACTTCTGTGACTACTTTCATATCGTCACGTGTTAATTTCACATTATCTTTATCTTGTATTAAATAGCCACCTGAAACAGACACGACTTCTTGTTCACTGTTATCAATCGTCATATCAATTTCTAAAAGTCGTATATTTTTCTTTTTACTTAAAATGTCTAATGCTTCTTGTGTGAATTTTGGAGCAATAATAACTTCTAAGAATATTTCATGTAAAGTTTCTGCCAACGTGCTATCTACAGATCTATTTAAAGCGACAATTCCACCAAAAATAGATTGACTATCCGCTTCAAAGGCATATTGATAAGCATCATTAATTGATTCTCCAACACCTACACCACAAGGATTCATATGTTTTACTGCTACTGCCGTTGGTTGTTCAAATTGCTTAACAAGTGATAAAGCTGCATCTGCATCTTTAATATTGTTATAGCTTAATTGTTTACCATGTAACTGTTTGGCGCCTCCAAGTGTGTGCGCCGCAGTAGATGTACGAATAAACTGTGCTGATTGTTGTGGGTTTTCACCATAGCGTAGACTTTCTTTATTATCTTTAAAGAATTCAACAATTGCTGCATCATATTGATTTGTGTGATCAAACACTTTGATCATCAGTGACTTACGGTATGCTTCATCCAAATCGTCATTTTTCAGTTTTTCAATAACTTCATTATAATCTGCTGGATGTACGACTGTCGTGACATGTTTAAAGTTTTTAGCTGCGAGCACGTAACATAGTTGGTCCACCGATATCGATGTTTTCGATTGCATCGCTTTCTGTAACATCAGGATTCGCTACAGTTTCTTTAAATGGATATAGATTAACTACCACCATATCTATAAGATCAATATCTTGCGCTTTTAATTGTTGCAAATGTTCTGGCTTATCTCGATCAGCTAGTATACCTCCATGAACAGATGGATGTAATGTTTTAACTCTTCCATCCATAATTTCTTCAAATTGTGTTAATTCTGAAATTGATTTTACTGGAACATTCGCTTCGACTAAAGCTTGCATCGTGCCACCTGTAGAATATAACTCATACCCTAATTCGTTTAAGGATTGGGCAAATGCCACAACACCACTTTTATTAGACACACTTAAAATTGCTTTTTTCATTTTGTATTGGCACCTCTTATTTAATGATTTTGGATATCACTTTCGGATATAATTCATGTTCCATCACTTTAATTCTTTCTTCTAGTTGTTCTTTCGTATCGTCCGGGTATATATCACATGTCCATTGTTCGATAATTTCTCCTGTGTCCATCCCACTGTCCACATAATGCACTGTTGTACCTGTAATCGTATCACCGCTCTCCAGAGCTTGGCCTACTGCGTCTTTACCTTTATATTTAGGTAACAGTGAAGGGTGTATATTAATAATACGTCTATTGTATGCTTTTAATATATTTTCACCGATCAGCTTCATATAACCTGCTAGAACAATCCATTCTACTTGCTCTGAAGTAAGCCATTCGATAATTTTACGCTCATAATCTGCTTTAGAAGGAAAATTTTTAAGTTCATTGATGTGAACATCTAAATTATATTTTCTAGCACGTTCAATACAATAAGCACTTACTTGGTCTGTGTATAAGGCAGTGACTTCTATATGAGGTAAATTACCTTCTTCGATTTGAGTCATGATGCTTTCAAA
This sequence comes from Staphylococcus sp. 2S1, assembly GCF_046721335.1. NCBI lineage: Bacteria > Bacillati > Bacillota > Bacilli > Caryophanales > Staphylococcaceae > Staphylococcus > Staphylococcus sp. 2S1. The sequence continues at coordinate 1,717,213 of NZ_JBEUUJ010000003.1, read as the reverse complement.
GTTACTACCTGATCCTGACGCAAAAATAGCTATTTTAGTCACAGTTATACCCCCAATAATTGAATTGGTTGATCACCTTTAACGATTTCACCAATTTGGTATGCCTTAACTTGTTGTTGTTCCAATATATTCAACACTGTTGCTTCATTTTCTTTGTCTACAATTAATGTAAAGCCAATGCCCATGTTAAAAACATTATACATTTCTTCAGTTGAGATTTCCCCTTGTGTTTGTAACCAGTCAAATATTTGCGGTGTTGGGAATTTTGACACATTAATTTTTGCTGTAACTCCTTCAGGTAATGCTCTAGGAATATTTTCATAGAAACCTCCACCAGTAATATGCGTCATTGCATGGATTTTCACTGCATCTTTTACAGCAAGCACTGGTTTAACATATAAACGTGTAGGTTCTAAAAAGACATTTAAGAATGTGCGTTGTTCATCAAACTTATCATTTAAATTAATTCCTGATTTGTTAATTAAATTTCTAACTAAACTATAACCATTTGAATGAATACCACTAGATTCAAGACCTATAATAACTTGTCCTGGTGCAACTGAAGTGCCATCGATATATTCATCTTTTTCTACAGCGCCTACAGCAAAACCTGCTAAATCATATTCTCCTTCGTGATACATTTCTCCCATTTCAGCTGTTTCTCCACCAATAAGTGCAGTGTTTGTTTCTTCACAGCCATCGCTTACCCCTTTGACAATCTGTTCAACGACTTCTGGAATTACTTTATGTGTTGCAATATAATCTAAGAAATAAAGTGGCTCTGCACCGGTTGTTAAAATATCATTCACACACATTGCAACGGCATCGACACCTATTGTATCGTGCTTATTGTTATCTATAGCTAATTTTAACTTTGTTCCAACACCATCAGTTCCTGAGACAAGTAAGGGCGCTTTCATATTCAATTGCGACAAATCAAATGTTGCACCGAAACCGCCAAGTCCACCAAGTACTTCCTTACGCATCGTTCTTTTAACATGACTCGACATACGTTCTACCGCTTCATAACCTGCGTTAATGTCGACACCTGCTTGTTGGTATGCTTTAGACATTTAAATTCCCCTCTTTATCAAAGTATTGTGTATGATTTGCTAAATATTCTTTTTGACGTTCACTTAAATGCTCTAGATAGTCTGACTCATAGTCATAAAGTCCAGCTGGGTAATCTCCAGTAAAACTTTCTACACATAAACCACTGTAAGGTGCATCTTCATTCAGACCAATAGATTGAATAAGCCCATTGACAGTTAAGTATGCTAAAGAATCTGATCCAATATGGTCACTAATTTCTTGAGGCGATTTATTCGCAGAAATCAGTTCAGCTGTTGTCGAGACGTCTATGCCATAAAAACTTGGAAACATAAACTCTGGCGAAGCAATACGAACGTGCACTTCATTAGCACCTGCGTCTTTTAGCATTTGTACAATGCGTCTACTTGTCGTACCTCTTACAATGGAATCATCTACAAGTACAATATTTTTATTATGAACGATATCTTTAACTGCAGACAGCTTAACACGTACGCCCTGCTCTCGTAATTCTTGTGTAGGTTGAATAAATGTACGCGCTACGTATTGATTTTTAACAAGTCCCATCTCATAAGGTAATCCGCTTTCCTCTGCGTAACCTGAAGCCGCAGATAGAGAAGAATTAGGCACACCAATGACCATATCCGCATTGTCAGCTGGACTTTCTTGAGCAAGCTGTTTACCTGATTGTTTTCTAATTGCATGAACATTTTTACCAGCAATCGTAGAATCAGGTCTTGCGAAATAAATATATTCCATTGCTGAAATTGCAGTTGTCGTATGTCTTGTATAAGACTCTACTCTAATACCCTCGTCATTAATCACAACATATTCACCTGCATGAATATCTTGCACAAATTCTGCACCTAGTACATCAATCGCACATGTTTCACTAGCAATGATATATGCACCAGTCTTCATTTTGCCTACAACTAACGGGCGAATTGCATTAGGATCAACTGCACCATACAACGCATCTTTTGTTAATAATGCGAAAGTAAAGCCGCCTTTGATTTTTCTCAAGCTTTCTTGAAGCGCATCTTCAAAGGTTGGCGCCTTACTTCTACGTATTAAATGCATAATTACTTCTGTATCTGATGAAGAATGGAAAATAGACCCCTGATGCTCTAACGATCTTTTTAAACTTTGTGCATTAATTAGATTACCGTTATGACAAACTGCGGCACTCATATCATAAAAATGATATAAAAATGGTTGGATATTTTCTATTCCTTTATTACCAGAAGTGGCATAACGTACATGACCGATTGCATGTTTATAGGATTTAAAAGATTCAAGTTGGGTATCTGAAATTGCTTCAGTAAGTAAACCCATACCGCGTTGCCCAACAAGTGATTCGCCATCCGAACACACGATACCAGCGCCTTCTTGGCCACGATGTTGTAAACTGTGTAACCCCATATATGTTAACTGTGCGGCTTCTGGATGATCCCAAATTCCAAATACACCACACTCTTCATTTAATCCACTGTAGTCATACATTTAGGAATAGCCCCTTCCCATAATTCATTCAGATTTTTAACTTCTCGCGTTACTTGAACTTCCTTGTTTGATACGAGGAATTGGCCGTCTTGAGTTAACTTACCAATTTCTACTGCGTTTTCTACATCGAACGATTGACCTTCTTTAACTGCAACAACATAACGTCCTTGAGTTTCACTGAAAAGTTGTTCGTTTGTAACATCTAAATTAACGTTCATACCTAATTGATGATATGCACTTATCCGTGCCAATGTCACTAATAATCCACCCTTACCAACTGTTTGTACGTGTGACGCAACACCATTACGAATTGTTTGTTTAATAGCTTCGCCTTTACGTACTTCATCTGATAAATCAATCGTTTCAAACTCATGATTGACCTCTTTGTAAAGTAGTTTCTCAATTTGACTTCCGCCAAAATCATCTTTTGTTTCACCAACAATGTATAAAGTATCTCCTGCATGCGGCGTAAATTCATTTAGATATTGAATATCTTCAATTAATCCAACCATACCTACAACAGGTGTTGGGAAAATAGATGCTTCTCTATTTTCGTTATATAATGACACGTTACCAGACACGACAGGGGTGCTTAAAACTTCACAAGCTTCTGCCATACCTTTTGTTGAGTCTGCAAGTTGTTGATAGATTTCTTTATTTTCTGGAGAACCATAATTCAAACAATCTGTCATAGCTAATGGTGTAGCACCTACAGATATTAAATTGCGATATGCTTCAGCAACGACCATTTTCCCGCCTTCATATGGATTATTAAAGACGTAACGTGCTTCGCCATCGATTGTTGATGCGATAGCTTTATTTGTACCTTCAACACGTACTACAGATGATTGTAAACCTGGTTTAACAATAGTATTTGCACCGACTTGTTGGTCGTATTGTTCGTATAAATAACGTTTTGATGCAATCGTAGGATGTTGTAGTAATTGGTCAAACACATTTTCTACATCAATATTGCTATAATCATTTTTTGCTGTATTATATTCTGGCGCTTCACCTTCTAGAGTGTATACAGGTGCTTCGTCTGATAACGGTTGTACTGGTATGTCAGCATATACTTCGCCTTCATAAGTAAGAACAAAGCGATCTGTATCTGTTACCTCACCAATTACTGCGCTATCTAGTTCATGTTTGTCGAATAATTCTAAAAATTTATCTTCTGTACCTTTTTCAACAACAAGTAGCATACGTTCTTGTGTTTCAGAGAGCATCATTTCATATGGTGAAATGCCTTCTTCTCTAGTCGGTACATTTTCAAGTTTAAGATGTAAGCCACTGCCACCTTTTGCTTGCCATCTCTGAAGATGAGGACGTAAGTCCGGTTGCGCCCATATCTTGTATCCCTACAAGTTCATCAAATGTAATTGCTTCGAGCGTTGCTTCCATTAATTTTTTACCAACAAATGGATCACCAATTTGAACAGATGGTCGTTTACTTTCACTATCATCACTTAGTTCTTCAGAAGCGAATGTAGCACCATGAATACCATCACGGCCGGTTTTTAATCCAACATAGATGACTGGGTTGCCTTCACCTTTAGCAGTCCCTTTTTGAATCATATCGTGGTCAATAACACCCACACACATAGCGTTAACTAAGGGGTTACCATCATATCTACTATCGAATTCAATTTCGCCTGCAGTAGTCGGGATACCAATACAGTTACCATAACCGCCAATACCGGCGACAACACCACGTAATAAACGACGATTTTGTTTCTCTGTTAATTCACCGAAACGTAAACTATTTAATAAATTGATAGGTCTTGCACCCATAGAAACAATATCTCTAATGATACCGCCAACACCTGTAGCTGCGCCTTGGTAGGGTTCTACTGCTGAAGGATGATTATGTGATTCAACCTTGAATACTACTGCTTGATCATCGCCAATATCTACAACACCAGCGCCTTCACCTGGTCCCATCAATACATGTTTACCAGAAGTTGGAAATTGTGTTAAAAATGGTTTTGAATGTTTGTATGAACAATGTTCACTCCACATTACAGAAAAAATACCTATTTCAGTAAAATTAGGTTCACGTCCTAAGATTTCACAAACTTTATCGTATTCTTTATCAGTTAAACCCATATCTTTATATAAGCGCTCTAATTTAATTTCCTCTGAACTTGGCTCTAAAAATTTAGACATTTTGTTCCCTCCAACTATTTACCATTGCTTCAAATAATTTCACTCCACTATCAGTGCCTAAAATTGACTCAATTGCGCGTTCTGGATGTGGCATCATACCGCACACATTTCCTTTTTCGTTAATAATTCCGGCTATGTCATTATACGAACCATTCGGATTGTCCAGATATTTTAAAATAATTTGATTGTTGGTTTCTAATGCTTCATACATTTCTGGCGTACAATAATAGTGACCTTCACCATGTGCAACTGGATAAATTACTTCTTCATTCGCTTCATATAAATTGGTATACATCGTTTTATTATTTACAACTTTTAAAGTTTCATTACGGCTAACAAATAAATGAGAATCGTTATGCAATAATGCACCTGGTAACAATCCAATTTCAGTCAAAATTTGAAAACCATTACATACACCTAAAACCGGTTTCCCTTCATTTGCAAAACGTTTAACTTCTTCTGTAATCGGTGCAACACTCGCCATCGCACCTGAGCGTAAATAGTCCCCGAATGAGAAGCCACCAGGTATAAGTACACCATCAAACCCTTCTAAAGAAGTATTTCTATAATCTACAAATTCTGCTTGGACACCAGATTTCACTGCCGCGTTATACATATCTCGGTCACAGTTTGATCCTGGAAATTTCAACACTGCAAATTTCATTAAGCTTTCTCTCCTTCATCCAAAACTTTGTAACTATATTCTTCAATTACAGTGTTAGCAAATAATTTTTCACTTAGTGTTGTAATTACATTGTGTACAGCTTCGTCAGTTGCTTCATCAATTGTCATATATAAAACTTTACCTACACGAATATCGTTTACTTGTTTATATCCTAAATCATGTACTGCGCGGTTTAACGCTTGTCCTTGTGTATCCAGTACTTGCGGTTGTAAAGTGATGTGTAATTCGATTGTTTTCATTTTTATAATGCCTCCAATTTATTTAAGAAAGTTTGATATGTTTCAATAATTGATCCCGTGTCCTCACGATATACATCTTTATCAAAATTTGTATCGCTATGTTTATCCCATATGCGACAAGTGTCTGGTGAAATTTCGTCAGCTAATATTATTTGACCATCTGTCGTACGCCCAAATTCGATTTTAAAGTCTACTAATCTTAAATCCATTTTATCCATTAATTGAACAAGTATCGCGTTTATGTCTTTAGCCACTTCTTTTAAAATAGCAATTTCATCATCTGTTGCTATGTGTAATAACTTAATATGATCTTCAGTAATCAATGGATCATTTAAATCATCATTTTTATAGAAAAACTCTACGAGTGGAGCATCAAATTCATGGCCTTTTTCAAAACCTAATCTCTTTGTTATAGAACCAGCTGCAATATTTCTTACTACTACTTCCAAAGGAATAATATCTACCGATTTCACAAGTTGTTCAGTTTCAGAAGTTTGTTCAATAAAGTGACTATTCACGCCTTGAGCTTTTATAAAATTAAAAATTCTAGAAGTAATTTGATTGTTTAATCGTCCTTTACCTTCTATGAAATCTTTTTTAGCCCCATTTCCGGCTGTCACTTCATCTTTATATTCAATGCGTAGTATTTCAGGTTCTCCAGTTGAAAAAATTCTTTTCGCTTTCCCTTCATATAACAAAGACATTAGTTGTATCTCCCTTCAAATGTGTTTAACAATGTTTCTTCAGAACGAGTCACATCATCAGTTAAAACTGTTAAATGACCCATTTTTCTATCTGCTTTACGTGTGTTTTTACCATATATATGCACATGCCAGTCTGGATGATCAGCAAATTGATCTTCTAAAAGATCTAAATCTCTACCTAATAAATTCATCATTACTGCAGGTTTTAGCAATTCAATAGATTGCGGTAATTTTTGTCCTGTAATCGCTAATATATGTGTGTCAAATTGAGAGTAATCACATGCTTCTATAGAATAATGTCCCGAATTATGTGGTCTCGGTGCAATTTCATTAACATATAAATGATTCTGTGCATCGATAAAGAATTCCACTGTAAATGTGCCTACAAAATGGATGTGGTCAATAATTTTTTTAACTTCATTTTGTGTTGCCTGTTCTTTTTCGTTATCTGTACGGGCTGGTACAATTGTTTTAAATAGTATTTGATTTTGATGTTCATTTTCTTGGAGTGGAAAGTACATGATTTGGTTATCATTGCCAATCGTCACTGTAAGTGAAACTTCTTTTTTTAAGTCTAGAAATTGTTCGGCTACACATTCTTGTTTATCAACAAGCAACTTTGCTTCATCAATATGAGTTGCGTCTTTAACCAAAACTTGGCCTTTCCCATCATAACCACCGAAACGTGTTTTTACGATAAATGGATAACCAATGGTTTCAATTGCTTGATTCAAATCACTTGGTTCAGATAATTGAACGAATGGTGCAATTTGAGTTTGTGCTTGCTTGCAATGTTTGTTTTTCAGTCAATCGGTCTTGTAGCAACTGAATTGCTTGATAGCCTTGAGGAACATTGTATTTTGAGACTAGTGTTTGCAGTTGATTAGCTGAAATGTTTTCAAATTCGTAAGTAATGACGTCCGATGATTCACCAAGTTGATTTAAAGCTTCTTGATTATCATAAGCGGCATTAATAAATTCATGGGCAACATATTGACATGGGCACGCTTGATCAGGATCAAGTACAATAACTTTAAACCCCATTTTTTGTGCAGATTGTGCCATCATTTTACCCAGCTGACCTCCGCCAATAATACCAATAGTGGAACCGAATTTTAATTTACTGAAGCTCATGTTGCATTTCACTCACTTTCTCAACTAATGATTTTTCGAAATTTTCCAAATTCTTTTCGACTTTTTTATTGCCAATGCTTAAAATCCTAGCCGCTAACACGCCCGCATTCTTGGCACCAGCTTTGCCTATTGCAGTTGTTGCTACTGGTATACCTCCAGGCATTTGAACGATAGATAATAGCGAATCTAATCCTTTTAAACTTTTTGACTCGATTGGCACCCCAATCACAGGTAATGTTGTCATTGATGCTACCATACCTGGTAAATGTCTTGCACCACCTGCTCCAGCAATAATGACGTCGTATCCTTTGTCTCTTGCTTCTTTAGAAAATTCAAACATTAATTGTGGCGTACGATGCGCTGAAACTACTTTTTTATCGTAAGGAATTTCTAATTGATCTAGCATAAGACAACTTTCTTTCATTGTCTCCCAATCTGAAGAACTCCCCATTATAACTACCACTTTCACAATGAACACCCTTTCAGAAATTTGAAATGTTACTACTATTAGATGTATATTACAGATATAGCATAACAACTAAATGATGGTTTTTCAATCAAAAATCGAACTTTAAATCAAAAAAATGATTCAATCTACGTCTTTTGGTTGTTATTCATCAAGTTTTTTATGTTAAAGTTAAGTAAAGTACACACATTGGAGGAGGATTTTTTCATGGTCGCTAAAATTTTAGACGGAAAACAAATTGCAAAAGATTACAGACAAGGTCTTAAAGATCAAGTTGAAGCATTGCAATCTAAGGGTTACACACCTAAATTATCTGTAATACTTGTAGGCAACGATGGTGCAAGTCAAAGTTATGTAAATTCTAAAAAGAAAGCAGCAGAAAAAATTGGTATGATTTCTGAAATCGTACATTTAGATGAATCAACATCTGAAGAAGACGTTCTAAACGAACTTAAACGTTTAAATGATGATGATACTGTGAGCGGTATATTAGTGCAAGTACCTTTACCAAAACAAGTAAGCGAACAAAAAGTTATAGAATCTATAGATCCAGCAAAAGATGTGGATGGCTTCCACCCTGAAAATATTGGTAAACTTTATATAGACCAACAAACTTTCGTTCCATGTACACCATTAGGTATTATGGAATTATTGAATCATGCTGACATTGATTTAGAAGGAAAAGATGCAGTTGTTATCGGACGTAGTCATATCGTAGGACAACCTGTATCTAAATTATTATTACAAAAAAATGCTTCTGTTACGATTCTTCATTCAAGAACTAAGGATATGCACAGTCATTTAAAAAATGCTGATGTCATCGTTAGTGCTGTCGGTCGTCCAGGATTAGTTACAAAAGAAGATGTCAAAGAAGGCGCAGTTGTGATTGATGTTGGTAACACGCCAGACGAAAATGGTAAATTAAAAGGTGATATTGCTTACGATGAAGTAAAAGAAGTTGCGGGTGCAATTACTCCAGTTCCTGGTGGCGTTGGCCCAATGACTATTACTATGGTTTTAAATAATACACTTATGGCGGAAAAAATGCGTAGAGGCATTGAATAGTCGTTCGAGAATGATTAGTGCGTATTGTTACTATTAATATATGAATAAAGAGAGGTTAGATTGCACTTTGTGATATCTAACCTCTCTTTTTTATATAATATTCAAGATTCAAATGCTTCAACTAAATAATACTTACACAGCAACAATTATTTTAGGTATAAATAATTCAACATGTATTTTCGATTCATCGACGTCTATTTATCGTAAAGTTGTGATAATAGATTTCAAGAAAAAGCTTCCTCTATATATTTCTAAATCTCTTTAAAAAAACTATTTCAGTTAAAATTTTGCTATATAACCTTGTGCAGTTTTGTTAAGAATAATATATTCAACTTTTTCTTCCACTGTTGCTATGCTTTCTAACTTACTATTCATTTATTATGGTGTAGATAAATGAATAAAGTCATTTTCATTAAGCCCATCATATATTATTGAAGAAACTTCACATTCATAATCTCTATTATCATCTCTTTTGACAGTATAAGTAAGTGATTTAAGTCATCTCCTACTATTAAATAGTGTCTATTACATGATAGTGTCTATTACATGACATTCCAATTTTCCACTTTCTACAATAATATATCGCTTCAATCACTTCGATAAAAAATTAACTGAGATTTTCCGACGATATCTTTTCATTTTCAATTAAACCCCCTACGCTACTTTTGAATAAAATTTAATATCATTTGAAGTTTGTTATGTCAAAATTCTCAGAACGTTCAATTTACTAAATGTTAACTGAAAATTACAGCTAGATTCAAAGTCATAAGTTATATTAGGACTATAGTACGATGTATTCTAAACTCATTTAAAGTATAGTATAGTTGAATAAAACAAATGACGGTCATACGGAGGTTAACGTTATGAACAAACTAATACAGTCATTATCAGCCTTAGGCGTATCTGCTACACTTGTGTCACCTAACTTAAGTGCAGAAGCTACTGATAATTCAACACCAGAACTAAAAGGTACTAATGATACAATCATCGAAAAAGGTGACGATTACAATTTACTTAATGGTGTAAGTGCCTTTGATAAAGAAGATGGCGATTTAACTCATAAAATTACCGTTGATGGAGATATAAATACAAATAAAACTGGAAAGTACAAAGTTGAATATAAAGTTGAAGATTCAAATGGCGCTATAAAAAAATCAATACGTTATGTTGAAGTTAAGTAACACATAGATTTCATACATAGTCTCAAGAAATCGTAAATGATAACGATTATCACAGTTTTTAAGACAAAATTACTCTTTCGACTTAATTATGACACTTTTCACAAAATGTACACATAATTTTAACAAATCTTTAAAAGCCCGTCAGACATTGGTTCTGTTGGGTTTCTTTTAATTTTACAATAATTTTTTTCGCACAAACACTTGTAATAATTGCGTAATATCTTAAAATTGATGTTAAGCCCTACAATTGTAGTATTAGGAGGTCAAAAAAGTGTCAAAATTTAAGTCTTTGCTTCTACTCTTTGGCTCGCTAATTTTACTTAGTGGTTGTGAGAATGTAGAAGTTTTAAACCCAAAAGGGCCAATGGCAAGTGATACGAAGTTCTTGATTATCTATTCAATCATCTTCATGCTTGCTATAGTTGTCGCTGTAATTCTCTTGTTCACAGTCTTTCTATTCAAATATAGAATGGGCAAGACAGAGGAAACAGGAAAAATGCATCATAGTTTTTTACTTGAATCGATCTGGTTCATTATTCCAATTCTCATTGTAATTGCTATAGCCATTCCAACGGTGAAATCACTTTACATGTATGAGGAAACACCAGACAAAGAGGATGATCCAATTGTAGTTTATGCTACAAGTGCTTGGTTACAAGTGGTTCTTTAGTTATCCTGAAGAAAAAATTGAAACTGTTAATCACTTAACAATACCGAAAGATCGTCCAGTTGTTTTCAAACTCCAATCAATGGATATGATGACAAGTTTCTGGATACCACAACTTGGTGGTCAGAAATACGCGATGACAGGTATGACGATGGACTGGACATTAACATCCAGTGAAGAAGGTACGTTCCGTGGACGTAACTCAAACTTCAATGGTGAAGGTTTTTCTCGTCAAACTTTCGATGTTAACTCAGTAAGTCAAAGTGAATTTAATGATTGGGTCAAAGATGCTCAAAGTAAAAAAGAGTTAGATCAAGATACATTTGATAAGCAACTTTTACCAACTACTGAAAATGAAGAATTAACTTTCAGTGGTACCCATCTAGCATTTGTTGATCCTGCGGCAGATCCTGAGTATATTTTCCACGCTTATGATCGCTACAATTACGTACAAAAAGATCCGAACTTTAACACTGAAGAAGAATTAACTGAAGATGTGTTAGATGAACCTGATCAACCCGCACGTAAACCGCAAATCACAAATGCGAACTATGAGAGACATGGTATGAAAGCCATGATTCTTGGCAACGATGAACCATACAACAGTGAATTCAAAGACGAGGAAACACATAACGTCGAGGAAATGGACAAAATCTCTAAAGGTGCTAAAGACGAAAAAGTATCTGAAATAGAGAAAAAAGAGCATGAATCTGGAGGTGGACATTAATGAATTTTCCATGGGATCAATTACTTGTTGAAGGTTCTTGGATGATTACAATGGCACAAATCGGTGCTCCATTTGGAATCATTGGACTAATCGCAGTAATTACTTATTTTAAATTATGGAAATATTTATACAGAGAATGGTTCACATCTGTCGACCATAAGAAAATCGGGGCAATGTACTTAATCTGTGCTGTATTAATGTTCGTTCGTGGTGGTATTGACGCATTAATGATGCGTACACAATTAGCGATTCCTAACAATACGTTCTTGGACTCAAATCACTATAACGAAGTTTTTAGTACACACGGTGTTATCATGATTATCTTTATGGCAATGCCTTTCATATTTGGTTTATGGAATGTCATTGTACCTTTACAAATTGGTGCTCGAGACGTTGCATTCCCTGTATTAAATAGCGTAAGTTTCTGGTTATTCTTCTCAGGTATGATTTTATTCAACTTGTCATTTATAATCGGAGGCTCACCCGCAGTTGGTTGGACTAACTATGCACCACTCGCGGGCGAATTCAGTCCCGGGCCAGGTGTCAATTATTACTTAATTGCAATACAGATTTCTGGTATCGGTACACTGATGACAGGTATTAACTTCTTCGTAACTATACTTAGAATGAAAACACCTACAATGAAATTTATGGAAATGCCAATGTTTACGGTTACTACTTTCATTACAGCTTTAATCGTTATCTTGGCTTTCCCAGTACTAACAGTAGCATTAGCACTATTTACAACCGATAATATATTCGGTACAGCATTCTTTACAGTTGCTAATGGCGGTATGCCAATGCTTTGGGCTAACTTCTTCTGGGTATGGGGGCACCCCGAAGTATACATCGTTATCCTCCCGGCATTCGGTATATACTCTGAAATCATTCCAACGTTTGCGCGTAAACGCCTATTTGGTCACCAAAGTATGGTTTGGGCGACTGCGGGTATCGCATTCTTAAGTTTCTTAGTTTGGGTTCACCATTTCTTCACAATGGGTAATGGTGCATTAATTAACTCATTCTTCTCGATTTCAACAATGCTTATTGGTATACCAACCGGTGTTAAAATATTTAACTGGTTGTTCACGCTTTACCAAGGTCGTATTACCTTTGAATCACCAATGCTATTTGCATTAGGATTCATACCTAACTTCTTAATTGGTGGGGTAACTGGTATTATGCTTTCTATGGCGGCAGCAGATTACCAATACCACAACACGTACTTCTTAGTAGCCCATTTCCACTACACATTAGTAGCGGGGGTTGTATTTGCCTGTCTAGGAGCTTTAATATTCTGGTGGCCTAAGATGACTGGATTTAAGTTGAACGAGAAATTAAATAAATGGTGTTTCTGGTTCTTTATGATCGGTTTCAACATTTGTTTCATACCTCAATTCATACTAGGTCTTGATGGTATGCCACGTCGTTTATACACTTACATGCCAGAAGATGGTTGGTGGTTACTAAACGTAATCTCAACTTTCGGTGCCCTATTAATGGCATTAGGCTTTATGTTCTTAGTCGCAAGTATTGTATACAGTTTCTTCAAAGCACCACGTGAAGCAACTGGTGATAACTGGGATGGCTTAGGTCGTACATTAGAATGGTCAACTGCGGGAGCAATGCCACCTAAATACAACTTTGCTATCACGCCAGACTGGAACGACTATGATACATTTGTTGATATGAAAGAACATGGTCGTCATTATTTAGATAACCATAATTACACAGATATCCACATGCCGAATAATACGCCAGTTGGTGTGTTCATGGGAATATTCTTCACTATTGGTGGTTTCTTCCTAGTATTTGAAACAATGCTACCGGCTATTCTTTGCTTAATTGGTATCTTTGGCACTATGATTTATCGTAGTTTCCAAGTAGATCACGGTTATCATATACCAGTTTCTGAAGTAGCTGAGACTGAAAAACGTTTACGTGAAGCACGTATAAAAGAAAAGGAGGCTGTAAGTCATGAGTCATGATGCAAACACAATTGATCAACGTTCGCATGAAGGTGAATTAAATAAGCTTGGCTTTTGGATTTTCCTTACAGCTGAATTCTCATTATTCGGGACGTTATTTGCGGCGTTACTAACACTGCAACACGGTGGCGATTATGCTTGGTAAAATGACTACCGAGTTATTTGAATTACCGCTCATATTGATAATGACATTTGCTTTATTAATTAGTTCTTATACATGTGGTATTGCAATTTACTACATGAGAAAAGAGAAAGAAAAATTAATGATGATTTGGATGATTATCACTGTATTATTAGGTATCGTGTTCGTAGGTTTTGAAATCTATGAATTCACGCACTATGTACATGAGGGTGTTAATCTTTCTATTGGTTCTTATTGGTCTAGTTTCTTTATACTATTAGGAACACATGGTGCCCACGTATCGTTAGGTATCGTCTGGATTATCTGCTTATTAATTCAAGTAGCCATGCGAGGATTAAATAAAGACAATGCTCCTAAATTATTTATAGTAAGTTTATATTGGCACTTTTTAGATGTTGTATGGATCTTCATCTTCACTGCCGTATATATGATAGGGATGGTGTTTAGCGGATGAATACAATAGTAAAACACACAGTAGGTTTTATTGCCTCAATCGTTCTGACAATATTAGCAGTGTTTGTAACTTTATACACATCTATGGAACTTAACGTTAAGATTACCATCATTTTTGGTTTTGCTTTTATACAAGCCGCAGTTCAATTATTAATGTTCATGCACTTAACTGAAGGTAGAGACGGAAACTTACAAGCATTTAAAGTTATATTTGCGATTATCATTACTTTAATTACTGTTATTGGTACTTATTGGGTAATGCAAGGTGGACACTCAGCTCACTTATAATCCAAGAAAAGACTTCTCTTTTAGAGAAGTCTTTTTTTATTATTAATTAAATGATAGAAGTTAGTTCCCGTTAAATTTTATGTTTCTTCCCTACTTTTATGCTCAATATAAATACACATTAATTTATATACAACACTTTTAAAAGAAAACAATGTAAAATGGATCCATACAATAACAAAATGATTTAGGAGGACTTAACAATTATGAAACAACCAATCATTATAGATACCGATCCTGGTATTGATGATGCCGTCGCTATAAGCATTGCGCTGAATCACCCTAACTTTGATTTACGAATGATTACGACAATTAATGGTAATGTTGGAATTGAAAAAACAACAGCGAATACATTGAAACTTAAGCAATTTTTTGCAAGTGATGTACCCGTTCATAGAGGTTCCTCTCAACCATTACTTTCCGATATTGTAAATGCAAGCAAAGTTCATGGTGAGTCAGGTATGGATGGTTATCCATTTCCTGAAGCAAATGAAAAAGATTTAGCTTCAACACATGCTGTCGAAGCAATGCGAAAAGCTTTATTAAATAGTGAAATTCCTATAACACTTATACCTATAGGTCCATTAACGAATATTGCCTTATTACTTTCTACTTATCCAGAAGTAAAAGATTATGTTAAAGAAATTGTGTTAATGGGAGGAAGCGCGAGGACGTGGTAATGTCACCCCTTTAGCGGAATTCAATATTTATTGTGACCCTGAAGCCGCACAAATTGTTTTTAATTCTGGTTTGCCTTTAACTATGGTAGGACTTGATGTAGCAAGAAGTTCAACTTTAAGCCATTCATTTGTAAATAATCTCCAAACACTAAATGAAACTGGTGATATGTTGCATCAAATCTTCAAGCATTACAAAGGCGATGATTTTGAAAAAGGGATTAATGTATACGATGCATATACTGTGCTTTATTTGCTTCATCCTGAAAAATTCAATGTACAGGAAGGCTGATGTACAAATAGAAACGAGTGGTACCTTTACAAAAGGTGCAACAGTAACTGATTTCAAATCTCGCTTCCCTAATTGTTCAGTGGTCATGTCCATTCATCCAGATACGTTTGAGGACATGTTCGTCAATGCACTAAAATACTGTAAATAAGTTGAATATGATTTGTAGCATAATATGACTATTATTTATACTTAAGAAAAAACACTCCTAATACTGTCATCAAGTTAAAGGTTATACCTTTACACTTTGCAGTTAGGAGTGTTTTAAATTACTTCACTTTAGGTTACTACAATAATCAAGTAATTAATAACGTTGCCCTACTATATTATAAGGCTTGTCTTGTTTTAGTAATTTATTAAAAATGTGTTTTATCTTTTCCTCATTATTCACATCATTATCTTCATAATTTGTCCCAAGCACCACAATATAGTCGTCATTAAAATATGCCGTAAATACTTGTCCAAAAAAACCACCATTAATTCGATTTTTATTAGGAAGTGAATAAAAACCATAACGATACGCTTTTGGATAACGTGGCGTTAAACTTTCATGTAGTAAAGGCGTTGTTATATTATCTTTGAACAGTTCGTTGTTTTGTAGAGTTAATATCAATTTCCCCATATCATGAGGGGTCATATATAAATTACCAGCGCCGTAATATTGGTTTAAAACATTAGGCTTCTGCTTAACCGGTTCACCTGTATTTTCATCTTTTTTATAGCCTTCCGCCATATCTTTTTTGAAAGTTTCATCATTAAAAAATGCCGTATGCTCCAATCCGTATGGCTTTGATAATCTGTTTTCGAAATTCTTTGAAAAAGATTCACCAGTTACTTCTTCTATCACACGAGATAAAACTAAGTAATTAGCATCATTATATCTATTTTTATTATAAAATTTAGGCTCAATCCCTCTCTGCTGTATTGACTGTACTGCACTATCTAAATTTTTATAAGAGGTTGAAGCTTTATATTTATATAAACCGCTTTGATGAAGCATAAGCTGATTTAATGTAATAGGTTTAGATGTTTTGAACCATGGCAAATATTGATTAACCACATCATTCATATTAATTTTTTGCTCATTTTCTAATTGCTTAAGCATTAATCCTGTGGTGAATTTTTGAGAAGATCCGATTAAATATAATGTGTCTGCCCTATTCTTTTCATCTGTTTCAAAATTTTTGAAACCATAGCCTTTATTTAATTTAAGTTGACCACGTTCAAAAACAGCTACAGTGCCGTTAAAATTAACTTTTTCTAAATATTGATGAATCGCGTTTATTTGTGGGTTGTTTTTATCCATTACTGTTTTTAAATTATTCGTATGAATACTTTGGTATTTCGTGTCTTGTTTATTATCTTGATAATATCTGTATCCAATTGTAAAAGTGATTATTGTTAAAATAAAGATTAAAAAAATCATAAGTTGTTTTAGTTTTTTTGATGTCATCTTGTCGCCTCTACATAAATTAATCTATATTTTGAATATAGTCTTTTTCAAATTGATCTGTAATTGCATCTATATCTTCTACATTCAGAGAGAAATAGAGTTTAATTTTTGGCTCTGTTCCGGATGGTCTAAGCGCGATAAATCCATTATCAAAAATAAATCTAATTAAATCCGTTTTCGGTAACGTTAATGCTTCAGTTGTACCCTCTATAACATTTCTATTTTCACCTGTATGATAGTCTTCTATTTGTTTTACATCCATACCACAAATTGAGAATATATCGTTATTTCTAAATTGACTCATTATATTCGAAATCTTTTCTACACCTTCGGCTCCTTCAAATGACGGTGCGAGTGTTCTATCTTTAAATGCACCAATATTTTGATAAATATCTTCCATAGTGTCTTTAAATGTTAAACCATTTTTAGATAATAGATTTTTATATTTAACTAATAAAGGTACCATTTGAATTGCATCTTTATCTCTAGAAATTGATTTCGCTAAATAGCCGTGGCTTTCCTCAAATGCGAGTAATAATTGCGTCTCATTGTCTGCACCTTTTTGCTCAATTAAATCAGAAATATATTTAAATCCAGTCAGCACATTATTAACTTGTACATTTAACGCTAATGCTAATCTTTCTGCTAACTCACTTGTGACGATAGATTTAATAATGTAAAGTGGTGCGCTTGCTTCAACTAATTCTTGGAATCTCAATTTCATAAACAGTAACCCAATTTCATTACCATTAAAATATCTATATTCATTTTTTCCATAACGCTCAATAAAACCAAATCTATCTGCATCAGGGTCTGTAGCTATGATCAGTTGTGCATCTGTTTTTTCTGCAAGTGCTAGGCCGTAATTAAAAGCAGTTTCATCTTCAGGATTAGCAATTTCTACAGTTGGGAAATTACCATCCGGTGTAGATTGCTCTTCTTCTATCACAAAATTTTGGTAATCCAATTCTGTTAATATATTTGAAACTAACGGTAAACTTGTACCATGTAAACTGGTTAATACTACTTTTGCACCTTTTTCATCAATCGAACCTACTAAATCTTTAACTTCACTTTTATATTTTTCAGTTACTTCACTAGTAATATATTTAATTCTATTATTTTCTTTTAATACTTCAAAATCGCCCTTTTTAATCGATAATGGAGATTCTATCGTATTAATATAATTACTAAGTTGTTCGGATTCATCAGGTAATAATTGGCCGCCTTTTTCATCATAAATTTTTATACCATTATAATTTTTAGGATTATGACTAGCTGTTATCATCACACCTGCATCTGCATTCAAATGTCTAACGGCAAATGATAACTCTGGAGTAGATTTATAATCTTCTGACAAAATAGGTATAACATTATTATTAGCTAGCACACTAGCCATTTCTTGTGAAAATGCTTTAGATAAAAATCTCGTATCAAAGTGTATTACTACAGTTGGTGAATCAATTTTACTTCTTAAAAATTGAGCTAAACCTAAAGCCACTTTGCGAATTGTAAATGCATTTAATCTTCCTGGTCCTAAGCCAAAAGTGCTTCTAATACCCGCAGTTCCAAAAGCTAAACTTCCTTTGAACCCTTCTTCTTTTTCTGTTTCTGTTTGTATTTCATAAAAATCTTTCACTAAACTCTCATCTATTTTATCTAACCATTCTTGCTTCATACTCGCTTTTCCTCCTCATATCTTTTGCTAAAGATATATCCATTTCAATTATTATTTTAAAAATATTTTATAGAAAGCATTGTTCTTAAATTATAACGTAGCAAAGCCCTTTTTTCTTATATTTATAATTATTTTGTCATTTCCTTGAAACACAGTTATTGTTCACAAGATGATATTTCTATTATATATTATAGCTCATGTATCGCTATAAATCATTTCTAAGCAAATGACAATTTTGTTAGTTTCTACTGATAAATTCCAATATATAAGCATTATACTTCACATACCCTGATTTAATTTTACTTTAAACTTGAAAATAACACATTCATAGTTGATATTTACTAGCTATAGTAATAAAATTATAAGTTATAGTACATTTTCTTCTTTACAAATATTTAATATAGTTAAAAGAGCTATAACATTTAACGATAATATAGTAACATGTACAAAATCATATACATGGGGAGCTTCAAACATGAATAAATTTTTAAAATATTTTTTAATATTTCTATCTTTAGTTCTTGTCGTTGTTCCGGTTATATTTGCTATCATTCTACTCAAATCATCTCAAGGCGCTTTTGAGAATTCTTTTAACGATGGTGACTCCTCTAGGAAATCAAACATTCGTGAATCTAAAGTCGATCCTTCTAAAGATCCTATTTCTATCTTATTTTTAGGTATTGATGGAAATAGTGGACGAGAAAAAAATGGGCAAAGTACTGAACAATCAAGAACCGATGCAATGATTCTTTCAACATTTAATTCCGATAAAGAACAAATAAGAATGCTAAGCATTCCACGTGATACAATCAGTTATATTCCAAAAGTAGGTTATTACGATAAAATCACGCATGCACATGCTTATGGTGGACCTACAGCTTCAATGGATTCTGTAGAAGCTACTTTAAACGTACCGGTTGATTATTATGTACGTATTAATATGGATGCATTCGTAGATGCTTGTTGATGAACTTGGTGGCATTGAATATAATGTCCCTTATGACATCAGTGAACCAAATACTGATGACAGTGGCAAAATAAAAGTTGAAAAAGGACATCAAAAACTAAATGGCGACGAAGCATTAGCAGTCGCTAGAACACGACATCATGATTCTGATTTAAAACGTGGTCAAAGACAAATGGAGTTAATTAAAAAACTCTTTGCTAAGGCACAAAATGCTTGGTTCCTTTAGTAAACTAGATGATGTTATTGAAATAGTTGGGAATAATTCAAAACATAATTTAAGCTATGATGAGGTAAAAGCTCTTGCAACATCTTATTTAAAAGATGATGTTGAAATCAAAAGTAAACAACTTGAAGGTGAAGATGATTACTTAAATGGAATCTATTATTACAATCCAGATATTAATAGTATTCAAGACACTTCAAATTTACTACGTGATGATTTAAATTTACCT
This sequence comes from Staphylococcus sp. 2S1, assembly GCF_046721335.1. Lineage (NCBI taxonomy): Bacteria > Bacillati > Bacillota > Bacilli > Caryophanales > Staphylococcaceae > Staphylococcus > Staphylococcus sp. 2S1. The sequence goes on along the minus strand of NZ_JBEUUJ010000003.1, from coordinate 1,697,239 downwards.
AAGATTGAAGATACAAGTGATTTCTTAAATCAACGTGTCACTGATTTTTATGGTACACTCGTACCACAAACAGAGTTAGACAGTAGCCTACTTAGAAAAAATCAAAATGATACTACCAATGATGAAGATGAAGACAATTCATCTGAATTAAATAACACTGAAAACAACGATAATTCACAACAACAGAATAGCGACCAGCAACAGACTGATCCTAATCAACAACAAGTAGACCCTAACCAACAACAAAACAATAATAATCAGCAACAACAGAATAACAACATGCAACAAACTGATCCTAATCAGCAACAGGTAGATCCTAGTCAACAACAAAATGCTCAAGAAGTACCAACTAATCAATATTAACTGTGGAGAGGAGCTCACTATATGTCACGCAAAACATACGAAAAACTTGCTCATGTAAACGGAATGTTTAATGTTTTAGAACAACAAATGATACACAGCAAAGATATGGCGCTTTTTAGAAATGAATTTTTCTATGTCAATCATGAACACCGTGAAAACTATGAAGCTTTACGCATATATTATAAAGATAGTGATAACAACCCTATCATCGATGGTGCATGTTATATTGTTGGACTTCCAGAAATATTCGAAAAAGTTGATGTTTTTGAATCAGAATTACCGTTTTCGTGGGTTTATAATCAAAATGGTATAACAGAAACAATGAAAGAAATTAGCGTACCTATCCAATATCTTATTGCGGTCGCATTAGAGGTTACAGATGTTAATTTATTCAGACCGTCTGGTTTTACTATGGGTATGAATAATTGGAATATTGCTCAAATGCGAATTTTTTGGCAATATACTGCGATAATTAGAAAAGAAGCACAATAATCAATAAATTAACGCCCTATCATATTAAACTTTGATAGGGTCTTTTTTTAACCAAAATAAATGAAATGAGGAATTGTTATGTTTAAAATTGTTACCACGCCTTCCATGATGGAAGATGCATACAGTGTTCGAAAACAAGTATTTGTTCTTGAACAAGGTGTACCGTTAGAAAATGAAATAGATCAATACGAAGCTATTGCTACGCATATCATTGGATATGATGAAAACAACATCCCCTTCGCCACTGGTAGATTTCGTCCTTATGACAATGCCGTTAAAATAGAAAGAGTTGCTATTATTTTATCTCATAGAAAATCTGGATATGGCAAACTACTCATGCAATTTTTAGAAGAATCCGCTAAAAATCAAGGCCATCATTCCTTAATGCTAAATGCACAATGCCATGCTCAAACTTTTTATGAATCTCTAGGATATAAACCTTTTGGAAAGATTTTTATTGAGGAAAATATTGATCATATTGCTATGACAAAATCAATTTAACCCAATTTAATATGTTTTTGTATTTATATTGCAACTATCTTTTGTAATATTTCGATTTGTGTAATATTTCAATATTTTCAAAATTAAGCTTTATAACGCATTAAATCAGATGTTATAACTTTTCCAAAACTTAATTAGATTAATTTTATATTACAAATCAGTAAAAAGTAAACCACTCCTCCAAAAGTCGTATTATAATAGACATTAAATTATATAGTTAAAGGGGCAGTTTAATGACTAAGAAAAAGTTTACTTATAAAGTACCGTCGATGGTAGCACTAACGTTAGCAGGTACAGCTTTAACATCTCATCAAGCACAAGCTGCAGATGACGTACAAAATAAATCTACAAACGAGAATGTGTTAGATGATAAGAATACACTTAAACAAAGTGAACAAATCAAATCTGAAGTTAGTAAACCTACCACTAATATTTCAGGTACACAATCATACCAAGACCCTACACAAGTTGAACAGACCTTAGCAAACGAAGTTAATACTTACGATGCAGAATTAGATGAGTTGAACTCTGAGCAAACACCAAGTCAAGATACATACAATCAACAAACTTCAGGCCAAGAAGACCAAGCGAATACGCAATCTGAGGCTAATGAAGTAACTGAAAACACTCAGGATTCTGAAGATGCTCAAAGTATTGAACAAGAGCCCGCTCAAAACAATACTTCTTCTGACCTAAACCAACAAGATTCCGAAGAGACTCAACAATCTGTAGAAGATACTTCTAATCAAAATATTCAACACAACGAAGGCAATTCAACTGATGATGCAACTACTGCAGTTGATAACAGTCAAGCTGTTGAAAATACGCAAACTACTGAACAAAATACAGCTCAGGACAACACTTCTTCTGACGTAAACGAACAAAGTTCTAAAAATGCTCAACAATCTGAGGAAAATACTAATGTTCAAAATAATGAAGATAATTCAACTGATGATACAACAACTCCAATTAATAACAATCAAACTGTTGAAAATACGCAAGCTACTGAACAAAATACAGCTCAAGATAACACTTCTTCTGATGTAAACGAACAAAATTCTGAAGATACTAAAGCTACTGAAGAAGACACTTCTAATAAAGACGTTCAAGACAATCAAGCTAATCAAAATTCTGAACAAAATAAAGAGGACAACACTTCTTCTGATGTAAACGAACAGAATTCTGAAGATGCTAAAGCTACTAAAGAAGATGTTTCTGACAAAGAGGTTCAAGATGATGAAACTAATCAATCTACTGAACAAAATAAAGAGGACAACACTTCTTCTGACGTAAACGAACAGAATTCTGAAGATGCTAAAGCTACTGAAGAAGATGTTTCTAATGAAGACGTTCAAGATGATGAAACTAGTCAATCTACTGAACAAAATAAAGAGGACAACACTTCTTCTGACGTAAACGAACAGAATCCTGAAGATGCTAAAGCTACTGAAGAAGATGCTTCTAATGAAGACGTTCAAGATGGTGAAACTAGTCAATCTACTGAACAAAATAAAGAGGACAACACTTCTTCTGACGTAAACGAACAGAATCCTGAAGATGCTAAAGCTACTGAAGAAGATGCTTCTAATGAAGACGTTCAAGATGGTGAAACTAGTCAATCTACTGAACAAAATAAAGAGGACAACACTTCTTCTGACGTAAGTGAACAAGATTCTGAAGATACTCAACAGTCTGAAGAAGACGCTTCTGATAAAAACGTTCAAGATGATGAGGATGCTACAGCTTCTGAAGATAATAAAGAAGACAACACTTCTTCTGACTTAAACGAACAAGATTCTGAAGACGCTCAACAATCTGAAGAAGATACTTCTTCTGACTTAGACGAACAAGATTCTGAAGATACTCAACAATCTGAAGAAGATACTTCTGATAAAGACGTTCAAGATGATAAGGATGCTAAAGATTCTGAAGATAATAAAGAAGACAACACTTCTTCTGACGTAAGTGAACAGAATTCTGAAGATGCTAAAGCTACTGAAGAAGATGCTTCTAATGAAGATGTTAAAGCTTCTGAAGATAATAAAGTAGATGCCTCTTCTGACGTAAGTGAACAAAGCACAAGCGAAGATAGTAAGGCAACATCAACTGCAACTAAGCCTAGTACGCCAAGTACTACTGCGACAACAGTAAGTACAGAAGCTACTCCTAAATTAAGAGTAGCATCAGCTAATGTAAATAATACGCTTTCAACGCGTTCTGCAATAACAAGAGAAGCGGGCACAACAAGTTCTCTACCGAGCATATAGTCCACAAGTGAGTTCATCACTTAATAACTATATTCGTAACAATAACTTCCAAGCTCCAAATTATGAACAAGATATTGCAAGTTATTTACCGCAATATAATTATCGTTATGGTAAACCAGAAGGTATCGTTTTACACGAAACTGCAAATGATAACTCAACTATTACTGGTGAAATTAACTACATGAAGAATAATTATAATAGTGCTTTTGTTCATGCATATATTGACGGTAATCGTATTATTGAAACTGCAAATACTGACTATCTTGCTTGGGGCGTCGGTCCAGCTGCAAACGATCGATTTATTCATGTTGAGTTAGTTCATACACATGATTATGATTCATTTGCACGTTCAATTAACAATTATGCTGATTATGCGGCAACAAACCTACAATATTATGGTCTTTCACCAGATAGTGCTGAGTACGATGGACAAGGTACAGTTTGGACTCACCAAGCCGTTAGTACTTTCCTAGGTGGTTCTAATCATACGGACCCTCATGGTTACTTAGCTTCATATAACTACAGTTATGATGAATTATATGACCTAATCTATGAAAAATATTTAATTAAAACTGGTCAAGTAGCACCTTGGGGAGCAACATCTTCAGGTAGTACTAGTGGCAAAGACGAATCTACAAATACAGATGGTTCTAGCAATACTGGTGGCTCAGGTAGTACGGGTGGTTCTAGTAACACTGGTAGTACTGTTACCCCACCAAAAACAGGTTCATTAACAGTAGAAGCTAATAATGGTGTTGGCCGTATTAATACTACGAATGATGGCTTATATGCAACAGTTTATGACCACCAAGGTAAAAAAACTGATCGTACAAATCAAACACTAAAAGTTACAAAATCAGCCAAAATAGGCAACGAAAATTTCTATTTGGTAATTGATTATAATAAAGGGAACTTAATTGGTTGGGTTCACCAAAATGATGTGGATTATAATACAGCTAAACCTGTTACTGCGATAAATAAAACTTATAATATTAAACCAGGCGAAATTTTATATACAGTCCCTTGGGGTACTAGCTCTCAAAAAGCTGGAACTGTTTCAGGTAACGCTAACCAAACATTTAAAGCAACGAAACAACAACAAATTGGTAAAACAAACTATGTTTATGGCTCTGTAAATGATTTATCTGGTTGGGTAAGTTTAAGTAAGTTGTCTTCACCAAGTTCAACTGTTGCCCCACCCGCAAATACAGGTCAATTATCAGTAACTAATCTTACTAACCAACAAGGTACTGTAGCCAAAACAAATCATGGTGTCTACACTTCAGTTTACGACAAACAAGGTGTACAAAAACCATATGTGAATGGCAATACTTATAAATTAAGTAAAAAAGCTACACTTGGAAGTAATAGTTTCTACTTAATAACAGATAACAAAACGAATAGTAATATAGGTTGGATGCAAACCGGTGATATTACAGTTAATGAAGTCTGCTACTAAAAATACAGCAAACCCAACTCAATCAGTAAGTAAAATTGGTCAATTAAATAATACAAATTCTGGTATTAAGACTAAAGTTAATGATACAAAAGCCAAAGATGCATCTAAATTATCAGGCCGTACATTTAACGTTACAAAACAACGTACACAAGGCGATAACACTTACGTATTAATTCAAAATTCTAACCAAAACACACCATTAGGTTGGGTTAATACAAAAGACATCAATACACGTGATTTAAGTAAAACATCTGCTAAAAATGGTCAATTCACAATTAAATCTACAAATAATGGACTTTATGCAGTACCTTGGGGTACAAAAGCTCAACAATTAGACTCATTAAAAAATGTGAAAAACAATCAATTTAATGCTTCTAAATCAGTTAAAGTGGATAAAGATGAATACGTGTACGGTAATGTTAATAACAAGACTGGATGGATTGCGGCTAAAGATTTAAATACAAATACAAATAATAAAGTTGCAACCGAAACTCAAACATCTGACGTAACTAAATCGGCAGTTACACCTTATAAATTTGATTATGTTATTTATAATGCTGATGGTAGTTATTACTTAGATCCAACTTCTAATCAACCAGCAGGCTCATTAAATGATTTCTATGAAAGTATCTTTACAGTATTCGAGAAACAAGTTGTCAATGGTGTGACTTGGTATCACGGCAAACTATCTAATGGCCAAATGGTTTGGATTAAAGAAGAAGACTTACGCAAAGAGTTAATCAAATATTATCAATCTGGTCTAACGCTAGATGAAGCTGTTGCAATTCAAGCAGGTTTAAAAACCAAACCTCAAATTCAACACACACCAGGTAAATGGGAAGATGCTACACCTATCGAAATAAAAAATGCTATGGATACTGGTAAATTAGCACAAGACCCTACTCAAAAATATCAATTCTTACGTTTAGATAAATCTCAAGATATTGCTTCAGCAGATTTAGATAAACTTTTAGTTGGTAAAGGCATTTTAGAAGGTCAAGGCGAAGCATTCAGTGAAGCGACTAAGGCTTACAATATAAATGAAGTTTATTTAATCTCACATGCTCTATTAGAAACAGGCGATGGTACTTCAAAACTTGCTAACGGTGGCGATGTAGTAGATGATAAAGTCGTAACAGATGGTCCAAACAAATATTATAATATGTTTGGTATCGGAGCAGTTGATAGCGATGCAGTTAAACAAGGTTTCGCTACTGCCAAATCTAACGGTTGGGATACAGTTAAAAAAGCAATCGTTGGTGGCGCTAAATTCATCTCAAGTTCATACATCAGCCAAGGTCAAAATACACTTTATAAAATGCGTTGGAACCCTGAAAATCCAGGTGAACATCAATACGCAACTGACGTAAGATGGGCAGAGCACAATGCCACACGTATTAAAGGGTTCTATGATTCAATGGGTAAATTAGGTAAATATTTTGATGTAAATACTTATAAAGCTTAATTTACACCTACAATACTATATTTTCTTTTATACAATTAAAATAAGAGTACATGATCACTCAACAGATATTTTCTATGAGTGATACATGTACTCTTAAATTTTTATTTATTGGTGCTTTCATATAAATTAATCAGCCCCAATAATCTAACGTAAATAAGCATGACGAACGTTTAATTTATATAGCAAATGGTTTAAGTCTTCTATATCTTGTGAAGTTAAATTTTGGCAGCGCGCTTCAATTAAAGCTACCCTTACCTCATTAATTTGTTGTACAAGTTCCTTTGTCTTATCCGTTACCATTAAATCTTTACATCTCAAATCTTTATTAGATTGTTTACTAGTTATGTAACCCATTTGGCAAAGTTTTTTTATCCAACGTGATACAATTGATTGTTCTTTATTAATTTTCATAGTTAAGTCATATTGAGATAAAACTTCATAATTGTATAAAATTCTTAACATTTCTAATTGCTCTGAAGTTAAATCTGTACGTTGGCCAAACCTTCTACTTACTAAGTTCAAATCGTTACTCGTCAGTGTAATTAATTGTTCTAGTTGTTTGTACATGTTGCTTCATCTCCACTATGTTAATTTACTTGTTACTACCAATCAAATGACACTATTATATTTCTTAATATTATAATGTCATTCTACATAATATACAATAATAAAATACAAATCGATCTATTTTGTTGCATTTCTCATATGATTTATAATAAATTAGTATCAGTGATTATAAAATTCACCCGGCACTTTTAAAGGAGAAAAAGCATGGCACAATTAAAAAAGAGAGATTACTTTTTTGACAATGCAAGAGCAATATTGATTTTTCTTGTTGTCTTTGGGCATTTATTACAACCTTACAATGAAGCGAGTACATATCTATCGTCGTTGTACTTAACAATATACAGCTTTCATATGCCAGCATTTTTATTTATTTCTGGTTACTTTGCAAAAAAAGCAGGAGAAGCTGGTTATTTAGAAAAAGTCTCTAAAAAACTATTAATACCTTATATTATTTTCTTTGGTTTTTTCTCTATATATTATTATTTAACTGGTAAAGAAGATAGCGTTCAATTCGATCCTTTCGATCCAGTGTTCGCACTTTGGTTTTTACTTACATTATTCTTCTTTCATGTGATTTTAGTAATTGTTAAAGACTATAAACCTTATTTTGTCTTACCAATAGCAATCATTTTTTCATTATTTGTTGGTTATTCTGACAATATTGATAATTATTTGAGTTTTTCAAGAACGATTATGTTCTTTCCGATATTTTATTTAGGTTATTTATTTACAAGTAAACATACTCAAATTTTACGAAATAAAAAGTTCGTCCCTATTGCTTTTATAATTTTAGTGACTTTCTATATAATCTATACCATTCATCCAATCAATTCAGACTGGTTGTTAGGTGATTCGCCATATATGTCATTAGAAGGGAAACAAGATCTTTACAGTCCGTTCAAAAGATTACTCCTTTATTTTATTATTTTAGCAACAATGTTTTCTTTCTTGAATTTAATACCTGAAAAAGAAAAATTCTTTACTTATATAGGACGTAGAACAATGCATATCTATTTATTACATGGTCTTGTAATCGGAGTGGTTCGTGGTTTCGGTCTTCATCCGTTTAAAGATGAAATATCTGTTTTAACTTATATTTATCTTTTAAGTGCAACATGTTTCATTGTTTATATTTTATCGACACGTTTTGTATCAAAATGGACAAACCCAGTTATTAATTTGCAGTCACCTTCTAAATTCAAAGGTTAATAAAAGCTTTTACCGAATTGTATTTATTTTAAATATGTTATGATAGAAATAATTTGATGATATCTATTAATCATACATATAAAAATACAATTCGGTATTTTTAATCTCGAGGTGAAATAATCAATGAAACTTTCTTTAAACAATAATGCTAAATATTTAAGCGCACCAAGCATACGTCAATTTTCAAGTCGTATTAAGAACATTGATAACTGTATCAATTTAACAATTGGCCAACCAGATTTTCCTATGCCAGATGTAGTTAAATCTGCATATATTAATGCGATAAATGAAGATCAAACAACCTATTCGCATAATAAAGGATTATTTGAAACAAGAAACGCTGTAAGTGAATATTTTGAGCAACGCTATCATTTTAAGTATAGTACTGAAGAAATTATTATTACTAATGGCGCTAGTGAAGCATTAGATACAGCATTACGAAGTATTATTAATCAAGGCGATGAAATTATTGTTCCTGGCCCTATTTATGCAGGATACATTCCTTTAATTAAAACACTGGGTGGCGTTCCAATTTTCATAGATACAACTCAGTCTCAGTATAAAATCACTCCTGAGGCCATAGAAGCTCATATTACGAACAATACAAAAGCAATATTACTTAACTATCCAACTAACCCTACTGGCGTCATATTATCGTATGATGAGGTTCAAGCAATCACTGAGACCTTGAAAGATAAAGAGATATTCATAATTAGTGATGAAATTTATGCTGAAAACACATTTAGTGGAAAACATACTTCTTTTGCAGAATTTGATGCTATCCGCGATCAACTTTTACTCGTAGGTGGTTTAAGTAAATCACATTCTGCAACTGGTATCCGTATTGGATTTTTAATTGGACCTGAGTACTTAATTGAAAAGTTAACATTTATGCATGCTTATAATTGTATTTGTGCAAATGTACCAGCACAAATTGCTTGTATTGTCGCTTTAAATGAAGGCTTAGAAGCACCACAATATATGAATAAAGCTTATATTGAACGTCGTGATTTTTTAATTCAAAAATTAGAGTCTCTCGGATTTGAACTTGATGCTAAGCCAGAAGGTGCTTTTTATATCTTCCCTAGCATCAAAAAATTTACTGATGACGATTTTGAATTTTGTATTAATGTACTTGAAAAAGCACATGTAGCAATGGTACCAGGTTCAGCTTTTACTGATTTAGGTAAAGGTCATGTACGTATATCCTATGCTTATGAACTTGACGCCTTAAAAGAAGGTATGAGAAGACTTGAAGAATTTCTTAAGAAATACTATCAACAATAATTTTTTATTATAGACACAAAAGCACCCGCTAAATGTTGAATTATCTTCAATGTTTAGCGGGTGCTTTATATTTATAAATCTTCATTTTTCTTAAAAACATTTTTCTCAGCAAACGCTTTTAAAATTTGATAATAAGTAACTGACTCTTCACCTTCCATATCAAATTGTTGAATAACATCTTCGGAGATTTTGCTGAATTCTTCTTTAAGTTTCAAACCTTTTTCTGTTAATCTCACTTTAACTCTACGTTCATCTTCTTCTGTTCTGATTCGATTAATTAGGTCTTTTTTTTCTAAACGTTTAATTATAGGGCTTATAGTACCGAGAATCTAAATAGAGTTCATCACATAACGTTTTAATATAAACATTTTTATCGTTTTCAATATAAAGTAATACAATATAGTTAGGAAAGCTTATATCATACTGTTTTAAGTAGCGATTAAAACGATTTACAACTTCTTTACTCGTAATATAAAATAAGTAGCACATTTCTTTTCGTATTTGGTCGTTAGCGTCTGATGCCATTGTTCTCCCTCATTTCTTTTCATTATAATATTAATATATTTTTAAATTATAGTCAAATATATTATAACTATTAAAAGAGTTTTTTAAACAACGTATTTCTAACTATAAATTGATACACTATCTTATTTTTATATAAAAATAAAATCTATGTAATGATTCCAGTTATTCATCTTTTTTATTCTTTTACTATGGGCAAAATCACTGAATAAAGTCACAATAATGGATCGAAATCATATCTTAGATAATTCCGTATAAAGATACATAGTAAAGTCGAAGTTGTACTTGCGCAAAAGCGCAAAAAAATGTCGACAAAGTCTGATACTTTGTCGACAGTATATGTTAACCTCTCAATAACGGTTAATATAATAATTCCTTACGGGAATTTAGGGAATTGATCAAAATCAGGATCACGTTTTTCTTTAAACGCATCTCTACCTTCTTTTGCTTCATCCGTTGTATAGTAAAGTAATGTTGCATCTCCGGCCATTTGTTGAAGTCCAGCTAAGCCATCTGTATCTGCGTTCATAGCAGCTTTTAAGAATCTTAAAGCAGTTGGTGAATGTTTCTTAATATCTTCACACCATCTAACAGTTTCATCTTCTACTTCGTCTAGAGGTACTACTGTATTAACTAATCCCATATCTAATGCTTCTTGTGCATTATATTGGCGACATAAATACCAAATTTCACGTGCTTTTTTATGTCCTACGATACGAGCTAAATAACCAGAACCGTAACCAAGCATCAAATGATCCTACTTTTGGTCCAGTTTGACCAAAGATGGCATTATCTGCAGCAATTGTTAAATCACATACAACGTTTAATACATTGCCGCCACCTACTGCATAACCTCTTACCATTGCGATAACTGGTTTTGGAATTACACGAATAAGTCTTTGTAAATCTAATACGTTTAAACGAGGAACTTGATCTTCACCTACATAGCCACCGTGGCCACGTACTGACTGGTCTCCACCAGAACAAAATGCTTTATCTCCCTCACCTGTTAAAATAATAACAGCAACACGTTGATCATCACGTGCTTTAGTAAATGCGTCCATCATTTCTTGTACCGTGTTTGGTGTAAAAGCATTACGCACTTCAGGACGATTAATTGTTACTTTAGCGATTCCATCGTAATATTCATACTTAATCTCTTTATATTCTTTAATTGTTTCCCACTGTCTAGTCATTTTGCTCCTCCTTTTGAATAAAACCTAATACTATTCTATCAAATTCTGCCATTTCTTCCACATGAACAGTATGTCCACTCTGTGCTATTTCAAAAAGTTCAGTTTTCGGTATAATTGAAACTATTTTTTGAGCAATTTCACAAAATTTACCATCTAAAGTTCCAACAATAATACATGTCGGGATTTGTATTTGATTCAATTCCGACCATAAATTAGGCATGTTGCCAGTACCGTAATCTCTCAAAGCTTTTGCTAATCTTGATGCGTCTTGGCGCATTCTCATGTTACGAATACTTAATTTAGTAATCTTATCTAAGTCATGTTGTGTATAAAATAGTGGCAGTTTTTCCCAATCATTAACAAAAACTTCTAATCCTGCAATTTCTAATACTTGGGCACGTGCATAATCAACTTGTTGTCTTTCTATCTGTGCTGTTTGATCTTCAATGCCTGGAGATGTACTTTCCAAAACAAGACCTGTCAATTTAGTGTTGCCATGAATTGCATGATACAACGCTATTCTACCACCCATTGAATAGCCATGTAAAAATAATTGATATGCACTAAACACTTCTAGCGTTTCATCTAACTGTTGGCTAATAAAAGGAAAGTCCCATTCTTGATTAAATGGAGATTCATCTACACCATGTCCAGGCAAGTCAATTGTTACGATATTTACGCTTTCTTTCAACATTTGAATATGATTATCAAATGCGTGCTGATCACTAATAAATCCGTGTAGCATCACTATTAATTGATTGGTTGATTGATTCGCTCGATGAAATTTATAATGTAACATTGATAATATCACTCAACTTTTTATAGAGTTTAAGATGTTGTTGTAGGTTATCTTCTCTATGCGTCATAATTTCATAAATATGTGCGCCAAATTTGGATAACTCAGTGTATTTAAATGCTTCAATAGATTCAAATCGTTTAAATGTAAAGTCGTAAAGTAGCGCAGTATGTTCAAAATCCAATCCTGTTGGTGTGCCAAATAATCTTTCGAAATATGCATCAGCTGTATCTTTCTGTGGTAAATATGAAAAGATTCCCCCACCATCATTATTTAATAACACTATATTCAAGTTGATATCATTTAATTTAGACATGAGTAAGCCATTCATATCATGATAAAAGGCTAAATCACCAATCAACAATGTCACTTTCTTGTGCACCGCCATGCCTAATGCTGTTGAAGTAACACCATCGATACCGTTAGCTCCACGATTTGAATAAATCTCTGCTTCACAGTCAGTAAACAAATTATCTACATCACGAATTGGCATACTATTACTCACAAATAATGCATCAGCTGTTGTTAGTTTGTCTAGTACATTTGCTACGTAAGCCGCTTCATCTGTCGCAGTTCTCACATAATCTTTAATTTCAACTTTGGCATGTTTCTCTAATGATTGCCATTTTTCTAACCATTGCTTCCGTTCAACTGTCGTCGTCTCAGATAATTGTCTAAAGAAATCATTTGCAGACATCTCGTAAGAAACATGAGGTGTTATTGGAAATGCATCTGGTCTATCGTTATTCTGCACTAAAATTTGAAATGCCTTCGTCTCTTTTAACCATTGGTTTATTTTTTTGGAAATAACTGGTTTACCTACTCGAATTATAAAATCAACATCCACTTCCAACCCTGCTCTAAATAAAAGATCATAGGTTGTTATTACATTAGGATGATGCTCACGACGTAATTGACTTAGTGGGTCAGCAAGTATAGGCATATCATGTATTGTCGCAAATGTGAGTATTTGATCTACATCTTGATGCTTGCATATCGCCAACGATAATAAGACCTTTGCGTTTTTTAACAATTACATTTATTTCATTGAGACTCGTCGTTTTTTGGTAATGTGGCATAATCTTCGTATCTGAAGTTAACCATTCAACTTTTTCTAAATCAGGTGTCAGTGGCTCTCTAAATGGTAAATTCAGATGAATTGGACCTCGATGCGGGCCATATAAATACTGACTCGCTTTTTGTAATTGGAATTTAACTGTATTCGTCATAAAGTCTTGGTCATCATTACTATCAGCAATTGGGAAATCAAATTGATATTGTGTATAATTTGCAAACATATTTGTTTGATCTATTGCTTGTGGTGCCCCAATACCTCTGAGTTCATGTGGACGATCACTTGTTAGTACCACAAGTGGTAAATGACTCAAGCTACTTTCAGAAATGGCTGGTGTATAATTCGCAGCAGCGCTACCAGATGTACAAAGAATCGCAACTGGTCGCTCACTGCCTTTCATTAATCCCATCGCAAAGAAAGCGGCACTACGTTCATCTGGATGAATCCAAGATTTCATTTTAGGGTGTGCTTCAATTGCAATTGCCATTGGTGTTGAACGAGATCCTGGACTTATCACTATTTCTCTTATTCCGTATGCATATAGTTCTGAAACAAAAGTAAATACCTGTTTTGTTAATGCAGTTGTATGGTTATTCATATTTCTCGACTCCTAATGCTTTCATCATTGGGCTAAATTTAACAGCAGTCTCTTCTACTTCACTATCCGCATCAGAATCACTTACAATTCCACAACCGACAAATAATGTTGCTTGATTTTTCTTAATCAACATAGATCTAATTGCAACGATAAATTCACAATTATCATACATGTCAATATAGCCAACTGGCGCGCCATAAAGCCCACGTGTTCCAAACTCATTTTGTTCAATATATTCAATTGCTTCCTCTTTTGGGTAACCTCCAAGTGCCGGCGTCGGGTGAAGATTATCTAATAAACCAATGTAAGATTCACTAATCAATTGTCCTTTAATTTTCGTATACAAATGATACAAATGATCATTTGTTAAAATTTGTGGCTTTTCATTGTAAGTAATATCTTCTACATACAATTCAATGTCATTCAATATGCTATCTACTACAAAGCGATGTTCATTTAAGTTTTTTTCATCATTTAAAAATGCATTTATATTTTCATTATCCACATCATCTTGATGTGTACGTTTAATCGTACCTGCAACTGCTTTTGTAGATAATATTTCATCATTAATTTCCATTAATTGTTCAGGTGTTTGTGAAAAGAATACACTGTCTTGTGATTCTAATACAAATAAGTAACTATTATGTTCACCTTGTGTTGCTTGGTTTAAGATATAAGGGATGTTTATATTTTTATCAAACATAATCAATCGTTTTCTTGCAAGCACAATTTTTTTGTTTTCATCTAATATATCTATTGTATCTTTAACTAAATCACGCCACTCATCTTTATAAATATCCTCAATGCGTTTAATTTCACCTTTTTCAAAATTTGGGCTAACATTCTCTTGAGTTAACTTATCTATAATCGTTAAAAATGAGTCAATTTCAAATTGATCTGCTTCTACAGTATAGGTAATATACGTGTTTCCTTCTTCCATAGTTACCAATACTTCAGGTAATATAAAATGATTAATACCAAATTCACGCCACTCATCTCCAGATTTATGTGTTGAAAATTGGAATCCGCCACAAATTTTTAAATGATGTCGTTCTGAATTTGGATGAATTAAATCAATATCACTTTTATATTTTTCCCATTCTCGGAAAATAGATTGTTTACTTTCAAAGTCATTTTTAAATCTTTTAATAGCATGATAGCCAAAGAATGAAGTTTTGTTGTCATTTTTTTTAAAATAAAAACGGTCTCCTGCACTGTCTTCCGTAACATGGAATAATACAGTAGGATCTAATTCATAATTTAATTTTGCTTCTACAGAAACCCAAGTATGATTACTTTCGTATACCGCTTCGACAATTTCACTTTCCTTGACGTCCAAAGTCATCTATTTCACTTCTTTCATTTATCAGTTTGCACTCATTATAATATTGTACCACTTTTCACAATATGTGTATGGTATCTAGCCTATTTCATTTATATAATTTTCACGTTATTTGACCTTTACAAGTTCTTCCATTAAAATAAATTTGATAAAAAATATTTTAATATAAAAGAATTCGAGGTATAAAATTTTATGGCATCTCAATATCAACAATATTCTACTGTCAGAAAATACTGGCACTTAATGAGACCACATACTTTAACCGTCGCTGTGGTACCAGTACTTGTTGGTACTGCTACTGCAAAAATATTCCTACTCGGTAGTGAAGATCATCTAAGTCTTGCTTTGCTTTTAGCCATGTTAATCGCTTGTTTATTAATTCAAGCCGCAACAAACATGTTTAATGAATACTATGATTTCAAAAAAGGATTAGATGACCACACTTCTGTAGGAATAGGTGGTGCAATCGTTCGAAATGGCATGAGTCCTAAGTTAGTCATGAATATAGCCATTGCATTTTATGTCATTGTCGCTTTACTAGGTCTATTTATAGCCATCAACAGTTCGTTCTGGCTCATACCAATTGGACTCGTGTGTATGGCAATCGGCTATTTATATACGGGTGGGCCGTTCCCAATTTCTTGGACTCCTTTTGGTGAAGTATTCTCTGGAATTTTCATGGGTATGATTATTATTTTAATTGCATTCTTCATTCAAACAGGTAATTTACAAAGTCTAGCTGTTTGGATCAGTCTTCCAATTGTTATAACAATCGGTTTAATCAATATGGCTAATAATATTCGTGACCGTGTTAAAGATAAAGAAAGTGGTCGTAAGACATTACCTATTTTATTAGGTAAAAATAACTCTATACGCTTCTTAGCATTAATGTACATTGTCGCGTATGCATTAGTTATCTATATTACGTTCTTCCAACCTGGTGGTTCAATTTTCTTTTTACTTGCTTTACTGTCATTCCCGCTACCTATCAAGGCTGTACGTAGATTCAAAAAGAATGACACGCCGGCAACTATGATGCCGAGCAATGGTCGCAACAGGAAAAACGAACACATTCTTCGGTCTACTGTATGCACTTGGTATTTATATTAGTGCTCTGCTCGGTGGTATTTAATATATTTCTCAACAAACAACTTTAACCAAGCAATCAAATAAAGTAAGTATTACTTTTTCGATCTTCATACTCATGAAGATCGATTTTTTTACTTTTTAAACGAATAAAAATAAAAGCTCAGGCTTTTACATGAACCATGTGATAATGCATATGACCATATAAATCAAATTCACTTGTAGGTTGGAACCCTAATTTTTTATAAACATGTAACGCTCCATCATTGAGTAAATCACAATTTAAGCTCCATTTTTCTTCTGGATACGTCTCTAATACATGTTTAATTAATTTAGTAGCGACACCTTGCCCTCTGAATTCTGGAAAGGTAGCAACAGTTTCTATATACCATTCATCATCATTAGCTTCTTTCATTGGCATCGGCGTTCCATAAACTCTAATATCTTCATCTAATTCCATATCTAACCAAGCCTTTTCAAGCTCTAACTCTTTATCACCAGGGTATGCAATTAAGCAACCTGCAATTTCACCATCGATTTCGTATATCCAAGTGTTACTATAATGGCCTCTATATTGTACATCCACCATACTTTGTTCCATAATTTTTAGTAATCTCTCTTTTTCAGTATATTCCACTAAGTCAATGTCTAATTGACTCCAAATGATATAACATAATTTTGCAATTTCATGCTTATCGTTAGGTTTAGCTTTTCTAATCATTTGTATGCTCCTTATTATGTTTATTTAACTATATTATATATGAATTAAATAAAAAGTTCGAAACAATAATTGGCTTTTTACGAGAATTCGTTTTTCATTAATTGTTTTCGATTGTTGAATCGCTTAATATAAGAGATAATTAAGATAATAATTTTAAAATGAAAGGACTAGACATATGAAAGTAAATAAAGTCATTTACGTTATACTTGCATTTATACTCGGTTGGTGTGGCATTCATAAATTTTACTCAAATCAACTTTTACAAGGTATTGTACATTTAGTGTTCTTTTGGACAGGCATTCCATACGTTATCGCTATCATTAGTGGTATCATTACGATTTTCTTTAACAAAGCAGATGAAGACGGTCTTATTTCTTTTGGAAAATAAGCATTATTTTATTAAAAGTTAAAAATTTTTCTATTTTCTCCAATATTCCATCGAAAATTGGGTAAAGAAACTATACAGCAAATTAAGGAAATTTGAATTGTAACTTAGGAGGATTAATAATGAAAAATATTATATCACGTGTTTTCAGATCTGTAGTAGTAGGCTTTATTATAAAAGGAATCAAAAACTTAATAAGTAAAAAATAGATTTCACATACATTGAAGTTTACGAGAAAATAAAAAAAGCTAATCGTTTCTAAAATAGAAAACGGTTAGCTTTTTTATTTGTACAAAGACGTATCAATATTATCAAAATTTAAAAAACACCCACCAAATGGTGAGTAACAGAGTGTCGACAAAATCTATGACTTTGTTGGCAGTTTTTTGTGCACGCTTTCCGCGGGCACTGTCTCAGCCTGTAGTCTTCGACTAGTGCTTTCCCGCAGGAGTCGGCCCAAATCACTACTGTTTTTAAAACAAAAACAATATCATCAATTACAATTATTCATTGACTGCATTCATATAAAAGCAAAAACACAAAATAAATATATAATTGAAGTAGAAAAAATATTTATTCCATTTCATGTAAGAATTAAACAATGAAATGAATGAACAAATATCCCCTCAAGGAATAGTATCTATTAAAAAAACCAAATGCTTTATAGCAAATGGTTTGTCTAAGTACTAACACCCACCAAATGGTGAGTGGTTATATACTATTTTCTAATTGCTTTCATAATAAGTGAAACAATTAGGATTAATACGATTGCCCCGATTAATGCTGGTAAGATTGGAACGCCACCTAAAACTGGACCCCAAGTGCCTAATAATCTACTACCTATAGCTGAACCGATTAAACCTGCAATAATATTACCAATAATTCCACCTGGAATATCTTTACCTAAAATTGCGCCGGCTAACCAACCGATTAAACCGCCTACTATAATCATAATAATAAAGCCCATATATATCTCTCCTATTTTCTTAATTTACCACATTGCATAGCTTACCACTTTTTTTGTTTGTATACAACATCGCAAACAATATTTATTGTAAAAACAAAAGAATTTTGCAACACTTTCCATAAATGACCTATCTTCAAATCTGCTATAGAGGCGTTTTATAATATTTTTATGTTTTTTTACAACATCAAGTATATTAATCATGCAATATCTTGAGTTAAAATCAAAAACTTATTGCCTCGTATTATTGGTAAAGATCTAAGCATATCTAATTTTTATAATCTTATTGCTTATAATATACTTTTTCCCTAGTTAGTTCTTAAAAAACATTACTATTATTTAAAACTTAAATTCCTATCTACTGTAATTATTAATACATCGCTATTTTGACATAAAAAAACTTCAAAGTTTTCACTTTTAGTGTCTACTTTGAAGGTTTTTATTATTTTTCTGATTTATTTCATACTCATTTTTAAGTTTTTCATTTAAAAATAACAAAATAAATTTAAATGCTTATAGTTCATTAAATCGTTTAATTGTATCGCCTATTTCATCTCTTACACGTTGAAATTCTGACCATGCTTTACCTGTTGGATCATCAAAGCCCCAATGTTCTTTTTTTACATTAGGTGGGATAACTGGACAATTATCATCAGCATCACTACAAAGTGTAACAACGAGGTCCGACTGTTTTAAAATATTACTATCAATCATATCGGATGTATGATTTGAAATATCAATGTTTACTTCTTTCATCGCTTCTATCGCCTTGGGGTTTACGCCATGCGTTTCGATACCTGCTGAGTAAACATTCCATTCTTCGCCGAGTATTTCTCTTCCCCAGCCTTCAGCCATTTGACTACGACAAGAATTACCAGTACATATAAAGTAAATTGTTTTTTTATTCATCTATTACTACCTCTCTTTTTAGAAAATAATTAGTGTTAAATATAAACCTAATAGGGTTACAAATAAAACAGGGATTGTGATAATAATTCCTGTTTTGAAATATACACCCCAAGATATTTTCACTCCTTTTTGAGTTAACACGTGTAACCAAAGAAGTGTGGCTAAAGAGCCGATTGGTGTTATTTTAGGTCCTAAATCAGATCCAATAATGTTGGCATAAATCATGCCTTCTTTTAATAATCCTGTGGCACTCGATTGACCAATTGCTATTGCATCTATTAATACAGTTGGCATGTTGTTCATAATGGATGAAAGAAATGCGACTATAAAGCCCATGCCCATGATACTACTAAACAAACCGTAACTTGAAACATTTGTTAGTACATCTCCAAGTAAAGTCGTAATGCCGACATTCTTCAAACCAAAAACGACGAGATACATACCAATGGAGAATAAAACAATATTCCATGGCGCACCTTTAATTACTTGTTTCGTATGTACCGCTTTAGATTTACGCGCTAATAATACAAATATTAAAGCAATGATACCAGCTATAATAGATACTGGAATATTTATAAACTCGCTTATTAAATAACCAACGAGTAAGAAAGCAAGTACGATCCACGAGATGTTAAAAAGTTTTTTATCTTTAATCGCTTCTCTTGGTTCTCTGATATTTACTTCGTTAAATTTGCCAGGAATAGATTTTCTAAAATACAACCATAAAACAAGAATGCTTGCAATTAACGAGAATAAATTAGGTATGATCATTTTACTGAAATATTCAATAAAACCTATATCGAAATAATCCGCAGAAACTATATTAACTAAATTACTAACAATAAGTGGTAATGAGGTTGTATCTGCAATAAAACCACTAGCAATGATAAATGGAAATATTGCTTTTTTATCAAAGCCTAAATTACGTACCATTGCTAATACAATAGGTGTAAGTATTAAAGCCGCACCATCATTTGCGAAGAAGGTCGCTACAACTGAACCCAAGAGCATGATAAAGATAAACATCTTCAAGCCATTACCCTTTGATGCTCTAACCATATGTATAGCAGACCACTCAAAGAACCCAATTTCATCTAATATGAGTGAAATTAGAATAACAGCAACAAACGTTAAGGTCGCATTCCAAACGATTCCAGTAACTTCCAGTACATCTGAAAAGCTCACAACGCCGGTGATTATAGCAACTACAGCACCTATTAATGCAGTAATACCAATATCTAAACCTTTAGGCTGCCAAATAACAAAAATTAACGTTAATACAAAGATTGTGATTGCTAATATCGTCATCATTAACACTCACCTGACTTCATATCTTTACAAACACATAATTCATTTGTAGTATTTATTAGATTTAAACTTTGATTAATTTGTTCAAATACATCGTGGTTAAGCTGATACATGCGCTTATTCCCCTTTTTTCGTGTAGTAATTAACTCACACTCTACTAACGATTTCATATGATGACTTAACGTTGGCTGAGAAAATTGAAAATGTTCCAATACATCACATGCACATAACTCACCACAAGAAAGTAAATCCAAAATTTCTAACCTACTAGGGTCAGATAAAACTTTTAATACGATCGATATTTCTTTATATGACACGTTTATCTCCCCTCTCACAAGTACATAGAATATCATCTATATAGATGATTGTCTATATGATATTAATAATGTTATAAATTGAAATTTGAAATAATCGTCATGATATATTATAATTAATACATCAAAAAAAATTGATTAATTAGAAAGGTGTAACTTATGAACATTATAAAAAATACGAATCATTTAAATGAAGATGACAAATTAACCTATTATGAAAATATGTTCAACGCACTCGCTGACAAAAACCGCTTAAAAATACTTAATCAAATTAGTCAGAGCCCTAATAAATCACTATGTGTATGTGACTTAGAAGCGCTATTAGATTTAAAACAATCTAAACTTTCTTATCATTTAAAAAAATTAGTCGATGCACAGATTTTAATTCTTGAAAAGCACGGTACATGGAACTACTACAAAATCAACGAAGCACAAATCCAAGTCGTATTAACTGAAGATACTTGCTGTAACATATTGTAGTTTTCACCTTATTTCACATTGTATTAATCAACTTTTTTTGATTAATACATCAATAAAAGTTGATTAATATATTTAGAGGAGCTTCACTAATGACAGAGTTAATCTTTGAATTCATCAAAACATTTTTAATGTTATTTTTTGAATTGTTATCACTATTTATAATTGTAAGTTTTATCGTAAGTTTAATTCAACAACTCGTTTCGGAAGATAAAATACGAAGACTGTTGAGCAAACCTAACAAAGCAACAAACTATGTATTGGGTATGGCTTTTGGAGCTATTACACCGTTTTGTTCTTGTTCCACTATTCCTATTCTTGCCGGATTATTAAACTCAAAAGTTCCATTTGGTCCGGCTATGAGTTTCTTAATCGCTTCCCCACTCATGAATCCACTCATGATATTTATGCTTTGGCTTCTATTAGGTTGGAAAGTTGCTGTTGTTTATTTTATTGTCTTAGCATTTTTCAGTATTTTAACAGGTCTTGTATTTTCAAAAATGAATCTGGCAGAGAGTTATAAAGGCGTTACTGTTAAAGGCGATGGTTTCTTCTCAAATAAATCGGGATCTCGTGTTAAGCAAGCGTTAAATGATGCTTGGGCTTTCCTATATCCAATGTTGCCTTATTTAATTATTGGTGTATTTATAGGAGCATTTATTTATGGATTTATTCCTGAAGCATTTATAACTCAATATGCAAGTGGCGATGGTATTATCTCAGTTGTTATTGCTTCTGTTATTGGTATTCCAATGTATATCAGACCAGAAACAATGCTGCCTATAGCTGAAGCATTAGTATCTAAAGGCATGTCATTAGGTACGGTGGTGGCGTTAATTATAGGTGGTGCAGGCGCAAGTATTCCTGAAGTCATATTGTTATCCAAATTATTTAAAAAGAAATTTGTAATATCTTTTATTATAGCAATTTTAGGCGTAGCAATTGCTACTGGTCTAATTGTTAACTTAATTATTTAAGGAGGTGTAGTAATTGGGTATCAAAGATGCATTAAAAAAATTAAAACCACAAGAACAATCATGTTGTTCAGTAGAAATTGAAGAACATACGGATAAAAAAGAAGAAAATAACGAAAAAAAGAAGAAGACAATAAAAATTGTTGCTAGTTTTCTCAAGTTTTAAAAATTAAAAAAACGTACACCCAAGGAATCTTCCATAAAATCAGAAGATTCCTTGGGTTACATATATCTATTACTCACTTTAATATTATTAAATAATAATTTATGGATTTACAAATTTTAAAGTTTCAAAACAAAAAATACCGAAATCCTGTTAAGGACTTCGGTATTAAAAATCTTGTTTTTATTAACGGAAACGGAGAGATTCGAACTCTCGCGCCGCTTGCGCGACCTACACCCTTAGCGGGGGCGCCTCTTCAGCCAACTTGAGTACGTTTCCAATGGCTCCACAGGTAGGACTCGAACCTACGACCGATCGGTTAACAGCCGATAGCTCTACCACTGAGCTACTGTGGAATAATTGATATCTCAATCAAGCACAAATACTATTATATCAACTACAGAGAAATTTTCAAGTACCTTTAGCAAAAAAATATGCGGAATATTTACACTAAATTAATATAATATTCCACATATGACATTTTTACATTTATATTTCAGAAATGTTTTGCTATTTATTTTCAAATAGAGAATATTTTGCTAATGCTTCATAAATATTTAATTGTGGTTTCGTATAGTCTATAGGAGATTCAGGATCAAAAGTAGCCACCGTAGTCGCTCTATCCATCATATAGTAATAATATATGCCATTTAAGTATTGATGATGCATACTGTGCGCTGAAATATTAACAACTATAGTTTGGTTATCGACAAATGTGACTTTACATTTTTTATCTTTTAAAGCTCTTATCGTTTGTACATAATGAATATTAATCCAAGTGTTTTCTTCTTTTCGGTCTGAATGTGTAGGAAAAAAGTAAGTAGGAAATAATGGAGTGAATAAAATTGGGGGTTTACTATTAATGCCAGTAATTCTCATTGTGTCTTCTTTTTTAAATACATAACTACTACCATAAAATCTACATGAACGATCTATAATTTTATGTGTCCGTTCCTTTACGATATCACGCTCCTCTTTGTACTTTAATACACAAGTACCTTCATTTAGTCCTATAGATAAATTACATGGTTGAAGAACCATATCACCTTTTTTAATAATGTATTGTTGAATCATAGCTGACGCCTCCTTAAAACTTATGGTGATACTCAAATAATATAACACAAAGATTTTAAAATCAACTTATATAATAAAATATTTTATAAGTTTCCTACAATTGATTTTCAGTTATTATACTTTTGCATTTTCTTATTTTTTGAAAAGTTGCAAATTACACTTATATTTTCGGAAAAGTCTGACTATTTATTGATTTCAAAAATAAAAGGCTGTATACTATATGTAAATATAGATAGAGGGGCTGTGTTGAAAATGAAAAACAATACAAATGTTAAATACAATTCATTAGAATCTTTTGTATCAACGATTAATGATTTAGGTATTGAGTTAATCATTGATGAGTCGTTAAGAAATGTCCGTAAACAGCAGTTAGAACACCTCATTGACCACGCACTTAAGAATAAAAACGAGCAGGATTTCAAACGATATACTGAAGAATACAGAAACCTGGAGGAATTTCTCGTTGGATAATTTAATAGATTGTTATTTAAAATAAGGTCTATTCCCTACTTACACCAATAAGTTAGAGAATAGACCTTTTTGAGTTTTATGCTTATTAATAACACTTACTTATGACATTAATCTAATGAGTTCATGGCGGTCGATATCGCCAAAATAATGATAAATATCGTAGTTTGAAAATGCTTCTTCAATACTATCAAATTCGTGTAACGTACCTTCTAATGCTTTTTCAAGTTCTGTAATATCACCTTCACCAAAGAAATCTCCAAAAATTCTTGCATGCTCAATACGACCTTGTTTAACATCTAATTTAATTTGAACGAAGCCTTTTTCAAACTTCTCTTCTCTTTCAAAGTTATATTTTGGATTTCTACCATAATTCCAATCCCAAGTACGATATTTCTCGTTACTCAATTTTTCAATATTTTTCCAATCTTCATCTGTGAGTTGATACGTTTCGACTTGATTTGCTTCTCCAAAAATAGTTTTTAAGATAATTTCTTTAAAGTCATCAATATCAATAGGTTCTTCAAGAAATTCTGAAATATTTGCGACTCTACTACGTACAGATTTAATTCCTTTAGATTTAATTTTTGCAGGATTTACTTTTAATGCATTCTGAACTTCGCTCAATTCACTATTTAACATTAATGTCCCATGGCTAAACATACGCTCTTTCACTTTTACCATAGCATTACCTGAAATTTTAGCTTTACCTACTTGAATATCATTTCTACCAGTCATTTCAGCATCAACACCCAACGATTTTAATGCTTCAACAATTGGTTCAGTGAATTTTTTGAAATTATGGAAACTGTTACCATCATCATCTGTTATGAAACTGAAGTTTAAATTACCTTCATCATGGTAAACAGCACCCCCACCTGAGATACGTCTCACAACATCAATATTATGTGCATCAATATATGGTTTGTTAACTTCTTCAATCGTATTTTGGTTTTTACCAATTATAATAGACGGTCTATTCACATAAAATAGAAAATAGCTGTCGTCTTTCGGCATATTTTTTAAAACATATTCTTCCATTGCTAAATTTAATGTTGGATCTGTAATATCATTATTATTAATAAACTTCATCTATTGCACTCCTTTTCCCTATAAATATACCCTTATCTTATTTATGCTATATTTCCTCTAAAAATGCCAATCATTTACTTTAAATATGATAAAAAGTTTCAAAATCGGCTTATATCACACAATTTAATGGTTATTTGTTTATTTGTCCTAATTTTTTTTGTATAATACTATCTAGTTAGCATTTCTAGGGAGGACTAAAAATGACTGTTGCAGAAGTTGGAAATATAGTAGAATTTTATGATGGTTTAAAAGGCCGTGTAGAAAAAATTAATGATAATTCAGTAATTGTTGACTTAACAATTATGGAAAATTTCAATGATTTAGACTTGCCTGAAAAAACCGTTATTAATCATAAGCGATATACAATCGTTGAACAAGAAGGATAGTAAAAAATGCATAGAATTTCAAAGGCTTTAATCTGGTTTCTTTTAAGCTTTATTGTATTCCACATCATCCTCTTCATTATGTGGGGAGAAAAACAAGAGTATTGGTATTTATATACTGGCATTATGCTTATAGGCGGTATTAGTTATATCTTTTATCAAAGAGATATAGAATCTAAGAGATTACTTACTTCTCTAGGTGTTGGAATTATTACTGGTATCGTATTAATTATTATTCAGCTGATTATTGCGAGCAATTTCTTCGGATATAAAATATCTTGAATTAATTAAAGAATTAACACGAACTGGCGTATATTTTAAATGGCAAATGTTAATAACATTAGTCTTTGTTATACCTTGTCATGAACTCTATATGAGAACAGTTTTACAAAAAGAATTGATTAAATTAAACATACCAAGTTGGCTTAGTATTATAATTACGGCGCTTTGCTCGGCTTCATTATTCTACTATCTAGATAATTTATGGATTGTTTTCTTCATCTTTATCGTACAAATTGCACTCTCAATAAGCTACTTTTATACGCGTAGAATTGCTACCACTGTAATAGCACAAATCGTTGCAGTAGTAATTCTATTAATATTCCATGCTTAACTTATTGTGGAACTTTATACGTTCTATTAAAAATTAAAAACTGGAAGATGCTCATTAAAACAATGGTCATCTTCCAGTTTTTTTGTATTATATGAAATAAATATATTAGCAGAGTAAGCATTTTCAATAATTTCAACACTAAGCCATACAAACGCTAGCCGAACAATACAGGCTGAGACTGATGCACTGCCTTATACTAGCGCGTACGAAGTCGTATTTATATTACAATCTTTCAAACTATGTTATTACATTAAAGCTTTGTTTTTGATTTATCTTATACTGCTCATTTTTCAAATTCCTAGATATTAATTCTACCATTGTTATTTCGCCAGTTTCATGAATAACTGCATTTTCTAAATACTGTCTATAATTTCTATAACAATAATCTGTCATACTTACACGATACATATGATTCAGTCTAATGTTTTTTAAATTAACACGGTTAAATGGTGCGACATTCATATCAATAGTGTAATCCACGCCTTGCCAAAACGTACATAATGTTTCATCAATAATCGTTAAACTGAGTTCACCCTGGCTAAATTCTATATGTGAATAACCATATTCTAGAATATCTTTAATCTGCTGTCCTTTTATAGTTAAATCGACTGGCACGTCAGGATGTGGGTACGCTTTATATAATGCTTCATTGGTTACTGTTGCCTCTAAGCCCTCTTCTCCACTGGTAGGTAGATGTACACATGAAATATCATAATCAAACTCTGAGCGAATACCGTCGTGTAAAAGTTGTGTGAAAGGATGAGGTTTTGTAATAACATCTCCTAAACCATTTACTTGAGCAGAAACAGGTGTAACATTTAAAACTTCTTTGCCCCAATGTTCAACAGTTTTTCTATCATAAAATGTTAAGTTTAATAAATCCTCATCTTCCTTATACTCATTTAAATCAACAATTTGTGACTCCACATCGTCTAACTCATAAGAGGTAGTTCTTTGCTTAAAGTTAATTTTCACATGAACTAATTGTTCCGCATTTTGACCTGCTTGCACATACAATGTTTGATCATCTCTACCAATAAAGGTTTGATGTTGATGACCAGTAATCAGTAAATCAATCACACCTAGCGATTGCATAATTTTTTCCGCTTCATTCACGTTTTGCTCGCGTTCATTTGCGGATTTATTAAGTTGGTTTATACCACCATGATATATGACTATGAGAAAATCCGGCATTTCAGTTTCATGAATAAAACGAATCCACCTTTTAGAAGCCACTAAAGTTTTATCAATTTGCGGCTCATTCTCCATTTCAAAGTGTTCGCGGTTCATCAATCCGTCCGAAGTCAACCCAACAATAGCTATCTTGACGCCTTCTATCTCTTTTATCGTATATGGTGTAGAAAAATAAGGTTCTCGTGTACGCTTATATTCAATATTCGCTGATAGCCATGGAAACCTAGATAAAGAGACTGCTCTTGAAAAGAAGGATAAACCGAATTTAAATTCATTAGGACTGATACCACTTGCATCATATTGCATAGCATTCATCAACTTTATCATAGGGTGACGCTTATACGGCGCAACAACAGCATAATAAAATGCAGCCAATGAGCCTGCCAAACTACCGCCACTATCTAACAAAATCACATGTTCATTTTCTTTTCGTTTCGTTTTAACGTAAGTACCTGCTCTATATATATTAGAACCATGATCCCCGTTTAGAAAATGACTGTGCATATCTGAAGTTGTGATAACATCTATTGTAATTCTCTCGCTTTTTTTCATATGCCTCTCCCCTCATTTACCTAAGTTTAACATGTTTCTAAATACCCATGATAGCAAAAGGAAATATTACATTCTAAGAATTTTAATAATTAAAAACCCCTCTCTTGCACTATCGTTACAAGAAGGGGTTAACTTTATATTTAATCATCATACAATTATCAAAATGGAGTTTTAGCCAATTTGAATGCGTTCTTTCGGATAATGGTATTTGTCTGGCTCTCTACGGCCACCAATCATAATAATGAAACTAATAAGCCCTACACGACCAATAAACATCAGTATCATCAATACGACCTTACTCATCCCGCTTATATCATCAGTAACGCCTAACGATAGTCCACATGTTCCAAACGCTGACATCACCTCGAAAAATGCTTGTAGAAATGATAGTTTGCCATTTTCAACTACAAGTATCGTAATCGTACCTGCAAATGTAAGGATTCCTGCCATTGTAAAAACAGCAAATGAGCGTTGTACATCTGTCGTATGAATTTCACGATTAAATGCTTTAATCGAAGTTTTTTCATTATTATTGCTAAAGTTCAATAAGAATAAAATTAAGATTGCGAAAGTAGTCGTTCTGATACCACCGCCTACTGAACTCGGAGAAGAACCAATAAACATTAAGATACTCATAATTACATTCGTACCTTCTCCAAAATCACTTACATCAATAGTTTGTAACCCAGACACTTCTCGTTGTTGCAGATTGGAATAGCGCATAAAATAACGATTTATGCCATGTCATATTTTGAAAAGCATGATTATGTTCAAATAATAAAATAATTATTGCGCCAAATACAAACAATACTAAGTAAGTCATTGTTGTAATTTTTGCAAATAATGAAAATCTAAAATTAGGAATTCTATTTTTAATATATGCTTTAACTTCAATTAATACTGGAAAGCCTATAGATCCTAAAATGATTAAAAACATAACTATAGTTTGAACAAAATAATCATTGGCATAAGGAATTAACGATTGTCCTGTAATGTCTAAACCGCCATTTGTCGTTGCGGATACAGCTACAAACATGCCCTGCATAATTGCATATTGCAAATCTGGATTATCTCTATAAAAATAAAATGCTAATAATGAGGCACCAACAAGTTCTATAATTAAAATTGTACGCACAATATCTAGAATCAGTTTAACTGTACCGCTCATAGTATCTTTATTATTATCAAGCATAATAAGCTGACGTTCACGCATACCAATATGTTTTCCTAAAAACACCCATAGCATTGTACCTATGGCCATGACACCAATACCACCGATATTTAGAATAATCATAATTATGATTTGTCCAAAAGTAGTATACGTTTCGACGATATTAACAGGTGATAAACCAGTCACACTCACGCCTGAAACTGCTACAAACAAGGAATCAATCGGGTCAACATTAACCCCAGATTTATGAACAAATGGTAAATTAAGCAATAAAAATGCTACGATAATTGCAACAATATAATACATCACTATCCCTTGTTGAGGGCTTGATTTTTTTAACAATTGATTGAAAATGGACAACGTTTATTCACCTCAACGCTACTTCAATTTAATCTTGATATCCTTAAGCTTACCGTCTCTGTATATTTTAGGTGGTAATGTATCCAAATCATCTTTATGTTTAAAAATAATTTGTCTATATCTTAGATTATCTTCTAATTCTTTACCATCTAATTCTACTATGACATCATTTTTTTGCAACCCAGATTTTTCACCTGTTGAGTTTTCTTTAACATCACCAATTAATACACCTGATTTCACATCTTCAGGTAGTTGTAATGATTGACGTGTTTCATCATCGATATCGGCAACATTCATGATACGAATACCTGTATTAGGATATTTGACTTCACCCTTAGCTTCAAGTTCTTTTGCTATTGATTCAGCTTGATTTACTGGAATTGCAAATGCAATACCTTCTACATTATCCATATCGATCTTCAACGATGCAATACCTATTAATTTACCATCTCTATTAATCACGCCGCCACCTGAGTTACCAGGGTTTACCGGCGCATCGATTTGAAATGCATCCATTAACACATCATATTGTTCATCTTTATCAATATCTACAGGTATATGACGATTAAGACCTGAGACGATACCTTCTGAAACGCTACCTTTAAAATCAACACCCAATGGATTCCCTACAACGATAATCGGTTCCCCTAATACTAAAGTGCTTGAATCACCCATTTTGATTGGTTTAACGTCGCTCCCAGACTTAACTTTGGCTTTAACTACTGCAATATCAGAGTATTTGTCTGTGCCAATGACTTTTCCTATTGAGTAGTCTCCATTGCCATATGTAATCTTCTGTTCTTTCTTGTCTCCTACTACATGCGCATTTGTCATGATAAAAATAGAGTCGCCTACTTTTTTGTAGACGACACCTGAACCTAGCTCATTTTCTTTACCTGCTTCTTGTGTCTCTTTCTCTGCAGAAGAACCTTTGTTGCTTGTATCATTCTCAACCGTTACTACTGATTTTGTAGCACTATTTGCGCTCTTCATCGTTGTTGTATATGACTTTTCTTTATCATTATTACTTTGGAAAATACTATCTTTATCATTACCGTTTTGATCAACGTTAGTAAATATTGCGTTCATCAAAGTTAATAATACTATAACTGCAATAACGATAAGTACTTTCGGCCAATGTTCCTTAAAGAAATATTTAACTTTATCAACACCACTTAATTGTCCATTTTGATTGGCGTGACTTGGTTCTTGTTGTTGAGTTGCATGCTTATTACGTTCTGTTGTTTGCTCTTTTTCCTGTTCTTTTGCATCTGCATCTGCATTTTGATTTGAATTTACATCTTCATCTTCAACGTATGCTTCAACTCGCGATTGTTGTGCTTCTTCTGAATAAAAATTATCTTCTTCATCAATTGTTGACGACTGATCGTTTGATAATGTGCTCTGGTCAGTAACCACAGTATCATTTTCTTTATTGTCTCGACGATAATCAGTATCTTGCTCAGACTTACTTTGAGAATGATAATTAGCATTTTGCTTCTGTGGGTAGCTTGAAGACTGTTCGATATCTGATGCCTGTTTATCACTTGATGTATCTATATCTTCTTTAGAACCACTTTGTTTAGCCATCAAAGCCTGTTGTTGCTGTATCTCTTCTTGTGTTAGCTTTTCGATACGTGCTTTTCTTAAATTTTCTTTCACACGTTCCTCATTATTTTTGGCTAATTTTTGCGCTTTTTCTTCACGCTGTTCTCTGGCCTCATGCTCTAAATGTACACGTTGTTCACGTTCTTCATTATGAAAAAACTCACGTCGTTTACGTCCGTATTTTTCTTTAGGAATGACGTGTTTTTTATTTTGAGTCACCTTAATTCCCCCTAATCTTACATAAATCTTCACACTCTATTATGACATATCATAATAGATAATTCTTCTTTATTTTGTTTTATAAAAATAGATACATTCTGATTATAATCACTTTCTTACAAAATTTCTAACTTTAAATGATATTATCAAATTTTTTGACATATCCTTGCTCAATTTTAGTAAACGACACTATTAAAATTCCAAGAAAATACCTTATTGTCTCCACATATTTTTCCATAAAAAAACTGGAAAAACTCTATGAGCTTTTCCAGTTACATTAATATTTACTTTTGTTTTTCTTTTTTCTTGTTATTTCTTAATGAAGTTAACCAACCAATAACTACTAATAATATCATGACAGTCCAGAAAATAGATTGCCATAACGTACTATGTGGGAAGTGTTCAGGTAAAACAGCGATTTTTTCATGTGCGAGCACCATAACCACCAATTTAATTCCTACCCAACCAACAATAGCAAAAGCGGCGCCTTCTAAACCTGGGTATTTGTTTAATAAATTTACAAACCATGTTGCGGCGAAACGCATAATTACAACTCCCAACATACCACCTATGAACATAACAGCAAACTGACCTAAGTCCATGCCGCCGAAGTGGATGCCAACTGCAGGTAATGTCACTGCAATTGCAAGAGCGACAAGCATTGAATCAATAGCAAATGCGATATCTGCGAATTCAACTTTTAATACAGTGCCCCAAAACGCTTTAGGACTTGCGTGAATCTCTCCACCATCTTCATCAAAGTGGTGGTCATCTCCAGCTTCTTGTTCTTCTTTGTCTTTATTTTTAAAGAAGGATATTAAATTGCTAATGGACATGTATAGTAGGTATAGCGCACCAAGTGCTTGTATCCACCAAAGATTTGCGATAATACTGATTAAGAATAAAGAAATAAAACGGAATACTAATGCACCTAACAAACCATAAAACAAAGCTTTTTTACGTTGCTCAGGCGGTAAATGTTTAACCATAACTGCCATAACTACGGCATTATCTGCAGCCAATAGTCCTTCTAAAAATACTAGAACAACGAGCACCCATAAATAAGGTAAAATCATACTTGGATCCATATAGGACAACTCCTTAATTTTTTAAACATAAAAATAGAGACCTAAGCTAAGTTAGTGTATTGCCGCTATTTAATTTAGTTCACTTAGTTTTTTACACTAAAGAACAAATCGATCGCGTTATTCACTATTAGCAAAGGTCTCACTCGACAGTTTGTATCTGCCCATTTTACCGGAAGCAATTAAGCTTCGTAATGACGATAAAATGACTATGTTAAAAAGATATATAAAGTATTTTCCTTAAGCATATAAATGCATGCTTCATATATCTTTTTAATAACAGTTGAGTTACTCCCCTCTGACTACAAAGTCATAGGTATTCTATTAATATCGTTATTATACACAAATTATAGTTTTATAACAAACCATATAATTTAATTTCTGGAAACTTCTCTTCAAACCATCTTGTTGCAAATTCATTATCAAATAAAAATACATAATTTTCATAAATATCTTTAACTAAAATTGAACGCGATGTACTCATCTTATCTTTAACTTCTTCTTCATTTTCTATCCAACGTGCAATTTTCGGACCGACTGCCTCCATGACAACATCGACGTTGTATTCATTTTTCAAGCGATGTTCGAACACTTCAAATTGTAACTGCCCTACTGCCCCAATAAGAATTTGGTTTGTGTGTAGTGCTTTATAATATTGAATCGCACCTTCTTGAACTAATTGTTCAATACCTTTATGGAAGTGCTTTTGTTTCATAACGTTTTTAGCTGAAACTTTCATAAATAGTTCTGGTGTAAATTGTGGCAGTTCTTGGAAACTAAATTTTTGATTACCGCCGACTAACGTGTCACCAATTTGGTAATTACCAGTATCATACAAACCAATGATATCTCCAGCTACCGCATGGTTTACTGTTTCTTTATCATCAGCCATAAATGATGTTGAACGTGTGATTTTTTGTTTTTTCTTCGTACGTTGTAATGTAACGTCCATGCCACGTTCAAATGCACCACTCACTACACGCATAAAGGCAATACGGTCTCTATGTTTAGGGTCCATGTTCGCTTGGATTTTGAAAATAAATCCTGAAAAATCTAAATCATAAGGTTTTACTTCAACTTCCTCTTTTGTTTGACGACTATGCGGCATTGGTGCATGATCCACATAAGCGTTTAAGAAGTTTTGAACTCCAAAATTAGCTAATGCCGAACCGAAAAATACGGGCGTTAATTCACCATTTAATAATGCTTCATTATCAAAGTCTTCTCCCGCTTCTTCTACTAGCATCAATTCCTCAATAGCTTGAGAAAACGCGCTATCATTTTTCATCTTGTGATCTTCTTCTAATTCAAAATCATCATTTAAGTGCAGTGTATTTTCTTCATCTCTAAAAGGTTCAATTGTATGTGAATCGCGATCAATAATACCAAAGAAATTTTGTCCCATTCCTATCGGCCAATTCATTGGATATGATTCAATTTCTAAAGTAGATTCAATTTCATCTAATAATTCAAAAGGTTCTTTACCAACACGGTCAAGTTTATTAATAAAGGTAAAGATTGGAATACCTCTCATTTTACACACTTTGAAAAGTTTTAGTGTTTGTGGCTCAATTCCTTTTGCACAGTCAATTACCATAACAGCACTATCTACTGCTAAAAGTGTTCTATATGTGTCTTCTGAAAAATCTTCGTGTCCTGGTGTATCTAAAATGTTGATTTTATAGTGATCATAATCAAACTGCATCACTGAACTTGTAACTGAAATACCACGTTCTTGCTCAACTTTCATCCAGTCACTTGTTGCAAACTTCCCACTTTTTTTACCTTTAACAGTTCCTGCTTCTCTAATCGCACCACCAAATAATAATAACTTTTCAGTTAATGTGGTTTTACCGAGCATCAGGATGAGAAATAATTGCAAAGGTTTTTCTAGATTCTACTTCTTCCTTTATACTCATTTTTAATCTCCTTTAATCCTCAAGTATCAATCTGACAATGTCTGTAGCAACCTTAGTTGCTGTAGACTCATCAAGTAACGTAAACAAGTGTATCACAAGTTCATCATTGATATCATCTTCATTTAATGTTGTATCTATTTCTAATGACCAATTTAATTCTGGGAGCGCAATTAAATAAATTTCCGCTTTCGTATCTTCATAAATATATAAATTTGAATGCACATCATTACAATTTATATTGCTAATCTTCAACGGACCCACCACCAAATTTTTTATATGCCGCTTCTAAACCAATTAAATCATCTCTATGAGGTACTTTTACATGGCCAGGCATAATTTGATACGGTTCCCTACCTTTCGAAGCTAACACTACGGTATCTCCAGGCTCGGCGATATCAATCGCATGGCGTATTCCTTCTGCACGATCCTCAAATTCGATGTAATTATGATGTGTCGCACCTTGTGCCAGTGCTTGTGTTAACACTTTAGGATCATCGTTAGCTGGATTATCTGGTGTGAAAATCACATAATCTGCACGGCATGCAATGCGTCCCATTTCAGGCGCTTTGCCCATATCTCTTTCTCCTGCCAAACCACATAAGAAAATTAATTTTTGTGAAGTAAAGGGCTGAACCGCATCGATTAATTTATCCATACCATCTGCTGTATGTGCATAATCAATAATCAAATCAATTGGTAGCGCTGGGTCTAATACTTCAAGTCTGCCTTCCACTGGTTCTAAGCTTTCAACTGCTTTTACAATTTCACTTAGCTTAACACCCTTACTCCAAACAGCAATCATTGCGGCCATAATATTAGAAACATTAAAGCGTCCAACATAAGGTGATTTCACATAAAAATTACCCTCTGGTGTTACGAAATTAAAAGTCACACCTTGTAATGATTCATTTATATCTTCA
This sequence comes from Staphylococcus sp. 2S1, assembly GCF_046721335.1. NCBI lineage: Bacteria > Bacillati > Bacillota > Bacilli > Caryophanales > Staphylococcaceae > Staphylococcus > Staphylococcus sp. 2S1. The sequence goes on along the minus strand of NZ_JBEUUJ010000003.1, from coordinate 1,662,141 downwards.
GCCATAAATTGTGCTTTATTATTAATGCCGTAAGTAAACGCTTCAAACGGTGATACTGATGCAAGATATTCAGAAAATTCATCATCTTGATTTAACACAACAAATTTTTCTTGAGACAAATCTTGGCCAAGTTGACTAAATAATAGTGATTTTGCATGTCCATATGCTTCCATTGTACCGTGAAAATCCAAATGATCTTGTGTTAAATTTGAAAAAATTGCCACATCGAAGTTAACACCGCTTAAACGCCCCAATGACAAACCATGGCTTGAAACTTCTAAAGTCATAGCCTCTGCTTTCTTTTCAACAGCTTCATTGATTTTTTTAGTTAAAGCTACAGTTTCTGGTGTAGTATTAGAGCCTTTTGATTTATCTTCATTAATCTGAAAACCATTTGTGCCTAAGTAAGCACTGCCTTTACCTAATTTTCTATAGATATGGTGTATCATTGTAGCGATTGATGTCTTGCCATTTGTTCCCGTGACACCATAAGTTACAAGTTGTTTGCTTGGATAATTAAATAACTGATTTGCTAATAGACTTGCTCGCGCGTAAAGTATCAGGTACTATGATTTGTGTCACGTTACCGTCTAATGCTTGCACCTGACTTACAACGACGATTTGGCAGCCTTGGTTTACTACGTCTTGACAGAATTTGTGACTATCAACGGTATAACCTTTTGATGCTACAAAAACGCCGCCTTGTTGTGCAGTACGAGAATCAGTTGTGATATCTGTTACATCTCTCTCTAACGTACCGACAACCTGTTTTACTCTAATTTTTTCAAATAACAAATTTGCATCCAACATTTATCGCTCCTTTATTTCCAATACTTCTATTATACACATTTTTCTTTGATTTTATAGAATCTAATATCTAGATTTTAATAATTTCTTCCTATTATATGTGTGTTTTTATAATATGAAAATTACATGATTTTTTTGAGTTTAAATTAGCTTTAAATTGCTTTGTTAATTTTATGTAACACGTTTGTTAATATTTTTTATATATTCGCTTAATTTTTGCTTTTCAAGCATACATTATATTAAGCGTGGTAATGTATTAATATACAATGACTTAATTTTCTGCATACACATTTCTGAATTCAGTATGAATCATTTCATATCAGTATGTAAAATGATATAATCTTTTGTAATTATGTTTTTTCTTTCGCATGTCAAGAAAATGCGTTAAACTTAGCATGAGCTAAATTTATACTATTGGAGGGTGGCTTAAATGGTTACTCAAAACAAAAAAATACTAATCCTTACTGGATCCTTTGGTAATGGTCATTTACAGGTTACTCAAAGTGTAGTGAACCAGTTTAACGAAATGAATCTAGACAATTTAACAGTTATTGAACATGATTTGTTTTTAGAAGCTCACCCAATACTGACTTCTATATGTAAAAAGTGGTACATTAACAGTTTTAAATATTTCAGGAATATGTACAAAGCATTTTACTATAGTCGTCCCGACCAATTAGACAAATGTTTCTATAAATACTATGGACTTAATAAATTAATAAATTTACTGTTAAAGGAAAAGCCTGATTTAATCTTACTTACTTTCCCAACACCAGTAATGTCTGTTCTGACAGAACAATTTGACATGAACATTCCAATTGCAACTGTAATGACAGATTATAGAATGCAAAAGAATTGGATAACTCCCCATTCTCAAAGATATTATCTAGCTACTGAAGATTTAAAAGAGGAGTTTGCTAGCATAGGTATTCCTAAATCGCATTTAAAAGTTACTGGAATCCCTATTGCAGATAAATTTGAAGAGGATATTGATAAAACATCGTGGCTTCGTCAAAATCACTTAAACCCTGACAAACCAACTATACTCATGTCTGCAGGTGCCTTCGGGGTATCAAAAGGCTTTGATCAAATGATACAAGAGATATTAAATCGAAGTCCACACTCTCAAGTCGTAATGATTTGTGGTAAAAATAAAGAATTGAAACGTACGTTATCTGCGCAATTTAAAAATTACGACAACGTGCTCATCGTAGGTTATACTAAGCATATGAATGAATGGATGGCTTCAAGCCAATTAATGATTACTAAACCAGGCGGCATCACAATATCCGAAGCCTTGACACGTCAGACCCCAATGATTTTCTTAAATCCTGCTCCAGGTCAAGAATTAGAGAATGCAAATTACTTTGAAGAAAAAGGATTTGGTTTGATTGCCGACACACCTGAAGAAGCAATACAGCAAGTTGCAACATTAACAAATACACCATCAAAAATAGCAGAAATGACTCAGTCTATGAATGAATCTCGAATTCCATATTCAACTTACAAGTTGTGTAATGACTTGTTAAATTTACTAGATCATTCATCTCGCTATGAAGAAGTTTACGGAAAGGTTCCTTTATATGCAAAGCTCTTCGTTAAATAAAGACAATTATCATTCAAATAAAAACTTTATAATCTTGTTAGTAATTTTGTTCTTAATGGAATTTGCCCGAGGTATGTATATATTAAGTTACTTAGCATTACTTCCAACAGCAACCTCAATTGCGGTAGGTGTCACATCTATCGCTATTTCTGCTCATTTTATAGCTGATGCAACAACCAACTTCGTGATTGGTTTTTTACTTAAACGATTAGGCACAAAACTCGTACTCACATTAGGTTTCCTACTTGCATTCGGTAGCTTATTCTTAGTCATTTGGTTCCCGACTTCTCCGATTGTTCTAATTATCAGTGCAGTACTACTCGGTATAGCAGTTAGTCCTATTTGGGTCATTATGCTTGCAAGTGTTGATGAAAAAAATCGTGGCAAACAAATGGGTTATGTTTATTTTTCATGGCTCCTCGGTTTACTTGTCGGCATGGTTGGCATGAACCTTATCTTCAAGTTCCACCCGACGAAATTTGCGTTTATGATGTCATTGGTTGTACTTATTGCTTGGATTTTGTATTACTTCGTGAAGATAAGACTGACGAATTATAATACGCGACCAGTCAAGCAACAATTAGGCCAAATCGTAGACGTTTCAAAACGTCATTTGATTTTATTCCCAGGTATTTTGTTACAAGGCGCTTCAATCACGGCATTAGTACCTATCCTACCTACATATGCAACGAAAGTTGTCGGAGTATCTACTGTAGAATATACTATGGCGCTTGTCTTTGGGGGTGTTGGTTGTGCGATCTCGATGCTCTTCTTATCAAAAATCATTGATAGACATGGCACATTATTTATGTACAGCGTCATTTTTGGTGGTTTTCTACTATATACGATAATGATATTTGCTTTATCACTGATTACAGATATTACACTTGTATGGATATTGGCAATCTTTATTGGTCTGATGTATGGTATATTACTACCCGCATGGAACACATTTATGGCAAGCCATATACATATAGATGAGCAAGAAGAAACTTGGGGCGTATTTAACAGTGTACAAGGTTTTGGTTCAATGATTGGCCCACTTGTCGGTGGTTTAATTACTCAATTCACAGCTTCTGTAAATAATACATTTTATTTCTCAGCACTATTATTCTTATTCTTAGCTATATTCTATGGTTTGTATTTTATTAAAAAAAGAAAATATCATCTAAACTCATAATATTTTCAATGAGATTATAGCCACAAAATAGGGAGCCTGGGACATAAATATCCTATTCTCAAATTAAAACAGCAATCCATTAGAAACTAATAGATTGCTGTTTTTCTATGTTAAAATCTCCGATTTTGAAAGCGCATGCTTGCCTGGGGGTATGGGAGTGGGACAGAAATCTAATTTTTCTAATAAGATTTCGTCGTCCCACCCCGCCAAAGATGACTAGAAGTGAAACAAGCTTAATATTATGCGCGTTTTCACTTCAGTCATCTACTGCCAATATAGCAATAGAGTTGAGATATTATTTGTTTTACAAACTCATACTATTCCCTAGGCGTCAGCGCTTTACAAAATCGGAACAATTATATAAATTTATACAAAAAAATAAGCCACTTCGTATAATAAAGTTACTCTAACATAATTTTAAAACGAGGTGTCTTATGTATAAAAATTATAATATGACTCAGCTAACACTACCAATGGAAACTGAAATTTTGATTCCTAACAATGATATCGCACATGCAGTTAATCAAATTGTTGAAACAATTCCAGAAACAGAATTCTACGAATTCAATCACTTAAATGGTGCATCCTCTTATCACCCTAAAATGATGTTGAAAATAATTCTTTATGCTTATACACAATCAATATTTTCTGGACGATGAATTGAAGTCGCACTTTCAGATAGTATTCGTATGATGTGGTTATCTCAAAATCAAAAACCATCATATAGAACAATCAATCGTTTTAGAGTACATCCAATCATGGATAAATTATTAAAGTCCCTATTTGTTAACTATAGAACAAAAACTCATTGATAATGAGTCCATATTTATTGATTGTCTTCCATTATCAAGACAATATTTGTCTTCGACAAGTTCATAAATGAAATTTAAATCCAATATATTATCTACTCTACGTAATAAGTGATTACTAGGAAATGATTCCGATATTGAAATCATTTCATATTGATCTCTCTTATCGATTGATTTATCCAACATTACAAATACCACCACTGTTTAATTTAAATATATTATATTATTTTTGTTTAAAAAATGGCAGTAATTTGTGCCGACTCCTGCGGGGAAAGCACTAGCCGAAGACTACAGGCTGAGGCTGTGCCCGCGGAAAACGTGCACAAAAAAGTGCCAACAAAGTCGGAGACTTTGTCGACACTCTGTAAGGAGTCACTAACAAGTTGTTAGTGACTCCTCTTTTAATTCCATTTTTTATCGTAAGCAACCATAGATGCTACTAATGGGCATTATTTAAGCTAAGTTAAAGTTATCTAATACTTTCCATTTTTCATCTTTCTCATCGTAATAAACTAAAGAAAGTTGTTCAATTGTTTCTTTATAATCAATACCCGCTAATTTCAATTGTCCATAAATATCTTCGAACTCTTGGCTTGTTAGTCCTTGCGCAATTGTGAAATGTGGTACAAATGAATGATCTGGCACGCCATGGAAATCACCATTGTTAAATTTGTAGAATAATTTTTCTAAAGTTTCAGTTTTTTCAACTTTAAAATAAATGACATTGGTAATCGGCGCGAAGTTCGATGCTTTTGTTGCATGAACATCAACGGTTGGTATACCCTCAAGTCTAGATTTAATTGTCTCTTTGACAGATTCTAAATCGCTATCGTTTATTTTAAATTGCCCCTTAATCGTGATATGCGGCATAATTGACGCATAATGAGCATCATAACGCTTACGATATGCATTCACTTCATCTTGAAACGCTTTTGACGGAATTAATGCTAATCCTAAAATCATTTAAATTCCTCCTTTGTTTAACATAATTACATTATATCAAATTTCTGAAAAATTCGTTACTTTAAACTAAATTTTATTCAGATTATTAAAATGAAATATTATCTGACAAAAAATACTTTAGCAAATCATCGAGTAAATGCTTCCATGATTTCCATCTATGGCCGCCTTCAAACTCTATGTAATGGTGCGTGAAGTTATTTGCTTCAATAATCGATTTCAGTTCACGGTTAGGCGTTAGAAAATCTGCACGCTTACCATTTGTTGGTAACTCAAAGTCTGCTTCTTCTAAACCAACCGCATGCCATATTGTTAACTGTTCTTGAAATTGACATCGTTCAATTAAAGTTTGAATCACTTCATCATGTTGTGGACTTAATAAACCAACTTGACTAAAAATTCTTGGATACGATAAAGCTGTCATTAAAGCTACGCTTCCGCCTAAACTATCTCCAAGTACTATACGCGCATTACCTACTTTATATGTAGGAAACGTTCGATCAATAAAAGGTAAAATTTCGTTCGCTACTGCTTTAACTGTTAAATGTGTACGCGCACCTTGTGGATGAAATTCTGCACGTCGTTTATCAACGTCTTCATAATGAAAGCCAACAAAGATTGCTTTTTCAATTTCATTCGCTTCACGTAGACTTTCATAACTTCTATGAATTCTTCCAAAACTAAAAAAATCTAAACCATCAAAACAAAATACAACTTTATACTTAAATAATTCTGAAAAATCTTTTGGTAAATAAATAGATAATGTGACATCTCGTTCTAATAATTCGCTAGGAAAATTAATTTTATTAATTCTTCCTGGTTGAAAATCATACATAAATAATGCGCCCCCTAGTAGTCTTAATGACATTGTACCAAGAGACGCATTATTTTAAAATATTTCAACTTAATTTTTTATAAAATGAATACTGAGTTATTCCTCAAACTTTTCTTCTTTTAGTCGTTTAGGATAATCTTTATGCCAAAAGACAGCATTAGGCAACTTCTTAGGATCTGGTTTATAAATTGCTTTTTTACCTGATCCAAGGTCTTTCTTCTGTTTCTCATAATCTTTCAACGCGTTAATTGCAGGCTTATGCAATATCCAAATTGCAATGATATTTAGCCAAGCCATCATACCTACACCTAAATCACCCATCATCCATGCTACATCAGCAGTTTTCACTGCCCCATACACTGTAGCCGCAATGAGAACAATTCTAGTGATATTAATATAAACAAAAGTCATTTTTTTCGAACTTTTTCTAGTTAAATACGTAATATTGGTTTCAGCAATATAGTAATATGCCAATATTGTTGTAAAGGCAAAGAAGAATAGTGCAATCGCAATGAAGTATGACCCTATTCCTGAGAATGCAGGATCGAATTGATAACCACTGCCTTGGAATGCTTTATCAATACCAGCTTGCGCGTACATTGCTGTACCAGAATAATCTTTATCTCCATTCGACATCTCTACAAAAATACCACTATCTTTAATTAAACTGCCTTTACCATCTGACATGTCAGCATTACCAGTGACATTATATGTACCTGAAAGTAAAATGATTAAACCTGTTGCCGTACACACAAAAAGTGTATCAATATATACTGAGAATGATTGTACTAACCCTTGTTTAGCTGGATGAGATACTTCTGCTGCAGACGCAGCATGTGGTCCCGTCCCTTGACCTGCTTCATTGGAATATAGACCTCTTTTAACACCAATTTCAATCATTGCCCCAACGATCCCACCAAATGCTGCTTCAAACCCAAATGCAGATTTGAATATTAAAGCAAATAGCGCTGGAACTTGTTCAATATTAATAAATATAATAACAACTGCCATTAAAATATATAAAATTGCCATAAACGGAACAACTGCAGTCGCGGCGTTTGCAATCCATTTAATACCACCGAATATAATTAAAGCAATTATTACTGCCAAAAATGTTGCGACTATCCAAGGTTCAAAACTGAACGCATTTTTCATTGAACTAGAAATTGCATTGGATTGAACACCTGGTAATAATAAACCTACTGAAATTACTGTTACTACAGCAAAGATTAAACCATAAATTTTACCGAGTTTACCTTTGATACCATATTCGATATAGAATGTTGGTCCACCTCGATACTGTCCCTTTTCTTCCCTTTTATAAATCTGACCGAGTGTAGATTCAATAAATGCACTACCGGCTCCTAAAAACGCTGATGCCCACATCCAAAATATCGCACCAGGACCACCAATGAATATGGCAGTCGACACACCTACAATATTACCAGTACCTACACGACCTGCTAATGATAGTGCAATCGCTTGGAAACTGGATATACCTGTGGGTGATTTCTCCCCTTGAAACATTAGACGTATCATTTCTTTAAAATGTCTAACTTGGAAAAAGCGCATCATAAATGAAAATAATACCCCTGTAAGTAACAAACCATAGACTAAAGGCTTGCTCCATACAATATCATACAACCACGTAAGTAAACTCTCTAACATAACGTATCCCCCTTGTTGTACCATTATGTATAATGATATTTTTTATCATTATACACATATAAAATATTCCGCGCAACGCATTTCATAAGTTATCTTTTTCACAATTTATATATTTCTAATTGCGAATTAATAATAAAAATTTTTAATAACTTAAATTTTCCAATGAAATAATTTTACACTATTTAATGCATTATGTAACTTTAGTTAATATTCTATAAAGTTATTTGAATCGATTTCATTATTCATCGAATTGACATCAATTTTTATCTTTTGTTCTGTAGCTATTTGAGATATACTGAATAGTACTTCAAATACGATTTTTAGGAGGAAAAGTCCTATGCTTAATAAGGTTTGGTTTAGAACAGGTGTTGCCTTACTTATCCTGTTTTTACTAATCAAATTAGTAATGGAAGTCCATAGTGTCTTCACACCATTTATTGTTATTATTCAATCAGTGTTGTTACCACTGTTACTTAGTGGCTTCTTATTCTATATCTGTTTACCTTTTCAAAAAATACTTGAAAAAAACAAAGTTCCACGTTGGGGTAGTATAACAATTATCTTGATTGCGTTAGTTATTATTATAAGCAGCTTTGTAGGTTATATTGCACCGCTGATAATAGAACAAATTTCAAGATTAATTAAACAAATCCCAACGCTACAAAATGAAGTTCAACACATTGTTAATTTTGCTTTAGATCAAATGGAAAGATTGCCAACAGATGTAACAGATAGAATTAATAATATGATTAAATCAATGAGCGATGGCGCTACTAGCATATTATCTAATTCATTAGGATTCGTGACATCATTTATTTCTACTATGTTTCTGCTCATCATGGTGCCATTCTTCCTAATTTATATGCTAAAAGACCACGAAAGATTTATTCCTTTTATTGCAAGATTGTTTAAAGGGGATAGAAAAGTATTCGTAGTTGAATTATTAAAAGACTTAAACGAAACAGTTAAATCTTATATTCAAGGTCAAGTAACTGTTAGTATTATTTTAGGTGTCATTTTATATATTGGTTATTCTATTCTAGGACTTAACTATACATTATTACTTGTTATGTTTGCCTGTCTTGCCAATATGATTCCATTCCTAGGCCCTTGGATGGCATTTGTACCTGCTGGAATCATTGGCATTATACAAAGTCCAACGGTATTTATTTGGGTCTGTATCATTACACTGATTGCACAACAGCTAGAAGGAAATGTCATTACACCAAACGTTATGGGTAAATCTTTAAACATCCATCCATTAACAGTCATTGTTGTGATTTTAGCAGCAGGTAACCTTGGTGGTTTTGTACTCATCCTTGTTGCTGTGCCACTATATGCTGTTATTAAATCTATCGTCCGTAATGTATTCCGGTATAGACAACAGCTTATTGAAGCGACTAATAGTGACGTCAAAGATTAGCTCGTTTATAAAAATTGTTATTTAACTAAAAAAGCTGAAAGATCCTTTACATTAATAAGGATCTTTCAGCTTTTTAGTTTGTCATCATAGTGCCACTTTTTATAGTTTTTAAAAAACACCTCTAACGTGCAATGTTAATTACTACACATTGCGTATTAGAGGTGTTTGGATTATTATTTAACGATATGATAACCACTGTCAACATGAATGTTTTCACCAGTTACTCCACTAGAGAAATCACTTAATAAGTATGCTCGCAGTTTTACCTACTTCTTCTTGATCAACATTACGTTTTAATGGGGCACGTTCTTTTATCTCATTTAAAATCGTATTGAATCCGCCTACGCCTTTTGCACTTAAAGTACGTATTGGACCTGCTGAGATTGCATTTACACGAATATTGTCTTCACCTAAATCTAATGCTAAATAACGGACATTTGCTTCTAAACTTGCTTTAGCAACACCCATAACATTATAATTTTGAACAGCAAATTCTCCACCTAAGTACGTTGTAGCTACGATACTACCACCTTCAGGCATCAATTTTTTAGCTTCACGTGACACGATTGTTAATGAGTATGAACTTATGTCTTGCGCTAATAAAAATCCATCGCGAGAAGTATCTATGAAACGACCACGTAAATCTTCCATGTTTGCAAAAGCGATTGAGTGATAAACACCATTAATGTTTCCAACTTCTTCGCCAATTTTAGCAAAACCGTCGACAACATCTTCATCTTTTTGAACATCAATTTGATATATATGATGTGTTTCTTGATTCAATTGTTCTACTAATTTTTCTAACTCTTTTTTACTTCGCTCTTTACGATATGTAAATACTAATTTTGCACCTAATTCATCTAATACTTTAGCTACACCAAATCCGATACTACGTTTATTAGCAATACCCATAATGACAAACGTCTTATTTTCTAAATTAAACATGAGAATAACTCCTTTATTAAAGTTTTCATTTCAAACCGGTTCGAGAAATCATCAAAAAGCTTTGACTCATTGACTCGATTCCAATTCCAATATCCCTTATTTTAACATTGGTTTGATTGTTTAAACAGTTTTTTTACTATCTATAATCTATTTAATTAATATCTACGCTTTCTATCAAATGAAAGTCATTTTAAACCTAATTATAAAAGTAAGCGTCAGAGGTACATAAAAATCATTTTTTTAACTTAACGCTATACTCGTTGCTAATAATAAAATTCTAATTCACGTTTCAATTCATCTACATATTCTTTAGAGCCAGTTACAATCACTCTATCTCTATAACGTAATTGTGTATCACCATGAGGCACGATAGACTCATTATTTCTAATGATACGTACAAAAATAATATCACCATCGAATGGGAAATTACGTAATTGAATTTGGTCATATTGATGATTTAACATTGCGATTTCATATAATGAAGTTTCAACATTACTTAAAAGATTAAGCATGTTTGGTGTTTCAATTAAACCTTTCAGTAATATTTTGTTACTCAAATAACTACTGAATACTTCTATGCCTTCTTTTTGTAGTTCAACATCACTAGAGCTTGATTCTAACCTACAAATTACACGTTTAACACCATGTGCTTTAGCCATCAAAGCAACTTTTCGGTTAATATCATCATCATTAGTTGAACAGACTACAATATTTCTTTCAAATAACCCTAATCGTTCCAATAACTCTTCTTCATAATCAGCAATTTCAATCATAGAAATGGCATCAGATAGCTTGCGTTTATCACTTAAATCATTTCTATAATAAAGTGAAACTTGATAAAGCTGTGAAGTTAAATTCTGAGCGATAGGTATTGTTAATTGGTTTTTACCGATTAAGCTAACTTCAATTTGTCTTGTTGCTTCATCTGGCATTGGGAACATCTTTTTAAAGACAATAGGTACAAATACACATGTAATAACTGAACTTAGTATTAAAATACCTGATATTTCACTAGAAATAGTACCTAATTGTTCAGCGATTTTCGCCGATGCGATTACTAAAGATAGTGTTGAAGTTAGTAGAAAGGCTGAAGAAATCGTTGTTTTCATATCGAACCATCTACGTATGTAAAACACAGGAACTAATTTCGAAATTAAAAATGCTAATATTAAAAAGGGTATAATTAATAATAACGATGGTTCTTTAATTAACTCTGGAATATTTAAATCTACCCCTACCATTATAAAGAATATAGGAATAAAGAAACCATAACCAAATGAATCTAATTTCTCTACCATATCTTCATCTGGACCTAATAATGATACAACGACACCTGCTAAGAATGCCCCAAGTATATTTTCAGCTCCTACGCCTTCTGCTAATGCTACTAACAAAATGATCAATGCAAAGACTGCACGTATTCCAATTTGTGTCGTACCATCCATCAACATTTGCGGGAACTGCGCTTTCTTGAAGATACCTCCTAAGAAATAAAAGATAAGTGTAAATACAACTAAACTACCAATTAACCAAAGTGATGTGCTGCCAGAAGCATGCATCGCGCCATAACCTGTAAGAAGTATCATTGTCACTAAATCTGCTAGTACAGCAACAAGTAGGATAAATTGTCCTATTGTAGTGCGCATAATGTTCATTTCTTTTAAAGTTGGTACTACTACACCTAAAGAAATTGTGGAAATAATAATTACCATAAGTAAAACATCATCTATTAATCCGAACCATTTAAACATATAAGCAAATACAATTGAAATAATCATAATAGCCATAAATACAATAACTGCTAATTGTAAATGCCCAGGTTCTTGTTTTTTAGATTTTTCTTCTTGTGTAGTCGAACTTTTATCTTTTTTAAATGCTTTAAAATCTATTTCTAAACCACTTAAAAACATTAAAAAGATAAATCCTAAAGTGGATAAAATATTAAGCATCGCATCGCGTTCTACTAAATTTAAAAATGAGTGACCAATAACGATACCCATTAATATTTCAGCAACTACGACAGGTAAAAAACTAACACGTAGTCTATTGACTAAAATTGGTGTTAAAAATGCCGCTAATACAACGACAACAAGCGATAGAAATTCCATATAACCCTCCTACGTTAAATAAGACATAAATGACGTTGCTAAACCAAAATAAATTAACATACTTACGATATCATTAATTGTTGTAATAAAAGGGCCACTCGCCACTGCGGGGTCGATTTTCAATTTATCCATAACTAACGGAATCATTGAGCCTACTAATGTACCGACTGTCATTGCTATCGTCAAACTAGCGCCTACAATCACTGCTAATATCGGTTGACCATAAAGTATCATTATAATTAAAAATAGCAATATTGAGCAAATTAAACCACTTAAAAACCCACTTCCAGTTTCTCTCAGTGCTACTTTGAATTTACTTTGCTCGTAAATTTCACCAGTTGAAATATTACGCACAGAAACGGCAAGCGATTGTGTACCAGAATTACCTGACATCCCACTTATAATTGGAATAAAGGCAGCTAATAATGCCACTTGCGATAAAGTATCTTCGAAAGAGCCTAAAATTGTGGCAGTAATCATACCTAGAAATGTTAATATAATTAACCAAGGCAAGCGTTTTCTAGCTGTTTTTATAATGGAATCGTTCGTCGCATCAACATCTGACACACCGGCTAAGCGTGAGTAGTCTTCGCTAGCTTCTTCATCCATAACATCTAAAATATCATCGATAGTTATAATACCAAGTAAATGATCTTGATAATCTACTACAGGCATCGCAATAAAATCATAATCTCGCATTTTTTGAGCAACGTCTTCTTGATCATCTGCCGCATTTGCACTGATTACACGTTCACTCATAATATCTTCAATATATGCATCATTTTCAGCCACAATTAAATCTCTTAACGAAAGTACGCCCGCAAGTTGTTTATTATCATTTACTGTGAAAATAACATAAATTGTTTCGGCATCTGGTGCTTGTTCTTTTACGTGCATCATTGCTTCTTTAACTGGCATTGTCGCTTTTAAAGAAATATACTCTGTCGTCATGATACCACCAGCAGTATCTTCTTCGTAGTGTAGTAATGCTTTGATTTCTTTAGCATCTTCACGTTTCATTAATGTGAGTAAGCTAACAATTTTTTGCTTAGATAACTGATTCATTATATCTACAGCATTATCATAAGACATGTCTTCTAGCACTTTACTCGCATATTCGGCATCCATAGTGTCAAAAAGTGATTCATATTCATCTTCGTCAATTTCTAGTTGTTCAAAGAAATCAGCTACTTCTTCAGGTGATAATACTTCAAATATTCTTTGTCGAATTTCTTCATTGCTGTCTTCAAAGTATTCACTTTGTTCATATGTATGCATCGCTAAAAATTCATTTCTAAATTCATCGATATGGTTTTCAAGCAACAAATCATCTAACAACGCTTGATCATATACTTGTTCGTCCTCTAAAGTGATTGAATCCTTTTCATTAGCCAATGGCCCCACCTCCATGAATGTTAAAAATTATATCATATTAAATATAGATTCTATTGCGCTATACTCATCATTTATCTCAATCTTTTTATACGTGATTGGATGAATAAAAGTTACGCGTACACAGCGTAATAATTGATGTGTATATATTGGGTGCTTTTCTCCATATAAATCATCGCCCACGATTGGATGTCCTATATGTTGAAAATGCACACGTATTTGATGTGTTCTACCAGTTAATAAATGTACTTCGCTCAAACTATAATCTTCAGAACGTTGCAGGCATTTAAAACGTGTTCTCGCTTCTTTACCCTTTACGTTAACTTGGCGTTGAATAATACTAGATGGATCTCTTGCAATAGGTGCATCAATCAAGCCTTCATCTTTCAAACTCCCATGGCATATACATAAATATCGTTTATCAACCTGTGTCTGAGACATTAAATGATGGATAAATCCATGTTTGGTAAATAGAACGATGCCAGATGTATTACGATCTATCCGAGTAACGATATGAGGGGTAATTGAGAGAGATGACTGTTTAAAATAGCCTAATACTTGCTCGACTAAGCTCAAATGTTTATGATCTCTCGAGGGTGCACAATTTTGAAGTGCAGGTTTCGATACAACAAGTAAATATTCGTCTTCGTATAAGATATTCAATCTATCCGTAAAAGGCAGCAAATTCGAACTTGGCGTTTCATGCCCTAAATGAACTTGAAGCACATCGCCAATTTCTAACTGTTTTCTAACTGTAACTGGCTGTCCGTTAACAACTAAAGCGCCATTATGTTTAATGGCGCTTATAGTCCGCTTAGAATAATGGTTTTTTTGTAAAAATGTTCTTACCATTTCTGGACATTCAATATCATATGTGAATTTCATTACTCATCTTCCCCACTAGAGATAAAGGAATCATGTACTCTTTTCCAGAAAGGAAATGGTCTAAATCTAGCAAACCTTACTTTTTCATTAGCTACTCTAAATTGTATAGCATTAACATTTTTATGTTTAATACTTACATGATCAATAGTAGTTAATATCGTGTCATGGTTAACAGGTGTTATCAAACAGGTATGGTGTTTAGGCAATACTAAAGGCGAGCCTACTGTTCTAAACACTCTATTATTAATTGATGCAATTTCTGCAATTTGCATTGCTTCTAGAGATGGATGAATTAACGCGCCACCTAAGGCTTTGTTATACGCCGTTGAACCTGATGGTGTAGATACACATAAACCATCACCTCTAAATCGTTCAAATTGATTACCTCGTATGTTCACATCGACCACTAAAGTAGAACCATTTTCTGTTTTCATAGTTGCTTCGTTTAAAGCTAAATATCTTGTTTCGTAACCATTATCGTTATAACGCACAATAATTTCTAACAAAGGATATTCTATGACTTGGAATTCTGAATTATTAATTTCAATAATTAACTTTTCTACTTCATGTGGTAACCAGTCCGCATAAAATCCTAAATGACCAGTATGTACCCCTACAAACGCACAACGAGATAGCATGTGGCTATATTGATGGAAAGCTTGTAACAATGTCCCGTCACCGCCCACTGATATAACTATCTCAGGATTATCTGGGTCTTCAACCATTTGAAAATCCTTCATATGGTTAATCATTTTATGTTTCAGTGCATTCGATTTCGAATCACCTTTAGATAGTATCGTATAACGCATGATTACACCCCCTAATCATTATTATGTTTCTTAGAGCGTTTTTTAGAATAATATTTTTGTGCTTCTTGAATTTCTTCTTTAATTTCTGACATTTCTTCATCAAGTAAAAACGCCGCTTCTGTCGCCCGTTCAAGGCGATGTTGAATCTCAGGTGGGTAATCTCCATCATATTTATAACGTAATGTATGTTCAACAGTGGCCCAAAAGTTCATGGCTAGCGTTCTGATTTGAATTTCTGCTAATATTTTCTTTTCTCCTTTTAGTGTTTCAATAGGATATTCAATAATAACATGGAATGAACGGTAACCACTTTGTTTGGTATTACTAATGTAATCTCGTTCTTCCACAACTTTAAAATCTTCACGTTGTCTTAATAAATTAACTACAACTTCAATGTCATCAACAAATTGACACATTAAGCGTAACCCCGCAATATCATACATTTCTTCATGTAATCGATCAAAAGAAATTTGACGCTTATTTGCTTTATCAATAATGCTAGTCATTGGTTTGACACGGCCAGTTACGAATTCAATTGGCGAAGCATTGTCTTCTACTTCATATTGTTTTCTAAGGCCTTTTAATTTAATTTTCAATTCGTCCACCGCTTGTTTATATGGAGATAAAAATTGATCCCATTGATTCATAATGCCTCACTCCGCTTCACTCTAGTTCGAAAGTATCTTCTACAACGGAAACAAACGCTTTACCATAATTTAAATTACCTTGTATGTTATCCAATATGTAATTAAATTCCCTTTCGAACTGCTGTAATTCTAATTTATCATTTATTATTATTTTCTTACCTTTATTTTCATGTAGCATAGACCAAGTTTCTTGAACAAAAATTAAATATGAATACGATTGTCCATCATCCAAGATGTAGGCAAAACTATAATTATCACTGTCAACAAGCATTTGTCCTGCTTCTTCTAGACCTTCTGTAGACGCTTCTGTATAACAATTAATACTATCTTCTGTTACTTTAATTTCATTTACATAAATACGCATGCTTGTTCCTCCTTATTCTCCCTCATTTTAACATAATTCTATCGCACATAACACGTTACAAGGCTAATGTTACGACAACAATTTAGCATAATACCTAAAGTATTTTAAATTTTAAAATGCAGTTCAATTTAAATTATGTCGTAAGTGTTTTAGAATAAATCATTATATGCTTTAAAGGAGTGTTTCTCGTGGCAACTAACAATGAAATTGAATTCAAACAATTATTATCTCAATCACAGTACCAATCTATATATAATAAGTATTTCCCAGACATGGAACCCTTCAGTCAAACAAACTATTATATAGATACTGAGCAATTTGATTTACGCTCACATAAGTCTGCACTAAGAATACGCGTAAAAGATGAATACTATGAAATGACCTTAAAGATACTGCCGAAGTTGGCTTAATGGAATATAATTTTGAAACAGATGTTATACCCGAATTAAATAAAAAATTAGTCGCGAATGATTTACCATTAGAAATCACCGAACAATTAACTAAAATGAATGTTGACATTAATCAGCTTGTTATTCTTGGTGCTTTGACTACTTCGCGTTTAGAAAAAGAAATCCAAGGCAATTTACTCGTTTTAGATAGAAGTGACTATTTAAATTATCAAGATTATGAATTGGAATATGAAGTTGAAGATTATGATGATGGTTTAATTCAATTTGAAATGATTCTTGAAACATTCGACATTAAACACGAAACACCCGAAAATAAAGTACAAAGATTTTTCAATCGCAAATCAAATTTGAACAACAACTAATTGCGCACAAGTTTAAAAAGTCGAATTACTTCCAAATGTAAATATTCGTGTTATATTAGTTATATATTAAGAGAATATGGTGATAAAATGACACAGACACCTTACGAAATCATTGGACATGAAGCATTATATAAGATGATTGACCATTTCTATTTTTTAGTGGAAAAAGATGACAGAATTAACCATTTGTTTCCTGGAGATTTTCAAGAAACAAGTAGAAAACAAAAACAATTCTTGACTCAATTTTTAGGCGGACCAAGCCTTTATTCAGAAGAACATGGTCATCCAATGTTAAAAAGACGTCATATGGAGTTTATAATAACAAACAACGAACGCGACGCATGGCTTGAAAATATGTATAGTGCTATTCAGCATGCAGATTTCCAAGCGGTGTCGGCGATTATTTGTATGAAAGATTGCGTTTAACAGCGAATCATATGGTTAATACCGAAAACTAATTGTAGGTGAAATGTACATGACTGAAGAATTAAAATTAATACATGCTAATAGTCGTGAAGATGCGAATCTTTCACCTGTGAGTAAGATAGAAATTTATTCTTTTTTCGACCCATTCAGTAAAGATTGCTTCAAATTATCAGCAATTCTCTCTAAATTGCGTATAGAGTATAAGCAATATATCAGTATAAGACATATATTAAATCCATCTTTACGTGTCTTAACAAAATGCCAAGCGCAGAGCACATCGGACTTAGATAATATTGCACTCGCATATAAGGTTGCTGAACTTCAAGGACGCATACGTGCTGAACGTTTTATACACCTTGTACAAAATGAAATTATACCAAAAAGAGATATAATCACTGAATCAATGGTCAATAATTGCATAAGTAATGCGGGGTTAGATTATGAAGTCTTTAAAGAAGATTTGCATAGTAGCTATTTAAAAGAAAGCTTACAAGTAGACTTGCATATTGCACGAGAAATGGAGATTGAAGAAGCGCCTTCACTTGTATTCTTTAATGAAGACGTTCACGAAGAAGGATTGAAAGTTGAAGGTCTCTATCCTTATCACATCTATACGTATATCATAAATGAACTAATTGGAACACCTATTGAAAAAAAATTACCGCCTACACTCGAAGGTTATATACAACAACAGCAATTAGTTACTAAAGAAGAGTTACTTACCATTTATGAATGGCCTGAAAAATTAATGAATAAAGAACTTAAAAAATTAGCACTGCAACAAAAGATAGAAAAACTTAAATCTCCAGATGGAAAATTTTGGAGATCTAAAATTTGAATGTGAAATAAACAGATAACCACACTTTTTAACAAATAAAAAGATAGCCCTAAAGGCTATCTCAGAATGCCAACAAAGTCACAGGCTTTGTTGGCATTTTTTGTGCGTACTTTTCGCTAGTACAGCTTCAATCTATAATCTTCTTCTAGTACTTTTCCACAAGTATCGGTCCAAATCACTATTTATATTTCAGGGTTGAGACATAGTCTCATCTTACTAAAGTTTTCATTATTATTTTATTTCGCAAATACTGCAAAACGTTGTTGGATATGTTGTGCATCTACTACTTCATCTACCATTGCTTGAGCAAAATCTGCATAACTTACATTTGAACCAATAACTTCGTCTGCACTCAATTTATATTCTCCAGTTTTCTCACCATTATATTGAAAATCTGGCGCGGGACAAACAAATGTCCATTTTACATCTTTTCGTTTTTGTATTTCTTCTAGTGTTTTGATTTGTGCTTGGCTAATCTTTTTAAATTGGTCAGGAAAATCTGGTGCGTCTATCAACTTCAGCGTATGTGCTTCATCTACATACAAACTACCTGCCCCGCCAATAATTAACAAACGCTTGTTGCTGTTACTTACTAAATCACCTAGATGTTTCATTGATTTACTATGTTCATCTAATTTATTTTCATCAGGTTGTCCAAAAGCATCGATAACTACATCAAATTCTGCAATGTCAGCCATTGTTAAATCGAATAAATCTTTTTGAATCACTTGATCTGCTACTGTTTTATTTGAACTTCTTACAATGGCAGTCACGTCTAGCCCTCTATCATAGGCTTCTTTTGTAATGAGTTGCCCTGCTTTACCATTTGCTCGCTACAACTGCTAATTTCATCTATACAACCTCTTTCTTGTATTTATTTTAAGTACAAGTTAATTCTATAACTTTAATTTTTTAAAGTCAAACGAATAGTTATTCATATTTTTGAATTTAATTAAAAAAGGATATAAAAAAACGCCGTGTCTGATTACACGGCGCTAAACAAAGGGGATGGGAGAAATTTTCTCACTTCAAACAAAGGGGTATGTTTGTTATGTGATTAATTTCATGTTTATAATATAACACGCTAAAATGCGTCTTTCAACCTTTTAGTTTAAATAAAATCACTTTGTCACAAACTTGTCATATTGAAAACGAATACATTCACACTAAGCTTTCATAAGCTTTTCAAAAGCGTCTAATTTTTGTTCGAATACTTGGCAAGCTTGTTCAATTGGTTCAGGAGTTGTCATATCTACACCTGCATTTTTAAGTATTTCAATTGGGTAATCTGAGCTACCTTTTTTCAAGAATTCATTAATATATCTGTCCACTGCTGGTTGGCCTTCAGCCAAAATTTGACGACTTAAACTTTGAGCCGCACTATATCCAGTTGCATATTGATACACATAATAATTCATATAGAAGTGAGGAATTCTTGACCACTCTTTACTAATATCTTCATCTGTTTCGACAGAATCACCAAAGTATTGTCTATTCAATTCTGCGTATTCTTCATTCATACGATTTGCTGTAAGTGGTTCTCCTGCCTCTTCGATTTGATGAATCTTATGCTCAAATTCAGCAAACATTGTCTGTCTAAATAATGTTGCACGGAAACGTTCAAGTTCTTGATTAAGTAATAATAGTCTACGTTCATCATCTAAATGTTTGTCCATATAGTCGCTTAACAATGCTTCATTACATGTAGAAGCTACTTCTGCTACAAAAATTGTATAACCACTTGAATTGGTCGGTTGGTTTTGACGACTGAAATAACTATGTGCAGAGTGACCAAATTCATGCACTAATGTATATAAATCACTCACTGTATTGGACCAATTTAATAATATAAAGGGATTAGTTAAATGCGCACCTGAAGAATAACCACCTGAGCGTTTACCTTTATTTTCGTATACGTCTACCTGACGATGATTTAACCCTTCTTCAACAACTTTCATATATTCTTCGCCCATAGGTTGTAAAGCTTTTACCATCCAATCTTTAGCTTCTTCATACGGCATTTCAAATTTCACATCTTTAACTAAAGGTGTATAAAGATCGTACATCTTCATATCTTCTAAACCTAATAAGTCTTTACGTAATTTCGTATAGCGATGTAATAATGGTAAGTAGTTATGCACAGTTTTAACTAAATTATCATATACTTCTTCTGGTATATGATTATTACTTAATGCTGCTTGCTCTTGCAGTTTCGTAATTATGTGTTTTGGCATTAAACACATTCTTTTTCACTTCGCCGCCTAAAGTTGCGCTTAATGTATTGTTAAATGCGCCATAGGCTTTATATAAATTTTCAAATGCAGATTTACGTAAAATACGATCATCTGATTCTAAACATTTTATAAACGTACCTTGAGTTAATGAATGATGATTCCCATCTTTATCAATTGCATCTTCAAATTCTAAATCAGCGTTACTAAACATACCATATACATTATCTGATGTTGCTAAAGCATCTTGTGCCTCAGTAAGTAATTTTTCTTTATCTGCACTTAAAACATGAGGTCGTTTTTCATTAATCAGTTTCAAATCAAATGCATAACGTTTTAAATCATCATTAGATTCAATGAAATTTTGGATTTGTGCTTCATCAATTTGTAAAATTTCTGGAACTAAGAAACTCCATCCAGAACTAAATTTAATAATAAGTTGATGTGCACGTGACTCGTATCCCGTGTACTTATCATTTGCAGTATCTTGATCTTGTTTTAGATGAGCATATACGTATACTTTTTCTAATTGAGAACCCAGTTCGTCTTCTAAAGCTAATGCGTTATAAAGTGTTTCTGCACTATCAGCTAAATGACCTCTAAATTGTTCTTCTTGTCCTATGTTATTTTCCACTTCTTTAAATGTTGCTTCAAAAGCTTCATCTGATTCGAAAATAGTAGTTAAGTCCCAAGTATATTCAGGGTATTTACGTTCTTGTTCTTCTCTTGTTAATTGTTCAGTCATAATATTAAGTAAACCTCCTATAAAGTTCATTATTATAATTTTCTCACGTAACAATCATTTTTGCACGTTATTACGTCCAATGCTATAATTCAATTTCTGAAATTTTCTAACCATTTCCCTAGCAATTTCTTCCTTATTAACATCCCCTGTATAAAATTCATTATACTCAATTAATTTTATAAAATCACTTAACTTATATTGTACATGCTTTAACATAAATAGAAGTTGTAATTGCCAATATACTGGATGAGATTTAACATATAATTGTTCTGGGAAAATGATACCAAGATGTTTACTTACCCATGACTCTGATAATTGTAATTGGTACATAACGCTAAGACTCGGCTCAAGTACCGAACGCCTATTACGACAATGCTTCAAGTATTTAATAATTGCAGTTTCACTTAACTTTAATGTTAAATTGTTATATTGCATATCTACATGAGTCGAGGTATGTACCAAAGCATCATTTGAAACAATCTCTCTTTTCGCAACATATCGTTTGCCACCAAGATATTGTAATATCTTATATTTGTACAGTTCTTGTGTGTAATCATTCCAAGCAAATAAGTGGTGCTCTTTTAAATTAATATAAGTCCGTTCACAAGTTGTAAGCATTAAAATTTGTGTTATCTTATCATAACTTGGATTATTAATAACCCACACAACATCTAGCCCACATTTTTGTAAGGATATACTGCGTTTTTTTATATTTGATATCGTAATTCGTGAAAATTGTATTTCAATTGCTACACTGTGATTTATGATTAAATCAGGATATTGATAACATCCTGTTATATAAGGTTCTATGGCAACATTATAATTATATTTTTCAAACCATTGAGCAAGTTGGTATTTAAGACAATAGTGTTCATAAGTTTCTCCTTTATTGCATGTAAGCATCCTTTTACTTACATGAGCAAAATGTGGTGCAATGAATTGGCCTTTTTTAAATATAACTTTATTATTACAATGCGGACACGTATATTGATGTCCTTTTTGAGCAATCATTGCCGATATGATTTGGTTACTTTCATTTCTTGCACATAACATAATTTTACCACCTCATTTTATTACACTGTTACAAATGAATCATTACTTTTAAAATATAGTAATGATAGCAAATGATTTATATACCACTGGTAATTGAACATAAATAAAATAAGGCACACAAAAAGACTCGCTGAAAATTAAATTTCAACAGGTCTCAATTTTAAATTAAAAATTTTATATTATTCTGTCGCACTTGGGAAATAACGACGTACTTGTGACGCAACATTATGACTCATAATAATTTTTGCATAGTCGTTTAAATATACTTCTGATTTGTCAGTAGGATATGCGAATTCAAGTAATTGACTATAACTATCATTAATTGATTCTTGATCCACTGTTTCATCAAAATGAACAGCATAGTAGTATATATTATTAAAACTGTATAATAAATCTTCAAAGTCATCTACTGATTGATTGTTGTGGTGTGCATAATCAATCACTTCTTCTAAATCGTTAAATTTAACAATTACTGTACGTGTGCTTTGTTGTTTATGGTCATTATTATCTTGATTGTGGTTGCTTTCTTTTTGTTGTTGACGTTGTTCAAATAAATCTTCTAAACTATCATCTTGATCAAACGTCTGTGATAATAAATCGTTCACTTGATAATCAAGTTGTTCGTTATCACCATTCTCTGACATATTAATAAGGTCTTCATTTTTAGATTTAGATATCGTTACTTCAACACCTTTTTCAAAAGCATGTACTTGTATCCATAAAGGACCTTCAACTACAAAATCTTCTTCTTCGTTGATTTCTTCCATCATGTTCCAAAAGAACTCTTCACCACGCTTACGATTTGTCCACAAATCCTCACGTTTAAAACCTCTAGCCTCTATATCACTATATGTTATAAATAATTTAACAGTAGTATCGTCAACACGCTCTATTCTCATATCATCTCACTCCTTACAGTCGATGAATAGTAATCATTATTGTATTAGAACGTAGTAATAATTACAATTGATTTGTTTCATTAATTTTTACTATTTCCTAATTGGTCTCTTATATTAACACATACCCTAACATAAGCCAAAAAAACAGCACTAATTACCAAGTGCTTGTTTCACTTTTATCATTCTTCAATCAAATGGCTCATTGTTTTTAAAAGTCTTGAACTATAAAATAATCGGTTCATTTGACTTCACTCTGAGTCTATTTGTTATGCTAAATATAATAAAGCCACAAAGCAACATCATAAACATGCTACTTTATGGCCAATATTGTAAATTATGATTTGTTTTAGTCAACCATACGTTGCGCTTCTTGTAATTGGAACGTACGTACTTTTCTTGGTAAGAAACGTCTGATTTCGTCTTCGTTATAACCAACTTGTAAACGTTTTTCGTCTAAAATAATTGGACGACGTAATAAACCAGGATTATCTTGAATAATTGAATATAAATCTTGAAGCGGCAATGCGTCTATATCAACGTTTAGCTTTTGGTAAGTCTTAGAACGTGTAGATATAATTTCATCTGTTCCGTCTTCAGTCATTTTTAAAATTTGTTTGATTTCGTCAATTGTTAAGTGTTCTGAAAAAATGTTACGCTCCGTATACGGAATGTCATGTTCTTGTAACCATGCTTTCGCTTTACGGCAAGATGTGCAACTTGGTGAAGTAAATAATGTTACCATACATCTCACTCTCCTATTTTTCATGAATTTAAATTCATTAGATTTCAATATTTATATGATTAAGAAACTTTCAAGTAAACTTCGTCTTCCTTAACCTTACAATCAAAGTATACCCTTTCAACATTAAAATTAAATGAGAATTCTTTAATTTTTATCAAAAAATTTAAAATAAAAGCAATTCTCAATAAATTCGGATAGAAATATTGATATGTCTATAGTTTAACATAAATTACAAATGATTGAAATACTGTTATAATGTAGGTAATATGTATTAAATTAAATTTTAGAAGGTAGGCATCTAAAAATGGAAACATTATTTTCAGGTATCCAGCCCAGTGGTATTCCAACACTTGGTAATTACATTGGTGCATTGAAACAATTTGGTGAAGTCCAAGACGATTACAATTGTTTCTTCTGCATCGTGGATCAGCACGCAATTACTGTTCCACAAGATCGTTTGAAGTTACGTAAACAAACAAGACAGCTTGCGGCGATTTATTTAGCCTCTGGTATCGACCCAGAGAAATCCACATTATTCATACAATCAGAAGTACCGGCGCATATACAGGCGAGTTGGATGCTCACTTCGATCTCTTCTATTGGAGAATTGGAACGTATGACACAATTTAAAGATAAAGCTACTAAACAGACTGAAGGCGTTCCAGCAGGTTTACTTACATATCCACCGTTAATGGCCGCAGACATCATAATCTATAACACGAATATTGTCCCTGTGGGCGACGACCAAAAGCAACACATGGAATTAACAAGAAACTTAGTAGATAGATTTAATTCTCGTTTTAACGATATATTAATTAAACCCGAAATACGCATACCAAAAGTGGGTGGTCGTGTGATGAGTTTACAGGATCCAACTAGAAAAATGAGTAAAAGTGATGATAATCAAAAGAATTTCATTTCCTTACTTGACCAACCAAATACTGCTGCTAAAAAAATCAAAAGTGCAGTAACTGATTCAGATGGTATTATAAAATTTGATAGAGAGCACAAGCCAGGTATTTCTAATTTATTATCCATTTATTCTAGTTTAACGGATGAATCTCTAGAATCATTACAACTTAAATATAAAGACTCTAATTATGGTGTGTTTAA
Organism: Staphylococcus sp. 2S1; assembly: GCF_046721335.1. NCBI lineage: Bacteria > Bacillati > Bacillota > Bacilli > Caryophanales > Staphylococcaceae > Staphylococcus > Staphylococcus sp. 2S1. Next base: position 1,636,884 of record NZ_JBEUUJ010000003.1, on the reverse strand, counting down.
ATCAGATTTAGCAGAAATCGTAAAAACATTCTTAACAGATTTTCAAGAAAAATATGAGTACTACTTTAATTCAGATGAATTAGATACTATTTTAGATAATGGTAGAGATAAAGCTCAAAAAGTTTCTTTCAAAACATTGAAGAAAATGGAAAAAGCTATGGGCTTAGGCCGTAAAAGATAATTATAACGGGCACATTCTATTTAATTAGAATATATTAAAATGCCAACAAAGTCAGTGACTTTGTTGGCATTTTTTGTGCTTGCTTTCCACAATTACAGTCTCAGCCCGTAGTCTTCAGCCAGTGCTTTAAATACATGTTTAACTAATTGAGCAAGAAATGTTTTCTCAATTTCATATAGTACTAACTAGTTTAGTTTAATATGAAAAATAAACAGCACACCAACCTTATGTTGATGTGCTGTTTGTAATATTTATTTTATTTTTCAACCTATACTAACTATTCTTTCTTTTCACCAGTTTCTCTATCAATACTCTTATCTATTCTCACATTTTTCAGAGATGTATCTCCTCCAATTTGGTGATAGATTAAGCCTTTAACTTGTGGATTTGTTAAGTGCGCTTCCCCTTTTTGATATATCGGTGCAACTGGTGCATCTTCCAACATCATTTCTTCTGCTTTCTTCATAGCAACATTACGTTCTTCCGGTTTTTTCAATAATTTGCCATTAGCATCTTCAATTAATTGATCATATTCTTTACTACCCCGACCAGTATTATTCTGAGCAGCACCTGTTGTCATAATACTTAAGAATGTTAATGGGTCTGGATAGTCTGGTCCCCAACCAGATAATGAGGCTTCGTGTGTTTCAGAAGACTCTTGATTCAAACGTTGTTTAAATGGTAATTGTTTAATTTTCATTGTGACACCAGGCAACGTTTTTTCTACTTGAGCTTTGATATACTCAGCTGAAATTTTTGAACTTGGTGTATCTTCAGTATTCATCGTGAATGTCAGATCTTTGATACCTAAATCTTTTTTAGCTTTTTCATAATGTGCTTTAGCGACTTCTGGGTTATATGATAATGGCGAATCAATCGTTTCCGCAAAATCTTTACCATCAGGTGTTTCTGCTGTTAATTTAGATGTGAAACCGTCTGTTGCTTCCGAACCATCATTTTTAACAGCATCTACATAGCCTTCTTTATTAATTGCTTGTGAAATTGCTAGTCTCATATCTTTATTTTTAAATGCTTGGTACAGTTTTTTGATTTAATTTGATATAAAATGTACTTGCTAATAAACGTTTTTTCAAACCTGCATTATCTTCATATTTATCAACCTGATCCGCTGTAATAACAGTATCATCAACAGAGCCTGTATCATATAAAGACGCACCCGCTTGTTGGTCTTTTAATACTTTATAATTAACGCGATCTAAATGAACCGCTTCTTTATCCCAATAATCTTCGTTTTTTACAAGTTGAATTTTATCTTCAACCCTCCATTGATCTATCTTGAAAGGTCCATTAAACACTGTTTTATCAGCTGTAGTACCATATTGCTGACCATGTTTTTTCACAACTTTTTCATTTTGTGGCATAAATGTACCAAAAGCAAACATTTCATTAATATACGGGATTGGTTTATTTAATTCCACCTTCAACGTATGATCATCTAGTGCTTTTACACCTAATTCATCTACATCTTTTTTACCCATATTAATAGCTTCCGCATTTTTCAAATCGTACATAATATAGGCATACTCAGATGCTGTTTCAGGATTCACTACGCGCTTCCAGGCAAACTCGAAGTCATGCGCAGTAACTGGATCCCCATTCGACCATTTTGCGTCTTTACGTAATTCAATTGTTAAAGTTTTACCGCCATTACTTTCTTTAGGCAATGCTTTAGCCACACCTGGTTGCGCTTTATCATCTTTATCTAATGTATATAGACCTTCATAAATTTGGTTATACATATCAAATGACACTGTATCCGTTGCCAATGCTGAATCCAATGACGTAATATCTTGCGATAATACTTTTCTGAATACTTGTCCTTTATCTGAATATATACCTTCAGCACTACCACAACCTCGCTAATACTACTGTCAGCGCAATAAGTATCGTAAATAACTTAATTTTTTTCATCGTAATCCCCCTTTCCCCTTTTATACAGACGTTTCATGTGTTTCAGATTGCAGTGCTTCCGCTTCTTCATCTGTTGTAAATACATAATGGTTTGGTCGTACTTCATGCAATGAACGTTTGTCATTGTTTTCTGCGTCTTCTTTAAAAACTGTTCTCTTTCTCACTCTTTCACTTTCAGGGTCTGGCTGAGGTACAGCAGAAAGTAAAGATTTGGTATAAGGATGCATAGGATGATGATAAATTTCATCAGCACTACCTAACTCAACGATTTTACCGAAATGCATCACTGCAATTCTGTCAGAAATGTATTTCACCATTGAAAGGTCATGGGCAATGAATAAGAATGTAATACCTCGCTCTTTCTGTAATTTTAATAACAAATTTACAACCTGTGCTTGGATAGAAACGTCTAATGCAGATATCGGTTCATCAGCGATAATAAACTCTGGCTGAACTGCTAATGCACGTGCAATACCAATACGTTGACGTTGTCCCCCAGAAAATTCATGCGGGTAACGGTTGGCATGCTCTTTACTTAAACCTACTGTTTCCAATAAGTCATAAACACGTTTCTTACGATCTTTAACACCGGAAGCAAGTTTATGTATATCAATACCTTCAGCTACGATATCCATAACTTTTAAACGTGGATTTAATGATGCATAGGGATCTTGGAAGATCATTTGTATTTTTTTATTAAATTTCAATGAGTCTTTACGATTTTTAATCTTTTGAATATCTACGCCTTCATATAGAATTTCTCCATCTGTAATATCATTCAATTTAATAATGGCTTTACCTGTAGTTGATTTACCACAGCCTGACTCTCCTACTAAGCCAAATGTTTCCCCTTTAAACACATCGAAAGAAATATTTTCGATGGCTCTAACTTCATTTCGCTTACCTTCATTAAAATATTGTTTTAAGTTTTTCACTTGTAATAGCACATCTTTATTATTCTCCATCGAACGACACCCTTTCTACTTGTTGAGGTTTATCGTAATTATTCGGCATTTTACGTAAACGCTTTTTCACCATTTCTGGTGGCTCGACATGAGGGGAACGTTCGTCCAACAACCACGATTTCACAAAATGTGTAGGCGATACTTGAAACCAAGGAGGTGGCGTCTTAAAATCTATATCTAATGCAAATTGACTACGCTCTGCAAAAGCATCTCCTTTAGGTGGATGTAATAAATCTGGCGGTGTTCCTGGAATAGCTAACAATTCTGTTTCTGAACCTGTAGTTAAATCTGGCATTGATGATAATAATCCCCAAGTGTATGGATGTTTAGGATCATAGAATATTTCATCTACATCTCCGGTCTCTACCATCTGACCACCATACATTACTGCGACACGATCTGCGATATTCGCAACCACACCTAAGTCATGTGTGATGAATATAATTGATGTACTAATTTTATCTTGGAGCTCTTTCATTAACTCTAAAATCTGTGCCCGCATCGTTACATCTAAAGCAGTTGTTGGTTCATCAGCAATTAATACTTTAGGTTCACATGCAAGTGCTGTTGCAATAACGATTCTTTGTCTTTGTCCACCTGAGAATTGGTGCGGATAAGCAGAGAAACGTTTTTCTGCATTGGGTAAACCTACTAAATTTAATATCTCTAAAGCACGTTTTTTCGCATCTGTTTTATTATAATTTCTATGCTTCATCAATGGTTCCATAACTTGTTTGCCAATCTTCATCGTTGGGTTTAAAGAAGTCATTGGATCTTGGAAAATCATAGATATATCTTTACCTCTAAGTTTAATTAATTCTTGTTCTGATTTCTTTGCTAAATCTTCACCTAAGAAATTAATTTCACCTTTTTTAATTCTCCCCGCATCACCTTGAAATAATTTAGTGATTGCTTTCGTTGTTACTGATTTCCCCGAACCAGATTCACCAACAATTGCTAGCGTTTCACCTTTATCGACAAAGAAATCAACACCTCTAACCGCTTGCACTTCCCCAGCGTCGATATCAAAGGAAACATGCAAATTATTCACTTCTAATACTCGTTCTGACATAAATGTTGCCCCCTTTTATTATCTGCGCATTTTAGGATCAAATGCATCGCGTAATCCATCACTAAATAAGTAGAAGAATAAAATTAATAAACTTAATACTACTGTTGGTATAAATAATTCATGCGGATGAATTAACAGCATTGCTCTACCTTCATTTACTAACGAACCTAATGACGTCTTAGGTGCTGGTACACCAATACCAATGAAACTTAAGAACGCTTCGAAGAATATGGCATTTGGCACTGTAAACATTGAAGTTACTACGATAACGCCAAGTGTATTAGGTAAAATATGTTTGAATATTAATTTTAATTTTGATGCACCTAATGTTGTAGATGCCAAGACAAATTCTTGTGTTTTTAACTTTAAGAATTCACCACGTACCACACGACTCATACCAATCCAGCCGGTAAGTGCCATGGCTAAAATGATGGTCCAAATAGATGGCTCGAAAATTAATACGAATAAGATAACCACAATCAGTGTAGGTATCGAAGCAACTACTTCTATAATACGCCGCATGACATTATCTATCCGTCCGCCAAAGAACCCTGATATTGCCCCGTACACAACACCTATAAATATATCGAGCAAAGCCGCTACTACACCTATAAATAAGGATACTTGCGCGCCTTGCCAAGTTCTTGACCATAAATCTCTACCTAACTGATCTGTACCAAACCAAAAGTTTTCTGTAACGCCTGCTTCTTTATAAGCATCGACACCTTTTGCGCCTTCACCATCAAATGGCAAGAATGGTATTTTATCTAGCACAGGTATTTTAGCCGGTAAGTTACGTCTATCTACATCTTGTTCAGCAAAATCGTGTGAACTTATTAAAGGCCCAATTAATGCGAGTAGTACGATAAGGATTAAACCAATCATCCCAACTACCGCTAGTTTATTTCGTTTCAATTGCGTCCATGCATCTTGCCAAAAGTTTTTACTTTCTCTTTGCATTTCCGGTTCTTTTTCAATGTCATTCTTGCTTCTAATAAAATCAGATGCTTGGTATACCTTCTGAAGTATGTGTCATAACTGCATTTGAATGATCATCTGTTAATTTTTCATCTCTTTTATCAGCCATTATTTTTTACCCCCTTGTACACGGATACGCGGATCAATTAAACCGTATAAAATATCTACAATGAAAATGGAGACAATAAACAATGTACTGAATAAAATTGTCGTCGCCATGATAACTGGGAAGTCATTCGTAGTGATTGATCTCACGAATTGGTCCCCTAACCCTGGCACACCGAAAATATTTTCAATTGTCAAAGTACCAGTTAAGATACTTGCTAACATCGGCACAATAATCGTAATAACCGGTATCAATGCATTCCGTAATGCATGTCCAAATAGTACTCTCATTGTTGAATTACCTTTTGCACGTGCTAACAAGATATAATCCGAACTTAAAACTTCTATCATCTCTGCTCTTATGTATCTTGCCACCGTTGCTAATACTGCTGCCGATAGTGCTAATGATGGCAGTATCGCGGTCGATATGCCTTCCCAACCCGCAACCGGTAACCACTGTAATCTAACTGCAAATACGTATTGTAGCAATACTGCTAAAACAAATGATGGTACTGATACTGCAATAACCGAAATGACGGTGGCTGTATAGTCGACCCAACTGTTTTGCCGTACTGCCGCTATAACCCCTAAAATCAACCCTAATATCACACCAATAACCATAGCTGTCAGTCCCATTTCAAGCGATGGTAATAATCTTGGTTTTATTAAGTCCCACACAGGTTGGTTATCATATTGGAATGAGTTACCAAAATCCCCTGTAACGACATTCTTTAAATAACTTGCATACTGTACTGGTACAGGTTCATTCAAACCATACTTTTCATTTAAAATTTGCTTCTGCTCTTCATTTAATTTTTCATCATTAAATGGTGAACCTGGCATAAGCTTCATTAAGAAAAATGTAATCGTAATGATTATGAATAATGATAAAATCATATATCCCAAACGCTTTAAAACATACTTAAGCATATTTTATCCCCCTTTAAATTCAGAATAAACATTCCCTTTAAAATATTCAGAATATTTATTAACATTATACTTTTCCTTTACGCGTAAAGCAATATTGTTTTGCTTTACATTATTAAAGAATTTTTAAACAATTTATTTTATAGTCTTATACAAGTGTTGATATAATTGAATTTATAGAAGTTTATATTCATTTTTTAGGTTTATTAAGTTACAATAAATTTATTGTATAATTGGAGGAGTTAATATGAAATACATAAGAAGTTTACTGATTTGGGTTATTTTTACACCTATACTCTCTTTATTAGTCTGGTTATTTACTTCACATACGTTAGTACTTTATATCAATACCTTTTTCTATATTTCCATTGCATTGGCTATCATCTTCTTTATCGTTATCGTTGTTCAAGAAGGTATTTTAGATCCTACAAGTTATGGTTTTAGAAGACTAAAATATCAACTTACTAACAAAAAACATAAAGACACACTCGAAAATGATGAGTTTTTCAAACCGACGCAAGCAAAAAAAGAAAATTATTTTGTTACGCCATGGGTTAAAATTGCATTTGTATGTAATTTATTTTATTTATTACTCTCTATCGGTATTTCTTTTGCAATATAAAAGACTGCATTAGATATTGTTCATTTTTCCACAATACTCTAATACAGTCTTTTTATTATCTTGTTTCTATATTGGGGTTAAAGAATAAAGCATAGTAAAGTAAAACAAAACCGATTAATACAACTACTGCAACATAGACTGACATCATCCATGGCAGTAAAAACGCACCCAAAATTAATCCGAATCTAGATAATACATTGGCACCATAATATGAGACCATACCAAATGTAGAATACGTACTGCGCTTGTCATCAGGTATCATTAAAAAGCGTTGCGCATTTTGAATTGGTGAATAAATTAATTCTCCTAACGTGGCAATGATTGCAAATAAACACAATATCCAAAACGCACTGGTCGACGTCAATACACTATAACCAACCGTATACAATACTATACCGATGATAAAGACCGCTCTTTTAGAAGTTTGCGCTATAAGTCGATTCACTGTAAAAGTTAACGTCGCTACCACGATCGTATTGATAATCATAATGACAGTAAACATCCTTACGCCATCTATGTAAAATCCTAAAAAATGAAAGGCTTCAAACTCATCTTTCAATCTTACTACGACATACGAATTTAAACTGAGTTCTGCCATAAAAACCAAGCATCATTCCTAAATTAAAAATCATATAGTATTTATCTTTTAGCACAACATGATAACTATTCACAAAATGTTTAAAGCGAGAGGTCAGTGGCTCTTTTTTATTATAAATTTGTTCTACATCATAATATTTTTCAAATAAATACCAACTCACTAACATAGCGAAGAAGAACATAATAAATAATAAATGCTTGTGACCTAAGTATAGTAATGCACCTAACATCATTCCTATCGCCGTACTAATATTAAACATCCAATAATTAACTTGATATACATATTCCCTTACCTCTTCGTATATCGCATCCATGATAGCCGCTTCAAAAATAGGTTGACTCGCCGCAAATAAAATTTCAAAAATAAATACAGTAGCACAAAAAATAATTAAACCGATACCGTCCATAGTTACAGTTATACTTAATATAATTAAGCATATAGCATATAAGAAATGTATATAATTAACGACTCTCTTCCTATTATAATTGTCTCCTAAGTATCCACCTAGAAAAGACACGAAAAAACTAACAACAATATTTGTCATTAAAAAGGCACCGACAAAAACCGCATTTGTTTTGCTCGTTAGATATAAAGCCATAAAGGGTAAAATCGCTTGACTTGCTACATTCAAGATGAAATCCGCTATTAGTCTTGTTTTCAAAGTGATTGATAACGTCATAAATTTCTTCAAATCTCATCCCTCCTGACTCCGAAATTATTCCTATTATACATTAATTGTTTGTTGTGTACATACAATTTTCAAAATCAATATTTTTTCATCATAAAGTTAATAATGATAAATATGTATTCTAAGTGCAATTATCGGAAACATATTAATACTGAAAAAATAAAAACTAAACCTAAAAAAACAGCCAGAATTTTAAATTCCGACTGCTTTCATTAATTTATATATATCTTGGACATATTCATTTTAACTCGTTTAAAATGAAAGTTTATAGATTTAATCAGCAAACTTTTTCAATACGATTACGGCATTGTGTCCACCGAAACCTAAACTATTACTCATTGCATAATTAATTTCTAAGTCTTCCGCTTTGTTTGGTACAATATCAAGATCACATTCTGGATCTGGAGAATCTGCATGAATTGTTGGCGCTATGCGACTATCTCTAATAGAAAGTGCAGAGAATATCGCCTCTAATCCACCTGTCGCACCAAGTAAATGACCTGTCATAGATTTCGTTGAACTTATCTTTAATGATGCAGCAGACTTGTCCAAACGTATTTTTAATTGCTTGGATTTCTGTTAGATCTCCAACTGGTGTACTTGTACCATGTGCATTAAGATATTGCACTTCCTTAGCTTCTATACCAAGCATCATCTAAAGCGACTTGCATTGCACGTGAACCACCTTCGCCCTCTGGTGAAGGTGCAGTAATATGATGTGCGTCGCCACTTGAACCATAACCTACAACTTCAGCATAGATTTCTGCGTCACGCGCTTGAGCTGACTCTAGAGATTCAAGAACTACGACACCAAGCACCTTCGCCCATAATAAAACCATCACGACCTTCTTGGAATGGTCTACAAGCTGTTTCTTTATCATCATTTGTAGATAAGGCACGACTTGCACTGAAACCTGCTAACGCCATATGCGTTATAGGTGCTTCAGCTCCGCCTGAAATCATTGCGTCTGCATCACCACGTTGTATAACTTTAAATGCTTCACCAATTGAATTCGTACCTGTCGCACATGCAGTCACTGTCGCACCATTAGGTCCTTTAGCACCTAAATCAATTGATACTTGTCCTGTCGCCATGTCTGGAATAAGCATTGGTACAAAGAAAGGACTCACGCGTCTAGGGCCACGGTTTAATAATTGGCTATGTGAAATTTCAAATGTTTCCATACCGCCAATACCAGACCCAATCCATACACCTATTCTATTAGCAGTTTCTTCGTTAATAACTAATTTAGCATCTTGTACTGCTTCTCTAGCCGCAACCACTGCGTACTGTGTAAATCGATCCATGCGTCGTGCTTCTTTTTTAGGCATATGGTCTTCTATATTAAAATCTTTTAGCTCACTCGCTAAATGAACATTATAATCTGTTGTATCTACACGTGTAATCGTATCAATACCACTTACACCGTTTAGAGCATTATTCCATGATGTTTTTGCATCATTACCAAGAGGTGATAATGCTCCAACTCCTGTAATTACAACACGTTGTTCTTTGGTCATATTTTATCCTCCTATTTTCCCCATCTTAAAGTTACAGCGCCCCATGTAAGACCGCCACCAAATCCTACTAATACTAGAACATCATCATCTTTAATCTTGCCATTTTCTAATTCTTGAGAAATGCTTAACGGTATTGAAGCCGCTGAAGTATTCCCATATTTATCTACTGAAACACTCATTTTTTCTTTTGGAATGCCTAAGCGTTCTCGCGCTGATTCCATAATTCTTATATTTGCTTGATGTGGTACAAACATGTCAACGTCTTCAGGAGTTAAATTTGCTTTGGCTACTGCATTGTTAGACGCTTCACCCATAATTCTTACAGCAAATTTAAATACCTCGCGTCCGTTCATGGATATTTTTCCATTTTCAGGATTTAAATATAGATACTTACCACCTGAACCATCTGAACCTAATTCATAGCTTAAAATACCACGTCCTTCAGATACTTCTCCAATTACAACTGCACCAAGCACCATCACCAAATAAAATTGCAGTTGAACGGTCTGTAAAATCAGTGATCTTAGATAATTTATCTGCACCAACAACAAGTATATTTTTATAGTCTCCTGATTGAACAAATTGCTTAGCATTTATCATGGCATACATAAACCCACTACATGCCGCAAGTTGATCCATTGAAGCAACTTTGCCAACGCCTAATTTTTCTTGTAATATGTTAGCAACTGTAGGAAATGGAAAATCCCCAGTTGATGTTGCAACGATAATCATATCAATTTCTGATGCTTCGATATTCGCATCTTCTATCGCTTTTAAACTTGCATGATAAGCTAAATCTGAAGTTTCTTCATCTTCATCTGCCCATCTTCTTTCTTTAATGCCAGTCATTTGTGAAATCCATTTATCTGAAGTTTCTAAAAATGATTCAAAATAGGTATTGTCTACAACATTTTTAGGTGTGTATGCACCAAAACCTTTAATACCCACGTCCATGGTTGTACACCTTCTTATTTTTGATTTTAATTTTAATACCAGGTATTAATTTAACATAATACACATTTCAAATACAAGAACAACAGCTAACTTATAAGATGTTTTACAGATTAATTATAATTTAAACCTTCTATTATAACAATGTAAAACTATGAATCTAACTTTGCTACTATACAAATAGCGCTTTCTTATTTATAATGAACTTATATATATTATATTGGAGGCATTACATAATGAAATACCTCGCAACTTTATTTTGGTCTATTGTCTTATTGCAAATGATTAACTTTGTGCTTAATAGTTTAGCAGGTGGTGGCGAGCTTAACCTCATCACACCTATTGTAGGCGCGATATTTTTCACTATTATTATTGTTTTATTTGAAATGGTTATTAAAGGCAATAATGATGATACAAAGGAACAACATTAGAGCGCGTCTATAATTAGACTCGTATAAAATGCCAACAAAGTCAGAGACTTTGTTGGCATTTTTTGTGCACGCTTTCCACGGGCACAATCTCATCCTGTAGTCAGCAGTCGCATCAAATCACTGTCAGCTTTTAAATCTTGATTGCTAATTTCTTCATTCATCTCTAATTTGAGCTTAGGTAAAATCTCTGTTTGTATGAGTTCTTCATAAAGTGATTTCGACTTTTCAATCACATTTTTATACTTCTTATACATAAGACACCTCGTTTTAAAGTTATGTTAGAGTAACTTTATTATACGAAAGTGGCTTATTTTTTTGTATGAATTTATATAATTGTACCGATTTTAACATAGAAAAGCGACAATCCATTAGAAACTGAACTGCACCCAGTCAAGTAGACAAGTAAATAATTAAATTTTAGGTTGATCTCGTATTAAGCGAGATCAGCCATTTTTAATGTGATGCGCTCATTATTAAAAAAATGAATATAATCATCTATAATAATTTTAGCTCTTTCTATATTCTCAAATAAATAATGTTTATTTCCTCTATAAATCTCACTTTTAATAATCCCCCAAACACTTTCCATTGGTCCATTATCTATACATCTACTAACACGCGACATACTTTGAATTACGCCAAAGCGATTTAATTTATCTCTAAATCGCCTAGATGTGTATTGGTACCCTCGTTCACTATGCAAAAGAATACCTTCGGTAGAGTCCATATTACATACTGCTTTATCAAAAGTGTTAAATACGAGTTGATTATTATTTGAAGCACTTGTTTCATAACTAACTATTTTATTTGTACCTAAATCATAAATAGCACTTAAATATACTTTGTTTCCAGCTTTAAGTCGAAACTCAGTTACATCAGTTAACCATTTAACGTTAGGTTTATCTTCTTGAAATTCACGATTCAATATATTTTCAGCTGTGATTTGAGGCGTTGAACGTTTATATGGTGTTCTCTTACGACGTATGACAGCAGTTAGCCTCAGTTTTTTCATTAATCGATAAATACGCTTCTGATTCACTTTTTTACCTAATTTAATTCGAATATAAATGTAAATACGTCTGTAACCATAAATGCCTTTATATTTATCATATATTTCTTGTATGTCTTCCATTAAAGATTCGTTTTCTACATCTCTTTGTGTAGGTACGCGATGAATCCATTTATAATAACTGGATCTTGAAATTCCAAGCGTTTGGCATAGTTGTTGAACAGGATATTCTTCTTTTAGCGTTTGGATCGTTTCGTATGCCGTGATTTGTTTGATTTTTGATTCATCATCTCTCTTTCTATTTCTTGATATTTTTTTAAAACTTTATTTTCCATTTCTAAAATTTTATTACGTTCTTTTAATGCTTTAATTTCAGCTTCATTAACTTCTTCAGAAGTTAATATTGATTGAGGTTTACCTTTACCTCGACCATCGATTAGACCGTCGCCGCCATGCTCTTTATATTTTTGTATCCATTGGTACACTTGACCGTAAGTAACATTAAATCTTTGGGCTATTTCTTTGTAACTTAATTCATTATCCAGATAAAATTTAACGATATTTAATTTTTCTTCATAAGTCGTTTTTTTCGCTTTCATTATATACACCTCAGATATTGAAGAATAATTTTGGTTCTCTTTATCCTCAGTATAACGTTTTGTCCAATTAATTATAGTCTTATGTGATGGCACGTTGTATTTAATCGCTAAATCTCGATAAGATAACTCACTATGAAAATATTCATCAACAACGTTCATTTTAAATTCTTTTGAATAACTATTGTTATTTGATTTTGGAATCAACGATTCCATACCTTTATCTAAATATTGATAGTATTTATCTCTTAATATACCTGTATGAATATCTAGGTTTAATTCATCTACAATATTCGCAAAACTCATGCCTTCTTCATATTTGTCAAAGGCAATAAGAAGTGAATTTAAATCTACTTTAAGTTTTTGAGACACAAAAAAACTCCCTTCAAAGTTTTTACTTTTTAAGTGTCTACTTTGAAGGGAGCATATCAAACTAATAGATTGCTTGCTTTTAATTTGAGAATGGGATATTTATGTCTCAGACTCTTATCTACGTGCTACACCATTCCTGTTATTGGGTTCGTATTATTATTTTAAGGTGACGCTCTATTTAAATGTTTTACTTATCAGAAGCTTGTTAATTAAAATTATACTTATTCCGTGTCTGGTTTAATTTCTTCAAATGTCAAACCATCATCCGATAAGTCTATGTTTACTTTCGTGCCTTCTGTTAAGTTTTCTTTAATCATTTTACGTGCCAATGGTGTTTCAATTTGTCTTTGAACAAAACGTTTCAATGGTCGAGCACCAAATTGTGGTTCATACGCTTCTTCACCTAGCCATGCTTTTGCTTTATCAGACACATCAATTGAGAGTCGTTGTGACATAAGTCTGATGTTCAATTGTGCTAATATTTTATCTACAATTAAACTCATATCTCCAATTGTTAATGGTTTAAAGAGTACAATATCATCCATACGATTGATAATTTCAGGTTTGAAGTATTGGTTTAAGCTATTCATCACAGCTTTTTCAGTTGCATCTGTGATGACACCTGCATCCTTAACGTTTTCTAATAGCACTTGAGAACCTATATTACTTGTCATAATAATAATTGTATTTTTAAAATCAACTTCTCGCCCTTTAGAATCCGTTAAACGACCTTCTTCTAATATTTGTAAAAGCACATTAAATACATCTGAATGCGCTTTTTCAATTTCATCTAACAATATCACTGAATATGGATTACGGCGAACAGCTTCTGTTAATTGTCCACCCTCATCATGACCTACATAGCCTGGAGGCGCACCAATTAAACGTGAAACTGAGTGTTTTTCCATATATTCACTCATATCAATACGAATCATATGTTTTTCAGAATCAAATAACGTTGATGCTAATGATTTAGCTAGTTCTGTTTTACCGACACCTGTTGGACCTAAGAATAAGAAACTACCGATAGGTCTATTTGGATCTTTAATACCTGCACGTGCTCTTACAACAGCATCTGCAACTAAATCTACTGCTTTATCTTGTCCTACTACACGTTCATGTAAAATATCGGATAGATTTAATAATTTTTCTCTTTCAGTTTCAACAAGTTTAGATACTGGTATACCCGTCCAAGAACTAACGATATCGCCAATTTCTTCATCTGTTACTATTTCACGAATAATGCGATCATTATCACCGTTTTGTTCGTTTTGGAATGCATCTTCAAGTTCACGTAATTCTTTTTCTAATTCTGGAATTTTACCATGTTGTAATTCTGCTGCTTTTTCTAAATCATAATTGTTTTCAGCATCTTCTAATGCTTTTCTACTTTCATCTAACTCTGTACGTTTTTCTTGTAGTTTTGCTATTTTACTTTTTTCTTCTTCAACACGAGATTGTATCGCATTTTGTTTTTCTTTTTCATTAGATAATTCTTGTTGCAATTCTTGTAAACGCTGTTTACTTAAATTGTCAGATTCATTTTTTAAGGCACTTTCTTCTATTTCTAATTGCATCACTCGTCTATTGACTTGATCTAGTTCAGTAGGATTAGAACCCATTTCAGTACGGATTGTTGCACAAGCTTGATCCACTAAATCAATCGCTTTATCAGGTAAGAAACGATCTGTGATATAGCGATCTGATAATTCTGCAGTCGCTACGATTGCTTTGTCTTGTATACGGACACCGTGATACACTTCGTAACGCTCTTTTAGTCCACGTAAAATTGAAATTGTGTCTTCTACATCAGGTTCAGATACATTTACTTTTTGGAAACGACGTTCTAAAGCCGAATCTTTTTCAATATATTCTCTGTATTCATTTAACGTTGTTGCACCAATACAATGTAATTCACCGCGTGCAAGCATAGGTTTCAACATATTACCAGCGTCCATAGCGCCTTCTGTTTTACCCGCACCAACAAGCATATGGATTTCATCAATAAATAATAAAATTCTGCCATCTGAATCTTTCACTTCTTTTAATACTGCTTTCAAACGTTCTTCAAATTCACCACGATATTTGGCACCTGCTACAAGTGCACTTAAATCTAATTCAAAAATCGTTTTATCTAGTAAAGATTCAGGCACATCTTTACGTACAATACGTTGGGCCAGACCTTCAACAATAGCTGTTTTACCAACACCAGGTTCACCAATCAATACTGGGTTGTTTTTTGTTTTTCTACTTAAAATTCTGACTGTATTTCTAATTTCTTCGTCACGACCAATGACTGGGTCCATATTACCTTTACGTACTTCTTCAACTAAATCGCGACCATATTTTTCTAATGCTTCATAATTTGATTCTGGATTTTGTGACGTCACGTGATTACCCCCTCTTATTTTTTTAATAATTTCTTCGATGACCTCTTTTTTGTTACCGATAAACTGTTTTGTTGTTTCATCAATTTCCATGGCAGAAAGTATAAGATGTTCCATAGATATATATTCATCTTCATAGGACTTCATATAAGATTCTGCTTTATTTATAAGTTCATTTGCTTTAGGACTGATGTATTGCCCATATTGAATGTTTTCTCCTTGAACCGATGGATAACTTTTTAATTTTTCATTATATGCTTTAACAAGTTGTTCTGTATCAATATTTGCTCTTTCTAGAACACTTTTAAATAAGCTTTCATTTTCTTCAAGTGTCGCTTTAAGCACAGCTTCAATTTCTATATTTTGATTCTCATTTTCTTTTGCCAATTCAACTGCTTTTTGTAAAGCACCTTGAACTGCATAGGTCATTTGATTAATATCCAAAATGATTCACCTCACCATTAAGAGTTTGATCAAAACAAATCAAGTTTGACTTTGACTTTCTTTGACCTTAATTTAATTATAGTCCTTTTCATTTAAATAATCAACAAATTAGTCTACATTTTAAAATTTATTTTATTCTTTTATAAGTCAGTGTATATCAGTGTTTTGCCCATTTTCTACTACGCTTAAACACTGTTTTTATACTTTTAAATGACATTGTAAAAATTGGATTAAAATATATACTCTGCTAGACTGCTTGTAACTTTACAATAAAGGATGTGTCCAAAATGACCGAAGAAATGAAAACGCCTGTGCCACCTTTCAATGCGCAGACCGCCTTACAAAAAGTGAAAATGGCAGAAACTGCATGGAATACTAGAAATCCAGAACAAGTGTGCTTAGCATATACAGAAGACTCAGTTTGGAGAAATCGTAGTGAATTTTTCGAAGGTCGTGAGCAAATAAAAGCATTTCTTTATAGAAAATGGGATAAAGAACTAGATTATAAATTAATGAAAGCATTGTGGTGCTATACTGACAATCGTATATCTGTTAGATTTGAATACGAATGGCGAGATGCAAGTACAAATCAGTGGATGCGTACACATGGTAATGAACATTGGAAATTTAATGCCAAGGCCTCATGACAAGACGTGATATGAGTGCGAATGACTACCCTATTCATAAAGAAGATAAAAAATATTAAAGAATAAAGGTGCAATTAATCATATTGCTACTTTACGACCACTCTTGACTAGTAAATACAGCAATAGACAAAGACTACAGTTTGAAGCTATTGCCTTGGAAAACATGCATAAAAATGTCGACAAAGCATAAGAATTTGTTGATATTCTGAACGTCCTCAAAAATTGGGGGCGTTTTTATATACTTTTAATCACAAACTTTCACATATTACTTTCTACATTATGCATAATTTTTTAGATAGTATATGTTTTAATATTTCATCAGTCATAGCTTCAATACCTGACTTTTCTAAATGAATACCATTTGGTGCAAAGTATTCAGAGTGACCCTCAAAACGTTTGTACCAATCGATGAGCGTGACATTATCATGCTTTTCAGTCGCATTATTCATCGACACATTAACGTGTCTCTCATACTTTCTTAGTACACTCGTGTTTTTCAAATAAACTTTAGCGCTACTAAAATTACCAATTAATTCATCTAATTGTTCTTCAGATGGTATGGTATGTACTAAATTTTTCTCAATTTTTACTGTATTAAAAGTTGTTTTTTATTAGAATCTGTATTTTTACCTCAATGTTCAAAGGTTCCTACAAAAACGAATAGCGTTGGAATCAAAATAATAATCAATATTACAGTTCTAATAAATATACCCTTGTTAAGCTTATTTAACGTAAATATTTTGAAACCATTCTTTCTAAACGGTGTCTTAATATAACGATAAGATAATTCTGCGTAGCAACCTATTACCACAACACTTTTAATGAATTGAACAATATAAAAATAAATACCTTAAATTGCTCAAAGTTTTCAAACAAAAAAACTAGCCTAAGTGAAAGTACATTTAAAAACGTACTTACTAGACTAGTTTTCATTCTAAATATTAAAGCTTAGCTTACGCCTAAAGCAATTTTAGCGTAACGAGACATCTTATCTTTGCCCCATGGTGGACTCCAAACGATATTAATCTCTGTATCCTTAACTTCCGGAACTTCGACTAATACTTCTTTCACTTGATTCATAATCTGCGGCCCCATTGGACAACCCATAGAAGTCAGTGTCATATCTACTGTGCATAAGCCTTCATCATCAACATTCACATTATATATTAAGCCTAAGTTCACAATATCAATTCCTAACTCAGGGTCAATTACCATTTCTAAAGCACCTAATATGCTATCTTTTAAATCTTCCTCCATAAATTTCACCTCTTCGTATTTAATCTTATTAACAATATATCAAATATCTTACAAAACGCCAATAAAATGCTATGATATTCATACATCAATTATCAAAGATTAAGGAGATTTACATGAAACCTTATTTAATTTGTCTAGATTTAGACGGAACACTTTTGAACGATGAAAAAGTGATCACACCATATACCAAAGAAGTACTAACAACTTTACAAAATCAAGGTCACAAATTAATGATTGCTACTGGTCGACCTTACAGAGCAAGCCAAATTTATTATCATGAACTTAATATGAATACACCTGTCGTTAACTTTAATGGCGCATTTGTACATCATCCAAAAGATGATCAATTTGAAACAATGCATGAAAGATTAGATTTTGATTTAGCTCGAAATATTATTCAATCTTTAAATGATTTTGGCGTTACTAATATTATTGCAGAAGTGAAAGATTATGTATTTCTTAATAGCTATGATCAAAAATTATTCGATGGTTTTTCCATGGGTACGCCAAAAATTGAAACAGGCGATTTACTTACTTGTTTAAATGAATCACCGACTTCAATTTTAGTAGAAGCAGAAGAATTTATGATCCCTAGAGTTAAACAAATGCTTACACGATTCTATGCAGAAAATATTGAACACCGTAGATGGGGTTCACCTTTCCCAGTTATAGAAATTGTAAAACAAGGTATCAACAAAGCACGCGGTATTGATTATGTTAAAACACATTTAGACATTGATAGAAATCATATTATCGCATTCGGCGATGAAGATAATGATTTAGAAATGATTAAATACGCAAAACATGGTATCGCAATGGAAAATGGCTTGGATGAGTTAAAACATATTGCAAATGAAATCACGCATTCAAATAATAATGAT
The DNA here is from genome assembly GCF_046721335.1 of Staphylococcus sp. 2S1. Lineage (NCBI taxonomy): Bacteria > Bacillati > Bacillota > Bacilli > Caryophanales > Staphylococcaceae > Staphylococcus > Staphylococcus sp. 2S1. The sequence continues at coordinate 1,618,320 of NZ_JBEUUJ010000003.1, read as the reverse complement.
GGTATTGGTCGTTACTTAAATGATTACTTCCAATTAAACATTCCGTATGAAGTAACTGTAAAATCTTATATTTAATATGAGATTTACTCACTAGGAGGCAATTTATTATGAATAAAATCGTAGTCGTTGGTGCTGTTGTCGGTGGTGCGACCGTTGCCGACCAAATAAGAAGATTGGATCAAGAAAGTGAAATCGTGGTCTTCGAAAAAGATCGTGATATGAGTTTTGCGAACTGTGCATTGCCCTATTATTTAGGAAATGTCGTAGCATCAAGAGATCAAATATTAGAAGCAACACCAGAATCATTTTACGATGCTAAACAAATTGTAGTGAAACCTTATCATGAAGTAACCTCAATCAATGATACTTCACAAACCATAACTGTTTACGATTACGTACAAGATAAAACCTTTGAAGAACGATATGACACATTAATTCTAAGCCCTGGTTGTAGCGCTAATACGTTAAACTTAAACAGCGATATGACATTTACTTTAAGAAATATGGAAGATACAGATGCAATTGAATCCTTTATAGAAGCAAACCAAGTAAAAAAAGCACTCGTAATCGGCGCTGGCTATATTGGTTTAGAAATTCTAGATAATTTATATGAAAGAGGTATCGCACCTACATTAGTCCATCGTTCAACACATCTCAATAAATTAATGGACGAAGACATGAATCAGCCAATTATCGATGAAATTGAGAAAAGACATATAGACTATCGTTTAAATGAACAAGTGTCCAAAGTCATTGGTAATGAAGTACACTTTGAGTCAGGTAAAGTCGAAGATTACGACCTTATAATAGAAGGTATCGGAGTCAAACCAAATTCAGCATTTATTGAGTCATCCAATGTCATTCTTGATGACAAAGGCTATGTGCCAGTGAATGATCAGTTTCAAACTAACATTCCTAACATCTATGCTTTAGGCGATATTATCACTTCACATTATCGCCATGTAGATTTAAATGCACATATCCCGTTAGCTTGGGGTGCTCATCGTGGTGCAAGTATCATTGCAGAACAATTAGCCGGTGACCCATCTATACAATTTAAAGGCTATTTAGGTTCAAATATTGTGAAATTTTTCGATTATACATTTGCAAGTGTCGGTGTATCTCCACAAGAACTTTCGAACTTCGACTATGGAACTGTTGAAGCCAAACAAGGAGAACATGCCGGTTATTATCCAGGTAATTCAAAGTTACATTTACGCATTCATTTTGACAAAACGAACCGACGTATTTTACGTGCGGTCGCTGTTGGAAAGAAAGGTGCAGACAAACGTATAGATGTGCTCTCTATGGCAATGATGCATAAATTAACTATAGACGAACTAACAGAATTTGAAGTTGCTTATGCCCCGCCCTATAGTAGACCTAAAGATATCATTAATATGATTGGTTACAAAGCGCGTAATAAATAGCACTAATGATTCAAACTAAAAAGGGATCTTCCAAAATTGGAAGATCCCTTTTTAATTGAACTTGATTTATGTTTTAAATTTTTTATAAACCAAATAGTTGCGTAATTGGTCCCCATGGCAAGATAACACCTAAAAGCATAGTAATTAAAATAACAATAATCGTTGTCCACAATAAACTATGACTTGATTGACCTTTTTTACGTTTTGCAAGTGACACTTCCATGAGTGCAACTACTGCTACGCCACCAATCATTTTCAATGTAAGTAACATATGCCCACCAGCGTTACCAGATGAAAATGCTTGAATCCACGTCCAAAAACCTGAAATTAAAACTAATACCATAAACACTCTTAAGAGCATATGAATCGGTTTAAAGTAAGGTGATGCGCCTTGTTTTACTGAAAAATTAAAATAAGCGACAAAGAACAAGATTATTAATAACACCCAACTTGCAATATGCATGTGTAACATAATATATAACCCCCACACAATTTTTACTTCAATAATATGTAAAACAGAAGTATGTTGCACCTTTTAATTAGTAAAATAAAAGGTGCCTTTCTTAATCATACTCAAAATAAGTATATTTTTCAAAAAAGAAATTCTGCACTACTTATTTTATTTGAATATGCCCATTATTGCAATGTTAATTCTATTTTTCGCATATTAAAACCGGGCATCACATACGTTAGCCCGGTTAATATATATCGTTTATTTTTCTGCGATAAAATTAGTCAGTGTACCAATGTTATCAATTGTAACTTTAACTTCATCACCTGGTTGTAAAAATTGCGGAGGATTCATTCCTGCGCCTACGCCAGCAGGTGTGCCAGTTGCAATAATGTCACCTGGATGTAAAGCAACATATTTAGAAATTTCTTCAATTAATTCATCTATTTTAAGAATCATTGCACTCGTATTACCATCTTGACGAATATCATTGTTTACTTTTGTAACAATATTTACGTCTTCAGGTGTAGGTAATTCATCTTTAGTTACGATGTAAGGTCCAACTGGGCATCCGCCAGTTAAACTTTTAGATAAGAATGCTTGATCTTGTGCATCTTGAGCTTTACGGTCTGTAATATCATTAATAATTGTATAACCGTAAATGTAATCTAATGCTAAGCCTTTTGGTATTTTTTCACCAGATTTTCCAATAACAATACCTAATTCCCCTTCATAATCTAATTGATCTGTAATATCTTTATGATTAGGAATTGTACTATTATCTCCAGTTAATGAAGAAGCGGCTTTAGTAAATACGTACAAGCGTTGAACTTGGTGATTTAATTCGTTAGCATGATCTTGATAATTACGTCCAAAGGCAATGACATTATTAGTTGGTGTTACTGGTGGTAAAAATTCAATGTCAGCAAATTGTACTTTATAATCTTCGCCTTTACCACTATCCTCTGCGGCAACAACTGCTTTACGAACTTCTTCTTGAAAATCTACGACTTGGTTTTGTTGAAGGCCGTCTAATAACGTTTTAGGATGGAATGTGCCCTCAGAAAAATCTGCAAAAACTTTTTGTAAGTCCCACGCGACTTCTTCACGTTTTACTTTCACACCATATGATGTCTGTCCTTCATGTCTGAATGATAGGAATTTCATTCAATATCAGCTCCTCATCTATATCTTATTACATATTATAACTATATTTACTACTAAATAACAAATAAATAACTAGAATTTTCAAAATTCTATTGTTTTGTCTCTAATGTGTCTTATTTTAAGTAAGTAATTTTTCGCCATAACCACTCGATGGGTCCATATTTAAAGAATTTCAAATAATAATAACAAGCTAAAAGTTGCAAACTATATACCACAACTACAATAATATAAGATTGATAGAGCGGTAACTTGTTGTATAAACTTAAGCCTACGTCATAATAAATGAATGTGAAAATGATACTTTGTGATATATAAACTGATAAACTGAGTTTTCCAGGATATTTAAAAATGTCTAGTACTTTCGCAGTTTTGGCATATTGACATAAACGAACAAAGATCAAAATGTATCCCATCGCAAGAATCGGACCGCCAACCATTGAACTTATGATTGAAAATGTATTGTTTGCATAATCTAAAGCAAATGGAAGTTTAATAAAATAACCGATAATAAATAAAGTACTGCCCCAAGTCATGGCACTGCGTGGGTTGTTTTGAATCTTAGTTATTAAACTTAATTTTTGTGCGGCAATACCTATAAGTATGTAAGGTAAAAGATCAAGATATGCGGCTCTTGTAACAATATCTATAACACTATATTTACTTTCCAATCCATTAACTTGTAAGAATTCAAAGTAATGACCGTTTTGTTTGATATCAACCAATTGTGCGAGTGACTTACCTGAATAATTACTCGCTTCATGTCGTCCTTTATTCCAGTACGCTAAAGAAATTGGAATCACCAATATGACAATTTTCATTATAAATAAACCAACAGCTGATTTAATTAAAGTCTTAGGTTTCAATTTGATAAATAACACTGCAATCATACCGGTAAAACCATAACCAAATAAAATATCTCCATTAAATAAAAAATAGCCATGTAGTACACCAAAAATAATTAAAACTACTAATCTTCGATATATAAAAGGATAATAAGACATCCCTCTACGTTTACTATTTTCATACATAATGGCTAATCCATATCCAAATAACATTGTAAATATTGGATAAAATGAACTGATAACGAAAAGTGTAACAACGCGGAATAGCCATTCATCGGCGCCGTGCAATACTCCAGGTAGATATGTTTCCTCATAAGGAAAACTAAAAACTAAAATATTCATTAATATGATGCCAAACAAACTAAAACCACGTAATGCATCTAATTCAAATAATCTGCGTTGCGGTGACACAATATAGCACCTCTTTTGGAAATTTAAGTATCAATTGTAAGTTGACCAAATTTAAAGAAATATAAATATCCTTTAACTTCGGTTTTTAATATTGTTTCTAGTGTGGTGCGGTAATATTCCATCTGTATCTTATAACGCTGTCTTAATTGAGCACCAATTTCTTCATCTGACATATTTCGACGTCTATTAAATGCGTCTGTCTTATAATCTACAAAATAATATTGATTATCTTTTAAAAATATAAGGTCTATCATACCTTGAATGATTGAAGCATCTTCGTCAACTGTTTTTAAATGATCCACATTGGATTGATTCACAACGAATGGTAATTCACGATATATTTCATCACTGGATGCAATGGTTGCATAGAGTTTACTATCAATAAAAGTGTAGATATCCTCATAGCGAATATCGTCTTTCGCATCTTCCGGTATGATATGTTTTTCAATCATGTGATCAATATGTGCATGTAATTCACTTTGTGATAGGCCGTCGCGTTTAAATGGTAGATGTTGCATCACTGTATGCATCAGTGTACCAACTTCATTTGCTTTCCTTTTAGAGCTATGACTTAAAAAGCCAGGTCTTTCATAAGACGATGTTCCTATACGATATTGTCTCACTCTATCATAATTTGTATCTGCTTGTTCCGTGTCTAATTGACGTTTTAATTCAGATACGGACTGCTTCGAAGGTTTATCGATAGCATCTTGATACGGATACGTATAGCTCAGCTGTTGATGAATTTGTGATTTAATTGCTTCATCATTCGTATTCATTGTCTCAATATCTTCTATCGTGCGACGTTCACTTTCTTCTACTACCGCTTCTGATGCAATATCTTGATAAAAATCTGTATTCAATTGAACATAGGGTTTCATCGTTGCATCGATGTCACCAATTGAGCGTTCAAAACGCAATTCAATCGGTAAAGCAGACGACTGATGTTTTGACAATATTGGGTAAATCATATCAATCGGTCTTTGCGCAGTTAGTCGATAACTGACAGGCAAATGGGTATCCGACACAGAAACTTGTTCAAACTGAGTTAATTCCTTCTCATCCTTAACACGTCCAATTAAAAATAATTGTTCTTTTGCACGTGTGAGCGCAACGTATATGAGTCTCATTTCTTCAGAGACCATTTCTTTTTCTGCAATGGCTTTATACGTAACGGATGATAGCGAAGGGTATGATAAGTTACTTTCCACATCGTAATAAGTCATTCCTAAACCATAAGTTTGATTTAAGATCACTGGTCTATGTAAATCATCTCTTCTGAACTTACGAGATAACCCAGAATATATTACAAATGGAAATTCTAACCCTTTACTACTATGAATCGTCATCATTCTAACCACATCATCATTTGGACCAATAACGTTTTCTTCTCCAAAATCTTTACCACGTTCTATTAATTCATCTATAAAACGTATAAATTGATATAAACCACGGAAACTGGAATTCTCAAATTCTACTGCTTTATTAAATAACCCATATAAATTGGCGCGACGCCCTTTGCCTCCAACAATTCCACTAAAATATTGAATCACATAATGATCATTATAAAACTTATCAATCAGCTGATAAACTGGATGACTTTGGCTATAATGTTGATACATCTCTATATCTTTTAGAAACGCATTTAATTTTTTTACCAATTTTTTATTTGCAACATCATTTGCCATATAATTTTTAATTGATTGATAAAAATAATCATCATTAGGACTAAATACGCGAATATTTGATAATTCATCTTCAGTGAATTGATAAATCACAGAACGCATTAATCCTACTAAATAGATATCTTGTAATGGATTATCAACTGTTCTTAAAAATGATAATATCAACCGTATTTCTACTTGTTCAAAATACCCTTCCTTACTATTCACATGGAACGGTATATTGTGGTCTTTAAACGCCTGTTGAATCTTACGCGCCTGGCCATATGAACGTTCAAGTATCACGATGTCTTTATAGCTTGGTTTACGATATTGCTCTAATTTCATATCATATATTTCATGTTTAGCCATTATTTTTTCAACTTGCTGAACGATATACTCAGCTTCTTGTTCCGCACCGTTTAAATCAGACTCAGCATCTTCTACCAACATATTCATCTGAACATCATGAGGCTTATCATCGTAAGGGGCGCCATAATACAATTGTGCCGCATCGTCATATACAATTTCCCCTACTGCTTGATCCATCATATGTTTGAATAAATAATTAGTCGTTGTCAGTACTTCTTCTCTTGAACGGAAGTTTTGTGATAAATCAATTCTCATACCATTTTCTAAGCCATCTAATGAAAAACGATTATATTTTCCTATAAATAAACTTGGATCTGCCTGTCTAAATTTATAGATAGACTGTTTCACGTCACCGACCATGAATAAGTTGCCATCTGATTCATTACCTCGTTTAATACACGATAATATTTTCTCTTGAACTCTGTTCGTATCTTGATATTCGTCAACAAGAATTTCTTCAAATTGTTGGCGGTACATGTCCGCAATTTCTGAAGGCGTACCGTCATTATTCATTAATACACGCAACGCAAAATGTTCATAATCAGAAAAATCCAAGAGATTTCTACTTCTTTTTTCGAATTAAATTGCTTTATTACATCTGCTGTCACTTGTGTTAGATATGATACTCTCGGTGCTAAGCGTTGCATATCATGTTTCAATTCTTCAGCTTCACGTGAAAAATAATCTTCCTGAACTTTTGAGACCAATGCTTTATATTGATCATAGTGTTTTTTACCATCATCATATGCATCAAGCATCATCTCATTCGCTTCTTTAATCTTCTTGTTCTTAGCTGGAAAACGCGCTTCAAATTGGTGTTCAGCAATGACTTGCGTATTCAATTGACCGCCTTCCATCGCTTGATTTAAAAATTGTCGTTCCTTCTCTAATACAGCTACTTGTTTATCTACTTCTTCTAGCATCATGAATAAATCATAACTTTTATTCAACGCTTCTAATGCTGAATTCATAAAAATCATTGCTAAATCATTCAGTAATTGTAGTAAATCATCTTGTTGCTCCGCATCATAATAAGGGGTAGCTAAATTTTGCAACCAAGTTATGGGATTTGGATTCGCCACGCTAAAATAAAACATTTGTTTAATCGTATTTCGTAGTTGATCATCATTTCGATCAGATGATAACTGTTCTGTTAAATCTACGAAACTTGGATCTAACACATCATAATGACTTTCCAATACTTCATCAATCGTCTGTTCAAGCAGTAAAATATTTTCCGCTTCACTGCTTGTTCTAAAGTTAGGATCAATATCCAAAACATCGTAATGATGTTGTATTAATTTCAAACAAAAACTATGGAGTGTAGAAATTTGTGCTTGATGAATTTTGATACGCTGATTTTTCAAATGTGCATTATCAGGTGATGCTATGGATGCTTCTTGAATACGTTGATCTACACGATGTTTCATTTCACGTGCACTTGCGTTTGTAAAAGTCACTACAAGTAAGCGATCAACATCTATTTCATCTTTGATAATTCGCTGAATAATACGCTCAACTAAAACAGCTGTTTTTCCTGATCCTGCAGCCGCGACTACAAGTACATCTTGTCCTTTGGCATAAATACTTTTCCATTGGTTATCAGTCCATCTTGTATCAGCTGGCTTTGCTGGGATTTGACTCATAATTCATCTTCCTCGCTTTCTAACTCGACATTTTGCACTGCTTCTAACGGATTAATCGACTCATCTACAGTACGATAACGTTTGCTATCAATCGCACCATCTACATGACATACAGATTTATAATTACAAAATTCACAAGGCAACGTTTGATTATATTTCATCGGTGCAACTTCTGTATGGCCATCCATAATACTGGATGCAGTTTCAATAAAGTTCTTTTTATTATGCTTTATTAATTTATAAATTGTTTCTTCATCAGCAACTTTACTGTTACTTTTAATTCCTCCGTCTTTTTTCAATCCAAGTGGTACAATATCAGAATTATAACTTGGTTCTAATCTTGTATCAAAAGCGTCTAATACAGAGTCATCACTATTTAATAACCCACTTAATTTAAATGAATTTATAAACTCTGTATCTCGTTTATCTTCGTTTAATTGGTTCCACGCCAATTTAATACGCGGTTCATGTACATGAAAATATAAAAGCCCTCCTGGTTTAGTCATCTCTGTTAAACCTAGACGTGATTTATTTTGTAACACGATATCCATATACGTCATCATCTGCATTTGCATACCATAATAAACTTTAGTTAAATCCAGTGTTCCACCATATTTTGAAGACTTATAATCAATAATATTCACAAAACTTTGGTTACCATGCTGATATGTATCAATACGGTCAATTTGTCCACGAATGTTGATTGGAACACCTTGTGTTGTCTTCAATGGCTCAGCTAACAATTCACTATTATCACGTGGCTTTCTTCTAAACCCTGCTTCAAAACGTTGTGGCGTGAATTTTGTATGACTGCCTTGATATTTGAGCGCAGTCAATGTTGTCTCAACTATAGCACCGATACGTTGTGATAAATAACGGTAGTAAGCCGTTGAATTCAACAAGTTAAATTGAACTTCAGGTAGTATTTCAGATAAAGCCTCTACTGTTAATTTATGAATTTGCTTCGTGTTTAAGTTTTTAAAATCACCATTCACTTTTTCTGAAATGAATTTCAACACTTGATGGAAAATATCGCCTAATTCAAAATTTTCAAGTTTGTATTTTGTACGTTCGTTAAGTCGTAAGCCATGTGATGCGAAATGTTTAAATGGACAGGCCTGATACCCTTCAAATCTGGATACACTTGCATTAATCGTCTTACCATATAAATCTGTAGACAATGATTCACTTAATTGTACTGTTTCATTATCATACGTTAATGCCGACAATAAATAACTCAAACCATCGTTTAAGTTATCATCGTCTCTCATCACTTGATATGTGTCTAACCATGTGTCAGCGACAATTTCATCATCTAACCATGCTTTTAATGATTCAAATAATGCAATTTTAGTTTGATGTGGATGTTCCATTAATGACAATGGGTTAGCTTGGTGTTGATGATGAATATTTTCAATGTCTAAATTTGTGTATAACTGTTGAATTTGATTTAAAAATGGGCTCGGTTCTTTTTCATCTCCACTTGTGCTCATCAAAGAATAAGAAAATGTTACAGCCGCACGGCTTCTTGTCATAGCAATGTAGCACACAAATGCTTCATCCATTTGTAATATATCTGCCGTTGGACTCAATTCTATCGTTGACTGTTCTTGGAAGTATTTCTTTTCATCGTCTGTAATCAAACTCGATGATGAAACGGTTTGTGGCATGACCCCATCATTTACACCGACAAGGTATACATGCACTTTGTTATCAACTTTAGCTAAATCCATTGTCCCTATGCTCACTTGATCAATCGTTTGTGGTATCATCACAAATTCTAATTGCTCTAATCCAATATCAAACAATTCTAAAAAACGTGTCTGAGTCATAGTCTGTTCGCCAAAAACAGTAACTAAATCGTCCAATGTTTGAATAAAACCATTCCATATCTGGTCAATTTCTTCTGCTTTTTTATGTTCACCCTCAACATCTAATGTGTCTCGCTCTGTCATCAATTGACTTGGTAAATCAAATGCTTCTATCGCTTCATAAAAAGCTGTCGCAAATTCAATTGCAGTTGTAGCAGTATTCATTTTTTCTTCAAACATCATCACTTTATCAATAACATCTGTTTTCATTTGAATTACACGTTCAAACGTTTCACGTTCTTCATCAGTTAATGGTTGGCGTTTTAAGCCCATTTTCCTAAATTGTTCAACATGGAAGTATTTTTCATCAATCCAACGTTTGCCATAGATACCCCGTTCAAGTACAAAGTTTTCTAAAATATCAATAAGATAATGACTATCTTTAAACTTTTTAGATAGTATATTTGTCTTAAATAGACGCATGAGTGGATCAAAATTCCAATTCGTTTGTATAACTTCAATGAGTGAGCGTATCATTTCCATAATAGGGTGATGCGTCATAGATTCTTTAATGTCTATATTGTATGGAATATCGTATTGCGGCAAAATCGATTCCATTAAATATGCATAAGATTCATCTCTATATAAAATTGCGATATCTTGAAAACGTCGACCTTGTTCGCGGTTTTCTCTCAATATACGACGCGCTACTTCATTAATTTCTTCACGCATTACAGAGGCCTCTAGAATTTCAATATTACCTTGTACCTGGATTGGCTCGAATTGCAATGCATTAAAGTTATGCTCTAAATGTGTTAAATCATTATTGTTAAAACGCTTTGTTTCGTTAAAATGTTTAGTATTCACCTTAATATTTAAGTCATTAGCGATGTCTTCAATATGCGTTAAAGATTCAGATGGTTTTCTAAATAAACTAAACGTATCTTTGTCTCCATCTGTAGTTAACACCACGGTAACCTTTTTCGCATAACTTACTAAGCTTCGAATAATTTGATATTCTAACGTCGAAAAGTTATGAAAACCATCGATATATATTTCAGCTCGCTTCAACCACTCAGATTGATCCATCATCGTTATAAAGCGTTGAAGAGAATCCTCAGTTGATACATATTCACCATTTATTCTATCTTCTAAATGTTTATAAATGAGCGCAATGTCCTGCAATTTATGTTTCGTGCGTGTTTGTAAGTGATTTGCAGCTATATATTCCTCTAATTGTTCTGGAGAAACTGCATATTTTTTAAAATCTTGTATTTGTTCATAAAGTTTTTCACTAAAACCATAGTATTTAACTTGAGAGCGATAAAGTTTCAACTCTGTTTGATGTTGTTGGATGATATCATAAATCATCATCTCTGTACCTGCTTTTGATAACTGTTGTTCCATCAAGCCACCGACTTCTTGAAACACGCGGTAACTCAAACGTTCAAAGTGTAGCACTTCTGTTCTAAGACTACCACTTAGTTCAGGATCGTTTACAAATGCTTGTTCGAGTTGAAAAGTATTTTGCGTAGGAGCAATTAATACAATGGGATCACCTAGTGGATCTTGTTTCATTTTACTTTTAATTTCTTCAATGATTTCATGTGACTTCCCTGTTCCCGCTCTTCCAATATAAGCATTTAATTCCATGGCAAACTTCCACTCCTTTGATTCACATTTTAACATAGAAAAGCTTGTACATTGTGAATCTTTCACCTGATTTCTCCAACTCTGTTAAGTATGTGAACCAGTTGTTTATAAAAACAAAATGAACCTTCATATGTATTTTCAAATTCCCTAATCATCTCTGATTTAAATTACCACTACACCGATGAATGAAACTTATTTAATGTCATAGATTTTTATATAAAAAAAGTGCTAATCCATTAAATTAACAGATTAGCACTTTTTTATTATATTAGGTATCTATGCCTTAAATTCGGTTATTATTTATTTTGATCTGTATCAGGATCAAAACCAAATTTCATTTCATTAAGTGGCCAGAAACTAAATGATACTTTACCAACGACTTGATCTTCATCTATTAAACCAAATGAACGGCTATCTTTACTTACTTCACGATTATCACCGAGCACAAGTAGCTTGTCTTCAGGAATTTTATTTTTTCCATCTACTTGGTTTAAATCTTTTGTTTCAAAGCTACCTGTAATATATTCATATTGTTTATTTTTTTTGTTTGAATCTAAATATGGTTCTTCTACTTCTTTACCATTTACAAACAATTTATCTTTTTTATATTCAACGTTATCGCCTGAAGTACCGATAACGCGTTTAACATAGTCGCTTTCTTTATTTGCATGAAAGACAATGACGTTACCATTTTTTATATCGCCAAATTTATAACCAAACAAATTGACCATGACACGTTCGCCGTCTTTTAGCGTAGGATCCATGGAATCACCTTTAACAGTATATGGTTTTGCCACAAAATTTACAATTAGTAATACTAACGCTACTGCAACGACAATCGACACAATCCATTCCAATATCTCTTTTTTCAATTTTTACACCTCGTCTATTTAATTAAAGTTCACTGTGAATTTTTCAAATGGAAAATATCTCAAACTCACATTTCCAATAATATCTTCTTTCTGTATAAATCCAGTCGTTCTAGAATCTTGTTTATTTTCACGATTATCATTGAGTACAAAATAAGCATTCGGGGGAATGATATCTCCTTCAGATTGCTTAATATTTCTAAGTGATAAATCATTTATACTACTGCTCGCATAAGGCTCATCAACTGTCCTGTCATCTCTATATAACGTCCCGTTCTTATACGCAATAGATTGCCCAGGTTTGCCGATAATTCTACTAAATTGAATTTCATCGCCTTCACGATACATTATAATATCATTATTATCTAATAAGTTAAATGTAGTTTTAATCTTATTTACAATAATTCGATCATCTTGTTTAAGGTTTGGTGCCATCTTATCATCCTTTATGACAGCACCTGTAATTACAAACGCTTGTATCAATAGTACAATAATAATCGCAAATATTATGGAAATCAAATGTTTTAATATAAATCGCACGCTTGTCACTCCTCTGAAGAATGCATAAAATGTTTCTCTATTTTTCGTCCTACAAACCATACTATTAAAATGACGATGATGATAGTTATCAATCTTATAGGACTTGTGAATAAGGTTGTAATATCATTCCCCAACCAACCTACAAGCCCAATCATAACGAATTTTGAAGCTATAAGAACGGTCAAATAGGCATGTGCTTTAATATGCGATAAACTTGCGACAATATTGACTAGTGCACTTGGTGTAAATGGAAAACACATTAAAATAAAAATTGGAAGGACACCTTTTCTATCAATGAAATGTATCAATCTCTGAACAGATGTACGTTGTTGTATTTTCTTCATATAACGTGTATGCGTAAGCCTTCTAAAAATAGGAACACAATATAACTACCGGCTACTGTGCCTATCCAAGCCAATAAAGTTCCGATGATAAAACCGTAAGCATTCACGTTAACAATGACAAATACAATGATTGGCAAAATAGGAATAAAGGCTTCAATAAATGGCAGTAAAAAACCTACAATATATCCTAAGTTTCCGAATAAATCAAACCAATATTGTACTTGTTCTTCTGTCATCTAACCCATCTCCATCATTTCTATTGATTATAATTATAAGTGTAACATCCTGTTTTTAAAACTATAAAGTACTAGATTTAATATAAATCAGTCTCAAGAACGAAAAAAGCATCATGTCAGAGACTTATAGTATTGATGACCATGATATGCTTGAAAAATTATAGCTAATTATTATACATTTTAGCGTTATAAATATAGAAAAGACCCATTCCAAATTTATCTTTGGAATGGGTCTTTCATTAAAGCATCGTTTTAATGCAATAATTTATTGTATTATAAACGTTTTTCTAATTCTGCTTTTTTATCTTCAAATCCAGGTTTACCTAATAAAGCAAACATATTTTGTTTGTATGCTTCAACGCCTGGTTGATTGAATGGATTCACGCCTAATTGGTAACCACTCATTGTACAAGCCAATTCGAAGAAGTATACGATATAACCAAATGTTTCTTCATCTAAACGAGGAATATCAACAACAATATTTGGAACGCCACCATCTGTATGCGCTAATAGTGTACCTTCAAAAGCTTTTGTATTCACTTCATCTATTGTTTTACCTGCTAAGTAATTTAATCCATCTAAATTATCATTATCTTCTTCTATAGTAATGTTTTGTTTTGGATTATTTACTTTTACTACTGTTTCAAATAAGAAACGACGTCCTTCTTGAACATATTGGCCAAGAGAATGTAAATCCGTTGTATAGTTTGCACTTGAAGGGTAAATACCTTTGAAGTCTTTACCTTCAGATTCGCCAAATAATTGTTTCCACCATTCATTGAAATATTGCATTGAAGGGTCGTAGTTGATTAACATTTCAGTGTCATAACCTTTTGCATATAAAACGTTACGGATTGTTGCATATTGATAAGCAATATTGTCTTCTATGTTTTCTGATGACAATTCTTTACGTGCTTTAGCCGCACCTTCCATCATTGCTTTAATATCAATTCCGGCAACCGCAATTGGTAATAAGCCCACTGCAGTTAATACTGAATAACGGCCACCAATATCATCAGGCACAACAAATGTTTCATAGCCTTCGTTTGTAGCTAATTCTTTTAATGCACCTTTTTCTTTATCTGTAGTTGCAAAAATACGTTTTTTCGCTTCATCTTTGCCATATTTATTTTCAAGTAATTGTTTAAACAATCTAAATGCAACTGCTGGTTCAGTTGTTGTACCAGATTTTGAAATTACATTGACTGAGAAATCTTTTCCATCTAAATAATCAATTAACTCTTGTGTATATGTTGAAGATAAATGATTACCTACAAAGACGATTTCTGGATACTCATCACTATTTCTAAATGAAGAAGTTAACATTTCAATAGCCGCACGTGCACCTAAATATGAACCGCCGATGCCAATTACTACAAATACATCTGTATTCTCTTTAACACGTTTAGAAGCTTCTAAAATACGTGAAAACTCTTCTTTATCATAATCAACAGGAAGGTCTATCCAACCTAAGAAATCACTACCGCGCCTGTTCCTTCATGAATTGTTTTATGAATTGATTTAACGATATCTTTTTGTTGTTGTAGTTCGTGTTCTCCAAAAAATTCTAAAGTTTTACCATAATCTAATTGAATATGAGTCATTTGATATTGCCTCCAGTGTTTTTAGTTTCAATATAATATTACTAAGTTTATTTTGACTATTCAAACAACTAGCCTATAATCAGTCATAAATTATGACAATTTTGCTAATTATCTTTAGCGCTCCAATTTTTTTATTCATTATTATATACATATAGATAAAACCCTTTAATTAATGTTTTTCCAATATTCATAACATAAATGCTTCCTTTTATGAATAAGATCTTCTGAATGTTTTTGCATATTTATGTATAAAAGTGGTTTTATTTTCATTGGACATCTGCTATACTATTCAATATCAAATAAAAAAACAAATTTTAAAAATATCAATTAGAGGTGGAAATTATGAAAGAGAAAATAGTATTAGCATATTCAGGCGGTTTAGATACAAGTGTTGCAGTAAAATGGTTATTAGATAAAGGTTACGACGTTGTAGCTTGTTGTTTAGACGTAGGTGAAGGTAAGGATTTAGACATCGTTCATCAAAAAGCATTAGATATGGGTGCAAGTGAATGTCACATTATTGATGCTACTGAAGAATTCAGTCAAGATTTCGTATCATATGCAATTAAAGGTAATTTAATGTATGAAGGTACTTATCCATTAGTATCTGCATTATCAAGACCACTAATTTCAAAAAAATTAGTAGAAATTGCTAGCAAAACAAATGCAGTTGGTATTGCACATGGTTGTACTGGTAAAGGGAATGACCAAGTTCGTTTTGAAGTAGCAATTAAAGCTTTAGATCCAGAACTAAAAGTATTTGCTCCAGTTAGAGAATGGGCTTGGAGTCGTGAAGAAGAAATAGATTATGCAATTAAACATAATATTCCGGTACCAATTCAACATGATTCTCCTTATTCAATTGACCAAAACCTATGGGGTAGAAGTAACGAATGTGGTATCCTCGAGGATCCATACGCTACACCACCAGAAGATGCATATGACTTAACTAACGCATTAGAAAACACACCTGATGATTCAGATGAAATTGTACTTTCATTTGAGCAAGGTATCCCTACTGCTTTAGACGGTCAATCATATAAATTAAGTGAACTCATTTTATATTTAAATAAATTAGGTGGTAAACATGGTATTGGTAGAATTGACCATGTAGAAAATAGACTTGTAGGTATTAAATCAAGAGAAGTCTATGAAACACCTGCAGCAGAAGTAATTGTAAAAGCGCACAAAGCACTTGAAACAATTACCCTTACAAAAGATGTAGCACATTTCAAACCTGTAATCGAAAAACAATTCTCAGAACAAATTTATAATGGTTTATGGTTCTCTCCATTAACAGATAGCTTAAAAGTATTCGTCGATAGTACGCAACAATATGTTACAGGTGATGTACGTATTAAATTATACAAAGGTAATGCAATCGTTAATGGCAGAAAATCACCACATACACTATATAATGAAAAATTAGCTACTTATACAAAAGAAGACGCGTTTAATCAAGAATCAGCAGTTGGCTTCATCGATATCTTTGGCCTACCTACTAAAGTAAATTCTATGTTACATGGTGGATATAACGATGAGCAGTAAAGCTTGGGGTGGTAGATTTAGTGAACAACCAGAAGCATGGGTCGATGAATTCAATGCTTCTATCCACTTTGACAAAGCATTAATTGAATACGATGTCCAAGGTAGTATTGCCCACGCAACGATGTTAGCCAAACAAGGTATTATTTCTGATTCAGACTGCGAACAAATTATAGATGGTTTAAACGCTATTTTAGCTGATTATGAACAAGGTAATTTAAACTTAGATGTCTCTTTAGAAGATATTCACTTAAATATCGAGCATGAATTAATTAAACGTATCGGTGATGCAGGCGGTAGATTACACACTGGCCGTAGTAGAAATGATCAAGTTGCTACTGATATGCATTTATATACAAAAGAAGAAGTTAACTACTTAATTGAATCCATCACTGCTTTCCAACAAACAATTGTAAAAGTTGCCGAAGCACATGTCGATACCATCATGCCAGGTTATACGCATTTGCAAAGAGCACAACCAATATCGTTTGCACATCATATATTGACGTATTATTGGATGTTAGAAAGAGATAAATCACGTTTCCAAGATAGCTTGAAGCGTATCGATATCTCCCCTCTTGGTGCAGTTGCATTAAGTGGCACGACTTATCCTATTGATCGTCATGAAACGCAAGCTTTATTAAACTTTAGCGCACTTTATGAAAATAGTATGGATGCTGTAAGTGATAGAGATTACATTGTTGAAACGTTACACAACATTTCATTAACTATGGTTCACCTTTCTCGTTTTGCTGAAGAAATCATTTTTTGGTCATCAGCAGAAGCAAATTTCATAACTTTATCTGACGCATTTTCAACTGGTTCTTCCATCATGCCGCAGAAGAAAAATCCTGATATGGCAGAATTAATTAGAGGTAAAGTTGGACGTACGACAGGTAATCTTATGAGCATGCTTATGACACTTAAAGGTTTACCGTTAGCATACAATAAAGATATGCAAGAAGATAAAGAAGGACTCTTTGATGCTGTGCATACACTTAAAGGTTCCCTACGTATCTTCGAAGGCATGATCGATACAATGACGGTGAATGTGGATCACTTACAAGAAACTGTCTACAATGATTTCTCAAATGCAACAGAACTTGCAGATTACTTAGTCAACAAAGGTGTGCCTTTTAGAAATGCACATGAAATCGTTGGTAAAATTGTGCTTTGGTCTATACAACATAACGTTTATTTATTAGACGTTCCGTTAGAAGAATATCAAAACGCACATGCCAGTATCGAAGCGGATATTTATGATTACTTAAAACCTGAAAACTGTGTAAGTCGTAGAATCAGTTATGGTTCAACGGGACAAGAAGCAGTAAAACAACAAATCAATATAATAAAGCAACAACATTAACAAAAAGAACTGGAAATCGTGCTTAAATAAGCGGTTTTCCAGTTCTTTTTTATTACATATTTTTAAGTCGTTATAAACACCGGTGTAGTGCTCTATGACGCAATGACAGTATTACTAGTTAATAACATTCTAATAAGGAGAAACGCTTCTGAGAAACAACTTGTATAAGCTCTACAAGGTACAGTAACATGCTTCTATTTGTAATTTTTTATTATAAATTGTAATTATATGTTAAACATTATTTAGTTTGAATAAATATGTTGTAAATCCTATTCTTATTTCTGATTTTATTTTGTACTATGAGATTACAGTTCAGATTAAGGAGTGACAACATTATGAAACACGTCAGTAAATTTATCATTTCAAGTATTGCGGTAACATCATTATTGAGTCTTGGTGCATCTCCAGACATTCAAGCCAGTGGTAAAGGCAGCCAGATGGAAAATCAGAATGCTTCTCATTCACAACAAAGCCCTCAATCAAACGGTATAAATAATAAGCAGAACGAATTACATAATTTAACAGGTGAAAAATTCACAACAATCGCTCACAGAGGCGCAAGTGGTTATGCACCAGAGCATACACTAGCGAGCTTATGATAAGAGCCATAATGCTATAGGCGCATCATATATAGAAATTGATTTACAAATGACTAAAGATGGTCACCTCGTCGCAATGCACGATGAAACTGTTGATAGAACTACAAATGGTACAGGTAGAGTCGATCAATATACACTTGAAGAACTGAAAAAATTAGATGCAGGCAGTAAATTTAATGCGACAAATCCTCAATATGCAAATTCAAATTATGAAGGTGTCCAAGTGCCGACATTAGATGAGATTTTCCAACGCTATGGTTCAGATGCCAATTATTATATTGAAACTAAATCGCCCGATGTTTACCCTGGCATGGAGGAAAAACTTCTAGACACATTAAATAAACACAATTTACTTAATAGTGAATCCCTTGAAAATGGACATGTTATGCTTCAATCCTTTTCACAAGAAAGCTTATTAAAGCTACAAAACCTAAACCCTAATATCCCTCTTGTACGTTTATTAGATAAGGGTGAATTACCTAGTATGACACAACAAGACTTTAATGCGATCAAACAGTATGCAGTTGGTGTAGGTCCCGAACATACAGATTTAACAAAACAAAATGTGCATAACCTCAAAAAAGCAGGTCTTTTAGTGCATCCGTTTACTGTTAATGAAAAAGCAGATATGCAACGACTAAATGATTATGGCGTACATGGCGTCTTTACAAATTATCCTGATTTATATAAGCAAGTAATTAATGAAAATGAAGCACAAGTAAAATAAAACTTTTTATTAACAATAACAAATGCCTATATTAACAACCATAATAAAAACCATCCTGTAAAATGTTATGTTATTTACTATAGTGATGAATTAGTTTATTATTGATAATAGCTATCAATAGGAGTGTTTTTTTGAAATATTTTTTAATTATTATTGGTGTGTTATTTACAGTCATTGGTTTTGTCGGCGTTTTATTACCATTATTACCAACTACACCATTTTTATTAGTTGCAGTACTTTGTTTTTCTAAAAGCTCTGATAAATTTGAAAAATGGTTAGTACAAACAAAAGTTTATGTGAATTATGTTGAAAGTTTTAAAGAAAACAAAGGCTATACTTTGAAGGATAAGTTCAAACTTTTGTTGAGCCTTTATATAGTTATCGGCTTTTCAATTTTCATGATAGACCACCCTTATATAAGATTGGGTTTGTTAATAATGGTAACGTTGCAGACGATAGTTTTATTTACTTTTGTGAAAACATTACCAGCAAATTTTTATGACAAAGAATAATTTGCTGGTAAAAATATCAGTGTTGAAGAAAATATCATTATATAATAACCATCCCATTACTGGATATATGGTTTAACTATTGAATTTATTAAAATCATTTACTTAAAAAGTTAGTTTTTAAATTAACTTTTTAGTGTGTGCCGACGAAGCCTGTGACTTTGTTGGCATTTTTTTGTGTACGCTTTTCCTGTGTAGGACATCCTCAACCTGTGGTATTCGGCTAGTGCTTTATTAACGAGTAAGGAACCTGTACAATAAACTGCCCTTTCTCAAAAGAAAATAAATTAATATATGTACTGTATCAACAAATAGAGATACCCTGAATTTTCAAAAAGAATTAAGTAATAATTTTCATAGATATAGAGTGTTTCGAGGATATAATATCTATAAAAAAACAAATCAAAAGCTTTTCTAGCAATTGATTTGTCTGTTTTTTAAAACATTAGTTTAAAATCTAAGTTTTTTATTTGTGAGCTTCGGTAACTATAATCTTCTGAAAAATTTAGTTTTTAATTGTTATATTCAGATTTAAGCAAGCTAAATACATAACTATCAACGAATTTTCCATTCAATTTTTCATCTTCTCTTAAAATGCCTTCTTGTTTAAACCCTAATTTCCGAGGAATTTTTTGACTTTTAATATTTTTAGTCGCTGTTTGTATTTCAATTCTGTTCAAATTTATTTCATTGAAACAGTAATCAATTAAAAATTTTGTGCATTTTGTCATTATTCCTAAATTTTCGTAATTTTGATCAATATAATAGCCTATAGATGTTTTTTCATTCAACCAATTTATATAATGTAATCCGATGACACCAATCAATTGTTCGTTGTACCAAATGCCACAGTGAAACCCATCATTTTCTATAAACTGATTTAACCCAGATTTTATAAATTGCTTAGTATCTTCACTCGTTTTCGTGAATTTTACAAAGGGAAGCCATTCATTTAGATAGTCTCTTGAATTATCAACTATATTAAAAAGTGCTTGAGTATCTCTTTCTTCTAAAATTTTAAGGCTTAAATTGTCATTAATCTTTGTTTTAAACATAGAATCCCTCCTTTTAAAATCATATAAGTGTGTTTATGTTTTGATATTTTATTTAGGTGTAAAACAAATAATAAATGTATTTTCCTTTTCATTTATTATAGATTACTCAAATATCCTTTCTATTTATAATCAGAATAATCGAAGATATAAATAGTAGTGTTGCGACTAAGATAAATGTGAATCTCACACCAAATAAGTCGGTCAAATTACCTAAAATCAGAGAGGAAACCCCGAAAATTGCAGTTATTAAAGCGTCTTTTGCTGAGTAAATATTAGGTAAAAGTCTATGAACCACACTCTTCTGTATCAAGGTCTCTTGAGCAACATCCTTAATTTGATTTACCAAACCAAATAATAAGGATAATACTAATGCCATCCACGGAGTCGACGTTAAACCAAACATTAGAGTTGTTAAACTAGCTAAGAAAGCTCCAACTAAAATAACTTTACTGGAAAGTCGATCTACTAAATGTGACCATTTCAAACTTAAAAATCCACCTATCATTAATCCAGAGAAGAAAGTCGCGTTTATATACCCCCACCATTGTTCTCCAGTTTGCAGAGCTTGATCTACATACACGTACATAATTGCGACTACCCATACCACATTTGCAATAGATTCAAAAAATTCTACAATACTAATAGTACGTAAAGTGGGTGTTTGCCAAATAGTTACCCATCCTTTTTTTAATACTTCCCAATTTGATAGTTTTATTGATTGTTCATCGCTCACTATATTTTTATCAATACTAGGAATTAAAAACATCATAAAAGTTGATGTTACAAACAAGAAAAATGTAAACCAAAGAACGTTTACTCCCCCTATAATAGCAACAAGCATTCCTCCAACTGCCCATCCTCCTAAACGAATTGTTTGATCAAGAATAGCAAGAAAACTATTAGCTTTCACCAGAGCATTTTGTTCGACTAATATTGGAATAAAAGCATTTCTCGCTGGATTTGCCCATCCGTCTAAAAAGGAAATGGTAATTACAAAGAAAAAAATTAAAAAAGATGTGTTAAAAGAAGAAAAAACTTCTATATAACCTATAAGTATAATTGTAGCTATTGTTTTACCCAATTGGGAATAAGCTAAAAGTACCTTCAACCTGACTCGTTCAATAATTAAAGGAGCGACGATGCCACTTACAAACCTTGATGCCGTTATAAAAAAAGGTACAAAAGCCATATAAGTTACAGAGCCTGTTAATTCGTATATTATTGCTATTAAACCCACCATATAAAAAACGTCTCCGCTATTTGCGAGAGATTGACCAATCCATAAAAAACGAAACGATGATTTATTCATCAGATATTACTCCTTGAATTAATTTATTATTTAATTTTTGTTTTAAATTAAAGATAATCTTACATCGGCTCGTCATCCTTTTCTTTATATGGTTTATAAGGTGGAGTTTATTATTTAGCGATTAATATTCTTTTTTACAATAGCATAACTAAAAAAGTTAGACAAGTCTGATAATTCAGAAAATAAATACCATAGCGCTATAAATTAAATCAATATTAATAACAACTATAAGCTTAATATATATTCCATGTGTAACATACAAAAAACTTCAAGGTTTTCACTTTTTAAATGTCTACTTTGAAGAGAATATAAAGTACAATAAGTGATTATTCATTAACCGAAAGATGAGTAAAGTTTCTACTAGTACTCACAGCCTTAGAAAATGGGCAATCGAATATCAAGAAATAGATTATTAAATCATATATACTAACCAAAAAATGTCGACAAACTCATAAGACTCTGTCGACATTTCAAAAGGAAGTTTCTCTTAAAAAATAACTTGTAATAAATAGAAAGTACCCACTATTAAAAATTAATAGTGGGTACTTTTTATTGTATCTAAATCAATAACTATTCAAACCATTTATACTCTATTCTACGTTTTATGCCCAACCACGGTAACGTGTTGCCTCTGCAGTACGTTTAATACCAACGATAAACGCAGCTAAACGCATATCAATTTTTCTATTTTGTGATAATTCATAAATTGTATCAAAAGCAGTTATAAGTTTTTCACGTAATTTAGTGTTTACTTCTTCTTCTGTCCAATAATAACCTTGATTATTTTGTACCCATTCGAAGTATGAAACAGTTACGCCACCAGCACTTGCTAATACATCAGGAACAAGTAGAATGCCACGTTCAGTTAAGATACGTGTTGTCTGCTGGTGTAGTTGGACCATTAGCAGCCTCAACCACGATATCAGCTTTAATATCTGTCGCATTATCTTCAGTAATTTGATTTGTAATTGCTGCCGGAATCAGCACATCACAATCAAGTTCGAACAATTCTTTATTTGAAATTGTTTCTTCAAATAAATTAGTTACTGTTCCAAAACTATCTCTTCTGTCTAATAGATAGTCAATATCTAAACCTTCTGGATCATGTAATGCACCATAAGCGTCTGAGATACCAACAATTTTCGCACCCATGTCGTACAAGAATTTCGCTAAGAAACTACCTGCGTTACCGAAACCTTGAATTACCATACGTGCACCTTTTAAATCTAGTCCTCTTCTTTGTGCGACTTGTTCAATAGCAATTACTACACCTAAAGCTGTTGAACGATCACGGCCTTGTGAACCGCCTAAAACAATTGGTTTACCAGTAATGAAACCTGGTGAATTGAATTTGTCTAATGAACTATATTCATCCATCATCCATGCCATAATTTGAGAGTTTGTAAATACGTCTGGTGCTTGGAATATCTTTAGTTGGTCCAACGAATTGAGAAATTGAGCGCACATACCCACGAGATAGACGTTCTACTTCATGAATGCTCATTTGTCTTGGATCACAAATGATTCCACCTTTACCTCCGCCGTACGGTAAATCCACTATGCCACATTTCAATGTCATCCACATTGATAGGGCCTTAACTTCTTCTTCATCAACATCTGGATGGAAACGAACTCCACCTTTTGTTGGTCCAACAGCATCATTATGCTGTGCACGATAACCAGTAAATGTTTTAACAGTACCATCATCCATACGGACAGGAATTCGAACTTCAAGGAATCTTAAAGGTTCCTTTACTAAATCATACATACCATCGTCAAATCCCAGTTTATGCAATGCTTCTTTAATAATTTGTTGCGTAGAAGTAACTAAATTATTATTCTCAGTCATGATTCATTTCGCCTCTTTTTCGTAACTAATGATTTCGCTTTCATGATAATTGTAACATAACATTTTGCTTTTTAAAGAGTTTTCAAAACTTATATTTTTTTACTATAAATTTACTCGAAAACGCTTCTCACTTTGTCTAATGCAAAGTCTAATTCTTCTTTTGAAATAATAAGTGGTGGTGCAAAACGGATCACAGTGTCATGTGTTTCTTTACATAATAAACCTTTTTCTTTTAATGATTCACAATAAGGTCTCGCATCTTCATTTAATTCAATTCCGATAAATAAACCACGACCACGAACCTCTTTAATTGCAGGATGATCTATTTTTTGTAGTTCAGATTTGAAATAATTCCCTAATTCTAATGAGCGACCAGGTAAATCTTCATCGATAATAACATCTAATGCGGCATTTGAAACTGCACAAGCTAATGGATTACCACCAAATGTAGAACCGTGAGATCCAGGTGTAAACACGCCTAATACTTCTTCATCTGCTAATACAACTGAAATTGGTAATACGCCGCCGCCTAATGCTTTACCTAAAATGTATACGTCTGGTTTAACGTCATCCCAGTCTGTTGCAAATAATTTACCTGAGCGACCTAAACCGGCTTGAATTTCATCGGCAATAAACAAGACATTGTGTTCATCACATAATTCTCTGATTGCTTTTAAGTAACCTTCTGGTGGAACATTGATTCCAGCTTCCCCTTGGATTGGTTCAATTAAAATTGCAGCAGTATTTTCATTGATAGCGCCTTTAACAGCTTCAATATCTCCAAAATCAACTTTATTAAATCCTTCTAATAATGGACCATATCCACGTTGATATTCAGGTTCTGATGATAATGATACTGGTGCCATAGTACGACCATGGAAGTTACCATTGAATGCAATTACTTCTGCTTTATCTGGTTCTATATTTTTAACATCGTAAGCCCAACGACGTGCAGCTTTTAATGCAGTTTCAACCGCTTCAGCTCCTGTGTTCATTGGCAATGCTTTTTCTTTACCTGAAAGTTTACAAATTTTTTCATACCATTCGCCTAGATTATCACTATGGAATGCACGAGACACTAAAGTAACTTTATCTGCACTGGTCTTTCAATGCTTGAATAATCTTTGGATGTCTGTGACCTTGGTTTACAGCTGAATACGCAGATAGCATATCCATATATTTGTTACCTTCTGGATCTTTAACCCAAACACCTTCTGCTTCCGATATGACGATTGGAAGTGGCACATAGTTTTGTGCTCCGTAATGATTTGTTACTTCTATGATTTCTTTTGATCTTGACATGATATCTCCCCTTTGAAATATTTTAAGAGTCTTTTTAAACTCTAAAACGATACTTGTTCATAGCATAACGTATTTAGAGTTCAACTGAAACCATTTTCTAAAACTGCTCCCTTGATGCTACTTATAAGCCGATACATCAACATAAATCAAGCTTTAACATATCTATAAACAACTCAATTCCTATGTAAGCCCTTACATATATAATGACATAATTCACTACGTTTATACAAGATAATTTTGTCTGATTTAAAAAATAAAATATCCTTTATTATTTTTACATAAAATTGTATATTCAATCATCAATTCATGCATTATAGCAAAGGATGAATTAATAATTATACACTGTTATTTACTCGTAATTATATATAATTACGAGTGAATAATACCTAGCACAATATCTACTAATCTAACAATTCCATAATAATTATTATTAATCTATAACTTTTTTAGATTTTTTTCGTTTTATTTCATCTAATAACTGCTATTCTTTTGTTTTTATTTGTAAATAAAAAAAGTAGTATAACTATCACAATATTTTAAAATAATTGTGATAATACACTACTTGTTAAACTATACGCTATTTATTATCTGTTCTTGGAAGTGGATAGAATCCTTTATTAAACTGTTCCCATAATTTTGGTGGCAGATGATGCTTATCTTTTCTATTTGGATCAAAGTGAGAAATAATTTGATCTTCTTCGCCATTTTTAATTTTACTAACAAAATTGTGATCTAATAAGATTTCTCTGCCTAAAGCTACAAGTTCTACATTTGTTGATTCAATCGCTTCAATTGCTTGTTCCGCTGTAAAGATTGAACCAATACCAACAAGTGGCATACGACCATTAATCCATTGTAGTAATAATTTGATACGTTCTTGACCTTTATATTGTCCTTCACGTGTTTTCGAATGAATATCCATCAATGAAACGTGTAAATAGTCTAATGGTTTTTCACTTAAATGGTTTACTAACGTTTCTGTAATTTCCATGCTTATTCCTGGTGACTCTGCTTCTTCAGGGGAAAATCTATATCCAACGATAAAATCTTTATTCCCGTGACGTTTAACTGTTTCTGTCACTTCATCAACAACTGCATTCGCGAATTTATAAGGATCTTCGCCCCATTCATCATTACGACGGTTGTAATAAGGTGAGACAAATTGATGGATTAAATAGTGGTTAGCGCCGTGAATTTCTACGCCATCGAAGCCAGCTTCAATCACTCTTCGTGTCGCTTCACCAAACGCTTTAATTGCTTCTTCTATTTCTTCAACAGTAATTTCGCGTGCATGGTGTTCTTCCTGTTCTCCAAAACTTTTTAATGAAATGGGACTAGGTGCAACAACATCTCCATTAGGCGTTAAATTAGGTAATGCTTGGGCACCACCATGATGAATTTGAACAATAGCT
The DNA here is from genome assembly GCF_046721335.1 of Staphylococcus sp. 2S1. Lineage (NCBI taxonomy): Bacteria > Bacillati > Bacillota > Bacilli > Caryophanales > Staphylococcaceae > Staphylococcus > Staphylococcus sp. 2S1. Next base: position 1,591,610 of record NZ_JBEUUJ010000003.1, on the reverse strand, counting down.
TTTGACCCATTTTTCTTCATTGCCTCAGCTAAACGTTTCAACCCTTCTAAGTTTGAATCATGTGCTACAGAAGGTTGTCCAGGAAATGCTTTTCCTAAATCTGTTACATTACTAGCAGCAGAAATAGCTAATCCCACATCTTTTGAACGTTGTTCCATATATACTACTTCCTCATTTGAAATCGAGCCATCATCATTTGAAGATACATGTGTTAGCGGTGCTAAAACGAATCTATTATCTAATACAACTTTATTAGGTAATGTAAGCTTTTCGAATAACGGTTGAAATTTTTTATTCATTACAATTAATCCTCCTAAGTAAAATACCTTATCACTTTTTCCACACTATTTAAGTGCTTGTTTATTCTAACTATCTTAACTATAAAGATAAATGAATATGCTCACGCATGTAATTTTTGATTATCTCCTCTTCACAATAAAAAAATACTGACATTTCTTATCGAAATGTCAGTATCTTGTTAAAGATGTTTTTTCATCTTTAATCGCGTTTTTGGACTGTTTAATCCAAACCGGCAAGCGTTCTTTAATTGTTTGAAACCCATATTTTTCGGTTTCTTTAATTTCATCTAACACTGATTGCTTTTCCTTCTTACGTTCATAATTTTTAAAATAGTCATTATCTTTTAAAGAAAGATTCAGTTTACCTTCATCATCAATTGAAATCACTTTCGCTCTTACAATTTGTCCTTCTGATAAAAACTTTTTCAAATTATGGACGTAATCATCCATAATTTCGGATATGTGGATTAATCCCTCAGCATTGTCCGGGGTTTCTACAAAAGCGCCATACGGTTGAATACCAGTCACACGAACTTTGATATGTTGACCTACTGTATAGTGATTATTCAACGTGATAACCCCTTATTTCGTTTTACTTAACACTATTATAATAGCATAAATTATAACTTGGTACTAACATTTAATAGAAAAATTTCACATTTTATAGATTTCATACAATAATTTAACAAAATAAAAATGTTAATCTTATATACATAGCAAGTTTCAACTCTCATTTCGCACTTGAAATTACTAGACTAGAACAATTTTTATACATAAGTATGGGTCTAGCTATTTTCACTACATTTAATTACATTGTTAATTTTTAAGCTAGTCTCAATAAAAAAAACAGGCTCAACTGCACACTCAACATAAATTCACTAAATTGGGTGTTCGATTGAACCTGTCTTACATATATTATATTTTACGTGCTACTTATAATTGCAATACTACCATTTTATATTCGCTTAATTTTGTTTTTCTTCGATATCAATTGAATCAATTTTAATATCATGTACTGGTTTATCTTGAGGACCTACTTTTGTATTTGCAATATCTTCTAATGTTGCTTTACCATCAATTAATTGACCGAAAACTGTATGTTTTTGATCTAACCAAGGTGTACCACCATTTTCACCATATGCTTTGACAATCGGTTCTGGCCAACCACCATCAGCTAATTGACTAAGCATTGATTCAGGTACTTCTGTCATTTGTACAATGAAGAATTGAGATCCATTTGTATTTGGACCAGAGTTTGCCATTGATAAAGCACCATATAAATTAAATGCTTCAAGTGAGAACTCATCTTCGAATGCACCACCATAAATACTTTCGCCACCCATACCAGTTGCTTGTTGGATCGCCGCCTTGTACCATGAAGTCGTTAATTACACGGTGGAAAGTCACACCATTGTAATAACCATTTTTAGCATGTGTTACAAAGTTTTCTACTGTTTTTGGTGCCACGTCAGGTAACAATTTAAATGTCATATCGCCTTTATTCGTGTGTAATACCATTTTAATTTCGTTACCGTTTATTTCTGAATTTAACTGAGGATAGTTCGTCATTTTTATTCTCCATTTCATGTTAAGATGATATATGTATTCTAACACAAATGAAGGGATGTATTGAACTATGTTATATCGTTTTGCACATAAAACTGGAAGCTACGGTGTCATAATAAAGGAAGAAGATGAAAATCAAGTCTTAGTTCAAGTGGAACAAGTAATCAAACACCCAAAACAAGGTGATTTACATAGCCCAAGAGAAACTGAAAATGTATTTTTTCATGAGCGTAAAGCGTTAAGTCATTTTGAAAAACGCTATACAACTAAATCGCATCTTAAACCATTTACTGATGATGAATTGCCTTATGAGCAATCATTACAACAAGCAATCACTAAATTGGAGATTAAATTAAAAGATCAAGATACATTACATGCAAAGAAATCACTCGACAATTTACAGCAACTTAAGAAGGATTACGCAATTCAATATAAACAAAATTTTGAATAAAAATACTGCGTTTCTTCTTATTTAAATAAACATTTAATTCATGTGTTTCATGGGTTAGCCATGTTTTTCAGAATAGTCTAATTCATGTATAATAACCTTATACTATTTTTAAAGGAGGATAAAATAATGAGTTTGTTACATATAGCGGTTCTTCTACCGTTAATATTTGCACTCATTATTCCATTTGTATATCGGTTTCATAAACGAATACATTTAGGATGGTTTGTGTTACCTATCCCCGTCGTCTTATTTATATATTTCCTCTCATATATTTCAACAACCATGTCAGGAAATACCGTAATGCAGAGAGCAAACTGGATGCCTCATTTTGGTATGAATTTCGATTTATACGCGGATGGTCTAGGATTACTATTCAGTTTGTTAATCACTGGCATTGGTAGTTTAATTGTACTATATTCTATAAGTTATTTAAGTCGACAAGAGCAGTTAGGAAATTTTTATTGTTATCTGTTGCTCTTTATGGGTGCAATGTTAGGTGTTGTTTTATCTGATAATATTATTATGTTATATCTATTTTGGGAGTTAACTTCATTTTCTAGTTTTCTACTCATTTCATTTTGGCGTGACAAACAAGCATCTATTTACGGTGCTCAAAAATCAATGCTTGTCACTGTATTTGGTGGCTTATCACTTTTGGGTGGTCTTATTTTACTATCACTCGCGGGTGGCTCTACAAGTATTCAAGAACTTATTGGGAATGCATCTGAAATCCAAACAAGTCCGTATTTCATTTTATCAATGATATTTGTATTAATTGGAGCGATGACAAAATCTGCTCAAGTTCCATTTTACGTTTGGTTACCAGATGCAATGGAAGCGCCAACGCCGGTCAGTGCCTACTTACACTCAGCTACGATGGTTAAAGCGGGTCTTTACTTAGTAGCACGTATGACACCCATCTTTGCACTCTCACAGGGTTGGATTTGGACAGTAACTGCTGTCGGTTTAATCACTCTGTTTTGGGCGTCATTAAATGCTACAAAACAACAGGATTTAAAAGGTATATTAGCGTTTTCTACCGTTTCACAACTTGGTATGATTATGTCTATGTTAGGTATAGGTGCAGTAAGTTATCATTTTGAAGGTGCTGAAAGTCAACTTTATGTTGCTTGCGTTCACCAGCTGCTGTGTTCCATCTCATTAATCACGCTACATTTAAAGGTGCGTTATTTATGATTGCTTGGTGCCATTGACCATAGTACAGGTACTCGTGATGTAAAAAAATTAGGTGGATTGCTAACAATAATGCCTATTTCTTTTACAATTACCATAATCACCTCACTCAGTATGGCGGGTGTGCCACCGTTTAACGGTTTCCTTTCTAAAGAGAAGTTCTTGGAAAGTATGATTGAGGTCACAAACGTTAACCTATTTAGTTTAAATACGCTTGGCTTATTAATTCCAATCGTAGCAATTATTGGTAGTATATTTACATTTGTATATTCTATAAGATTTATAGGCCAAATCTTCTTAGGTAGCCATAAATCAGATGCTTTACCGAAAAAAGCACATGAAGCTTCTATACTAATGTTGGTTTCACCGGCTATTTTAGCAATATTAGTTATTGTATTTGGGTTCTTCCCTTCTATATTAACGGGATCAATTATTGAGCCTGCTGTTAATTCAATCAGTCAAAGCACTGGAACGCATGCAGAATTCCATATGTTCCATGGTTTTACACCAGCATTTTTCTCTACCATTGGTATATATATTGTTGGTATATTACTGATTTTATCGTTTGGCTATTGGATTCGCTTATTACGCGCACATCCTACAAAACTTACAATCAATTACTGGTATGATAAGTTCGGTAACGATTCGCCAGGTTACTCAAGTAAGTTCACAAATGCTTATGTGACTGGTTTTACGCGTAACAACTTAGTAATTATATTTATTTCTTTAATTTTAATTACTTTAGCTACATTATTAGTAACACCATTTAGTATTAACTTTAAAGACGTGAGTGAAGTACGTCCATTTGAATTAATCATTGTAGTACTTATAATTACATCAGCTTCTATGATTATATTTGCACGTTCAAGACTGTTCAGTATCATTATGGCAAGTGCTGTAGGTTATTCTGTCGCTATCTTCTTCATATTCTTTGGCGCACCAGATTTAGCCCTTACACAATTTGTAGTTGAATCAATTTCTACAGCGTTATTCTTATTGTGTTTCTATCACTTACCAAACTTAAACAGACATAAAGAGACGCGTTCATTCAAACTTGTAAATGTTTTAGTTTCAGTTGGTGCAGGTGTGGTTGTTACTGTGCTTGGACTAATTACTTATGGTAATAGACACTTTGGTTCTATCGCTGAATTCTATAAAGAACATGTATATGATTTAGCACATGGCACTAATATGGTAAACGTCATACTTGTCGATTTCCGTGGTACCGATACTTTATTCGAAGCCTCTGTCCTCGGTATTGCAGGTTTGGGAGTTTATACAATGATTAAACTCCGTACAAATAATAAATCAAATGATGAAGGAGGTAAAAACGTTGAAAAGACAGAAGAATAATATCATCTTTCAATATTCAGCAGTTCTTATCTTCTTCCTCATCGTAATGTTTGGACTTTCATTATTTTTAGCAGGACATTACACGCCAGGTGGTGGCTTCGTAGGTGGCCTATTACTATCTAGTGCCCTAGTCATCATAGCTGTAGCTTTTGATATTAAAACTATGAGGAAAATCTTTCCTTGGGATTTCAAATTATTAATAGGTGTTGGTTTGCTATTTTGTATAGCAACACCTATGGCGAGTTGGTTTTATACTAAAAACTTCTTCACGCACACACCGTTTGAAATACCTTTAGGAATTTTACAACCGATGGAAATGCATACGGCAACGTTCTTTGACTTAGGCGTAATGTTTGCGGTTATCGGTACAGTAATGACTATAATTTTATCGATTGGAGAGAATGAGTAATGGAAATAGTGATGATTTTTGTTTGTGGTATTCTCACAGCAATGAGCGTCTATCTCATTCTTTCTAAGAGTTTGATACGCATCATTATTGGGACTACTTTGCAAACACATACAGCCAATTTATTTTTAATTACAATGGGTGGATTAAAAAAAGGAGAAGTACCGATTTATGAAAAAGGTATATCTTCCTATGTTGATCCAATTCCACAAGCGTTAATTTTAACAGCAATTGTAATTTCATTTTCTGTAACAGCGTTCTTCTTAGTACTAGCCTTTAGAAGTTATAAAGAATTAGGAACTGACAACGTAGAAAGTATGAAAGGAGTGCTAGATGATGATCGAGAGTAATCTCATTATTTCACTACTCGTCATACCAATGTTGACTATTATTGCACTTGTATTCATTGGTAAGCGCCCTATTATTAAACGATACGTTGCACTAAGTGGGACAGCTGTCACATTAATTTTTGCATTTATTAACTTAAACAACGTATTAAAGCATGGGATTATAACTTTAGAACTTGGTTCATGGGAAGCACCATATAGTATCGTATTAGTGCTCGATATATTTAGTATCCTTCTCGTGATTTCAAGTTTAATCGTAACAATGCTGATTATTTTATATTCTTATCAATCAGTGGGCATAGAACGTGAAACGTATTATTACTACTTCGCAGTAATGTTCATGCTAACAGGTGTCATAGGTTCATTTATCACGGGTGATATTTTCAACTTATTCGTATTCTTCGAAGTATTCTTACTGGCATCTTATATTCTATTAGTTATCGGTGGTACAAAAGTACAATTAAGTGAAACGATAAAATATGTACTTATAAATGTTACATCATCCGCATTCTTTGTTATTGCGGTAGCAATGCTCTACTCTGTAGTTGGTACGTTAAATTTAGCCGATATTGGTGAAAAATTAGGACAACTACCTGCTGCAGATACTGGGATTGTAAATATCATATTCATCATGTTTATCTTTGTATTTGCAACGAAAGCCGGCGTTTTTCCAATGTATATTTGGTTACCAGGTGCTTATTACGCCCCACCAATTGCAATCATTGCCTTTTTCGGTGCATTACTAACAAAAGTTGGTGTCTATGCAATTGCTAGAACATCAAGTCTTTTTATTCATGATACATCAAGCTTTCCGTTCTATATTATTCTTTTCTTAGCACTACTAACCATTATCTTTGGTTGTGTAGGTGCAGTCAGTTATTTTGATACTAAGAAAATTATTATCTACAATATAATGATTGCTGTCGGCGTTATTTTAGTCGGTGTAGCTATGATGAACCAAACTGGCATGATGGGCGCAATTTATTACACGTTACATGATATGTTAATTAAAGCGAGCACTATTTTTCTTAATTGGTGTTATGTACAAAATTACTAAAACCCATGATTTACGCAAATATAGTGGTCTCATTAAAGACTATCCAGTTTTAGGTTGGTCATTCTTTATTGCGGCACTTAGCTTAGGCGGCATACCGCCACTCAGTGGTTTTTATGGTAAATTTTATATTGTACAGGCTACCTTCGAAAAAGGTTTCTATTTGAGTGGTATTGTCATACTACTTTCAAGTCTTGTTGTACTTTATTCAGTCATTCGCATATTCTTACAAGGATTCTTTGGCGAATCAAAAGGATATAAAGTAAATCCTAAATTACAATATAAAGGGATACTGGCGATTGCTATGATCTCAGTTGCAATTTCAGTAGTTTTCGGATTATCTGCTGACTTTCTACATCCAATTATAAAAGATGCTTGCAGAGGCATTCTATAATCCTAGTGTTTATATTGATGGCGTATTGGGGGGAAATAATATGGCAGTCCAAATATTAGTAAATTTACTTTTATCTGTTTTTTGGTTGTTTGTAACAGGGAGTTATACTTTTAATAACTTTATACTAGGCTACTTATTTGCCCTATTATTAGTATACCTAATGCGTGGTATTTTACCTGGAAGATTTTACATTATTACAGTTTATAAAATAGTTAAACTCTTCTTCGTTTTCATCATAGAATTAATAAAAGCCAACGTCGATGTGATACGCATTATTGTTAAGCCAAAGATAGACAATGAACCAGCATTTTTCACTTATAATACAGATTTGAAAACAGACTGGGAAATTGCGTTATTATCTAACTTAATTACCTTAACACCTGGTACAGTCGTGTTAGGCATAAGTGATGATCGTACTGAAATTTATATACATTGCATTGATTTTAGTACTAAAGAGGAAGAAGTGGAAGGTATTAAATCTTCCCTTGAAAAAGTCGTTAGAGAGGTAGGCGAAAAATGATGAACTATAATATAATTTTAATTATCGCATTAGTCATCGTAGCGTTGTCTATGCTAGGTATGCTTGTACGTGTAATCATAGGCCCTTCTCTAGCTGACCGTGTTGTTGCACTTGATGCAATTGGTATTCAACTTATGGCCATCGTCGCATTATTTAGTGTGTTCTTAGGTACTAAATATATGATGGTCGTTATTCTAATGATTGGTATTTTAGCTTTCTTAGGTACAGCAGTATTCGCGAAATATATGGATAAAGGTAAGGTGATTGAATATGATAACGACAATCGTCATTAGTATCGCACTTATTTTAATTATCCTTGGTTCACTTATTAGTGCACTTGCGGCGATTGGCCTTTTACGTTTAGACGATGTCTATTCAAGAGCACATCGTCTGTGGTAAAGCGACAACATTAGGAGCGATGTTATTAATTAGTGGCGTATTCTTGTTCTTTATTGGACGTGAGGGTTACGCAAGTATGCAATTACTTATCGGTATATTATTTATCTTAATCACCGGTCCACTATCAAGTCACCTTATTATTAAAGCTGCATATAATTTAGATACACCCGCTTCAAAACGAACAAAACGTAACGATTTAAAAGATGAGTTAAAAGATACAAAAATCTAATATAAATTGCTTTTCCTACATTATGAAACACTCAGCTATCATTAAATAGCTGAGTGTTTTTTATTCTTTATAGACGGAGACTAAGATATTTTGACCAGTATGTTTATTTCTATTTGTCATAAGTTAAATTTAATGATATATTAAATCGTAATCATTTCGTTTTAAAAGGAGTTTGAATGCTTATGACAACTTGGACAATTATCGGCGGTGGTTTACATGCGACTACAATAGCTATCAAATTAAGATCGAAGGGGTTAAAAAGTGACCATTTAAAAATCATAGACCCTCATCATAATCTCTGTGAACAATTCAATAATTATACTAAACGTATAGACATGCCCTATTTACGTTCTCCATGCGTACATCATGTCCATCCTAATCCATTTCATTTGAAACAATATGCTAAGAAAATGCACTATACAAACCCAGCCTATGGGCCATACAAACGACCAAATCGTGACATGTTTATGGATCATACACATGATCTTATTCATTATTTTGAATTAAACCAAAGTCATATACAAAGTTATGTCAATAAAATTGAAAAGGACGACAAGCAATGGTTAATACAATTAAGCAATAGTGAATGGATACATACAGATAATTTAATTATTGCTTTTGGCTGTAATCATGATACATACACGCCTGAACTATTTGCACAACACCCCGATATATCCCATGTGTTCGATGACGATGGATCTTATGATCCAGAAACCTCACATGTCGTTGGTAGTGGTATATCAGTTGCACATTTATGTTTAAGACTATTAAAAGAAAATAATACTAAAATTCACTTGTGGACGAATAAACCCATAGATGTACATGATTTTGATGCAGACCCAGGATGGCTCGGTCCTAAAAATATGACGTCTTTTAATGCGATTCAATCTTCTGAACAAAGATTTGATATTATTAAACGCGAGCGACATAGAGGGTCTATGCCTAAAGAACTCGAATTAAGGCTTAAAAAGTACATCAAACAAAACAGATTGAGTATACATGTCAATGAACTTACAAATATTCAACAGCATCACATTTGCACTGAAAATGATTGCTTACACTATGACCGCATTTTATTAGCTACAGGATTTAAAGAATCAATCATGCAACAGCCTATTATTAAGCAACTCACAGATCACTTCCAAGCACCTATAACATCGTGTGGCTTGCCATTTATCTCATCAACCTTAGAATGGTTACCTAACCTGTTTGTCACAGGCGGTTTAGCTGATTTAATGCTTGGTCCATTTGCGCGTAATATTATGGGTGGACGAGAAGTCGCACTTCGAATTGCAGAAGCTTATGATGAAATTGAAAGTAAAAGTAAAACAAAAAGAGCGATATAAAGTTATTTAACTTTATATCGCTCTTTTTATTTTTATTAACGTTTCAAAGGCTTTATAGCAATTGTTCCGCGCATAACACAAATTAATCTATCTGTATCGTCTTTAATATCTATATTCCATACCTGTGTTGTCTTACCTTCATGTATGATAGATGCCGTTGCGTAAATTGTGCCCTCTGTGGTAGAACCAATATGATTTGCATTCATTTCTAATCCTAGTGGTACATATTGATCCGTATCGATTAAATATGCTCGCACCCATAGAACAAGCTGTCTCTCCTAATGCTAAACTTGCGCCACCATGTAAATAGCCAAATGGTTGTTTAACTTGATCAGTTACTGGCATTGACATAATTAATAAACCCTGTGCTTCTTTTTCTATTTTCATGTTTAACGCTTCTAACATATTAGTCATTGCTTGTCACTCCATTTTCACTTAATAGCTTTATAGTACCATAGCAGACAATTGTACCGAAAATAATTAATGGTATATTGTAAAACATAAAGTTAGGAATACACGTATCTCTAATATGATCATGCTGACCATCAACATCTAAACCTGCAGTTGGGCCTAATGTTGAATCACTTGCTGGCGAACCAGAATCACCTAATGCACTTGCTGTACCAATTAAAGCTATAAGCGCCATCGTGCTTAATCCTAATGATTCACCTAAAGGAACAAATAATGTAGCTATAATAGGTATCGTAGCAAATGAGGAGCCAATGCCTAACGTGACAACTAATCCAATCAAATACATTACGATAATACTTATAAGTTTGTTATCTCCTATCACACCACTAATACCGTTCACTAATTTAGCAATATCTCCTGTTTCATTCATTACACCCGCAAAACCATTTGCAGATAAAATAACGACACCGATAAAGGACATAATTTGTATACCATCTACAAATTTTTTGTCTAATTCAGTCCATTTATATGCTCTAGAAATAAAGAATACTAGGACACCTGCTAATGCACCAAAGATCATTGAATCTGTAAACAATTGTACAAGGAATGTTGCAATGATTGAAACTACTGTAACTATAAGTATATAAGGTTTAATTTCAGTTTGAGTTGTATCTTTTACTTCATCACGCTGAATATATTTTCTTGGTTTTCTATAATAGTATATACCTGCAATCAAGCCGACAATATACCCTAGCGACGGGATGAGCATTGATTTCCATATCATACCCATTTCAATTGGGTGGCCTGCTTTTGAAAAACCACTTTGAATAATTTGATGGAAAATTTGACCAAAACCAAATGGCATAAGTACATAAGGAAAACATAAACCAAAGCCTATAATAATCGCTATTTGTCTTCTATCGATATTAAGTTCATTAAACAAACTAATGAGTGGTGGTATAACAATTGGAATAAATGCAATATGTACAGGAATTAAGTTCTGACTCATTATACTTATCGCTAATAATGCAACAATAATAATAATTTTCACTTTTATTCGTGACATTTTACTATTTTCAGCATGGATAGCATCTATAATTTTATTCACTAAATAATCGGTAATGCCACTATAAGAAATAAGTGCTTCGCAAAACCACCTAACAAAGCATAACTAAGTGCTACTTCAGCACCATCTACTATATTTTTACCAAAGACGGACACAATTTCAGTGATATTCATTCCTGAAATTAAGCCACCTACGAGCGCACCAATAAATAAACTTATCACTACATTTAATCTACATAAACATAGGACAATCATCAGTACGACTGCTATAACTACTGCATTCATCACAAAGCATAACTCCTTTACCACGTTATCGAACTAAAGCATTACGAGATTTATAATATCAATATCTACTTCAATTGTCAATGACATTTACCCAAAGCGTTCTCATATTTTTCAACAAATTAATCATTCATCACCTGTCGTCAAATGATTGTTGAATGTTCTTTTCATATTATAAATAAAAAAATGGAAAACCCTATAAAATGATTTATGAGTTTTCCATTTTAATAATAACAAAAATATTTAAATTACTTTAATGTACGCAACCATTGAACAATGGTTGGTATTAAATAGCCTGTCGGTCCTTTTGGTCCTTTATGTGTGTTGCTATGAGTTGTTGCGGGGCTGCAATGTCAAAATGTAAATGAGGTGTTTCACCTGCAAAATGATTAATAAATGTAGCGACAAACAAAGCTTTTCCATGACCATTCGTATGATTAACTAAATCTGCGACTTCACTTTTACGGATTAAACTTTGTTCTGTAGCAGTCATTGGTAATTCAAAAACATATTCGTCTACTAATTGTGCTTTAGCCAATATAGCCTCAAGTTGTTGTTCTGCATTATGTTTAAACACTGCGGCTTTATCTTCACCAAGTGCGGCTACAGTTGCGCCAGTTAAAGTTGCAAAATCAAGAATGACTTGCGGTTGAAATTGCTTTGCATAAAATACCGCATCTCCTAATACTAAGCGTCCTTCAGCATCCGTATTTAATACTTCAACAGATTCACCGCTTAACGCTGTATAAACATCGTCAGGTTTCATAGCTATTTCATTCACCATATTTTCAGCGGTCGCAATAACCCCTACAATATTTACTTTAAGTTCTAATTGACGTGCCGCTTCAATCATTGCAATCACATTCGCAGAACCACACATATCATACTTCATTGTTTGCATACCTATTTTAGGTTTAATAGAATAGCCACCAGAATCGTAAGTGATACCTTTACCTACAAGTGCGATAGGCTCAGCATCCGCATTGCCTCCATTATATGTAAGTGTAATAACTCTAGGGCCATGCTTTGAACCCTTACCAACTGCATGTATCAATCCAAATCCTTCACGTTGTACCGTATCGCTATCTTTAATATCGACAGCAACGTCTGTATCTTTAAAGTGGTTTTGAATGCATTCAGCATAATAACCTGGTGTTAATATATTAGGCGGTATATTACTATAATCGCGCGCTAAATTAATCGATGAACCAATAATTAATCCTTGCTTAACAAATGTGTGCACTGTTGAACTTTCTGTATGTATATCTAAGTCAAGTTGATAAGGCGGCATTTTATTCGTTTTATAACCATCAAATTGATACGTTGCTTGTTCACTTTGCTGCCCTAAAATTTCTGCAACCGTATCTATCGTGATTACCTGAGAGCCAAACGTATCAAATAAGAGCGAAGCCTGAGTAATTCTGTCTTTTTTTAAATATTGGAATAAGTTACCAAATACTTTTAAAAAATCACTATAGTTCGTTGTTTTTAAATTGCCTAAACCAACTGTGATGAGTTTTAATTTTTTACCATTTAATGAAAACAGTGTACTAGAAATTGTCCCAACATTTGTATTAATAATTTGATTACGTTTTAGTTCTTCTAATTTTTCAATTATATTTTCATCTTCTACAGTTAACTCGCTAATTTGATTCAAGTGTTCCGGCACACCAACTACTAAAGTTTTATTGTTAATATTAGTATTGCTTTGCATTGTTACTTCCATTGCGCATCCCTCTTTTTAAATTAAATTTTTAATGTGTCATTGTCTAACAATTATTTTATTAAAAATGATACTACAGTTTATATGGCTTAATGCTTTTTCATTTAATAAAAAGACCTATCTATTTACTAGACAGGTCTTTTTAAGTACAGAATCACATAGTGCATGCGCCTGTATTATTTAATTGATATATTAAAATTTACCTTTTTTAAATGCTAAGCCGACACCGCCAAGTTTGTATACTGCACGTGTATCGATAACTTTTTTCATGAATGCAGCTTTTTTACCTTGGATATCTTTACCGTAAACAACGCCTACACCATCATTAGAACCTAATGAACATACAGTACCACGATCAACATATTCAAATTCTTGAGTTGGTTGACCTTCTAAAATATTTTTAATATTTTTAGCAGTTTGTTCACCTTGTTGCATAGCAATTTGTGCAGTTGTTGGTAATGGACGTTCTTCACCAGCTGGGATAAATGCAGAAACATCACCAATTGCAAAGACATCGTCATAACCTTCTATAGTTAAATCTTGTTTAGTAACGATGCGTCCACGTTTAACACCTTCAAATGATTCTTCCATTAATTTGCTACCACGAACACCAGCAGCCCATACAACTGTATTAGCTTCCAATTGTTGCTCTTCATCGTTAACTTTTACTACGAAACCTTTTTCGTTAGTCGCAACGATTGGAGTACCAATTTTGAATTCTACGCCTCTATCTTCTAAGTAACTTACAGCATGGTTAACTAATTCATCAGAGAACATTGGTAACATTTTTGGAGCAGCTTCGACACAAGTTATTTTTACTTTGCCTTGTTCTACACCATATTTATTACATAATTCAGGGATGCGGTCAGTTAATTCACCTAAGAATTCCACACCAGTAAATCCTGCGCCACCAACAATAATAGCTAAATCCTTGTCATCTTTTTGTTTAGAAGATGCATAGTTAGCAAATTTGTCTTCGATATGACGAGATAATTTACGAGCAGTTAAAACGTTTTCAATTTGGAAAGCATGGTCTTTCATGCCTTTGATACCAAATGTTTCAGTTTCGAAACCTAATGATACAACTAAGATATCGTAATCAAAGATACCAGCGTCAGTTTCTACTTTTTTAGCATTGCGGTCGATTTTTGTAACTTCTGCTTTAACAAAGTTAACTTTGTCTTTGTTTACTACACTTTCAACTGGATATAGTAAATCTTCATAGCTAATCGTACCTGCTGAAGCTTCATGTAACCAAGTAGCTTCATAATGGTAATCATTTTTATTAATTAATGTAACTTCAGCTTCATCTGCTGAAATTTGCTTTTGTAATTTTGTAATAGTTTGTAAACCTGCATAACCCGCACCTAAAACTAATACTTTTTTACGATCTTGAGCCATTTCATTCACCTAAGCTTTCATAATTTTTTTGTTGCCATAGTCTTTTGCTATACCCTATATTTTAATTAGTAATTCACAAAAAAGACATTTTTTACCCAATACTAATTTTATAGTTTTTATAGCTTATTTTCAAGCGCTAATGCCCATATTGTTTATTATTTCACATAAACTTATAAAAGGCTATAGTTCACCTTGGATATTATGCGAACTATAGCCTTTAAATTTTAAAAATCAAATTAACAATCTTCTGGAGAACCGAGCAACTTTGGCTGTTCTAAATGAACTACCACAACCGCAAGATGCAACTGCGTTTGGATTATCAATTTGGAAACCGCCACCCATAAGTGACTGTTTGAAATCAATTCTAGTACCATCTAATACAGGTTTGTCATATTTTTCTACAAGTATTTTCAAACCGTGGACTTCCAATACTTCATCGTTGTCACCTGGCTCTGCTTCAGCTGACATGCCATAAGTAAGGCCTGTACAACCGCCACCATTTATTTTAATTTTTAAATAACCATCTGCCATATCATTTTGTTGTAACATGTCTTTTACTTCATATGCTTGCTTGCTTCAGTTATTTCAACTACTGCCATTATAATTACCTCCTAAAAAATCCATGTTTCTTCTATATGTGCGTAAATTTTTTGTAATAAGTCATCTGGCGATTCACCTTCAACGATATCACCATTCACTAGTGCGTACAACCCACTTGAACATAGTCCACAATTTTGTAGACATCCATATTCTAATACGTCTACTTCAGGGTCATTTTCAAGTTGATTATATACGTAGTCCCCGCCTTTCGCTAAATTCGAAATGCAGAACTCAATTATTGGATTCATAATACACCCTCTCATAAATTATCAGTTAAACAATTATAACAAATACTGGACATATTTGACTACATACTAGCTTATAATATCTACACTTTTAAACTGACTTATCGAACAGAATAAGCAGTTGATTATAGATATATAATAACTCTGTTAAACATATTTATTTATCAAATAGATCACGTCAAAACAAGCCGTTATTACTTAAGTTGATGAAATAATAAATTCTGTTTCAAATTAAATGTAATTACAAATAATAAAGTATCTACTTTATTTGTAGAAGTATTCAAAAAGGCTTATAATATATCTAAGTAAGCAGATTATAGAAAATTGGTATATCGATGAAAGACGAAATATGATTTAACCACATTATATTTAATAACTTACATTGACGAGTTTAATATAAAATACATCTCATTTTATCTTATTGCTCAATACAATTTTTACTAGAGGGGTATCACAAATGAAAAACTTAGTATTATTAGGTGGCGGTTATGGAAATATGCGTATTATGTCACATATTTTACCATCTGCACTTCCTGAAAATTATTCGGTCACATTAATTGACCGTATGCCTTACCACTGTTTAAAGCCAGAGTTTTATGAGTTGGCTGCTGGTACTAAATCTGATAAGGATGTTCGTATGAATTTTCCTGATTCTGATCGCATCAACAATGTTTTTGGCGAAATTAATGATATTGATTTAGAAGATCAAATTATTTCCGTTGGCAATACGAAAGTAGATTATGATGAATTAGTAATTGGTTTAGGCTGTGAAGATAAGTATCACAATGTTCCAGGTGCTGAAGAATACACACATAGTATTCAAACGCTATCTAAATCTCGTGAGACATTCCACCATTTAAGTGAATTACCAAATGGTGCCAAAGTAGGTATCGTTGGTGCTTGGATTAAGTGGTATCGAATTAGCAAGTGAATTACGTGAAAGTCGTGAAGATTTAAAAATCTACCTCTATGACAGAGGCGAACGTATTCTACGTCGTTTTCCTGAAAAGTTAAGTCAATATATTGAAAATTGGTTTAAGAAAAATGATGTAACTGTAGTACCAAACTCTGATATTAACCGAGTGGAACCAGGTCGTATCTATAATAATGATGTACCTGAAGAATTAGATTTAATCGTGTGGACAGCGGGTATTCAACCTGTTGAAGTAGTAAGAAACCTTCCAATAGACATTAGTAAAGGTGGCCGTGTTATTTTAAATCAATATCACCAAGTGCCTACCTATAAAAACGTCTATGTGGTAGGTGACTGTGCAGAATTACCACATGCACCAAGTGCACAGCTCGTCGAAGCACAAGGTGATCAAATTGCAGATGTTATGAAATTACAATGGCAAGGCAAAGCACTTCCAGAAAAAATGCCTGAAATTAAAGTTCAAGGTTTCCTTGGCTCACTTGGGGATAAAAAAGGTTTTGCTTATATAATGGACCGAACTGTTACCGGGCGCTTAGCTTCTATTTTAAAATCAGGCGTACTATGGTTATATAAATACCATAACGGTTAAATAGCCCTCTCTTCTCAATTTCACTATTAAGAAAAATAAATTTGGACAATAAAGCGCTTAAGACATTATAATTAAATGTCTCAAGCGCTTTATATTTTTTAAAAACGTAATATTAAATGAAAGACTAAACAGTAAATGATTAATGCGAATCCATAAATTTCGTGATATCTTTTAATTGAACATAACCATCTGATACATATGCTTCATTTATAGTAACTAATGGATAGAATAATTCATCTTCTTGAATGCATTCAATGTACTGTTGATCATGATCTGTTAAGTTCTCAGTATCTTTTTCAATATCAATATATGTGAATTCAAACTGAATATCTGGATACTTCCTTTTTAACAATGGTTGTAACCAATCATAAGTATTGCGTCTTGTTGGTGCATTAACACAACTTGCACAAACAATATCTGCACCATAAACGATTACACTAGCTTTATTCATTTTAACATTCCCCTTTTGTATCGATTGATAGATTTTTCCTTACATTTCTATTATAATAAAAAGATAAGTAGAATATGAAATAACTCACTTGAAAGGAGGCATTTCCATGCCAACTGAAAACGTAACAATGTTTGATCAAGTAGCAGAAGTAATTGAAAAACTGCGTCCCTTCTTACTACGTGATGGCGGTGACTGTTCACTCGTTGATGTAGAAGATGGTATTGTTAAACTACAATTACATGGCGCTTGTGGTACATGCCCTAGTTCAACAATCACTTTAAAAGCAGGTATTGAACGTGCTTTGCATGAAGAAGTACCAGGAGTAATCGAAGTAGAACAAGTATTCTAATTGATATATTCATATATAGATAACATCTAAAGATCAAGTTTCTTTCGAGCACTTTAATTAACTATTTCACTTTTGCAATGCGAATAGTTTCAAAGCATAGACAAGCTAAACGAATAACATCGTTTAGCTTTTTTGTTTTGCTAAAATTACAAGTGCTTTAATATAGATGTATGCTTTGTCATAATATCAATTTTCTGACTGATTATACAATATTACGGACTTTTTTCACCGTGACTCTCTAATAAATGCATCCTAAAAATAGTATAGGGAATACGAAATCAATTTCTGATTCGCATTCCCTATCTCATAATAACTATTTGTCTTTATAAATGGAGAAGTATTTTTTAAAAACTTAATATAAATACATGCTCAGTTTAGACATCTAATCTACTGATTTATCAATTTGGTCGGAGACTTGTTAATAAAGCGCTAAATTATTCTTGTAAGTGTTGATTAATTCTTTCGCTTATATACACCCGACCTTTCCGACCAATATGTACTGCATCACTTACAACATATGGTTCATAATCTTTATCTGACATATCATAAACTTCCCCGCCATGTTCTACAATTGTTTGATTGATTTTTTTATAGATACCTTGTCTTCTGTGTTTATCAATACCAATATAATCATACCACTTACCATTAGATGGTAAGATTATATATTCAACATCAGCACCGACTTCGTTGAGTGTATCTACTAACAATGCTAAATCATTAAACTCAGGCGAGTTAATATTGAACTCATAATCTCTATTTATTTTACGTTTATGGCTTTTTATTAAATCCCAATATTCATCTCTAATACCAAACTCATTTGATTTTGTTCGTGCTTCTCCATATTTTTCTGCTTGCTGTTGAATATCTTTCCATGACTGGCCTTCTTGAGTTACAGGTTTAACTTGCGATAATGGAGAGGAAGTTAACGGAAACATAGCTTTTATTAATTCAATTTTTTTAAATTGATTATCTTTGAAAGATGAAATATAAGCATCATTAACATTTTGGGGTTGTTGAGCTATTTTTTCCAAGTACGACTTATTTTCAGCATCTTTAAACTGTAACAACCTTTTAGCAAATCGTTGTTTAAGTTCAGGGCTTAAATTATTTTGTTTAAACAGTTGATTTAACTGCGCTTTAGAAATACGTGCTTTAAAATTTTCAGAGGTTAAACCATTATTAGTAAACCATTGTGGTGATACAATAAAGGCCATTTTTTTACCTTTAAGATTATCATATTGCGAACCAAGTTCTACTGCGTTAACTAAATCTGTTGAACCACCCGTTCCAATTAAAAATGGTTTGCCAGAAATATTTTTATCATTGTTTATTAATATAGTCTGGGTTAAAAGGATCATCTTTTTCAAGTTCACTCGAACCGTAAATTGAATAATATGCATCAGATTCATACATTTTATCTTGAATTAACGTTCCTTTTAACACTTGATCTGATAATGATATACGTTGTGCTTCTAACGTTTTTGAATTGACCAATCCTGTAAACCAATTCACTGGTATAGCTAAGAAAATCCCAAACAATATAAGACTTACGATAATTGGTATAAATGGCTTTAATTTCATCTTAATTCTTCTAAAACCGTTACAATTTTATTTGGTGTTTCCCATTCGTCTCTATCAAAATCCATGATTGAAACCTCAATATCTAATTTGTTTTGTATTTCTAGTAAAAGCCCGACTGTTTGAAATGAGTCTATTATGCCTTCTTCAAATAACTCAACATCTGGATTCTCTTTAACAATACTATTTTCAGCTACTTCTTCTAATAAATCTAAAACTTGCTCTCTAAATTCCATGAAAATTCCTCCTATTTTTTAAAACAGTTTTCCTGAAAATATCAGAAAACCAAATGTCACAAAATGAAATGTGATAACGATACTTAACATTGTGGTAAATTGATTTTGCCATCGAGGTGGGTGGTTTTTCCGCCACTTTTCATAATAACCGTAGCCAATAAAGAGTGCCGCATGATACAAACCATATAAAATATAATGAAATTCAATACCATGCCACACACCCATGATTAAAAAGTTAAGTGAGAACGCAATATTCGACATCGTAAATTGGCTTTTCAATAATTTTTTCTTTGACATAAAGAATAAGGCCCTCATATATATACAATCTCTAAACCAAAACGATAAAGACATATGCCATCTATTCCAAAAATCCTTAATATTTTTAGCTTTAAAAGGTTGCTTAAAGTTTTGAGGCGTTTGTATGCCATACAAATAACTAAATGCAATTGCAAACAACGAATAGCACTGCAAAATCAAAAAACAAATATAAACTGTAGGCATACATATACAACCATTTTGCAGAAAATCTCGTAAAATCTAACATAAGTGGATTGATTGCATACATTTGGATTAAGTAAGCAATAATATATTTATACAAAAATCCTAGCATTATAAAATGAATTGCTTTAACTAATAGTTCACGATAACGCTCACTATTAGGTACCTTATTATCATCTTTTACAAATCGTTTATATCGATCAATAGGCCCTGATGAAATGGTTGGAAAGAATGAAATAAATTGTATGACTTTCCAACTTTTTATTTCTTTAATTGAGCCGTCACGTATTTCCATCAATAATTGAACACTTTTAAAAGTTACATATGAAATACCTAAAAATCCTATGAACTCTATTACTTTATTTTCGTGAAGTTTCAGCTGTGCAGTTCCAAACCAAGAACTTTGCATCACTTTCACAATAATTAACGGTAATATAGATAATGTGATTACCATAAAAAATTTGTTAAATGTATTATTTTTAGCTCTAGATTTCCAATAATACATAATAATTACGACTTGCCAAATCGTATAAAGCACAAAATTTATAACCTGAACACTTAAATAATCCAGTCCAAATAAATTGTGCTTTTCAGATGAGAAAATAAGTACAATCATTATCGCAGTACTCACACCATTATATATACGACTTCTTTTACCCATAAGACCAAGAATAATGACCGGTATTAATACTATAATTGCTATGAGAAAAAACATAAATGTGCCATATGGAATCATTACATTACATCCTCAGCAATCTTTTTACGATCTAATTTACCATTTACTGTTAGAGGCAATTTATCTTGGAATATAACTTTCCTTGGTATCATATATTCTGGTATATGCTGTTTTAATTCATATTTGATGCCATGAATTGCTTCTTGTTCATTTTCAACACGGTCCGCTTCATTTACTACGATTACCGCATTTAAATGTATGACTTTATTACCTTTGTATATTGGCACTACTATAGCTTCCTTGATACATGCTATTTGGCGTAATTGAAATTCTATTTCTTCTAATTCCATTCTGTAACCATTTAATTTAATTTGAAAATCTATGCGACCATTAATAAACCACTGGTCATCTCTTAATTCTGCCTTGTCACCAGTGTAGTATTGTTTTTTATTATTATTTATTTTAAAAACTTCATTAGAACGCGCCTCATCTTTGACGTATCCTTCGCTTACACACTTTCCAGAAATAACAAGCTCGCCTTTATCTGTAAGTGACAAAAATGTACCTGGTCTTGGCACTCCTACCGGTAAAGGATTATATTGCTTAATTACCGCTTCAGTAATCAATATGCTTGTAACAGCTACAGTTGCTTCTGTAGGACCATATGTGTTGTATATATAAGCAGATGGAAAACGCTGTAATAACATTTCGGCAGTTCTATGCGTCAAAATTTCACCACAAAAGAAAAATTCTTTTAAACTCGTGTATGTTGTCTCAGATAAATTAGGTAGCATTAAACACATCTCCATAAAGGATGGCGTTGAAACCCATATATTTATGTTTGAGTGCTCCGAGCATCTCATTTAATAGTTTAGGTTTATTAATCATCGTTTTATCTACTAAATTTAATGTGCACGCGGTAGCGATACATGGATACACTGCCATTACTGATAAATCAAATGAAAATGGTGCTTGATTCAACCATTGTTGCTTATAACCTAATGCATTAAGGTCAACCATCCATTCAGTGAATTCATTTAAACTTTCGTAGCTTATTTGAACTCCTTTAGGCTCACCTGTTGAGCCAGATGTAAATATCGTATAAGCAATATCCTCACCTACCATTTTAGAATCAAATTGTTTCATGTTTAATGTACTTATTATCATACTGTGATCTATCACATCAATTTTCTTTATATTTATATCATTGTCAGTTGTATTGAATATAAATTGACCTTCTATTTTTTCAATAATGGACTGAATACGATCTTTAGGGATAGATGTATCGAGCGGTACATAACCACAACCTGCTTTAATACTTGCTATCATGCCGACAATCATAAATGGAGACATGTGGCCATATAAAATGAGCGGTCGCTTCGAATCTTTAATAATGTCAGCGAGTATATTTGAATATTGGTTTAATTCACGATACGTCAAACTTTCATTATTATGTTGAATTGCTTTATGATCAGGGTGATTTTGGGCATTTTCAATTAGTGAATGTATAATATCTTTCATGCTTCTCTCCTCTATTAAAATTCATTATAAATAAAGTTGTTATGAGTATCGCCAGTACCATATATGAGATACAACGCTATAAAAATAGCAAAATAAAGCGACGTTATGAGCCAGGGTTTTAACTTATGAAATAATGAATCTTGTTCTATTTTTTTACTCATTGTTCACCTCTTCTGTTTCAATTCAGACTATACTATAATCAAATTATGTAATAAATAAAATTTTATTAACCTAAGCAATTTACATTGCGTTAACATTTTACTAATATATTATACATTTTTTACCACCGCTTGACAATTGAATAAACAAATTTATATATAACAAAAATGTTATATTGAATGACGCATAAAAAGAGAGGAATTAATTTTTATTAAATATTGATATAACAAAATGAGCCTCATTAAAAATTAATGTTCTGTTATTTTATGTATTTAAACTTACGAATGTTCATCGTTTATTAAAAATGAGTATTTATTACCTCATTTTTATAATCAATTCAAATTTGAGCAAAAAAACTGCTAACAAAGTCAATGACTTTGTTAGCAGTTCTGAAAAACATGTAATTTAATTTTATGAAATCGGTGTTTTAGCATTTTTATGACTTAACACTAAGCGTATATTATCGACGCAAAGTTGAATCATACGATTTCTCGTTACTACAGATGCACTACCAATATGCGGTAAGATGACTGCATTTTTCATTGATAACAATGGATGCGTCATTTCAATCGGTTCTTGACGTAAGACATCCAAGCCACATGCGGCAATTTCTCCATCTTGTAAAGCATTGACAAGTGCTTCCTCATCAACAACTGCACCTCGTCCAATGTTAATGAATATTGCATCATTTTTCATCTTTTTAAATGCATCAGTATCAAATTTATTTCTTGTATCTTCAGTAAGTGGTGCTGTACAAATAATAAAATCACTATGCTCAAGCAATGTATCAAACGGCACGTACAAAGCGCCTAACGCTTCTTCAGCGTCTTTATGTCGTGATCTATTGTGATACATAATATTTGCATTGAATCCTTTCAAGCGTCTCGCAAAGGCTTTACCGATATCACCCATGCCGTAGATACCCACCTTAGCATTATATAAATCTTTACCTGCCAAAAGATATGGTCCCCAACTTTGCCATTCACCCTTTTGTACGTATTGTTCCGCTTCAACAATGCGTCTTGCCACGGTCAACATCAAAGTGAAGCCCAGTTCTGCTGTTGTCTCAGTTAACACGCCAGGCGTATTCGTAACAACTATCCCTTTACTTTGTACAAGTTGCACATCTATATTATCAAAACCAACTGCCATATTTGCAATCACTTTCAAATGAGGCGCTGCTTCTATAACTTCTTCGTCAATTTTTTCACTTAAAGTTATAAGACAAGCAGTTGCATCCTTTAAAGAGTCCAAAAATTTATCTCTTGGCATTGGTGTATAAGATTCGTTCCAAACTTCTACATCCGCAAGTGTTTCTAATTGTTCTATAAATGACTTAGGTATTTTTCTACTAACGACTATTTTATTCATACAATCACCCCTACATTTTGAGTTCTTTGATCACTTCATTCAAATCTTTAAACGTATAAGTCGGCGGTATTTCTTTTAGTACGATTTGTTCCTTAGTTGTGACGCCAGTTTGTACATGTATCGTATCAATGCCCACATTAATTCCTGAAAGAATATCCGTATCATATAAATCTCCAACCATAGCTACTTCTGAGCGCTCTAAATCTAAAATTTCTAATGCTTTTTTCATAATAATAGGTTCAGGTTTACCGATAAATGTCGGTTGAACACCTGTAGATACTGTTACAACACTTGTAATAGCTCCGTTACCTGGTAAAAAGCCTCGTTCTTTAGGTATCGATACATCTTGATTCGTTGATATAAATTTTGCACCATTGCGTACGCCTAATGTTGCAGTGGTTAATTTTTCATAAGTCACTGCTTCATCTAATCCAATTACTACGTAATCAACAAACTCATCGTCTTTCAATATTAATCCATGACTAGTGAGTGCTTTTTCAAGGCCGCTACCACCTAACATATAAACAGTAGCACCTGGTGATGCTTCTGAAATGTATTCAGCAGTTGCAAGTGCTGAAGTAACTACTTCATCAGCCTTTGCATCTATACCCATTGTATGTAATTTAGAAGCTACTTCTTCTGGTTCTTTCGTAGAATTGTTCGTTACATATAAGTGTGGAATTTGTTGTTGGTTTAGATATTCTATAAATTGCGTTGCACCATCAATCGTTTCATTACCTTTATACATCGTGCCATCTAAATCAATAAGATAAGCTTTGTAATTTTTCATTAATACTTACTCTCCTTTTTTACCAAAAGCTGTAACTGGCACATCTTCACTTTTTAAAAAATGTATGACTTCTTCAATAAATTGTTGATAATAAGGCACTGCCTCATCAAAAAGTGGTATAAGACTGGCCGTATCAAGTTCATCATAATAGTGGACAAACTGCTTTCTTACATCGACCGTTTCATTGATGTGAACTTGTGTGTCTTTAGAAATCACTTTTTCTAATTCTAAAATATCGATAACATCTTTATAGTTACCTGGGTCTCTTAATATAAAGCCATCAATTACCATATTTCCAATATCTACAGCTGACTCTATAAACATTTGTGCAATACGTTCAAACGCATAGTGATTATCTTTATTTTGAGGATAATCTGTAATTAATTGTTGTAAATAATTTAACTTTGTATTCAATTTTTCTTTATTAACAAAATACATCATCGTCACCCCTATCACTCTAATCATACCATACCTTTGCAGTCGAATTCATTTATCGTTATACTGTGAATTAAGACTTTTTAACCATAGAAAATATATTAACTACTGCATTATATTATAAGTCACACGCTACGAGGAGTGTAATAAAATGATTGATATGTATCTATATGACGACGACGAATCAGCTCAAGTCCAATTTGTCGGTTTTGTAGGCGAACATAGTCGTTACGATTTGATGTTAGTCCAAACCAATCGCCATTTTGGTAAAACTATCGTATTAAATATGCAAACAAATAAATTTGGGATTATCGGCACAGATGATTTAGAAGAAGAAGGTTACATCTCGTACATACTTGGTGTTAATGAAGATGAAGGAAATGAAATCACCGAATATTTAAATGAAGTCATTCAATAGTTATTAACTGTTGGAAAAGTTCATCGTTCTTTTTATATCACTTTTTCATACGAAAGGCCTGATGAAACAATGCGAGCAAGAACTACAGTTCCAATCCGTATTCCTGAACATGAACAATCAACATATTTTAATATAGCGAAAGGGGAGTGGGACAGAAATCTAATTTTTCTAATAAAATTTCGTCGTCCCACCCCGGCACAGCTGACTAGAATTGAAAAAAGCTTGATATAAGCGCATTTTCAATTCAGTCAGCCACTGCCAATATAAAAAAAGGAGGCTAAGACATGTAATATGTCCCAGCCTCCTTTTTAAATTGGGAGTTTTAGGTTACTGCTCCCGTTTTATTAATCAATATTTATTTTTCTGTATCTTGAATACTTGGCTTAATCTTTACATCTTGCAATTTATTTTCTTCAAAATCAGGATCAGCCTCTTCAGTTTCATCTACATGTGCTTTAAGTTCCTGTTCCGGAATACGTCTCAAGATAAAATATGGGCAACCAAAATTACAGTATTCTAATAAATAATCCTGTATTGTCGAAAAACGTTTGCTCAACTCTGCCTTTTTGTTTTTATCAGTATAAAAACCTTTTAATCTTAATTGTTCGTAACCAAAGTCACCTACGATATAATCATACTTATCTAATATGTCAGAATAACGATTTGCGAATGTTTCCTCGTCAAAACATTCTCTATACTCTTCTATGATTTCAAAGTAGTGTTCATTCACTTTTATCATTTCATTCACCTAATCTAAGTATACTATCCATGCATTCAATGAACACCAAACTGCTATAGTCAGTCTCATGTGATGTATATATACTTTATATTTCTAATAAAGACTTAGTCCATAAAGTGAAGCTAAAATAAGCACACTTAACAAATGAACTAAGTCTTTTTCGCTATTAAATCTTTGTATCAGTACCCAATTTTTCTTCACCAATACGATGTCTTTCTTTTGCTGCTTGCATTCACTTGCTCATCTGCATGATATGAACTTCTTACAAGCGGTCCAGCTTGGCAATGTTTGAAACCTTTATCCATCGCAATTTTTCTTAATTTACCAAATTCTAATGGTGTATAGTATTTTTCAACTTTTAAATGTTTACGTGAAGGTTGCAAATATTGACCTATTGTTAAGATATCTACATCATTTGCTCGTAAGTCATCCATTGTTTCATAGATTTCTTCATGTGTTTCACCTAAACCTACCATTAAACTTGATTTAGTCGGAATATCGGGTTGCAACTCTTTTGAGCGTCTTAAGAACTCTAACGTACGATCATACGTTGCTCTTGCACGAACTGTCGGCGTTAATCGGCGGACTGTCTCGATATTGTGATTTAAAATATCTGGTTTTGAAGCCATTAATGTTTCTAATGCTTCAAAATCTCCACCCATATCTGATGGCAAGATTTCTATTGAAGTAAACGGATTACGTTCACGTACCTTACGTACCGTCTCAGCATAAACATTTGAACCGAGCGTCTCTTAAATCATCGCGTGCTACTGCTGTTATAACAACATGTTTTAAGTTCATTAATTCAACAGATTCAGCCACGCGTTCTGGCTCATCTAAATCTAACTCGTTAGGTAATCCTGTCTTAACTGCACAGAAACGACAAGCACGTGTACATACTGCACCTAAAATCATAAATGTAGCAGTACGACGTTCTCCCCAACATTCATGTATATTGGGACACTTTGCCTCTTCACAAACTGTATGCAAATTCTTTTCGCGCATCATTTTCTTCAGTCCAGTGTAGTTCTCATTAGTGTTTAGCTTTATTTTCAGCCAATCTGGTTTACGTAAAATTTCTTCGTTTTTAGTAGCCATATCCGCACAATCCTCCTGAGTTTGAAATCTGTAATCATTATAACGAAATTTTCAATAAATTTAAACGTATATTGTTAGTTTTTAAAATTCTAGTAATTTTTCCTTGAAGATATCTCTTAAAAATTCAGGCATTAAGTAATCTATAGCCTCATCTTTTAACATTGGGAAATAACGGCCGAATGTATACATATCAACCGTTCCTAGAATGTAAGTCGCTTCATCATCAATTTCTTCGCCGTTAATAAAGTAACGTGATTCAGACTCAATAAAACCTAAATTATATAATATATATCCACCAAATATATTACCTCTAAAGCCTAATCCTTGTGCATGCTCATGAATATACTCTTGTTTTTGGCTTTTTATTATAACGTTTTTCAATTCTTGACCACTTAATTTAACTCGTACTGCATTAATTGGATGAGGTAGCATCTGATGAATATCATATTCAGTGACTTGATCAGCAATGACACCTTTAACGATTAATCCGGCATTGATAATCGTACAGTCAGCATTCGTAAATTCAAATATACTTTCAGCAAGCATATACGATGTTTGTGTAATAACATTTGTTCTGCGTGGTAGCTCTATTTGTCGATCGATAATAGGATCACTTAAAAGCGCCTTACCTTCCGCTTCAAAATTTGTCTCAACTTCAGGCAAAGTTTCTACTGGATATATCGTAGCTTCTTTTTTAACGACTTGTTTGTTTTCAATTTCAAGGGTAACTTCACCTAAAAAATTACCGTATTTGCCTGCAGTTGCCATTAATACACCATTATTCATTTCACCATTTTCAAAATAATGATGGGTATGACTACCTAAAATAAGGTCAATTTCAGGAATTTCTTGGCATAACTTTTCATCGAAGAAAACACCAACATGACTCATAATAATTAATAAATCATACTCGCCTTCATTTGCACTAATTTCATCTTTAATGGCTTCTAAAGGATTAGTTACTACCCAATCAAGTGCTCTATAAAAAGGCGTGAATGGTGCAGTAGTCGCAATAAATAAAATGCGTACACCATCTATCACTTTAATTAAAGATGGTGATAGATGATTCGGTAATTGTCCTTGTTCATCAAAAACATTTGCACAAGTCACTTCGAAGTTCGCATCATCATAAAGTGTATTTAAAGCTTCATGTGAAATTGTCATGCCTTCATTATTGCCAATCGTGGCAATATCACATTGTGCCTTATTTAACAATTCAACATTTTTTATACCCATCGTCGCCTCAGTAACTGGCGCAGATAAATCAACATGGTCGCCAATATCTAAATAGAGTGAGGGATGATTTAGTTTCGGTCTATCTTCGGCTAAATATTTTGAAATTCGTGCATATTCATGTAAATGACTATGTATATCATTTGTATGATAAATCGTTAGTTTCATCTATATTTCCCCTCCTCTTACTTTATAGGAATGATTTTATTATTAAGTATATACCCATAATTAACATAAATGTACGTAATAAAAAGACTACTGTATCTGATTTTATGGATTGATTCACTTTCACGCCTAGTTTAGCGCCAAAATAACTTGCAATAATTAGAACAATAGCATACGACCATGCTACATGGCCTTGTACAATGTGTCCTGCTGAACTCATTATACTTGTGAAAAATATCATCATCATACTTGTACCGACTGCCACATGGGGCGGGAACCTAAATACAATAAGCATTAATGGTGTCATTAATGCACCGCCACCAATGCCGAATAATCCAGTTAAAGTACCAATAAATAGCGTCGCAATAAATGCTACTAGCGGCGGTACACTATAATGATATTTTTTACCATTACCATCGACATAACTGCGCTCATATTTGGGTTTATCAAATATTTTAAATGGCTTAATCTTATTTCTTATAATAAGTAAGATGGCTACAATGATTAAGAATATACCGAAATATAAATTAAAGGATTCTAACGTTAAATAGCGACTTAGTAGTGCTCCAATTAAAGAACCAGGCAATAAGCCAAATAAAAATATTGATCCGTTCTTCACATCTACTTGCTTTGTTTTTAAATAACCTAACGTTGAAGTTAAACCCGTAACTATTAAAATAACGGAAGATGTTCCTATAGCGATTTGAGGCGTAATACCTTCTAATAGGTTATTCTCTACCCCAAGATATATTAATGTTGGCACGATAATGATACCGCCACCGATACCCACAATAGAGCCTAAAACTGCTGATAACCCTCCAATTAAAATCAATAATATAATTGTAAACATGTAATCTCTCCTAGAATAATTTTAATTGTTGCGGCGCTAACCCTTGATAATCTATGCCTAATATTTTTTGATAAGTTTTTGCATTTTGAGCAGACATGGCCACCAGAATTATTATTAAAAACAACATAAATGTTTTTAGCTTTGTGTTCTAATACTTTCACTTTATTTACTAAATCTTTTAATTCTTGTTCATTATAATCATATAGATACCTTACATCTCTCCACGCTTCATCGGTCATGTCTTTTTTAGTCCAGCCGTGAACATTTCTCCCATGATACCTAACAAATGCAGTTTCATGCGTAATGCGATTAACTAACGGAATCGAACCTTGACCTGCTTGCGGTTCATCACATACAGAATGAATTATTTGTTGCTTGCGTTAAAAAAGCTAATGTTTCTTCTTTATACGCGTCATTAAACCATGATCGATTACGAAATTCTACACACATAGGAAATGCTTTGAGTTGCTCACGAATATAACGTATATATGTAATATTTTGAACTGTACAATCAAACCATGGTGGAAATTGCACTAATACCATAGCAAGTTTATTTTCGTCTTTTAATGGTTGTAACATCGCTTTAAATTGATCAAATAATGTTTGTCTGGTTTCTGCATAATCATGATAATCAGCATGTAAAGTTAATGCTTGATGTATCTTTACGACAAATTCAAAACGTTCAGGTGTTTCTCTTATCCATTTTCGTATATTTCTTTCAGGTTGAATTGCATAATAAGTAGCATCTAATTCTACTGTCGGGAAATGACTTGCATAGGTCACTAGTTTATCTGTCTTTCGTTGCAAGTCTTCATATAATGAATCATGATCGCCCCAACCTGTTAATCCAATATTTATCATAGTATCACCAATGTAATGATACCATATATGTTTTATTGGATTCACTTGATTAAATTTAATTTACTATAACTTTAAAAAGTAAGAGATTGCTATATAATACAGAGTTCACTTAGCCTATTTTACTCATTCCTATATTATAGAAAAACGATTGCTCATAATGTAAGGATACGAGCAATCGTATAGCGTGAGGCATCTATATTATTGATATAACAATTTAACTATTCAATAGTGCTTTTGATTCATTAATTATACGTTGAATTAACAACGTAGCGGAAACATTTTGAGCAAGTCGTGGACTTTGACCGCTCCATAAGTGTGTCCACTGTGCGTCGCCTTTTTGAGTTGCTTCTTTACGAATCGCACTCGTTAACTGGTTTTGAATTGGATAATCTGGTATATCATCGTCATATTCATCCATTTTATGGATAAAATCATTATCAATACCTCGAGCGAACTTTCCAGTGAATACATTAGTCACAACAGTATCTGTTTCTTTACTTTGTTGTATCATATTTTTATATAGTGATGATGCGCCACTTTCTTCAGTAGTTAAAAATGCAGTTCCCATTTGAACTGCTTCTGCACCTAAAACGATACTTGCAACAAGTCCACGACCATCCATAATACCGCCAGATGCAATAATTGGTATATCAATTGCATCAGCAATCTGAGGGACAAGTGACATCGTTCCAATTAATGGCGTCTGATTACTTCCAGTCACAGTAAACGAACCTCGATGACCCCCTGCTTCACTACCTTGTGCAATAATAGCATCTACCCCTGCACTTTCATTAGCAATCGCTTCATCTACAGAAGTTGCAGTACCCATAATGGTTATATCTCTTTCTTTTAATTTTGCAATCGTTGTTTGATCAGGTATACCGAAAGTAAAAGTAACCACCGGCACGCCTTTTTCAATAACAATATCAATCGCGTGATTAAATTGATGTGTTTCATCCATATTCAATACTGGCTCTTCAAGGTTAAACGCACGCCGATACGGTTTTAACCAAGCATTCATATGCTCTACCTTATCTGGAATATATAATTTCTGACTAGGTACAAACAAATTAACTGCATACGGTAAATCAGTCAGTTGTTGTACATAGGTAATTTCTTTTTCAAGTCTTTCAGGTGTGAAATAACCTGCACCGATACTTCCCAATCCTCCACTATTACTCACAGTTGCTACTAATTCAGGCGTTGTGTTACCTGCCATGCCTGCTTGCAAAATAGGAAATCTAATACCTAAAATCTCAGTAATTCTAGATGATAATTTCATTTAGCACGCCCCTTTTCAACACTTATGTTTAACTGCAAAATGAGTATGAAAGTATTGTAAAATGTTATTTCTTGTTGTATGCTTTCATTTGTTCTTCGATTTTTTCATTTTCTTCTTCATCCATTTCATCTTCGATTTCCATACCTAACATTTCTTCAATAAGATCTTCATAGGATACAATTCCATCTGTGCCACCGTATTCATCTAATACAATCGCCAAATGTTTACGCGATACAGTCATTTTTCTTAACACCCACTCAGCCCTATTATGCTCATTTACAAATAAAGCTTCAGAAGTATATTGTGACATATTGTTATCAGTCTCACGGCTCCATGCTAATAAATATTTCGAATGGAAAACACCTATAACATTATCTATATCTTCATCATACACAGGATAACGGGTATATGGGTTTGAAACAACTGTATCATATGCCTCTTTATAGGATACATCTGATGAAAATGCTGTGACATTTATTCGAGGTGTTGTATCAATATCTTTAATTTTTAATTTTTCAAAATCCATAACTCCTTGTATACGGTTACGTTCCATTTCATTAAAGGCACCTTCACTACCGGCAATCGAAACCATCTGTCTGATTTCCTCTTTTGAAAATCGTTGCTTGGTCTTCGTTGCCTTTGGAAAGAAACTTATTTATTGCGTCAGTCATACCATTTAAAACTAACGTTATTGGTTTAAATATCATAATAAAGAATGAAATCGGTGTATAAACTAAACGTGAGATCCTATCAGGGTACGTTGCGGCAATCGATTTGGGGATGACTTCAGATATTACAATAATTGTTACTGTTGTCACTGCTGTTGCAATACTAACACTTATGCCTAAATCTACAGCTAAAATCGTTATTAATGTAGGTAAAACAATATTTGCTATATTATTACCAATAAGAATGGTGGTAATAAATTGACTTGGTTTGGTTAATAATTTCGATATCTTTCCGGACTTTTTATCGCCCTGTTGTGCTTCCGTTTGCATCTTCATCTTATTCGCAGCTGTTAATGCGGTTTCGCTGCCTGAAAAGAAAAATGAAGCAAACAAAAGTATGATTATCGCTATAATCATATATGCATTACTCCTTTAGTAAAATTTATAATAAAAAAATTTATAAGTTGTACTTTAATTCCCTTCTTTCATAATTTATAAACGTTACAAAAGGATTAGTATTTTGAATCATCTAATTGTGAAGCATTAACTAAATTAAATTTTAAATAAGTTAATTAGCAAATATCATCCTTTAGTACTATTTCTTTTCATTTATATATTATGAATTTTATAGCTATGCTAGAATTAAACTAAGCGTGACACTTAGGTACGCTAAATTTGGGAAACTCTTCACAAACTCACTTTTATTAGTGAGTTTTTTAAGCTAACTCTACAAGGAATGTTTTATTTATGGGAAATTTAATGATGTATACGGCTTTTGCCTTTTTCTGTATATTATTCTTAATAATAATTTTCAGTATCCTATTTGATATTAGCAAACTCGGAAAATGGATTATTATTTGTACAGTAATGTTACTGCTCTTATCAATTATCGTTTTGTACAGAACAGGTGCAGACCTGAGAAGAGAAAATATCAGTACACTCCAATACGGCACTATCTATACATAAAAACAAGTGCCCGACCAATTCATATGGCTGGGCACTTGTTTTCTTATCCTTCTTAAAATTCATCAAACCATCACTCTATGAACGGTGAAATATTTGAAATATACCTTAACTTTATTCTATTTTCCAAGAAAATATTTCACGAATAGTATGATCGATGTATACCTATGCTATAAACTTCCCTTGTATTTATTGAAATTTTGATAGCCCATAAAGTTGTTTCTTCATTAAAGGGGTGTTTTTTTATTAAGTACTATATGACATTAGTTTCTGCCTTTGCTACATTAGTCGCCTATTTCATACCTATATTATCTTTTAACAAAGTATTTAATGGCAACTTATATTTTTATAGCGGCTTTTTTATCATCATAATATTAATTATGATTAATATTATTTCAGCTATTAATGGTGATCGCGTTGTAAATAGCATACTGTGTTTATTAACATTGGTAGCACTACTTATTTTCATTTTTCCAATATGGAAAGTTTTAATTTTCTAAAATCATGCATAAAAAAGCACGAGATGATACGCATGCTTCGATAACATTTAAAGAATAAATGGTATTGAATTTGTATCTCTCGTGCTTTTATTTTATAAGAAATTGTTGAATCAGTAGCTATGATTAGCCAATTGATCCTTCCATTTCGAATTTGATTAAACGGTTCATTTCAACAGCATATTCCATTGGAAGTTCTTTTGTAAATGGTTCAATGAAGCCCATTACAATCATTTCAGTCGCTTCTTCTTCTGAAATACCACGACTCATTAAATAGAATAATTGTTCTTCTGAAACTTTAGATACTTTTGCTTCATGTTCTAACGAAATATTGTCATTAAATACTTCATTATATGGGATAGTATCTGAAGTAGATTCGTTATCTAAAATTAACGTATCACATTCAATGTTTGAACGTGCGCCTTTTGCTTTACGGCCAAAGTGCACGATACCACGATAAACAACTTTACCGCCATCTTTAGAAATAGATTTAGAAACAATTGTAGAAGATGTGTTTGGCGCTTTATGAATCATTTTCGCCCTGACATCTTGTACTTGTCCTTTACCGACAAATGCGATAGATAACGTACTACCTTTAGCACCTTCGCCTAAAAGTACACAGTTTGGATATTTCATAGTTAACTTAGAACCTAAGTTACCATCAACCCATTCCATATTACCATTCTCATATACTAAAGTACGTTTTGTAACTAAGTTATATACGTTGTTCGCCCAGTTTTGAATCGTTGTATAACGCACATGTGCGTCTTTGTGTACAATGATTTCAACAACAGCTGAGTGTAACGAGCTTGTTGAGTATACTGGTGCCGTACAACCTTCTACATAGTTCACAGATGCGCCTTCATCAGCAATGATTAAAGTACGCTCAAATTGACCCATGTTTTCAGAGTTAATACGGAAATAAGCTTGTAAAGGTGTATCTAGTTTAATGTTTTTTGGAACATAAATAAATGATCCACCTGACCAAACAGCTGAGTTTAACGCTGAGAATTTATTATCTGCAGCAGGTACTACTGTTGAGAAATACTGTCTGAATAAATCTTCGTTTTCTCTTAAAGCACTGTCTGTATCTTTAAAGATGATACCTTGGTCTTCAAGTTCTTTCTCCATGTTATGGTAAACAACTTCTGATTCATATTGTGCTGAAACACCGGCAAGATATTTTTGCTCAGCTTCAGGAATACCTAATTTATCAAACGTACGTTTAATTTCTTCAGGCACTTCATCCCATGAGCGTTCTGTATTTTCTGATGGTTTAACATAATAAGTGATATCATCAAAGTTTAATTCTGATAAATCCCCACCCCACTGTGGCATAGGCATTTTGTAGAATTGTTTCAATGATTTTAATCTATAATTAAGCATCCATTCAGGTTCACTTTTCATATTCGAAATTTCGCGGACAATATTTTCTGTCAAACCGCGTTCTGATCTAAAAATGGAAACATCTTCGTCGTGGAAACCATATTGATAATTCCCAACATCAGGTGCTTTTTTAGCCATTTAAATCACTCCTTTTATATATTAAAAACGACTTACGTGCAAGTTCATTTATTGTATTATTCTCTTTAACTGTCTGCTATAAGAATAATGATTTCATCTATATACATTCATGAAATTTCATGTTGTTCATACTAGTTTGAATGGGATTTTACACAATGTCAATGCTTCGACTCGAATTAGTCTTCTGCATTGCCTTCCTTTTCAACTGTACCCTTTTCTAAGGCTTTCCAAGCTAACGTGGCACATTTAATTCTTGCAGGAAATTGTGAAACACCTTGCGGCGCTTCAATATCCCCCATGTCTTCACTGATTTCATACTCTTCGCCAAGCATCATTTTCGAGAATTCTTGACTCATTTTCATGGCATCAGCTAAAGAATTGCCTTTAACCGCTTCGGTCATCATTGAGGCGCTAGACATTGAAATAGAACAGCCTTCTCCATCAAATTTAGCATCTTTGATAAAACCATCTTCTATATCAAACGTAAGATGAATACGATCCCCACACGTTGGATTGTTCATGTCTACTGTCATAGAGCCATTATCTAAAGTACCTTTATTTCTAGGGCTTTTGTAATGATCCATAATTACTGAACGATACAACTGA
The DNA here is from genome assembly GCF_046721335.1 of Staphylococcus sp. 2S1. Lineage (NCBI taxonomy): Bacteria > Bacillati > Bacillota > Bacilli > Caryophanales > Staphylococcaceae > Staphylococcus > Staphylococcus sp. 2S1. The sequence continues at coordinate 1,555,834 of NZ_JBEUUJ010000003.1, read as the reverse complement.
TTTAAATTATTAAAATTCATATGAGAAAAACTCCTTCGTTTGTTTCAAGGCTTCAACTAATTGGTCAATATCTTCTGTCGTGTTATAAATATAAAAACTTGCACGGGCTGTAGAAGATTGTTTTAACCATTTCATTAGTGGTTGAGCACAGTGATGCCCCGCGCGAACAGCTACACCTTCAGTATCAACTGCAGTTGCAACGTCATGCGCATGAACATCAGTCATATTGAAAGTAATGATACCAGCACGACGATCTTTTGCCGGACCATATATCTCGATACCTTCTATCTCTGACATTTTGTCATAAGCATACTGTGTTAATGTCGCTTCATGTTGATGAATTGCTTCGAATCCTAAATTTTGTAAATATTTTATAGCCTCTGCAAAGCCAATCGCTTGTGCAATAAGTGGTGTACCTGCTTCGAATTTTGTTGGCAAATCTGCCCATGATGCTTCATATTTATCAACAAAGTCTATCATATCTCCACCAAATTCAACTGGCTCCATGTTATTTAGCAATGTACGTTTACCATATAACACACCAATACCCGTTGGACCAAGCATTTTGTGACCACTAAAACTATAAAAATCAGCACCTAAGTCTTGCATATCTATATCCATATGAGGGGCAGCTTGCGCACCATCCACACTGATAATTGCACCATGTTCATGCGCAATTTCGGTAATAGCTTTGATATCATTTATAGTGCCCAATACGTTAGAAACATGAGCAATCGCAACTATTTTAGTTTTTTCATTAATAGTCGCTTTAACGTCCTCAATCGCTAATTCTCCATCTTCAGTTAAGGGAATAAATTTCAATTCTGCTTTTTTACGCTTCGCTAATTGTTGCCAAGGTACAATGTTGGCATGATGTTCCATTTCAGTAACAACAATTTCATCACCTTCAGAAACATTCGCATCGCCATAGCTATGTGCAACAATATTAATCGTTGCTGTCGTGCCACGTGTGAAGATAATTTCTTCAAAATATTTCGCATTTATAAAACGTCTTACCGTTTCACGTGCATTTTCATAGCCATCTGTTGCTAATGAACCGAGTGTATGAACACCACGATGTACATTAGAGTTATATCGTTTGTAGTAATCATCAATCGCATCAATCACTTGGATAGGCGTTTGACTTGTTGCTGTAGAGTCTAGATAAGCTAGTCTATTACCATGTACTTGTTGCTCAAGAATTGGAAAATCTTTTACAATTTCACTAACATTTAATGATTCGGTCAATTTATCCACAGACCTTTCTTAATTAAAAATCTATAATCAGACCTTAGTAAAGTTAGGAAGACTCGTTTAATTCAAATTTAAAACGTACTTAATAAGAATCATTCGCTTTCCTAACACTTGAATTACTACTGTCCTTAACGTAATTAATTTCGTTAATTATTTATTAATTTTAAGTTCAATTACTTCACGTAATTTGCGTTTTACATCTTCAATCGGTAGTTCACGAACTACTGGATCTAAGAAACCGTGAATAACTAAACGTTCAGCTTCTCGACGTGAAATACCACGACTCATCAAGTAGTAAAGTTGTTCTGGATCTACACGGCCTACTGATCTTGCATGTCCTGCTTCTACGTCATCTTCATCTATTAATAGAATTGGGTTCGCATCCCCACGTGCATTTTCAGAAAGCATAAGTACACGTGATTCTTGTTGCGCGTTTGATTTAGTACCGCCATGTTTAATGTAACCAATACCATTAAATATTGTTGAAGCACTTTCTAACATAACGCCATGTTTTAAAATATATCCATTTGTTTCTTTACCGTATTGTACGATTTTAGACGTTAAATTGATTTTTTGACTACCCGTACCAACGACAACAGATTTTAATTCACTTTCTGAGCGATCACCAATTAAATTAGTAGTATTATCGATAATTTGACTACCTTCATTCATTAGTCCTAATGCCCAGTTAATTGTTGCGTCTGTTTCTGTCATACCACGACGAATAATGTGACCAGTAAAGCCTTTGTCTAAATAATCTACTGAACCATAAGTGATTTTCGAGTTTGCACCAGCACTTACTTCTGAAACGATGTTAAGTTGGTTACCTTCACCGCTTGCATTTGACAAGTAGTTTTCAACATACGTTACTTCTGCACTTTCTTCAGTAGTAATGATAACGTGATTATAGAAACTTGCATTAGCATCGTCATGTAAAACAACGTATTGAATTGGATGTTCAACCACTACGTTTTTAGGTACATATACAAACATACCACCATTAACAAGCGCTGTGTGTAATGCTGTTAATCTATGTTCATCAACAGTTACTGTGTCATTCATAAAATATTTTTTCACTAAATCAGGATGATTCTTCAACGCGTCTGATAATCCTTCAATGATTACGCCATCGTTTTTTGCAGAATCAGAAACCTTTGTAAAAGCAAGTGTATTATTATGTTGTATTACTAAGTTCTCAGTGTTTTCTACATCAATAATTTCTTTTACTTCTGCGGGTAGGTCTTCTATTGATTCATAAACATTACCTACTGTTTCATGTTGTTTAAATGAATCAAAATCCCATTTGTTAATTTTTGTTTTATCTGGTTTTGGCATTTCTAAAGTTTCAGTTAATTTCAACGCTTCTCTACGTAATTCAGTTAACCAAGAAGGTTCATTATGGGCTTGTGAATATTCAACAAGTTGAGCTTCAGAAATGTTCAAAGTTTCAGTCGTCATACTATTTTTTCCTCCCATTTGATGATTGTATGATTTAATTCATTGGTATAAATCAAAACCTTAAATCTTCATCTAAATTAATGTTTTCATATGATTTGAGACTTATTATTGAGCGTTGAACTCTTCTTTAACCCATTCATAGCCTTCTTCTTCTAAACGTTTTGCTAATTCCGGTCCACCTGAAGTAACTACTTTGCCCGCATACATAACATGTACATGGTCTGGAGTAATGTAGTTTAATAGACGTTGATAATGAGTGATAATTAATGCACCGAATTCTTCGCCACGCATTAAGTTGATACCTTTAGATACTACTTTTAGAGCATCGATATCTAAACCAGAGTCAATTTCATCTAAAATTGCGAATTTTGGTTCTAACATCATTAATTGAAGAATTTCATTACGTTTTTTCTCGCCGCCAGAGAATCCTTCATTTAAATAACGTTGTGCCATATCTTGATCGATATCTAAACGATCCATTTCTTTATCTAATTTTTTGATGAATTGCATCAAATTAATTTCATTACCTTCTCCACGTTTAACATTAATTGCTGAACGTAGAAAATCTGCAGTTGTTACACCAGTGATTTCTGATGGATATTGCATTGCTAAGAAAAGGCCTGCTTTTGCACGTTCGTCAACTTCTAGTTCTAATATGTTAACGCCGTCTAATAAAACTTCACCTTTCGTTACTTCGTAGCTAGGGTGTCCCATGATTGCTGATGATAATGTTGATTTACCAGTACCATTTGGTCCCATTACAACGTGTATTTCGTCTGTGTTAATTGTTAAGTTAACACCTTTAAGAATTTCTTTATCTTCAATAGACACATGTAGGTCCTTAATTTCTAATGTTGATGGCATACATATTCCCTCCGTATTATATGATATGTTTTTCTTATCTAGTTTATAATAATTTTAATCTACAGTCAAAAGACTGAGCCTTTGTTACATCTTCTAATTATAACGTAGTTATATTTGAATATAAACCTTTTCAGGAGCTAAATTAAAATCGTTATTAAAACACAATCATTTTCGATAGGGATTCTTAGGTTTTCGTAACTGATAATAATATCATCGTTGTTCTCAATGCCTATAATCTTTTTAAAAAAGAGTCAGTGTTCATTTATATGTGATAAACAATATTTTTTTACATTGATTTTAATATTCTCATGCTCACTTTTATGCTATTATCATTTATATATTTTCAATCCAAAGGAGACTATCATGTCAAAAATAAAATGGTCAAATATTAGTAAAGGGTTTGCTATGGGAACAACTGATTTAGTTCCAGGAGTGAGCGGAGGCACTATTGCCCTCTTACTTGGTATTTATGACGACTTTATTCGTTCTATCAGCGGTCTTTTTTCTAAACGCTTTTGGGAAAGTTTAAAATTTTTAATACCAATTGGTTTAGGAATGGTCCTAGCTATAGGCTTATTAAGCAAAGTTATCAATTACTTACTGAGTGAACACACAGTACCCACGATGTTCTTTTTTGTTGGTTTAATTGCGGGCATCATCCCATATTTATTAAATACTTCTCGCTTTAAACAAACTTTTAATATTAAACACTATTCACTTCTTGTGTTGGGCATCATTATAATTGTTGTCATTACTTTATTAAATAACGGCGACAAGCATGCGGGCGAAACACTAGAGCTTTCAACTGGTCTTTTCATTAAGTATTTTATTGCTTGGTGCGTGTGCCTCTAGTGCTATGTTGCTTCCAGGTATATCAGGTTCATTTATGTTATTGGTGTTTGGAGTTTACGGTACAGTAATGTATGCACTCTCAGAATTTATTTCGCTAAACTTTAATGCCATTCCTGTATTAATTTCAGTTGGTTTAGGTGTTATTGCCGGTTTCTTATTTTCCAGTAAAATTATCCAACACTTACTGACTTACCATACTTACTTAACCTACGCATTAATTATTGGTTTCGTAGTAGGTTCACTATACGCGGTATTTCCTGGCCTCCCACATTCTATTTTAATATGGATTATTTCAATCATAACGTTGGTTTGTGGTTTTATTATTAGTTATAAATTAGGGCGCACTACAAAAGATTAAAATCAAATATATAAATTTTAAATGCCATCGATAATGCTCGATGGCATTTTTAAAGTCCGTTTTCCACAAATTTTCCGGCGGCACAAAAAATAAATTTAGTTTTTTTAAAATATGTAAATCTTGACAGTGGATAACTACACTCATTTTTTATATAATAAGCTTTCAATCTTTTTTAGATTGAATCAGAAAATATTGGAGGAATTAATTAATATTTGGGAACCCTTATTAGTTTAATCACGTTTATTATTTTATTAATACTTACTGCATTCTTTGTCGCTTCTGAGTTCGCAATAGTCAAAGTTCGAACATCGAGAATCCACTCGCTTGCAACAGGTAATAATAAAAATGCACTTTCAGCACAAAAGGTAGTAACACACTTAGATGAATACTTGGCTGCCTGTCAATTAGGTATAACAATTACCGCTCTAGGCATCGGTATGGTCGGCGAATCGACTTTTGAGTTTATGTTACACCCGCTTTTCAGTAGTTTAGGTTTATCAGATTCGATGATACATGTCTTCACTTTAATTGGCGCTTTCGTAATTGCAACCTATTTACACGTTGTAGTCGGCGAAATGGCACCTAAGACAGTTGCGATTCAAAAAGCCGAACAAATTACATTAATCATAGCTAAGCCAATGATCATGTTTTACAAATTATTTTATCCATTTATATATATACTTAATGGTTCGGCGCGATTAATTTTAAAGATGTTTGGTATGCAACCTGCTAAAGAAAGTGAACTCTACCATTCCGAAGAAGAATTAAAATTATTGATTAAAGAAAGTCATGAAGGCGGAGAAATCTCTGAAAATGAATTAACGCATATCAATCGTGCATTTGCTTTTGATGAAATGACGATTAAAGATGGTTATATTGCTCTCGATAAAGTTTCAGTTATTGATATTAAAAGTGATGTAGATGAAACAAAAGCTTATATAAATAATGCGAATTACACAAGATTCCCTGTATTTAGAGATAAGCCAACTCAAATTGTTGGTTATCTACATGCTAAGGACTTTTTAAATGATGATTTAACGACCCTTGAAGATATTACAAATGATATTCTAAAAGTAAGTCTTAATACTAAATATCATCATGTACTAGAGCTGATGAAATCACATCAAATCCACATCGCACTTGTCGAAGATGAAAATCGTAATCCTATTGGTATGATTACCATGGAAAATATTTTAGAAAATATAGTTGGCGACATTAAAGATGAGCATGATTTAGTCTAAATATGTACTTTAATTAAAACAGTATTTCAAACGTAGACAAACCACCGACGAAGTTAAGCAACTTTTGAACTGACCCCAAATAGTGGGAAGGAAATAAAAACACTTTCGTTGAATTCATTTAAAATGAATCATACGGAGGTGTTTTTTCTATGAAAATAATGTCTTATTCAATAGAAACAAAATATAAGACTATTGAAATGAAAGAAGGCTGGATATACTGTAAAAGAAATTATGGAAGTATTAAATATCAAAAACAGCACACAGGTAAAAACTTGGTGGCGATGGTATCGAAATGGTGAAACTTATAGATTTTATCAACAAAGAGGCAAGCAATATACTTATGGCAAAGGAGTGAAAGAATTATCAGAAATAGAACAATTAAAGTTAGATAATAAGAAAAAAGATATTGAATTAGATATTTTAAAAAAGTACAAGGAATTAGAAAGGAAGTGGTACCAAAAGTAATTGTAGAATTAGTTAATCAATTAAAGCATAAGTATTCAATCAAAATGATACTTGATGTTTTAGAAATACCTAAATCGACATACTATAGATGGAAACACAAGAACAATGAAAAAGATAAAGTGACTCAAAAGATTATTGAATTATGTGAAGAAAATAATTTCACCTACGGTTATCGCAAAATTACAGCGTTGATTAATCAATTGTATTCAGCATCAATTAATCATAAAAGAGTTCAGCGAATCATGCGAGAGTATAATCTGAACTGCCGAGTTAGGCCTAAAAAATCTAAAAAAATTGGCAAACCTTATTATAAAACAGAGAATTTATTACAAAGACAGTTTAAAGCTAACCAACCAATGGAAGTATTAACAACTGATATTACTTATTTACCTTTCGGTAACTCTATGTTGTATTTATCTTCAATTATGGATGTTTATAACGGAGAAATTGTGGCGTATAAAATAGATAACAAACAAGATCAAAGCTTAGTAAATGATACATTGAATCAAATAGATATACCTGAGAATTGCATACTACATAGTGACCAAGGCAGTGTTTACACCTCGTACGCTTACTATCAATTATGCAAAGAAAAAGGCATTATCAGAAGTATGTCCCGAAAGGGAACACCGACTGATAACGCCCCTATAGAAAGTTTCCATTCCTCGCTAAAGTGTGAAGCTTTCTACATAAACAATGAGCTCAATAGCTCTAACCAAATTGTAATAGATATTGTCGAAAATTACATTAAAAACTATAATAATAATCGAATTCAACAAAAACTAGGCTACTTAGCTCCCATAAAATATAAGGAATTAGCAGCCTAGAACAAAGTGTTTTTATTAAGTTCCCATTCTAAGGGTTCAGTGCCCTTTGTCGGTGGTTTTTTGTAGTTCTTTAAGTACAATCTTATTATTTTATATCTCAGAAGCGTTCAGCTAAGACACGGTTACTGTCTTTCGTATTGAAGTATTCTGCAAGCACTATATTAGTCCCATCTGGTCAAGCGTCTTGTAAGAATCAAGATAAAAGACGAAAAAATAACCCGGAAGTATATGTCCCATTACTTTTAAATCATTTAATGATATAAAAGCATCCCATAACCTCCGAGCTATTAAATAAAATATCAACAGCGAAAGTGATATTTTAGTGATTCTATATATAATCAATACATAAACCTTCCATTATTATAGAAAGCTTACCATTAATTTGTTAGTTCTCCCATTGAAAATGAAACTGATTTTTTCTCAATCAATCTATTTCCATTCTTTTATTTTACTTACCTGAGATCACTATTTCAAATATATGAGATAAGTATGCATCGCATGTTTCAATTTTTTATTACAATTCGCTTTATAAATTCTTTACACAGCTATAGTTAGTTTCCACATTCTCTTGTGGTCGCTATATTATTTTTAAATCTGTCATTACTGTTTTCAAGTTAACCACAACAATATTTTATAGTTTTTTATTTATGCTTTATATTGTACGAACGTCAAAAGTACATACCCTTGCAATTATATATTTTGACAATCGAATATATAATTTATGATATCCTTAAGAAAAAAGGAGATTTATTATGGGTTTACTAGTTGCTATTGTATTAGGGATTATTTTCATACCTGTATACGCTTATTTTTGGGCTTTTATATTTCGTTGGGAAAATAATAGAAGAGTTAAGCGGAACAACTTTACCCCCATGACTGATAAACAGTATTATTTACTTTTAATCTTACATGGAATATTTGCTACATTTCTAGTTATCTTTGCAATATACATAAGTTACTTTAAATGATGTGTGCCCTATTTCATAATAATAATGTCCCCTACACTCATATTCTCATCTTTAATTTTTACTATCGAATTAATTAAAAAACAAGAAAGAGTCAAAGTGGAATGACAATTATTACCGAAATAGCAATTTTGTGTTAACGAATCACAAAGGCAATCCTATACAACTTAGACGCTTTTACATACTTTTAAGAACGACTGTTAAATATGTAAGGATTATAAAAGAAGTATCTTCACAAATATTAAGTCATAGCCATATCTTTAAAAAGTGTTATAGAACAATTATCTAAGAAAATGATGAACAAACTTGAACAAGTAAAACTTGGTTAATGCGTCCAAATTTGGGCGTATTTTTCATGCTTTATATTCGATAATTTGTACACACTACCCTTTTCAATTCTTACAACCATAAAAAAGAATCCTCAAACCGTTGTCGTTAAAGGATTCTTCATGAAATTTGATGTTATTTTGTTGGTACGACCGCACCATCGTATTCTTTGTTGATATAGTCTTTAATTTCTTTAGATTGGAGTACATCAACTAACGCTTTGATTTTCTCGTCATCTTTATGACCTTCTCTTACGCCAATTAAATTCGCATAAGGATTGTCTTTTGCTTTCTCTAGAACAATCGAATCATCTTTAGGGCTTAAATCTTGATCAATTGCAAAGTTTGAATTAATAATTACAGCATCGAGCATCTTCGTTTTGATAAATTTTAGGTAGATACTCTGCAGATTGTTTATTATTAAATTTGATATCTTTTTTATTTTCTACAATATCATCAAACGTAGCGTCTTCTGTTTTAACGCCATCTTTTAATTTAATAAGTCCTTCATCTACGAAGAATTTTAAGAAACGTCCTTCTTCAGCTGGATTATTCGAAACGTATACTGTTGCGCCTTTTGGTAAATCTTTTAAACTTTTATGTTTTTTAGAGTATACTGCCATAGGCTCCAAGTGAACGTTTCCTGCTGATTCCACTTTATAGCCTTTGTCTTCCTTCTCTGTTTTTAAATATGGTGTATGTTGGAAGAAGTTCGCATCAATTTCACCTTTATCTAATAATTTATTCGGTGTTGTATAATCATTAATCGTTTTGATTTTTAATTTATAACCTTTATCTTCTAACAATGGTTCGGCTTTTTCTAATATTTCTGCGTGCGGTGCTTGGCGAAGCTCCGACTGTAATTGTCTTATCTTTTTCATCTCCGCCACCGCCACATGCTGCTAATAAAAGTGCTAAAGCTGCTACAGAAACTAAACTTAATATTTTTTTCATATAATAAAGTCCCCTTTTAAAAATTTATCGTTTATCTATTTTATTTGTAGACCAGTCACCAATAAATTGAATGATAAATACAATAATTAGTATTAAAACTGTTGATACAAATATGACGTCATTTTGATTTCGTGTGAAGCCAGTTAAATACGCTAAGTTACCTAAACCACCTGCACCAATTACACCCGCAACTGCTGTTGATCCAACCAAAGCAATTGCAGTAACTGTAATACCAGATATTAAAGCTGGCATTGCTTCTGGTAAAAGGACTTTTTTTACTACTGTCCATGTATTTGCACCCATTGACCAAGCCGCTTCGATTACGCCTTTGTCGATTTCTTTAAATGCAATCTCTACTAATCTTGCATAGAACGGTGCGGCACTAATGATCAATGCTGGTAAAGCCCCAGTTGGTCCACTGATTGTTCCTAATATTAAACTTGTGAATGGAATCAACAAGAGTATGAGAATAATGAATGGTATCGCTCTGAATAAGTTTACGATAAATGAAACTACACTATAAAAGACTCTTGCAACTGGTGATTTACTTTTAGCTGATAAGAAGAGTAAAACACCTAAAATCAGTCCTAAAACAAAAGCAAATGCTGTTGCTATTACAGTCATATAAATTGTTTCATATGTTGCTAACCAAACTTCGTCCCAACTGATATTTGGCATAGTAACCATCTCACGGAGTATGTCACCAAACGAATTACCCATGCTTTAACACCTCCACTGAAACGTGTTGCGCTTCTAAATCGTTTTTGAACTTTTCGAATTTTTCTGAATTTACTGTTGGTAAATGTACTACTAAAAAGCCGATTGAACCATCTTTCGTATGTTTAATATTAGCTTCCAATATATTTACATCAATATTATGCGTCTTAGTTATGTATGATACTAACGGCTCCGTAGTATTGCTTCCTGTAAAATTCAAGCGAACTACATAATCATTTTCCTTTAATGATATTAAATCTGTGATAGATTCATCAAAATCATCGTCTAAATCATCTTTCACAAAGCGTTTTGTTACTGCATGTTGTGGGTTTTCAAAGACAGTTGTAACCTCGCCTTGTTCAATTACACGGCCACTTTCCATAACAGCGACTTCATCGCGGATACGTCGAATGACATGCATTTCGTGTGTAATGATTACGATTGTTAAATTTCGTTCTTCTTTAATCTTTAATAATAATTCTAGAATTTCATCGGTCGTTTGAGGATCTAACGCACTTGTTGCTTCATCACAAAGCAATACAGTAGGTTCATTAGCTAATGCACGCGCAATACCGACACGTTGCTTTTGACCACCTGACAATTCCGATGGATATGCATTTTCTCTTCCTTTTAGTCCTACCAATTCCACTAATTCTAAAGCACGTTGCTTCGCTTCACGACGCGAAACACCGGCAATTTCTAGCGGGAATGTAATATTATTTAATACATTTCGTGACCACAGTAAATTAAAATGTTGAAAAATCATGCTCACTTTTTGACGTTTTTTTCTTAAATCTGATTTAGATAAATCACCAATCTTATCTCCATCAATAATTACGTCACCTGAAGTAGGTTGCTCGAGATTGTTCAAGAGTCTTACTAAAGTACTTTTCCCCGCTCCTGAAAAACCAACCACTCCAAAGATTGAGCCTGATTGAATGCTTAAATCAACATGATCTACAGCTAGTACGTCGTGTTTTTTTGTTTTGTACCTTTTGACTATTTGATTTAATTCAATCATCACACTTGCCTCCTTGTATTACACTATCAATTAAAAAATGCTTCCCCTTTTATTCAGTGAAGAAAAGAGAAAGCATTAATCGCTTCTCTCATCTCCCAAAGTTAATTATAACTTCATGTGAATTGGCACCATTTCTGATTCAGACGGTTGCCGGGCTTCAAAGGGCACATCCCTCCACCACTCTTGATAAGAGTATCATTTATTTAATTATTTTTAATCCTATCATCGCACTCATGTTTCGTCAATAACTATTTTAAATTTTCTAACAAATAAGGAACAGATTGAAATGCGTAAATTCTTTTCTGTTCTTTACCTTTAGACATCGAGCATGAGCACAGGTACAGATTGTATTTCTTGCGCTTGGCTAAAATCAGGATGAAAATTCAAATCTATTTTCGTAATTGGTAGCTTCAAAATTTCATTTGCTATATCTAACATGCGTTCTGAAACTTTACAAGTTCCACACGTTGGTGTATAACCAAATATTAAATATTTTTCTTTTTCTTCATGTTCGTGCACATCCGCACGGTGTTCACTTGTTACATTCATGTTAATAAACTTACCCTTTCAGCTATATAATCTAATTTTGCTTTAGCTACTTTTTCTGCATCTTTTACAGAAAAACCATGTTTTCGCAGTACTCTGGATAAATATGGTTTAGGGCATCTAGCAACCTCACAATATTGTCTATCTATGCGTATATGTTTACTTTCACTGAGATATCGTTTGAACCATTTCCGTATCTTTTCACCTTCTTTATCTGAATCCACAAGAATATACACTTGTTTATCATATAAAGTTTCAACCATTTCATCGATTTTATCAATGCCCATAGTACCGTTCGTACATATGATATCAATTGGCTGATCAATAACTTGCTTTACCCGTTTCTTGTCTGACTTGCCTTCGACAATGATCACTTGGTTTAGTATCGTCATGACATCCACCCTCTAAATGTTGATAGTTGTTCAATCTACTTAGTTCTTCACAATACTTAGCGACTATAAACATAATTTACATATTCCTAATCTTATCTTATTATTGAAAATGATTTTTGTCATTTAAAGACATCTAATCAGATGATCTTTTTCTTATATAATATCTGTTCTTTAGTTCTACTAAGCTAGGCTCTACTATAGCTCACTTTATACATGTTTATTTTTGACAAAAAGCATATAAAATAAATATTCTTATTAAAAAAACCCCAAGATAATCAATATCATGGAGTTCGCACTTTATTTTTTATTCACCAATCATTTCTGAGTATTGCTCAGCAGATAATAATTCATCTAATTGACTTTGATCGCTTAATTCAACTTTTACCATCCATGCTTTATCGTATGGTGATTCATTTACGAATTCTGGGCTGTCTTCTAATTCTTCGTTAGACTCGACAACTTTCCCAGTAACAGGTGCGTAAAGTTCTGAAACTGTTTTTACCGATTCAACACTACCAAAAGTTTCACCTTCGTTAATGTCATCGTCGACTTCTGGTAATTCAACGAATACGATATCTCCTAATTCACCTTGAGCATATTCAGTTATACCAATTGTTACTGTATTGCCTTCAATTTTAACCCATTCATGTTCTTTAGAATATTTAAATTCACTCGGTACTGCCACAAGAATCCCCTCCTAAATGATTTTACATATTAATGATGCCATATGAAAAGCTTTCAAGCAACTATTTCTCGATAACATAATTCAATCAAATCTTTTTCATAGCAATAGATGAAGCGTTTACATAATCACTATTATAACCACTTATTTAATTATGAAATTAAAATTTATTTTATAACCAAGTTTCCTTATATTGGTCTTCTTTAAATCCAACTGTAACTTTATTTCCTGAAATAGCTAGTGGTCTTTTAACTAACATACCATTTGAAGCCAATAAATCTAACTTTTCATCATACGTTAAATCTTTCAACTTATCTTTCAATCCAAGCTCACGATATTTTGCGCCATGTGTGTTAAAGAGTTTGTTAACATCAATTTCTGTCGCTTCAATAATATCTTTAAACTCGTTTTTAGTAGGTGTATGTTGAACGATATCAATAGGTTCAAAACTAACACCATACTCCTGTAAGAACTTAGCGGCCTTCTTACAAGTTGTACAATTAGGATACTGGTAAAATTTTATCATTATGCTGTACCTCCTATGTCTAGTTAACACTAATATATCAAATTTTTACGTAAAACGCTCTTAATTTCAGGCTGATTTTTTTAATAATGGTTAATTGTCAGTTATAATAGGGCTAATAATATCTAAAACAAAGGAGTTATACTATGCAATCAATAAATACTACAGACAATTTTAAAGAAACAATACAAAGTGATAATCCTGTGATCGTTAAATTTGAAGCAGGTCGGTGTCCAGACTGTAAAGCTATGGATATGTGGATCGACCCAATTACTGAAAAATATAATGATTACCAATGGTTCACAGTAAACCGTGATGAATTAGAAGACGTAGCGTCTGACAATGATGTAATGGGTATTCCAAGCTTGTTAGTTTTCAAAAATGGAGAAAAATTAGCTCATTTACATTCAGCAAATGCAAAATCTCCAGAACAAGTTGAATCATTTTTAGCAGAAACATTCAAATAAATCATACAGTGTTGCAGATGATAATCTGAGACATACATTTCAAAGATAAATAAAGGCCGCATTGAATTCTAATTTCAATGCGGCCTTTATTTATCTCAACAGTCGTTTAAATGACTACTTACTTTACTGCAATTTTTATATGATAGTTAAAATTTATCAATTATATTATTAACGTGACGTTCTCTATGCGGTACTTCATCTTCTAAATCAGTTAGATACAAAAAGCCAACTAAGCTCTCATCATCTTTCACTCCAAATAACGCACGCATTTCAGGTTGAAATATATATGCTGGCGTTTTCCAACAGGTACCAATACCAACTTCATGTAAAAGAAGCATTAAATTTTGAGTAAAAGCTCCAAATGCCATATAATTTTCTAAATTTTGTTTTTGTCTTGGATCTTCTTTTAAGACTAGCGCTAGCATGCCACCAAGATTTGTAGCTACATTATAATGATCTTCTTGTTTTTTCTTCAGATTAGGAAAAGCAATTTCTGTAAGTTGTTTACTCATATCTCCTAATCTATCTTTAGCAATATGAACAACTCTCCATGGCTCTCTCAAACCGTGATTAGGTGCATCAGTAGCTTGTCGAATAGCTTGATATAAAGCTGTATCATTTATCTTCATATCTCTTTTGAACACTTTAATACTACGACGTTGTGCTATTGCATCTTGCAGTTCCATATAATATCGCCCTTTCACTATTGATAATTATTTTCAATTATAAGATAGGTCACGATTATTTTCAAATTACTCATATAACTTTAATTGTTGTTTTAGCGCTTCAACATGAATTTGACCTGGCGCTTTAGGACTATCAAGACAGCCATACGTTACAGTGCCTCCAAATAACCCCTGTGCAGTTCTAGATATTAGACCTAATTTTGACATTGCAATGCCAATCACTTGTTGAGGAACTGAATCAGACGTTTCTGACATCGCACTTAATAAATTCAGCACATCTTGTTTACCAAGAGGCATTACTGCAACTTTTAAGTAATCTGGTCCAAGTTGGTGCATTTTAAAGTAAAGATGCTTTAAAGCTTCCAGTGCTCGGTGTTTTTTTAAAGTCATGATAAGACAATACTACTTGGATTTGTTTGCTTTTAGATTGTGCAATTAAATCTATCAAAGGTTGTGCTGATTTCCCAGGTTCAAATTCAATATCAACTAAATCAACATGTGTTAAATTTATTATTTCAGCTAAGGCGTTCAAATATGCTTCATATGGTAACGTGCCCTCTCCACCTTGTGAAGAAGTACGATAAGTGACGAGTATCTTTTTCCCTAAATTTAAATTATAGATATTGTCTACTACTTTAGACACTTGGTTCACATCAAAATCCGCCCACTGATCTATTCTAAATTCAATGATTTCTATTGAATCTTGAAATTTGATTAAGTCTTCTATAGTAGATTGTGAAAGTTCTTTTTCTGGCGCTATCGTAACAGCTATATCAACTTCAGTCATTTTTAATACTTCCTTTATTTATTGTGATTAAAATAATTGTATAACAATTTTCAAAAATAAAACAATCAATATACATTAACTTATAAAATGACAGTATTAATCAAAGAGTGAATTTTATATGATTTAAAAATTATTCTACGGGTATACAGTAATAGTAAGTCATTAAGGAGGTAATAAAATGGCAGTAAATTATGAAACTAAAGCAACAAATACAGGTGGCCGTAACGGACACGTTCAAACAGATGATAAAGCAATTGATGTAGCGGTTATTCCACCAAGCACAAGCTGACGCTGAAAAAGGTACAAATCCTGAGCAATTATTCGCAGCAGGTTATGCTTCATGCTTTAACGGTGCATTCGATTTAATCTTAAAACAAAACAAAGTGAGAGATGCTGAACCAGAAGTAACTCTAACTGTGCGTTTAGAAGATGATCCAGATGCTGAAAGTCCTAAGCTAAGCGTTTCAATTGATGCTAAAGTTAAAAGCGTATTATCTCAAGAAGACGCTGAAAAATATTTACAAGACGCGCACGAATTTTGTCCATATTCAAAAGCTACACGTGGCAACATTGACGTTGATTTAAACGTAGAAGTTGTTGACTAGTATTTAATATATAAAATTTAACCCCTAGACTCTATCTCGAGTCTGGGGGTTATTTTGTGCTTTGATGTTTCTGCCCTCTTATTTCTTGATGTCTTTAGTATTCTCTGTCTGGGTATTTAATTGTCATCATCACTAAATTGAGTGAAAAAATAAACAACTAAAATTGCAAAAGAAACCAGGATAAGTGCTGTCAAAGAAACAATAATTATAATTAATGCCTCCAAAAGTCTTGCCTCCACTTTAGTATATACCACTATATTATATCATAATAGGTCAAATCAATTTCAATTCATTAAAATTCAAATTTAATTTACAGAGAAAATTTATAGTGATGAATTTATTAATCATAGGAATTTTAAGTTAATTATATTTTTGACATAAGTAAATGGAAAAGTTGCCCAATCATTTCTTTTACTATAGTATTATAAACAAAATGTCAGAATATTAATTATTTTATTATATACACTTTGTACAGTTTAGGAGGCATTCAATGACAGATATACGTTACTTAACAAGTGAAGATTCATCTATTTATCGTGCTTTTTTATTAAAGGGCATCCACAAAGAACTTGAAGTATTTGCATGGAAATTGCAAAATGAAAAATGCTTAATTGAATTAAATATAGAAAAATTACTTTCTTCACAAACATCTGATTATGCAGTGCTTGGTGCCTTTGAACAAGATGAATTAGTTGGTGCGACTACTTTAATTCACAGACAAAAATATAGCTTATCTCATAAAGCAATAATGGAAAACATGTGTGTCCAAGGTCATGACGATGATTCAAGAGATCACATTTCTAAATTATTAATGCGTCATATTTTCCAAATATGCCATGACAAAGAAATAGAAATCTTATTAACTTCACTCATTTCAAATAACATTAGTGGAAAAGTATTTTTCAGCAACCTCAATTTTGATACACTCTTTTTAGAAGAACATGCTAGAAAATATGAGAACTATTACGTCGATGAACATTGGTTAATATATTACTTTAAAGACAATGATTTAGAATTATTCAATTAAATTGTTGATACCTGTATATGAAATAATGTTATATTTATTTCATATTCACAATAGCTCGCTCTATGTAACAAAACCATCGAATTAAGGCAATTTTTCAAAAGTTTTCCTATAATGGCTTGCAATCAAAATCATTTAGAAATATTATTTTAATAAGTTATACTTACAATCAACATATGCACATTAATAGACTATCTTTCCAATTATAGAAAGGACTGAGCAAATTGAAATATGCTACTACATTACTATCTTTGTTCTTATCATTAATTACTTTAGCTACACCTTTACTAGCTGTTAACAAAGTGATCGAAGGTGATATGGCAATATTAGCAGGCGCTTTATTTATCTTAGGTGTTTTCTTATTTAACTTATACGCTTGTATACGTGGCGATCGTGTAGCTAATATCTTTGCTATGTTCGTATCCATCTTCGCATTCATTCTAATGAGTTATCCAATGTGGAAAACATATGTAATGGGCTTTATAGGTTAGCTTCCTTCTTATACATAACTTCATCTTTTTTCTATCAAGTGCATCTATTGATTAATTTAAATTGATCAATAGATGCACTTTTATTTTAAAATTAACTTTTCTAAAAAAGTTTATATAAGTTTCTATTTTTCATTTTACAAATCAAATGAAAGCGCTATAATTGGACAGATAGGGGGATTCAAAGATATGAATTTAGCTTTATTAGGTTTCATTATGATTATCGTTTTCTTGATATTAATCATGTCACGTAAAATGTCAGCATTAACAGCATTAATTGTTGTACCAACTGTTTTTGCTTTGATTGGCGGTTTCTACTCTGGTCTTGGCGAATATATGCTCAAAGGCATTGAAACAGTTGCACCAACAGGTATTATGCTCACGTTTGCCATTTTATATTTTGGAGTTATGATCGATGCTCGGGTTATTCGAACCTGTCATTAATCGAATTATTAAAGTAGTTAAAGGGGATCCAGTTAAAATTGCAATGGGTACTGTTGTCTTAGCTTCAATGGTCGCGTTAGATGGCGATGGCACTACTACATTTATTATAACTGTAACTGCAATGATGCCATTATATAAAAAAATTGGCATGAGCTTATATACACTTTCAACCTTAGCACTACTATCAATTGGCGTTATGAACATGTTACCTTGGGGTGGCCCGACAGCACGAGCAATTTCATCTTTACAGGTTACCACTGAGGAAGTTTTCATACCTATTATTCCCGCAATGATTGCAGGTATCGTTTTTGCTTTTGCCGTAGCATACATATTAGGTAAACGTGCAAAAAAATACATTACTTCTAATACAAATATTGATTTAGATGATGTAAGACCTACAGATACGAAAGAAGAGTCATTATTAAAAAGACCTAAAATGCTTATACCAAACGCAATTTTAACAATTTCATTAATTGTTTGCCTTGTTATTGGACTGATGCCGATTCCGGTTATGTTCATGCTTTGGTTCGGTGTTGCAATCGTACTCAATTATCCAAACCTAAGTATTCAAAATTCAGTAATTAAAAAACATGCTCGGTGATGTACTATCAGTAATCAGCCTTGTTTTTGCATCTGGTATCTTTACAGGTGTTATGGATGGGACACACATGGTTGATGAAATGGCAAATACATTAGTGCAAATTATTCCTGATGCTTTAGGAAATCACTTTGCTTTAATTACTGCCCTACTTAGCGGGCCATTCACTTACTTTATGGCTAATGATCCATTCTATTATGGCGTATTACCAATCCTTGCTGAATCAGCACAACAATTTGGTATATCTAAAGTAGATATGGCCAGAGCTTCAGTATTAGGACAACCGCTTCACGTATTAAGTCCATTGTATGTTGCCGGTTACTTACTGGTTGGTATGCTAGATATTGAATATGGACAAAACCAACGTATTGTTATCAAATGGGCAATAGGATCTAGTTTGTTTATGATTCTAGTCGCTTGTATTCTAGGTATTATACCTTGGTAGAATTATTTTTGGACGCGTATAACAACGTTTGAAATTAAAAGAGCTTGGGACATAAATATCCCATTCTCAAATTAAAAGCAACAATCTATTAGTTTCTAGTGGATTGCTGCTTTTCTATGTTAAAATCTTCCGATTTTGAAAGCGCATGCTTGCCTGGGGTATGGGAGTGGGACAGAAATCTAATTTTTCTAATAAGATTTCGTCGTCCCACCCCGGCAAAGATGACTAGAAGTGAAACAAGCTTAAGATTATGCGCGTTTTCACTTCAGTCATCTACTGCCAATATAGCAATAGAGTTGAGATATTATTTGTTTTACAGACTCATACTATTCCCCTAGGCGTCAGCTCTTTACAAAATCGGTACAATTATATAAATTTATACAAAATAATAAGACGCTTTCGTATAATAAAGTTAACCTAACATAACTTTAAAACGAAGTGTCTTATGTATAAAAATTACAATATGACTCAGCTAACACTACCAATGGAAACTGAAACTTTAATCCCTAACAATGATATCGCACATGCAGTTAATCAAATTATTAAAACAATTCCAGAAACAGAATTCTACGAATTCAATCACTTAAATGGTACATCCTCTTATCACCCTAAAATGTAGATAAACCAATTGCTATCAAAGCATTTGGTTTATTTTTATATTTTTTCGTTGATATAATCTTTGTAATTAATTCATTTACCTTCATTAGTATCTATATTGGCCTTTATATAAGTTCAATCAATGAATAATCTATCGTTTTGTTTTTGTTTAAAAATGGCAGTGATTTGGGCTGACTCCTGCGGGAAAGCACTAGTCGAAGACTACAGGCTGAGGCTGTGCCCGCGGAAAGCATGCACAAAAAGCTGCCCATAAAATCGTAAATTTTTTCAACGCTATGACTGAAAACACTCTTTTGAGTGCTTCCAGTTTTTTTATTTAGTAATATTTATATTTTTTGATTAACACACACTAAAAAGCGGGTATATAAAAAGAAAACGCATAACCCATTGCGTTACACGTCATCAAGCATTATTTATTTGAATTACTTGTTTATTAACTTTAAAATTATATGGCTACAAAATATGATTAAATTTCATTTATTTCACAATTATCGTTTCACCCATCTCATACATGGGTAAAACTTAATGTCGGATTTACAATATTAAGGAGTGTTATTTATGAATCAGCTCAAAGAGTGTAATTATATTAATCCTTCGAAAGTTTCACTTGATTGGGAATGCTTTGTCGTCAGTAAGACTGATATGGAATTAGATGGATTACCTAGAGAGCTTATTAATTCATGGATGGCTCAAAGTATACTTGAACCATTCTCTATTAGAAATAATGAAATTAATTTTAAAACAAAAGATATTAAAGATGCCTTAAACAAACAAAACTGGTATTACGAAACATAGATTGCTAAATATATTTAGGCTATGCTTATATTATTAAGATATAAACTCAGCGCCCGTTTAGCAGAAGCTAACATTTCATGATCTATATAATTACTATAAAAATACGAGTTTAATTCATTATAGCCAGTTGCATCTTTAGGGAAGTTATTATCCCTTTTAATTTTGTGAGCGAGTTGTCCAAGTGGTGTATCGTCTTCTATAAAACTAATTACAAAATCATAAAATGTCATAAGCATTACCTCGATTTTATATATTTTTAATCGTTACATGATTTACCATATCTTACTTTTGTCTAATCATATCAAATATAAGATATTTGTCTACCACGATTCTTTTTATTATTTAAAAAATTAAAAAGAATTGTTGTTATAGCTATATTTAATTCGAAAATGTAAACTTTATAAAGTTTTTTTAATTTAAAGTAAACATTATAAACTGCCTACAAAACTGTGTATTTTGTAGGCGTTTTTTTAATTTAAACGATAAATAGCGACTTTTTATGATATGCCGTAACTTACAGTTAACACTGTTTTACGTCCAGTAAACTCATATATTTTCGAACGAAAAAATGGCTGTTAGATTTCCGTAGAATTCTAACAGCCATTTAAAAAGTCTAGGACATAAATACACGTCTCAGATTTATTATATTTATAATACCTATACTAAAACATTACCGTTCTGATCAGTTGGTTTCAATAACGTAAGGATAGCACCAATAATTGCTAATATTTGAGGAATACCTGTCCAACAAAATATTAAGTATAAAATCCCTACGCCTGTTTTTCTAGCGTAGAATTTATGAATACCAAAGCTACCTAGAAACACTGCTAATACAATGTAAATCACTTTATTTACTTCATTCATAGTTAAATCTCCTCGCTTATTTAATTTAATTTCATTATACATCAAACTACTTAATTAATTAAATAATATTAATTATGGTTATATAATAGTTCAAAATACGACCGCTCAATTGTCAAAATTTCACTATATTCATTTGGCATAATTTCATTACTTAACTCTATTAATTCAGTCAAAATATAGTCCATCAATTTAGCTTTTATTTTAGAATCATCAAAGTGTGCTTTCACTTGCTCAATCATTGTATTTTCTTCCATAAGTAATAATGCACGACCATATACTTTATCAACTTTGCCCCGTTGAAAAGTCGGCATTAAATAATCAATAACTTTATCCACATTGTCAAATTCATCAAAGGCTACTTGTATATGCGAACTAAGTTTACTCGCTATTTCTTTGATACGTTCATCTTCTTGTTTGTTATCAGTGCATTAGCTTATTTCGTATATAGTCTTTTTGTTTTATAATTTTGGCTTCAGTTTCATCATATTGTCGTTTATTATCAGAGAAATTCTTGGTCTTTAAACTATTAACTGCTTCTTTAGTTTCTTGTAAGTTCACATTCATGTTTTCCAATGTCTAACCACCCCTTTCAGAAAATCATTATTTAAATTGTATAGTATTATCTTTCCTAATTTTAACTTTTGAAACTTTTAATTAATCAAACGTTGTTCATCCATTTAATTGTGACTCAATATATTGTATATCAATATTTACACTATTGCTGTTAAGTATTTAGTGATAAACTGATAATGTTATAATAAAAAATTATATTTACTACATTTAAAATTACAAAAAGCAATTATATTATGTCTTAAATCATTGGCAATTTAACTTTTATATTAAAGGAGGTCTAGTGCTTTGAGTCTACATTTCATGATTATATTCTGGTTATCATTAGTTTTTCTAGTTTGTGGTATCGTGTTACTCATCACTTACAAAAACAAAAAGTCTCAGCAAGCTAAAGAATCATTACTTGGAGCAACATTTATGTTGATCCTTTTAGGTGTCGCTCGTATTTTATGCTCAATTATATTCAGTTAATCAAATTAAGTCCTAATCACAACGCGAATAATCCTTTAAAGATTATTTTATGTCGTGGTCAGGACTTTTTTAATTTCTCATAAAATTGTAAACCTAAATTACATGTACAATTACAAAACTAAATTTTTGAAATAAATCGGATGTAATCGTAATTAATCAGTAAGAAAATGATAAATTGTTAACATAGCAATTCCTAAAATAAAAAAGTATATAAAGCGTTTATACGCTCTCCTTTTCTCATGACGAACCTCTTCACTTGAATGGTTAACATTTTCGTGCAACCTCGTATTTATAAATAAAAATGGCATTGTTCCTAAAAATGCGAATACAAGACTTAATATTATTCCTATCAAAATATTCATAACATCACCTCTATTAAACAATTTCTTCAATATTCTTATTCCCTGTAATTAACATTTTAACTAAATGAGTCACATTTACTTTCAGTTGTGTTTAATACCATTTTCAGCAATATAGTTTATAATGTAAATTAAATAATAACTTTTGAAAAATAAAAATTAGGAGGGTTGATTTTGAAGTTAACATACTTACCTCAATGGGAGGTTATTAATCAAAGTCAGAAACAATTTGTAATACAGGAAGATGCCAATTCTATTTCACTAGTTAGTCCAATCAATGACTATGCAATGGGTATCTTAAGCCAAGTCCATTTTTCTATACAAAATGGTGAAGTGATTAGCACTACTGTAGAAAATAATAGTAAAAATCTAAAAATAGAAATTAATGAAACACAATCACAACTTAAAATCATCGACATTTAATTTTTAGGCCAAGCCCTTTCTACAATGTGTGTGAAATTTTATTTACAATATTGTAGAAAGGGTATTATATAAATAAGACAATTACGCATTAAAAATGTGTTGTGATATTTAAGTCGTTTTAATAAAGACGGGTGAGTGATAATTATGAAATTATTCAAAAATTTACTTTTACTAGTTACTGGGGCACTTATAGTACGAGCGTTATTATTAAGTGTAGACAACTCAACTGACGAAAAGGTCGAAAATAAAGTTAGCATACAAGATAAACAAAAATCTTAATATGTAAATTAACTGTACTCATAATCGCTATTGATTTAGCTTAGCGATTATGAGCTTTTTTATGTTAAAATTTAAACTTTTTACTTTAAAAACATAATAGTATTTTGGGAATAGGACAGAAATCTTTTTTTAGCAAGATTTCGTCGTATGAACCTGGCCCGGCAAAGCTGACTTTAAAATGAAATACAAGAGCTGAAGCGCTTTTTCAATTCAGTCAGCCACTACCAATTTAATAATTGAGGATGAGACATGTATTTTGTCTCATCCTCTGTTTGGAGATTAAAAATTAAAAAAACAACAAAACCCATAAGGCTTTGCTGACCATTTAAAAAACCCCTAATTAAAGGGGCTTTTGACTATAACGGGAGTTATGAATCTTCACATGTCAAAGGACACGTAGAAAACCCATCTCCGTTAAATTCTATCATGCCCTAAGACATGCCTTGGTTATTATATCAAAATAAAAGTTGCCAATACAATCAAAAACTTATTATATCGTCAAATGCGTATATTAAATTTCATAGCGCAAGCACATTAAGTTATAATTAATGTGTATTTATTTTCTAAAAGCGAGGTCATTATGCAACACTTTAAAAGTAAAATTGAACATTATCAAATTTATATATATTTTGTAGCACTTATACTGGGTATGTTAGTTGGTTTAACATCACAAATATTTTCTGTTTTTCTAGAGTCTGTGATCTCAATTTTTATTGGCATTTTAATGTTTAGCATGTTTTCACAAATTCCTTTTTTCAATATTCGCCAAAACCTTTTTAACATGAAATATATAATTGCCTTAATTTTATCTAACTTTATAATCATACCTATCTTTGTTTATGCCTTGATACAACTATTTGATGTTAGTTCTGCTCCAATATTAATTGGACTTTATCTTGTACTGTTAACACCGTGTATTGATTACGTTATCGTCTTCACTGCATTAGGCAAAGGAAATGCGCAGTATATGCTTATTTCTACACCTATATTATTTGTATTACAAATTATTCTACTGCCCCTTTATTTCACTATTTTTTTACATAATGAAATATTATCAATCATTGATATAGGACCATTTATTAATGCTTTTTTCACATTCATCATTATCCCATTAATACTGGCATTATTATTACAACTGCTCAGTAAAAAATCTAGCTCTATAAATCGCGTCTTAAATCTTACTGCATGGTTACCGGAACTCTTCATGTCACTTGTGCTTTTTTCAGTCGTAGGTTCACAAATAAACAAAATCACAAATGATTTAAATATTGTATTAAGTGTTGTACCCATTTATATCTGTTTTATGATTATTGCACCTATAATAGGCTTTTTTTGTGGAAAGTTATTTCGTTTAGATATTCCAAATATAAGAACATTAGCTTTCAGTTCTAGTACAAGAAACGCATTGGTGGTGTTACCCCTCGCTCTTTCCTTACCAGATCATTGGGTAACCATCACTACAACGGTCATTATTACTCAAACATTAACCGAACTCATCGGTGAACTTGTTTACATTAAAGTTCTTCCAAAGATTATAAAATAAACAGCTAAAATTGAAAATTTGTATCTCAAATCCCCTCATTTATATATTGAGCAATTCATTTTTTTGGTATAATTATTAATAATATTCTCAAATTAATCATATATATTCGTTTGTTCGGATTGTTGTATGGTAAACTATCTAACAAAGAGGAGCTTGATGTTATGAAAAAAATTGCATTAGTCTTATTAGGTGTTGTTTCATTTGCACTATTAGTAAAATCTATATTAAGTACATCTACTGATTACGGAACAGATGAATATATTGTTGAAGAAGATAGAACAAACGATCAATTTTAATCATTGTTTAACACTGCAATTCTATCAAATCATTTTAGAAATAGATAAAGCTAGGCTGAGTTCATATACTCATTGCTCAGTCTTTTTAAAATCCAATTATTTCCTATTTAATCGAAAATGCTTTAATATAACCATTAGGTAACATTTTACACTAGAAAGTTTTTGGTTTCCCCTTTCTTGCACTTTCGTATTTCTATTTGATGAGGTGATAAGATGCAAATTTTAAGAAAAGTATATGAAAATAAGGCACCTATTTATCATATAAAGACAAATTTAGGTCTATTAATTAAAGTCAAAACTGATGACACATCGAATAAAACGGAAATAACTCACTTATTAACTGCCGTTGCTAAAGATATGGATGAGAAATTAAAAAATAATATTGAATAATGGGTAAGCTATACACCACTCGTATTTATTCAAATAAAATACAGTCCAATAAATTGAATTTAATTCAACTTATTGGACTGTATCTTTATATATATTAATTCATAACAACTATAATAAAACCTACAAATAATATAAGCATAGATAATCTAGGTTTTTGCTTTCCTACTAATCCACTAAGTAAGACTAATGATAGCCCTACAATCAGTAATTGACCATTAAAAGTTGTAATACCCATGGCATCACCAACCATCATAATCACACCATAAACAATTATCAATGCTATAAATATGCTACAAACCAATGATAGTATATTGAGTAACTTCATCTTTTACATCCTTTTAATTTAAATGATACTATTAATATAACTTATCGCCATTATAAAAGAAATGGGAGTGGGACAGAAATCTAATTTTTCTAATAAAATTTCGTCGTCCCACCCCGGCACAACTACTGTAAAATGGAATACAAGCGCTTCGGCGCTTGCATAAGAACTACTTGTCTTCATAAATGAAGTAGTAGTTCTTTAAAAGCTTGATATAAGCGCATTTTCAATTCAGTCAGCCACTGCCAATATAAAAAACTGAGGCTAAGACATGTGATATGTCCCGACCTCGAAATCTCGAATCGAAAATATATTCCACACTAAAGTTTGGAGGACTTCTTGTGCTTAGTTATATTTACCCGCTTTTATATAATAAAAACCTAAATAACTAAATTTTGTAAATCGTTCTCAAATTATTTATTTAAACTTATAATTGATTTATCAATAAAGAATATAGCGATATATGTAAATATTAATAAATTTAAATAAAATTAATCATACTGTTGGAAATGAATCCAACAAAAAGTTATCCTATAGTTAAAGCATTAATAACTAGCAATTTATTTTATAAAAATAATTGCAAGTTATGATAACAACTCAATTCTTTATTTTTAACCATTATGTGTTACTAATTACATAGAATTGTTTCAGATAAAAAAGGGTGATGAAATGGAAGTACTACGTAAAGTTTATAAAGATGACGAGCCTATTTACCATGTCAAAACAGATAAAGGTTCTGTTATTAGAATTAAAGGTTCTGATGATTTAACGGACTCTGAAACTGAAGAATTATTAATGTTAGTTTCTCAAGATATTGATAAAATGAAAAAACAATAAATCAGGAGCTTAACAATATACATTTAATTTAGTGTGTATCGACTATAGACGTTCTCATAAACATTAAGGGGCTATCACATTTGTTTGAAAAGAACGGTTTTCTAAATGATTTTATTGTAAAGACGATGAGTTCAAATAGAACTAAATTACATCTGGGTAAAATCCTAGTTAAATTAAAAAAGTAGTTTCCATTTTGGAAGCTACTTTTTTTAAAATCTATCTAATCAGGTTTGTCTTAATTTAAAACGGTTCCAATGCACTTCGTTTATTAAACCTACTTATTATCTTGCTATCATTTCGAATGTAATATGAGGAATATTGTCTTCTAAATAAATATCAGAAACACCTTTAAAACCAAATGATTCATAAAATGATTTTAAATAGGCTTGTCCGGAAATGCTGATTAATGATCCATTATATTTTTCATTTATAATATCTATTGTTTTCTGCACAATATTACGTCCGTAGCCTCGCATTCTATAGTTTTGTGCCACTAGCACCCTTCCGAAGCTAATATGCGACTGGCGATCTACAATACGTGTGTATGCGGCAATGTGGTTTTCGTCCTTCAACATGATATGTAACGCTTCTTCATCGTCTTTATCTATTTCTTGGTATGCACATTTTTGCTCTACTACGAATACTTTTATTCTTTCTTCTAAAATATGTAATAGTTCAATATTTGATAGATCTTTTGTCCGTTTAACTACTAATTCCATAAAACACCTCCTATAATTCTTAGAAAATAAACTAAATTCATATTAACGATAATAGTTCAGTAGTTGGTTACAGTCTGTTCCTACGTATATTATTGTTCTATAAGCTGAATTAAATTACCACAAGTATCATTTATAATCGCA
Organism: Staphylococcus sp. 2S1; assembly: GCF_046721335.1. Lineage (NCBI taxonomy): Bacteria > Bacillati > Bacillota > Bacilli > Caryophanales > Staphylococcaceae > Staphylococcus > Staphylococcus sp. 2S1. The sequence continues at coordinate 1,528,218 of NZ_JBEUUJ010000003.1, read as the reverse complement.
AGTTTAGTGCCATCAACTTCCTTAGGCTCAGTATGAAATTCGACACCTAAATTAACTAAACGCTCATGTGATGCTTCCATATTTTCAACCCCAAACATAGTTACGGGTATACTAGCACTATATAAACCTTCTTGATAATTTTTAGCAATCTCACTCACATTAGGTTCTAACACTATTTCAACTGGATTATTAGAGTTATTTTCTTTTACGGTCAACCATTTAAATTCTCCACCCATTTCAATATCGTGTTTCAGTTCAAACCCTAATTTTTCTGTGTAAAATTGTTTTGCTTTATCTTGATTATCAACAAAAATACTCATAGCAATAATTTTCATATGAATCCACCTTATCTCTCTTTTTCGAATTTTATATTATTAATACATTTTAATGCTTCTCTTATTTAGCAAGCTAATTTGCATAATACCAGTATATGATAACGCCTTTATAAGTTCACTAATTTGAAAATAAGTAGTGTGTATACTACAATTATATACGGATTTTATTACAACTCGTTTGGGAGTGATTAATTGTGAAAGTACTAAATGAATTACGCGAAAAATATAATTTAAGTATCTCCAAATTAGTTATCAATTTAAATAATAACTATGACAAAGATTTTAGAATTTGCCAGATTTGGGATTGGGAAAATGGATACCGTAGTGTTTCAGAGAACGATGTTGCTATTCTCGCAGATTATTTTAATGTTTCTAAACAAACATTTAATGCATAATAATACTACGATATTAAACTAAGTACGCATTAAGGGACTGAAATTCATATAGTTGACTTAGTTATAATAAAGTGGAAAACGATAATCGTTTTCCACTTTATTTTTTAAATACAATCGTAATAAAATAATCTACGCCTTCTATACTATTCGTAACAGATGGTGTAACGCTCACAAGCTCCCAGTGTTGCTTATCATTAACTTCTTGTAGGAATTCGTTTACACGTTCATCGAAAGCTTCAAAACCCTCTTCATATTGCATGTGTAATGTTTTTATCATCATAAATAAATTTCCTCCATAATCATGACTTCTACCATCTATTGTAAAATGTTCAATAGTTCAAAACAAACATTTCATAATAGTTAATAAAGCATGAAACACTAATATCGATGTATACTTAAAATTCTAAAACTATTTTAGTTCATAATTTAGCCAATCTACAATTTCATTAAATATACTTTTGTTATAAGAAGATTCGTTAAATATTTCGTGTTGTAACCCGTCATAAATATGAATAGATTTATGCTCAGAGCCTATTTCATCATATAATTGAATTGAGTCCTTATAGCTAACTAAACCGTCTTCTTTACCATGTAAGATTAATATATTATCCTTGAACTGCTTTGCGTTATTTTTTAAATACTCAACACCATCAAGTATTGTATAAACGAGCCCCATGGATATTTTTTCAGCAATTAAATCATCTAATTTATACTTTTCAACAACTGTTTGGTCAGAACATAATCCATCACCTAATGCATTTTCTATATATTCATGTGGAGACATACTTCTATCTGGCTCACCAAATAATTTAATATTATAACGTGTTAACGCTCCCGAAGTGATTATCCCATCTACTGCATTTGGATATTGTGTGCCAAATAATGTCACTGTATATCCTCCCATACTATGGCCAACCAAATATAATTTGCCCTCAAAATTTGATTTCACGTAATTAATAACTGTTGATAGATCCTCCACTATTTCATTCATATTATTATAATACGTTTGAGGACCTTCCGAGCGTCCATGCCCACGTTGATCATATCGGATGACATTGAATCTATTTGAATTTAAATGCATTGTTAATTCATCATAGCGATCTAAATGTTCTCCTAAGCCATGTACTACAATAATATTTGCTTGTGCGTTTTCAACATCATTAATCTTAGTATAAATTCGGGTATTGTCTTGAGAATTTAAATATTTTATATAATTCATAAAATCCACCTTTTCATTTAAATTATTTCGCCTCAACAATTTTATTCTAACGGCTCTCTAAATCAAAATGACTATTTGGTTATTCACTTCCGTATGAGCATTAATATATTATATCTATACCCCTAATTTTCTAATATATTTTATATTAATAAAGATAAATATATTTAAATTTCAACCATGGTATCTCATCTTTCATGATATATAAAAGTATATGAATAAAAAATGCCAACAAAGTCAGAAACTTTGTTGACACTTTGAATTAAAATCTTATTTACAGAGACCATTTGAATACTCTGGGTTATCTTTATTTAGCAACCAATTGCCAGTATTTAAATAGGCGGCATAACTAGACCAAATAACATAAGGGAAAAGCAAGATACCTGAAATAGGTTTGTTTTTAAAAAATACAACAACGTTAGTCGTTACTGCTATTAATAAAATAAAACTCTCAATCAAGGCGATGCCCCTTACTTTCTTTTTAAAATACAGTAATGACCACAGAAAATTCAAACTAAGCTGAGTATAATGCGTAACAGTTGTCGCTTTGGTATTTGTTCCGTTACCTTTAACCAAATTATAAGCTACGCCCATACATAAATATAATATTGGCCAAACAATAGGAAACGCATATCGTGGTGGAGAATACGGTGGTTTTTCAAATTTACCATAATCTTTTGGCGCTTCTTTTGCAGTAATTTTACCTATAATATTGCCGCCCACAAAAGGTAATAATGTTCTCGTTAATATTTTTATCATTTCCATTATTATTTCTCCTATTTCAAATTTTTTATAATTGAAGATTGCTTTATATAATCAACGTTGTAAAAATCAGCCATACTTTTGAGAAATTCTAAAAGATAAGTTTCATCTATATTATGTTGTTGAAATTGATATTTCAAAGCTTTCTGGAATTCATTTTCTGATGAACTACGTATTTTTTTAAAATACCCCCACATATGATCATAAGCATTGATGATAGAACCTTCAGTTGGCTTTAGTGTTAAAGCATATGAAATCAAAGATGCTATATCTCCATATGTCGGATTTTCTTTCATTATTTCTCTAATATTATTGTAACTATTTTGATCGTGCCACAACACTTCATATTTATATCGACGCCATAACTGTTCAATTTTATAACGTTGTGCCATGTTTATCTGTCCCTTTTTTAATACCACATCTTGCCGGTATTTTATCTTCTTTCCATTTATTGAATAATAATATTTGATATAACTCAAATGCATCTTCTCCGTATACTTTACGATCACCAAAAACATAAAATGGAGGTAGCATTTCATGTGAAAAATATTTTTGATATTCTTCTTTATAAACAATTTCACTCAAACGCTCTATATCATTATTAAAATCAACAGAACGTTTTCCTCCACGGCGAATATGCTCTTCGTTCATACTTTCTAAAAGCTTAAAAGTATCTATAATGTATGGTTCTCCATTGTTATAAACATGAGCAACGATGGGATGATTAATATAATTGCTGTTTACATCAACAAGGTTTAACTTTGCTAAACATACTCTAATAATTTGATATAATTCTAATACTTGCTTTGATAGCCTTCTATTATCTAAAAAACGTGCACTTTTCTTATGGTCTGAGCTTATTCTGAAAATTTGCATATGCATCTTCCCTTACTTTTACAGATTATGAACTCTCTAACAAAGTCATTTTTTAAATCCCTACATACAGTATTCACTTTTAAATATTTATATGCAAACGAGAGCTATTTTCCCCAATTTAAATTACCTCTAAAATGAATTAAGCTTGAGTAAATAAAATGCTAAATTAAATGCTTTGTATATTTTTCTTAAATAATCGCTCTAAATTCGTCTAATATCAACCTTTGTCCAACTTTTAATTCACAGTTAATGATATGCTTATACAGGAGGCTGATATTAATGTCAAAATATATATTGTCGTATAATTTGAATTCTATTTCGTATGGTTATGAAAAATTACCTGCTAAATTAAATGCCTTAGGTAATGCTTTGTATATTTATAGAGGATTATGGCTTTTAAAAAGTGATCTAGATAGAAATGAAATATACGAAAGTATTAAAAATTCCTTTAATTCAAACGATGATTTTTTAATATTTAAATTCGAAGAAAGTCCATTAGGTATGTTGAGCGAACAAAAATACGATGAAATCTTACAAATACTTAATGACTAAACACATCCCAAATTACTGATGTGTTTTTTATTTACATAAATTTCATGTAATAATTATTGCTAGTAAATCATATTAATACGATTTTAAAGTGCATGCTTGCCTGGGATATGGCTCGAGCCTGTAGTCTTTCGCTCATATTATTCCCCTAGGCGTCAGCACTTTATAAAATCGCTACTATCCCAGTTATATACACAAAATAAGTAAATCCTATAAATATTAATTTATAGGATTTACTTATTATTATTCATTAATTATAAAATATCTTCATCTAAATATTTATTAACATCACTTATTTAATCGTATTACCACCATCTAATACAATGGTTTCTCCGGTCATAAAATTGGTCGCGTCACTTGCTAAAAATAAAGCGATTGCTCGCTACTTCCTCAGGTTCACCAAATCTTCCTAAAGGGATACCAGCTAAAGCGTCTTCTCTTGCCTTGCCTACCCATGCTTTATCAGACAATTCTGTTGCAACAATTGTTGGCGCAATAGCGTTAACGTTAATATTAAATTTTGCCCACTCAAATGCCAAGCTCTTAGTTAAATTAACAATTCCAGCTTTTGTTACTCCATAAGCAGTATGTTTATCTAATGCTATTAAAGCATTTTGGCTTGCCATATTAATAATTTTTCCACCTTCACCTTGTTCAATAAATACATTTCCAACTTTTTGAGCCATTTTGAATGAGGCAGTTAAATTTAAATCAATTTGTTTTTGCCAAATCTCGCTAGACATTGTTTCCGCTTTATCTAAAAGCGCAACACCTGCAGAATTTACCAATATATCAATACGGCCAAAAGTCTGCTTTGTTAAATCAATCGCATTATCTATATCTTGTTCATTTGTTATATCACATTGAATACCTAGAATGTGATCACCTTTCAATTCATTTACACTATCTTTTATATCTAATACTGCAACTTTAGCCCCTTTTTGTATGTAAAAATCGGAAATTGCTTTACCTATACCACTGTTACCCCCAGTAATAATAGCTACTTTATCTGTAATATTAAAATCTTTATCAAATCCTTTATAATTTTGCATAATATCCGCTCCTTTTACTATATATTAAGTATACTAGTTAAATTAAGCGCTTACAAAATAATCCTCTTATACTTTTCTAAATATTTATTATAATTTATTGTTATTAATTCTTTTAACTTTTAATTTTAAACGCAAAAAAACACCCACCCCGTAGGGTGAGTGTTAAAGATAATTTAATATTTTAAATTATGCTTTGTTAACGTTAGCGACTTGTTTACCACGGTCGCCATCAACGATGTCGAATTCAACTGTTTCGCCTTCTTCTAATGATTTGTAACCTTCAGAATTGATAGCTGAGAAATGTACGAATACGTCGTCGTTATTTTCTACTTCGATGAAACCGAAACCTTTATCTGCATTGAACCATTTTACTGTACCTTTATTCATATGAAAACCTCCGTGTGCTTTAGCACATATATTTGTAACTTGTTATTAAAAAATCCAAAGGAGTAAAATTCAATGAATAAGACTACTTTTAAAATTTCCGAATTAAAAATTACTTGAGTACAAATATACTATGGATATAACGCTTTGTCAACATCTTCTATAAAAGTTTGTATTTCTACATTTTAATTAAACTATCAGGTTTTTGTAAATATAAAATTAAATTAGCTTTTATTACCTTTTTTACAACAAAATAACTTTATATGTAGTACAATTAGATATAATTAGTTATACATCGTTCAAAACAATTAAAAAGTCACAAAAAATTACGAACGCCTTCATTGTATAATAAATATAAATTCAATTTCCGAGGAGAAATTTATGCAAATTATTAATTATAATATCAATCTTGACCACGTCACTTACACTGTTGAAACTAAAAATGGTCATGTATTCACTCACAGTTTACCGAAAGATACTACTTCAAATAATATATATCGCTATTTAGAAATTTTATCAAGTAACGTAGATGGAGCTAACTCATAAATGGGCATATTAATCACTATTACTTTCATAATTAGTTTAATTCTATTGATCATTAGTTTATTTTCATTTTATGAATTTAATAATGAGCGCAAAGTCATCGACGAAAAAAACTTAGACAATAATCATGAGCTAGGTATTCAAAAGCAATCTAGAAAACTAGTATTTTTTGGTGCTATCTTATTTATTTTATCAGCCGTGTTTTTTGCACTTTCTATAATTTTATTATAAAATATAAATTAACAATAAACATTCCAAGCATTTATTTTAGAACATAAACACACCATTTGTTATAAAAGCATTTGGTTCTTTTTTATGAGCAATTTCTTTATAATGCGACGTTAATAGCGAATATTCCAATTTTGAAAGGACACATCATGATCAATAAAACCTTGAATTTCACTGGTTTAATTTTCATTATTTTACTTTTTTTATATACTTCTATTAATTACAATAGTTTGCCAGAGAGAGTACCTGTGCACTTTGATTTATATAGTAACCCAGATGCGTGGGGATACAAAAAAGAAATATTCATTCTTCCAATAATAATTTTAGCTTTATGGGTTTTCATGTATCTCTTATTTAAGTATTACGTAAAATTCGAAAATTTTAGATCCAGTTTTGAGAATAAAACAATATCCAAAGACGCTATAAATTTCAATAGAAGATTCATTACTATACTAAATTTCGAGTTATCCACGCTTCTATCTTTCATGGGTATTAAAGACGTATATAACGCTACTGGCGGAAATATTGATATAGGTATATTTCAATTTGTCATCATTTTAGTAGTCATTTTTTCTACAATTATTTTGTACCTCTACATGTGCTATAAACACAAATATTTCTAAAGTTTACTACTTATAGTAGAACACCACTTAAAAGAGTCATTCCTCGCCCTTTAAGTGGTGTTTATATTATTATATAAAATCTTTCTGAAATGCTATGAGGCATTGTTTTACAAAAATACAGTCTTTATCTTTAAAATAGATGGTCGCTTCATATTGGATAGGCAAATTATTTTTTAACGTTTTAACATTTTCTTTCATTAAATTTGTCTTGCCTCCATTAATCCTAATATCATCATTCAAACAATCTGGTGCTGTGAGGACACTTCGACCTATATCCCACGCACTAAGTAAATTATAGAATGATTCTGTATCTAAACTTTCTAGAAAATTTAGCCCTTCACTTTTCGTTTCAGGGTTTTTAATAAACAGTGCAATTATTTTATCTACGCTGTTTCTTCGTTTATCACCATTACTTGTTGCGGAAGCTTTCGAGAGTATTACTTTATAGGCGTTTATGACATTATTTAAATCCATAGCTATCAAACCTCTCTACATATCTCATTTAAATTAACTTTACTATATCCATATAGCAAATACAAAAGTATCCATTCACTATTTTTATAAAGTATAAATTTCTGCGCATACTTTTAAAAAAACGCTTAATCCCTAAAATGATATATCAATTTCTCCTACATAAACTGCATTGCCAGTTATTTCGATTTCGTTATTTTCTGCAACATTCACTATCATTTGGCCATCCTTCTTCATTTCTTGTCCTTGCTCTACAATAAGTTTCATAGAAGTATGATCCTCTTTTTTTATATACTTGGCAAAATACGCCCCCATGACACCTGAAGCAGTGCCAGTCACCGGATCTTCTATTGTTCGTGAAAAAGTTGAAGAAAAATGGCGGCCATGCATATCCGCTTCTTCATGATAACTTTCAAGGCAAAATGGATGTATAGATGCGTTTGGTATTTCATTTAAAATTGAAGAAAATACCTTATTATTTGGTTCCATTTTATTAAAAATATCAAGTGACTTTATAGGTATTAAAAGTGTCCATGCCCCAGTGCTACCGTACATTATGGGTAGCTCATCATCAAAATCCACTTCTTCAATGCCTATTGCCTTTGCTAAATCATATCGGGATCCTTCAAATTTTTCAAATTGTGGTAATGCTTGTTTCATTGTTATAAGTATTTCATTTTGCTCATTCGTTGTAATACGTATCGATAAGACCCCTACATTTGTTTCAATAGTTAGTTCTGTTTTATTTTCTAACCATCCGTTTGTCTTTAACGCATAAATTGTTGCCATTGTTGCGTGTCCACAAAGCTCCATCTCTTGTTTTGGTGAAAAATAGCGTATTCTAAAGTCTGCTTTATCAGATGCTATTGGAAAAGCTGTTTCATTAAAGCCTACTTTAAAAGCAACGTCTTGCATCTCCGTTTCTGTTAAGGTGTCTCCATTTATAACAACACCAGCAGGATTACCTTTATTGGGCTTTTTACTAAAAGCATCATAGTGATACACTTTTATCGATTTCATCTATAATCCTCCACTTTTTCTATAACTTAATAGTTTTTATAAGCGTATCATGTATCCAAAAAACTGAAAATCAGAAAATGAAAAAACACTAGGTATTTATGGCTACCTAGCGTTTAACTTTATATCTATATTAATATTGCTTAAAGCAATGTATTTTAAATCATTTTTAGATATTAATAGCATTAACCACATTAAAAGAATGGAATTATTTTACTCGCTTTCATAATATCTTTTGTAAAAAAGAATTGCCTACCTTCTCCAGTATATGCGGGGTTCAGTATCATGTTCGCTTTAGCGCTATATAACCATTCAGGATTAATGCCAGAATTTAGTATTTCTTGGAATTCTTGAAAATCTTTTTTCCAATTTAAATTTGGCTCCATATTTATCACCTCAAAGATATAATAGAACACTTGTTCTTGTTTGTAAACAAAAAAGAAGCCACTGTTACAACAGTTAACTTCTCCCTTATCACACTTAGATCCCAAGAACATAAATAGAGTATCAAGTTCAAACGTAGATACATGAAACCAAGTAAAATTTGTTTGATTCACTGGATTACGCTCTATTTATGTTCTTATCAATCTATTTAGTCTCCCTATTATGTCTTTTTTCATACAAGAAAGAAATGAAACTTCCAAAAAAACCTAATAGTGACATAATCACACTACCAAGCAGTTGATCTTTCCCTGTGCCTATAAGCATTAATAAGAAGATTAAAATCCCAATCAAGATGCTCATCCCAAGAGCCTTAACATATACCAACATTTAGAATACCTCACTAAATCCCCAAAATACCATACTAAACCATTCTATTATTTATATTTAGTATCGTAAACCACCTTTTTACACTTTTTAGATATAAAAATAAGGCTAACGCAACAGTCGCGCCCGCCTTAAATTATAATCTGTTAACTTTTTATTAATTAAATAAGCATGAGTAATTGATTAAGTGCTATATGCATCGTCAATCCTTATAGAAGTAATCTTGTCTACATTTACATAACTATCACAATCTTTTAGATAAAAGTAATTATGCTTATGAATGCCTTTTTCAAATCTTTTAAGTGCTAATGCCTTATCAATTTTCCATATATTCTCTACATACTCACGGTAAACATTGCCATCGCTACATTCTATTATGAATACATATACTTCACTCATGTGTGGTCACCCTAATTAATATTTTATGATTCTCATACGTTAACTCTATTATCCACCTAATCAGTTATGGTTGCAACACAATGTGCGGCTATTTATTTATCAAGACCCTCTTTTCCACAATTTTGATTTACCATTCCAATAGTAAACAAACATATAAGTCATGAAGTAATTTATTGAGCATAATGAGGTCTTATAAACCACATTTCAGTTTCATAATCATGTACTACTCTGTGAGCTACTTCTGTTTTTTCAGCGCCACCGCCGTCCCAATTTTGATCTAATGATTCAAATTTATCACTAGCGCCATTATAATTACCTTCCGTAACGATTGCTGTGTGACCTGCACCACTGCCAAATTCATCATTGAATACAACGATATCTCCAGCTTGTGCTTGGAAGCCCTCATGATTTTTATATACCGTGGCTTCACCCTCAAAGTTATTTTTAGTTGGAATTTCTTTTGCATAGTCACCTTCTAATCCATGACCATACAAATAATCCCATTGCTCATTCACTAAATCAAAACATTGCCGACCATATTCATCATCATAATCCCATCCCTTACCTTCTAACGTGTTCATATGACTTATAGCTTCCTCTTGAGTTGCAGTCGTCGCGACAGAAGCAGTGTTCAAATGTGTAAGTCCTAATATGCTTAAAACACCTATAATAAAAAATGTAAAAATTTGTATGTAACGTTTAATTATAAATCGTCCCTTCTAAGTGTTATTTTACTGAATAAACTATACAAGCAATATTGTCATTAACTTGTAAGCTAAAGTGTAAAATAATTCAATCTTAGAATAATATATCATATGGTTTTTAATTGCCGATTACACTAATATTAATTCCATTTTAATTTTTTTGGTTAATCTGTAATATTCAAATTAATTTCATTATGAAGTTATCTCGATAGTCAAAAAAAGACCCCTTAATTTAGGCGTCTCAGAGTGTCCGACTTTGTCAGCGTTTTTTGTGTATGCTTTTAGCAATTACAAAAACTGCCTGTAGTCTGCGGCTAATACTTCATCAACTCGTTAGGTATCAGACTAAACCACTGCAATTTCTGTAATAATTTAAAAACAATCCATAGCAATTTTAGATTTAAATGCCGTTCTGTTCCACATTCATTCTAAATTGTTCAATTTCTTTAATACTGGTTAAAACAAATACGTTTTTATCGTTTTTATTTTCCTTAATTTTTTGTAATAAATATGGTTTTCTGTGCTTAGGAAAATTCCAAATATATTTTAAAAAAGTGAGATTGATTCTTTCTTTGCAATCTTTGCCCATATCAATTCTAGTCTTACCAATATTTTTAAACAATCTCTTAAAAACTCTATAAAAACAAATTTTTCTTGGCAAATCTAAAAGTATCACAGTATTTGCGGCATTTAATCTTTCATCTAAGATACCAGTATAACTTCCGTCAATAATCCATTTCTTTTTTTGCAATAATGTTTTTTGAATTACTTTTTGTTCATTAGAACTTGTCATAACCCAATTAGGTTTCCAAAATAATACGTCTAAATGATAAACAGGTATATCTAAAGCACGACCTAGTTGTCTTGATAACGTTGATTTTCCAGAACCCGAAGACCCGATAACCATTATTTTCTCCATATATTTACCACCTATCTATTTAAATGAGTTTCATTCACCATACAATAATTTAATTGCTTTCATTCCTACGCGTTACTCATATTCATTACAGTATGAGTCATGTGGTTTATTGATTAAATCATATGTAAAACGCTCAACTATTTAAATTTAACATTACCACTGATACATAAGTAGTGAAATACAAAAATGAAATTCAACAAATATTATCACTTAAAAAATATTTTAATTATCACAAACTCTTTTATATATAGTACAATCAAGTTAATTAATTATTTTTTGGGGGTCAATAAATGAAAAAAGTCTTATTTTTATTGTTATCAAGCTTTCTAATATTAGGCGCATGTGATAATGAACAGGAAAGTAAACTAGATGATAAAAAAGAAACAAAATCATCAGATAAAGAAAGTAAGAAAGATAAGCAGCCAAATGAAGTAAAGAAATCAGGTGATAAATCTAATGAAGTAGCAACACAAGATACAAGTACTGAGCAACCTACACAATCACAAGAGCAAGTAAAAAAGCAAGAACAGCAAAATACGCAGCAACCTGTGCAATCACAAGAAAAACTTAATACACAAGAACAGCAAAACAATAATTCCCCTGTTCTGTCACAAGAAACAAATAATAATAGAAATCAACCAAATGTACCAGCTGGTGATGCTATGTTTGGAGAATACAAAAATGATGGTACATATTGTACTGTTGGTGGGTGCTTAACTCCACAACAACAAAAAGAACAAGAAGAAGCAAATTATGAAGAAATGGAAAATCAAGGTTATTCTCGAGAAGAATATGACGCTATTCAAAGTAAAGGGGCACAGTTACAACAACAAAAGAATAATGGAGGAATATCTACTGAAGAATTTACAGACCAATATCTCGAGCTATACGATTAAATCTATTTCAAAATATCAAACTGAGTAATTGAATTTCCAACAATTTATAAAAAACAAAATTATAGAAGGAGCAATATATAATGCAAAAAAATAATAATGAACTAACTAACGATGAGTTGTTGGCAAGACAACAACAACAATTTGAAGAGTACAAAGAAAATCAGAAAAAAGGCAAGAAAAAGAAATGGTTCTGGGGATGTGGTGGTTGCTTAGTTTTGCTTATTTTAGTAGTACTTGGTGTCACTGCTTGTACAGCTAGTTTTTCTGGCTCTATAGATAATGGAACTAATAGCACAGAAGAATCTAATAACAATAAAGATAGCAATGCAACACGTCAACAAAAATCAGCTTTAAACAAAGCTAAAACATACTCTGATAGTATGAACATGTCTAAAGCCGGTATATATGATCAACTAACTTCAGAAGCGGGCGAACAATTCCCAGAAGAAGATGCTCAATATGCTATTGATAATTTAGAGGCTAACTATAAGGAAAACGCTTTACAGAAAGCCAAAGATTACGCTGACCAACAAAGTATGTCTAATGATGCAATCTTTGATCAACTTACATCTTCTTATGGTGAAAAATTCACTGAGGAAGAAGCACAATATGCTATTGATAATTTAGAAGAATAATATATTTTTATTTATACCAATATAAAAAAAGGGCTTCGCCATTGTGGTTAAGCCCTTTTGATATGAAGTTAAGAAATTATATATAAATAGCGTCATTAAACCTATTAATTCTCACTAACTGAATAAATTTTGAACACTTAAAACACATATTAATTTCGTTAACTAAATTTTTTTATTCAACCAATCTCTCAGAAACTATATTTCGCCTCAACTTAATAAAACACAGTTATACGTTAAATTAACAAAAGAATTAATCACTGAAAATAATAAATAGAAAGATTTATGTTATTAGAAAATTAACTAAAGAATTGTTTTCACTGGTATACTTAATGTTGATAGCACTATCAACTGACAAATAATATTCTAATAATCAATTAGTCCCAGATACTGAGTTATTCAATAACAATTCAGTTCATTATAAAATAAATGAATCATTCATCAGGTATTTAATTTACCCTATTATTGTTAGAATTATGTAGAACGTTGTTTCTTAAAAGAGGAGAATATTTATGAATTTAAACGAATTTCAAGCACATATAGAAGATAAATTACCAGCGTTAGATAGCTTTTACGACAGAGCTATCAACTTTCAACTAGAAAAGGATAAAAGACGTCCGCCGAAAAAACGTTGGTCAGAGGCAAAAATAGAAAGAGCGACAAATGCGATGTATAAAGATTTGATGAAAGGTATTTATGAAAAAATTAAATCTTTAGTTGAAGAAAGAGAGAAGAAACCGAATGATGTATGGATTGATTATTTAGAAAAATATGAGCTGTACGAACAAATAAACGAATCATTATACGAAATAGAATTTGATTAAAGAATCACAGTTCAACTTACTAGGGAGTGGGACAGAAATCTATTTTTTAACAAGATTTCGTCGTATGAACCAAGCCCCGGCTAAGCTGACTGTAAAATAATTGAGGCTGAGACATGTATTTTGTCTCAGCCTTTTTGCATAATGTTCATTCCCTATTAATTTTATTCAACTTCTTTTATTAAATTTAATGACTGTATATATAAATATTGGAATTAAAATAATAAATTCTAATGTTCCTATAACGAAAATGAGCACTTCAATGTTAGCACTAACTATTTCATTACTTAATATTAGAAAATCCCATAAACAGTGATATATAATAAGTGGTATAAAGCTCTTTAAATTTATTGAGAGACAAGCATACACTATTCCACCTAAAAATACCCCAATCATTTGGTTTATCACTTCACTTATTGATGCTCCGCCAAAAATATTAACTGCGTGAAATAAGGAAAACAATATCGCACTAACTAAAATAGCTGTTACTATTCCACCTTTTTGTAAAAATGTTTGCAACACTATACCTCTAAATACTACTTCTTCACTAACACCAACTAAAAGTGTTGTTACTAATATTAAAGAAACAATCGGTATTTTGCCGGTAAAATCTCCAGTTATAAAAAATGCAACCAATGTAATGATGATCAAAATAATAAAAGGTAAAAACCAAAAAGAAAGCCGCATGTTAAATAATTTTTGTGTTGAGAAAAGCTTTTGATACATAAATATGGAAAGCACACTCATAATAATTTCAAAGTAAATCAATACTTTAACCATTTCAGAATTCTCATAATTATACCCAAAAATATAATGCATTGTTGACATAGCTAATGCCATAATTAACGTAATGATCAATACAAAAAGTAAAGCTTTCTTTCTTTTGTTTTTCATTTTATTCATCTCTCTCATTAGTGTGATTTTCAACTCCAGTCTATTTTTTTATCACGCTAAACCATTTCCAATAAGTTCCCATTCTCCATATATATTCCAATGGTCCATATTTAAAGTATTTCAGCCAAATACTTGTGAATAACAATTGTAAAATATAGATCACAATACAAATCCATAAAGTATCCATATAATCTACTTGATCACTATCCACACATAATATAACCAACCAAATTAATAAAGTTTGTCCTACATAATTTGTAAGCGCCATTCTTCCATATAATTGTAATGGGCTTAAGATTTTACCAAAGATTCGTACTTTTATAATTAATAATAATAGTGAGACATAAAATAATGCTATAAATGGACTAGTAATAATTATTAAATGTTCATACATTTCTTTATTTTGAATATATTTATTAATCAATTCATTGTTCGAAGTATCTTCTAAAAATTTATATGTAGGAAATACATATGACTTGTTTAGCAAAATCCAACTTAATGCAGATATCACTCCAGAAATACTTGCTATTACAATTAACGCTTTAGTCTTAATGTTCTCAAAGATATTAAATTGACCTGTTGCAAGTCCTAATATGAAATATGGTATCGGTAATATTGTTTTACTACCTATATATATACAAATAACTAGCAATATTAAGCCAATGATTAAATTGATATATTTTTTGAAATAAAAACAAGGTATTAAGATTAAACCAATGATTGAATATAATAATAATGCTTCACCTGGTTGAAGCAATTGATGTAATAAACCAAAACACGCTAAGATTACTAATCTTCTTATAAATACGATATTACTATTTAATTGTTTTGCTTGAGCATTGCGAATAAATATATAAAATCCGACACCAAATAAAAATGAAAATATTGTAAAGAATTTACTTTCAACAAAAAAATCAATGAACTTTAAGTAACTAGCCTGATCATAGTTACTGGGTACTCGCAAAGCAAATATTGAAATTATATTAGTAAGAATTATTCCTAGTAAGGCAAAGCCTCTCATATAATCTAATTCTGAAATTCTATTGTATTTTACGCTATCGTTCATATTATCCTCCTAAATTAAATCATTATTTTTAAAGTTGACCTTCATGAAGCCAAAGATAATTTTAACAAAGGCGCGTATTAATACAACTTACATTATTGTCACACTTTATTTTATTAAATTTAAAAACACCTCACTTATGTAGCATCTAGCTTATTTTACTGACGTCACCGTACATTTAAAAACATATATTCTACAATATTAAATCAACACAAACTAAAAAAGGCTAAGCCACATTGGCTAAGCCTTTTAATATATCGTCCGCGGGTATTCATTAAATCATTTTCATACTTGTGTTAGATAACTACTAAAAAGTGACATTACCTTCAAATTTAAGTACAGTTTCTATTTTAACAACATGATTTAAATTAATTACTTTGTTTTTTGGTTTTGTCACAAACAATAAATTTTCGGATGATTTATCAACATCAATTTCCTTAGCTCGTTCTAATTTACCTGTTACCAATAATAAATCTATACTCACAACATTTTCTTCTTTCAATAAATCAGTCACTATATTTATATTCATTTTATAAATCTCCTTTTCAACATTATCTTCATTATACATCAAAATGTAATTTTTTACTTGATAATCAAACTTTATTATTAATTATACAATTTAATTGTTATATAATCGTATGACAATTAATGATTTTCACAGTAATTAAGGGTGCCTAATTGCAACAGAAATTAAAACTACCCCACTACACTTATAAAAATACTTAACTTAATCTTAACAATTTATTTTCACTATTAAATTTTAAGTGTAGTACAATTAAGTTATATAATTATTTTCTAAAGGGAATGTATAAATGAAGAAGATATTGTTTTTAATACTAACAAGCTTTTTAGTATTGGTCGCGTGTGGGAATGACGAAGAAAGTAAGTTAGATGACACAAAAGAAACCAAATCTGAAGATAAAGAAAGTAAAAAAGATGATAAAGAATCTGATGAAGAAAAAGATAAGTCAGATGAAAAACAAAAATCTGACGACAAATCATCTGAAGAAGTAGCGACACAAGATGAAAGTACTGAAGAAGCTCAATCGCAAGAACAAGTAAATACACAAGAGCAACAATCTACACAATCACAACAACAAACACAACAAGCACCTGTTCAGTCACAAGAACAAGCACAACAAACACCTGTGGCTGATGAACAATCGACTGCAAATACAGAAACGAATTCTAATGAATCATCGGAGAATCCATATTTAAATATGCCAAATCAAGAATGGAGAAATAATACAAGTAACGGCTTATCCTCTGGAGAAATGCAAACAAGAAATGAAATACTAAAAGGCAGTTATGAAGGCGAAGATGCTGACCAAATACTAGAAGCAATTAATCATTACGAACAGGAATATGGAAAATAAGCATTATATAGTAGAGATGTAGTATGAAAAAAATCTTGTTTTTATTATTAGCAAGTTTCTTAGTACTAGCTGAATGTGGTAATGAAGAAGAAAGTAAGAAAGATGATAAGGAAAAAGAATCAAACAAAGAAAAATCAGATGATGACTCTAATGAAGGAGTAGCGAAACCAGATAAAAATGCTAATCAACTCCAAGAACAAATTAATACGCGGGAACAGCAAAATACAAAACAATCTGTGCAATCGCAAGAACAACAAAGAAGAGAAATTGATTTAAACAGATTACTAGGTGGCGATTTCACTACTGAAGGCATGTCCAAAGATGCTCAAATTCAAATAGAAGAATTAACTAGACAAAAAGATTTTGAAAGATTACCACAAAAAGAGTACAACGATCAAGTATCTACAATTATGAATAGTGAAATGAATTGATTCAACTTATACTTAATACTCATAGACAAAAAAGGCTTAGCCACAATGGCTAAGCCTTTTGATATGGAGACGGCGGGAGTTCATTATACCGTTTATGTATACATTTAAAAATCGTTATAAGTATTGTCATATCAACGTTTACATTGTCTTACTAAGTTAGTGTAAAATGTTAAAATTGCAAAAACAACATAAATTTGTGCACTCTGAACATTTTCATTCCCGTATGCGTAAGTCTTTTATTTTCTATTAATTTTTAAAATGTAATTCACACGATTTACAATACAACTTATCTTTTGGTTCTTGGCCAAATTCTTTTTTTAAGTATGTAACTAATGTTATGATACCGATAAGAATTAAAAAAGCAGGTATTACACTCAAAGGTGCTTTTGTAATACTACCAGAAAAAAACCAACCTAGTATTGAAATGCCAGTAATAAAATACATGAATAGAAGTAAACATCCCATACAACTTGTTCCCCTAGAATTTATAACAACAGCTCCTGAATTACATCGCGGACATCTGCACCAACCCATTATTAAAAACCACCTTTTATATTTAATTTTATATCACATTTATTCTTTTTACAATATAATTTTTTCAACATTGCAAATTTCAAAATTGAAATCGTCTAGATTTGTAGACAACTGATACTTTAGTTCTCTATATAATTAGACGTCCAATCACCTGCCGTAACGTTTCGTTACATTAGCTTATGACCTCGTGTTTCACGCCCCTATTTTATGACTGAACGAATCATTCACCCTATATCACATCGCTCTTAAGAATTGCTCATAATTATCAAATATTCCACTCTGACATTCACTCTGTGTCTGCATCGAGAAATCAATTTACGTATAGTTTTTCGTTTGATGTTAGTTAGATAATATAGTTATACATTTATAAATTTGAATATTACTTAATTCTTATTTTTCATATTTTTAGCAATATCTATTAAATCTTTTTCTGTGAATCCTTCTTCTATATGTATACCTTCTACTTCAAAGGGATGTTCTGGATAATACCAATTAAATAACTCTGTACCTTTTATAAATGTAGGGCCTTCTACTTGCATAGCGAGGGTAAAATTCATTTAATTTATTTAATAATACTGCTTCTAATCCATCTAAAGTTTTTCTTAAATCATCAGAAGATTTCAAGGCTTTATTAACATATTGAATGATTTTGTCATTATTATTTCTATGATTTTTTACATGTTTTAAAATTTGAATTTCTATAAAATCATTTAAAAAGTATAGCTCATTATATGATCCACCAATTAAAATAGTAGTATCTGTTTCTCCAAAATAAGAATATAGAACAGAAGTGTCTTTTTTTAATATATGAAGTCCTTCTTTTATTTCAAAATGCTTATTTATAAACTTAGCTAATTTAATATTTTCTATTTTACTATTCTTATTTTTCAAACTCTCTAAATCAAGCTTAATTTCATAAAGCATAGCAATAGATTTCATTAATGTTGAATAACTAAGCCTTGTAAATTTATCCACTAATTCTAACAACTCTTTTTTATCATTTAGCTCTTCTATATATTTTTGATTTTCAATTTCCATTTCTTTCTTACTTTTGTCGATATATATTTTATAATTAGTTTCAAAATTTTTAATTCGTTTATCTTCTTCTCTAGTTTTTCTTTTCCATACAAATAACCACATTATATTAATAATCGTTACTATACTACTAATAATTGCTATAACTGTGGCAATGAGTGTTATTAAATTCATAACTCAATCCTCCTAATCAATATATTTTTCTAAAGTTTATCAATTTGATAAATCTCTCAGTCTTGCTCTATGTTACATAGTAAAATGAATAAATGTATGGTTTTATTCATGCAAACCATCTTTTTTAAACTCTTATTTTAATTATAATTATATATAAAATTTCATATGCGGCTTTTCTTCTTTATAATAATCTAACCTATCTTGTAACGTACCTGTATGTAATTCTAACTTGTGGCCGTCTGGATCAGTAAAATATATTGATTGTTTATCTCTTACATCTCTATTACGTCCTTCTAATATATTAACATTGTTATCCTTTAACCATTGATACCATTCTTCAAATTCACTTTCATCAATTGTAAACGCCATATGTGTATATGAGTATTGAATTTCATTTCTAGGTATATCTTTTTCTTCATTCAAAGCTAACCACAGACCACCTAATGTGAAATACGCTGTTTTGCTACTCTCTACTAAAATTTCAGCTTTTAAAATGTCTTTATAGAAAACAATAGACTTACTAATATCTGCTACTGAATAAGTTACGTGGTTTATAGATTGAATCATTAAAAAATCCTTTCATATTATATAATCACTTCAATTTTTTCTCCATACGATAATTTGTAGTTTCGAAACCCATTTTATTATATAAAGATACAGCTCGTTTATTGTGTCCGAATACATGCAAAGCAATGCTTTCTACTCTTTTATTTTTGCAGTATTCTTCTATACATTCCATCGTTTTTGTACCTAAACCTTGCCCTCTATATGTATCTTTAATTTTAATATCATAAATAAAACATTTCTTTTTTTCTTTAACAGCAAATATATGGAGCCATAGGTATCCTATATCCACACTATTATTTATCACAGACAGTAAATATTGATTGCTTGTATTTAACCCCTCAGGCAGTAAATTTTCAAATTCTCTACGCGCTCTTTCAATTGACCCATCCTTCTCCCAATCACCACTTTTAACATGTTCTGCGAGCATATTCAATTATACTTTCCTCATAAAATACTTTGAAAGTTTGCTGATTCATGTTTTCTATGTAAAGACTCATATTTAATTCCCCCTTAATCTAATAAATACTTTGAATTATATGATATCATTGTTTCAATTGATTGAATATTCAAATAATAGAGGTTAGGGCGTATTAAATTTATGATAAAAGGAATTTTATTTGATTTAGATGGAACAATTTTAGATAGACCTTCTTCGTTAAATAAGTTTATGGATTATCAATATGACAAATTCATTAATTACCTAAACCATATTGATAAAAATACTTTCAAAAGTAAATTTATTGAGTTAGATCAAAATGGTTATGTTTGGAAGGATAAAGTTTATACACAATTAATAGATATCTTTAATATTAATCATATAACCGCTGACATTTTACTAGATGACTATATCAACAATTTCAGAAAACATTGTTTACCGTATCCAAATCTAAAAGAATTGTTAGATATACTCGTCTCAAAGAATTACAAAATAGGTATCATCACAAACGGAAAATATCCTTTCCAATACAATAATATTAAAGCATTAAAAATCGAACACTACATGGATGTCATTTTAATTTCTGAAAAGGAAAACATCAAAAAACCTGATCCTCTTATTTTTGAAAAAGCGACTAAAGAATTAGAAGTAGATTTATGTGAGTGTATTTTCATCGGTGATAGTTTTAAAAACGATTATGAAGCATCTAAGTTAGCGGGAATGCATAGTATATACAGATTAAATGGAGAAAATGATATTCATAATGTAACTGATAGTATTCAAAATTTGTATGAACTAACTGGTATTATTAAAAAATTCTAATAAGACCATATAAATTATTCGTTAATATTATATATTTATAATTAAAATACAATGAAAAGGTGGATACGTATGGAATTCAGAAAAATTCAAAGTGAAGATTATAATAATTGTGCTAAAAACTTGGTTTCAGCTTATAAGGGGCCCCCATGGTATAATGATTGGTCTGAAAAAGAAGCGTTACTTAGAATTGAAGCTACAATGAGCGGCTTTAATTCTAGAGGTTATGTCATTGAAGAAAATCATAAAATAATAGCCATGTGCATAGGTAGAATAGACTATTATTTTAGTGACATGAGCCAATTTTGCATAGACGAATTTCATGTCGTCCCTGAATTCCAAAACAATGGTATAGGTAAAAATTTAATGAATTCTGTCTCTAATTCACTCAAACTTAGTGGAATATATAAAATTTTTCTAATTACAGGTGGAGAACCAGCAGACAAAATTTTATACAAAAAATGGATTTATAAAAACAAACGAAGGAATCATGATGGAACTCGAATTATGATTAAAAAAACAGGTACAATTAGAATTAAAATAAACGATATCAATTACGTGCGGCAGTGAGATTTGAAATATGTATCAACTTAAATACAAAAAAGGCTTAGCCACAATGGCTAAGCCTTTTGATATGGAGACGGCGGGATTCGAACCCGCGTCCAGAGGTCCTGATACAGATCTTTCTACGTGTGTAGTCTATCATTGAGTTTCGCATAATGGTAAGTGATAGACGGCCATCATTATGCTAGTTTGATTAATCTCTTCTAGGCAGACTTCAAACGGCAGTGCCTAGCGTATCCTACTAAAGGTTGAATCGCGGTTAACGGCACATAGGAGATGCCGTTAGGCGATGCAGAGTGCTATTACGCAGCTACTGCGAAATTATTGTTTTCTTTGCCAGTTATTATAACTGTGTGTGTTAGTGACGGAGACAACCCTCCGACACGCTTAACCTGCTCATGGTACCCCTGTCGAATCCAAAAACGCCCCCTAAATAGTATAAAATGCACTTCCTGTCCACTTCACGCTTATCGCTCAGCTTTTTAGAAAGCACATATTATATTACCAAAGATCAGGGTCTTTGGCAATATATCCGCTTAATAACGGTCTTTCATCGCTCTATCCATGTCACGTTTTACTGCTTTATCTTTCAATGCTTGTCGCTTATCGTAATTTTTCTTACCACGTGCAACACCCGACAATACTTTACAGTGTCCATGTTTTAAATAGAGTTTCAATGGCACAATCGAATAACCCACTTCTCTCGTACGCTCACCTAATTTTTCAATTTGACGTTTGTGCAATAAAAGTTTACGTGAACGGCGAGGATCATGGTTAAAGCGATTGCCTTCTTCATACGGGGCAATGTGCATATTATTAAGATACATTTCACCGCGATTAACTTGCGCATAACTATCCTTAAGATTGGCACTGCCACGACGAATTGACTTAATCTCAGTCCCTTGTAACACAATGCCCGCTTCAATCGTATCTTCAATGACGTAATCATGTCTGGCTTTACGATTTTCAGCTAGTGTTCCTGGTGATTTTTTCTTTGGCATTGAGTTTCACCTCTTTGTTGAGTTATTTTTTCTTCTTACGTGCTTTATTTTTCACATTTTT
Source organism: Staphylococcus sp. 2S1 (assembly GCF_046721335.1). Taxonomy (NCBI): domain Bacteria; kingdom Bacillati; phylum Bacillota; class Bacilli; order Caryophanales; family Staphylococcaceae; genus Staphylococcus; species Staphylococcus sp. 2S1. The sequence goes on along the minus strand of NZ_JBEUUJ010000003.1, from coordinate 1,505,673 downwards.
ATCTTTATAAAATGGTTTGTGTTTTGTATTACCACTATTTGATTTATCGTTGTTACGTTGATTTTTACCTCGACGTTGTTTGTGTTTCGTTTTATCCTTGCTATCATCTTTAGATTTATCTGATGATTTACCACGAGGATTCGCTTGGATTGTCTTACCACGTGAAGGTCTTTGACTACGTTCATTTTTAGGTAATGGCATACCAACGATTTGGAAATCGATCATGCGCTCATCTACGTCTACGTTGATGACTTTAATTTGAACTGGGTCGCCTATACGGAATACTTTAGCCTGACGTTCACCAATCATTGCCATTTGACGTTCATCGAAATGGTAAAAATCGTCTGTCATATTCGAAACGTGTACCATGCCTTCAATCGTATTTGGTAATTCAACGAACATACCAAAATTAGCAACTGAACTTATAATACCTTCGAATTCTTCGCCAACATGTTGTACCATATATTCTGATTTTTTAAGTTCATCTGTATCACGCTCTGCTTCAATCGCTCTACGTTCTCTTTGAGATGTATGATCAGCAATTTCTGGTAACAGTGCTTCCCATTTTGACTTCTCTTTATTGTTCATAGATTGTTCTACAATATATTTACGTATTAATCTATGTACGATTAAATCAGGATATCTACGTATTGGTGACGTGAAATGTGTATAGTATTCAGCTGATAAGCCAAAGTGTCCTAAATTCACATCATCATAGCGTGCTTGTTGCATTGAACGTAACATCATTGTTGAGATAACCATTTGTTCTGGTTGGCCTTCAACTTCTTGTTGAATCTTTTGTAATGTTGAAGGATGGATTTCTTCTCCTGTACCTTGAATCATTAGTCCAAAATTCGTAATAAAATCAAAGAATTTACGTAAACGTTCTGATTTTGGTTGTTCGTGAACACGATATATGAATGGTACTTCTAAGTGATCGAAGTGTTCTGCTATCGTTTCATTTGCTGCAAGCATAAATGACTCGATTAAGCGTTCCCCTTCGCCACGTTTTCTCAATTCTACATCTGTTGGGATACCTTCTTCATTAACGATTACTTTTGCTTCACTAATATCGAAGTCGATTTCACCACGACGTCTTCTCATGTTAACTAAACGCTGTGATAGATCTTGTGCTAAGTCTAGCATTGGTGTGACTTCACTGAATTTTTCACGTGTGTCTGCATTTTGATCTGTAATAATTTCATTCACTTCATCATATGTCATACGATAATTTGAATGTATCACACTATCAAAAATCTCATGCTTAACGACTTCTCCACGTTCATTAAATTCCATGCGACAGCTCAATGTTAAGCGATCAACATCTGGGTTTAAAGAACAAATACCGTTACTTAAGCGGTGTGGAATCATAGGAATCACACGGTCAACTAAATAGACACTTGTAGCACGACTATATGCTTCTTCATCTAAGGCTGATCCTTCAGTGACATAATAACTAACGTCAGCGATACTGACTGTTAATTGTGTATGGCCGTTACTTAACTTTTTAATTCCAATTGCATCATCTAAATCTTTAGCATCTGCGCCATCAATCGTAATTGTAAGTTCATCACGTAAATCGTGACGACCTTCAGTTTGTGATGGTTCAATTTCATCCGGTACTGCTTCAGCTTCTGCTAAAACATTGTCTGGAAATTCAATTTCAATGCCATGTTGATAAATGATTGATAATATATCTACCCCTGGGTCGTTTTTATGGCCTAATATAGCCGAAACTTGTCCTTCGGGATTGTTTGTACCATCTGCGTACTTAGTGATCTGTACGAGTACTTTATGACCGTCTATAGCACCTAAGTTATGTCCTTTAGCGATAAAGATGTCTTGCATAATACGTTTATCATCTGGTAACACAAAACCAAAATGGCGTGCTTCGCTAAATGTACCAACCACTTGTGTGACTGAATGCGTTTCTATCGATTTCACTTCGCCCTCTAGCTTACCTTTGTGTTCACCCTTTGAATTTTGTACTTCTACTAGTACTGTATCACCGTCCATGGCTCTATTAATTTTTGTAGGTGGAATAAAGATATCATCCATTTCACCTTCTTCTGGACGTAAGAATGCAAAGCCTTTTTTATTCTGGCTTAGTTTACCCTTCACCAATTTTGATTGTTGGGATTTGTTAGATTCCTTGCGTTGATATCTATCTGTTTTTGTACGTTGAATTAAACCTGTTTGTTCTAATTCAACAAGCACCTTAATTAAGTCTCTAAATGAGTCGGCACTATTTAAACCTAATGCATCTTGAAAATCAGATACAGACATGGGTTCATAATCTGGTTGTTTAATAATTTCTTCAATGGATGGTTTTAAATTCATTATGCCCCTCCTTTCTCTTTTTAAATAATTCTATAATTTTTATTCAGACCAATCTAATGATTCTAAAAATTGGTATACATCTTCAAATACTAATTCTTTTTCTTTATCAATTGTAATGACATGTCCGGAATTCGCATACCATTTAATATCTTTTTCATCAGACTCGCTCTCATTGTATATAATGTTTGCAGAATCTGTATTGATCATTTGGTCTTGTTCTGCTTGAACGACCAATAATGGATCCATTACTTCGTCCACATGATCTCTTACATCTTGGATTTGTCCTTGAAGCTCTTTTAAAGTTTCAGTAGGTTGAAAAACGTCCATTTCTTTATTAATTGTGGTTTCGTCTTTACCTTGATACTTTTTAAAATTGCGGGCATATTCTAGTACACCATCAAACATAGACCCTTCCGTCTTAATGTACATAGGTGAACACATAGTTATAATACCCTTTACATCTCTGTTTAAGCTTAATTTTAATGCATAGCGACCACCAAGGGACAAACCAGCGACTACAATTTCATCGTATCCTTTTTCGACTAAAAAGTCATAACCGTCTAATGCTTCTTTAAACCATACAAAAGGACTGGATTTTAATATTTCTTCAGGGAGTGCGGCATGTCCTTCATAATGAGGCGCATAAGATGTGTACCCTTTTTTCTGTAAGAATCGACCTAATTGTCTTACATCTGATGAATTCCCAGTGAAACCATGTAATAATAACACAGCTCGGTTGCCTTCTTCAAAAAAGAACGGCTCTGGAAGTTTGATTTGCATCGTGATTCAACCCTTTCGCTTATGCTTTGATTTCGAGTTAATTAATTTTTATAAATTTCTTTTTAGCATACAACATATCTATTATAAATAAAAAAGCCCGACTTTAACATTGTCGGACCTTATAAACCAAAATAACTTATGCCTAACATTAACAAGAAGAAAATGACAGACAATATAATTGTTAATCTATGCAAGAATAAATCGACACCGCGTTGCTTTTGTTTACCAAATAACTGTTCGGCGCCACCACTTATCGCACACTGATAGTCCATTACTTTTACCTTCTTGGAGTAATACAACAGTTACTAATGCAATACATACTAAAACTAAAATGATCATTACTACTGTATGCATGAAAATTGTCCTCCATTCATTATATACGAATCGCATTATACCACACGTTCGTCCTCTTTAGCAAACTACTATCTGTTGAACGTACTCTTACGTTTAATAGATACAGCTAACATATAAATCGCTAATACAAATGACATAATCAATACAACTGTTAATGGAATTAAATTAATTCCAGCTTTAACATCTAATATTGATCCATATACTGGACCGATATTAACTACATTATACAAGATTTGTGAGATGAATACAGCAAACATAAACCACCACAAGTAGGTATGTCTATTCCAGATGGCGATGATACCTGCTAAGTTAGCAAATATGTACATTACGCCTGTAAATTGAAAACTATTTTTAATTGTTCCAACAGCATTTTCCGATGGCTTTTGTTCACTGTTTAAAAGTAATTGTTTAATTACACTATCATCTAAAACAACAAATAAATGTACTGCATAAAGAATAGCGATGATTAATGAACTATAAGCAATCAGATGAGCCGTTTTTGTTTCTTTTGATTTAGGTTTTACATCCATATAAATTAAGGCTCCTTCTATGATTTACATCTTTAATTATATCAGTTTCATAGTGAAAGATGAACAATTTAAGCAAGTCTTACTATATAAATTATGTGACATAATTTATATAACCGTACAGTAAGGTAGTACTACAAATTCTGTGCGTCAGGATTACATATACCTTCATACCTCCAGTTAAGCGGATGTATTCATTAACTGCGCACCACTCAAGTGACCTCTTGGGATTACAATAGCAAAGCTATTGCATAAGAAGACCTAACCACTAAAGTGATCTCTTGAGGATTACAATAGCTAAAGCTATTGCATAAGTCCTACTAATCTCAATTTCATTGAGATAGTAGGACTTTAAAAAACACGCAAGCCATAAATGACTTGCGTGTTAGCGCGTGAACTCTTTAATTTTTAAGCGGTATTATTTAGATAAGTTATAGAAAGATTTAAGTCCGTCAAACTTAGCAGTTTCGTATAATTCATCTTCAATACGTAATAATTGGTTGTATTTAGCAATACGGTCTGTTCTTGATAATGAACCTGTTTTGATTTGACCAGCATTTGTTGCAACAGCGATATCAGAAATTGAAGTATCTTCTGTTTCACCTGAACGGTGAGAAATAACTGCTGTGTAACCAGCTTTTTGAGCCATTTCAATAGCTTCAAATGTTTCAGTTAAAGTACCGATTTGGTTAACTTTAATTAAGATTGAGTTACCGATACCTTTTTCGATACCTTCTTCTAATTTAACAGTGTTTGTAACGAATAAATCGTCACCTACTAATTGTACACGGTCACCGATACGTTCAGTTAATACTTTCCAACCGTCCCAGTCGTTTTCGTCCATACCGTCTTCAATAGAGATGATTGGATATTTGTTAACTAATTCTTCTAAGAAATCAACTTGTTCTTCAGCATTACGTTTTTTACCATTTTCGCCTTCGAATTTAGCGTAGTTATAAACGCCATCTTCAAAGAACTCAGAAGATGCACAGTCAAAGCCTAAGAATACATCTTTACCTGGTTCTAAACCAACTGCTTTAATCGCTTCTAAAATAGTCTCTACAGCGTCTTCAGTGCCTTCGAATTTAGGAGCGAATCCACCTTCGTCACCAACTGATGTTTCTAAACCACGGTTTTTAAGGATTGATTTTAAGTTGTGGAAAATTTCTGCACCCCAACGTAATGATTCTTTAAATGTTTCTGCTCCAACTGGTAATACCATGAACTCTTGGAATGCGATTGGTGCATCAGAGTGAGAACCACCATTAACAATGTTCATCATTGGAACTGGTAATTGTGTACCGTTGAATCCACCTAAATATTTGTAAAGTGGTTGGCCTAATAAATCAGCTGTTGCACGAGCTACTGCTAGTGATACACCAAGAATAGCGTTAGCACCTAATTTACCTTTGTTTTCAGTACCATCTAATTGGATCATCATTTTGTCGATAGATACTTGTTCTAATACTGAAAATTCACCTTCAACTAATTCTGGTGCAATAATTTCGTTTACATTTTCAACTGCTTTAATAACACCTTTACCTAAGTAACGGTCTTTATCACCATCACGTAATTCTACTGCTTCGTGTTCACCAGTAGAGGCACCTGATGGAACTAATGCGCGACCAAAAGCGCCACTCTCAGTTAATACTTCTACTTCAACTGTTGGGTTACCGCGTGAGTCTAAGACTTCGCGTGCGTAAACATCTGTAATAATTGGCATGTTTATAATCTCCTTTATAAATAAGTAGTTTAGAAATATTAAATTTCATCTTCATTATAGCTTTAAATACTATAAATACAAAGTAATTTAATTCTCTTGTGTTGTTTATAGATGCTATAAATTATCAGAATAAGAAACCCTTCTATCTAAATTTATAGCATCAATTTTCACTCTAAATTTTAATTCATTAAATTAATGATTGATTAATGATTCACCAGTCATATCTTCTGGCTGGTTTACATTGAGTAAATCTAATAATGTTGGTGCTAAGTCACCTAGACGACCTGTTTCACGTAATGTTACGCCTTCTTTAGTAACGATAACTGGAACTGGATTTGTCGTATGCGTAGTCATTGGTTTATCGTCATCTGTTAATACCATGTCTGAGTTACCATGGTCTGCAGTAACGATAGCGTGACCACGCATTTCTGTAATCTTATCAACCACTTCGCCTAGACATTCGTCTACAGCTTCTATTGCTTTAATTGTTGGCTCAAGCATACCACTGTGTCCAACCATGTCAGGGTTAGCAAAGTTTAATAAGATTAAATCTAAGTCGCCTTTATTTAATTCTTCAATCAATGCATCTTTAACTTCGTATGCACTCATTTCTGGTTTAAGATCGTAAGTTGCGACTTTTGGTGAGTCAATTAAACGACGACGTTCACCTTCAAATTCAGCATTACGACCACCACTCATGAAATAAGTGACATGCGGGAATTTTTCTGTTTCCGCAATACGCAATTGTTTCAAACCATTGTCTTGAACAACTTCACCGATAGTATTTGTTAAATCAACTTTTTCAAAAACGATTTCTGCTTTCACATTGTCGTTATATTTTGTAAACGTTGCATAAAATAAATCATCAATTTGTTCAACATCGAAACCTTCGAAAGCTTTGTCTGTAAAGATTTCAGAAAGTTGCCCTGCTCTGTCGGGACGGAAGTTATAAAAAATAACTGCGTCGCCATCATTCACACCGTCATTTTGATCTTTTACGATAAATGGTTCAACAAACTCGTCTGTTAAATCTTTCTCGTAGTTAGCTTCAACACCAGCTTTAGCTGATTCAAAAGTTTCACCTTTAAAATTACGGATTGCATTATAAGCTTTTTCTTCTCTATCCCAACGTTTATCACGATCCATTGCGTAATAACGGCCTGAAATAGATGCAAATTGGCCAATGCCAAGTTCATCGAATTTAGCTTGCGTTTCTTCGATATATTTTAGTGATGATTTTTGATCTACGTCACGTCCGTCTAAGAATGCGTGAACGTAGACTTTCTCAACACCTTGTTTTTTAGCTAATTCTAATAATGCGAACAAGTGTTTATAATGACTATGAACACCACCATCAGACAATAAGCCAAAGAGATGTAGCGCTGAATTATTGTCTTTAACGTGTTGAATTGCGTTGTTTAATACTTCATTATCAAAGAAATCACCGTCTTCGATAGATTTATTGATACGCGTTAAACTTTGATAAACTACACGTCCAAGCACCAATATTCATATGACCAACTTCTGAATTACCCATTTGACCTTCAGGAAGACCAACATCTAAACCACTTGCTTCGATTTGCGTTGTTGGATATTTACTGTAGTAACGATCGAAATTAGGCTTATTAGCTAGTTTTACAGCATTACCATGTTCTGTTTCTCTGTTTGCAAAACCGTCTAAAATAATTAATGCAGTTGGTTGTTTCGCCATATTATTTTGCACCTTCTAACAATTGTACAAAATCATCCACTTTAAGTGATGCGCCGCCTACTAATGCGCCATCGATGTCTGATTGAGCCATATATTCTTTAATGTTGTTAGGTTTAACACTACCACCATATTGAATACGAGTTGCATCTGCTACTGTTTGACTAGATAACTCAGCAACTGTTTCTCTTACAAATGCACACATTTCGTTAGCATCTTCAGAAGTTGATGATTTACCAGTACCGATAGCCCAAATTGGTTCATAAGCAATAACTACTTGTTGTAATTGCTCTTCAGATAAACCTTCTACTGCTTTTTTCACTTGGTTGCCAACAACTTCGTTTGCTTTTCCACTTTCGCGTTCTTCATCAGTTTCGCCAACACAAATGATTGGTGTCATACCGTGGTTAAATACAGCATGTGCTTTTTTGTTAATGTCTTCGTCAGTTTCTTTGAAGATTTCACGACGTTCTGAATGTCCAATAACAACATATTTAACACCAAGGTCTGCTAATGCAACTGGAGAAGTTTCACCAGTAAATGCGCCATTATCTTCGAAGTAAGCATTTTGAGCACCGATTTGTAATCCTTGTGCTTTACCATCATTTACTAAAGTAACTAATGCGTCTAATTGAATTGCTGGCGCACAAATTACAGATTCTACTTCTTTAGTGTCTGGTAATGTTGGTAATGCATTAACGAAATCTTTAGCTTCTTGAACTGTTTTATTCATTTTCCAGTTACCTGCGATAATTGGTTTTCTCATTATATAACACTCCTATTAGTAATTTATGATTAATATTTAAAAGCTATAATCATGTCTTGTATGTTTAGTCGTGCAATTATTTGTTAGCAATTGCGATAACGCCTGGTAGCTCTTTACCTTCAAGATATTCTAATGAAGCGCCGCCACCAGTTGAAATGTGACTGAAGTCATCTGCATATCCTAATGAAATTGCTGCTGCGGCTGAATCACCACCACCGATAATTGTGTTAGCATCTTTTAGTTCAGCGATTGCTTCACAAATACCAATCGTACCTTTAGCAAAGTTACTTAATTCAAATACACCCATTGGTCCGTTCCATATAACTGTATGCGCACCTTGTAATTGTTCTTTGAATAATTCTACTGTTTTCGGTCCAATATCCATTGCTTCTTGATCAGCTGGGATATCATCAACAGATACTTCTGTGATTTCAGCGTCATTTGAGAATTCTTTAGCAATTTTGCAATCTACTGGTAAAACAATTTGATCGCTCGCACGGTCTAATAATTCTTTAGCAAAGTCGACTTTATCTTCTTCTAATAACGATAAACCAATTTCTTTACCTTGCGCTTTAAAGAATGTGTACGACATTCCGCCACCGATAAGTACTTTGTCAGCAATTTTCAATAAGTTCGTGATGACACCAATTTTGTCAGAAACTTTAGCGCCACCTAAAATTGCAACTACAGGTTTATCAGGGTTTTCAACTACGCCACCGATATATTTAATTTCTTTTTCCATTAAGAATCCTGCAACTGTTTCTAAATTAGATGCGATACCAACGTTAGACGCGTGCTCACGGTGAGCTGTACCGAAAGCATCATTTACGAATACATCGCCAAGTGATGCCCAGTATTTGCCTAAGTCAGAATCATTTTTAGATTCTTTTTTACCATCAACGTCTTCAAAACGAGTATTTTCAACTAAAAGTACATCGCCTTCGTTAAGTGCTTTAACAGATTGTTCCAGCTTTTCGCCACGTGTTTCAGGTACAAACGCAACATCTTTACCTAATTTTTCTGTTAATGCTTCAGCAACTGGTTTTAAAGTTAATTCTGCTTTATCACTTTCTTCTTTAACTTTACCTAGGTGAGAGAATAACACTACTTTTCCACCTTGTTCAATAATATGCTTGATTGTTGGTAAAGCTTGAACGATACGGTTATCATCAGTGATTTCGCCGTCTTTCATTGGTACGTTAAAATCTGCACGTACAAGTACAGTTTTACCTTTTAATTCTATGTCAGTTACAATTTTTTTAGCCATATAAGCTTCCTCCTCTGAATGGAACAATAAAGTAAAATAAGCGGAGAAGCGATGTGCTCCCCGCTTACTCCTAAGCTTATTGTTTAAATTTAACAACATCTAAGCTTGTTAAATTAATTTTTTAATCCGAATTATTTAGATTGGTCAGCTAAATATTCTAAAGTACGAACTAATTGTGAAGTGTAAGACATTTCGTTATCGTACCAAGCAGCTATTTTAACTAATTGGTGATCTCCAACTGTCATAACACGTGTTTGTGTTGCATCGAATAATGAACCGTAAGTCATACCGATTACGTCAGAAGAAACGATTTCGTCTTCAGTGTAACCAAATGATTCGTCTGAAGCATTTTTCATTGCTTGCGTTAACGTCTTCAACGCTTACGTCTTTTTCTAATACAACTGTAAGTTCAGTTAATGAACCAGTAGCAACTGGAACACGTTGAGCGCCACCGTCTAATTTACCATCGATTTCAGGGATTACTAAACCAATTGCTTTAGCGAGCACCTGTTGAGTTAGGGATGATGTTTTCAGCAGTCGCACGTGCACGACGTTTGTCGCCTTTTCTGTGTGGAGCATCTTGAGTACTTTGGTCACCAGTATATGCGTGAATAGTAGTCATGAAACCTTCAACTAAGCCGAAGTCATCATTTAAAACTTTAGCTACTGGAGCTAATGAGTTAGTAGTACATGAAGCACCTGAAACAACTGTTTCTGAACCATCTAATTCACTGTGGTTAGTGTTATAAACGATTGTTTTTAAGTCGCCTGTTGCTGGTGCAGAGATTAATACTTTTTTAGCGCCAGCGTCAATGTGAGCTTCTGCTTTTTCTTTATCAGCGAAGAAACCAGTACATTCTAAAACAACATCGATGTCTAAGTCTTTCCAAGGTAATTTACTTGGTTCAGGTTCTGAGAATGATTTAACTTCTTGACCATTTACACGGAATCCGTCTTTTTCTACTTCAACTTCTCCTGTGAAGCGACCTTGTGTAGTGTCATATTTTAATAAATGAGCTAACATTTCGTCATCTGTTAAATCGTTAACTGCTACTACGTCAATACCTTCTACGTCTTGAATTCTTCTAAATGCTAAACGTCCAATTCTACCAAAACCATTAATTGCTACTTTAACTGCCATTATAATGGCCTCCTTTAAAATGATATTTAAAAAGTGTTTTTCACCTTTTATTACTATTGTTTTGCGATTACTCTTGCCATGACTTCGTCTGTGATTAATACAGTGTTATTGGGTGCAATTGAAAGGTAAGCTTTAATAGCTTCTCCTTTTGATCTACCCCCAGCTACGGCAAAGATAAACTTCTTCGACTCAAGATCTTCTAACTGTAGTCCAATCGTTTTCACTTTATGGACAATGTCACCCTGATCATCGAAATAATATCCAAATGCTTCTCCCGAGGCATTGTGATGTTGAAGTTTCTCTATAACTTCACTAGGTGATTGACGTCTTCGCGCCATCTTCAGCGCATCACCAATGCCGTGGATTGTAATATTGGATTCTTTAATTTTCTCAAGTGAATGGATGACTGATGGTTCTAACATAAGCGTGTTATATGTTGTCTCACTTACATTATCTGGGACATACAATGTGGTATAATCACCGTTCGTTTGCTTCGCCATACTTGCGGCAATCGTATTCGCTTGATATACAACATTTTCACCAAGCCCTCCACGCGCGGTACGAATAATACATTATACGGTTGCTTGTGCATGGCTTCGCTAACATATGCCATTGTTGAACCACCAGTCACAGAAACTATTGCATGTTCGTAAAGAATATCTTCTACAAGTTGTCCCGCCTGACGTGACAACTCAACCTTAACTGTTTTATCAGCATCTGAATCGCCAGGTATGACGTAAACTTCTTTGATGTTGTACTGCTCTTTAATAACTTGCGCAAGATGATGATCATCTGAATAAATATTGAAATAGCTATTCAATTGACGAATCGTTGTTTCACCTTCTTCAGTTATTTCCATACCTGTCGGTTTAACTTTGATAAGTTCTTGTTTCTTCAATATATCTGTTTCAGAACGCAATACACGTTCAGTCAAATCCATGTATTCACTTAAACTTCGTCTACCTACGGGTTGATGCTTGGAGATAGTAGTGAGTATTGAAAAACGACGATACATCTTTTCAACAATTTCTGGAATTAACTTTTGTTGAATTTTTATCAAGTCCTTCACTACTATCCACCTCCATTTCCATTTAAAGGGTCAAGTTCTAACCATAGATTGACTTTTTGCGTCCCTGGTGGGACAAAAAAATATAACCTCTTATAACAGCAATACTACTACTATATTTTTCAAATTGCAAGGGAAATACCTATCTTTTAATTATTGACTATTGACCATTAAAATTTTAGTTACTTTTGTAACTGCCTACAATAATTTAATACCCGTTAAAAACATCAATTAATCATTCATACTTATTATTTTTTAATAGTACATATAATAATATAAACACATATTATTCACATTCTTGAGCTTTTACAAGCGTGAATGATTGAATGGTTGTCCTATTATCATTAAAATAGCTTTATAATACTATTTTGGAGGAAAAACTATGTCACAAAAAGATCAACCAGAGGTTATCGATCCGGATGACCAACGATATAAGAACCCAGATCATTTTAATAAGCATAGTCAAAAACCATACGCTGGTACACAACAACACCAGTCATATAACTATACGAAAAATGTCGGTTGTGGTTGTGGCCCATTCGGTTGTTTGAGTGGTTGCATCACTTTAATACTCTTGTCATCAATTCTTACTTTCTTATTAAACTTCTTATTTTAATTCAATCTGATTCATATTAGATTTTACTTTATTTAAAATTATAAATACCCCGCACTTCAAGTTAATTAAAATATAGTTTAAAAATAAAGTCTGTATTGGCCTTTATATGAGTTCGACTAATTACTAATGATAAATGATTGATTAATTTTAAAAAAATGACAGTAATTTGCTACGACTCCTACAGGAGATGCACTAACTAAAGTCTAAAGCTGTACTCATGTGGGACACATGCATAAAAAATGCCAACAAAGTCGTAGTCTTTGTCGATAATATAAAAAGAAGCACTCGTTTGCACGAGTGCTTCTTTTTAATAAATTATGCACCTATATCTACTAAACAGTTATTAACAATATTAATCTTCTTCTGATGAATTTGAATCACTGCTTTGTGATGATTTTTCTTGTGTGTCAGCTTGACTACTTCTTTCTTCTGTTGAAGGTTCAGGCGTTTGCTCTTCAGTTGAAGGTTCTGAAGTTCTTTCTTCTGTTGATGGCTCAGGTGTTTTTTCCTCTGTCGTACGCTCTTCGGTAGTACGTTCTTCAGTAGTACGTTCCTCTGTAGTTTGCTCTTCAGTAGAGCGTTCTTCAGTTGTTGCTTCTTTTGTTTTTTCAGGAGAGTCTTTTTCTTCTTCTGTTGTACGTTCAGCTGTTGCAGGTTGCTGAGTTTGCTGTTGAGTTTGTTGCGTCTCTTGTGTTTGTTGCGTAGTTGGAACTTGCTGAGTTTGTTGTTGAGTTTCTTGTGATTCTTCTGTCGATTTCTCTTTTTTCTTATCTTTTTCTTCTTTAGTCTTTTCTTTTTTCTTATCTTTTTCTTCTTGCTTTTGATCAGCTAAACGTTCATCGGCTTGTTTCGAATGATCTACAAAGGCAAAAATGGCAAAAACTAATCCACCTACTAATAACAAGACAATAATCGCGCTCACAATTTTTGCAAAAGTGCTCATTTTCTTGTTATTTTGATTATGCTTTGGCATAAGCTCCCCTCACTTCAATTTATATCATAACTTTTATATTTATTCTAAATGTACTTTCATTAACAAATGTATATTTTACACTATTTTTTATACTAATCAAACCGATTAACTATTTTTTAATATGGATGTTATCTTGATGTCATATCTATTGTAAAATACAAATATGTCTTAATATTTTATGTTTCAATTTAATATTAATCTAAACCAAACTATATTTACAATACTTTTATTTAATTTCAAATGATACTTTACATGTTTCACTATTATCATAACAGGATGTGAGCTAAATATGAATAAACATGATTTATTAAATGATTTAGAGCAGCAGGATCACCATAACAAAAAAGGCCTTCGCCAAATGATGGTTGAAAATGATAACTATGAACCAAAGCCCACTTCAAAAAAGCGTTATTTTTTCTTTAGTTTTATAATTTTCCTTCTATTAGTTATTTTCAGTCTAATTTTTCTTTTCATCTAATAGTAAAGCTGTAAAAATCTTATTGAAGATACATTTATATAAGCGCTATCTAAATAAAAAGATAGTTATAAATCTTTAATTACGTTAGCATATAAATATAGGCCTATACGATAATCGCATAGGCCACTACTAAAGGGAGTCAAAATTTTACCTTCGTTAGTATATTATGGGGTATACTCGAAATAATTAAGAGATGATTAATTAATATCGAAGGTACCCTTATTATAACGGCATCCTATATTATTTTAAATACTTCTTAAGATGACTAAATGACATATTCTTGAACAATTTTCGAAAGAATTATGTCAGAAAAGCAATTAGCTTGAGTCGTTTTTAATCATTACAGTCTAAAGCATTACTATTTTATGAGGTGATATAATGAAAAACTATTTAATAACAGGCGGCACAGGTATGGTTGGTAGCCAACTCGTTGAAGCTATCAAGCAAAGTGATGCGCATATAACGATACTTACTAGACAAGACAAATCAACTTCACATCCCAAAATAACATACGTTAATTGGTCTAAAGCAAATTGGGAATCTCAAATTCCTGATATTGACATTGTTATTAACCTTGCGGGTGCAAGTTTAATGAAACGGTGGACAAAAGAACATAAACAAGCAATTATGTTGAGTCGCATACAGTCTACGCAAGCATTATTCGACTTGTTTAAAAATCGCAAACAAAAACCTTCAGTATTCTTCAATGCGAGTGCAGTTGGTTATTACAAACCAGATTACGATCGAACTTATACAGAATTATATCAATCACTCCCATTTGATTTCTTATCGGAAGTAGTTTACCAATGGGAACGTCGTGCACGTCAGTTTGAATCATTAGGCACACGTGTTGTAATTGGTAGATTTGGCATGATTCTTGCAGAAGATGGAGGCGCCTTACCTTTAATGAAACTACCATATGAATTTTACCTTGGTGGTAAACTCGGTTCAGGTAGACAATGGTATTCTTGGATTCATTTAGATGATTTAACAAGAGCAATTCTCTATACAATTAACCACGGAAATGCGCAAGGCGTTTTCAACTTTACAGCGCCTATTGTTGAACATCAAAATTTATTCGGCTATACACTGGCACGTGTCACACACCGCCCCCATTTCACTTGGGTGCCTGCATTAGCCTTAAGATTAGCTTTAGGTCAAATGTCTACAGTTGTATTAGACACACAAAAAGTAATTCCAAATAAATTACAGGCTATAGATTTTAAATTTAAATATCCAGATTTAAAAATAGCTTTAGAAGATTTAGTAAAATAATGAATAAAAAAAGACAAGCCACATAATGCGGCTTGTCTTTTTTACTTAAGCTTTTATACTATTTTAATATTATGCTTCAGGAACCATAACTTGGTCAACTAAACCGTATTCTTTAGCTTCTTCAGCTGATAAGAAATTATCACGATCTGTATCTTTTTCAATTTTTTCAATTGACTGACCAGTACGATCTGCTAAAATTTGGTTTAATTTTGAACGTGTTTTAAGAATATGATTCGCGAGCAATTTCAATTTCTGTTGCTTGACCTTGCGCACCACCAAGTGGTTGGTGAATCATTACTTCAGCATTTGGTAAAGCAAAACGTTTACCTTTTGCTCCTGCTGCAAGTAGGAATGAACCCATTGAGGCAGCCATACCAATACAGATTGTTTGTACATCTGGTTTAATGTGTTGGATTGTATCATAAATTGCAAATCCAGCCGTCACACTTCCGCCCGGTGAATTGATATAAAGATAGATATCTTTTTCAGCATCTTGTGCTTGTAGGAATAATAATTGTGAAACTATAGAGTTTGCTACATTATCATCGATTTGTGAACCTAACATAATAATACGGTCTTTTAATAAACGTGAGTAAATGTCATATGCACGTTCCCCACGGTTTGTTGTTTCAATTACTGTAGGTATTAAATTCATTAATATTGCCTCCTCATTTCTAATTGATAAATTTATTTTAACTCAAAAGTCAAATATGGTCAAAAATTAAGCTCGAAATTTCACGAAACTTACATTATTCTTATTGACCGTTACTTCTAAGATTTGTACACTTGTATTACCGTGTTTTTTAACCCCTCGTAGTGTAATGGATAACACGTAAGATTCCGGTTCTTAAAATGGGGGTTCGATTCCCTTCGAGGGGACTTATAAGATATAATTACACACTTTTTAAAATTAAGAATGTTGTAATGACGGCATTCTTTCTATATGACATTAACGTTACTAACTATATAAAACTAAATTTTAGGGACTTTTAAGGGACCCAAATGACAAAACAACCCACCTATTCATTTAGGTGGGCTTTTGCATATTCGTATAGCTTTTCTGTTGTCTTTAAAGTTAAATTGTCTATATCACGATTCCCATTTCTTAACCTTGTTTCATTCGTTTCTAAATTCCATAGTTACTCCTTTAATAAATAGATGTTGCATTATTAGGAGGTGCTAACGGATTTATTTTATCAATACGTTCAAAAAACATTATTCCATTAAGATGATCTATTTCATGCTTGAGCTACAATTGAAGCATGTCCTTTAAGCTTCAATATTTTTTCTTCCCCATATGAATTTTGATATTTAACAGTTATACGCTCATTTCTAGGTACTATTCCATAAATAGGTCTATCTACAGATAAACAACCTTCTCCTTGTGGAAGGTAAATTTTATGAACAGACTCTCGTATAATTTTTGGGTTTATAAAAAAATATTCATGTTCTACACCATGTTCATCTACTAAATATATAGCGCACATCTTTTTATCTAATCCTAATTGATTAGCTGATAGACCAACCCCAGGTCTTAAATTATACTTTTTACTTTTTTGCTCATTTTGACTATTTTTTAAAAAAAGCATCATATTATTCAAAAGTATAAATTCATTTTCACTTAATGGCATTTCTAAAGGTTTTGTCTTTTTATAAAGCATCTCATTATCTTCTTTTACAATATCCTTCATAGTAATAATATAATTACTCTTATAAAGCTTTGTATTCAAATATATCCTCAACTTTCTTCTTAAAAACTTTAGATATTTTAAATGCTAATTTTAACTCAGGATCATACCTATCATTTTCAATAGCATTTATTGTTTGCCTGCTAACATCACATTTCTTTGCCAAATAGTCTTGACTAATAGAAAATTTTTTTCTGAATTCTTTTATTCGATTCTTCATATTCCCTCCTGATATGTAAAATAAGTTTTACATTTAAGATAACATGAAATTATGCTTTATTCCAATTGCTTTATTGACGTTAGGTCTCGGAACCCTTAACGACATAAAAATCTACATTTGAATTATACCACAAAAAAGACAGCCGAATTAACGACTGTCTTTAACTTATGGAATACAATAACTAATCTAGCAAAAGAGTTATAGATATTAAATACCCATATAATTATTTAATAAACATAAAAATGCCCACTAATATAAGTGAGCATAAAAGTGTCGAATTATTAGGATACGTGGCTCCTTATAGAGCCTATATTTAATTTATCAAAAAATTCCTTCAATTTCAATATTAAGAAAAATTAACCACCTAGTAACTAGTATAGGTGGTTAAATAACCTTATACATTTTTAAAATTATTGAGTAGCGACCAGAATAATTTTAAATAAATACCTATTGTCAGTTTGTAACTGCCTTTCAAGGATAATAGGTTATGGCGTAGGTGTATTTTAACATAAAAAAACGCCACCTATAAAGAGTGACGTTGGAAATGATATTAAATCAAAATTGATATAATTTCATAGAAGGCCACACTACGACATGCGCACAATCATAAATAAAAAAAGGCACCTCGTAAAGAGGCGCCTCAATGAAGGCCTTAACATGTGTAAATAGAACGGTTATTCACCAACCGCAGGTGTATTTTAACACATTTTTTCATTTAATACTACTTTAAAATAATACTCACCCAATGAAATATGCGGACAGAGCATGAGAGATTTTGAAATATTCTATGAATTTAATTGAACAATTTATAACTATAAAAAATTGATATAAATTGTTCTTTTGAAATCTCATTTATATCTTGTACTTTTGCATGTTTTAACGCTTTATTAAACTGATTCTTTGTAAATAGCTGTTTATATTCTTTATTTACCCATTTATACACAAAAAAATGATAAATATTTTCATCGTTTTTTGAGATTAAAGATTTATCTTGCTTTAGTAAGATTAACGCTGAATCTACTTTAGGTTTCGGATGAAAATAAGAGTTGGGAATTACTTTTAAAATTTCAATATCAATTTTAGGTAAAAGTAATAAGGCTAATGCTCTTTTTTTATCCATAATTCGTTTAGCAAACCCGAATTCTACAATAAGATAGTTATACTCAGCATTACTTTCATATAAGATTTTTTTGACTATTTCAGTACTTATATTATATGGAATACTGCCAAACACCTTATACTGTTTGTTTTTAGGAAAATGATATATCAGTATATCTTTATTCACTAATTCAATATTAGTTGACGAACCAATATCATTTTTTAAAATACAATATAAAGTCTTGTCAATTTCTATACCAGTTACAAATCTAGCTATATTGGACATGTATTTTGTAAAGTGCCCTTTTCCAGTTCCAATTTCAATTATATTATCATCAATGCCTATATTTGTTTCTTTTAATATCTCATTTATATATTTTTGAGATGTTATAAAATTTTGTGAGTTTTTAGGGTTTTTGTTATTCATTATATTCTGCTCCTTATTTGTCATAACGAACAGATTTCAAAGTTCATTATGATCAGTAGTTTAGTCTGAAATATAATGAACTTGGTTAATAACAAAAATTGAAACAACACCCATATCTTTATCTCCTTTCACTCTTACTTATTACGAATGAAAAGAATTATAATCTACAACAGACAATACTCGAACACATAGATAATACCTCCTTTAAATTTAAAGTATTATAACATAAAACAGTTGGATAAGTAAAAATCACTTATTTCATACCGATCTAAAACACTAGAGTAAGAGTAAATAGATAATATGTTTACTTTATGTTTAAAGCCTCCCTCTGTTAAGGGAGGCTTTATTTAATGCACATCTATACTTTGAACAACATCTTCATCAGGTATTAATTTAGGTAATCTGACTTCTAAAATACCGTTGTTGTATTCAAGCATAAATATTCTGCACATCGACATTGTTAAAAGTAAATTGTTCAAATAAAGGGACTTTCTTTTTTCTAAATGATCGTATTTTTCTCCTCTAAACGTTAATATATTATTAAAGAATTTTAAGTTCAAAAGATTTTGGGATGAATTAGGTATTTTAGCTTTCAAAATGTACTTGTCATATTCTTCTTTAACATGACTATCAATGGAAACATTAAATATTTCAGTTGCCAATTTTTCTTGAAAATTCTTAAAGTAATGGTTAAAAGTTTCCAAATTAAATGCTTTATTTGTCATAATAATCATCCTCTCTAAAATGTTATTTTATTATTGACAAATACAATATAAAATGATATACAATAAGTGTAAATTATCATATGGTAATCAAAGATTCAGACTTTTAATCTTTGTGGGAGTGTGATGATTATGATTTTACATCAAGTAGTTCAACAATTAAAATATGGTAAATTACCTAATCTATTAGACAAGAAATACTTTGATTTATATAAGTATATGAATCTTGAAAATTATGAAACTTTCAAAAATTCATTAAACGACAATAAAAGGAAAGTTAACTAAAACTTATCATATAGCATTCTGATTACCATATGATAAAAATATTTATAGGAGGCGATATTCTTAGTTTAATTGTGATATTTAAATCTTTAATTTAATTTCCATACTAAAATTAAGAATTGAAAAATCAGAGGAGGAATTTTATTATGAGTAACCTATTACCAAATAATAGCTTTTTTGATTTATCACCTTCAAAATTTTTTGAAAACTTTACGAGACCAATTTTCCCTAATTTTCCAAACACTGACATTAAAGAAACAGATTCAGAATATATTCTTGATATCGAGTTACCTGGTATTCAAAAAGAAAATATCAACTTGGATTATCAAGGGGAAACTTTATATATAGAAGCTAAACAATCTAACGAAAACAATGAAACAGATCAAGAAGGAAATATTATTAGACAAGAAAGAAATGCATCATATATAAATCGAACTTACACATTGCCAAATGTAGACGAAAATAATATTAATGCAAAATATGATAACGGCGTCTTACACTTAAATTTGAAAAAAGATGAGCAATACGTAAAACCTACCAAACGAATAGAAATTGAATAAAGAGATATCATTTAAAACTTGTTTGGCCGACCTCCTGTGACTATAAGACTACAATTCTATATTTAGAATTGTAGTCTTTCTTTATATTAGTTTTATCTTTAAAACATTACGTTCTATATGTTTTTTATTCGTTTACAAAAACACTGATATATCACGGTTCATGCTATATATAATGCCTTTTTTATTCCGTTGGTTTGTACAAGTTTATAATTAATTCGCCCTTTTTTGCTCTTAAAAATACCCACCTATTCATTTAGGTGGGCTTTTGCATATTCGTATAGCTTTTCTGTCGTCTTTAAAGTTAAATTGTCTATATCACGATTTCCGTTTCTTAACGTAGATATGACCGTTTGACTAATACCAGTTTCTTTATATATCTGGTAGCCAGTTAAATCACTCTCGATTAGTTTTTTGATTGTCTGTTTATATTCACTCATGGCTATCTACTTCCGTTCTTTTTATCTAAATAATAAAAATGTGTTTTACGTCCAATGAACAATAGTAACGGTAGGCATAGAAGAAATGCAGTTATATACATTTGAAATGTCATATTTGAAAACCTCCGATAAATATTATATACTTCAAGTGTAAGGAGGAGCCCGTAGGCTCCAATGATAAGTTAATCCTTGGTGTTTGGCTTTCGGTCTAAGTACCCGAGATGCCACTTTCTAAGTTGTTTTAATGTTCCTGGTAACGCCAATACTGCCAATATTGGATGTTCTAGGAGCATTTTTATTATCTCAAGCAAAGGACTAACCCCTTTCACTTGAAGTGTATAAGGTGTATCTCAACCTTACATATATAATTATACTACACATTTATTAAGTAATCCAAGTGTTTTCTTCATATTTCTTAATTTATTTTATCTCCACAATATATAACAAATTAACTTTACTTAATCCAGTTTCTTCATAATAAATGTAGATATAAAAAATTCCCCGCCATAAAGGTGGGGAGTTTACAAATTTTATTTTCGCTCATTTCTTAGAGCTATTTAGTAATTTATCAAAAAAGAAAGCTATATTCAAATTACCATTTTTTTAATTTAATTATTAGTTTATCTATATGTTTAGAATAATCTTTACCCTTTTTCTCTTTAACTTTACTATTTATTTTATGAAGTATTTTTTCAAGCTTTCCATTCTCTACATATTTTTTTATTCTATGTTTTATAATACTTACACCTACTAACATAATTTTACTTAAGCATACAGCAAAATTGTAAATTCAATGTGATCCTTTTATTAAGATTATGTAAAACCACCCAGTGACATGTGTGGGTGGTTAACTAAAATATATGGAAAAATAAAACATGTTGCTCATTAACTCAAATGCTCTTGTACATGTGAATATATTTTACCACAAAACAAAAACACCCACTAGTTGAGTGGGTGTTAAGTTAAAATAGAAATTAATATACCAATTATGCTTATAATTGCGGTATAGATATTCCTATCCAAAAACGATTAGTTGTTATTTTTTTATCGTTAATTTCTTCTTTTAAACTTGAAACTGCTTCTTTTATATCTTTAGATAAAATTTGGTTATTTAAATTTATTTTAGCTTCTATAGCATCAAACCTTGTATCCATATGTTTTTGGTGTTGTTCAAATTCTGGTCTTGTAATATAATCCATACTCATAAAATCACCGCCATAATAATCGCCAGAAGCGACTTTTTTCTTTTATCATATCGGAATTTGTCTGCTACAAACATTTTACCATGTTTATTCCATTTGTTGTTAGTTATATGTGTTACTTTAGTCTCGGTCATTTTCATTCACTTTTTCATTAACGTAAGTTTCTTGATAAAAATTCATTAGACCATCCATTCCATCTCTTAACGCTTTCATTGCTTTAGGGTTCACAACTATAGTCTGACTAGCAGGTTTGACTCCTGGCATTCTTCTTTCGAATGTTAGTATAAGTTCATCTTCATTTAAATTAAACCCCATTGAATTTGCGTAAAAAACATCTTCAGAAATAATTTCACTTTGATCAGTTTCTTTATATTCCATTATTCTATTCCCCCTTTTTAGCACAATTAATTATTATGATACACAATGTTTAACTAAAAAGATATATGGATTTTAAAAAAACAGAAAGTTAAACGCCTGTCTACATATAATCACGAAAAATCACTACATCTATATTATAACAAAAAAGACAGCCGAATTAACGACTGTCCAAATACTAAAGGAAGTTTCTATAATCAGAAACTAATAAAAGTATATCATATAAATAAAAAATGGCCACCTATAAAGGTGGCTGTACTATATATTATATATTTATTTTATAACCGAATGGTTATTATCATTAATTTAGCACACAAATAAAACACGCGCAAGACAATTAAATATAATTTAACAGTAAAATTTGGAACCCTTTACAACATAACTTAATATGATAAAAAACCACCCCGCAGGGTGGAAATGGAATAAACTTTTTAGATGTATAGGTTACAAGGGAGCAACCCATAAACATATTGTAACATAAAAAAGACAGACGCATAAAGCGCCTCGCCTTGAGCTGAAGTAATTACTAAAATAATTTCATACTTAATAGAAATTTATATATACAATGAAAGGATAAGTACATATTATCAGAATATTCCAATAAATACAATGGATAAATAAAAAAAGCAGACACGGGACAACGTATCTACTTCTTTTAGTAAGGTATATTTGAATGGTTAGCAATAATACATTGCTAGAATAATTTATATCATAAAAAAGACACCCCTGTAAAGAGGTGCCATAGGATTATAAGGAGTTGCGTTCTCCTACACGCCAAAGAGCGAGCAAGAAAAAGACCCATCATAATTCCTTTACGCCCTAAGGCGTGTTAATAAATAATACCTCACAAAGTTGTATAAGTAAATAAAAACTACCACCTATAAGGGTGGTAGTTATGTAAAAATAATATCCCTATTGAAACTATATCCTTCTTCAATAGTTATTCGACAATATATCAAAAAAAGACACCCTTGTAAAGAGGTGCCTTTTCGGATTTGGTTTCCCACACAAAGTAAAGTAATTTCATATTATCAGAATATCGTGTTTATTACAACGTTAAAAAAGGAGTAAGCAACTGTATATGCTTACCCCAAAATAGATAGAAAACTGTAAAAATATGTCTAATATTAGATTAATATAAAATTAACATTAAATCAATATAATATATAATGTAAACGTCTCCATTAAAAATAAAGAATAACCGCCCTTTAGGGCGGCAATAATTATACTATATAAATAAAAGGGCGTGAATTAAATTTTGAAAATTTAACCACAAAATTCACTTTATCACTATCTACATATTAATCAAATTATTTGATTGTCTACTTTATTTCCAATCAAAATAACCACCCCGCAGGGTGGAAATGGAATAAACTTTTTAGATAATAGGTTACCAAGGGGGCAACCTACAAATATATTTTAACACATAAATTAAAAGACAGACACGTAAGTGCCTGCCCGAGATATAATATAGAGACCTTTTTTGAAAGGTAAGAAGTTCACAGTCTTTATATTATCAGAATATTCTATATTTTACAAGAGATAAATAAAAAGAGCAGGCACGGGACAATGTGTCTGCTTCTTTTAGTAAGGTGTACTTGCGTTGGTTAGCAATAGTATATTGCTTAAAATATTTATATCACAAAAAAGATACCTCGTAAAGAGGCATCAAACATAGTTCGTGTTATCTATATACTAAACCACCATCAGTAAGAATAGACTGACCTGTAATATAACCAGAACCTTCTGAGGCTAAGAAAGATACTAAATTAGCAACGTCTCTTGGTTCTTGATATCTTCCTAATTTTATTGCAGAAGAAAATTCTTCGAACGCATCTCCAGGCTCCATATCATCGTTATATTTAACCATTTCTTCATCGATACGATCCCACATCTTAGTTTTAGCAACGCCAGGACAATATGCATTAACTGTAATACCATCTTGAGCTAATTCTTTAGCCGCAGTCTGTGTAAAAGAACGCACCGCATGTTTAGTAGCTGAATATGTTCCTAACATTTCATAAGACTCATGCCCAGCAATACTACATGCATTTATAATTTTACCACCTGTATTTTGTTTTTTAAATTGCTCTGCTGCGGCCTGCGTACCGAACACTGTACCATAAACATTTACATTGAATAGTTTATTAAGCTGTTCTTCATCTATTTCTAAAAATGGAGAAACGGCATCTACTCCGGCGTTATTAACAAAAACATCTATCTGACCAAACTCCGTAACCGCAAACTGTACTAATTCTGTTTGTTCTTTTTTCACCGAAACATCACTTTTGAATGCGGCAACATTAAAACCGTTATTCTTAAATTCTTTTTCTGTTTCTAAAAGGAGTTCTTCATTAAGATCTTGTATTATTAAATTAAAACCATCATTTGCCAGTCTTTCTGCTATCCCTTTACCTAAACCACCTGCAGAACCCGTAATAACAGCTGTTTTATTCATCGTAAATCATCCTCCAATATTATAATTTCTTAACTACCTTTATATTATCATTTATAGCCTTTTTCATCTAAGAAAGCGCTTAAAAACCGTGAATTACTAATTTATAAACATTAAATTTTTCAATTAGATGATTAATTGAGTTCGTAGTAAATTGGCAGAGCTGTCTTAACTTATATATTTTTTCGTTGAATTTTGCTTAATTCAGTTTAATTATATTTCTTTTTTTCTTAAAATAAACTACACTTAATCCTTACATAAATTCATCCAATCAAGGAGAGTGTACATGAATTACAAAAAAGAAATTGAAAAAATAGGTTGGAATAAAAAAGAAGTAGCTAATAGAGTGGAAAGTTTAATTGAAGATGAAACAATAGATGCGAAAGATGAAATAACTGAGGATGTATCGACAGTTGTTGAAAAAGAAGATGACAACCCTATACTTAATGAATTTTTAAATAAATAAAAAAGCCAACTTACCTTCTGGCTAGTAAGTTGCCTTCAAGACTAAAGGAGCCCCTATGAATAGGGACAAATATATTTTACCACTTATTTATTGATGCAAATGTAAAAATAACCACCCAATAACATGTATGGGTGGTCTAATGACATTATTCATCTTTTTAAATTATTGAGTAGCGACCTGAATAATTTAAAATAGCCCACTATTACAAGTGAACATACAAATGGTAAATAGAAGGACACGTATGCTCTGTATAGAGGCTATATTAAATCTAGCAAAACATTAATTTAATTTCAATATTAATAATAAAATAATATTTTGGATATCACATTTCTGGTTAGCTATTCAAAGATTTTTGTTTATAATATATTATTAAATTGTATATTATAAAATCAAAAGGAGTGATTTTACATGAAATATAAATATGCCAGTAATAAAGCATTGAAATACCCTAAAACAAAAAAATGTTTTGATATTCTAGTGGTAATCGGATTATTATTACTTTTAATCAAGTTTGGCTTGTTTATTTATGTCAAAACAAGCGGTAATGATATTGGATTTCTTAATAATGATATCCTCTATTCTATTCTTCCATTACTCATTATGATTATAGGAGTTGCGGGCTCGGAAGTGTTAAACAGAAAACCTAAATAGCGAAAAACCCACCTATTCATTTAGGTGGGCTTTTATGTATTCGTATAGTTTTTTATGATATTATCAATACAATAAGAAACTGGTTTTATTTGTTCTCGATTGTTATTTTTCCATCAATCATTATTTTAGAAATTCCACCTAATTTCAATTCATCTTCTTGTTTAATATATACTCTACCATTTCGGTTTATACATTCACCCTGCGAATTAGAAAACTCTAGATCATTCAAAAAACCATATAAATCATTCATAACAGCAACACAACCATTACCACTACCACAAACTGGATCTTCATTCACTCCTTCTTTCGGTGCAAATGAACGTACTTCGAATTTGGTATCTTTATCAATAGCATTTTCTCCAAACACCGTTACACCAGTAGTTCCATCGTAAATATAGTGTTCCATCAATTTAAAATTAGGTTCAAGGTTTTTAACAACACTAGAATTTTTTAATTGTAACGTTAACCACTCTGCGCCAATATTAATTACTTTAGAATGAATTACATCTTCATTTTTTATCCCTAAGCTATCAACTATCCCATCAAATTGTCTTGCTTGTAATTCACTAACTTCAGGTTTAGGTAAGCTAAAATATGTTTTATCTTCAGTGAAATCTATTTTTACTAAACCCACGCCACATTCTTGTATTAAGTAACCTTTATTCTTAGGAATTAATCCATTTTGCAATATAGCAAAAGACGAGCCTATTGTAGGATGACCGACAAAAGGCAACTCATTATTCGGGGTGAAAATTCTCAGCTTATAATCTGCATTGTTATCTTCTGGTTTAAAGACAAATGTCGTTTCAGATAAATTAGTCCAACTAGCTATATTTTTCATTTCCTCAACACTTAAACCATCAGCATTAAAAATTACTGCAACCGGATTACCTTTAAAAGCTTCATTCGGAAATACATCAACTTGCTTAAAATCTAAATATCTCACAAAGCAAACCTCCCGAACTTATTTTAGAACTATAATAACATAATTGATTTATTAATACATTGCTAAAGAACTCACTTATTAACCTAAATGGACTTATTTTATCTCCACAATATCTTTCAATAATTAAATATCCGTCTATAATGTATTCTGGAATAATATTTTGAAACACTTAAGAAATAAAACTATACAGTTGGGCATTCATATTATAAACAACTATTTTTATGTGTATAATTACTATTAGAATGCAAAGGGGTGTGTTTTAAATGGATATATTAGAAGATTTGGATAGGGTAAAATGGAATTTTATAACGTTTGCTCTTGGTATCATTTCGTTTATTAATTTGATTATTCAAGCGGGGAACTTTGTAGATCAGTATGGTAATAAAGTTCATGTAAAAAACCTGTTAGTTGATGGTTATACGACTGGGACTTTAAAGATTATAGGATTAATGTTATTAACTGTTGCTATCTTCGCACTAACTATTTATATTGCTTATTTAACGGGTTCATCACTTTTTGGTACCATACAAATACTAACCTCGTTAATACTTATAATCTGGTCTCTTGTGTTAGCTTGGGCACCTTTTATAGGAACATTAATATTAATAATGATAATAGGCGGGATTTTCTTTCTTGTCGCGAACGATTAAAACCATTCTTAGGAATGGTTTTTTTAATTAAAAAAACACCCACTAGTTGAGTGAGTGTAAAAATTAGTTTTATTCATCAGAGTTTTCATTTTTATTTTGAGATTCCCCAGTAAAAATTGCTAGCATTGATATGAATGTAAAACCAACAAATACTGTCCCTAAAATCGCATGATCTTTAAGTATTAAAAAGAAACTCCCAAAACCAAACAATATTGCTAAAATAAAGGCAAGAACGAATCTAAAATAAAAGCTTCTAGCAACATGTTTTACAGTTCTTTCCTCCATATTTCGTCTATGATTTGATTCTCCTATTCCATTATCTATAATTCTTTTTGCCGCACCTGGATCTAATTTATCATAACCCTCTAAAATTTTTGGATGGGGAATTGGCCCATTGTACATTTCCAAAGTCGCAATCATATCTTCTTTTTTATCTTCAGCTACATCTGAACGCTTTAAAGCATCGATTATATCTAAATCGTGTTGTGTTTGTTCGTTATCTGGCATAATTTTTTATAGCCTTTCTAATATCATTTCCTATTTTAGTATAATCTCCTTTAATCTTTTTCCAGTCTTCAGAAGTATTATCCTTTTTATGATAATAAACATTTAGTTTATTAATATTTCTTTTCTTATCGTGAGGAGAAATAATATTAGCAAAAGAACTAGAAAATTTGTTAATATCTTTATTAATGTTCTTATAAAACTTATTTATAACATTCATATTCCTCATCTCCTTTAGTTACATTATAATACATTTCATCTACAGAAACT
The DNA here is from genome assembly GCF_046721335.1 of Staphylococcus sp. 2S1. NCBI lineage: Bacteria > Bacillati > Bacillota > Bacilli > Caryophanales > Staphylococcaceae > Staphylococcus > Staphylococcus sp. 2S1. Next base: position 1,477,706 of record NZ_JBEUUJ010000003.1, on the reverse strand, counting down.
AGTTATTTCATCAAAAATAACCACCCAGTGACATGCTTAGGTGAATTTATATATAAAAGGTAATGTAAATATGAAAAATGCATGTACACATATTCTTCCTCGTTTAAATTATAATTAAACATTAAAAAAGACAGCCGAATTAACGACTGCCCTAATTTCAAAGAAAATTTCTAACTAAAATTATGTGTATTTGACACGTAAAACGCCCACCTATTCATTTAGGTCGCGTTTGAGTATCTATATAGTTTTTCCGTTGGCTTTAATGTTAAATTGTCTATATCACTATTCCCATTTCTTAAACTAGAAATGACAGTTTGACTAACACCAGTTTCTTTATATATGGTAACCAGTAATATCATTTTTGATTAGTTTTTTTAATCGTCTATTTGTGTTCATTCATGACTATCTACTTCAATTCTTTTTATACAAATAATAAAAATGTGCCTTAGGACCAATGAACAATAGTAACGATAGGCATAAAAGAAATGTGGTTATATACATTTGAAATGTCATAAGAGATAATGAGATAGTTTTCTCATTGTCGGGCATACTAATGAATATTGTTGTTAGTTCATCATAAATAGCCTTAAATTGTTCAAAGTGGTTAACTTTAAGTCTTTACGATTAAATAATCAATTTAATTTTCAGTACTGATTTTTAAAACCAGTAATTATTTTTTATCAAAATTAGAGTTGGTAAATTTCTATATTTAAAGGATTCCTTCTTTTTTCATCGCAGAAATGCCAGCACGATTCATAAAGTTAAGAGGTTTGCTGAATTCCGGTTGAAAGAAAAAATCAGCAAAAGCAAGTTGTGTAATAGTATATTGGTTTTGAATAGCGATAGACATAGCATTAATATTAGCTGTTTCATCATTTGAAGACATGATTTGAGCGCCTAATATTTGGTAGGTATCTACATTATAAAGAATCTTAAAATATATTAACGGATTATCTTTAGAAAGTGTATTTTTTACCACAAAATTGTTATCTAATTTTGTTTCTTCTATATATACAGAGTTATAATTTAAATTCTCTTTTTTAGCTTGTTTTTCATTTAAACCAGTCGATGCAAATTTATATCCAAATAATCTTAATCCTGAAGAACCTTGTACTCCAAAAAATGGAATATTTTTATTTTCTAGATTCATCACCGCACAATAAGCTTGTCTCCTTGCTTTAGTAGCTAACCCAATTTTTATATTTTTATTTAAAGGATTAAATTTTGTTAATGTTGCATCACCTACAGCAAATACATCTTTTACATTTGTTTCCATATAATCATTCACTTTTATATAGCCATTTTCAGTTAAATCCAATGTATTTTTCAACCATTTGGTGTTAGGTTCTATACCAATAGTTAATATTACAAAATCGGCAGACAAAATTTTATCTTTAGTTTTAATGGCAATAACTTCATTTTCATCGTTCTTAATAATTTCTATTATAGAATTATTCATTTCAAGATTTACGTTTCTTTCTTTCATTTTATCCTCTATTTTTTCTGCTAGTTCATTATCTAAATAGTCGCTTAAAGAAAACTCATTATGATCTATTAGTGACACATTTTTATTTATAAACATATTTACTGCACCTACACCATTATATCCGGCTCCAACTATTACTACATCATTAATTTTATCATTATCACTAGCCTGTCTAACCTTTAATAAGTCTTTACGATTTGCCATGGTAACAACATTTTTGGCATCAGCTCCTGGTAAGTCAACTGTTTTAGGGTGTGAACCAGGACTCAAAATGAGTTTGTCATAATTTTCGTAGAAAACTTTATTGTTTTTTAAATCTTTTATAGTTATGGTTTTACTTTCAGTGTTTAAACTGATTACTTCAGTTTCTTGAAAAACTGTTACTCCTTTTGACTTTAATTCTTCGATTTTTGTTTTACTTTTTTGACTATCTAAAGAATTATTAATAGTAAAATTACCTTTATCAAACCACAGTACATCTAAATATTTATATTTGTCTATTAGTGCATCTATTGTAGCTATTCCTCCATGGGAGCCACCGATTACAATTACTTTCATATATTCATCTCCAATTACTAATTAATAAAAACACCTTAACTATTAAGATACACTATGTACTTTACTTTTCCAAGTAATATATTATATATTAGATTCTGAGAGGGAGGTTTTTATGAAAAATCAAAGGAGAAGAAACAGTAAACAATTAAAGGAAGAAATTTATAATATCACTTATGAACTAATTAAAGCTGAAGGATATAGAAGTATTAATTTCACAAAAGTAGCTAAGTATGTACAAACAAGTAGATCAGTAATGTACCGATACTGGGATACTAATCATGACTTAATTATAGATACCATTATTTATCATATAGAAAATACAAAAAGCGATTTAAATAAATTAGATTTTGATGAGGGTAATATGCGCGAAAATTTGATTTTTATTGGTTATAAGTTTATTGATGAAACCCAAAAAACTCCTTTTAGTTACCTTAACTTACTTTTTAATGATGATACTTTTAATTATAAAAATGATTTACTACCTAAGGTTAGGGAATCCAATATTAAAATGATGGATTATATATTTAAATTAGCAATACACACGGGTGAAATTTATAATATTCCCCCCGATATAGTTAAGTTATCTTATTTTCAATTACTCAGAAGTACTACGTCAAAATCAAATAATTCCATATTTAAATATAATGTTAAAGAAATTGTAGATGATATTATTATACCTACTATAAGTTACTATCAATAAAAATATAATGAACAAACAGAGTACTTATTTGTAACTTTTATTGTTAATAAACAATTATAACCAAACAACATTTCTTGAATTCTACTACTTCTGTGACAAAACTCTAAATTTAATTAGTGAAATTTATTATAAAAAATCTCCACTTATATATAGTGGAGCATCCAAATTTACTGTTTAGTGAATTATTCACTAGTTAAAAAAAGAATAAACAAATACGCCTTAAATACTGATGAGTATCAATAACAATTATCATTTAAAGTTTCAATAGATAAATAAAAACAGCCACCCAGTAGGAAGGCTGGATGGCATCAACTATTAGCAGAGTTGAAACTTAGAAAATATGATTTTACTTTGGAGATTCTATTAATTAAATACCCGCTTAAAATTTTCATAAACAAAAAAGACAACCGAATTAACGACTGTCTACTAACCATGTTTTAGAGTTTAAGAGTTGGTGCATGGTATAAATGCACCATTGATATTGTAGAAAAAACATAAAAATTACCACCTCGTAGGGTGGCAGTCATGTAAAAATAATATTTCCTATTGAAACTATGTCGTTCTTCAATAGTTATTCGACAATATATCAAAAAAAGACACCTCGTAAAGAGGTGTCTAATAAGTTAATCATTAGAACAGAGTTTACTTTGTTCCTTAAATTATATTACTAAAGCTATTTAACACTTTCAAACTATACGACTTATTTAATTCTGTTATACTTCTTTTAGCTAAAGTCTCCCCACGCATCTCCTATTCTACTACCATTTCCATTTGAATCTCCAATCGGCATATAAACACGAGCACCACTGTCTATAGTCCACGCAATCCAAATATAACCGTCAAAGTCATAAATTTCGTCATAATTTACTGATTGACCGAGCATATAACATACCGGCAATTTCCCAACCTGTCCACGGTCCATTATATCTAGTATAGATATTAGTTGTTGCTGTAAACGTTCCTTTTTCAGGTTTCCACAAAATATTATGTTGATTTCTACGCCATTTATTACCGACTTTTTTACCTTTATCTTTGACTGGGTTTTTCTTTTGTTCATCAGTCGGTATTGTTACACCATCTGTAACATTATCTGGCACACCAAGCATCTAAAGTTGGATTTTTATAATATTTAGTGATTTCTTTAATGAAATAATCTTGCATCTCATGTTGTTTGGCTGTCGAAGGTGCACCACTAATAATAGGGTCAAAATCCACATGCAATGCCATACTTCTGTGTGGACATGCTGTTGCTACAAATTGATTGTGCAGCTTCACAGTTTTTCTATTAGGTTTTAGACCATAATACAACATATCAATGGTTGCTTGTTTAAATATAGCTTGCTCATTTTTCGCAAAGTCTTTGTTACTAGCACCCATTGAATCACAAGCTTCATAACCTAAATAATGACCATTACCATAACTATCCGCCACATGCCACGCAATACGGAATGTATCTATAGCTCGCCACATTGTCTTTCTATCTCCATAATAATGGGCAACGCCTCCCTCATAACGAGCCACAGATGCATTACTTAAACGATTGTACTGCTCTTTTGCAGAAATACTATCAGCTGTATTGTGAATAACAACACCATCAATAGAACCTACACGCTCATTCATTGTATAATTAATAGAATGATTGATTGTTTCAATTTTTGTTGATTCTGTAGTAACCCCTTTTTCTGCATCTTTATATGGTGGACGAATGACACCTACAAAATCATCATACACATGATCTTGAATAAATGTTGCAGGACTTCCGTTGTTTGAAGCGTTATACCAATTTTGGTCAATACTATCAAATAAGTATTGATTTGCATTAGTAATCATCCCTGTATGTCCATAGCTTCCATCATCCAATACAAAAACATCGCCTTTTTGAGGTATAAATTTTTTCGTATTTTTAATAATCTGGAATCCTTCAGGATATTTATAATCAATAAAATCCACTGCATTACCCGTTGGGTGTACATCAAAATGTTCTTTTAAGAATTCTATGATAAATGTTGCACATTGAGCCCCGTTTGTTTGTCCGGCTGTTAAACTTTTACCGATATTTTTTACTGCCCAGTTAACGGCTTCTTGTTTTTTCATTTACAAATACCTCCATAATAAAAAGCCGACCGTTAAGCCGACTTAATTAGTTTTATTTTTTTAGGTTGTTTTGCTTCGGCTCCTCCACCGAGTTTGTTTGGATTTTTACCATTCTTATTCTTGAATGTTTCCCAAATACCTGTCGCCATGAGTCCACTTATTAACCCTGCTAGTAAACGACCCGCTACTGATAACTCACTTACAATTTCTGGAATGAATATCGTAACGCCTCCAATAACTAAACCAATGACCATTGATACTAATGGTATAAAGTTCTTAGGCACTTTTTTTGTACGTTTGATAACTTCCGTTAATGCTCCTGTAATAACTGCAATGACTGCGGCAAATGCGATAATTTGTTCCATTTAAAATTCCTCCTAATTAATATAAAAAGGTCGCCACTACTCTATGACGACCTTACTTTTTAGTTAATTGATTATTTTGATGTGTATAAAATCGGTCTTCGAATTTATCAAAGCGACTATTCAAACTATCAATCTTTGAACTAACTTCTAAGATAACCTTGGTATCTTCACGTTGTTGTTTTTGTTCTTCTTTGATATCTCTTAATGAAGTATTATGATCTTCTACCTCTGATTCTATACGTGTAATTCTATTTTCATTATCTTTCTTGTCTTTACTTACTTTAAGAAATAACCCGACAACTGTTACTATCATGGGTATAACTGTAAAGACAATCCAATAAGTTAGTTCGCTTTCATTCAACATTGAACCTCCTACTTTCCATAATAAAAAGCCACAAGCTATTCCTCTTGCGACTCTGGATATTCTTCATTCGTTATTTTTTTGTATTGTGCTTTTGTGATACATTCTAATTCAACATAACGTTTAATTTGTTCGTTAGTGTAACAATTAATATCATAAAAATGTTTTATTGCTTCAAAACCTGGAAACATATTAATTACTCCCTTTCATTTCTGCGATTTCTAATAAGAGTTTCGCTTGTTGTTCTTCTAAATCATTGATTCGTTTATCTTTTTCTACTATTTCCAACATAGTATCTGCCAATTTATTTTGCGATTGTCTAAGTTGACTTGAACTTTCGGCAACTTGCATTTGTGTTTGAGCTAACAAATATTCATTAGTTGAAGGAATTCGAAGTTCTGGTTTAGGGTTGTTTTCTATCCATTCTTCCCGTGTAGACCCAACCCATTTATTGCCATTAAAATAAAATGGGCTATATATACCTTCTGGAGGTGGTGTTTCAGTCCATGCTTCTTCGGGATAGTCGTATTCTCCATCTTCATTTTCAAATGCAAGAAATGGTGTACCGTCGTAAAGGTATACTTGTTTAAAATTCATTTATATTCCTCCTATTCTTTCCAAGAATACTCCCCATAGATATATGCAGTTTCATTCCATGTTGATGAGTCTCCGTTTATATAAAACTTCACTTCACCACTAGGTCTAGCTGTTATATAACCACCTGAATAACTTGTTGATGTAGGAACTCTTATAGAAAATGAATGTGCATTTTTGAATAGATTGCTAGGTAATTGAGCAATCACTTGACTTTGTGTTAAATTCTTCCCATTAAACCTTATTGTTTTCTCTGTAACACTACCTCTTGTTTCAATTCGATATGCACAATCAAAACCATTATCATCCACGCCTTTAAATGCTGTATTTGTTGTTGCACCATTAATCAAATTAAAGGGAATCCAACCTGTATCAGAATGAGTTTGAGATACTTTTTGCCACTCAGACCATTCATTGTAGTAATGTCTAACTACGATTTTGTTTTGATAATAGGGTTGATATACATGTTTAATGGGCGCATCGCCCTTTCTTGCATATACAGTTAAAAATCCAGCAGAACTCACACCACTTGGTAAATGGGGTGTATTAGTTGTATAGAAAAAACCTGTTTCAATCATTTCATTAAGATTCTCTATATCAGATCCTAAATCCACTATTTTTATTGTCCCATCATTACTAGTTATTTTGTGTTTTTGCCAGGTTAATTTACTTATATTTTGGTCTAAGTCCTCAGTGGTAATAAGATCATTATCTTCAACTGCTTGGTTAAACTCCGACATTTTATTATCTATATGTTCTGTTGCTTCACTTGATGTGGTTTCTATGATTTCAACTGCTTTATTAACTTTTGTTTCTACACTAGCTTTTGTATCTTTAGATAGTTTTTTAATCGTATCTACGGCATTTGTTTGTGTTGAATCTATAGTTGCTTTTGCTTCTTTAATATAGGACTGTATATCTTGCTTTCCGTCACTAACAATTTGGTTAAGTGTTTCGATACCTTTTTGTACTACAGATTTCATTTCAGCTACATAATCTGCACCATTGGCTATAGCTTCTTCAATATCTAAAACCCGTTGTTTAATCCTTGTCTTAAGTTGGTCAAACATGCGAATATATTCTATTTTAGTAAACGCAGAAATTTTATTGATAAGCGCATCTTTAACTTCAAAATTAAACTCTCTAAACACGGCAACTTCATTGTATTCTGGTTTATTATCAACATTATTCACGCCAATATAAACTTGACCTTTCACTTTAGTAGATGTACTTGCGTGTAGAAAGTCTTTATCTAAAGTAATGGTCACTAATCCTTTGTTCGAATTTTCAACTTCTAATTCAATAACATCTGAAACACTACCATTACTAGATTCAAAGTAAGCATAAGCTGTAAGATTATTCTTATGGATTAATAAAGGACCTTTTGTGTTACTTAACTGAAATCTTAATATTGCTGTATTTTCATCTAAATTATAAAAACCAACCCCTAAATCAGAGATTGGTTTTAAATAAGGTTCAGATTTTAATTTAAATAATGCTTTTTTATCTATACCGTTCGTCACAATATCACTCCTTATTTTACTAATACGACAGCTACGCCGTAACCTTTTTCACTGTCATAAGGTGTTGTTACTTCTAAAACTCTATAGAAACCATTGTTGTTATCTTTGGTACCAATACCTTTGTTAGCTTTTATATAGTCGTTAGCAGATACTGTTGAGTCAATTCGCGTATAAACTTGCCCCATAAGCCCTACTACATTCCATTCAGGACGTTCAGAACGGGAATAATACTCGTTATCCGACTCTTTATAATCAGGGTTGGGAATTGGTACCTCTACTTCTTCTGTATAAGTTTCACCATCATCATCTATCCATTCTTTAGTAACCCATTCGGTTTGTGTTACACCGAATTCATCTTTTAAAAACTTCTCTTTATGATGAAACATTTGATCGCCTAGTATAACGCCGGCAGTACCAGATATAACGCCTAAAGGTATATCATTAGCGTTAGCTTTTCGGATATATCTTCCATCAAGTGTAACCATGTAACCATTGAGGATTTCTTGACCTGATTGAGATTCAAAATACTCGGCATAGTCACCGAAATCTTGCCCGGAAGTGATCTTACCTTTAGTATTGATATTGCCACTAATACTCCGCATTTCAATGCTTACGTTTTCAGTTGATGGTTTATCTGTGCCATAGCCCATTACCCATGAATAATTTTTATTTGTCTTAACGTTACGCGAGTTAAAAATAGTTTGTGTGTGATTGCTTTGGGAAGTTTCGGACTCTAGCGAATTAATGACTGCACTACGCGAACCATAGGCTTTAGAATTCATACCTACACCGACAAGCCAACTTCTATCACTATAAGCATATGAATTACCTGTAGAAGCAATAACTGCTGAACGTTGTGCAATTGCGCCCGCACCAGTAGACCCACCACTAAAGCCACCTTTGACTGCTGTTGGTACAACTTTATACGCTTTTTCTGTAATATATGCGGCATTCTTATAATTATCAGCATTAACGCCAACAATTTCAGCTGTATTGTTATATAGTTCTAAACCGTTTCCTGTACCTTGACCTTGCGGGTTAGCGTTAATAATACGTAAATCATATATGCCGCCACCGCCTGCAATACCTCTATTTGCAGAAGAATTCCAAATGTTAATATTGCTTAAGGTTATTTTCTTACCTCTATTTGCGCCGCCAAAGACTTTAACATCACACGAAGCATTCTTAAATCCAGTGACATTAATACCATTTAACATGACGTTTTCACTCAAAAATTGGACAGCTATAACAGGTTGGTTTGAAACATATCTCCCATCACCGATTGCTGAAAAGTTATTAACTTGTACATTTCTATATGCTGAAATAACTAACGCTCTTGGTGTTGTTTTTGGATAAACTTTATTATCATAAGGTTCTATAGCTGTACAATTGCTTAATAGTAAACTATGTGCTGTTTTAGATTTAGGGTCTCCTGCTCTGTGATGTCCAATGTGACGCAAGTTATAAGCGCGTGAATCGTGAATAGACATGTGATTACTAATTATTACGTTGTTAGGTGCTGAAGCTGTAGCGTGCGCTTTGACTTCAATACCCCCGTAATTCATTTCTGTTGTATTGTTGTCTAACATGACATGTTGTGAACCATCGTCAATTTCAATACCGTTATTATTTCCGCCACCTGTAGCATGATGACAATAATTGTTTGTGATAACTAAGTATCTTGAATGGTGTGTTGTAATGCCATCATCACCAAAACCACTTGCTTCACAGTTATCAATATGAATGTACCTACTTTCTAACTCTTCGTTAACTCTTACGCCATCACCTTCATAGAAATAATCGTCACTAGCATACGTAATATCAATACCATGTAGTAATGCATCTACTGATTTTATATTACTTGCAAATCCATGTTTAACACCTGAAAATCTAACATTAGAAGAACATGAGCCACCTGCAGCTTTGAACTTTTTATCTTGTCTCCACTTGTTACCATTAACTGTAAAATCTTTAATCCCAATGTTTTTTGCGTTCCCTGTCATATCTTCATTGGTAATTACGATATTTTCGGCTGGTGTTTCATCTGCAAATTTAATTGTCGTAATATCTTTGCCTTCACCTGATAGTACAGTGTTATTTGATAATCTGATGCCAGTTACTTTGTAAGTCCCGAGCAGTCATATGAACGTGAACGTTCCCGCCACTTACAGCCTCTTTAAAGGCTTGTGTTGAATCTTGTTCTCCTGTAGGGTCTGCCCCATAATCATTAACATTTACGATCCGTTCAATCTTTTTATTAAGGTAATTAAAGTTTTCTTCCATCTTGTTTTTTATGATTTCAAAATCATATTTTAAACGTTTGGATAATATAGGTTGGTTAGTACCATCTAAAGTCGTTCTACTGTCCTTAAGTTCTTCGATACCATCGCCATTATGACCAATAATCAAGCCTTCAATGCGTCCATCTTGGTTTTGTAATTCATCATGAACAGTTGAAAGCTTATAGTCTATTTGTTTCGCATTGTGCGCGTGTTTATCATTGGTTTGATGGTCTTTAATAATATCTATCACTTGTCCATAAAAATACTGAACATCTTTAAAATTTTCAACGACCATTTGTCTAAACTTTTGACCTAGATCAATCGGAAAATTAATTTTTAATTTCATTTTCTTTAATTTCATTTTTTCACCCTTTCTATTCTAACCATGTGAATTCTTGATACACCCAATTCGTTTTGTTTTGGTCATCTGGATGCACGAAAGCCATCACTTTACCATTCTTTAAACATTCAATTGTAATTGGGTGACGGTAACCATTTTGTCTTGCGATAAAGGATTGGTTATCTGTAATAAAACCAGTTGGTAACTGTGCAATCTGCATAGATGCCCCTGTTATTTCTGAAACATTCAGCCTGATTGAACGCACCACAAAATGTTTACCGATAAGTTCGTTACCCGCTCTTACTTCACGAATGGAACATTTAAACCCTGAACTAACAGCTTTGTTTTTCATGTCTGGCGGTACTTGATACTCAATCCAACCGGTATCTCCTATCACGTCCGATAATGTCTTATTAAGTAGTTTCAAAGCTTTATCTTGCTCTTGAATCAAATTTTTAAGTTCTGCTATCTTATGGTCGAGTTCTGTTAAATCAGTATCTATGCTATCTTTATCTATCCCTTGAACTCCGCTTATATGCGTTGCGGCATAATAAGGTTCGCCATTTTCATCTAATGGGTATTTAATTTCGGTTGGTTCATTCATCGATTAACACGCTCCCTATTGAATCTGAAGCTAATTGAGGCATAGAAAAAGACGAATCAACATTTGACCCGCCTATGCCTTGCTTATTAAATTTTCTAATAGCCTTGGTTGTTTGTTGCTTGCATTTTCAAAATATCCTTAGGTGAATTACTAAAATCGACTTCTACTGGTTCATCAAGTAGTGGATGTGACACAGTAATTTTCACGACTTTTAAATCTAAATTAAAACCTAATGGTTGATGAATAAAACGTATCTTATTATTTTCTTTAATATCATCGTTTGTAATGTATTGTTTGTCTTCTACACTGCCGAGATAGTTCGTAGAAACTTCAACCGTTGGTTGATCGTTAAGTTCTTCTTTAAGCCTTTCACGTAATTCATCTTTATTTGTGATATTATCATCAAATATGGTAGGTGCTTCTGCAATGTCGCCACCATCATAATTAGGTGATGTGTAATCGGCATACGTATGATAAGCGTCTTTACCTTTAAGTTTAGCTGTTAAATTTAATACAGTGGATTTCTCAGTACCGACATACATACATGGCTCAGATTTTTTGTAATCAATACCCTTTTTCGCACCTCTAAATATGGCTTTAAATGTGTGTTTGCCTGTCGCTAGATTTTGCGCAATTACAATTTTTTCACTTTTTGCGTTTTTACTATAACACTCATAAGTATCAACCTTTTCACCATCTAAATAAACATCAAGCATACCGCCTTTAAACATTTTCTTTAATGTCCATTCAAGCGTTTCATTACCATGTTTACACTCGAATGTTTTCGTATAACTTGCGCCTACTTTTTCTGTACGCCAAGTACCTTCTTTAATAAAGCTACCTGAGTAATTTAAGTCTTTAGGTTTAATAGGGTTATAATTTTGTGTTTCTTTTTTAGTCTTTTTCTTACCGTAGCCTTGAATATAATTAAATATATCCGTGGTCGTCGTTGTTACTGTGGCTTCACTTGAATTGTATAAGTAGATTAAAGGAATATCGGACATTTCATAAAAGGTTGCTTCATCATAAATATAATATTTTTTATTATCAGCAAAATAAATATAGTTAAATAAATCTGCACCTTCTGATACATGTTCAACACCATTTTTACCGCCTAAATCATCGACAGGTACACGTTTTTGAAATTGACCTCTAATTTCATACTCAAAACCCAATTTATTGTCTTTAAAACCAAAATCAAGATATTGTTCTAAAGTCATGGTCGGTGTACTATCGTCTTTATCTTCATCACTAGTTTCACTTTCGACATCCATATCTTTTTGAATATAGTGTTTTTGAAATTCCATAAAAATATGTTTAGCTACAACTTCATTCGTAAGTTTAAGGCCATCGTATTTTATAGATGTTGATTTAATGACGTATAATTGCCCTTGCCATTCTATAAAAGCTTCATTAACTAAATGATCAAATATATCTGCGTTATTAGACGTTTTATATAAAGTGAAACTAATCGAACGCTCATTGTTCTTTTCATATTCATATTTAAAAGAACCGAAATCAAAATCTGTGATTATCTCCGCAAACGTGCCTTTTTTATTTTTTAAAACTAATGCATCCAAGTTATTCACCTACTTAAATATAAACGGGAATATCCATTGGGTTGTTGTTTTACCAATATTCTCGCCTGTAATTTCAATATCATTAAAACCTTCTTTAAGTGTTAACCATTGTCGATTTGTATCAATGCCTACACGTTGATTATCAAGTATTGGGTGGACGCCTTTTAATATAAGTTGTTGGTTTTGTTTAATCCCTTTTTTATATTGAAATGTATTACCTGTTGTATGGTTAATAATTTTAAAGCCTTTAGGTGCATCAATATTAATCAATAACTTGAATTTATGACGTAACAACGGATTGATTATATCTGAAGAACCATTGTAAATTCGAAAGCTTGTGGTATCGTGTTTATATTTAATTTCATCATCTGCCAATAAATCGACACCGAATTGCCAATTGCCATTTGATAAACTGTACTCATCTGTTTCTTTGACCGTTTCGGCATAGCCATCTCGACAACTAAAAGTCATATCAAACTTAATGGCTGAGAAATCTAAATAATCAGGGTTTACATCTGGATTATTCACACGATATTTCAGTCCTGGATTGTCTGACGTAATAATGTAATAGGGTTGTCGTCTAAAAAATAGTTGTCTTAATTTTAATTCTGCTAAATTACGGTCATTTTCATCAATACCATCAAAACCGCAACTTACTTCTAAATTAAAAGGTGCGAACGTGGCTACTGTTGGTAGCTCGCCGTCCACACCTTGAAATGTGTTACTTTCATTATTTTCATTTGGATATGAAGCTTTAGCTTCTAAGAAAATAAAATTAGATAAGATATCGTTGATATCATAAGTGCCTTCTTGGGTTATGATTTTCATCCATCTACCGTCTATCATATAAACCTCCTATTTATGATAATCCTTGACTAAAGTTGTCTAAATTGGCTTTACTACCTAACAATTGACTAAAGATATTCATAACATCATTTTTACTCATGTTATTATTATTGCCACTTAACAACTTAATGATTGTTTGTTGCATACGATTGTTGGTGTCATTCAATTGAACAACTTGTTGTAGTAGTTTTTCCATCGTTGAATTATCGTTTTTCACTGTGACATTTGCGGAACCATTATCCATGCCAATCGCTGTCATTGCTTTTTCCATCAAGCCGACTGCACGATTACGTTTAGATTTATGAAGTGGAATGATAGCTTCTGCTCTATTACGCTCACTAATTTCAGCAAGTTTATGTGTTGTAGAGATACCACCATTTTCATATTTTCTTGGACCTGTTGGAGACCAACCACCGTTAGGGTTGAATTGTGTCCGCCAATTTTTATTATTAAAGAAGGCAAGCAATTGATCATAACCATTTTTTATATTGCCATGACCTTTAACAGCATAATTCTTAAATGTACTAGGTACATACTGTAATAGACCTTGTGCTTGGTGTACCATTAATATTATTAATGTCACCAATATTTCCTTGTGTGACTCCTGCATTTCCGCCTGACTCATTATGAATAAGAGAAATAATGTTATTTAAATCATTACCTCTTAACTTAACATTCATTTCACTAGCGGCCTTTTTAATATCACCTGACCATTTTTTAGCTGACTTGTTTTGACTGCCACTTTTAAGTGATTTTAACCAGCCCATAGGGTTAACAGCTGTTTCATTAGATGGGTAACCTTTCATACGCTGAATGTGTAAGTGAGGCGTTGTTGAGTTACCTGTACTACCTGATAAACCAATGACATCTCCAGCGCTTACTTTTTGTCCCTTTTTAGCAATGATTTTACTCATATGCATGTACCACTGATACCACTTGCCACCAGGCTCATCAAGTGTAATTTGATTACCACCGCCACCTGCAACTGCGCCTGCTTGCGATATCTTACCGTCAGTTAGCGCCTTAATCTTAGTACCCGTTGGCATACCAAAATCAACACCATAGTGTCGACCGCCATTGAACATTAAGCCGCCTGTATAGTTACCAAATGTTTGTAAGATATTATCCCACGGCAACCAACTAGCGTCACCGTCACCACCTTCAGCTTCTGTAAACCAGTCTTTCACTTTCTCTACTAATGATGATTTCAGTTTTTTATAGGCGGCTGTAACTAATTTAACGGTCGCGTTATCGCCGCCCCCGAAGTTGATGCCGATACTATCCATAACTTTATTCACTAATTTGCCCGGATGTTTAACATATTTCCAAACATCTCCAATTTTATCGCCAAGCCACGATGCACCGTCTTTAACTTTTTCTAAACCTTTACTCCCTAAGTCTTTAACAGTATCTTTGGCATCACTACCTGCTTTTTTGGCGCTATGGTAACCATCAGATATTTTATTACCCATATTTTTACCTGCTTTAGCTACACCATCAATAATATCGTCCCAAGGGCTACCTTTAGAGAAACGAGGTATTTTAGTTCCTGTGCCCGTTGATAACCTTTTAGGTATTATGCCTTGTTCTTGGAGTTTGTGCGTATGTCTAGCGTTAATAACGCCGTCGCCTTTACCTAAGCCAACAATCGTATTTTTGCCTTGTGGCGCATCAATTGAGCCATCTTTACGTTGAATGAGCTCTTGTGTGCGTCCACCTGGTCCATTACCTGGCCCTTTATCATTGACCATCGCAACCGTTGGTTGTCTTAAACCACCATTTGAATCCGTAGAGAGCGTTGAACCATCATAAGTACCAGTAGCTAAACGGGGGATTTCATCAATAAGTTTATCTTTGCCCGTAATCGCTTTAGATATTTTGTTAACGCCACCAATCATGCCATTTAAACCGCCAATAGCTTTGTTGGCAACTTTTTTACCTAAATCTCCTGCAGCTTTACCCATATCGGCGCCGACATCTTTAATCCATTGTAGTGTATCCCCTAACCATTTTTTGAAACCTTTATAAACAGATTTGGCTTTTTTCCAGCCTTCACCGAGCAATATTACCGAAACTTGTTTTAGCTTTGCCCCACATGTTACTTACATTAGTTTTAACAGAACTATAAGCTTGACCAAAATATTTACTCGTACCTTTCCACGTAGATTTAGATTTATCCCAAGCTGTACTAGCGGTATCGGTAAATTTACCTTTCGCTTGATTATAAACCCCTGTGACCTTGGTTTTAGCTTTCTCATAAGTTTCACCAAACCATTTTTTCGTGCCATCATATGCTGATTTGGATTTATCCCATACTTTACCTGCAACGTCTGTAAATTTATCTCGCGTTTTAGTATAAACGCCTGTCACTTTATCTTTCGCTGTATTGTAAGTATCACCAAACCATTTAGATGTATTTTTCCAAATACCACGTGTTTTAGTCGTCGCTGTTTCTTTAGCTTCTTCGAGTTTGTCACGGGTCGATGTCTTCACATTTTCCCAGGTATCAGATACGCCTTTAGTCACTTTGCCCCAAATATTACCTGCTGTGTCCCAAGCAGAATTCCAACCATTTTTGAATGATTGTTGAATATTTTGACCTTTTTCACTAAACCAACCTTTGGTATTTTCCCAACTTTCACCGAGTTTATTAGTAATCGATGACCAGAGATTGCCTCCAGTTTCAAGCGCATTATTCCAACCTGATTTAATGTTTGACCAAATATGACCGCCTTTTTGAGAGAACCACGTTTTAGTGTCCTCCCACTTTTCACCGAGCCAACCTGTCAATGATGACCAAAGATTGCCACCTGTTTCTAGTCCGTTATTCCAACCGATTTTGATATTTGACCAGATACTGTGACCTTTTTGTGAAAACCATGTTTTCGTATCTTCCCATTTTTCACCAAGCCAGCCAGTTAAAGACTTCCATAAATCACCACCATTTTCTAATGCGGTGTTCCGACCATCTTGAAGTGCACCCCAAAATTCTTGACCTTGTTCAGAGAACCAGCCTGTGAGTGAGTCAAAACCACCTTTGATATCTTCCCCAGCTTCAGAAATATTTTCTTGCCAAGAAGAAACGGCACTACCAATACTTTCACCTGCAGCTTTAAATGGTGTAGCTATCCACTCACCAATATTACCTAAGCTATCATTAATAAGCTGTTTCCAATCCGTTTCAGTAAAAAAGCTTGAAATAGAACTACCTACATCACTCATATTTTCTTTGAATTTATTATAGTTTTTGCCCATTTCCGAAAACGCATCTGATATGTCACCAGTAAATTTATTCCATTGTTTTTCTGAATTAGAATAAACCTTGCCTGTAGTCATATCCATATCATCTGTTATATCTTTATTGTTCTTTTTAACAGACTTGCGTATCTCTTCCGTTTTTCCCTCAGCAGTTTCTATAGCTTCATCATAAGCATCTTTAATTTCTCCGATACGCTTATCATGTTCTTTTTGATCAATTTCGCCATAAGCAAGTAAATCATCAGCTTGAATGACATCTTTATCACGTTGTTTTTTAGCCTCTTTTTTTGCTTTTTTCTCAGCTTTAACAGAATCTTTAATAGCGTCACTTGCTTCTTGCGTATCAATAGCACCAGTATTCGCATTCATTCTTGATAATATCGCTTGTTGTTCTTTTTGACCTTTAACTAAAGCTTCCGTCGTAATATTATTACGTTCATCTAATTTAGCTTTTAAATCTTTTTCTTCATGCGCTGTAAGTTTACCATCATTAAACTGTTTTAATTCTAATTCTTCGATTTCTTGGTTAAGCTCTTCAAGTCGTCTAACTTTTTCATCAGATGCTTCTTGATTCTTTTGAATCATATCTTGTTTTTCTTGATCCGAAAATGCTTCACTATTTTCAAGCATATCTTTCAATTCATCAGTCATTTTTTGGTTATGCTTTTTCGTTTGTTTTAAGGCTTCTTCTCCGCCTTTACGTACGGAGGTTTCAAGTTGTTCACGCATATCATCTGTGATTTTACCGTGATTTAATTTAATATCTGATAAAATACGTGTCGTTTCTTCTGAATACTTCACATATTTATCTAACGCTTTTTCAGTTTCTTTAGAAACACCTTTACCTAAAACTTTAGTTGTGTCGGTCGCTTTATCTGAGGCTTTACCAACTTTATCCATGAATTTTTTAAAGCCATCGCCGCCTTGTTTTAATAAATCGTCATCGTCTAAGTCTTTATAGCCTTGTTTCATTTCATCAAAGAAGGTTTCTTTGATTTTACTTCCTGTTTTCGAAAACCAACCACCAAGATTTTTAAGTTGTTCAATAGCACCGCCACCAAATGTTTTAACGACATCAAGTAAACCATCAATGCCTTTTCTAAACCAATCCACATTATTATAAGCTTTAGTAAAGGCACCACCTAATAACGTAACACCTGTAATAATCCAGCCAATTGGGCCACCTAAAATTTTAATAGCATTACCTAAAATTTTACTCGCTTGGCCTAATAAACTAACTTTTCCAACTGCTTTACCTGTCGATTTGCCCAAACGTCCAAATAAACCTGCAGAACCTTTAGCACTCTTACCTGACGCAGTAATTGCGCCTGCATTCGCTTTAGTTGCCCCAGCATTAATCGCAGCTTCTGCTGTATTTTCAGCCATACGTCGGTTAAGTTGTGCATAGCCTCCAGTCTGCTGCTTGAACAGCTCTTAACAATAGGCCAATACCTAAAGTTACAGGACCAATTGCGGCAGCTACGCCTGCAATAGCGACACCTGCTACTTTTGCGCCTTTAGGTAAATCATTTAAAAAATCCACCGTTGATTTCAAACCGCCAACCATACCCGATAGAGCAGGTTGTATGGTTTCGAATATAGATAAACCAAGTTCTTCTGTCGCGGAACGTAATTCTCTTAAACTACCGCCTAAACCTTTTTCCATCGTATCTGCCATATCTTTAGCAGAACCTTTACTACCATCGATAGATTTAGATAGTTTGTCATAGTCCTTTTGAGAAGCATTGATAACAGCCAATGCACCACTCATTGATTCTTTACCGAATATCGTAGCTGCTGTCTGCTGCTTGTTGGTCTTTAGATAAACCACTAAACTTATCACGTAATTGATCTAAAACATCACGCATTGGTAACATCTCGCCATTACTATCTGTAATAGATATACCAAGTTCATCCATTTTATCTTTCATTGCTTTTGTCGGTTTAGAGAGGTTAGTAAACATCGTACGTAACGCTGTACCAGCTTTTTCACCTTTAATACCGGCGTTACTCATAAGCCCAATAGCCATAGATGTATCTTCGATACTATAACCTAATGCACCTGCTACGGGAGCCGCATATTTAAATCCGTCACCCATCATTTGAACATTTGTATTCGCATTCGCACTAGTCTGCTGCTAATACATCTGCAAAATGACCACTATCTTTAGCTTCTAGTCCAAACGCGGTTAAACCATCGGTAACAATATCAGAAACAGTGCCTAATTCTTCACCTGATGCGGCTGCTAAATCCATAATACCTGGTAAACCACTCATCATATCTTGTGATTTCCAACCAGCCATAGCCATGTAGTTCATAGCTTCTGCGCTATCACTTGCACTGAATTTAGTTGTCGCGCCCATCTCACGGGCTTTCGCTTTCAACGCGTCTAAATCTTTACCCGTAGCGCCTGAGATAGCTTGTACTTTACGCATGCCATCATCAAATTCAACGCCAAGTTTACCTGCGTAGCCCATAGCGCCAGCAATCGGTGTTGTTACATACATAGACATATTACGTCCCACTGAACGCATGTTTTGGGACATTTTGCCATACTTCTCTGACATTTTATCTAAATGGTCTGCTTGTTTTGTATATGAGCTATTAGCGACCATCTGTTGTTTATTCATTTGCTTTAGCTCTTGTTCAGCTTTATTAATACTTTTTTGTAAGCCGTTCATCGATGCTTTTTCATTATTAACTGCTTTTTCAGCTTTGGCTAAGTCTTTCGGATAGTCTTTGATTGTTTTAGAAAGTTTATTATATTCTTTTTCTGCAGTTTTTACTGCGTCATTAGACTGTTTGTAAGAATCTTTAACCTTTTTATTCTCTTCTGTAATGCCTTTGTTAGATTGCGTTAACTTCTTAACATTTGCGGTTTCTTCTTTATGACTCGCTATTAATTTTTGATGGGCTTCTCGTTGTTGTTTCGTCGCATTAGACGCTTGCTTAATTTGTTCCGTAGAAGCTTTGCCTGATTCTTTCAAACGTTTTTCAGCAGAACGTAACTCATCTAATTTGGTTTTAGCTTTAGCCTTTTCAGCACTTAATAAAGATTGCTTCGTTTTAGCGTTATCTAATTCCTTATTAGATTTTTTCATTTCTTGATTAGATTTACGCATCGCATTATCTTGTTTCTTGTGTGCTTCGGCAAGTTCTTTAACTTTTTGTTCTTGTTGTTTAATACTGTTCGATGCTTTTTCATAAGCGCTTTTAACGTTATTTAAATCAGTTTTAGCTTGATCGTACATTTTCTTTTGGACTTTCATTTTATTATTCAGTCCATCAATGCGTGTTTGGTACTTCTGTACAGACTTCTCAGCTTTGCCAAAACTTGACATATTCGCTTTCACTTCTGAACTTAATACGCCCATTTGGCGTTTAAGACCTTTCATGCCTTGTTCAACGCCCGTATTATCCATGGTGTTCTTTATTGCATAACCTTGAATATTATCCATTTATATGTACCTCCCTTCTTACCTATCCACCGAATAGTTTGATTAAGTCTTTACCTTTAATAACTTCTTGTTCTTTTTTAGTTTTAGTTTTTTGCTTATCTTTTTTATCATCTTCATTTAAAATCGATAACAATTGAAAATACGGTTGTTCCTTAACTTCTGTTAAAGTCCAACCGTAATGCATCATACAGAATCTTTGTAAGTTCCTAATATTTGATAAAATCTCTCTTATTGAGAGTGTTCTTCTGTCTTTCCCTCTTGGCTTGTTTCATCTTCTGAATCTGCTTCATCTTCGCCGCTGATTTCTCGAAATATTTCACCTAATACATGAGAATATGTTTTTGTACCCATATTGTTTAAAACGTCCTCTTCTGTTAACCCTTGTTTTTCAAACAAACTAACTAAGTAATCACGTTCCATTTTTCTCACTTTTTTCATATCTGGTTTTTCTTTATTTACTTCTTTTTCGCGATTTTCCATCCATTCATAAAAACGTTCTGCTTCGCCCATTGTGATAACGTCTTTTGAATAGCTTTCTACTTTACCTGTTTCTTGGTTTTTAATTTCAAATTTGATCATATTGTTGTCTCCTTAAAGTTAATTATTTTTGTATACAAAAATAGGCGACCGAAGTCGCCTTGTTTATTCATTTATTTATTCTGCTGATACATCTGCATCGTTTTCATTTGCTTCTACTTCTACATTATCGGGTTCTTCTGGTGCAGGTTCTTCTTCGGTTTCAACTGTGACGGCGCATGTTGCTTTTTTATTGCCATCCTCAGTAGTAACCTCAATGTTAGCTGTACCGTCTGCAATTGCTGTAATTGTACCATCTTCATTTACTGTAGCTACATCTCTATTTGATGATGCATAAGTTACACCTTTATTAGTCGCAGTCGATGGCGCAACCGTTGGTTGAATAGTTTCTGTATCTCCAACATTTAGCGTTAAACTTTCTTTATCAAGGGAAACGCCTGTTACTTTAATTGGATTTGTTTTAAATCCTGGTACATCTGTTTTGTCAGATTCACCATTATCGTTACTAAAAGCGACTTGATATGTGCCTGCTTCATATTCTGTATCTGCGTCCAGACCTTCAATCGTAACGTTAGCCTTGCCATCTTCACCACGTTCACCACTTGCGACTACTTCATCATCTTTATAAATTTTTAAAATATCTGCCATTTAAAAGCCTCCTAGTAATTTAATATAAAAACCCCTATTCTGCCGAAATAACAGCCGACTTACTTTTAGCTGTTACTTCTACATTTTGGGGCGCCTTAGGGTGTTTCTGTTGCTTCGTTATCGTTTGAATCTTCATTACTATTGTCTGAATCGTCATCTTCAACGTCTTCATAACCAGGGAACACACTTTTGAATAATTCATCTGCCCCTTTTTTACCAACGTGGTAACCAAAAATACGTGAATTACCGTCAATGGTTCTCGCAATCCAATCACCTGTCAGTTGTTGTGGTTCTGGTTCTTCTTCTTCTTTCGCCGTTGTTTTCCATTCAATAGATTCAAGACTCATTGTCCCTTTAGTTAATGCACAATAAACAGGGTCGCCTGATAATAAATCGGCAGACTCTCCAATTAATGCCACGTATGGTGCACGAGAATCTTCACCAACCCATGAAGTACCATTATCATCCATATCACGACCTAAAACGGCATCTAAATCTTTATCTGGTACATTAAATAAATCAAGTTCTGATTGAACTTCTCCTGTTCCTTGTTTCTTAGACCATACGGTCTTATTTGAAGCACGCATTTCAACTTTTTCAGGGGCTAATCCTGAAATGTTAAGGTTAACCGTACCACCGTGTTCATCTTTCCATGTCATTAATTTCTTAATTTTTTCATCTTCATCAAAAATACCTACATGTACTTTTTCAAATCCTACTACTGCCATAATTTTTTCCTCCTTGAATTAAAAAGAACGCATCTATTCGACACGTTCACCTTTGTAATATTGATTTTTAGGTATGCCACGATATCTTCGTGACATCACATACCTTTGTGTTGCTTTAAAATAGTCATCTAATTGTGATGATGCTTGATTTAAATTTTCATTTGATAGTAAATAACGAATACGTTTGGTTATATCTATCGTTTGTTGATGATTATAAGATTCAACATCGACTTGAAAAAAATAAGTCTCCGATAAATATTTATCAGAAACATATGTGCTTGGACGATCTAATATCGGGGTTAAAACGACAAACGCATCACTCGTATCATCCACTTCTGTTACTTCGTAATAATAAATGCGGTTGTTTACTTCTGATGCAAGTATAGGGTCGTTAATAATGATATTCTTAATATATTTGAGTATATTCACTTTTTGTTCAACTCTCTTCGTATGATGCCACGGTATTTGGTTTGCGATGCATCTAATGTTTTGGCAATGACACTATAGCCTCTTGGCGTATATTTTTTACCATTACGTGTATAGCCATGTTCATTAAAATGAATGATATTTTTTCTTTCCTTAGGTCCTTCCCAATGGATCATAATCCGTCGTTGACCACCGACCGTTTCAGGATTCCCTCGCTTCATTTCTTGTATGGTCGCGCCTGTATCTCTAAATTCTTCGAATTGATATTTTAACTCTTGTTTTAAAAAGTCAGATGCTTCGATTAAAGCTTTATCATTCTTTGCTTGCATCGCTTTTTGACCAAATTTTGCTTCCATCTTTTTCATTAACTCTTTTTCGCCTTTAAGCTTTACATCGTATATACCATTGATTTTAGGTTTACTCATTTTCAGCCACCACCACCGTAATATAGCCTGCTTTCGGCTTATCAAGTCGAATATCATATATGTTAAATAGTTGCGTTTCAAATCGATAATCTTCCACTTTGATTGTATGTTGATAATTTGGGATAAATTGTCGTTGAGCGTCTCTCATTATAAATGTAAAACCTTGGGTTTTACCGTTTGTCGTTAGAACTTGTCTGTCTTTAATGGAATTATCATATTTTTCAACTTTACAACTATAAACCTCTTTTTCTTCTAAATCATCTGGGTAAGAGCCTGTTTTAACCATGTCATAAAAAGTTAAGTACGTATTAAAGTTTTTAAATTGCATTTAAATCACCAAACTTTCAATTTAAGAATAAATGATTGTAAGGTTCTGTCATTAAATCCTTTACTTTCACGTTCATACTCAACAAAGCCACGAGTCTCATAATCACGCGAAACAATATAATTAATCGCTTGGCAATATAAAGGATATGCCTCATCGCTATGATTGTACTGAGGCACACCACTTAAACTTAATTCAGACTTAGCACTTAGAATCATATCTTCTAACGTATCATTTTCGATGTCATAATCTATGTTTAACCATCTTTTGATACGTAATAATTCACTTTGATTCATCAAAACCACCCCTATTCAGCAGAAATAGAGACGGATTTCGCTCTCGTCTCTACTTCTACCTTTTGGGGTTTGTTAGGGTGTATTCGTGTCTTCAGAACCACCATCAACTTTAGCGATACGGAACGCACTATCTAATGTACGTTGTTGATCATACCAAGCAGTTAAGACGAATAAGTATTCACCTTTTTTAACATCTTTATCCGTATCAAATGTTGTATCATCGTAATTAATGCCAAAGTAATTAAAGTCTCCAATAATTGGTTTAACTGCATTATCTGTAAATACGACAGGCTTACCAAAGACTTTTTCAGCTGGTGTATCAAAGAAATTCGTTGTACCGTTGGATAGATCTCTTAAAATTTTCACATAGTCAGCATAACGCATATAAATTGTCGCATTATCACGATAGTCTTCATGCAAATCAGCTAAAGCATTAATAATTGCATCATAATAATTATCGCCTTGTACTTCTTTCACATCTCCACTATAAAATGACATATGTTTTAATCCTTCTTTAGGATTTAAAGCAAAAGCGTCTTTACGTTCTTTATCAGCTAAACCTGAACGTAATGCATTTTCTACCCAATTAACTAGTTCTACATCTGAACCATGGATAACGGTATCTGAAACAGTAGCTAAAACTTTAGACTTATTCGTTTCAAATTTTACTGTATCGCCTTTTAATGCCATTTCTTTGGCTGTTTCAACGTCTGAAATAAAGTCATCGTCATCTAACGTATATGAAATACGTGGGATTTCTAACCCTTTAATGTTAGTTAGACGTGCTTTTTCTCTCAATTGGTTACGTGCGAATGGTTCAGAAATCAATTCTTTTGATAATGTCGTCGGTAAGAATTTATCACCGCCTGTATCATTACCTGTCGGTAAAGCATGTAATAAGCGTTGTGCTTGTTCTGTAGGTTTACTATATTCTTTAGGGTTTAAAGCATATCTATAAAATTCAGCTTTCGCTTTAACTTTTTTATCATCTTCACTTAACGTTTGATATACTGAAGTTTTTTCCATATCTTGTTGTGCTTTTTCAGCTTGTTTTTGTTCCACGTCACTTTTTCTTTTCTCTAAAATATCATATCTTTGTTGGAGAATATCTACATCTTTTTCAAGCTGTTTTACACTTTCAAACGCTACATTTGGATCACCGACTTTTTGAGATAACTCGTTATTTTTATTTTTTAATTGTTCTCCTACTTCTCCTAGAGATTGTTTCAATTCGTATAATGTAGACATAAATATGTCTCCTTTCTATTTATAAAGTAATTTTAAATTTTCTGCATTTTGTTTTATTATTTCTCTTGATTCTTTTTCTACTTGTGTCATTTTTTCTTGAGGTGTTTCAACCGTATTATCTTCCTGAATATCTGAAACAGTTGTAATTTTATCAACATCTTGTTCAATATTTTCAGGTACGTGTTTAAACATTTGATAACTATCTTTTGAAATACTGGCAACTATTTCACTTGCGCCTAATATTTCATCTGCTAGTCCTTTTTCTAATGCTTCATCTGCCGTTAACCAAGTTTCAGCTTCAAGCAATTGTTTAAGTTCTTCTTCAGATAAGTTCGTCGCTTTATCTAAATAAGCGTTATTACTTGATTGGTCTGTTTTATCTAATAAATCTGCCGTTTGTCGTAAGTCTTTCGAATTACCTAAGGTCATAATCCAAGAGTTATGAATCATCATAAAGCTATTTTTGTGCATAAAAATAGTGTCACCGCTCATTGCGATAACACTTGCGATGGATGCCGCTAAGGCATCGACATAAATATTTACTTTGGCTTGATGCATTTTTAACATGTTGTATATCGCATGACCTTCGAAAACATTACCACCGACTGAATTGATATGAACATCTATCTCAGATACATCACCGAGTTGATTGAGTTCGTTTTTAAAATCGACAGCAGTGACATCTGTTTCGTCCCATTTACTCGAAACAATATCACCATAAATATAAATTTCACCTTTAGTCTGGGTCTTCTTGTTCATCTGAAAGTAAGTCTTTGTCTTGTTCATGATTGTCACCCCCTTTCGATGTATGTCTTTGTTCTGGTGGTGTATCAATTGGGTATAAGTCACCACTGATTAACGGAACATCGCCACCTTCAACAGGAGGTAAATCTTCCCATGACCTAATATCATTAACCGTATAATAACCACTACGTACAGCTTTAAAATAAACCTCAGCTTGTGTTTTACTATCCGCACGTAAGAATGATTTAACATTAAATTTGAAGTAATACCCCATCGTCCGTCGATATTTAGTCAATAATTTTCGGTTAAATTCTTCTTCATACTGCTTAATGATAGGTAGTAACGTATGTTGTAAATAATAACGGTCGAGTTCTTCATTTGATTTAAATGTCATCGCGTTATTCGCATTTAAAAATACCGATGGTATCTGAAATACATTCGCAATACGTTCCCTTGTTAAATTTTCGGTGGCCACAATATCCTCAGATACATATTTTTTATTTAATGGGTCAATTTCAACACCGGGTTCTTGGAATAAAACCCCGCCATTTTCTTCATAGAATTCTTTAAAATTTTGTACAACTGCTTTTCGCTTCTCATCGGAGACGTTAGTCCCATATTTAAGTACAAATGATTCAGGTTTTTCCATCTCTTTTAGGTTGAAATTTCGAATGGCATTATCAAAATCAGTTGTATTCTTTAATACATCAACAGGACTAATGCCCTGAACCATATTCGAACCAACAATGTGTTTGAAATGCATCATATCTGTATTGTGAATGATTAATTTATTATCTGTAGTCGCGTGAATACTGTAATAAACATCTTTTGACGTATTTTCGATTAGTATTTCAACGACATCTGGATTAATTAAATATAATTTATTGGGTTGATGATAAATATCACGTTCAATTAATACATAAGCATTCCCTTTTTCATTTCGACATGTTTCAATTTGATTAATGAAATCAAAACTACTAATTGAGCCATTCGGCGTATCTGTAATGAGTAAAGAAATATCATTGGTTACTGATTCGTAGTTTTTATAAAGCTTAATAGGAATACTCGCCATTGAATTAGATAATTTAGTAATAGCCGCAAATATCGTTTCATTGGTTTCTAAAGTGTTATTAATAACACCCCAAAAATTTTTATTACGCCAAGGCGAAAAGTCATAAAGCTTTTGCCTACTTTGGTCTACCCAATTATCTATTAATTTTTGTTTCACCTTACTGAATAAATTTTGTTTAGCGATTGCCTTCACCTCCTAACTCAGCAGTTCTTTCATACTAATAAACTCAATATTGCCATTACCTGCGTCTGTAACCACTTTATTCATAATGTCTGTGTAAGTATTTAATAACGCCGCAAAGCCATCGATTTTACGATAGCGATTTTGTTTCGTTGGTAACCAATTATCATTACGATCTTTAGTTAATTGGACATTATTGATATACGAGCGCATCATTGGGTTATTATTAAAAATAACTTTGCCATCTAAAAACAACTCATTTAGGTCTTTTAAAGCTGGACTTAAAGTAATCGCGCCTTGTCTTGTTTCTTCTGTTTCAAAACCATAATTTTTTAATTCTTGATTGAGTTTAAAAGCATTCGCACGGTCATACGTTATTTTTTCAACAGGATAATATTGATTCATTTCTGTAATCCAATCATAAACTTGTTGATAATCAACGTATTGTCCAGGTGTTATTGTTAAATAACCTTCCTCTTGCCATTCTCTAAAGGGTATTTTTTCATTGGCGTATTTAACGCGTTCTTCTGGTACCCATGAATGAGAAATAACCGCTATATTACCATCATCTAAGGCAAAAGTAGCGCAAGCCGCAGTGAAATCTTGTGTTTCAGATAAATCATAACCAATCGTACAAGGTTTTCCTTTGAGTTCTTCTAAATCAATCAATTTATTATTTTTCTTAAGCGTTTCATAGTCTAGGAAACTCATTTCATCATCGTTCGCAAATATATTAAAGCGTTTCGTTATAAAATCTCCACGTTCCGTCGGAACGCGCTTCGCTTTTTCCCAATCCTCTTTCATCGTTTCTAAATCAATTGATACACCCAAATTAGGATTTGCTTTCGCCCAATTTTCTGGATTATCTAAATCATCTTCTTTATCTAAAGAAGCTAAGAAATAAAAAGTACGTTCATCTTCAACCACACCATTTAAAGTATCTTCACCGACACCAACCATATCAACTAAAGGGCCATCTAACTGATAACCCGCCGTTGTAATATAAACTAGTAAAGGTTGCTTTCTTGATTGTCGAGAGTTTTTTATAACAGAAATCAATTTATAATCTTTGTATTCATGTATCTCATCAAACACACCAATATGTGTATTTAAACCATCTAACTTCTCACTATCTGCTTGCTTGGGGTTCGATTTTCGAATTTGTTTTATCGTAATATATGGCGTCTCTTCTTGGTCTGAAATTTTTATTTAATTTAGGTGATGCTTTTATCATCTTGGTCGATTCATCAAATAATAATCGTGCTTGTTTCATACCGTTAGCTAACAAAACAACATCTGCCCCTGGTTCGCCATCTTCTGAAGCACCGTATGTGGTTAAACCTGATATCAAAGTCGTCTTACCATTTTTACGCCCAACAAAAACGACGCCTTCTTTAAAGCGTCGTAAGCGTGTTTCTTTATCTACCCAACCAAATAAGGAACCAATAATAAAATGTTGCCATGGTTGTAATATGAGCTGTCCGTATTCGCCTTTCGAAGGTTTACAGAACTTTTCAATAAATCTTATTGGTTTATGTCCTTTTTCTTCATCAAATTCCCACCGATGATTATCATTTTTGAGGTAATTTAAATGCCTTTGGCATTCTTTTCTAACGTATTCATTCGCCGTAATATTACCTCTAACGACTTGTTGCGCATACCATGTGGTGAGAAGCTTAGGTGAAGGTTTATTCAATACTTTAATAGTCACCAAAACCGTCCTCCTCTGATTCAACAATTTTTTCTCTTTGCGTCGCGGTTAATCCTAATGACTTTAATAAATTATTTAGCGTTTGAACCGTTTTCGTTAATTCAATACTTAATGGGTTTTTAACTAAATTCGTAGCGCCTGCTTTATTCGTATGTTCATACATAAGCTGAGACTCTTCGAGTTCATCTCTTAATCGACAATAAAATTTATAAGTCTCTAAATAGAGATCTATTAAGATATCATCTGAAGTTTGATAACCATCGATATAACTGACTAATTGCTTTTTTGTTAATTTCAATCTTTACCCCCTTTCATGAAAAAACCGTTTGCGTTGCGAACGCTTCAACTGTCCGCGGTCTCTTTATTTCTTTTTCTCAAAACAAAAACCAGGGGGCATCAAAGTTTTATGGTTCGCACTTTTCTTTCTACATTTTCTGTTGTAAAAACTTCCTCTTCATCTTTCGCATGAATTCTATTGTGACACTTTGAGCAAACACACATGAGATTATCTAAATCTAGTGCTTTTTGAAAATCACTTTTAACATAAATCATATGATGAACTAACTCAGCATCTGTATATCTATGTTTTCTTAAACACATTTGACACAAATGATTGTCTCTTTCTAATGCCATGTGTCTCAATTTATGCCAGTCTTTAGACTTGTATAACCTCTTGGTTTCCTTTGTTAGCTCATCACTATCTATTAATCCTTTGTTGTATATATACTTGCCATACCATTCATGTATCACTTGCATAACGTGTTGCTTATTGTGTCTATCACTAATGCTTAGTCTTCGCTTGCATTCATCTAATGATGTATCCATTTGTTTGTACTGTGTATTAAAGTGCGTCTCTACCTTGTCTTGTAACATGTAAGATAAGTAAGTCGTAATGAGGTAGAGTGTACCCTCTGTTGTTTGTTTAGCATGGTCTATCATCTTATTTCTTATGTCCATGACTAACTTATGTGCATTATCATTGTGTTGTTGATACTGACTCTTTGTTAGTGCTTGCGTTAATGCATCGTAATCGAATACTAAATCGATATCCTGCATTACGTTATTAACATATGTTGTCTTGCCACTCATTGGTGCACCGTACACAACTACTATCTTCATACTTGTTCACTCCCTTACTCGTTCGTCTACACAACAAAAAGAGACACACCCGCGGAATGGATGTGTCTCGATATAATATAGTATTGCTTATTTATAATTGTTACTGGAACAATAGATGTAACTTACCCTGTATGGATATTATATACCTTACCTTGCTACTCTACATAATAGTGTGTAATGTGTGCAAAATGTGCAAAGTGTGCATGGCTATTGATGTTTCATGTATGTCTCTACTATCTTATCTATGCGACTGTATATACTTCTTCTACTAATACTTAGCAGCCTCTCTATAGTCTTAATAGTCTCTCCTTGTTTCAGTAGTTGCAATATATGGTAGTTCTTATCGTTAGTGATGTAACCTTCAAGTTTATCAACAAATCCTATCTCTTCTATAAGTTTCTGTGAATGTCTTTTATCCTTGTCATTACGTATCACTCTAACCAATACCTTATCGCCTGTCTGTCCTTGTCCTTTAGGCATTGTTGCTTCTATACCATACTGTCCTGTTGATGTGCTATCATACTCATACACTTTATGTTCTAATAGGTTAACACGCCAGTGATAACCTGTGATTAGTTGTCTTACTTCTGATTCACTGTACATCTAATTCCTCCAGTTACTTTCTATTCGACTTATTGTGTACATCTGATTCATCTACATATTATTCATGAGTATGTATGTTATCAGTGTTATACTTTTTCATTTGTGATCTTTCTCTTAATGATTCACTTAATTTTTTAGGTTCTTTATAAGGCTTACTACTAAGCTCTCTCTTAATCTCTTGTTGTAGTAATATGTTTTGTTTAGATAGGTTAAATATCTTCTCGTTCTTTTTATCGTTCAACACAATCAAGCTAATGATTAACGCTATGATTACTAGGCTGAATACAAAGGTTAAGATTACCCACATGTTATTTATTCTCCTTGTTTATTTCGTATTTCTCTGCACCTTTTTCTTCAATCACAACATCGCTGTTCATTACTTGAACACGTTTGCCATCAATGTTAACTACTAATGCGCCACCATCATTATATTTAGTTCTTACATTGTCTCCCTTATATTGTTTCACTACATCACCTGTTTTACTGTAAACAGTGACCGTTCTCTCTAATCCTTTTGTGTCACTTTCATGATCTTTAACTTTATCATCTAACCAAGTGCAACCACCTAAGAATATTGTTAATAATAATGTTGCTTGCTAATAATAATTTCTTCATTTATTAATCCTCCTTAATATTTCTTCCATGCATCTATTTCATCGTAACCAGGTTGTTCTACCATATCGTTAGCCTGTTTCTTAACTATGATTTCGTATGTGATTTCTTTACTTAATTCATAAAGCGCTATGATTATTAATGTTTTGAATATACGTTTCGGCGTTGCTGATTTATATGTTCCTTTAGTAAAACGAGCTTTTAGTGACTTCTTACTAAGCAACTCATCTTCACCTACCACAATATATTTAAACGTTTCTTTCATTCCTCTTAACTTAACCGAATGTTTTAATCTCTTTACATCAAAGACTTCACCAGGAAATCTCACTGTATCTCCAACATTATCAGGTTCCTTTAACATATATTTAGTCATCTATTTACTCACTGTCCTTTCTTTCATTATACTTACGTTCAGCCTCTTCCTTACTCTCTGCCTCAACCACAGTAAACGTTTCGTTCTCCCGTGCTTTAGTTACATGAATGAAAGGGTGACCGGTTGAATCTGTTAATGTGCGTATTAGGTATTGCATAGCGTCACTCCTTTTAATATTCAAAAATATTTAATAAATATTTTTTTGATTATAAGTTTATTTAATTTTAATTAGGTTACTATAAAATTGGAGGTGTTATTTATGATTACAAATTCTACTCAATCTGAAAGATTATTATCTGCTCTATCGTATTTTAGTGTTTTCTTCGCTCCAATTATTTTTCCCATAGTCATTTGGGTTTTAGCAGACAAACCCGTTTCAAATCATGCAAAAAAATCTTTACTTTTCCACATCTTACCTTATGTCCTTATAGTTATTGGTTCAGCTATATTAGGATATAGCGGCATGGTTTCTAGTACAGCAGTAAGCATAATACTGTTAATAATTGGTTTTATAGCTCTTATTGGTGCAATTTATTTTGTAATTTATAACTTGTATTGTGGAATAAAAATATTAATAAATGACACTTTATAGTTGCCTGCCCCTACTTTGGGGCTTTTTTATTTCCTCAACACCTCTTTAACTTTTTGTAGTATGTCTTTATCTTGTTCCACTTGACCCGAACCCTTTTTCTTCTCTTGCTGTTTCATTGCTAAACTCCTTGCTAACTTGATGCTTAGATAAACCTGTTATTTCGCATATTTGCGATTGAGTTAAAATTTGACCTTTATAATTAAATAATTTGTTGTTTCTTTTATTTCTATTTTGTTCAGTTACAGTCGACCATTTACAATTGTCTGGGTGATAATCTTTGTTTGTATCAATTCGGTCTAATGTTAAATTATCATCGTATCCATTATTAATAGCCCAAGTTTTAAATTTTGAATAGTCATCTTTCCACTCATTACAAACTTGTATCCCACGTCCACCGTAATTTTTGTAACTAATACTATTTTTGTAATAGCAACGCTTTTTCATTCCGTACCAAATAGAAAATAATCTACTTTTACTATCTCCATGAGTTGCTTTTCTTCTTCCATATTCAGCCATTTTTTTGACTTTAAACAACCACATGATTTTATACTTCCGTTTCTTAAATGCTTACCAATTGCTTTAAACTCGTTGCCACAATGACATTTAACTAACCATTGCGCTTTGCCATCCGCATAGTTTTCAATTCTCTTTATTACCTTTAAATTATTAATAGTTGTACCTGTCATATCTTTAACTTTGCTCATTTAATCACTCTCCTGTAGATCCATATGCTCCTCTGATTGATTCATTTTCAAATTTCTCCACTCTTTCTACATTCATATAACTCACTGGTGCAATAACTAGCTGTGCTAATCTTTCACCTTTCTGTACTATGATAGGTTTATCTCCTGTATTATCTGTAATAATTCCAACCTCTTTATGATATGTGTAATCTATCGTTCCTAATGCCACACGTAATTTAGTTTTTAATATTTTACCTGAACGTGGCCTTACTTGCCCTTCATAGCCATATGGTAATTTAATAGCAACATCTGTTTTTACTAATTTAGTTGTATGTGGTGGAATGTTAACTGTTTCAGATACGTATAAATCTAGTCCACTATCGCTAGGATTTGCTCGTTTAGGTTTAGTTGCATTATCGCTTAGTAGTTTGATTTGTAGTGTGTGACTGTTTTCATATCCATCTACAAAAGTATAGTTGTCATTTACTCTTGGTGAAGTTTTAGGGTTATTCACCTTTTGTTCGTATTTTCTTGTCTCCATCTACTCGTCCTCCATATCGCTTAGTAAGTTGCTAAATTCGTTTGTGCCGTCTAGTTTGTCCATTTCTTCTAATACTGGAGCTAAACTAATTTGTGCACCCTCTAAAATCTTATGAAATCCCATATTCTTATTTATGTGTTTCTGTCCTTCATAATTCGCGTAAGATTCCAACATTTGCGCCTTCAACTTCTGCCATGCGTCTTTATACTCTCTATCTTTCATCGTGTGCACTTCCTTGTTCAAAATTCCGCACCACTTTCAAAACATCGACCATCCAATCTTCTGGGTACTCAACATATGGCGCATTAACAGCCTTTACTATTTCATCAAACGACTTTGCTTTATCGTAATAAGCACCTAACTCACCTTTCATAATTTCATCAAACGCCTTTGCTTTGCGATAGGCTTCTTGTAGTTCTGCTAATAACTCATTGTCCACGTTTCTACCATCTCTACCTGCTTTGAAAAAGGCTTCATTTATTTTATTCTCATACTCATACGCCATCTAATCACGCTCTCCCTTCAACGCTTTCTCATAAGCATCGTTACTAAGTGGTATTGATTGTATGCTACTATCTTTTGTTAGTTGTAATTCAGTAAGTGGTTGCGTTACTGTTACTTCAATTTCATCTACCATCTACTTAATCCCCAACTTATCTAGTTCACTTCTATAGTGTTTATAGGTAGCGTTAGCGGTATAACCTCTAATTTATAGTCAATGAATTTGCTAAAGTCTTGAAGTAAGTCAAGTTGTTTCTCATTTTCTTGCTCTAAGTTGTAATTGTTTAGATAAAGTTTGTCATTTATTTTTGCCAACTGATAATTACGTTCTTTCAACTTCTCATTCTCTCGTTCCAACCTACTAATATTAGCTTTCAACACTGCTATATCATCGATTAGTGTGTCGCGTTCTGCTTTGTATTGATCGCGTTGTTTTAAGTATTCATCCAATTTATCAAGTAATTCAATAGTGCTTCTGTGAATTGTCGTTCCCTCTTCGTACATCACTCGCCATCACAACCATTCTTCTTCTAATTTAAGTAATTTCCAATCTTCCTCATCTTGGATAATACCTTTTAAATGTTCTACTTCTTTTTTTAGTTTTTCATTTTCTTCAGTTAACTCTTTGATATTTTGGCGACACTCATTTAATAGTTCTGTTTGTTCTTTACAAATCTCTTTTAAGGTACTCACTTGCCATCACTCCTCTAGTAAATGTGGGTGTTCGTATTTGTTGCCGATGACCGTAAATACATCTTCTGTACTTACTGAACCATCGAACATATTTGAAAATTCAACAAACCCTACATCGCTAAATCTAATGCCAAAACAACTTAAGAACATACATATTATATATTTGTCGTCTGATTCATCATTGAAAACAACTATATCCCCCTCAAATATCTCCACACCGTTCTTATCTTTAAGTCCTGTGGATTGTAGGAGTTCATAATAGCTAATGGAAGATTTTGTTGTTTCTCCTGGCAACTGTTCTATAATATGCGACGCTTCTCCATTTTCTAATTCAATTCCTGCAGGCGTAATCATACATTCGTAGAACTTATCCCACGCTCTAAATTTTGGTATCATTTACTCCACCAGACTTTCCGTTGCGCCAGATTAATTCATATTTACCATCTATATATGCATGAAATTCTTGACTTGAATTATCTTTTTCACTATCAATCGTTGCGTTCTCCCAAGTCATGTGTCCTGTTAACCCTTCTCTAACTTCAATCATATGTTTAAATACTGTATCTTCTGTAATTTCTTCCTCGACTTCTATAACTACTCCTTTGAAACTACGTTCTATTACTGGATCATCATCTTTTCTCATAGATTTCAGTGTGAAAGTTTGTTCAAACTCCATAGGTGCATCAAAAATATTGTTATCGATTAACTCACGTTCATAACTAGCTATACCGAATTTATCAATCAAGTACTTTGCGTATTCCTCGTGTGTCATTTCTACTTTACGTTTAATCTTTACCATTTATTTGTCCTCCTATAACTGATATCGCTAATCTTTAAACTCTATAATATATTTATATCTATAACTGAATTAATCCCAATTCTCATATGCACGTTGTATTGACCATCTAGCTTGTTCTATATCCTCTTTGCTTTCTGCCACTGCTAACAAATCTATAGCGTTACCAATGTGATAAGCAGCTAACGGGGATAAATCTTGAATTACTCTCTCAGTGAATTTCAATTTAATATCATCTGACCATTGCACTATCTTTTTATTACGCTTACGTTGTTGTAAGTCGTTAGATTGTTCATTTCTTTCGTTATACTTCTCGTCCAATAGACTTGATGCATTAGGATGTGCCTTAATCCAATCATCATTTATCCAAATGGAATCTTTTTGCCCATTTAATAGTTTTAAATCAACACGTGTTTCTTTTTCATTCATATCCTCTACTAATCTATCAACTTTACCGTGTTGTGATTGTCCATTTATCGCAATGTATTGAATCCAGTCACCAACTTTTAATGTTTCTTTTGACATTTATTTAACCACCTTCGGGAATATATCGTTTTTCATTAAATCAGCTACATATTTACTACGTGCATGTACTTGCGGTGTACCATCGTACAACCAAGGATGATCTTCTCTATGTTTAAGTTTTTTATACTGCTCATTTTTCATTTTTGAATACTTTAATTGTTCACGTTTTTGTACATCTCTATAATCGTTTAATCGATAATGTCTAGGTGCTTTACACGCCTCATGCAATGTCCAACCGTAAAGCAACCTTTTGCTTACATAGTTTTTACTTAAATCATTCTTATACATACATTTAAGGTTTTCACCCATAATGTGATATGTTTTACCTTTAACAAGTAGTGTTTCCATTTATTTCACCTCAAAATCCTCTGTCTGTAATCCTAACTTCATCTATATCCTTAAATAATTCTGAACTTGTATACTCATCTAAGTTTGTAAACATATGGTTCGACATCCTAAGTTCTATATCTTCATTTTCTTCATCTACAATTGCAGGAAATGTATATTGTCTTTCATATTCGATTGTGTATTTAATTTTGAATGTTTCTTCACTCATTTGATTCACTCCAATACTTCAATATCCATAACCACTTTTGGAGTCTCTGCATATTTCTTAAAGCTTGCTATCTCTACTATTTGGTTATCGTCTTGCCATACGTGTTTATTAGTCGCGTCTAATACTGTTTTTATAAGATTATCTATATCAGGTTTAGTTACTTTATATTGCCCTATCATCGCTACATGTTTCTTCTTACTCCATGATTTAAGCAACGGAAAGTGAAACTCTATTGTTAATTTGATAGGTGTATCAATCATCAGATTAGGCATTTGCGCCTGTATGTTCTTCTTGTGATTGGTATATTTGGATGGCATATAAGTTTGGACGTATTTACCATTGTTTCTAAACCTTGGTCTAGGTGACGCCATAGGTGCATCTACCGTAATCTCTATATGTTCCATCTGTTCACTCCTACATGTAATCAAATATGCTTGTTTGATCTGCACGCTCTAATTTGTATGTGTGTTTGATTTCTTCTAATCTTTCATCACTAATAATGTATTCATCTATGCCGAAATGATAATGCAATCCGAATACACGGTTTCTATTATTATCTAACGGGATAACATCGATAGTTATATTACTGTCACCTTGTTTTAATCTATATTCTGTACTCAATCCCATTTAGCACACCTCACGAATCGCGTCTGTTGTAGCGCGTTTTGCTTTCTCTGCGAATAAAAGTTCATCTAACATTGTTTCGTCTCCATTTGCCCCATCTATGAACTTCTGTGCGTACATATCACTTAAGTTTGGTGCGTCTAAAAAGTCTTTTACGTATTGTGTTTTTAACATTTAAACCAATCCTTTCAGTCTGTAATCATCACCATCTACTTTTATCGGTGTTGCGTTCATCATCATTCTGCTAAACTGTTTTGCTAAGTCTTTATTTTTCGTTAACTCTTTAGCTGTGTTGTTCGTTGTAATGATATTGTGCTTACCTTTTCGCATATTCATAACACTGAATAACTTCTGATTTCCAAAAGTGTTAACAGATGTTCCGTAATCATCCAAAACCATCAAGTCTACTTTCTCTATGATTTCGTCTAAATCTGTCTCGTTCATCTCACTATTTTTGTTATAAGTATCTTTATATGCAGTTAATAACTGAGGTATATCTATAAAAAGGACGCTATAGCCTTTAGATTTAATTTCGTGTAGTGCTTGCCATAGCTAAATGAGATTTACCTAATCCAAAGTCTCCCTGTAATAATAAAGACTGTTTGTTTTTTAATTCGAAGTTATCAGCGTATCTTTTGCATATATTAAATAGCTTTTCCTGACTTTCGTTTTGTGGTTCATAGTTTTCAAATGTTGCTTCTTGTAAGTCATAAGGAATAATAGAATAACGATAAATCTTTTCAATTTTGTTTCTTTCTATTCGTTTAAAAAATGCCTCTTTTTGTTGCTTATGATGTTCAATCAATTCACAGTCACAACCATCTTTTACAACTTGCCCATTATCAAATTTGTAGTAGTCGTACTTGTTATTGCATTTATCGCAGAATAAACCGAATTCACTTTCTATCAATTCATTTCTAAACCCCGATTGTTTAATAGCTTTTTCTAAGCCGTTCATATTAAACACCACCTAAAATATGTCGTTGTATTGACTATTGTCGTAATCGCTCTCTTGTTTACTGTTTCTCTTATTATTTCTTGCTTGTATATCTTCTACAGTTTTTACACCATCGTTGTACCAAGCTTTTAATATTGAGTTAGCATAACTCCACCTAGTTACATTATTGTTAACAGCTTCTTTCATTGCTTCAATAACTATTTCATTACCGTTATCTTTAAAGTCGTCTATCCAATAACCGATTTGTTCCGCTACATATGGTTTAAGCATTCCAAATCCATTTTCCTGATAGAAATCAAACGGCGATGGCTGTGTACTACTACTGTCATTCTTAGTATTGTTATTATTAGTTAAATCATTATTAGTAAAGTCATTATTAGTAGTGTCCGATTTCGCGAATACCATTTCCGCGTCTTCCATTTTCGCGATGTCCATTTTCGCGACTTCCATTTTTCGAACCCCATCATTGTTTTTAGGATATTCATGTAATGTGTAATCATAACCATCAAAATCACCATTGTGCTTACGTCTACTTTTCCTAGTCATGTAACCTTTTTCTAAAAGTTCATTTATCGTTGTCCTAACACTAGCTTTACCATCAGTTGATACTTTTTCTAATTGAGTTTGATATATTTGCCAATCATCAGGTTTAGAAAATAGATAACTCATTATTCCTTTAGCTTTCCAAGATAAGTTAGTATCTTCTACATAATGTTTACTTGCTATAAAGAAGTTACCTGTAGATTTATTAGTTCTAATAATGCCCATAGTTTAATTTTCACCTCTCAACATCTTATTCAGTTTTTCGTCTACATCCACCCAACTATCTTGTAAGTGGTATTTACGATTAAATGTCTCCATGCCTATTTGATGTTGTTCTGTATGATGCTTTCTGCATAAGGCTAATACTTTATTATTTGTATGATTTATTTTGTTTCTATTTCGTCCATTACCTACGGTTTGATAATGTGCTAAATCAGCATTTACAGCGCCACATATAACACAAGTTCGGTTAATGGTAGATTTGTATAGAAAGTATTTATCATTACTCATGAGGTCACTCGTTTGCTTTCTCATCGGTATGTCATATTGGAATATAAAATCTAATATGAGTTCGATTAATTCACTCGCTTGTCTTCGACTACAATTACTTAATGACATCGGTTCATAGCCATGTAAGAACTCCAACTGTTTTTGGAACATGTATCTTAAATAGTCCATCGGTTGCCCGTAATAGTCGAATATATCTCTTATCGTCGCGAATACTTTACGACGTTGTTTACCTGTTATCCTGTAAGGATCAATCACATCTACATCGCATTCAACTTCTAATCCATTATCAAGTAGTAGAAAGTCTTTATTAGTTAGTTCTACACCCTCGATGACAGCAGTTATTGTGCCGTCATCTTGTTGGATGTAACTTTTAATTATTGCCATTCAATCACCTTTGAGTTGTATACAATTAAAATGGTAAATCATCATCTTTAATATCAATAGGTCCATTGTTATTAGCGAATGGGTTATCATAGCTTGAACGTTGGTTATTCGTGCCTGTCTGTTGTCCTTTAGAGATGTTGTTTGCCTGTCCGTTGTTTTTAGGTTCCAAGAATTGAACACTGTCTGTAACAACTTCCGTAACAAAAATCCGACGCCCTTCTTGGTTTTCATAACTACGTAATTGAATACGTCCATCAACACCAACTAACTTACCTTTAGATAAATATTTATTTACGTTCTCTGCTTGTTTTTTAAATACAACACAGTTTACAAAATCTGCTTCACGTTCACCTTGAGCATTTGTAAACGTTCTATTAACAGCTAGGGTGAAAGTTGCGACACTTACGCCAGATGGTGTTGTTCTGAATTCTGGGTCTTTCGTTAAACGTCCTACTAATACAACTCTATTAATCATTGGGCATTCTCCTTATCTATTGCTTGTTTACTCCATTTATTTAATTTAGTTATCAATGCGGCTATTTGGTTATTAGTTAATTGATTTATATCTGTGATATCTAACTGACTTTTAACTTGCGCAGTAGAAACATCTGTACCTAATGACTTCATTAACTCACTAAACTTTTCTATTTCTTTCTCGAGTTCTTCAACATTTTTAGGGTCTACTTTTGAATACTTATCTTGTTTTTCTTTAGCGTCTGCATCATCTTCATCAGTTGGTATATTAAAGAACTTCATTAAGAAATAACGTTCTGAATAAGTTAAAGCTGTACCATGTGCTTGTGATATATCACTTTGTTGACCAAATGCATGATAACTAATATCCAATTGTTCTTCTGGTTTATCTGCATTAACCCATTTATAGTTCAAATCCATTTCTACTATAAAATCTATAACTTCATGTCCTTTTTTATTCTTATAAGTATGTGTAGTCCACTTTTCATTTGATGTACTAGGTATTAATAACAACCTATGTTCAATCATTTTATTTCTAATGCGATGCAATATTTGTGAACCTGATACATAAGTAAAGTTATAGCCTTTTGTATCTTTTGTGAATCCATCTATATTAGCTTTTACATCCGCTATTTTTCGATATATATTAAGTTCCTCACTCATTTATCTCACCCTTAAGCTTCTAGTTTGTTTAATTTCTGCTCCTGGCACTTCTTTACCAGCTTTCAAATCATCTAAGAGTAATTTAGAATTTATTTTAGGCGCTTGAGAAATCCAATAATCTTTAGGTATGAGTTTCTCGTCTAAAACTTCTTTACTAGGTGCATTTTTAGAAATGCTAAAACTGTTGAATGCTGTTTTAAATTTTTCTTTACCAGTAAATTCCATGGACTCTTTTAAATTATCTTTTAAACGTTTAACACCGTTTTCGTTTGATGTTTTACGCTGTTTTAAACGTTTGATTTCTTCATCAATTGCACTATTGTCTGCTTGTAACGATTTAATCACTGATGCGTAACCATCTGCTTTATCTTCTAACGCATCATTAATACTTGCTAAAGTATCTATTAAAGCTTGTTCATCGCCCTGTTCAGAAATTAAGTCATAGACTTGTTTATAGTTATCTGTTAACTCAAATATATTACTCATCGCAAACCAACCTTTCACCCGCAATAACTTTCTTTGCTTGTTCATAGCGTGCTAATATCTCAGTATCTTTATGTGTGTTATTAAACATATATATACTTGCCATGCCTTCTTTATAGTTATCATGTGAATGATGAAACCAAATCGTATTATCTATATATTCGATAATCATGCCTTCGCCTTCTATTTTTTGTAATAGATCAATGGCTAATCGTTTAAATTTTTGTTTCTTCACCACTGCATCACTCGATTCATTATTCTGTCTGCTTCATCTGTGTTCTGTTCTATCCATATATAAGCAGAGTATTCTAATATTTCTTGCGCAGTAGCTATACCTGCATATTCGTCATAGATATGAATACCATCTATAAAATCGTTATTTTCATTTAATAATGTGACCTCTATATTATCGTCGTGTTTGTACAAATTAATTTTGAAATCAAAGCCTAATAATTGGATTTTTTTACTTTTGCTTGTACCTGTTTCGTAATACATCTTGTCTACCTCCTATTTTTGGTGGTATACTTATATAGATAAATGACATAAGTATATTTCGACTGTTAGCAATTGCCGTTGCTTTCAGTCTTTTTTATTGTCTTGAAAAATTCAGGCCAAAACCAACAGTATGTTATGAAGAATGTTGCAAAGTAGATTACTGTTAAATGAATGAAATCATTTGTAAATATGAATGAAAGTGACATTGCTAATATCGATGTTAAAACTGATATAATACCGTTCATTTTATCTCTCCTTTCCATGTATAGCTTCAAAGTTTTCGTTAATAAAGCTATTCATCTTTCTAGCATTAAATCTCCAACGATTAAACTCTCTGTTTGGATAATGTGCGATGCCTTCTTTTCTCAGAGTTTTTTCAAATTTAGGGTTATACAATAATTTATCTTTGATAGTGTCAACTGACGACATTTTCAATTTTTGTTTTAAATCATTCATATCCCAAACTGGATCTAATGAAGATTCTTCTAATTCTTGTAACCTAACTGAATCAACAAGTACATATCCTTTAGGTATAGTTATTTCAACATTTAATGTTTGTCCCATGTCCTATCTCTCCATTTCTCTTTCGAGCACCCACATACAACATTTAGTTTTCGCAATGACCTTTCATGTATTATGGTGTGGCTCATATCATCGCCTACTCTCGCTCTTAAATGCTCTATGTGAGCGCTGAAAGTCGTTTTAATTCACTCGCTATACTTCTAATACTTGAGCTTCATAACCAAATTCAGTTAAAATCTCATGTATTTTCAATCTGCCTTTTTGCGTCCATTTTGTTTGTGGTTGTGTATCTGGTGTGCCATCTGAACGAACAATGTTAATTGTTTCTGACTTTGTGTAACCTTTATTCATATGTTCTGTGTATAAAACCCACTGTTTACCTACACGACGTTGTATACGTGCTTCATGCAGTAATTTATTTAACTTTTGAGCAGACAGACCGTAATCAGCTGCAATTTGTGTTATCGTCATAGTTCCTGGCGATTTTAATATTTCGTCTACATAATCAGCTTTAGGTTTAAGTTCACCAATTTCTTGTTTCAAAATTAAGTTATTTTCTTTCTCTTGTTTGTATTCCATAAGAATATTGATAATGTAATCTGGGTCTTTCATAGTTTGTTCTATTACACTTTCAGTAGCGTAGATGCCATGTTTGCGAATGGAGGGTAAAACTTCTTCAAACACCCATTCTTCAAATTCTTCTGCTTGTTGTAATTTTGACCTAGTGATTAATCTGTATAAATTACCTTCATCAATAAATTTCTTGTTTTGATTTCCACCATTTGAAAGGACTGAACGAATCGTTACCCCCTTTTCTTTTGTATGATCTCTTACAGCTTTATGAGGGTTGGAGTATCCTAAAATTTTTGCGACTTTAATTGCTTGGGAACCATTCCTTACCTTCAATGGTTAAAATTTCTAAATTTCCAAATTGTGAATTTTTAAATACTTGTAAATTTTGCATTTTGCTTCCTCCTTTAAAAAAGTTATCGTTTTCGAAACTTTTAATTCAAAAAAATCATCAACCTTAATCCCTAAGTAATCAGCCAAAGTTTTAGCCTCAGATGTTGAAAAATCCCTACCTTCTATTCTGTTGATTTTAATGTTTAATAAACTTCTACTTATTCCTATATCATCAGCCACTTGCTTTTGTGTTAAACCATAAAGCGCTATATAACTTTTTATTTTGTTATATGGCTGAACTTTTGTTTTTATCACCATTAAAAGTTACCTCCTTTTTGTTTCGATTACGATAACTTAATTACAGTTTACATCTCTAATGTTTCGTTGTCAATAACTTTTTACAAGGGATTCCTTGTGTTTCGATTTCGAAACATGTATAATTAACTTATGTTAATTAAGGAGGTATTCAAAATGGGCGTTGGAAAAGGTCTAAAACGATTACGTAAACAAAATAATTTAACTATGGAAGAATTAGTAAATGATTTAAACAATAAATATCCTGACGTTGTAAAACTAACAAAAGGAAAAATATCTAAATGGGAAAACGAAAAAGAAGAACCTAGGTTATCGTCAGCTAAAGTTATAGCAGACTATTTTAATGTAGCTATAAATGAATTATATGATGAAAAAAGTTTACCTAATACACTCACACAAATCAACGAAGTCTCGAGTAAATTAGAAGAAAAGAGGCAAAAACGCGTTTTAGCTTATGCAGAACATCATTACTCTGTGCGGCAACAAGGTGAGAATATTATTTACCT
Organism: Staphylococcus sp. 2S1; assembly: GCF_046721335.1. Taxonomy (NCBI): domain Bacteria; kingdom Bacillati; phylum Bacillota; class Bacilli; order Caryophanales; family Staphylococcaceae; genus Staphylococcus; species Staphylococcus sp. 2S1. The sequence continues at coordinate 1,434,342 of NZ_JBEUUJ010000003.1, read as the reverse complement.
ACAATCATATAAAGATTCCAAAACTGAAAAAGTAAATGTAAATGGCTATGTGTCGGCAGGTACCGGTGAAACTTTAGTAGACGATATAGAATTCACAGTGAACTACCCCGCTGGCGTTGTACCACCTCATGATTTTGCTTTACAAATTAATGGTGATTCTATGGAACCACTTTTTGAACACAAAGAAATTATATTTGTAGAAGAAAATACAAGTATTAATAGTGGGCAATTAGGTGTATTCGTTGTAGATGGCGAAGCATACGTTAAAAAAGTATTCATATATCAAGATCATATTCGTTTAGTTTCTTTAAACCCTAAATATGGAGATATGAATTTTTACGGAGATTCTGATGTTAAATTCGCAGGTAGAGTTATTCTATAAATAATAATTATATATAAATTATGCACGTGTCTTTGTACACGTGTGCTTTTAAATAAGTTGTTCGGAATAGAAAGTTATATGAATTAAATAATTAAACGACAATTTAAATAAACTGTATATTAAACATGTAATTGTGTAAAATGTTAAAAATATTTTGTTATACATACTACAAAAGATAATATAGTTTTTGTAAACTAATATTAATATGTTTTTATAGCATAAATATATTATTTAGGAGAATGTTTTATGATGTTATTTTTATTGTTTATGTGGTTTTTAATTTCAATAGCTTTTATAACCACTTTAATTATTACAGTTGTAAAAGCTATAAGAAAGAGGAAAGTAAAGGGCATATTAATCACCACAATTATATTATTTGTAGTAGGATTAATTTGTTTAGTCGGTTCTATTGCCGCATCTCCATCTAATGACGACTATACAGTTAGCAAAAGTGAAGACAATAATTCAAGTAAATCTTCAAAATCAAATGATGAAGAAACTAGTAATAATAAGAAAAATTTAAATGTTGGTGATACCATCAGACTTGGCGGTGTTGATATTAAAGTTGCAAAAGCTGAATTTGTACAACCAGATAGTGAATATTCAGAGCCTGATAAAGGAAGAATATTGAAAGTTACATATGATTTCAAAAACAACGGCGATGATCAAATACTAGCTGATTCAACAGATTTTAATATCACAGTAGATTCTAATACTCAAAAAAACTTTTTCGGCATGGATGATACTAACGACAGCTTTACAGAGTTTTTAAACAAAGGTAATAGTATCAGTGGATACGAATATTACGATGTTCCAGAAGCAGAGGAATATAAAGCTGAATTAAATTTCGAACCTGATTTGGAAACATATAAAGCAAATTGGATAATTAAAAATTCTGATATAAAGTAATATATTTGGGCAGCACCCCTGCCCTATATATTTTTTAAAACGAAATAGAACATACGTTCTTAAAAAGGAGACATAACAATGAATGAAGAACTAGATGAATATCTCAAAAATATGATACCAGAATCACCAGAAGACGAACTAATAAAGATGATTTATTTCTTTAGAAAATTTCATTTAAGAGGTGATTACTCAGAATCAAATATGGTGAAAGTAATTAAAGGTTACGTTCAAGAAGAATATAGAAAAGGGTTCCCCTTACCAAAATCAGACCAAACAGGAGATAGAAAAACTTTTTAGGAGGAGTTTAAAATGAATTTGAAAGATTTTCAAGAACACATGGAAGGAAGATTAACGGCGTTAGATAGCTTTTATGATAGATCTGTTAACCATCAATTAGAGAAAGATAAGAGGAGACCACCTAAAAAACGTTGGTCAGAAGCAAAAATAGAAAGAGTCGCGAATGATATGTATAAGGATTTAATAAATAATATTTATGAAAAGGTTAAATCTATTGTAGAAGAGCACGAGAAAAAACCTAATTCAGTCTGGTTTGATTATTTAGAGAAATACGAGATGTACGAACAAATTAACGAATCATTATATGAAATAGAGTTCGAATAAGTATTTAAAGTTTCTAACTTCTATATTTTCATCTTTTTTAGGAGGAATAATATGCAAACACGTTGTTACGACGGGAAAAAATGGCAATATGAATTTACTTATGAAGGCAAACGCTATCGTAAAAAAGGATTTAGAACAAAACGTGAAGCAAACTCTGAAGGATTAGATAAATTAAGCGAATTAAAAAATGGACTTGATTACGATAATGATTTAACTTTGCAAGACTATTTTAAAAATTGGATTGAAACTTATAAAGAATCAGTAGTTGCTACTTCAACTTATCGTCATTATCATTTTACATTAAAGCATATACAAAATCATAAAATAGGAAATGTGAAATTATCTAAATTAAATAGACAAATTTATCAAAAATTCATCAATAATTTTTCAAAAAATCATGCAAAAGAAACCATTCGTAAAACTAACGGAGCTATACGCTCAGCTCTAGAAGACGCAGTTTATGATGGCTTAATAAACAAAAATCCTACCTATAAAGTGAGTTATAAGGTCGGTAATACATCTAAGAGTGAAAAAGAAAAATATATATCTTTAACTGAATATGAAAAATTAAAAGATTATATAAAACAAAAACGTACTCGTTCAGCATTAGCGTTGTATATTATGATTTGTACGGGCTGTCGTGTTAGTGGCGTAAGATATATGAAGATAGATTATATAGATCAAATTAAAAATCAATTATTTATAAATGAACATAAAACAGATTCATCTCCTCGTCATATTGAAATAGCAAAATCTGATATGAAACATATACTAAGCGTAATTAATGAGCTAGCAGTTAGTTATGATGGTTATATATTTAAAGAAACAGGTTACTTTATTTCGGTAAATGCGATAAATAAGACATTAAAAAAAGCATGTGACAAATTATCTATTTCTAGCATAACTTCACATGCAATACGACATACACACTGCTCTTATCTCCTTGCTAAAGGCGTATCAATATATTATATTTCCAAAAGATTAGGACATAAAAACATATCAATAACCACTTCCATTTACTCTCATTTATTAGACGAAAAATTCAAAGAAGAAAATGACAAAGCTATTGATATTTTAGATAGTATGTAGTTTTAGGGACCCATTAGGGACTTTAAATCCTATAACCACTGATATTATAGAGATTGTAAATCTCCTTCGAGGGGACTTGCATAAGATTTTCTAAACATCACCCGATACCATAGGTTATTTATATATCTATGATGTCGGGGTTTTGTTTTTTTATATTTAAAAACACTCAAACCATTAACCACTTTTATTATATACCCTTTTTCAATATATCTAGTAATCTATGTAGTTTATAATATGCTAAAAATCTATGCAAGACAATTGTTTCTCATTATTAAAACAAGACTTTATAGGTTTATTTTACATTTATAAAACTACTACCTAAAACATCTCTCACATCATGGATTACTAAAAAGGCATTTTCATCTTCTTCGTTAACAAGCTTTTTCACTCTTGTTACTTGAGATTGTGGCACTACCACGTATAGCATACGCGTCTCACTCTTAGCATAGCCACCTTTACCAGTTAATATCGTAGAACCTCTACCTGTAAAAGCATTAATTTTATCACTAATTGTTTCACTTTTGCTTGATATAACAGTAACTGCTTTTTTAGGATTAAACCCTTCTATGATAAACGATGTCGCTCTTTCGGTTACGAATAGCATAATGATTGTAAATAACACATTTTGTAAAGGGAGTACCATTAAAAAAGATAGCACGACAAGCGCATCCAATACAAAGATGCCTTGTGATGTTTTAATTTCTGAATATTTATTAATTATCTTAGCTATGACTGAGGTTCCTCCGAGTGTACTACCTGTCGCAATAACTAAACCTCCGCCAATACCAATGATAGCCCCACCAAACACAGCGTTAATCACAAAATTATCCACACCTAGATTTATATTTTCAGTTAAATGTAAAAAAAGTGAGAGTGACGTATTTGCTATAACTGTATATACTGCAGTCGTTTTACTCAAAAATTTCCAACCAATTAATACAACAAGTGTATTGATAATTAATGAAGTCCACGCAGGTGACAATCCAAATGAATATAATAGTGCTAGGGATATACCAACAGTGCCCCCATCTCCTAAGTTAGATCCAAGTAAAAAACAATTGACACCTATTGCATTAATAAACGTGCCTATTATACAAAGGATAATATTTTTAGAATGCTTATTAAACAGTTTTGACATAAACTCACTCCTTCGACTCCAAGAACAATAGGTTTGAATCATTGTTCTATTGCTATTACGCATCATAAATTGTATTAATTATATAAAAAAACACCTCTTTATAGAGGCGTTAATAGTCAAAATGAAATTATACAATTATTTTATAATAATTCTAGCACAACTATTTCAGTTATGACTAGATTTATTTTTAATAATGCCCTAAAATTTCTCAAAGTCAGTATTGAAGGGTCCAAACTGAAATTTAAAACTGTAAAGCATATTATTTCAGTTCAATTGGTTCGCCGCTTCTCAACTTATCCGCCATTTCATTCAACTTTCTTAATCGATGATTCACACCAGATTTAGATATATTGCCAGAAGTCATCATTTCACCTAATTCTTTAAGTGACACTTCTTGATGCTCTATTCTTAGTCTTGCAATTTCACGTAATCTTTCAGGTAAATTATCTAGACCAATTTCTTGGTCAATTAAACGAATGCTTTCTACATGTTTCATAGAGGCACTTACTGTTTTGTTCAAATTAGCAGTTTCACAATTCACCAATCTGTTAACAGAGTTTCTCATATCACGTACAATACGGACATCTTCAAATTTCAATAGTGCTTGATATCCACCGATTAAACTTAAGAAATCAGAAATTTTTTCCGCTTCTTTTAAATAAGCAATACTACCTTTTTTTCGTTCGAGATGCTTGGCGTTCAAATCATATTTATTCATTAACTGCGTTATACCTTCAGAATGGTCTTCATATAATGAAAATATTTCTAAATGATAAGATGATGTTTCTGGATTGTTTACTGAGCCACCAACAAGAAAAGCACCACGTAAATAACTTCTTCTCATTTCATCATCATGAATCAATGCTTCATCAATTTCGTGCGTAAAGACACCGCTTTTTAAAATACCTAATTCATCCAATATTTCTTTAGCACGTACTTTAATACGACATATATAAATATTGTTCTTTTTTAATTTCATTTTCTTTCTCACAAGTAGTTCCACTTCAACATTAAAAACTTTTTTAATTAACGAATATATACGTCTTGCCGTAGTAGCATTTTCAGTTTGTACGTTAATAACAAATTGTTGGTTGGAAAGACTGAGTGCACCATTCATACGAATAAGCGCACTGAGCTCTGCTTTTGCATTCTCTTCATCTACTTCTATTCTAGTTAGTTCATTCTTCATCTCGGATGCAAAGCTCATAGATTAATCAGTCCCTTCTTTAACTAAATGATATCACTTAGTTATTATTCATCATTTTCTTTATCTCGCGTAAATTCAATCGTTTCAGTTTCTCGCATAGCTATTTCGTAAATCATTTTAGATAACACTTCAGTATTATGACGCACATAGTATTCTTCAGAAACTTCTACTAAATTAGGGTGTGTAAATACTTTAATATTTTGTTCTTCCATATGATTCATATTACATTTCACTGGTGATGCCCCATCTTCCCTATAACGCCTCAACACATCTTCAGTAAATGATTGGGTGCTACAAATAGAGTAACTGATAAAGTTCTGACCAACATGATCATGTATTGCGTTCACATGGTCGACTGCAGTATAACTATTTGTTTCACCTGGCTGTGTCATAACATTTGAAACATATAATTTAGGAACGTCTCCACCCGGCAGTGCATTAGAAATACCCTTCACGCATAGGTTAGAAATCACACTCGTATAAAGTGAGCCAGGGCCTAACACGATTAAATCTGCTTCTTCTATTGCTTCCACTGCTTCTTCCATTGGCTCAACATCTTCTGGTTCCAAAAATACCCGTTTAATCTTTTTATTCTTTTTTGGAATATTAGATTCGCCATATACAATTTCTCCATCTTCCATTACTGCATTTAAACGTACGCTCGCATTAGTAGATGGAATAACATGACCTCTAATATTTAAAATTTTACTTAGTTCTTTCACTGCATGGCCGAAATCGTTATTGATGTTGGTTAATGCGGCGATGAGTAAGTTACCTAAAGAATGACCTTCGACTTGGTTTTCTTTAAAACGATATTGAAACAATTGCTCTATTGTTGATTCAGTTTCACTTAATGCCGAAATAACGTTTCGTATATCTCCTGGAGCAGGTATATCCATTTCGCTTCGTATTTTACCCGTACTACCACCATCATCAGCTACTGTGACAATCGTCGTAATATCAATCGGATAACCCTTTAAACCACGTGCTAAAACGGATAAACCCGTACCTCCACCTATAAGTACAAGTTTAATTCTTTTCATTTTTTTGTTTCACGCCACTTTCGACATGTGCATCCCTATGTTGCACATACACATTATAGTCAAAACTCTCTCTGAGTTCTGCTCCGATACGTTTGGCTAGTGCGACAGAACGATGTTGGCCACCAGTACACCCTATTGCAATAACAAGTTGAGATTTACCTTCTTTTTTATACCCTGGCACCATAAATTTCAATAAATCCATTAATTTTTCATAAAAAATATTTGTTTCTTTCCATTTCATTACATATTTATATACCGCTTCATCTTCACCAGTTAATGGTCTCAACTCATCAACGTAGTGCGGATTTGGTAAAAACCTTACATCAAATACAAGGTCCGCATCTATTTGTATACCATGTTTAAAACCGAAGCTAATGACATTAATATTAAATGTTTGGTAGTTACTTTGATTAAAATAATCCCCCACGCGTTTGCGTAATTCTTTCGGTGTCATTTGCGATGTATCAATCGTATAATTCGCTAAACTCTGAATTTCAGTCAACAACTCACGTTCTTCTTCAATAGATTCAATTAATGAACGTTGACCATTTTCATTTAAAGGATGTGCACGACGTGTTTCTTTATAACGAGAGATTAGTTTTTCATTCGAAGCTTCCAAGAACATTAAATCAACAATAACGTCTGAGTTACTCTTAATTTGATCCATCTCTTTAATTAAAGACTTAAAGAGTTCCTTACCTCTCAAATCAATAGCAATCGCTACTTTTTGTAAAGAAGGGTTCCCTTGCCCCATCAATTCTACAAACTTTGGTAACAGAATCGGTGGTAAATTATCTACACAGAAATATCCAATGTCTTCTAAACTCTGGATGACCATAGATTTTCCGGCGCCTGACAAACCAGTTACAACCAACAATTCACTCTTTACTATTTCTTTTTCTTCTCGTCGCATCTCTTTACACCATCCATTGATTATTTTAATCGCAAAATTAGTTCTATGCTGTTAATAGTTTATTTATATTGGCATTTATACATTATATTTCATTTTTCTCAATATAAGTCTAACGAGTTAATATTATCACATTATATTTTACATGAAAAACGACTAAGGTAGTAGTTTTATCTATCGACACTATAAAGCTATAGCTGTTTCATTATGTAAAAAAGCTAGAATGTTATAACTTACTTATAGATCGTAAGTATGACATTCTAGCTATGACTGAATTTATCTATGATATTTTATAAAATCTTTTATAAATTATGACTTTACTTCATCAATGATTCAATTTATTTATGCTTCAATTGCATCGTTTAAATGTTCGATATATGCAATAGCACTTTGTGCTCGCAATACTTCCGTCGCCAGTTGCCGTTACAATTTGACGTAAACCTTTTTCACGTACGTCGCCTGCTGCATATATACCAGGTACACTTGTACTCATGTCTTCATTCGTTAAAATGTAGCCAACTTCATTAGTAATACCTAAATCTTGGAAAGGTATTGTTAATGGTTTCATACCAATGTACACAAATACGCCATCACCATCTAGTGTTTGTTCTGTGCCATCTTTCGTTGATTCTAATGTTACTGAGCCTACTTTACCATCTTTATCATTAATTGTTTTCAAAGTGTGACTCCAAATAAAATCAATTTTATCGTTTTTAAATGCACGATCTTGTAAGATTTTTTGTGCACGTAATTCATCTCTACGGTGAACGATTGTTACGCTATCAGCAAATTTCGTAAGGAATGTTCCTTCTTCTACAGCTGAGTCCCCGCCACCAATAACAAATAATTTTTTACCTTTAAAGAATGCACCATCACATACGGCACAATAACTTACACCACGGCCACCTAGTTCTTGTTCACCTGGTACACCAATTTTTTTGTATTCTGCACCTGTTGATATGATTACGGCACGAGCAGTAATTTCACTATTACCAAGGTTAATCACTTTATGCGTACCTTTATCTTCTATAGATTTGATATCGCCATATTGATATTTTGCACCAAATTTTTTCGCATGTTCAAACATTTTCGTTGATAAGTCTGGACCTGTTACCATTTCAAACCCTGGGAAGTTCTCAACTTCTTCTGTGTTTGCCATTTGTCCACCTGGCATACCACGTTCAATCATTACTGTGCTTAAATTAGCACGTGATGCATAAACTGCAGCAGTCATTCCTGCTGGTCCGGCACCTATAATTGCCACATCAAAATCCACTTGTTCAGCCATTTAAATTGCCTCCTGTTTAATAATTCATTATGCGCAGTATATATGATTTCTTGCATTTCTTAAACTTATATGCTCACTAAATAATCTATCGTTTTATTTAAACGGTAAGAAGATATATCAAACCATTCCATTACTTGTTGTTTTGTTATTTTACTATCAGCATTACGATAATACATATACACAAATGCTGCAATATATTCATTTACATTTGTTAAATCTACTTTTTCAGATATAATCGCTTCTGCTTGATCAATCCATACAATAAATAATTCTTCATTATTTTTCAATGATTTCACACCATACAACATCAATAAGCCTCTGTGAATGAAATCTAATTTGTTTAACTTTAAATCTTGAATAATATACGTAAGATATAGCTTTTCGTAATCTTCCATAGATTCTAAAACTGCCCAAATTTCTTGTGTCAAAAGCACTTCTCGCCCTTTTAACTGATTTAATAAGAAAATACCATATAGCCTGTGATGGCTATCGTCATGGAGTAACAATGGTAATACTTGTTCATCGAAATACATTTTACTCTCAGCAATAACCCAAGGTGCATAACCTACATCGACTTTAGTCATTTCTTGCAATTTCGACCAAAAATATTTACTTTCATCAATATTATTTAAATGGTAACTGTTATAACTTAACGCGTTATACATTTGGATGGAAAGGAATTTTCCTTTTCTATAAAGTGGTTGTAATATTTTTTGCGAAGCTTCATATTGTTTCAAGTAACATAAAACGATACCTAGTTTAAATGACTCATCATCATTCATCGGCATGACTTTACTTAAAATTTTTAAATAGCGTTGGTATTTTTCTTTATCATTCGTATTATAAAGTAATAAAGTATAATGACATAATGCATGTACATCCGTATTATCTTCTCTAAGCAATCGCTCAAACATTTCTTTAGCAATGTCATATTCATTCATGTATAAATTACACATCGCAAGTAAATTACGCACTACGCGATGTTCTTGAATTTCATCATTTTGATTTAAGATAAATGTTCGTGCTTCAGGTAATCGTCCCTGAGAAAATAAGTATTGGAAAATAAGTTGTACTGCAAATAACTGGCTTTCTGTCTCTATTTTTTCAGCTGAATTATAAGAAACTTCAAACATGTCTTCAAGTTCTTCTTTATAATCTTCATCTTTAGACATCGTGACATAATTTATACCAAATAAAAATGCTTTATTTGCTTCGTTTAATGTAATGTTTAATTGACTAAGCTGAAAATAACTTTCTTCTACTAACTCTTGTTGTGCAATATTTTCATAAAACAGATACTCCGCTTCACTACTCAGTCCTAAATTCACAAGACATTCCGCGTATTTTACTTTTACATCAAAATCTTGAGGTGACATTTCCAAGCACTTTGCCATAATATTCTGCTGCCTTTTTATAATCTTGGTGCAGAAATTTTTGGTCTCCCAATTTTTTATAAAATTGACTATCTAATTTCATTGGTATTACTTTGCCGTTATGCGCCATCCATTATCACCTCCTAAATATTCATTAAGTTCTTATTTGCATGGGATTTCCATATGCTAATGCCGAATCCGGTATGTCTTTTGAAATAATAGTACCCGCCCCGACTTTAACATTTGCACCTATGCTTACACCTGGTAATATTGTAACATTCGCACCAATTAAAGTATTATCACCAATTTGGACATGTCCCGTTCGAAACTCATCAACGAGAAATTCATGAGTTAAAATTGTAGTATTATAGCCAATCACACAGTTTTTCCCTATAGAAATATACTCTGGGTATAATAAATCGGGAACCACTTTAAAAGCAAATGCTGTGTTTTCACCTATACTCATTTTCAATAAATTACAATACACCCAACGTTTCATTTTCACATGAGGCAAGTACCGCAAATTTCAATAATTATTGTTTGTTTAAATATTTTAAAGTATTTTATATAACGATACATATGCCAAAGTGGGTTATTGCCTTTAACTTTAACTTTTTTTAAATTACGCATGATATTTTATCACTTCACTTTTTGATTTGACCAAGTTAACGGACCAACATCTTTGTATCTTGGTGCGTTATATTTCACTCTTCTGATAATCATAATCACAATACCTACTATAATCAGTATAATAGACATTAACTGTGCTACTCGAATATCACTTGTTAACATCAAGCTATCTGTACGCATACCTTCTACGAAAAATCTGCCGATGGAATACCATATCAAATATAGACAGAAAGTATCGCCTATACGTAAATGTTTTCTAAGCAAGATCAGTATAACAAAGCCTAAAATGTCCCAAATAGATTCATATAAAAATGTTGGTTGATAGTATTTGCCGTTAATATACATATTATTAATAATAAAATCTGGAATATGTAAGTTTTCTAAGAATGTTCTTGAAACAGGACCGCCATGCGCTTCATGATTCATAAAGTTGCCCCATCTTCCAATACCTTGACCTAAAATCATACTTGGTGCAATGACATCACCAATTTGAAAGGGATTAATATTTTTTTGTTTACAGATGATAATCCCTGTAACAAATCCACCTATTAAACCACCATGTATTGCAATACCACCATGCCATATCATCGGAATTTCAATTGGGTTTTGAATATAATATGGCCACTGGAAAATAACAAAATAAAGTCTCGCCACAATAAATCCAAATATTGCACTCCAAAAAATGATATCAACTAATGTATCTTTATCAAAGCCAATACGTTTCACACCTTCTTGAGCAATAAAATAACCCAAGAGTATCCCCACAGCGATAATAATGCCATACCAACGTACCGAAATAGGTCCAAGCTCAAGCGCAATTGGATTGATATAATTTAATGTCATCATTACCTATTTCTCCTCACTGTTGCTACCATTTCGTAATATTTCAGCATTTAAGCGATCATTAAACTCTTCTGCTGTATTGATGCCCATAATATTCAGACGGTAATTCATTGCCGCAACTTCAATAATAACCGCTACGTTACGTCCAGGTCGTACAGGAATTGTTTTTTTCGTAATTTCAGTATCTAAGATACGTAATTTTTCTTCATTTAAGCCGACTCGATCATATAATTTGTCTTTATGCCAGTTTTCTAAATGAATATTTAAACGCAATCTTTTTTCAGTTAAAATCGAACCAACACCAAATAATGTCATTACATTAATGATACCTAAGCCCCTAATTTCTAATAAATGTTCTATTAACTTAGGTGCTCTCCCAATTAATTCGTCTTTACTGATTTCTCTAATTTCCACATTATCGTCTGCTACTAATCTATGACCACGTTTTATTAATTCTAATGCTGTTTCACTTTTACCAATTCCAGAATCACCAGTAATCAGTACACCTACACCATAAACATCGACAAGCACCCCATGTAGCGATGTTGTTCTAGCTAGTTCATGTTCTAAAAACGTAGTTAAACGACTCATTAATTGTGTAGTAGCAATCGTCGACGCAATTAATGGTGTGTCGAGTTCTTTTGTCTGCAGCGATAAGTTCCTCTGGAGGTTCTAAATCTCTCGTTACAATAATCGCCGGCGTGTCTGGACGACATAACTTTCTCATACGTCCTTTACGTTCTTCATCTGGTAATAAATTATAAAAAGATAATTCCGTAGTACCTAATAATTGAATACGGTCAGATGCATAGTGAGAAAAATAACCTGCCATTTCCAAACCTGGTCTTGAAATATCTGTATTTTTAATTTGTTTGTTTAAACCTGCTTCTCCAACAATGAGATCAAGTTCAAAGCGGTCTACTAAACTCTTTGTAGTTAACATAGTTCACCTCTATCAATATTTCTCTTACATTTGCAATATGATATTATCATATCAAAAAGAAATGATAATCCATATCAAAAAGTGTAGAAGATCGATAATTCAATACATATCTATAATATCTATCATTATATCAATTATAAACGATATCAGACACTAGTGACTGATTATATTTTCAATTTATTCATTTAATTTACTATAAACCATTTTTTGTATAGTTGTTGCTTTTAAATACAAAAATACCCCCTTCAAAGTTTGCACATTAAAGTACTTACTTTAAAGAGAGGCATTCATACTTTATGTAACCCACCTTTTTGGATAGCGTTACATTAGTAATTTTCATATATTTTTATTTTACTGTATCTCTTTCTAGCACAGGTTTTAAGTATTGTCCTGTGTAACTTTCTTTTACTTCTGCAATTTGTTCTGGCGTGCCGGTAGCTACAAGCATACCGCCTCCGTCGCCACCTTCTGGACCTAAGTCAATAATATAATCTGCCATTTTAATAACATCTAAGTTATGCTCAATAATAACTACAGTATCACCATTTTCTACTAGTTTATTGAGTACTTTTAATAATCGCCCAATATCATCAACATGCAAACCAGTAGTAGGTTCATCTAGTATATAGATGGATCGACCCGTAGAACGTTTATGCAATTCAGAAGCCAGTTTAACACGTTGTGCTTCACCACCAGAAAGTGTCGTCGCTTGTTGACCCAATGTAACGTATCCTAGTCCAACATCAACTAATGTTTTCAATTTGCGATGAATTTTAGGTACTTTTTCAAAGAAATTAGTCGCTTCTTCAGCTGTCATTGCTAAAATATCTGCAATGTTTTTACCTTTATACGTGACCTCTAGCGTTTCTCTATTGTATCTAGAACCACCACAAATTTCACACGGCACATACACATCTGGTAAGAAATGCATTTCAATTTTTATAATACCGTCACCTCTACAAGCTTCACAACGACCACCTTTTACATTAAAGCTAAAGCGGCCTTTCGTATAACCTCTTACTTTAGATTCATTTGTTTGAGCGAAGATATCCCTAATATTATCGAATACGCCTGTATAAGTTGCTGGATTTGATCTCGGTGTTCTTCCAATAGGTGATTGATCAATATCGATTATACGTTCAAGTTGATCTATTCCTTGAATTTCGTCACAATCACCTGGTTTTACTTTTGATTTATTAATGTGTTTTGCTAATGATTTATACAGCACTTCATTAACTAACGTACTCTTACCTGAACCTGAGACACCTGTAACTACTGTCATTGTTGATAATGGAAAATCTACGTCAATATCTTTTAGGTTATTACTTCTTGCGCCTTTAACGCTTACTTTTCGGTCAGTTATTTCACGGCGTTCTTCAGGTACTTCTATCAGCTTTTTCCCACTTAAATATTGACCAGTGAGTGATTTTTTCTGATTCATTACTTGTTTAGGTGTTCCACTCGCGACAATTTCGCCACCATGTTCACCTGCACCTGGGCCTACATCAACCAAATAATCAGCCGCACGCATTGTATCTTCATCGTGTTCTACGACTATCAAAGTATTACCTAAGTCACGCATTTCTTTTAATGTGCTTATGAGTCGATCATTATCTCGTTGGTGAAGACCGATAGAAGGCTCATCTAACACGTAAAGTACACCTGACAGTCTAGAACCAATTTGTGTAGCAAGACGAATTCGTTGCGCTTCACCACACTGATAGCGATCCTGATGCACGATTAAGTGTTAAATATTCTAAACCGACGTTATATAAAAATTCTAAACGCGAGTTAATTTCTTTTAATATTTGATCTGCAATTTTTCTATCTTGTTCTGACAATTCGATATGTTCGTACATATGCAATGCATCTTTAATTGAATGTTCAACAACTTCTCCAATATTCTGACCAGAAACATATACAGATAGTGCTTCACGACTTAAACGTTTACCATTACAAGTTTCACAAGGTAGCTCTGTCATATATTTACTCATCATCTCTCTAACAAGTTCGGATGGTGAATCATGATAACGACGATTAATATTATTAAGCACACCTTCAAATTCCATTGTTCGTTTACGTGTTTGACCATTACGTTGCTTGAATGTGAACTCAATTTCTTTACCTTTAGAACCGTTTAAAATGATATCTTGTTGTCTATATGTCAATTTTTTAAATGGTTTATCCATATTAATTTTATATACTTCACAAACACGATTTAATAATGTTGGATAAAAATCTGAACTTGAAGATTCCCAAGCTATGATCGCACCTTCATTTAAAGTTTTGTTAGTATCAGGAACCACTAAGTCTACATCTACCTTTAATTTTAATCCTAAACCATCACATGTTGGACATGCACCAAATGGGCTGTTAAAACTGAACATACGTGGCTCTAACTCACCAATTGAAAAACCACATATCGGACAAGCATGGTTTTCTGAGAATTTTAATTCTTCTCCATCAATGATATCAACGATTAACGTACCTTCAGCAAGTCTAATCGCAGTTTCTATAGAATCAGCAAGACGTCCTTCAATACCTGCTTTAACTACCAAGCGATCTATTACCACTTCGATGGTATGGTTTTTATTTTTATCTAAATTTGGCACTTCGTTTACATCCATAATTTCGCCATCAACACGAACACGTACATAACCTTTTTTACTAATGTCGTCTATGAGTTTTTCTTGTGCACCTTTTCTGTGAGAAACCACAGGAGCCAATAATTGGATTTTAGAACGCTCTTCAAGTTGCATCACTTGGTCTACCATTTGTTGTACAGTTTGCGATTCTATTTCAATACCGTGATTAGGACAGAATGGTTTACCTATACGTGCGTAGAGTAACCGTATATAGTCGTATATTTCAGTTACCGTCGCTACAGTTGATCTTGGGTTCTTACTTGTCGTCTTTTGGTCAATTGATATCGCAGGTGATAAACCTTCAATTGTATCAACATCCGGTTTGTCCATTTGACCTAAAAATTGTCTTGCATAAGCACTTAATGACTCAACATATCTACGCTGTCCCTCAGCGTAAATTGTATCGAAGGCAAGTGAAGATTTTCCAGATCCAGAAAGTCCCGTCATTACGATGAGTTTATCTTTCGGTATTTCAATATCTACATCTTTTAAATTATGGGCGCGAGCCCCTTTTACTACAATGGATGGTTGTTTCATATTTGTCACCCTTCTGCTTTTAATTCAAACAACATGTCTCTAAGCTCTGTTGCTTTTTCGAAATCTAAATCTTTGGTTGCTTGTTTCATTTCTTTTTCTATATTTGCGATTGTTTTTTCGCGTTCTTTTTTCGTCATTTTCTTAGGTACTTCAGTTTGTTGTTGTTCATTCGTTTCATCATTCTCGACTGTGGCACTAATAACATCATGAATTTTCTTATTAATCGTCGTAGGCGTAATATTATGTTTTTCATTATACGCTTTTTGAATTGTACGACGTCGTTCTGTCTCATCAATGGCATAACGCATGGAATCGGTAATCTTGTCACCATACATAATAACTTCACCACGACTATTACGTGTCGCACGTCCACTTGTTTGAACAAGTGATCTATGAGAACGTAAGAAACCTTCTTTATCCGCATCAAGAATAACAACAAGAGACACTTCTGGTATATCGATACCCTCTCTTAATAAGTTAATTCCAACAATGACATCATAAGTTCCCATACGTAAATCACGAATAATTTCTATACGCTCCAACGTTTTAATTTCTGAATGTAGGTAATTGACCTTAATGCCGAGCTTCTTTCAAATAAGTCGTTAAATCTTCACTCATTTTTTTAGTTAATGTCGTAACTAGCACACGTTCATTACGTTCAATGCGCTCATGAATTTCACTTATTAAATCGTCAATTTGATTTTCCGTTGGTCGCACTTCAATCTCAGGATCTAAAAGACCTGTCGGACGAATGATTTGTTGTACCATTTCATCTGTATGTTCTAACTCGAATGGACCAGGTGTAGCAGATACATAAACGAGTTGATTGGTTTTTTCTTCGAATTCTTCAAATTTTAAAGGTCTATTATCCAAAGCACTAGGCAAACGGAAACCATGATCTACAAGTACTTGTTTACGTGCACGGTCTCCATTATACATACCCCTAATCTGAGGTAATGTCACATGTGATTCATCAACCATCACAAGCCAATCATCGCCAAAATAGTCTAATAACGTATACGGCGTTGATCCCATTGGTCTTAACGTTAAATGAACAGAATAGTTCTCAATACCAGAACAGAAGCCCATTTCACGCATCATTTCTAAATCATAATTCGTACGTTGTTCTAGTCGTTGTGCCTCTAATAATTTATTTTCTGAGCGTAATTCTGTTAAACGTTCTTCTAATTCATTTTCAATTCTTTGTATCGCAGATTTCATTTTCTCTTCACGTGTTACGAAGTGGGAAGCTGGGAAAATCACAAAGTGATCACGCTCTCTTAAAACTTCACCCGTTAAATAATTCACTTCACGGATACGATCAATTTCATCACCGAAAAATTCTACACGAATACACATTTCTTCTCTCGAAGCCGGAAAAATTTCAACAACATCTCCTCTTACACGAAATGTACCGCGTCTAAAATCAATATCATTTCTCGAATATTGCACGTCTACTAATTTTTTTAAAAGTTCACTTCTATCCATTTCCATACCGGCTCGAACACTGACTACTAAATCTCGATATTCTTCTGGGTTACCTAAACCATATATACAACTGACACTCGCAATAATAATGACATCGTCTCTTTCAAAAAGTGAACTTGTCGCTGAATGTCGTAATTGGTCAATTTCATCATTTATTGAAGCATCTTTTTCAATAAATGTATCAGTTGATGGTACATAAGCCTCTGGTTGATAGTAATCATAATAACTGACAAAGTATTCTACTCTATTTTCTGGAAAGAATTCTTTAAACTCACTATATAATTGCCCTGCTAATGTTTTATTATGCGCGATAATGAGTGTCGGTTTCCCTACTTGTTTAATAACATTACTCATCGTAAAGGTCTTACCTGTACCTGTCGCACCGAGTAAAGTTTGATGACGTTTGCCCTCATTAACGCCTTTAACGATTTTCTTTATCGCCTCTGGTTGATCACCTTGAGGTGTAAAATCAGATTGTAATTTAAATTGATGGTGTTCCATAGTGACACATGCCTCCTATATAATTTCTAACGATACGAACATACCTGATGTGTCTATGTTTAAAATGTATATACCACTGTTGCTGTGTGTCTGCATCAAGTTTGCAGATTCATATTCTCGTTACATATTTTAACAGATTTATAAATGAAAAAGCAAACATTTGTTCGCTTTTTATCTTCTTATATATAAAGAAAAACAAACATAGTTCTATCACCATGTTTGCCTAAGTTGTCTTTGTTTATCCTAAAATAAACTATATTGTTGAATTTATACAATTATAAAACGCTTATTTAACTATAGCAATTAAGTTGCTTAATACTCATTACTCAGTCATCTTCTTTTTTATGAAATTCTAATTGATCGATAATAAGGTAACCGACTAGCAACGAGGCGACATCTATAAAAATGATCCATTCATTATGAAAAAAGCCTTTTTGAACGGATGCACCAATTATAATTAATGTTAAAATCGTTCCTACCCATTTACTTCGTGTTAGTACGCTGAAAAACACCACGAAAATACATGGAAAGAAGGATGCGAGCACATACCAAATCATTCACTTCACCCATTCCTATTATTTAAAATAGCCATTGTTGTTTCACGTAATTCTGATCTTGGAATGAATTTCTCCGTTAACATTTCAGGAATAATATTATCTATAAAATCTTGTACCGAACTTAGATGATCAAATTGCATAATTGTTTCTAAGGACATCTCATATATTTCAAAAAATAGTTGTTCAGGGTTACGCTTTTGTATTTCACCAAATGTTTCATATAATAAATCTATCTTGTCGGCTACAGAAAGTATCTGACCTTCTAATGAGTCATCTTTACCTTCTTGAAGTCTTTCTCGATATATATCTTGGTAAGCTTCTGGAATTTCTTCATTTATAAAATGGTCTACCATTTCTTCCTCGACTTGTGAGAAGAGTTTTTTTAATTCACCACTTGCATATTTAACTGGTGTTTTGATATCACCCGTGAAAATTTCAGCAAAATCGTGATTTAACGACTTTTCATATAAACTCTTCCAATCTACTTCATTACCATGGTATTCCTCTACTGTAGCCAAATATTGTGCAATTTTTGTCACCTTAAATGAATGCGCAGCGACATTATGCTCAAAGTATTTAAATTTTCCCGGCAATCTAATTAATTTTTCTAAATCAGACAAGCGTTTAAAATATTGATGTACTCCCATGACATCGCCTCCTAGTTTGTTTAATGAATGATTATACTTAATTTTATAATATCATTCAACAATCAAAATGTCTTATCAATGTAATTGAATTTAACTAATTCAATTTATGAGGCGCCAAGGACATAAATTCATATCTCAGTCCCGTTATTATTTTGGCAGTAGTTGGCTAGGCATATACTACAAAATCTTATTAGAAAAATTATATTTTTGTCGCATTATTTTATTCATGACATTATTTAACCACAATGAACTATAAACATAGAACCACTTCAAAACATGATGGAGTGGTTCTATGATGTACCATTTATTATATTAAGCAAAGCTCACCTCTAATATAAGCTCACTACCAAGCATCTTTTCTTTATGTATTCAGATGATATTGAAGTTATATGATTTGCTAATGAATATAATTATATTGATCAGTGTTGTGAATTGTTCTATAAGATTTTTGTCCTACACCTTGCCAATTCATTTCTGATACTACAATTGATCCATCTGGATTTTTACGTTCTACAACACCTACATGGCCATAGTTACCGGCATTACTTTGGAAAATCGCACCCACTTCAGGTGTACGGTTAACTTTGTAGCCACTATTACTCGTCGCCGAAGCCCAATTATTTGCGTTACCCCAAAGGTTACCTACTGATTTCCCTAATTGTTGACGACGATCAAATGCATAGTATGTACATTGTCCCCAATCATAATAATTACTATCATTTGAAGCTACCTGTGTTGGTTTATATTGATTAGAATACATTTGTGTACTTTCATTTTGATTATTTGCTGCTTCTTTTCCTACGTAATCCCAAGTATGCTGTGTTGTCGGTGCAAAGTTGTTTGATGTTACTGGAACATCATTATCTTCCCTTGTTTCATTCTGTACTTGCTGTTCGTTAAAAATACTTTGAAGTTGGTTGTTTAAATGTGCTGAACCCTTTTCAGATACTGCCACTAATTGTCCAGGATAAATAACTTCTCCTAGATTTGGGTTTAACTGATAAAGTTGTTCTAAATTAAGCTGATATTTAGCGACAATATTTAAAACCGTATCTCCTTGCTTTATTTCTACTATATCTTTGTCCGGAAGAACTAATTGCTCTCCTGCTTGTACAGTTACTTTGTCATTCAATTGATTTAATGACTGAATTTCATTTGTTGTTGTGGCAAATGCTTGCGCTATATCAGATAATTTAGCATCTTCTTTTACTGTGTGAATTTGGTCTGCTGATGCAATACCATTAAAACCAAAAAACAATGTTGCCGATGTTACAGAAAATGTTAATCCTTTCTTCATTACATGTTCAACCCTTTACTGTCTTGAATTTTAATCAATCATAATATAGCATAAAATTTCCCCTCTTTTGTGATTGTTATTATACTGTAATGCAATAGACAATTGAGACTAAATATGGGTCACTGCTATTAACTTAAAGCGCGTTCAAAACCTTGATATTACAACCTTTTAAAGCATATCTACATACATCAGCTCAATCTAACATGTAATATTTTAAATTGCATTTTACATATTTTTTTATTCTTTCTTTAAATTTAAAAAGATCTCGTCACTAGTTTAAATACTAATGACGAGATCTCTTATTATCATTTGCTTAACTTTCTGAATGATCCATTTGACTACGTAAGTATGCTTCTATAAATGGACTTATATCGCCGTCCATAACTGCATCTACTTTACCTGATTCTTCATTTGTTCTATGATCTTTAACCATTGCATAAGGATGGAAAACATAAGATCTTATTTGACTTCCCCAGCCAATTTCTTTTTGCTCACCACGAATTTCTGCCATTTCTTGCTCTTGTTCTTCAATTTTCAATTGATATAACTTGGCTTTCAATGTCTTCATTGCGGCTTCTCTGTTTTTAATTTGAGAACGCTCATTTTGGTTGTTTACTACAATGCCTGTAGGATGATGGGTTATTCTAATTGCTGATTCTGTTTTATTAATATGTTGACCACCTGCGCGAGATGCTCTAAATGTATCAACATTAATATCATCTGGATTTATATCGATTTCAATTTCTGTATTATTGAATTGTGGTATAACATCACAAGAAGCGAATGAAGTATGTCTACGTCCAGACGAATCAAACGGTGAAATACGGACAAGTCGATGCACGCCTTTTTCAGCTTTCAAATAACCATAGGCATTATGACCTTTAACGATTAATGTAACGCTTTTAACGCCCGCTTCATCACCAGGTAGATAGTCTGCAATTTCAACTTTAAACCCTTTGTGTTCACAATAACGTTGATACATTCTTAAAAGCATATTTGTCCAATCTTGCGATTCCGTACCACCTGCGCCAGGATGTAGTTCCATAATGGCATCGTTCGCATCGTATGGACCATCAAGTAATAATTGTAGTTCAAAATTATCTAAGTTTTCTTTAAAATCTAATACGTTCTGTTCTAAATCTGACTTCATATCTTCATCATCATCGTCTAATAATAGTTCTCTTGTTGTTTCCATCTCTTCTATTTCAGATTCTAATCCTCGATATGCATTTACGATCGTTTTTAAAGCATTATTCTTATCGATAATTTCCTGTGCTTTATCTTGATCATCCCAAAAAGTAGGATCAGTCATCATTTCTTCGTATTCCTGAATATTTGTCTCTTTTTCTTCTAAGTCAAAGAGACCCCCTAAGCTGCTCTAATTTTTCATTATAATAATCTATATTACGTTTAATTTCTGATAGTTCCATCAATGCATCTCTCCTGTTATCGTACGATTGAAATACTACTATTAAATTATGTTATTTTATTCAATATATCTATTCTACAAAAGTTTGAGGCTTAATTACAACTCTGCCACTGTTTTTTATTTATTAAAACACGCTAACTTTAATTTTTGATAAATAAAAACCGGAAGTTGATATATGCTTTATCAAGACTTCCGGTTTTATTTAAAATCACTTTCAAATTACGCACCGTGGCAGTTTTTATATTTTTTTCCACTACCGCAAGGGCAAGGATCGTTTCTACCGATATGATCATCTTTAACATAAGGTGATGCTTTAGCTTTTTCTTTACCATCTTCTGCAGATACGTGTTCAGCTTTACCGAAATCTGTTGCTTTATCACGTTCTAAGTCATCTTCAACCGTTACTACAGATTTCAAGATATATTTGCTGACATCTTCTTCGATGTTTTGCATCATTGTATCGAAAAGTTGGTGACCTTCGTTTTGATAATCACGTAATGGATTTTGTTGGCCATAAGAACGCAAATGGATACCTTGACGTAATTGATCCATTGTATCTATATGATCTGTCCAATGTAAATCGATTGAACGAAGTAAAATCATACGTTCGAATTCATCAAATTGTGTACCAATTTTCTCTTTTTGATCTTTTAACGCGACTTCAACTTTTGACCAAACAATATCAATGATATCCTCTTGGTCCTTACCTTTGATATCTTCTAGTTTTAAGTCACCTTCATTTAAGAATACATCATCAATATAGTTGATGAATGGCTCATAATCTAAATCTTCTTCATCTTCATTTATATAATAATGAACGCTTCTATCTATTGTAGAATGGAGCATTTCATTTACTAAATCTCCACTTTCATCATTATCAATAATACGGTTACGTTCACCATATATAATCTCACGTTGTTTACGTAATACATCGTCATATTCAAGTACACGTTTACGTGCATCAAAGTTATTACCTTCTACACGTTTTTGAGCAGATTCAACGGCACGGGACACCATTTTAGATTCTATTGGTGTAGAATCATCCATACCTAAACGATTCATCATACTTTGTAAACGTTCTGAACCAAAACGTACCATTAAATCATCCTGTAGGGATAAATAGAAGCGACTGTCCCCTTTATCACCTTGTCGTCCGAGCACGACCACGTAATTGATCATCAATACGACGGGATTCATGTCGCTCTGTACCAATTACTGCAAGGCCGCCGATTTCTTCAACACCTGCGCCAAGTTTAATATCTGTACCTCTACCTGCCATGTTAGTAGCGATAGTAACCGCTCCACGTTGACCCGCATTAGCAACTATATCTGCTTCACGTTCGTGATTTTTAGCATTTAAAATGTCATGACGTACGCCATGTTTCTTCAATAAATTAGAAATATATTCACTGGTTTCAACTGCAACTGTACCCAATAGTACAGGTTGTCCAAGTTTATGTTTTTCAATAACATCATCAACAACTGCATCAAATTTACCTTTTTGACTAATGTATATTAAGTCTGGTTTATCCACACGTTGTATCGGTTTGTTAGTAGGTATTTGAGTTACAGTCATATTATAAATGTTTCTGAACTCTTCTTCTTCAGTTTTAGCTGTACCTGTCATACCAGAAAGTTTGTTGTACATTCTGAAATAGTTTTGGAATGTAATAGAAGCCATTGTTTTAGATTCGTTTTGAATCTTCACGCCTTCTTTTGCTTCTATGGCTTGGTGTAAGCCTTCTGAAAAGCGACGTCCTGGCATTGTACGACCAGTAAATTGATCAACAATTAAGACTTCACCATTATTCACCATGTAATCCACATCTCGTTGCAATGTCACATGTGCACGTAACGCAGTATTAATATGGCTAATAATATCCACATTATTCACATCATATAGATTATCAATCTTAAACATGCGTTCTGCTTTATCAATACCTTGTTCTGTTAATTGAACAGCTTTTGTTTTTTCATCGTAGTTATAGTCGTCTTCATTTTTCAACATTTTAGCAAAGACATTTGCTTGTGTATAAAGCGAAGTCGATTTCTCAGCTTCACCTGAAATGATTAGTGGCGTACGCGCTTCATCGATTAAAATTGAGTCAACTTCATCAATAATAGCAAAGTTCAATGGTCTCATAACACGTTCTTCTGCATAGTTCACCATATTATCACGTAAATAATCGAAGCCTAACTCATTGTTCGTACTATACGTAATATCACTTGCGTATGCTTCTCTCTTCTCATTTGTTGTCATACTGTTGACGTTTAATCCTACTGATAACCCTAGGAATTCATATAGTTCTGCCATTTCTTCGCTTTGTGTACTAGATAAATATTCGTTTACTGTAATAACATGCACACCGCGACCTAACAATGCGTTTAAATAAACTGGCATTGTTGCAGTTAACGTTTTACCTTCACCCGTTCTCATTTCAGAAATGTCGCCACCATGAATTGCAATACCACCCATGACCTGAACTTTATATGGAATCATATTGAACACACGTTTTGAACCTTCTCTTACGAGCGCAAAGGCTTCCGGTAAAATATCATCGAGCATTTTATATTGTTTTTTAATATCTTCTTCTGCTTGTAATTGTTTTTGAAATGCTTTTGTTTTCTCTATAATTTCTTCATCAGTTAATATCGACGTATCCTCTTCTAACGCAAGGACTTTGTCGGCTAATTTACCAAGGCGTTTTATTTCTTTTTTATTGCCATCTGCAATCTTTGATAAAAAACCCATTTTGTTCGCTCCTTTAGCTTTTTAACTCTTCGCTTACAACAATTTATGATATCATTTATAAGCTTAAATTTACACTTATTAACTTTCCATTTAAACAGTTTTTTCGCTTGTTAATGCTATTTTTTATTTATTAGTAGTTTTCATTTTTTATTTTATTTCTTATTCACTTAAAATATACACAAGATCTTACCTAACTTTCAAATTATTTCATAGTAACACAACAAAAAATGAGCGTCCATGATTTAACTCAATCATGAACGCTACGGTTAGTTTAATATTGGACTTAATTAAAACAAATTATTCAGTTGTTTCAATCAAACCATATTTTCCATCTCTTCTTTTATAAACAATACTCGTACCATCAGTTTCACGATCTGTGAAAATAAAGAAATCATGTCCTAATAAATCCATTTGCAATACTGCTTCTTCTGAATCCATAGGTTTCAAACTGAAATTTTTTGAACGAATAATTTCGATATCACTTTCATTGTCATCATTTTGAATCTCTTCTGCTTCACTTTCTTGTGGCAATGATGCAAATGCTTCTTGTTCTCCACGACTTCTATTTTTACGATTTACACGCGTTTTGTATTTTCTAACTTGTCTTTCAAGTTTACCGTTAATCAAATCAATACCTGCGTATAAATCATCGTGGCGTTCTTCAGCTCTTAAAGTAACGTTTTTCAATGGAATAGTTACTTCGATTTTTGCTGCTGAATTTTGATACGTTTTTACTTTAACATGTGCGATTGCATTTGGCACATCATTAAAATATCTTTCTAATTTACCAATTTTCTCCTCAATATAGTTGCGAATCGCATCAGTAATAGTGAGGTTCTCCCCGTGAATTTCAAATCTGATCATAATAATCGACTCCTTTAAAACCTCTATATTGGTAATATTGCTTACTCTTATAATACCACGTTTCTCCTACCGTGCAAACGTAAACACATCGAATTTTCTGATTTTTCTAACAAAAAGTAATTCTGCAGCATTATGAACTGTTAAGCCTGTAGTATAAATGTCATCTACAAGTAAAATGTTTTTATTTTCTAAATCTACATTTTTTGCAATTTCAAATGGATTTTTTGATTGTGCCCGTAATTGTTTTCCTAAAAGTGATTGCTTTGGACGTATGCGCGTACGTAGTATTGGCTCATAATTCACACCCATTTTATCTAACACGGTCGCCACAGGATTAAATGTTCGCTCTTTATCTCTAACTAAAGGAGATGGTATGGGCACAATATAATCATATGACATTTTAGGAAAATGAAGCTGTGTTGCTAATATTTCACAGATTGCGACATCTTTCTTAAATTTATATTGATGAATCAGGGTCTTCAACATACCTTTATATTGGTATTGGCAATATAACTGATTCATTAAATTATATTTTGTAGCTAAAAATAGACAATCTAAGCAATCCGCTTCATTTTCTTCTAAGTTCTTTAAACATCTGACACACCGATTGAGGGGTTTAATATTGAGCTCATTCCAATGTTCTTTGCATGATTCACATAATTTAGATGCTTTTTTATAAAATGTGAAGGCGTTAAACGCTTCAGAAAACGTGTGATGACATTGAATACATCTAGCCATCTAACCATCCCCTGCTGTGCGCTAATGCGTTCATTTTTTTAATGTCCTTGCGTGCTTTAAGCATGTCCATGGTAATCCCCTCGTGTAAATATAATACTAATCCTGCCGGAGCTTCTAATTTACGTCCCACTCTTCCGGCAATTTGCACAAGTGCACTGCTTTCAAACATATGACTATTAAGCACAATAACGTCTAAGTTCGCCATAGTAAAGCCTCTTTCTAAAATTGTAGTGGTAAACATCACTTTATATTTACCTTTTCTTAAATCGCTCACTTTTTCAAAACGAAGTACATCCTCGCTATGTACATAGGCCAATGAAGTTATTTCTGTTTTATAACAATGGTACATTTGTTTCATAAGATGTATGTGATTAAAAAACACGAGCGTATACCGTCCTGTTTCAATTTGTTGTTTCAATCGATTCATAAGAAATCGTTGTATTTTGTGAAATTTTATTTTGTAATATTTAAACTGAGGAATTGGCAAAGGTTGCCTATGAAAACGGGCAGGCAATGTTACTATACCACCATCTTTCATTTTGCTAAGTAATGCAGTTGGTGGCGTCGCAGTCATATAAATGTGGCAATGATGTTCTTTTGATGCATGTGCGATGACATCAAAGAGTATTGGATCCATTGATAGCGGAAATGCATCCACTTCATCTACAATAATCAAGTCAAAATGATGCTTAAAGCGATATAATTGATGCACTGTAGCAATCACAAAGTGGCCATTATGACATTGTCTCTGACCTTGATAAAGTACATCTATTGCCTCATCTCGAAAAGCTGCTTTAATACGTAAACTCACTTCTATAACAACATCTACTCTTGGCGATACAACGGCAACATTATAGCCTGCGCTTCTCGCAAAGCTAATACCTTCAAAAATCATTTCTGTCTTACCAGCGCCTGTCACAGCATATAATAAAATAGATGTTAAATTTTTAACCGCTTCTAAAATTTGAATTGAAGCAAAGCGTTGTTGTTCTGATAATTCAAATGGTAAGTGATATACCCCTTGGGAAATCGCCGTATTTGTTTCAGTAATATAAACTTCATTAATATTATCCATTCTGCTCAAATTGATACAATTTCTGCAATACACAACTTCTTTATCTAATAATGTTGAAAAGTATTTGTAAAAATGACGTTTTTCTTGTGTATGACATTGTATACAATACCAACGCCCTTGTTTGTTTATCACACCAGTGGAAATGTGTCTGATTTTCTCATCAGTTAACATATCTTTTTCGGTAATTAGTTTTCCATAATGTTTTATCTTAGATGACCTCCAATAAAAAAAGACATGTATACCATTTTCTTGGCATGACATGTCTTTAAACAAGTTAATATTTATGATATACGTATGTTTCTCCCTGTAAATCCTAGTCCCATACCACCAGAACCTAAGTGCGCCGCAATAACAGGTCCTAACTTAGAGCGGTGAAGGTGATATTGCGGATATTTTTCTTGTAATTCTTTTTCCATCCATGCGGCATCTTCTGATTTATCACCCTCAATAATATATAAAGTTACTTCTTCATAATCTTTCACTTGAGCAGTAACTTTATTAATAATTTCATTGAGTGCTCGTTTTTTCGTGCGGACTTTTGCTTCTGGTACAATTTTGCCATCATCAAATGTTAACACAGGTTTCATTTTCAACATTGTACCTACCCATGCTTGAGCTCCAGTGATACGACCACTTTTCTGTAGATTTTTCAAATCATCTACCATTAAGATTGCACCCGTTACTTCTCGCATAGTTTCAAGCTCTTTAATAATATCTTGAGGTTCATATTCTTGTTCTATCATTTCAACTGCACGTAAGACGTAACCACCTTCTACCATTGCGGCTAATTTCGAATCAAATGTATGTACATTGATACCTTCTACCATTTTCCCTGCTTGCGTAGCTGTTTGATAACTGCCACTAATACCAGATGAAATAAAAACAGATATGACATCAGTATAGCCTTCTTCTTGAAGTTCTTTAAAATGTTTTATAAACTCTCCAATGGCAGGTTGACTCGTCGTGGGAATTGTATTTGAAGTTTCCATTCTTTTATAAAATGCATCCGTTGATATTGTTGCGTTTTCTACAAAATTTTCACCATTATCGAAAGTTACGCTTAGCGGCGCAATTCTTATATTATATTTTTCTATTAGCGTTTGAGATAGATAGCTCGTTGAATCCGTCAAGACAGCAATCTTCATCTTAATCCTCCTCAATTATACTCACAACTATGATACCCTATTTTAAGTAAAAAGAAAATTTATTTTTGTATTTAATCTATAATACAATACAGTGTATAATATGTGTAATTAATGAATTTTAAAAACATACATAAATGATTGTCTGACTATACAAAGATGAGGTGACGATAAATGGATGATGCAATAATCACAATTAAAAAAGAACATATAATTGAAAATATAATCAGTAAATCACGTTTTATAGCGCATATTAAACCTGTGGAATCTGAAGATGCCGCTAAAGCTTTTATCGAGGCAGTGAAATCTGAACACCGAGAAGCAACACATAATTGTTCAGCATATACAGTTGGAGACCAAATGAATATCCAAAAAGCAAATGATGACGGTGAGCCAAGTGGTACAGCGGGAGTTCCTATGCTCGATATTTTAAAAAAATTAGAGATACATGATCTTGCCGTAGTGGTCACACGCTACTTTGGTGGCATTAAATTAGGCGGTGGCGGATTAATCCGTGCATATAGTGGTGCAGTACGAGATGTAATTTATGATATTGGTAGAGTTGCTTTGCGTCCTGCTATACCTACAACGGTTACCATTGCTTATGATTTAACAGGTAAGTTTGAATATGAACTTGCGAGCACACCTTACTTATTACGTGAAACAAATTATACTGATAAAGTAAGTTATCACATTGATGTTGTTAAAACAGATTACACTCAATTTATAGATTTTTTAAATCGTAACACTTCAGGAAATTATGATTTAATAGAAAATGAAGTTGTACGCTTACCTTTCGATATTTCTACTTCTTAATTTTGAAATCCAAATTATACGTATCAGAGTATAAAATAAAGAGACTTCCATCATGGAAGCCTCTTTATTATTGATGTTCGTCGTCTTTGTTTCGTTGTTTGTTTTCAATTAATTTCATTAAAGGTCTGTAATCATCATCAATGAGACCAGTAAATTCTACAATAAGCTCAATCGTAACTAAAATAAGAATGAGCATCATGAGTACACCCCATGGTTGAGATAAATATAATATAATACTAGCAAGACTAAATAGTAATGCTATAGAATATATAAGTATTACGGTCTGGCGATGTGAATAACCTAATTCTAATAATTTATGATGTAAATGCGATTTATCTGCCCGCATAATATGCTGACCTTTCTTCACACGACGTATCATCGCAAACAACGTATCGATAAACGGCACTGCTAAGATAACAATTGGGAAGAATAGTGAAATAAAAGTTATATTCTTAAATCCTAGTAATGATAGGAATCCTACAATAAATCCTACAAGTAATGCACCACTATCACCTAAAAAGATTTTAGCTGGATGGAAATTGAAGAATAAGAATCCTAAAAGCGCACCTATTAAGACACTGCAAATCATCATAATAAAAATATTTGCTTGTAATATTGCTATAAAGCCGATTGTCATTAAGGCAATCATTGATACACCAGATGCTAATCCATCTAATCCATCGATTAAGTTAATTGCATTAGTGATGGCTACAATCCAAATCACAGTGATAGGAATCCCAAATACACCAAAATGTATCGTAGGCCCAATTGGTAAGGAGATAAAATCAATCGTCACTCCGTAGTATACAACGACGAGTGCTGCAATTACTTGGCCAATTAATTTTATAACTGGTTTCAAATCATAGATATCATCTACAAGTCCCACCAAATAGATTAATACTGATCCAATAACAAGCGGTTTAACTTCAGTTTCTATCGGATGTCCTAGCCATATTCCTAATAGAAACGCAAAAAGTATTACAGTTCCGCCTAATACAGAAACGGGTTTTGTATGTACTTTTCTAAAATTCGGCTTATCTACAATGCCTAGTTTATGAGAAACCTTTATAATTATTGGTGTTAGTATTAAACTGACAATCATTGAAAAAATGATTAATAATAATGTATACATCAGTTCACCTTCATTAATATAATTCTTGATTATTTCGAATTTCAAAGTCGTTACATTGAAAATAATTTTAACTTTAAACTGCAAATTTATATTATCTATAAAATGGTCTGTGATGTTGATGCAACTCTAACAAATTGCACATCGGCCATATCTAAATATTTATGCACTTAATACCATAATACCTCATACGCTTTTACTTATACAAATAGTAATGAGATAATTAACATCCTATAAACGAATTTGTTTTGATTTTTAATTATAAACTAAGTGATTTATATATAATCACTCAGACAAATATTTTAACATGAATATTAAGTGAATGTTATAAATTTCTATTTATATAGTGATGACAAAATGTAAGTTTTCACTTACAATAACTAAGTGTTTATTCAAAGGAGTGTAACGTTAAATGTTTGAAGCTATTATCTACAATATCTCTGTTATTGTGGCGGGAATTTACTTATTCCATCGCCTACAGTATTCAGAAAATAAAAACATGGTGTTTTCAAAAGAATACGTCACTATTTTAATGACGATAGTAGCACTTTTACTATCCGCCTATCCAGTGCCCCTATTCAATGAATACGCACTCTATTTATCATTCGTGCCTATTTTATTCTTAGGTAGATATACAAATATGGTATATACCGTTCTAGCCGCGATTATAGTATCTGTAGTCAATGTACTAATTGGTGACTTCACAATTATTATTGCTACGATTCTCATTGTTATAGCCATCGTGGTCGGCGCAGTTGGACCATTTTTAAAACAAAGCGACATTGTTTCATTACAAATCCTTAATGCAATTACATTAGTTATTTTGCTTATCTTATCACTTATCAGCCCTTATTATGAATTAACAGAGGTGTTGTTCTTAATACCACTATCCTTTATTTTAACGATTACTTCTTCTATCACATTTGTTGATATTTGGCATTTTTTCTCATTAGTTAATCGTTATGAAAATGAAGATAAACTGGACTATTTAACTGGCTTGGGTAATGTTAAAGAATTTGATAGACATTTAAATGAAACGACGCGTATCGCTGAAGAAAACAATGAAAGCTTAGGGTTATTACTCATTGATATAGATGGTTTCAAAGATGTAAATGATAAATTTTCACATAAATCTGGCGATGCCGTACTTAGACAAGTCGCACAACTATTAAAAAATTATGTGCCTCAACAATTTAGTATTTATCGGAATGGAGGCGAAGAATTTTCAATTGTCTTATACGATTATACTTTAGATCAATGTGTAAAACTCAGTGAAAATATTCGTGCGGGCGTAGAACAATCTACTTTCCATTTACCGAATAAAGAAGTTATCAAGTTATCTGTATCTATTGGTGTAGGTTACTTAACTCAAGAAGATTACAAATCTCAACGTAAAGTATTCAAAATTGCGGATGACATGCTCGCACATGGCAAAAAATGAAGGCCGTAATCAAGTCATGTTTAATCCAATTGTTAAATTATAAAAAGCACTTCAAATTTAAAACTGCTTAAACAGGGAGTGGGAAGTATAAAAGCAAAGTTCTAACTTTGTTTTCATATTCCCGCTCTCTTCTTTTTATGCTCATTTTCTGTAGTCACGTTTCAAATTGTGCAACTCCCCTCTCCATTTCAAAAAATAACTACGTCTAAAACCAGACACAGTCAACACTCAAAGAATCTATATGTTAAAATTGAAATCTAGATTGAAGCGCATGTTTCAATTTTATTTTTTAACTTAAAAACAACAATTACAAAATTATGTTTGTTACAATATATAATGGGAGTTTAAAAATTAATAACAGAGTATGAATTGTTATTGAAAGTTACTGTTGTACGCTGTAAACTTTCAATTGTTCTAATATTATTCTAGGAGGTGACCAACTATGTCAGATACAATCACTATCATTGATGAAGACAAAGTGATTGATGTCGTACTTATCGCGGGAAGAATTTTGCTAGAAAGTGGTGCTGAAACCTATCGTGTGGAAGATACAATGACACGAATCGCTGCCAACTATGGCTTAGATGATACATATAGCTTTGTAACTTCTACAGCAATTATTTTCTCCCTTAATGATCGTACGAACACGCGACTTGTACGCATTCGTGAGAGAACTACTGATTTAGAAAAAATCGCCTTAACCAATAGTTTATCGCGTAAAATTTCAAACAATCAATTAGATATAGATGAGGCAAAGTCAGAACTCATACATTTACATCATGCATCCTTACAATTTTCATCTATTACTAAATTCTTCGCAGCGGCAATCGCATGTGGATTCTTCCTCATCATGTTTGGCGGCGGAATAAACGACTTCTTTTTCGCTATTATTGCTCGGAGCTGGTGCGTTTTTAACTTTTGATTTTGTACAACGCTATATTCAAATTAAATTCTTTTCAGAATTTCTTAGTGCTGTAGTTGTTATAACGGTCGCCGCCACATTCACCAAATTAGGTATGACAGAAAACCAAGACTTTATAACCATAGCTGGCGTCATGCCTCTTGTACCAGGAATATTAATTACGAATGCTATTCGTGATCTAATGGCCGGAGAATTGATCGCCGGTATGTCTCGTGGCGTTGAAGCGGCTCTCACAGCATTTGCAATTGGTGCCGGCGTTGCCATCGTTTTATTAATATTTTAAAAAAGGAGTGCTTATATGCTCATCGGATATTATGTTTTACAATTTATTGTCAGCTTTTTAGCTACAATGCTTTTTTCGATTATCTTTAATGCACCACGTCGCCTCCTTTTAGCTTGTGGTTTCGTTGGCGCAATGGGCTGGATCATCTTCAAACTTACTGTGGACTTAGATTTCGGTAAAGTAATGGCTTCATTTTTAGGAAGCTTTATTTTAGCAATTATGAGTCACGTAATGAGTAGACGTTACAAACGACCTGTTATTATCTTTATTGTTCCAGGGATTATCCCATTAGTACCAGGTGGTTTAGCATATGAAGCGACACGTTATTTAGTTAGTAATCAATATACACTCGCTACAAATACATTTCTTGAAGTCACTTTGATTTCAGGCGCGATTGCTTTTGGTATTCTATGTGCAGAAATCATCTATCATCTCAATACACGGATTAAACAACATTATGGTAGAATGAATGGTAAAACATATAAAAAATCTTACAATATGAACAATAGAGCTTAAGGGGTGTTTTTTTGAAAACTGATATAATTGATAGATTAACAAGATATGTAACAATAGATACACAATCTGATCCAGAGTCTAATACCACGCCTTCCACTGAGAAGCAATGGGATTTACTAAATTTGTTAAATGACGAGTTAACGGATTTAGGTTTAGAAACTGACATTGATGAACAAGGTTATTTATTCGCAACATTAGAAAGTAATGTTGACGAAGCTTTACCTACTGTTGGCTTTTTGGCACATGTTGATACTTCGCCTGATTTCAATGCATCAAATGTAAATCCACAAATCATAGAAAATTATGATGGCCAACCAATCAAATTAGGTGAAACAAGTCGTATATTGAGCCAAGATGTATTTCCTGCTATGAAATACGTAGAAGGTCATACGTTAATGGTCACAGATGGCACGTCACTATTAGGTGCTGATGACAAAGCTGGTGTCGTTGAAATCATGGAAGCAATTAAATATTTAACGGAACATCCAGAAGTCAAACATGGACCTATTCGTATTGCTTTTACGCCAGATGAAGAAATTGGTAAAGGCCCTCATGCCTTTGATGTTGAGCGTTTTAATGCTGATTTTGCCTACACTATGGATGGCAGTGAATTTGGCGAATTACAATATGAAAGCTTCAATGCTGCAGAAGCAATCGTTACGTGTCACGGTGTCAATGTACATCCTGGTTCTGCTAAAAATGCAATGATTAACGCTATTCTCTTGGGGCAACAATTCAACTCATTATTACCACAAAATGAAGTGCCTGAAAGAACAGAAGATTACGAAGGTTTCTATCATTTAATGAAAATGAACGGTGATGTTGAAAAAACGACATTACACTATATTATTCGTGATCATGATAGAAATCATTTTGAATTACGCAAGAAACGTCTTGTTGAGATTAAAAATGACATTAATACGCATTATACTGATGCACCAATAGAAATAGAAATCAATGATCAATACTACAATATGGGGGAAAAAATCGAACCAAACCCACATGTAATTGATATACCAAAACGTGTATTTGAAAAGTTAGAAATCCCTGCTAATACAGCACCTATACGTGGTGGAACGGACGGGTCTCAACTTTCATATATGGGCCTACCAACCCCTAATATCTTTACAGGTTGTGCTAATTTTCATGGACCTTTTGAATATGCATCCATTGATGTTATGGAAAAAGCTGTAGATGTCATTGTCGGCATCGCAC
Source organism: Staphylococcus sp. 2S1 (assembly GCF_046721335.1). Classification (NCBI taxonomy): domain Bacteria; kingdom Bacillati; phylum Bacillota; class Bacilli; order Caryophanales; family Staphylococcaceae; genus Staphylococcus; species Staphylococcus sp. 2S1. Next base: position 1,399,972 of record NZ_JBEUUJ010000003.1, on the reverse strand, counting down.
AAGAAGTCGTAAACACTTATAAAAAGTAAATTAAGTTTGTAAATTGGATTTATAAATCCAAACTCAATAAAAAAGCGTAGACCCTCACTTTGAGGAATCTACGCTTTTTCTATTTCTCATATATTTATAATCATTAAGTGTGAACTTGCGGTCATTTATTTACCTTACGTTCAAAATTTTCACGACCTATCTACTTACACTTCAAATTGTGTTTTCAATAATTTAATTGCTTGTACGGTATAGTGTCTAATTTGAATACCCATCTTGAAATCTGTAAAACTTTCCGGCATTTCTATAAACGTATTAAATGTAGCAGTGACACCCATTGATTCAAACAAATCAAATTTGTCATCTGTCGCACATATGGCAATAGATGGTTTATTATGCTTCGTTGCTAACTCTGCAAGACGCACTGTTGTTGTTTCTAAAATTTGGTCTGCTTCATTTACACCTTCACCGAATATAATTAAATCCGCTTGTTGTATCAAATTATCTAAATGTGTAATTTGATCCACAAGTTCATGGCTTGTCATAATTTCGGCATCATAAAGTACATTTAAGGCTGCGGCAATACCACCGCCTGCGCCACCTCTTTGAACAGGACCCATTGTCAGTTTTAACTCACTTTTGAAAATTTCACTTAAATACCACAGTAAATTGTCTATTTCAGCAAGCATCTTGACGTGTCATTCCATAGAGTTCATATGTTTGCATAATTTCACTATTTTTCCCATATAGTTTACTATCAAAATCAGACATTAATTGAAAACGTACATTTTTCAATTGTGGATGAATGTCAGAAATATCAATTTTACGTATATATTTCAACATCTTACTACCTTGACGTAAATCCACTTCTTGTGCTTCATCATCATAAAACTTAGCCCCAAGTGCTTGTAACATGCCCGCACCACCGTCAAAGCTACCTATACCACCTAAAGACATAATAATATGTTCTGCATCATTATCTAATGCATCTAACATAATTTCACCTAAACCATAACTTGTGCGCTCAATGATTGGCTTGTCCCCTTTTAAAAACAAGTTGCCTTCAATAATCGTCATATGGTTATCAGTAATGCCATAAACCGCTTCTACCTCATTCATATCTGCATCATGTGCTCGGCACTTTATATTTCGTACCTGACTGCCATAAAAAGACAGAATCCATAAGTTCATGACGCCCATTAAATAATGGCACTTGAACAATATCTGCTTTTTCTATTTGGCTCGCTACCGCTTCTTCTACATAACGATTGGCCTGATAGCTAGATATAATACCATTAAATTCATCCATCGCTACTAAAACTTTCATATTTGTCACCTCAAATTTTTTTGTTAATAATTGTTATTGTATGATGATTATACACAACTCAAAGAAAATCATCTTCCCTCTGTAGACTTATTTATTATAGTATACACGTAGACTTATATCCCTATGTGAGCATTTAAAACACGCTTACTTTGAAATTCAGCGTTCTAACTCATAATTAACGCTATAAACTATAAAGTTTAGCTCTATAAATTCGCTCACTATCAAATCGTAATCTATATTTCTCATTCAATTATTTATTATACATGCCATTAGGAATTTTTTCACATTAAAAGAAACGCTTGCTAATCTCTTGGTGTTGATAAAAGATTAACAAGCGTTTCTAAATGTAATTAAATTTGTTTTTATTCTTCAGCGTTTGCTAAAGAAGCGACATTAATTTTATCATGACTTGCATTCCAAATTGCTTGTCCCTCAACAAAATAAAATGCTTGTGGCGATTCGTGTTTCACTTCTGTTTGTTCTTCTATATAATTAGATAAATCTCTCTCTTGTTGTACGATTAAGTAGTAACCATCCATATCTCTTTCATATAAAAATTTGTTGAATTGGTCCATTGCATTTGCTGAAATCGGACATGTTTCACTATGTTTCAATACAAATGCATATTTGTTTTCTTTAATAATTTGCTTAAACTGGTCAATCGAACTCAGCTTTATAGCCATTCTATTCACCTCTAAAAATATTTAACACACCCTAAGTCTCACCAAGTGTGAAAGTTCCACGATATTCTCATATCATTGTTTCCAATTATACACAATTCTCTTTTTATTGTTAACAGTTTATTCAAATTCTTATAACTTAACTTATAAATTTATTAATTATAGTTATCATTCGCTTGTTGATATTGCTTATTAAAAGTAGCTTCGTACTGTTCTAGTTCTTCACCTTTTTGAGGTAAATTATTGTGATCTATTTTCGCTAATTGATCACTAATTTCAATAGTTTCTTCTCTTGTTTCATAATAATTTTGCAAGCTATAATACATCTCAATAGCATTTTTTCGAGCGTCATTCACATAGCCATCTGTTATTTCAGCTTTATTCAAGTCTCTAATTTGCTTAGTAATTAATGGCATAATTTGTTCTTTAATAGATTTTTTTATTTCATTTGAATCTGTAGAATCAGCCTCTGCTTCTGCAGTGTTTTTTAAGTCTTTATTGTTTTGTTCTAACTTATTTTTAAAATTAGTAACATCTGTACTATTACCAACAGTACTAGCTTTTTGTATATTGTCTTCAACTTGTGATCTATTTTTCTCAAATAGTTTTGTGTATTCTAAGATATCTTCATTTGCTTTAATCGATTGATTACACAAATCAACAAATGTTTTCAACTCATTGATTGCTGATTTTTTCTTTTTTACTGAATCTAAATAAGTAGATTTAAGTTCTTTTGTTTCATTTGAATCCGTTGGTAAATTTTTTGTTGCTGTTTCGTATTCTTCTAGTTTAGGAATCAATTTGCTGTTTAATTCATTTTGCAAATCATTAAATGCTTTCTTATTTTTATCTGTCATATCTGTCTTACTCAAATTATCTAGACTTTTTAATTGCATGTCATCCATAACATCTCTTAGTTCGGTTTCTTTATTTTTCACGTCATTTAACGAACTGTCAAAATCTTTAAATTCATTTTCTCCTTCATTGTTACAGGCAGAAAGTGAAATAGAAAAACAAACTACTAAAACAATGTATTGTATTTTTTTCATTTCTGAACTCCTTATCATTCCATATTATACAGAAACTTATTTAACTTGAAAATGATATATGATATATTGTTTCAGAATTTACAGTTTAACAGTTATATAATAACATTTAAAGGAGTGGTCAACCTATATGTATTCAAGCATACAATTATTTATAACTGAAGATAATAACGGGCATTTCACACAGCGATATAATCATCTCAGAAATGTTTTATTCAATTTATTGGATACACCTGTTAAATCAACGCATCACATCGGAGGTACAAGACATTTCATGTACCCTACTGAACCTATATTAGATATTTTAGTGGGGGTAAATAATTTACATGACGTGACTTCTTTAGACGAAAAACGTTTGAATTATGAAGGCTTTTATCGATTACACCATCCATATAAGAAAAAAGTAGTCATGGCTCAATTTAATAATCTTATTGAGTTAAAACAAACGACACGACTACATATTATTCAAAAAGACACACCACTCTATACTGATTATTTAGAAATGGATGAGATTCTAGCTTCAAACAGCGTGATTGCTAAGCATTTTAGTAATAAAAAACAGTGCTTAGCAAGTCATAACGTGACAATTCGTGATTACGAAAATCACAAACAAATGTTATTTCAACAATTAACAAAACAAAAAGACCATAAGTCATTATTAAAATGATCTATGATGACTTATAAAATTTAATCAAAAGCATAAAATTTGAATAAAACTATAAAACCTTTAATAAATTGCTATACTATTTAGCAAAGACGGGTAATCATTGGTATAATAAACAAAATGAATTCAACAGGAAAGGATGTTCTAGACTTGCATAAAGATGACATCTTAAAAGAATTAGAAGCAATTGTTCCAAAAGAAATTATTAAAATAGACGAACCATTAAAACGTTATACATATACTGAAACTGGTGGTCAGGCTGACTACTATTTATCACCTACCCAAAATGAACACGTCCAATCTATCGTTCACTATGCATATACAAATGATATTCCAGTCACTTATTTAGGCAATGGATCGAATATTATCATTCGTGAAGGTGGTATTAGAGGTATTGTAATTAGCTTACTCTCACTAGATTATATAGACGTTTCAGATGATGCTATTATTTCTGGTAGTGGTGCGGCGATTATCGATGTATCTCGTACTGCTAGAGACTATGCGCTAACTGGCTTAGAGTTTGCTTGTGGTATTCCAGGATCAATCGGTGGCGCTGTTTTTATGAATGCTTGGTGCATATGGCGGCGAAGTCAAAGATTGTATAGACTATGCACTGTGTGTAAATGATAAAGGTGAACTCATCACATTAACGAATAAAGATTTAGAGTTAGATTATCGCAATAGTATCGTTCAAAAAGAACATTTAGTCGTTCTTGAAGCGACATTCACTTTAATGCCTGGTGACAAACAAGCTATCCAAGAAAAAATGGATGATTTAACGGAAAGAAGAGAATCCAAGCAACCTTTAGAATATCCATCATGTGGTAGTGTATTCCAGCGTCCTCCGGGCCACTTTGCCGGTAAATTGATTCAAGATGCTGAATTACAAGGTCATCGTATTGGTGGCGTCGAAGTGTCTAAGAAGCATGCTTGGTTTTATGGTAAATGTTGATAACGGAAGCGCAACAGACTATGAAGATCTAATCCACTATGTTCAAAAAGTAGTAAAAGAGCAATTTGATGTTGAGCTACATCGAGAAGTTAGAATTATTGGCGAACATCCAAACGATAATTAGGAGAATTGATTATGATTAACATATATGGTTCTACTGTAGACAATGAAGCACGTTGCACGCATTATCCAACACCATTAGACATCATCGCAATTAAATTTAAATGTTGCGGTAAATACTATCCATGCTATAAATGTCATAATGAACATGAATCACATGCAATAAAAAGATGGGATTCTAGTGAATTTAATGAAAAAGCAATTTTATGTGGTGTATGTAGACATGAAATGACAATCAATGAATATATGATGATTGAAGCCTGTCCTAAGTGCGATGGCCACTTTAATAATCGTTGTAAATATCATTACCATCTTTATTTTTCTATATAAACTTCATGGCTTATGCTTAATAAAGCATTGAAGAAGGTACGCATCCGTTAATCTAATGGATGCGTACCTTTTTTATATTAAAAATAGACTTGTACCGATTTTCAAGTATTTGCTTGCACTGGGCAAACGAATATGAAATAGCTTTGCGACTTGGCACTATGTACTTTATTTTAAAATTCTCATACTATTTTATTTGTTCTTCTACAAATTGTACAAAGGCTTTTGCATCACCTTTTTGTATTTGCTTCATGGGCATTGGTCCAATATTAAAAGTAAAATTTATTTTTTCACAATCGTAACTAATTTGTTCTACTTCTTTATAAGCAATACTTCTGTAATAAAACTCCCCATTCATATCAACATTTAAAATAATACGTTCGTTGGTTGCAATAAAAGCACCTTCAAATTCTGAAGAACCTTGGACTGAATATTCTATTGTTCCTAATACACTTGGCCCCTTTTTCTCCGTTGGAAATAAATCACTTGGATTTACATTATCTAAAATCATGTACTTCACTCCCCTTTGCTTTATTTCATTTCATTATAGAAGTTTTAAAAATGAATTTTTACTTACTTGCTCAATCTATCTTTAACATAACAAAGAACATGTTGGGACTAAAGTTCCAAGCCACCCCAAACTATCTTCTTGAAACATAAAAAGTCGACAAAGCCATAAGGCTTTGTCGACTTTCTGAAAGGAATTGTATCCCCCACGATTATCCTTTTTAAATATTATTTTTTAAGTGCTTTTTCTACTTCTTCAATTTGTTTAATTGATGTAGTTGTAGAACCACTTGCGAAGTACCAAAGTTTTGGATCTAACTCATAAACTTTGTCTTCTTTTATAGCATCTACATTTTTGATAACGTCGTTACCTAAAGCTTGTTCAGCTGTTGACTTACCGGCAATTGCTTGTCCACGGTCCATAGCAAAGATGATATTAGGATTTTTTTCTGCTATATACTCATTCGTTACGTTTTGACCGTGTTTACTACTCTTAATATTTTCATCTGCAGCTGTGAAGCCCATTGTATCAAAAATCATTGCACCGAATCGTTCTCCAGCACCGTATGTTGATAATTCACCTTCGTTAACTAATAAGAATAATGCTTTTTCATCTTTTAAGTCTTTTGTTTTTTCTTTGATGCCGAGCAATTTTATCATCTAATTTTTTAGTAAGTGATTTTGCTTCGTCTTCTTTTTGGTAAATTTTACCTAATGTTTCAGTATTTTTCTTCATTGAATTCACTTGGTCTTTGTCGTCAGCGCCAACATATACAACTTTTGCATCTGGTGTCGCTTTTTTGAATTCATCTAGATTTTTTTGATTTGCTGTACGCCCAGAAATATAAATTACATCTGGTTTAGCTTCTGCAACTTTATCGAAATTAACTTCTTTTAGGCTTCCTGTGTTTAAGTATTTTTCATCTTTAAAATCGCTTAAGAAATCAGGTAGTGACTTAGCACCTTCACCTTTAGGGAGTGCTTTAACTTTATCTTCAAGTCCTAATTCTTTCAATGTATCTAATGTACCATAATCAAAAACAACTGCTTTTTCAGGGTTTGTAGGCACTTCTACTGTTTCTTTAACCGTTTTAGCATCACTGCCATCACGTTTTTCCCCACTAGCCTTATAATTATTTTCAACTTTTACAGTTTTATTTGAACCTTCACTTTCTGATTTTGCATCAGATGATTTTTTATCCTCTGATCCACCATTACTACATGCTACTAATAAAAACATTAAACCTACAACTAATAATAAAGATAATTTTTTCATGTTTCTTACGCCTCCTGATTTTCCTAATGATGTATTCCTTTTATGCCCTTAAAAAGTATAACCACGTTACAGTTGCATCACTCCCTTCAAATGTTACGAATGGAATTACATTGAGTATGCGAGCTCTAAATCTTGAGTTGCTGTGAGCTCATCGAAATACACACAAATGCGTTGACCGCGGATTTCTTCAATTCTTACATCCATGTCATATAAAGCTTTTAATGTATCTGTTTGAATAACCTCATCTTTTGTACTTGCTTTGACAACTTCACCGTCTTTTAACGCGATAATATCGTCTGAATAACATGAAGCGAAGTTAATATCATGAATCACAACGATTACAGTTTTATTTAAATCTTTTGCAAGTTGTCGTAATGTTTGCATAATTTGAACTGAATGTTTCATATCAAGATTGTTCAATGGTTCATCTAATAAGATATAATCTGTATTTTGCGCAATTGTCATGGCTACATATGCACGTTGACGTTGCCCACCAGATAATGTTTTTATATAGCGATTTCTAATCTCTTTAAGATGTAGTAATTCCAACGCATATTCAACTTGTTCTTTATCTTCTTGTTTGAGATGACCTTTAGAGTATGGAAATCGTCCAAAATTGACTAATTGCTCTACTGTAATATTGAGCTCTGTATGATTAGATTGTTTGAGAATCGATAATTTTTTAGCTAATTCATTACTTTTATAATCACTAATTGCTTTACCTTCGATTTCTATAGAACCATCTTCAAAGTCCATTAGGCGTGTAATTGCGGCTAACAATGTACTTTTTCCAGCGCCATTTGGTCCAATCATAGAAGTTAGACGTCCTTTATTTATATCAACATTAATATCTTTTAAAATTTCTTTATCTTGAATATTTTTATTAAGCCCTTGTACACGTATCAATTCGCATGTCTCCTTTTTATTAATAAGTAAATGAAGTAACTTCCACCTACTAAATCAATAATTATACTTACTTGCGTCGTTGCTTGGAATAAATTCTCTACTACACCTTGTGCTATGAATAGACTTAACCAACTCATTAAAATCGTTGCTGGTAATATGTATTTATGTTCATATGTCTTCATCAATTCATGTGCTAAGTTAACAGTTAATAATCCTAAAAATGTAATTGGACCAACGAGTGCTGTCGAAATAGATACAAGCACTGAAACGAGTATGAGTAATAATCTCGTTAACGTTTTATAAGATATACCTAAATTGATCGCCTGATCTTTTCCTAATAAAAGTACATCTAAATATGGTATGGCCCGCATCGTAATCAATATGAGAATAACTAATATGACACCACACAGTGTGACTAATTTAGTATTAGATGCGTCAAAGTTTGCAAACATCGAGCTTTGTACAGCCAAGAAATCTTCTGGATTTATAATTAATTCTAAAAATCCAGTAATACTTCTGAAAAAGGTACCGAGTATAACCCCTACGAGTAGGATGAAATAAACAGAAACATCGCCAATTCTGAAGATACCTTGGAATAAAAGTAATGAAAATACAATCATCACGATTAATGAAATTGCAAAGCTTAGATACAAGTTAGTCACAAATACAGACTGCACACCAAATGCAAACACGATTAGAACCTTCACAAACATGTATACAGAGTCAAGCCCCATAATTGAAGGTGTTAGTAACCGGTTACTTGTAATCGCTTGGAATATCACTACTGAAGCCGCGATTGCGGCTCCGACTAATATCATCAGTATCAGTTTTCTTAATCGGCTAGAAAATTGATATTGGAAAATATCAAAATCAATACCTATCACAAGGTAAAGACCTGCGGCTACCACTGTTACTGCAAATAAAATGGATAGTTTTGTTTTAGCGCTAATTTGCATAGTTATGTCGTCCTTTCATCAGCAAGATTATAAAAATAATAGTGCCAAAAACACCAATTGTTAATCCGATATTGATTTCATATGGATACACAACAATTCTGCCGATTATATCTGAAAACATTACAAAAATAGCACCTAGCATTGCTGTATGTGGCAATGCGTTTTTTAAATGATCTCCTCTGAATATAGAAACGATATTTGGAACAATTAAACCTAAAAAAGGAAGTGTTCCAACTGTTACAACTACTAAAGCAGTAATTGCCGCAGTAATAAATAAACCGACGTTAATTATTTTTTCATAATTAACACCTAGATTATTACTAAAATCTTTCCCCATTCCGGCAATCGTAAATTGATTCGCAAATATATATGTAAGTACTAATAAAGGAATGCTTAAGTATAATATTTCATATCTCCCGCTTGTAATAATGGCAAAATTCCCATTCATCCAGTTTCCGATACTTTGCACCGCATTCGTTCTTAAGGCAATAAATGTAGCGAAACTAGAAACGATACCACCGAGCATAATCCCTAAGAGTGGGATAAAAATGACATCAGTAAATCGAATAAATTGTACTAATTTCACAAACAGGAAGGTGCCACCAATGCTTAGCGTGACTGCAAATACTAATTTAATAATGATATTCGCTTCTGGAAATAGTATTAGCGATATTAAAATACCTAACTTAGCCCACTCCATCGTTCCCGCAGTTGTTGGACTTACAAATTTATTTTGCATCATTTGTTGCATAATTAATCCTGCAAGTGCCAACGTGCTTCCAGAAATTAATATACTTACCGTTCTCGGTATCCTACTAGATACAATAATGTTTATTTGCTCTTTAGATAAGTGGAATATGTCTGTAATTGAAACATTACTAACGCCAATAAATAGAGAAAGGATAGTTAATAATAATAAAATGATAAATAGGACAATACCATTAAGTAAGAATTTCATAATGAGGTAACCTAATCCTTTCGATGTACAATGAATTCATAAACACTATTGGTTTTGATAATCATTATCAATAGTTATATTAAAATTTTAACATTTTTGGCGGTAAATTCAATAGCAATAGGCCATTTTAGTGAAAGTATTCGTAAATTAATTGAAAAATAACCCTTAAAATTACTTTCAACAAATAAAAAGCCACTAGATTATCCCTTCGGAAAATCTAGCGAGCACTTAAAATAGGAAGCATTGTTCCTAGTATTATCTTGTAGCATCATGTAATTGATACAGTCTCAAACAGACTCAATCAAATTACATAACTGCAACAAATTGTTTTTAATCTTCAAATATAAAGTCTTCATCTTTTAATGCTTCAACATTCAACGCTAATGTATAACCATCGCCTTTAACTGAGAAAAAGTCATGATTTTTCGTTGAAGTATCTAATGCATTTTCAATAATTGGGTTAAATTCTTTTTCTTCAAAGTATGAATCAAAGCCTAAGTTAGCTAATGCTTTATTACCATTATATCTAACATAATTTAGTACATCTTCTGCTATACCTACTTCATCGTATAGTGAATGTGTGTACGCTACTTCGTTTTTATACAAGTCATCTAATAACTTATACATATCTTGATCTGCTTGTTGTTTTTCACTTTCTGACAGTTCATTACGCATACTTTGTGCATCCATACCTGTAAATACACCGTGGATAGATTCATCTAATAAGATTTTACGTATAATCTCACCTGACGTTGTCATTCTTCCTTGTCCCGCAAGGTAAAGTGGATAATAGAAACCAGAATAGAATAAGAATGTTTCTAAAAATACACTTGATACACGTGCCATATATTGATCATATACAGACGCATCTTTGCCCCAAAGTTTGTGGTAATTATTTACAATTTTATCTGATTTATATTTTAAATGCGGTTCTTCTAAAACCCATTTATCTAATAAATAGTTCGTTTCACTGGAAGGTAGTAACGTTGTAAAGATATGTGAATAACTTTTAGCATGGACTTGTTCCATCATACCCATAAATGAGTAGACTGCTTTTTTACGTAAATCCGTTGTGTGTAACATGATGAGTGGCATACCGTCATCTGCTTGATGTGTATCCAATCCTGTTAAACCTGCTAAAGCTTTTTTGAAGGCGTTCTTTTCTGCGTCAGATAAAGTCTTCCAACTTGCAATGTCTTTTGATACTTTAAATTCTGTTTCTACCCACATTTGTGAAATATTTTGTCGCCAAAACATATTTGTCATGTCTTCTTGCGTATTCCAATTGACTGCTTTCATTTAGATAAATTCCCCTATCCAGTAAAAATTTAATTAAGCAGTGATTTACAGCCTAATCTATATAAAAGACTAGGTCGCTTGTAAAAACCACTTTGCTTATCCGTTACTTAAAATCCTATATCGAACAACTTGTACATTCTTCAACGCTTAACAGTTTATTTCTAGTATAATATAACGATTTTAATCCTTTGTGATGTGCATAAACATATAGTCGAGACAATTCACGTGTAGATATTTCTGAATTAACATAAAGGATTGTAGAAATACCTTGGTCCACGTGTGTTTGAATCGTTGAGATTAAATCGATTAATTTCATTTGATCTGTATTAAATGCTGATTTATAGTACCACATTGTTTCTGGTGATAAGAAAGGCATAGGATAAAATGTTTCAGCATTACCATAAGTACGACGTTCAATTTGGTCGACGATTGGCATAACAGAGCTTGTCGCATTTTGTACATAAGAAATACTTTGTGTTGGCGCAATCGCTAAACGATATGCATGGAATAAACCATTTGCTTCAACTTCTTTTTGCAATGCTTTCCAATCTTCTGGAGATGGTATCTCTAAACCATCAAATAATTTGCGTACTTTTTCAAATTTCGCTTCGAATGTTTGTGAAGTATAGAATTCAAAGTATTTACCATTGGCATAATCTGATTTATCAAAGTCTTTGTATGTTTCTTGTCTCTCTTTAGCAATTTCCATTGAACGTTCAATAGAATAATAATTCATCATCATAAAGAAGATGTTCGCAAAGTCTTTTGCTTCTTCAGACTCATAGCCAATTTTATTTTTCGCTAAATAACCATGTAAGTTCATTACACCCAAACCAACTGAATGTAGTTCACTATTTGCTTTTCTTACACCTGGCGCGTTTTGAATATCAGCTTCATCACTTACAACAGTTAATGCATCCATACCAGTGTGTACTGAATTCTTGAATTTACCTGATTCCATTACGTTAACAATATTTAATGAACCTAAGTTACAAGAGATGTCACGGTTAATTTCATCTTCTGTACCATAATCATTAATGATTGAAGTTTCTTGTAATTGGAAAATTTCAGTACATAAGTTACTCATTTTAATTTGGCCGATATTTGAGTTTGCATGAACTTTATTAGCGTTATCTTTAAACATTAAATAAGGATAACCAGATTGTAATTGTGTCTGAGCAATTGTATTTAACATGTCACGTGCATCTTTTTTCTTTTTATCAATATTTGGATTTGCGACAAGTTCATCGTAGTATGCATCAAGATCAATATCATCTAATGTCACACCATACTCTTTATAAATTGTATGTGGTGCAAACATATGAAAATCTTTACCTTCTTTTGCTAAATCAAAGAATTTAGACGGCACAATTAAACCTGTTGATATTGTAGATAAACGCAAATCTTCATCAGCGTTTACTTTTTTCGTATCTAAAAACTCTTCAACGTCATAGTGGAAGATATTTAAATATACTGCGCCGAGCACCTGGGCGTTGACCTAATTGGTCTGCGTAACTAAAGCCACCTTCTAGTGATTTTGCAACAGGTAATACACCTTTTGCTACACCCTTGATACCTTTGATTGCTTCACCACGCGCACGTAATTTAGACAAGTTAATCGCAACACCGCCACCAATTTTACTTAATTGTTTGGCTGTAGAATCTATAAAGTTGATAGAGTTTAAACTATCGTCTGCCTCAAGTAAGAAACAAGATACAAGTTCTCCACGACGCGCACGTCCAGCGTTTAAAAATGTTGGTGTTGCAGGTTGATAACGCTGTTCAACCATTGCAGAAATAAACTGTTTAGCTGTGGCTTTGTGTCCATTTGCTAAATATAATGCAACGATTGCTACGTCTTGCTTGTAGTCTTCTAAATATTGACTTTTGTCATTCGTTTTCAATGCATAATCTTTGTAAAATTTACTTGCGGACATGTAACTCGCAAAACTAAATGGAATGCTTTTAGCATATTCAGTAATTTCTTCTAGATCTTCTACTGAATATTTTGCAAATACATCAAAATAGAAATCATTATCAACGAGATAGTGAAGACGTTCAAGTTCAGTATCAAAATAAATCGTCTTATCCTGTATCTCTTCTAGATAGACTGTTAATGCTTCTTGGTCTTTTTCCAAATCAAAAAAGCCATTCTCTTTACGTTTGGTAACTTCGTTATTTAATTCAATATGATTGTATTTCTTCTCGTCCATAATCTTCATTGAAATGTCCCACCTTATCTTTAAATTCGCTTATATCGTTCGTTGTGCCATGTAATTCAAATTTCATTAATAATGGAACATGATATCGTTCCGAAATAGATCGTCCAGCTTTTGCAAAATTTTGACCCCAGTTTCGGTTTCCGCTAGCCGCAACAGCTTGTAATAAGTCGTGATTAATATCTAAAAATGACTGAACAGGTGGCGGTACTTCGCCAAACCCTATTGTTCCAGTGACCAATATGAAAGGCTCTTCCATTCTTTCAGAACAATTATTTTGTGTAATTTCCATTACATTGGTAAGTTCAGTTCGCTTTATGAATCTACGCACATTGCCAGAAAATGAAAAATATACAACCTTCATCGGATCACCTACTTTCTAAAATATATTTATCTTATTATGATAAAATCATGTATTGTATTTAAATGCTTAAAGGCACTTTGAAAAATCAAAATAATTTAGTTTCTCGAACTAACCACAATATATAGTAATTTCAATATCTATATGTAGTTATGTAAAAACTCAATAATTAAGTATTAATGCTTAATTTGTCATATTTAAGTGCCTAAAAAAGTGTGATTTTACATAAATTTTGATTTATTATAAATAAATTGACCACGTACTAAAACACTATATATTGTGTTTTGTCTTGGTCATCAATACTATATTATGTGTTTCATTATACATAACTCAGAAGATTATTAAAAGGCTTTTATTTATGACAAAATGTTGAATAATCAATAGAAATGGCACCAATTCAACCTTAAAGTGATGTTCACTAATTAAAAAATATTTTTTTGTGATTTTAAGGTTTGATTATTTGCTTTTCATAAAAATCTTACAACGCTTGATGTGTCGTCTTTTAAACAAAATCATTTTATACATTGTACAAAACACAATGTATAAGCACCATATATTTCATTCTTATAAGTAAAAAAATCCCCTTAATAAACAGAACATTTGTTCGTGTTTACATCTTAATATATTTCCCTTCAATTTTCAACTATATATACATCTTCAGAGCATATATGCTAATATGAATACGTTAAAAATTAAAAATTGAGGCGATACATGTGAATCCTAAAGTTAAAGGTATCATTGCTATCTTAGTTTCAGCAGTTGGCTTTAGTTTTATGACTGTGTTCTTCCGATTAGCCGGTGACTTGCCTGTATTTCAAAAGTCTCTTGCTCGAAATTTAGTAGCAATGTTTATACCGCTATATTTTATTTTAAAATATAAACAACCCTTATTTGGTAAATTAAGTAGCCAACCTTTATTGATTTCTCGTTCTACATTAGGTTTGATTGGTGTGTTGCTTAATATCTACGCTATCGATCATATGCTTTTAAGTGATGCAGATACATTAATGAAGCTTAATCCATTTTGGACGATACTACTAAGTATTATCTTCTTAAATGAAAAAGTACGTAATTACCAATTTGTAGCTATGATTGTGGCCATTTTTGGTATGTTATTTGTTGTTAAACCCGAATTCTCCTCCACTATGATTCCTGCTTTGGGCGGATTATTCTCTGGTATTTTTGCGGCAAGTGCTTATACGTGTGTCAGAGCATTAAGTACACGTGAAGCACCTTATACAATTGTCTTTTATTTTTCATTCTTTTCCATAATAGTATTGATACCTTTTACAGTGTTTACATTTGAACCCATGACTATGATGCAAGTTGTTTATTTAATCGGTGCAGGATTAGTCGCTGCTGCAGGACAAATTGGTATAACACTGGCCTATAGTTACGCGCCAGCTAAAGATATTTCAATATTTACGTATGCATCTATTATATTTACTGCGGCGTTTGGCTTTATCTTATTTGGTGAAACACCAGATTCATTTGCTATCTTAGGCTATATCATTATTATAGGTGCCAGTTACTATATGTTTGAAAAAGCACGTCGACAACCACTTACAATTCAAAAGGAAGAACAAAAACCTAAACGCTAAAGGAGCGATATGCAATGACTGAAGGACGCAATAAAGAAGAATTAGAAGATATTACATTATTAGGTAATCAAAACAATAAATATGATTTTGATTATAGACCTGATGTTTTAGAATCATTTGATAACAAACACCCAGGTCGTGATTATTTTGTGAAATTCAATTGTCCAGAATTCACATCATTATGCCCTATTACTGGCCAACCTGATTTCGCAACGATTTATATTTCTTATATTCCTAATATTAAAATGGTAGAATCTAAATCGTTAAAGCTTTATTTATTTAGTTTTAGAAACCATGGCGACTTCCATGAAGACTGTATGAACATTATAATGAATGATCTGATTGATCTAATGGACCCACATTATATTGAAGTTTGGGGCAAATTCACGCCGCGTGGTGGTATTTCAATAGATCCATATACAAACTATGGCCGTCCTGATTCTAAATATGAAAAAATGGCAGAACATCGTTTAATGAATCATGACCTTTATCCAGAGAAAATAGATAATAGATAATAAAATACGATTCTTTATCTTCACCTCACCTACAATGATTGAATTTTTGGGACATCAATATATATCTACATCATTAAACCATCGACTAAATCACATGATTTAGTCGATGGTTTTTTATATGCTTTCACGGGTATAAATCACTAAATTTTAATATGATATTCTCACCCTATTTCCATACTTTTTAAATGTATAGTGTAAAATTTACTTACATTTGAATAATTCAGGGACACACTTGTTTTTTTTATGAAAACAGTATAGAATAAATCCAACCATTTAAGGGGAGGGAAATTATGAAAAAAGTAAATCATAGTCACGAAGAAATCATGAAAAGTATTCCAAACAAAGGTTTCTTCGGACATCCAAAAGGACTAAGCACACTATTCTTGACTGAGTTTTGGGAGAGATTCAGTTATTATGGTATGAAAGCCATATTAATTTTCTATCTATATTATAGTGTTGCTGACGGTGGCTTCGGGCTTAGCCAAGCAGTTGCTATGCAAATTGTTGCTATTTACGGAACTTTAATTTATATGTCTGGTCTTATCGGCGGGTGGATTGCAGATCGGATTACTGGAACGCAAGATGCCGTCTTCTATGGTGGGTTCCTCATCATGTTTGGACATATCCTTTTATCCATTCCGGGTAATTTAACAGCGACAATGATAGCTTTACTTCTAATTATCGCAGGTACAGGGTTATTAAAACCAAATATCTCTACTACCGTTGGTGAATTATACGAACGCAATGATCCAAGACGTGATGCAACATTTACGTTATTTTACATGGGAATTAATTTAGGGGCTTTGCTTTCACCTTTAATTACTGGGCAATTGCAAACTAGAATTGGTTTCCACGCTGGTTTTTTAGCAGCGAGCAATTGGAATGTTTTTTGGTCTAATCGTTTTTGCACTCAAACGTAAAAAGAATTTAGGTTTAGTCGGTCGCAATGTGCCAATACCGTTAACAAGACCAGAAATCAAAAAATTCGTACTTATTACTGTTGGCGTTATCGTTTTATTCTTAATATATTTATGGATCTTACATTTAAACAATGCTCTAACATTAGGTAACTTTAGTTTCTTAATTACATTGTTAGGTATTGTATTACCGGTATACATATTCCTTAATATGATATTAAGTAAAAATATAACAAAAGATGAACGTTCACGTGTTTATAGTTACGTACCTTTATATATCACTTCCGTGGCTTTCTGGATGATTCAAGAACAAGGTTCAACGATACTTGCAACATTTGCAGATAAAAAAACACAATTAGAAATGTCTGAATTAACAAACGGCTTAATTGATTTTTCAATACCTGCGAGCATGGGCGCAGTCATTAAATCCAATTTTCATTGTGCTCTTAGCACCAATTTTTGCAACACTTTGGATGAAATTAGGAAAGTACAACCCGCCTACCGTACATAAATTTGCTATCGGCACGATTATCGCGGGCTTCTCCTATTTAATTATGATTATTCCATTAGCTACAGGCAACGCGTTAATCAATCCATTATGGCTTGTACTAAGTTTCTTATTGATTACGATTGGTGAACTTTGTATCTCACCAGTAGGTTTATCTACAACTACTAAATTAGCACCAATAACGTTCACTGCACGTATGATGAGCCTATGGATGCTAAGTAATGCAACTGCACAAGGGCTTAACGCTCAACTTGTTGTTGTCTATACAAAGATCAATCAAAGTGACTACTTTATGTACTCAGGTCTTATCGCCGTAATCATTGGTATTCTATTACTTATGATTTCACCAAAAGTAAGACGTGCTATGAAAGGCGTTTACTAAACAATCAAAACTAAATACGATTTAAAAAAGTAGTGTCACTTCATTGTGCCACTACTTTTTTGTGTACATTATCAACAAAGACTAATTTTACTAAATGTTAATGCTTTAAAATTAAAATCAAATAAAATAACTTGCAAAAAATAACTGAATTTTCCGAATATTGTTATTGTGAGAATATTATTGAAATTTAGTTTTATTAGGAGTAAAATCTATTTTATACATTTTTTTATTGGGAGCAAGAAAGGACGGGAATTTTTTATGCAAAATCAGGACAAAACCCAAGACCAAGCCATCCAATCCATTCCACAAAAAGGATTTTTTGGACATCCTAAAGGTCTAGGGGTTTTATTTTTCGTTGAATTTTGGGAGAGGTTTAGTTATTACGGGATGCGCGCGTTACTTATCTTTTATATGTATTTCGCGATCAAAGACGGCGGCCTCGGTATGGACAAGGGTACTGCACAGTCAGTCATGGCTGTTTATGGTGCTTTAATCTATATGACTTCAGTACTTGGAGGTTGGATATCTGATAGAATCACTGGTACGCGTTCAGCCACATTTTACGGTGGCGTACTAATCATCATTGGTCATGTATTCTTAAGTTTACCATTAGATATTGTCGGTTTATTCATATCCATGTTCTTTATTATCGTGGGTTCAGGTTTAATGAAACCAAGTATTTCTAATATTGTAGGTAGACTATATCCTGAAAATGATACACGTATGGATGCTCGGATTCGTTATTTTCTATATGTCTGTAAATTTAGGTGGACTACTTTCACCATTAATATTAGATCAATTCGTTAAATCGGGCGATTTCCATGCTGGCTTTTTAATAGCCGCAGTAGGTATGGCATTAGGTTTAATTTGGTATATGATCTTCAATAAGAAAAATATTGGCGATGTAGGAACGAAACCTACGAATCCTTTAAATCAAAGTGAGAAAAAGAAATACGGTCTAATATTTGCAGCTGCAGCCGTAGTTATTGCGGCGGTATTAATCATCACTGGATTAACTGGAACACTTTCATTTAACATTGTAAGTACTACTGTATTGATACTTGGGGTTGCGTTACCTATCATTTACTTTACAATTATGATTCGCAGTAAAGAAGTTACATCCGATGAACGTTCACGTGTCATTGCCTTTATTCCCCTATTTATTTTAGGTGTAGTTTTCTGGTCAATTCAAGAACAAGGTGCAAATGTGCTAAACATTTTCGCGCTTGAAAGTAGTGATATGTCATTAAATCTATTTGGATGGACAACAGATTTTGGACCAACTTGGTTCCAATCTATTAACCCTCTATTCATCGTATTACTTGCACCAGTAATTTCAATTATCTGGGCTAAAATGGCAAGACGTCAGCCAAGTTTAGCTACGAAATTTGTCTTAGGTGCATTTTTAGCAGGTGCTTCTTACATAATGATTGGCTTAATTGGCATTTCATCGGGTGGTGCAATGATAAGTGTAAACTGGATTATCTTGTCATATGTTATTTGCGTTATTGGTGAATTATGTTTATCACCTACTGGTAATAGTGCGGCAGTAAAACTTGCACCTAAAGCCTTCAACACGCAAATGATGAGTTTATGGTTACTAACAAACGCCTGTGCTCAAGCCATTAACGGTACTTTAGTCAAACTTATCGAACCACTTGGCTATAAAAATTATTTCCTATTCCTAGGAGTAATTGCAATTGTAGTCAGCCTAATCATCCTTGCCTTTGTACCAAAAATCGTCAAGGGTATGCGTGGTATTAAATAATAGTTTAATGATATAAAAGCATGCACAGTAGCTGTCTCATATCTAGTCAGCCCTATGAGAGCGGGAATACGAAATCAAATTTCAAATTTTGATTTCTCTCCCGTTCTCTTTTTTATTTATTTTTTTGAAAATCGGGTAAACTTAATAAGTAAATCAAAATTCTAAGAAATATGGTGAATAAATTGACTCAATCAAAATTTAAACACGGCGTATTATTTTACCATGAACACTCAGGTATAAAAGATATTTATAGAGGTCTCGGAGACGTTGCCTCATCACTTACAACATTTTGTAAGCATCTCTCTATCCAATTAAGTGAAAATGAAGGAGACATTATTACTTATTGTAAAAAAATAAAAGAACAAAGTTATAGTGATGATGTAGATATTATCTTTATTTTAGGTGGGGACGGTACGGTAAATGAACTCGTTAATGGCATGATGCAAAGTCAGTTAGATATTCCAATCGGTATTATACCTGGCGGGACTTTTAATGATTTTGTAAAAACATTAAATTTACACCCACGTCATAAAGTAGCAAGTGAACAACTTAAGGAAGCAGAACTAAGATCTTATGATGTTATGAAAGTAAATGATGAATATGCTTTAAACTTTGTAGGCATGGGGCTTATTGTACAAAATGCCGAGAACGTACAAGAAGGTAACAAAGATGTCTTTGGTAAATTAAGTTACGTTGGTTCTACAGTAAAAACTTTACTTAACCCAGAACACTTTGACTATAAACTAACTGTCGATGAGAAGGAAATTGAAGGTAATACCACAATGCTTGTAGTAGCGAATGGACCCTTCATAGGTGGTAGTCGTATACCTTTAACCGACTTATCTCCTAATGATGGTTATTTAAATACGTTTATCTTCACAGAAGAAAGAACAAGTGTCTTAAACGATGTGTTTAAACAACGTGACGAGCATGAATTGGAATAATATGACGGATGGTATTAAACATGTATTAGCGAAGAAAATCACCATCGCTACGGACCCACAGATGAAAGTTGACATTGATGGTGAAGTTGACTTAAAAACGCCGCTTCAAATCGAAGTTGTGCCAAATGCTATTCAAATACTGACACTTCCAGAACATAAACAAGTGAACGATACTGAATCAGAGTAATTAAGCTTTAACACGATGATTTAAATTATAAACAATCACGTAGTTCCAAAAATCGTTATATTTTAAATAGAAAAGCATCAATCTATTAGTTTATAATAGATTGATGCTTTTAATTTGAGAATGGGATATTTCTGCCCCACTCCCTTCTTTTTAAACAAGCGTATTGTTGCTATATATTTGTATCTCAAACTCATATCTCAAACACTTGAAAGATTAAATATTGTACTCACTATCTCCTAGGAAATAATTCTCAACATCTTTCCAATTATTCACACGATCAAATCTGTCATCGTTGATATTGTGCGTTGCAGTATACATAATCGGCGTACCAGTAAAGATGCTTAACTGTCTAGGGTTATCATCGATTAAATAATCCGCTTTAACAATGTCTTTTCGACCACAAAATACAAAATGCTGAGGGTCTAAAAATGGGAAGAAGTGTCTTAACCAATCATATTTATCATGGAATGAAGTCGGTACATCCATTGCCGCAGTTGCAATATATACATCATAATGTTCAGTTAGTTTTTTAACGACATCTTGTGCATCATCCATAACTTGTAATCTTCTGAAAAAGCCAGGTTCCCTTAAAATTTCTGTTAGTAGACCATCATGCTCAGGCATTGCATGTCTCAACTTTATTCCATCTAACATTTCATATGTAATTCCTAAATCCGTACGTTTATTCACGTCTTCAAGCAATGCACCTACTGTATCGGCAAGTACCTCATCCATATCAATAGCAATCGATTTTCTCGTCATCTACTACTCTACTCCCTTTTCAATAGCTTCCATCTTTATTATATATAGGCAAAGTTCTATGTGACAAGTGACTACATATAACTCCTATTTTCACTTCTAAGTATAGCAAATAACGTTCAACTAAACCAAAATTGTACTTATAAATATAATTCAAATCATGTTTAATGCTATCTACATCATACTTCACAGCACCTTAATGAATCGTGTTATTATATTTAAAATTCCATACACATTTTAGTATCGTTGAACGTCAACATCATTCATTATGATTAAAAGTCAAAACTTTTAAGTACTTCGATCATTTTATCATTTTGCTCTGGAAAGCCTATTGTCACTCGAATACCTTTAGGAAATGCTCTTGTAATACAGCCAACATTTAAAAATGCTTCATATAAATCATGTGGTTTGTCTGTATTGATATAGACAAAGTTTGTTTGGCTTGGATAAAATTTATCACTTACAGCTAATTCAAAGAATTTGGCTCTCTCTTGCGCGTTACGTTCGCGAATAGATGCTAAGTATGCTTGGTCTTCTAATGCCGCCAACGCCGCATATTCAGATAAACGTCCTACATTAAAAGGTGGACGTATAATATTCCATTTTTCAATCGCTTCTTTAGTCGCAACTACATAACCAATACGCATACCTGCTAAACCATAGGCTTTAGAGAATGTACGTAATAAAAACGCATTTGTAAATTGTTCTTGTAAAGCTAATGTATCAGGGAAATCTTCCGCCGTTACAAATTCCACATAGGCTTCATCTATAATTACTGGAACATGACTTGGAACTCGTGTTAAGAAGTGTTGTAATTCTTCATGCGTAAAATAAGTGCCTGTGGGATTATTTGGATTACATAACCATACGAGTTTCGTATCATCGTCAATCTCTGCTAAAATACCTTCTAAATCAAAACATCCATCTTGCATAGGTACTTGAGCTACATTTGCGGCTTCTACGGTTGCATTATGATAATATTGTCCAAATGTCATTTCGCTTGTTACTATTTTATCTCCAGGAGTGAGTACCGCACGTGAAATCATTAAAATGACTTCGTCTAGGCCTGCCCCGAATAAAATGCGTGATGCATCAACATTTAAGTGCTTACTGATTGCTTCTTTGATTAATGGAGAACCGGTCTCAGGATAAAATTGCAATTCATCTAAATGTGCTTGAATCGCCTCGTTAACTTTTGGTGATGGACCATATAAATTTTCATTTGAAGCTAATTTATATAATTCACCTTCAATCCCGTAACTTTCTTTCAATGCTCTAGGCGATAAACCTGGTTCATATGCTGATAATTGTTCAATTTGCTTTTTCATTGTTGCTTCGGGCCTCCTTAAATTTACAGAAATTTCAAAACTTAATAACTATTATAAACCCAATAATAGCTTAAAATCAATGTGTCCTCATCAAACAGTTTGATTTGTAAACAGTAAAAAAACGAGTTCAGATAAATTAAGCGCGTGTTATTCCTATCGCTCATCATCCGAACCCGTAATAAAAGAGATAATGTTTAATCTATTAAATGATGCTTTTCTAGATATGCTTTTGCAACTTCATATGGGTCTTCTTTCTTCACAGTCACATCGTAGTTCATTTGTTGCATTTCTTCATCTGAAATTTTACCTGCTAATTTATTTAACGGTGCTTTAATTTCAGGATGTTCTTCTAAATAAGATGCTTTAAACATAGGCGCACCTTGATATGGCGGAAAGACATCTTTATCATCCTCTAGAACGACCATATCATATTGTTTTAATTCTGCATCTGTTGAATATGCATCTATTAAATTGATATCGCCACTTTCAATTGCTTGATAACGTAATTTAGGTTCCATCGTTTTAACATCCCCCAAATCAAGGTCATATGCTTTTTTCACAGCTGGATAGCCATCTTCACGATCATTAAATTCTAATGTAAAGCCAGGCTTGATTTTACCACTGACTTTATTTAAATCACCAATTGTTTTAATATCATACTCTTCTGCAAAGTCTCTTTTCACTGCTAAGGCATACGTATTATTGTATTCCATTGGTTTTAACATCGTCATATCAAATTTATTTTCTAAACTCGATTTAGCTTGCTCATATACTTTGTCTTCTTGCTTAGACTTTAAATCTTCTTTCGTTAATTCACCGAGCACTGTCCCTGTAAACTCGAGATAACCATCTATATCATCTGATTTTAGGGCGTTAAATAAGAAAGCTGTTTTACCCAATCCATCTTCAACTTCAACAGTATGATCCGTTTCTTCTTCAATTAAAATCTTATACATATTGGTAATCACTGAAGGCTCTGAACCAAGCTTACCCGCTAAGGTCACTTTATCTCCTTTTTGTGCTAACATCGGACCGACTATAAACAATAATAAGATCAGTACGATGGCACCTAATGCAATCAGTAACTTTTTGTATGACATTTTTTGCATAAAGCGTAAGGCTAAATCAAATAAAATTGCGAGCAAGGCCGCTGGAATGGCACCAATAAGTATTAATGACGTATCATTTCTATCGATACCTAATAATATAAGGTCACCTAAACCACCTGCACCAATTAAAGCCGCCAATGTTGCCGTACCAATGATTAATACCATAGCTGTGCGAATACCCGCCATAATTACCGGCATCGCAATTGGCAATTCTACTTTACTCAAACGGCGTCCTGGTTTCATACCTATACCTTTTGTCGCTTCTATTAACGAAGCATCAACTTCGTTAATACCCGTGTATGTATTTCTTAAAATAGGTAATAATGCATAGACCACTAAAGCAATCACTGCAGGTACCTTACCTATACCAAATAGTGGTATCATCAAACCGAGTAATGCAAGTGATGGTATCGTTTGAAGTATTGCGGCAATATTCATCACTACTTCAGAAAGTTTACGTGTTTTTGTAAGTAGAATGCCTAAGGGAACGCCAATTAATGTCGCTATTAATAAAGCAATAAAAGATATTTGCATATGTTCGAAAATGGTTGTTAATAATTGACCTTTGCGCTCTACAAGAGTGTTAATGAATTCATTCATCCATTATGACCTCCTTTGCCTTCTGACAAAACTTTAAATATATCTTCTCGTTTTAGTACATGTTGTGTAGAAGTCGCTTCATCATCGACAATAATGCCTTCATGGTCAATTAAATGCTCATAAATATCACGTACAAAATAATCACTTTGAAGGACAGGATAACTTTCATGAGGCGTCTCTAATTTATTGTCCGGTAAATTACTAACCAGTTCAGATAATTTCATATCATTAACCGTGCGTTTTACTTTATCTCCCATAAACTGCTTCACAAAGTCGTTTTTAGGATTTTTAATAAAACCTTCTGGTGTATCAATTTGTTCAACTCGTCCCTCATTTAATAAACATATACGATCACCAAGTTTCATTGCTTCTTGAATATCATGCGTTACAAAAATAATCGTCTTTTTAATTTTTTGTTGTAATTCTATCAAATCATCTTGTAACTTTTCACGACTAATCGGATCTAGCGCACTGTATGGCTCATCCATTAATATCACTGGTGGATCGGCGGCTAATGCACGCACCACGCCTACACGTTGCTCGCTGTCCCCCTGACAACTCATCTGGTTTACGATTTTTATATAATTCAGGTTCTAAACCGACCATATCCAATAATTCATCCACACGTTGGTTAATATCTTTTTCTTTCCATTTTTTCATTTGTGGCACTTGTGCAATATTCTCTTTGATTGTCATATGTGGGAAAAGTGCGATTTGTTGCAATACATAACCAATATCCCAACGCATTTCATAAATAGAATAATCACTAATTGGTTTATCATTAAAATAAATATACCCTTCAGATAAAGAAATTAAGCGATTGATCATTTTTAAGGTCGTTGTTTTGCCACAACCTGAAGGCCCAATTAACACAAAAAATTCGCCTTTTTTTATATTAAAACTGATGTCATCGACTGCAGTTTTATCTCCATATTTTTTTACTACATTTTTAAATTCTATCACTTTGTCACCTTCACTTTACTGTCCTCTATTTTTAAAATTAGCTTAAATTCACATTTACCACAATTATTCCCTATTTTCATATAATTCATGTATTTATCAAGCAATTTTCAAAAGTTTTGTTTTACTTCAATAAAATCTTGTTATTACAAAAAAGCGAAGTTAACTCAAATCAAAAATATACCTATGATCTTTTTGTTACATAGTATATTAAAATTTGAAATTTAACTTCGCAGTTATGGTCATATTTATTTAAAGCAGAAAGTTATGTGGAGATACAAAACTTAAGTTAATTATATCTTTGCTTTATATGATTGAATGGTTTCTAAAAACATTGGACAGTAATGTTTTAATTTGTAACTACCTACGCCATCAATTAAAATCATATCTTGTTTTGATTCTGGCTTTCTTTTAGCAAATTCTTCTAGTGTAAAATCAGAGAATATACTTACTGGTGGAATGCTCAAGTCCTCACTTAGCTGTTTGCGTACAGCTATAAGTTCATCAAATAATGCACGATCCACACCTTCTACGGTATTGATATTAACTTTTTCTGTAGTTTTGCGTTTAAATGGTGTCGTAAATATAGCGACCTGATCACTCAATAAACTTTTCACGGAGTTATCACAAGTTAATATTTCATCATACTCATTTAAAAAGCCTTTAAATCTCAATTCATCAATAAGATGGCTTAAATCTGATGTAGTATAGTTTTTCATAATACCATGTGTTGACAATTCATTATAATCACAGTAGCGAATATAATCAGATTCTTCGCCTCTTAATACTTGTATAATGACGCTATAGCTTTCTTTTTGTTTCATACGTGCGATACAACTCACTATCATTTTTGCTTCATTAGTCATATCATACGTTTTATTTTCTCTTACACAATTACTACACTGTTCACATTCTTCAAGCTTTTCATTCGGCTCAAAATAATGTACGAGCGTTGCTTCTAAACACTTTTTAGTTTTTGTATAAAGTATCATCTTATTTAATTTTTCGCCCATCTTATCTTTATAATCATCATCTGCTTTCGACGAAGATATAAAATACTGATGTAAGCCGATATCACGTTCACTAAATAATAAAATACAATCACTATTTAAACCATCACGACCTGCGCGACCCGCTTCTTGATAGTACGATTCTAAATCGCCAGGCATATTATAATGAATAACAAATCTCACATTGGACTTATCGATACCCATACCAAAAGCATTCGTAGCTACAACTACGCGTACTCGATCGTAAACAAAATCATTTTGGGCAGCTTCACGCTCTTTGTTCGATAGTCCACCATGATAGGTTGTACTCTTAATATCATTAATCGCTAATGCTTCTTGTAATTCTTCAACTTGTTTTCGTGTTGAACAATAAATAATGCCGGATTCTTTTTGATATTTTTTAACATATTCCAACACAAATTTTTGTCGTTGATATGTAGGATTGACCTGAAAGATTAGATTTCGACGTTTTGTACTTGTTTTAATCTCGTCGTTTTTATTAATGTTCAAGCGATCCATAATGTCTTTTTGAACTTCAATTGTGGCCGTTGCAGTGAGCGCCACAATTGTAAAATCTTGTGGTAATGCAAATACCTTATGAATCACATCTCGATAACTCGGTCTAAAATCGTGGCCCCATTTAGAAATACAGTGTGCTTCATCAAAAGCAACTAGCGGTATATTTAATTGTTGCACCATTTGAACAAAATAAGCATTATCGAAACGTTCGGGTGCCACATATAGAAATTGAATTTCACCTTTTCTAAGTTGTGCCTCTATTTCTTTTTGTTGTTTCTGAGTTAAACTACTGTTTAAGTACGCCGCGCGTATACCCATGGCCTTTAATTGATCAACTTGGTCTTTCATTAGCGAAATTAATGGACTGATAACAATCGTCGTACCGCCCAACATTAATCCCGGCACTTGATAACAAATTGATTTTCCCCCGCCAGTAGGTAATACACCTAGCGCATTTTGATGATTCATTACTTTTGTTATAATTTCTTTTTGACCTGGACGAAATGTATCGTAGCCAAAATAATGCGATAATGTTGATTCCATGTTTAACAATCCCTCATTGTTCTTTTAGTTCTTCTAGTTCGCTCCATCTTGCCATATCATCTTCGTACGTCTGATTAAGACGTCGTTGTTCTTCATTTAATTCTTTGATTTTAGCATAATCTGAACTTGCCGCAACCATTTCTTCATCGATGGTTTCTAATCTTTGCTCAGTAGTTTCAATACGTTCAATAATCGTTTCATATTCTTGCTTTTCTTTAAAAGAGAGCCCTTTTTTCTTGTTCGCATTTTGTTTTACATGCGCTTGTTGTTTCTGTTGCTTTTGTTGTGCTTGAGCTTTATCTTGTTCTTTTTTATATGCTTCATAATCTTCAAATGTTCCTATGATACGTTCCATTTTTCCATCGTGAATATACCAATATTCTTGGGCTACTTTATTTAAGAAGTATCTATCATGACTTACTGTAATTACCGCACCACCAAATGTCTCAATATAATCTTCAAGTATTGTTAGCGTTTCAGTATCTAAGTCGTTTGTTGGCTCATCTAATAATAAGACATTCGGCTGATGGACCAATAATCTCAACAGATATAATCTTTTTTGTTCGCCACCTGATAATTTATATATTTTTTTACCATGTGTGGAACTTGGAAATAAGAAGCGTTCAAGTAGTTGTGTAATTGAAACTGACGTACCATCTTTTTCTTTTGCTACTTCACTTTCTTCTCTTAAATAATCAATCATTCTGACATCACGATCTAATCGCTCTTCACTTTGTTTAAAGTAAGCAACTTTTACAGTCTGCCCTATTTTCAGATTACCTTCGAAAGCTTGATCTTCTCCACTCAATATATTTAACAATGTTGTTTTACCAAGCACCATTAGGACCAACAATACCAATTTGCTGACCACTTTGAATAATTTGAGTGATATCTTCGAACAGCGTTTTCCCATTTATGCGTTTAGTTAAAGCATCGAATTCAAAAACTTGTTTACCCAATCTTGAATAAGCAAGATTTAAAGATGCTTTATCTTGTTGATGTTGATTTTTGACATCTTGTTCTAAATCGCTAAATCTATTTTTACGCGCTTGTTGTTTTGTAGTTCGTGCTTTTACACCCGCACGCATCCAAGCAAGTTCTTTTTTATATAATGACTGTTGCTTCGATTGTTGTTTTTGTTCGATGATTTCATTTTCCGCACGTTGTGCAATATAAGCTTCATAATTACCAGAATAAGTGCGTAATTTTCCACGATCTAATTCGATAATTCGTGAGGATACTTCATTTAAGAAATAGCGATCATGCGTTACAAATAATACAGTGTGTGGATATTGTTTCACATAATTGATTAACCAATTGATAGATTCAAAATCTAAGTGGTTGGTAGGCTCATCTAGAAGTAATAAGTCAGGTTGTTCAATAAGTGTCTTCGCAAGACCCACTCTTTTTTGTTGACCGCCTGAAAGTTCACTTACTTCTTTTGTTGTATCATGAATACCTAATTTAGAAAGTATCGTCTTGATTTCTGCACTATAGTCCCATGCTTGATTCGCATCCATCGCATCTTGTGCTTGCATCATTTTTTGTAAATCTGACTCACTCTGGGTCGTACTATATTGATTCAGTGCAGACTCATATGCACGTATAACTTGAAGTGTTTTAGTTTCTGAGGTCAATACTGCTTCAAAAACAGACATGTTTCGATCAAAATCTTGTTTTTGAGAAGAATAACGGACGCGATATGCATTGGGATGCGATATTTCCGCATCGTAATCTTCGTCTAGTCCTGCCATTACTTTTAACAAAGTACTCTTGCCAGTCCCATTTATACCAACGAGTCCTATTTTTTCTCTTTCAGAAATAGAGAGATGTAAATCATCGAAAATAGTCTTATCGGCATATGACTTATTTAAATGTTCAATTTTGTATGCTTCCATCATTCTACATCCTTTTTAATATCGAAATTTTTAAATATCGAAAATAGTAATTATATCTGTTAAACTTAATTTCAGTTCTATATATTATACACCTTTTTGAACTCAAATGATACAAAGGAGCAAAGCTTATGTCGGAATTTTTCCAAAACTTACCTCCTTACATCCAAGCATTAATAGCTGGTCTTATCACATGGCTACTTACTGCATTAGGAGCGAGCATCGGTATTTATTTTCAAAAGAGTTAACGATAAGTTATTAAACTCAATGCAAGGTTTTGTTGCGGGTATTATGATCGCCGCAAGTTTTTGGTCATTATTACAGCCAGCCATTGCTTATGGTGAAGGCACAGCATTCCCATGGTTGCCAGCTGCTATTGGTTTTTTATTGGGTGGATTATTTATTCGGGGATTAGATTTAGTTATTCCTCATATACATCCAAATACCAAAGACACCAAACAATTTCATGAAGGTGTGGGTACTAAAAAACTCAACAAAAATACATTACTTGTATTGGCAATTACGTTACACAATATTCCCGAAGGCCTTTCTATAGGTGTAGCTTTTGGTGGTATTGTTTCTGGTAATGGTCAAGCAACATTTTTAGGCGCTGTTGGATTAGCCATCGGTATCGGAATACAAAATATTCCTGAAGGTGCGGCGCTATCAATGCCAATACGCGACTGCAGGTGCATCAAGATGGAAAGCTTTTAATTATGGACAAGCATCAGCCATCGTCGAGCCTATATTTGCTGTAGTCGGCAGCTGCTGCCGTGATAATGATCACTCCTATGTTGCCATATGCTTTAGCATTTGCTGCAGGTGCGATGATATTCGTTGTGGTTGAAGAACTTATACCAGATTCTCAGGCAAGTAACAATACAGACCTTGCAACGTTAAGTCTAATGTTAGGATTCACAATCATGATGATACTTGATGTCGCACTTGGATAAGGACTTAAATTTAGTATTAAAAATGGTTTAGACATAAACCAAATAAGTAAACAATAGCTATGGACGTTTGAAAAAGCCTCATAGCTATTTTTATGTCTTTATTTTATATACATATATACGCGAATTCATCTAAAGTGAATTTTAAAAAAGAGCCAACACACCTAGATTAGGTATGTTGGCTCTGTAATTTATCTATTCTTTTTGCTCTTTTGATTTTGGACCAGGCTTATATTCGTACTCAGAAGGTTTCACTTTTTCGAAATCTGGGTTGTCATAGAATCTCAATAAGTCACCATTAATCAAATCATCACTCATTTGTAGATCTTTTTCAGCCTGTTGTTTACGTTTCTCGAAATCTTCAGGTTTTTTTGTTACTGGTTCATTGTTTTTATTATTATAAATTCTACCATTAACATATTTATAATCTTTCGTTATAAAGTCACCATTTCTGAATGGTACTGTGTCGTTATGATCTTTCGATAACATGTCTGTCCCCATCATTAGGTAATTCTTAGTATCAATACCCATTAAATGAAGCAGTGTAGGCATAACGTCTGCTTGACCAGCGTAAGTTTCATCTACTGTGCCTTCTTTGCCTGGTATTTTCAACCAGAAACCAGTACGGTTTAAGTCAGTAAATTTAGCTGGTGTAATTTCTTCACCTAATAATTTTTCCATAGCTTTATTATGGTTTTCAGAAATACCATAGTGGTCACCGTAAATCATTATAACAGAATCATCATAAATACCTTTTTTCTTCAATTCATTAACAAATTCTTCTAGTGATTCATCTAAATATCTAGCTGTTTGAACATAGCCATCTACCGTTGAATCCCCAGTATTTGGTGATTCTATTGTTGCATCCTCTGGTGATACAGTGAATGGATAATGGTTTGTTAATGTAATTAAATGACTGTAGAATGGTTCTTTTTCTTTAGCTAAGTAATCTGCTGATTCTTCAAAGAATTCTTTATCTTTAAGACCTAGATTCTCAAGATTTTCTTCAGACATATCATAATATGTCGCATCATAGAATTTATCTATACCAAAGTGTCTATAAACTTGATCACGGTTCCAGAATGTTTTGTAATCACCATGCATTACATTAGATGTATAACCTTGTTTTTGATCAAGAATTGCTCGGCAATGATTGGTAAGTGTTATCACCTTTCAATGAAAAGGCTGAACCTTGTGGTAAACCGAATAAACTATTATCCATTGTAAACTCTGAGTCTGATGTTTTACCTTGACCCGTTTGATGGAAGAAGTTTGGATAATATCTATAACCTGCATTCCCTGATGATAATTTATTTAAGAATGGTGTTACTTCTTCGCCATTTACTTTTTTATCAATTAAGAAAGTTTGGAAACTTTCTAAGTGTATTTTAATAACATTTTTCTTTTTACCCGCACCAAAATACTCTTGATTTGGTTCAACTCGTTTTTGCTTCGAATAATTTAACACTTTAGTTAAATCATCTTCATTTGCTAAAGCTTTTTGCTGATTGTTTTGAATTGTTTTCACACCATCATAGACAGTGAAATTATATGGTCCTAAATATTTAACTAAATATTTGTGATCAAATGTACGTGTTAATAATTCAGGACGATCTGATTCTGCAAAAGCTAGATTCAGGAAGAATAACGCAATTGCAGCTGCCATAACTACTGGCACAAACTTTTTACTGAATACACGTTTATCTAACCATTTTTGTTTAAATATCAAGATAAAAAGGTAAATGATTGTATCAATAAAGTATACAAAGTCATACCATTTGAATGAAGCTGTCACTGCGCCGCCCATTGATTCAACATTTCCAACTTGGTTCAATGTACTAAACGTTATGAAATCAGAGAAGAACCTGAAGTAAACAACGTTCGCGTATAGTAGGAAAGTTAAAATAAAGCCACCAATAAAGATAAACCAGAATGCTTTCTTTCCTTTAAAGAATAAGAAAATACTTAATACTAAAGCGATTAAACTGTATGGATTCATTAATAGGATTAGGTTTTGTACTAACCCTTTAACACCTAAAGAAAAATCAACATAATATGAAAAATACGTTTTAAATGCGACAGTGAGCACGGTCAGAATAAAAAACGCAAAAAGAGTTAATTTCTTTTTGTGTAGACTCATGTTTGTTTCCCCCGATATAGATTAATATAGGTTGGAAAATAATCCATACCTAGTAAAAAAATGGCAAAGTTACTGTGATCATATGTTGTTAGCGATATTAGTATCCCTAACTATACAAAGGTCGTTATTGGCAAAAGTTATCTTCTTTAGGTTATGTTCTTTAAAATCCTAAACAGCTGTGTATGTAATTTAAATTTCTATACACTAGAATTTTATTAGCTTGTTCAATTGTGAACTAAAGTTATAGTTTTAAAATTTTAAGTTTTATATTCTAATTAGAAACTTTTCATTTGTCTATATAGTGTAAATTGCGTAAACGTTTTCGTTTATCGATTAACGTCATCTTCACAATTTTTATCGTTTTGTAATGTTTCCGTAACAAAACGCATATAGTTCAATGTATAAATATAAAGCAATTCTGGTCAAATTTCAAGTAAAAACACACTTTCAAACGTAATTTAACGTTTTGCTCTTGTTTTGTTAAAGGCTTGTTAATGGGCTGTGAATATATCATTAAGAAATAATATGCTTTTTAATTATACGCTGTTTGATTTTTATATTAATCAGACTAGAGTCGTATATGAAATGAATTTTTATTTTAATATTTTATGAAATAATAATACCGTTCTATAAAACATGTTACAAAAATTTTAAAAGTTATACCTCTATACGCACTATTAAAAAAAGCCGTAACCCTCACACAATTATCTTGAGGCGTTACAGCTTATCAGTAACCATTATATTATCCTTCAATTAGTAATATACATAGACCTTCTATTTTTTATTTCAACATCTCTAACTGCATTCTATATTCAATACCATGAAACAATTGGTTTAACCAATTTGTATATTTAATTAAATTCTTTTCTGCAGTTTCAATATCTATAAACTGGAATTTTAATTTTGTACCTTGATGCTTTTGCCCTAGCTTAGTTAAATGATAACTCGCAATTGTCCCAATTTGTGGGTAACTACCTATTGTGTAGTGGTCATTGAGTAAAATAATCGGTGTGCCATCTCTTTTAACTTGTATCGTGCCTATTTGTACAGATTGATGCGCCGGCATATCTTCATAAAAAGCCTTCACGGGTTGTCCTTCTACATACATCCCGACTCTATTCGCTTTACTCGTGACTTTATATTCCCCAAGCGTAAAGTGACTTAATGCTTCTTGTTCAAAGTCTTCTGTCCCTTTATTTTTAATGACATGAAAAACATCTGACATATAATTAAAGGAAAGTGCGTAACCATCAATGCCCCAGTCTGTTTGATGTTTTTCTTCTAGATTTTCAAACAATTTAAGGTGGCGTTCAGTGTAGTCACGTTTCATATTAATTTCGTCACCTTTTTGCAATTTACGTCCATGAAAACCGCCAATTTTCACTTTAAAGTCAGTTGAGGTTGAACCTAACCACTCATCTAATTCCAAACCACCACCGATTGCTAAATATACTCTAGATGTGCGATTTGTCTCTGTAAATACAAGTACGTCACCTTTTTCCATTAAGTACAACTTATTTGGTAATACTTTCATATGTTCTGTTTTAGCTTTAAAACTACCACCACTTAATGCAATCAATGTTGATTCAGTAAAGCGAATGCTCGACATTCTATTTGTCATCTCTAACGTAGCTTCACGTTTATCATTTGCAACGAGTCTGTTCGCTATTTCATGGGATAACGGATCTAGTGCGCCGCCAGGAATAACGCCGTTGTGCTCATAGCCTTTACGCCCAAAATCTTGGAAACTTGAGAATAATCCTTCACCTTCTATTATGATTGACATGGTTCAAAGCCTCCTAAATCCAGCGTTTCTTCTGTTATTGCGTTAAATGTAACGTTATCGCCTAATTTTAGCTTAGTAAAATCAGTTTCTTCTGGGTCAAATAAGCGAATGGGTGTGTAGCCAATGACTAACCAATCGCCATAGGTATCTATTGTAGTAATACCTGTCTTTTTCCCTTCTATAACGACAGAGCCTGCTGGAATAAACGTTTTTTTGCCACCTGTGTGATTAACAAACAGGCGCTTATCCATTCCGGTAAGATAAGGAAATCCAGGTGTAAAACCCATCATTGAGACAAAATACGTATGTTTAGTATGCAGCTTCACAAATTTTTCAAAATCTAATTTGTAATGCGTTAATAAAGCCGCTAAATCAGGACCAAATTCTCCCCCATAAATAACTGGAATTTCCATTGGCTCAATCTCTTGCGCTTCGTGTTTAATCTCTAATTGCACGGTTTGCATTAATGCATTCATATATAAAAATGGTGATTTAATATTGTAGTGTTTAATCATATCTCGCGCATCATAACAAATCATCATATCTGATTCAGTAGGTACAATTTCGGTTATAAAAGGATAGTCTTTTTCTAATAAATACGTTTTTAATGCTAATAAATCTTCTGTTAAATCCTTAGAGACTTCTTTTTCAATAGAAACTACAATTGCTTGGTCTCCCTGGCTATATATTTTCATAGGCTCACCTCTTATATTCTTACTAACGATAAAACACATTTAATCCTTGTACCAAATAACCCACAAGTGCTTTCACTAGAAAATAGACTACTACAAATTGAATCATGCAAGAGATTGTAATTACGAATCTTGCAATATAAATCTGTTGTTTTTTCAGCAAACGGTTTACATACCATTTTGAAAGCAAGGTTATTAAAATCATTGTCAGTATCCAAACCAATATCATCGTTATGCCTCACTCGCTGTTTATAATTTATTACGTAATTATTTAAGTGCACCCTTGTCTATAGTCTATTAGGATTACTTGTGTATCACTGGATTTAATACTATGATACGCCTTATCACGCGTATGCAAATCAAAGGCTAATTTGTCACAACTCTCATATTTTCACGTTGCCGTTTTCTATAATGGTCACCATCTCTGAATTCATGGCAAACCCAATGTTTATACTTTCTATATTCTATAGATAAATTTCAACCTCGGCAACCTCTCGCAAACTATTTATAAGAAAAACCTGTATCTGATTTTTCAATATTTTATCTTTAAAATCGTTTATATTGTAATTTTTTTGCGATAATTTCTCATCATCTATAAGTGATTGTCTCATACAGCCACGTAAGAAATCTTCATTATATAGAGGTGTATAATAGCATCCACCTTCTTTTATCATGAGATTTCCAATATCGAATTCTAATAATTTCCCATTAGAATCATATAACAGCACTAGGTCAGTCTGATGATTATGTGATAAATGTTTTCTAACGGTTGTTTTATTTATTAATTCGGGTTTATTTACATTATCTGCTAAAGGTACTAATTTTGCGGTAAATTTATTTTTATCAGATAATGCTGCAACAACATAATCTAGTGAACCATCTTGGTCTAATAATATTTTTATACGATACACACCTGTAGGATAGTCATTCATTAACATTTCGATTAACTGATTCCATTTCGCTTCATCCAAGTCAAATTTAAGTTGCTCAGCAGACTGTTTTATTCGTTTTTTGTGATAAGGCAAGCGCGGAAACTTACCTTCTTCCAAACGCATTGTTTCAAATAACTGCATTATAATCTCTCCAGTATTTTTGTTTTATCCTTAAATTCTTGTACTTCATCTTCAGGATTAGAGTCTATGGTAATACCTGCGCCTACACCATATATAGCTTGGTCATCTATATATTGAATCGTTCGAATAGGCACATTGAAAATAGACTTTCCGTCTGGCAACAGCAAGGCAACTGTACCACAATAACCATTTCTCGGAGTTTGCTCTAACTTTTTAATATATTTCATGGTATTGATTTTTGGTGCTCCTGTAATAGAACCGCACGGAAATAATGCTTTTAAAATGTGTATGAGTTTAGTCTCTTGAGGTAAAGTCCCTGTGACCATCGACGTCATTTGAAATACAGTGCTGTAGCGTTCTATATGAAATGGTTTATAGACTTTTACAGTTCCTGTCTCTGCGATACGACTAATATCATTTCGTAACAAGTCCACGATCATGACATTTTCCGCTTTATCTTTAGCTGAATACATTAACGTATGTAAATTTTGCTTGGTCTTGCGTTTCAGAATGCCCTCTAGCTATAGTGCCTTTCATGGGTTTACTTAATAATACATCTTTCCGATTTTCAAACGGTCCACGTTGAAAAAATAATTCTGGTGAAAGTGAAGCTAACTGTACTTCATCTGTATCTATTAAAGCAGAATAAAAGCCATGATTTTGACGCTGTAACACTTCATATAATGTAGCAATCGGATAATGTATATCATCAGTCAAACGTGTCGTATAATTCACTTGATATGTATTACCTTCAATGATTGCAGATTGAACTGCTTTAATATGGGTGATTAATTGTGATTTATTTAATTGAAATTTAAAATCACATTTTGGTATGTATCGTTCTTTTTTGTCAGTTAATGTTATATCTTCCTTTTTGTCGAAAACATAAGCAGTTGCAAAAACATATTCATCCTTTATTTGTACTGTAGCCATCTGTTCATTGAAAAAAGGCGCCGCTTCATAGGGTAAATACAATGCTACATAACCACCTTGGCATTGATGCATTTCTGCAAATTGTATAACACTTCCTACTTCGTCTAAGTGATATGCGATTAATTTATCTTTACACTGCGTAAATTGGTATTCGTGGGTTTCATATTCTGATTCGTCTAATAAATAGCGATAATTAAATTGTATTTGCATGAGCACCCTCCACGATTTCTATAAATAATTTTATTTGTTCAATGCCACATTCACTCAGGATAGATTCAGGATGGTACTGTACACCATAAACAGGTAATGTTTGGTGTGCACATGCCATAATGATACCTTCTTGATTCGTTGCTGTGATTTTTAATGTTTTTGGAAATGTCTCAGTATCAGCAATCAAAGAATGATATCGCATAACATAAAATGTATCGGCTAAACCTTTAAAAATACCACTATTATCATGTTGAATTTGAGTTGTGTGACCATGAATCGGTTTATAACCTTTTATAATATCTCCACCAAAATAAGTCACTAATTGTTGAAATCCTAGACATACACCTAGAATTGGAATTTGTTCTAAAAAAACTTTTATAACCTCATTTAATATAGGATAATCATCAGGTGATCCTGGTCCTGGAGAAATAACGATAGCATCAGGAGAAATTTGCGTAATCTTCTCCATAGAAACTTCTTCAACATCTACCACATTAACTGATCCACTGAAACTTTGCTTAATATAGTCTACAATATTGTATGTAAATGAATCTTTATTATCAATGATTAGTATCATTTCATCACCTCTTTATGTATCTTTCACTATCTATTATACTCATTATCCCAAATCTCAACTTGATTTTACAGTTTAAATGTATTATTCTTATCACCGTATAAATGAATATAAAGAGGTTCCTAGCTGACACCCTCTATAAAAAACTAGACACGTAAACAACGTCTATCTTTTTTATAAGGATAGGCGTTTTTTTATGGTGTCATAGCGAAATTGAGTAAAAGCTAGTATGACATTATTAAGGAGTGCAAGATATATGACGCAACAATCTTTAAACAGTAATAAAGCCATCGTCGTTTTCAGTGGAGGACAAGATAGCACAACTTGCCTATTTTGGGCAAAGCAACATTATGACGATGTCGAATTAGTAACATTTGAATATGGTCAAAGACACGATACAGAAATTAAAGTAGCTAAGCAAATTGCTGAAGCACAAAATGTAAAACATCACATATTAGATATGTCTTTACTTTCTCAACTTACACCAAACGCATTAACACAGCATGATATGGATATTGAAGTTGGCGAAGACGGCGTGCCAAATACGTTTGTACCGGCCAGAAATCTTTTATTCTTATCATTTGCGGGTGCGCTCGCATATCAAACAAATGCGAAACATATTATTACTGGCGTTTGTGAAACTGATTTCTCTGGATACCCTGACTGTAGAGATAGTTTTATTAAATCAATGAATGTTACTTTATCGCTATCTATGGATAAAGATTTCGTTATACACACACCATTAATGTGGTTAGATAAAAAAGAAACTTGGGCACTAAGTGATGAACTTGGCGTACTAGACTATATTAGATACAATACGCTCACTTGCTACAATGGCATTGTTGGTGAAGGTTGTGGAGAATGTCCTGCTTGTGAATTAAGAGCACGAGGTTTAGACGCTTATCTAAAAGAAAAAGGAGCTGAATAACATG
This sequence comes from Staphylococcus sp. 2S1, assembly GCF_046721335.1. Classification (NCBI taxonomy): domain Bacteria; kingdom Bacillati; phylum Bacillota; class Bacilli; order Caryophanales; family Staphylococcaceae; genus Staphylococcus; species Staphylococcus sp. 2S1. Next base: position 1,361,551 of record NZ_JBEUUJ010000003.1, on the reverse strand, counting down.
TTCCAACAAAATTACCCTAGCGTTCAACATCCTTACAGCTTTGAGCTTAATAAAGACTTCAACTTTTCTGCAGCCCATTATATTCCTAGTGAAGATGCTTGGAAAATGTATGCGTACACATGGTCATACCTACTTCGTAAATTTAACAATTGGTGGCGATACATTAGATCATAATGGTTTTTTAGTGAATTTTAGTGACCTAAAAAAATTAGTTCATGACCAATTCGACCACCATTTACTCAATGATTTACCTCAATTCAAAGGTAAAAGTCCATCAACCGAAATCGTTGCACAGACAGTTTATGAAATGGTGCAAGCTTCATTAAATGAACGAGACAACCAGCCTAAATGTCTACAAGTTTATGTTAGAGAAACACCTACGAGTTATGTTGTCTATAGACCAAAGGAGTCCAAATATGAGTAAAATTCCTGTTTTAGAAATCTTCGGTCCAACAATTCAAGGTGAAGGCCGTGTGATTGGACGAAAAACGATGTTTGTTCGCACAGCTGGTTGCGATTATCGTTGTAGTTGGTGTGATTCTAGCTTCACTTGGGATGGTAGTGCCAAAGAAGATATACGCATGATGACCGCTGAAGAAATATACGACTCACTTTATGAAATTGTCGGTGAATCATTTAATCACGTCACAATTTCTGGAGGTAACCCTGCTCTGATTAAAGGCATTCAGGATTTAGTCGATCTTTTTGAAACTAAAAACATTTATAGCGCATTAGAAACACAGGGGAGTAAATTCCAACCTTGGATGACACAAATTGATGACTTAACTATTAGTCCGAAACCCCCAAGTTCAAAAATGAAACCTAATCTACCAATATTAGATGAAGTTATCAAAAATTGTATACCTGCTTCTTTAAATTTAAAAGTTGTAGTATTTGATGACCAGGATTACGATTTTGCTAAAATGATACACCATAGATACCCTACGATTCCTTTTTATTTACAAGTAGGTAATCCCTACCTAGATGGTGATTACGTCGAATCACATACCGAAAAGTTATTATCATTATATGAAACACTCGTCGACCGTGTCATGACAAGTAGTGATATGAATAATGTTTATGTCTTACCACAGCTACATACATTACTATGGAGTAACAAAAAAGGTGTTTAAATTGAGTATTTCGTCCGATACGTTGTATAATGCTTCTTATCCGTATAACGGTGTCTCTATTTTTAGTGACTTTAAATCGTTAGGATAACTATCACTGCTAATATATAAAAGGAAAAAAATTTGTTTCTATTTAACCTAATATTTTTATGTAAATTTAAATAATTAATTGTTATTAAATGATTAACGTAATATTAATTGGTATAATGTTGCAGTGAAGTATCTAGGTTAGGAGAGCAACATGCTAATAAATATAATTATAAATATAGTCGCGGTATTAATTATTCTCGGAATTGGTTTATATCGTCAGAATTTCAAACAACTTAAGTTTAGCTCTATACTCATTGCTTTATCTGTAAATGGTCTCATCAATTTATTTCTCGTCGGTGAATATGACTACATCGCATTTTATACAAGTGCGCAACTCATCATTTGGACCATATTACAATTGTATATAAATAGAAAAGTAACTGTATACGTTATAACAGACCAAAAATTCATTGCGGTTGTTCTTACTATTATAATGAGCACATCCTTAATACTTACTTATAGTACAAGTCATGATTCATTTTATATGTCTATTCCTTATTTAGCCCTGACCATTTTTATCATAGGCGCTATCATGCTTTTTTATAGCACATTTCAACCAAAGGAAAAAGAACAACTTAAATTTATGAATCGTATTCGACGCCCTATCTTTATCGGTCAAATATTAATTATTGCATCGTCGTCAGTAATGACGCTATTAACGCCTTATTGGTATGCTTTTGTAATTATTCATTTATTGTTTATATCATTCTTATTATGGCAGAATATATTTTCTTCACATAAATGATTAACCTTTTATATTTTGTGGTATAGATTAGAAGTCGAACGAATAATAAAGGAGGCAAATCAATATGGGCTTTATACTTATGTTAATAGTCGGTGGTTTAATCGGTTGGATAGTCGGTGCTATCGTAGGTAAAGATATACCAGGTGGTATTTTAGGTAATATTATCGCCGGTATTGTAGGTTCAGCGCTAGGCTCTTGGTTACTTGGTGATTGGGGTTGGCATTTAGGTGGCATCGCGATATTCCCAGCACTTATCGGGACAATCATTCTAGTAGCAATTGTTTCATTTATTTTCGGTAAGTTACGTAAAAAATAAAAGCAAAAAGTAAAATTACTAATCTAAAACATTAATAATTTAAATCAAGGAAATAAACCAAATGCCTTTGTAGCATTTGGTTTATTTTTTTAGTTATGCAACACCTTGAGTCAATCTTTGTTCCTCAATTTTATTATTTAATTCCTATTGAAAATGGCATTGATTTGAATCAACTCCTGACGAATTAATAAAGTACTAGCCGAAGTCTAAAGGCTAAAGCTGTGCTCTCAGAAAAGCGCATACAAAAAAATGCCAACAAAGTCAGAAACTTTGTTGACACTCTATAACAACCTAAATTTTATCTGCTTTTAACAAGTTTTTTCTCTTCTTCGTCTTCTTTAACCTTACTTTCATAATTTTGATTATGTTGTTTGAAACGCTCATTCATATCTTCTTCAAAGCTACGCTCTACTTTTTGACTCGAGCAATTTAAGTTCGATGCCTGTACAATATATTTCGGGCGTTGTTTGACCTCGTAATAAATACGTCCAATATATTCTCCAACGATTCCAATTGAAATCATTTGTATACCACCTAGTAGTAATATCGCAACAATAGTGGAGAAATAACCTGGTGTTTCAATGCCATTAAACACAATGCCCGCAAAACTATAACCGATATACAACAAACTGATAAAGAACACAATAAAACCAAGATAAATCATTGCACGTAAGGGTTTGTTGTTAAAGGATATCAAGCCATCTATACCGTAATTTAATAATTTACCAAATGACCATTTAGATTCTCCGTCTTCTCTTTCTACGTTTTCGTAAGTAAACACTTTGGTGTTATATCCAATCCATTCATATAGCCCTTTTGAAAAGCGGTTGTATTCATCTAATTCAGTCAATGAATGCACTGCACGTTGACTCAGTAATCTGAAATCGCCAACACCATCTTCCAATTTAATATCCTCTACAAAATGATTAATCATTTTGTAATACAATTTTGTCATAAATTTTCTAGCTGGTTTTTCGTTCTTTCTGTCACGCTTCGCAACAACTTGATCATAACCGTCCATATAGCCAGCAATCATTTGGGGTATTAATTCAGGCGGGTGTTGTAAATCAGCGTCTATCATAATTGCTGCGTCACAGTCTTTACTATTTTGGAAACCTGCAATCATTGCAGATTCTTTTCCAAAATTACGACTAAACGAAATAAATTTCACATGGTCATCTTTAGTCGCTACATCTTGAATAAATTTTATTGTTTGATCTTTACTACCATCATCTACAAATAGTAAATCGTAGTCATATTGATGATATTGACTATCTTTTGATAATATTTCAGTCAAACGTTGATAAGTCTTTAATACTACTTCACCTTCATTATAACAGGGTACTATAACTCTTATTTGCATATTAAACACCTTCATTTCAATTACTTCAATTTCACTTTATCAATTTTTATCACTATATTGCTATACTAACCAATTAGATTTACACAATCTTTATATAGCCTTAATATTCATTGCTCAAACTTAACTTAGTCAACTTGTTTTTTAAAAATATCTAGTTATTTAGGTTAAATACATCTTAAAAAAACAGAGCAAAATGATTTAAGCGTTACAAAATAAGATAAAACCTTGAAATTTAAATGTGGTTACTAATATTGTTCGGTATTAAAATTATTAAAAGTTATAATTTGTAACTTTAGTCTATCAACTATTTGATGAATTTGGAAACAAAACCCTTTATTATCGCTACTAGAACTATTTGAAACCCTCTTGTTTTTATACATTTATAAACATATCGTTTGTTTTAAGTGCTGATAACTAATGCATAGTAAGGGCCAGAGACTACAAGTTCGAGCCTTATTATAAAAAATTAGACAAACATGCACTTAAAAAAATTTAAAAAGCTTAAATTAAAAGCACCAATCTATTAAAAAAACTAATAGATTGATGCTTTCTATTTAAGCTTGTAAGATTTACGTCCTAGGTTGTGTTATCAATTCTTATTTTAAACTACCTATACGTACTTTATCTGGATCATTTCCTTGACGGTCATCACAATTCAAACGATCTATCTCAGCGATGTCTGTCAATTCCAAATTAAAGTCGAAAATATCATAGTTTTCTTTAATGCGTGCTTGGTGTTTTTGATTTTGGAATAATTAAGCGATCATGTGACAAATGCCAACGTAATACAATTTGGGCTGGCGTTTTACCATAACGGCTTGCCATCTCTGTGATCAATTCATGTTCTAATAAACCTCTATTTCTCATCAGTGGCATCCATGCTGTCACAGCGATATCATGCTTATCACAAAAAGTTTGTAGTTCATGTTGATTGAAATATGGATGCACCTCTATTTGATTCACAGCGGGTACAATGTCAGTTTGCGACATTAATTTTTCTAAATGGTGCGCATTAAAGTTACAAACACCTATTGCACGAACTTTGCCCTCTTCATATAGTTTTTCCATGGCTTTATAAGTTTCAACAAATAAACCATCCGCTTCACATGGCCAGTGTATTAAAAATAAATCTAAATAATCAGTACCTAAGTTTTCTATTGATTTTGTGAAAAAATTGATTGTATTGTCATAACCTTGATAATCATTCCAAATTTTTGATGTAAGAAATAAATCTTCACGCGGTATCTCAGATTGTTTTAATGCATTACCTAATGCTATTTCATTTTTATAAAAATAAGCGGTATCAAATGCACGATAGCCCGCTTCTATGGCAGCTGTTACTGCGGGTTCCATTTCTTCATCTGTAATTTTATATACTCCAAGACCCACTCTCGGCATTGGATAACCATTATTTAAATAATACACGTCTTCTAACATGATTTAATCCCCCTTCAACTAAGTTGAAATTATTTTAAAGATATATCGTTATACTCTGTTCATTATAGCAATACATAATACTTGAATCACGCATATTTATTCCAATATCAACACTCCACTATTATGTTCATATAACGACAGTGATTAGAGCCGATTTATGTGAAAAAAGATACAAAAAAAGCTATCGACAAAATCAGAGACTTTATCGATAGCTTAAATGTATAAGACAATGATTAATCGTTATCTTCATCGTCTTCATTATTTTCAGGTGTCGGACGTGTTGCATTGTATTCAACTTCTAATAAAACAGTAATAATTTGATGGTTATCGACTTCAGACATGATCCAACGATCATATTCCGTATCGACATAATCGTTTTGTTGTAAGTTTGTATTATGTGCTTGCAACCAACCACCGATTGTATCAATGTCTTCAGAATCAGCAAATTCAATGCCGAGCTCATCATTTAAATCGTCTAATAATACACGACCACTAATTTGATATCTGCTGTCCGTTACTTTTACAACATCGTTTACTTCATCGTCATCAAATTCATCACGAATTTCACCAACGATTTCTTCTAAGATGTCTTCCATCGTTAAGATACCTGCCGTACCACCATATTCATCAATAATCAAACTGATATGAACATGTTCACGTTGCATACGTACTAACGCATCACTTATACGTGTCGTTTCAGAAATCATTGGTAAATCATGAACGTAATTACCTACTTTAATAGGTTTACCTGAAGCATATTCTGTTAAAAACTCTTTTACATTAAGAAAACCTTTCACATGATCTTTGTCCCCATCTTCTGTAATCGGGTAACGTGTGAATTGATGTTCTTTAATCGTGTCTAACAGTTCATTTACATTAAACGGTTCGTTCAATGTAGCCATTTGTGTACGTGGCACCATGATGTCTTTGGCTTGTCTCTCATCAAATGAGAAGATATTTTGCATATAAGCCAATTCTGTTTGGTTTATTTCTCCACCGTTATAACTATTGTTTATTATAATTTTTATTTCTTCTTCTGACATTGCATCGTTATTTGCATCAGGATCTACTCCGAACATACGTATAATCATTCTTGAAGAACCATTCATTAGCCAGATTAACGGTTTCATAACAGCGCCGAAGTAATACAATGGTCTAGCATATATCAACGCTACTTTCACAGTATGTTGAATGGCCAAAGTTTTTGGTGCCAATTCACCGAGTACTACGTGCAAGTAGGTCACAATGATAAATGCGACAATAAATGAAATTGTCGTTGTTAACGCTTCAGGTAAATTAACTGCTTCAAATAATGGATGCAATAATTTACTGAAGGTCGGTTCACCTAACCAACCTAATCCTAAAGATGTCACTGTAATACCCAATTGACATGCTGATAAGTAGTAGTCCAAGTTTTTAATCATTTTTTTCACTATACGTGCATTACCATTGCCTTCTGCTACGAGTTGTTCAATTTTTGTCGCGCGGACTTTCACTAATGAAAATTCCGATCCTACGAATACCGTTGTTAATGCTATTAAAAAAACAAATAATGCTAAATTTATTATGGTCACAGTTTCCAATTAGTTCCCTATTTCTAGGGATTCACCTCCAAATATCGTGTCACAATAGATGACCGTACATAAGATTCATTGCTATGTTGCATTTTCATGTTATATACTAAATCCTTCCCATTGGTGACACCTCCCGAAAAATACGCATTTCTTCTATTTTATCACAATCTTAAGTCATCATGTAAATTGTACGTATGAAATTTTATTTCTCTAACTTAACATTTAAACGCAAATTTTCAGTTGCGTCAACTTTTTGATTCAATTTACACTTTACATAATACATTTTAAAATGAGTTAAATTCCAGTTTGTTATTAAGAAAATTTGTGTATTGCGCCTGCTTTTATAGTAGTTTGAACTGTAATTTCATCATCTACAATAACGATGTCTGCGTCTTTCCCAACCTTCAAACTTCCTTTTTGCGATTCGATATTTAATGCAATTGCTTGATTTAAACTTGTTACACGCCATAAATTATTTAGTGTATCACCTGTGTATTGTATTAGATTTTTCAGCCCTTCATTCATTTTCAGTATGCTACCCGCAAGTGCGCCAGATGCTAACCGAGCTTCAGAACCTTTTACAATAACATTTTGGCCACCTAAATCATATTCACCATCTGGCATACCTTTCGCTCTCATTGCATCAGTAATTAAGAAAAAGCGTGTGTTTCCCTTTTGTTTATAAGCAATTTGTATCGCTGTAGGGTGTGAATGAATACCGTCCACGATAAGTTCAGTACTTAAGCTATCATTTGTCCACGCCGCACCAAAAACGCCTGGTTCTCTATGCTCGAATGGTGTTCCGGCATTATATAAATGTGTCACATGTTTAGCCCCACGTGCTACCGCTTCATTTGTCTCATCAAAAGTTGCAACCGTATGCCCAATAGAGAAACGTATTTGATTATGTAACGCTTCTAATGTTTCATGAGCACCTTCAACCTCAGGTGCAAATGTAATCACTTTAATTTGGTTGTTCGCTGTTTTTTGAAATTGTTGTACTTTCTCTATAGACGGTCTTTGTACATAGGCTGGATTTTGCGCTCCTACTTTATGTTCAGAAATAAATGGTCCTTCCAAATGTATACCTACGATGTCAGCTGCTTTTAGAACGTCTTGTTGTTTCTGATATTCAATGATGTTTTCTAATGCTTTTGTAATATTATCATCCGACTGTGTCATTGTTGTTGCTAAGAAACTTGTCGTTCCTTCAGATAATAGTGATTCTGCTAAATGTTTCAACCCTTCATATGATGCATCCATTGCGTCTTCTCCATAACCACCATGCATATGGATATCTATAAAACCTGGTAAAACATGCTGACCTTGAGCATCATAAGTTGTTAACGCACCTTCATAATCCCCCTTGCCTATATCAGTAATTTTATCGTCCTTAACAATAATATATCCTCGCTCTATTAGTTCTGCTTCAGTATAAATTCTCCCATTTTCAATCACATATTCAGCCATTTTCTCTACCTTCTTTTCTTTGTTTTACGCTATGTGTCTATTTCAGCATTTCGTTTCCATTTTACCAAACTTAAGTCCTTTATTATATTCAAAAGTTTTTGAATTTCAGTATCACATATAAATAAAAACCAGCAGAAATACTCATTAACTTGTGAGCTTCTACTGGTTTTTCTATATTTATTCAATTTATAAAGCTTGATGCTTTAGTTAGCTATAACTTAAGAACTTTGTATTTCTTCTTCTGTCACTTTTGGTTTTAACAAACCATAAATGATTGCTCCTACGATAGATCCTATAATAATCGCAATGAGTGATTGTATCACGTGGCTGAAATCAGTACCTACTATAACAAAGATGCCGCCATGTGGTGCTTGAATTGAAGAACCTAGTCCTAACGCGATTGCACCTGCAACCCCTGAACCTACCATCATTGATGGAATGACTCTTAGTGGATCAGCTGCCGCAAATGGAATTGCACCTTCTGTAATGAAAGATAACCCCATTACATAGTTTGGTGCGATAGAGCCTTTTTGTTCTTTAGTGAATTTCTTGCGGAAAATTAACATCGCTGTTGCAATTGCGATTGGAGGTACCATACCACCAATCATCGTCGCTGTAATTGGTGCGAGCATTGCCTTCCGTTAACAGCCGCAGTCGCAAATACGTATGCCGCTTTATTAAATGGTCCACCCATATCGATAGCCATCATTGCACCAATGACTAATCCTAAGAGCATAATATTCGTTCCTGATAAACCTTCTAAACCATTAAGTAGTAAATTATTCAACCACGACGCTGGAGGGTTTAATACATAAACCATTACTAAACCTGTGATTGTTACTGATAATACTGGGAAAATTAATGTAGGTTTCAAACCTTCTAATGATTGAGGTAAACCGCTTGAAAGTTTCTTAATACCTTGTGTTAAATAACCTGCTAAGAAACCTGCAAGAATACCTCCGATAAACCCTGCATCACCTGAAATGGCTAACATACCACCAACTAAACCAGTCGCAAAACCTGGTTTATCTGCAATACTACGCGCGATATAACCTGCGAGAATTGGGATAATTAACGCAAAGGCACTCTGATTACCAATATTCCATAATTGTTCAGCAAATGCATTATGCTCAGAACTATTTGGATCATACGAGTTTGGTCCAAATAAGTAGGCGATTGCCATTAAAATACCACCGGCAATAACAAGCGGTAACATATTGGAAACACCATTCATTAAGTGTTTATAAATTGTTTTACCAAAGCCTTGTTTTTCATTACTTCCAGACTGATTTGACGCTTTATGATTGCCTTTGGCTACAAATGGTTTACGAGAAGTGTCTTGTGCTATATTGATCAGTTCTTCAGGGCGTTTAATACCATCTGCAACTGGTACTTCCACAACATTTTTACCATCAAAACGGTCTGTTTCCACATTTACATCTGCTCGCAACAATAACACCAGTTGCGCGACGAATATCTTCATCAGTAATGTGATTTTTAATGCCGCCTGAACCATTCGTTTCAACTTTTATTTTTACGTTCATTTTTTCAGCTTGCTTTTTCAAAGCATCACGAGCCATGTAAGTATGTGCGATGCCTGTCGGACATGCTGTAACAGCTAAGATATAGGGGTCATCTGAATCTGTTGCTGTCGTTGTCGCGACTACTTCTGCTTCCTCTTCTTCAGTTGCTTCATCATCTGCTTTATCTATAATTTGAAGCACTTCTTGTGGAGAATTTGCATGAAGTAAATCTTCACGCACTTTTTCATCCATTAAAATACCTGATAGCTTAGCTAATGCATCTAAATGTGTTTGTGCTCCACCTTCTGGCGCTGCAATCATAAAGAATAAATGTGCAGGTTGCATATCCAAACTTTGATAATCAACACCTGTTTTGGATTTACCAAACGCAATCGCCGGTGTGTCTACTGCCGCTACTTTTGCATGAGGTATCGCGATGCCTTCACCAATACCTGTAGTACTTTGAGATTCACGGTTATGAATCGCTTCTTTAAAAGTTGTTACATCATTGAGTTTGCCGGCTTTATCAAGTCGCTTCACTAACTCATCAATAACACCGTTTTTCTCTGTTGAAGAAAGGTCCATTGCAATTGTATCTTTTGTTAATAACTCAGTTATTCTCATCTAATTCACTCCCACCTAATGTTGTAATCATCACTTGTGACTTAATATTTTCAATAGACGCTCTCGTTGCTAAGTCATCGTTAAATGCTGTTGCCGTCCCAGCCGATACAGCTTGTTTAAATGCTTCTTTAATAGATAAACCAGAATTCAGCCCCGCAACCATCCCCGCTACAGTACTATCACCTGATCCCACTGTATTTACTACTTGTCCATTTGGTACAAGTGCTTTATAACTTTGTTGCTCATCTACATATACAGCTCCATCTCCACCAAGAGAGATAATGACTGAAGTGGCACCCATTTTCAAAATTTCACGCCCATAGCTCATTACCTCTTTATCTGAAGTGATGGTCGTATCGAACATCACTTCTAATTCATCTTTATTTGGTTTGATAAATAATGGGTGATATTTTAAAACGGATTCAACGAGTTCTTTTTCAGCATCAACGACTAGTTTCGCGCCTGTATCTTGCGTAATTTCCGCAATTTGTTCGTATGCGTTAGCAGGTACACTTTTAGGAATACTACCCGCAACAATAACTGTGTCGTGTTCTGAAGTATCTCTGATTTGTGTTAATAAGGATTCAAATTGCACCTTAGTGATATTAGGTCCTGGTGCATTAATTTCGGTTTCATTACCTGTTTTCAATTTGACATTAATACGTGTATCTTCACCGACATGTACAAAATCTGTATCAATTTCTGCTTGTTTTAATGTTTCTTCAATAAATCTACCTGGAAATCCACCTGTAAAACCTAACGCTGTAGATTGGACACCTAATGTTTTCAAGACCCTTGAAACGTTTATACCCTTACCACCTGCAAATTTATTTGTTTCAGTTGCTCTGTTTAACCCATTAAGCTCAAATTCATTTGAAAACATAATGTAATCAATAGAAGGATTAAAAGTTACTGTATAAATCATAATGTTCCTCCAATAAAATTATATTTTTCAGCATAATATTGAAAAGTCACGCCTTGCATCGCTTTTGCAGAAGTGACTAAGGCCACATTCTCTAGTAAAGGCACATGTGCGAAATATACTTTTTCATATTTAGCATGGTCTACTAATACATAAACTTGCGTTCCTAATTCCATAGCATGATGCTTTATGATTGCTTCTTGTTCATCTGGTGTAGTCAGTCCATATTTCATGTCAATGCCGTTCATACCGAGAAACACTTTATCAAAACGATAACGATTCAGCGTCTTCAATGCACTCGCACCTACTGTCGCAAATGTTGTTGCTTTAACTTCTCCACCAAGAATGAGTGTTCTAATACCTCGTTTTAGTAATTCTTCTACGTGCGTTAAACCATTTGTTACTACAATAATGTCATTTGCATTAATATATGGGATCATTTCTAAAGTTGTTGAACCCGCATCTAAAAACACACAATCGTCATCATCTATTTGGCTCATTGCTAATCTCCCAATTTCTTGTTTTTCTCTTAGATTGGTACTTCTTTTATCAGCCAAATTAGGTTCTAATAAAGATGATTGATTTAGCTTTGCGCCGCCATGTATTCTTTTTAACTTTCCCATTTGTTGCAATTTTGATAAATCGCGACGAACTGTTGAGGCACTACTACCTGTTCGATCAATCAGTTCTTGTAGTGTTAAAAAGTCTTTTTGTGACAATTCAGCCAATATTAACTCGTGGCGTTTTTCCGTGATCATCGCTTCACCTCATCTCAACACTATTATAATGTTTCCGTTTTCATTTTTCAATCATTATTTACCAAAAACAATCAAAAACAATCAAAAATATGACACATTCTTTTCAAAATCTCTTCATTTAGCTATCTGCTTTAAAAATAAAATCAGTTTTCATTTATTTCATAAAACAAAAAAACCATAAAGCAGGAAATAATCCGTTACTTTATGGTCATTAGCTTAATGATATTTAATTATGTTCATCATGCGTCACTTTTTTAACTTTTGCTCGTGTTGTTTTAATTAAATGCGCTACATTTATTTTAATTTGTGTACCACGTGCTCCACCACTGACATAGATAGCCTCCAACTCTTCAACTTGTGTATCAATAATTGTTAGGAATTGCCGTTTCATACCAATCGGGGAACAGCCGCCACGGACGTAGCCAGTCACTTTTTTTAAATCATCAAGTGGCATTAAATGTAATTTCTTTTCATTAACTGCTTGCGTCGCTAACTTCATATCAAGAGAGGCATTTACAGGAATAATAAATACAAAGTGCGCATGCTTAGCATTTTCTAACACGAGTGTTTTATACACTTGTGCTACATCTACACCGACTTTTTCAGCTACAGTCTTTCCATCCATATGACTTTCTGATACCTCGTAAGTATTGACGCAATACTCAATTTTCAATCGATCGAGCATACGCATTGCATTTGTTTTAACTTCCTTCATTACAACACCTCATATCATATGTTGGTAATAGTTCACTAAGTTATAACTGATATCAATCATACTTTTATCTAAAATCTAATATTTATTTATCTAAGTCTAAGTTTTTTATAAAACGAGTTAATTCTTCATGCATAGATTCATCTTTCAAAGCAAATTCAATCGTAGTTTTCACAAAACCTAATTTTTCACCTACATCAAATCGATCGCCTTCAAAGTCGTAAGCATAAACTTGATCGTGTTTATTTAATCTTTCAATTGCATCCGTAAGTTGAATTTCTCCACCTGCACCTTTGCTTTGAGTTTTTAAATAATCGAAAATATCAGCTGTAAGAACATAGCGACCCATAATTGCCAAATTAGACGGTGCAGTGCCTTGTTTTGGTTTTTCAACGAATTGATTCACTTCATATTTTCTACCTAATTTTTCTAATGGATCGATGATACCATAGCGATGCGTTTGGTTTTTTTCTACTTCTTGTACTCCGATGACAGACTTTCCAGTTTCTTCATAAGCTTCTATCAATTGTTTAATCGCTGGATTATCAGATTCAACAATATCATCACCTAAAAGCACAGCAAATGGCTCATCACCTATAAATTGACGTGCGGAATAAATAGCATGACCTAAGCCTTTTTGCTCTTTTTGTCTTACATAAAATATATTGGCAAGTTCTGTAGAATATTTAACTTTTTCTAGTAAGTCCGTTTTTCCTTTGTCTTGTAAGATCATTTCTAATTCTTTTTGATTATCAAAATGGTCTTCAATTGCACGTTTATGTTTACCAGTAACTATAATGATATCTTCGATGCCCGCACGTGCTTGCTTCTTCGACTATGTATTGGATTGTAGGTTTGTCTAATATAGGCAACATTTCTTTTGGCATAGCCTTCGTAGCTGGTAAAAACCTTGTTCCTAAGCCAGCTGCAGGTATGATTGCTTTTTTTATCTTTTTCAAAAATGCTCATCCTTTTCATTAAAATATTTTAACTCTGGTTTATATAGAACTCACTCATTTCAATTGATAATATTATCATAACATTGATACTTATTGCTTTATACTGATTTCATAACATAAAAAAGCCGCGCAACTTCAATTTAACATCAGTTTACGCGACTTTTATTCTACTTTTAATTTAACGATGGTTGACGGATTACGTCGCCCGCTTTGTTTACTACAACCTTATACTCTTTTCCTAACTTAGACTCATAAAAAGTATAAAACATACCTTCTTTAGACGTTTTAACTTTTTTGAGCACTGCATTCTCACCGAGCTCATCTTTAGCATACTTTTCAGCAATTACTTTGGATTCTTGAGGTGAAATACTAGGTGCATTAGAAGTTTGTTGGTCTTTCACACGATATGACTTATCAAAAATGTGCGCTTTATTATTTTTATCTACTGTAACCCTATAAAAAGTATTGGGTTGTTCTTTATTTTCAAAAGTAAAAATATAATAATAAGCCCCTTGGCATGTACGATCAATACCATAATCATTATATGCATTAGCGACATTATTATCTTTATTCACAAGTGTTTGTGCTTCTTTTTGTGCATCGGAAAACTTTGGTAAATTAGCATTTCCAATTTCCTTGTTTTTTAGATTGTGTGTCGTTTTTTCAGCTATTGGTACATATGCTTCGGCATTATAAGGTTCTTCTTGTTCAACATCTCTCACTGTCGCACTAATAGTATTATCACTGTTGTGATGGTCGTTACTTTTAGTTTCAGTTCGTTTATCATTGTCTGAACAACTAGAAATTGTTTCATGAACTTTTGCTAGTGCTTGCTGATTTGTAGCTATGAATAAAAGAAAACATAAACAACAAGCAAGAAGGAATGCCATGATTGATAAAATTAAATTTTTCAAGTTCATCCCCTTACTTACATTACTTTTTAATATTTCCTACATATTAGCATATTTTATTAACTCAAAACTTATATAGGCCACAATTTAAACCAATCGTAATCTCTGTAACATTAATATTACGCAATATGACTTTATTTAATCTTAATGTCATATTACGAGTGTTATATCGCACAAATTATATATATTAAAAAGAACGTACGTGTATAAGCCTACGTACGTTCTACTTTATTTATCATTTTTTAAGTTATGATCTTCTAAGGCTCGTTCTTATCATTTTTTCAACTAGAATAACAAACATACCAAGTATCATTACTACAACTGCCATATATAAAGGATATTCAAAGTTAACATCATATAACGTCCCGGCCACTAATGGTCCTATAAAATTCCCCATACTCGTAAAGGTGGAATTTAAACCGCCTGCAAAACCTTGTCGATCCCCTGCAATGTTAGAAAAATAATTCGTGATTGCAGGTCTAATCATATCAAAACCAATAAACACAATGAAGCTGATTAACATGATAGACCAATAACTATCCACAAATGTCAAAGCGAGTAATACAATTGCTGAATATATCAACGAATAATTGATAAATGTGAGTTCTTTAAAATGTTTCATGAATTTATCAAAGAAGAAGACTTGGAATACAGCACCTAGTATACCTCCACCAGTAATTGCAAATGAAATATCTAAAGGTGAATAATGTGCTTTATCTGCTGTATATAGCGGGAACAATGTTTCAAATGCTGATAAGCCAAAAGCAAGCACAAGGGTTAAGGTAATTGGTGTAAGAAAGACTTTCCAATCAATTTTAGTAAGTAATTCAGGTTGATACACTGTAAAACCATCTTGTGTTTCGTTTTTAGGATTTTTAAGCAAGATAATAGAAAGTACTAATGCTAAACAGCCACTGAAGCCTGCTACATAAAATGGTAGCCTATGAGAAAATTCAGCAAGAAATCCTCCTAGACCCGGTCCTAAAATAAAGCCTGAATTAATAATTGCTGACATATAACCAAAATTCTTAGCTTTATCTTTACCTATTGAAATATCTGCAATCATCCCAGTAACACCAGGCATAACCATACCGAGCACTGAACCCACCAAGAATTCTGGACACAATTAAGAGTGAGAAAGTATGACTAGCGGCAAACAAGAATTCTGATATAGCAAAGAGCCCTAACCCAATACAAATAATTAATTTTTTACCTAATTTATCTGCTAACGTCCCACCAAATGGCGAGATAACCATTTGGGCCAATGCAAAGACGGCAACAAGAACCCCTAAATCGCTACCTTTTAATCCTAAATCTTTCAAATAGACAGGAAGAACTGGAACAACTAAACCAATACCTAAAAAGACCAAGAAAATATTAAAATATAAAATTACAAATTGCTTATTCACGTTTCTCACTCCATTCGTTTATACCATTCATATCATGATATGTTCTTTTAATATATATATAATATTAGAGTATTTTATAACATTAATACATCAAAAGACAATAGAAAATTTTGTTCATCTAAACACTTTTATATAAACTATAAAAAAGAACTTGTATACTATAGTTGTAATCAATTTTAAGAATGGAGGTTTCACATGGTATATCAAGTTGACGGAAAGACAATTGTGCTTGTTTTAGAGCGAGGCGAAGACATTGTAGAATCAGTGACAGATATAGCTAAAGAGCAAGGCGGTAAATTCGGTACAGTAAGTGGCATCGGTGCTTGTGACGATGTAGAACTTAATTTTTATAACATAGACACGAAAACTTATGAGAAAAAATCCTTTAAAGAACCATTAGAATTAATTAGTCTTTTAGGTAATATTTCTCACATCGATGACAAACCATTTGCGCATTTACATGCAACCTTTGGGACTAATACTTACGCAACACTTAGCGGTCATTTAACGAAAGCGGTCGTTTCAGCTACAGCCGAAATTGTAATCACTATGACCGACTTAGATATTAACCGTAAACATGATGAAGCAATTGGCCTTAATTTATTAAATTTATAACTGTATACTGACCAGTGGATAGCACGCAGACCCGTTGCACTATCCACTCATTAAAGACTGATGAAAAGTTTCCACATATACGTGATTCATCAGTCTTTACTTCTTTCCTAGCTTAAATTATTTAACCTTTCATTTAATCATTCTTTTAAAATATGTAACAGCTACAATCATTCTCTATTTTATTCAACTGTAAATCATTTAGTTATTAACAATTCATCATTATCATTGATATTTACATTTAAAAAATGTATTATATAATCTCATATTCAAAAATACGAGTTAATTTTCCCCTTAGCTTTTTAATATTAAAAGTTGGGATTTTTATCGGCATTTTTTATTTTTCAATAAAATTACTATCCTTAGTAATTTTCACAATATATTTAAATGCTTTATTCAGAAAGAAAGTAGGTGTATTTATGAAGGCTCGTTATATCGCTAGAACGGTATTTCTAATATTAATGATCATTTCTATTTTCTTTAATGAGTATTATCAATTTATGACTTTAAATTTATTTCTAGCATATGTGCCATTTGAACTATGCTTACTCTTAAATCTATTTAAACCTGTACATAAATACGAATGGCCACTATTTATTATTTTTGCCCTTATTTTCTTATTTATGGTACCTAACACACTTTATATGGTTACAGATTTAATTCACTTAAATCAATTTACATTCAATTTCTATCAAGGTTTAATATTAGTAGAATGGGCATATTTCACTTTTCTAGTATCGGCAGTGTTACTTGCACTGTATCTATTAATTTTAATGTTTTTAGAAATGGAAAAATTCACGCCTCACCTCTGGTTAAATAGAACAATAATCATTGCAATGATGTTTTTAAACGGTTTAGGCATTTATATTGGACGTTTCTTGCGTTTACATTCAGTCTATCTTATTAATGAACCGCTTCGCATTATCAATGAAGTATGGTCAAATTTAAATCTTGAAGCAATAGGCTTTGTGCTGTTGCTTGTAGTATTACAAGGCTTACTAATTTTATTTGCGAAAGGAGTACGAAGTGCAAGATGACATTTAACATTATAATTTTGCTTATTGTGCTTATCGTATTCCAATTAATTATTGGGCATCTATTGCATGATATAGGATTTTCATATACACGCAGTATCATACTCATGTGTCTGCCTTTAGGTATTGGATTATTTTATCTACAATTATTTTATTATGAACGCCACTTTCCTAATTGGAACGTACCTAAAAAAATAAGATTAAGGCTAAAATACATGTATATACTAACGTTCTTTGAATATGTTGCTTTATACATCTGTATTTTTAGATTGTAATTAATTTGAATTTTGATTATAAATATAAGTAAACCTAGAATATAACTTTAAGTTGAATAAAGGGCTGTTAAGTTTCCATAACGGAAACTTAACAGCCCTCTTTTTGTATTGAAATAAAATGGAACATTAATACATAAATCAAAAGTTGTAATTTGACCTTAACTACTCGACCACAAGTCTGCCTAGAAAAAGAATACAAGAGCGAAATCGCTGAAGCTCTTGCATAAACGTATTTTCAATTGAGTCAGCCACTGCCAATTTAATAATTGAGACTGAAACATATATTTTGTCTCAGCCTCATAATTCTAATCATCTTTCCTAGTTTATTCCAATATTGTTTATTGTTTGAGTGATTGTTTTACTTCTGTAACTGCGTTTGCAGAAACTTGTAATTGTGCTTGTTCATCTTCAGATAATTGTAATTCTACGATACGCTCTATACCTTTAGATCCTAAAATCGTTGGTACACCTAAACATATATCAGAGAAACTGTATTCTCCCTCTAATAGTGCAATACTTGGTAATAAACGTTTCTGATCTTTTAAAATTGCTTCAACCATACTATAGACTGCGGATGCGAGTGCATAATACGCTGAACCATTTCCAAGTAATTCTACGATTTCTGCGCCACCTTTTCGCGTACGTTCTACAATTTGTGTAATTTGCGAATCGTTCAAAAGTTTCTTCAGAGGCACGCCGTTTACATTTGTTGATGCTATTAAAGGTAACATCGTATCTCCATGGCCACCCAATACCAATCCTCTGATATCTTTAACCGATACATTGAGTGCTTCTGCAATAAATGTTTGGTATCTAGCTGTATCTAAGACCCCCGACTGTCCGATTACACGTTCCTTTGGAAATCCAGAGGCTTGTAATACAGAATAAGTCATGGCATCTACAGGATTTGTAAGCACGATTATTTTACATTCAGGTGAATGTTTTACAATTTCTTTTGTTACATCATGCATCACAGCTTCGTTGATTTGAACTAAGTCATCACGACTCATACCAGGTTTGCGTGCCACACCGGCAGTGATGACAACTACATCAGAGTTGGCTGAATCAGCATAATCAATAGATCCTGTTACACTAACGTCGAAACCGTATATCGGACTACTTTCCAATATATCTAGTGCTTTTCCTTTCACAAGGCCTTCACTCTCCGGACGGTCTATGAGTACGACATCTGCGAGTTCTTGTTGGGCCACAATAAAAGCTAATGTTGCGCCAGTATTTCCGAGCACCTATAATCGAAACTTTTTGCTTTGTCATAATGCAATCCCCCTATATCGTCAATACATATTGTATGTTTATTATAACATCCAAATTATGTATCGCGCTATTTAAATCATAAGAACCTTAAATTTAATTTAGGGGTAATATCAATCTTATTTTTGCTTTCTTTGTCGTTTGAACCATTTCCAAATAACAAAAATAATTAAAATAGCTAAAATAATATAAATAATACGAGAATATATATCCATATAATAAACAATTGTGTGCCAATTACCACCTACAGCTTGGCCTAAATAAATTAATACTGCGTTCCAAATAATAGTACCTACCGTAGTAAATAGTATGAATAAGGGGATATTCATACGCGTTAAACCAGCAGGTATTGAAATTAAACTTCTCAATAAAGGAATAAAGCGACAGAAAAAGACTGTCCAATAACCATATTTTTCAAACCATTGAATTGTCTTATCTAAATCTTTCGTCTTTAAACGCAAAATCTTTCCATATTTATCTACAATACGGTACAAATTACGTTCACCAATCCAAGCGCCTATACCATATAACACAATTGCTCCGACTACAGAACCAATTGTCGAGGTAATTAAAACGCCAGTATAGCCTAAGCCAGATTGGGTAGTCATAAAACCACCGAATGTTAAAATGATTTCAGATGGAATTGGTGGAAATATATTTTCTAAAAAGATAAGTAGGCCTATGCCCCAATATCCATATTGCTCCATAAATTGTGTAATCCACTGTTCCATTTACTTCCTCCTATTTTGTTCGATAATACATGATATTTATTACTTTGGACGTTCATAAATTAAAATAAATTATTTGCCGCTGCATATAAATAAAGTGATGCTGACGAATAATGCCATAGATAAAACCGTTAATATTAATGATAATAATGCAGTACGCTTGTAATGTTTTATAAATGCTACAAATAATATACCCGCGTTATAAAAGAAAAACAGCCCAAATAGCGTCATCATTAAAGTTATATCAGGGAATGCTAAATTTAAAATTGCGATGACAAGTGCAAATCCTAAAAACGGGAAATTAATAAAATTACGTTGAAATTTAAGTTGATTTCTTTGATGTTGTTCGTTCTGTGTATTCATGAGTTTCGCTCCTTCAACATGTACTTTAAGGGATATCGTGGCCTAGGGAAGCTGTATAAATATCAAACCATTCTTGATCTGTAATTGTTACTTCTAAACCTTCGATTGCTTCGTCAATACGTTCTATTTTATGAGTACCTAATACAGGCATGATTGTTGCTTGGGTGTTTATTTAACCATGCCATGACAATGCCATTCACACTAGAATGATATTTTTGTGCCAAGGGTGAAATTACGGCCATAATTCGAACAGATTTTTCATCTTCTAAATCGAACAATTTACCGCCTGCCATAGGACTCCATGACATCATTTTAACATTATCTTTATACATATGATTCATCAAACCATTTTCAAGTACATCTATAGTATATGGCGAAATTTCTAATTGGTTTAATGTAATATGCAACTTATCAGAAACAAGATGTTTGCTCAATAAATCATATTCTGATTTATTAAAATTAGAAACACCAAATGATTTCACTTTCCCTTCATTAACCAACGCAGTGATTGCTTCAGTCACTTCTTGAGGATCCATTAATGGTGACGGTCTGTGAATAAGTAGTGAATCCAGATGATCTACTTGCAACTCTTGCAGAGAACGATCTACAGACGTTCGAATATGATGCTTACTATGATCATAACGGTGACCGTTTGCTCCATGTATACGTTCTGAAGGCAACACAATGCCACATTTAGTAACAATCTCCATTTGTTCACGTAATTGAGGAGATAATTTCAGTGCCTCTCCAAATATGCCTTCACATGAGTATCCACCATATATATCAGCATGATCCATAGTAGTAATACCACGTTCTACTAATTCATTGAGATAACGATTTAATTGTTGTGGCGTCCACTGCCAATCTTTTGCTCTCCAGAAACCTTGTATTACCTTTGAAAATGAAACATGTTGATTAATCTTTACTTTATCCATATTACCAACACCCCTTTTAGTATTTAAAAAATTAAGTGAATTGTAGCATGTCTAATTGGTTGCGTATGCGATTAACATCTATTTGTTCGCCAATAAGCACAATGGTTAAAGGCATGGATGCATCGATAACTTGATAGTCTGGCAAACCAAACGCATATTGAAATTCATATGTATCATTTGGCATATCACGAAACTTAACGTATCCCTTTAATCTTAAAACATTATCTGGCAACCGTAAAATAAATTGATAGAATAGTTGCCTATCTATTGGTCCAGTAAACTGATATTGCATACTATTAATCCCATGATGATGTGTATGTTGTTTCATATTTTGTCCTTCATTTTTTGTAACTGAAATTAATTGTTCCATATCTAAATTTGCATAACTCGTATAGAAGATCGGCGCATATGGATTAATTTCAAAAGTTTCATTTATACGTTCCCGCTCTACTTCATCAATCAAATCCATTTTATTGACTACAACTGTATGGCTCGCAGATAATTGTTCTTCCATCAATTGTGTTGTACTATGACTATATTGGGCTCTGGTCAAAAATCTTGGAGCGTCAACTAAGCCAATAACGACTGGTGGATTAACGTTTGCAATGATTTCAGGATCTTGACATGCCGCAATAATTTCGATTGGATGTGCTATACCTGTCGCTTCAATAATAATGTGGTGCATTGCACTTTTGTTTAGAAAATGTTTTAATTGTTTTATTAAATCTTGTTGCAAGTCACAACATACGCAACCATTTAATATTGACGCAACCTCAATATCATCGCCGATTGCACGGCTATCTACATCTAAATTGCCGTATTCATTTACGATGATACTCGGGTTTTCATCATTACTTAGTAAATATTTTACATAATTACTGAGAAAAGTAGTTTTTCCACTACCTAAAAAACCTGTTATGATTGTAATTGACGTTTTTGGATTTTTAATTTTTTTCATATAACCACTCATTTCTTAATACAAATGTCTGCATAAAAGTACAATTATTCGTATAATTAAACTTTTACTTGATAAAACTTTAGATTTCTTCTAAACTTTATACGTACACTACATTTTAGCATGGCACAGTGCAAAAGTGTTTTGAGGAAGTGTCACACACACATCATAAGACGGATTCAGGTCCGATACAGAAGAAAACGGATAGAATGTCTGGAGGAGAACTTTATGTCTGAACCACTTAATTTAAAAGAACAACTTTGTTTCAGTTTGTATAATGCTCAAAGACAAGTAAATCGCTATTACTCAAATAATGTCTTTAAGAAATACAAACTGACTTATCCACAGTTTTTAGTTTTAACAATCTTATGGGCTGATTCACCTGTCAATGTTAAGAAAGTCGTTACTGAATTGGCACTTGATACTGGTACTGTATCTCCATTACTTAAAAGAATGGAACAAGTTGACCTAATCAAACGCGAGCGTTCTGAAATCGATCAACGTGAAGTATTCATTCATTTAACTGATAAGAGCGAAGCAATTCGCCCTGAATTAGATACAGCTTGTCAAGATGTTGCAGTAGCATCTTCATTAAGCTCAGATGAATCTAAAGAACTAAATCGATTACTTTCAAAAGTAATCACTGCCTTCACAGAAGAAAAAGCAAAATAATTTTTCAATGGCAATGGTAAATATTAGATAGTTCTTCTATCAAAATTTATTCATTAAATATACTTGATTTATGATGAGAGCTCAAACACATTTGTGTTTGAGCTCCATTTTTTTACTTATAAGCAAAATAATGTAACTTTTCGTTTATGAAACATTCATCTCAACCATTTGATATAAATAGCCTCTTGCTTTAATTAGAGATGGATAACTACCAGTTTCTACGATTTCCCCTTCACTCATAACTACAATTTTATCAAAATACGGTAGCAACCTTAAATCATGAGTTGCAACAACTAAGGTTTGAGCTTTGGCATGAATGCTATCCATTACGCTATCTGTATGATATATGTCGAGTGCTGTAGTAGGTTCATCCATAATCCAAATTGGTGCATCTCTTAATAATAATCTTGCAATTCCAAGTCTTTGTATTTCACCACCTGATAATGTATTACCAGATATGGTAATGTCTCTATCTAAATCGATATGACCCAAACCTAAATCAACTAAAATGTTGCGTAGCTCAGCATCATCTTTTTCAGTAAACAAGTTCTCTCTCACTGTGCCATCAAATAACTGTTGTGTTTGTAATAGGGCATTGATTTGACTATATTTTTCTTCATCTACGATATTTGTAATATCTTGATGATTTAATAATATCTCCCCTTTATCACTTTGATACAAACCTAACATGAGTTGCAATAACGAACTTTTACCGGATCCTGAAGGCCCAATAATAGCAACATGTTCGCCTTTATCAATGGATAATTGGATATCTTGTAATACATAACTTGCTTGGTTCCAATATTTGAAGTTGAGGTCTCGAACCTCGTACAACGGCTCGGTAGGTAAAACTTCTAAATGCATTGCTTCCTCGCCCTGCTTCATAGGATGAGCAATCACTTCATTAATATCATGGAAAGCTTCGTCAGTATCCGCTTTAAAGTAAGCTACATTGCTCATAGGTATGGCCTGTTCAAAAAGTGTCAACATCATTAATACAATACTTGTTAAATAAACAACGTCTAATTCTTGATTTTGTACTTGAACCACACCTAAATACAGTGTGAAAAATAATGCAATCATCGAAACAATATTTAGACTATATTCGTATAACGATAAAAATCGTTGCTCTTTTGCTTGAGTCGCTTCATAGTCATTCAATTGATTAAGCACTTGTTTTTTGTAAAATTCTGTTCGACCAAAACGATCCAACTCTTCATAACCTTCTTTATAATCATAAAATCGGTTTAAAAAATCACCTTGAACGTCGTTAACTTGTCTTTTCAATATACGTGCACGCTTAGCACTTAACCATGGTATTACTACTAAGGTAGCAATCATACTAATACATATGATAATTGCATGTACATATGAGAAGTAAATCATTACGATTGTAGAAATGATTGCTGTAACGCCGATTACTACAGGTGGATAATAAACACGCAAGTATATATTTTGCAGTGCTTCAACTCTGCCAATCATTCGTGCGATTAAATCACTGGAATTAAATTTTCGATATACGTCGGGAACCACCGGAATTAAATGTTTAAAAAATTGAACCCTAACGTTTCTAAGCATTGTAAAAGTCGCTCTATGTGATAGCAATCTTTCAATATATCTGGCAATTGCTCTTATAAATCCAAATAATTTTACTGAAGCTATCAGAACCATTAATGCAAATAACGGAGCACCCGAGCGCACTTTGCGTTACCATATAACCACTTAAAAAGAACATGCTAAGTGCTACTAAACTTCCTAGAACACCCACAATAATCGAAAGTATCAAATCTCTATCTATTTTAAATTGAATATGTGGCTTCATGTTACGTCACCACCTTTATCATTGTTTCTTCTCTCTCGTGTATCTATCGATGTCAAATAGCCATTTTCAATATATATACGTCTATCAGCATTTTTAATAGTATTTTCTCTATGTGCAATCGTAATTACAGTTGTATCTACAAATTGTTGTGCAATTATATCTTGTATAATATTTTCTGTTTTCACATCTAAGCCAGTAGCAGGCTCATCAAAGATAAGTACGTCTGGTTGAATCATTAGTACTCGAGATAGTTCTACACGCCTCATTTGACCGCCTGAGAGCATCTCACCGCCCTCTCCAATCCATGTATCTAATCCATCCTTTAAAGATAGTACTTTTTCTTTTAAATCAACATCTTCTAATACTTTTAATATTTTGTTTTCATCTATAGATTGAAACATAGTAATATTATCGCGTATAGAAGCATTAAAGATATAGGGCATTTGACTTAAAAAGCCTAATTTCAAGTTAGCATTTTGATAAGTCACTTCACCTGACTGAGCATCGAAACGTTGTACAATAACCTGTGCTAGTGTAGATTTACCGGCACCACTTTTCCCGACGAGCGCAATTTGCTCTCCTCTAGAAATATTCAAATTAATATTATTTAAAGCATTTTGTTGTGCATCATCGTATTTAAAGCTAACATTCGCCAATTTAATTAATGCAGATTGTTGTGCATTAACACGTACTTCAGGTTTCAATGCTTTTTCTTGTTTATCTAATAATTCGAAAACCACATCGCTCGATCCTTCACTTTGCTTTCCAGTGTGGAACGATTGTCCCAAATCTTTAATAGCATTATAAAATTCAGGCGCTAATATGATTGCAATGGCGACTGTTTTAAAATCAATACTATTGAATAAAATCAATCCTAACCCAGCTTCTAAAGCTACAAGACCAATCCCAAGCATACTGATAAATTCAAGCATGAGCCCGGATAGAAAAGCACTTTTTAAAATACGCATAGTTAAATCTCTGAATGTCGTACTTTCTTCATATAATTCTTGTTCTGTCTGAGCTGTTCTATTAAAAAGTTTTAAAGTGATAAGTCCTTTAACTTTGTTTAAAAATTGCTGACTGAATTGGTTTAAATAGGTCATTTTATCTTTAGATTCATCACGTGTTTTTAATCCAAAAATAATATAAAAAAGAGGAATAAATGGTGCAGTGACTATCATAATTAAAGCCGTATTTAAATGAATAAAACACATAGCAACAATGATAAACAATGGAATCATCATTGATTTAAATACTTGTGGGAAATAACTATTAAAAAATGGAACAATTCCATCAATACTTTCAGTCAAGGTATTCATTTGAACCCCAATTGGCTCTTTTGACTGTTTTAAAATAAGTTGGCGTCGCAAATCATATTTCACTTTTGTAGACATGCGATTACCTATCATTTGATTTATTGTATTAAATGTTGCACGTGCGATTAAAATAAATAATGTAAACAGTAATAGTATTAACAAATTTTGGTTCGTTTCTAATAACATTGCATTTAAAATTTCTGCAATAGAAATATTCTGAACGACCACGGTAATAGCTAATAATGTACTGATTACAAACATGAACATTGGGTATATTTTATATTTAAATGCTAAATTTGTTAATCTTTTCACAATTATCACCTGCCACATATTATAAACTGATTCATTGAAAATTAAATGAATTCGCTCATTATTATTAGTACTTTTTTATGTTAATTTCATATTTCAGACATAATTAGAAATTTCTCTTTTTCAATGCTTGAATTCCTTTTATTATATTAATCTCAGTCTTTAGTCTAAAATTACATTTATATGTGGCGCGTTACATTTTTATTGTGCTATCATTATAAAATGAAAATCTATGAAATTTAATTAGTAATATGAAAGTAGGTAAATTATGTTAATACTTGAATTGATTAAAGGACTTATTCTAGGTATTGTTGAGGGGTTAACAGAGTTTGCACCTGTTTCTTCAACAGGTCACATGATCCTTATCGATGACATGTGGTTAAAATCAAGTGAATTTTTAGGATCAGAATCAGCTTTTACCTTTAAAATTGTAATACAACTTGGTTCTGTTTTTGCGGGTGCATGGGTATTCCGTGAACGTTATTTCGAAATGCTTCATATTGGTAAGTACAGAGCATCTTCTATCGATGGCGTTGGTCAAAAACCGAATCGCTTAAACTTACTACATATTATTGTCGGTATGATTCCTGCAGGTATCCTTGGGTTATTATTTGATGACGTTATTCAAAAATACTTATTCAGTGTACCAACTGTAATGATTGGATTGTTTATTGGCGCTATTTATATGATCATAGCCGATATTTATAGTAAAAAAGTTACAAACCCACAATCAGTTGACCAAATCAATTATGTTCAAGCATTTATAATTGGACTATCACAAGCAGTTGCAATGTGGCCTGGTTTCAGTAGATCTGGTTCTACAATATCTACGGGTGTATTAATGAAGATGGATCACAAATCAGCATCAGACTTCACTTTCATTATGGCTGTTCCTGTAATGCTAGCGACTAGTGGTTTATCACTTGTTAAAAACTTTGAATATATTCATTTAGACCATATTGGTTTTTATGCATTAGGCTTTATTGCTGCCTTCGTTGTAGGTTTAATTGCAATTAAGACATTCTTGTACTTAATTAGTAAAGTTAAATTAATTCCTTTTGCTATATATAGAATTGTTTTAGTTATTATTATCGCTATCCTTTATTTCGGTTTCGGTATTGGACAAGGTATTACAGGCGAATAATATTTCAATGGACTCTATGTGCTTATGCATCAATATAACTCAATGTTTTGAAACAGTGAAACAGAAATCTAATTTTTCTAATAAAGTTTCGTTGTATAAACTCAGATTAATAAAGCTGACTAGCAAAAGAATGCAAGTGCTTTTTTAGTTCAGTTAGCTACTACCAAAATAATAATCGAGGCTAAGACACAAATTTGTCTTAGCCTCTTCTGTTTATTATCGCTATCATAAATGACGTATATCTTTCTGTACAGACTGTATTTAGCGTTTATTTTCGTGTATTATAGGGTAATGTGTAGATAGTATAAAAGTAAATGGAGGCAACGAGTATGGACAAAAAGCAATTAATCAAAACAATCATCACAGTAGCACCTGTGTTTTTAGTACCGCTAATCGTTGAACGCAAACGTATTAAGGATCATCCTGATGTGAAAAAAGCAAGTGACGCAACAGTTAGTGCTTCTAAAACAGTTGCAGATAAATCTGTACGCGTTAAAGATAACGTTGTAGAAAAATCTTCTCACGCAAAAGACTACGTTGCAGATAAAAAACATGACATGGATCAAAAACGTGAACTTAAACGTATCGCGAAAGAACATGATCCAGCCTATATTGAGAAAAAAGGCGAAAAATTAGAAAAAGAAAATCGCAAAGAAGCAGATAAAATGAACAAACTTCTGCAAAAAAATATAGACAAACGTCATAAAGAAGAAGAAAAAGCACGTCAAGATAATAAGAAACAACGTATCAAAGACATGAAAAAATCAAATAAACACATGGAAAAAGTTGGATTAACTCCAGGTAAACTTGATGATGAAACAGAGAAAAAAGGCGAAAAACTAGAAAAAGAAAATCGCAAAGAAGTAAGCAAGCTTGATAAATTACTGCAAAAGAATATAGACAAACGTCATAAAGAAGAAGAAAAAGTGCAAGAGAAAAACAAAAAAGCACGCTTATCTGAATTCAAAAAATATAAAGACTACGTGGCCAAAAGTGTTGTTAAACAAAACAAAGAAGAAAATGGTAAATAAGCCTAATGACACAAGTCATTATTGATGGAGATGCTTGTCCTGTAACCAATTCAGTAATTGAATTGACTGAAGGGACAGGCATTTTTGTTACCGTTGTTCGTAGCTTCAGTCACTTTTCTACAGTAGTACAACCAGACCACGTGAATATTATCTATGTAGACGATGGACCAGACGCTGTTGATTTTAGAATTGTAAAACTGGTACGCCCTAGTGACATTGTGATCACACAAGACTATGGCTTAGCCGACTTACTTTTAAACAAGACGAAAATAGTTATGCATCATAAAGGTTACATCTACACGCAACAAAATATTGATACATTATTAGAGCAACGTCATGCGAGTGCTCAATTTAGACGAAGCGGCGGACGTACAAAAGGCCCCTCAGCTTTTACTGATCAAGATGTAGCTGAATTTGAAGCTATCTTTTCGTCTATCATAGCAAATCAGATGTCGAACAAGGAGGAATAAAAATGAAAAGTATTGCGGTGTATTGTGGTGCCAGTAAAGGAAACGATGAAACCTATATTACTGAAGCTTATCAGTTAGGTAAGTATATGGCTGAACAAGGTTATGAATTAATATTTGGTGCTGGTTCTGTAGGTATCATGGGCGCTATTCAAGACGGCGTATTAGATCATGGCGGTCGTGCTGTAGGCATCATGCCAAATATGTTAAATGAAAAAGAAATCACAAGTGGAAAATTAAGCGAGTTGATACTAGTAGATTCTATGCATGAAAGAAAAAATAAAATGGCTGAATTAGCTGATGCTTTTGTAATGGCTCCAGGTGGCGCAGGTTCATTAGAAGAATTTTTCGAAATGTATAGTTGGTCTCAAATCGGTATTCACGAGAAACCTATTGCCGTGTTCAATATCAATGGTTTTTTCGAGCCCTTACAAGCACTTTTAGATCACATGATTCAAGAAGGTTTCATAGATTCTAAATACAAAAACCTTGCTCCTTTGTGCAATACGAAAGAATCACTATTCGAAGCGATAAACAATTATAAACCACTTGGCATTAGAACTTATGATTAAATATATCGTATAAAAACATAACGTTGGGATATAAATCCTAAACTTCAATAAAAGGAGATAAGATTTCTCAAATCTTATCTCCTTTTATGTTATTATGCGCTTTCTAACAAAAAAGTTCGCACATTCATTTCACTACATCTTCCTATAGTAAAAGCGTTATTAATTGTTTTAGAATCATAGCCGCAACAATTAAAATGATAATAGCAGACGCTTTATTTAATATCAGAATGTATTTACCTGTTTTATCAACGTTACCTATCATTTTTCCAGAAATTGCTAAAAAGAAAAACCAAACCCATGATATAACTATAGTTGAAATAGTAAACACGACTTTATCCAAACCATCATAAATAGCCCCATTCGTTCCAATGACCCCAATCGTGTCCATAATTGCATGTGGGTTCAGTAACGATACAGAAATCGCAAAACCAACTTGCTTCTTCGCTGTCATTGGTCGATAACGCTTCACTTCATCTGGCCTTACTTTCCATAACGACCAAACCATATATAATAAAAAAACGAAACCTATACAATAAATAGTAACTTGCAATATGGGAAATGAGAGTAAAATAACCGACACACCCAACACTGCCAACACAATAAGAAATGTATCACACAGACCTGCTGTAATAATTACGGGTAACGACTTATATATACGCTTATGATTGGCACCTTGATTAAATACAAATACATTTTGCGCACCCAATGGTAAAATCAACCCCAGCGCTAGTAAAAAGCCGTGAGCTAATGGTTGAAACATGTTTATTCCTCATTTCTCAATTTTAAATTTACAAAATTAAACCAGACCAATTTCAAAATCTTTTTCCATTAAAAATATATGAATATAAGGTCTATAAGTACTATACTATAATAAATCCAAGGAAATCGGACCAACCAGAAGCTAATTAAAATACCAACCAGATTTTATATAGGAGCGTATATATGTTCAAACCCAAATACAAAAAAATCGTCGATGATATCATTTCAAAAATAAATAATGAGACATTTAAACGTGGTATGAAATTGCCATCGCAACGAGAAATGGCAAACTACTACGATGTAAACCGTTCAACTATTATACAAGCTTTAGATATTCTTCAAAGTTATGGTGTTATAGAAGGAAAAGAAAGAAGTGGACTTTATCTTTCAGACAACAAGTGGAACACTTACATAAATAACAATACAAATTGGCAAAAATATATTAGTAATAGTAGTTCAAAAAACAATCAATACTTTATACAAATGATTAACAAATTAGAGTTTGAATCTAATTTAACTCGCTTAAGCACTGGAGAACTTAGTCCAGATTTAATTCCAAATGAAAAATTCAAAGCAATTCTTTCTACAAGCGAAAAAGACTTACTTAATACAAACTATGAGCACCCACAAGGTAGTTTAAAATTAAGACAAGCGATATCAAACCATGTAAAAAAATCAGGCATAATATGTAATGAGGAGAATATTTGTATCACTTCCGGTGCTTTGCAAGGCCTGAAGTTAATTGCTGATGGCTTACTCGTCCCACAATCGAAAATCATTATAGAAACGCCATCATACATTAATTCTATACGTACTTGGCATAATATTAGAGCTGATATTAAACATATACCTATTTTTGAAATAAAAAGAAATATTAATAATATTTTTAATGCAACATCGAGCATACAATAATAGTATTTTTTATTGTATTCCTACATTACATAATCCAACCACGCATTCATATACAATAGACGAAAAACAAAAATTAATCATTCAATGTAAAAAAGCTGGAATACCAATTGTAGAAGATGATGTATATGGCGATTTATATTTTGGTGATGAACGTCCACTTCCATTAAAGTCTTTTGAGGATAATGATAATATATTATATCTCAATAGTTTGTCGAAAACTGTGAGTCCTGGCCTGAGAATTGGTTGGATTATAGGAAAACCTTCAGTAGTACAACATTTAGCCGACTTAAAAATGCAAAATGATTATGGAGCAAGTTCACTTTCACAATTCGTTGCTACTGAATGGCTCAATACACCTTCTTATCATGAAAGACATTTAATCAAATTGAAGCACGCACTTTTAAAGAAAAGAGATGTGTTTTTACATTCATTGAACACGCACTTAATTGCTTTAGGCACTTGGAAAACACCAAAAGGTTCCTTTTATATATGGTTTAAATTAAATGTACCTATTGATATGAAAATATTGTTTGACGAAGCTATAAAACACAAAATTTTAATCAATCCCGGAGAAATATATGATACAAAATCCAAAGATTATATACGCTTTTCTTATTCATATATAGATGTTAACGATATAGATAAAGCATTAAAATCATTAAGTGAATTGATTCAATTTCAAACACCCACTGCTTTAAATTAAGTAATATTAAAAAAAGAAAATCTCATCACTAGGTTCAAAACTAATGATGAGATTTATTATTTTAAAAAAGTTGATGTATACCCTGAATTCATGTATATTCACAATTTTTCTCATTGAATCCACTAACATATTCAGATAAACTGCTTACTTCACATCGTATTAAACACCTTATCTTAAGCCTTCATCACCTAACATAGCTAAGTTTTTATAATATCTTACATGTCTATGAAGTGGATGATGTTTACTTAATTCTGGATGTTCAAAATAATCATAAATTTCCATCCCTATTTTTTCCATCACTTTGAGTGAAGGTTCATTACTTTCCGCAGTAAAAGCATATACCTCATTTAAACCTTGTTCCTTCGCATACTTCAATACCGCTTCTGCACCTTCAGTAGCTAAGCCATTGCCCCAAACTTCTGGAATGAGTCGCCAACCAATTTCATAAAATGGTAACTCTTCAAATGGAAATTTACTCTCTTCTGTCACATAATTCAAACCTATAAAACCTAACCACCCATTGGTTTCTTTAAGTTCTACAGCAAATAAACCAATGCCATCATCTAATATCATTTCATTCATTTTATTCATATCGTGTTCTGAACGTTGATAACTTAATAAACTCGGGAAATATCTACGAACTTGTTGATTCGCATTCATTTGTTGGAATGATAATAAGTCTTCCTCTTGCCAGTCTCGTAACCTTAAACGTTCAGTTTCAATATAAACTGTCATATGTTACACCTCTATACTGGAAATATAATTTTCTATACAAAAGTAACGCGTTATGAATCTTTTCATATCGCGCTACCATAATATTATTTATAATTTGATTATGCTCTTGTAATATAGCTAATTAATTCAAGATTAACAGCTACTTCTTTTAAGCGATTACGTTCACTTTTGGGTGCAGTAAATGTTGCATCAATAAAATCATTTTTATGGTTTAATTTATAAGTAGCAACAAACGTATCTGTATCAGATTCAAAGTTAGGTAAATGCGCAATCACGCGTTTGATTTCACCTGTTGAATCTTTTATTTCTCTACCTGTAATACTTTCTAATTCTCTACCTAATTCAGGTAAAGTAATTGAACGACCTTCTAATAAATTAAAATCTTGTTCATGCATAATGCTTACCCCTCTTTCTATATAGACGACTTATTAATCTACTTCATTCTTACATTTGTCCTATGAAGTGAATATTACTGAATAATAATCGACCTATATTCCAAAATTCATATTTTAAAAATTTATTTTGTATGTTTTATATTAATCTTTATTATGTTTAATGATACCCATTATACCAATTACTAAAACCATAATACAATGATTTCCTAGGAAATAAAGAAATATCATCTAAAATAGCATTAAATGTGATTTCTATATGTTATACAAATAATATTTTATTTTTCCGGAAATTCGTTCGTCAATTTTGTAACAAAGCCAATCATTTTTACTATAGATTACACATAAGAATAGTAATGAATAACGCCTTAAAATCGTATGCTTTATGTTTCGACATTGATTTCTTTCTCTAAATTTTTCGACTGGTCTTGTAGTTTATCTTGTTCTTTTTCCAGTTTTTCTTTTTCTTTTTTCAAATCTTTATTCTTCTTCTCTAATTTATCAATATCTTTTTCTAAAGAAGCTTTTTCATCATCTTTCCCACAAGCGGTTAATGCAATCGTCGATGCTAATATGAGTGCTAAACACTTTTTCATATAAATACTCCTTTTTCATGCTATTATAATAAATTAATTTTATCATTTTTCTGTATTATCTTCATTATTTACCCTTAAATTTTTAGTCATTATGACTTTACTAACATGATAATCCATATTTAGATTTAATTGTTGCATCTGAATATTGTGGTTGGCCACTGTGCTTTCAATTTTTTGAGCGCCTTGTGCTCTTGCCCATGCTTCGACTTCATTTTTAAAACGCGTAGCAATCCCCTGTTTACGAAATGCTTCATTAACATGAAGCATTTCTATGATCACTTTATTATAATCATTTAAATAGCGTGCCCAAATAAAACCTATAAGTTGTTCTTTCTGTGTTTCAAGCCATACTATATCTGTATTATATTTCAATCCATGATTTATCATTTCTTCACGTAGTACAACAGATAAACGACTTTTCCGATAATCTTCATTTTGTTTTGCAAGCTCACTTTCATGTATGTCTGCGATTTTAGTAATATATTGTTTTTGTTTAAGTGTAAGTTTCTCCATATTTTCTCCTTTAAAAAGTAATGTTGATTTATAATGTTATATTCGTCATAATAATCCTTATCATTACATTCTATAAAAAGGACTGCGAAATTCAAATGAAATCTACTGACAAATTAATGCGAGAAAATAATGTAAAAGCTTTACGATTAAATAATACAGATAGAGATGCATTCGAAAATTACATGACATACGTCCGAGCGGATTTAAGTGTTAACCCTCACGATTCTGAAAAAATGTTAAATCGTATTTTAAATCAATTATTAGAAGCTGAAAAAGAAGGCATACTCGCCATGGATTTCTTTGAACATGATCCTAAGTCACATGCCAAAAAGGAACTCAAAAAATTACCAAACGAAACAGTTTTAAATATTTTCAAATACATTATTCAGCATATTTTCTTGTTATTTGGGATATTTTGTTTTCTTAAAGGATTTATTGGCTTTTTCATTGGTGCGAAACGATTATATTTATATTCATTTCCTCTTGTCGTGTTAGTGGGCATTTTTATCATTTTTCTATTTATATGGATGATATTCCGAACTGTGCAAATGCAATGTTTTACAAAGTCTCATTGGACATGGATATTAACGTATATCGTCATTTTATTACTATTATATGCAATATTTTATGTATTTTTCATTCCTCAATCATTTTTAGCATTTGGGCCTTATATATTAATTAGTAATTGGTCTTTTATTATAATCTCATTTGTCGTTATACCTATCGCTTTATTTATTGATCATCATTATACAAATAAAGATGCGAATACATCTTTATAATTTTGTTCTTTGAATAACAGCGGCTATTTCGTTATAATGCCTAGACTTTTAATAAAGTACTGTACTTACTACCACCTGATTTTCTACGTGCACCTAGCGTCCACCTTCAAAAGCGACATATTTTAAATAGAAAAGCACTAATCTATTATAAACTAATAGATTAGTGCTTTTCATTTGAGAATGAGATATTTATGTCCCAGTTCTCTTATTCATATTGTTACGTGATATGCGTTGCTATTAAGGCGCCATGCCTTCTTTTCTCTCCACAGCGATACTAATAAACAAGAATACCAGACCGATTGCAGTTAAGATTGGTGCAATTAAACTTAATGATGCTATCGGTAAATTCGTCACGACAACGCCACCAATAAAGGCACCTAGCGCATTACCTAAATTAAATGCAGATTGGTTTAATGTACTTGCAAGCGTAGGCGCATCTTTAGAAATAATCGTACTTTTAAATTGTAATGATGGACTCATACTAAAGCCGATTAAACCAAAGAAGAATATGCCTGCTACCATAAAGAAACCATTCATTTGTATAAAGTATAATAATAGGAAGTAAACGATAAAGATAGAAAAAATAATTTGTAATGCTTTATTTAAATTCCAATCCGCAAGTTTACCACCTACGACGTTACCTAATGTCACACCTACTCCAAAAATAATTAACAGATAAGAGATCAAGTTTTCTTGTACATTTGATACATCAGTCAATACCGTAGAAATATAAGTGAAGTATGCAAACACACTACTGAAACCAAATAATGTCACTGCTAATGTTAACCATAAACGTTTTTCTTTTAAAATTTGTAATTCTTTTTTCATTGATGATTTTATCGTGTCACGTTGCATAGGCACAAAAATAATAATACCTATAAGTGCTAATGTCCCTATAATAGAAATAATGATAAACGTCATCGGCCACCCAAAGTTTTGACCTATTAATGTCCCGAATGGTACACCTAAAATATTACTTAAACTTAATCCCATAAACATTAGTGCCATCGCACTTGCACGTTTCTCTGGCCGCACCATATTCGCAGCTAAAATAGAACCTATACCAAAGAATGAACCATGAGCCAACGATGTAATAATACGACTCGTCATCATAAAGCCATAACTCGTACTAAATGAAGCAACAAAATTCCCTAATATAAAAATACCCATTAATGCGAGTAATAAATATTTTCTATTCCATTTAATCGTTAACATAACTATGATAGGCCCACCGATTGCAACACCTAATGCATAGCCAGTTATAAGTTGTCCTGCCTGACTTACAGTTACGTCAAAATCTCGTGCAATATTAGGTAATAACCCCATAATTACAAATTCTGTCATACCTATTGCAAACGCACCGATTGCAAGCATCCATATAGCAATTGGATATTTCATTTTGACTCCCTTCAAAACTCTTATTTTTTCACACATTTTGTGATTATACTAAAATTCAGTTGCCAAAAACAAGGGTATTGCTTGATTTCTTTCCATTTTTATAAATAATTCGCTTACATTTAATTTTAGCTGTATCCATTTAATAAATTGCATTACATCATCATACTACTAAGAACACAAAAAAAGTTAGCAATCATCAAATGAAAGTTAAAAGCGCTTAGAACACTTAATTACCCTTCTTATGACAATAGCTAACTCGCTAATTTTAATTAATTAGTAATGCGTCAATAAAGAACCACACGACCATGATAAACATGATAATCCCTTGCGCAACAGCACTCGCTAAAAATGCTACGATGGATCCAAAACTTGCTTTTAAAGCCTTTGAAAAGTTAGGTTCTTGTATCATTTCAACAACGAGTACCGCAATAAATGGAATAATAATAATTCCAAATGGTGGAAATACAAAGCAACCTACGATTACACCAATAAGTGCCGCATACTCGCTGAGCTTAGAACCACCAAATTTATTCACAAAATATTTATTCATGACGAAATCTGCTACCAGAATAAACACAGTGAATAAAATCATTGATACATAGAATATCCATGATAAATTACCATTATGAAATGCGAATTGATAAATTAAAAACCCTACCCATAATACAAGCACTGATGGAATAATAGGTTTAATTAAACCTACAAATGCTAAGACGAATGATGCGATAATTAATAGCCATAAAATTACTGTCATTTTTATCTACTCCATACTTTCTTCTGTGAATTTTTGATCTTTCGTAAAGTATATTAATATCATACCTAAAAAGATAGCTGTCGCCGATACAAAGAATACATTACCTAAACCTACCCAGTGACTCATAATTCCACCTAATAAGTTCCCACATAACTGACCTATCACCATCGCGTTAGCAAAAAGTGTAGATGCATATCCTGGAAAATCCGGTAAAATATCTTGGAAATAACTGATGCCTAAACCAAGTAATATTGCTAAGAAAATAGCTAAAAATACTTGTCCCACAAACATCATCACTAGACTTTCAAATACGCCAATACTAAAGTAAAATAGCCCACCAAATAGTCCACCTAACATCAGTAAAACACGTGTCGTGAGCTTAGCTGATAAAATACCTAACACGACCATAAATGGAACTTCTAAACCGGCACATAGACTGGCTAACCCGCCTACATATCCTTCAGCTTCATTCAAATATTTAGTGACAAACAACGGCATATTCAATGTATACATCCATTGGCCAATATGTAATAAAATAAAGGCTAAAAATGGAACTAATAATGCCTTGTCATGTAACATGTTAGGGGCTTTCGCCTCAACTTGATTCACATCAGTTGTTGTTTGTTTAGTTTTGATATCTTTAAAAAAGAATACCTGTAACATCAGTGTAAATAAAATAATGGTAACAGTTCCAGTAAATAACCCTGCATAACCATTTACACCTAATAATAAAGCGCCGATTAACGGACCAAACAGGAATCCAAATGAAAACATGGAACGCAATACGGCATTCGCAAACTTCGCTCTATCTCTTGAAGCAGAAACATTGATAGACTCTCTAGCTGAAGCGTACATTTGAGGCATTGCAGGCGCGAAAAATCCTTGAAAAACAGCATACATAACAATAAATATCCATATTTCATGAATATAGAAGTAAATAGAAAAACTGACAGCACCCATTAACAGTGCTGTAATAATTATGACTTTCCTATTTATATTGTGTGTATCAGAAAAGCGTGCAACAATCGTGTTCATTATAAATTGACTGATTGTTGCTAATGCTAATAGCAGACCATATTGTGTAGAAGTCATACCCAAATCATTGGTCGCAAATAAAATAAGATAAGGTACAGTGATTGAGATTCCCATACCTAAAAGCATCATATTGACTACAAATAGTTTGTAATTCTTAATATGTAATAAAGCACTAAACATATAACAAACCTCTATTCTAATAAATTAGGTGTCAATTCTTGTATATTACTTAAATACGCAATGTATCAATGCTTATGTATTAGCTCTCATTGATGTTATTCAACATATTCCATCATTAAATTGATAAATGATTCTACTTGAGGCAATTGTAACATGCTAGAATCGTAACTTAAAAATGTAGAACGAATCAATGGTTTTTCATCTATATTTACACGTCTAAATTCAAACTGATCACGGTCTAGATGCTTCATCATGATTTCAGGTAAAATTGTTACACCGACACCATTCAACAACATTTCTTTACATGTAGCCACTTGATCAACAGTAATCATAGCATGATAATCTTGACCAATTTGACTCCCATACCATTCTTTAATTTGGTTAATATAAATGGGATCTGCTTGAAATTCAATAAATGGCATTTTATCAACATCCTCATATCGATTTTTAGGATTAATAAAATAATGCTCATCATTAAATAAGTGTGTGTTACTTAAGTTCATAATTTTATTCCCACGTATAATCATCACATGGTAATCTCTATGGTTTGCTTTAATTTGTTCACTCGAACCTACTTGAACTTGAATTTCTACATTAGGAAATTGGCGTGTAAATAAGTTTAATACTTGCGGTAATAAAGTTTGTCCTATTAATGAAGAACAACCGATTGAAATCGTACCATTGACTTCACCAATGTGCGCTTGCATTTTATCTAAAAACAAACGCTCTTTATTTAGCATATCTCTTGCATGCTCTATAATCATCGAACCTTCTGTTGTGGTAATCAATTGTTTCTTAGTACGTATAAAAACATTTACACCAAAAGCATTTTCAATTGATTTTAAACGTTGTGTTACTGCGAGGTTGTGAAATATATAATATTTCTGCTTGCTTTCCTTAGTGTTCTTGTTTCATCTAAAGTGGTTAACAAGCGATAATCGTCAA
This sequence comes from Staphylococcus sp. 2S1, assembly GCF_046721335.1. Classification (NCBI taxonomy): domain Bacteria; kingdom Bacillati; phylum Bacillota; class Bacilli; order Caryophanales; family Staphylococcaceae; genus Staphylococcus; species Staphylococcus sp. 2S1. Next base: position 1,322,400 of record NZ_JBEUUJ010000003.1, on the reverse strand, counting down.
TCTTCATATTATCCCCCTATATTTTAAAAAGCACTTTTAATCACTTCATTTATTGATTGTTATTCATTTTCTCAAAACATTTCATAGTATCATTTCAATCTTTAAATGATGTCTGTTCTTTATTCTTTATCATCTAGCAGTGTCACTATAACATGATTCACATCATACTCATACACCGATTCACCATGCATAGATCATCCAATTATATAAGTGCATATAAGCTTAATGTTCTGGCTCTGAGTCGCGATGCGTTGGATAATTTTGGTTGTAATTGTGACTTTGCTGATTGTGGTTTTCATTTTTAATATGCTTGTTTGGATGTTTATGATCGTGTGGCTTGTGTGGTTTATGTTTATATGGTTTATGTTTATGCTCATTATGTTTGGTTTTACCATGTAATGGGTGGTTGTGGTTTTTTGATTTTTGTTTAATCTTGTAATAACAATACATAATTTTATCTTTCATAGTTGAAAAATCAGCTTCAATTTTTATCATTAATTGATGCGCAATAATATAAGCTTCGTGATATTGTTTTTTAGTAATTTGTCCTTGGTCTAAAGCACGTTGTAAATCATCTTCATCTACAAGTTCATATTCCCCATTTGGCAATACAAGTACATCTAAACATAAATCTATTGTACGTGCATTTCCTTTTTGTGTAACATTCTTAATATTTATATCAAAGTAATATTCTAATGGGTTGCCCTTGTCATCTAGCATCACTGTAATGCTATATCGTTTTTTTTCGGGCAAGATTTGTAGCCATTGATAGTTATCATCCGCAACAATAATATTTTGACCCACCACTGTGACCTCTAATGGTTCTCGTACTTTTTTCATCGTCACCAAACCAATAATACCCTTGAACTTGTTGTTGTTTACTTTGACTTCTGTATACTCTTTGTCAATGATACGACGCCAGTTGACGCTTATCAATATATTTTACTTTCACTGTCACCAACTCCTTGTCATTATTATATAAAACTGTTTACTTTATGTCATCTTATGGATTATACTGAACGTCTTCCAATTTTGTATCACGAATTTAATTATTATTATTGTACTATATTTCATAGTGTAAAAGCGAAATTGACAATTATAATAAAGTTTGATAGATTTTATCTATATTTTTCTGAAAATTCTATAAATAAAGGAGCTAGTAACATGGCAGTCATTCAAAGACCTTTTAGAGCCGATCATGTCGGTAGTTTATTAAGACCACAACGCCTAAAAGATGCACGTAAAGATTATCAAAATGAAGTCATCGATGCACAAGCATTACGAGATATCGAGGACGAAGAAATTGAGCACATCATAGAGAAACAACTAGAAGTAGGTTTACATAGCATCACTGATGGCGAATTCCGCAGAAGCTGGTGGCATTTCGATTTCTTAGAAAATTTAGGTGGCGTCAAAGGCTATACATCTGATCGTGGTTTAGCATTTGAAGGTGTTGAGACAAGAAATCATAATGTTAAAGTTGAAAGTAAAGTCGCTTTTAACCCAAATCATCCACATTTTGAACACTTTAAATTTTTATATGACAAAGTTAACGGACGTGCAACAGCAAAAGTATCTATCCCAAGTCCAAACCAATTGTTCCATCCAAATATATTAAATGAAGACATTTATCCAGATATCGAAGCTTATGCACATGATGTGGCTCAGGCTTACCGTGAAAGTTTACTCAAATTTTATGAATTAGGCGCGCGTTACATTCAATTAGATGATGTTTATTGGGCTAACCTAACTTCTGGTTCTCAGAAAACACGTGGACGTGATCGTACTGAAGCAGACAAAGAAGCGACACGTCAACTTGCATATCGTGTTGTAAATGAAGCAGTCCAAGATTTACCAGAAGACCTACTTATTACTACACATATTTGTCGTGGTAATTATCAATCTACTTGGGCAATTTCAGGTGGTTACGAGCCAGTCGCACCTTATTTATTCAAAGAAAATTTAGGTGGTTTTTTCTTAGAATATGATGATGATCGTTCTGGTGATTTTGAGCCATTACGCTTCTTCCCTAAAGAAAATTCAGCAGCTGTATTAGGTCTTTTCACTTCAAAAACTGGTGACTTAGAAGATAAATCTGCCATCCTAGCACGTATTAAAGAAGCACAACAATATGTTGATTTAGATCAAATTTGTTTGAGTCCACAATGTGGCTTTGCTTCAACAGAAGAAGGCAATAAATTGACTGAAGATGAGCAATGGAACAAACTAGCTTACGTTGTAGAAATTGCAAATGAAGTCTTTGGAACAGCAAAATAAACTTACTTCACTAACCAGTACGAAGTATTAATATTAAAAATGAGAGGCCTATCAGATTCTAAAAATCTGATAGGCCTTTATTCATATACAGATGTTTTAAATTAGAAATTAACTAATTTCGAGCTATATCACTTTCGGATAAGGCATAACGTTCATGAACATCTTTTAAACTTGGAAATTGATTATTTAACCATTCTTTACTAAGTAGTTCAAAATGTTCAAATTCAAATGCGGGTTGGCACATGCAACCAACAAGTGCATAACCATTTTGACCTTCAATCGAAGACGCAAAAATCGTCCCTTTTGGAACCACGTATTGTAGAACATCACCTGTTTCAAGGTCTTTACCAATTGTCACACTTTGATAATGTCCATCCGGATCAATCATATGCACTGTTAGAGAATCCCCAGCGTGATAATACCATATTTCATCTGCATCAATACGATGAAAATGCGATATATTGTCATGTGTTAACAAGAAATAAATACTTGAATATGCTTGCTCTTTCATTTAGATAATTTGAATTAGCTTTGATAACCTCTTTATAATAGCCACCTTCTGGATGTGGCTGTAAATCTAATTGGTTAAGCCAATACTGAATATTTCCATCCATATTACTTCAAATCCACATTATGGAAAACATTTTGAACGTCTTCTAAATCTTCTAAAGCATCAACTAAGGTTTCAAACGCTTCTTGATCTTCTTCAGATAATTCTATATCTGATTGTGGCAACATCTCAAATTCAGCGACCTTAAATTCTTCAACACCTGTTTCACGTAGAGCATCTTGAACTTGAGCAAATTGATCTGGCTCAGCGTAAATAATAGTTAACCCATTTTCTTCAATAATGTCTCTCACATCGATATCTTTTTCCATCAATGCCTCTAAGGTATCATCTGCTGATTTGCCTTCAATACCAAACACAGCCGTATGATCAAACATATACGCAACTGACCCAGAAACACCCATATTACCGCCATTTTTACCAAAAGCCGCACGTACATCAGAAGCAGTTCTATTCACATTTTCTGTTAATGCGTCTACGATAATCATTGACCCATTTGGTCCAAAGCCTTCATATCTTAATTCATCGTAGTTTTCTTCACTTGCGCCCTTAGCTTTTTCTATCGCTCGATCAATAATATGATTCGGTACAGAATAAGTCTTAGCTCTTTCTAAAGTTAATCTTAGCGCCTGGTTTGATTCCGGATCTGGTTCACCTGATTTAGCCGCTACATAAATTTCTTTACCGAATTTAGCGTAAATTCGACTTGTATTTTTGTCCTTTTGAGCTTTTTTCTCTTTAATATTATTCCACTTACGTCCCATACTTTCATCACACTTTCTCGAAAAATATTTTTATTAACATGATATATTATACAATAATTTAGCTCTATTACATAGAACTACGTATATAAATGACAAATAACCACACCTTATATATTACATAATAAATAAGACTAGTCATACGCAACAGAATTTCATGTGTATCACTAGTCTTTTAAATCATCTCAAAATATGAATCAATAAAGGACATCTCATTACTTGATCCACATTTTTTATTCAGTATATGATTCAATTTCATCTAATAATGCCTTGTAATGTGCTTGCGTTTTTTTCGTTCATTAATAAGTATACTTTACGTTCATCTTCTGTTGAACGTATCTTACTTACTCTATCTTGATCAATCAAACGACGAATGGAAGCAAGCACTTTAGTTCTACTCAAATCCAATTCCGCAGTAGCAATTTTTAAAAATGGTCGCATCAACATATGCTTTTCACTACAATTTTGCTGAATGAGTTCTAAAACTGCTACATCATTGATTGTCAGTTTATATTTTTGTTCTATGTAATGCGTTAAACTTTTATATTCTTTATAAACATTTAAAAATTGCGCCTTTTTCTCTTCATTCATTGCTATCACACCTCCAATTGAAATTATGATGAATGTATCTAACACCTTGCGAAGTAACACTGTTTTATTTTTGTATTTTTTTATTTGAATCAATATACTTTTATCTTTACGTAATTTTGAATAAAATAATTAAATTTGTCAACACTTTTTTATTAATTTAACTAAATTATAATAAACACTAATTAGGTCACTTTTTTAAAATCGTCTCATCACTAAATATTCGCTGAATGTAAAAATACACCCTTAAAGTTAAATACTAAAATCAACTTTAAGGGTGTACTCATGTTAATTACTTAATTATCAAAAAGCAAATACTTTATCGATAGTTGCTTCTTTATTTTCTAAATTTATTCGCTAGTCTTAAAACATATTTTATAATGTGTAATAAATTGATGAATAAATTAAAGCCCATTTCTCTTGGTGAGTATTGCCCCCGTTTCATACGATTAAAATCGTATAATGTGTAAAGAAGGAACAATAATAGACCTACCACAGTAATAATCGTATGGAACAATGAATTTTGAATAAACATACCAATCAAACTTGCAACAATTAGCGCTATTAATGTTACAAATAAATATTTACCCATACTTGCGGCATTACCAATTACAAAAAAGCCTATAATGCCGAACACCATAAATCCTGCAATGGCAAGAATTACATTTTTATAGAATACTTCAGGTCCTAAATTTTGCATATATGTCGTAAATGTTGCGAATGATAGCAATCCTACTACAATTGCATATATGTGAGAAATGACTAAACCATATTTACGCGCTCTGTTAAAAATAACAGTGATAAGAACTAAACCAAGTAATACGAATGATAAAGGTCTTCTCCATTCCAATGGCAAGTATTGTCCGAAGTAACAACCAATGCCAAAAATAATCCAGTAATAGACAAAAAAGAGCCATACTTTTCCATAAGCATGAGACTTAGATTTATCTTTAGACTGTTGTTTATGCTTATTTATATGTTGTGCCGTTTCAGCCAATTGATTCACTCCTTAACTATAAAATAATATTTAAATACTTGAATATTATAATAACATCAATAACCTTCAATAAACGTAATACTTTAACTTTCACTATTTCAAACCATACCAAACATAATTCTTATAATTTTCCAAGTGTATTGAGCTAATCCTATCTATTTCTAACTACAAGCAACTTAATTGTTACAAATACGAAAAAACTAAATACCATTCTCTCTTTATAAAGTCTTATAAATCGCATAATAAGCGTCTTGAGGGACTTAACCCTTTTTGCACTCAAATATTAATAATATTACATCTTTATAACAACACACACAAAACATCTGATTTTTGATAGTATGGAACGTGAATTCAGATTAAAGAAACTATCACATATATTTAATACATATCTGCTTTTAGGGTATATAGGAATTGAAGGAGGAGTTCTTTTGAAAAAGTTAGCATTTGCAGTAACAGCTGCTTCAGGCGCTGCAGCGGTTATTTCTAATCATGAAGCCGATGCATCAACACAACACACAGTGAAATCTGGTGAGTCACTTTGGACAATTTCACAACAATACGGTGTTTCAGTAGATGAAATCAAACAAAGTAATGATATCAATAACAATATTGTATTTCCGGGACAAGTTATTGAAATTGGTGGAAGTGGTTCACAAGAGCAAGGCTCAAGTTCAAACTCTTCTTCACAATCATCTGGCGGCTCAACGCATACTGTAGAATCTGGTGAGTCATTAAACACAATTGCAAACAATTATGGTGTTTCAGTAGATGAGCTTATATCAGCAAACAATTTGAGTGGATACATAATCTATCCGAATCAAACATTAACAATTCCAGGGGCAACTGGTGGTTCTGGCGGTTCTGGTGGTACAACAACACCAAACCAAAATACAGGTAGTTCATCAGCAAGTGATGCTAATCTATACGATTGGGGTCAATGTACATGGCACGTATTTAATCGTAGAGCTGAGACTGGTAAACCAATTAGCACATATTGGTGGAATGCTGATCATTGGGCAAACAATGCAGCAGCAGATGGTTATACTGTAAATAATACACCAAGCGTTGGCTCAATTATGCAAAATTACGAAGGCCCTATTGGTCACGTAGCTTATGTAGAACAAGTTAATCCAGATGGTAGTATTTTAATTTCAGAAATGAATTATAATACTGCACCAGGGACAGTAGATTATCGTACAATCCCAGCTTCACAAGCTTCAAGCTATAATTATATTCATTAATGTATGAATTTCATATTGAATAAAAAAGCAGTTAGACTTCTATTTAGAATGCTAACTGCTTTTTTATTTGAACTATTTTAAACAAGATCACATACAACATCACTCATAAGCTCACTCAGTCGTCTTATGAGCTTGTAAATAGCTTTTACTGCCTACTTACTAACATATCTTATTAAATGCTTATAACAAAGTCACTGATGTCTATAAATAAAAGACCGAGGCTGGGACATAAAATACATGCTCAGCCTCGGTCTTATTTTGAGAATAGACAATCACGCCCAAACTCTTTTATACTTCAAACGCTAATCACGCTATAACATACCTAATTATAGGAAGATATTCATAACGAAATAAACAAGGGCGGCAACAATTGCAGAAATCGGCATTGTGATAACCCATGTAACAATCATACGTTGCGCAGTATTCCATTTCACGCCTTTAATACGATTAGATGAGCCTACACCTAGAATAGATGAAGAAACAACATGCGTCGTTGATAACGGAAAATGTAATGAAGATGCTACAAAGATTGTTAAAGCTGATGATAAATCTGCCATGACACCATTAGCCGGACGAATTTTCATTATATTACCACCAACTGTTTTAATGATTTTCCAACCACCAACAGCTGTTCCTAACCCCATAGCAGTGGCACAGGCAATTTTAACCCACAATTGTGGTTCAACAGAACCACCTGGTTGTAAGTTAGCTACGATTAAAGCTAATGTAATAATACCCATTGATTTTTGAGCATCGTTGGTACCATGTGAAAATGATTGTAACGACGCTGTGAAAATTTGGAAGAATCTAAAGTTTCTATTTGATTTTGTTAAGTTTGCATTTTTAAATACGACTTTAACAATTGAATACATAATGAAACCTACACAAAAAGCAATTACTGGTGATATCAGTAATACAGCAATGATTTTTGTAAAACCTTCATAGTGTAATACGGCAAACGACCCTTGCGATGCGATAGCCGCACTCGCAATGGAACCAATTAACGCATGAGAAGATGAACTCGGTATACCATAAAACCAAGTAAGCAAGTTCCAAAAAATTGCTGCAATGATCGCTGATAACACCACAACAAGCCCATTTTCTAATTTAAATGGGTCTACAATATCTTTAGTTATTGTACCCGCAACTCCAGTAAAAGCTAATGCACCAATAAAGTTCATAACTGATGCTAATATAATAGCAGTTCTAGGCGTTAATGCACGGGTTGAAACAGCAGTAGCGACAGCATTGGCTGTATCATGAAAACCATTGATAAAGTCAAAGATAAGTGAAAAAATAACGATAGCTACTGTGATGATTAAAATATATTCCATTAGTTAGGACTCCTTAGCTATTTTTCATAATTATAGTTTCAAAGTTATTCGCTACAGCTTGACATTTATCTGCAATTTCTTCCATGCTTTCATAAATTTCTTTTATTTTAATAAGCGTTATTGGATCTGTTTCACTGTTAAAAATATGTTTGATTGATTGACGTAAAATGCCATCACAATTTGTTTCAAATTCTTTAATATTAATAGAATGAATACGCATATGCGATAATTTTTTATCAACAAGTAACCCAACAGCTAATTTCATTTCTGCAATAGCTTTTTGGATATTATCAACAAATTCAGCCATGTATTCATCTGTATATTCAATTGAATACATTTCAAACATCGCTGACGTTTCTTCTATTGCATCTAAAACATCATCAATTGCATTACATAATGAAAGGATATCCTCACGTTCAATTGGTGTGATGAAGGTTTGGTTTAAATCGGAAATCACTTGATGCATTAATTCGTCACCGTGTGATTCATATTTTTTAATATTGTCTGAATAAGCTTTCAGATCTAAGTGCGTATTAAAATCCATTTTCCCAAACTCAATTGCCGCTCGATCTAAGTTAAAGACCATTTCTTCAAGTTGCACCATGAACTTATCTTTTTTCTTGTTAAACATCCAAAAAATCCTCCATTTACAGCGACTGTTTCCAATCAGCTTCAATAAATTTAAAAAATCAAAACTCTTTTAAGACAAATTAAAATTGGCAAGATTAACAATTCACTCATCATCACTTAATGTGTCCTTACGTTCATGGAAATGAGTCTTTGCTTCTATACCGGTTAAAAAATCTCACAAATGTTGATTTGTCCTTATATGAAAATAGCACAAAATTTACAATTCCACAATTAAATTTACAATCTCTTAACATTTAAAATTTGTAGGAGCAAAAATTTTGTCCGAAATATATTTTTCTAAAATTTATTATAGTTCACATTTTAAATTTGCGAATTTCATAATTAAAAAGCAATGAAATCATAACAGATTTCATTGCTTTTCAGATAATCTTGCAACAAGTTCATTTTGATTAGGAAACATAAATGAAGCCTTGGTTCCAATTTGTTCTTCTGAAGTGATATCCACTCGGATTCCTAATTTGTCTTTAACGTTACCTACTAAATATAGACCAATGCCCGATGAAGTGGTCTCATTACGATAAGCAGTGGAAGTAAATCCTTTATCGTAAATTCTCGGCAAATCTTTCTTACTAATTCCTCTACCTTCATCTATAATTTCAAGTGTTACATGTTTATTAACTATATGAGCTTTAATGTGAATTGTACTATCTTCACTATATTTAATAGCATTAGATAAAATTTGTCTTATCATCATCCGACACCATTTTGTATCTGTATAGACATCATAGTCCGCTTCAAAATCAAGATCGTAATCAATGCCTTTAGATTGACTAATATACCTTGTGATTTGTATTTCTTCTATAATAAGACGTTTTAATGCTACATGTTCAAAATATAAATCATTATTTTGAAACTCTAATCTCGTTAAAAATAATTGTCTGTCTAACATTCCATTAATTCTCGACCACTCAAAAAGCAAGGCGTACTTTCGCTCTACATCTTGCTCTTTTTCGATCAGTAGCTTCATTGCTCGTTACTGGTGTCTTAATATCATGCACGAAATCAGTTAATGACGCTTCAGTTGTTTGAATTTGTTTTTTCTGAGTTGTAACTAACATTTTCTGACTTGTAATTTGATTATACAAATAATTGACCATCTCTTGTTGAAATGGTGTATCGGCAAGAGATTTATGCTTTAGTTCTTCAGGCTCGATGTTATTGTACAAATGTTTGAAAAATTTTACTTCCTTTATATATGTATATAACAAAAAAATAACTGAGATCCCTAAATTCAAAATAATAATATAAAAAATACTACTTACACTGATATCGTAATCTAAATATGCAATAAATAGAAAAATGAAATGTAATAATATGAGCCAAAGTATCCAATTTAATCGTGAGCGTAGAAAGATAAATAACCATTGAATGTTAGCCATGCGCCATATACCCTTTGCCTATTTTAGTTTCAATCGCATCATTCATATCAATATCAGCTAACTTTTTTCTTAAACGATTCACATTAACAGTTAACGTGTTATCACTTACAAATGCTTCATCATCCCACAATGCTGTAATCAAAGTATCTCTAGTAACGATTTGATTTTGCTTTTTCACTAGCATTTCTAAGATAATCATTTCAGTCTTAGATAAATAGATTTGAGCATCACCTTTACTAATGCTATCTTTAGATAAATCTAAAGTCGTTTCCTGCCAAGACAGTACACGCTTCTCATCAATACTGAATTGATAGACGCGTCTATATATAGCTTGTAGTTTTGCAATAAGTACACTCGTATTAAATGGTTTTTGGACATAATCATCTGCGCCTAATTCCATACTCATAACTTGGTCCATTGGGTTATCCCGTGAAGATAAGAATAGAATAGGTGTATTGGAGACCTCTCTAATTTTTCGAGTCCAATAGAAACCATCATACTTAGGCAATTTAACATCCATAATTACAATTGCGAGCATTCACTTCTTCAAATTTTGACATAACATCATTAAAATCACTGATGCCATGCACTTGAAAGTCCCATTGTTCTAATTCTTCACTCAGTTCTTTAAATAATGTCATATCATCTTCTACTAATAAAATGTCCACATGATCACCTTTTCAATTATTTAGTATATTTTATTTCTTCACCTGATTGTATACGACCATTGAAATGTTTTATACGACAATCTATTTCAAATCCTCTCATCATCAAATCTTGAAATGGCGATTGGAACAAGTAATACGCTGGCCAGATGAGTTTAGGAATATAATCATATAAATGGACGATTACAGTTTGTGTTCCTTCCAGCTTTCGGAATTCTAACTTTCCTTGTTTCGTTAGATTCGGTTTTACTATCGATCCACCTACTAAATTTAATGTAATCATATCGCTTTCTGTTATCGTTTTATGAAGTACAAGTATTGGATTGCGTTTATCTTTGATATAGACAACAAAATTATCGCCTTCATTATAAGTATGTAACATCGTTCCTTTAGTTTTATTTAACCAATCAAAATAATATTCCACCATTTGATTTAAGGTCCAGTTCATTGGCAATTGTACATTAAGTGCACTTCGTACATCATCATACTTTGAAACTTGTAACTCGACTGCAACATGAGGTCGTGAAACTTTTACTTCTGTTTTTTCGACAGGCGTTCCATACGCCGACAATCGCTCTATTGACTCATTATCAAAGCGACTCCCACTAATATAAATGATTTTTTTAATTCCTTTTTTAGCTGTCGCACGTCCAAAATTATCAGCGGCAATTAAATTCATATCTCTAGCTGTTGCTTTGGTCAGCTTTGCTGAATGCTTGGTTGGATCTAAATAATAGATGGCCATATCCATACCTTCCATTGACTCAAGGACATCATTATAATTATAAATATCTTTTTTTAACCATGTCACTTCTTGAAACTCATCTTCTTTAGGATATTTCGACATCGTAAAAAGCGTCGCCTCATCTTTAATAGATTGTATTAAGTTTTTCCCTATATAGCCTGTTACACCTGCTAATAAAATATTAGGTTTCATAGTTATACTTCCTTTATTTTAATTTGTCTCTATTTAAATATCTCCTAGTAAAATCATGCTAATGATGTTAAGTTATACTATAACTGAGTAACAGCAAAATAGAAATGAGGAGTGGACACATATGGTTCATCAAATTCGTGAAATCGGTATCAATGATATAGATCCATTTGTAAAATTATTAACTACTATCTATGATGAATCTGAATATTTAATATATAATCCTGGTGAATATGCGCCATCTAACAGTGATGCCGTTTCAAACTTGGAACATTATATAACATCACCGTCCAATGCGATATATGTTGCCGAAAATAACGGAGAACTTGTTGGTTTTTCAATCGTAACAACTGAAAAGTTTGAACGTACACGTCATGAAGCACATTTTTCAATGGGTGTTATTAGACACTATCGCGAAAAAGGGCTTGGCCAATCACTTATTAATTCTATTGAAGCATGGTGTTTAAACCATAACATTCGCCGCATTGAAGTTTCTGTAGTCCCTGAAAACGAAACAGCGGTAGCTTTATTTAAAGTCTGCTGGATATCAAATTGACGGCGAACTTCGAGATAAACTTTATATCGATGGGCGTTATTTCAATAAATATATAATGTCTAAGTTATTACTTTAGTCTACCTCAATGTTTATATATTAAACGTTTCACTATTCTTGTTTAAGTATAAATTAATACATGGGAATGGAACAGCAATCCAATTTTGCTCATAACATTTCGTTGTATGAGCCCACGACTAGAACTAAAAACAGCTTATAGTTTCCATTACAGGAGATCTATAAGCTGTTTTTTTGAAATCTTTTATATAACTTTATTACGTCTAGTTGATTTTACTGTTTACTCATTAGTAAGGATTCAATTGAACACCCTCAGGATTTTTTGATTCGGGCTTCAATTCTCTCTCTACACCAGAAGCGCTTGTATTTCTACTTAAGAAACTCAATGTATCTTTCATATTTTGCTGTGACTCCGGTAATTGCATATGAAATTGGTATTGATGTCTCAAATTATGTGATCCATCATAAAATAGTTTATCAACTGGAACATCTTTTTCTTTTAGTTTTTTATAAAAATCAATGTTTTGACTATAAAATGGATCTGCATCCCCTACTGATAAAAATGTCGGTGGATAATCTTTTGTCACTTGGTTTATCGTAGACATTTCACTGATATATTTAAATTGTTGTTCCCAATCTCTCTTGCCAGTGTAACTTTCCATAAAGAGCTGGATTCTAGGAAACTCTGTTTCTTTCACCGTTTTCATATCATAAAAGCCACCAAAAAAGATTGCTCGCTTTTATTTGTTCCGGTTCAAACTGTTGGTTAAACTCCATATCTTCTCGTAATGATTCATTTGTTTGGATAGCTGTAAATTGACTGGATAATTGGGCGCCTGCTGAGTCACCACCGAAAACAACTTGATCAAAATCTATAGGCAACTCATGTTTATTCTGTTTGATAAACTGAACTGCACGATCAATTTGTTTTAACTGTGTTGGGTATTTATAGTCAGGTGCAAGTGCGTAATTAATATTCACTACGATATAACCTTGTTCAGCAAATTTTGATAATAACGGATTTTTATATTGTTTATCTCCTGCGATAAATCCTCCACCATGTAACCAAAAAATGACAGGCAATTTATTATCTTGATCTAATTCAGTAGGCGTTAAAATATCTAAGCGACTATTGGGTATCCCACTGCTATAAGTTATATTAGTAAATGCATTTACATTTTCATTATTAATTTGTACTTTTTCTTTAAATTCTTGCGCATTTTGTCGGTCATATTGTTGCTTAAGTAATATTGCAATCACAATTGCAACGACAACAAAAACAACAATAGCGATAATTGTCCATTTATGTTTTTTCTTCATGCTCGACCTTCCCTTTCGCATGCATTGTATCATAATTAATAATTACGTAGTAGTATTTATTTGAACGATTATAATAGACTAAACTGCCTTCTTCTTTATTTTAAAAATCAAATTGAGCAACTAACGTTTATAATTATAAATTCATCTCTATATAGGTTCATATCATATTTCAAAACAATAAATGGTCGCTAGATATCCAATAGGATTCTAACAGCCATTTATTAAATCTAGGATTTATGTCCTAATTTTATTTATACTTTATTTCATCACGGTTACGCTATGTGATCTTTATTTTGATTTTTTCTTGAATAGTATTTAATAAGTACTGCAATAACTACAACTAAGCCAATTACACCCATGATTGGATATAAGAAGTTAATTAAGTCTGCGAAACCTACGAAACTTAATGCATAAGCTACGAGCACCATTGCAACTATAAACACATGATAATTTTTACTATATGGTTCTGTAAATCTTGCGGCAAACGAATACATTAAACCAAGAATTGTATTGTACATAACTGCTAACATAATAATAGATAATACTAAACCAATCCAAGGATGAATTTCATTTGCTAACGTTAGTGTTGGAATAGAAGCATCTTTAATTGTCGTATACTCTGATTGTAATGCAAAGTTAATTAGCGCTAGTAATATTGTATATACAACACCACCAAATAATGCACCCGCACCAGATATTTTACGTTTGGACGCGTCTCCACCAATCGCAACAATTGTACTAAAACCAACTGCGAATGCTAACCCACCATAAATAATACCGTAAAAGATACCTTTCCAAATACTCGCCTCTGGAACTGTTTGGTTCACTTCTGCAAAGGAAATATTTCCATTAAATAAGTAAAATACTGCAATGATAACAACTAAAATAATTAAGAATGGCGTTACCATACCTAACGCACGTACGATTTTGTTAAAGTCCATTAATAATGTAATGTAGATAACAATCACCATAATTAATGCACCTAACCACGTTGGTATGCCAAAACTTTCTTCAAACGTTGATCCTGCACTCGCAATCATCGTGACTGAGATACCAAATAAGAAGAAGATAAGTAAATAGTCAATTATCTTACTAAATACACCACCGAATAAATAATCTAAAGTGGATTCATGATTTTGCGCATCGAATGCAGTACCAATCTTAGCAACTTGTCGACCTGCAAATCCTAATATCAATCCTGATATAATAACTCCTAGATACGACCAAAGCCCATAAGGAGTAAAGAATTGCATTACTTCTTGTCCCGTTGAAAAGCCAAGCACCTACTACGATACCAACATAAGCGAAACCAATTTTTATAGCTTCTTTATTCAAGCCCATGTGATTTATAACCTCCTCTTAAGTTAACACATTGAGTTATTATAACGCACTGTCATTATTTTGCAACACGACAAATTTCAAATTCACACTATTAATTAATTTTTACACTAATCATCTAGTGAATTTACATACATTTAAAAATTCATTTTTATTTTTAAATATAAATAAAAACTCTGTATTATCAAGCTCACAACAGGTTGAGGCTTTTATTCTCTGTAATTTTATACATTTATTATGCACTTGTTATCTCTACTTAAAAACTATAAATTTTTTAAATTTTTTATTGCTTTCAAGTTAACCATATATCACAATATTTAAATTGTCACTGTATTTCTATAATTTTAGTGAAATTTTATTATGTATATGCAACCTAATAATGCTTTTTAGAAAAAATAAAATTAAAAACCGAAAACCTCAATTTAAAAAAGAGATTTTCGGTTGAATATGTTTTTATTGCTAAGCATGTTAATTAATGTGCATTTTTATAGCGATTTAGTTCATTAAAGTCTACAACGACATTATCCATACGTTTAGCCGTTTCTTTAAGCACATTACGCGCAACACTATTAGACGGATCTAATTTTAGTATTTGTCGAGACACATCAAATGCTTTTTTATCAGAAATGACTGGTTCAGGAACTGCATGTAACAATAACATTTGTAACAGACTTTTTACTTCTTTACTGTCCGTAAGTTTTATGGATGATTCTGCATGATAATAAGCTGAGTCCAATGCACCTTGTAATTCACTTAATGGATAAACTAATAATAGAAAAGCTAAATCATGCATTTCTGCAGTTTCTTCTACTTTCATCATATCTAAAATACATGTGTAAAACATGACACTTTCTACTTCATGTGCACTTGAAATGTACGCCTCTTCAAATTCCATAAAATCTGTCTGGGACATTAAACGTTTTACTGACTCGAATTCGCCGTTTAAGACATGCTTTTGTATTAAATCTTTCATGGCAATGTCCTCCTAGGTATCCAGATTTCTATAACAGTTAGGTTCTATTCTACCACAGACTATTTATATATTCATATAAAAATGAAACTTTTTGCCATATTAATTGAAGTCCTTATAATATATTAATTACCTAACCTTTACCAATAGTCTATCAACATCAATAAGTAAATTATTTATCCGAAATTGCGTTTCAAATCATCAACAATTTCTTCGATAGAACCGCCTACTGATAATTTAACAGCGGCTGTAAAACTACCTTCAACAATCGGTGCATCGACTTTTTCTACTTGATACTTACCTTCATACATTTCAATAGCTAAATCTAAGTTCATTTCTGCAGAACCAATATCATAGAAACAAAGTGCATCATCGTCTAAATCATTAATCATTTCTTGTATATGATCGTAAGATGTTCCAATTTTACCTTCAACGCCACCCTGTATTAATATTGGAACATCTCCTGCCATTTGTTCCAATAATGCTTTTGTACCGTTTGCAATATCTTCACTATGACTCACAATTACAATTTTCGTCATAATTATTCATCTCCAATCAATGCGTTTAATATATAAACACTACTCTGTGCACCAGGGTCAATGTGACCTTTTGATTCTTCTTTAAAATACGATGCTCTGCCTTTTGTAGCAACGATATCTTTTGTTTCGTCTGCGTATGTTTGTAGCACATCTGCATTTAAAGTTTCTCCTTGTTGTACCGCTTCGTTTGCGCGTTCTATGACGTCATACATTGTTTTCTCATTTAATTCAACTTTACCTCTTTGCTTAATTGCTTCAGAAAATGAATTCAATACTTCTTTTAAGTTTGTAGCATCTAACTCATCGCCAACAACTTGAGACATTTTCACAAAACTAAAACCATACAGTGGGCCTGAAGCACCACCGATATTAGACATCAATGTCATACCTGTAGACTTCAATAAATTTTGCATGGAACTATCATCTATTTTCTCTGGTAATGCTTTAAATCCTCTAACCATGTTCACTCCATGGTCACCATCGCCTATAGCTCGATCTAATTCTGTTAATAGCGCTTCTTTTTCTTCAAACACTTCTACTAAATTAAGTAATCTTTCCTTTAATTCACTTACATTCATTTATGTTCCACTCCTTATCGTATCTATGACTTATTAATTAAAGTAAGGACTTGCTGTAGACTCAGTTAAAGCTGTTAACACTTCTTCTGTATATGGGACTAATGTTAAAGATAAGCCTTGCATATCTAATGCAGTCATATAATCTCCCACAAACCAATGTACAACATCAATATGCTTTTCTTGGAAATTTTCTGCTACATATTTTGTTGCTATATTAAGTTCAGATAATGGTGTTGCACCCATACCATTCACCATAACGATAAGTTTTTCTGAGCTTACTTCTTCCATTAAAGCTTTAATTAATCGCTCGACAATTTGATCTACAGCTTCCACTTTTTCTCTAGATAATCCTTTTTCTCCATGGATGCCTACACCGATTTCCATTTCATCACTTTCAATATCAAATCCATATTGTCCAGTTGTCGGTACCATTGGCGCAGTTAAAGCCATACCTAATGTTTTTACACTTGGTAAAAATTGGTCTACTTTTTCTTTAATGTTAGTTAATGACTCACCCTGGTCTGCTAAATATCCAGCATATTTATGTGCTAATACTGTACCGAGCAACGCCTCTTCTTTTATCATCATCGCTTACTGCAATATCATCCTTAACAATAACTGTTGCTACTTGTATGTCTTCCATCTCTGCCATTTCTTGTGCCATTTCAAAATTCATAACATCACCAAGCATAGTTTTTTACTACAAGTAATACACCATCTCCATTATCAACTGCTTTAATCGCACTTAGAATTTTATCAGGTGTTGGTGATGTGAATACTTCACCACAGACAGCGACGTCGAGCATCCCTTCTGCTACATAACCAGCATGTGCAGGTTCGTGACCACTTCCACCACCAGAAACTAGAGCAACACCTTGCTTTTTCTTCTCTTTTCTTACAACAACAGTATCTGCAATGACTTCAATTTCATTATTCGTTATCGAAAGTCCGTCCAACATATCTGTTAAAAATTGTGTTTTATCTTTAATTAGTTTTTTCATAGAGATGACCTCCTAATTTGAATGTTCATTTATAGTATACCCTACACATGAATGCAAACGCTAACATATGAAAATTGATAATGATTTCTTTTGTAATTATTACCAAAAATATTAAAAAAAGAAGCTTGGACATGTACTTTTGTCCAAACTCCTTTTTTAATATTTATATTGATTTTGATTTATACATTAAATATAAGAAATAAGGTGCACCAATGATTGCGACGACGATACCAGACTGGGATACCTGAAGGTTGTAATATCACTTGCCCCACCGTATCTGCTAACACGAGTAAAAATGCACCTATTAATATTGAAATAGGTAGAAAGAGTTGGTGTCTTGGACCAACAATCGATTTAGCGATATGTGGTCCTAACAAGCCAATAAAGCCAATTGAACCCGCTACTGAAACAGCAGTAGAAGATAATATAACTGCAACGAGTAATAATACAATACGTTCTCTTCCAATTTTTACGCCTACACCTTGAGCTATGTGTTGATGTGTATTTAATAAATTTAAAACATTAGACTTAAATAATAAAAATGGAATTAATATGAGAACCCATGGTAAAAACGCAATTACAAATGCCCATTCATCACCCCAAATATTACCCGCGAGCCAAGATGCAATAAACTCTGATTGATCTTCATCAAATGTGGACATCAAAGTCATTGAACCACCACTTAATGCAGTAGCCATGCCTACCCCTACAAGTACCATGCTTGAAGGGGTAATACCTTCACCTTTATTATAACTAAACGAGAAGATAATAAGTGCTGTTAAGATGCCACCAATCATGCTTATGATTGGTAGAACATAGACAAAGTTTCCAAGCATCTACATTCCCTATAACCATAAACAGCGCTATAGCAAAACCACTACCTGCGTTAATGCCTAATATACCTGGCTCAGCTAACGGATTCTTGGTAACACTCTGGATAATCGCGCCACTCATAGCTAATGCCGCTCCGGCTAAAATCGTAATAATCATCCGTGGCATTCTAAATTCCATTAATATCAATGTATCGGTATATGCGCCTTGACCAAATAAGGTCTTAAAGAACGTACCTACCGACATCTTATACTCACCTGAAGTCATACTCCACGCACAAGCGAGAAGCACAAGTATAATCAGAATCACCATTGTTAACCATTGTTTATATCTCAGTTTCGGATCTATCATGAGAAGCGACCTCCTCTTTTAACTAAATACAAGAAGTAAGGTACACCTATAAAGGAAATAATGGCTCCAACTGGCGCTTCACCTAACATACGGGCAACCGTATCAGCTACAAGCATCAACAAACCACCAACTAATGCTGTGAGTGGAATAACGCGGGCGTAGTCTGTACCGACTATATATCTCACAATATGTGGTACCATCAAGCCAACAAATGCAATTTGTCCTACCATAGCAACAGCTACACCGACCATTACCATAGATAAAATTAAAGTGATAGCACGTGTAAACGCCACATTTTGCCCTAAGCCTTTAGCCAATGTTTCACCTAAATTTAAAATCGTTAATTGTTTACTCATACTCACCATAATGATAAGCGCCACCAAAATAAAAGGTGCTGCCCACATCAACTGATTCCAAGTTGTTCCAGATACACCGCCAAGCACTCCAAAATGTTAAACTTTGGTTCAATCTAAATAATAGCGCTACGCCTTGACTTAAGGCTGTTAGTAACGCACTAACTGCTGCTCCGGCCAATATAATTCGCATCGGGTTAAAACCATCGCTTCTTGATCTTCCTATCATTAAGACGAAAAAGCCACCTATGAGCGCACCAATAAAGCCTGCTAACATCAATATGATGAATGGTGCTGACGGATAAAATGCGAAGGTCAGTGCCAGCATAAATGAAGCACCAGCATTTAGTCCAATTAAACTTGGATCCGCTAGACCATTTTTAGTAACCCCTTGAATTACAGCGCCTGAAGTTGCTAAGGCAACCCCTACTAAGATTGCTCCGAGATCCCTTGGAATACGTATTTCACTTATAATATTATGTTGTTGGTTTTTAGGATTATAATTGAACACTGCCTCGAATATAGTAGATATATGGATTTTTGCATCCCCATATAGAATCGACACAATTAAAGCAACTACTAATAATATAAACACTATTATAAATGTAGTTGTAAAATTCAACTTGCCCTTTTTCTTTGTGGTCATAATTAGCCTCTAAACTTCCGAATAACTTTTTCTACATAAATCGTACGTCACTAGCATAGGTTTCCCTGTTCTTGGATCTGTGCTAATTTCAACATCTATATTGAATACTTTTTCTAAAATTTCTTTAGTTAATACCTCTTCAGTCTCACCATTAGCAACAATATTTCCATTTTTCATAGTGATTAAATGGTCTGAAAATCGCACAGCTTGGTTAATATCATGTAAAACCATAACAATAGTACAACCTTGTTCTTTATTTAATTGCGTGATTAACTCTAAAATTTCTAATTGATGTGAAATATCTAAAAATGTCGTTGGTTCGTCTAAAAAGATAATATCTGTACGTTGCGCCAATGCCATAGCTATCCATACTCTTTGACGTTGACCTCCGCTTAAATCATTAATAGGACGTAGCCTAAATTCATATGTGCCTGTAACTGACAACGCCCAATCGATTTCTTTTTTATCTTCTGCTGAAAGACGTCCAAATCCTTTTTGATGAGGGAAACGTCCATAGGATACTAATTCTCCCACTGTAAGGCCATCCGCAACTTCAGGAGATTGTGGTAAAATCGCAATTTTTTTAGCAATATCTTTGGTTGCTTGTGCGTGTAAGTTCTCACCATCTAATTTGATTACGCCACTTTTAATAGGTAATAATCTCGATAACGCTTTCAATAATGTGGATTTGCCACAACCATTCGGCCCTATAATTGATGTGATTTTACCGTCAGGTATATGGATATCTAAGTTTTCAACAATTACGTTCTCCCCATAACCAATAGTAACTTGTTCTCCTTCTAAGCGACTCATAAATTCCCTTCTTCCTATATAAATAAGCATAATGCACTATATATTTTTTTACATTTAATTTGTCTCAATTCATCGTATATATCATTAGTTCAATTTAATAAATGATAATCATTATCACAGATGACATTATATCATTTTTTATATATTATGACTATTAAATCTCATCCTTTTCAACGCTCTTTTTGATTAATTTAATATACATTAAAAAGAGACAATATCCCTTTTATAATCTTATATAATGTTAAATTACGTTAAAAATAACTAGTTGTTTCACCATTAATATAATAACTTCAATATCCACCAGACAGCTATCTAGATAATCTAACAAAACCCATAAATTACAGGTTTAAGTTGTGACAACAAAAGGCGTACTTAAAAAAACTGCCATGAGGTCAGGAGACTTCATGGCAGTATAAAAATCTTTATTTATATTTCAAGCACTTATATTTTAAAATAAGTTAATGTTCATCAATCAAGAAACCATTACCATAAACATCACGCACATCATGAATAACTAAAAAGGCTTCCTCATCTATATTTCTTATCAAACGCTTCGCCTTGGTAACTTGTGTTTTAGTAATTACAACATAAAGTATATCTTTATCTTGTTTAGTGAAATAACCTCTACCATTTAAAATAGTCAGTCCACGCCCAACTTGTTCATCAATGACTTTTGCTATTTCGTCAGGATTGCTTGAAATAATTGTCATTGCTTTCTTCGTATTTAGACCTTCTATTACATATTCCATTACTTTAGTACCAATATACAATGAAATAACTGTTACTAGCGCGCTAGAAATTGGAATTACTGTTAGTGAAATTGCTACTACAATTAAATCAAAGAATAGCAATGCATATGGTGTACTTATATCCAAATATTTATTAGCAATTCTTGCTAAAATCGTTGTTCCAGCTGTTGTACCACCGGCAAGTACAATAACACCGATACCCAAACCAACGCATAGACCACCAAATACCGCATTAACTAATATATTTCCAGTTTCAATTTGCCAACTTGCTGTTAATTCTAAAAATATCGATATTAATATTGTAGCCACAATCGTTAAATACATACTTCTTTTACTTAAAAATTTATAACCAATTGCAATAAGCACAGCATTAAATACAAAATTGGTAATACCAGGAGAAATATGAAAGGCATAGTATAGTACGATTGCTAAACCAGTCACTCCTCCTTCACCTAAATCAGCAGATATAATAAATGTATTTACCCCTGCCGAGAATGCAAATGATCCAAATAGGACTAATATTAAATCACGTACTGTTTTATTCACCTACACGACCCCCTTGTATTTGCTTCAATCAATTGAATGTTAGCAAAAAATGACCAATACCACAACATCCACCAGACATAAAAACACATGAAAATTATATTCAAAAAGCAATTATAAAGTGAATTATAAAATTAAGTTTTTCAATTTTTAAAAATTCTGAATTTTCGGTTTACTTTAGCGCATTCCTTTGCTATAATAAAATCTATCTTCTTATTGATAGCCAATAAGAAGCCATCTCCTTTGTGTTGTTTATAGTAACAAACAAAACAATTTTTGCTCGAGTATATTAATGGTACCTAGTCCTTACTATTAATATATAATTAATTCATTTCCCGTAAAAGCCAAGTAATGATGAATGTGTCTCCTCACTTCATTTACTTGGCTTTATTTTTATGTGAAATGTTTAACTATGAAGTATTTTCAAAAACGTAAAAACTACCCACAAAGTTTTATTGTCTATAATTTTAGAACATTGGTAAACCACTCGTTGTAAAAGCGTGCATAAAAAAATGCCAACAAAGTCTCCGACTTTGTTGGCATTCTGAAACTATATTTTATCTACAACTTCTTACCAAGCAAACAATCCTACAAACCCCGCAGTCATTAATGACACTAAAATACCCGCAAGTAATAACATTGGCACGTATTGAGATACGAAGTCTGATGTTTTTTTATCAACAATACCTTTTAAAGTACCTATGATCATACCGATTGTTGAGAAGTTCGCGAATGATATCAAGAATGTCGTAATAACAGCTCGTCTATGAGGAGAATAAGAATCTATTACATCTTTAATTTGCCCCATTACTACAAACTCATTCGTTACAATTTTCTTCGCCATTTGTTGTGCTACAATCCATGCTTCATCCCACGGTAAACCAAGCAGTAATGCGAATGGATACATGAATGCACCTAATATTTGATCTAAGCCAAAGCTTCCTTTAAGACCTGCCCAACCACCTATAATACCTGTTAGCAAGTTGATAAAGCGATCAATCAAATCAGAAAGTGCTACAAAACTGATAACGAATGCAACAATAATTAAAATTAATTTACCGGCATTTAAAACTGAATCTCCTAAGAATGAGAAGAATGGTTGACGCTCTATTTCATCATTGCGAATACTGTAAATAATATCTTCTTTTTCCTCTACAGATACAGGATTTAAAATTGAAGACACAATAATCGCATTAATGATATTTAATGGAATTGCCGTCAATACTAAATCTCCCGGCACCATAGACACATATGCACCTACAATCGCACCAGATACCGAACTCATCGACATCATTGCGACTGTTAGTACACGCGTTTCTTTCATTCGTTTCAATTGTTCATTTGATACTGCAAGTGCTTCAGTATTACCTAAAAACATCATTTCTATCCCAAAGAATGATTCGAATTTAGGTTGGCGCGTAATTTTAGCTAATACCCAGCCAATTGCACCAATTAATTTTGGTAATATATTGAAATACATCAAAATATCAAATAATGGAACAACTAATAATATAGGAAATAACGCACTTACTGCCATATCCATCGCGCCAGGTTCTACCCAACTCGCAAAAGCGAAGCCAGTCCCCGCATGGGCAGAATCAATTACCCAAGAAATTCCATTTGCTAAACCTTGTACAGCTGTTTTTCCCCAAGTAAAAGACATAAAGAACCAAGCTAAGAATAAATTTAAAACGACTAATATCCCAATCGATTTCCATTGGATATTTTTTTTGTTTCTAGAAAATAATACAGCAAGCCCTAAGAAAACAAATAATCCAATTATGTTAATCACTAAAAACATAATACACCCACCATTCCTTTTTAAATCGATGATAACAATGAACTTCTAAAAGTAACTTGTTGCTATGTATCGGAATAACTAAAGCAAACACATTAAATGATTGTCAAAGCAGATAATGGCACATTTATAACAATCTTTAATGTGTTTACTTTTATATTACTTATCCCTGTTTAGTTAATTCAGTTATTTATAAATTTAGTTATATACTTTTCAAGTCATCGTTTCTTAATAATGCACAATAATTATAGCATGTATGGACTTTATATAAAATAACAATTTTATAGTTCGATTATCACAGTGAGAAACATAATTTCAAACGGGAAATGTCCGAGTTTTCTTATGAAAGCGAATACATCAATGTGGTTTTCAAACGTGTTTTTCGCTTTTTACTATTTTGATAAATTTTGCGTGCGTACAAATTGTTGATATTTTTCGTGATTTTCCATTAATTCTTGATGGCTTCCTTTACCTGTAACTTCACCACCATCAATAAAGATAATTTGTTCTGCTTTTTTAATAGTAGAAAGTCTATGTGCAATAACAACTGTCGTACGATTTTCCATTAGTTCTTCTAATGCATCCTGAATTTTACGTTCACTTTCACTATCTAAATTGGCAGTAGCTTCATCTAGTAATAAAATATCTGGATTTTTAACAAAGCTTCGTGCAATATCTATACGTTGACGTTGTCCACCAGATAATTTCAAACCACGTTCGCCCACTATCGTATCGTAGCCATCATCAAATTGTTCGATAAACTCATGACAATTGGCTAACTGTGCATAATGGATTAGCTCATCCTCTGTCACTTCACGGTTGATACCGTACAAAATATTATCTTTAATCGTACCATTCATTAATGCGTTAGATTGCATCACGTAACCAATTTTCTCACGCCAATCTCCTAGCGAGATATCGTAAATAGATTTACCACCATATGTAATGTGACCCTCTTCAATTTCATACATACGTTCTATAATATTAAAGATTGTACTTTTACCTGACCCCGATGGCCCAACGAATGCTGTTACTTTGCTTGGTGGTATATCAAAAGAGACATTTGAAAGTATCGGTTTAACGCCATATTTAAAATCAACATTTGCAAATGTTAGGCTACCATCAATGATTTCGCTTCCTTGATTTGACTCCAGTGGTTCGGTAGGTTCTTCCATAATTTCATAAATACGGCTACTAGCACCTACTGCTCTTTTATAATCCGTCACTAAAGTAGATAAATTAACGAGTGGCGCAGAAAGTTGAATAACGTAGAAAATCATTGCAATTAATGTTCCGGCCGTAATCGCACCAGTAGAAATTCTAATCGCACCAAAACCTAAAATAATAGCTATCGTAAGTAACATGATCATTCCAGTTATAGGTTGTATGATAGCTGTAATTTTTGCTTGTTTTAAACCTAAAAAATAAATTTCTTTCAAATTTTTATGCGCATTATCCAATTCAAGCTTTTCAGTACTTGATATTTTAACTAAGCGCATTTCTGTTAATACGCGGCCAAGCAAACCACTAAAGTTAGCAATTTCTGATTGCGTTTTTTTAGATATATTTTGCATAATCTTACCTAAAGGTATCATGATAAGAATAAATAATGGGATTGTGATAAAAGTTAATAATGTCATTTTCCAATCCATTATAAAAAGCATAATTAACGAACCTATAATTGTTAATAAGGAAGGTAATAAATTGGGCAATTTACGCGAGATAAATTCATTTATTACTTTTGTATCATCTGTTAAACGACTCATTAATTGACCGCTTTCGTTTTGATCAAAGAATGGCATTTTCAAATGAATAATATGTCGCCATAGGACTGAGCGAATGGCATAAATAATCTTTTCACCAATCTTACTTAATAAATATAAGCCTAAACCACTCAGTAACGCATTTATGATAAATATAGCTATAAATGCGGCAATGAACATCCAGTTAATATCTTCAAAAGAAAATTCATCAACAAGTTTACCAGTGAAAAAAGGTACGGCTAGTCCTGTGATACTACCTAATGAAGAAATTGTTACAGCAATCACAATCAGCCCCACTGGCCAAGATAATTTTTTAAATAAGTAGAACAATGGATTCTCTTGCTTCATGTTTATTACCTCTTCTAAAATTATTTTGAAATTCAGTTACTATTTAATGAAAATGAGCAGTTCACCATAATAGTAATACAGATGTTACGCATACAACTCCACACAACAAGGTTTCATACAATCATTTATCTATAGCACAACAAGGCTAAAAACCATTGTTATAACATTTTATTATTGACCTAAATGTGCTAAGATATTTCTATTGCACTAAAACTGAATATATTAAGAGGGAATGTAATTATGAGAAAGTTAATTCTGACAATCATAACTGTACTCTTCGTTGGTACAATTATAACACCTTTTGCCGATGCAGAAACAGTAACACCTACTCAAGCGGCAAACCAATATGGTCAAAGTGTTTCCGAAGACTACCAACCAGAAGGTGCAGTTAATGTTGCACAAACAGGTCAAATTCTTTATCAGTATCAGATGGATAAAGATTGGTACCCTGCTTCAATGACCAAGCTGATGACAATGTACCTCACACTTGATGCAGTCAATAAAGGAAAGTTATCTTTAGATGATACTGTAGAAATTACAGAAGATCATTATCGAATGTCCACTTTACCAAAAATTAGTAACACGAAACTATATCCAGGTGAGACATACACTATCAAAGAATTACTTCAAATAACAGTCTCAAACTCTAGTAATGCTCGCTGCACTTATTTTAGCAAAAGAAGTTTCTGGTAATGTTTCAGATTTTACAGACGCAATGAATGAAAAAGCAAAATCTCTAGGCATGAAAAACACTCATTTCGTTAACCCAACAGGCGCAGAAAACACTCTGTTAAAGGATTTTACGCCAGAGAAATATAAAGATCAACAGAGTTCTACATCAACAGCGAAAGATTTTGCTATTTTATCACAACGTGCAGTTCAAGACACACCAAAAATCCTACACTTTACAAAACAACTTGCACCTACACAACACGGCGTTACTTATTACACCTTCAACCATTCACTTGAAGGTGCTGATATGAGTTTAGAAGGTACTGACGGTTTGAAAACTGGTTCAAGCGACATCGCAGATTACAACCACACCATTACAACCGAACGTGATGGTTTTAGAATTAATCAAGCTATCATGGGAGCCGGCGATTATAAGTCGCTCGGTGGAGAGAAAGAACGTAATAAGATTGGGAACGCCTTAATGAATATGTCTTTTGATCAATATAAACGTGAAAAGATATTATCTAAAGGTGAACAAGAAATTAATGGCGATACGTATTATGTAGAAAAAGACCTTTATGATGTGTTACCAAAAGAGTTTGATAAAAATGATTACAAACTCGTGGTGGAAGATGGCAAAATACATGTTGATTATGATCGAGAATTTATTTCTGATAAATATGGTCCACCAACAGTAAGTGTGAAAAAACCACTCGTTCATAAAACAACTACAGTTGTCCAATCATCATGGGATGACCATCCAATACTAACATTGCTCGGGTACGGTCTTAATCATTACTGCACTTGCAATTATTGTTTATCTCATTTTAGATAAATTCAGAAAAAAATCAAAACGTAAATAATTAGTCTTGCTCGTTGAATAGCACTGCTCCTATTCAATACATTTAACTTAAAACCACTTTCATTAAATTCGATTTAAAATGAATTTATATGGAAGTGGTTTTTTCAATATAAAAACCCAAGTCATCTCAATTTTGTGTAAACACAAAAACGAGATGACTTGGGTTAGTTAACTTTAATATTCAGTTTTAAAAAGTGATGCCTTCGACAAAAAATCTATA
Source organism: Staphylococcus sp. 2S1 (assembly GCF_046721335.1). Classification (NCBI taxonomy): domain Bacteria; kingdom Bacillati; phylum Bacillota; class Bacilli; order Caryophanales; family Staphylococcaceae; genus Staphylococcus; species Staphylococcus sp. 2S1. The sequence goes on along the minus strand of NZ_JBEUUJ010000003.1, from coordinate 1,294,739 downwards.
TCAAACTCACTTTATTTTTCTGCGTCACCATAAAGCTCTTTTTTAATTTTAGTTGTTGAGATACCTTCTGTACGATTTAAGTAAATGACTTCACATTTCTCTTTCAAGAAATCAAATTCACCTTCCCAATCGTGGCCCATAACGAATGTATCTATTTCATAACGGTCAACATCGATTTCTTTTTGACCCCAACCGCCTTCAGGAATGACTAAATCAACGTAACGAATTGATTCTAACATCATTTTACGTTGTTCGTAATTGTAATATGATTTTTTATTTTTCACACGATTGAACTCATCCGTTGATAATGCTACAACTAAGTAATCGCCCATTTCTCTCGCTCTTCTCAATAATTCTATATGTCCGTAATGTAATAAATCATACGTACCATAAGTAATCACACGTTTCATAAGTATATCTCCCTTTACAGAATATTAATTTAAAATTTACATTTTTAAAAATTATAGCATATTGCTCAAAAGTTTACGAATTCTGTCATTTTTTAGCGTTTTAAATAATATTTTAATTTCATCTTTCCTCTTGATTTTGCACGCTTTGGCGACACTTCTACTTTAAAACGATAATAATTAGGTCTACCGATTCCAACACTTAATAGTGTTTCTCTCCATTGTTGATAAAGTGCTTTATTCCATTTTTTACTCCCTTGCTCAACTACTTTAATTATTCTAAACATAGCCTTACCAGAGTAATCTGTTTTTTGCATTTCGTTGATATATGTTGTTACAGTATCTAATAATTTTTTAGTAATCACATTATTCTTTTCGATATACGCTTGTAGTAAATAACTTACTATTAATTCATCCATTCGATAGCTATAATACGTTCTTTCATCTTTAGATGACAACAAGTCCATTACACGTGTTCTTACTTTTAAAGCATCTAACATGTAAGATTCAAACTGTTCTGCACGTTGATTTGTAACAGATCCTTCTATTTCATTGTATCCATATACAATATTAGGTAATAATTGAATTTTTTTCGCCTTTTTATATGCTGTTATAATAAAACAATGTTCTTCACAAAAAACAACGTCTTCATCAAATCTTAAATCAGCAAACTGTGCACTAAACATTTTCCCACCTGGACCAATTGACTGCATGATATCAGGGCATTGCGCTAACTCTACCTTCTCTAGCTTTTGAATTTCTTGATGCGTATATATTGGTTGCCACTCACCATGTTTACCTTTAGCGATTTGACCTAAAACGATATCCACATCTTCCGCTTTTTGATAAAAATCTGCCATAAAATCAATTCTACTCGTTAAAAATTCATCATCAGCATCTAAAAACATAAATACGTCACCAGTCATATGCGCAAGTCCTTTATTTCTACTTGCAGCTGCACCTTTGTTCTCCTGGTTAATTAGCGTAATATTTGGGTACTCTTTTTGTAATTGCTCTAGAACTGTTCTACTCTCATCGGTAGAGCCATCATTGATACAGATAATTTCATAATTTTGTTTCGTATCTACCGATGCAATCGCTCTACGAATTGTACTTGCCGCATTATATACAGGAATTATTATTGATATTTTCATAGTTTCACCATTTCCTCTATATAGTGAATGACTTGCGTTAAACTATCTTTAGCATTGTACTCATGCCAAGTTTCAAATAGTGGAGACCATACTATACTATTTTCTTGTAGTTTACGCACTAACTCATCTTCACTATAAGCTTTATATTGGGCGGGTATGTCATAATAAAATGAATTCAAACCGCGTTCCTTTTCATATTGCTTCTCATCGTATACATAAAATAATGTAGGTTTATCTAAAATACTTGCTTCAATTGCCAATGAACTATAATCACTTATAATCACATCTGCCATAATCATCAGAGATTGCAAGTTAATCGTTGTTTGATTATCGTTTGCTATAGAGGGATGTAATTTACTCAATAAAGTATAGTTCGGCAGTGCAGTTTCAAAATTCACTTTATCAATATTACGGTTAGATTGCTTATGTTCTCTATATGTCGGCACATATACTGCTACTTTTCCTTCTATACCATATTGTTTCTTAAGCTCTTGCTGTCTTTTTTCAACATTTAATAATGTATAAGGTACTAATCTTGGCAGGCCTGTTTTTAAAAACTGTTCGTCGGCGGCTTCAAATGCATCTTTAAAACAAGTGACCATAGGTTCTCCACCAACTAAATATTTATCTGTTGCTCGGTAAACCTTTTGATACTGATTGACCATTGGTTTATTCGATAAGTCCACTTGGTGATCTTGGAGCCCAAAGTTTTTAAGTGCACCAGACAGCGTGCCACGTTTGAATCACTGTCTGATTCGTCTTTTTCTTGAAACCACCAAACATTAAATAATACGTATCAATTATTATCACCTTGGCAGTGCTTAATGCTTTAATATGTTGAAATACTTTTTTATTACCTGCAGGTAGAAATGTCACATTTTCAAATTGTTGTATATATTTTCTATTTTCTTCGTTACCTATTACTGTAATTTTATATAATTTTCTATTTAACGCTTCTACAATGGGCAATACATCTTCTGCAAATGTCATCATGACCACGATATGATTATTCTTCAGCTTTTTTTACTATAAATTAAATTTAATAAGCTAATGATAAACATATAAAGCTTTTTGATTATCTGTCTCACAAATTCCACCGCCAATTTAAATTTCGACTACTATTGTTTACATTATATCTGTCTTACACTAAAAATTATAGAAAAATCCTTTAACAACTATTTCAGTCATTAAAGGATTCATGGCTACTCAAATAATATGAGTTAGTATTTTAAATTTCAACTTACATAAAGTCTGCGAATTGATCTCTATAACGCATATGCATAATAGAACCTACTACAAATAAGAAGATAATAATAAACATGTTATAAAGCGTCAATTCCCAATGCGTAATAAAGTACCATTCTTTATGTAGCACTGCAGAACGATATGCTTCTGCAAGATAATATATAGGATTTAATTTCATTACATCTTTTACAATGCCTTCTGGTGGCACAATCAAAATAGAAGATGCAAAGAACACCATTCTCATCAATGCTTGAATCGCTTGTTGGGTATCTTTCACAAGTACACCAAGCGTTGAAGTAAATAATGCAATTGCTGTTGTAAGAATTAGTGCAAATGGCACGTATAAAAACAGCTGCAACGTATAAATCGTAGGATAATAACCTGCTAACATACAAAGTAAAATAACTACAACAAGTAACGCAAGATGTCCATAGAATCTACTCATTACAATATACGATGGGATAATCGACAGTGGAAAATTCATTTTTGCCACTTGATTATATTTAGTCGCTATTGATTTTGTACCTTCTAATATACCTTGGTTAACAAAGAACCACATGCTAATACCTACGAGCAACCAATAAATAAATGGCACGCCATCTACCGGGCCGTTATCTCGAATTCCTAAACCAAACACAAACCAATAAACCATAATTTGCATTGCTTGGATTAATCAGTTCCCAGGCTGTGCCTAAATAGTTGTTTGTATTAGTGATTTTCATTTGGAACTGAGCCAATCTCTGAATAAGATAGAAATTTTTAAAATGCTCTCTAAAAACTACCCACACTGCATTCATTTTAATAAACCACACTTTCAATCGATTTACCTTATCACATTCCATTTGCGATGTTACACTTAAATTTAATATACGCTTTATTGTCTATCTTAACAACTTTCATTTACTATCGTAAATCAGAATAGCTAAAAAGTGCTATAAATGATATATTTTTGTATACTAAGTGATGAAACAACGTTAATGAAAAAATGAGATATAAGCTATCGTAACTTTATATTTTTCATTAATTTATCTTTATAGTTGATTTTATAACGTAAGTTCAGTAAAATTTAACAACTGTATAAAACTTCACTTCGTTAAATTGTACTCACTTACTTTACAATAGGTTTATAAATTTAACAACTAATATAATATATAATATAATAAGAGTAACTGTAAATAAGGAAGGTAAAATTATGAATGTATCGGTTGATATTAAAAATGTGACTAAAGAATATCGTATTTATCGTAATAACAAAGAACGCTTAAAGGATGTCCTTCTTCCTTTTCATGAAAATAAAACTTTTTATGCTTTAAATGACTTGTCTATAACGGCACACGAAGGTGATGTCATTGGTCTTGTTGGTATCAATGGTTCTGGAAAATCTACACTAAGTAATATGATTGGTGGATCATTATCTCCTACAAGTGGCGGTATCAAACGTGAAGGCGATGTAAGTGTGATTGCTATTAACGCAGGGTTAAATGGCCAACTCTCTGGTGTCGAAAACATCGAATTCAAAATGCTATGCATGGGCTTTACTAGAAAAGAAATCAAAGCATTGACACCTGAAATCATTGAATTCAGTGAACTTGGAGAATTTATTTATCAACCAGTTAAAAAATATTCGAGTGGTATGCGTGCAAAATTAGGCTTTTCTATCAATATCACTACTAATCCAGATATTTTAGTCATCGATGAAGCGTTATCTGTTGGTGACCAAACGTTCGCTCAAAAATGTTTAGATAAAATATTCGAATATAAAAAACAAGGCAAAACTATTTTCTTTGTAAGTCATAATATGAAACAAGTCCGTGATTTCTGCACTAAGATTGCTTGGATTGAAGCGGGTAAACTTAAAGAATTCGGTGAATTAGACGATGTATTACCTGAATATGAAAAATTCTTGAATGATTTTAAAAAACGTTCTAAAGCAGATCAAAAGAAATTTAGAAGTGATTTAGATAATTCTAGGTTTGTAGTTAAATAACACTAGAATTATTACTGGTTTCATGTTAAAAAATAAAAGCGTAAATTGCAGTGAATTTAAACTGCAGTTTACGCTTTTTTACTTCTTGCGCGTTTCTTTAATTACTTTAAATATAAATCGAGGTATTGATTTCATTCTTCCTAAGCGTTTCCAATCTATAATCACACGGTAAACCCACTCTAAATTCAAGCGTCTAAATAATGCGGGCGCTCTTTTCTTCGTGCCACTAAACACTTCTATCGAGCCACCTACGCCCATCAATACTGTTTGAGTAAATGTATTCATGTGTCGTTCAATCCAGTGTTCTTGTCTAGGATATCCCATTCCCACAAAAACATAATCAGGATTAAATGAGGTGATTTGTCTTAATACCATTTCATCTGTTAAATCAAAAAAACCATGATGAAAGTCAAAGTGAATGTTTGGATACTTTTGCGCTAAATTTTGTTGTGCTTTGATAACAATTTCATTCTTTGCACCTAGTAAAAACACTTTTTGATGATTGGCATTAGCGATTTTCAAGCATTCTTCCATTAGTTCAATGCCAGGCACTCGTTCTTTCAAGGGGGTTCTAAGTAACTTAGAAGCTTTTACAACGCCTGTGCCGTCCGGGATGACATAATTCGCACTATTAATTAAATTACGGTATGTAACATTGTCCGTAGCGTAATCCACTATTTCTGGATTTGCAGTAACAATAAATAAATTTTCTGGACTATTGGATAAGAAAAACTGCTTAACATTCTCTCGCATGTCCTCTAAAGTAACATTATCAAAATATACTGATAAGACGTTTACTTTATTTAATTTGTTGCTTTCCGTCATGGTTGGTGATCTCCTAACTCAAAATACATCAAATGTAATTTAACGTTTAATTATTATTGTAATATTAACACATTACGCGATTTACAGAAATTTTAAAACTGTTCTTACTTTCATTCTTATAATATACATCAAAAGTCTAAATGCTTTCTTGTCTAAATTACTTTATACTATAGATTATGCTATGACAACCTTACTTCTTTAATAAATATGAGGTTGTTGAAATATTAAATCGAGGTAATCATATGACAAAAATACATGAATTTTTCAGTTCAGCTATTCAACTCAATTTATATTGGGTTATGATTATAGCTCTGCTTTATATAATTATTCATAATTATCGTAATAAACCGATAAACCGAATTTTAGATATATATTTAAATTACATCCCTGTATTAACACATGAATTTGGACACATTTTATTCAATAAAATAAGTGGTGGGAAAGCCAAAGATTTAGTTATCGTTGCATCTCCTACTGAACGTGTTGCTACGTCGCAACAAGGATTCGCTGTGACACAATCAAAAAGTCGCTTCGGTCAATCTATCACTACATTCGGTGGTTATATCATGCCACCACTCATGTTATTTTTAGGTTTTTTAGCTATTGAATTTCAATACCCCAGTTTATTTATAAGTGCGTACTTAATTATATTTATTTATTTTTTAATACTGACTTCAAGAAAGATACTGCCAATCTTCATGGTTATTTTACTTATTGCATTACTCTATTTTTTGTTCCAAAGTGATAATCAATTGATGATGTTTTACATTGTAAGTCTTACATCTCACTTTATATTAGGTGTCTTATTAGGCGAAGTCTTGCAATCTTCAGTCACTATTTTTAAACTGACCTTCTCACAACAACCTGTGTCTTGGGATGGTAGTACTTTAAAAGAATTAACACATGTCCCTACTTTTATTTACAGCTTAATATGGATAGCGATTAATATCTTCACCATTTATCAATTATTTCATGGGTACTTTTTTACTTAATAACTTAGCTTGAGACTGGGACATATCACATGTCTCAGTCTTATTTTTATATTAGCAGGGGCTGACTGAATTGAAAATGCGCTTATTTCAAGCTTTAAAAAAACAAAAAAAGTGGTTGCTAAAAGCAATCCACTCCAGAAATATTATTTATTTTTCAGCGTAAATATGCGCCGCATTATCATAGCTTAAAATTGTCACGTTTTCGTCTTTTTGGACAATAATCACTTTATTTGTATCATCTTTATTAATGATTTTAATTTCCTCATCAATTAATATATCTTTGCTCGATAAATATATCAGTAATTCAGTACGATCACGAACACGTTTAATCGTTACCTTATCATCAGCCTCAAATGTAAGTAAATTCGTGGTATAAAGTTCTTTGTATTTACTATCACGTGGTATCACGCCGCCGTGAGGACAAGTGATTGGATAATCTAATAATTTATCCAATCGTTCTACAAACAAATTGGATACTTTATGCTCTAAAACTTCTGCTTCTTGATGTACTTCTTCCCAATTATATTTCAATATTTTTATTAAAAACAATTCAATTAAACGATGACGCTTAATAATATCCAGCGTGTATGTTAAACCTTTATCTGAAAGTCGCACACCTTTGTATGGTTTTGTTTCAACATACCCAGTTTTTTCTAAACGGTGAACCATTTCACTGACTGAAGGTGGTTTGATGTTTAAATATTGGGATAGTGTCTTATTTGAAACAAAAAAATGATCACCATTGTGCGTTAAAATCGCCTTTAAATAGTCTTCTTTTTCTTCAGTTAGCATTATCTCACCTCTCAACTCATTCACTTCATTGTATCACGAATCGACTTGACACGCTAAATCTTCATGGTATATTATAAAATAAATTAGGTTAGCCTAAAAATATTATTAAGGAGGTCTAATATGTTAAAGGTAGAAAATCTAAATCTAACTTTAGGGAATAAACATGTCTTAGAAGACATTGATTTAAACATACCTATAAAAGGCGAGATTATTGGCATAATGGGGCCAAATGGTGCTTGGGAAATCATCTTTACTCAAATCTTTTATTGGGGAGTTTAAATCTACTGGGACTGCACGCTTAAACGATGATGATGTACATAATTCATTAAAATCTATCACCTATATTCCACAAAAAGCACATATTGACTTAGATTTTCCAATTGATGTCGAACATGTTGTTATATCAGGTGCATACAAAGATATTGGTTGGATTAAATGGGTGACGTCAGAAACTAAAAAACGGTTAAATCAATTGATGGAAACCTTGGAATTAGAAAATTTACGTCATCGTCAAATTTCACAATTAAGTGGTGGCCAGTTACAACGTGTACTTGTCGCACGTGCGCTAATGACGGAAAGTACGCTTTATTTGTTAGATGAGCCCTTTGTTGGTATTGATTTCCATAGTGAACAAATCATTATGACACAACTACAAAAATTGAAAAGTGAAGGTAAATTACTCTTAATTGTCCATCACGATTTATCAAAAACTGAAGAGTATTTTGATCGTGTCATACTTCTAAACAAAACAATTCGTTATTTTGGTGACAGTAGTACTGCAATGCTACCGGAGAATTTAAATAATACATTTTTAAATTCAACCACAAAAAATGAAGCGACTTAAAACAACAGAAAGGAGATAAATTTATTATGGAATTCATTCAACATTTACTCGATTATAAATTCTTAAGCAATGCCTTAATTATTTCAATCGTAGTTGGAATTGTATGTGGTACAGTTGGCTGTCTTATCGTCCTTAGAGGGCTTTCGCTAATGGGTGACGCGATGAGCCATGCTGTGTTACCTGGTGTAGCTCTATCTTTCTTATTCGGTATACCGATGTTTATCGGGGCACTCATTACAGGTATGATTGCCGAGCATATTCATTGGATTTATTACGAAAAACAGTAAAACCAAACCAGACAGCGCAATCGGTATCAGTTTTACAGCATTTTTAGCAATGGGTATTATTTTAATCAGTTTGATTAACAGTACCACTGACTTATACCACATATTATTTGGTAACTTGCTCGCTGTAACTCAATCAACATTTTGGTCAACAATTGTTGTTGGTGTGCTTGTTATGATATTAATCATACTATTTTACAGACCGTTAATGGTCTCAACATTTGATCCTGTATTTAGCCGAATGAGTGGTCTAAACACTACAATAACTCATTATTTTGTAATGCTGTTACTGTCTCTTGTAACTGTAGCCAGTATTCAAACTGTCGGTATTATTTTAGTTGTCGCGTTATTAATTACGCCGACCTCAGCGACATTCTTAATTGCCAAAAAATTACATACAATGATGATTATATCAAGTCTGTTTAGTACAATCAGTGCGATTGTTGGTCTCTACTTTAGCTATCTTTATAATTTACCAAGTGGCGCAACAATTGTATTATGCGCATTCTTGATTTACGTCGTTACTTTTATATTAAGTAAATTTCAAATTTTTAATAAGAGAGGACAAACTATATGAAAAAAATAATAGCAATTGCACTTGTTTTCATCCTTTTTTTAAGTGCATGTAGCAATGGGAGCAATGAAAAAAATGAGAAAAATGATTCAGCTTCAAACGATAAATTAAAAATTGTTACGACAAATTCAATATTATACGATATGGTCAAAAACACTGCCGGTGATAATGTTGAAATACATAGTATTGTACCAATTGGCCAAGACCCTCATGAATATGAAGTTAAGCCAAAAGACATAAAAGCGTTAACTGATGCAGATATAATTTTTTATAACGGTTTAAACTTAGAAACAGGAAATGGTTGGTTTGAAAAAGCATTAAGTCAAGCCAATAAATCAACCAAAGATGATTCCGTAGTAAGACCTTCTGAAAACGTGGAACCTTTATATTTAGAAGGTGGCGAAGGTGATAAATCAAAACAAGATCCACATGCTTGGTTAAGTTTAGACAATGGTATTAAATATGTTGAAACGATCAAAGATACAATATTAAAACACGATAAAAAACATAATGATGAAATCAAAGCCCAAGGTGAAAAGTATCTTGGAGAACTAGAACAACTTAATAAAGAAAGTCATGATAAATTCAATGATATTCCTAAAGAGCAACGCGCAATGATTACAAGTGAAGGTGCTTTTAAATACTTCTCTAAACAATATGACATTAAACCTGGTTATATTTGGGAAATTAACACTGAAAAGCAAGGTACACCTGAGCAAATGAAACAAGCCGTTCAATTCGTAAAAGATAATAACTTGAAACATTTACTTGTTGAAACGAGCGTTGATAAGAAGAGTATGCAAAGTTTAAGTGAAGAAACGAAAAAAGACATCTTTGGCGAAGTATTTACTGATTCAATCGGTGAAAAAGGATCTAAAGGTGATTCTTATTACAATATGATGAAAGAAAATATCGAAACAGTACATGGCAGTATGGAATAAGTCGATAGGCTATTTAACCTTTTATAGGTGAATAGCCCCATGTCGTTCGTTACCCTCCTTATAACGTACGGCATGGTGGTATTCAAGCCTTAAAATCATCTCCTTAGCTCCATCAATGGTAGATTCCTCCCCCATTGATGGAGCTTTTTTTAGCGAAACTTCTTCCTAAAAGGAAGTTAGTTTCACTTATGCATGCGTCTTGACGCAGGCGTTCCTTAATCTTCCTGTTAAGATAGTGGCTCTTATGCATGCGTCTTGACGCGGGCGTTCCTTAATCTCCCTGTTAAGATAGTGGCTCTTATGCATAAAGACTTACTTTCCAATTCATTTGGGTTAGTAAGTCTTACGCATATGTGATCACTAAAATAGCTCAGGCCTTCCTTTAATCTCCTAAAAGGAAGTTAGTTTCGCTTATGTGTTCCCTTTACAAATGTATTACTCAATCGTTTATCTCATTGACTTTATTCCAAATAACCTTTGAATAAGTAATATATTCACTATAATTACAGGGTCTATTGATGGTCTTCCACTATTTAATTTACATATATTATTACTGTTTAAAAATGGCAGTAATTTGGGTCGACTCTCGCGAGAAAAGCACTAACCGAAGACTTCATGCTGAGGCTATTCCGCGGAATTTATGCACAAAAAAGTGCCGACAAAATCTTAGACTTTGTCGACACTCTAAAGTGACAGAATATATATTCTGTCACTTTTATGCTATTTAAAAATCATTCATTAGTCCGTTAAACTATCTACAATAATCATTTCATCATAATTTATTGCTTCACGTATTTTCAAAGCAGTAACTTCACTTACCTCTTCGTCTTCGACAAGTTGATTCAACACACGGCGTTGCTCTTTAAGTGCCGTTAATTTAATTTTTGTTATTGAATTCTCGTTTTTTGCATTAAAGAAATTAGATGGTGTTAAGTTATCTATACGTATAAGATAACTATCACAAATCATTCCTACTTCTAACTTATTATCTTCAGTTGTTTCTTTACCTAAACGACTTACAACACGGTAATGTACTGTACGTACAACATTAGAGATTTCTCGCAAGTTGTCGATGATTGATAATGAAGTAGTCGCATTGGTTTTAACTTTACGTTTAATTCTTCGTTTTAAAATCAAAGCTCTAAATTCAACCTTTATACGTTGAAGTAAAGAAGCTTGCTTATAGACTTGCGTACGTTCGGAATAACGCATATAGTTTTCTAGAACGTTAGAAGTTATATCTCCATTTTCTACTAAACTATTCAATGTACTATTTTCAACAGCAAATGCAATATTTTGTAGTCTTTGAAGTTCTTTCGTATTTTCATCTTCATTTTCCACAGTTTTTAAAAATGCTAATTTCTCATGATAATCCTTGATTACATTACCATATTGAAAACTAGATTCTACAGATGACATTTGATTTAAACTATCAATGACTTTTTCTAATATTAAAACACGTGCACGCTTGAAACTCATTCCTTTTTGTTTCGGTTTTTCAGCATTTGGTGTAACTAATGGTAAGATAAATTGCGCAACAATCAAACTAATAATTACCATTCCAGATGCTATAAAAAGTAAATCATCCCTAAAAACAAAAGAATGATGATCCGCTAACACATACGGTAAAGTTAAGGCGATTGCTAACGAAATTGTGCCATGAACGCCGCACACCGTCATAATAAACGCATACATGCCACGTTTTGGAGGTGCTTCTGTCGGTTTCTTATTATCTTCATTATAAGAAATCATCTTTTGGAATGGACTGACTGGTAAGTAAAAGTAAGGATATAGTATGAACACCCACAAAAATCTAAATAAATATATCGCAAGTGCAATTAAACAAGTAACGACAATTAAGAAGATTAAATTATGTGGTTCATTTTCTATAATTCTTCCTACTACTTCAGGTATTAAATATCCCAAAATAGAAAATACAAAACCATTTAATGCATAGCCTAATATATTCCAAGTATGGTTATAACTCATTTGCAATCTCGTACGTGCTTGTGCAATACGGTCACGTTCAAAACCATGTACTAAACCTGCAACTACAGCGACGATGATTCCTGATGAATGAAACATTTCTGCCACTATATATGTCACAAACGGCGTAACAAGCTGTATAAATGTGAACATATTAATATTTTCAATACCACGTCTAGATAACGCCACTCTAAATCTTACTAAAGCTACCCCAATAAGAAGTCCAACAATAAAACCACCTATTGAAGAAATAAGAAATTGTTCAACAGCATGCGTCACTGAAAACGCACCTGTCACAAGTGTTGCTACAGCAATTTTAAAAGATATGATACCCGCAACATCATTTAAAAGTGATTCACCCTCTAAAATTGTCATAGATCCTTTCGGTAGCACTTTTCCATTTGTAATAGCTTGAACTGCAACGGCATCTGTAGGACATAATATAGCGACAAGCGCAAAAGCTGCAGCCATTGGTAATTCGGGCCAAATCCAATGAACAAAAAGCCCTACTACAATCACAGTAGTAATAACTAAACCTAATGCCATCATTAGCACCGGTTTAATATAGCGCCTTAAGTGGACACGCGAAACCTTAACCCCTTCTACAAAAAGTAATGGTGCAATTAATGCAACCATAAACAATTCTGAATCGAAATGAAGTTCAACAGGTACAGGTATCACATACACCAACATACCGAGTATAATTTGAATGAAGGCTAAAGGCACTTTCGGTATAAAAATGTGCACAAGTGAGCTAACGATAACCAGTGCTAAAAAAATGAGTATCGTTTCAAATATTTGCAAGGTTTCACCTCTTTTCAATTTAATTATTTTTCATAATTGTTGAGGTTGAAACAATAAATAATATCGTTTTTTAAATGAACATACTGTGTCTCAAACTCTTACACACTAATAACAAATAGTATAATCCCTATCACCTATTTGATTAATATTTTTTAAATTAACACAATTACAAATATATATTATTTTATCATTTTTTTACCCTTTGCTTAAACGTATTACACTTGAAAAGTTAAATTTTCTTTTTTATCTTCTAATATACAGTCTAATAAGCGATTAAATAGTGTTACATAATTTAATATTAAAATGACACTAAAATGCATATATAAAATGAGTATGATACATACGTACTCTAGATAATTAAAAAAATGATGAAAGCGACTTATACCGATTATAAAAACAAAACACCAATCCATTAGAAAATAATAGATTGGTGTTTCAAAGTTGATAATGAGCTATTTATGTCTCACCCTTATCATTTTAAGCATTTATATATTTTAGTAATCCTGGTCTTTTTCATACGCATTACGTCTACGTTCTTCACGATTTTCTGCACGTTTTTTCAACATATCAAATGTATTATTTTCTTTAGAACTCAACAATATATTTGTTTGTCTTGGCGCATCACTTTTACGATACATGTAAGCCCCTGTGCGATAGGCGGCACGTGATATTAAGTGACCTCCGACTGGTGACGTTAAATTAATAAACACCAATGCCAAAATAAGTCGCACGCTTAAATAACCTTGTGAAGAAATAAAATAAATAATAACGCCTACAAGCGTCAGTAATACTGAAAGTGTAGAACTTTTAGTCGATGCATGACTTCGTAAAAATACATCTTGAAATTTAATTAAACCTATTGCACTTATTAATGCGATGATACTTCCTAAAAACATCATAAATGTTGCTATTAAATTAACGATTTCGCTTGTTATTTGCATTGAAGACATGCCCCCTTCTATAAATCTAGAAATGGAAACGGTACTTACAAATGAAATGATAGCGATCAGTAGAATTGAATCAAGGAATGAGAATGTACCAAAGACGATGCTGAGCATACCTACCATAGACATAAGTATCGCACTTGCGGTATCAAAAGCAACTACCCTATCAGCAGTCGTTGGTCCTTTAATCAATCTAAATAAAGTTAATAATAATGCAATTCCAAACAAAATCAGTGCACTTGTAATGAAAAAATCAATAAGGGATTCTATCATTCTGCCACCTCCAATATGAGTCCTTCATATTGTCTAATACTTTTCAGCAATTTTTGCTTTTCTTTATCTGAGACATCAATTGCATGTATAAAGAACTTTTGTTTTTCTTTTGAAATTCTTATTACTGTTGAACCAGGCGTTATAATAATTAAAATTGTTAAAAAGCTAACTTCCCAATCACTACTTAATGTTGTTTCATAAGTTACTAAGCCGGGGTTTAAATCCTTAGTTTTGAATAAAATGTAATTAATTGTAGTCATGCTAGATGTGACTAACTGGTATAAATAAACAGCTAAAAATTTAATTGTTACCCAAACTTTTTTCAGATAAAATTGCTGTCCGAAAAAGCGATGTAAAATATAGATAACTAATAAGCCAATAAGGTAACCTGCGGAGAATGTTGATGCTTTAAAAGATTCTTCATCTTGAAAAAGCACCCATAAAAAAGCAATGACAATGTTAAGCAAGACTTGTTGCATTATTTATCCTCCTTCACTAAATGAGGGTTAACCATTTCTTCATATAGTCCATCATCCATATTTAAATGTGTCGCATTATCCGTCACTTTGAAAATCAATGGCGCCGCAAGTCCCATAGCTAGTATCACTGCTGTTAATATGCCAATGAGACCTTTACGATACGTAGGTATTTTTTTAAATGCTGTTTCTTCAGCTTTCTTCTCATTACCCAAATACATTGTGAAGAAGATTCTGAACAAGCTAAACATTGCAATTAAACTGGTAATTATCATTAAAGCTAAGCCAATATAATTACCGTTTTCTATAGCACCTTTAAAAATGAATACTTTACCAGGGAAACCACTAAATGGCGGTACGCCTCCGATTGCTAAGATCATAACTACAAAAGCTACGCCAAAGAATGGTTCTTGTTTGGCTAGACCATTTAGATTTCGATATTGTCTGTATCCAGTAATATAGACTAAGCTACCAATAATAAAGAATAGCAATGTCTTAACGACAATGTCATTAGCTAAATAGAAAATAGCGCCATTAACACCAGCGTAGGTATTTGATCCTAATCCTAATATGATAAATCCAATTGAAAGTATAACTTGATATGCTTGCAATCTTTTTAATATCACGATAAGCGAGTACGCCAAATGCTCCAATCAGCATTGTTATACAAGCTAAAAATACTAGTAATGGATGCGTGATGCCTTCATGACCATCAAAAATCAATGTAAAGAAGCGGATTAATGCATAAGCCCCTACTTTAGTCATTAATGCTGCAAACAGTGCTCGCAAGTTCTGTATTTAAAACTGCATAGGCTTTAGGTAGCCACATAAAGAGCACTAATGCAGCTTTAGCACCAAACGCAATTAAAAAGACCATAGACACAATTGTTATAGCACTTTTGTCATTCATCTCATTCAACCGCTGTGCTACAAGGGCAAAGTTTAACGTACCTGTCAGTTTATAAAGCAAACCAATACCTAGAAGTAACAACCATGAACCAAGTATATTAAGTACCACATAAATAATTGCTGCACGTAATTGCTCGATGGATTGTCCTAATGTGATAAGTACGAAAGATGCCAATAACATAACTTCAAACATGACATATATATTGAATAAGTCAGCTGTTAAGAATGAACCTATAACACCTACAGTTAAGAATAAGATGAAACTTGGTAGATAATAGCGTATTGCTCTTTTCTCTGTTCTACCAAAACCATAAGCCATAATTAACGTAACAACAAAACTGGATGTAGTAACCATCAATAAACTTAATGAATCACCAACAAATTGAATACCAAAAGGTGCTTCCCATCCTCCAAAATCTAAGGCAATAGGTTTGTTATACATCACATGAATTAATAAGAACAATGAAATAACTGTTGTAACAGCCATCGTTCCAATTGAAAACATTCGAGACAATCTACTGTTTGTACGGATGAAGACAAGGACTAATGCACAAACTGCTGGAAGAAGTAACGGTAGAATTAATAAATTACTCATTAGCATCGTCGTCATCACCTCTCAATACATCGATTTCATCTTCTTTTGTTACACGATACGTTCTATATACAAGTACTAATAGAAAAGCTGTCATTGCAAAGCCAATTACAATCGCCGTTAAAACAATTGCCTGTAATAAAGGATCAACAAAGTTTTTACTACCTTCTCCAATCAAGGGTTCAACCATATTCTTGCCATATTGACCCATACTCATAATAATTAAATTGCACGCATGCGTGTAAATAGAAATACCTATAACGATTCTTATTAAATTAACTGATAATATCATATACGTTCCTATAAATATTAAGAAGCCAATAACCATTAATAATATAAGATTCATGAACGACCACCACTTATAGATAACATAACCGTTACGACGACACCTACAACAGATAATACAATACCTGCTTCAAATAACGTTACGGTCGTTAAATGTACTTCACCCAATAAAGGTAATTGTACATATGCATCAGTTTGGTAAAGGAACGGTTTACCAAAAAACATAGGTACAACTGCAGTAGCAAATGAAACTAATGAACCTATAATCATTAATATTCTAAAATCTAAAGGCAAAGCGACTAACACTTGTTTAACATCGAAGGCCAAGAACATTAAAATAAATGCTGAGCTAAATACAAGACCACCAATAAAGCCGCCACCTGGATTATTATGACCTGCCAAAAACAGATAAAATCCAAAAGTTAACAATATAAAAACGACAATTTTGGTTACCGTTCGTAATACAACATCATTCTCTTTCATCTTGACCCCTCCGTTCTTTAAAGTTAAGTAATGTATAAATTCCTAAACCAGCAATGATGAGCACCATACCTTCAAATAAAGTATCTAGTGCACGGAAGTCACCAAGAATGGAATTCACAATATTTTTTCCGCCTGCTAATTCATATGCATCATGGTAAAACGTCGAAATTGTAGGCATCGAGTCACTTTGTTGTGCAATAAACACGAGCATGACTACAATCACTGCCATCAAGAGCGATACAATAATTTTGACCGCTTCACGTTTTTTGTGAACTTTTGTACGCGGTACGTTAGGTAGTCTTGAAAAACTAACAATAAATAATATTGTTGTAATCGTTTCTACAACTAATTGAGTTAATGCTAAATCGGGTGCTTTCATTAATATAAAGAATATCGTTACACAATAACCGATAATTCCGTTTAAAATAACCATTGTTAAACGTTGACGTATAAATGTTAACGCAATACCTAGTACAAATACGACAATTAATGTAATTACTTCTAACGGGCCAAATTCACTCACATGAATTTGTTGCACTTTTGGAAATCTGCTTGAATAACTCCATATACCACAACCATTATAAAAATAAGTAAAGTTAATGTGATGTAATGATTTAAACGGTTATTCATTAAGCTACGAATTCCATATCCTGAATAGTGTTCAAATTGTTTATATGACCCTAAGTATAAATCTGTAATTGATTTCACTTTTATCTTATCAGCATATTTTTTCCAATCAATTTTAAATGCCGCTGTGAAACCAACAATCATTACAATCAAACTTAAAATCAACGGTAAATTAAATCCGTGCCACTGCGATACATGTGGCGCTATTTTATCTACATTTTCTCCAATTGTGATACTTCGTAACGCTGGTAAAATAATATAATGTCCAAATATATTTGGAACAAAGAATATGACCGGTAACAAAATCATCATAATTGCAGAAGGTAGTGTGAACATAAATGGTTCGTGTGGATTTTTTATTGGTAAATCTGCTTTCTGATAATCTCCCCAGAAAACTTCCTTAATCATGTAAACTGCATAAATCAAAGTGAATATACTAGCTACAACACCTATCACTGCAATAATTATCGTAAGGAATATATTGAATTGGGGTAATTGGTGCGCGCTCACAAGTCCGTCAAAGAACATTTCCTTACTCAAGAAGCCATTTAAAAATGGAATACCCGCCATCGATAAGGCAGAAAGTAACATTATGATATGTGTAATAGGAAACACTTTTCTTAAACCTGATAAGCGACGAATATCTCTTGTGCCTGTTTCATGATCAATAATACCTACACCCATAAACAGTGCACCTTTAAATAAAGCATGATTCATTAAATGGAATAAAGCTGCGAACAGTATTAGACCATAAATTTTAGAAAGTTCGCCTGTCGGATGTTGCGCAAACCCTCCACCAAGTCCTACCATTGATACAATCATACCTAGTTGACTAATAGTAGAATAAGCTAATATTGCTTTCATATCGACTTGGCGTGTTGCATTGACTGCACCAAAAATCATTGTGATTAGACCAACGAACGTAACACAATAAATATAAAAATCACTTAAACCTAATACAGGTGTGAATCTAAAGAGCAAGAATATACCTGCTTTAACCATTGTTGCCGAATGTAGATAGGCACTTACGGGTGTTGGCGCGACCATCGCTTTCGGTAACCAGATGTGAAATGGAAATTGAGCTGACTTTGTAAATACCCCTATTAAGATGAGAATAATAATAGGTATAAACAAGTCACTTTGGGCAATTTTATCACTCTGTGCAATAATTGAAGTTATTGAATTCGTGCCAGTTACAGTATAAATCATAATGAAGCCTGCTAGTAATGCCAAACCACCAAAAACTGTAATCATAAATGATTGTATGGCCCCAAATTGACTATCACCTTTATTGTACCAATAGGCGATAAGCAAGAATGAGGATACACTTGTTAACTCCCAAAACACATACATCAGAATCGTATTATTAGCAGTAACGATACCTAGCATACTGAGCATAAATAGTAATAAATATACATAAAAACGTGGTAAATTATCATGTTCTTTAGATAGATATTGAGTTGCATAGTAAAATACGGCTAATCCAATGAGTGAAATTAATAAACTGAAGAATAAACTCAATCCATCTAATCTAAAATCAATATTGATATCTAAAAGTGTCAGCCATGGAATCTTAACCGTTACAAAATGTCCCGCCATCACTCGAGGTAATTGCCATAAAAAGTAAATCGAAGAAATAATCGGTGCAATTAAAGCAATTTGACCTGCAAATCGCTGCAATTTAGGACTGGTTAGCGTGAACAATACCGCTACCATGATTATAATCAACGCACCCAGTAAATATATTAAACTCATCATATCCCTCCCTTAATTATATTTTATAAGTTTAAAGCTATTGTTGTTTTAGTTGTCTTCGCAGAAATACCTATGAATTTCATCGTTTCAAAAGTTGTTTGATGACCTAAATATTTTTGAATAATAGAAATAGAAATACCAGATTGATAAGCATGATAAGCAAATGTCTTTCTTAACGTCGTCAAACCAATATGTAACATGCCTAACTCTTCAGCGACGGCATGAATAATACGATATGCTTGTTGTCTTGATAAACCTTTTAAAGTTCTATTTGAGCGAAACAATAGCTCATCATTTTTAAGATCTTCTTCTGTAATAAAGATCATTAACTCATTCCTCAATGTGTCGGGTAATCTAATATGAATATTGGGAGCATGATCCTCTAGCCAATATTGTTTAATATCATCGTGTTCGTCTTTTATATCTGACACGCTAAGATTTAGTAGTTCAGAAAGTTTAACACCAGTATGTATTGCAAATTTGAATAATAAATAGTCTCGTTTCGACTTATTACTTAAGACTTCATACATAGACTTCATCTCTTTTATATCCCTTATAGGGTCCACTTGATTCATATATTCACCTCTTAACAAATTGAATGTTTCTTATTTAATGATATATGATATTTATGTCACATGGAAGTATTTAAACCGAATTTCTCAAAAAAATTTTGACCATTTTAACATGTTTATTCGATATATATAGTGAAAGGAGGTTAAGCAAATGAATCAAATTAAACAGCTTGCAGTCACATTATCCCGTGTTTTGTACGATCAAGATGGAAAAGCTTTAAAGTTCAAGCGTCATTTCGCAAATTTAAATACAGAATCAACACCCGAACAAATAAAAAGCTTCAAATCTATTATTGAACAAATTACTGGAGAGCACTTTGACACTATAGAAGTTATTAAAACTGAAATAATTAATTAAGGAGGAGAATGACATGATGTCCCAAACATTAGAACTTATTTTCAATGATGCTTGTGAATAAAACTATCAAATTGCAACTACCTAAGATTGAACATCCAGTAAATGAAAGTACAGTTAAAGATGGCATGAATAAATTAATCACGCTTGATATTTTGAGACCCAAAACAGGCATCCCCACAAAAGTATTTGGTGCCCAATTAATAGATAAGACAACCAACGTTCTATTTGAAAATTAGTTGATTCTCAATATAAAGCTATTGAGTTAGATGATTAACTAAAAAAGGCTTGAAACAAACGTTTCAGGCCTTCCTTTTATGCAGAAAATTGACTGTTTATACAGCACATTAGTTAACCACAATATTATTCAATTATACCATTAATTTCTAAAGGGTCTCAATCTAACCTTATCACCAAAAAATATCTTTTTCTTACCTAACTTCTTGCATATTGCATATTTATCATACACTTCAACAATTTGAGCTAAATTTTTATAAGATCTTCTTGGATTCAACACTTCTATAAATTGATTTTTCTTAATGCCATCATTACTTCCTGCTCCAACAAAAAAAGTTTCCTCATCTGTTAGTCGAATTATGGAAAGCTGTTTCAATATAATTAGTCACTCACTTCTTCAAAAGCTATTATTATTATAAAGTTATTATTACTTCATAGTTGTTAATCTTATTTCCCAAAAACCATTAACATACGTATTCTATTATATTTTCTGTGTTGTGTACATCATAATAAACTAAAAAGCTCATATTCTTTTAAATAATTTAAACATAGGAAAAACATAACCTTTCCTATATAATGTAATTATCCTAATAGAAAGCGTGATTTAATGTTCCTTTTATATATTATTGGGATTATCGCAGGTATGGTTGTACCATTCCAAACTTCAATCAACTCTAGACTAAGCCTTTATACAAAGTCTTCATTCTATGCGTCAACAATCTCATTTGCTACAGGTACAATCTTTTTAATTTTAATCAATCTTATAACGAATCCTCATGTCTTTACTGCACAATTTTACAGCAACCAATCTTTTAGTTACATATGGTTTGTCGGTGGTATGCTTGGTGTCATTTTCCTAACTGGAAACTTACTCCTTTTACCTCGTTTAGGTGCATCCCTTACTGTAGTGCTTACTGTAGTTGGTCAAATCATTATGGGTGTAACAATCGACACATTTGGCTGGTTTGGAGCTGATAAAGAAGCCTTTACAGTATTTAAAGTACTGGGTATTATCTTTTTAATTTTCGGTATCATTCTGATGAATTACGTTCGTAGAAACCCAAAAGATAAAAATCAAAATAATTCAATTTATATTTGGTTAATCATTGGATTTATATTTGGTTTCTGTCCACCTATTCAAACTGCTATTAATAGCGCATTGGGTCAACAAATAAATTCCTCTGTAATGGCTTCACTGATTTCATTCACAGTAGGTACAATCGTATTATTTATTTTGACTTTAATTTTTAATAGAAGTCTTAAACTTACTACTTTCACACCTAAAGAAGGACGTCTTAAGCCTATTTACTTTATCGGTGGTATCTTAGGTGTGATATTTGTGACCACGAATATTATTTTAATGCCTCACCTTGGCGCTGCATTGACTACAATTATTGTTATGCTAGGTCAAATGTTAATGGGTATTATCATAGATCATTTCGGTTTGCTTGGGTACATATAAAAATAAAATCACTAAGAGAAAAGTTTTCGGTATTATTGCCATAATGATTGGTATCATTTTATTGAGATTATTTTAAAAAATTGTTCTCTCGAGTCATTTACTTTTAACATTTAGTAAATGACTTCTTTTTTTATAACAAAACCCCTGCTTTTCGCTGTATAATCAAATCATCAATACATCAAGAGGTGACATCATTGAAGAAAATCATTGTTTTATTTACTCTGTTGATAATACTTTGTAGTATCGGCGCCCTAAGTTTTTACTATTTCAAAATTAAAATAGTCACAAGTAAACCAGAACATCCTATTGATACTTTGAAAATAACCTATAATAAACCCTATACCTTTATAGGAAAGCAAGAACCTGCGCAACGATTTCCAGTTCATTATGAACCCCATAAAGGTTATATTAACGATTGGTTCGTTAAGTCACATGACAAAATAGAAAAAAACCAACCTCTATTTGAATATTACAATCCACGTATTGAGCAACAAATTAATAGTAAGCAAAAATACCTTGCACAATTAAAACAAAACAATAAATCTTCCACTCCCCTGATACAATCAGAAGTATTACGCTTACAAAATCAAATCTCACAACTCCAAGAACGACTTCGTATTAAAGTTTATGCTCCAGCGACTGGCATCGTCCATATTAATAAATCATGGCCTAATCTAACTAAATCTCCTGTTATGCAAATTTATGATCCTACTACAATAATCAAAGCTGAAATTGATGAATTCCTTATTGATAAGCTTCATTTAAAAGACAAAGTTTCTATTAAAGACAATAATCAGCAAACATTTGACGGTGAAGTGACTTATATTTCTAAATTCCCAATAGATATAGACCCATCAACTAAAAATTCCAAATATTTAATTGAGATAAATTCAAATTCTAACGCTGTTTTAGGTAAGCATTTCAAAGTAGAAATATCTAATCACATCATTGAAATTCCCAAAACAGCAATACATGATAAGCAATTTGTTTTCATACAAAGAAATAAAAAATTTATAAAACGGGTTATTAAAACACAAAATTCGGGTAATAACAAAGATGTACTAATTCTTGAAGGTTTAAATCAAGGAGATGTCATAGCTAGAAATGCTGATACAGTGCTGTCCGAAAATTAGACGTACACGTTATAAAAAGTTATCATTTTAAAATCCATTGAGATTATTTAGCCTTTTTATCATATGAAGGTAAATTGAAAAACAGAAAAATAAATTTTGATTAGCGTATTGGTATTTAAAGAATTGAATTAATAATAGAAATCATTAACGTAACGCTTAAACATGTTTTTGTTTACTTTCTATTTTTATTTAGTTATAATAAACTAAATAATAGTGGTTTTAATATATTTCACTTAAATATAATCGAGCCACAAATTATGACAAACACTTTGTATTTAACTTTGAATTAAGACAAATAATCATACAAAAAAATTATTAATATGTATATTTGATTGGGCATTTAGAATAGGGAGGAATTAGGATGGCTATCACCAAAATCAATGATTGCTTTGAATTATTAGCTATGGTCACATATGCTCGACAAACTAAAAGGTATTATCAAAAAAGAATTTTCAGTAAGTTTCGAGGAGTTCGCTGTATTAACATACATTAGCGAGCATGAAAGTGAAGAATATTATTTAAAAGATATCATCAATCACTTGAATTACAAACAACCACAAGTTGTTAAAGCTGTTAAAAACTTATCTCAAGAAGATTATTTTGATAAGAAACGTAACGAACAAGATGAAAGAACTGTATTAATCTTAGTTAACACTAAACAACGTAAAAAAATAAATGAATTATTAACTCGCGTTAATAATCGTATTAAAGAAGCTAACGACGAAAAAGAAGTTTAAGTTACTTTAAATTTCTACAATCAAACAAGTTTCTATAATATATTCAACTTATTTTTAAAGGGATTTTCCAATATATTGGAAAATCCCTTTTTATATGTACTTGCCTTTTGCATGTTACCAACACATCTTCAAAATCTTCATTCCTTACAAATAGTAAAAATACCGTTGATAAAGTCCTGAGACATATATCAACAGTATTTCATAAAGAAATAAAAGCATTGCAGTATCTATACTATATAAAATAACAACGCGTATTTTAAAACGACTTTGCAAGAAGCATTTATACTAAATCATTCTTTTGATATTTCAAAGTGCTAATAAAATCTAAATACACTTCTACAAAATGCTCGGGTTCTTCAATATGCGGCGCATGACCGGATTGGTTAAATTCTAAAATAGTTAAAGTTTGAAACGCATGATCGTATCTATTCGTTGATTCCCCCATAAATAAAGGATCATATTTCCCATTAACTAGCAAAGTTGGTACATTAACATGTTTAATCTCAATATCTTTATTAAAAACTGGAAATCCCATTAAAGCTCTTGTCGCAACAGACACTATCTTCGGCTGATTGTCTACTATAAATGAGCTGGTTTTGAAACCATTTTTTCGCTTTTTCCTGGTCTTTATACATATACGGTAATAGTAGAATAAGTGCTTCAGATTTATCAAAGCCTTCTATTTCGTCTTGATGTTCTATCATTAATTTATTTAACCCGTGTACACTATCTATCAGATTAGATGCAATTAAAGTTAATGATGCAACCATTGATTCATATTTATTAGTAAAATTTTTAGCTATTAAGCCACCCATATCATGTCCAATTAAATGTGCTACTTCAACATCTAATTTTTTCATTAATATTTTTAAATCTTCAACATGATCTTCTAAATTAAAGGAGTTCGGCTTGGAAGATTTACCATGCCCTCTCACATCATAAACAATAACATCAAATTTATTTTTCAATGCATCTTTCAAGTTATATAAAGAAGCCATATTGCTATCTAGTCCATGTATTAATATAACAGGAAAACCTTGACCCTCACGGATATATGCTATCTCGTTGTTACAACTTGTTTCGATTTTTATCATTATGGGCCACCTCCCTTTACAGAAGTAATATACCCTTATTTCATGTTTATTACGCTATTATTTTTGTTTTTGTCAGAATATATCGTTTATTAATTTATTATTTTTTTCTGTGCCAACTAACAAAAAACTCCCTTCAAGTTAACGAAGGATTTCAGTTAACGTCTTGAAGAGAGCTCTAAAAATATATTCACATATACTATTTTCACTTTAATTTCTAGATGAAATACGAATTGTGTAATAAATAATAACAATTAATAGCAAGAACCAAATAACGATGGATCCAATTTGAGCAATTTCAGGACTGCTAATCATAGCGTCTATTGTTTTTTGACAAAGTAGTAAACCAATACCAGTAAATTCTAATCTTCTAAAATAAAGACCCGCAATACTAAATATAATACCTACAAAAAAGACGGCTTGATGCCCATATACTGTCACTGCTACGATGCCTAAATTCATATTAAACGCGTGTGCAATAATGAGAATAAAGGACACTCCTGCCACTACTAATCCTATTATTCTTTCGACTTTATTACTATAAAGATAATTTTTCCAATCAATACGCAAATATATAAAAATCGAAATTGGTAAGATAATTAAACAATAAAAGATAGACAATCCTGTTGCTTGCTTGGAATGGCACAAATTGTTTATCATATAAATACGATAACAATATAAAATTAAGTATAAAAAACACAATAGGATTCAATTGTAATGTAAATAAATTACGTTGTATCGTCAAAATCACTTCAGCAGGTGATTTTTTTCTATATTCAATATAATCTTCATCTTTTTCTTCAGATTTCTGAAAATCTTTTTTCAATTTCACTTTAATATCATCTATTAAATTTGGAGAAAGACCTTTATGAGTGAAATAATCATTAATGTTTTCCACTAGTACTTTGTCGTTAACTCTCATGACAAGCTCCTTTAATAATATTTGAACTATAACTATTATAATTTAATTTATAATCTCATACTTACACTTATTTTAACAATAAAATAACCGACAAGTATATAGTTTCACACTTGCCGGTCAAATTATTCTTTTAAATGCTACAAGTAATACTTATTCACCAATATCTATACGATAAAGTTTGATGTTTTTATCACTTGGAGATGACGAACTGAATTGATATGAAGCTTCATCATCTTGCACATAACCAAAATTACCAGTTACGTTATTATAATGCTCACGTGCGACCGCATCTTTGCTGACTTCATTTTTAACTTCATCATAAGTCGGGCCATCAGTATCATTATAACTCATAGAAACACGAGTAATTTCGCCTTCATTTTTCTTACCGTCAGTAGTTACAATAAGTACACCATTCTCTTTTTTAAATTCATAATAATGTTCATTGTCATCAGGTCGATGAGAATAGACTGGTGTATTGTTATTTTTCAATACACTTTGAATAGACTCGCCTAGTGTTGCACCTTCTAATGTTGTATCTCCTTCTTGCAATGCCTTAACATTTTGGATAGAGTTACCTGAAGCCGCATCCACACTACCTGCACCAATTCCAGAAAACGCTAACCCTGAAACTAAAACTGCCGCAAATATTTTTTTCATAAGCACTCTCTCCTTCTATTTATAAGTTATTTTGTGCTCATCAACAGTGTACTATAAATATTACGTAATTAACAGGGATGTTACAAAAAGATTACATATTCATATCATTTCGTAATATAAATACAGGCTATACTATATTTTTGTTTTTTCATTTGTTTTAATAAAATCTCTTACAACGTCCAGGAATTTTTCTTTTTGTTCTATAAACGGATATAAACCTGATTTTTCGAACACTTCAAACGAAACATCTCCAATATAGTCGCCCACTTCTTTAGCTTCTACAACGGTTGTTCTTTCGCCATGCTGTCCGGCGATAATTAAAGTTGGTAAATGAATTTTTCCTAAATAATGCATAATATGATTATTGTTAAATGATTCCTTCACTGCCTGTAATTCAGCGTTCGTAGCAATTGCATTGGTATCGTCTACTTGTTTTAAAACTTTTTTAGTCGCGCGTTTTGAATAATATAAATGCTTGTCAAAAAACTTTTGTTGCGCTTCTTGTTCCCAATTACGTACTGTATCCGAATATTTGCGATACAAACGTTCTTCAGGTGTTATTTCGTTAAGTAGCGTTGGATTCACTAATGTCAGTGTCGTTGTCATCTCTGGATATTGAGCAACAAATGAGGCAGCAACTGAGCCGCCTAACTCATGACCAATTACTGCACATTCTGGAATATATAAATAATCTAATAACGCTTTAATATCTTCTGCATATGTTTTAAATTCAATATCATTTGGTTTATCTGAATAACCATGACCTCTTAAATCAATAAGCACAACTTGATGCGTTTTATTGAAAGCATTTTCAATCTCCTTGTATATAGATAAATTATCTAAGGCAGTGTGTATCATAACAATAGCATTGCCCTCACCACTTGTTCTGTAATTCAAAGCGACGCCATCTTTTGTTGTAAATAAATTCATTGATTATCTTCCTTTCTTCGCTATAGATAATATTGTTAATAATTCTTCAGTGCTCCTAATTGTAAAATCTATTTCTTCTGGTAATGGTTCTACTTCAACCTCATCATCTTCCTTAAACCAAACGCTGATCATTCCCATCGCTCTCGCGAGTGCAACATCATTCAATGGATCATCACCCACATACATCGTTTCTTCTGGTTTTGTCCCTAGTTGGGATAACATATCTTCAAATATCTTAGGATGTGGTTTACGGTAGCCTACTGTTTCAGATGTAGACAAATAATTAATCGCATCTTCTACACCTAAAGTATGCATTCGGAATTGTTTGATTTTCGACTTTCCATTTGCGATTACACCCGTGAGATAGCCATTACTTGTTAGCTTTTCAAGTGTATAAAGTGTGTCATAATAAGGAAATACATAACGATAAAAGTGCATTTCAAAATCATTAAATAGGTCTTTCCATGTTAAGCGATCAACGTGAAAATCTTTAATAATTGCTTTGTATAATTCTGGTTTATCATGATCTTCATCATCATCTAATTCTATAAATTTTTTCTTGAAATCTGCAAGTTGTATACGTACTAAATAGTCATGAAATCTTTCATACTGTTCTTCAATAAATTTTTCGCGAGATTTTTTTCGATCTAACAGTGTACCTTCTAAATCAAAGACGACCGCTTTTACTTGTGTTAAGTCCATCATCATTACCTCTTTAATTCAAACTTTTACTTTAATTCATGCTTAGCAGCATATATTCATCTATTTATACTTCACTATTCATACATACGTGGTTGTGTAATCATGATATAGAATAATACTGGAATACCCAGTAAAGCCAGTATAATACTTGCAGGTACTTGGAATGGTTCTAAAACAACACTGCCCAACCAATCTGAAAGCACCATAATTGTACCACCAATAATCATATTAAGTATCATTTGTTGTCCTAAATCATAATGTCCACTGTGTCGCCGTACAAGTTGGGGTATAACCATACCAATAAAGCCAATAACACCAACATAAGCAACGATTACTGCAGTTGAAATTGAAGCAATCAACAGCACGCTATATGTCATACTTTGAACATTTAAACCTAATGATTTGGCCCGTAAATCGCCAAGTTGTAATATTTTAATTTTAGAAATCATGCTTAATAAAATAATAACACCAATGAGTAACACTGTGCCAATGTATACCACTTCGTTATATTCAGCTGAAGAGAATCCACCAAACATATAATTGACAATATTATTCATTTTATTTTGATTAAATATAATGAGTATATATAGAAAGGCGTTAAATAAAGCACCTATCATAATACCTGATAATATCAATGTTCTAATCGGATAACCTCTCGACATCGCCATCGTTAGAGCAAGGACTAAAACCAATGTAATAATACTAAATGCAACTGAAAAGATCGGTAACCATATAAATGACATGCCTAAGACGACAGCCAAGCCTGACCCAAATGTTGCACCACTCGCTAATCCTAATGTGAAACTATCCGCTAATGGATTATTCAATAATGTTTGAAACATATGGCCAGCAAGTGTCAAGCCAATACCTGCAAGCAAAGCTTGTAGTGTTCTTGGTATTCTAACTTGAAAGAGAATCGTTTGAGTCAATGCGTCACTGATGTCACCAATACTCCATAATAAACTTAGCAATATGCTAGCAATGAGTACTGTTAGCCATATTATGATTGATTTATAGTACTTCATTTTTTTGCCACGCTTTCAATGAAATCTTTCAATTATTACAATACCATCTGTTTAGGCTTAACACTACACCTCTCCAAATAAACAACTGGAATTTCATAAGTACAAGATTGTACGACTATATGGATAATGCGCGGATACCTATTATTTGTAAATGGCTTCTTTCAAAGCTTTTAGTCCATCATCAATACGTGGCCCTGGACGTGAAATTTGATCGCCATTCACAGCTTCAACATGATTGTGTTGCACTGCTTTTATGTCACTGAATCCGCCACGATGGTTCAACGCTTTTTGGTATTCGGCTTTAGAGATACCCATTGTCGAAATCATAACATCTGGATTTTTCTTAATAATTGCTTCTTTACTTACTTTTTGCCAACCCTCTAAATTCGAAAAACTATTCGTTGCGTTTAATTGGTTCAACATATCATCAAAAAATGTGTGTTTACCTGCTGTATATATTTCTGGTTCGGAAGAGACTTCCATAAACACCTTTTGTGGTTTAGCATCTTTCGGTACTGATGCTTTCACTTCTTTAATATTTTGTTTTGTCTCTTTAATGAGCGCATTAGCCTCATCCTCTTTACCAGTCACCTTACCAATTTGATTAAAGGTATTATACATTTCGGTAAGTGATTGTGCATCTTTCACATAGACTACTTTAACGCCACTATCTTTAAGCGTATTTAATATGTCACCACTTGTTGTTTTCTGTGATTCATGCGCTAAAATTAAATCTGGTTTTGCTTTTAATAAGGATTCTTTATTTAATTTCATTGCATCAAACTGTTGCTTATCTTTAACTTCTTTCGGATAGTCATCCACAGTCGAGACACCCACGATATTATTTCCTAATCCTAATTCATACAATATCTCAGTATTACTCGGCATCAATGATATAATTCTGTCGTAAGAACGTTTGTCCGAATTCTGTGCTTTCTCTTTAGATTGCTCTTCATTTGTCCCACAAGCTGCTAATAAAAATACTAAAACAATAAAAAGATAAAAAATTTTATAAGGTCTTTTCACGTCGTAATCTCCTAGTTCATACTTTTCTTTATCATATCAAAATTTAGCTCAATTTTAATTATCAATGCTAATTTTTTTCTATAAATTCACATTTGAGTGTAAAACCAATAAAATGGTTGAGGCTGAGACATGTATTTATGTCCCAGCCTCGTCTAGTTAAGCATTTGTGTCATATGTTATAAACAAATTCAACGGCATACAAATTTAATTTGAATTATCTTCTTTATTAACAAATATACGCATTGTTTGAATCAAATAGTGATGGAAATCATCGTTACGATTTTTGTTAATATTTTTTATAAATCGTTCATCTTGCTCATACGTAAGTGCCATATATTCAATAAATTGGTTATCACAATTAGTCACTTGCATCGATAAAATACGTTTAAATGCTTCTATATTGTCAGTTGCTTGATTAGGTGTGATGCCCTCATTTTGCAACTGGTTCATTTTATCAAAAAAACCTTCAAGTTGTGTTTTAATTTTGTCATTATTCGATTGTTGCTGATGTTTATGCTTTCGAGCGTTACTTTGTTCAAATGCTTTATAATAATTAGAATCTTTATATTTGTTGTATGCTTCACGCTCATACTGACTGGTTAAATCAAATCCACTGAAGTCTTCTATATCTAGCGCTTCATGACTATGATTTTTAAAATGTTCATCTAATTTCTCCAAAATACGATTGAATTGATTACGTTTATCTAAAACAATTTCATAACGTGTACCGAGTATTTTATTCTTTTCATTGATAGTGCCTTCAAAATATTGTTTTATTTCTTCTAATGTTAATTCTAGCGCTCTTAAAAATAAAATATGCTTGCAGTTTCGTTAGATTTTCCATGTTATATGACCTATAGCCTTGCTCATAAACTTGATTGGGTATTAACAGACCTATTTCATGGTAGTAATGCAATGTGCGCGTACTTACACCAGTAATATGTGCGATGTCTTTCGGACTAAATTGTTGTTTCAATTATCTCGCCTCCTATAACGCAGTATGTAGTATTACGTTACGTGAAGGTCAACCACTTGTTTCATTTTCAAAATAAGCATCTAAAAATGTATATTTTGAGTTTATTTTACCGTTAAAATAATTTTTGCCAAAATTATCTAGCAATGCGTGGAATTCGTTAGCATCTTGATTTGAAAAGTCATCTGGTAATTTAATATGTCGCTTTAATTGTTCGTAGCTGTCAGTTTGCGTATATCCTAATTTTCGATATAGTCTTCTAGAATAACTGTCTGCTATAAACTCAACACCTCCAAAGATATATACGATGAGTACATCAGCTGTCTCACTACCAATACCTTTAATTTCTAACAACGTCTTTCTCAAGTCTTGTTTATAACGATGATTAATCTCCTGATAATCAAAATCGTGGTGATCCAACCAAGTTAATAAAGAGAGTATGGTTTGTGCCTTGTTTTTATAAAACCCACTCGACCTAATTAATACTTGTAACGCTTCTAACTTTAAATTCAAGATGTGCTGTGGTTCTAGATGTGTTGCTTGCTTTAAAGATTCAATTGCATATGCTTGCATTTCGCCAATTCGTATTCTGAACGAGAATCGCGCCCAACATAACTTCTATTTTTGATTCTGCAGGCCACCAACCCTGAGGACCCATATGCTCATATAATAGTTGATATAACGTTTTTGTATCCAACATCATATATCCACCTCTCTTCAATTTTAAGTTTTGTAATTGCTCGTAGTTCATTTATAAAAAAAGAGCGAGCAACGATTTGTTATTGGATGAGTTGTTACACTATCTGATCCATACAAATCTATTACTCACTCTCGTTAATCAAATCTTATCACTTTAGACTTTTACTTACATAGATTCTGGTGCATTAACACCGACTAAATCTAATGCATTATGCATTGTGATTTTGACTGCATTAATAAGTGCGATTAACGCTGTTGTCTTTTCAACATCATCTGTTAATACTTTTTCCGCATTATAGAATTTATGGAAGTGAGAAGCTAACTCTTGAATATAATTCGTAATTCTATGAGGTGCTCTTTGAACTGCTGAGCTTTCAATCATTGTTTCGAATTCGGCTACTTTTTTCAATAAATCGATTGCTTTTGCATTTGTGATATATGAATAATCCGCTTCTTTTGAAGGTTTAATGCCTCTTTCTTCAGCTTGTTTCAAAATCGAACAAATACGTGCATGTGCATACTGTGCATAATACACTGGATTGTCTTGAGATTCTTGTTTCGCAAGTTCCATATCAAAGTCAAAATGTGTATCCGGACTACGCATTGTTAAGAAATAACGCGCAAGCATCTACGCCAACTTCATCCATAATTTCACGTAACGTAATTGCATTACCTGTACGTTTACTCATTTTCACTTCTTGTCCATCTTGCATTAATCGAACCATTTGCATAATTTGGATTTCAAGGCGGTCATTTTCTACACCGAATGATTCTAACGATGCTTTCAAACGGTTGATATAACCGTGATGGTCAGCGCCAAATAAGTTGATTAATACATCGTTGCCACGTTCAATTTTATCAAAATGATAAGCGATATCTGGCAAGAAGTACGTGTAGTTGCCGTCTTTCTTGATTAATACTCTATCTTTATCATCTTTGAAATCAGTCGTACGTAACCACGTTGCACCATCTTGTTCATACGTATAACCAAGTTCTGTCATTTTATCTAAAACTTTTTTAATTTCGCCTTTTTCGTATAAAGATGTTTCACTAAACCAACTGTCAAAGTGCGTATTGAAATCAGACAGGTCTGTTCTTAATTTTTCCATTTCATAATCGACACCGAGTTGTCTGAATGTTTTTATACGTTCGTCCTCTGAAAGGTCTTTTAACTCAGGTTGTTTATCAGCTAAATCTTTACCGATATTAATGATATCCTTGCCGTGGTATCCACCTTCTGGCATTTCAAAAGAATCATCACCAAGCGCTTCAAAATAACGTGCTTCAATGGAGCGCGCCAAATTCGTAATCTGATTACCAGCATCGTTGATATAGTATTCTCTTGTTACTTGATAGCCTGTTGCTTCTAAGATATTTGACAATGTATCTCCAACTGCCGCATTACGCGCATGTCCAATATGTAGATCACCTGTTGGATTTGCAGAAACATACTCTACTAAGATACTTTTACCATTAGCTTCTTCAGTATGGCCAAATTTGTCACCTTTATCCATTGCTTCAGAAATGATTGCAGTTAAGTACGAATTGTCTAAATAAAAATTAATAAATCCAGGTCCTGCGATAGCTACTTTTTCTACTTTAGCTTTTGTTGTATCTAAATTATCTACAATAGCTTGTGCGATTTCACGTGGATTACGTTTTGCTATTTTTGTTAAGACCATTGCAATATTTGTTGAATAGTCACCGTTACTTTTATCTTTAGGAATTTCTATTTTGATTTCTGGAATTTCAGTTGTATCAGCAAGTTGTGCTTGTTGAATACTGTTTTTAATTTCTTCAACCAACGTTTGTTTGACTTGATCAATTATGTTCATTATGGTGTCTCCTTATAAGTAATTTCATATTGATAAGATCCCATTTTCTCTTCATCTTGAATTAAATCATAATGTACTTTCAATTTGCCACCATCAGGCGTAACAAAATGTAAAATGGAATGTGTGCGTACTGTTAGTGGGATGCGTCCGCCACTAATTTCATATAAAGTAATCGTATCTTCACCTTCAACGAAATGAAGAATCATTTTAATTTCACCGTTGCGAATGATTTTGACACCTGACTCCTCAATTTTCACCGTCACATTTACAGTAACATCATTAATTTCTTCTTGATATCGGATAAATTCAGCATTGCGTTTTTGCCAAGATCCTTGTGTCTTTTGCGAAAATTTCTCTTTATTATCAAATTGTTTAACAATTTGTTTCGTCTGGATATTAACATTGTTTTCCAATGTGCGTTTCACCCTAATCTTTAAAATAATACAAACAATTATAGCATACTTGAAATAAGCAATACAGTTGCGAAAACAATTTTCAAAACGTTAATTTCATACTAACTGAAAATATAAAATTTCTTTTCACATGCCGAAGTCAGCAGTAATATAAAAATAGCTGATTAGATTTTACATGCAACACTTACAATTCAGTTGCTTTTACATAATAAAAACAGCCAGAATTCAAACAATTCGGCTGTCTACTTTATCTAAAACCAAAATGTCTTAGATGTTACTTACATTAAATTTACTTAGTGTCTAATGCGTCATGCAAAGCTTGTTCAGAATTATTCCACATCTCAATGTCATGTGCTTTCAGAAAATCTTTTAAAACTTGTTTGTTTTCTTCACCGATGTGTTCAATTTCTATTTGACGTTTCATAGATTTATCCATCATGTTGACATGTTCAGGCATGCTTTTATATCCTCTACGAATACTTTTGTTCACCATTAAATAACAGCCTGTAACACCTGCATAGTAGGGACCGTTTTCGCCTCGTTCAGTCGTAACCCGACACAACCAATACTCTTTAGCATCTTCACCTTCAACGACTTCTTTTTCTTTTATCCACTTAACACCTTTTTCGACACTTGCGCGCGCATGCATACCACCAATATCAATAAAGGCTTCCTTATTTTGAACATCGATAAAGACAGGCGCTACGTTATCTAAACTGATTGAACCGATATTCGTACCTTTATGTCCATCTAGTGGGTCATTCTTAATGATGTTAAATTTAAAACCTTTGCTTTCAGCCACTAGCAAACACCTCCCATAAAATAAGTTTCATAATTACTTGTAATATCTAAGCTCTATTTTAAAACCACAATACGCCTCATGTATACTTAAATGGTTTTTAAAAGTTGTATTCAATACGATCATTCCATTGCCAACACTTTACTCGTATTGGTTAATCGCTAATTTAATTCATTCAAAATACTGATAATCGCATTGCTTATATTTTCATCTTCAATTTCAGTAATAAACTCTTTAGGATAATATAATTTATAATCCTCTCTGTTTATACCAGTAATACTATGAATGATTAATGACTGACTACTAATTTCACGTATTTTACCATTACGGCGCAATAAATGAATAGGTTGTCTATCTGATCCTGGTCTATCATAATCGTATGGTAAATCCGAGAACGATTCGCTTACAAAATAATAATTTGGATCTATACCTGCTTGTATAAACAAATCGGTTAATTCTGTAATTGTAATAATCGAACCGTCAAACGGCATGTATTTAAATAAGTCGCGATTAATAAAACGACGAGATAAATCACTTAGAATCTCATCATCTTCTTTCACCCATGCTTTCAAATAATACAATACCACCGCTTCATCTAAATCTACGTATTGTTCAATTGTCATGGATTCTTCAAAGAACGGTATGAAATCTGTAGGATGCATCTTAAATGTATAGCCTTCCTCATATAACTGCTTCGCACGTTTCAAACAATTATTTAATAATACTTCCCCACCTCGACTTACTGGGTGGAAATAAATTTGCCAATACATTTGGTAACGGCTCATAATAAAGTTTTCTACTGCGTGCATACCACTTTCTTTAATAAGCACTTCATCTTTAGACGGGCGCATTAATCTTAAAATACGTTCCATATCAAACTGACCGTAGGATACTCCTGTAAAATAAGCATCACGTTGTAAATAATCCATTCTATCTGCATCAATTTGTGACGAAATCATAGAAATCACTAATTTATTCTCATGCGTTTTATTAATTACATCTGCAACCTGTTGTGGAAAATCATTTGAGACACGTTTCAATACTTCATTTACTTCAGTTGGTCCTGTAATAATCGCTTGTGTAAATGCTTCATGATCCGTGTTAAATATTTTTTCAAAACTATGTGAAAATGGCCCATGCCCTAAATCATGTAACAATGCGGCACATAATGCTAACGGTCTGTCATCATTATTCCACGCTTCACGACCATCAAATGAATCATCAATCAATCTCCGTACAATTTCATATACACCGAGCGAATGCCCAAATCTACTATGTTCTGCCGTATGGAATGATAAATATAAAGTGCCTAATTGTTTAATACGACGTAAGCGTTGAAATTCTTTCGTCTTGATTAAATCCCAAACCACTTGATCTCTGACATGAATGTACCTATGAATCGGGTCTTTAAAAACTTTTTCTTCAGGTAACTTTTGTGTAGCATAAGTTGTAAATGTCAATGTAGTCCTCCTGTTCATACCCTATACTTTGCAGATTATTTTAATGGCTTACGTAACAACGCTAAGTCCATTGCTTCACCGTACATTACATGTGTGTATGAGCGTACTTTTTCAAAACCTTTTTGTTGATAGAATGTCATAGCCTCATCATTTTTATTATCTACTTCTAAATAAACTTCATTATAATCATCTTTAAAATAGCGAATGCCTTCAGACAATAGATTAGAACCATAACCATGGTGTTGCCATGATGGACTCACATAATGTGCAGACAAGAATAATTCAGTACCATAAATAAATATAGCGAAACCAATAATATTTTCGTCTTCTTCAACTACTAAAAACAATTGATCTTCTAAACGTTTAAGTAAATGTTGTTCATTATATGAAGCAGCCAATAATTCATTTACTGTCTTAGCTGCGTAAATATTTAAATACGTATTATACCACGCTTTTGTTGCTACATCTCTGATGCTGACAACATCTTCTGCAGTTGCTTTTCTTACTTTATGCATGTTGCTCTCCCCCTATTTAGATAGGTAATAATAGCTACATTATAACATAATTTTAGTATTCAAAATACTTTATCTATCTAGATTAAAAATAGTTTGAACAACATAAATCATTTGCTCAAACTATCTTTTATATATTTACTTTTCGCCTAATGTTTGTTGCCATTCTTGTGCACGTTTTAATGCGTAAACGTCCTTTTCAATATCGCCTGGCTTTTCAGCAGTACCAATAATATAACCTGATAACGTTGCACCAATAAATTCCAAGCTATATTTCACTTGAGTGATACATGGTTTTCCTTTAACTTTCGGGAAATCGCCACCAACGATGATTAATCTAAAATCTTTTTTTGCCATTTCTTCTTTAAAATTTTTATAATTGGGATCCATTAATGTTTCAGACCAATGATCGAAAAATGCTTTTACTGATGCCGATAAACTATACCAATATACCGGCGAAGCAATAATAATCGTTTCACTCGCTAATACTTTATCAATAATCTCTTTATAATCATCATTATATGATTCTATTACTTTATTATCATGTCTTACATCTCTAACTGGATTTAATTGATATTGTGTTAAATCTATCCATTCGTAGTCGTATCCTGCTATGGCCGCCTTAGTTAAATGAGCAGTATTCCCCTCTGGTCGACTGCCCCCGAATAAAACTGTGATCATAATAATCTCCTTCTACTACTAAATTAATAATATATCTGTTGAGCTTTATAATTATACATTTCATTATTTAGGTAAACTTAATTAATAATCCTACACTAAATAATGTCATTATTAAACAGATAAATGAAAATACATTAATAAATTAAATTATTTGCTCAAAAATAGTACTTTTCCAACATACTATTTATGTATATTTTTAGGTTTAAAGTTTATAAATATAAAAAGTAGATAAACGCTACATGGTCCATCTACTGTAATATTATTATTCTATTGGAAATAATTGTTCTATTTTTTCTATTTCCTCGTTTGTTAATTTAAAATCAAGGGTTATTAAATTATCCACGACTTGGTTTGGTCGTTTGGCTCCTGGAATGATCACATCTAATGATGGTTTAGTAAGATAATATGCTAATACAACATGTACTACATCTACTCTATGATTATCAGCAATCACTCTGAGTTGATCTACTTTTTCTAAATTTTCTTGATATCTTTCACCTTGAAACTCTGGATTTTCGGCACGAAGATCATCAAATTTCGTGTTCTCTGTATATTTACCAGCTAAAAGACCTGATACTAATGGGAAATATGGAATAAATGTAATATCATTTTCTGAAGTATATTCTAGAATCGCTTCATTTTTACGATTCAATAAATTATATTCCATTTGAACGACATCCACGTAGCCATCTTTATTCGCTTCTTTCAATTGTTCTAAACTAAAGTTCGAAACACCAATGGCTTTGATTTTGCCTTCGTCTTTCAATTCTTTTAAAGCTGCAACCGCTTCATTTTTAGGTGTTGATTCATCTGGAAAATGAATATAATACAAATCAATATAGTCTAATTGTAGACGTTTTAAACTTTGTGCCACTTGTTCTTTTAAGAATTCTGGATCATTAGAGATTTGTACATTCCCATCTTCATCAAAATAATGTGCACCTTTCGTAGCTATCGCAAATTCTTCTCTAGTAAATTCTTTCACTGTCTCGCCAACAAGTTCTTCTGAACGTTCAGGTCCATAGATAAACGCCGTATCTAATAAATTAATATCATTTCTAATTGCTGTACGTACAGTTTCTTTCCCTTGTTCTTCATCTAAATTATTATAAAAGTTATGACCCCCTACTGCATTCGTTCCTAAAGCAATGGGTGATACTTTAACATCTGATTTACCTAATTGTACTTTTTCCGCCAAACTTCTTCAGCTCCTTATATTAAATATGAATCACGTATTTTAAAATACGATTTCTATATTTATGCTCGTTAGCCTCGCAATAATATTGAACAATCTTATGCACATCTTAATAAAAAGTTATCTAAACATCGATGTGCAAATAACCATTAAAATTTAATTGTTTCACTAACTTCATAATTTGTATTTACCCTTTTTAGCTCATTTTATGAGTAGTTTCATAAAGAAATTGTATTTTTAAATCATTTCATTACTTTTATCAACAAATGAACTAAATATAATACTATCTTTATAGAATTTATCATGATAATTCTAATATATTAAATAAATTGCTCGGACCAGAACAACATACATTTCCATAAAAAATAAAAAAACAGCAGTGAAACTTAAATTCCTAAGTCTCACCACTGCCGATCCACTTTCAAATAGTGTCACTATAAACACTACATCTATATGTTATTTCGCACTTTTTCGCTGTGCGAGTTTCTCTTTCAGTTTTCTATCTTGCTCTTCTTTACGGCGTTTACGCAGTTCATTACGCTGTCTCAAACGTTCTTCTTCTTCTGGATCTCTCGGTTTTTGTAACTGTTTCATTACTTTCTCCATGAGTTCTTCTTCTGTTAGTGCGGCGAGTGGGCGGTTATTAACAAATGCAAATGTTTTTCGTCTACCTGGCCCACAATAGGACTGACAGCCAATCTCTATTTCAGCTTCAGGGTCTAATTTCGTCAGCTTTTTTTCTAATGATTTACAATCCACACCCTGACAATCATCACAAATCAGAAACTTGTTTTGCAACTACACCCTCACCTTTCTAATAATATACAGACTCAAAAATTCAATACTGATTTAATATGTATATGTGCACGCATTCGCGATTTTTTTGTATTTACAACTCTAATTATTTTACTCTTTTTAGCGGAAATTTCAAGTTTTTAATTATACTGTTTGCCTATCATGACTTGATTCAAGTTGTCTTATAAATAAAAAAGTGAACTTAGTATATGCTTTTATATTCGCATACTAAGCTCACTTCATCGACTTTTAAGTCCACCATAAATCTGGTGCTGGATTTTCTATATTTACTGATTTCAAATTATTTACTGCTTTAGTAAAGCCTTCTTCAATCGACATAATCGGATCTTCATGTTCGATACTTACGACATAATCATAGCCATTGATTCTCAATGCGCTAATGATTTCTCCCCATACTTGTGGGTTATGACCATAGCCTACAGTTCTAAACGTCCAAGCACGCGTTTGTACATTGCCATAAGGTTGCATATCCGTTAAACCATACATATTTACATTTTCTTGATCAATGTATGTGTCTTTAGCATGAAAATGATGAATGGCATTTTCACGACCTAAAATTTTAATCGGCGCAACTGGATCGATACCTTGCCACCACAAATGACTAGGATCTAAGTTAGCACCAATCGCATCATTTGTTGTCGCTCTTAATTTCAACAACGTATAAGGTGTATGTACTAAAAAGCCTGCATGTAGTTCAATCGCAATTTTGACACCTTGTTCTTTTGCGTATTGTGCTGCTTTTTTCCAATAAGGAATTAGTTTTTCTTCCCATTGCCACTCTAATATTTCAGAATAGGCTGTCGGCCATGGCGTTACTGGCCAATTAGGATATTTTGCTGTTTCATCTGAGCCGGCTACGCCTGAAAAAGTATTAACCACTGGCACATTTAATAATGCCGCTAATTTTATTGTTTTAAACAAAGTATCATGTGCATCTTGTGCATGATCTTGATTTGGTGAAATTGGATTATTGTGACAGCTAAAAGCACTAATGCCTAAACCACGTTGATGTATTTGCTCTAAATATTCAGCTCTTTTACTTTCATCTTCTAATAATTCATCTAAAGGGCAAAATTGATTACCTGGATTACCTCCAGTACCTAATTCAATCATGTCAACACCCGCATCGGCTACATAGTCCAACATTTCTTCAAATTTTTTATCTTGAAATAATACTGAGAACACACCAATTTTCATAAATTAAACCCTCCTCAAAATTTTAAAACATTACAATCGAATACTATGTCCTTCTGTCTTGCTTTGATATATTGCATCTATTAATATATTAATTTTTTGCGCTTGTTCAGGTTGCACGACTAACGCTTCATGGCCTAGACAACTGTTCACAAAATTAAGCGCTTGTCTCTGAGCCGCAATTTCTTCATCATGTGCCGCATCAGCTTGTTCTGTAAAAAATGTGCCAAACCTTGGTTGGTAAATTTCAAAAGGATATAAACTTAAGCCACCGTCTACCCCTGAAATGCTTATATGCTTTGTATCTTCTTTAATATTTGCTGACCAAGAACATTCAAATTGCATCGTTGAATGGTCTTCAAAAGTAATAAAGCTCGTGACATGATCATCTACATCAAACGTTTCATGATCAAATTCTCCCCAATCATTGATTTGATTCGGCGTTTTACTTAGTCTGTTATATGTTTTGCCAATCACTTCAACGGGTTCGACATCTTTTAATAACCACAATGACAAATCTAACAAGTGGCATCCATAATCAATTAGGCTGCCGCCACCTTGCAATGTTTTATTCGTAAACACACCCCAACCTGGTACTTTTCTCCTACGTAAAGCTTGTACACGTGTGACGAGTGCATCACCAACCACACCCTCATCTACAGCATTTTTTGCGGTAATTGCGGCATCCG
Organism: Staphylococcus sp. 2S1; assembly: GCF_046721335.1. Classification (NCBI taxonomy): domain Bacteria; kingdom Bacillati; phylum Bacillota; class Bacilli; order Caryophanales; family Staphylococcaceae; genus Staphylococcus; species Staphylococcus sp. 2S1. The sequence continues at coordinate 1,253,445 of NZ_JBEUUJ010000003.1, read as the reverse complement.
TAAATCGATAGTGATAGCCTATTGCCAATAATTTGCCGAGCACGCTTAGCAGCTTTAACCATCTGTTCGCTCTCTATTTGATTCATCGCCATTGGTTTCTCACAAAATACATGAACCCCTGATTCTAAAGCGACAATACTGATTTCTGCATGAAATTTATTCGGCGTGCAAATAGCTACGGCATCAACCTTTTCAAACATAGCTTCATAACTTTCAAACACTTTACCAATTGTGAATCTATCCGCTACTGTTTCTGCTAGTGTTTGATTGACGTCTTGCACTGCCACAATTTCAGCAAGATGACTTAAATTTTGAAATGCTGGAATATGTCTACCTTGCGCAATACCGCCACAACCAATAATGCCGATTTTTAATTTTTCTACATTCTCCATAGTAACCAAACTCCCAACCCTATTTTTCTTTTATTTCCTCTAACGGTTGAGCATTGCCATACTGATGTTTCGGTGTATTGGTATTGCATGCCCATTTCACGCCATTTTTGATGACTTGTTGAATGTTGGCATTATAATATGTCGGATAACTTTCATGGCCTGGTCTAAAATAGAATATTTTGCCATTACCTCTTTTAAAAGTCGCTCCGCTTCTAAAGACCTCTCCGCCTTCAAACCAGCTAATAAATACTGTTTCATCTGGTGCTTGGGATATCAAAATGCTCTCCGTACATTTCTTCTTTCTCTAATTCAAAATATGAATCTAAGCCTTCAGTAATCGGATGTGTCGGATCAACTACCCATAATCGTTCTTTTTCATCTGCTTCTCTCCACTTAAGGTCACACGTAGTGCCCATTAAGTTTTTGAAAATTTTCGAGAAATGTCCAGAATGTAACACAACAAGACCCATGCCATCCAACACACGTTGTTTCACTTTTTCTACAATAATATCATCGACTTCATCATGTGCTTTATGCCCCCACCAAACTAACACGTCTGTATTCGCTAATACATCGTCTGTCAGACCATGTTCGGGTTCATCTAGTGTTGCCGTCTTAACTTGGTGTTCATGCTCTAGAAAAGACGCTAATGCTTTATGAATACCTTCAGGATAAACTTTTTTTACTTCAGCACTTTCTTGTTCATGACGAAATTCATTCCAAATTGTTATATTCAATAGTAAGCTCCCCTTTGATTAATGATTATTGAGATATACCGCTTTTCCTGTTTTTGCAGATTCATATATCGCTTCTAATATTTGAGTTACTACAAATGCTTCTTTAGGTTTTACGACTGGTTCAGTATCATGAATAATATTATCTATCCAAGCACGTGCTTCTTCTTCAGCTTCATCGATTTTTTCACTTTCATAAAAATCAACACCTGCATTATCTACTTCAATTTGAGATGTATATAAAGTGCCGAATGCTTCACCATGGACGCGTAAACCATCCTTCATATCCGCACCACCCTGCGTACCTGACAATGCACATTTCGCTTCGTCTACGTCTAAAGAATTGAGCGCCCAACTAGATTCTAAGATGATTGTTGCGCCATTACGCATCTTAATAAAGCCAAACGCTGAGTCTTCAACAGTAAATTCATCTGGATCCCACGGTCCCCATGCATTTGCCGCATTGTCTTGTTTTCCCAATTTATGAAAAGTAGATCCCATAACAGACTCTGGTTCGTAATTATCCATCATCCATAATGTTAAATCCAATGCATGTGTACCAATATCAATTAATGGTCCGCCGCCTTGTTTCTCTTCATCTAGGAACACACCCCACGTAGGAACTGCACGACGTCGAATTGCTTGCGCTTTACTATAATAAATATCTCCTAAGTCTCCACGTTGCGTCACTTTTCGTAAATGTTGACTGTCAGCTCTAAATCTATTTTGGTAACCAATTGTTAATTTTTTATTATTTCGCTCCGCCGCCTCGATCATTTCACGGGCTTCGTTTGAAGTTTTAGCCATTGGTTTCTCGCACATTACATGTTTCCCAGCATTTAATGCCGCAACTGTTATCTCCTTATGTGTATTATTAGGTGTACACACGTGTATTACTTCTATAGATTTATCTTCGAGTAATTGTTTGTAATCTTCATATATTGCCGCGTTTTCTATACCGTAAGTTGTCGCCGCAGATTCAGCTTTAGCTACGTCTATATCGCAAAAAGCGACCATAGTTGCTTCTGGGATTTTTTCTAAACTTGGTAAATGCTTACCATTAGCTATGCCACCGCATCCAATTATTCCAATTTTCACATTCATAGACTCATCCCTTTATATTAAATTTATTCAGTCTTTAAAAGTAACCGCTTACAAAAAGTCGTATTAAATTTAAGCTTTATTACATTTAAAAGGTTAATACTTAATTTCATATTAAAATACAATGTTAAAAATACCAATAAATTTGACGTATTTAGATTTTATATATTAACATTAGAATATATTTTCAAATTCCGGAAAATTTTCCAATGAATAGGTGGAATCCACACATATGGTACTTGATCATCTTATCAATAAATACTTTGAGCAATTAACTGAAAATGATTTACATATCATCAATATCATACGTCAAAACATGGATGACATGTCAACTATGAAAATCCATGATTTAAGTAAACTCACGCATACTTCCATCTCAACGATTCATAGGCTCGTTAAAAAGATGGGCTTTGAAGGCTATAGCAACTTTAAGTTTTACTTGAAAATGGAAAACAACGCACAACCATCACATTTAGCAAGCACAGACCCGATTGTCGAAGATGTGCAAAGAACTGTAGAACACCTTCAAATGTTCGACTATAAACTTTTAAACCACTTATTAGAAGCCGCACCTTTCGTCTATATCTTCGGCACAGGCATGGCCCAACAAAATGTTGCCAGGGAAGCACAACGCCATATGCTTTCTATCTCTAAACGCTCTATTGTTGTTAATGATGAAAATGAATTGCGCTTAGCTATAGATCAAATGTCACCAGAAGATTTACTTTTCATCATTTCTTTATCGGGTGAAACTAAAAATTTAAAAGAACCTATTCAACTCATTAAATCACGTGAATTGCATTACGTCTCTATCACGACATTACATGACAACTATATTGCCAAAAATGCCGCCTTCAATATTTATGTTAACAGTGCACCAATGCAATTTTTTAATAATACGAAACATTACAGTTTTACTCCATATTATGTCGTTTTTGATTTTATCGCTAGAACATATCACAACTACAAAATTTCCAAATAATGATATAAATTATATGATGTAAAACAATGATACTGATTTGTTTTACATCATATTTAATTTTATAGTCTTATGCTTCGTGCTTAATAATTTGTTCTACCGCTTCTCTCACTTGTGGAACCGAAAGTCCTACGATGACTTGTACGTTTTTCCCGCTTTTCACGAGTCCATGCGCACCACCCACTGTTTTAAAATAGCCATCTTCTTCTACTTTTTCAGGGTCTTTAACGGTCACACGTAATCTTGTTGCACAATTTGTTATATCAGCAATATTTTCCGTGCCACCTAAGCCTTCTAAATAAATTGCAGCTTTTGTTTCATATTCGTTTTTATCACTCGTTTTTTTGTGTTTATTTTCCTTATAATCACGCTTCGTATAGAGCTTAGCATCTATCTCATCATCTTTCTCTCTACCTGGCATAGGTATATCCATTTTTAGGATAATAAATCTGAATAGATAATAATAAATGAATATGAATATAATGCCTATAATAAATTGAGCGACGTAAGTTCCCCAATGCGAACCAAACAACGGAATCCAATTGGTTGTTGCGATTTCAATAAAGCCACCACCTAAATTACCTACAAGACCAAACCCGTACATAATGGTCACCATTGTTGCTCCGAGAATAGCGTGGATTAAAAATAGAAACGGCGCTATAAAGATAAACGTAAATTCTAGTGGCTCTGTGATACCTGCAAACACGGCTGTTAAAGTAGCGACTAATAATAATGCCCCAACTTCTTTCTTTTTATGTGCTTTTGCCGTTGAATATATCGCAAGTGCTATACCAATCGAGCCGAACATTTTAATATTACCTTGTAATAAAAATCCACCACCTGGAAAAATTTCTTTTAGTGGTTTTGTTGTTTGCGAATACTCAGTTAAATGAGAAATCCAATACGATTTAATACCACCATCGACTACTGCCGGTCCATATTCAAACGGCGTGTAGATGAAATGATGTAATCCTGTCGGAATTAAAATACGTTCTAAAAAGTGGAAAAGCCATACGCCAACGTAACTTGATGAAGCTAAAAACACTTGTAACGAAGCAATCCATCCTTGAACAATAGGCCATCCCCAACTTGTTAAAAATGCTAATGGAATCATAGCAAAGAATGCTATCATGACAACAAACGGCGAACCTTGGAATATTCCTAAAGACTCTGGCAATTTCTTATCATAATATCGATTATGTAACCAAATCGCGATGCCTGAGATGATGAGTGCACCGATAATATTTGTATCTAAGGTTTTAATACCTGCGAGTTCAGTAATACCTGTGACTTCTCCTGCATCGCCCTTAAAGTCCACACCAAAAGCAGGGCCCCATGTCGTTAATATGCTATTTATAAAATAATTAAACATCATATAAGTTACTACCGACGACATTACTGCATGGCCGGCTGACTTTTTAGCTAGTGATATAGGTAAGCCGATAACGAAAATAAGTTCTATATTTTCAAATACCGTCCACCCACCATTTTCAATTAATGACCATATTTGAAACCATAAACCATTAGGATCAGCCAGCTGACCCATAATCGCCTCGTTTTTAAACAGTGTAGCTATGCCAATAATAATCCCGAAAAATGGAAATAATAATACTGGAACAATCATTGCGCCACCAAATCTACGAATTGCATCTCCAAACTTACGTCCCAAATTCATAATAATCACCCTTCTATCATCGCATTATTATAAGCGCTTTCTTAAGATGATCGTATGCTTTAATCTCAATGAGTTCAATAACATTCGTACATTTAGACAATTCATTTCTACAACTGAATTTATTTCCATTAAGAGGTAAATTTTCCATTGCGTTATTTAGATGTGGTCAGATTAACGACAACGTATTATGCGTTGCTTATCAGTGTCTTAGATTTAGTTGCTAGATAGTTTACTTTTATTCAATTTCAGCAAAATAAAAAACAGTAGTGAGTGGGACATATATTTATGCCTCAGCTTCATACTGTTCATTTTCATTATTGACCGTGGTATATATTAAACTCCAAAGGTTTCACTTCATTTTCTAACCATTCATCGTAAATGCGTTGCTTATTAACACCTTTATTGATTATCGTTATGCCACAATCTCCACCACCTGCACCTGATGTTTTGGCAGCGCCGCCATATTTTTCAGCTACAGAACATAATACTTTTAAATGGGCAGTTTCAATATCAACTGTCGCTTCTTTATCCATAGATTGAATAATCTCACGGTTGATGCGAATCATTTGTTGCACGCCTTTAATATGATTCGTTTTAAAAGCATGTATCAACTTCTCAACACATAAATGAGAGCGTTCTAAAAATTTACCGTAAAAGGTAGGATCTGATTTCAAGCGTTTTACTTCACTCACTAAGTGGTGTGACGAAGCTGGTGACCCAGTCCAACCTATAAGCACTTCCATATTTTCTGGTGGCTGTAATGGTTCGATATGAAGGCCAGGCCAGTTTTTATTCAATACATCATTGACTGACGTATCTTCAATTTGCTGTGATACCCATTCATGATCAAACGTACTATAAGCTAACCAGACCAGTATAAACACTGACAGCAATATCACCACAAGAACTTAAGCTTTGTAATTTCATATTTGCAATAACTGCAAGTTTGTAAATATATAAATTAGATAAATGCATACCATAAAATTCATTCAAAGCTTTAACAACTGATACCAAGACAGTCGCACTAGAACCTAAACCATATTTATGCCCATTTGTATCGTCTAAATTACTATCAATTGTTAAATTGAAATGTTTTAAAGGCATATTATTACTTCTTACAAATTGTTCAAAGATTTCAATTGCTGTGATGACATACTTCAATTGTTTCGCGACATTTAAATCTGAAACTACAATTTTATCTTCACGTCTTTGAAATGTTACTGGTTCATGATGTAAGGTCTTAGAATGTATCGTACCCTGTGGTGCATTTGAATCTTCAATAGAAGCAGTTACAAATCGATCTACTGCGATTAATATTGATTTATAGCCAGGTTCGACAACTGCGTATTCACCTGCAATGTATAGCTTCCCTGGTGCTTTAACTTGAATCATTTTATCTCTTCCTTACTCAATAATTTCTACGCCTGTACGTGTAATGTCGCTCGCAATGATTTGGTCTTCTTTAAACGATTTATGTAATGCATCAACAACCGCTTGTTTATTTTTCTTTTCTACTAAAATTTTAACATTTGGACCAAGCATCCATCGTAAAGTAACAAGGATGACCCGCCTTACGACATTGGTCTACGATGTCCATCACTAAATAACTGTCGTCGACCATATAAGTGAACGGCGGTTGTGCACCTAAGTTTGTTGCATGCATGCGCAAACCGTTGGCTTCAATCACTTCACCTAATTGTTTAAAGTCTTTTTGATTTATTGCATGCTTAACTGACGCTATGTCCTCATCCACATGGTCTAACCAATATTGATAAAAACGTGATGTATCACGTGTAAGTGACATACCGGCACGACTTGAAACTTTTTTCGATTTATTATTAATGACAACAAATATCATTGCTAACTCGTCTTCCCAATTATCTGCTTCAACAGGAAAACTATATGATGTCTCATCATCATACCCTTTTTCCCATTCTACAAAACCGCCATAGATACTTCTAGAAGCAGATCCTGACCCTCTACGAGCCAATCTAGATAACGCTTTGCCTGTTAACCCTAGATTCAAAGCCGCATCACAAGCTGCTGCTAATGCCGCATAGGCACTTGCTGAAGATGCTAACCCTGTTGCTGTAGGGACATAATTATCACTCTCAATATATGCAAACATTGAGGTTTGACTTAATTCGCGGAACACATCCATAAAACGGTGTATCTTAGTTGCTTCTGCGTCATTTACTGCTTGGCCATTCAAAATAAGCGTATCTTTAGTATAGCTCTCATCAAATGTCACTTTAGTTTCAGTATAAAAGCGATCTAATGTAACCGACAAACTATTATTCATCGGAATAATATAAGTTTCATCAGCTTTACCCCAATATTTTATGAGTGCAATATTTGTATGTGCACGTGCTTTACCACTATTAACCAACGTCATTAACCTCCTAAATATTCAATCCATGTATGATGTGCACCTAAGTTTTGCGCACTTTCAACAATTTTCTCAGCCACTTCTAAGGTTGAAGCAAGTACAATCATACTACCGCCACGACCGCCACCAGTTAATTTTCCGAGCAATAGCGCCTTGTTGTTTACTTGCCTCAAGTAATGTTTCAATTTTATCATGGCTTACCGTTAATGTACGTAAGCTTTCTTGACACAAATTAAAGATAGAGGCTAATTTTTCGAAGTTATGATGCTCTATAGAGTCACTTGCTTCGTGTACAAGTTGACCAATATGTTTCACATGTTCTAAGTACTCATTATCTTCTTTACATAAATTATGTACATCTTCTACTGCTTGTTTTGTAGAGCCGAGTACACCTGTGTCAATAACAATCATGTAACCATTCAATTCTAATGGCTTTAATGTCGTCACGTTACCTTGCTTAAACCACACTGGCTTATTCGATACAATCGTTTGTGTATCAATGCCACTTGGTTTACCGTGTGCAATACGTTCCGCCCAATTGGCTTCTTCTATCAACACCTCATCAGATAATGGTTTATTGAGGTAGTCGAAACTTGCACGCACAAAAGCAACCGCCATTGCAGCACTTGAGCCTAGCCCTCTAGATGGTGGTAAGTTTGTATCAATCGAAACTTTTATAGGTGTTTGGATTTCATATTTTTCTACAAAACGAGTTATTACTGCCTTTAAATGTTCAGGTGCATTAATTAACTCACCTTCATATACATCACTTTTAATACATGAAGAAAAAGGTTCTTCTATAGATTCTATTTTCGCTCTCACTTTCCCGGTCGTAAATGGAATCGCAATTGCTGGCTCGCCAAATGTAACAGCATGTTCACCAATTAATATTACTTTTCCATTTGCTTCCCCATATCCTTGTTGTGTCATATTCTCAATCACCTTTAGTATTTTCTTTAGTTTTATATTTTAAGTACGCTACACCTTACAGACCACACTGATTTTAGTCATTTCAGAACACCACAATGCATTCTGCTTAAATTTCCCAGGAAATTTCGTGTTCTAAGTCTCGTTGTTAGCGCATCTAATATGTCTTTTATTATTAATAATTTGAAAAGACTGCTCGTATTCTATATGAAAATACTCAACCTTAACTAATTTTACACACATTATTATACATTATCTCACAAATTTTATATTATGCCATACAACTCTAGACATAGATATTTGGTTTATTTTTAATTAAATAACAGAAAGTGTCTTCTCAAAAGTTAATACCTGCTACTAATTATAATCAATACTTTTCCATTATAAAACTCTATAGTCTTATATTCAAAAAGTTAACATGATTTTACGGAAATTTATTTAAATTAGTTAGTTTTAAACTACACTTTTCCTATATTACTTATTTACTTTCTATAATTCAACAATTAGAAAGATTTATGTCAATAATTTTTATATTAACTATAAAAAAGACCAGAGCCGTTACTTTAATAAAAAAGTATCGTTTCTGGTCTTAATAATTATTTACTCCATCGCTTGATTCATCTTAGCGTTACGTTCAATCATTTTTTCAAAGTAACCTTCATAGCGTTGCCATTCATCATTTGTTATAGGTTCCATGTTTAATTGTCCACCTAAATCTTTAAGGGCATATAACAATTTAAACATTACGTCTTGGACAGTGATTGTTTTACCTAATAGTGACTCTAACGACGCCATGCATTGTGGATCAATATTTGGATAAGTGAATTTTGTTTCTGCATCCTTTAATGCGCGTTTATAAAAAGATTTCATCATATCAAGCACGTTCACTGCCATCACCTTCTACACAAAGATACACTTGTACAGCAATGCCACCACGTACCCGTCTTTGGGAAATACCCGCAAATTTTCGCCCATTAATACTTAAATCAAATTTCCCTGGACAATACGATCGTTCAATTTCATGTGTTTCAATCTCTACATCTTCATCTTCAAACATTTTCGAAACCAATAAATACATCACTGTAAAAGCTTCATCTATTGTAATGTCATGTTTACCTTTAAAGAGAAGAGAAATATTGAGTATACCTTGGTCTAGGACTACACCCAAACCACCTGAATTTCTAACAATCGCATTATAGCCACGTTCTTCAGTAAGATAACGAATGCCGTCTTGTAAAAAAGGTAGGCGTGAATCATGTATACCTAAAATGACTGTATGTTGGTGTATCCAAGTACGTACCACATTACATGATAAATCTTTGCCAACACTTTCAGAAAATGTATCATCGAATGCAAATGATTGCATAGGCGCTAACCCAGAAGAATGGTCAATATAACGCCAATCTATATCATTAAAATATTTACTTGCTAAATCCATTATTGTAATGTTTGCGCGACAGTAATGATTGATAAGTTATACACGTCTTCTGTTGAACAACCACGAGATAAATCATTCACTGGAGAATTCAGTCCTTGTAGTACTGGACCTACTGCATCAAAACCGCCTAAACGTTGTGCAATTTTGTATCCAATATTACCCGCTTCTAAACTTGGGAAGATAAATACATTAGCATTACCTTGTATTTTTGCGTCTGGTGCTTTTTTCTTAGCAACTTCTGGTACGATTGCTGCGTCAAATTGGAATTCACCATCTACAACAACATCTTCAATATTGTCAGTTTCAATTTTCTCTTGAGCTAAATTCACTGCATTTGCTACTTTTTCAACATCGTCTGATTTTGCAGAGCCTTTTGTTGAAAAACTTAACATTGCTACACGCGGTGACATGTCAAAGCTTTTAGCAGTTTTTGCACTCTCTACTGCAATTTCAGCTAAGTCTTGTGCTTCAAGCGTTGGATTGATTGCGCAATCGCCGAAGATATATTGCTCTTCTCCTTTAATCATAAAGAAAACGCCAGATGTTTTTGAAACACCAGGTTTCGTTTTAATAATTTGTAATGCTTGGACGAACTGTATCGCCTGTAGAATGTGCTCGCACCGCTGACTAGTCCTTCAGCTTTACCAGTATAAACAAGCATTGTACCAAAGTAGTTTACATTTTTTAGCATTTCTTGTGCTTGTTCTTCAGTCGCTTTACCTTTACGGCGTTCAACGAAAGCAGTTACTAATTCTTGTTTCAATTCACTTGTTTCTGGATCGATAATTTCAATGTTAGTAATATCTAATCCTTTATCGTTAGCTAAAGCCTTCACATTAGCTTCATTACCCAATACTACTGGTGTAACATATTCCGTATTTTGTAATTGTGTTGTCGCTGTTAATACGCGTTCATCTTCACCCTCAGGTAATACGATTCTCACATTTTTTCCTGAAAGTTTTTCTTGTAATACATCTAATAAAGACATAGGGGGCCTCCTCGAAATTTAAATCTATTTATTTACACTATATAGTATACGTTATTTTTTTATAGAATTCCATGTCACCAATTTGTAATCATTTACTTATGTTTTAACACTGCCTTTATGGTAGAATTTTATAGTGAAGACATAGAAATTTTCACAAAGGAGCGATTTACAATGCCACAAGTACCAGAAACGTTAGACGGTTGGTATAGTTTACATTTATTATATGCTATTGATTGGACTACTTTACGTTTAGTTCCAGAGGAAGAACGTCAATCTCTCGTGGAAGAATTACAATCGTTTTTAGATAAGCACGAAGAAGCACGTACAAATAATGCAGGAGATCATGCATTTTACAATATTAATGGTCAAAAAGCAGACCTTCTTTTATGGGTATTACGTCCAGAAATGAAAGATTTAAATGCTTTTGAAAATGAATTTAATAAATTGAAAATTACAGATTTCTTAATTCCAACATATTCTTATGTTTCTATCATAGAATTAGGTAATTATCTTGCAGGAAAATCTGATGAAGATCCATATGAAAATCCTCATATTAAACCAAGATTATTCCCTGAATTACCTCGTACTGAATATATCTGTTTCTATCCAATGGATAAACGTCGTGGTGAAACGTATAACTGGTATATGTTACCACTTGAAGATAGAAAGAAACTTATGCATGATCATGGCATGATTGGTCGCCAATATGCAGGTAAAATCAAACAATTCATCACTGGATCTGTTGGTTTTGACGATCACGAATGGGGCGTTACACTTTTTGCAGAAGACCCACTTCAATTCAAAAAAATTGTTTATGAAATGAGATTTGATGAAACGACTGCACGCTACGGCGACTTTGGTAGTTTCTTTGTAGGTAATATCATCACAAAAGATGTCTTACAAGATTTATTTTCATTATAAAATACAATAAACGATTCTATTCATATTAATGGAAACGTATAAGACTGTCGGCAAAGTATCCAACTTTGTCGGCATTTTTTTATGCATTCACCTATTTCGGTATTCGTTCTTACTCGCTCTGCTTTCACTATGGTGAAAGCTAGAGCGAGTAAAAAGGCACACTTGCCGTTGAACAAGTGTGCCTGAGTCTGTGTAGTGTGTTTGGGAGAACTTTAATCACTACTTAATTTAATATTAACTGTTAAATATTGTCGCTACTCAATATTTGTCTGAAACAGCTAACTAATATTATTTTAGCCTATTTGCGAAATTTGAAACATATTTAAATTACTTAAATTGTATAAAATGTTATATTTTAAAATTTATAAAGCGCATAAGTTACTTTCTGATTCCTCTAACAATTTTTATGAGTAAAGTGTTACAATAAAAATTATTAACTCAATAACTTATTCCTATGCTATGAATACAAAAACATAGCTTTAGTTAAATACTTCATTATTGGTGATTAAATGACAATATACAATCAAACAGTTGAAAGTTATGATGAAAGAATGGCGAAAGATGTCATTTTGCTCGCGAGGACGCATTCTGTTGGAATCTGGTGCAGAAGGTTCCAGAGTTGAAGATACAATGACTCGGATTGCAACTACGTTAGGTTATCCAGAAAGCAATAGTTTCGTAACTAATACAGTCATTAACTTCATGTTACATAACGAATCTTATCCTAGGATCTTCAGGATTAAAACACGAGATACCAATCTTCATCGTATATCAAGAACAAATGGTATATCTAGGCAGCTTGCTTTAGGTGACATTTCACTTGAAGATGCCTTTCAAGAACTGCAAAAAATATATCATGAACAAAGCATTAACCATGATCTAATTTTCAAATTTATTGCTGCCGCTGTTATCGCGACCAGTTTTTTATATCTTCAAGGTGGCATCTTAACAGATGTACTTACTGCTATTTTGGCTGGTTCCTTTGGCTTCATTGTTGTAGAAACGCTTCAACGAAAATTACACGCTCAATTCATTCCAGAATTTATGGGCGCAATTGTCATCGGTCTCATAACCGTTTCAGGACATTATTTAATACCCGGTGGTTCGATATCTACTATTATAATAGCTTCAGTAATGCCTATCGTTCCTGGTGTATTAATAACGAATGCCATTCAAGATTTATTCGCCGGTCACATGTTACTATTTACCACTAAATCACTAGAAGCCCTAGTGACTGCCTTTGGTATAGGCGCCGGTGTTGGTACTATACTCATTATTTTTAGGAGCAATGTCTATGTTTTGGATTTTAAATTTAATATTTAGTTATACTGCTTCCCTTTTCTTTGGTGTGATATTTGATGTGCCAAAACGCCTATACAACACAGTTGGTATTGTAGGTGCATGTGGATGGATGTTTTATATTTTATTTTATGAAGGTTTTCATTTCCATACTATATATTCTAGTTTCTTTGGAAGTATTGCGTTAGGTATGCTAAGTCACATCATGGCTCGTTATAAAAAGGAACCCGTAATTATATTTATGGTTCCAGGTATTATCCCACTCGTACCTGGTGGTCTTGCATTCGATGCAACAAAAAGCTTGATTCTATTGGAATTTAGTAAAGCAATTAATACAATGTTAGAAGTGACTTTAATTGCTGGTGCTATCGCTTTAGGATTACTTTTTGCTGATCAAATATCAAAACTTATTGTCTCTGGTACGAAAATACGTAAAAAAGAATTTAACACGCATGATGCTAAAGCAAAAACCTGAGAAAAATCATTATTACAAATGATTTTTCTCAGGTTTTTTTGTTACTCGCTATTTTTATAATCAAAGATCTAATAATAAAAGCCCTCCAATATAAACACTTTTAATATGTCTGTATTGAAGGGCGTATATGCAATTATATAATCCAAGTTTAAATGTTAGGATTATATAATTTTACATGCAAAAAACATGATTATTATTCACAAAAACAACTAGTTGTTCGCTTTATCTGATTTATTTTTATTAATTAAATCTACTATTTCATCTTCTGATTGATTTAAAATAAGTTTACTTAGTCTGTCATTATCCATATTTTTCAGTTTTGGATAACGTACAACAAAGAAAATTAAACCAATAATTAACCAACCGCCTAATGCGATATAAGATGGTGTTGAAAGTGCTGCTTGGTGACCCAGGAACTAATAATAAGAGTAAGAACACAAATGAAACGATTGAACCTAATATCGCAAAAACTTTGTATACAGGTCCGTATGTGTTACTTGATTTATCAAAACTAAAGAGTCTTGTTGCTGATAAACATGTAATAAAATAAGCAATTGATACACCTGTTGAAGACATATCAACAATCCACGTTAATGCAGTACGACCTAGCCACGGTGCAATTAATGTAACAGAAACTAAAAAGAAAATTGCAATATAAGGTGTCTTATATTTTTTATGCAATTTACTAAATACAGAAGGCATAATGCCTGAACGTCCCATTGAGAATAATAAACGGCTTGAACTCATCAAGAAACCATTTAAACCAGTGAATATTCCCATCATAATTGCAATTGCTAGCACTGCTAAACCAATATAACCAAAGGCTTCTTGTGTCACAGCACCTGTTAACCATAAATTACCATTTAAACTTGTTGATGAACTACTTAACCAACTTGTGTATAAAATCATTAATACATAAGTGAATGTTGCGGCAAGTAAACTATAAACGATTAATTTAAATGTTTTATTCGGCGCAAAATCAAATTCTTCTGCTGTTTGTGGAATATTGTCAAATCCAACATATGCCCATGGCGCTACCGCCACAATCATAATAATGGATGTAAACCAACCTTCTTTTTCATTAGTTAACGGTTGTAAATTTTCAAAAGAGAAGTTATTCCCGAAGAATGAACCGAAAAATAGTAATAAGATTGTTATAACCATTGCTACACAGAAATAAAATTGTAGAGATCCTGATACACTTGCACCTTTAATTGCTATAAACATAAAGACAATTAATAATAACGATGCGATAAGAATCTCAGTTATATATACATCCCATCCTGCAATAGTATATAACTTACCAGTTTCTAATATATCTGGTAGTAAGAACTTAATTAATAAACTAAATGCTGTTGCGTTTAAAGCTACAACACATATATATCCAAAAGTTAAAAACCAGGATGAGAAGAAACTGACGTACCTTCCAAATCCTAAAAAACTAAATGCAAATGCCCCACCTGAAACTGGAAAACGTTCAACTAAAGCACCATAACTTACTGCAATCAGTATCATTAATAATGCACCAATTACAATACCTATCGCTGCAGATATAGGACCTGATTGACCAATCCAGTCGCCAGGTAGTATAAATGCGCCCCAACCTATACATGAACCATAGGCTATAGCCCATACAAATTTTTCAGATAAGTTTTGTTTTAAATCTCCTCTATCTATTTCCTTATCATTTTGACTCATAAATAAAATTCACCTCATGGACTGTATTATACCCACAAGATGAATTCTATAACAATTAAAAATTTATAATTTAAATGTTCCGATAATTAGCATTAACCAACCTACTAGGAATAAAACCCCACCGATTGGCGTAATTGCGCCAAGAATACGAATTTGAGTTAATGCCAAAATGTATAATGAACCACTGAAAAAGACGATACCGAAGAACATGAGCCAACCTGCCCAATTCACGTTAATTGAAGTTGTACCACTAATGATACCAAGCGCGAGTAAGCCTAAACCATGATACATTTGGTAAGTCGTTGCTTTTTCCCATACTGATAAATATTTTGCCGATAGTTTATTTTCTAAGCCATGTGCACCAAATGCGCCAGTTCCTACTGCCATCATTGTGTTCAATGCACCTAATATAATAAATACTTTCATCATGCTATTTACTTCCCTTCTTAATTAAAAATCAAATATTGAATCTCCATTACCTATTTCATCATCAGTAACCAACTTGTTAGATGTAAGTGACGTGTCAGAAACGCTATTTTGTGACGCGGGTTGTGATGTTTTACCACCCATCGCTCGAATCTCTTCCGCAGATACACCTTGTTTTTTAGAGGTCTGGTTGCGATTTTGAATTACTATTACTTACTATAGTAGAAGTTTGGAATGAAGAAGAAACATCATACGTATTATCTTTATAACTTTTATGCTGGCTTGTCGACCCTGTAACAAGTGAAGTCAACGTGTGAATAGCATAAATATGCTTTTCAAATTCAGCATTATGCTTTGCTTCGTCCGTTGCTACTAATTCTTGCTCAATTAACTGTATGATCTTATCTTTTTCCATGTTTATGCCTCACCTTCACACCAATTTACTGGTGCTTTACCATTTTCTTGTAAATACGTATTTGCTTGAGAATATGGTTTTGAACCAAAGAAACCACGATAAGCAGATAAAGGACTTGGATGTGGAGACTTAATGATATGATGTTTCGACGTATCTATCAATTTGATTTTTTGTTGTGCGGGTTTTCCCCATAAAATAAACACAACATTTTCTAATTGTTCAGATACAGTTTGAATCACTTCATCTGTGAAAAGTTCCCAGCCAATTTCTTTATGTGAATGTGCCTCTCCTTGGCGGACAGTCAGAACGGTATTCAATAACAAAACACCTTCACGCGCCCAATCTTGTAAATGCGGCGTTGTTCTTTCACAACCTATGTCATCTTTAAGTTCTTTATACATATTACGCAATGAAGGTGGAAACTTAGCATCTGGTTGTACTGAGAAAGCTAAGCCATGTGCTTGATTCGGTCCGTGATATGGATCTTGACCTAATATGACAACTTTCACTTGTTCAAATGGTGTTAAATCAAATGCTTGGTAAACATTCTCTCTATCTGGATATACAATTTCTGTTGTATATTCTTTTTCTAAAAATTCGTGCATCGCACTAAAGTCATGTCGCGTAGTAATTTCATGAAAAACATCTGACCATTCCATATTCCCTCTCACCTCAGTTAGTATTTTAACATATTAGAACTACTTTCACGCGCAAGAAATTGTGCGCGTGAATAAGTAGTTCTTATGCATGTAAAGTAGTTCTTCTTGCGCTAGCAAGACTAGCACTACTTATGCAAGTGCATCGACACTTGTAAACCTTAAACCATCTCAGGTAATCCTTTTTAAAATCCTCGCGCAAGAAATTGTGCGCGTGAATAAGTAGTTCTTATGCATGTAAAGTAGTACTTCTTGCATTAGCAAGACTAGCACTACTTATGCAAGTGCCTTAGCACTTGTAAACATTTAAATCTGCTCAGGCGAACCATTATTTCTACTTTGTATCCACAAGAATAGAACCACTTATGCAAGTGCATCAGCACTTGTAAACCTTAAACCAGCTCAGGTAATCCTATAAGATATTTTAAATATTTTATAGTTAACCCTATTTCACTTCATCAAAATAAAATTAATCTACATTATACAAAGTAGTTAAATATTGCTCGCTATTTAAAAGGTCATTATTTAGAATACTCGATAAACGTGGTATGATATGTACAAAAGAAATTTAGGAGTGAAGATTCATGGCATTGAAAAAAACATTAACGATTGCAGGTTCAGACACAAGCGCGGGCGCAGGTATGCAAGCAGATTTAAAAACATTTCAAGAGTTAGAGAC
Organism: Staphylococcus sp. 2S1; assembly: GCF_046721335.1. Taxonomy (NCBI): domain Bacteria; kingdom Bacillati; phylum Bacillota; class Bacilli; order Caryophanales; family Staphylococcaceae; genus Staphylococcus; species Staphylococcus sp. 2S1. The sequence goes on along the minus strand of NZ_JBEUUJ010000003.1, from coordinate 1,236,253 downwards.
ATACGGCATTGTTGCTCTGACATCAATCGTTACAATGGATAAAGCGACGTGGTCTCATGACGTAACGCCAATTCCATTTGATGTGTTTGAGAAACAATTAGAAACAGCAATCTCAATTCACCCAGATGCTGTGAAAACAGGTATGCTCGGTACACAAGAAATTATCAAACGTCTTGGCGAAGCTTATGAAGAATCTGGCGCCGATTACTTTGTCGTCGATCCAGTGATGGTCTGTAAAGGGGAAAACGAAGTATTAAACCCTGGCAATACTGATGCAATGATTGAGCATTTATTACCTAAAGCAACTGTCGTAACACCAAATTTATTTGAAGCGGGGCAGCTTGCAAATCTAGGTACTTTAAAATCAATAAATGATATGAAAAAAGCTGCTGAAATCATTCATAAACAAGGTGCAAAGCATGTCATTATTAAAGGTGGTAAAGCTTTAGATCAAGATAAATCTTATGACCTTTACTATGATGGTAAACAATTCTACCAATTAACTACGGATATGTTCCAACAAAGCTATAATCATGGTGCAGGTTGTACTTTTGCAGCAGCAACTACTGCGTATTTAGCAAACGGCAAAACACCAAGAGAAGCAGTTATTGCCGCCAAAGCTTTTGTTGCTTCTGCAATTAAAAATGGTTGGAAGATGAATGACTTTGTAGGTCCAGTTGACCACGGTGCATATAACCGTGTTGAACATATTGATGTTGACGTTACAGAAGTTTAAAATCTTCATGAGGTTTTATAATATAAAAGAGCAACATCACATTAAACTGAAAAGTTTGTGATGCTTGCTCTTTTTATTTATAAATAAGTTCGATTTAGCTTAATTTTAAAAGTATTATTAAATGTTATTGAATTGTGAATCCACCATCTATAGGAACAACTACACCATTCATAAACTTAGCTTCATCTGATCCTAGAAATACTGTTAAATCTGCTACTTCTTCAATTTGACCGAAACGTTTCGCGGGTACGGAATCTTTCGGAATACTATCAGCCACATCTTTAATTAATGGCGTTTCAATAGTACCAGGCGCTATTGCATTGATTTTAATATTATATTTTGCATATTCTGAAGCGAGATGTTTTGTATACCCAATAACAGCATGTTTCGCAGTTGTATAAGCGGCGCCACCTTTACCGACAACTAACCCTGCTACTGAAGCTATATTAACAATAGCACCATTTTGTTTTTCAATCATATCTGGCAGTACTGCATTCGACAGTTGGAAAGTGCTTGTTAAATTAATATTTAATAAAAAATTCCATTTGTCTAAATCAGTATCTAAACTTGTTTGATATTTATCGAATATACCAGCATTATTGACTAAAATATCAATTGAACCAAAGACTTCTTTTGTTTTATCAACCATGTTATGAATATCTTCCGTTTTTGTGATATCTGCTTTAATTGCTAACGCTTGATATCCATTTTCAATAATTTCTTGCACAACTTCTTGAGCACCTTCGATATTCATATCTGCTACAACAACTTTCGCGCCTTCTTCTGCATATCTAAGCGCCTCCGCTCTTCCCATACCAGAAGCTGAACCTGTAATTAACGCAACTTTATCTTTTAATCTCATTTTATCGTATCTCCCTTTATTAATACTATAACTTTATGGTAACATTACCCATTAATAACTTATAATATTAATTTTTCATCATTCTATAACCTGAGGTTATGAAAGGAGCGAGTTATGGATTTTATAAATTTAAAATATTTTCAGATAGCCGCAAAAGCACGCACTTTTACTGAAGCCGCAAAGTCTCTAAATATTTCCCAGCCGGGTTTAAGTAAAGCCATTAAGCAATTAGAGTCAGAAATAGGCGTTATATTATTCAATAGAAATGGAAGAGAGGTTTATTTAAATAACTATGGGAAAACATTATTGAGCTTTGTAGATAAAGCATTTGTAGAATTAGATTCAGGTATCCATTTAATACAAGAAGATGCGGGTTTAGAGAACGGCAACATTAATTTTTCTGCTACCTTCCCTCATGTTTTCCCATTAATAATGACCGACTTTTTAGATGAATATCCAAACGTGCATATCACGCAAAAGCAATCATCTTCAAAAGAAATGGAAAATTTGATTTTACAAAATGAGATTGATTTTGGTATTTCCACTTCTCCTTTAAAATCTAACGATATACAATGGGTACCCTTAGCCATAGATGAAATTTACTTAACAGTACCGAAGACACATAGATTAGCTAATAGAAATTCTATTTCATTAACAGAGTTAGAATCCGAAAATTTCATTGGTTTATTACCTAGTTATGGTTTTCGAGAAATTACAGACGCCTTTTGCGAAGCGACAAATATTCAGCCCCAATATAAACTTGAATTAGAAGAATCAACTTCTATACTAAAGTTTGTCTCTTTAGGTTATGGTATTTCTTTTACTCCAAAAATTTCATTAATACATGATCAATCAGATGTCCTTGCAATACCAATTGATTTTCCCAAATGTGAAAGAAATATAGGCATCGTATATAAAGAACATCATTTCCTTTCTACTGCGGCTAAAAAATTCATTGATTATACAATTGATTGGTTTACAAATTATAGTGATTTTGATTTTAAAAAATAAATATTAAGAATTAGAAGTTTAAATAATATACGACATAAGACCGATACAAAGTTGATACTGAAGACTCATGTATTTTCCAAGGAAATCTATTAGTATATTAAGTGTAGAGAGAAAAGGAGGGAATCACAGCATGATTATCTACAAACAGGCTTTTGAAAATGGTAACCCAATATATGAAATTATCACTAAAACTTTCAAAACAATTTCTGTTAAATTTGATGAAAATTTCAGCATGAATGAATTATATAAGTTACTCTCTCTACTTGAAAGTGATGTTGATAATATGAAACTAACCTATTAATAACATTTACTTTACACCTAAGACTTTTCAAAATTTAGCTTTAAGAAGAATTCAGAAGAACATATATGCAATAACTCCCCTTTAGAAATTAGAAGTTTAAAAAGAATAAAGGCAACATAAGTTGTCCCCTTATGTTGCCTTTGAATAACACAACCCTATAAACACTCACCCTATGAGCGGTACACAGTTAGACAAAGATTGTCCCCTTTGTTGTGCTTGGAGAGAATACTCGAAGCAGTGCTAACTAATGTACCGCTCTTTTTTATACATACAATAACTTAAATTCTTCACACACCATGATTTCTGTTTCATCAAAAGGAATGCCTAATTCAGCATAATATGATTCGAAAAATTCGATATGTGCTTGGCGCCAATATGCCGGCGACTTATCTCCTTCACCCTCAAGATACGCATGTTCTTCAGTAACATCATTAAATGGGGTTTGGTAAACACGTGTAGTTTCAATGATACATTGCGGGTTTCCTTTTTCATTTAATACAACGCCGATATCACCGACTTGTGGTAACGCTTCTTCCTCTACTTTATAAGACGCTAATCCGCTTGTCGTCGCAGTTTTCATGCCCTTTTTCACTAAATCAGCTAGTTCATCTTCGTCGACACCAAAAGACCAAGCATCAAATTGCACACCTTTATATTCAGGAAATGCTTCGATAAAAGATCTCCAATATGTTTCTACTGTCATAGTTATCCTCCTAGTATACTTGTTACTTCACTTATTATTGTATCGTACTCTTTTAAATTAACACAAAAAAACAATCGACAAAGTTTCATCACCATGTCGATCATTTTTGACTCGAATAAACCGAATCTTTAAAATCATTTTTATTATACGCGTTTGTTTTTAGCCCACCACATTGCCTTTTCAGGATTTTCTGCATAATATTCATATTCTTCATCACTTTCAACATTAGGATAAGATCCCTTAAGTGATTTACCAGAAGTACTTACATGTAATAACGAAATGACGATAATACCAACAATACTCATCGCAGTTAAATAATAAGCAGGAGATAAAGGATCACCTGTCTTCGCTACAAGTGCAGAAGCAATTAATGGCGTTGTGCCACCAAATAAAGATACAGATACATTAAATGTTACTGCTAATGTTCTATATCTGATATGTGTATAAAACATCGTCGGTAATGATCCAGGCATTGTCGCTTCATATGTTGATAGGAAGAAGCCTAGAATAAAGATACCAACAATAACATAGATGATTGAAGTTGATTGGAAAAGTGAAAAGGCGAATATACTCAATACGGCTGTACCAATTAATCCAATTAAGAACACTTTTTTCTCGCCAATTTTATCAGCAATTCTGCCAAACATTAATGCTAATGGAATCATTACAGCCATTACAAGTGTAATTACTACTGAAACTGTTGTACTATCAAGTTTAACAATTTGCTGTAAATAAGAAGGCATGTATGAAGTCACCATGTAATTAGTACAATTAAAGAACGCTACCGCTACGAAACATACAATTATATCTTTATAATAATATCTAATAATAGTTAAGAAACCAATTGTATCTCTTTTTGATTTTGTTGCAATTTCATTTTCATAAACAGGTGATTCTTCTAATTTTCTTCTTAAATAGAAACCAAAAATACCTAAAAATAAGCCTAAGATAAATGGAATTCTCCAACCCCATGAAGCCATTTGATCATCATTTAAAAAGAAAAATAGTAAGCCTGTTATCACCGAGGCGACAATATAGCCCGATAATGTTCCTATTTCAAGTCCAGAACCAAGCGTATTTCGTTTTCTATCCGGAGAAGATTCTGCAACATACACCATAGCGCCCGCATACTCTCCACCTGTCGAAAATCCTTGTAACACTCTACCTAGCAATAGTAATATCGGGGCCCAAATACCGATTTGTTCATATGTAGGCAATAAGCCAATGAACAATGTCGAGAACGCCATCATAATAATGGTCGTTGTTAGTACTACTTTTCTACCGTATTTATCTCCAATAATGCCAAAGATAATACCGCCAACAGGTCGTAGTAGAAACGCAATTGCAAATGTTGCAAAAGTGAAAATCGTTTTGAGTTGATCATTTTCTACCGAACTGAAAAAGTTTTGTCCAAGTATTACCGCTAAATAAGAATATAACCCAAAATCGAACCATTCCATAGCGTTACCTATACCTGTGGCAAACACAGTTTTTTTAGCGGTTTTAGGATTAACTTTATTTATCTTACTTTCATCAAAATCTTTGTCATAATCCATGAATATTTCACTCCTTTTAACATGCTATATTATTATACGGAGTTAGTTTGTATTGTCAAATTGATATCTATTTATTACTTTTTGTTTTTAATAATTTTATGAAAATGATTATATTTATTTTTAATTAACAATACATAATAGCTTTTCTATATTCACAGATTAAATATCACTTTTATATTTTTACAATGACAATTTTCACATCACCACTTTGATTAGAAATAACTATTTTTTCGTTTGTTACAAGTTCAAAATTTAAAGATTCATTCATTTCAACTGATGCCACATATTTCACTTTGTACGCTACCCATGTTACTTTTTTATTCGTGAGTGCAAGTTGTACAATCAATTGACCTGGCACTATATTTTCATGCACTGGGTTTTGATCATTGATTAAACCTAAATATTCATTCACTTGTTCTGTTGTTATTTGTATCATGCTAAACCTGCTCCAAAAATGTTTGTTTAATAGTGATATAGTTTTCACTATTTTTATGTATTTCTAATTTAAAAATGTATTTCGTAAATGATTTTATTTTCTTCTTCTCAACAATACACATATACGCAAGATAAGTTTCATTCGTTTCAAGTGGTTTTGAATGGTTGATTTCTGTTTCTTTCAGCAAAATATTACGATTAGCATATTGTTGAAACAGCTGAAATTCTGGCCATAACTTAGCACAATATAAAGGAGGCACTTTGTTTAATGGACGTTGATTAAAGTATTGATTATAAGCCACGACTTCTTCTTCAATAAATATGATTTCTTGCTCTTCATGTCCATCTTTCAAACAATAATGCATTGCCCATGCCGCCTCCTATTCCCATTGTAGCAATTGTTCTTTGATATTCTTCCATGTAAAACAAGCGTGTCACTAAAGCCGCACCACTTGCGCCATAGGGATGACCTGTAGCGATCGCACCACCATAAACATTTAATTTCGCATCAGATAAACCCAACATTTCTTGGCTTGCTAACACCTGTGATGCAAAGGCCTCATTCAATTCGACAGCATCAATTTCATCAATAGTATAGTTGTTTTTTTCTAATAGTTTTTTCACTGCTTGGTGCTGGGCCAATGCCTAATACATTCGGATCTACGCCTACAGTTAAGCCATCAGTAAATGCTAACCCGCTATTATAACCACATGCTTTGGCAGTTTCTTTTTCCATAATCATTAATAACACTGCACCATCATTTTTCATACAACAATTTCCAGCAGTAACTGTGCCTTCAGGTAAGAGCGGCTTCAAACGATTCAGCGTCCGTTCCGTTAACTTAGGTTTAATACTTTCATCTTGTTGAAATGTTTCACCCTTAACTTGAAATGGCATTATTTCTCGGGAAATGATTTGACGTTCATATGCAGCCATCGTTTTTTGATGGCTCATCCATGCATAATAATCTTGTGCCGTTCTTGAAATGTTGTAAGTTTGAGCTACATTTTCAGCCGCTTCAATCATTGAAGGATCCTGTCCCTCCGGAGCAAATGATGCGCGTTCAAAAAACGTTGGTAATTGCGTATCATAAACAGATTGAGGTCGTTTTATTTTCCAAGGCGAACGGCTCGTACTTTCTACACCGCCTGCCATATAAATCGTACTGCGCTCTGCTTGTATCATACGGCAAGCTTGTAATATCGCTTCTAAACCTGAGCCACATTGTCTATCGATAGTTACGCCCGGGATATGGTGATCTAGTTCAGCTTCGAGTAAGGACTTTCTCGCCAAATTACCTCCATTACCTACGACATTACCTAGAATAACGTCATCAATATCTGACATCACATGTGGCAATGTTTCTTTGAAATGTGTAAATAATGGTTTTATGAGGTGTTCTGGCTCTATGTGCTTAAGCTTTCCTCCATATTTGCCAAATGCTGTACGTTTTGCCGCAACAATCACTGCTTCTTTCATCATCTAAACTCTCCTCCTAAATAACGTTCCTTCATTTGTCTTCGAGCTATTTTCCCACTTTGTGTATAGTACATTTTATCTATTTTAATTAATTTAGATGGTATTTGATATCTCACCAAATGTGGTGACAAAAAACTTTTCAACGACTGATAAGACACATCCTGTGGGCCTGTATAAAGTAGTACTGTAATTTCCCCAAACTTCGAATGTGGTTCACTCACTATGCACACTTCATTAAAATATTCATAACCTTGGGCTACACTTTCAATTTCAGTTGGATAAACATTTCGACCACCAATAATCATGCGGTCACCCCGACGTCCGTGCAAATAGAGATATCCGTTATGATCAAGTGAAGCAAAATCACCAATTTCTAGCCATTTACTTCGTGACATATTCTGATTTGCATAACCACTAAACACCATATTACTTTGAATATGTAACACGCCTACACCTTGTTCATCTTGATGTGCCAAATGTATTTGCACATTTGGAAAAGGTAAACCAACAGAATGACATGGTGCTTCATTATTGTAGTTATAACTTATAAAGCTTGCTTCAGATGTTCCGAAGAACTCTATTAATAAAGTTTGTGGCATATATTGTTGTACTTTATTTCTTGTTTCCGGAGGTAACTTGTCACCTGTAGAAAAAATATAGCGCACTTGGTTTATTTTAAAGTTTTCAGTCAAACATGATGTTAACATTGTCGGTACTAAAAACATGGCAACTGTTTTAGATGCTTTTTCAATCGTTTGTAATAACGATTGCGCATCAAATTGACGTTGCCCTATAAACGTTCTCCCACTATATAGCGCATAGATACAAGCATATAAAGACAACGAATGAGACAAAGGACCAGGTGCAACGAGTATATTAACTGGCTCTTCTAAAAGCTTTTCGTTTTCTTTATAAGAATATAACCAAGATTTTTCATTGCGATAATAAGCTTTTGGTAAGCCTGTCGTTCCTGAAGTAAAACCAACATGTAATAAATCATTACGCCACTTCAATTGATTTTCTTTAATGTGTTTATTTATTACTTCTTTTTCCTCATTAATTACATAAGAAATCCCGTAATGATTTAGTAATGTGTCTATCTGTCCTTGTGACCATTGAAAATCTAGTATGCATGGAATACAATGCCTCTTTAGCAATGCACAATAATAGATAATTGTTTCCATAGGGTTTTTCATAACGAGTGCTACAAATTGATGACTAGGAATATCAGTTAAATCTGCAACCACTAATTCGATATTTATCTTTAACTGTTTATAACTACACTTTAAATCATCAAATTGCAACGCAAGATGTTGTGGTCGTTTTTGTGCATGTTGCTCAATCTTTTCTAATATTTCCATTTTCCTGTCACCCTTTAAAATGTAAACTTTAATACAATACATGTTAACATTAATTATAGTCGTTTACCTTTACAGAATCACGGATAAATTTTACTTATGGGGATTTAGAACATCTTTATCCCAATTTCCTTTAAAATTCGATAATATTTTCAATTCAAAACCCATTTACCTACTTAATTTTCCAATAATAAATTACTCAAACCCAACAATAGAGAAATCTGCATACAAAAACCCCCCACTCCATTTTGTAGTGAGAGGCTATCTATTTAATAGAACAACTTATTTATAATTTTTAAAGAAATCTATAGTTAATGATTTTACTTTCGGTGAAAGTATAAGTACTGCAATAACGTTAGGTATAAGTACAATTGCAAGTGCTAAATCTAATAAATCCCATAGTTGTGTGGTCGCACCCAAAGCACCTACGACTAATGATAATACATAAACGACTTTCATAATCCAAGCACCTGTTAATCCAAATAAGAACTCTGCCATTCTAGAGCCATAAAAAATTACGACAATGACTGTTGAAAACACGAAAAATAACATCGATATCGATACACTCATACTGCCGAATTCTCCAAAAGCATCTTCAAATGCTCTGGCTGTAAGCGCTGCAGATTGTGACTTTGCATCTTCTGATTTCCAGACACCAGAAACAAGCACAACAAATGCAGTCGTACTACACACGACAAGCGTATCAACTACAATTTCACTAACACTCCAAAAAGCCTGACGTACAGGATGATCCGTTTTTGCAGTCGCGTGGGCAATAGGTGACGTACCAAGACCTGCTTCATTAGAATATATTCCTCTAGCAAATCCCCAACGAATGGTAGTTGCAAGTGCTCGCACCGAATGTTCCCCCTAATGCTGCACTAGGGTTAAAAGCTTGTTCAACCACAAGCGCAATGATATGGGGCACTTGCGTAATATTCATTATAATAATAGTAAATCCTAATAAACAATATAAACCGACCATAATTGGTACAATCTTCTCAGCAATAGATGCAATACGCTTAATACCACCAAACACGACTAATGCTGCAAGTATAGCTAAAACGACGCCAGTTACGCCCATATGTATATCGAATGTATCATGCACAGTACTTGCAGCCGAATGACCTTGTACCATAATACTTGGTATAAGCTCAAGCATCAGCGCAAAAGCAAAGACAGTAGAAAAAATGGCTCCTAATTTTTTGTTTTTAAAACCTTTCTTCATATAATATGTAGGTCCACCAACAAATTCGCCTTTTTTATTTTTTTCACGATAATGTACACCGAGTACGTTTTCGCTGAATTTTAAAGCCATTCCTAGAAAAGCTATTACTATCATCCAAAAGACAGCACCTGGACCACCCATCATAATTGCAGTAGGCACCCCAACAATATTCGCAGCGCCTATTGTAGATGAAAGTGCAGAGGTCAGGGCTTGCCTCGGTGTGATTGTACCCTCACCTTTAGGCGTTTTATTGACTCTTCCAAATGTTTGTTTCATCATATAAAAGAAATGTCTAAACTGAATAAATTTCAAGTTTATTGTTAAATACAAACTTGCAACTAATAATAAAGTAACTAAAGGAAATCCCCAAAGCCAATCTGAAAAAGCAACGATTTTTTCCATTATATCTCCCCTTTAATAATGTATTAAAATCAAATTGTCATAGATTTACGTAAAAATAGTCTAAAGGTGACTAAACTATTTTTTTATAGTATCCCCTATTTGTTTTATTTCTAATCATTCGTTGCTATTTTAAAATACATTTATTGATTCTAATTAAGTTTCTTCTATGGTTTTTAAATTTATTATTATTAATATCAAAATAAATTGTAGTATCAAATTCTCATTATTATGCACTTTGTTATCAACCACCTGTTCAACATAGCTATGACAATGACGTTAAAGTTGAATTTGATTAACAATTGAACATCAGGGAAAGGGTAACATACAATAAATTTTTATCACGCATATTTATTGTTCATTTTTTAAAAACAGCGAGTCAAAAACGATTTTAGTGCCTTGTAATTAATATATAAAAACATTAAACAGTTAGGATGATTAAAATGAAAAAACTTTTAACTATTAATATTTTAGCTTCACTTGCAATAATCGCTTTTATAACATGCAAGCAATGTGTAGATATGACAAAAGAAAATAGTATGGAAGAGCATAATAGAGTTCATTTAGATTAATTTTAATATATAGAAATAAAAAGAGAGTGGAAACTAAAATTTAGTTTCCTCTCTCTTTTTACTTTTATTAACACTTATATTTTGGTTATTCCAAATTTGCGTGGTTTTGTTGCATTGCTTCTTCATCAACTTTTAACTCAGTCATTAAATCTAAAACAATACTATCTAAAAACACTTGTGATGCTTGTTCAAATAGGCTACCTAAAGGCTGTGCTGATCCTTCAGCATCATATTTCGTCCCTGCCGGTAATTCAATAACTGCATTTGCAAGCTCACCTATCGCTGAAGCCGGATTTGTCGACAATAATACAACTTCTGCACCTACAGCTTTAGCTTTATCTGCTAATAATCTTAAATGCTCTGTCGAACCTGACCCAGAGATAATAACAAACAAGTCATTTTCAGTAATAGACGGCGTCGTAGACTCACCCACAACATGCGCGTATTTGCCTAATTGATTTAAACGCATTGCAAAACTATTTGCTACAAAGCCTGAACGACCTTTTCCTGCAACAAATATTTGATTCGCTTCAACCACTTGTGTTAAAAACGTTTTTGCTTCACTATCTTTCACGTGCGATAGTGTATGGTCTAATTCATCTAATATTAAGCGATAATTTGTAATTTCAGTCATATTATCTGCCTTCAATCGCATCTCTACATTGTTTAGCAGCTTCAACTGGATCGTCTGCATTAGCAATACCGCCACCAACAACAACTAAGTCTGGTTCTTCTGCTACAACTTCTTTAATTGTATCTGGTTTAATACCACCAATAACAGCTACTTTTGAATTAGAAATAACTGATTTAACTTTACGTAAACTTTCTAAAGGAGATTGACCTTCAGCTTGTAAGTCATAACCAGTATGCACAGCGATATAGTCTGCGCCTAAATCATCTAACTCTTTAGCACGTTTTTCTAAATCTTGTACTGCAATCATATCAACTAATAATTCTTTACCACTTTTATGTGCTTCTTCAACTGTCGCTTTAATTGATGCATCTTCTGCAACACCTAAAATTGTTACTACGTCTGCACCAAATTTAACTGCTTGGCTTACTTCGTAGTCTGCGAGCATCCATAATTTTTAAATCTGCAAGTACTTTTACGCCTTCTATATTATCGTTTAAATGTTGAACCGCTGGTAAACCTTCATTAATAACGATTGGTGTACCAATTTCTACGATATCTACATAATCTTTAACTTTATTCGCAAGTTTTGCCGCGTCCTCTTTATTCAATAAATCAATTGCTAGTTGTAATTCCAAAATGATCATCCCTTCTTGAATTAAATTATAGAGCCATCGTTGTGACTTAACTTACTATATAATGTTGCACTTAAGCTATTTACCCTTAGTTTTATATATTAAACGCGTAAAATAACATGATAAATACTGTACATCCTCTACATAAAACGAAGATACCCGTTAATACCTATGTTAATTCTATGTTTTATTGTTAAAACTACAGTCATAATAAATTAATTATTATGCAAATTATATATAAATGTTATGACACTTATGCATTATACTTCTTTTATATATTTTTAACAGGAATTGGATTCCAGCCCTATTTCACTATTAAGTTGAGACTTTTTACTATAAATTGAGCAGAGTGATACATTTCTGCTGTGCTTTTTAGTAGAATGAAGAGATAATCAAAATATAAAATACAATTCTTAGATATAAAATTCACTTTTCTGGTAGAAAATGTATACGAGTCGGTTTACACTAAAGTATAGACTTATATCATCGAAATCTATTGTGTTAAGTAAATATAAATAATTGAATTTTGTAATGTTGGGTTTGGAAGCAAGGAGGCAAAATTTTGGAACAAATAAACATTGAGAAAGTACAAGCATTACTTTCTTCATATGAGCATAAACCTGTATACTTACATGTTGAAACAACAAATGGTGCATATGCTTGCTCACTTTGACCAACGTGTATTTAATGCGGGAACTTTTTTGAGAAATATTCAAGTAACTTACGAGCACGCTCAACTTAAAGGTGGCAACAAAGATCCTTTCCGTGTCGGTCTTAAATTGAAAGATAGCGGTTGGGTCTATGTCCAAGGATTAACACATTATGAAGTGAATGAGAATGGTGAGTTTCTTCTAGCAGGCTTTAACTATGAAGGTCAATTAGCTGCTGCTTTAGAAATTAGTACTCAACCGTTCAAAGCATAAGGAGGGCGTATCATGGCAGAGGAAAGCCAAGTATTAGTAATTTTTCCACATCCAGATGATGAATCGTTCTCATCTGCAGGCACATTAGCACGCTATATCGATAATGGAGTGCCAGTCACGTACGCATGTTTGACACTCGGACAAATGGGTCGCAATTTAGGCAATCCACCTTTTGCTACGCGTGAGACATTACCAGATATTCGTGAAAAAGAATTAGAAAAAGCAATGGAAGCAATAGGCATAACTGATTTACGTAAAATGGGCTTACGAGATAAAACTGTAGAGTTCGAACCACATGATGAAATGGATGCAATGGTTAAATCCCTCATTGATGAATTACAACCATCTGTCATCATTTCATTCTATCCACAGTTTGCTGTTCATCCTGACCATGAAGCTACTGCAGAAGCAGTCGTGAGAACGGTTGGTCGTATGCCAGAATCTGAAAGACCACGTTTACAGCTTGTAGCATTTAGTAATGACGCACATGAAAAATTAGGTGCACCAGACATTCTAAATGAGATCAGTGATTATAAAGAGGTTAAACTACGTACATTCGAAGCACATGCATCTCAAACAGGTCCATTCTTAGAGTCACTTGCAACACCTGACGTACCTGGAGAAGCACACAGTTTCTTAGAAGTAGAACCTTATTGGACTTATAACTTTGAATCTTAAGTGGAGGCAATAGCATGACAGAATTTGACTTATCTACTAGAGAAGGCAGATGGAAGCACTTTGGTTCTGTTGACCCTATCGAAGGTACGAAACCAACTGAAAAAGAAAATATGAAAGACTTACAAAGTACACATAAAGATTTCTTGTTTGAAATCGAAGAGGTAGGTATTAAAAACTTAGTTTACCCAGTACTTGTAGATCGTTTCCAAACTGCCGGAAACTTTAGTTTTTCAACAAGTTTAAATCAAGACGAAAAAGGCATTAATATGAGCCGTATATTAGAAAGTGTCGAAAAGCACTACAATAATGGCATTGAATTAAATTTTGACGCACTTTATCAATTATTACGTAGTTTACAAGTTAGCATGGCACAAAACGCCGCTGGTTTAGATGTCTCAGCTAAATGGTTCTTCGACCGTTATAGCCCAGTCACTCAAATCAAAGCTGTTGGTCATGCCGATGTAACTTATGGTTTAGCGATTGATAAAGATGATGTAACCCGTAAAGAGATTACAATCCAAGCCGCAGTGACTACACTTTGCCCTTGTTCAAAAGAAATTAGCGAGTACTCAGCACACAACCAACGTGGTATTATCACTGTAAAAGCTTTTCTAAATAAAGATGTTGATTTAATAGGTGATTATAAAGAAGTCATTTTAGATGCGATGGAAGCTAATGCAAGTTCTATGTTATACCCTATTCTAAAACGTCCTGATGAGAAAAGTGTTACAGAACACGCTTATGAAAATCCAAGATTTGTAGAAGACCTGATCCGTCTAATTGCTGCAGATTTAGTAGGTTTTGAGTGGCTTGATGGTTTTGAAATAGAATGTCGCAATGAAGAATCTATTCACCAACACGATGCTTTCGCTAAATTAAAATACCATAAATAGTTAAATACAATTTAACTCATACGCTTTATTTATTATAGGAGTACTAATATATATTTATTAGTACTCTTTTTTTGTTCAAAATTTGAATATCTCTAGTAAATGTTATTTCAATTTTTCTAGATTATCTATTTGACGTTATGTTTTTAATTATTAAAAAGTAAAATTTTAATGGTTACTATTAAATTATTTACTCTAAAATCTAAACTCACATATTAATTTTAAAATAATGTGTATCAAGAGTTAAATTTTGTTAATGTCCGACATACACTTTTCGTATTAAAATTATTATAGAGGAGATGCTCCTTAGTATATCGGTGTGGTGAAATAAATAATGGATTATGATTTAAAGATATATAATAATAAAACATCCAATTTTAAATGTTTACGTACTAACCATTTTTTTAATATCTATTTCGTTTTTGATGGAGCAATTACAATACTAAAAAATAACGATTTTCAACATTATCGTGCGGGAGATATATTTTATATTCATGATTATGAATGTATTAATGATATCAACTTTGAAGGCACGTTATTATGTCTATCTATAAATAATTACTATTATTATAAAATTTCGAATATGTACGCTCAAAATGAGAATAATATAATGGATAAAGATAGACCCGATTTAAAAATACTTTATAACGACGTTATTGCTTCTATTTTAAATCGATCAATTGCTTCAGATATAGAACGAAAATTATTATTTCTAATTGAAACCACCTATCTTAATACCATAGATACAACTCTCCGCTCTAAATCTGAGAGAAATTTTAAACATGTGTTGATTAGAGACGTTATTCAATATATTAGTCACAACTGTGAAAGAAAATTAAGTTGCCAGGATATTGCGCATCATTTTTTTGTGAATAACAGCTTTTTATCACGTGAATTTTCAGCACTTATGTGTTGTACCTTATCAAACTACATCATTGCTTCAAAAATTCACTTTTCAGCATGTGCTTTATTAAATGGCGATACTTTAGATTTTGTATGGAGAGCGTATCATTTCCATTCACTTAAAGATTATATTTATTATTTCCAAGCAATCAAAGGTATAAGTCCCTATGAATTTAATAACAAACAACCTGTTATAGAAGATGTTCAAAATCTCAAAAATAATACAACAAATAACTTAATGTGGTGATGACATGAATATGATAACTTACGAAGAAAAGAGAAGCTTAATTAAAAAAGTAATCAAACAAAATTTGAATCTTACATTTAATGAAATTGTTATATTGGATAAATTACTTTATATTAACAAAGAAAGCATTGAAGCGGTAGAACTCAAAAGACTGCTATATAGTCAAAACACACCGATTTCAATACAAATCAACAATCTCATTGAGCTGGGTTTATTAAAAAAATCTAGAGATGCATATGATGAGCGCCGCATTCATTTACATAATATCGACCTACCTAAGATAAAATCGATTCTAGAACAGTATCATACAATTGTAACTTCTATTTTAAATCCATCAACCCAACAATAGAACAAATAAAAAATAACTGTTAGGCTTCTATGTAGAAACTGAACAGTTATTTTTTATATTTTAATCATTCAACTTATTTTAAATGTTCATAAGGACTATTTTTAACAAAAGAAATGATTTGATCTACAAATAATCTAGCACGTAATTGGAATTCTTCATTATCTAAATATAATGTACCATCGTCTAATTTCTTATAATCTGTATCATGCGTAGCAATTTGTGTTGGCACTGCAATACCTAATAACGTACGTACAATTAAACGTAAATGTGATAATGGTTCTGAACTTACGATGCCGCCACTATTACCGATAAGACCTACAGGTTTCATTTTGAAATCATCCATAGTTAAGTGATCTAGAGCATTTTTCAAAATACCAGAGTATGAACCATGATAATTTGGAGATCCTAAGACGAAAAAGTCCGCTTCTCTCGCTTTAGATTGTAATGTACTTAAATTATTTTTATATGTTTCACTTGGACTAGAAGCACCTGAAACATCAAGTTGATGAATTGGATTTTCTGCTAGATCAAAAATGTCAACTTCAAAATCATGTTCTTCAAAATGTCCTTTTAAATATTGGGATAGCGCTGTTGTGTGTGAACCTAATTTCGCACTCCCTACAATGATTAAACCTTTCATAATACACTTCTCCTCATACTAATTTTCATTATTTTCTTTGAGCAATTTCATAATCGCTTTTCCGACGCCACTTTGCTCATTTGTGTCTGTAGAATACTTAGACACTGCTTTAACTTCAGGCGTTGCATTATCCATCGCTACAGAATAACCTACACGCTCTAGCATAGAAATATCATTCATGTTATCACCAATTGCCATAACACTTTCCATATCTATATTAAGACGCTCTGCAATCGTTGTTAACGCAATACCTTTTTGTGCATCTGAGTGTGTAATCTCAATATTACCTCTCGATGAAGAAGAAATTGCAAGACTTTCTGATTCTGCTAGTTTTTCACTTGCACGGTCAATTTTTTCTAAATCACTATCAAAAGCAAGGATTTTCATGACGATTTCTCCAGGCGTATCTTCAATCTTGTCATAATTATCTACAACTTTTAAAGTACCATTATCAATTCGTTTTTGAATACCAGCTTTGATTTTTTCTACGTCTGCTTTTTGACCAGCTCGTTCTGCAATGTCTATATATATTTCTAAATCGCGTTGAGGGTTTTCAGTGTAGATACCTAAGTTTGTATAAACTTGATAATAAATATCTTCTTTATCCATCTCTGTTGTAATTCTATTAATTAACTCACGATTTAATTTAGATGTACTCATGATATTAAAAGATTCATCTCTCACTTCTGCACCATTTAAACAAATGTAAGGCACTTTCAAATCTGTTTGATTCACTGGTGAATTCGCTTCATAAAAAGCACGACCCGTAGCAATAACTACTGTTATGCCTTGCGATTGCGCATATTGAATCGCTTTAATATTCTCTTCTGATATCTCATGTGCCGCATTTAATAATGTACCATCCATATCTGTTGCAATTAATTTTATCATTAATTTACCTCGTTTCCTTCTATGATCGATAACACAATCTTAATTACACACCATTCTCATTTGCCACAAATTTGTAACACACTCATATTCTACCAAATCTTTAGGGATTTGTATTATCGGCTGTTTGTATGAGTTTTTTATTTTTTCTTAAATTTTTAAAAAATGTTTTTAATAATTGACTACACGCTTCCTCTAATACACCTGTTTGAACCGTTGCCCGATGATTAAATCTTGATTCTTGTAACAGGTCCATGAGACTACCTGCACAGCCGCCCTTCGGATCTTTAGCTCCATAAATCACATACGGAATACGGCTCATTACAATCGTACCAAGCACACATCACGCATGGCTCTAGCGTGACATAAAGTCGGCAGTTTTCTAAGCGCCAACTACCGACGACAGCAGCAGCTTTCTGAATTGCAAGATGCTCAGCGTGAGCAGTTGGGTCTTGTGATGATTCTCGTAAATTGTGTGCTCTTGCAATCACTTCATTATCTCGAACAATGACAGCACCAATAGGCACTTCACCAATGTCCCCTGCTTTTTTTGCTTCTTCAATCGCAATTTTCATATAATTTTGGTCAGTTGTCATGTGTCTTACACCTCACATATGGTACAATATTTATTGTCTATTTTAACATTGGAGCGGTAAATATGAAAAAACAATTTATTGCTGTTGAAGGCCCGATTGGTGTCGGAAAGTCTTCTTTAGCACACAAACTTAGTCAAACTTACAATTACTATGAAGAAAAAGAAATTGTAAATGAAAATCCTTTTTTATCAGATTTCTATG
Source organism: Staphylococcus sp. 2S1 (assembly GCF_046721335.1). Classification (NCBI taxonomy): domain Bacteria; kingdom Bacillati; phylum Bacillota; class Bacilli; order Caryophanales; family Staphylococcaceae; genus Staphylococcus; species Staphylococcus sp. 2S1. Next base: position 1,218,031 of record NZ_JBEUUJ010000003.1, on the reverse strand, counting down.
AAGATATTTCTAAATGGAGTTTCCAAACAGAAATGTTCTTTTTATGTAATCGTTACAAACAATTCCAAGATCTTGTTTCAAATGAAAGTGGTATCGTGAGTGATTATCACATTTATAAAAATAAAATTTTCGCACATAATACCTTAACGAGTGCCGAATATAGTAAATTCTCAAGAATTTATGATATTTTAACCGAAGATCTAGAAATGCCTAATATCATCATCTTCTTAGATGCAGAATTAGAAACTTTAAAAGCACGTATAGCACAACGTAATCGCAGTTTTGAACATCAAATTGAGGATAACTACCTACTTAATTTAAAGCGTGATTACAATGCCTATTACAATTCGTTAAAAGCTGACGGAGAACGCGTCATTCGTATTGACACGACACACCTTGATTTCGTTAAACATAATGATGATTATAATTATATTTTAGAATTAGTGAAACCACTGATTGGAGGACAAATGCATGAATAAATACGGTATCCCTCAAGATGCTGTGATTACTATCGCCGGTACTGTAGGCGTAGGAAAATCAACATTAACAAAAGCTTTAGCCGAACGCCTGAATTTTAGAACTTCATTTGAAAACGTGGACCATAATCCTTACCTCGATAAGTTTTACAACGACTTTGAGCGTTGGAGTTTCCACTTACAAATTTATTTCTTAGCTGAACGTTTTAAAGAACAAAAACGCATGTTTGAATATGGCGGTGGTTTCATCCAAGACCGTTCAATTTACGAAGATGTCGACATTTTCGCTAAAATGCATGAAGAACAAGGTACAATGAGCCCAGAAGACTTTGAAACATATTCTGAATTATTTAACGCCATGGTCATGACGCCTTATTTCCCTAAACCAGATGTATTGATTTATTTAGAATGTGATTACGATGAAGTCATTGATCGCATTAAACAACGTGGTCGTCAGATGGAAATGGAAACTGACCCAGAATATTGGCAAAAACTATTCAAACGTTACGACGACTGGATTAGCGAATTTAATGCATGTCCTGTTGTACGTGTGAACATTAATGAATATGATTTACATGAAGATCCAGACTCATTAAATCCAGTTATTGATAAGATTCGTCATATCATTGAAACACATCGTAAAGTGGATCAACGTTAATACAATTACCAATGGAGTGTCGACAAAGCATCTGACTTTGTTGGCATTTTTTTGTGCACATTTTCCTCGATTTCAGTTTCGGCTTTTCTATTTATTTCATACTAAAGCGATTATAGAGCAAGTCAATTAAATATTATACTCGCCAGAAGGTGGCCAAATTACTGCCATCATTTAAACACAAAATATCTAGAAGAAAAAACAGCTATAAAACAATGGAGTGGGACATTTATTATGTCTCACTCCTTTTCATTGCTATAACAATGTACTACTCAATATGTCTGCGGTAGATTATTTTTTCAATTTCGTCTTCTGTCACATACTTACTATAATAATGTTCATCTGTTTGATCTAATCCAAATGTACTCGCTTTATCTTGATCTTCTGTCCCAATATAAAGCTGTTGTTCTGTATCTTGATATAAATCAAAAACGGCACCTTCATATCTTGCTTCTTGAAATAATGCATAAAGCTCATCAACATCGTCTCTCGGGATATGTTTGAAGTATAATGTATGCGCTGATTGATTTGCTGTTTGTGCTTCAAAACCATGTTCCAATGCCTTTTCGTCTTCTGTAGCCAAGCACCAATTCGTTACCAACAATTTCAACTACTTTATAAGTTTCGCCTTTATAATCTGCGTATTTTCCATCAATCATTCAATCACCTCAATGTTTATATTAAAGAAAAAAGTCATAATATACGATACGTATATTATGACACAATTTGTGAACTACGCATATTGATTTAATATCCCGAGAACGTGATTCGCGTTATCTACAATATGGTCAGCTTTATTAAGTTCTTGTTCTAAGCCTACGCCTGTTAATACAGCGATTGTAAGGCCTAACTTAGCATTTACACCTGTTTGTATATCATTGGCAGTATCACCCACGATGATTACATCTTGTGGTGATACGTCGTAATTGTTAAACAAGGGATTAAGCACTTCTGGATTAGGCTTTTCAACTGCATTAGCTTCCGTAGATATGACTACATCAAAGAAATGGTCAAATTCAGTTGCTTCTAAAAATTGTTCTACACCTTTTTTAGAATCGCTTGTTACTATCCCCATTTTATAACCTTGATTTTGTAGCGTCTCCAATGTTTCATAAATGCCTTCTACCAGAACATTTTCTGGCACTCTATTATCAACAAGTGTTTGGCTCCTCTTTTGTGCCCACTTAGAAACGTCCTGACCAGCAATATCACATAACGCTTTGACCATTTCTTCTAAAGCACCTGATGCCATTATTGTGCCAGGTTGAATTTCTCCATCTACGATACCTAAATGCTTATATGTCGCATCTATATCATGGATATCGACCTTATATGCTTCCATGAAATCGTCGACGAGTTGCAAGCCAATCTTCATCCAACTACCGTCAAAGTATATTAACGTACCATCTTTATCAAATAAAATCCATTTCATCGCTTGAACAGCTCCTATGTATTAACTTCATATTAAATTATATCGCACTTTATTTTAATATAAACACTTAAGGCTAAACAAATAATGAAACTGGGAGAATATTATTCTTAAATTCAATGTTTTGGAGAACCTTGAAAAAACATCCCTTTATGTTAATATTATTTAAAAGTTAAGTTAATTTTTTCTTGATATTTAATTTTTATAAAAAGGAAGATGATATATGGTATATCTATTCGTAATCATTGTAGTTGCAACGTTAATTGGCACGTTTTTTTAAAGAGACAAAAGCCTACGTCTCCCAAAAGTTGGATCAAGGGCATTGGATTAATTATTCTTTCTATCATAATTGTAAATGGCTTTTATCATATAGATGAAATATTGAACGGTGCTAAGAAAGAGCAAGAAAATATTCAAAATAGACAAAACACAAAATAAAGGACATCACTGCAATAATTTCAGTGATGCCTAGTCTGTCTATAGCTCATATCTTTAAATAATTATCTTACATTGATTATAGGATAAGTTTATTGAGTTAAATATCCGTGAAACTGATAGTTAAAACATTCATTACCGATTATATCAAATTGACTTTCAATTTATTGTTCTTTCGAAAGCGATATCAGGGTTATTAGTTCCATTGATTTTTAGCCATTCATGAAAATCTCCTTGATACACAATACAACCATTATGAAGAAAGATAATGTTGGTTTTAATATGTTGTAAATCTTGTAATTGATGAGTTGATATTAAACATTGACGATTATGTCTAATTAAACTCTCTAATCTCTTCATTATTAATTTTCTTGATACTGGATCAACCCCGCTCGTCGGCTCATCAAATAAATATAGTTTTTTAGTTATTTTTGAGAATAATTGAAGGTATAGCCACTTCCTTTCTCCGACAGACATTTCACCCATATTTATATTCAACAAATGGTTATATTTTTCTTTCTCGTTTTCGCTCAAACTAGCTACAATCATTTCGTCAAAATTACCCACTACTTTTTTAGACAATAGTCCTTTTATTAAATTCTTCACATCTTTACCACTATTAGTAGGAGCAAAAAAAATATTTTGTGTCATATATAGTATTTCGTTTGTTTTGGGAAGATTGTTATCAAAATTTGAATTTAAACTTTTAGTAATACAATCCATTATAGTAGTTTTCCCCGAGCCATTTTCACCTACTAGCACATTCAACATTCCCGGTTTAATCTCAAAGCTCACTTTTTTTAAAGTCATTTCATTATTTTTTTATATTTATAACTTAGATTTTCGACATAGTACATCACATTATCTACCTCTTTGTCTTTGAATTTATATCAATGTGTTTCATACAAATAATGCCTATAACTACATATAACGTATAGAATATTATAGGTACAATCGAAGAAATGAAATTAATAAAATTTGAGAATGTTAATAAATTAACTGCTATTTGTTGAAAAAAATATAGTGGGTTTAGCCATTCAAAACCCTTGAAATTATTTTGGGTGTTATTAGTCACATAAAATAATAGCAAAGTAAACATATTAACTATTGTTGATAGCGTATCTACTTTTACTGGTATGTACGATAAGACTATAAAAAACAAGGATAATGGAGCCACTATAATTATAAAAATCACAGGTTTAATAATTATACTAATTGTTAGTATGTTTAATAAAAAACCAAACACTATTGTAAATATAAGGATTGAAATCATCGATAACAAACACTGCGAAATTGCAATAGCAAGAATGAAAGGGTACTTTTTTCCAGTGATCATAACAAAAGTTTTCAATAGTCCTTCTTCTCGTATCCTAGAAATTTGCATGCCCACACCATTAAGGTATGTAATAGAAGCTATAAATGCCCAAAATGAAAAAATAAAAGTTTGCTTCTCTAAAATTGTATAGTTTGAAGGGCCATTAGGATAATAACTAATTAATGCTAAAATGATAGGTAGTATAATGGTCCATATCATTGTAATTTTATCGTTCAATAGCATTTTAAAATAAAACATTAGAAAAGACATTGTTTGATTCATCTTAGGTTTCTCCATTCTGAAAATTCCGACAACTTAATAATAAACATTCCCCTCTAATATTTCAACACTTATTTTTAATTAAAAACTAATTCTGCACAATTTAAAATTCCACTTTCTTATGTTAGATAAGTATCTAACATATAAAATATTATTCGTATATAAATTGTAAATTTATACACCCTTTTAAAAGACACTACCGTAAGTTATTAATATAAAAATTTAGATGTACAATCATTTTTAGCCCAAACATTCAAATTATTACTCAACAATTAAAATTTTCTATTTAATAGAAGGATAAGCTAGATAATGAAATGATTGATTTAGCAAGAGAATTTAATGCTTTCCAAAATATTATTTCTATCCTAGATACAAGGGAGTTAACAGAGGAGGTTATTATTATAAATTAAGAACGCGACCTAATGAGAACTCTCATAAGACTGCTTTCTTAGCTTGTATGAACCGTCTATTGAAAACAATTCATTATTTAGTTACTGAAAATGAAAAGTATGATTATCTTAAGTCACCATACTAAAATAATCATAAGTTTATACAAATAAATCATAAAGGCTATTTGGTTATGCCTTTTTTAATTACTAGTAATTAAAAAATTGTAGGAATGAAACTAGGACAATAAAACAGATTCACTGTAATTAATTCGATGTCCTTCAGAATGTCGAAAAAAATCTAATATTATTCTTACACTGAATCATTAAAATTTAAATCTTTGTAGATGGTCAATTTCATTAAAATTGTTGACTATTTTCCCATATCTTTTCAATTTTATCCTGACTGTAACGCTTAGATAATGGTACAATTTCCCCTTTTTCATTAAATAATTTTCCAGTCGTTCTAGAAAGTGAATTATCTAATGCTAGTTTTAATCCTATTTTTGGATTTGGTTCTGATACCATATTGAAAATATATGTCAAAATTCTACCAAATACTTTATATACAAAACGACCTATTAAAGATGTAGGCATAGCATAATTAGAATCAGTAACATAGCCAGGATGAAATATATTAGCCGTTACAGAAGTTCCCTCTAACTTTTGAGATAATGCTAGTGTGTATAATACTTTAGAGGTCAATGCTTGCCTAACCTTATTGCTTTTACTATTACGTATTTCATCAATAGAAGGTAATTTAACTAACCCTCGATTAACCAAAATGGGCAATCCACCTACTGTTAAAATACGCCCTTGTTCAGCATTTTTTAACAATGGTAATAATTTTTCTGTAAGCCAAAAATGCCCCAAATAATTTACTACATAATTTTTATTATAATTATTTTCTGTTAATTCTTCTTTTTTTATAAGCGCTCCGGCAGCATTAACTAAAACATCAATTTTTGATTCTTGTTTTACAATTGTTTTTGCAAATTCATCAATTTCTTTTTTATTTGTTAAATCAACTGAATGAAATGTTATATTAACATTCCTTGTTAATTTAATGATCTCATCTACCGCTTTTTCACCTTTATCTTTGTTTCTACCAATTAATAAAACGGTCATATTTTTTTTAGCTAAATCAATTGCTGTTTTTTTACCAACACCTGAAGTACCACCTGTAATTACTGCTATTTTTTCTAAATTCATTTTATTTCCCCCTCTTCTTTCTATTTTCATTTTTATAATTATTACTGTATACTATGGAGCCAACTCCATAGCAAGGGGGAATTAACATTGAACGCAAAATTTTATAAAACGAAAGAAATCGTTGAACATACAGGCTTTACGAAAGATACGCTCCGTTATTATGAAAAAATTGGTATTATTTCAAATATAGCACGAGACAAGAATAACTATCGTCAATATACTGAACAAAATCTTAATTGGTTGTTATTAGTAAAATATTTAAAAAAACTAGATATCGACTCAAACCAAATCATAGGTATGCAAAATTTAACTGTTGAAGAAAGTGAAAATTACATTAAACAATACCAACAAGAAATTAGAAATAAAATTCAAGAGTTATATGATATTGATGAGAAGCTTACCGCTAAGCTCAATTTTTTTAAGCAAGGTAATTTAACGATGATGAATTCAAACGAGTAATGTGTATGCATTTGTCTTCATAAATGAAGTTGTAGTGCTTTAAAGTCTATATATAAGCGCATTTTCAATTCAGTCAGCCACTGCCAATATAAAAAACTGAGGCTAAGACATATGATATGCCCTGACCTCTTTAAACATTTTAAAATTAAAATACGTCTAGATTATAATTATTTTCTGTGCACTTTTGTTAAAAATAATCACGTTATAGCAAGCAACATTTACCTAAGGATTATAAACTTTTCTTCCGAGTTGAACTACTTTATCTGTTGAAAATTCATCTTTTGATAAGTTTTGAATCTCATTAATCATTTTCTCTCTTAAGAATGGTCTCTTCTCATTATCAGCGCGATCCAATGCTTGTTCTAATTCTTCTTTTGTTAATTCCGTACAATATGCGGGTGTGCCAGGTTGATGTCTCCAAGAATCTTTTAATGAGCCACTATCTACAGTATCAAAGCCTATTTCGCTAACTATATCCATAATAATTTCTTTATCTTTTTGATTATCACCTGCTATAGCCATAGCAATTCTATTTTCAGTATTTTCAGGAGCGCCTTTATCATCTAATGTCTCTTCTAATAAGTTATTAAATGCTTTAATAACTGGTTTTCCTAATTGTTGACTCACCCATACACTATCAGACATACCATTATCAAGTTCCTCAATATTTTTATCTCTAAGAATCGGAGCATAATTCGCAGTATCAACGATAATAACATCGTCATCAACTTGATTCATAAGATATTTCAAATCTGGTGTCGCAAGAAATGGAATTGCAATGATTAAAATATCTATATCTTTTATAACATCTTCTACTTCAACAGCTTGCCCTGAAAAGTTTTTGCTTTTTAATTTATCTATACTTCTTGCATCTGCTACTTTAACTTCATGACCATTATTCACTAATTTATGTGAAAGTACTGTTCCTATATTTCCAACGCCTATAATGCCAAAATTCATATTAATTCTCCTCCTAATAAACTATTTTTTATTTCAAATCTTGCATTAAATCATCAATAACTTCTTTTACACTTCGAATAGATTTGATAGGACTGATACCCGTACCCACAGAAACATAACCATTTTCTGTATCTCCTTCAACCATACCAAGTCTCATATTTCTTCCGAGCACCCATATGTTGCCCAAGTTCTTCATTTGTTGCGCCTTCTTTATCCATTACTTCTAACTCTTTTGCTAATTTACCCGGAAGCGAACGATAATAAGCTGGAAGTGTTCTGAAAAGAATTAAATCTTCAGCTTTTGAATCAACAATGTACTGTTTTACATTTTCAGCAGCTGGGTTTTCAAAAGTAGGAATAAGGACACTACCAACATATACGCCTTCTGCACCTAAACTAAAGGAAGCTCTGACACCCCTTACGTCACCAATGCCTCCAGCGACAATTACTGGAATGTTAATTACATCAGCAATCATCGGTACAATCGAAAAAGTGCCAATCACTCGTTCTGGTACTGTTCCACCTTCATCAAACCCAGTAGCTACAAATACATCTGCACCCATTGCTTCAGCGGCTTTCGCATTTTCAGTTGTAGGCGTAATTGGTCGGAATATAATTTTCATATTATTATCTTTTAACTTAGTAAATATTTCTTCATCTAATAGTCCATTGATCAATACAACTGGCACTTTTTCTTCAATAAGCATATCAACGATATATGCAACGTAAGTAAGATCTTCACTTACCATAATTGTTGAGGCAAAAGGTTTATTTGTGAGTTGCTTAATTTTTTTAATTTCTTTTCTCATACGCTCTGTCGTTTCAACTGGCGAACGTGTCACTCTTGCATCACCGGCATTAGGTCCCATTATTCCTAATCCACCTGCTTCACTCACAGAGGCAATAAACTTAGGGTTTGTTAATGAATTCAAAGGTCCTTGAATAATCGGTTTTTCTATATTAAATATTTCAGTCACTCTGTTTTTCATTATGTTACTCCTTTTCAATAAATATCATATGTAGTATATTAATACGAATGGCATCATTATTGAAGTAGGCAATAAATAATGACATAGTATTAAAAAATGTACTATTGTGATATGGAGGTGTTTAGATGGTTAAAATATGTAATTATGGTTTTGACGAAAACGTTATAGAAGAACATCGAGACGTTTATGGTATCGCTTATACCCAGAATATTTTGTCAGGTCGTTATAAGAATTTAATTTTATGGTATTTAAAAGAAAGTGATTATAGATTTGGAGAGATAAAGAAATTTTTAACAAGTATTTCTCAAGGTTCTTTAACGAAACAACTTAAAGAATTGGAAAATGATGGTCTTATTAATAGAACCGTTTATGCAGAAGTTCCGCCTAAAGTTGTGTATAGTCTAACAAACAAAGGTAAAGCTCTTATGCCAATTATAGATATGATGGAAGCCTATGGAAGAGAATATGGAGAGTATTAACTTCAATTAATAAACATAGTACAAAGGCACCTCTTTTAAAAAGTGCTCTTAACATTTCAAATTTTGTTTCAAAAAGGAAAACGCTTATGAAAGAAGGACCCTCACCAATTATCTAAAAAACCAAACACTGACTTAATTTCGATTGTTTTAATCATAGAATATTAATTTAATGCATTTCATATGTTTTAACTTTTTATTTTTGCTAAAATTAATCAATATCGTTAAGGAGGAATGAAATACATGTTCATAGCACAAGCTAATTTTACAGCTTCTTTAGAAGATAGAGCGATTTTGGATAACAAAATCAGCCATGCTAAAGAAGATTTTTCAGGATATGAGGGTTTAATAGACGTGGAAATTTGGAAAAATGAAACAAAGTCTAAAATTTCATACTCTATTGTATCGAAATGGAATGAAAAAAAGAATTTTCAAGCATGGGTATCACGTCCGGCGCATGTTGAAGAACATAAAAATATGCACAAAGAAGAAAAAGAAAATACTAAACCTACAAGTATTGAAAAACAAATAAAACAATTTGAGTTACTAGATATATAAAATGTAATCTGTAAACATCAGAAAAACAACTGAGACACTTCTTTTAAAAAGAAGTGTCTCAGAGTGTCGACAAAGTTTCCAACTGTGTCGGCATTTTTTTGCACGCTTTTCTTAGGACCAAATTCCGTAGTATTCGTATAGTAATTACTTTTTTAGATTTAATTTTTATTATTTAAAAAGTATATTTATCTCCATCGTTTGGTACTTTAAGTTGTGATGAAAATTGGTTTTCTTTTGCGAATTGCTTTAAGTAATCTCTCGAAAGGTTCCAATGATTTACAGCTTCCATATGAATGACGATAATCTCAGAGGATGTCATTAACTTGGCAACTTCATAAATATCATTTTCATCCATAACCAATGAACCCCCCTCATTAAATTGATTATCTCCACCATTAACCACTATAATTTCAGGGCTATAAGTTTTTAAAGTTTTTCCAACTTCATCATACCAAACTGTATCTCCGGCAATGTATAATGATTTTTCATTATCATGTTGGAATATCAAACCACAGACATTACCCGCACCTTTAACTATATCACCGCGACCGTGTTGACCTGGTGTTTTAATTACTTGGATATCTCCGAATTGATTTGTCTCTTTTAAAGCTTCAACATCTGTGAAACCAACATTTTTCACTTCTTCAGCATCTTCACTGTTCTGCGTGTAAATTTTAATATCTATTGGTAATATTTTTTGAGCTGCTTCATCGAAATGGTCTAAATGTAAATGTGTCAAAATGACTGCATCCACACCTGTAATGATTTCATTTACTGACATAGGTAATTCAACTAAAGGATTATTTTGATCATCTCTAGGTGCATTCGGAAATGGTGGAAATGAGCCTTTTTCTCCCAACATTGGATCTATTAAAAACTTTTTATCTGCATATTCAATAATAAGTGTCGCATTTCTTACATGAGTTATATTCATTACAATTCCTCCTTTATGTGATACTTTTATTCTATTAGTAAAGCCATGAATAATACATAACTTGGTGAAAAAGTTTTGCCGTATTTGCTTGATAAATGAAAAAGGAGTGACTTATATGGCTATCGATAATACTGATAAGATGATTATTAATGAACTTCAACAAAATGCTAAAATTACAATGAAAGATTTGGGTCAAAAAGTTAATTTAACTGGTCAAGCTGTGAACACACGAGTCTCTAAATTAGAAAGTGATGGTGTCATTCAGAACTATACAATTCAAGTGAACCAGGAAAGTTTAGATTGTGCTATTCATGCTTTTATACATATTTACATGAATAAAATATCGCACCAACCTTTTTTAACATTTGTCGATACAAAAGCCATTTATATACTACATAATTACAAAATAATAGGTGATGGTTGTTATTTGCTAGAATGCCGATTCCCTAATAATAAGCACCTGAATACATTTTTAGAAGATCTTAATGTTTTTGCTAACTATAAGATTTCTACTGTTCTTTAAAAAATAAACACAGAGTATAAATTGGAATTCAACAAATACCCTGAGTTAACAATTTTCTAATTGTTTCCTTATGCACTCTTTTTTAAATGTCAGTGATTTTGGCCGACTTCTGACTAGTTAATAAAATACCAACTATGCTCGCGTAAAGTCAGCACAAAAAAAGCGTCAACAAAGTTGAATACTTTGTTGACGCTTTGAGGGACACCTTATTGAAACAAAACGTCTCTTAATCAAGTTCATTTTATAAAATTAGTCTTCCTTTATAGCTTTACTTTCTTTAATCCAAAAGGATAGTACTAAACTGACAACAGCTACTACAATAATGGCAAAGTAAGCAATATTGATACCTTGAATATTTGCTAGAAGCATTAATTGTTCTTGAGGTTTAGATGTACTAGCATGATCGGTAATATAATTGTTTGAACCCATAGTCATAATTGTAACAAGCAATGAGGTGCCAATCGCGCCGGCAATTTGTCTGATTGTATTCCATACTGCTGAAGCATGCGCGCTTAATTCTTTTGGTATTACATTTAAACCAGCAGTTTGAATTGGTGTTAAAAGTAAGGCCATGCCAATTCTTCTTCCAGTACTTGCCGCTAATAAATAATAGTAATTCGTGTCTTGTGACAAGTCCATAAAAGGTATTGTTGAGACAATAGTTATGATAACACCTACGATAGTAATCCATTTTGCGCCAAATAAATCATATAATTTACCTGCTATCGGACTCATCGCGACCATTAATACTGCACCAGGAAGCATGAAGACACCTGATTCCATAGCCGAATAGCCAAGTACATTTTGTAAATAGATAGGTAATAAAATCATATCGGCATACATAATAATCGTAACGCCTATATTAATAATATTCGTTAATGTAAATGTGCCGTATTTAAATACTTTTAGATCCAAGAATGGATTTGTAGCTTTCAATTGTCTTACAACAAATAGAATCAGTGAAATAATACCAACTACAAATGAAAACATCACGATATTACTTGTCCATCCCATTTCACCTGCGCTACTAAAGCCATATAATATAAGTGAAAATGCGATTGTTGATAATAACATACTCGTTAAATCAATTTTGTCTTTCTGTGTTTCAGTTACGTTTTCTAGGAAGAAATATCCTAATACAATAACGATAAGTGATACAGGTACTAAAATACCGAATAGTGAATGCCATGACAGTGCATCAATAACATAACCTGAAATAGTTGGTCCAATGGTCGGTGCAGATAATACTGCTAAAGAAACCATACCCATGACCGTACCGCGTTCAGACGGATGATATAAAATCATTACTACACTATACAAGAGCGGAATCATAATGCCTGCCCCTGAGGCCTGAACCATTCTTCCGACTAACAGAAATGTAAAATCAGTAGACATTGCTGCTATCAATGAACCAAGTAAGAATAAAAACATTGCACTCGTAAATAATTGTTTCGTCGTAAATCGTTTCATTAAAAATGCAGTAATTGGTACCAACACGCCATTGACTAACATATAGGCGGTTGTTAACCACTGCGCTGTAGCCGCTGAAACATTTAAATCTTTCATGACTTCTGGCGTTGCTACACTCATTACAGTTTGATTAAAAGCTGTTAAAAATGTTCCCAAAATTAAAATAGTGATAATTATTTTTTTAGGAAATTTATTTACATTAATTTGATTACTCACTATTAAGACTCCTTCATTTTTAAATTACACTTTGTTGTTTAATTAACAATGAACTATTATAATAGAGTTCAAACGGATAAACAAATTACAAAATATCGTTTTTTGTTGTTTAACTTACCTTTTAAATCATTACGTTTATTAAAGTTTTAATAAAAGACAAAAATCAAAAAATTGTTTGAGGTGCTATATTTATGAAGAAACATGATTTAAGAATAGAAAGAACACGTTACATGCTTAAAAATGCATTAATTGATTTACTAGAAGAAAAAAATGTTGAAAGCATTACAATCAATATGTTAAGTGAGAAAGCAATGATTAATAGAGTTACTTTTTATTCACATTATAAAGATTTAACTGATATGTTAGAGAAACTAGCAATTGAAACAGTGAATACAGTTCGTGAAAATTTATCTGCATATGAAGATGACTCACACAATTGGAACAATCTCATTAATTTTTTAACACACGTACAGAAAGAGAGCCGTCTCTATAAATTGATTTTAGTTTCTAATAAATTACCAGGCTTTAGAAATGAAGTTTTAAATATCATTGAAACAAAAATATATAACGGTATAGAGCAAAGCAAAGATACCAAAAACAAAGATATAAAATTATGGTACGAATCTTCCGCTATCATTGGAACAATTGTATGTTGGTTAAAAGAAGATATGCCCTATACTCCTAAATATTTAGTTGAAAAAATATCAGAAATACATTTCAGTAAATTTTAAACTTCATGAGTCTGGGACATAAATGTCTCATTCTCAAATGGAAAGCTCAATCTATTATTTTTAATGGATTGAATATTAACTGTCTGATCTCTAGTCATCCTTGTGGAGGCGGGAATGTGCAATCAAAATTTGATTGCACATTCCCGCCTTTTCTTCTTTTTAAATCTTTTTAAAACTTTAAAAGTTATGACACTTAATAGACTTTATTTATTAAGTGTTGATTGAATAATATATTTTTACCTGTTAATATAATTTATACATTGTTAAATAACAAACACTTTGTAGTTTAAAGAGTGAGCAATTAACTTTTGCAAAACACTTTAAATCATGTTGTTACCAGAATGTATTTTTTATATTAGGAGGAATTTTTGTGAAAACTAAAGTGATAGATAACTATAAACAGTCGATGCAGTTAACAGATAATGATAAAAAAGAAGGGTATTGGGAACAAACTTCAATCCTCTCAGATACTATTAAGCCTTTATTTGCTTCATTTCTATATGAAGTCCAAGGTTCAATAAATCAATCTTTAGAACAATTCAAAGCGGCTGTTCCCGCTATTAAAACGAGATTTGAAAATAGTCATATTTATATGAAACGTGAGCCTATCGAATATGACATTAATGAACGACACAACCAATTTTTAAGTATTGTACAGCCTATATATCCAGAATTAAACACACGCTTTCAGAATGTGCTAGAAACCTTCTTTTTTCCATTTTTTGAAAAAATAGATTATATGTTGGAGCAAGAAGTTACCTTTGATAGTGCGCAAACAATGCTCGACTACGTCATGGACATGTATCCTAAATCATTTACTTACCAATCAGAAATCATGTTACCTCATCACCAATTACATAAAGATTTGGAAAAACTTTATGCACAAGCAACTGATGATAAAGATGTCACTATTATTTATGACATGCTCATTGGCGTGTGGAATAAATCATTAGAAATAGATAAAGCACTTTCCAAACTATCACAACAAGTGAAAGAAGATGAAGATCTTAAGTTAAAATTCCAAACTGTTAAATCCACAGAACTATTAAATCACTTACATGAGATACCATCAGGAAGAAAATTCGAAAAAGATTTTCAAAAGTTCTTAAGTAACTATGGTAATAAAACCGTAAGATCAAGAGTATTAACAGATCAAACTTGGTTTGAAAAACCTTCCATACCTTTAACGACAATTGCTAGTTATATCAGTAGTAATGTAAATGTAGAACAACGTTTCCAAAAAGCTATAGAAACAAGAGTGCACAAATACGAAGCAGTCTTATCTTCTATACCAGAAGGTACAACAAAAGAACAATTTAAAACACATTATCAATGGGCACTAGATGCATCCAATCTTGATGATGACCACCACTTTTATATGGATGAAATGCCAACAGCAAAGACACGTTTATTACTCTTGCATCTAAGTAATTTCTTAGTGAATCAACAGATAATCAATGAAACTGAAGATATTTTTTATTTATATTTAGATGAACTTCAAGAAGTTCTAAAACATCCCGAACCACTAACAGAAATGATTTCCGAAAGAAAATTAGAGTATCAACATAATATAAATGAACAAAGTCCTTCATATTATGGCACCCCACCTGCTCATAATGAAAAAAACCTAGATATTATTTCTGAAAGAGCTACTGGCGACGCTTCAAACAATGAAGAGACAAACACTTCTCCTTCTGGATATATTAAAGGGCTAGCTGGTTCTAAAGGTATATATACAGGTGCTGTAAAGATAATTAATAATGAAGATGAATTTAATAAACTTGAAGATGGTGATATTCTTGTAACACATATGACTACGCCAGCTTGGTCTGTTCTATTTTTAAGAGCAGGAGCCATTGTGACAAATGTTGGAGGCATACTATCTCATCCAGGGATTAATGCACGTGAATATCAAATACCCGCAGTACTTGGGACTAAAAATGCTACGAGTGAGTTGAAAGATGGAGATATCGTGACTGTTGAAGGCACAAATGGGTGCGTAAAAATTGATGAGAGAGTGTAAATTTTTTATTGCTAGCTACGCTTTATAAAAATTTAAATATATAAAACACAAAGAGGGTTAACATATGTATACTCAGACGTTCGACAACGCAGAAAATATAACAAATTCTATAGGATCAAAGGCACTTAATTTAGTTAAACTTAAGCAAGCAAATTGGCCAGTACCAAATGGTTTTATTATTTTACCAAATACTTTCCAACAATTTGTTGAGTTTAATAAAATATCGCTTCATGATAGTAATATTCGTCAAAAAATTATTGAAGGTGAGCTACCTGAAAATACTCACTGTGAAATTATAGATGCTTTCAATTTAATTAAGAAAAACTTCAATGCAGTTGCTGTACGTTCATCCTCTAGCGCTGAAGATTTAGACAATGCTTCATTTGCGGGACAATATGAAACATACCTAAATGTTCAAACTAAAGAAGATCTTATTCAGAAAATCAAATTATGTTGGGCCTCTATTTTTTCAGAACGCGTCCAAAGTTATCTTAATACAATGGCTGTTGATACAAATAACTTATCTATGAGTGTTGTGATACAAGGACTTCTCATTCCTGAAACGTCTGGCGTTATTTTTAGCCAAAATCCAATTACTGATAATTTAAATGAATGTATAATCAATGTGAGTTATGGGTTAGGAGAAAGTATCGTATCAGGTATGGTTACGCACTGATACTTTTATTGTAAATAAATCCACTTTTGAAATAGATAAACAACTTGGGTTAAAAGAAATAAAAATGCTTGCTAGTGAAGAAGGTATATCTGAAGTCGAAACCACTGAAACGGAAAAAAACACTTATTGTATTAATGATTACATTGCGCAAGAATTAGCAAAGTATACTCAAAAATTAGAATCATCCTTTGGTTACCCTGTTGATATAGAATTTGGTATCCAACAAGATGAAATTTATATTTTACAAGTTCGTCCAATTACTACTTGAAATTAAATTTTATATTCAAGTTACTATGGTTATTAGTCGTTCTGTCCACATAAAAGGCACTACAAGTTTATAAACTGATTGCTCCCTTCAAAGTAGACACTTAAAAAGTGAAAACTTTGGAGGGTGTTTTTTGTATCTCGTAAATTTTAAGTTGAAAAACATTAGAAAAAATAGCAAAAAATAATCTTTATTTTTAAAGGTGTCTCTTAATCATTTAATATATCATTAAGCTTTTCAGAGAATATTGGTGTATACAAATATCGATAACCCTTTTGCGTTGGGTGAGCATCGTCCGCCATCATCGTGTTGTCATCTTTAGCTAGTTTATTTATTCTCTTGTCTCCCCATACATTAATAATATGAATATCCCATTTATTTTTTATTTCTAATAGTTTGTTAATCAAAAATTCATAATAAGGGTCTTTATCACGTATACAAGTATAAAATATAATAGGACAATCCCAATTTTCTTTAACATACGAAATAATAAATTCGATGGCACCTATGGTTGTTTCCGTATCAAAATCATTAATACTATAAGATTCACTGATTGATCCTATAGGTTTGTTGAATCTTCCGTCATTTGTGGATAACTGACATACAAAGCCATCTAATATATTTTCTGTAGAAACCTTACTTTTTAATCTTTCTACATAACTTGAATTTTGTTTACCGACTAATGTCGTTCCTGATTGAGCTTCTTTAATTGTATCCACACCATATTCTTTATTTAAAAATTCTACAAATGAGTTTCCTTTAGATGCGAGCACCATAAGTAATTGAAGAACCTAAAAACAATATTCTTTTATTATTCAAATTACTGTTTTTATCTAAATAACTTTCATTTGGTTCAAATTCATCTTTGTTACCTTTAATAATATTCGGTGTATTTTTGATTAAAGAGATTAATGTGCCTGTCCCCTGCAAAATTGTTCTGAGTTTATTCATCTTTATGCCCCCTAGGCATCATGCAGTTTGTTTATTGAAAATTAATAATACAACTGTAAAATTATTTAAGTAAAAAATAAAAATTTAACTAGCTTGTTATTTTAATCTGGTGTTCCTAAGACGATAATGTTCTTTTTATATTTAAAAATTTTTTGAGAGGCGCTTCTAGATTGTCCATCTGATTAAAGTTGATGCGTAAGCTAAGCCACCACCAAATCCAACTAATAAAATTAAATCGCCTTTTTTCAATTTATTCTCTTTAACTGCTAAGTCTATAGATAGCGGAATCGTAGCAGATGACGTATTGCCATAGTATTTAAGGCTCATCAATGCTTTCTCTTTTTCTATACCAGATTTATCACAAATTGATTCTATCATTCTAGCGTTAGCACTATGTGGGGCAAACCAATCTAAATCTTCTTTATTGATATCTGCTTTATTTAGAGTCTCATTAATAATTTTTGGTACATTACCAACTGCCCATTTATAAACACCACGGCCATTTTGAACAATATAACCTGGATTTTCTAAATCCTCATCAAACATTGCATCAGACAATTCTGAGCAATATAAGTTATGTCCTTTATCACCATCTGATCCGGCACTACTTGCTATAAAACTAGTATCGTCTTCACTATATTCTACTAAAAAAGCACCAGCACCATCACCAAATAATATACACGTATTACGATCCGTGTAGTCAGTGATTTTTGATAATGTTTCTGACCCAATAACCAACACTTTTTTATTTTGTCCAGAAGTAATGAGTCCATTCGCTATATTAAGTCCATATGCAAATCCAGCACATGCGGCGTTAATATCCAGTGCGCCTGCATTTTTCAATCCTAGTTTAGCTTGCACGTAAGATGCGACACTTGGCGTTTTATAATCTGGCGTTAATGTTGCATTTACAATCATATCTACATCTTTTAAATCTACTTGATATTTCTCTTGTAGATCAAGAATTGCTTTATAGCTGATATCACTTGTATACTCATCTTCATTTGTAATTCTTCTTTCTACAATACCAGTTCTTTGTTGTATCCATTCATCTGAAGTCTCTACAATTTTTTCAAAATCTTGATTATCCATGACTTTTTCTGGTACATATGAACCTTGTGCAGTTATTTTGGCAAGTGAATGCATCTAAACAAATCCTTTCATCCAATTTTTATTTAATTATAATATTTTATATTATTTATAATACTGTTTTTATTTGTGAAATAAAATGATTTTACAATAAAATATTAGTCTAATTACATTTTTACATAAACCATTTAATACAAAAAGGAGCGGGGAAAGAAATCTAATTTTTCTAATAAGATTTCGTCGTCCCACCCCGGAAAGAATGACTAGAATAAGTGCATTTTCAATTCAGTCAGCCACTGCCAATTTAATTTATTAATAAGTACCCATGATAGAATCTTCGACTTTTTCTTTGTAAAAGTTTTTAATTTTTAACTTTTCGTCCTCTGTGAAAGATTTAGTATCTAATGCCTCTAAATTTTGTTTCACTTGTGTCACATTTCTAAATCCTGGATTAATACAAGATATTTCTTTAGCATCTAAAATCCATCTTAATGCCGCACTTGCCATAGAAGGACGACCTTCTTTAATCCATGTTAGTTGATCAGATAATTCTACCCCTTTTTGAAAACCTAATCCTGAAAATGTTTCGCCTACATTAAAAGCTTCGCCATTTTCATTGAATTTACGATGATCATCTTCAGCAAATTGAGTTTTCGCTGTAAATTTTCCTGTCAACAATCCACTTGCAAGTGGCACTCTCGTAATGATACCTACACCTTGTTGGTAAGCTTTAGGAATTAATTCCTCTAATGGTTTTTGGCGGAACATATTAAAAATAACCTGCAAGCTTGCTACATTAGGATATTCTAAACATATTAAACCTTCTTCAATTGACTCAACACTCACCCCATAATGTCTTATGAGACCTTCTTCTTTTAATTGGTCTAATACTTTAAACACACTGCCTTCCTTTAAAATTTCAGTAGCAGGGCAATGGATTTGAAACAAATCTATTGTATCTCTGTTTAATCGACGCAGACTGTCTTCACAGTATGATTTTACCGTTTCATAACTATAATTTTGTGGGTCAGCAATATCTCCTTGTCGACAGAATTTTGTTGCAATATATATTTCATCTTCTTTACCCGCAGTCGCCTTGGCTAATAATTCTTCACTATGACCGTCTCCATAGACATCAGCTGTATCAAAGAAATTCACGCCTTGATCAATTGCATACTCTAAAGCACTTAATGCATCTTCATCATTTGTTTTACCCCATGCACCACCTATTGCCCATGTGCCAAAACTAACTTCACTGATCATCATGCCCGTATTACCTAACTCGCGATATTTCATAAAATTTTCCTCCCCTTAAAATTAAAAATAGCTTACCATTTCTATTCATATACTTAATTACATTTTTATATACTTCTATGTTTTACACATGTTCTTTACCCTTTATTCGCAAAAACAATAAACATTTACTGTTAATTTATATCTTTATATAAATTAAAGTTATATTGTATTTTTCAAAGTATGATACATTTCTTCTGCATAATCATCTAATGCTTCTTTTGACATTTGAAGGCGTTTTTTAGATGAGCCATATCCAATTTCATTCTTTCCTTGAACTAAACCATCAAAAATTTCATTAATAAAATCTACAGGATCCGCACCAGAAGTATGAATATTCTCCCCGCCTAAATCAGTATTTAATGCGGGAGGAATAACCTCATAAACACTTGTATTTGTGTTCGACAATTGATGTCTTAAACTAACTGTAAATGAATGTACTGCGGCTTTGGTCGCTGAATAGATTGGCGCAATTGCCATAGGTGAGAAAGCAAGTCCCGAAGAAACATTAATTATATTTGAATTTGTTGTTTTATCAGAAAAGTATTGGCTAAATAATGTTGAAAGTTGAACCGTTGCTTCAAAATTGGATTTTATTTCTGTATTTAAGTTCTCCCAATTCGTTGTAGCATTGGTTTTTAAAATATCAAAACGGTTTTGGATACCGAGCATTATTTACGAGTACGTTAATATCCGAATAATTTTGAATTACCCAATGATATAAATCCAAACGTTCTTCAGCACTAGATATATCACATTTCTTCGTTGTTATTTCTGGAAATTGTTCTTGAATACTTTTTAATTTTTCAGTATTACGTCCACATATAATAATTTTATTATCATTTTCATAAAACTTTTTAGTGAACTGAAGTCCTATACCAGAAGCACCACCAGTGATAAGTATTGTATTATTCTTTATATCCATTTTGCACACTCCTCTACATAAGTTTAATCAGTGTAGTCGTTTTTTTAGCATACGTCTAACAATAAAGTTTGTTTAGGAAAATGCGAAAATATCATATTCTATCGTATCTAAATGGAGACAAAAATAAGCTTTCTAAGTATGGCTGACATCATATATTGAAAAACAGACAAAACAATTTGAATGACTAGATATATAAAACATAAAAGGCGCTTCTTTTAAAAAAGAAGCGCCTCAGAACGTAGACAAACCATTTGCTGTAAAGGCATTTGGTTTATTTTTTTATAAATATAGCGTAATTTTAAAAATAAAAAGTGGTCTTTCAGACCATTTCTGGCCCTTTTATGAGCCACATTGCCATTTTCTTAAGATTCATGGCAAGCACAAATCAGCGTGGTATCCATGGAAACTTTTTTTATACCTCTATATCGTGTCCATCTCATACCATGTTGCTCTTTTGCATCTCCAAATCTTCTTTCAATTGTTTGGCTTCGCAATTTATATTGAGTTTTTATAGTATCAACAAATCTCAAATCTTCAACTATATCTAAATCATTTTGCCATACGTGTCGTCTTATTTGTTTGATAGCATCTTTACTCTCTGTACATTGATTTAACAAAGGACAATGACGGCATTTATTAGGATTGGATACATACAATCTGTGACCTGTTGGCATTGTTCGTTTAAATATCAATGTTTCATCGTTAGGACAAATATAATTATCATAGTATTCATCGTAGATGAAATCCTTAGTTCTAAAATAACCTGGTTTTCCTTTATCGTGTAAGGCATTGCTGGGATAATCGTTTTTTCAAGTAAGTAATGCGCGTTAAAAGGTGTTTTATATCCAGAATCAACAGCTAATGTGATTGGCAACATATTTTTCACTTCTAATCTTTCAATCATTGTTTTGAGTTGTGTACTATCATGAACATTACCAGGTGTCACGTGTTTATCGATGATAAAGCCGTTTCTATCTACGCAAGCATGTAAGCTATAAGCAAATTGTTTTTCGCGTTCTCCTTTTACATAGTAACCAGAGTCTGGATCAGTCGTACTTACTTTTTTACTTTTGTATTCCTCCTTCTTTTTCTTTTTTATAGGCTTTTTTCCTTGAGATAATCTTTGTTCATTAATTTCATTATCTAATTCTTCTTGGAAATGAAGTGAATCTTTTTTCACTAATTCAGTTATATATTTATTTTTATTTGCGTTTGCCTTTATATGTGTTGAATCAATGAATAAAGATGAATGATCTATTAAATTATTTTTGATTGCGATTTTAAGAATTCTTTCAAATATTTGTTCAAATAAATCTGTATCATGAAAACGACGTGTATAGTTTTTACTAAATGTACCGAAATGAGGTACTTTATCTAAAAAGCTATAACCTAAATACCAACGGTAAGCTACGTTCGTTTCTATTTCTTTTATCGTTTGTCTCATTGACTTTATTCCAAATAATCTTTGAATAAGTAATATCTTAACTAAAATTACAGGATCAATTGATGGTCTTCCATTATCAAGACAATATTTGTCTTCGACAAGTTCATAAATGAAATTTAAATCCAATATACTATCTACTCTACGTAATAAGTGATTACTAGGAACTAATTCCGATATTGAAATCATTTCATATTGATCTCTTTTATCGATTGATTTATTCAACATTACAAACACCACCACTGTTTAATTTAAATATATTATATTATTTTTGTTTAAAAAATGGCAGTAATTTGTGCCGACTCCTGCGGGAAAAGCACTAGCCGAAGACTACAGGCTGAGGCTGTGCCCGCGGAAAGCGTGCACAAAAAAGTGCCAACAAAGTCGGAGACTTTGTCGACACTCTGAGGCGCTTCTTTTAAAAAAGAAGCGCCTTTTGATTAGCTATTAATATCTTGGTACTACGACTCTCCAACCTTGTGGGTCTTCAAGTTTACCGCTTTGGATACCAGTGTAGTTGTTATATAAGTCTTGCGTGATTTTACCAGTTTCATTGTTATTAATCACAATTTCAGTTTCGCCATATTTCAATTGGCCTACTGGAGAAATAACTGCCGCAGTACCTGTACCGAATACTTCAGTTAATTCACCTTTATTATGTGATTCAATCAATTCATCAATCGATACACGACGTTCTTCAACTTCATAGCCTAAATTGCCGGCTAATTCAATGACTGTTTTACGTGTGATACCAGGTAAAATACTACCGTTTAATTCTGGCGTTACAAGTTTGCCATTCTCTACGAAGAAGATGTTCATACTACCTACTTCTTCTACATATTTTTGCTCTACACCATCTAACCAAAGTACTTGGTCGTAACCTTGTGCAGAAGCATTTGTTTGTGCTAATAAACTTGCCGCATAGTTACCTGCAACTTTAGCGTGACCTACGCCACCGCGAACAGCACGTACATATTCATCTTCTACATAAATCTTAGTTGGGCTTAATGACTCGCCACCATAATAAGAACCTGATGGTGATAAAATGATAAGTAATTTATAAGAGTATGAAGGACGTACGCCTAATATGCCTTCAGTCGCGAAAACGTACGGGCGTATGTAAAGTGATTGGCCTTCACCCTCTGGTACCCAGTCACGTTCGATATCTACTAATTGTTTTAGACCTTCTAAAACAACTTCTTCATCAACTTTCGGCATATCTAAACGTGATAAAGAGTCATTAATACGTTTAAAGTTCTCAGACGGACGGAATAAATCAACTTCGCCATCATGTTTATATGCTTTTAAGCCTTCAAATACAGCTTGCCCATAATGAAGTGCTTGAGTCAGCTGGAGAAAGTTCAATTGGACCATAAGGCACAATCTTTAAATCATGCCATCCTTGATCAATATCGTAGTCGAAACTTAACATATAATCTGTGAAGTATTTTCCAAAACCTAAACCATTTGGATCCGGTTTTTCTTTAAGTGTTTCTCGTTGTACAAATTCAATTTTTTCTGACATGATTTTTTCCTCCTAATGCTATTTCCTAAAGTATTACTTTAAATTATACCAATCCACAGGGCACTGTTCAATAATTTTCAAATAATTTAAAATATACTAAAAATGCACACGATTTATTTTCAAAAGTATTTTGTGATTAATAATATCTCAACTTGTCTATAAAACACCCGCATATCAACAATACCTATGCACATATTGATAAATGGTTTGTTATTTTTGGTTTTAAAAATGGCAGAGATTTGGGCCAACCCTAACTCGTTAAGAGCCAAATACTACAGGATGAAGCTGTGCCGTGGAAAGTGCACAAAAAATGTCAACAAAGCCTGAGACTTTGTTGACACTCTGAGCCCCACTACTGTATGAATGAGGGCTTTAGGTTAGATTATCTTACTGTTTCTTTATCTTCGATAGCCTTTAACATCGTTTGAGTCATTTTAGTTAAATCATATTGCGGATTAAATCCCCATTCTGCGCGTGCACAGCTAACATCTATACTGTTTGGCCAACTATTAGCGATAGACTGTCTTACTGGATCCACATCATATTCCAATTGGAACTCTGGATAAAATTCTTGAATCGCTTCTTTTACCATTTCTGGTTCAATACTCATTGCACTTAAATTATATGCATTACGATTAATTAATTTAACACCGTCCGCTTCCATAAGTTGAATGATGGCATCTATTGCATCTTCCATATACATCATATCCATATATGTGTCTTTTTCGATAAAGCTAGTATAATGACCTTCTCTCACAGCTTTAAAATAAATATCTACCGCATAGTCTGTCGTACCGCCACCTGGTTCTTTTATATGGGAAACTAAACCTGGGAATCTAACACTGCGTGTGTCGACACCAAATTTGTCGAAATAATACTGACATAATAACTCGCCGGCAACTTTATTAACTCCATACATAGATGTTGGTCGTTGAATCGTTACTTGCGGTGTATTTACTTTAGGTGTTGAAGGTCCAAATGCGCCAATTGAACTTGGTGTAAAGAATTGTAATTTGTATTCACGTGCTGTTTCTAAAGCGTTCATTAAACCACCCATATTTAAATCCCAAGCAAATAATGGATTCTTTTCAGCAACGCCTGACAATAATGCCGCCATATGCATCATTGTATCTGGCTTAAATGTCTCAACTAACTCAGACATACGCGCTTTATCAGTAACATCTAATATTTCAAACGGCCCATCTACAATCGCTGAATCTGTTTCTGGTTGTTTAATATCTGTAGCTAAAACATTATCATTTCCATATAACATTCTACATTTTACTACGAGTTCAGTTCCAATTTGTCCTAAAGCACCTGTAATCATAATTTTTTTCATATTTCTATCTCCCCTTGTGCATTACAGAAACTGTAATGTTTTTCTCGTGCGTACACAGTCCTTATTTTCAACTAAATTATACAATAAAAGCGCTTTATTGTATACATTGAGTGTACACTTTTTATATATTTTATTTTGTTAAATTTAAAAATACGCTTATTTCAAGGTCGTAAAAGCGCATACCCTTTAGAATTAAATTATTTCAAATGTAAAAACCCCCTTGCTAACATTAATAGCGAGGGGGTTAGTGCATCAATGTACAAAACTTTTGCCAATATCGTTTTAATCACTTTAGCAATGAAAATAAAAGCGTCTTATAAACTATATTATTAGATTATATAAATTTTATAATTAAGTTCCGTACATTAGCTATGCAAACATAGTATTTAGTATCTTGTTAATATAGATGCCTCGGTCCCTATACACCTTCACAAAATTTACTTCAATAACAAGTACTTTAATGTATATTTTGAACAATAACTGATATTATTAACAAATAAATATGCAGTGAGAGGGATGACATAATGACTTATTTAATCATTATTTTATTCGCTGTTTTAATCATGTCATTAGTTTTAAGTTATTTTTTTAAAAGAAAGTAAAGCTGAAATTGACCAAAGTAAACAAGCGAAACGTAGTGAAAACGAAAGAATAGGTGTAAAACAACAGTCACATAAAGTATTAACCTTAGGCATCGTGTTACTTGTTTTCAGTGTTCTCGTTTTAATAGGTATTATTTGGATTCTAATAGCAATGTAGGTTCATTTATCTAAACTTGAAATGATTTGAATATCCAAATATATTTAAAAGACGACCTTTTGTTTATAAGATCGTCTTTTTTGTATGCAATAAATAGCTCTTTTTACTTTTCATTTTCTAGCTTTAATTGCGCTTCAATAGTTTCATTCTTACTATCAAAATCATAATCTTGAGAATTTAGCGGTTTTCCTGTTTCTGCAATACTTTTTATACTTTCCATATGGAATTGCCAACCCGCAAAATCTAAGATGATGTGCGGAAATTCAAATGGTAAATATTCAATAAATGTAAGTTCCGTTTGCTGATTCTTTCTATTTAATTCAAACTTCACAGTACCAATGTCCCATGTAAAGCCAACAACCTTATTTTCTTCAAAATGTGTGATTGTCATTTCTAAATCATCTTCTTCCTCTAAATGAAAATACATTTTGCCATGCACTTCACGTGTTTCAAATGACAGTTGCGGAAACCATTGCTGTATGCCTTCAGTAGTACTCAGATAATTAAATATTGCTTCCTTATCTGCATCTATATTTATTTTCAATGTTTGATAAACTCCTTGTCCATCTTTTGAATACTGTGCTTCCATGTTTAAAGTTCCCCTCTCAATTTAAAAACCATTTAAGAAAACTGAAATTTGTAATCCTCCATGATAATTTATCTATGTTTATTTAATACATTTTACCCTTTTCCGTTATAAAATATTACTAATTTACATATATTTATTATATGTCTTAACAAAATTTAATATGGGTAAGAAAAACTGAAATGGCGCTATCCATGACCATTTAATTATCTGCAACAGCAAATTTAATTTACCTATGTTTTTCTCTTCAATCCCTTATTAGACGCATCTTTTGCGTTTTCAAATTTCTCATTATTTTAAATTTTTCAATTTTTTTGTATAAATGTTTGTAAATCGCTCTCTATTTATATACACTTAGTGAAATACTGGTGAGAGTATGTACTCTATTTTCAACTTATTCAGTAAAAGAAAGTTAGGTGTATATGGAAAAAGATAAGAAAAAGATGTTGAACAAAATGGTAAAACCTTTCGCAAAAACAAACTACACGAAAAGTACAATACAAATTATAAATACATTACTTCCCCTTATTGCAATTTTAGTAGTAAGTGGACTTTTATATAATGTGCATTGGTCATTAGCAATTATTAGTAGTATATTCGCATCAATATTTTTAATTAGAACTTTCATCATTTTTCACGATGCTTGTCATGGATCATATTTAAAAAAACAAAAGCACAATGATTTACTCGGAAACGTAACTGGTTTCCTTACACTCTTCCCTTATAGAAAATGGCGTAGAGAACATTTAATTCACCATGCTTGGTAGTGGTAATCTAGAAAAACGTGGTATCGGTGATATCTGGGTTATGACGGTAGAAGAATATACAGAAGCATCTAAATTCCAACGTTTAACGTATAGAATTTATCGTAATCCACTTGTCATGTTTGTATTAGGACCGTTTTTCTTAGTATTTATTTCTAATCGATTTAATTCAAAAGACGCTAAAAAGAAAGAACGCATCAACACTTGGATGAACAATATTTTATTATTAGTCGTATACGGTGGTCTAATTTATCTATTAGGCGTAGGTCATTTCTTTGCAGTATTTGCACCAATGATCTTCATTGCCGGCATGTTAGGTATTTGGTTGTTTTACATCCAACATACATTTGAAGATTCTTATTTCGAAGAAGCTTCTGAATGGGACTATGTAAAAGCGACCATCGATGGTAGTTCATACTATAAATTACCAAAAGTTCTACATTGGGTTACAGGAAACATAGGTTATCATCATGTACATCATTTGAATCCTAGAATTCCAAACTACTCTTTAGAGGAAACTCATGAAACTGTTACACCACTGCATCATGCAACATCTATTACGCTTAGAGAAAGTCTGACATCGTTAAAATTCAAATTATATGATAAAAGTCATAAACGCTTTATCACTTTCAAAGAATTTTCACTTAGAAATAAACAACCATCATAAACATTTAATATTCAAATAAACAATAAAGGAGAAATGCTTGTTAACCCAAGCACTTCTCCTTTTCTTATTTTGAAGCTTCATTTTTGGTTAACTCATGCTATATTTAATCTTTTTAATGTCCTCTGGTGTTGTTTGACAACAGCCCCCTATAATTTGAACACCTTCCACTAACCACTTCGGAACTTGTTCAATAATTTCATCACTGTTAGCATTATTTTCCCATTCTTTGCTATCCGCATTATAATGAGAACCTCCATTAGGATACAGCGCAATTGTCTGACTCAAACTAGCTAATCCTTTGTCCAATGATCGATTGATTCCTTTAACTGAAGAACAATTAATACCAAAAATAGGAATAATAGATTGCATATCTTTTATATAATCAATCAGCTGCTCAAAATCTGTTCCATCTGATAAATTTCCTGTGTCATCGACAGTTACAGAGAGCCAAAATGTTTGCTCCTCTGTATAACTCGGTATAATATTTTCTACAATTGCTTGAATCTCTTCAAAATTAGGAACAGTTTCAAACACAAAATCATTTATTCCTCTTGAAATCAAAGCGTTTATACGTTGTTCATGAAATTTAAAATAGGCTTCTCGGCTTATTTCATAATCCCCTGTATATTCAGAGCCATCGCTTAAATATGCACCATATGGACCTAAACTACCTACAATCACTTGATTATTATTTGTTGCATCCATAACTTGCTCTACCGCTACTGTAAAAAGGCCATCAATTTCCTCATCCCGCATTCCTATATCTTTAAATGTTTGGTAACTTGCTTGATATGTACTTGTTAAAATAATGTCGGCACCCGCATGTGTAAAATCTTGATGTGCTTGCTTTATTTTAGTTGGTTGATGTCTCAGTACTTCACTAGACCATAACGAAGAATTCAAATTACAACCAGCTTGTTCTAATGTAGTTGCTAGTCCGCCATCTAAGACAATTGGAGATTGTGTTTTTACTTTTTCTAACAGTCTCATCTATACTCCTCTTTTCTTATTAAATTTAATAAAGTAATAAATTAACGCAATCGCCGCAAATGGTAGCCCGAAATAAAGTGCAGGTGCTTGATTAGAATCAAAAAGCATTCCAACACAAGAAACTAAGCATAATATAAATCCAATAATTGGAATCGATTGATGTACTTTTAAGCTTTGGTCAATTTTTTTAGCATTAAAATATGCAATACAGATACTCATCCACACGATAACAACTGCTAAACCAGCAATTGAAACTAGGATTACATATAATGAATCTGCTGCATATACGCTAGAAAATAAAGCCAATAACCCACCGATCATGCTAAATAATGTTGCATTCACTGGCATATGATGTTTATTTAGCTTTCCAAACCATTTAGGAAATACACCTTCATTCGATAAACTCCAAATCATTCTACTCGCAACATATAACCCTGAATTAGCTGCAGATAACAAAGCTGTTATAATCACTAAATTCATAATGTCACTCGCATAAGGGATTCCCATTTTCTGAAAAATAACAACAAATGGACTTTCTAATGACTTCCCTTGATAGCTCGGTATTAAAATAGAAATAATAACCATTGTACCTATAAAAAAGACAATAAGACGCCATAACGTTGCTCTAATCGCTTTGGGTATTACTTTTTCAGGATTCTCTGTTTCACCAGCGACAATGCCGATTAATTCAGTGCCACTAAATGCATAATTCACAGCTAGCATTGTTAAAAACACAGAACCTATCCCATTAGGAAAAGTAGGATTCGTATATCTATGTGCAATTGTGTTTAAACCTTCATAACCATCGTAGTGAATAAATCCGATAATTACTAAAAGACCTAAAATTATAAATACGATAATCGCAATAACTTTTACTAAAGAAAAATAAAATTCAACTTCTGCGTAAAACCGTGTCGATATGACATTAAATAATAAAATTAATATAATTGCAATCGTAGCAAAAATATAAACGGGAATTTCAGGCATCCATTTCTGCATCAAAATACCCACAGCTGTAAATTCAGAACCTAATGCTACAGTCCAAGTTAACCAATAAAACCATGCTACGATATATCCAACAGATGGATGAATGTAAAGACTTGCATATGTATGAAATCCGCCTGTAACAGGATGTTTGATTGCTAATTGACCTAGACATAACATAACGAGATAAACTAAAATCGAACCAATTAAATAAGATAGTACCGTTCCAAATGGACCTGCTTGTTGCAAAGTATATCCAGAACTTAAAAATAATCCTGTTCCAATAACACCACCAAAGCTAAGTAACATAAGATGACGTTGTTTCATTGCACGTTTAAATGATGGTTGTTCCATTAATGTTCTCCTTATCTTCAAGTTCTACTCATTTTAAATATAATTATTCATTCTATTGATTTCTGAAAATTTAGTCAATACGTTTTTTCTCAATTCATTGCTATTTCATACATTGACTTTAATTATTCTTTAGTTTTTAAAAAGAATTTTGCCTAATTATTCACTGAATTTTCAAACTTTTGTAAAAATTCAATCTCTAGTATTGATTTTCAGTCGTAAAGTCTATAACATTTATAGATAAGTAAGTATAAATATTATAAGTAATAGATAGAGGGGAAAATATAATGACAGAACATAACGACTTAGTGAAATC
The DNA here is from genome assembly GCF_046721335.1 of Staphylococcus sp. 2S1. Lineage (NCBI taxonomy): Bacteria > Bacillati > Bacillota > Bacilli > Caryophanales > Staphylococcaceae > Staphylococcus > Staphylococcus sp. 2S1. The sequence continues at coordinate 1,187,584 of NZ_JBEUUJ010000003.1, read as the reverse complement.
TACCCAAGAAATTACAAAAGAAGCATTACATAAATTAGGCTTTGACGATGGTATGTATGATTTAATCAAAGAGCCTTTAAGAATACTAGAAGTCCGTATACCCGTCCGCATGGATGATGGCACTGTTAAAACTTTTACCGGTTACCGTGCACAACATAATCATTCTGTTGGTCCTACCAAAGGTGGCGTACGTTTCCACCCTGATGTAAATAAAGAAGAAGTTAAGGCACTTGCAATGTGGATGACGATGAAATGTGGTATTACGAACTTACCATTTGGTGGCGGTAAAGGCGGTGTCATCTGTGACCCACGTCAAATGAGTAATCAAGAACTTGAAAGTCTATCTCGTGGTTTTGTTAGAGCTATATCACAATTCGTAGGTCCTGCGAGTGATATCCCAAGCACCAGATGTTTATACAAATCCACAAATCATGTCTTGGATGATGGATGAGTATAGTAAAATTAATCGCTCTAACGCTTTTGCATTCATCACTGGTAAACCACTCTCTTTAGGTGGTTCAGAAGGTCGTAATCGTGCCACTGCGCTTGGTGCTGTGATTACTATTGAAGAAGCGACAAAACGTAGAAACATTGATATCAAAGGTTCTCGTGTTGCGATTCAAGGGTTTGGTAACGCCGGTAGTTTTATTGCCAAAATTCTACATGACATGGGTGCAAAAATTGTAGCTATTTCTGAAAGTTATGGTGCTTTACACGATCCAGATGGTTTAGATGTGGACGAGCTTGTAGAGCTTAAAGAAAAACATGGCCGTGTTACACACTTATTTGAGGGCGTAATCCCTAATAAAGCATTATTTGAAGTCGACTGCGATATTCTTATCCCAGTCGCATTATCAAATCAAATTACTGAAGACAATGCACATGACATTAAAGCAAGCATCGTTGCAGAAGCGACGAACGGTCCTACGACAAAAGAAGCGACACGTATATTAACAGAACGCGGTGTCTTACTTATACCTGATGTACTTGCGAGTGTTGGTGGTGTAACTGTTTCTTACTTCGAGTGGGTACAAAATAATCAAGGTTATTATTGGTCTGAAGAAGAAATAAACAGTCTACTCCGCGAAAAAATGGTAGAAGCATTCAATAAAATCTATGACTTAGCTGAAAGTAGAAAATTGGATATGCGTTTAGCTGCCTATGTTGTAGGTATCAAACGTACAGCTGAAGCTACACGTTTCCGTGGTTGGGCATAAATTTTCACAATATATCAATGTGATCAGCATTGTCTTTTCAAAAGCTACACCTTCATTGGTGTGGCTTTTTATTATTATATTTATCTATACAGCTTTCAAAAAAATTCATCCCCTTTTATCCAACCTTTCTTCTTTATAATCTAATAAAAATTTATAAATGACTCTCTAATTCATATATATTTTCAATTAGTAAATTATTAAATTTTCTGATTTATTTGAAAAATAAAAAAATACTCTATATAATTATTTACAATAAAGGGGAGGATATAAATTATGAAAAATAACATTTATGGGAATACACCATGTTTTTTAAATAGTAAAAATTTAAATCAATCAAATACCTTAGATACAGATGTAATTGTATATGGGGTACCTTTTGAAGGCGAAAGCACTTGGGGAGATTATACAGGCGTAGAACTTGGTCCAAAGCAAATTAGACTGTCCTCTGCACGGTACAGTCAATATCTACCTGAATTAAACCACATTGATATTAGTGAACACTTATCTATGGGAGATGTCGGGGATGTACCATTTGTCGCTCATGACAATAAAGAAAGCTATGATAACATTACAGATTTCACTAAAAAACTATGGGAAAGTGAAAAATTCTTAGTTGGCTTTGGCGGCGAACATGGTGTCACTTATCCTATTCTTAAATCATTAACAGAAACTGGTAAAAAAGTAGGTATCATTCATTTAGATGCACATTATGATAATATGCCAGATTATGAAGGTGAAGCTTATGCCCGTAATACACCTTTCATGAGACTTTATGAAACAGAGGGTGTACGTAACGAAAGTATTATTCACACAGGAATTCATGGCCCGAGAAATCATCCTTCAACAGGACGTTACGCTGAAGAAGCCGGTGCAGTGACGATAACAATAAATGATATTCGTGAATCAAATAATATAAAACAGTTTGCCCGTGACATTTACGCTCAAGCAAGTGCCGATGTAGATGTTGTGTATTTAACAATATGTAGTGACGTATTAGATTTTGCTTATAATCCAGGCGGACCTGTCGATGGCAATGGTCTCACGTCCTATGAATTATTAACGATGATCCACGAATTTGGCGCCCTCGGCCTTTGTGGTATGGATTATGTAGAAGTTTATCCTATGAAAGATGCCAATCAGAATTCTGCCCATTTCGTTTCTACAGCAGTCTTATATGTACTTGCTGGCCACGTCGCTTATTTAAATAAATTAAAATAATCTGAGGAGTGGTTAAATGTTTAAAAACACGGGTAAGATTTTACGATCGCTTGGTCCAGGGATGATTATCACTGCTTCATTTATTGGCCCTGGTACAGTAACAACCATGACTCAAGGTGGCGCAGGATTTGGCTATAGTTTACTATGGGCTGTTGCCTTTTCAATCATCGCCACAATTGTGTTACAAGAAATGATTATTCGTTTATCTCTCGTTACACGTGAAGGTTTAGGAGAAGCAATTCAAGATTTATTCTCTCATAAAATCGGTAAGCTGATCATCGTGTGGTTCACACTCATTGCTGTAACTATTGGTTGTGCTTGCCTATATTAGTGGTGACTTGATTGGAACCTCACTTGGTGCATCATACTTACTTAATTTACCTGAAAACTGGGTTGCTCCAGTTATCGGCGTTATTATATTACTTATTGGCTTATTTGGTAACTATAAATTTTTAGAAAAAGTTATGCTTATACTTATGGTTATCATGGGCGCAATATTTATCACTACCATGATTGCTATCAAACCAGATGTTATGGGCATTTTAAAAGGTGCTTTCATTCCAACGATACCAGATGGTTCTATTCTTACTGTGATCGCTCTAATCGGTACAACCGTTGTGCCATATAACTTTTTTATCCATTCAACAGCCGTGCACGAACGTTTTAATGGTGTTAAGGAATTGAAATTTGCACGTTGGGATACGATTATTTCAATTACTGTCGGCGGTGTAATTTCAGCTGCAATCTTAATTTCAGCTGCCACTTTAATTAAAGGTGAAGAAGTTACAAGTGTCATTCAACTGGCAGGACCATTAGAACCTGTACTTGGCGATGCTTGCACCTATAGCAATTAGTATTGGATTATTCGCTGCAGGTCTGTCATCAGCCATTGCTTCTCCAACGGGTGCCGCCGCAACCATTAGTAGCCTGCTCGGTTGGAAAGGCGGCATGCAAAGTAAGAAGTATAAACTTGTCTTTGTCGTGATTATCATTATTGGAATTATTACTTCTGCACTTGGCTTTGAACCACTTCAAGTCTTACTTATTGCGCAAGCATTAAATGGTATGATTTTACCTCTTGTTGCAATACTTATCTTTATTATTATTAATAAGAAAAATTTAATGGGTCGCTTTGCAAATACACTCTGGCTCAATATTATCGGAGGACTCGTTGTCTTAACCGTTTCCTTCTTAGGTATCTACAGTTTGATCGATGCCATAACAAGTTTCATTTCAGGCTAACTTTATAACAATAACCCAGAAGCAACGTATCATCACTGATATATTGTTTCCGGGTTATTTTAATTAAACCTTTAATCTGCTTACATCAATTGTGCAACATCACGCATAATGCTCGCTTTTTTATAGCCATGTAGGTCATGCAATGATTGATATGCGTTAAATAACTTTTTATAGATTTCCACTTTATCTGCTTGAGGTTCAACAGTGTATAATACGGGTTCTTTCATTGCTTTGACTGCCTCACTAAAGTCCTTATGCGCTCCACCACATATTGCACCTAAAATAGCCGCACCAATTGTTGGTGCATATTCACTATCAATCACCGTCACACGTTTGTTCAGTACATTCGCATAGATATCCATGAGTAATGTATTCTTTTTAGGTATACCACCACAAGCAAATACATGATCTACTTCCATATGCCATCCTTCATACTGTTGCATAATCATTTTAGTACCAAATGCAGTGGCCTCCATGTATGCACGGTAAATTTCTTCGTGTTTCGTATGTAATCCCATGCCAAATAAGCAACCTTTCAAATTACTATCACTGAGTACACTTCTATTGCCGTTATGCCAATCTAGCGCAATGAGTCCACTTTCACCAGGATAAAGTTTAGCGGCCTTCTCATTTAATAATTCAAAGATTGAAATGTCGCGTATCTTCGCTTCTTTGACATCATCATATGGCGACTGTTTCGCCACGTACTCAAATAAGTCTCCTACAGCAGTTTGGCCTGCCTCGTATGCATAAAGATCTGGAATAATAGCACCTTTAACTGAACCAGAAATACCAGGTACCTTATGTTGTTCTTTATTAAGCATTAAATGACATGTACTTGTACCCATAACCATAGTCATCTCTTTATCTCTTTCTGAACCTATCCCTAATAAACTTGCATGCGCATCAATGATAAACGGACTGACTTTTGTTTCAGGTGAAAGTCCTAGTTTTTCTGCCATTGTCTGGCTAACTTTACCTACAGTTTCACCAATATTAACGACTGGTGCTTCCACTTTCGCTCTTACAATTTTAGATAAATCATTATCTACTTTATCAAACAAATCATAATGGAATCCTGTGTCCGCTTCCCAAAATGATTTAAACCCTAAGCCACAATTTGATCTGACATTTTGATCAGTGAGTCGATTGACAATCCAATCCCCCGCCTCCATAATATACGCACTCTCCGCTATCACTTCAGGTGCCTTATTGTTTACTTCCATAATCTTAGGTATCATCCACTCACTACTCACATTAAAGCCATAGTAGCCTAACCAACGATTTTTCTCTTCAAGCGCAGTCTTAAATAATACATCTGCCTCGTCTTGCGCACCATGATGCTTCCATAATTTGACGTAAGCGTGTGGATTATCTTTAAATCCTTGCTTATTATGAAGGGGTTCCATATGTTCATCCACAAAAATCACTGTAGACGATGTGAAATCTATACCGATTCCGACAATGTCATTTGCAGCAATTTGTGCTTTTTCTAAAATAGTCGGAATACCTTCTTCAATGACTTCCCAATAATCATTCGCATTTTGTAATGCGTAACTTTGAGGTAGTTTTTGACCACCAAGTGCTCCTTCTATCGTGCCATGCGTATACGTTTTAATAAATTGCTCTACAATTTCACCATTCTCTGTATTTATAAGAAAAGCTCTACCTGAACCTGTTCCAAAATCTATCCCTATACTGTAAGCCATACTTTAACCCTCCAGATCTTTCTATACAATAGAAAGCGCTTTCTTAAATCATAATTAAGATTCTACAAAAATACAAGGGAGCGGGACAGAAATCAAAATTTGATTTCGTTTTCCCGCCCCATTTAATACTCACTATTATGATCACGCTCAAACATTTTAAAATGTTTCAACTTCATTGAACTGAGATAAATAAAGTTGTTTATAATGTCCATCTTGTTGCATCAATACTTCATGACTACCTTCTTCTAAGATTTCACCATCTTTGATAAAGATAATACGGTCTACGTCTTTAATCGTTGATAAACGATGCGCAATTATGAGCGATGTTCTATTTTCTGACAGTTTTTTAAATGCCAATTGAATTTTATTTTCTGTTTCTAAATCTAACGCACTTGTAGCTTCATCTAAAATAATAATAGATGGGTCTTTTAAAAACATTCTAGCGATGGAAATACGCTGTTTCTGTCCACCAGATAATTTCGTCCCTCTTTCACCTACGAGTGTATCTAAACCAAAGGGCAAGTCTTTGATAAATGTTTCTAATTGCGCATTTCTAACTGCATCCCATATTGCAGTTTCGTCAGCTTCTAAATGACCATATACAATGTTATCTCTTAAAGTACCAGAGAATAGGAATACATCTTGCTGTACGACACCAATTTCTGCACGTAGTGAGGCTAACTGAATCGATTTGATGCTTTGGCCATTAATTAAGATATCACCATCATCTACTTCATAAAATCTTGGCAATAGAGAACTGATTGTCGTTTTACCACTACCACTCGGTCCAACTAATGCAATCTTCTCGCCATGCTGAATATCTAAATTCAGTTTTTTAAGAATTGGTGTTTCGCCATATCCAAATGTTACATTTTTATATTGAATCGTCTTAGGATCACTCGGCATTTCAACCGCATCTGGTGTATCCTGTATTTCTGGATGAATGCTTAATATTTCGCTAAAGTTTTTAAATCCTGCAATCGCTTTAGGAAATAGCTCTATAATCATATTAATTTGTTGTAATGGTTTAAAGAGTACATTCGTAATCATGATAAATGCAACGATACCACCATAAGATAAATCACCATGCAACACAAAATAACTTCCGACTACTAACACAATAATTAATGTCAGATTTTGGGCAATATGACTAATTGTAATATTCCAAGACATATAATTATATGCTTTTAATTTTGTAGCTCTAAAATTATCGTTTATATTTCTAAATTTCGTTTGCTCATGATTTTCATTAGTAAAAGCCTGTACAAGTCTTATGCCACCCACATTATCTGCGATTAATTCATTAAAACGTGACACATTGGTAAATAAATTCTTAAATGCACGAGACATTTTTTGGCTGAAAAATATAGCCAAGATAAAAACAATAGGCACCACACAAAATGTAATGAGTGCTAATTTCACATCAATCGTTAACATAATGGCAAATGCACCAATTAGAGTCATGATAGATAAAAATACATCTTCTGGGCCATGATGTGCGACCTCACCAATATCCATCAAATCATTCGTCAGTCGACCAATGAGTTTCCCTGATTTTTGGTTATCAAAATACTTAAAATTCAATTTCTGAATATGACTATATAAATCATTACGCATATCACGCTCTATATTCGTACCTAACTTATGTCCCCAATATGTGACGATAAATTTAAGTACCGCTACAATTCCAAAGACAAATAACAATGCAATTCCAAAAATCACTATGAGATTCCACTGATTTGAAGGTAACAAACGATCAATATATATACTTGTAATAAGTGGGAAAATTAATTCCAACAAACCTACAACAATTGCCGAACCAAAATCTAAGAAAAACAAACCTTTATATGGTTTGTAATAGCTAAAAAATGCTTTCACAACACCCCACCTATTCTATAATACGATACTTTTCACACATGCCTTATATTATGGATTAAGATATATATATTATCAATGTGATTTAAGCAATATTTCTAACATCTATAAAAATAGTCTTTTTAAACATTACAAAACAAAATAAACTCCTTAATTCAATTTAGATTAAGGAGTTTATTTTAAAATTTTACATCTATTTTATACGCCTGAGTAAGATGAGAAGCCGCCATCTACAGGAACAACGATACCTGTAACGAAGCCACTTAATTCTTTATCCATCAACCAATAAAGTGTGCCTAGAATATCTTCCGGTACACCAAAACGATTCATTGGTGTTTGTGATAGAATTTTTGAAGCACGTTCTGAATAAGAACCATCTTCATTTCTAAGTAAAGCTTTATTTTGAGCTGTTTCAAAGAATCCAGGTGCAATTGCATTCACTCGGATGTAACCGGCAAAGTAAGTGCTCAACCATTGTGTAAAGTTACTAACAGATGCTTTTGCGCCACTGTATGCTGGGATCTTAGTCAGTGGTGTAAATGCGTTCATTGATGAAATATTAATAATTGTACCTGCCTCAGATGAGACGACATCTTTACCAAATATTTGGGATGGTAAAAATGTACCTGTGTAATTTAATTTAAATACTTTATCAATACCATCTTCTGTTAAATCAAAGAACGTTTTATCACCATTTTCATCATACATTTCGTCATTTGTTGTGGCATTCGGGTTATTTCCACCTGCGCCATTAATTAGAATTGTAACTGCACCAAATGTATCGTTAAATCTTAGTTTCGCTTGCGTTAAAGCATCTTTATCTAACACATTCGCCACTAATGCGACTGTTTGTTTTCTTTCTTTATCAATTTCATCTTGTAATTCAACAATTTTATCTTCAGAACGTCCTAAAATACCTACGTTGGCACCTTTTTCTACAAGTCCTTTGACGAACGTTGATCCAATCACACCTGTTGCGCCAGTGATTACTACATTGACTCCTTCAAATTGTCTTGTCATCATTTGCTCACTCCTTCAATTAAACCGTTAATATAAGTTGCGCCTAATGCTCTGTCGAACAATCCGTAACCTGCTTTACCTGTTTCGCCCCAAATCATACGTCCATGATCTGGTCTGATTGTGCCTTTAAAGTTAACATCTTGCGGCGCTTCTACTACTGCTTTCATATCTACTGAACCGTTTTTAGATAAATGACCTGTTTCCAAGAATGAATGTGAATCTAATCGTTTCACGTTACGCATATGCACGAAATGGATATGCTCGCCAAATGTTCTTATCATGCTTGGTAAATCATTTTCTGCTAATGAACCTAATGATCCTGTACAGAAGCAAATACCATTATTTTTACTATCATTTATAGATAATAAACGTTCATAGCTATCTTTATTTTTAATGATACGTGGGATACCAAATATAGGCCATGGTGGATCATCCGGATGTATCGCCAGATCAATATCATGTTCGATTGCAGTTGGTAATACGCCATCTAAAAAGTACTTCAAGTTCGACCACAATTGCTCGTCCGATGTTTCACGATAAGATGTAATCAAATGATTCATCTCTTCTCTTGAATAACTTTCGTCCCAACCTGGTAAATTTAAATCTGTTGTTAATGGATCGATATCTTTTAATTGATCATGTTTATAAATCAACGTATTAGAACCATCAGATAATTCATAGTCTAACTGTGAACGTGTCCAATCAAAGACCGGCATAAAGTTATATGTCACTGTCTTAACACCATTTTCAGCTAAATTCACTAATGATGTCTTATAATTTTCAATCAGTTCATCACGCTTATCTGTACCTAATTTAATTTCTTCACTTACAGGTAAACTTTCAACGACTTCAAATTTCAATCCTGCCGCTTCGATTGTTTGTTTTAATTTTGCGATTCTTTCTTTTGACCAGACCTCACCTACTGGTACATCATAAATTGCAGAAACGATATGCTTCATGTCTGGAATTTGTTTGATATTCTCTAATGTTACTGGGTCATCTTCACCGAACCAACGAAATGATAATTCCATCGTTATACCTCCTTAACGCCTTCTATTTTGAATAAATTCACTGCATTGTTATAGCAAATATCTTTTAACATTTGTTCAATTGTTGCATCTGATAAGGCAATCTCACCTTTTTCAATCTTGTCTCCTAAGAAATTACATAAAATTCTTCTGAAATACTCATGACGTGTATAAGAAATCATGCTACGTGAATCTGTAAGCATACCTACAAATTTAGCTAATAAACCGACGTTGGCATAATCTACTAAGTGCTGTTCCATGCCTTCTTTCGTGTCATTAAACCACCATGCGGCACCTAATTGCACTTTATGTTCGCTGTTAGTAAAGTTACCTGCTGTAGCTTGAACCATAAGGTGATCATTACCATTATTAGGATAAATAATCGTATCTGATAAAGCATTGTGTTGTTCAAGGTGATCTAACATGGCGTTCAATGTTTTAGCGCTCAGTTGGTCACCTACACTATCGAATCCACTGTCTGTGCCTGCGACTTCTAACATTTTCGAATTATTATTTCTAGTTGGTCCCAAATGGAATTGTACGACCCAATTTAATTCGTTATATACTTTACTAATTTCAGTTAAAATGTAACCCGCTAATTCGTATTGTTGTATTTCAGAAACTGTTTCACCCTTCATCATGGATTCATAGATTGCCGTAGCTTCTTCTGTTGTCGTATACATCAATGGTACTTTTTCAAAACTTTGGTCTGAACTTCTTGCACCTTGTCTATTAAAATAATGAACGCGTGTTTTAAGTGCTTCAATATAACTGTTTAAATCTTTAATTTCGCCGTCAATCGTTTGATCAAGCTGTTTAATCTTGTCTTTAACCGTTGTTTCACTTAAGAATACGTAACTATCTGGTCTAAACGTAGGAATCACTTTAAATGTTACTTTTTTATCTTGATTTAATAATTTATGGTATTCCAAATCGTCACATGGGTCATCTGTTGTACAAACTACAGATACATTACTTTGTTTAATTAAATTTTGTGGTGTATGTGATGATTTTGCCAATTTACGGTTTAATGATTTATATAACTTTTTCACATTCACTTTATCTAAATCTGTGTCTTCATCAAAATAGCGTTTTAATTCAAGTGAACACCAGTGATACATTGGGTTAACGATTGAATAAGGTAGCATGTTCATAAATGCTTCGAATTTATCGAAGTCATCCGCATCACCTGTAATTAATCCTTCTTCTATACCGTATGCTCTCATTAAGCGCCATTTGTAATGATCTCCGGCTAACCACAATTGTGTAATATTTTCATAGTTTTTATTTTCATAAATTTCTTTTGGGTCTAAGTGACAGTGAAAATCATAAATTGGTAGATCTTTAACCTTTTGATATAACTTTACTGCTGTTTTATTATTTAATAAAAAATTGTCATTAATTAATGCCATGTTATTGCCCCTTTTCTATAATCCTAATAATTTAGGAAGGAATAATGAAATTTGCGGAATGAACGTTACGATTAACAATAAAATAATGAGTGCGATAAAATAAGGCACTAAATATTTGAATACAGATTCAACACGAACACCGCCGACACTTGCACCAACAAATAGTGCACTACCAACTGGTGGCGTGATATTACCAATACATAAATTAAATGCAATTAAGATACCAAAGTGAATTGGATCTAAACCTAACACTTCTGAAATAGGTAAGAAAATCGGTGTAAAAATCAATACTGCCGGTGTGATATCCATAAATGTTCCGATGACTAATAAAATTAAGTTAATCATCAATAGTAAAACAATTGGATTATCTGTCATTGAAAGAATGCCATTCGAAATAGCTTCAGGTAATCCTGTATAACTCATCACGAGTGAAAATAGTGCAGATGCTGTAATCAGGAACAGAATCATACCACTAATTTCTGCCGTTTCTTTGATGACATTAGGTATTTGTTTGAGCGTCAGACTTTTATATATCAGCGATAACACTGTAGCGTATAACACTGCTACTGCCGCACCTTCTGTTGCTGTGAACACACCCGATACGATACCACCGATGACTACAATGATTAAAAATAGACTTGGCAAAGCATCTAATGTTAAAAATAATTTATCTTTCCAACTGATGCGTTCCGATACTTTATAACCTTGTTTCTTCGCCATAATGTAAGCCACAATCATACACATAATACCCCATAAGATACCTGGGATATAACCTGCTATAAATAATGCTGCAATTGATGTGCCACCACTCACAAGTGAATACACAATCAATAGTGAACTTGGTGGAATCAATAAACCAGATGGCGCAGATGCTATATTTGCCGCTGCAGAGTATTCTTTTTTATAACCTTGTTTTTCTTCCATCGGTCCCATGATACGTCCCATCGCGGCCGCAGCAACAACACTAGAACCTGAAATAGAACCGAATAGCATATTACCTACAATATTTGTATGTGCCAGTGAGCCAGGTAATCTACCTACTAACACTTTGGCAAAGTTCACTAATCTAAAGGCAATACCGCCGTTATTCATAATGATGCCTGCCAAGACGAATAGCGGAATGGCAAGCATTGTAAAATCATCAATACCTGTAACCATACGTTGCGCTGCCGTTATAATCGTTACATCGAATGGTAATATCATTAATAACGTTATGATAGAACTCAAAATAATTGCCAATGCGATAGGCAAGCCGAATATCAAGAAAGCGAAGAATGTGATGAACAATACTAATCCTGCTGCAAGTGTCATACACGCTCACCCCCATCTTCTTGATTAGCTTCTTTAACCGCTTCAAGTTCTCCTTTATCTAACAAGTTATATATTGCGTAGAAAATGATAAAGACCCCCGAAACAGGAAGTGCGCCGTACATTGCTGCCATAGATAATCCTGTTGATGGCGCAATTTGTGACCATGTTAAATTCACAACTTCATAGCCACCCCAAATCATGAGCACGAGTGCTACGATAATGATTATGATATCTGAGATCTTTTCCATAATAAGTTGTATTCTTTCGGAAAATCTTTCTCGAATAAATAAAATGGCTATATGTTGTTTTACACCAAATACATAACTTGCACTGAGCAAGCCAAACCATATCAATAAGAATCTAACGATTTCTTCACTGATTGTACTTGGACTGTTAAAGATAAAACGTGTAGCAACTTGATAAACGGATAATATAACCATTACAAAAAGTGCAATACCGACTAACGTGAGGAGGAGTTTATCAATGATCTTTTTTACTTTCTTCATAAAGTTGCTCCTCCTTCTCGATTAATTTATAATCATCTTTTGTATCTGGATTCTTTTTAAATTCATCTTGTAGAGGCTGAGATGCTTTTTTGAAAGAAGATTTATCTACGTTATGGAATTTCACACCCATATCTTCTTTGGCTGTCCTTTTAGCTTCTTTCACTTCTTTATCCCAAATCACTTCATGTTTCTCAGTAGAATAAGCCGGCGCATCTTGCAACCATTTCTGTTGTGGTTTCGTTAAGTCATCATACGTATCTTTATTCATAATTAAGATATCTGGAACAATTGCGTGTTCCGTATAATGATAATTTTTAGCAACTTCCCCGTGATTGTTTGTTGTAAGTGAAGTTTCATTATTTTCAGTTGCATCAATCACACCCGATTGTATCGCTGTATATACTTCACCGTAATCCATTGGTGTTGGTGTGCCACCTAATGACTTAATTAAATCGACACTCGTTTTACTTGGTTGGACTCTTATTTTCAAACCTTTCAAGTCACTATTATCTTCAATTTTTTTATCCTTCGTGTATATATTACGCACGCCAGCGTCATAGTATGTAATCCCTAGAAATCCCTTATCTCCAGTAGATTTAAAAAACGCATCTTGTACTTCTTGTTTTTTCATAACATGACGATAGTTCTCTTCTGATTCAAATAGATAAGGCATGTTAAACAATGAATATGTTGGAGAAAAACTTTCCAATGTTGCCGATGACACTTTAGTCATTTGTATGGCATTCGTCTGCGTCATTTCAATTGCTTCACGTTCACTACCTAATTGACCGTTCGGATAAATGTTAACTTTAAGTTGACCATGAGATGTTTCCTCTAATCTTTCCTTAAAAATCTCGAGTGATTTATGAACTGGATGACTCGTCGGTTGATTATGCGCTAACATAATTTCTTTTTTCTTCTCTTCCGCATTAACATAAGTATGAGGAAGTGATAAGGCTAACATTCCCGTCATAAAGAATGCGCTTACAAATAATGCTAAAAATTTTTCCATATATGTCTTATGCCCCTTTGTTTAAGGTTCTATCGACTAAGCCCACCGAAATGAGAGGATAAATTATGCACATCACTTTCGTCTACACTTAATGCATCCTCGTTTGTCGTATGTTGTAAGACTGAACATTTCGTTGCAAAATCTATAGTCTCGTTTAATTGCCACTTACGAATGAGTCCATGTAAGACACCAACCATAAATGCATCACCTGCTCCAATGCGATTCAGCACTGTGTATGGATAAGCTTGACCTTTAATATAGTTTTGATGTGATAACATAATGCCTTGTAATGTGCTTTGCTCAATATCTCTATTACTGGAAGCCATTAACGGTATCTCATATTGTGCTTGAATCGTTTCGGCACATGTCTTCATATCATCTTCTTCTGAATTTGTCTCAAGTAAATGCGTCGCATCCTTTTTACCAAAGAAGAGTACGTCAACAAGTGGAAGTACAGACTTGATTACTGGTACTGCTTGCCTCTTTAGACCATAAGTTACTTCTGAAGTTAATATCAAATACGATTTTAACACCTTGTTGTTTCAATTTAGATAGTGCATCAACGATGTGTTGTCGTACTGCTGTATTAACTGCCAATGTAATACCAGTCAATACAAAGTAATCACCACTTTGTATAGGTAAGCCATCGATGACGCTTGCCCCATGTTCTGCGAAAGTTGAATGTTCGCGATCATAAATGACTTTACCACTTCGGAAGTCAAAGCTCTCTTCCATATAATATGTGCCTATTCTACCGTCTTGCTGTTTCACAAATGTTGTACCTACTTGTGTCTGATACAGCTTTTTCAAAGCTAAATTGCCTAATGCATGTTGTGGTAATACTGTTAACATTTCAGTAGCGTGCCCAAATTGAGATAAGGTCACGAGCGCATTTAATTCTGCACCTCCAACATTAACACCAAATGTATTGGCATCTTTCAGTTGTTTGTAATCAGGTGGCGTATAGCGTAATAATACTTCTCCAAATCCAAATACCGTCATAGTTATGCCTCTCTTTTTAGTTCAGAAATATATTGCACTAAAGCTTCTTGTCCTTGTTGTTGATAAATTTTTGTAATTTCACTGCCAATACCTACTGCAAAACTACCTGCGTCTAACCATTCTTTTTGATTATCTTTGCCCACGCCACCAGTTGGAACAATCTCAATTTGTGGTAATGGACCTTTGAAGTCTTTGATAGATTTAGGTGAAAACTGTGTTGCTGGGAATAGTTTCAATACTTTGCAACCATAGCGTAAAGATTCGACCATTTCTTTAACCGTCATGCATCCTGGAATATAAGGAACATCATACAAGTTAGCGATTTTAGCTGTTTCCTCATCAAAAGATGGACTTACAATAAATTTAGCACCGTTTAAAATTGCTGTACGTGCTGATACGCTATCAAGTACAGTACCTGCACCAATCAGCGCGTCTTCTCTTTTAGATAATTCAGCAATAATTTCTATCGCATTTGGCGTTGTTAACGTCACTTCGATAATATTAAGCCCTTGTTCTATAATTACATTTGAAATATCTAAAAACGTCTCCGGGTTGTCTGTGCGCATCACTGCAATGTGTTGACCTTCTTGAATATACTTCATCGTATCTCTTGAATTCATCTTTACATCTCCTTATAAATTTCATTTCTTGTATTTGCTTTCCAAAAATAACAACGTTGTTATTGAGATTCAAAAAAATATTCTAACGCTTATGTCTATGGTATAATTAATTCTAACTTAAATCAATCTATTTCAAGGAGAACTTTTATGGCTGTAACTTTAAAAGATGTTGCCGAAGCCTGTGGTGTCAGTTATTCCACGGTCAGTAAAGCATTAAAAAATTCCCAACTCGTTAAACCAAAAACAAAACAAATGATTCAACAAAAAGCGCTTGAAATGAATTACATACCTAATCATTCGGCCCGAGCACTCGTTTCTAAAAGAAGTGGCACGATTGGATTAATCTGGCCTTCTGTAGATCGTGTTGCTGTGACACATCTGATTTCAGAAATTAATAGCGCCATTAAATCCCTCGGTTATGTCATGTTTGTTTCAATCGATGATGTTGCGGCCGCTTCAAAGAAATTTGTAGAATTTGGCTGTGATGGTATTGTGATCTTTGACGAAGGTGACAATTCAAACTTGCCACCGGAAATTTATAATAACGTTCCGGTAGTCGCGTACGGTGTAGACAGAGATATTCCCTACCCGATTATCAATGTCAATCATGCAGAAGCAATGATTATGGCTATTAATGCCTTATTAGAACAAGGTATCCAAATGATTGATTACATAGGCGATATTAATACAAACGACGCCCGTCAAATCGCTAAAAAAGATGCGATTACCAATTACTGCAAAGCTCAAAATATTACCTATCGTATTATCGATTCTAACGGATTGAACGCCATAGATGCCGAAGCCTCCGTGAAACAATATTTGAAAAGCGACTCGCTTTCTCCTGGTGTGATTTGCGGAAGTTATGACATTACTGTAGGAACGATCAATGCCATTGGACCTGAAAATCAACCAATGATTTATTCTTACGATAATATTCCACAAATTAAAAAATTAGATTACCCTGTCAACGCTATTGGGGTACCTACATCTGAAATCGCTCAAAAAATCGTGACTACGTTAGATAAAGTTATTAAAAATGAACCAACCGATGCGACATATCATTTACACCCATCATTACAGAATAATATTTAATATATGCAAATTCCATTAAATTAACAAAGAGACCCTAGCTACATTGGACAGTGTAGTCAGGGTCGCACTTGTTTGAGAGATATTTATCTAGAGGGTTATTACTTTTTAATATGACTTCAACTGAAGCATAAGCTTTCTTAAATATATGAAGGCATCTAGCAAGTGATTTTTATAATCTAGGTATGCCATTACCAATTGTATTGTGCCTGTCTTGTTGTCTGTTATACAACATAGCGTACACCAATCACTTTTAATACAATGACATACTACTTGCTAAAATGCCGTTAATATAACATGCGCTTTATATATTGCTAGCAAGTCACGTGCTACAACACATCTTGTTTGTACAGAAAAAAGTTATCCAATATTTAGAGAGATAGGGGTTGTTTTCAGTTTTTAAATGGGAGAACTGATGAATTTTATTGGTTTAAACTATATTTTCTAAAACACGCAACGGTGCAAGCATTGGTTAACATACGATGCATCTGTATTACAAATACATCACGTATCTCATCTTACTTTCATCTCTGATTTGTACGTTATGATGACCATTTTTATAAATTTCGGGGACTCCCTTAGTTATCTTCCGCCGTTATGAGTCCTGAGTTGAATTATCGTTTATTATAAAAGCGATCATATATTGATTGTACGTAGATATTCATACATATTGAAAACTCAACTTATAACCATTTTGCAATGATCAGTTAATCAGTACTCATAACCCTCTACAACTTCTATTATATTACGCCTTTATCTATGATTAAAATACATAGTTGGAATATTTGACATTCCTTGGTGGAATACTTCAACTTTAACAACGCTTTTTTATTTCAAATCCTTTAAAAAATTAATCCATTCATGCGTAACGTGATTCATATAACTTTCCTTCTTCCATATAATGCCTAAATTCCACGCTACATCGACACCACTTATTTCAATGCCGACAACACCATCATTTAAAATATTGACGATACTCTCAGGTAAGATACTCACACCAATACCATCACGAATCATATTTTCTATAAAAGTAATTTGAGACATTTTAGCTACTGTTTTAGGATGAAAGCCTACTTTTCTACAGCTTTCTATAATTTGATCTTTCAGGTAATAGTCATCATGAAACATAATAAAGCTTTCATCTTTCAAATCACCTAAGTAAATAGATGATTGTTGCGCTAATTCAGAATTTTTATCAGCGATAAGTAATAATTTCTCCTTATATAGAGGTACCGCATGATAGATATCCTCATCCACTGGTAAAGTTGTAATACCAACGTCTATTTCATCATTGTTCAAATAAAATTCGACCGCTTTTCCGCCACCTTCAATGACTTCATATGTCACATTCGGATACTTGGAATGAAACTGGTTTAAACTTTCCGTAAATAACCTGACATTCATAATTGCCGATATGCCGATGCGAATATGACCCCTTTCTAAATTCGTGACGTCGCCCATTTCTAAAGATAAATCATCCAACACTGCCAATGCTTCAACACACTTATCATAAAAAATCTGACCTATATCCGTTAAAATAATATGTTTTTTTCTTCTATCAAACAAAGTAATATCAAATTCGTTTTCAATACTTTTAATATTTTTACTAATTGTAGACTGTGCGATATATAAATGTTCTGAAGCTTGTGTCATTCCACCATTTCTCACAACTTCTACAAAATATTTCATTTGTTTTATTTCCATATTCTGCTCCTCTGAATAGCCCTATCATCATTTTATTAACTTAGCGTAATTGTGCAATTGCTTCTTCAGCGAGCATCTGCGATTACTTTATCATCTGGCTGACCATCTTTATCACCTTGTTTTGTATAAATTGCAAGAATGATTGGTTTTTTATATTTATCTGGATAGATAAATGCCAAATCATTACGCGTAGCATATGTTAAGCCTTGGCCACTTTTATCTCCAACGACATAGTTGTCTGGTGCACCTGCTTTAATTAAACTATCGCCCGTCTCGTTTTCAATCATAACTTGTTTCAGTAAATCTAAGTTCCCATCACTTATTTGGTCACTTGTTAAAATTGTATTTAATGTCTGTGCTTGCAGCTCTAGGTGTTGTAGTATCAGCTGTACTATGTGGGTCATAAAGATTTAACTCCGGTTCTAAGCGTTGCGGATTAGAACTATTATCGCCTAATTGCATCAACTCATGTTTAAAGGCTTTAACGCCACCAAGTTCTGCCATTATTTTATTATTCGCCGTATTATCACTTTGTAACATAGATGCTTTAATTAAATCTTTAAGTGTCATCTGTTTGCCTATGTAATTTTCAGTTACAGGTGAATATGCTACAATATCTGTCTCATTAATTGTTATTTTTTTATTTAAATATTTTTCTGAATCATTATTTAATAACACACCGCTCGCGATGGCTTTAAAAGTAGAAGCAAATGCAAACCGTTCATTCACATTGTGTTTAACTTTTTTACCATTCTCGGTATTAATGCCATATACCCCAACTGTTGTGTTATTATCTTTTTCTATTTTATCAAATTCATTCGCCGATACTGTACTATTGCTTAACATGAAAAACAATGCACTCAACACTAACCCCAAAAAAACTTTTTTCATAACTATCTAACTCCCCTTAATTTAAGCGCATCAAGCTACTTGATTGTCTTTAATTATAACTTTAAAACTTAAAATCACATATTGAAAGCCCCTATAATCAGCATCCATTATAGGGGCTCAGACTTCAAACATTTAAGAAATTACTTAACTTTTGGTTATTGTTATTCCAGATTATTTAGTTAATTGTCATTTGTGTCAAATAGCCATTGTGATCAAAGGCTGCATAGTAATCGCCATCATTCGTAGCATATCTTAGGAATGTGCCATCACCATTACCTAATTTACCATCTTCTATAATTTCATTAGATGCATGTGCTTTTTTAAATGTTGCTTTATTCACTGATTCTGGTTTTGTAAAGAAATGAACTTGAACGACTTCATCGTCACTATTAAATCCTACAGAAGTATCATAAATATCTTTTTTATGATCATAATTTCCCTCAGCTTCTGTATCTACTTTATAACCATTAATTGAGACATTATCGTATTTTAATGCTCTTACAAAATTATAATCTTGTGTAAATGAAGCGTCATACGTTGTGTAACCCTCATAGTTATACCATGGTGTTTCAGCTTTTAATTCTACACCGCTTGCACTACTTTCAGTGTTGGCACCGCTAGCGCCACCTTCACCGTGTCCCCATTTCTGTACTTGCTCTGACTGCGCCTTGACTTCTTGATTGTTACTCGTAATATACGCTGCTGAAGAACCTACGACAAGTGTTGATACTATGACTGTTGAAGATAGTAACTTTACTACTTTATTCATAATAAATCACTCCTATTTTGTAGTTTTCCTTTTGGCTTAGAATATATTTCATATTCACATGTAATTTTCATATCAAGCTATTAACCAATATTCATTTGCATCAATTTTTTATCTTTGTCAAAGTAAGCTGTATATGAACCATCATTCGTTGCATATTTCACAAATGAGCCATTACCTTGGTCACCACCATTAGTGATACCTTCATCGATTATTTTATTAGACGTATGTGCTTTTTTAAACGTTGCTTTAGATACTGAACCTGGTTTAGTTAAGAAAGAAATCCCTATAACTTCGTTATCACTATTAAATTCAACGGTTGTATCATAAACTTGCTTAGTGTGATCAAAATTAGCGTCTAGACTTGTATCTACTTTATAGCCATCGATTGAAACATTGTCATATTTTAATGCTCTTACAAAGTTATAATCTTGTGTAAATGATGCATCATATGTTGTATAGCCTTCATAATTATACCATGGTGTTTCAGCTTTTAATCCAACACCGTTCGTACTACTTTCAGTGTTGGCACCGCTAGCGCCACCTTCACCGTGTCCCCATTTTTGAACTTGCTCTGACTGCGCTTGGACTTCTTGATTATTACTCGTAATATATGCTCGCGGAAGAACCTACAACAAGTGTTGAAACTACGACTGTTGCTGAAAGTAACTTTCCAACTTTACGCATAATAAATCACTCCTCTATTTTTGAGTCCCTCTTGGCTAAATTTCAAGAAATCTTAGTTATGCACTTAAAACTAAGCGATCATAATTATCAATAAACGCCGTATTAACAAGTTTCCTACACTATTTATTAATTATTTCATTCTTTCACGTTACTACATGTGGCTCAAGAACTGACAATAAGTGATTTTACTAAAAGCGTAAATGGATATAATATTTCTAAAATCACTCCTTTTTTCGAAGGATTTTATTGCTATAGTGTAATTGTTCACCTTAATCATACTCCTAATCTATTTAATTGCAAGATAATATAAGATATTTAATAAATTTACTCTTTCTTTACATTTATATATCAAAAAAGATTAAATGCAATTCAATTCCTCAAAAATATACAATTGCTATTAACGCTTGCCGATACACATAAGCACACTATTTAGTTATACTTAAAGTATTTATAATTAAACTCGAAAGGAAGGTATGTTATGGTACATATTTTACAAGTCGATTTTCCTTTAGATGGTCCATTTGGAGATGAAATGGCACAACAATTCTCTGATTTAGCAAAAACAATTAATGATGAAGCAGGATTTCTATGGAAAATTTGGACTGAAAACGAAACAGCCAAAGAAGCAGGTGGTATTTACGCCTTCGACAGCAAAGCACATGCTGAAAGTTACTTAAATATGCATAGCAAACGACTCAATACTATGGGTGTGACTGAAATCAACGCCAAAATCTTTACGATAAATGAAGGACTAACACAGATTACACACGCTCGTGTTGAGTAAATATTTGACAGTAGCGTATTAAAAATACCCCTGCAATAGCATCACTTGAAAAGTATGCCTATTGTTGGGGTATTTTGTGTGAATTTTAATATTTCCTGGGTAATTGCTTTAATACATCTTTGCCATTTCTTCTGTGAATGTTTGGTACGTTATTTCATTCTTAGATAATCGTGCTATTAACATATACATTTGTTCATTCTTTGTATATTCTTTTTTATATAATAAATGATTCGCTCTCTTTTCTTCTGGTAACGGGTCTTTAATGTTATCACCTTGTGAAAATGCTGCATAGTATCGCATACCTAATAATCTTTGTGATTGAGCATCAATATGAATCGCATCTGGATTGGCTGTTAAACCTTGTGCCGTTACGTAAAAACAATTATCTTTCGTTTCTGCTACAGTTTTAATCACTTCATTAATTTGAGTGTATTCTGATGCACTTTGACCAAATGTTGCTTTGCCTAAGAAATCTCCTAGCAAGCCCATTATGAATGGGAGTTGAGGTGCATTAAGCGCTTGTCTAAAATGATCCACAACTTGATTTAACTTCGTTTCGTAGTCAAGATGCTTATCTTCTGAACTATCACTTTCGCCTTGATGCCATAATATACCAATGAGCTCACTGCTTTCCATCGCAAATTCAGCTTCAGAAATGGCATGTCGCGTTAACACTTGATCCTCTGCCCAATCATCAATCGATGTGCCACCATCTGCGCAAGGAATTAAGCCAATTGTCTCATCTGGATGATCATCTAACCACAATTTAGCAAACGATGCTGTGGGACCTATACCTGCAACAGAACGATCACTATGTATCGGTTCGTCCATCATTTGCCATCTACCATTTTTCAACACATGAATGCGCTCATCTACAATCGGTTTCACGCTATCGATAAAGCCACGCCCCGCCATATTAGACTGCCCTATAAGTAAGATTGATTTCATATAAATTTCCCTTCCCATTTTGGAATGTATTTACTATTAATAATAAATATCATACCCTATGTGTGTGTTTGGTTGAAGTAAAAAGGGATTTTTTTGTTAATCTATATAAGAGAATCACTTCTTATTAAATTAACAAAAATATATGGCAAACCGAGAAATAGTAACCTTTTTTCACAAATTCCCCATAAATACGGCATTTAAAAATTCCGTAATAAAAACAAAAGTTAGAGTACTAAACATTAAAAAATTGTACGTATATTGGCTATTCATTCTTTACTAAATTGCTATTATTTCCTAGTGTGATTGATATTGAATGAATAGCAACAATTCCTAAACAAGAAATTGCTCTCATCCAAAATATAACTGATATAAAATTCTTCATGATTTCCTCTTTCTAAATGAATAATAAAAAATTAAATAAAATAATCTACTCAAAATACAATTATTTTAATTTTTCTAATATTGCATTGTATACACGTTCACTATTAGAATGGTCTCTATAAGCGAAAATATCGCTAAATTCTAAATCATTTTTAATTCCATACGAGTTAATTAGTCTTTCTAACCTATTTATTAATTCATTCTCATTATAAACAATATCACCAATAAAAGTTTCTTCAATTGGTCTCAATATTCCTTTTCTGAAAAATTGATTTACATCAAAATGAAAGAATATTACAGGCTTATTCATATACGAAAAGTCAAAACTAACACTGCTATAATCAGTTAATAAAATATCATGTTCAATCAGTAATTCTTGAACAGTTTGTTCACACTGATTGGATATATCGAATTTCTTTACTTGTCTTATTTAAGTGATATTTGAAAAATTCTTGAGATCTATAATGTGGATAAAAATTGATTTCTACATTATATTTTTTACACAGTTCAATCATCCTATTATCCTTTATTAAATCTAGGTATTTCTTCATATATTCACTATTATTAAAGGCAAAATCACTATTCAACCAATCTCTCCACGTAGGCATAATCAAAATTTTCTTAACTTCATCATTTGTTTCTAATGGAAGATTATCAAATCTAGAAAGTCCTGTTACATATACATTATTTTCATCATAACCTAATTGATTTACTACAATATCGTATTTTTCACTAGTACTGGAAACATTAAATATCTCAAATGGTAAATTATAATATTTTTTATTATATTCGACGTTTTTCTTCCCGACACTCCATGCTGTAAAAAAACTTTAATTGTATCTTCATATCCCCAAAATCCACTAGCCGTTTTATAAGGAAGAATATTCTCTAAGTCATGTGTAGAAGCTAAAACTTTCGCTTTTGATGCTACTTCAAAATGGTCTTGAGAACCAAATAAAACAACATTATTATAGTCACTTAAGCTTTCATAATCCAACGAATTTTTATCAATAACGTAGTATGCTTCGATATCTGTATTTTTTTGCAACCATCTAAAAAAGCTAATTCCATTATCTTGAGCAGTATCAGTTCTTTCACCAATTAACCACACATTGTTATCTTTATTGTTATTTTCTAAAATTTCTAATTCACGTTTACTAACCTCAAAAGATTCTATTTTTATGTTCTTAAAAGGTGTTAATGTAAACATGTAATATGCTTTTTTATTATCAAAACTTCTTTTATTAATAGTAATATAATTATCTTTTTTATAAATTCCTGCTCTATACTTTATTTTTTCTTTTCTAACAATATCTTGGCCATCATATATTGTTATGAAAATATCAATTATATTTTTAGATGCTGTTTTTAGTTGTTGAATTTGATTATATGGAATGTCGATAGACTGTTCTCCTCTAGATATCGGCATTTCATATTTATTTTGTGAAATTCTTTCTTCAAATGTAATATAAAATTGGAAATTATCGTAAACTTTATTGGGTTGAAAATAAATTCCCAAAGTTTTTTCATTAATAAAATTAGCACCCATTTTAATATTAGGTTTTGAACTAAATAGTGTTATTCCATTCTTTTTCAATATGTTCAAATTATAAATTTGTCCCTCAAAATTATAAAAACTATTGAATTTTAATGGACTTTTGCTATTCACAACATAATACTTTTCATCTCCACTATCAATATCTTCATAAACTGCAATTAATTTTTTAGTCTTTATATTATTAAATGTAGCAATGGGCAGTTCACTAAATACTGTGTTAGCAACCTGAGTCGTAGGTATTTTATCAATTGATTGCAAGTCGTTTTCTATAACTCCTAATGATAAAAACTTATCTTTAGGAGTTATATTATCTTTTATTTTTGTACTAATTCTCAATTTTGGTTCATTCATAATCGCCGAAACATTTACTGTCTGTACATTTGTACTATTAAATGAAGTGAAAAGTTCATTATCTCTCCATATATATTTCATTACTAGAAAATGAGTAATGTATTTTTGTGTAAATTCTGCTCGATAAATCTCATTATTAAATACGACATACACCTTAAAATGGTGTTTATTAGTAGACTGTTGTATATAACTTAAGTCAATTTTATCATCTTCAATTTGAATTTCTATTTGCTTGTTACGGTTTAACAGTATGATTGAATCTAGGTTATCTTTATTAGTAAGCAGAGCATATTTATCATCGACTTGATCAATTTGTAATAATTTATTTTCTCCTGTGAATCTATGGTTTGTTTTATATTGTTTTAAAATCAGGCTTTTATTAACTTTCAAAAAATATATTTTATCGCTGACTTCAAAAATATCTTTTAAATTTTCATAACTTACTAGCCATAATTGCTTATTATTATAATGAAATTCTAATGAATTATTATCATTTTCAATATATTCTGCGGCTACTTTAACTTCAAGCTCGTTTCTATTAATTTTTTTAAATTCAAAAGTTATATTTTTATTTTTATTTTTGATTTCAAACCTTCTTTTACTAAATTCTAAAAAGTGATATAACTTGAATTTCATTACAAAATATTCATCTACTAATTGAATATCATTGAGTTCGAATTTTCTTCTTAATAACTTTTTAATTTTGCTTTGCACGTAAACACTCCTATATATAATATAAAATCACTTTCATCTTTTTATATTCCCCATATTTTATTTTTTTCAAAAAATCTTTTCCCTTTTGAATTAGTTTTATTCAAAATATGATAAACTTTTGAACGCTCATTATTTTTGTTTTAGATTGTATTATAATGTTGTTTTTATATTTTGATAAACTTTATTCTTTGCTTTTTAAATACTAAATCATTTTACACTATGTTAATATACTGTTCAATATTTATTTATAAAATTAATATTGTTATAAATAAAATGATAATTTAAATGTAAAGTTACAAACTTAACCAAAAAACAAATTCATATTCAGCAAAGATTTTAATAATTTAACAAATTAAAAAAGAGCCCGATTTTACTCGCACTCTTTTTCTAATTTCCTTTATTCAC
The DNA here is from genome assembly GCF_046721335.1 of Staphylococcus sp. 2S1. Taxonomy (NCBI): domain Bacteria; kingdom Bacillati; phylum Bacillota; class Bacilli; order Caryophanales; family Staphylococcaceae; genus Staphylococcus; species Staphylococcus sp. 2S1. The sequence goes on along the minus strand of NZ_JBEUUJ010000003.1, from coordinate 1,162,134 downwards.
TTTGTTGTTTCAATAATTTTTGATAAAAGTAATTGGCTACTACGATATCAACGATGGCTACGCCTACGGATTTAAAAATCGTAATTTCATCTTCTGATCGTCTGCCTTCTAATTTTGCAGAAACAATGTTCCCGAGTTCTCCGTATAAACCATCTGCGTTAAATACACCTTCTGCTACCGGGTTGATTAAGTCTCCTGTTTCTTCCATGGCCGCTTCTACGGCTTCTACAACAACCTTGTCTGCATCTGCAATGGCTTGAGATGGTAATTCTTGCATATCTGGTTTAAAGGAACCGACAGCATTTAAGTGAACGCCCGGCGCTAAGCGCTTATGAAATACTGGCTCTGATGCATTGGTAGCAGTTACGATGACATCCGCATCTTCCATTGCCTCGTCTACGTTACTAAACACTGCTAGCTTCATATTTGGATATGCACTTTGTACTTGTTCAGCAAAGGTCACAGCTTTTTCATACGTGCGATTGTAAAACTGTATACGATCAATCTGCCTTACAGCAAGGACTGCTTTAATAAGACCTTCCGCTTGATCTCCTGTGCCTATGACGCATAATGTTTTAGCGTCTTCACGTGCAAGGTATTTCGTTGCCACACCTGATATCGCACCTGTACGTATCTTCGTTAAATAAGAGCCTTCGAGTACTGCTAGTGTTTCACCCGTTTCATAATCAGATAAAATAACAGATCCTACGATGGTTTTCTTGCCGATTTGAGTATTATTTGGTGCCACGGTCACTGTCTTAAGTCCGACAATCTTCAATTCATCTGACAATGCCGGCATCACGAGATAACGGTTGTCCTCATTAAAAGGTAACGAATAGCGCAAAGGTGTATCAGTCTTGCCCTCTGAATATGCACGTAAAGATTCCGCTACTGCTTCAACAACTTCTGACATATCTAATAATTGTGCTTGTTCTTTTGTGCTTATAAAAAGCATAAAACACCTCTATTCCGCATCATTTGTTTCAATAATGTCGGTTTTCTTTTCAAATTTATTCTCAAATAGTATTAAGAGTCCAAATAAAATGACGATTATCAATAATATAAGCCACGCCAAACTATTTTTGATAAATAAAAAGTCAAAAAAGATTGCCGCCATTAGTCCATAACCAATCATATCTTTAATGTATAAAATCCAATAGTCCGCTTTCACACTAATAAACGTGTTTATATTGTCATCTTGTGTTTGTATATCATATAAAGTCACTTTCAATCTGCGAATTACAATAAAAATCAGTATTAAAATCGTAACGGCAGTGAGTATTTTATTATACAAACTATTTTCTAGTATTTCTGACATTGCAAGACAAGCAATGGTCAAAATAATAGATACCCAACTTGTATCATTTGCGTCTGGACCTTTCATCAGTATTTCACCCTCAAGTCATCAATATATTATGTTATTTATAACGTAACATATTTTCATTGAAAATTATCACTGAATTAAGATTAAATACTTTTTATATTTAATTAATTATTGAACAGTATAACCACCGTCTATTAAAATAGCTTGTCCCGTGACACTTTTAGCGCTGTCGCTACACAAGAATAATGCATATTCTGCGATATCTTTAATATCTAATAAACGTTTTTGTGGAATCAACGGATATAACACGTCTTCTAATACTTGCTCTACCTCGACGCCTCTATCTTTAGCTAAATCTGCCATTTGATTACGTACGAGTGGCGTATCTATGTAACCAGGACAAATCGCATTGACTGTAATGCCCTCCGTTGCCGTTTCCAAAGCTGAGACTTTTGTTAAACCGATAATGCCATGTTTCGCGCTGTTATACGCTGCTTTTCCGGCAAAACCAATCACACCATTAATTGAAGCCATATTTAAAATACGACCAAATTGTTGTTCTTTCATAATCGGCAATGCATATTTTGTACCAATAAAACTGCCAGTTAACATGATATCAATCATTTGTCTGAACTTGTCAGTAGGGAATGATTCGATACTTTCAACATGTTGTAAGCCTGCGTTATTAAATAAAATGTCTAAACGACCATACTTTGCTATAGTTACATCTACCATATACTTAACTGTTGCTTCATCAGTGACATCTACTTGAACTGGCATGCAATCGTAACCTTGGTCTTTCAAATCATGCGTTTCTAGAGCCAACTTTTCATTATTCAAATCAGCTAACACGACTTTAGCACCATTTTCTAAAAACACTCTCGCAATCCCTAAACCGATGCCACTTGCCGCACCTGTAATTATGACTACTTTATCTTTGACCATTCTCCACACCTACTTCAAATGATTTTCAAATTGTGCTCCTGTATTGGCTTCAACGTCTTCCAAATTAACATCATCTTGCAATTCAACAAGCTTCATCACTCCGTTTTCAAATTGAAATACTGCTAAATCTGTAATTAATGTGTTAACGACGCCGAGCACCTGTGAGTGGTAATTCACATTGTGCTTTAATCTTAGGCTCACCATGTTTATTCATGTGATCCATAATTACGACGACCTTTTGTGCACCGACGACTAAATCCATCGCGCCACCCATACCTTTAACTAATTTACCTGGAATCATGTAATTAGCTAAATCTCCTGTTTGTGAGACTTCCATGCCTCCAAGGATTGCTAAATCGATATGTCCGCCACGAATCATGGCAAAGGATTCCGCATTATCAAAATACGACGCACCTTTCGCGACAGTCACCGTTTCTTTACCTGCATTGATTAAGTCTGGATCCACTTCTTCGTCTGTTGGGTAAGGTCCGATACCTAACAATCCATTTTCAGATTGGAAAAAGACATTCTCTACATGGTCATTGATTTCATTAGCCACAAGCGTAGGCATACCGATACCTAAATTAATTACCATATCGCTTTTAATCTCTTGTGCGAGCACGTTGAATAATCTTCTTACGCTGTAATTGTTTATCCATGATTAGCCTCCTTCACTGTACGTTTCTCAATGCGTTTTTCAAAATGCTCTCCTAAATAAATAAAGTCGACGTAAACGCCTGACATATGTACTTCATCCGGATCAATTTCTCCAACTTCAACTAATTCTTCAACTTCAACGACAGTCGTTGTGGCGACCATCGCACATAAGGGATTGAAATTACGCGCAGTTTTTTCAAAAACTAAATTGCCAAAAGTATCTGCTTTTTGCGCTTTTACAATACCAAAATCACCTTTAATCGCACGTTCCATCACATACGTTTCACCATCAAATTCACGCGTTTCTTTACCTTCAGCGATTAACGTACCTACACCTGTTTTCGTATAAAAAGCAGGTATACCCGCGCCACCTGAGCGTAATTTCTCAGCTAATGTACCTTGTGGTGTTAATTCTACATCTAATTCACCATTAATTAATTGTTGTTCAAATATTTTATTTTCACCCACGTAGGAACTAATCATTTTATCAATTTGTTTTTTCTCTAATAAACGGCCTAAGCCAAAATCATCTACACCACAGTTATTACTTACTACTGTTAAAGCTTTCGTACCCTTCGTACGGATTGCTTCGATAGCATGTTCTGGTATGCCACATAACCCAAATCCACCGACAAGCACAGTCATGCCATCCTCTAGTCCATCGAATGCTGTATGTATATCCTTAATTACTTTCGACATAAATAAACCTCATTTCTATCTATTGTTTTAATACCTAGTACTAAAAACGATTATACTTGAAACTGCTAGTGAAGTCTTTTATTTATGTTTGCGGTTACATTAATTTTAATAATAAAAAAACCACTATTTATTATCAAAATAGTGGTAGCTTAATTTAAAAATACATTTTACTTATCTAATTTCAGATTATCTTTATAATCCTTAATTATTTTTTCATTATCTCCTGGATAGAAATAATAAAGTCCATCATCACCCATTGTATTTTCACCTTTTAATGTATGACGATTTACAGTCTCTTGTGCTGATTGATAATCAGATCTAATGTCATTAAGTTCAGTTAAACTCAAATTAATTTGTACGTTATCTTCTACAGCATCAAAGATTGTATTAATTTTAGGGATAGAACTTGGTTTAAGAGATTTGTTAGCAACCGCTTCTATAACGAGTTGTTGACGTGCTTGTCTTCCTTCGTCACCACCTGCACTGCTTCCTTTCTACTGCGCATAAAGGCTAAAGCTTCTTCACCATCCATGTGATGTTTTTTACCTTTTTCAAAAACATAATCTCTAACTTTAAAATCACCATTACTAACGACATCTACGCCATTAATTTCATCTATAAGCGTAGAAACACCATCCATATTGATTGAAGCATAATGGTCGATAGGTACGTCCATCAATTTTTCCACTGACTTCACTGCCATATCTGGACCACCGTATGCATATGCATGATTAATCTTTTCTTCAGTATCTTTTCCGACAATTTCAGCATGCGTGTCTCTAGGTACACTAATCATTTCTGTTTTCTTGTCTTCAGGATTTATAGACAGTAACACAATAGAATCTGATCTTTGTCCACCATTTTCTTGCTTTCTGACTTCATCATCATCGATACCAAAGAGAACAATTGAAATTGGATCGCCTTTCTCTCTTGACTTATCTCTCAATACTGAATGTTCTCTATCTAGTGGATTATTGATAGAGTTGTTTAATGAAAATAATTTATAAAAAATAAAAGCGACTACAAGAATAACTAAGATTGCCAACACAATAATCACCGTAACGACAATTTTCTTAGTTAATGATTTTTTCTTTTTTCTCATTACATTACTCCCTGTCGTGTAAAGTGTTAATTAATGGTTTCTTGTACAGACTGTTCAAATGATTTGTATTGACTGGTATTTACATATCTTTCATCAATGCTTTTAGAATAAGTTAAATTACCGTAAATTTTATTAAATATATTTATTTTTCCTAAAATATTCCTAATTACCATAGGCACAGGTACTTCTATAATCTTAATTTTCTTTTCAGAGTATTTTCTAATCAATTTTAAAGCTGAGTTAGTATTCATAAATTCTTCATTTTGTGGATGAGTGATTGCAGATTTTGGATTATTCATTAATCCTAAAAGATGTATACATAAATTATCTATATGTATGACACTTCTTTCATTATTAATTTTAGGAAATATAGGGTTCAATTTTGCTACTTTTATTAATTTCGCAAAATTTCCAGGTCCATCTTTCCCAAAAATCATAGGTGGTCTTACAATATTCACCACATAGTTTCTGTCGATTAATAATTGGATCGCTTGTTCTGCTAACAATTTAGAAGAACCATATGCTGTATTTGGTTTATACGGTGTACTTTGATTAATTTGAACATTTTCTGTTAAAGAACCATTCAGCCCATAAACACTCATAGTGCTTAAAAATATAAATTGTGAAACGCCATCATTTTTAGCTTTTTCAGCCAATTGTTTTGTTAAATGATAATTTATATTCATATAATCCACCATTTTTGCGTTAGGTGTATTGTTATGAACTAAAGCGGCTAAATGAATAACTACATCGAATTTACTTAACGATTGAAATTTCCAATCATTATTTTTCAAACTTATTCTAAAAACATTACAACCATTTTCTTCTAAAAATAATTGTAGTTCATTTCCGACAAAGCCATTTGAACCTGTTATTAATACATTTTTTCTCATTAATGACTTATCCCTTCCGAAGAAATAGTGTTTTTGATAGTTTTATAAAGTATATACATGTCTAACTTGAAAGATTGATTTTCTATATAAAACTTATCGTATAAAACTTTTTGATCATCTGAATTATCGTCTCTTCCCATGACTTGAGCTAAACCTGTTAAGCCTGGTTTAACTAAATGAACGTTAACATTTGTTCTTTTTTCAATGAGTTCATATTGATTATATAAAGTCTGGTCTTGGACCAACTACAGCCATATCGCCTTTTACAATATTAAATAACTGTGGTAACTCATCTAAGGAAGTTCTTCTGATGAATTTTCCAGTTTTAGTTATATAATTTGAAGGATCTAATTTATCAGTAGCTACATTAGGTGTATCTTGTCTCATAGATCTAAACTTATAAATTTTAAATAATTTGTTTTTTATACCCGGACGATCTTGTTTAAACACAATTGGCCCTTTTGACTCTATTTTAATAGCTACTGATACCAAAAGAAGTATTGGAGAAAATATAATAATTGCATAGGTCGAGCTAAATATATCGAAAATTCTCTTCATTAATACCCTCCCCCTTTATCAAGAAAATTATCATACATTTTTTTCATATCATTCCATATAATTTCATTAGAAAATTTATTTTCCACGTTAATTCTACCGTTTTCTCCTAATGTTCTTCTTAATTGTTCATTATTAATTAATTTTTCAATTTTATTTACGATAGCTTCTACATTCCCTTTTTCAACTATAAAACCAGTTTCTTCATCTATAACAGTGTCAATTGCCCCTGTTACATTTGTAGTAATAACTGGTACTTCAAGTGCTTGCGCTTCTATACTTACGTTTCCAAAACCCTCTCTGTGTGTTGGAAATACAAATAAATCCATATTGTTATAATACGAAACCGGATTAGAAACATGTTCAATAAGTAAAACGTTAGGATTGTTTTTTAAAAACCAATAATCTTTCTCTCTAATTGCATTTCCTTTTTCTATGCTACCAATTACCATTAGTTTAACGTTATAAGATTTTTTCAATACTTTTTTAAATGCTTCAATCAATTCTTGGATTCCTTTATCTTTAACAATTCTACCCACATAGCCAATAACAAAATTGTCAGCCAATTGATTTTTATATGTTTGGTTTATTTCATTATCTGTCAATGTAAAGTTTTCTAATTGTATACCATTTGAACTTCCATAACCTAAAACTTTAATTTTATTTTCGTTTGCTAGATTTGATACTACTATTTTTTCTTTAAGACTCTCTGATATTGCAATTATGTCAGTCGCACATAACATTGCAATTTTTTCCATTGCGTATAATATTTTATATTTTAAACCGCTTACTGTTTCTAGCCTCAATCCTCTTACTGTATATATTCTAACTGGTCTTCTAGTTATGAAAGCGACCAAAGTTCCTATTAATCCAGCTTTAGGTGTCCCTGAATTTACAATATATGGTTTTTCTTTATAAAAAAGTTTAACCATCTTTATTAAAGATTTAATATCATTTAGAAAAGAAATTTCTCGTTTCATAGGAATATTATGAGAAATTTCTTTTTCATAACTCCTCAGTTCTTTACCATCATCTGAAACAATATGAACATCCAACCCTTGATCACGTAAAAATTCAATTTGCCCCTTCATTAATGGGATACTTTTCGAAACTGTAACTAAATGAAATATCTTGTTTTTCTTCATCAATTAACTCCTTTATTTAGTAATTACTGTTCTCATTGGTTTTTATATGTTTGGCGGGGATGCCTCCAGATATACTGAAATCTTCTACATTTTTTATTACAGATGAATTAGGCGCAATTAAACATCCCTTTCCAATTTGAACCCCTTGCTTAATGTGAACGTGTGAAGCCAACCGACTTCCTCTGCCAATAATTACGTTTCCCTCTATTGATTTAGCAAACCTAGCTGAATTATTTTTAAATGTGTGTTGCATAGTACTGATTATTACATAAGGAGAAATTAAAACTTCATCTCCAATTTTTAATCCTCCTTTTGCATTAAGCCATGTACCTTTAGCAATATAAACATTATCCCCTATTTCAATATTGTTAGAATTTAATATTGTGACATCTCTTCCAATTTGAAAATTTTTTCCACATTTATGTATAAAAGGTTTCAAAATTTTACCTCTTATTTTAATACTATATCTATTATCAGGTAAAAATGAAGTTAATGAAGATAAAAGTGAAAAAGGCAAATTAAATCTCAATTGATTAAAAATTCTATTCATTTATGTCACCTTCCTTTAATTTTTTATAAAATTCATATCTTTTATTTTTTAAAATTGAATTATCGTATTCCTTGGCTTTTTCAAAATTCTTAGCAGAAGTTGTATTATATATTTTTTTGTTTGATAATGTTTTTTCTATTAAATAAGATAATTTTTTAAAATCACCTTTATTAATTATATATTTATCTTCTATTAGTTCAGGAATACCTCCAGCATTAGTACCAATAGCAGGTAAGGCTCTGCTCATCGCTTCAATTAATCCCCTTGGTAAGCCTTCTGTTTTACTAGGTTGGATATATATATCTAAAGTGTCCAACCAATTTATGACAGGATCTCCCGCCGGCAAAGTTTTAATTTCAATGTAATCCATTACTTCAAATTTTTCTGCTAACCTGTAATATTTCTCTTTATCTCCTGTACCTAAAATCGAAAGAAAATACTTATGAGTTTTTGATTTATTTAAATTATGAAGTGCTTTTATAGCTATATCTATGCCTTTATATCCTGATAAAAATCCTATCAACCCTATTTTATAGTTTTCTTTTTCAGTGAACTCTTTTCTAATTTCTCTATCTATAGTTACTTCAATATTTACATTAGAAGCATTAACATTATTCACACCTTTATTAGGATATCTATTTTGCAATTTTCTTTCAGTTACATATAAAACTTGTATAGCATTTTTCACAATTAATTTAGTGTACATATATATTATTGGTGCATAAATATTTCCTTTAAAACTATTTAAACTTGTATAAGCTTCCCAAGGGTCTCCCACTAATTCTACAGCTAAAGCTTTTTTTGTTTTAGTGCTTCTCTACCTACTATCAAGCCTATTGTACTGGGCATTCGAACTATAATTTTATCATTTTGACTAACTAAACATTTAACTTTTTTTAAAAACTTGTGGTCTTTAATAAAGTTCAACGCATTGTTACTATAATTCAATGAATGAAAGTTAACATTTTTTTTGAAGAAATATTAAAATAATTCAAGTTATCAATATCTTCATTTTCAAATTTATATAACCTAGAAATTACATTAATTTCTTCAAAAACATCTAAATATCTTTCCCAAAAATCACTTGAAAATTGTACTTTCGAATAATATTTTTCATCATAATAGAAAAATTTATGATCATGTGCCCATAATAACTTCATTTTAAAGTCTCCATAACTTTTGGTAGTATTCTAATTCTGATTTATTGATATTTCCTTTAATATCAAAAACAACACCCTCATCTTTTACTAAATTCAAATATTCTTTTTTATTATCTAAATATTCTTTATGTGGAACAGCAAATAATAAAGCATCCGCTTTAGTTAACTCTTGTTTACTTTGCAAATTAAAACCAAATAATTTTTCTGCTTCACTTCCATCGGCTTCTACATCGTTCACATTTACATTCAGACCATAATCTTTAAGTTCTTCTACAATATGAATAACTTTCGTGTTTCTAAGATCAGGACAATTTTCTTTGAATGTTAGGCCAAGCACATTTATTGTAGCACCTTGTACTTCTAATCCTTGTTTTAACATTTCTTTTATAATCGTAGATGCGATATGTTTTGACATATTATCATTTATTCTTCTACCTGCTAAGATGACTTCAGGATGGTGCCCAACTTCTTGTGCTTTATGAGTTAGGTAATAAGGGTCTACTCCTATACAGTGTCCGCCTACCAATCCTGGTTTAAAATTCAAGAAATTCCATTTAGTTCCTGAAGCTTTTAACACTTCATTTGTATCAATATTAAGTTTTTCAAAAATAATTGCTAATTCATTCATTAAAGCAATATTAACGTCACGTTGTGTGTTTTCAATAACTTTTGTTGCTTCTGCTACTTTAATTGACGAAGCTTTATGAACACCGGCTGTTACTACTGAACTATACACATCGGCTACGATATCTAAAACTTCAGGTGTTTGACCTGATACGACTTTCGTTATTGTTTCAAACGTGTGTACTTTATCTCCTGGATTAATTCTTTCGGGAGAATAACCTACAAAAAAGTCTTCACCACATGTTAAACCTGAATGACTTTCTAATACTGGTACACAATCCTCTTCTGTAGCCCCTGGATATACTGTAGATTCATACACAATTATTGTGTCTTTCGAAATTACTTTCCCCACTGTTTCACTTGCTTTGATCAATGGTGTTAAATCAGGTTTATTATTTTTATCAATAGGTGTTGGTACTGCAACAATAATAAAATCCGCTTTTTTTAAATCATTTGAATCAGAGGTGAAATCTATACTAGTTTCCCCTAAATTTTCAGAAGTCACTTCATTTGTTCTATCGTATCCATTTTTCAATTCTTGAATTCTTTCTTCATTAATATCAAAGCCAATTACTTTGTGTTTATTTCCAAATGTAACTGCAACGGGTAATCCCACATACCCCAAACCGACAACTGCTATATTTCTTCCCATAATAACATCTCCTAATTTTATTTATAATATTCTAAATACCAATCAACAAATTTATTCACGCCATCTTGTATAGTTGTTTCTGGTTTAAAGTTAATGTCTCTAAATAAATCATCTACATTTGCGTATGTTTCTGGTACGTCTCCTGGTTGTAAATCCATAAAGTTCTTTTTAGCTTCTTTGCCAAGTTTATTTTCTATTGCTTCAACAAATTCCATTAATCTAACAGGACTATTATTACCTATGTTATAAACTTTATATGGTGCGTAAGATGACCCAGGATCCGGACTTTCCCCTGTCCATTCTGGATTTGGTGAAGCTGTTTTTTTGACTAAGCGACTTATTGCTTCAACGATGTCATCTACATATGTGAAATCACGCATCATTTTTCCGTGATTATAAACATCAATAGTTTTATCTTTAACAATGGAATCTGTAAATTTAAAAAGCGCCATATCAGGTCTTCCCCATGGACCATAGACAGTGAAAAATCTTAATCCCGTTGTTGGTAAATTATATAAATGGCTATACGTATGTGCCATTAACTCATTAGATTTTTTAGTTGCTGCATATAAACTTAATGGATGGTCAATATTATCTGAGGTGCTAAATGGTTTTGAGGTATTTGCTCCATAGACTGAGCTTGAAGAAGCATAAATTAGATTTTCCACATTAAAATGCCTACTACATTCTAATATGTTCATAAAACCTACAATATTAGAATCAATATAAGCTCTTGGATTTTCTATACTATATCTAACACCAGACCTGTCGTTGCTAAATTGACTACAACCTCTGGTTGTTCATCTGTGAATATTTTTGTTAATTCTTCATAATTTTCTAACTTGGTTTTATAAAAAGTAAAATTATCATTACCAATTGAAGCTAAACGATCTTCTTTTAATGTCACTGAGTAATAGTCATTAATGCTATCTACACCTATAACTTCGTGCCCTTGTACAATTAATTTTTTCGCTAAATGAGATCCGATAAATCCTGCAGTACCTGTAATTAAAATTTTCAAACTAAATTGCCTCCCTTTTAATATTATAATAAACTTATTTTTTAGATGTTCCTATAGAATAAGTCACTAATTTCAATATTAAGAAAATAATAATAATTGATGATAATTCATTTATGAAAATGCTTATATTTTGAAAGAAAGTAATACATAATCTAATAATTATAGGTATGATTATTATACTTTCTATTATATAACTATTTTTTAATATTTTCAGAAATATAAATATTAAAAAATTCACTATAAAAGTTGATATAATAACACCTAACCAACCAAAAGCTAAGAAAAATTGCCCAATTAGAGGAATAATTTGAGTTACCTTAGAAGAATCTCCAAAAATTCGATAATTAAATAAATCTGAACTCATAAGGATTGTGTCTGAGCGCCAAAGAAAATTCAAGCCTAAAAATGGTCTTATTAAATCGTATGAGAGAATCAATAAATTATTAACATTACTATATTGACCTATTTCAAGACTAAGAGCTACATTATAAATTCCACCCAAATAAATCTGTAAATAATCTGTAATTAATGATTTTGTATCATCAGTTATACTATAATCGAATGTACCTCGCATAATTGATATAAAATAAATTGCAAAAAAAGCTAGTATGAACATTATAATATTATAAAAATGCATTTTTTTACCATATAAGTAATTCAATAAAATAAATGAAGAAATAATTGGTAAAAGTGCGTCCATCCTATTTTGACCAATAAAAATCATGTTTATTAAAAGTACAAATATAAAATTATAAAATAAAAATATATTCCCAGAATTATTTGAGTGCTTTAAATAGTAATAGCGTGTTACATACCCAATCACAAAATATTTAGCGATGTAAACTGCTATGCTAAATAATGTCCTTAACATATTATCATCACTCTCTGTGATAGGTGTGTCTTTTACACCTATCCCTAAAACACTTATATTATCTCTTATGAAAAAAGCTAACAATATACTTACAAATATGTACCCAATATAAACTAAATCTTTATTTTTATTATGTTGTATAGATAAATTTAAATTATTATTGGTGAAACTTATGTCTCTATTTCTTACTAATAAAATATAGAATATATTCACAAATATAAATTCTAAACATGTAATGGTAATTGAATATCTTAAACTTCCTAATAAAGGAGGAGTAATAGCTCTACCACCGTACCAACCTGAATTGACTATTAGAAAATTCGACAAAACTAATTTCAAAAAATAGATTGAATCTATAATTACTAATATGATTCCTTTTGGCAACCAAATGCATCTAATTAACATAATGAATGTATATAAAAGCGGTAAAAAATATAGATTTTCATAACCTATAGCTGTAACGTTATCCTTTATGTATATAGTTACAACAAGTGAAATGATTGATAAAATTATATATGCGTATCTAATCTTTTACCCCTCCTTTATTATTTTTTTAAACTTGAAATTAAAGTATAAAGCTTTAAGCAGAGTGTTTATAAATTGAAACACTATTAAAGTTATACATGCTCCTAACAACTGATATCTAGGGACTATCTCTACTCCTACAATTAACGTTATTAAAGTTGAAATAGTCAAGTATACTGGTTGGAATTTTAACCGATTAGTTATTAATAGTGCTGAATCATACATCCACCCTGATATATTAAATATTAAAATAATTGAGCATAATTGTAATAAATAATTGTATTTTCCAAAAGTTTCATTGTATAAAAGAGTCAATAGATATTCACCAAATATTGTTGTGAAAACAAAGAAGAGCGCGCCTATAAACACACTAAAAATAAGTGAATACATATTAATTGTTCTAAAAAACAAATTTCTCTTTTCAATAAAAATTTTTTTCATATAAGGTAACAATGCTTGGTTCAAAGAATTCATAAATAAATTCATTACTGTAATTAAATAAGTAATCGCGGAGAATATACCTACCATTTCTACGTTTACAGAATAATCTAGCGACAATTTTGGTATTGATGATGCAAAGCTCATTAAAAATTGTGCTACTCCTAAAGGGAAAATTGTTAAAAATAACAATTTAACTTTAGTTATCCCAACTTTTTCAATTTTAACATTAGTAATTTGTAAGTTCTTATTTTTTTCAATTATCAAAAATAAAAATTGAAAAAAGACTTGAGAATATAAAGACCAAAACAGACTTCGAGTAATAGTAGCAATTACTATAAATAAGATAGTACTTCCCAAAACCCTTAGTATCATTAATTGTGCTTGGTTTTTTATACAACTTCTCTTTATTTGGCCAACCTTGATAGAATTCTCCATTCATATCTAAAATTTTAATTATTAAAACTAATAGCATAATCCAGAAGCTATCTTTATATAATAATAGAGAAATTATGATAATTGACATGATTGAGAAAACGTTTGATATATTTCTTAATTTTTTAAATGTTAAAAAGTTAATATTATCACTTGAAATAATATAAGCTCTCATCTTCATATTAAATAGTAAAGCGATAGGTGCCGTAATGGCTAATGCTAATGTGTATTGTCCTAATTCCTCAATAGTTAGAATTTTTGTTATTACTATTATTAAAATGAATTTAGAAATAGCACTAATTATATTTGCTAGTAATACATATGAAAAATTTTGAATTATTTTTTTCATTTCTCAATTCCATTCGCATAATTTATTAAAACTTTCTTTTTTTCATTTACTGGTAGTTCATCTAATAATTTAAAAATTATTTTATTTATATTTTCTTTGCTGTTATGCAGTGTTCTTCCTATATATATTTTTTCATAAACTTGTTCTGGATTAATTTCATTTTCATTTAGTAATTCCTCGAAGAGTTTCTCTCCTGGTCTTATTCCCGAATACTCAATACCAATATCCTGTTCTTTTTTACCACTTAATTTTATTAAGTTTTTAGCTAAATCAACTATTTTCACTGGTTTCCCCATATCTAATACAAATACTTCTCCTCCTTGTGCTAGTGCACCTGCTTGCAATACTAGCCTTGAAGCTTCAGGTATAGTCATAAAATATCGAGTCATTTCAGGGTGAGTTACAGTCACAGGGCCACCTGCTTCAATTTGCTTTTTAAATAATGGAATTACTGAGCCTCGTGAACCTAGCACGTTACCAAAACGCACTGCTACAAAACTCGTCACACTCGTCTCATCATTTAAACTTTGAACTACCATTTCTGCTACACGTTTTGTCGCTCCCATTACATTTGGTGGGTTTACAGCTTTATCTGTAGATATCATTACAAATTTTCTAACCCCAAACTCTTTTGCTGTTTCTGCAATATTTTTTGTACCTAAAATATTATTTCTTACAGCTTCCATTAGATTATATTCCATTAATGGCACATGCTTATGTGCTGCGGCATGATATACAGCGTATGGTTTATACATATTCATAACTTCTTGTAAGCATTCCTTGTGTTGTACATCCGCAATTATAGGTACAAATTCAATTTTATTACCAAAAGTATTATTCAATTCTTGATGTATAAGATAAATACTATTTTCACCGTGTCCTAATAAAATGATTTTTTCTGGTTCGAATTTACAAACTTGTCGACAAATTTCAGATCCTATAGAGCCACCGACCCCTGTCACTAATATCGTTTTATCTGTCAATTCCTTTGAGATTAAAGCCATATCCAATTCAACCGGATCTCTGCCTAGTAAATCTTCCACTTCTACTTTTTTTAGTTGATTGACTTCTATTTCTCCAGATAATACATCTTC
The DNA here is from genome assembly GCF_046721335.1 of Staphylococcus sp. 2S1. Taxonomy (NCBI): domain Bacteria; kingdom Bacillati; phylum Bacillota; class Bacilli; order Caryophanales; family Staphylococcaceae; genus Staphylococcus; species Staphylococcus sp. 2S1. Next base: position 1,147,095 of record NZ_JBEUUJ010000003.1, on the reverse strand, counting down.
GATATTAGGCATTTTGAATAGCTCGACACCCTCAATATTACAAATATCATTTATTTCATTAAGTCTTTTTTGACTTAACGTAGGTATGGCAATAATAATCTTCTTAATTTGAAATTTCTTTACAAGCTCTGGTATGTCTTTTATAGACCCTTGCACTTTAACACGCTCAGTAATTGTTATTTTTTGTTTATTAATATCGTCATCTACAGCTAATACAGGTTGCATACGCATATCGTTACTTCTTAGCATTTGTCGAATTAACATTGATCCACCTTGTCCGGCTCCTACAACCAAAGTTGGCTTTCTATCAATTGAATTTTCTGTGAAATATTTTCTATAGACTCTCCAAAAGAGTCTAGAACCACCTATCAATAGTAAATGCATCATCCAAGTTATAAAATATAATCTTAAAAACGGACTGTTCCATGTTATTAAAGAAACAATAATGATAGTAACAATTATAGAACTTGTAACTGCTCTTGCAACTGACATTAATTCACTAATACTCGCGTACTCCCATGCACGATGATATAAATTAAATATGTATGCAAATATGTGATGTGAAACTAATAAAACTAAAGATGATAAAAGCAATAAATCAATCGAATATCCTTTGAAATAAGGTTCTAAAATCGAATATCCTAAAAACACGGAAAATGTAACAATAAATGAATCTATAATAATTAATATCAAAAAGCGCAATCTCGCAGAAATCTTTGTCACTTTTAATCCCCTCAATCTAATTTTCTATAAAAGTCCAAACCACTTTTTCTGCTTATATTCTTGTGTTGGTTTATGTTTGGAAATTCTTTCATCTTTAATAACTGCTTTTCCATTTTCTATGAATCTTTCTAAATCTTCATAATAAGTTTTTAATTTTCTTTCATTAAATAATTCATCCATAACAAATGGTCGTACAACACTACTATGTGCATCTGAAGCGACAAAATGAGTCAAATTATTATCAATCATTTGTATTGATAATTTTTTTACCTTTCTTCCAAAATCTCCCAATAATGAAGAAGAAGTGATTTGACTTAAAGCGCCTCCATTTACTAAATCAAAAAGTAAATCTAAATTTTCAGAAATTGCTTTGTTACGTTCTGGATGTGCAATAATTGGTACATATCCTATAGTTTGCAATTCATAAAATAATTTATGCGTATAGTGTGGCACTTCATTACTTGGAAATTCTACTAATAGATATTTCGAATTATTAATACCCTCAATCTTCCCATTGTGGATATCATCAATAATTTGATCAGTCACTCTAATTTCTTGACCCGAATATAAGTTTATTCCAAGTCTGTTCAATTAGTTCATTGTTACGTAATTCATTCAACTTTTCTTTAACTACTTGAATGTTATTATCATATCTAGGATGAAGATGATGTGGGGTAGCAACTATATCAGTAACACCTTCACTGTGAGCTTGTTTAATTAAATCAATACTTTCTTCAATATTTTTTGGGCCATCATCCACATCAACTAAAATGTGATTATGAATATCTATCATCTTTATTCATCTCCATAATAATAGTAATAGCTTGATGACTTATCTAGTGGCATTTTATTTAAAATTGCACCTAGTAATTTCCCTCCAGATTTTGTGATTAAATCTTTTGCTTTTTTAACTTCATTTCTATTATTTTTCTCAGCGTCAATAACAAGTGCACAATAACCTATCGTCCGAGCGTATATTTGAGCATCTGTAACCGTATTAATGGGTGGCGTATCTATCACTATAAAGTCATAATGTTCTAATAATTCATTGTAGATTTCTCCAAATCTGTTAGATGCAATTAATTCTGAGGGATTAGGTGGATTGGGCCCCGCAGTCAATATTCCTAAATTACCTACTTTAGTCTCTTTAATCGCTTCACCATATGTTGCTTTGTTAATAATCAGACTAGACAGTCCACTATTATTATCTAGGTCAAAAAAATAATGCTGTGTTGGTTTACGCATATCACCATCTATAATTAAAGTTTTGTACCCTGCTTGAGCATAAGTCACTGCAATATTTGCAGAAATTGTACTCTTTCCTGATGATGGCTTTTCAGACGTAATTAACAAGCTATTAACTTCTTTGTCTACATTTGAAAACATAATATTGGAACGGATACCTCTAAACTTTTCACTGACTGTTGATTTAGGTTTGTCATATACATATAAAGGTGAAATTGTTCTTTGTTTCTTCGCCATAATTACGAATCTCCTTATTTGAATTTTTGAATTGATCCTAGCACAGGTATACCAAGTTCACTTTCAACATCTTCCTCTGACTTAATCCTTTTATCCAGTAACTCCTTAATAAAGATAATTAATAGTGAAAGAATCAAACCAATTACTATACCTAACACCATATTAACCATTGCTTTAGGAGCTACTTGTGTTGCTGTATCATCCGCTTCAGATAAGATGGACACATTGTCTACACTCATAATGTCAGGTACTTCTTCACTAAAAACTTTTGCAACTGTATTTGCTATATGTTCTGAATCATTTTCACTTTTACTATCCACTGCAATATTTAACACCTGTGATTCTGCTTGATTCGTAACAGTTATCATGTTAGATAGTTCACTAGTAGAATATGCTCGATCTAATTCCTTAGATACTTTATCTATAATACGAGGACTTTTCACTATCTCAGAATATGTATTAACTAACTGTAGATTGCTTTGAACTTCTTGCGCCATCATTTGTGAATCGCTTTCTTTTTGGTTTACTAATACCTGAGTAGATGCTTGATATTTAGCATCTAAAAAGAAAAAAGTAACTATTGCACTAATTAACAAACAAATAATCGGTAAAATTATCAATAATTTCATGTTTTTCCTGGTAATTTGTAATATTTTGGATAAATCTATTGTACTTTCCATATAAACCTCCTATTAAATTCAGCGTTCAACTTATTATAAATTAAATTAGATAAATTACAACACTTTTTAGTTATTTTAAAATAAACTTGTGCAATAGTTTACAACAGCAAACTATTGCACAAGTTTTCACTATTGCTTTTATGTATTAATTTGTTTTTCATTAAAAAATTTAATACATAAAAAAAGAGAACGTAATAAATTACGTTCTCTTTCCTCTAAAACTTATTCTATTATTATGCTATTTCAATCTGGAAACGGCGTATGACTGTACCATCTTCTAATGTGGATGGTTCGATTTCTTCGCCACCATTATGCTTAATGACTGCTACGGAAACTTCATTATCTTGATCACAAGTAATCAAAGCTTCTTGAACACCAATTCTTGATAAGTAGTCTAAAGATTTCTTCAACAACTTGTTGCCAAAACCTTTGCCACGGTATTTTTTGCGAATGCCGTAGCCAACATGGCCGCCGACTTTTTTCAGTCTATCGTTTAAGTTATGACGAATATTGGCGGCACCGATGATTTCATCATCATCTATTAAAAACAATGTCGTATTATCTACAGTTTGGTCGTGTGATTTGTTATCTGCTAATTCGTGAACTATTTCTTCAAAATTACTATATTTCGTAATGTTTGTAATCTCAGGCACTACCTTCTCATCATGATCAATCCATTCTCTCATATAATCACAATATAATGCTTCGTCACCCATTGTTAATTCTCTAAATTCAACCATGTTGACACTCCTTCCTTCTAAGTTATTACTATTACGCATCTATGATTTCGTTGTGTGTATTTAAATAGTACACATAATGATCTGTCCATTTGCCATTCTCAAATATGAAACCTTTGCGAACACATTCGAATTGAAAGCCCACTTTTTCAATCAAACCGATAGAAGGCACATTATCTATATTGATATGTGCTTCAAGTCTGTGAAAATGCGGCGTATCTCGTGCTTGTTTAACTAATTCTGCCACTGCTTCATAAGCAAAGCCTTGATTCCAGTATTGATTATGAATAAAATAACCAATTTCAGCCCACTGAAAATTGTCACGGCTTAAGTTTTTAATATCAAGCATGCCTAAATGATTCATATCTTTATCAAAAATTCCAAAGATGTATAAATCATCTGCTTCAATGGCTTGTTGTCTGCCTAACTATCAGTCCCGCAAACCAGGGTTCAGTCGCATGTGACATATCTACTTGGCCTTTATCATATTTAAATTGAGATGGCTTACGGTTTACAAAACCACGCAACCATGTTTCGTAATCATTTTCTTCCAACGGTCTAATGATAAGGCGTTGCGTATTAAAATGCAACCTTAAATTTTTTGTCATCTAAAATCCCCTTCATAGCGCTATCTGTTATCTAAACTATAACATTTTTCACTATGAAAGCGTATCATTCAATACGGCTTATAACTTAGATCTAGTTAATTTAAATTTATACCACTTTATTAAGATGCATTTATGCTTTTCAGCTAATATTAAAAAACTTTTCTATCATTTGAAAGACCATTAATCGACGGTGTAAAAATACTATTTTATGGGTATATGAATAAGTGAAAGCGTTGTATGAATTATATTGTGCTTAACCGTTTAGAATTACCTCTAGTAAAAAACACATCTCTTAACTATAAGATGACATGGGTTTGGTATCTTAAGGAGGTTTTTACTATGACTCATAATAGATCTAAAAAATTATTTCTGTTTTTTGGCGTACTGTCATGGTTATCAGTTATGATTTTATTCATTACGCCAATCTTAGCGCCCTATCAAAATTTTATTAAATCTGAAACTGGTTTGGCTCTCGGTTGGATTATTGTACTACTTGCCTTTATCACGCTATTTTATGTCGCTATTGTAATACTAGATATATATAGCCCTATCGCAACCCAAGTATTGCAATTTGTACTGTTAACTGTAGTCATTATTTGTGCAGTACCCTCTATCACTGCGTTTATTTTGGCATCATTCGTTGTAAATATTAGTATAGTTGAAATATTTATTCCAATTGTACTTGTTATACTAGCAAGTATGCTTCATATCTTATGGTTCACAATTCCATTTATCCAAAATAAACAAACGCGCAAACGTTTAAAGTCTAAAACAGGACTTTAAACATAATGAAAATACTGCTCATTTTCATTATGTTTAATAACCATGTTACTAAAAAGTAGCATGGTTATTTTAATTTATTCTCTAGTTATTCCCTTTTAGTTCATAAAAAAACGAGAGCGGGAGAGAAATCAAAATTTGATTTCATCTTCCCGCCCCCATAATGATTAAATCATTACTATTTAATTGTTCCTAGTTCTTTGCCTACTTTTTCATACGCGGCTAATGCCTGGTCTAACATTTCTTTCGTATGTGCGGCTGTTGGCATGTTACGCACACGTCCTGTGCCTTTTGGAACCGTTGGGAAGACAATTGACTTCACATAGATGCCTTCGTCTTTCAAACGGCTACTGAACGCTTGTGTTTCTTTCTCATCACCAATAATAACAGGCGTGATTGGTGTTTCAGAGTTGCCAATATTAAATCCAAGTTCTTTTAATCCAGCTTTTAAATAATTACCGTTATCCCAAAGTTTATCGTGTAATTCTGTAGACGCCATTAATTTTTTCACTGATTCAGTGATCGCTTTCGTATCTCCAGGCGCTAATGATGTTGAGAATAAAAATGGTCTTGATTGCACTTTTAACCAATCAATTAATGATTGTGTACCGACTACATAACCACCTACAACACCAATCGCTTTTGATAACGTACCCATTTGGAAATCAATTCTATCTTGTAAGCCAAAATGCTTTACTGTGCCGGCACCTTTACCCATCACGCCTGAACCATGTGCGTCATCAACATAAGTAATTAAGCCAAATTCTTCAGCGATTTCAACGATTTCTGGCAGTTTCGCAACATCGCCGTCCATACTAAATACACCATCAGTGATGTACATAACTTTATTATATTGACCTGACTCTACTGCTTCTTTTGCTTTTGCACGTAAGTCTTCCATATCTGAGTGGTTTACGCGAATAATTTTCGCTTTAGATAAACGACAGCCATCTATAATAGATGCGTGGTTTAGTTCATCTGAAAGTATCGCATCATGTTTATTCATAACAGCAGAAATTGCTGCCATATTACAGTTGAGACCTGATTGATATGCGACTGTTGCTTCTGTTCCTTTAAATTCAGCTAATTTTGCTTCTAATTCATCATGTAAATCTAATGTCCCATTAATCGAACGTACTGCACCCGCACCAACACCATGTGTATCAATTGCATCTTTCGCGACTTGTTTTAAATCTTCATCTGTTGCTAGTCCTAAATAATTATTTGAAGATAAGTTAACGTAGTGCTTTCCCTTGATCTTAATTTCAGGCCCATTCGCGCCTTCAATTGTATCAATTTCATTGTATAACCCGTTATCTTTTAAATACTGAATATTTTCATCTAAAAAGCCATGTAGTGATTGTACCACTGCAAGTCCCCCTTTGGATTGTCTTTGTGTTTAAGTTAATCATAACCTATTTTTAAAATACATGGAAGTAGAATAACAATTAAAAAGAAAGCGTTTCCCACAATTAGATTTGTACGTTAATAATTGGTGGTACAGTTACGTTATTTTAAATGGTATACTGGATAAAAATGACTAAGGAAGAAGGGTTGAAGTTGTTTGATTGGTTTCAACTAGCGCAAGAAAAAGAAAGTAAAATGATACAAGTACGTCGGTACTTACATCAATATCCCGAATTATCGTTCGAAGAGTACCATACTCATGATTATATTCAAAATCAATTGAGTCAATTATCATGTGAAATACGTACACCCGTAGGTCGCAATGGTATCGTTGCGACTTTTAAAGGTCGTGGTGATGGGCCAACAGTAGCATTACGTGCAGACTTTGATGCACTACCTATAGATGAACTTACAGAAGTGGATTACAAATCTAAAAATCCAGGTGCTATGCACGCATGTGGTCATGATGGTCACACTGCAACTTTATTAGGCGTGGCAGAAATTATAGAGCATCATCTACAATTCTTAAATGGTAACGTGGTACTCATCTTCCAATATGGCGAAGAAGTAATGCCAGGTGGCTCTCAAGAAATGATAGACGATGGTTGTTTACAAGACGTAGACAAAATATACGCTAACCATTTATGGAGCGGTTATCCTACAGGTACGATTTATTCCCGTGCTTGGTGCAATGATGGCGTCACCAGATGAATTTAATATTACAATTCAAGGTAAAGGTGGACATGGTGCCAAACCACACGAAACCATTGATCCTGTAGTAATCATGGCTGAATTTATTATGAGTGCACAAAAAATCGTTTCAAGAACCATTGATCCCGTCAAACAGGCAGTGATTAGTTTTGGTATGGTCCAAGCAGGATCTGCAGATAATATCATTCCTGACACTGCATTTTGTAAAGGCACTGTACGTACATTCGATACAGAAGCTCAAACTCATGTTATGACTAAAATGGATAAACTTTTACAAGGACTTGCTGTGGCAAATGACATCACATACACAATGGATTACATTAAGGGCTATCTACCTGTCCATAACAATCCAAATAGTTATGAAATTGTTAAAAAAGCGACAAACGATATTAACTTGAGATTCAACGAGTCAGAATTAATGATGATTGGTGAAGACTTCTCTCATTACTTAAAAGTCCGTCCAGGTGCTTTATTCCTAACAGGATGTGGTAATCCAGAAAAAGATACAACACACCCACATCACAGTCCAAACTTCAATATTGATGAAAAAGCAATGAAATACACCGTTAGCCAATTCCTCAAAATTCTAGAACTCGAAAATGTGATTGTTAAAACCACTTCGTAACTCTGTTACGTTAGTAGTGCTTATGCCTATGTGATCCAGTACAACACACAGGCGTCTTATTTTTATATAAACTTTTGAAGATACAATAATTTCTCTAACTACCTATATATACAAACAAGCACACTGCCAAAACGGCATTGTGCTTGTTTGTTTTCATTTTTATTAATTCAATTATACTATTTGCTTAAAACGTCAGTAATTTGGGACGACTCCTCTCTAGTTAATGAAGCACAAGCTGAAGATTACAGGATGAGGCTGTGACCGCAGAAAAGCAAGCGCAAAAACTGTCAAAGACAATTGTGTTAAGGCGCCCTAATCCATTTTGATTTCCACGGATTACAATAGCTTTGCTATTGCATTAAGAAGCCCTAATCACTTATTGTGATAAGGGCTTCTATATATAAAAAAGAGCCTCCATAAGGGAGGCTCCTAAAATCTCTATCAAAGATAGAAATTATTTATTATTTAATAATTGAAGTTACAACGCCTGATCCAACAGTACGTCCACCTTCACGGATAGAGAAACGCGTACCATCTTCGATAGCGATTGGTGAAATCAATTCAACTTGCATTTCAACGTTATCGCCAGGCATAACCATTTCAGTACCTTCTTGTAAACTAACAACGCCAGTTACGTCAGTAGTACGGAAATAGAATTGCGGACGGTAGTTAGTGAAGAATGGAGTATGACGCCCACCTTCTTCTTTTGATAAAACATAAACGTCTGCTTTGAAGTTAGTATGCGGTGTAATAGTACCAGGCGCGACTAAAACTTGTCCACGAGAGATGTCATCACGTGATACACCACGTAATAAAGCACCAATGTTGTCGCCGGCTTCAGCGTAGTCTAGTAATTTACGGAACATTTCAACACCTGTAACAGTTGTTTTAGTTGATTCCTCTTGCATACCGATGATTTCAATTTCAGCACCGACTTTGATTTGACCACGTTCAACACGGCCTGTAGCAACAGTACCACGACCAGTGATTGAGAATACGTCCTCAACTGGCATCATGAATGGTTTGTCAGAATCACGTTCTGGTGTTGGGATAAATTCATCAACAGCGTCCATTAATTCTAAAATTTTGTTTTCATATTCTTCAACGCCTTCAAGCGCTTTTAATGCTGAACCGGCGATTACAGGAACATCGTCGCCAGGGAAGTCATATTCGCTTAATAAGTCACGAACTTCCATTTCAACTAATTCTAATAATTCTTCATCGTCAACCATGTCAACTTTGTTTAAGAATACAACTAATGCTTGGAACACCAACGTTACGTGATAACAAGATATGTTCACGAGTTTGAGGCATTGGACCATCAGCAACAGATACTACTAAGATACCGCCGTCCATTTGAGCAACACCAGTGATCATGTTTTTCACATAGTCAGCGTGACCTGGGCAGTCAACGTGAGCATAGTGACGTTTTTCAGTTTGGTACTCAATGTGAGAAGTATTAATTGTAATACCACGTTCTTTTTCTTCTGGAGCGTTATCAATCATGTCATATGATTGAGCTACAGCGTCACCATTTTTTGCTAATACAGTTGCAATTGCGGCTGTTAAAGTAGTTTTACCATGGTCAACGTGTCCGATAGTACCAATATTGGCATGGGTTTTTGAGCGGTCAAATTTTTCTTTAGCCATTATAAAATCTCTCCTATTCGTTAGAAAATTAATTTTTAAAATTTATCTCTCATGACAGTTACTCACTGTCACGAGAAGAATATTTGTTACTTGTAAAAAAGGACTATATAGTACCTTTATAATGCATTTCAGTAAAAAAATCAATTGATAAAACTATAAGCTACATAATTAAGCTTTACATGTAATTAACAGATAGACTGTTATCTTACAAAATAAATTTAATTACTCTGCTGATTTACCACTATTTTTCTTGATAATTGCTTCAGCAACTGATTTTGGAACTTCTGCGTAGTGGTCAAAGTACATAGTATACGTACCGCGACCTTGAGTGTTAGAACGTAATGATGTTGCATAACCGAACATTTCTGAAAGTGGTACAAAAGCGTTAACAACTTGTGCATTACCACGAGGTTCCATACCATCAACACGTCCACGACGAGATGTTACGTCACCCATGATGTCACCCATGTACTCTTCAGGCATTTCAATTGTTACTTTCATCATTGGTTCTAAGATAACTGGATCACATTTTTTAGCAGCTTCTTTAAGCGCTAATGATGCGGCAATTTTGAAGGCCATTTCTGATGAATCGACATCATGGTATGAACCGTCATATAATTTAGCTTTAACATCAATTAAAGGATAACCAGCTAATACACCGTTTTCCATTGAATCTTTAAGTCCTGCTTCAACTGATGGAATGTATTCACGAGGAACTACACCACCAACGATAGCGTTTTCGAATTCAAAACCGCCACCAGTTTCGTTAGGCGAGAATTCAATCTTAACGTCACCAAATTGACCACGACCACCAGATTGACGAGCGAATTTACCTTGAACTTGAGCTGATTGCTTAAATGTTTCACGGTATGAAACCATTGGAGCACCAACGTTACATTCAACGTTAAATTCTTTCTTCATACGGTCTACTAAGATATCTAAGTGAAGTTCACCCATACCACCAATGATAACTTGTCCAGTTTCATCGTCTGTGTGTGCATGGAATGTTGGATCTTCTTCTTGTAACTTAACTAAAGCTGTAGTCATTTTGTCTTGGTCAGCTTTAGATTTTGGTTCAACAGATAAGTGAATAACAGGTTCTGGGAAATCCATAGATTCCAAGATAATATCATTCTTCTCACCACATAAAGTATCACCAGTAGCAGTATCTTTAAGACCTACCGCAGCGACGATATCTCCTGAGTATACTGTGTTAAGCTCTTGACGAGAGTTAGCGTGCATTTGTAGTAAACGACCTACACGTTCACGTTTGCCCTTCGTAGAGTTCTTAACGTATGAACCAGATGAAAGATGTCCTGAATAAACACGGAAGAATGTTAACTTACCAACATAAGGGTCAGTCATTACTTTGAACGCTAAAGCGGCGAACTCAGCATCGTCATCAGCTTTTGCGATAACTTCTTCTTCTGGTTCATCAGCACGGTGTCCAACAATTGGTTTAACATCTAATGGTGATGGTAGGTAATCAATTACTGCGTCAAGCAATAACTGAACACCTTTGTTTTTGAACGCTGTACCAACAAGAACTGGATAAAATTCAATATCATTTGTTGCTTGGCGGATAGCATCTTTTAATTCAGCGACAGTGATTGCTTCGTCAGCTAAATATTTTTCCATTAATTCATCATTACTTTCAGCTACTGCTTCAATTAATGCTTGAACGAGCTTCGTCAGCTCTATCTTTATGATCCTCAGGAATTTCAATTTCTTCAATTTCAGTTCCTTCGTTGTTGTTATATTTAAAACATTTCATTTCAACTAAGTCAATGATTGCTTCAAATTGATCTTCAGCACCAATTGGTAATTGAATTGGTTGTGCATTAGCTTGTAAACGGTCATGAATAGTGCTAACTGCATATTCAAAGTTAGCGCCCATTTTGTCCATTTTGTTTACGAAGACAATACGAGGTACACTATAGTTTGTTGCTTGGCGCCAAACTGTTTCAGTTTGCGGCTCAACACCTGATTGTGCATCAAGTACTGTTACTGCGCCATCAAGTACACGTAATGAACGTTCAACTTCAACAGTGAAGTCTACGTGTCCTGGTGTATCGATGATATTTACACGGTGATCATCCCATTCTGCTGTTGTTGCGGCAGAAGTGATTGTAATACCACGATCTTGTTCCTGTTCCATCCAGTCCATTTGTGAAGCTCCTTCATGAGTTTCACCAATTTTGTGGATACGTCCAGTATAGTAAAGAATACGTTCTGTCGTAGTTGTTTTACCGAGCATCGATGTGAGCCATGATACCGATATTACGAGTTCTGTCTAAACTAAAATCTCTAGCCATGTATTTTTCTCCTTCCAGTATAACTGCGAATAAATACTATAAATATGGCAATGCCCTAAGCACACGCCTTAGATAGTAAACTATCAATGTGGAACATGCTCAGGGAAAAAGCTACTATCCTACCAACGATAGTGAGCGAAGGCTTTGTTAGCTTCAGCCATTTTGTGAGTGTCTTCACGTTTCTTAACTGCGCCACCTGTATTGTTGGTCGCATCTAAGATTTCGTTAGCTAAACGCTCTTCCATAGTTTTTTCACCACGGTGACGCGAATAATTAACTAACCAACGAAGTCCTAAAGTCGTACGACGTTCTGGACGAACTTCAACTGGTACTTGATAGTTAGAACCACCTACACGGCGAGCTTTAACTTCTAATACTGGCATGATGTTGTCGATAGCTTCATCGAAAACTTCAACAGCTTCACGACCACTACGTTCTTGAACTAAGTCGAAAGCAGAATAAAGAATTCTTTGAGCTGTCCCACGTTTACCATCTAACATGATTTTGTTGATTAATTTTGTAACTAATTTTGAATTGTGGATTGGATCCGGTAATACGTCTCTTTTTGGTACTGATCCTTTACGAGGCATAATGTAAATCCTCCCTTCCTATTATAGTATAATTTTTAAATTTATAGCGAAAATTTACGCAATCTTAACCTTATTTCTTAGGTTTTTTAGCTCCGTATTTTGAACGACTCTTTCTACGTCCATCTACGCCTGAAGTATCAAGCGCACCACGTACAACGTGATAACGTACACCAGGTAAATCTTTTACACGTCCACCACGTACAAGTACAACACTGTGTTCTTGTAAGTTATGTCCGATACCAGGGATATACGCATTAATTTCAATACTGTTTGACAAACGTACACGGGCATATTTACGTAACGCGGAGTTAGGTTTTTTAGGAGCCATAGTACCTACACGAGTACAAACACCACGTTTTTGTGGAGAGTTTAAACTAGTGTATTTTTTCTTTTTACTGTTAAAGTTTCTGTTCAAAGTCTGGTGAACCGTAATTTTTTGATTTGCTTTGTCTAGGTTTACGTACCAATTGATTAATAGTTGGCATTGAATGTTTCCTCCTCTCATCATTTATAATCCCACACATCCAGGTGGTTCATTTCAAGGGCAAATAAAATTTAGTAAGAATTATTCTTACTAATCTCATTTTAATAATGCAACAATTGTTGCATTAACGTTAATACCTACATATTCTCCTAAAGCTTGTTTGCTTTTGCAAAATGAAACAGGTATTTGTTTATGATTGATTTGACTTAGCACGCGAGTCAGTAAATGAACTTCAACGTCTTCAGCAATAATCAATGATGTAACTTGGTTCTTATTCAAAGCCTTAAGCGTTTGTTTAAGTCCAATAACATGATGTTGTTTGTTAAAGCGTGCAACTTTTTCATTAGACATTAAAATATCCTCCAAAGTTCTGCTTGCATCAACCTTAATAATAATAACATCTTAGATACTGTTGAGTCAACTTTAAATACGATAAATTCTTCAAAAAACATAAAAAACAAGTGATCGAAATATAATATCTCGATCACCTTGTTTATTCAGTAAAAAGAATTATATCTTAGTTGTATGTGTTTCTTCAGTAACTTCTTTTTTTGGTGCAACTGTGTCGTATTTAACGTCTCTATAACGTCTCATACCAGTACCAGCTGGAATTAATTTACCGATGATAACATTCTCTTTAAGTCCAAGTAAGTTATCACGTTTACCTTTAATTGCGAGCATCTGTAAGTACACGTGTTGTTTCTTGGAACGAAGCTGCTGATAAGAAGCTTTCTGTTTCAAGAGACGCTTTCGTAATACCTAGTAAGACTGGTTTAGCTGTTGCTGGACGTTTACGTTCTTTAAATGCATCACGGTTTGCATCAGTAAAGCTATGAATATCTACTAATGAACCTGGAAGTAACTTAGTATCTCCGGCTTCGATAATGCGTACTTTACGTAGCATTTGTCTAACCATAACTTCAACGTGTTTATCATCAATTTCCACACCTTGCATACGGTAAACTTTTTGAACTTCTTTTAATAGATAACTTTCTGTTGCATTTAAACCTGATACAGATAAATAGTTCTTAGGCTCGATTGAACCTTCAGTTAGAACTTCACCACGTTCAACGCCTTGGCCAACTTCAACTTTCAATCTTGAAGTACCTGAAGCTAAATATGATTTAGATTCGTTAGCACCTTTAATAACGATTTCTTGTTGGCGGTCTTTTGCAATCTTGATGTCATCAACGACACCTTCGATTTCTGTAATCACAGCTTGACCTTTAGGATTACGTGCTTCGAAGATCTCTTGAATACGTGGAAGACCTTGTGTGATATCGCTACCTGCTACCCCACCTGTATGGAATGTACGCATTGTAAGCTGTGTACCTGGTTCACCAATTGATTGTGCGGCAATTGTACCAACTGCTTCACCAACTTCAACTTTTTCACCAGTAGCAAGGTTTTTACCGTAACATTTTTCACAAACACCATGACGTGTATTACATGTAAATGCTGAACGTATATACATTGATTCAATACCAGCGTCTGTAATTTGTTTAGCAATGTCTGCAGTTACCAATTGATCTGGTTGTACAATTACTTCATCAGTCTCTGGATGACGGACAGTTTCTTTAGAATAACGTCCTTCAATACGTTCAATGAATGGTTCGATCATTTCTGTACCTTCTTTGATATCAGAAACAAGTAGACCACGGTCAGTGCCACAATCTTCATCACGAACAATAACATCTTGAGCAACGTCAACAAGACGACGAGTAAGGTAACCTGAATCGGCTGTTTTAAGTGCTGTATCGGCAAGACCTTTACGCGCACCATGGGTAGAGATAAAGTACTCTAATACAGTTAAACCTTCACGGAATGATGAAGTGATTGGTAATTCAATAATCTTACCTGATGGTGCGGCCATAAGTCCACGCATACCTGCTAACTGTGTAAAGTTAGATGCGTTACCACGGGCACCAGAGTCACTCATCATAAAGATTGGGTTTGTTTTATCAAGTGATCCCATTAATTTTTGCTGAATTTGGTCTTTAGCGTCAGTCCAAATTTCAACGACAGCGTTATAACGTTCAAATTCAGTAATTAAACCACGATTAAATTGTTTCGTAATTCTCTCAACTAATTTTTCGTGTTCATCTAAGATTTTTTGTTTATCTGGTAATACTACGATATCAGATACACCAACAGTGATACCTGCTTTAGTTGAAAACTTGAATCCTAAGTCTTTCATTCTGTCTAACATCATAGAAGTATCTGTGATGCTGAAACGATTGAAGACTTCTGCAATAATATTTCCTAAGAAATTCTTATTGAATGGTTCAATTAATTCTTGATTATCGAAGTATTCTTTTAATCCGCCTTCTCCTAATTCAGTAGCAGATATGAAATATCTAGCTGGTGTTTTATTTTCTAAATTAGTTTGTGTTGGTTCGTTAATATATGCAAATGAGTCTGGGATGATTTCATTAAATATAACTTTACCAACTGAAGTTAACAAGAGTTTTTTGTTTTGTTCTTCCGTGAATGTTGGATTATTAAATGATTTAGCATGCACACCAATACGTGAATGTAAGTGTACGTAGCCATTCGCATAAGCTTTCAATACTTCATTTGTATCATTGAAAATCGCACCAGTATTCACTGAATCTTTACGCTCTAAAGTTAAGTAATAGTTACCTAACACCATATCTTGTGAAGGTGTTACAACTGGTTTACCATCTTTAGGGTTTAAGATATTTTGTGCTCGCAAGCATTAACATACGTGCTTCTGCTTGAGCTTCTTTTGATAATGGTACGTGAACTGCCATTTGGTCACCATCAAAGTCAGCGTTGTAAGCTGTTGTAGCAAGTGGATGTAGACGAATTGCACGACCTTCAACTAATGTAGGTTCAAATGCTTGAATACCTAATCTGTGAAGTGTTGGTGCACGGTTTAAAAGTACTGGGTGTTCTTTGATAACATCTTCCAATACGTCCCAAACTTCATCATCCATGCGTTCAATCTTACTTTTCGCATTTTTAATGTTTGTAGCAATTTCACGTTGAACTAATTCTTTCATGATGAAAGGTTTGAACAATTCTAATGCCATCTCTTTAGGTAGTCCACATTGGTACATTTTCAAGCTAGGTCCAACTGCAATAACTGAACGACCTGAATAGTCAACACGCTTACCTAATAAGTTTTGACGGAAACGTCCTTGTTTACCTTTTAACATATGAGAAAGAGATTTTAATGGGCGGTTACCTGGTCCAGTAACTGGACGGCCACGACGGCCATTATCGATAAGTGCATCAACAGCTTCTTGTAACATACGTTTTTCGTTTTGGACGATGATGCCTGGAGCACCTAAGTCTAATAAACGTTTCAAACGGTTGTTACGGTTGATAACACGACGATACAAATCATTAAGATCACTTGTAGCAAAACGTCCACCATCTAATTGAACCATTGGTCTGATTTCTGGTGGGATAATTGGAAGTACGTCTAACACCATCCACGCTGGATTATTACCAGAATGTCTGAATGATTCAACTACTTCTAAACGTTTAATTGCACGTGTAAGTCTTTGACCTGTTGCTGATTCTAACTCATCTCTTAGTTGTTTGAGTTCACCGTCTAAGTCGATTTCTTGTAGTAATTCTTTGATACCTTCAGCACCCATTTTGGCGTTGAATTTACCTGGGAATTTATCATAGTAATCTCTGAATTCTGCTTCAGATAATAATGTCTTTTGCTCTAAACCAGTTGGACCTGGATTAACAACAACATAAGAAGCGAAGTAAATAACTTCTTCTAACGCTCTTGGTGACATATCTAATAAAAGACCCATACGACTTGGAATACCTTTGAAGTACCAAATGTGTGATACAGGCGCGACTAATTCAATATGGCCCATTCTTTCACGGCGCACTTTTGACTTAGTTACTTCTACTCCACATCTGTCACAAACCATACCTTTATAACGTACACGTTTGTATTTACCACAACTACATTCCCAGTCTTTCGAAGGTCCAAATATTCTCTCACAGAATAGACCATCTTTTTCTGGTTTTAAAGTACGATAGTTAATTGTTTCTGGCTTTTTAACCTCACCAAAAGACCATGAACGGATTTTTTCGGGTGAAGCAAGTCCTATTTTCATATAATGGAAATTATTTACATCAATCAAGGAGCCTACCTCCTTCAATTTAGATTAGCTGTGCAAATTGATTGATTGCTCTATATCAATAATGGAATAACCAAGATTAAGGCAAATACAAACATGTATTGTACCTTAACTTGGTGTATTCTTTTATAAACTTAAATGCAATTAGTCTGTAATTTCTTTCTGTGATTGTGGCGCTTCTTTTTGTTGAAGATCCACTTTACGTTCAACGACATCATCATCTTCAGTGTCTTGCATGTCAATTTCATTGTCATGCTCGTCCATAATCTTAACGTCTAATCCTAAACTTTGTAATTCTTTCATCAATACTCTGAATGATTCAGGAACACCTGGTTTAGTGATGTTTTCACCCTTAACAATAGCTTCATATGTTTTCACACGACCTACCGTATCATCGGATTTGTAAGTTAAGATTTCTTGAAGTGTATATGCGGCACCGTATGCTTCAAGTGCCCATACTTCCATCTCACCGAAACGTTGTCCACCAAATTGTGCTTTACCACCAAGTGGTTGTTGCGTAACAAGTGAGTAAGGTCCAGTTGAACGTGCGTGTAATTTATCGTCAACCATGTGAGCAAGTTTCAGCATGTACATTACACCAACTGAAATTCTGTTATCAAATGGTTCACCTGTACGTCCATCATATAATACCGTCTTACCGTCACGAGCCATACCAGCTTCTTCAATTGTTGACCATACATCCTCATCACTCGCACCATCAAATACTGGTGAAGCAACGTGAATACCTAAGTTTTTAGCAGCCATACCTAAGTGTAGCTCTAACACTTGTCCGATATTCATACGTGATGGAACACCAAGTGGGTTCAACATGATATCGATTGGCGTACCGTCTGGTAAATAAGGCATATCTTCTTCAGGAACAAGTTTAGAAATTACACCCTTATTACCATGACGACCACACATTTTGTCACCAACGTGTATTTTACGTTTTTGAACGATATAAACACGAACTAATTGGTTAACACCTGGAGATAATGTGTCGTCTCCTTCTTCACGGTTAAAGACTTTAACATCTAGAACAATACCACCTGCACCATGAGGTACGCGTAATGATGTATCGCGAACTTCACGTGCTTTTTCACCGAAGATTGCGTGTAGTAAACGTTCTTCTGCAGTTAATTCTGTTACACCTTTAGGCGTTACTTTACCGACTAAGATGTCACCATCATTAACTTCAGCACCTACGTATACAATACCGCGGTCATCTAAGTTTTTAAGTGCACTATCTGAAACGTTAGGAATATCACGAGTGATTTCTTCAGGTCCTAGTTTTGTATCACGTGCTTCAGATTCATACTCTTCAATATGAATAGAAGTGTATACGTCATCTTTAACTAGACGTTCACTCATGATTACAGCATCCTCGTAGTTATAACCGTCCCAAGTCATGAAACCTACAACTAAGTTTCTACCTAATGCCATTTCACCAAGTTCCATTGAAGGACCGTCAGCTAAAATTTCGCCTTTAGCCACTACATCGCCAGTAGCAATGATAGGTCTTTGGTTATAACATGTACCAGTATTTGAACGTTTGAATTTTGATAATGGATAGCGATCTAATTCGCCTTCATATTCTTGACCATCTTCTTCAATAAGTCGACGTACAAGAATTTCATTAGATTCAACGTGTTCAACACGGCCTTTGTTTTTAGCAACAATTGCTGCACCAGAGTCACGTGCTCGCCACGTGCTCCATACCAGTACCTACAAATGGTGATTCAGGATTCATCAATGGCACTGCTTGACGTTGCATGTTTGCACCCATCAATGCACGGTTAGAGTCATCATTTTCTAAGAACGGAATACATGCTGTCGCGACGGAAACAACTTGTTTAGGTGAAACATCCATGTAATCCATTTTTTCTTTAGCCATAACTGTGTTATTACCACGGAAACGACAAACAACTTCGTCTTCTACGAAACGACCATTTTCATCTAATACAGAGTTTGCTTGAGCTACTACATAGCTATCTTCTTCGTCAGCAGTTAAGTAGTCAATTTGATCTGTGATTGAATGTGTTTCAAGATCTACTTTACGGTAAGGTGTTTCAATGAAACCAAATTCATTCACACGCGCGTAACTAGATAGTGAGTTGATAAGTCCGATATTCGGACCCTCTGGTGTTTCGATTGGACACATACGACCATAGTGAGAATAGTGAACGTCACGCACTTCCATTTGAGCACGTTCACGTGTTAAACCGCCGGGTCCTAATGCTGATAAACGACGTTTATGTGTTAACTCAGCTAATGGATTGGCTTGGTCCATGAATTGTGATAATTGAGAACTACCAAAGAATTCTTTAATAGACGCAATAACAGGACGAATATTGATTAGTTGTTGAGGCGTAACAGAATCAGTGTCTTGGATAGACATTCTTTCACGTACAACACGTTCCATTCTTGATAAACCAATACGGAATTGATTTTGTAATAGTTCCCCTACTGAACGTAGACGACGATTACCTAAATGGTCAATATCATCTGTAAAGCCAATACCACTTAATAAGTTAAAGAAGTATGACATTGATGCAATAATATCTGCTGGTGTAATACATTTCACTTCTGAATCAGGGAAAGCATTACCAATCACTGTAGTTGTACGTCCTTCTTCATCGTTCGGAACGTAAACTTTGATTGATTGAATCTCAACAGGTTCATCAATAACAGTACCTTCTAATTCAAAGACTTCACTATTTGCATTTGCTTCTAGTACATCCATAACCTCATCTAAATTACGACGATCTAAGACTGTACCTTCTTCAGCTACAATTTCACCTGTTTCAGTATTAACAATTGGTTCAGCTAATTTCTGATTGAATAAACGGTGTTTCAAGTGAAGTTTTTTATTCGCTTTGTAACGACCTACACTAGCTAAGTCATAACGTTTCGGATCAAAGAAACGAGAATATAATAAGCTCTTAGCATTTTCAACTGTAGGCGGTTCGCCAGGGCGTAAGCGCTCATAAATTTCTAATAATGCTTGATCAGTATTTTCAGTACCATCTTTTTCTAAAGTATTACGTAGGTACTCGTTTTCACCTAAAAGATCAACGATTTCTTGATCAGTTGAGAAACCTAAAGCACGTAATAATACTGTTAATGGTAATTTTCTTGTTCTATCAATACGTACATAAACAACATCTTTCGCATCAGTTTCATATTCTAACCATGCACCACGGTTAGGAATGATTGTTGCATCGAAGTTTGTACGACCATTTTTATCTAGTTTTTCATTGAAGTATACGGATGGTGAACGAACTAATTGCGAAACGATTACACGTTCAAGCACCATTTATTACGAATGTACCTGTATCTGTCATTAATGGGAAATCGCCCATAAATACTTCTTGCTCTTTCACTTCGCCAGTTTCTTTGATGATTAGACGTACTTTTACACGTAGAGGTGCAGAATACGTTGTATCACGGTTTTTTGATTCTTCTAAATCATATTTCGGTTCTCCGAGTCTATAATCTACAAACTCTAAAGAAAGATTGCCTGTGAAATCTTCAATCGGAGAAATGTCTCTAAACATTTCTAATAAACCTTCTTCTAAGAACCACTCGTAAGACTCAGTCTGAATCTCAATTAAATTCGGTAATTCTAATACCTCTGAAATTCTCGCATAGTTTCTACGTTTACGATGTCTTCCATATTGGACAAATTGACCTGCCAAACAGATTCACCCCTCAAAAATTGCGTGTTTACTTTTACTAAATGAGCCAATATAATGAGATAAAAAGAAAACGGTAGCATACCAAATGACACCATTTCCATTTTACCTCATATACATTGTTCATTTACACGTAAAAGTACACACTTATTGAACATAAATTTTTACATTCTATTACTATATCAGATTGATACTTTTAAATCAAGCTTTCGTGCTTCTTAAAATGTAGTAACCTTTGTCTTTTGCTAAGACTTCTACATTGTTAAAAGTGTCTTCCATTTTTTGCTTTGCTTGATGGCATGCCCTGCTTTTTTGAATTACGACATAAAGCGCGCCACCTTGTTTTAATACCTTATATGCGTCTTCTAAAATGCTGTGAACGACTTTTTTTCCTGCTCTAATCGGTGGATTAGTCAGCATAAAATCATAAGTGTCAGCGTCTACCTGTGATAAACCATCACTTTCTTTGATTTCCACATTGTCTATACGGTTCTTTTTTCTGTTTTTTCTTGATAATGATAGTGCACGTTGATTAACATCAACCATCGTCACTTCATGATGCGGGGAAGTTTTTGCAATCATTAAACCGATAGGGCCATAACCACAACCAACATCCAAGATGCGTTTAGTAGGACCAGGAGGATATGCTTTCAAAAAAGTTTTTACTAATAAATCGGAACCAAAGTCAATCTTCCCTTTTGAAAAGACGCCCGAATCCGTTACTAGCTCTAATTTACAGTTATCGTAGGAGTACGTAAAAAGCAACTCATCACTTTCTACTTCAGGATTTTCATCATAATAATGACTCATGACTACACCTCTTTTAATCTAATTATCCTTAGATTAATACTATACCCATTTCATACATCACATCGTGGTCTAACCACAGTGCAAACCATAGATATAGATCAAATAAGATAAAACCCCGTTATACTAATAACGGGGTTTTCATTTCTCAAAGATTTCAGATAAAATACATTTCACTTAAAATCAGCGTACCGAAGTAGCGATGTATTAAGCTGCTTGTATCATCTTCAATATATAATTATTAACTGTTAGACAGCAAAAATTATTTGATTTCTACTGTAGCGCCAACTTCTTCTAAAGCTGCTTTAAGTTCTTCAGCGTCTTCTTTAGCTAGTCCTTCTTTGATTACTTTAGGAGCATCGTCAACTAAACCTTTAGCGTCTTTTAATCCAAGACCAGTTGCTTCTTTAACTGCTTTAACAACTTTGATTTTAGATGATCCAGCTGATGTTAGTTCAACGTCGAATTCAGTTTGTTCAGCTTCAGCTTCGCCGCCACCTGCTGCGTCTGCTGCTCGCTACTGGAGCTGCTGCAGTTACACCAAATTCTTCTTCAATTGCTTTTACTAAGTCGTTTAATTCTAAAACTGACATTTCTTTGATTGCTTCAATGATTTGTTCTTGATTAGCCATTTTAATATTCCTCCATTAATTGTTATTAGTTTATGCGCAATTATTCAGCGCTTTCTTCTTTTCCTTCTTTTTCTTCTCCAATTGCTTTAACCGCATAAGCGAAGTTGCGTACTGGAGCTTGTAATACTGATAAAAGCATAGAAACAAGACCGTCGTGTGATGGTAATGTACCAACAGTGTTAACTTGTTCTGCTGAGATAACATTGCCTTCCATAACACCTGTTTTAACTTCTAATGCTTTATGTTCTTTAGCGAATCCCGCGATAACTTTCGGCTGGAGCAACTACATCTTCAGTTGAAGTTGCGATTGCTGTAGGACCTACTAAGAATTCATTTAACCCGTCAATACCAGCTTGTTCAGCCGCACGGCGAACCATAGTGTTTTTGTAAACTTTATACTCAACACCAGCTTCACGTAATTGCGAACGTAATTCAGTTACTTCAGCAACGCTTAGACCACGATAGTCAACGATAACTGTAGATACTGAGTTTTTAAGTTGTTCTGCAATAATATCAACTTGTTGTTGTTTTGCATCGATGATAGCAGACATTTAGACACCTCCATAGATTTAGTTTGGTGCTTTTTATCTTGAGATATTGTTCTTACAAACATTACTCAATAAAAAAAGCACTTTCTACCCGTGGCAAAAAGTGCTTGAAAGATCTAAATTCTTCACGTTCAAGTCAATTTTAGCCTCGGCAGGATATAATTTTAAGTTATCACTAACTCCTACTGTCTTAGGTAAAATAATACATTAACCAATATAACTGGTTTCATGTGTTATGTCAATATTTATTTGAGGTTGAAAGCAATACTTTCAACCTCAAAATATTTTATGTTAATAATTATAGTTTAAAGCCTGATGTGTCAACTTTAACTCCAGGACCCATTGTTGATGTTACAGCAACAGATTTGAAGTAAGTACCTTTAGCTGATGCAGGTTTTAATTTAGTTAAAACGTCTTGTAAAGTTCTGAAGTTTTCAACTAATTTTTCAGTATCAAATGATGTTTTACCAATTGATGCATGAACGATACCTGATTTTTCAGCACGGTATTCAACTTTACCGGCTTTGATTTCTTCAACTGCCTTAGTAACATCCATAGTTACAGTTCCAGTTTTAGGGTTTGGCATTAAACCTTTAGGTCCTAATACGCGACCAAGTTTACCAACTTCGCCCATCATGTCTGGTGTAGCTACTACTACGTCGAAGTCAAACCAACCTTGTTGGATTTTTTCTACGTATTCACCTTCACCAACGAAATCAGCACCTGCTGCTTTTGCTTCAGCTGCTTTGTCGCCTTTTGCGAATACTAATACACTTTGTGATTTACCAGTACCGTTTGGAAGCACTACTGCTCCACGGATTTGTTGATCATTTTTACGTGTATCAATACCTAAACGGAATGCTACTTCAACTGATGCGTCAAAGTTAGCAATGTTTGTTTCTTTAGCTAATGCAATCGCTTCTTCAACACTGTAGTGTTTTTCACGATCGATTTTGCTAGCTACTTCTTGATATCTTTTGCTTTTTTTAGCCATTTCATGTTCCTCCTTCAGTGGTTTTAGCGGAATTCCCTCCCACATTTACTTGTTTACACAAGTTAAGAGCAGATAACAGAGAGGTTTAATTGTATTTTATCGTTGGAATGAACTTCCTTAATAAATGACATTTATTCCTCATATTACGACAATATTGAATGCTGTCATCATGTTTGTCTTTTCTGTCATCTGCTTCTATCGTCAATCTATGTTTTCATTACTCATTTTAGTTATTGAACTGTAATACCCATACTACGAGCAGTACCTTCGATAATACGCATAGCTGCTTCTTCGTCTGCAGCGTTTAAATCTTGCATTTTTTGGTTTGCAATTTCACGTACTTGATCTTTAGTTACTGTTGCTACTTTGTTTTTATTAGGTTCGCCTGAACCTTTTTCAACGCCGACAGCTTTTTTAAGTAGTACTGGAGCCGGTGGTGTTTTTGTAATAAATGTAAATGAACGATCTTCATAAACACTAATTTCTACTGGTATGATTAAACCTACGTCTTCTTGTGTACGTGCGTTGAATTCCTTACAGAATCCCATAATATTCACACCTGCTTGACCTAATGCCGGACCAACTGGTGGTGCTGGATTTGCTTTACCTGCAGGAATTTGTAATTTAACTACTTTTTCTACTTTTTTAGCCACGATGTGCACCTCCTTGATATCGTGATGTGGTCACAGGACTCAGTTTTGTCCTCCCACTCTTCTACATTTCGTGACGAAATGAACGCTCTATGAGCGCGACCACAGTATTATACCATTAACCCATTTGATAACGCAATGGTAAAGTGTAACTTTTTTATAGAACCCCTTATCACTTTAGTGATTAGGGGTTCTTAATGCATATAAAGTGATCTTTCTCGCTTTAGCGAGATTAGTGTCGCTTATGCAAGTGCCTTAGCACTTGTATTCATTTAAAGTTTTTCAACTTGATCAAATTCTACTTCTACTGGTGTTTCTCTACCAAACATGTCTACAAGAACAGTAAGTTTGAATTTATCAACCTCAATTTCTTGAACTTCGCCAACTTGATTAGCAAATGGACCTGATTTAACTCTCACTTGTTCACCTAAATCCAATTGAACATCAATTGTTTTCTCTTTCATGCCCATTTGTTTAAGGATGAAACGTGCTTCATCTGGAAGTAATGGGTTAGGTTTAGATCCAGAACCAGCCGAACCAACAAATCCTGTTACACCAGGTGTATTTCTCACGATATACCATGATTCATCGGTCATCACTAATTCAACTAATACATAACCAGGGAATGTTTTTTTAGTTAATGTTTTGGCTTTACCATCTTTAACTTGTGTTTCTTCCTCTTCCGGTATAACAACTCTGAATATTTTTTCTGTCATATTCATAGATTCAACACGTTTTTCTAAATTCTTTTTAACTTTATTCTCATAACCAGAATAAGTATGCACAGCATACCAACGCTTTGCGTCAACTTCTTCAGACATGTCGTCACTCCTATCTATTTAATTAACTCTATAATTCTACCAATTCCTAAGTCTAAGGCATAGAAGAACACTAAGAAAAATACTACTGTAGCTACAACAATGACTGTGTACTTAAATAATTCTTCTTTCGTTGGCCAACTTGTCTTTTCCATTTCTGACTTTACGCCTTGGAAGAAATTTTCTTTTTTAGCCATTAACAAGACCTCCGTATTATTTCGTTATTCCTTATTTGCTTATTCCATACAACAAATCAAGCAAATATAATACTCTCAACTTAGTTGGAAAGATATATTCACTCAACTGATTACTTAATATGTCATCTTATTATTTTGATTCCTTGTGCATCGTATGTGCATTACATCTCGGACAATGTTTTTTTAGTGTCATTCTAGATGTAAGGTTACTTTGTTTCGGAACATTATAATTTCTACTGCCACAGACTTCACAATTTAGTGGTACTTTTTTCATTAGACTTCACCTTACTCATTATAATACCAATCTACTATACAGAACTTCTGAGTCAATTGTCAATTATCAACAATCCACTCAATCATGCTATTTTCGTGATACTAGCACGAGATACAGCTTGGTTTTAATACATATTTTCATTTTTCCAAACAACGTCTTATCTTTATTTTACAACGATGTATGGCATTGTAAACTACTTTGGTGTTTAAATTTAAAATTTGTGCAATTTCCTGTGGTTTATAGTCTAATAAAATATAACTTATAATGCGTTGTTCTAAATCGGTTAGCCTTTTCAAGCACTGTTTTAATTGTGAAGATATTTCCCGAGCAATGATGTATCTGTCTATAGGTTGTTCAGATTTCGTATTATTATAAGCAACTATAAATTCATTCACAAGTATTTCCTGACGGCGTTGTGTATACATTTTTTTGCGTATATAATCATTCTTGACATTTTTTATAACGCAATTGACATAATGTTCTAAAGGCGTATCTTCTGTAAAATCAAAACGGCTTAACACACCATACAATTTCAAAAGTACTTCTTGGCACAAATCTTCTTTGTCACTCGGATGAACTGAAAAATGATTTAATCTTTTATTAATCAATGGTGTGATTTCATCAATGATTTGTTCTACATCAATTTCACTTTGTAATCGGTTGCTTCAAATAGGTTGTACATTCATTGCTGTGTATTCTATCAAACATGTCTGTTATCCTTTCCTTAAAGTAAGCATAGGATACAGAGTTTGCTATAAAAAAATCAAGAGTACAAAAAAGTTATTTATGATTATCTCCACGTCTTAATTTTTCAAATTCTTTAAGAATTTCATGAGAGAGTTCGATTCGTGTTCGTGGCTTTTGTTCGTTGAAGCCATCGAGCTCTTTAGATACAGATACTTCGTTCTCTCTTAAGTCTCTCCACATCTCTCTTGAAGAAATACGATAAGCTCCCGCACCAAATATTGCATGTTGTTCACTCATATCACTCGTAACAACCGTAATATGTCTTGTGTGTTTCTCATATAAATCATAGACGTAACGTTCTATATAACTGTCTGCCGTTTCTTTTTCTTTTGTGAATATCGTTTTAACCCCGTGGTACATATATTCTGAAGGTGGGCCGGATTGTTCATAAGCATCAAAAACGCAGACGACTTCATCAGCTATTACAGCATTGTAATTCGCTATAGCTGTAAGTAGTTGATCGCGTGCTTCTTCGAGATTGTCTTTTGCTATACGACTTAAGTCCTGCGATTGTCCTATCATATTATAACCATCAATGATTAAATAACGATCCTTCATCTCTTATCTCCAATCTGATGACGTTTGCGGTAAACCTCATACATCATCAGACTTGCCGCTACGGACGCATTTAAACTATTAACATGACCGACCATTGGAATATTGATATAGAAGTCACATTTATCTTTTACTAAACGGCTCATACCCTGTCCTTCGCTTCCAATCACAATCGCTAAAGGCATAGTCGCATCCATTTCTCTATAATCCGTTGAATTCTCCGCTTCAGTACCAACAACCCAATAACCATTGTCTTTTAAAGCATCAATCGTATTCGCTAAGTTCGTCACACGAATCACAGGTATGTGCTCTATTGCACCTGTAGAGGCTTTAGCTACCGTTTGTGTGAGTGCAACTGAACGTCTCTTAGGAATGATAACTGCATCCACACCTGAGGCATCAGCTGTTCTTAAAATCGATCCTAAATTATGTGGATCTTCTAAACCATCTAGTATAAGCACTGTAGATAATTTGTCTTGTGCCTTTTGCGTAACCAAAAATTCGTCGAAATCTGCATATTCATATGGTGCAATATATGCTCGCAATCCCTTGATGAGGTGACTCTGACAATCCGTCTATTTTAGATTTCGGCACTGTTTGTACGATGATTTTTTGACTATTTGCCTTTTTTAAAATTTCATTTATTTGACCTTTTTTGATAGTATCTTGAATTAAAATCTTATTAATTGTATGTCCTGAGACAATCGCTTCTTTTACTGCATGGCGACCGACTATAACTATCTCTTCCACAGTACCACTACCTTTCATCTACATTTTTCACGATACATTCTAACAATGATGTTAAACGTTCATGTTCTTTTTCTAGGTATAAAAAACCAATGATGGCTTCTAATCCTGAACTTTTGCGATAAGTTTGTATATCTGTATTCTTCGCTTTTGTATAACTTTTAGCATTTCTACCACGACGAACAATATCTTGTTCACTTTCAGTAAACCAATTGTTTTCCATTAAAAACTCAAGTGTTTCTGCCTGACTCTTAGCAGATACATAGCGTTTTGCTTCTTGGTGTAATCGGTTAGGCTTAGCTTTCAATTTCAACACGATATATGCTCTTACGTGTTGATCTAAAACAGCATCGCCCATATATGCCAACGTCAAAGGATTCAATAATTTGTTATCCATATTAGCCACGTTTAAATCTCACACCCTGGGCAGTATCTTCTAAAATAATATTTTGTGCTTTTAAGTCATCTCGAATTTCGTCCGCACGCCCAAAGTCTTTATTTTGTCTTGCTTTGTTTCTTTCTTCTATTAACGCTTCGACTTGTTCATCTAATAGCATGTCGCTTTCTTTACTTTTAAGTGGCACACCTAGCACGTCACTGAAAACTTTATATACTTCTTTGAATCGTTCAATTACTGTTGTAGAAGTCGTGTTTTCTAAAATGTATTTATTAGCTAGTTTGGCTAAATCATACCAAGCAGTAATTGCATTAGCTGTATTAAAATCATCATTCATGACTGTTTCAAATTGTTTTAAAATATCATCAATTGCTTCTATATATGCAGATTGATCTTCAATATTTGTAGCAATCGCTTCACGTTCTTCAATCGCTTGATAGCTGTTACGTACACGCTCTAACCCACTCTTAGCTGCTTCAACAAGTTCAACATTATAATTAATCGGGCTTCTATAATGGACACTAATCATGAAGAAACGTAATACATCAGGGTCAATTTGTTTTATAATATCGTGAACAAGCACGAAATTGCCTAAGGATTTACTCATTTTTTCATTATCAATATTAATAAAGCCATTATGCATCCAATAGTTAGCGAAAGGCGCATGGTTATGTGCTTCTGATTGTGCAATTTCATTTTCATGGTGAGGGAATTGTAAATCTGTGCCACCCGCGTGAATATCAATTGTTGCCCCTAGTTCATGATATGCCATTACAGAACATTCAATATGCCAACCTGGTCTACCTTTACCAAATGGACTATCCCAACTTATTTCTTCTGGTTTCGCTTGTTTCCATAATGTGAAATCTAATGCGTCTTCTTTTTGTTCACCTTGTTCTATGCGAGCGCCTACTTTCAAATCATTCAATGATTGATGACTTAATTTACCGTAGTCCTCAAATTTACGTGTTCTAAAGTATACATCGCCGCCACTTTCATAGGCATTGCCTTGATCTACAAGTTCTTTAATAAACTTAATAATATCATCCATATGGTTCATAACACGTGGATTAGATGTTGCTTTTTTAACGTTTAGCGCACCTACATCTTCGTAAAAGGCATCGATATAACGATCCGCTATCGTTTCTACAGATTCACCTAATTCTTTAGAACGCTTGATTAATTTATCGTCAACGTCAGTAAAATTCGACACATATACGACTTCGTATCCTTGATATTCGAAATATCTTCTTACCACATCGTAATTAATTGCGGGTCTTGCATTACCAATATGAATATAGTTATATACTGTTGGTCCACAAACATACATTTTAACCTTACCTGGTTCAATAGGCTCAAACGTCTCTTTCTGACGTGTTAGCGTATTATATAATGTAATCATCTTGTATCTCTCCATTTCTTGTTTTCTCAAGTTGTTTTTCTAATTCTTTTAATTGTTCATAAACAGGGTCTGGTAGGTTACGGTGGTCGAATGTTTTACCAATACGTCTCCCATCTTGCTTAACAATATGACCTGGTATACCTACGACTGTTGAATAACTTGGTACAGAATTTAATACAACTGAGTTTGCTCCTATGTTCACATTTGAATCAATTTTAATATCGCCTAGTACTTTGGCACCTGCAGCTATTAATACATTATCCCCTATATCAGGGTGACGTTTACCTCGTTCTTTACCAGTACCGCCTAATGTAACGCCTTGATAAATGGTGACATTATTTCCTATATTACATGTTTCTCCAATAACGACACCCATACCGTGGTCAATAAATAAACGTTTCCCTATTTTAGCCCCTGGATGTATTTCAATACCTGTAAAAAAACGCGCAACTTGCGAAATCAATCTTGCTAATATATATTTTTTCTTTTTATATAGTTCATGCGCAATTAAATGACTCCATACTGCATGTATGCCGGCATAAGAAGTGACAACTTCCAATGTAGTACGTGCGGCTGGGTCTTGTTCAAACACCATGTTCACATCATCTTTTATTCTTTTCAATATCTTAAACAAGGTTGCTACCTCCTTATTAAAAAAGCACCTCTAACTGACTTGTTAGAGGTGCTTTGCACGGTTCCACTCTTATTTTTAAATATAAGTTGATTATCTTAACCTAAATATGATTAAAATTATAAAAGCAACTTATCTTCACTCATTAAAGTTTATTTAGTTTATTAACACAAAGGTGCATTCAGCAATTTCAGTGGTGTGCTCACAGCGACCGCACACTCTCTTTACACATTTCATTGCTTACTAATCCTCTGGCTATTTCAATTTTAATAATAGGTGGTTCGATGTAATTTTTCAAGCATTTCCACCTTGAGACAATACCATCGCACGCAACCTTCTTTATTTAACGTAGTTTTTCAAACGTAGCAACACTTTTTCTTTACCTAATACTTCAATTGTATTTGGTAATTCTGGTCCATGCATTTGGCCTGTTACAGCAACACGAATTGGCATGAATAGTTGTTTACCTTTAATACCAGTTTCTTTTTGAACTTCTTTGATTGTTTTTTTAATTTCTGCCGCTTCAAATGGTTCAAGCGCTTCTAATTTTCCATATAAGTGGTTCATTAGTTCTGGTACTTGTTCACCTTCGATGATTTCTTGTTCATCATCACCTAAAATTTGTTGATCACGGAAGAATAGCTCAGATAAAGGAACGATTTCTCCAGCATAACTCATTTCTTTTTGATAAAGTGCAATAAGTTTACGGCCCCATTCCAAATCTGCTTCGTTTGGATTTTCAGGAAGTAATTCTGCTTTAATAAGGTGTGGTAAAGCTAATTCGAATACTGTTTCAGTATCTTTTTGTTTCATATATTGGTTATTCACCCATGCTAATTTTTGCTTGTCGAAAAATGCAGGTGATTTAGATAAACGTTTTTCATCGAAAATTTTAATAAATTCTGCTTTAGAATAAACTTCTTCTTCGCCCTCTGGTGACCAACCTAACAATGTAATAAAGTTAAATAATGCTTCCGGTAAATAACCTAAATCACGATATTGTTCGATGAATTGTAGGATTTGTCCGTCGCGTTTACTTAATTTTTTACGTTCTTCGTTAACAATAAGTGACATATGCGCGAATCTAGGCGCTTCCCAACCAAACGTTTCGTATATCATTAATTGTTTTGGTGTATTAGAGATATGATCATCGCCGCGAATAACATCTGAGATTTCCATATAGTGATCATCAATAGCTACTGCAAAATTGTACGTAGGTACACCATCTTTTTTAACAATAACCCAGTCACCCATATTATCTGAATCAAATGAAATTTCACCTTTAACCATATCTTCAAAAGTGAACGTCGTGTCTTGAGGAACACGGAAACGAATAGCAGGTTGACGACCTTCTGCTTCGAATTGTTGACG
The DNA here is from genome assembly GCF_046721335.1 of Staphylococcus sp. 2S1. NCBI lineage: Bacteria > Bacillati > Bacillota > Bacilli > Caryophanales > Staphylococcaceae > Staphylococcus > Staphylococcus sp. 2S1. Next base: position 1,115,705 of record NZ_JBEUUJ010000003.1, on the reverse strand, counting down.
TTCTTCTTCAGTTAAGTGTGCATGTTTCCCACCATAACGTGGCATTTCTCCACGTTTGATTTGTTGTTCACGTTCAGCTTCAAGTTCCTCTTCAGTCATATAGCATTTATACGCTTTGTCTTCGTCTAATAATTGCTGAATAAGTGGATTATAGATTTCGCCACGTTCTGATTGGCGATAAGGACCATAACCTTTATCTTTATCGACAGATTCATCCCAATCGATACCTAACCATTTTAAATTATCAAATTGTGAAGATTCGCCATCAGTTAGATTACGTTTACTGTCCGTATCTTCTATACGAATTACAAAATCTCCATCATAATGTTTAGCAAATAAATAGTTGAATAATGCAGTTCTAGCATTACCGATATGCAAATAACCTGTTGGACTTGGGGCATATCTAACTCTTACACGATCACTCATTATGTTCACTCCCGTTTTTAATATTAATTAGTCATGTTTTTATTGCGTTTTATGTTTTATCACTTGTTACACTCACACATCAAAAAAGCTGAGCATGATTGACTTAACTTTATGTCGTTAACAATAATAATGACGCTCAGCCATTAATACATTTGTTATTCTACGCTTATTAATAATACCATAGCCTACAATTTTTAAAAGTATCACTATCCAAAAAACTGTGTACTTTCACACACATGCCGTACACTTGTAATTCCTATTATAGTAATACAATTTCGCTATCTATTGTAGCACTTTAAAGCTTAATATGAAATCACAGTGCTTAAATTCAAAATGATGAGCACGCAAATTTTATAAAAATGATATTCAAATATCAAAAAGGTTTCATGTGAAACTGTAACAATTTTAGCTACATTTCCATATAAAACCTTTAGCAATTTATTTAATTAATCTTTTTGCAAAAATAATTCTTCCTGATGATGTTTGTAATAAACTGATTACTTCTAAATCAATATATTCACCGATATGTTTTTTAGCATTATCTACAACGACCATTGTTCCATCATCTAAGTATCCGACTGCTTGTCCTGATTCTTTACCCATTTTAGTAAGTAATAAGCTAAAACGGTCACCTTGATGTACTGAAGGTTTAATCGCTTCGGATAAATCATTAACATTTAGCGCTTGAATGCCCTGTACGTGGCATACTTTATTGAGGTTGAAATCTGTAGTAATAATATGCGCTCTATAGTGTTGTGCTAACTTAATTAACATTGCATCAATATCACTATGAGACTTCGTCGGATGTATAATACGCGTCGGATGATCAGTATCATATAGTGAATTCAAAATATCTAATCCTCGTTGGCCCTTTTCACGTTTCACACTGTCGTTTGCATCGGCAACAACTTGTAACTCATTGATGACACCTTGAGGTATGAGTATTTCTCCATCAATAAAACCACACTCTATAATATCTAAAATGCGACCATCAATGATCGCACTTGTATCAATAATTTTTGGTACTGCGTTACGTGCGTTGATAGACATCGAGCGTGCCATATTTTCCGGGAAGAACAATAACATTTCATCCCGTTTGCGTAAGCCAAATTGAAAACCGAAATAACCTAAAATAATTGTAACAATGATTGGCACAAAATGGTTCAACACATTATTACCTATTATTTGAAAAATAAATGATATCATAACAGAAATAACTAAACCTATCATCAGCCCAATTGTAGCAAACAAAATTTCTACAGCACTTTGACGCATTATGGTTTGTTCTAATTCTTTCAACGTTAATGTTGCTTTTTTAATAAACCAACCAAAAATTAAAAAGAAAATAACAATACCAAGGAGTCCATTGAAATAATTATTCGTTAATAACATATAATTATTTAGCCCAGTATCCACAGCAATTTCTGGAATAAGATATACGCCTAAACTCGCGCCTAAAATAATATAACACAAAATAACAATGATTCTGATTACGTTCAAGTTCTAATACCCCTTTCTCTAGAAAGTTATACAGATTAAATATTTTTCCATCTATATATTTTTGGAATTTAATTTAATGTTTTGTTAAAGCATATTTTAAAGCTTCATGAACGCTTTTCACACCAATGACTTTAATATCACTAGGGAATTGCCATCCACCAATATTGGATTCTGGGATAATAATACGTTTAAATCCGAGTTTCTCTGCTTCCCGCACACGTTGTTCTATACGAGATACGCGTCTTACCTCTCCAGTCAGGCCAACTTCTCCAATAAAGCAATCTAATCCATCTACCGTTAAATCTTTAAAGCTTGAAGCAGTTGCCACAATGATACCTAAATCAACAGCAGGTTCCGTTAATCTTACACCACCTGCAACTTTTATATACGCATCTTGTTGTTGAAGTAAATAATTTTCTTTTTTCTCCAATACTGCCATCAACAAACTCAAACGGTTGTGATCAATACCTGTTGCCATCCGTCTAGGATTATTAAAAGTAGTTGGCGTAACAAGGGCTTGAACCTCTATAAGTAATGGTCTCGTGCCTTCCATTGTAGAGACGATAGTCGAGCCGGGCACATTTGTCGAACGTTCCTCTAAAAACATCTCGGATGGGTTTTTAACACCTTTCAATCCGCTTTGTTTCATTTCAAAAATACCCATTTCATTTGTAGAACCAAAACGATTTTTCACCGCTCTCAAAATACGATATGCATGGTGTTCGTCACCTTCGAAATAAAGTACTGTATCTACCATATGTTCTAGTAAACGTGGGCACTGCGATTTGTCCTTCTTTCGTTACATGCCCCACGATAAATGTTGCAATATTCATTTGTTTAGCGATGTTCATTAAGCTTTGTGTACTTTCTCTTACTTGAGACACTGAACCTGGCGCTGAATTAATTTCAGGATGAAATATCGTTTGGATTGAGTCAACTACAAGTAAATCAGGTTTTAATTGTTTTACTGTCTCGTGGATAACTTCTAAATCAGTTTCTGCAAATACATTGAGTTCGCTTGAATCTTCATCCAATCTTTCAGCTCTTAGCTTAGTTTGATTTAATGATTCTTCCCCTGTTATGTATAAGACATTATGTGATTGTGATAGTGCCGCACATATTTGTAATAGTAATGTTGATTTCCCTATACCAGGATCTCCACCAATCAATACGAGAGAACCATTAACGATACCTCCACCGAGCACACGATTAAATTCGTCTGATTTAGTTGTAACACGTGGTGTCGTCTCTTGTTTAATTTCGTTTAACTTTTGTACTTTCGAAACATTGTCGCGATCACGACTGCGTACGCCATGTTTTGGACTTGCCGCCTTTTGCTCAACAATTTCTTCCATTTGGTTCCGACCACCACAATTTGGGCATTTACCCATCCATTTCGGGGACTGATAGCCACATGCCATACATTCAAAAACAACTTTTTTCTTGGCCACTATTGCACCTCCATCTTTCATTGAACAAATCTATTTTATACCTCAACCTGTTTAAAAACAAATTTTAATCTTATTTAATTCACTGCGATCTGTACGATTAGTTTTTACAATTGCGTTTAATCATACCTGACTCTAACTTCACTGATATAAAAGCTATTTTTATAAAATACCATGCATAGCTATATACTACCAATAATATTATAAATTTATCGAATGAAAATAATATCCTAGTTTTATAAGGATGCTTTAAATTTTCTAATATTAAACAAAAAAGTGCCTCTCAAAGGCAAACGAACACATTTGAGAGGCACTATAATCTATAAAAACGCACTTGTAGTGATTAAACTTATGATTCTGTTGTTTCTTTATCTTTCTTTTTTTCTTTTCTATCTTTAATATTATATTTATATTCTTTACCATCATGATCAATTTCGACTTTTTTACCTTCAATTTGGTTACCGTCTAAAATTAATTCACTTAAATTATCTTCTACTGTTTTTTGAATTGCACGAATTAATGGTCTAGCACCATACTCTGGATCGTATCCTTCTTCAGCAATTTTTTCTTTAGCCGCATCTGTCACTTCGATATTGATATCTTGTTCAGATAGACGATCTGTTAGTTTGTTAATCATCATTGTTACAATTTCTTTCAATTCTTCTTTAGAAAGTTTGTGGAATACAATAATGTCATCAACACGGTTTAAGAATTCTGGACGGAAAGCATTTTTCAATTCTTTCATCATTGTGTTACGAATTGTTTCGTAATCTTGGCCTTCTGATGCGCCACCAAAACCTGCAAAGCGTTGATCTTGTAATTCTTGCGCACCAACGTTTGATGTCATGATAATTACTGTATTACGGAAATCTACACGACGTCCTTTTGTATCAGTAAGATGCCCATCATCAAGCACTTGTAATAAGATATTAAATACATCTGGGTGTGCTTTTTCAATTTCATCAAATAAGATAACAGAATAAGGTTTACGTCTTACTTTTTCAGTCAATTGCCCACCATCATCGTGTCCTACATAACCTGGAGGCGCACCAACTAGACGACTGACTGCATGTTTTTCCATAAATTCACTCATATCCACACGAATCATTGCGTCATCTTCACCAAACATAGACTCTGCTAAAGCACGAGCTAATTCTGTTTTACCTACACCTGTAGGACCTAAGAAGATAAAACTACCGATAGGACGTTTAGGGTCTTTCAATCCAGCTCTCGCACGTCTAACTGCTTTACTGATAGACGTCACAGCAGCTTTTTGTCCAATCACTCTGTTATGAAGTGTATCTTCTAAGTTTAATAAACGGTCTGATTCAGTTTCATTAATTTTCGTTAATGGAATACCAGTCCGACCGGCGATAACTTCTCCGATGTCTTCTTCTGATAAAGCGGTATTGTCGCCATTTTGCGCGTTCTTCCAATTATTATTAGCTTCTTCGTATTGTTTTTCTAATTTCGTTTGTTTATCACGAAGGTTTGCTGCATTTTCGAATTCTTGTGAATGTACCATGACATCTTTTTCATTTTTAACTTGCTCAATTTCTTGTTCTAATTCTTTCAAGTTCGGTGGTGTTGTATGACTTCTAAGTCTAACTTTAGAACTTGCTTCATCAATTAAGTCGATTGCTTTATCAGGTAAGAAACGATCTGAAATATAACGGTGACTTAAAGTAGCGGCTGAGATTACCGCTTCATCTGAAATATTAATACGGTGATGTGCTTCATAACGATCACGTAATCCTTTTAAGATTTCAATCGTATCTTCAACTGTTGGTTCATCAACTTGAACTGGTTGGAAACGACGTTCAAGTGTCTGCATCTTTTTCAATGTTTTTACGATATTCATCTAATGTCGTTGCACCGATACATTGTAGTTCACCTCGTGCAAGTGCAGGTTTCAAGATGTTTGATGCATCAATAGCGCCTTCAGCACCGCCTGCGCCTACTAATGTGTGTAATTCATCAATGAATAGTATAACGTCACCTGCTTGATGAATTTCTTCCATTACTTTTTTCAAACGCTCTTCAAATTCGCCTCGATACTTCGTGCCGGCTACAACTGTTCCCATATCAAGTGACATTACGCGTTTGCCTTTAAGCGTTTCAGGTACTTCATTTTTAATAATCGCTTGAGCTAAGCCTTCTGCGATTGCAGTTTTACCAACACCTGGCTCACCAATGAGTACTGGATTATTTTTAGTACGACGACTTAAAACTTCAATTACTCTTGTAATTTCTTTATCTCTACCAATAACAGGATCTAACGTGCCATCTTTTGCAATAACTGTTAAGTCACGAGCAAGGCTATCTAAAGTTGGTGTGTTATTAGATTTATTAGCTTGTGCATTTTTATTACTTAACTCTGGACTACCTAATGCTTTAACAACTTGTGCACGTGCTTTAGTTATATTTAAGTCTAAGTTTGCAAATACACGTGTTGCTACACCTTCATTTTCTCTAATTAAACCAAGTAGAATGTGTTCTGTTCCCACAAAATTATGGTGTAATTTTCTTGCTTCATCCATTGATAATTCAATGACTTTTTTTGCACGAGGTGTGTAGTGTAAAGCGCCCATCTGTTCTTGACCATGGCCGATTAATTTTTCTACTTCTTCTACTACTTTTTCTTCAGTAATTTCAAATGATTCTAATACTTTAGGCGCAATACCTTCAGGTTCTTTCATCAAACCTAAAAGTAAATGTTCTGTTCCAATATTTGAATGATTTAAGCGAATTGCTTCTTCTTGAGCATGTGCTAATACACGCTGTGCACGTTCTGTCAGTCTACCAAATAGCATAGTATGACCTCCTAATTTATATGTTCTCTTAATATATCTGCTCTTTTTTCATTTACTACTCTGTCATCTTCATCATCTAATAAAAATGGCGATTGTATTGCTACCATTAACTCATTAAATTTGAAGTTTTCTAGTTCAATATAGCCTAAATCAATACCGAGTTTCACTTCACTTAATCTTAGTGATGCTTCCTCCATAGATATCAGTCTACTATATTTTAATATTCCTAACGAACGATATACTCGGTCTAATGTTTCAATGTGATTGTGACGGTTCATACGTTCTCGAATTTGCATTTCTTCATTAATGATTTGTTGTACAACTTCAGTTAAACTTTCAATGATTTCTTCTTCCGTTTTTCCCAAAGTCAGTTGATTTGAAATTTGATAAATATGACCATAAACTTGCGAACTTTCACCAAATATTCCTCTTATCGTAAAACCAAATCTGTTAATCGTTTGAGCGATGCGATTCATACGCTTCATAATTGTTAAACTTGGTAAATGTAGCATCACGCTCGCACGCATGCCAGTGCCAATGTTTGTCGGACAAGTTGTTAAATAACCTAAGGTTTCATCAAAACTTACATCCAACTCACTATCAAGCGTATCATCAATAGTAGAAGCATTCTCGTATAATGTTTGTAGTGATAAATCATTTCCCATAGCTTGAATTCGAATATGATCCTCTTCATTCACCATGATACTCAACGATTCATCATCATTTAATAACACTGCTGAGGCAGGTTGTCTGATTAATTCAGGACTTATGAGATGTTTCGCAACGAGTTTATATTTGCTTTGCTGATCCATAGTATCTAAGCGCCGCATAAACAAGTCAGGAAGCGCATCCTGTACCTCATTAATCACTCTGTAACCATCTTGCTCTGACGGAAACATTAATGGATGGACATGATTTTCTAAGTTTCTAGCCAGTCGGATTCTTGAAGACATCACGACAGGACTTTCTTCTTTATCGCGCATCCACTCACTCATGTATGCGCTAATATCATTATCACTCATCATGTTTCACCTCGCCATCGTCTTTCAATGCTTTAATTTCGTCACGAACAATTGCGGCTTCTTCAAAATTCTGATCTTCAATGAGCTGATTTAAATATGAATTTTTTTCTTCAATTTGTTTTTTAAGTGCTAATTTTCTATGCGAAGATCGAGGTGTTTTTCCTGTATGTTCTATTTGACCACCTTGCACACGACGCACAATGTCGACAATGTCATCTTTAAAAGTTGAATAGCAGTTTGCACAACCAAATTTACCAACATGTGCAATATCTTTTAACGTCATATGACAAGTAGGACATCTTTTTTCTTCTTTAAAAGCAATTTCATCAAAATCAATACCATGTTTAGCTGCTAAGTGCTGTAAAATTTGTTTTACAACAAATGCACCTTCAATATCATCTTGGGATTGTAACTGTTGATTTTGTGTCCAAGGATTGCCACCCTGAGCACATGTCGAACAGACCCATTTTTCATTTACACCGTCTTGTCCTTTTACTGCTAATTTAACTTCTGCTTCGTTTAAATGACAATTTTCGCATAGCACGACTAAACACCTCGCTTTAGTAATAATTTATTACAGGTAATAAACGTTTGATAATATTAGCCCGTATAATATCTCTCGATAATACATCCATTTTCAGTGTTTCTCTATCAATGACAGCATAAATCATTTTTGCTTCACGTTCATTGATATATTTTTTATCTAATAAACCATCTATGATGTAATACGCTTGTTGCTGAGAAATAGATGGTCCTATTAATTGAAGTAAGTGATTAATGTAACCTGTTTCGTCTTTATTTTCAATTTTGGTGATTCGAATGTATCCACCACCACCTCTTTTACTTTCAATCTCATAACCATGTTCATTTGTAAAACGTGTTTTAATTACATAATTCAGTTGAGAAGGCACGCAGTCAAAGCGCTGTGCAATATTTGCACGTTGAAGTTCTACAACGTCTTTATTGGTGTCTTCAAATAATTTCTTAATGTACTGTTCTATGATGTCAGACATATTATGCATGATTATCACCTCTTTTGACCTTCTTTGACTATATTATATGACCAACTTTGACCTTTTTCAACCAATATGATTAAAAAATATTAGTTTATGGATGTAAGTGCTACCAGTTTTATTGTATTATAGATATTAAGAAAAAAATAAAAGGGATGAAAAAATATGCATATTATTATCGGTTTAATTGGGGTTGTAGTATTTATTGGGTTAGCCTTTCTTTTCAGTTCCGACAGAAAAAATATTCGTTGGCAATATGTTGGGTTATTACTTGTAATACAACTTATTATGGCGTTTATTTTGTTAAAAACACAATTTGGGATTACAGTCATTGGTGGTATTTCAGTAGGCTTTAATTACTTATTAGCACAAGCGGCAGAAGGTGTGAATTTCGTATTTGGTGGATTTGAATACATAGATCCAGAGAATCCTCCATTCTTCTTTAACGTATTATTACCAATTGTTTTCATATCAGCATTAATTGGTATCTTACAATATACACGTATTTTACCTATAATTATTAATGTCTTAGGTTTAGTTATATCTAAAATTAATGGTATGGGGCGTTTAGAATCATATAACGCTGTTGCAGCAGCAATTTTGGGACAATCAGAAGTGTTTATTTCGTTAAAAAAGGAACTTGCTCATATTCCAAGACAACGTCTTTATACTTTAACTGCTTCAGCAATGTCTACCGTGTCTGCATCTATCATCGGTGCTTACTTCGCGTTAATTGAACCACGTTTTGTCGTTACAGCAGTGGTATTAAACCTCTTCGGTGGTTTCATTATTGCTTCTATCATCAACCCTTACAAAGTTGATCCAAAAGAAGATAAATTAATTCTTGAAGAAAGTGAAACAAATAAGCAATCCTTCTTCGAAATGTTAGGGGAATACATTTTAGATGGGTTTAAAGTAGCAGTCATTGTAGGGGCAATGTTAATTGGTTATATCGCTATTATCGCTTTACTCAATGGTATAGTTAGTGCAATCTTCACTGGTATTTCAGGTGGTAGTATTACTTGGGACTTCCAAACACTCATCGGTTTCGTATTTGCACCATTCGCATTCTTAGTTGGTGTGCCATGGCATGAAGCTGTACAAGCTGGTTCTATTATGGCAACGAAATTATTATCAAATGAATTTGTAGCAATGCAAAGTCTAAGTGAAGTTAAAAATATGAGTGAACACGCGAAAGGTGTTATCTCAGTATTCGTAGTGTCATTTGCAAACTTCAGTTCTATCGGCATTATCTCTGGCGCAATCAAATCACTTAATAACGAAAAAGGAGATATGGTAGCACGCTTCGGTCTAAAATTATTATTCGGTGCTACATTAGTTTCATTTATATCTGCGACCATTGCGGGGTTCTTTATTTAAAAATTAATATTTAAAAGAGCGACAAGGTATCAATAACCTTGTCGCTCTTTTTTTATACTTTTTCATTTACGATTGGTTTAACAATCGCTTCAATGAAATATTGTGTGACTCTATAATCATCTGTTAATTCAGGATGAAATGAAACACCTAAGTAACATCCTTGTTGAACAGCTACAATTTTATCACCCACTGTGCTAAGTACACTCGCTTCACCATGCACGCTTTTTATATGAGGTGCTCTAATAAATACGCCTTCAATATCTTTAGCAATTCCTTTCACATCTAACTCACTTTCAAAGCTATCAACTTGTCGGCCGAAAGAATTCCTTTGAACCGTGATATTCAGTTTATCTAAATAACCTGCTTCGCCAACAATGTCCGTTGCTAAGATAATTAAGCCAGCACAAGTACCAAACATAGGTAATGTGGATTGTTGCAAAGCAACTTTGAAGCCATAAAGATTCATTAAGCGACGTAGCGTAGTAGATTCTCCACCTGGTATGATCAATCCATCAATGCCATCCAATTGTTCGACACGCTTAACTGCTACACCTTCATGACCACTTAGCGCAATATGACGTAGATGTTCTCTCACAGCGCCTTGTAAGGCTAAAACACCAATTCTCATATTACCATCCACGCTCTTGCATACGATCTTCTAGTGACAACTCATTGATATCTAAACCTTTCATTGCTGTGCCTAATTCTTTAGCTAGACGTCCAATGAGTTCGTAGTCTTGATAATGTGTAGTTGCTTGTACAATTGCTTTAGCAAATTTTTCTGGATCTTCTGATTTAAAAATACCCGATCCAACAAACACTCCGTCTGCACCTAATTCCATCATTAAAGCAGCATCTTGAGGCGTTGCTACCCCACCAGCTGCAAAATTAACTACTGGTAACTTACCATTTTCTTTAATAGATTTTAAAATTTCGTATGGTGCACCAATATTTTTAGCCTCAGTCATAATCTCGTCGTCATGCATAACAGTTAAACGACTCACTTCTGAATTGACCTGGCGTATATGTCTCACTGCTTCTACGATATTACCAGTACCTGGCTCACCTTTAGTACGTAGCATTGCAGCACCTTCACCAATACGACGTGCGGCTTCGCCTAAATTACGGCAACCACATACAAATGGTACAGTGAATGTATCTTTACGTAGATGAAACTCTTCATCAGCTGGTGTTAATACTTCAGACTCATCGATATAGTCAACACCCATAGATTCTAATACGCGAGCTTCAGTTATATGACCAATACGTCCTTTTGCCATAACTGGTATAGAAACAGCATTCATAACCTCTTCTACAATTTTAGGGTTAGCCATTCGTGCAACGCCACCTGCAGCTCTAATATCAGAAGGCACGCGCTCTAATGCCATTACTGCAACAGCACCGGCATCCTCAGCTATCTTAGCTTGTTCTGCATTTACAACGTCCATAATGACGCCACCTTTTTGCATTTCCGCCATTCCTCTTTTAACTCTTTCAGATCCGATTACTTTAGACATATTTATTTAACCCCTTTGCTTAGTTGATTAAATTCATTTTAAAAGATAAACTGGTATTTAAAAAGGGACAATTCTAGATTAATTTAGGAGGTCAGTTAAAATGACGAAAAAACATTTATACATCAATCTGTATGAGAATTTAAAAAAACAAATCATTGAAGGCCAATATAAATCAGGTGATAAATTTCCTTCTAAACGAGCGTTAGGGCAACATTTATCTGTAAGCAATACAACAATCGAACACGCTTATCAAATTCTATCAGATGAAGGGTACATATACGCCAAACCACGATCAGGTTATTTTGTATCTGATGTCGAAACTTTACCAATTATTACTAGAGATTTTCACGCATCAAACACAAATAACGAACAAAATAATAACAATCAGACTCAACAAATATATGACTTTGCCTTCAATTTATCAGAAATAGATGCAGAATATTTTCCTATGCGACAATTTAGAAAATATGCGCGCGATACTTTTGAAGATAGTCAGTTGAACTTACTGCAACATACAAATCCTAAAGGAGAATGGACACTACGCCAAGAAATAGCTCATTACCTATTTAATAGTAGAGGCGTAGCATGTCATCCAGAACAAATTATTGTTGGTTCTTCTACGGAACAACTTATTAATTTATTAACTGACATTTTGAATAAAGGACGCTTTTTAATTGAAAATCCTAGCTATCCACCAATCAAACAAGTTTTAGACAAAAAACAAATTACTTATCTTCAAGTACCTGTAAATAATACAGGAATTGAGCTAGAATATTTCAATGAATCTCATAATAATATCGCTTATGTCACACCTTCTCACCAATTTCCTACTGGCTATGTGATGAATTTAAAAAAACGTACCCAACTTATTCATTGGGCACAGCAATTTGAAAATAGATACATTATTGAAGATGATTATGATTCGGAATTCCGTTACTTTGGAAAGCCTATTCCCGCATTACAAAGTTTAGATACAAAAGACAAAGTCATATATATTAGTACATTCTCAAAATCTTTATTTCCAAGTTGCAGAGTTGCTTACCTAGTATTACCTAAAAAACTGTTAAAATTATATAACTCACTAGAAAATAAAGAAGGTAATACAGTCCCGAGCACATATACAAAAAATGGTGGCAAGCTTTATGCAGTCAGGTAGTTTTGAGAGACATTTAAATAAAATGAGAAACGTTTATAGAGATAAACTTAAATTCATATTAGATGCACTCAAACCCTATCAAGAACAATTGGAAATTGACGGTGCGTTAGCAGGTATGCACTTTACACTAACTGTAAGAAATGGTTTAACTATGAAACAATGTTTAAAAAATGCTGAAGAAAATAATTTGAAAATTATTCCTTTTAGCAAATATGATAAATCACAGCAATCTGTAAAATTTATTTTAGGTTTCGGTGGGATACCTTTTTCACAACTAGAGGACCACACCAATGCACTAATTCGTTCATTGACAATTTTGAAGAATGACTAATACTTGAAGCATTACTTTCTTGCCAACAAGATTAGTAGTGCTTATGCAAGTAAAGCATCACTTTTTAATTTATAAAGAACCACTTTTTCGCTTGCGAAATTAGTAGTTCTTATACAAGAGCGCCGACTCTTGTAATCCTTAAATTATAATCATCTCTATTGGAATATCCCCACTTTTTGCGCATAAAAAAAGAGACCTCTCGGTCTCGGGCTCATCGCATCCTATAATGCTGCCTGGCAACGTCCTACTCTTGCGGAACGTAAGTCCGACTACCATCGGCGCTAAGGAGCTTAACTACTGTGTTCGGCATGGGAACAGGTGTGACCTCCTTGCCATTGTCACCAGACAATGAAATATATAAAAATTATACATTCAAAACTAGATAGTAAGTAAAATTTGATAATGCCAAAACAAAACACTTTTAAATTTGATTAAGTCTTCGATCGATTAGTATTCGTCAGCTCCACATATCGCTATGCTTCCACCTCGAACCTATTAACCTCATCATCTTTGAGGGATCTTATAACCGAAGTTGGGAAATCTCATCTTGAGGGGGGCTTCATGCTTAGATGCTTTCAGCACTTATCCCGTCCATACATAGCTACCCAGCGATGCCGTTGGCACGACAACTGGTACACCAGAGGTATGTCCATCCCGGTCCTCTCGTACTAAGGACAGCTCCTCTCAAATTTCCTGCGCCCACGACGGATAGGGACCGAACTGTCTCACGACGTTCTGAACCCGGCTCGCGTACCGCTTTAATGGGCGAACAGCCCAACCCTTGGGACCGACTACAGCCCCAGGATGCGATGAGCCGACATCGAGGTGCCAAACCTCCCCGTCGATGTGAACTCTTGGGGGAGATAAGCCTGTTATCCCCGGGGTAGCTTTTATCCGTTGAGCGATGGCCCTTCCATGCGGAACCACCGGATCACTAAGTCCGTCTTTCGACCCTGCTCGACTTGTAAGTCTCGCAGTCAAGCTTCCTTATGCCTTTACACTCTATGAATGATTTCCAACCATTCTGAGGAAACCTTTGAGCGCCTCCGTTACTCTTTAGGAGGCGACCGCCCCAGTCAAACTGTCCATCTGACACTGTCTCCCACCATGATAAATGGTGCGGGTTAGAAATCCAACACAGCAAGGGTAGTATCCCACCAACGCCTCGACGTAAGCCGGCGCTCACGTTTCAAAGGCTCCTACCTATCCTGTACAAGTTGTACCGAATTTCAATATCAGACTACAGTAAAGCTCCACGGGGTCTTTCCGTCCTGTCGCGGGTAACCTCGCATCTTCACAGGTACTATGATTTCACCGAGTCTCTCGTTGAGACAGTGCCCAAATCGTTACGCCTTTCGTGCGGGTCGGAACTTACCCGACAAGGAATTTCGCTACCTTAGGACCGTTATAGTTACGGCCGCCGTTTACTGGGGCTTCGATTCGTAGCTTCGCCGAAGCTAACCACTCCTCTTAACCTTCCGAGCACCGGGCAGGCGTCAGCCCCTATACATCACCTTACGGTTTAGCAGAGACCTGTGTTTTTGATAAACAGTCGCTTGGGCCTATTCACTGCGGCTCTCCTGGGCGTTAACCCTAAAGAGCACCCCTTCTCCCGAAGTTACGGGGTCATTTTGCCGAGTTCCTTAACGAGAGTTCGCTCGCTCACCTTAGAATTCTCATCTTGACTACCTGTGTCGGTTTGCGGTACGGGCACCAAAATTCTAGCTAGAGGCTTTTCTTGGCAGTGTGAAATCAACGACTCGAGGAAACAATTTCCTCTCCCCATCACAACTTGACCTTAAGAGTGCCGGATTTGCCTAACACTCAGTCTTATTGCTTGGACGTACAATCCAATAGTACGCTTCGCCTATCCTACTGCGTCCCCCCATCGCTTAAAACGAAATTTGGTGGTACAGGAATATCAACCTGTTATCCATCGCCTACGCCTATCGGCCTCAGCTTAGGACCCGACTAACCCAGAGCGGACGAGCCTTCCTCTGGAAACCTTAGTCAATCGGTGGACGGGATTCTCACCCGTCTTTCGCTACTCACACCGGCATTCTCACTTCTAAGCGCTCCACATGTCCTTGCGATCATGCTTCAACGCCCTTAGAACGCTCTCCTACCACTGTCCTTACGGACAATCCACAGCTTCGGTAATATGTTTAGCCCCGGTACATTTTCGGCGCAGTGTCACTCGACTAGTGAGCTATTACGCACTCTTTAAATGATGGCTGCTTCTAAGCCAACATACTAGTTGTCTGGGCAACGCCACATCCTTTTCCACTTAACATATATTTTGGGACCTTAGCCGGTGGTCTGGGCTGTTTCCCTTTCGAACACGGACCTTATCACCCGCGTTCTAACTCCTAAGATAAAATTGATTGGCATTCGGAGTTTGTCTGAATTCGGTAACCCGATAAGGGCCCCTCGTCCAAACAGTGCTCTACCTCCAATAATCATTACTTAAGGCTAGCCCTAAAGCTATTTCGGAGAGAACCAGCTATCTCCAGGTTCGATTGGAATTTCTCCGCTACCCACAACTCATCCGCTCACTTTTCAACGTAAGTCGGTTCGGCCCTCCATTCAGTGTTACCTGAACTTCAGCCTGGTCATGGGTAGATCACCTGGTTTCGGGTCTACGACCAAATACTCAACGCCCTATTCAGACTCGCTTTCGCTACGGCTCCACATTAACTGCTTAACCTTGCATCAAATCGTAACTCGCCGGTTCATTCTACAAAAGGCACGCCATCACCCATTAACGGGCTCTGACTACTTGTAAGCACACGGTTTCAAGTTCTATTTCACTCCCCTTCCGGGGTACTTTTCACCTTTCCCTCACGGTACTGGTTCACTATCGGTCACTAGAGAGTATTTAGCCTTGGGAGATGGTCCTCCCGGATTCCGACGGAATTTCTCGTGTTCCGTCGTACTCAGGATCCACTCAAGAGTGAACAAACTTTCGACTACAGGATTATTACCTTCTTTGATTCATCTTTCCAGATGATTCGTCTAATTTGTTCTTTTGTAACTCCGTATAGAGTGTCCTACAACCCCAACAAGCAAGCTCGTTGGTTTGGGCTCTTCCCGTTTCGCTCGCCGCTACTCAGGGAATCGATTTTTCTTTCTCTTCCTGCGGGTACTAAGATGTTTCAGTTCCCCGCGTCTGCCTTCAGATATGCTATGTATTCACATATCGATAACACGACATAACTCGTGTTGGGTTTCCCCATTCGGAAATCTCTGGATCAAAGCTTACTTACAGCTCCCCAAAGCATATCGTCGTTAGTAACGTCCTTCGTAGGCTTCTAGTGCCAAGGCATCCACCGTGCGCCCTTAATAACTTAATCTTTTCGACCTTCAACACGAAAAAAATCGGTTGAAAACCTAAAATGTTATTAATCTGTGAGTGTTCTTTCGAACACTAGCGATTATTTCTATTTTTTTGAATTCAAGCTTTTTAAAACTCTAATTCACTCGGTTTTGCTTGGTAAAATCATAAATTTTACTTACATATCTAGTTTTCAATGTACAAAATAAAAAAATGGTGGGCCTAAGTGGACTCGAACCACCGACCTCACGCTTATCAGGCGTGCGCTCTAACCAGCTGAGCTATAGGCCCATTCATTTATAGAATACTCTAATGAGCATTCAAAACTGAATACAATATGTCAATGTTATTCCTTTTCATCTTCTCAAGGAAGATGTTCCGAATATATCCTTAGAAAGGAGGTGATCCGGCCGCACCTTCCGATACGGCTACCTTGTTACGACTTCACCCCAATCATTTGTCCCACCTTCGACGGCTAGCTCCATAAATGGTTACTCCACCGGCTTCGGGTGTTACAAACTCTCGTGGTGTGACGGGCGGTGTGTACAAGACCCGGGAACGTATTCACCGTAGCATGCTGATCTACGATTACTAGCGATTCCAGCTTCATGTAGTCGAGTTGCAGACTACAATCCGAACTGAGAACAACTTTATGGGATTTGCATGACCTCGCGGTTTAGCTGCCCTTTGTATTGTCCATTGTAGCACGTGTGTAGCCCAAATCATAAGGGGCATGATGATTTGACGTCATCCCCACCTTCCTCCGGTTTGTCACCGGCAGTCAACCTAGAGTGCCCAACTAAATGCTGGCAACTAAGTTTAAGGGTTGCGCTCGTTGCGGGACTTAACCCAACATCTCACGACACGAGCTGACGACAACCATGCACCACCTGTCACTTTGTCCCCCGAAGGGGAAGGCTCTATCTCTAGAGTTTTCAAAGGATGTCAAGATTTGGTAAGGTTCTTCGCGTTGCTTCGAATTAAACCACATGCTCCACCGCTTGTGCGGGTCCCCGTCAATTCCTTTGAGTTTCAACCTTGCGGTCGTACTCCCCAGGCGGAGTGCTTAATGCGTTAGCCGCAGCACTAAGGGGCGGAAACCCCCTAACACTTAGCACTCATCGTTTACGGCGTGGACTACCAGGGTATCTAATCCTGTTTGATCCCCACGCTTTCGCACATCAGCGTCAGTTACAGACCAGAAAGTCGCCTTCGCCACTGGTGTTCCTCCATATCTCTGCGCATTTCACCGCTACACATGGAATTCCACTTTCCTCTTCTGTACTCAAGTTTCCCAGTTTCCAATGACCCTCCACGGTTGAGCCGTGGGCTTTCACATCAGACTTAAGAAACCGCCTACGCGCGCTTTACGCCCAATAATTCCGGATAACGCTTGCCACCTACGTATTACCGCGGCTGCCGGCACGTAGTTAGCCGTGGCTTTCTGATTAGGTACCGTCAAGATGTGCACAGTTACTTACACATTTGTTCTTCCCTAATAACAGAGTTTTACGATCCGAAAACCTTCATCACTCACGCGGCGTTGCTCCGTCAGACTTTCGTCCATTGCGGAAGATTCCCTACTGCTGCCTCCCGTAGGAGTCTGGACCGTGTCTCAGTTCCAGTGTGGCCGATCACCCTCTCAGGTCGGCTACGTATCGTTGCCTTGGTAAGCCGTTACCTTACCAACTAGCTAATACGGCGCGGGTCCATCTATAAGTGATAGCAAAACCATCTTTTACTTTAGAACCATGCGGTTCCAAATGTTATCCGGCATTAGCTCCGGTTTCCCGAAGTTATTCCAGTCTTATAGGTAGGTTACCCACGTGTTACTCACCCGTCCGCCGCTAACTTCAAAGGAGCAAGCTCCTTATCCGTTCGCTCGACTTGCATGTATTAGGCACGCCGCCGGCGTTCATCCTGAGCCAGGATCAAACTCTCCATAAATGAATTATGATGTTTGATTAGCTCATAAAATACTAATTTGTGTGTTATCTCTAACACGTTTGAACCAACAATTTAATGTTGCGTTCGGAATTAACGTTGACATATTGCAATTCAGTTTTCAATGTTCATTTCTTAATCACAAGACTTAATTCTACAGGTTATGACTCATAAAGTCAAGAACTTTTTAAAATTAATTTTTGTTTTCTTTAATACTTCCATAAAAAAACGACCCAAAGGTCAAAATGGAATTGCCTGGCAACGTCCTACTCTTGCGGAACGTAAGTCCGACTACCATCGGCGCTAAGGAGCTTAACTACTGTGTTCGGCATGGGAACAGGTGTGACCTCCTTGCCATTGTCACCAGACAATGAACTGTATAAAAAATTATACATTCAAAACTAGATAGTAAGTAAAATTTGATAATGCCAAACAAAACACTTTTAAATTTGATTAAGTCTTCGATCGATTAGTATTCGTCAGCTCCACATATCGCTATGCTTCCACCTCGAACCTATTAACCTCATCATCTTTGAGGGATCTTATAACCGAAGTTGGGAAATCTCATCTTGAGGGGGGCTTCATGCTTAGATGCTTTCAGCACTTATCCCGTCCATACATAGCTACCCGGCGATGCCGTTGGCACGACAACTGGTACACCAGAGGTATGTCCATCCCGGTCCTCTCGTACTAAGGACAGCTCCTCTCAAATTTCCTGCGCCCACGACGGATAGGGACCGAACTGTCTCACGACGTTCTGAACCCAGCTCGCGTACCGCTTTAATGGGCGAACAGCCCAACCCTTGGGACCGACTACAGCCCCAGGATGCGATGAGCCGACATCGAGGTGCCAAACCTCCCCGTCGATGTGAACTCTTGGGGGAGATAAGCCTGTTATCCCCGGGGTAGCTTTTATCCGTTGAGCGATGGCCCTTCCATGCGGAACCACCGGATCACTAAGTCCGTCTTTCGACCCTGCTCGACTTGTAAGTCTCGCAGTCAAGCTTCCTTATGCCTTTACACTCTATGAATGATTTCCAACCATTCTGAGGAAACCTTTGAGCGCCTCCGTTACTCTTTAGGAGGCGACCGCCCCAGTCAAACTGTCCATCTGACACTGTCTCCCACCATGATAAATGGTGCGGGTTAGAAATCCAACACAGCAAGGGTAGTATCCCACCAACGCCTCGACGTAAGTCGGCGCTCACGTTTCAAAGGCTCCTACCTATCCTGTACAAGTTGTACCGAATTTCAATATCAGACTACAGTAAAGCTCCACGGGGTCTTTCCGTCCTGTCGCGGGTAACCCGCATCTTCACAGGTACTATGATTTCACCGAGTCTCTCGTTGAGACAGTGCCCAAATCGTTACGCCTTTCGTGCGGGTCGGAACTTACCCGACAAGGAATTTCGCTACCTTAGGACCGTTATAGTTACGGCCGCCGTTTACTGGGGCTTCGATTCGTAGCTTCGCCGAAGCTAACCACTCCTCTTAACCTTCCGGACACCGGGCAGGCGTCAGCCCCTATACATCACCTTACGGTTTAGCAGAGACCTGTGTTTTTGATAAACAGTCGCTTGGGCCTATTCACTGCGGCTCTCCTGGGCGTTAACCCTAAAGAGCACCCCTTCTCCCGAAGTTACGGGGTCATTTTGCCGAGTTCCTTAACGAGAGTTCGCTCGCTCACCTTAGAATTCTCATCTTGACTACCTGTGTCGGTTTGCGGTACGGGCACCAAAATTCTAGCTAGAGGCTTTTCTTGGCAGTGTGAAATCAACGACTCGAGGAAACAATTTCCTCTCCCCATCACAACTTGACCTTAAGAGTGCCGGATTTGCCTAACACTCAGTCTCATTGCTTGGACGTACAATCCAATAGTACGCTTCGCCTATCCTACTGCGTCCCCCCATCGCTTAAAACGAAATTTGGTGGTACAGGAATATCAACCTGTTATCCATCGCCTACGCCTATCGGCCTCAGCTTAGGACCCGACTAACCCAGAGCGGACGAGCCTTCCTCTGGAAACCTTAGTCAATCGGTGGACGGGATTCTCACCCGTCTTTCGCTACTCACACCGGCATTCTCACTTCTAAGCGCTCCACATGTCCTTGCGATCATGCTTCAACGCCCTTAGAACGCTCTCCTACCACTGTCCTTACGGACAATCCACAGCTTCGGTAATATGTTTAGCCCCGGTACATTTTCGGCGCAGTGTCACTCGACTAGTGAGCTATTACGCACTCTTTAAATGATGGCTGCTTCTAAGCCAACATACTAGTTGTCTGGGCAACGCCACATCCTTTTCCACTTAACATATATTTTGGGACCTTAGCTGGTGGTCTGGGCTGTTTCCCTTTCGAACACGGACCTTATCACCCGCGTTCTAACTCCTAAGATAAAATTGATTGGCATTCGGAGTTTGTCTGAATTCGGTAACCCGATAAGGGCCCCTCGTCCAAACAGTGCTCTACCTCCAATAATCATTACTTAAGGCTAGCCCTAAAGCTATTTCGGAGAGAACCAGCTATCTCCAGGTTCGATTGGAATTTCTCCGCTACCCACAACTCATCCGCTCACTTTTCAACGTAAGTCGGTTCGGCCCTCCATTCAGTGTTACCTGAACTTCAGCCTGGTCATGGGTAGATCACCTGGTTTCGGGTCTACGACCAAATACTCAACGCCCTATTCAGACTCGCTTTCGCTACGGCTCCACATTAACTGCTTAACCTTGCATCAAATCGTAACTCGCCGGTTCATTCTACAAAAGGCACGCCATCACCCATTAACGGGCTCTGACTACTTGTAAGCACACGGTTTCAAGTTCTATTTCACTCCCCTTCCGGGGTACTTTTCACCTTTCCCTCACGGTACTGGTTCACTATCGGTCACTAGAGAGTATTTAGCCTTGGGAGATGGTCCTCCCGGATTCCGACGGAATTTCTCGTGTTCCGTCGTACTCAGGATCCACTCAAGAGTGAACAAACTTTCGACTACAGGATTATTACCTTCTTTGATTCATCTTTCCAGATGATTCGTCTAATTTGTTCTTTTGTAACTCCGTATAGAGTGTCCTACAACCCCAACAAGCAAGCTCGTTGGTTTGGGCTCTTCCCGTTTCGCTCGCCGCTACTCAGGGAATCGATTTTTCTTTCTCTTCCCGCGGGTACTAAGATGTTTCAGTTCCCCGCGTCTGCCTTCAGATATGCTATGTATTCACATATCGATAACACGACATAACTCGTGTTGGGTTTCCCCATTCGGAAATCTCTGGATCAAAGCTTACTTACAGCTCCCCAAAGCATATCGTCGTTAGTAACGTCCTTCGTAGGCTTCTAGTGCCAAGGCATCCACCGTGCGCCCTTAATAAC
Source organism: Staphylococcus sp. 2S1 (assembly GCF_046721335.1). Lineage (NCBI taxonomy): Bacteria > Bacillati > Bacillota > Bacilli > Caryophanales > Staphylococcaceae > Staphylococcus > Staphylococcus sp. 2S1. Next base: position 1,094,453 of record NZ_JBEUUJ010000003.1, on the reverse strand, counting down.
TTAATCTTTTCGACCTTCAACACGAAAAAAATCGGTTGAAAACCTAAAATGTTATTAATCTGTGAGTGTTCTTTCGAACACTAGCGATTATTTCTATTTTTTTGAATTCAAGCTTTTTAAAACTCTAATTCACTCGGTTTTGCTTGGTAAAATCATAAATTTTACTTACATATCTAGTTTTCAATGTACAAAATAACGCAATGAATACTCGTAATGAGCATTCAAAACTGAATGCAATATGTCGATGTCATTCCTCTTCATCTTCTCAAGGAAGATGTTCCGAATATATCCTTAGAAAGGAGGTGATCCAGCCGCACCTTCCGATACGGCTACCTTGTTACGACTTCACCCCAATCATTTGTCCCACCTTCGACGGCTAGCTCCATAAATGGTTACTCCACCGGCTTCGGGTGTTACAAACTCTCGTGGTGTGACGGGCGGTGTGTACAAGACCCGGGAACGTATTCACCGTAGCATGCTGATCTACGATTACTAGCGATTCCGGCTTCATGTAGTCGAGTTGCAGACTACAATCCGAACTGAGAACAACTTTATGGGATTTGCATGACCTCGCGGTTTAGCTGCCCTTTGTATTGTCCATTGTAGCACGTGTGTAGCCCAAATCATAAGGGGCATGATGATTTGACGTCATCCCCACCTTCCTCCGGTTTGTCACCGGCAGTCAACCTAGAGTGCCCAACTAAATGCCGGCAACTAAGTTTAAGGGTTGCGCTCGTTGCGGGACTTAACCCAACATCTCACGACACGAGCTGACGACAACCATGCACCACCTGTCACTTTGTCCCCCGAAGGGGAAGGCTCTATCTCTAGAGTTTTCAAAGGATGTCAAGATTTGGTAAGGTTCTTCGCGTTGCTTCGAATTAAACCACATGCTCCACCGCTTGTGCGGGTCCCCGTCAATTCCTTTGAGTTTCAACCTTGCGGTCGTACTCCCCAGGCGGAGTGCTTAATGCGTTAGCTGCAGCACTAAGGGGCGGAAACCCCCTAACACTTAGCACTCATCGTTTACGGCGTGGACTACCAGGGTATCTAATCCTGTTTGATCCCCACGCTTTCGCACATCAGCGTCAGTTACAGACCAGAAAGTCGCCTTCGCCACTGGTGTTCCTCCATATCTCTGCGCATTTCACCGCTACACATGGAATTCCACTTTCCTCTTCTGTACTCAAGTTTCCCAGTTTCCAATGACCCTCCACGGTTGAGCCGTGGGCTTTCACATCAGACTTAAGAAACCGCCTACGCGCGCTTTACGCCCAATAATTCCGGATAACGCTTGCCACCTACGTATTACCGCGGCTCGCTGGCACGTAGTTAGCCGTGGCTTTCTGATTAGGTACCGTCAAGATGTGCACAGTTACTTACACATTTGTTCTTCCCTAATAACAGAGTTTTACGATCCGAAAACCTTCATCACTCACGCGGCGTTGCTCCGTCAGACTTTCGTCCATTGCGGAAGATTCCCTACTGCTGCCTCCCGTAGGAGTCTGGACCGTGTCTCAGTTCCAGTGTGGCCGATCACCCTCTCAGGTCGGCTACGTATCGTTGCCTTGGTAAGCCGTTACCTTACCAACTAGCTAATACGGCGCGGGTCCATCTATAAGTGATAGCAAAACCATCTTTTACTTTAGAACCATGCGGTTCCAAATGTTATCCGGCATTAGCTCCGGTTTCCCGAAGTTATTCCAGTCTTATAGGTAGGTTACCCACGTGTTACTCACCCGTCCGCCGCTAACTTCAAAGGAGCAAGCTCCTTATCCGTTCGCTCGACTTGCATGTATTAGGCACGCCGCCGGCGTTCATCCTGAGCCAGGATCAAACTCTCCATAAATGAATTATGATGTTTGATTAGCTCATAAAATACTAATTTGTGTGTTATCTCTAACACGTTTGAACCAACAATTTAATGTTGTGTTCGGAATTAACGTTGACATATTGCAATTCAGTTTTCAATGTTCATTTCAATAAATAATATGGTGGAGACTAGCGGGATCGAACCGCTGACCTCCTGCGTGCAAAGCAGGCGCTCTCCCATCTGAGCTAAGCCCCCATATGAATTTTAAAGAGTCGGGAAGACAGGATTCGAACCTGCGACCCCTTGGTCCCAAACCAAGTGCTCTACCAAGCTGAGCTACTTCCCGTACATAATTTAATTGATTAACACTTTTAAAGATGGTGCGCCCGACAGGGGTCGAACCTGTAACCTCTTGATTCGTAGTCAAGTACTCTATCCAGTTGAGCTACGGGCGCTATATTAAAAATGATAATGCCGAGAACCGGAATCGAACCGGTACGGTGATCTCTCACCGCAGGATTTTAAGTCCTGTGCGTCTGCCAGTTCCGCCACCCCGGCAAAAATAATGGAGCAGAAGACGGGATTCGAACCCGCGACCCCGACCTTGGCAAGGTCGTATTCTACCGCTGAACTACTTCTGCAAATAAAACTGTATGAGCCATAGTGGGCTCGAACCACTGACCCTCTGATTAAAAGTCAGATGCTCTACCAACTGAGCTAATGGCTCATGAAATGGTGCCGGCCAGAGGACTTGAACCCCCAACCTACTGATTACAAGTCAGTTGCTCTACCAGTTGAGCTAGGCCGGCTATCATGAAGTGATGGAGAATGACGGGTTCGAACCGCCGACCCTCTGCTTGTAAGGCAGATGCTCTCCCGGCTGAGCTAATTCTCCACATATTTTTAATATAAAGCCTGGCAACGTCCTACTCTTGCGGAACGTAAGTCCGACTACCATCGGCGCTAAAGAGCTTAACTACTGTGTTCGGCATGGGAACAGGTGTGACCTCTTTGCTATTGCCACCAGACAAATTAACTTACTCAATTAATAATACATTGTTTGTTAATCATTTGCAATAGTCAATTTTACACTATCTTAAAGATTTGTTTACAAGACTTTTACTTGAGTTATGTATGTAGTGCTTGTCGTTTTTGACGACTTTTATATATTAATTCATTTTCACTTTAAAGTCAATACTTTCCGAACATTTCTCGAAAATAAATATTTTAAATGTTTATGCATGTCTTGTTTCGTTTCCTTAACTCGACTTGAATAATCTTATCACATAGAATCTATCTTTACCATACCTTTTTTAGGATATTATTATATTTTAATAGCATTATAATACTTAATTGTATCTTATTACTAATTTAATTAATTTATTTAGACTTATTATCCTCTATTCTCTCTCATTTGTGGCCTGTCTATAGAAACCAAAAAGAAAAAAAGACCATATATTACGTCTCACCAATGTGAAATCGCAACATATGATCTAGATTAAATGACTAAATCAATTATTACTTAGCTTATACCCAGCTTTTAATAATTTATTTTTGTTTCATATAAGGGAATAACAATACATCACGGATAGAAGCAGAATCAGTAAGTAGCATAACTAATCTATCAATACCAATACCTAAACCACCTGTTGGAGGCATGCCGTACTCTAATGCTTCAATGAAATCTTCATCCATTTCATGTGCTTCATCATTACCTTCTTCTTTTTCTACTAATTGCGCTTCAAATCTTGCTCTTTGATCAATAGGATCATTTAATTCTGTGAATGCATTACCATGTTCTCTACCTACTATGAATAATTCAAAGCGATCCGTAAATCTTGGGTCCTCTGGATTTTTCTTAGCTAGTGGTGAGATTTCGATTGGATGCCCATAAATAAATGTTGGTTGAATTAATGTCTCTTCAACTTTTTGCTCAAAGAACTCATTTAAGATATGACCATATTTCATATTATCTGTTATTTCAATACCATGTTCTTTAGCTAATGATTTAGCTTCTTCGTCAGTTTGTACCTCGAAGAAGTCTACACCTGTTTCTTCTTTAACTGCATCGACCATATGAACTCGTTTCCAATCAGACTCTAAATCTATAATCTCTTCGCCATAGTTTACTCTAGCAGTACCAAGTACTTTTTCAGAAATATGTCTAATCATATTCTCAGTTATATCCATGATATCGTGATAGTCAGCATACGCTTCATATAATTCAATCATAGTGAATTCTGGATTATGTCTCGTTGATACGCCTTCGTTTCTGAAAACACGTCCAATTTCATAAACTTTTTCTAATCCACCTACAATTAAACGTTTCAAATGTAATTCGATTGCAATTCGCATATATAATGTTGCGTCTAAAGCATTGTGATGTGTTTCGAAAGGACGCGCAGCAGCTCCACCAGGAATTTGGTGCATCATAGGCGTTTCTACTTCTAAAAATCCTCTTTGATTTAAGTAATTACGCATTTCTTGCAATATTTTACTGCGGTTAATAAATGTTTGCGTGCTATCTTGGTTTGTAATTAAGTCAAGGTAACGTTGACGATAACGCTGTTCGATGTCTTGTAAACCATGGAATTTATCAGGTAATGGACGTAATGCTTTAGTCAACAACGTGAACGCTTTAGCTTTAACAGACAATTCACCTGTATTCGTTTTGAACATTACACCTTCTATGCCTACAATGTCTCCAAGATCTGCAGAATTCCAAACTTCGAATTGTTCGTCTCCAACTTGATCTTTTCTTACGTAAATTTGTATTTGACCAGTTAAATCTTGAACATGGGCAAATCCAGCTTTACCTTTTCCACGTTTAGTCATTAGACGACCGGCGATACTTACGTTGCTTTCATCTTCTTTGTCATGTAATTCTTCTTTTGTATATGTGTCCCAATCTTCATGCAATGGGGCAGCTGTAGAAGTACGCTCAAATTTTTGACCAAAAGGATCGATACCTAAATCATATAATTCTTGTAATTTTTGACGGCGAACTTGCATTTGGTCGTTCATTTCTTCTGACATTACTTTCTCTCCTTTATGCTTCTTGTTCTATTTTTTATTCTACTTTAGCTTCTATTTTCACTTGGAACGTTTGATGGTTATCTATCATTTGTTGTTCTGTTTATTTCAAAGCTTTTCTAGTCTTACCATTTACATAAAGTACACATTTAGCCTACATCCATTTTGACTGTAAGCTGAAATGTAACTTTATCTACACTAGCCATAGGAGCAAGAACTACTCTATTATATATCTCTACGACTCCCATTTTCCACACATTTTATAACTATTAATCTTTATACATTTTGACTGAATCGTCTGCAGTCACTATACTTCCAATTTTTTTATTAGAATGAGGTTCTACACAATCAGATGCTATATCATTTAATGGTATAAGTACAAACGCACGCTCCGAGCATACGTGGGTGCGGTACGCTTAAATCTTCTTCATCAATAATATGATTGCCAAATAATAAAATATCAACATCTAAAGTTCTAGGGCCCCAACGTATATCTCTTACTCGGTGTAACTGTTGTTCAGTATGCAGACATTCTTTTAATAAATCTTGTGGTGTTAATGATGTATAAATCTCAATACATTGATTTAAAAATTGTGGTTGGTCGACATAACCTACTGGCTCTGTTTCATATATCGGGGATTTTTGCGTTACTTGAATGCCCTCTGTATTATCTAATATACGGATTGCTTCATCAAGTTGTGCCGCTCTTTCTCCAACATTACTTCCTAATCCTAAATAAGCATATTCCATTAGAGATTCTCCCTCACTATTTCAACGCCCACACCGTCATAATGACCAGGTATAGGTGGATTTTCTTTAGTGATTCTAACTTTCGTTTCCATTACACGATTATAGTGTGAATTTATACGTTTTGCAATACGTTCAGCTAGATGCTCTAATAAATTTACAGGCTTACCTTCCATGATTGCTTTTACTTCTTCAAAAATTTCACCATAATGGACTGTATCTGTAACATCATCAGATTGCCCGACCATACTCAAATCAACTTTCATTGTGACATCAACAATAAATATTTGTCCGATATCATTTTCAGCTGGAAGCGCACCATGATAACTATAGAATCTCATGCCATTAAGAAATATTGTGTCGCTCATCGTCATTCTCCTTTAAATAGTCCATGCTTTGCCCTAATCGAACATTTAATGCAACATTATGAACTCTTACCGCTTTTACGCCTTTCATTATACCATACGCAGTAGTGCCCGCCGTTGCTTCATCACGTTCAGTAGGTGTTGTTTCTGTGCCTATCATTTCTTTTATGAACCTTTTTCTACTTGTTGCTAATAGTACAGGATAACCCGTCGCTACAAGTTCATCTAAACATGACATCACTTCTTTTTCTTCTTCACGTGTTTTTGCAAAGCCAACACCCGGATCAATCCATACTTTATGTTGAGGTATACCTGCCATTTCCGCTTTATTCGCTTGTTTTAATAAATACAACAACATCTCATCCACTACAGGTTCTGTTCTTTGACCATCACCATTGTGCATGAGTACAATTTCACCATTGTATTTCGCTACTACGTTGAAAATACGTTCGTCATAGTGTCCTGCCCATTGATCATTAATCATCGTGGCGCCTAATTTCATTGCGGCTTCTGCCACTTCACTACGATAAGTATCTATAGATAGTTGTACATCTAATTCAGCCAACGCGCTTACAACAGGCACAACACGCTCCAACTCTTCCTCAACGCTTATCTCTTCAAAGCCTGGACGGGTAGATATCCCACCGACATCTATAATATCTACACCTTCGTCCATCATTTCTTTTGCTCTCTTAATCGCTTTTTCAACTGTATTATATTTACCACCATCGGAAAAAGAGTCAGGAGTTACATTTAATATGCCCATAATTTTTGTATGCGTCATAATTATTCTTCTTCCTTTCACTTTATAAATGATTTTTTCTTATGTATTTTATTTACTATTCTATAATAACGTTAATTTTCATTTTTTTCAGTAATCAAAACTTGAAATCAAATATACTAGTTTATTGTTTTTACTTTGCTTACTTATATTGCTTTATATACATACAAAAAACCGACTCACATGCAAATGTGGTCGGTAATTGTTAAATATATATCGCTTAGTCATCAAATGAATATAACGGTGTAGAAAGATAACGTTCACCATTACTTGGTAATACAGTAACAACTGTTTTACCTTTACCTAATGATTTTGCTTTTTCAATCGCCGCAACAATCGGCGCACCTGAAGAAATACCACCTAAGATACCTTCTTCTTTAGCAACTCTACGTGACATATCCATCGCGGCTTCATTACCTACTTTGATAATTTCATCATAAACGTTTGTATCTAAAGTATCTGGTACAAATCCTGCACCTAAACCTTGTAATTTATGGGGACCAGGTTCGCCACCACTTAAGATAGGTGAGTCTTCTGGTTCAATCGCTACAAGATTGATGTCTGGGTATTTTTCTTTTAATACTTTACCCGCACCACTGAGTGTTCCACCAGTACCTACACCGACTAAGAATGAATCAATTGTTTTGCCTTCAAATTGTTCAACTAATTCTGGTCCAGTTGTTAATTCGTGTACACGAGGATTTGCTGGGTTTTCGAATTGTTGTGGTTCGTAATAACCAAATTCTTCTTTTAACTCTTTAGCTTTTTTGATTGCACCTTTCATTGCTTCTGATCCAGGTGTTAATACTAATTCTGCGCCGTATGCTTTTAATAAGTTACGACGTTCTTGACTCATTGTTTCAGGCATCGTAAATACTGCTTTATAACCTTTAGCCGCACAAACAAAAGCTAAGCCGATTCCTGTGTTACCACTTGTCGGTTCAACAATTGTATCGCCTGGTTTAATTTTACCTGCTTGTTCAGCTTCTTCAATCATTGCTAATGCAATACGGTCTTTTACAGAGCCACCTGGATTTTGATATTCAAGTTTCACATATACGTCTGCGGCATCTTCCCCCACAACGTTGTTTAACTTAACAACAGGTGTATTGCCAATTGCTTTTACGATATTGTCTACTGGTTTATTTGTCATTTAGTATTGCTCCTTTTCATTAAAAAGTTTAAAACCTACTTTTTCTCTCGGATATACTTTATATTTTATCAGATTTTTCAGCAAATACAACTATGAAGATTTGATGTAGCAATTTTTTTGTTCAATAGTATATTCTATATCTAGTTTATACCTTTTACTTACTATTTTCTATTAATCCATGTAACTCATCTTCTGAAAAATCATATTTATTTCTACAGAAATGACATTCAACTTCTGCGCCATGATCTTTATCAATCATATCTTGAATTTCAGCTTCTCCTAAACCTTTAATAGCAGTCAAGAATTTTTCATGACCACAATTACAATCGAAACGTGTAGGAAGATTTTCTAATAATTGTACGTTTTCTTCCCCTAGTATTTCGAAAAGAATTTCTTCAGGCGTTAAACCTTGATCAATCAGTTTCGAAACTGGAGTCATTTGATTGATTGCTTTTTCAAGTTTATCCACTGTTTCATCTTCTGCGCCTGGCATAACTTGTATTAAAAACCCACCTGCAGCTTTAATTGAATTGTCAGGATTAACTAATACGCCTAAACCTACTGATGATGGTACTTGTTCACTTTTAGCAAAGTAATAAGTGAAATCATCTCCTAATTCACCAGAAACGAGTTCACTAGAACCAGAAAAATAATCCTTCATTCCAACATCTTTTACAACTGTCAATGCGCCTTCTGAACCAACCGCACGGCTAACATCTAATTTACCAAGCATCATTTAAAGGGAAATGTGTCTGAGGGTTTGAAACATAGCCTCTTATATTTCCTTTAGCATCAGCGTCAGCAATTATTTTACCAATTGGGCCTTTACCATCAACAGTAACTGTTAATTTTTGATCGCCTTTGAGCATTGCACCCATCATCACTGTTGCTGTCATCGTACGTCCAAGGGTCGCTGAAGCAGTCGGCCAAGTATAATGTCTTGTTTGTGCTTCTTGAACACTTTCAGTTGTTAACGCACTATAAGCGCGAATTTGTCCTCCAAAAGCTAATGCTTTAACTATATAATCGTTAGTCATTTTGTTTATTTCTCCTTTAATATCATCTAGTTTTGAAAATGTTTTTTATATCTTAACTCTAAGATTGTTTTTACACTTTTTATCAATGCAATTTATTGTAATCGTTCGAAGTAGAAAATGCGAAACATCTGTTTGGAAATTGTTCCATCATATCTTGTTATTAAAAAAAGCTTCTTTCTACTATCAATATGATAGCAGAAAGAAGCTTTAAGTTCAGTTATTAATTTCTGTTACTTGGATCATTCGGATCGCTTGGATTGCTAGGTTTATCGATATTAGGTGCTTGTTCATGACCTGTTTTTTCAGTGTCATCGCTGTCTTGTTGTTCATTTTCTTTATCGTTATCCTGTGTTTCATCATCTGAAGATAGTTGTTCTTTACGAACGTCCTCGTAAGATTTACCGTATTTTCCTTCTTCAAAGTTATCGTCTTTATGTTCCACAACTTTGGCGCTATCATAATCAACTTCTGGTAAGACACCATCGTTAAATAATGATTGGATTTGTTCGGCAACTAATGTTTCTTCAGTTAATAATGATTCAGCAATTAAATCTAACTGTGATTTATGCTCTAACAAGATAGTCTTACAACGCTCGTATTGTTCTTTAATGATACGTTGCACTTCTTTATCAATTTCATATGCAATTTGTCCTGAAAATTCAGTGTCACCTTGCATTTCTTTTCCTAAGAACACTTGGCCACCGTTGCTATTTGTGAATTGAACCGTTCCGATTTTTTCACTCATACCATATTCAGTAACCATTTGACGTGCAATTTGTGTTGCACGTTCAAAGTCGTTAGATGCACCTGTAGATACTTCATTAAAGGTAATATCCTCAGATACACGTCCACCAAGTAGACCACAAATTTTATCTAATAATTCTTTTTCTGTCATTAAGAAGCGATCTTGTTTTGGTAACATCATTGCGTAACCGCCAGCTTGTCCACGAGGTACGATTGTAACTTTATGAACAACTTCAGCTTCATCAAGTACCATACCAATAATTGTATGACCAGCTTCATGGTGTGCTACAATATTACGTTCTTTTTCAGAGATTACACGAGATTTTTTAGCTGGACCGGCGATAACGCGGTCTGTCGCTTCTTCAATATCACGCATATCAATTTTTTTCTTACCTTCACGTACAGCAACTAATGATGCTTCGTTTAATAAGTTTTCTAAATCTGCACCAGAGAAACCTGGTGTTCTTTCTGAAACTGCTTTTAAGTCAACTGTTTCATCAAATGGTTTGTCCTTCGCATGAACATGAAGAATTGCTTCACGACCTTTAGCATCTGGGCGACCTACTTGAATTTGTCTGTCGAAACGACCTGGACGTAATAACGCTGGGTCTAAAATGTCTGGGCGGTTTGTAGCGACGATCATAATGATACCTTCATTGTCACCAAATCCATCCATTTCAACGAGTAATTGGTTCAATGTTTGCTCACGCTCATCATGGCCACCACCTACACCGGCACCACGTTGACGACCAACTGCATCGATTTCATCAATAAAGATGATACAAGGCGCGTTTTTCTTAGCATTTTCGAACAAGTCACGTACACGGCTTGCACCAACACCCACAAACATCTCAACGAAGTCTGAACCACTAATTGAGAAGAACGGCGTACCGGCTTCACCAACAACTGCACGAGCTAATAATGTTTTACCTGTACCAGGAGGGCCAACTAAAAGAACACCTTTAGGAATTCTAGAACCCATTTGTTTAAATTGTTTATTGTCTTTTAAGAAATCGACTATTTCAATTAATTCTTGTTTCTCTTCATCTGCACCGACTACATCAGTGAAGCGTACACGTTTTTGTTGATTATCGTACGTTTTCGCTTTGGATTTACCAAAGTTCATCATACGATTACCACCGCCACCGCCGCCACCTTGGGCTTGGCTGAGGAAGAATATAAATAAGAGTGCGATAATTAATACAGGAATTAATGTTGTTAATATACTTACAAATACACTTTGTTTTTCTTCTTCTTTAACTGTAAATTTCAATCCGTCTTGACTTTGTGCTTTATCAGTTATTTTTTCTAGCTCTTTATCGTTGTTATATAAAATAGTTGAAGAATACTCTTCATCTTTATCTGTTTTACCACTTACCATATATACATTTTGTTCAGGTTGAATTTCAAGTGATTTTAACTCACCTTTATCTAACTGCTTAACAAATTGATTATATGTAAGCTGTTTTGGCATATTCCCATTTCCGTTAAGCCACGAAAACAAGCCAAAAATAATAACGCCAATGATTGCGATAACTAGCACGTTACGAAAGGCTTTCTGCATGCGTCGTTTCCTCCTACTTCAATTATAAAACTAACAAAAATTGTAACACAACACTCGAGTTTTCGGCTACTATTTCAACTTTTGCATTATGTTTACAATTCTTATTGTTTTACCCTTTAGTTTTATTTTTCTATTATGCTTAAAGTTAAATGAATATTATATATTGTCACGTACCTACAAGTTTATGTATTAAATTTCAAATGATTTAAGTCTAACCCTACTTTTCACATTCACTAACTTAATTCGACTGTAACTTACAGTATATAACAACTTTTTCTATGAATAAATTGTACTGCTTATTTTGAATAGATTTCTGGTTTCAATGTACCAATGTAAGGTAAATTTCTATAATGTTCAGCATAATCTAAACCATAGCCTACTACAAATTCATCAGGTATCTTTTTACCTACGTATTTTGCTTCAATGTTTGCTTTACGACGGTTAGGTTTATCAAGTAGCGTAACAATTTCAAGTGAGTTAACACGACGTGATTCAAGTAATTCAGTAATTGATTTTAAAGTAGTACCCGTTTCTAGAATGTCTTCAATAATTAAAACATCTTTATTTTCAATAGATCCACTTAAGTCTTTCAAGATTTTTACTTCTCCTGTTGATTCAGTGCCTCCGTGATAACTAGAAACATCCATGAAGTCGATAGCTAAATGCGTATCAATATATTTAATTAAATCTGCCATAAACATAACAGAACCTTTTAATATGCCAATACATACAAGTGGTTTCCCTTTGTATTCCTCTGTTATTTTCTTACCTAGCTCTTCACAAATTTGGTGTATATCTTCCTCTGACAATAAAATGTCTTTTAAATCATCTCGCATATTTTCATTCCTCTCCCATATTTCGTATAAAAATTGATTGATTGTATTTACGCTTTAAATATAATGTGCCAACAGCAATAATCTCATTGTATGCATTAACTATAACTGGCATTTGGTTACGTTCAGTTTGTATAACCTTTTTATCAATAAGCAGTCTACTTATTTTTTTATGCCCTTTCATACCATTCAGTTCAAATTTGTCGCCGTCTTTTCTTGTACGGATAACTATAGGATACTCGAATGTAGGAAATTCATTAGTAATATCAATGCTATAGCGACCATAGTTGTATGCACCTGGTTGATCAATCTTAGTCGGAGCTAGTTTTTCCTTACAATTTGCCATTATTATAAATTTATCATAAGCGATGTGAATTATCCATTCATGTGTCGCATATAATGTGCATTGTGTTACATTTTCTGTAAGTTGTTGAAACCATTCGTTGTAAGTTTTCTCAGTAAACGACTTATCTAGTGGTAAATCAGCAAAAAGTTTATCTAAGACTGCCATTTTGACACTATGTCGTAAATTTAAAAACTGCTTTCTTGAAAAAGTAACTTCACTGCCATCATTACAAAAATCAACAAATGCCGAGATAAATGTTGTAGCTTCATGTCGCACAACTGATAATTGTTCATCATGCCAGTCTTGTAATTTTAGCAATTGTTCTGTAGATAAGTGTTTATTACTTTCTATATCAGGTAATATGCGGTTGCGAATATCATTTCTGACATAATGATTTTCTGCATTCGATTCATCTTCATAATATGGAACATTATGTTTTGTTTGATAGTTACGTATTTCTGATTTCGTGACTTCTAAAAATGGTTTACATAAATTATAATGGCCTCTTGAAGAAAGATATGTCATCCCCAAGCTACTTCTCGTAGAGCGTCCAGTCATAAGTCGATAAAATATCGTTTCAATCTGATCATCTTGATGGTGTGCCGTAAGTAATACATCTGCATTTAACTCAGTCATCATATCATCAAACCAATGATAACGTTCGGCTCTCGCTTCACTTTCAATACTATTACCTTTTTCAATCACAGCAGACAAATCCAGATGTTGTATATGCAATGGGATTTGATGTTTATCACAATACGCTTTAATAAATTGTTCTTCTGCTGCTGCAACAGGACGGATATTGTGATTTACATGGAGACAAGTCAACTTAGTATATGAATCAGCTAAACGTGTAATCAATTGATGTAAAAGCACCATACTATCTACACCTGTAGAAACTGCCAATACAATATGATTACTTTTATCCCAGCCTTCAGTATTTACTCTCAACTTATCTACCTCCTTGCCCTTAATATTACCTTAACACTGCAAATGCTCGTAATATTATGACTTATATACAACAAAAAAGAGACTGTTTCCTCAAGTAAGAAAACAGTCTTAGATTGTTACAATCAAACTTAATTTTGGAAAAAATTATTGTACTTTGTTTTCAAGTCATTAAATTAATTCCTGTGTCAACAGTCTTACGATATATATATTGATTAACGTTTCGCGCCTTTTCCACCACGTCTAGATTCTGTTTGACGTTTAATAGATGTTAATTTATCTTCACTATCTTTCAAGAAATCTGTTAATTTCTTTTCAAAGTCCTCACCTTTTGGTTGAGGTTTTTTATAATTGGGTTTACTTTGAGGTCTACGTGGACGATCTTTTGCTTTTTTAATTGATAAACTAATTTTACCATCATCGCCGATTGAAAGCACTTTAACTTCAACTACATCTCCAACAGATAAATGATCTTCTACGTTTTCCACGTAATTATCTGCAACTTCACTTATGTGAACTAAGCCACTCTTTCCTTCAGGAAGTTCGACGAAAGCGCCAAACTTTTTAATACCAGTGACTTTACCTTTAAGCTTGTTTCCTACTTCGATTGACATATTGTAAATAAATCCTCCCGATTTGTTTCGATTTTAACCCTATTATATGCCTGTTTGCATAAATTAACAATGGTATTGTGACTTAAATGACAAATTTCACTATTTATCCTCTTTTGATGATTTAGAATCTTCCTCGGATTTCTCTCCAGGCAACTTGAAAATCACTTCTCCATCATTGCTCAAATAGTAATCATCTCGCGCAACTTTCTCTATATAACTTTTATCATTGAGATTGTTTAATTGTTCTTTTAATGCGAGTTCTTCATCTTGTTGCTTTTGATATTGTTGTTCTTTTTCTTGACGCTCAGTCGCGTCATCTATATTACTTTGTTTTTGAGTGACAAGCATTACAGTTAAAATAATAATGAGGATAAGTAATATGCCACCAAATAAAGTTATACGTTTACGTACGACTCGTCTTCTCATTTTTTGCTGTTGTTTCTTTTTATTTTCAGCAGAAGTGAACGTATTCCCTATGTTCTCAACTTTTTTACTCATTGCTTGTCACCTCCTTTTTTAGTCTCCACTAACCTTTTCTTCTTTGACTAATTCATACATACCTTTCGCATTTTCCTTAGTCGCATGTTCACTTAAACCAGTAACTTCAATTGTGATTACTTTTTGTCCAAATCGGATTACAAGTTCATCTGTTACTTTTACGTCAGTGCCTGCTTTCGCTACTGAACCATTGACGGCAATACGTCCTTGATCACTAATTTCTTTAGCTAAAGTACGACGTTTCACTAACCGTGATACTTTGAGATATTTATCTAATCTCATGATTTGTTTCCTCCTTGCTCTAAAATTTTTCTTAAAGCATCTGCGTCTAACGACATATTTTTTGTTTTATCATACAACTTCAAGAAATGCTCTGCAAATACTTTTTCAAATTTAACACGTTTCGTTTTACCTTCTTTTGCTTTTGCTTCTGACCATATATGTTTTAAGTCTTCTTCAGTTTCCGCTTCAGCGTCACCAAAAATGTGTGGATGTCTACGTATCATTTTTTCTGAAAGACTTTGAAGCACTTCATTTATATCAAGGAACCCATCTTTTTTACCAATGCTTGTATGCAATAGTACTTGTAAAAGTATGTCCCCCAATTCTTCAATGATGTGCCAATCATCTTCGTTATCTATTGCTTCAAACAATTCAAACGTTTCTTCTAATAGATAACGTTTTAATGTGTGGTGTGTTTGAACTTTATCCCAAGGACAGCCTGTTTCGTCATCGACAAGTTGATCTATAATGTTCGCGAGCAAAATAGAAATCACTATAATACGCTTCTTCTTTTTCTACTTTCGGAACGAATACACTCGACAAATTACTGAAAACAGATGCATGATGGTCTAATTCATAAAGCGGTGTTTCTATTACATTTGCGGCGTTATTTTGTGCGCCGTCGACGATAAATACTGTTTGCTCATCATGATAACGTTCCATCAACGTCACTTTTAAATCGCCTGCCGTCATAGGGCTATAAACTTGAGTAATGAGCGTATGGGTACGAATATTTAACTGCTCTTTTTTTATCGCTGTCGCATCGAGTAATGTAAACCCATCGTTAGGGTCTATCTTTACCGCTTCAAATATATCATCGATAAAGCTTTTGCCTCCCAAAACTTCAACCTGAACATCATTATGCTTTTGTGCATAAGCTTCTAATTTTACAGTTGTCGTTTCAGCTACACGCGGATGCCCAGGTACTGTATAAATGACATTATCACTTTGGGCCGCTTCCATGAGTTGTGACACAATACGTTCATAAACGCCCTCAAATGATGCTTGTGCCTCGTATTCACTATCAAAACTTTTGAATTGTATATTTTCTGCGGTTAACTCTTTAATTACAGGATGATCCAATGTACGTGTGTAAACCATTGTTTGTTTTTTAAGAAATTTGTAGATACCTAAAGGTAAATCATCAATACCGTAGTTACCTAATCCAACAATTGTTATTTTACCTGACATTAATGTTCCCCTCTTTTCATATGATAAAGTTTATCGCCCAATGGTAAATGTTTTAATTCTCTATAACTCAATAAATGCATACGTACAATAGCGAAAATGATTACCAATACACCAATCACTGCCGCAATGACTAATTCAATCAAACCTGTGATTCTACTTTGTGTAGGTACAAGCCACATTCCTATTTGAACAGCCACTGACAGCATCACCATCGTAGCAACCAATTTAATCACAAATTTATTCATCATCTGGAATTTATAGTGTTTTAGTACGTGATAATGTAGTACGAGTGTAAATATAATAAGTGAAATTACAGTGCTGATACTACCACCTAGCATTAATAGTTGTGGTATTAATATCACATTGAGTATTACTTTACTGACCACACCAATGATAAATGCATAAAGCACAGGGCGAACTTGGTTTTTCACTTGTAATAAAGCAATGTCCATCATAATGAGCGAAACACATATAACTGTCAGCATATAGATAGATAACGTACCAGTCAGACTATCATTTTTAAAAAACACACTATTCATGACCGGTAGTAAATTAATTAATCCAATACCAACTGCTACACTAAACATAACTGTAATCTTGATAGAGGCATTCGCATATCTATTAACCAGAACGTTATTTCGCGCTTTAATCGCATCGGTAAGCATTGGTATAAGAACAAAACAAAATGTCGTTGTCACAATTAAGCCCATTTGTATAAATGAAGCCCCACGATCAAAGATACCTTTTTGCGTGGTTGCTTCTTGAAAATTTAAGCCTGCATTCTGAAGTGCATGTATGACCGTAAAGCTATCTATCACTTGCCAAACAATGACGATAAGCTGACTTACAGCAAAGATGATAATGGCCAATGATAACTTTTTCCACTCTACTATGGCTTTGTCATTTAGTTTATTCGCTTGCTTGAGCTTAAAAGGCTTGCCCTGCATTAGGAATATACTGGATGCTAAAAATCCTACTGCTGAACCGATGATAGCTACTGTACCAGCAGTATAAACAGACCATTGTTGTGTCATAAATAATACAATAGCAATGATGATAATTACAACGCGTATGACTTGCTCTATGACTTGTGATATCGCTGGAACAGTCATATGTTGATGCGCTTGATAATAACCTCTATACACTCCCAATATACCAACAAACAAGAAACTAAAACTTGTTGCTCTTAACATTGGCGTGAGATTAGTGTCACCCATTAGGAGTGCGATCCACTGCGCACCTATGAAAATAATCAAGAAAAAAACAGTACTAATGAGTTGTAACCTCAGCAACACTTTAGTGTATTGTCTTGATTGCCCTTGTGTGCCAAACGTTTGTGTGACTGCACTTGGAATTGCATTCATTGTTAAAATAACACCTAAAGCAACAATCGGATATATTTGTTGATAAGCATATAATCCTTCGTCTCCAAGTATATTTTGATATGGGACACGATAAATTGCGCTTAATATTTTAACAATAACAAGTGCGATTGTAAGAACAACTACGCCGTTGAAGGCCGTATTCTTATCGTCCTTAGATTTCATCTGATATAACCATACTTTCTTCTAAACATTTCGCTAAGAATTTCAAACTATCTAACCAATTACTTACTTTATTTAAAGTTACTTTCATTTTACCATCTTGAACGCCAACTTTCATTGCACGGCCTAATGGTTGGGTTTGTTTAAATAACGTTTCTCCGTTAATATCTGTCGTTCCTTTTTCAGACAGATAAACTTCCACCTTTTTGCCTACATCTTTAATAAGCGCCACTCCGGCATTTAAAGCGTGAACTTTTATCTCCATCATATCCAACAGTCTTTCTACTTCTACTGGGTAATCATTGAAACGATCTATTAATTCATCTTTTACATCCATAAGTTGTGCTTCAGTTTCAATCTTACGTAATTTTTTATAGATTTCTATTTTAGACTGTTCATTTTGAATATATTCAGCAGGTAAATAAGCATCAATGTTGAGTTCAATTTCAATTTCAGGTGCATCTTGTTTCTCATCTTTAACACCACGTTTTTCATTCACCGCTTCTTCTAGCATTTGTGAGTAAAGGTCGAAACCGACAGAATCAATAAATCCATGTTGTTGTTTACCTAAGAGGTTGCCCGCGCCTCGAATATTCAAATCACGCATTGCAATTTTAAATCCTGAGCCTAACTCAGTAAATTCTTTAATTGCTTGCAAACGGTCTTCAGCTGTTTCTGACAATACTTTATTCGTAGGGTGTAAGAAATAAGCATAGCCAATACGGCTCGAACGTCCGACACGACCTCTTAATTGGTATAACTGACTGAGTCCGAAACGGTCCGCATCTTCGATAATGAGTGTGTTGGCATTTGGAACATCAACCCCAGTTTCGATGATTGTAGTCGTCACAAGAATATCGTATTCATGATTAATGAAACTTAGCATTGTTTCTTCTAAGTCTCCTTCTTTCATCTGTCCATGTGCAATACCAATATTCGCTTCTGGCATTAACATTTGTAATTGCTCTCGTTTTTCATAAATAGACTGCACTTTATTATATAAATAAAAGACTTGCCCTTCTCTAGATAATTCTCTTTCTAGTGCTTCTTTAATAAAATTCGTATTCTGTTCTAATACGTAAGTTTGTACTGGAAAACGATTTTCTGGTGGTGTTTCAATCACTGATAAATCACGAACACCCAACATACTCATGTGCAATGTACGTGGTATAGGCGTAGCCGTCAGTGTTAAAACGTCCACATTCGTTTTTAATGATTTAATTCTTTCTTTATGACGTACGCCAAATCGCTGTTCTTCATCCACGATTAATAATCCTAAATCTTTATAATGAATATCTTTACTTAATAATTTATGAGTACCTACGACGATATCAACAAAGCCTGATTTTAATCGTTCTTTTGTTTCTTTAACTTCTTTAGTACTTCTAAATCGACTAATGAGTTGGACTTCGATTGGAAAATCCTGCATACGCTCAATTAATGTTTCATAGTGCTGTTGTGCCAAAATTGTAGTTGGAACTAAGAAGGCAACTTGCTTTCCTTCCATAACAGCTTTAAAGGCCGCACGTACTGCCACTTCTGTCTTACCATAACCTACATCACCACATAACAATCGATCCATTGGGCGTTCAATTTCCATGTCCTGCTTAATTTCTTCAATTGATTTACCTTGGTCTGGCGTTAATTCGTAAGGGAAATCTATCTCAAATTCGTTTTGTTCTGCCGTATCTGGACCATATTTATAGCCAACAGACATTTCGCGTTCTTTATATAGATCGATTAATTCATCAGCCATGTCTTCAACACTTTGTTGTACTTTAGCTTTTGTTTTTTTCCATTCCGTACCACCAAGTTTATTTAACCTAGGTGTCTTATCCTCTGATGCCACATATTTTTGAACTTGGTCCATCTGATCAACTGGTACAAACAATTGGTCTGTCCCTTTATATTGAAGTTTAATATAGTCTTTATGTACGCCACCGACATCAAGTGTTTCAACACCTAAATATCTACCAACACCGTGGTGCACGTGAACGACATAGTCGCCTACTTTTAAATCTTGATATGATTTAATTTTTTCAGCATTTGTTAGTGTCTTTTGTTGTTTTGGTTTTTTCTTTTGTTTGGATTTGAATAGTTCGCGTTCCGTCACAACGACAAGTTGCATATATGGTAGCTCAAAGCCTTCTGATAAACTACCCTCAGTAATGATTGCATTGCCTCCATCGTTTCGTTGACTTGGCGTATCGATAAATGTTGGAATATGCATTTCATTGAGCATAGATTGAATACGTTCTTTTCTCACTTCAGTTTCGAGCAAGCACAACGACAGTATAATCATTTTGAATAAAGCGCTGAAATTCTGAGCGCATAATATCATATTGACCATAAAATTGTTGTACGGGCTTACATGAAAACTTGATGATTTCATTGAGTTGAACAGGCATTGTCGCTGTGAATAACGTGAAATACGTCACTGGATAATGTTTCAACAATGCTTCGAATCCATCATATTGCAAGAAGTTTTGATCAATAAATCCTTTACCACTTTCTATCAGGTTTTGCATAAATTCATCAACTTCAGTTATAAGTGTTTGTTCAGTTTCTTTAATTCTATTATGTTCATCAACTGCAACAATAGCGTCATCTTTAAAATAATCCATAATAGTTGTCGGCTGTTCATACATAAATGACACAAGTCGACGTAATACTTGATGGTCAAACATCGTTGATTCAAAAAGTTCGAAACTTTCGTAAGTTTCTTTCAAATCATTACGAGCTGATTTTTCAATTTTTGGACGTGTATTTTCGTAAGCTTCTTTTAATTTTAACTTTGTATGTTTAAGTACATCGTCTGTGATAATATAATCACTTGCTGTTGTAATATTGACTTCTTCTATATTCTCTTTTGATCTTTGTGTCTCCACATCAAAATCACGAATCGAATCCACTTCAGTATCGAATAGTTCAATTCTTACTGGTTGACCAATTAAAGGGTAAATATCAACAATGCCTCCACGTAATGAAAACTCACCTATATGTGACACTACACTTTCTCTGCGATAACCCATATTTACTAATTTATTTAAAAATTCATCAATTTCAATATCGTCACCTACAGATAGTGTTAACTGATGGGATTTCCACATTTCAACTGGAGTGAGCCATTTTTTCAAACCGTTTAATGGTACGATAAATAACCCTCTCTTTTCTTGAGCAAGTGCCGTTAGTGTACGTACACGCTCGCTCATAAATTGAGGGCTTTGTGTTGAGAATTCTTCTGTCATGATATCTTGCATTGGATATTTGTAGACCTCGTCTGCATCTACAAATTGCAATAAATCACTTTCCAATTTATCTACTTGATATAAATTATTTGTAACAACTAGTAATTGTTTAGTACTATGCAAATATTTTTCGGCTATAATCGTTGATTTAGTCGCGCCAGATAGGCCAGTGACCAGTACATTTTCTTTACCAAATACGTCGTTTAATTCTTGGTATCGTTTGTCTTCATTTATATATTGTGTAATTATTGATTTCACTTGACTTCACCATTATATTCATTCATCACACGGTCAAAACGAGAACTTTCTATATAAGCCTCAACTGCACGCGCAGAATGTTCTATTACTTTATTCATTATTTGCATTTCTTGTTTTGAAAATTTTTGTAACACATAATCGACAATTGACATACCATTTGAAGGTCTATCTACACCGATTCTAATGCGTTTGAATTGGTCCGTACCTAGTACTTGAATCATTGATTTAATACCATTATGTCCACCAAGCACTGCCTTTTTGTCTTAGGCGAATCTCTCCTTGTGGTAAATCTAAATCATCATATAAAACAACTAAATCATCTATATCTATATCATAATATTTCATTAACGGGCCTACCGCTTCGCCTGACAAATTCATCATTGTTAGTGGTTCAATAAACATGACTTTTTCTCCAGCCATACGTTCAATCGTATAGGCACCTTTAAATTTTTGTTTATCTAATGAGAATTGATTTTGATCTAACATGTAATCTATAACTTCAAAACCAATATTATGTTTTGTTTGTTCAAAACGTTTACCTATATTGCCTAGGCCTACAATACATTTCATTATGTTACCTCCAATTGTTGTTGTCACTTAACTATATATATCATTTTCATGTATTTGAATTAATAAACAATTAAAAATTATTTTTTCATATCATTGACTATAATAACATAAAAAAGCACCTGCTTAACGTATTAAGCACGGTGCTTTTTATAAGATATTACAATGTTGGTATCATCAACTTATGTTGACAATGAAGCATGAAGTATATTATTTTTCTTCGTCTTCTTTAGATTCGCCTACAACTTCTGGTTCTTGCGTTTGTGCTTCGCCTTCCATTGCTTCGATTTCTTCTTCAGTTGGCTCTTCAGTTGGAGCTACTACTGTAACTACTGAATCAGTAGCTTCGTTTTCGATAGTAAAATCGCCTGATACTTTAATATCTTCAACTGAAATGCTGTCATTGATTTCTAATTCGCTGATTTCAACTTCGATTGCTTCAGGAATATTGTCTGGAGTAGCTGTAACTTCAAGGTTGAATAATGGTTGTTCAACCACGCCACCTTCTTTAGCACCTGCTCGCTTCACCAATTAAATGAACAGGTACTTCAACAGTACGTTCTTCAGTCATATTGATTGCTAAGAAATCAATGTGAGTGATTTGGTTTTTAAGTGGGTCGAATTGGTAGTCTGAAACCATCACTTTAATTGTTTTAGAACCTACGCCTAATTCGATAACACCGTTACGTCCAACTTCACGGATAACTTTAATAAATGCTACTTCGTCTACTTTAACAGAAGTATTTTTTGTACCATAACCGTAAACGATTGCAGGTACTTTACCAGTATTTCTTAGTGTTTTAAGGTCTGAACGTGTTTGTTTACCTTGACGAATAATTGACTTTAATGCAGTCATATTCATTTTCCACCTTTCGTTTTGCTCAAATATGAGCCCCTCACTTGCCCATCAACATAATGTTGCTTGCAAGCGTTTATTTTGCTCGTGAATTCACGAACGAAACCATTATACATTCATATAATATATTAGTCAAATAGCACACTAACAGATTCGCGTTCGTAAACACGGATAATTGCTTGTGCTAATAAACCAACTACAGATAACTCTTTCGTATTGCTTGGTTTACGTGTTTCATCTAATTGAATTGAATTTGTTACGATTAGTTCTTTGATTGCTGAATTTTCAATACGTTCTTTAGCTGGACCTGATAATACAGGGTGTGTACAACAAGCATATACATCTTTAGCACCTTTATCTTTTAATGCTTGAGCTGCCAATGTGATTGTCCCTGCTGTATCAATGATATCATCAATAATAATAGCCGTACGTCCTTCTATTTCACCAACAATGTTCATCACTTCTGCAACATTTGGTTTTGGACGACGTTTATCAATAATAGCAATCGGTGATTTAAGTATATCTGCAAGTTTACGTGCTCTTGTTACGCCACCGTGGTCTGGAGAGACTACAACACACTCTTCAAGATCAATACCTGACTCATTCTTGAAGTATTCTGCTAAGATTGGCACGCCCATCAAGTGGTCAATTGGCATATCGAAGAAACCTTGGATTTGAGGTGCATGTAAATCTAACGCTATCATACGATCTGCGCCTGCAGTTTCGATTAAGTTTGCTACAAGTTTAGCTGTAATTGGTTCACGACTACGTGCTTTTCTGTCTTGGCGCGCATAACCATAATACGGGACAACTATATTAATGTTAGTTGCTGATGCACGTCTACAAGCATCAACCATAATTAATAATTCCATTAAGTGTAAATTTACAGGATTCGATGTAGGTTGAATAATAAATACGTCACAACCACGAATACTTTCCTCTATGTTGATTTGAATTTCTCCATCGCTGAAACGTTTTACTGAACATTTTCCTAGTTCGATTCCAACATGATCTGCTACTTCTTGGGCTAAAGGTTCATTACCTTTTAAAGAAAATATTTTCAAAGCAGAATTCTTATACTCATTGTTTAACATTTATAGTCCTCCAATTAATTCATTCAATTAGTTTTCATTTAAATACAAGCGCAAACTTACATTGTTTTTCAATATAAAGCATTTTGTGGTTAACAAGTTACTCAATTACATTAAGTTTAACAGTTCAAGCATGCATGTCTAAACATACACCTTTTATTTTTTCAAATAACCTTCTTTGGTTGTTTGTCTAGCTCTCGCTAATGCTAAACTGTCTTCTGGTACACTATCAGTAATCGTAGAGCCAGCGACAATTAAAGAACGTTCGCCTAACGTAATAGGTGCTACCAGATTCGTATTGCACCCTATAAACGAATCATTACCAATAACCGTCTTGAATTTGTTAATACCATCATAGTTTACTGTGATTGAACCACAGCCAAGATTCACACGTTCTCCTATTTCTGCATCACCAATATAACTCAAGTGAGGTAATTTAGCTCCCGCTTTTACGACTGATTTTTTAACTTCAACAAAGTTGCCGACTTTCACTTTTTTGCCTAAGTCTGTACCTGGACGAAGTTGTGCAAACGGTCCAATTATCGCATAATCATCAACCATTGCTTCATTGATCACTGAATGTTTAATTGTAACATTATCACCTATTTTACTATTCGTGATTTCCGTATATTGTCCTACAACTGTCTCTTCTCCAATTTCACTATGTCCTGCAAGTTTAACTCCAGGTTCTATAATTGTGTCTTCTCCAATAGTTACATCTGCACCGATATAAGTATTTGATGGATCCACGATTGTTACACCATTTCTCATATGAAATTCGTTGATGCGTTTTCTAAATGCTTTTTCCGCTTCACTCAACATCACTCGGTCATTTACACCCATAATTTCTTCAAAATCATTTGTATGGTAAATACCTACTGTGCCTTTATCTTCTAAAATTAATGAAAGTACATCAGGCAAGTAGTATTCGCCTTGTACATTATTGTTATTCACTAACTCTAACTTTTCAAATAGCATTTGATTGTCAAATGCGAAAATACCTGAACTAATTTCATTAATTTGTTGTTCTGTATCTGTTGCATCTTTTTGTTCGACTATTTTAACTAATTGATTGTCTGCATCACGTATAATTCGGCCATAACCATATGGGTTTGCCGCTGTAGCTGTTAATACAGTAGCTTGTGCTTGGTTATTTTCGTGATGTTCAATTAAAGATTTAAGTGTTTCTGTCGTAATTAATGGTGTATCTCCACAAACTACTAACGTTGTGCCCTGTTTATCATTTAAATGTTCACTAGCCGTTTTAACGGCATGAGCAGTACCTAATTGTTCTTCTTGAAAACTATAAAGCGATGCATCGCCTAATGTTTCTTTCACGCTTTCTGCGCCATGACCTACGATTGTTACTAGCTGTTCTACGCCAGATTGTTTAACGTTATCCACGACATGTTCAATCATTGATTTGCCGCCGACATCATGTAGTACTTTGTATTTCTTTGATTTCATACGTGTACCCTTACCGACTGCGAGTACTATTGCATGTCTTTGCATGTATGTTAACCCTCCATTAAAATATACACTTCTTTATTATTATAATTTAACGCTAGTCACACTTTCAAGGCTCAAAGTGCCAATGTTTTTTATTAACGCGTTTTTTATTACAATTGTTATAAATAAAGTGCATAGTATTTGTCATCTATTTAGGTTTTGAAAGCCGCTTCATTTTCTACAGTAACTTTTCTTATTATCGATAATTTCTAACATATTATTATGAATGAAACATACGGTGTCACTTCTTTAGACATTTGTTTCATTCATAATAATATAGTTAAGTAAAAACATGTAAGTTTTGGTTATTTATTATAAATTTCAAAATTATAATTTTTGTCACCTTTACATTTTGTAAATAATTTTAATATTTTATGTTTTAGTCACGCTTACATAAATAAAGAAGATTGAATTTCCCAGTTTTAGAAATTCAATCTTCTTTAAAACGATATTAAATTCACTATAATCTCAAATAATTAAATTAAGCTTCCTCATTAGTATCTTCTGATGATTGAGCATTTTTATCAGGGATGACCTCATCAGTTTCTTCATATACTTTCATCACAGCATCCTGTATTTCTTGTCTCATTTCTGAATTGATTGGATGTGCGATATCTCGGAATTCACCATCTGGTGTACGTTTACTTGGCATTGCGACGAATAGACCTGTGTTGCCTTCAATAACGCGTAAATCATGTACCACAAATGATTCATCTAAAGTGATTGAAACAAGCGCTTTCATTCTTCCGTCTGTTTGTATTTTTCTAAGTCTTACATCTGTCACTTTCATGTAGTGAGCCCCCCATAGTATCTCTTTGTTAGAAGCTTAACAATTTTATTAAAAATTATAAATCCTTACTTCACTTGTGCAATTACTTCTATTTCTACTTTAACATCTTTAGGTAGTCTCGCTACCTCAACGCAACTTCTCGCAGGTTGATGATGCTCAAAATATTTGCCATAAACTTCATTTATATTTTGAAATTCATTCATATCAGCAATAAAAATAGTAGCTTTTATAACCGAATCTATATCTGATCCAGCTTGGTCTAGTACAACTTTTAAATTTTCTAAGACTTGTGTCGTCTGTTCTTTTACATCATCGCTAACAATCTCTCCATTTAAATTTAATGGGATTTGTCCAGATGTGAATACTAGACCATTTACTTCTGTTGCATGTGAGTATGGCCCTAACGCTTCCGGTGCTTTGGTTGTATTAATCGTTTTCATGATGCCGTAATCGCTCCTTTAAGAAAATTTAGTTAAACTGTTGCCTTTCTCCACTTTAAATTCCTGATTGTATTCATCTACATCAGATAATCTAACTAAGGAAGTATAATCTTCAATTAATCTTTGTTTAACTTCTTTTGATTCTACTAGTACCGATACCCCTTTCACATGTGCTTTAAACTCGTTCATTAAATTCATCACACCATTGATGGATCCACCTGCGCGCATAAAATCATCTACTACAAGGACATTAGAATTTTCTGGTAATGTTCTCTTGGATAACACCATAGTTTCAATTTTTCGAGAAGATCCAGACACATAATTAATTGATACCGTAGAACCTTCAGTCACTTTGTTATCTTTTCGAATGACAACTACTGGTAAATTCAATACGTTAGCTACTGAGTTGGCAAGAGAAATACCTTTCGTAGCAATCGTAACGATTGCATCTAATTCTTCATCCATATAAAGTGTAGCGATCAGTTTTCCGACACGGTTAAGTAACGTCGGGTCTCCCATTAAATCAGACAAGAATAAATACCCACCTGGTAGCAAACGATTCTTCTCTTGGAGTTGTGCGATAACGTCATCAATGACTTCACTCGCTTCTTCTTTACTCATTTCAGGTTTATACGTCACACCGCCACTAGCCCCGGCTGTGGTAATCACTGTCCCTAATTTTTCTTTTTGGAATGTGGTTTTAATAATTTGAACATCTTCACTTATAGATGATTTCGCTTGTTTAAATTTTTGTACGAAATAAGTTAATGGTATCAATTTATTAGGGTTATTCATCAAGTATTGTGTCATATAAACAATTCGTTCGCTTCTTTTATAGCGCATTTAACTCATCCCTTCTCACTAGCCTAATAATCTTACTATATACACTTCATTACAACAGCCATTGACTGCATTGTAAACATGTCTTGCCTGGCGTTCTTTTTGTGTTAGTCCATAAACAGATGGGCCACTTCCGCTCATAACAGCACCATCCGCACCATTTTCTAACATATTTTCTTTTATTTTTAAAATCTCAGTATGCATCTTACCCGAGACAGGTTCCAATCGGTTTGAAAGACTTTTGCAAAGTAATTCATAATCTCCTGAAATTAAAGCTGATTTACAAGTTGTCGTATCCACATGATGCGGCTTATTTAAGTCTAATTTTTTGAAAATACTCGGAGAAGATATACCTAAATTTGGTTTTGCTACAACAACCCATGCCGATGGAGGTTTATTCAGAAACGTAATACGTTCACCTTTACCTCTACATAATGCTGTTTTACCAAAAATACAAAAAGGGATATCTGTGCCTATCTTAATACCGAGCTCACACAACTCATTTAACGGTCTATTTAGCTCATACAGGCGATTCATCCCTCTCATTGTAGCTGCAGCGTCAGTAGAGCCTCCTGCAAGCCCTGCTGACACAGGTATGTTCTTATCTATAGTGATTGTGACACCTTGCTTTAAATTATAATTTCTTTTCATTAATTCTGCAGCTTTATACGCCAAATTTTTATTATCGGAGGGAACGTAAGTTTGCTCTACATCAACAACTATTTTTTTGTCGTTGCGTAGTTCAAATGACAAGCGATCATTTAAATCAATCGTCGTCATAATCATTTCAACTTCATGAAAACCATCATCTCGTTTAAAGAGTGTATCCGGCGTTAAATTAATCTTTGCCGGAGCTGTTTCATAAATCATATTCCCACCCTCTTCCAATTCGATATGGTAATAAAATGATTTTAACATATTGTTATAGTTGCATTGTCTGTTTTTTAAAACTTATTTTCGATATTTTGATAAATATTTTTATAAATATACATTTAACTATATTGGACAATAAATCATTTCTTAATTTACTATTCTACAATATAGTACGCTTCTATTAAAATTATATCCATTTCCTACACCATAAATTGTGGCACAGAAAAAGGTATGTTGGCGAAGTTACACCAACATACCTTTTCATTTAATGATCTTAATATTAAAGTTTAAATTAAAAAGTATGACTCCTAAGAGACGAACTTTATTTAAATCACTTTTATTTAGTGTGCAATTGCTTCTTGCTGATTATCATCTTCAAAAGAAACTTGTACGTTTTCAGTTAAAACGTCAGCGTATGTATAAGATACACGCTCAAAGTTGTAAATTTCTTGATCTAGCTCGACAATGAAAACAGAAGGGTACGTTTCTTTTAACACACCACTACGCTCAATTGTTTTCTTACGACCACCATTCGCTTTAAGTACGATTCGGTTTCCTAATTGACAATCAAGTGAATTTTTGATGTCTCCAATAGATTTTGGCATATTGCTCCACCTCGCTACAAGTTGTATAATAACACAAATCGCGAGCTTTTGTCAAACAAAACATCAATTTTAGCAATGTAACTCAAGCTTGTCAATAATTTAAAATGCTAATTCTGTGAAATTTTTCAATTCATTGTATAATTTTGCAAATTCTTTTATTGAAAGCGTTTCTCCACGTCTTCTTGGATCTATATCGCTAGTTTCCAACCATTTTTTAATAATTTCTTTGTTCGCTTTACCATCTACAAACAAACTTTGATAGTTATTGTTGATTGTTTTTCGTCTTTGGCTAAATGCAGCTTTTGTCATTTTGAAAAATCTATCCTCGTCATCTATATCTACCTCCGGCGTCTGACGCTTCATCAATTTCACAACAATTGAATCTACATTTGGCGGTGGTAAGAAGACTGTCTTCGGCACTGTTAACACTTTACTTGTTTCAGTATAATATTGGGTAACAATTGATAGTGATCCATAAGCTTTTGTTCCAACTTGGGCATTCAATCTTTCACCGACTTCTTTTTGCATCATAACTACGTACCCATCGATAGGTAAAGTTTGTTGCATTAGATTCAATAATATCGGTGTTGTAATATAATATGGCAAGTTAGCGACCACCATGATATTGTCACAATCTGCTAAATGCTCCGTGACATAATGTGCAATATCAGCTTTTAATATATCTTCGTTTATAATTTCCACGTTTTCATAAGGTCCCATTGTATCTTTCAATACCGGTATCAAACGTTGATCAATTTCAAACGCCACAACTTTCTTTGCCTTTTTAGCTAATTGCTCTGTAAGTGAACCCATACCAGGTCCTATTTCTATAATACCTGTATTTTCACCTATATCACTCGCATCGATAATTTTTTGTATAATGTTAACGTCAATCAAGAAGTTTTGTCCTAAACTTTTTTTGAAATTAAAACCATACTGATTGAGCAATGCTTTCGTACGCGATGGTGTAGCAACATCTTTAATATCCACTTATCATTCACTTCCTTCGTTATCACTTAATGCATTTCTAACATCTGCTTCAGTATAGCCAAACGCATTGAGCTTATTTATTAATTGTTTGCCATTAGAATGTCCTATATGTAGCTTACGCCCAAGTATTTCTCTTTTTCTGCGTGCATCTTTGCCAATTATTAATCCTAAATCAATTAACACTGATTTACTGATTGTTTCGTGTCCTTCTTCAAATGGTGTACTTACATTCATTAAGGCATCTTTAATATCTGCAAGTTGTGCATGTTCTACACCAATCTTGCCTCGTTTACTTTTGGCTTTTTCTCTGTCGATATATGCGTGTTTTACGCCTGGTATATGTTTTTGAATAGTATTACGTATTTTATCACCCGGGAAATCAGGATCTGTTAATACAATTACACCTCTTGTTTCAAATGCCTGTGCTATAACAGTTAAAGTTTGCTCGTTAATCGCACTCCCATTTGTTTCAATCGTATCACATTCTACCGCTCTTTTAACACGTTCCGTATCGTCTCTACCTTCTACTACAATAAATTCGTTAATCTTCATTTATTGTTACACCTTTCATCACTTTAATTCGATTTTAGATAAAAATAAAAAAGGTATCGTCGCAAATAATGGTTACTACTTAGCATTTACTCTATGAACTAAGCCCTATTTCAGACCGATACCTTTTTTGTAATGTGTCTATCCTTCTAATTTAAATAAACGTTCTGCATTTTCAGTTGTTTGTTTGCAAACTTCCTCATAGCTAACACCGCGTAATTCAGCAATTTGTTCTGCAACCAATGTCACACGGACAGGTTCATTTCTTTTGCCTCTATATGGATGTGGTGATAAGAATGGTGCATCTGTCTCAACTAATAATCGATCAAATGGAACATGTTTCGCTACTTCTTTAGGTTGTTTCGCATTTTTAAAAGTGACTGGACCACCTAAAGATACATAGAAATTCAATTTATTAATTACATCATCTGCAATTTCAGGAGAAGCGCTGAAGCTGTGCATGATACCACCAATTTCTTCAGCATGCTCCTCTTTAAGAATATCTATACAATCTTGCGTTGCTTCCCTATTGTGAATAATAATTGGTAAATTGACGCGTTTAGCCAATGCGATTTGTTTTCTAAATAATGTTTGTTGCACATCTTTAGGCGACTTGTCCCAATGATAATCTAATCCCGTTTCACCTATACCAATCACTTTAGGGTGTGCTCGCAAGCTTTTCTATCCATTCTAATCGTTCTTCTGTACAATCAACCGCATCTACAGGGTGCCATCCAATAATGCCATAGATAAATTCGTATTGGTCAATGAGTTCCATCGTACGCTCGACTGTTGGTGTATCAAACCCAACAACAAACATGCGATCTACACCATTGTCTCTTGCACGTTCAATGACCGCTTCTAAATCTTCATCATATTGTTCTGCATTTAAATGAACATGTGTATCGATAAGCATATTATATCGCTCCCTTAATTTGTGATTACTTAATTATTGCACCATTTGGAATTGCGTTTGGTAAACTTACAAGTGTCAGTACGCCGTCTTTTTCAGCAGATAAAATCATACCTTCTGATTTTCTACCCATCAATTTAGCAGGTTTTAAATTTGTTACAACTGCAACTTTTTTACCTATAATATCTTCTGGTTGATAGTATTTTGCAATGCCTGAGACGATTTGACGTTGTTCGCTATCTAAATCGACTTGGATTTTCAATAATTTATCAGATTTTTTAACTTGTTCAGCATCCGTAATCGTAGCGGCTTTAATTTCTACCTTATCAAAGTCTTTGATATCAATTTGTGGCTTACTAGGTACTTCTTCAGTTTCTTCTGAAACTTCTGCCGCTTTTTCTGGCTGCATAGATTGTTTAATATAATCAATTTCTGCATCACTATCTAAGCGTGGGAAGATAGGTTGTGATTTATCAATAACAACAATTGGTGCAGTTAAAACACCATATTGTTTCACGCTATCAAATTCATATAATTCAGGTGAATTAATATTCAACTGTTCAAAAATTTGTTTTGGTGCATGCGTAAGGAATGGTCTTAATAACACTGCTATAATACGAATGTTTTCTACTAAATGCGCCATAACATTACTTAGCATGTCTTTTTGACTCTCATCTTTTGCTAATACCCACGGCGATGTTTCGTCAATATATTTATTAGTACGGCTGATTAACTTCCAAACCGTTGAAAGTGCTACTGAGAATTGTAAATCGTCCATATTCTCATGGAACGTCTTCACTGTGTCTATCGCCATTTGCTCCATATCTTCATCCAACTCATGTTTTGGACCTTGATATGCTTGGTAATTCGCCATCGAAATACTTATTAACCATAGAAATCGTACGATTAACTAAATTACCTAAGTCATTCGCTAAATCATAATTTGTACGTTCAACGAAACCTTCAGGCGTAAAGACACCATCTGAACCAAATGGTAATTCACGCATTAAATAATAACGCGTAGCATCTAGTCCATAACGATCTATAAGTACATTAGGATCGACCACATTACCTTTAGATTTACTCATTTTGCCATCTTTCATAAGAATCCAGACCATGAGCAAAGACTTTCTTAGGTAGTGGAACATCTAATGCCATCAACAAGATTGGCCAGATAATTGAATGGAAACGCACAATTTCCTTCGCCATGATATGAATATCTGCCGGCCAATATTTTTTGAATAAGCTATCATCATCTGATAAATAACCTAATGAAGAAATGTAGTTCACAAGCGCATCAATCCACACGTAAACAACGTGTTTAGGATTTGATTTCACATGGATGCCCCAATCGAATGATGTACGTGAAACTGCTAAATCTTCCAACCCTGGTTTGATGAAATTATTAATCATTTCATTTTTACGTGAAGGTGGTTGAATAAAATCAGGATTTTCATCGTAAAATTCTAATAAACGATCTGTATATTTAGATAAATTGAAGAAATAACTTTCCTCTTTAACTAATTCTACTTCGTGACCTGAGTCTGGACTTTTACCGCCAACGATTTCACCATTTTCAAATATCGGATCCACTAATTGCGTCTCCGTATAATAAGTTTCATCTGGTACAGAATACCAACCTTCATATTCACCAAGATAAATATCTTCTTGCTTTAATAAACGTTCAAAAATTTGTTGTACCACTTCTTTATGTCGTGCTTCTGTTGTACGAATAAAATCATCATTTGAGATTTCTAATTTATTCCATAAATCTTTAATGCCTGCTATCATTTCATCCAAATATTCTAATTCAGATTTTCCAGCTTTTTGTGCTTTTTCCTGTATTTTTTGACCATGTTCATCCGTACCTGTTAAATAACGAACATCATAGCCTTGCATTCTTTTATAACGTGCGATTACATCACCAGCTGTTGTTGTATATGCATGACCGATATGTAAATTCCCACTTGGATAATATATTGGTGTAGTGATATAAAATGTTTCTTTCGCCATCAATGTTCCTCCTCGTTTCCTACGCTTTAAATATATCTAAATTCATTTTTCCCTCAATGAAACAGATGTATGTTTTTTATTTCGTTTTCTAATTTAGCCACTTTTAAAATGATATGGATAGATTACTATTCACATCGGACTTTTCATGACTTAATTTTGCTAAAATTTTAATATGATTAATAATCTCTATCTTGTCTACATTACCATAAATCACGCGTGTTATGGGAGTTTTTCAACTCATTTCTCTTGATTAAACGTGATTTTATCCTGTAAAAGTTCTTCGTTTTATCTTAGAAACTTTATCCTAAGAATAATCCATCTGACTTAGATTAATTATTGGAAACCTCATGATAAATATCATAAACTTCGCCAGTCTTCATATGACGCATTTCAGCAACTTGTTTAATTGCAGATTTAGGTTTCATATTTTCATTTATATAGTAATCCACATGTGCTTGTATCGACATATCTTCAAACCATGACGTATCTTCTTCAGCTATCGCACCTTCAATGACTACAACAAATTCACCTTTAGTTGGAATTCGATTTTCATTAAGTTGGTTTAGTAATTCTCCAACTTCTCCTGTGACAATTTGCTCAAACTTTTTAGTTAATTCTCTACCTAGTGAAACTTTTCTAGTTTCATCTACTTTTTGAATTGTTTTCAACGTCTCTTTCACACGATGTGGCGATTCATAAATAATTAGCGTACTATCTTCAAACATCCGTTGCTCTAAAATATCTAATTTCTGCTTTTCTTTTCGTGGTAAAAACCCTAAAAACGTATAAGTAAATGAGGGTAAGCCACTCGCCATCAGTGCCGTCAATCCAGCATTAGGACCTGGCACTGTTTCCACTCTAATTTCATTTGCTCTCGCCGCAACAACAAGTTCGTAACCCGGATCACTAATCAATGGTAAGCCCGCATCTGATACAAGCGCTATGCTAACATCCTGCTGCAGTTGTTCTATTAGGTAATCCGTTTGTTGTTCCTTATTGTGGTCATGATAGGATTTCAGGGGTGCTTGAACATCATAATGTGCACATAACTTTTTAGTCACTCTTGTATCTTCACAAGCAATCAAATCCACCGACCTTAAAATATCTACAGCTCTATATGTAATATCTGCTAAATTCCCTATGGGTGTTCCTACTAAATATAGTGTCGCCATTAGTTATCCCTCACTTATTAATACTAATTTTTGTTGCCTAGAATACGTTTTTATTTCATATTCTCGTTTTAAAGCTTCTGATTTCGTATCAAACATTTCTTGATAAACTAACTCTACTGGACGTCTTATTTTAGTATATTTGGCGCCTTGTCCCTTATTATGCTTTTCTACCCTTTTTTCTATATCTTTTGCATAACCAGTATATAAACTTCCATCTTTACACTTAACAATATATATATAATGTTTATCCATAATATATTTCTCTCATTTCTTTAGTATACGTTCCATCATTATTGTATATGTAAAATGGCGTTTGGATGTCTAGCCCTTGATTACCACCTTTTCTACCTTCAACAACAATTGTTTGCGCAACTTTGCCTTGCTTACTATAGATGAAATAAAGTTTCTTAGGTTCAATCTGGTATGCTCTCATATAGCTTAAGACATCCATAAGACGTTCTGCTCGATGTACCATCACAAAGCGTCCACCTTGTTTCAGTAAATGTCTTGTCGCAAAACAACAATCCTCTAATGTACACATAATCTCATGTCGTGCGATCTTATGTGCTTCTTTCTGATGTTGGAACGCTTGATTCTCTTTAAAGTACGGTGGATTACAAGTAATAAGACTATATTTCGCTGGATTAAACTGTTTGTGTGCCTCTTTCAAATCCATATGATGCATCTGAATTCTATTTTCTAGATGGTTATGTACGATACTGCGTTGTGCCATATCTACGAGTTGTTGTTGTATTTCAATTCCATCTATAGCCCGCTGTCCTTTATCAGAAAGTAATAAAGGTATCACGCCATTACCCGAACACAAATCCATGATTGTATCCTGTTTTTTTAATTTTGTGAAATGTGCAAGTAGTAAAGCATCTGTTGAAAAAGAAAACACATCATCATTTTGAATAATTTCTAGTTTTTCTTTAATTAAATAATCTAATCTTTCATTTTCCATATGCATATTCATTATATCCTCCAAAAAAAGGACGAGACTGCGATGCTTAATAACCAAGCCTATCGCTACATCTCATCCTCAATCACATTTCCTCCATATTGTTTTATAGGCAATTTTGTTCTTTCAATTATTCACTCAGCACTTCCAAACAAAATAAACAGTCGTCACCTTTTCTATGTTTGCCGAATAACTCACCATTACAAATATGAAAACCCTCTTTATAAAGCATCGCTAAATTATCTTTACTGCGAAGTGGTCGCTTATATTGTGCTTTATGACCAC
Source organism: Staphylococcus sp. 2S1 (assembly GCF_046721335.1). NCBI lineage: Bacteria > Bacillati > Bacillota > Bacilli > Caryophanales > Staphylococcaceae > Staphylococcus > Staphylococcus sp. 2S1. The sequence continues at coordinate 1,059,000 of NZ_JBEUUJ010000003.1, read as the reverse complement.
TTTCTATTTTTTTAGGTTTTTCTTCTTTATCTATTAAAGTTTTTAGATTTTCATTCTCTATTTGTAAGGCTACATTTTCTTCTATGAGTTCGACAGTAAGATTTTTCAAATTAACCATATCACCGTTGATTTGATTAATATTTTCTTCTAATTGTGCTAACTTTTCAAATATCTCGCTTCGATTCAATGTTGCAACGGCCTCCTAATTAAACGTTTCTAATTCTTCCATTTTATATTCTAGTGGTTGCTCTAGGCCTTCCACTTTAATTTGCATGGAAATGTCTAAAATATTTAACCCTATCACTTTACCGTTACCTTCTGGTGTTTCAATCGGATCACCAACATCAGGTAATTGTGCACGTGCTTCCTCATAATAATCATTTTCATACTTGAGACAACACATCAAACGTCCACATGCTCCCGAAATTTTAGTTGGATTTAAAGATAAGTTTTGGTCCTTAGCCATTTTTATAGATACTGGTTCAAAATCACCTAAAAATGTTGAACAACATAAAGAACGTCCACATGGTCCAATGCCACCCAATAATTTTGCTTCGTCTCTAACACCTATCTGTCTTAACTCAATACGTGTTTTCAACTTCTGTGCCAAGACTTTTACGAGTTTTCTAAAATCAACACGTTCATCTGAAGTAAAATTAAATATTACTTTTGATTTATCTAATGTGAATTCACAGTTAACCAAACGCATTTCTAATTGTTGTTGTTGAATCGTATCTTTACACAATTCCAAAGCTTCTTTTGCGGCTTGCTCATTTTGTTCATATCTAACTAAATCTTCTTCAGTTGCAATACGTACGATTTCTTTTAATGGTAGCGTTACATCTTGATCCGCAACATTTAATGGTTCGTATTTTACACGCCCCATCTCTAAGCCTCTTTTAGACTCTACTACCACCCAGTCTCCTACAGCTAAATTAAAGTGTTGAGGCGAATAATACTCCATTTTTCCTGACTTTTGAAAATCAATGCCTACTACATTTTGCATAACTAATTCACCCCTTTTATTACGATTTGCTCAAACACTAAAGTTGGATTCACATTTTGATTCAACTTTTTATGTGCTTCTGTTATTTGATCATACATCAAAATAATTTGATTATATGTTAGTTTTTTCGTATATTCTTGTACATCGACTTGTAAATCTTGATATATCATATCATCAGTCATCCCTACTTTAGCATGCATAACATCTTGAAAGAAACCATTAACTGCGGCTAATGTGACCATTTGTAACCTTCTGTTTTTAGCCTGTTTCAATAAATCTACAATAGCAATCAATGCCATAGGTCGATTTGTTAAAAGTAATTGGCACCATTTAATAATACTTTTACGTAGCGCCATTAAATCTGCTTCTTCATTTAGCGTAACTGCCGTTTCAATTTGCGTAGTATATGTACTTAGTAATTCAGCTACTGGACGCGAAATATCACGCTCTACTAATCTATTTATAAAATTAGCTTTATTAATAGGTTTAAAATAAACATGCTGACATCTCGAATGTATTGTGTCTAAGATTTGCTCGGGTTTCGTAGTTAATAAGATGGCGATGGTATTTTCAGGAGGTTCCTCTAAAAATTTCAAAATGCTATTTTCACCTTGAATTGTTAACTTTTCAAAGGATTCAATAATATATACTTTATAGTCACCTTCTATTGGTAATTGATTCATATGATGTAATAACTGTTCTATTTGATCTTTCTTTATTGTAGTCTCTTCAGAGGATATATACATAAAATCAGGATGATTAAATGTTTCTACCTTTAACTGACATTGATTGTCTTGATTACATAAAATAAGTTTCGTAAAATCAATAGCGACTTGTTGCATTGTCTGACCATCATCACCCTCAAATAAATAAGCATGTGACAATTTATTTGATTGATAGGCTTTCGTCAGTCTTTCTCGTTCATCCATTATAAAGTTACTCCTTTATATAAAAAGGTCGCTTATATATAGTTGCTCTACAAAAAACATTCTAAAGATCACCATAGGTAAATCTCTTTAGCTAAAATGTAATTTGAGAGGCTACTATATTAAGCAACCATGATTTTAGAATTGATGGAAAGTTTCAACAGGCATTACAAATACCGTTGCTCCTCCAACTTCTACTTCAACCGGATACGGTATATAAGAATCTGCACTACCACCCATCGGTGTAATAGGTGAGACAAGTTGCTCTCTGTTACCACAAGTATCATTGATAACTTTCAACATCTCATCCACGCGATCATCTTCAACACCAGATAAGAACGTAGTATTACCGGCTCTTAAAAATCCACCAGTGGTTGCAAGTTTTGTTGCTCTAAAATTATGCTTAACAAGTTTATCCGACAGTTCCTGACTATCCTGGTCTTGTACAATTGCTATAATCATTTTCATACTAAACACCTCTTCCAAATATTATATCACAATTTTTCTAAGTATTTGCTGATAGATTTATACGTCGCATTTACTACTTCTTCTAAACTTCGATTTGCATCAATCACAATAAAACGTTTAGACTCATTATGAATAATTTTCCTATAACCTTCAACTACTTTTTCGTGAAATATTACATCTTCTTGATCTAAGCGATTTTGATTTCGCTGATTTTTTTGTATACGGTCACGACCTACCTCCACGCTCACATCAAGGTAAATGGTTCTATCTGGATATAAACCATTGATAGCAAATTCATTAATAGATTTCACTTCTTCTATTCCTATACCCCGTGCATAACCTTGATAAGCTAATGAACTATCTATATAACGATCACATAATACTAACTTGCCCTCATCTAATGATGGTATAACTTTACCAACAAGATGTTCTCGCCTTGACGCCGCAAATAATAAGGCTTCAGTGCGCTCATCCATATCGTCACCTTCAAGTAATACTTCACGTATTTGCTCTCCAGTTTTAACACCACCAGGTTCTCTAGTAAGTACAACATCATACTCTGTTTCTAACCGTTCTGCCACTTGTTGAATGACTGTAGTTTTACCTGAACCTTCTGGGCCCTCAAAAGTTATAAAAGCTGACATTTTATTCATCCTTAATTTCTATTTTATAATTTTTAATTCCTTCTACTCTTATATTATTATCATACCAATAATTCATTAATTTTATCATATTTTCTGTAATTTTTTCTCCTTTAAACATAACAGGGATGCCAGGAGGATATGGAACGATATTTGTTGCTAAAACTTTAGATTCAGCATGACTAATATTGATACTTTTTGTATCAACTATATCGCCCGCTTGGTATGTACCTTCTTCAGTTCTAAACGCGGACTGAGCAGGTGATTGTGTGTCTCTCTCTTCCAACTCAATCTGTCGTATTCTTTCTATTAATAAATCAAATGGATATGTATCTTCCTTATGCCATAAAGGCAAAACGAACAATACCTGATGTTCATCAGCAAGTTCAACGTAAATATCTTTAGTTTCAAAATGCTTTTGTAATTCAAAACCAGTATAACCATTACAACGTATATTCAATTTCAGTGGATCTTCAACTTTAACGATTTCAGCTCCAATTTCTTTTAACTCTTGAATTAATTGACCTCTTTTTTCAAAAAAGAGATGACTGTTATAATCTTTATAAAACTGATGCGCTAATTCCAAACTCGTCATTAATAGATAGGAAGGGCTTGAAGATTGAAAATAGGACAAATATTTAATAACCTTTTCCCGTCTCGGTGCATTCTTATGAATAAATATAATAGAACTCATTGTTAGTGCTTGGTAATGATTTATGATACGATTGCACTACGTAATCCGCACCCATATTTAAAGTGGAATTGGGAAAGCCTTCTAAATCAAAATGAGCACCATGTGCTTCATCTATCAATACAGGTATATTGTGCTCTTTTAGACCTTTGATAGCAATAGATACATCAAAACACTCACCATAATAATTAGGATATGTAAGAATTGCTAATTTAGTTTGTTCTATTTGAGAAAAAAATGCATCCAAATTCGGACCTAAATATTGGTTCGTTTTTTCACTCATTTTCATTTCCAATAATTGACACTGCTCTGATGTTAAATCCAAAGCATGAAATACAGATTTATGTGCATTCCGAACTATGGAATAATGCCCCTCTTGTCCTGAAAATCCTTGGATTACTGATAAAATCCCAGACGTAGTCCCATTGACTAAATAATATGCATCATAGTCAGGATGTTTCTCTAAACCTTCCATACTTTGTGCTATCACTTCATCGGGGTGATGTAAATCATCTAATTCTGTAATCTCAGTCATATCCATTTTAAAATTTAATTGTTCTAAATAACCGATTGTCATATTTTTATGCCCAGGTACATGCATCGAAATCGGATTTCTATTTAATATATCATTAAGTTTATTAGTTAATGGTAATTTCATATGTATCCTCGCTTTTCAAACAATAATTCCAACTCCTATAGTTCATTATATTTTAACATATAGAGAGTGGAATATGTGTTTGTCCCTACCTCTAATCCTAAATGTACTGCATATAAAAAACTTTGTCTTTAATCAAGCTTCACTAATTTTTCACTCAAAAAAAAGACACTTACTCACTTACCGCTTGTAAGCTCGTCGCGTCTTTCGCTGAGTTCGTCAGCTTCTAAAGAACTACTTCCCAATCTCATTGGGATTAGTAGTTCTTACACATGAGCTTCAGCTTATGTGTTCATATTTTAAACCAGTTGTTTTTGGTAGTTAAGCTCTTTTTCTCCATAAAAAAAAGACCCTTTCGGGTCCTTAATTGCCTGGCAACGTCCTACTCTTGCGGAACGTAAGTCCGACTACCATCGGCGCTAAGGAGCTTAACTACTGTGTTCGGCATGGGAACAGGTGTGACCTCCTTGCCATTGTCACCAGACAATGAACTGTATAAAAATTATACATTCAAAACTAGATAGTAAGTAAAATTTGATAATGCCAAACAAAACACTTTTAAATTTGATTAAGTCTTCGATCGATTAGTATTCGTCAGCTCCACATATCGCTATGCTTCCACCTCGAACCTATTAACCTCATCATCTTTGAGGGATCTTATAACCGAAGTTGGGAAATCTCATCTTGAGGGGGGCTTCATGCTTAGATGCTTTCAGCACTTATCCCGTCCATACATAGCTACCCGGCGATGCCGTTGGCACGACAACTGGTACACCAGAGGTATGTCCATCCCGGTCCTCTCGTACTAAGGACAGCTCCTCTCAAATTTCCTGCGCCCACGACGGATAGGGACCGAACTGTCTCACGACGTTCTGAACCCGGCTCGCGTACCGCTTTAATGGGCGAACAGCCCAACCCTTGGGACCGACTACAGCCCCAGGATGCGATGAGCCGACATCGAGGTGCCAAACCTCCCCGTCGATGTGAACTCTTGGGGGAGATAAGCCTGTTATCCCCGGGGTAGCTTTTATCCGTTGAGCGATGGCCCTTCCATGCGGAACCACCGGATCACTAAGTCCGTCTTTCGACCCTGCTCGACTTGTAAGTCTCGCAGTCAAGCTTCCTTATGCCTTTACACTCTATGAATGATTTCCAACCATTCTGAGGAAACCTTTGAGCGCCTCCGTTACTCTTTAGGAGGCGACCGCCCCAGTCAAACTGTCCATCTGACACTGTCTCCCACCATGATAAATGGTGCGGGTTAGAAATCCAACACAGCAAGGGTAGTATCCCACCAACGCCTCGACGTAAGCCGGCGCTCACGTTTCAAAGGCTCCTACCTATCCTGTACAAGTTGTACCGAATTTCAATATCAGACTACAGTAAAGCTCCACGGGGTCTTTCCGTCCTGTCGCGGGTAACCTGCATCTTCACAGGTACTATGATTTCACCGAGTCTCTCGTTGAGACAGTGCCCAAATCGTTACGCCTTTCGTGCGGGTCGGAACTTACCCGACAAGGAATTTCGCTACCTTAGGACCGTTATAGTTACGGCCGCCGTTTACTGGGGCTTCGATTCGTAGCTTCGCCGAAGCTAACCACTCCTCTTAACCTTCCGAAGCACCGGGCAGGCGTCAGCCCCTATACATCACCTTACGGTTTAGCAGAGACCTGTGTTTTTGATAAACAGTCGCTTGGGCCTATTCACTGCGGCTCTCCTGGGCGTTAACCCTAAAGAGCACCCCTTCTCCCGAAGTTACGGGGTCATTTTGCCGAGTTCCTTAACGAGAGTTCGCTCGCTCACCTTAGAATTCTCATCTTGACTACCTGTGTCGGTTTGCGGTACGGGCACCAAAATTCTAGCTAGAGGCTTTTCTTGGCAGTGTGAAATCAACGACTCGAGGAAACAATTTCCTCTCCCCATCACAACTTGACCTTAAGAGTGCCGGATTTGCCTAACACTCAGTCTCATTGCTTGGACGTACAATCCAATAGTACGCTTCGCCTATCCTACTGCGTCCCCCCATCGCTTAAAACGAAATTTGGTGGTACAGGAATATCAACCTGTTATCCATCGCCTACGCCTATCGGCCTCAGCTTAGGACCCGACTAACCCAGAGCGGACGAGCCTTCCTCTGGAAACCTTAGTCAATCGGTGGACGGGATTCTCACCCGTCTTTCGCTACTCACACCGGCATTCTCACTTCTAAGCGCTCCACATGTCCTTGCGATCATGCTTCAACGCCCTTAGAACGCTCTCCTACCACTGTCCTTACGGACAATCCACAGCTTCGGTAATATGTTTAGCCCCGGTACATTTTCGGCGCAGTGTCACTCGACTAGTGAGCTATTACGCACTCTTTAAATGATGGCTGCTTCTAAGCCAACATACTAGTTGTCTGGGCAACGCCACATCCTTTTCCACTTAACATATATTTTGGGACCTTAGCTGGTGGTCTGGGCTGTTTCCCTTTCGAACACGGACCTTATCACCCGCGTTCTAACTCCTAAGATAAAATTGATTGGCATTCGGAGTTTGTCTGAATTCGGTAACCCGATAAGGGCCCCTCGTCCAAACAGTGCTCTACCTCCAATAATCATTACTTAAGGCTAGCCCTAAAGCTATTTCGGAGAGAACCAGCTATCTCCAGGTTCGATTGGAATTTCTCCGCTACCCACAACTCATCCGCTCACTTTTCAACGTAAGTCGGTTCGGCCCTCCATTCAGTGTTACCTGAACTTCAGCCTGGTCATGGGTAGATCACCTGGTTTCGGGTCTACGACCAAATACTCAACGCCCTATTCAGACTCGCTTTCGCTACGGCTCCACATTAACTGCTTAACCTTGCATCAAATCGTAACTCGCCGGTTCATTCTACAAAAGGCACGCCATCACCCATTAACGGGCTCTGACTACTTGTAAGCACACGGTTTCAAGTTCTATTTCACTCCCCTTCCGGGGTACTTTTCACCTTTCCCTCACGGTACTGGTTCACTATCGGTCACTAGAGAGTATTTAGCCTTGGGAGATGGTCCTCCCGGATTCCGACGGAATTTCTCGTGTTCCGTCGTACTCAGGATCCACTCAAGAGTGAACAAACTTTCGACTACAGGATTATTACCTTCTTTGATTCATCTTTCCAGATGATTCGTCTAATTTGTTCTTTTGTAACTCCGTATAGAGTGTCCTACAACCCCAACAAGCAAGCTCGTTGGTTTGGGCTCTTCCCGTTTCGCTCGCCGCTACTCAGGGAATCGATTTTTCTTTCTCTTCCCGCGGGTACTAAGATGTTTCAGTTCCCCGCGTCTGCCTTCAGATATGCTATGTATTCACATATCGATAACACGACATAACTCGTGTTGGGTTTCCCCATTCGGAAATCTCTGGATCAAAGCTTACTTACAGCTCCCCAAAGCATATCGTCGTTAGTAACGTCCTTCGTAGGCTTCTAGTGCCAAGGCATCCACCGTGCGCCCTTAATAACTTAATCTTTTCGACTTTCAACACGAAAAAAATCGGTTGAAAACCTAAAATGTTATTAATCTGTGAGTGTTCTTTCGAACACTAGCGATTATTTCTATTTTTTTGAATTCAAGCTTTTTAAAACTCTAATTCACTCGGTTTTGCTTGGTAAAATCATAAATTTTACTTACATATCTAGTTTTCAATGTACAAAATAACGCAATGAATACTCGTAATGAGCATTCAAAACTGAATGCAATATGTCAATGTCATTCCTCTTCATCTTCTCAAGGAAGATGTTCCGAATATATCCTTAGAAAGGAGGTGATCCGACCGCACCTTCCGATACGGCTACCTTGTTACGACTTCACCCCAATCATTTGTCCCACCTTCGACGGCTAGCTCCATAAATGGTTACTCCACCGGCTTCGGGTGTTACAAACTCTCGTGGTGTGACGGGCGGTGTGTACAAGACCCGGGAACGTATTCACCGTAGCATGCTGATCTACGATTACTAGCGATTCCAGCTTCATGTAGTCGAGTTGCAGACTACAATCCGAACTGAGAACAACTTTATGGGATTTGCATGACCTCGCGGTTTAGCTGCCCTTTGTATTGTCCATTGTAGCACGTGTGTAGCCCAAATCATAAGGGGCATGATGATTTGACGTCATCCCCACCTTCCTCCGGTTTGTCACCGGCAGTCAACCTAGAGTGCCCAACTAAATGCTGGCAACTAAGTTTAAGGGTTGCGCTCGTTGCGGGACTTAACCCAACATCTCACGACACGAGCTGACGACAACCATGCACCACCTGTCACTTTGTCCCCCGAAGGGGAAGGCTCTATCTCTAGAGTTTTCAAAGGATGTCAAGATTTGGTAAGGTTCTTCGCGTTGCTTCGAATTAAACCACATGCTCCACCGCTTGTGCGGGTCCCCGTCAATTCCTTTGAGTTTCAACCTTGCGGTCGTACTCCCCAGGCGGAGTGCTTAATGCGTTAGCCGCAGCACTAAGGGGCGGAAACCCCCTAACACTTAGCACTCATCGTTTACGGCGTGGACTACCAGGGTATCTAATCCTGTTTGATCCCCACGCTTTCGCACATCAGCGTCAGTTACAGACCAGAAAGTCGCCTTCGCCACTGGTGTTCCTCCATATCTCTGCGCATTTCACCGCTACACATGGAATTCCACTTTCCTCTTCTGTACTCAAGTTTCCCAGTTTCCAATGACCCTCCACGGTTGAGCCGTGGGCTTTCACATCAGACTTAAGAAACCGCCTACGCGCGCTTTACGCCCAATAATTCCGGATAACGCTTGCCACCTACGTATTACCGCGGCTGCTGGCACGTAGTTAGCCGTGGCTTTCTGATTAGGTACCGTCAAGATGCGCACAGTTACTTACGCATTTGTTCTTCCCTAATAACAGAGTTTTACGATCCGAAAACCTTCATCACTCACGCGGCGTTGCTCCGTCAGACTTTCGTCCATTGCGGAAGATTCCCTACTGCTGCCTCCCGTAGGAGTCTGGACCGTGTCTCAGTTCCAGTGTGGCCGATCACCCTCTCAGGTCGGCTACGTATCGTTGCCTTGGTAAGCCGTTACCTTACCAACTAGCTAATACGGCGCGGGTCCATCTATAAGTGATAGCAAAACCATCTTTTACTTTAGAACCATGCGGTTCCAAATGTTATCCGGCATTAGCTCCGGTTTCCCGAAGTTATTCCAGTCTTATAGGTAGGTTACCCACGTGTTACTCACCCGTCCGCCGCTAACTTCAAAGGAGCAAGCTCCTTATCCGTTCGCTCGACTTGCATGTATTAGGCACGCCGCCGGCGTTCATCCTGAGCCAGGATCAAACTCTCCATAAATGAATTATGATGTTTGATTAGCTCATAAAATACTAATTTGTGTGTTATCTCTAACACGTTTGAACCAACAATTTAATGTTGCGTTCGGAATTAACGTTGACATATTGCAATTCAGTTTTCAATGTTCATTTCTTAATCACAAGACTTAATTTTACAGGTTATGACTCAGAAAGTCAAGAACTTTTTAAAATTAATTTTCGTTGTGTTTCGTATTTCTTTTTGTGTTTGTCGTGTTGTTTCGCTCGACTAGTAATACTATACACGCATAAAAAGCTTTTAACAACAGTAAAATTTACACTATCGCTACAAAACTTACATTTATTAAACAAATCTAATTCATTAAGACTATATTATAGTCGAATCTCTAGTAACTACAGCTTTTTCAATGTAATAAATCCAAATACAAGGAAGGCTAATCCCTTTCTAAAATAACTATATATCACTCTATTTGGAAGATTATTCACTATTTTATTTCTCGTTGCTCACTATGTTTTTTTAAACTTTTTCTCTATTCATAATTTATATAATCTAATTCTTCCAAATAATAAAAGTGAAAATCTCGAAAATATTGCTCTAATTATTCTTCCAATAATTTTTATCTTTTAAAACATACTTAAAAATTTATAGATCAAGTAAAAAACAACCTATGTCTTTAATCTTATGAATATCAGAACTATTAAATAAATTTATATTAACACATTGAAAACTCACAAATGGAAATTCCATACATAAAAGAGATGATACTCTAATTCTTATATCAGTTGAAAAGTTATATATTGATAAGCCTTTTGGATAATATAAGCGAAAAAAATTTTTACTCTATGCAGTAGTAAATTAAGTGAATACTAAATGTTAACTAGAACTCTAGAATACTTTATTTACCTAACCCAAAAATAAATCACATTTAATATGGCCTTCAACTCTTATATTCCTATAAACTACCACTTTTTAATTTATAAAGAACCACTTTTTCGCTTGCGAAATTAGTAGTTCTTATACAAGAGCACCGACTCTTGTAATCCTTAAATTATTCTCATATCTCTTAGGATGAGATTCACACTATTTTTCCACAAAAAAGAGACCTCTCAGTCTCGACTCCTCGTATCCTATAACACTGGCTGTAAAAACTTCTACTTCTCAATTTATTGAGGTTAGTAGTCCTTACACATGATCTCAGCTTATGTGTTCATGTTTTAAATCAAAATTTCAGTTCTTCGATAAAGACTGCCCCTCAGTTTATAGAGGTTAGTAATACTTATGCAATCGCTTCACTCTTGTAACCCTGGTAGTTAAGCTCTTTTTATCCATAAAAAAAAGACCCTTTCGGGTCCTTAATTGCCTGTAAAGTGCTCCTTATTCTAATAATTAGAGTTTAGGAGCACTTATACAAAAGACTTGTCTTTTGTATCCCTCTTACCCTACTCTTGCGGAACGTAAATCAGCTACCATCGGCGCTAAGGAGCTTTCCTGATATAAGCCAAGCGCTCGCATCTTTTCTCACTTGCGCTCTTTCCTTACTCACTTACCGCTTTTAAGCTCGTCGCGTCTTTCGCTGAGTTCGTCAGCTTCTAAAGAACTACTTCCCAATCTCATTGGGATTAGTAGTTCTTACACATGAGCTTCAGCTTATGTGCTCATATTTTAAACCAGTTGTTTTTGGTAGTTAAGCTCTTTTTCTCCATAAAAAAAGACCCTTTCGGGTCCTTAATTGCCTGGCAACGTCCTACTCTTGCGGAACGTAAGTCCGACTACCATCGGCGCTAAGGAGCTTAACTACTGTGTTCGGCATGGGAACAGGTGTGACCTCCTTGCCATTGTCACCAGACAATGAACTGTATAAAAATTATACATTCAAAACTAGATAGTAAGTAAAATTTGATAATGCCAAACAAAACACTTTTAAATTTGATTAAGTCTTCGATCGATTAGTATTCGTCAGCTCCACATATCGCTATGCTTCCACCTCGAACCTATTAACCTCATCATCTTTGAGGGATCTTATAACCGAAGTTGGGAAATCTCATCTTGAGGGGGGCTTCATGCTTAGATGCTTTCAGCACTTATCCCGTCCATACATAGCTACCCGGCGATGCCGTTGGCACGACAACTGGTACACCAGAGGTATGTCCATCCCGGTCCTCTCGTACTAAGGACAGCTCCTCTCAAATTTCCTGCGCCCACGACGGATAGGGACCGAACTGTCTCACGACGTTCTGAACCCAGCTCGCGTACCGCTTTAATGGGCGAACAGCCCAACCCTTGGGACCGACTACAGCCCCAGGATGCGATGAGCCGACATCGAGGTGCCAAACCTCCCCGTCGATGTGAACTCTTGGGGGAGATAAGCCTGTTATCCCCGGGGTAGCTTTTATCCGTTGAGCGATGGCCCTTCCATGCGGAACCACCGGATCACTAAGTCCGTCTTTCGACCCTCGCTCGACTTGTAAGTCTCGCAGTCAAGCTTCCTTATGCCTTTACACTCTATGAATGATTTCCAACCATTCTGAGGAAACCTTTGAGCGCCTCCGTTACTCTTTAGGAGGCGACCGCCCCAGTCAAACTGTCCATCTGACACTGTCTCCCACCATGATAAATGGTGCGGGTTAGAAATCCAACACAGCAAGGGTAGTATCCCACCAACGCCTCGACGTAAGCTGGCGCTCACGTTTCAAAGGCTCCTACCTATCCTGTACAAGTTGTACCGAATTTCAATATCAGACTACAGTAAAGCTCCACGGGGTCTTTCCGTCCTGTCGCGGGTAACACTGCATCTTCACAGGTACTATGATTTCACCGAGTCTCTCGTTGAGACAGTGCCCAAATCGTTACGCCTTTCGTGCGGGTCGGAACTTACCCGACAAGGAATTTCGCTACCTTAGGACCGTTATAGTTACGGCCGCCGTTTACTGGGGCTTCGATTCGTAGCTTCGCCGAAGCTAACCACTCCTCTTAACCTTCCGGCACCGGGCAGGCGTCAGCCCCTATACATCACCTTACGGTTTAGCAGAGACCTGTGTTTTTGATAAACAGTCGCTTGGGCCTATTCACTGCGGCTCTCCTGGGCGTTAACCCTAAAGAGCACCCCTTCTCCCGAAGTTACGGGGTCATTTTGCCGAGTTCCTTAACGAGAGTTCGCTCGCTCACCTTAGAATTCTCATCTTGACTACCTGTGTCGGTTTGCGGTACGGGCACCAAAATTCTAGCTAGAGGCTTTTCTTGGCAGTGTGAAATCAACGACTCGAGGAAACAATTTCCTCTCCCCATCACAACTTGACCTTAAGAGTGCCGGATTTGCCTAACACTCAGTCTCATTGCTTGGACGTACAATCCAATAGTACGCTTCGCCTATCCTACTGCGTCCCCCCATCGCTTAAAACGAAATTTGGTGGTACAGGAATATCAACCTGTTATCCATCGCCTACGCCTATCGGCCTCAGCTTAGGACCCGACTAACCCAGAGCGGACGAGCCTTCCTCTGGAAACCTTAGTCAATCGGTGGACGGGATTCTCACCCGTCTTTCGCTACTCACACCGGCATTCTCACTTCTAAGCGCTCCACATGTCCTTGCGATCATGCTTCAACGCCCTTAGAACGCTCTCCTACCACTGTCCTTACGGACAATCCACAGCTTCGGTAATATGTTTAGCCCCGGTACATTTTCGGCGCAGTGTCACTCGACTAGTGAGCTATTACGCACTCTTTAAATGATGGCTGCTTCTAAGCCAACATACTAGTTGTCTGGGCAACGCCACATCCTTTTCCACTTAACATATATTTTGGGACCTTAGCTGGTGGTCTGGGCTGTTTCCCTTTCGAACACGGACCTTATCACCCGCGTTCTAACTCCTAAGATAAAATTGATTGGCATTCGGAGTTTGTCTGAATTCGGTAACCCGATAAGGGCCCCTCGTCCAAACAGTGCTCTACCTCCAATAATCATTACTTAAGGCTAGCCCTAAAGCTATTTCGGAGAGAACCAGCTATCTCCAGGTTCGATTGGAATTTCTCCGCTACCCACAACTCATCCGCTCACTTTTCAACGTAAGTCGGTTCGGCCCTCCATTCAGTGTTACCTGAACTTCAGCCTGGTCATGGGTAGATCACCTGGTTTCGGGTCTACGACCAAATACTCAACGCCCTATTCAGACTCGCTTTCGCTACGGCTCCACATTAACTGCTTAACCTTGCATCAAATCGTAACTCGCCGGTTCATTCTACAAAAGGCACGCCATCACCCATTAACGGGCTCTGACTACTTGTAAGCACACGGTTTCAAGTTCTATTTCACTCCCCTTCCGGGGTACTTTTCACCTTTCCCTCACGGTACTGGTTCACTATCGGTCACTAGAGAGTATTTAGCCTTGGGAGATGGTCCTCCCGGATTCCGACGGAATTTCTCGTGTTCCGTCGTACTCAGGATCCACTCAAGAGTGAACAAACTTTCGACTACAGGATTATTACCTTCTTTGATTCATCTTTCCAGATGATTCGTCTAATTTGTTCTTTTGTAACTCCGTATAGAGTGTCCTACAACCCCAACAAGCAAGCTCGTTGGTTTGGGCTCTTCCCGTTTCGCTCGCCGCTACTCAGGGAATCGATTTTTCTTTCTCTTCTCGCGGGTACTAAGATGTTTCAGTTCCCCGCGTCTGCCTTCAGATATGCTATGTATTCACATATCGATAACACGACATAACTCGTGTTGGGTTTCCCCATTCGGAAATCTCTGGATCAAAGCTTACTTACAGCTCCCCAAAGCATATCGTCGTTAGTAACGTCCTTCGTAGGCTTCTAGTGCCAAGGCATCCACCGTGCGCCCTTAATAACTTAATCTTTTCGACTTTCAACACGAAAAAAATCGGTTGAAAACCTAAAATGTTATTAATCTGTGAGTGTTCTTTCGAACACTAGCGATTATTTCTATTTTTTTGAATTCAAGCTTTTTAAAACTCTAATTCACTCGGTTTTGCTTGGTAAAATCATAAATTTTACTTACATATCTAGTTTTCAATGTACAAAATAACGCAATGAATACTCGTAATGAGCATTCAAAACTGAATGCAATATGTCAATGTCATTCCTCTTCATCTTCTCAAGGAAGATGTTCCGAATATATCCTTAGAAAGGAGGTGATCCGACCGCACCTTCCGATACGGCTACCTTGTTACGACTTCACCCCAATCATTTGTCCCACCTTCGACGGCTAGCTCCATAAATGGTTACTCCACCGGCTTCGGGTGTTACAAACTCTCGTGGTGTGACGGGCGGTGTGTACAAGACCCGGGAACGTATTCACCGTAGCATGCTGATCTACGATTACTAGCGATTCCAGCTTCATGTAGTCGAGTTGCAGACTACAATCCGAACTGAGAACAACTTTATGGGATTTGCATGACCTCGCGGTTTAGCTGCCCTTTGTATTGTCCATTGTAGCACGTGTGTAGCCCAAATCATAAGGGGCATGATGATTTGACGTCATCCCCACCTTCCTCCGGTTTGTCACCGGCAGTCAACCTAGAGTGCCCAACTAAATGCTGGCAACTAAGTTTAAGGGTTGCGCTCGTTGCGGGACTTAACCCAACATCTCACGACACGAGCTGACGACAACCATGCACCACCTGTCACTTTGTCCCCCGAAGGGGAAGGCTCTATCTCTAGAGTTTTCAAAGGATGTCAAGATTTGGTAAGGTTCTTCGCGTTGCTTCGAATTAAACCACATGCTCCACCGCTTGTGCGGGTCCCCGTCAATTCCTTTGAGTTTCAACCTTGCGGTCGTACTCCCCAGGCGGAGTGCTTAATGCGTTAGCTGTAGCACTAAGGGGCGGAAACCCCCTAACACTTAGCACTCATCGTTTACGGCGTGGACTACCAGGGTATCTAATCCTGTTTGATCCCCACGCTTTCGCACATCAGCGTCAGTTACAGACCAGAAAGTCGCCTTCGCCACTGGTGTTCCTCCATATCTCTGCGCATTTCACCGCTACACATGGAATTCCACTTTCCTCTTCTGTACTCAAGTTTCCCAGTTTCCAATGACCCTCCACGGTTGAGCCGTGGGCTTTCACATCAGACTTAAGAAACCGCCTACGCGCGCTTTACGCCCAATAATTCCGGATAACGCTTGCCACCTACGTATTACCGCGGCTGCTGGCACGTAGTTAGCCGTGGCTTTCTGATTAGGTACCGTCAAGATGCGCACAGTTACTTACGCATTTGTTCTTCCCTAATAACAGAGTTTTACGATCCGAAAACCTTCATCACTCACGCGGCGTTGCTCCGTCAGACTTTCGTCCATTGCGGAAGATTCCCTACTGCTGCCTCCCGTAGGAGTCTGGACCGTGTCTCAGTTCCAGTGTGGCCGATCACCCTCTCAGGTCGGCTACGTATCGTTGCCTTGGTAAGCCGTTACCTTACCAACTAGCTAATACGGCGCGGGTCCATCTATAAGTGATAGCAAAACCATCTTTTACTTTAGAACCATGCGGTTCCAAATGTTATCCGGCATTAGCTCCGGTTTCCCGAAGTTATTCCAGTCTTATAGGTAGGTTACCCACGTGTTACTCACCCGTCCGCCGCTAACTTCAAAGGAGCAAGCTCCTTATCCGTTCGCTCGACTTGCATGTATTAGGCACGCCGCCGGCGTTCATCCTGAGCCAGGATCAAACTCTCCATAAATGAATTATGATGTTTGATTAGCTCATAAAATACTAATTTGTGTGTTATCTCTAACACGTTTGAACCAACAATTTAATGTTGCGTTCGGAATTAACGTTGACATATTGCAATTCAGTTTTCAATGTTCATTTCTTAATCACAAGACTTAATTCTACAGGTTATGACTCAGAAAGTCAAGAACTTTTTAAAATTAATTTTCGTTGTGTTTCGTATTTCTTTTTTGTGTTTGTTGTGTTTGACTTGTTGTTTCGCTCTACTAGTAATACTATACACGCATCAAAACCTTTTAACAACTATAAAATTTACACTTTAACCCGCTCACAACAGCCTTCGAACACCAATAAACATACTTTAATATCTCCTTCTTATTTAAAGTTCGCTTTGTAGATAATAAGCATCTAAAAACTACCTATAAACACTTGAAAAACGCTTATTACGCGTACTTTAAATTCTTTTACATCTTTTTAATTTTATTTACAAATAATTAAAGCTACCTATATAGGTAGCTTTAATCGTTCATATATATGTTTAATAGCGTACTACATCTCTGTTCGGCCCATAATCGCTTTCGACAATGTAACTTCATCAGCGTATTCTAAATCGCCACCTACAGAAAGACCTTGAGCTAATCTCGTTACAGTAACACCAATTGGTTTTACTAACCTCGAGATATACATCGCTGTAGATTCACCTTCTAGGTTTGGGTTCATCGCTAAGATAAGCTCTTTAACTTCTTCATCTTTCAAACGATTAATTAAACTCGGTATATTAATATCCTCTGGTCCAATACCATCCATTGGAGAAATAGAGCCATGTAAGACGTGATATAAACCTTTATATTCACGCATCTTCTCCATAGCAATGACATCTTTATCATCTTCAACTACACAAATAATTGTGCGATCTCTCTGTTTATCTTGGCAAATGTAACATGGATCTTGTTCAGTTATATGTCCGCATTCACTACAATAGGTAAGTTCTCGTTTAACATCCACTAAAGATTTGGCAAATTGGACAACATCGTCTTCTTTCATATCTAATACATGAAACGCCAGACGTTGAGCGGTCTTCGGCCCAATGCCTGGCAGTTTCATGAAACTGTCAATAAGTTTTGAAATCGGTTCAGGATAGTGCATATGATCACATTCCAGGAATGTTTAAGCCTTGAGTGTGCTTGCCTAAGCGTTCTTGTGTAAGTTCATCAGCTTTATTCATTGCTTCAT
The DNA here is from genome assembly GCF_046721335.1 of Staphylococcus sp. 2S1. NCBI lineage: Bacteria > Bacillati > Bacillota > Bacilli > Caryophanales > Staphylococcaceae > Staphylococcus > Staphylococcus sp. 2S1. Next base: position 1,041,385 of record NZ_JBEUUJ010000003.1, on the reverse strand, counting down.
TCGTTGCGACAATCACTAAGTCTTGTAACATTTCAACGTCGTCTGGATCTACCGCTTCTTCTTTTATTTCTACATCTAGTACTTCTTTATGGCCTGATACTGTTACAGTTACCATGCCACCGCCGACTGTACCTTGGACTTTCTCCTCTTTTAATTTCTCTTGCTCTTCGCCCATTTTCTTTTGCATTTTTTGCATTTGTTTCATCATCTGTTGCATATTTCCGCCACCGCGCATAAATTTTTCCTCCTTGAATCTTCTATATCATTTTTATGGTTATTCTTTCGTCTCATTATACATGCCTTTTTATTCATTGTCATGTATCACTCTTCATCTATTACATTTACAGTACTCTCACCAAATAAATCTTTAGCTTTTTGAACAACGTCAACTTCTTCCGCTACTTCTGGAGTAGAAGCTTGGTTATCACTTTCACCTTCTGTTGTGGTACTACTCTTTCTATTTTGTAGATACTCTGTTCTAACTCTCATCCATTGATCGGCAGGTACACCTACAACTTTGACTGTTTTATCGATGATTTTACAAACAACATTCTCAATATTTTCCCGTTTTTCATCATCTTTATTAACAATTTCGCAGTGTATTTCTTCTTCAAACTTAATCAGAACATGCGTTTCACTTGCGACAACAGGTTCAGAATTTTGCAAGAGGCTCACTAATGATTTCATATCATTGCCTTTCGCATGATTAATAACCTCTTCCCAATGGTCTTTCAATTGCTTAATATCATCTTTATTGGCTTTGTCTAATACTTTAGCAATTTGTTGCATAGAAAAAGCATTCTTAGACTGTCCACCTTTGTTGGTAGTTCGTTTAGTCTGTTGAGGCGTGTTGCTAGTCGTCACACCTTGCGCTTTTATTGTCTTCAATTCACTTTCTAACTGTTCCATTCTTTGCAACAGCACATCATTATTAGGTTCAGTTGCAATACCTGTAGTCGCTACAGTTTGAACACTCTCGGGTTTTTCTTTTATCATTTCAGCGATTTTAACTAGTAATACTTCGAAATGAACACTTTGGTTTACACTGAATCGAATCGAAACGAGTGTATCATTGATGATATCAATCATTTTGTAAAGAACATCTAAATCAAAATGCATTAATGCATCATATTCAGTTTCTACATTAGAAGTCTTATTCATAATCGTATCTCTCACAAAGTAAATCATATCGTTAATCAAACGATTGACTTCTTTACCTTGTGATATGAATTGATGATAAGTTGAAAAAGCGCTTTTTACATCACCTTGAACTACTTCTTTAAGCAATTCATTTAAAGCACTGGCATCTACACTACCGGTTACGTTCAGCGCATCTTGTAACGTGAGATGCTCATCTCCAAAAGCAATGGCTTGATCCATAATACTTAACGCATCACGCATACCACCTTCTGATGCCTTCGCAATAAATTCTAACGCGGCTGTATCGTATTCTATTTCTTGTGAGTCCGCTACAAACTTTAAGCGTTCAACAATTTCATCTTCACTAATTGCTTTAAAATCAAACCTTTGTGATCTTGAAATAATTGTCGGAGGTATTTTGTGAGGTTCTGTCGTCGCTAATATAAATATTGCATGTGCTTGGTGGCTCTTCTAACGTTTTAAGTAACGCGTTAAAAGCACCTGTTGTTAGCATGTGTACCTCATCTATAATATATACTTTGAATTTCGATTCACTAGGTGCATATTTAACTTTATCTCTAATATTTCTTATCTCATCTACACCGTTATTACTTGCGAGCATCAATTTCAATGACGTCTGAATTCGTTCCTCGCGTGATACCCTTACATATTGCACATTCATTACAAGGTTCACCATCGGTACGTTCAAGACAGTTTATGGCTTTTGCGAACACTTTAGCAATACTCGTTTTACCTGTCCCTCTAGGTCCGCTAAATATATAAGCATGGGATTGTTTACTTTTAGCAATCGCATTACGTAGTGTCTTAGTTACATGCTCCTGACCCACAACATCTTCAAAGCTTTGCGGTCGGAACATTCTATATAAAGCTTGATAATTCACTTTCGCACCTCCAATAGCATTCATCAACTATTATAGCATTGTACTTTATACTTTGAATATCAATTAAAAGATTCTGGATAAACCACTTTGCCATTAGGTTGCTCTGTTAGTTGTTCCCAAAGGAATTTGACCATAAAATTTTTTGAAGGTAAATCAAATGGACTATATATATTGTATTGCTCCGCTTCTTCATAACCTAATTTGCCATAATATCCCGAAGCTCCTAAAACAATAATGGTAGTATAACCTTGCGCTTTTGCTCGCTCTTCTGCTGCTTGCACTAGTGCTTTTCCCAACCCCATGTTTCTATATGCTCGGTAAAACAGATAGTGGCGCTAATGCTAATGCAGTAAAACTTGTTTCTTCATTAAGGATGTGGATTTCTGATAACATAATATGACCAATCACTTCACCATCATCATTTTTCGCGACAACTTCTAGTTCATAGTTATATTCTAAAGTTTCTCTCAATTTCACAACTAACGCTTGCTCATCATGCTGTGACTCAGCGACATCTTCAAACGCAGATTTTATTGTTTCCAAACTTGTATCATAATCATTTTCAGTTAAAGTACTTAAGTATATTTGCATCGACATCCCCCTTATGACGTTTAAATTTCAACCTTTGACTTAACAACATCGGCTTTGTGACAAGTATTAAACGATACCAATATCCTATCAAAGTATTCCTTATATTTTAATATAAAAAAAGAGCGACTGCTATCAAAAGATACGTCGCTCAGTATTTATATAAGTTTATTTCATTATTTAAAAATTTAAAACCGTGCACCTTCACTTCGAATGTGTATCACAAACGTAACCAAAGTCGTTAGCTAAATCTCGGCAACCCTACGGCACATACGATAATCCACTTAATGCTCGCTTCCGTCAGGACCTGACATGGTTCGTGGGTTCATATTGCATAGGACCGAGATCTTCAAACACTACGTGCTTTGGGCAGACTTCACAAAAACACACCCTTAGCAAAGGAATTCAGTCTCGCGTAAAGCGGATTTCGAGTACAGGGAACCGCTACCTCCCCACTTAGCACGGCAAAATATATCATACTATAATTTAACAACTGATTGCAAGTATAACCTATCCTAGATACTATATCTTCATTATATAATTCACATTATAGTCATTTTTACGATAAAGTATTTCACCTTTTATGGCGTCTAGAAAAATCATTGAATTTAAACTCTGTGGCTAAGTGTTTCGAAACATTATATTGGAATATTGTAGTATCTTTCAAATGTACAATGCCTCGAACTGTTGCTGTATATGGCGGAACTACATCGCCAAATATTTCTCGTTCTATTTCTCCGAAGGCCTCAAAAGTAATCGACTTATTAGAGTAACTAATTTCTAAACCTAATACATCTTCTATATACTCATATAGTGATGCTTTTGCAATCTCCGTAGTAAGGTTCGGAACAATTGCTTCTATTAAGTAGTCTTCATCTATAATCTTTACTCTATTTTCTATTTTCCTAATTCGAACAACATGCCACAATACTGTTCCGTGGCGAACATTCAATGCCTTTTGTACTTTCGGAACTTCACCTGCAGTTATCTTTTCAAACACTTTGACGTCAGTTTCATGTCGCAGCCCTAATCCTTGTTGAACTTCTCTGAAGCTGGTTAAATCTGCAAAAGGAAACTCTGTTAAGCCTTGATAGATTACAATCGAACCTTTACCGCGAATCTTTTGAATCATACCGTCTCTCACTAATAAGTTCAGTGCTTTACGTACTGTTTCACGAGAGGCACTATAGGTTTCTACTAACTCATGCTCTGATGGCAATTGAGTGCCATACGATATGCGTGACTCTATGATGTCTGTACGTATTGTTTCATATATCGTAATAAATTTTTTCTGTGTCATGCGCGCTCACTCACTGCCCTTTTCTAAATTATTGTGCAATTACTATTGCGCCAAATCCATAAATTAATTCATTTGTTGCTTCACCCTGTTGGATAATAATTTCTCCCTCAATAGCTAAATCTTCTGGAATCGCTACTTGTTCATTTGAAAAATTTGCAATAACAAGCCACGTTTCATCATTATAATGACGTTTATAAACAAATAACTCATTATGCTCCATATATAAAGGTTCTATACTCCCATACGTAATAATATCGTGTTCATGACGTAAGTGAATCAAATGTCTATAAGTGTGCAATATAGATGCTTCATCTTTAATCGCCGCTTCAACATTGATTTTATCAAAATTATTTGGAATATCAATCCATGGTGTGCCTGTAGTAAAGCCCGCATGCTCTGTATCAGTCCATTGAACTGGTGTTCTTGAAGTGTCGCGAGATTTTTGTCCTAATATCGTAATGATTTCTTCTTCTTTATAACCTGCACCTTTCATATTTTGATAAGCATTTAAAGATTCAACATCACGATACTGGTCAATTGTTTCAAAACCCGGATTTGTCATACCGATTTCTTCACCTTGGAAAATGTAAGGCGTGCCTTGTAACATATGCAGTACAGTAGCTAACATCTTAGCACTTTGTTTACGCATTGGTTCAGACGAGTCATCACCAAAACGCGAAACGACACGAGGCTGGTCATGGTTACACCAAAATATTGCGTTCCAACCGCCACCTTCATAAATACCGAGTTGCCATTCCATAAGTATATCTTTTAATTTATGGAAATCTAATTTAGCATTCGTCCATTTTTCACCATCAGCATAGTCTACTTTTAAATGATGGAAATTAAAGACACTACTTAATTCTTGGCGCTTAGTATTCGTATATTTAATACAATGATCTATTGTAGTTGAGGACATTTCACCAACTGTCATTATATCTTTGTCTCCAAACGTACGACGATTCATTTCATGTACGTATTCATGTACGCGTGGTCCATCTGTATAAAACTCTTTACCGATTTTTTCAGAGTCTTTAAACTCACCTTTAGAAATCAAATTAAGCACATCAAATCTAAAGCCATCTACACCAAAACTAATCCAGTGGTTAACAATGTCATATAAAGCGTCTCGCACCTCAGGATTATCCCAATTTAAATCAGCTTGTGTAACGTCGAATAGGTGCAAATAATATTCTTCTGTTTTTTCATCGTATTTCCACGCATTGCCGCCAAATTTTGACTCCCAGTTTGTTGGTGGTTGATTATCTGCTGATCGTCTAAAGAAGTAATAATCCCTATAGGCACTTTCTTTATCTGCATACGCTTGCTTAAACCATTCATGTTTTGTAGAGGTATGATTAATTACAATATCCATCATAACTTTTAAATCACGCTTATGTGCTTCACTTACTAATGTTTCAAGATCTTCTATTGTTCCAAATTTTTCATTGATTTTGTAATAGTTACTAATATCATAGCCGTTATCGTTCATTGGTGATTCATATACTGGCGTTAACCAAATGTAATCCACACCTAGATATTGTAAATAATCTAGTTTTTCAATAATACCTTGTAAATCACCTTCTCCACTGCCTGTTGTATCATTAAATGATTTTGGATAAATTTGATAAACAACTGATTTTCTCCAATCATTATGTGCCATAACAATTACCGCCTTTTCTTTTACTATTTTAAAAAGAAACTCGCTAATCAATTTTAGCGAGTTTAATTGTACTTATCTATATAACTTGAATTATTTTTCAACCATTTCTTTTGTTTCTTCTTTACTAAATCTTGATAGAACAACAGTTAAAATTGCTGGTACGACAATTGCTAAAAGGGTACAAATAGCATAAATTAACCAGAAATCCTTTTGGATAGAAATAATAGGCGGCACGCCGCCTACGCCTACACTACCAAGCACACGACTTGCACCTATAATACCACCTATCACACAAGATGTTGAAATTGCTGCTATAAATGGGTATTTTAGTGGTAAGTTTACCCCGAATAATGCTGGTTCTGTTACACCTAAGAAACCTGAAATACCTGAAGTCATAGCAAGACCCTGTTCTTTGCCCATTTTACGTCTTCTATAGACAAACCATGCGCCAAATGTCGCTGAACCTTGACAAATGTTTGAGATTGCAAGAATCGGCCATAGGTATGTGCCGCCAAGGCTACTTCCCATTAATTGGAAATCTACCGCTAAGAACATGTGATGCAAACCTGTAATAACGAGTGGTGCATAGAACAAACCATAAAGTGCGCCACCTAACCAGCCGACATGTTCAAAGACAAATGTCACGCCTTCTGTAATTCCTGTACCAAGCCATAATGCAACCGGTCCAATAACTATAAATGCTAAGAAACCTGTAATTAGTAGTGCCACAGGCCCTACAACTAACATTTTAATTGAATCATGAATATATTTATTTAAGAATTTCTCGATTTGAGCTAATACATACGCGACAAGTAAAATCGGCAATACTTGTCCTTCATAGTTCAATTGTTTAATTTCTAAACCGAAAATATCCCAAGTAGGAATATTACCACTAGCAATATCGTATTGTGAAGCTAGTTGTGGATTCATTAGAATTAAACCTAGCACTAGACCAAGTATTTGACTCCCACCAAACACACGCATACTACTCCAACCGATTAATGCTTGGTAAGAATATGAATGCTGTACTTGCAATTACATTGATAATATTAGAGATATCTCCAAGTTGAGGAAATTGTTCTACTAACGGTTTAGGGCCAAATAGCCCTTCCATCGTAAGTAAATTATTAATCCCCATAAGTAAACCAGCAGTAACAATTGCCGGTAAGATTGGAATAAATATGTCTCCCAACAATTTAATCAATCTTTGAACCGGATTACCCTTTTTAGCCGCTGCAGCTTTCGCGTCGTCTTTTGACGCTTCACCTACACCTGTTTCTTCAATGAATTGTTTGTAAACTTCATCGACTGTACCTGGACCAATGACAATTTGATACTGATTATCAGCTTTGAATTGTCCTTTTACTAAATCGTTATCCCCCAATCGATCCTTATCTACTTTATCATCATCTTTCAAGACAAGTCGCAAACGTGTTACACAGTGCGTTGCTGTGTCCAAGTTGTCTTTGCCCCCAATAGCTTCGACTATATCTTGCACATCTTTCTTTTTAACTGCCATGATGATTCACTCCCTTTTTCTTTTAACATCACTGAAAGTATAACTTGTATAGACAAGTTTTGTAAAGGCTTTCATGTTAATTTAAAAAAATAATGTTATTTTCATGTTTTTGTATAATATTTTCAATAGATTCATTTAATTAATGCAAAACAACTTAAAAACGGCAAATAAAAAAGACAAGCACTCAATACATGATTGATTACTTGCCTACTCTATTTATTAGTCTTAGTTTTATAATATTATGGCGGAGGAAGAGGGATTCGAACCCCCGCGGGCCGTTAAGCCCCTGTCGGTTTTCAAGACCGATCCCTTCAGCCGGGCTTGGGTATTCCTCCAAATAAATACATTATTTATAATATTATAGCCCGTTTCAAAAGTCAATTAAAATTTCAGCACTATACAAGTGCTTTTTCTTTTAAGTAAGCATCTACTGAATCTGCGACAGCCCTTCCTTCTTGAATAGCCCAGACCACAAGACTTTGACCTCTTCTCGCGTCGCCCGCCGCAAATATGTGTGGTTGATTCGTTCTAAAATCTTTATTATCAGCCACTATTTTATTACGTTTAGTTTGAATATCAAAAGCATGAGGGACGGTCGTTTCTGTACCGACAAAACCGATAGACAATAAGACTAGATCTGCTGGCCAGTGACGTTCTGTGCCATCCACCACGACCATTCCATCTTCTGTTTCTTCAAGTATTTGAGTATAAACGCCTTTTACATTGCCGATACGATCAACATCGTAACGCATCGTTTGTACACCATATGCACGTGGTTCAAAACCAAAACGCGCCTCATATTCTTTGTGTGCATAATCCATCTTGAACACAGGCATTGCTAATGGCCAGTACGTATTTTCATCAAATGTAATCTCTTCTGGTTGCTTTGTGTATTTATTAAATTGAACGATAGACTTACAATTTTCACGCAGTGCTGTCGCTACACAGTCAGCACCTGTATCACCAACACCAATTACAATGACATTTTTTCCTTTAGCTGAAATCTCAGGTTCGTTAATTTCTCCATTTAAAAATTGGCCTTGTTCAGTTAAGTAATCCATTGCAAAGTGAATTCCAAATCCCATGCGTCCTTCTAATGGTAAATCTCTCGCATTTTGTGAACCTGTACAAAGTATAATTGCATCGTGTCGTTCATTTAATTCATCACGACTTACGTCTACACCAATTTCTGTATCTGTCATAAATTCAATACCTGATTGTTTCATCACTTCAATTCTACGGCGCACGACATCCTTATCTAATTTCATATTAGGAATACCATACATTAGAAGCCCACCCGCTTCATGTGCACGTTCATATACTGTTACTTTGTATCCTAGTTTATTTAGTTCATCTGCCGCTGTTAACCCAGCTGGACCACTGCCGACGATTGCTACTGTTTCGGATTGGCGTTGCTCAGGCTTTGTTGGTTTGACCCAGCCATTTTCATAAGCTTCATCAATAATCGTACGTTCAATACCTTTGATAGCAACAGATTCACGATTAATTTTCATCACACACGATTGTTCACAAGGCGCGGGACAAACGCGACCCGTGAATTCTGGAAAGTTATTTGTCTCACTCAAGCGTTCATATGCTGTTTTAAAATCTTTTCTATAAACGAGATCGTTCCACTCCGGAATGTAGTTCCCAATTGGACAACCAATTGTTTCTTTTCCATGAGGTTCCCCCGTTTGGCAAAATGGTGTCCCACAATCCATACAACGTGCACCTTGTTCTGCTGCTTCATCCTTAGTAAACCTCTGTTGAAAGGCATCGTGATTACTTATACGTTCAACCAATGACAATTCATCTAATTGTTGTTTGTCATAATTCATAAATCCTTTGAATTCGCCCATGACAAATCCCCCTTTATGGTTAATATACGGCAGTCTGCTGTTCTTCTGATGCTAAGCTTGTACGTTTATCATTAAATGCATTCAACAACGCTTCATCTAATTCACTCGAATCACGTTTTTGTAATTCTATTTTTTGCATCATTAATTTATAGTCTTTCGGAACTACTTTGACTACTTTTTGTGCCACATTTTCAAAATCATTTAGAATAGCTTGTGCTTTTGTGCTCTGTGTATATTTAACATGAGCTTGTAGCATGTCTTTCAAAATTTCACGCTCTGCTTTTACACTAATCGTATCGAAATCTAGACTGTCTAATTTATGTTCTTTTCTAAAAGCTTCAACGTCTGATGGGAAAATGTAACTCACGCCGCCACTCATACCTTGGCCAAAGTTTTTACCTACATCTCCAAGTATAACGACGCGTCCGCCAGTCATATATTCAAGCCCGTGGTCGCCAATACCTTCGACAACTGCTTGTACACCACTATTTCGGATACAGAAACGTTCTCCTGCCTTACCATTAATATACGCTTTACCATGTGATGCACCGTAAAAACAAACATTACCAATAATAATTTCATTTTCACGATGTTTATTCGGCGCTTTCACAATAATCTTACCGCCAGATAATCCTTTACCAACGTAATCATTTGCGTCACCTGTATGATGAATCGTTAATCCACTAGGCGTATATGTTGCTAAACTTTGCCCACCATGACCCTGTGTTTGGGCATAAATCGTGTCTTCAGGTAAACCTTCAGAGCCATGAATTCTAGTAATTGCACTACCAGTGATTACACCTACGTCTCTTTGTTCATTTTTCAATTTATATTTACCTGTAAATGCTTCACCTTTTTCAATAGCTGTTTGTGCGTCAGGATACAATCTCGTTAAATCAAACCCTTCATCAAGATGATGATTTTGTTTTATTTTATTAAATCTGTCACCTTCATGTTGATACAACAACGCTTCAACATTCATAGTAGTCGCTTTAGAGCGACGTGATGATAACTGGCTACTTCGTTGTAATAAATCCGTTCTCCCTACTAATTCATCGACTGATTTCAAACCGAGTTCAGCTAATATTTCTCTTAATTCTTCCGCTACAAAATGCATGAAATTAACTACATGGTCTGCTCTACCATTGAATAACGCGCGTAAATCTTGATTTTGTGTAGCGATACCTACTGGACATGTATCTTTATGACATACGCGCATCATAATACATCCCATAACTACTAGCGGTGCAGTGGCAAAACCAAATTCTTCAGCACCTAATGCACATGCATAAGCGACATCTTTACCTGTAAGTAATTTGCCATCGGTTTCCACTTTCACTCTTGATCTTAAGCCGTTCATCATTAAGGTTTGATGCGTCTCTGATAGACCAATTTCCCATGGCACGCCCGCATGTTGAATGCTTGTTTTAGGTGATGCTCCTGTCCCACCATCATAACCACTGATTACGATTTTATCAGCGTATGCTTTCGCGACACCTGCCGCAATCGTACCGACACCTGTTTTAGAGACAAGTTTAACTGTAATATTTGCATCTTTATTGGCATTTTTTAAATCGTGAATTAATTGTGCTAAATCTTCTATTGAATAAATATCGTGATGTGGCGGTGGTGATATTAAGCCAATACCTGGTGTAGAACCCCTTACTTCCGCAATCCATGGATATACTTTCGTACCTGGTAGTTGTCCGCCTTCCCCTGGTTTAGCGCCTTGCGCAACTTTAATTTGTATTTCTTTTGCATGTTGTAAGTAATCACTTGTTACTCCAAAGCGACCTGAAGCAACTTGTTTAATAGCACTTGAACGATTTTTACCTTCTTCATCTATTACAAAACGTTCAGGATTTTCGCCGCCTTCACCACTATTACTTTTACCGCCCATTTGATTCATTGCTTCTGCAAGTGTCTGATGTGCCTCTTCTGAAATCGACCCATAACTCATCGCTCCAGTATTGAAACGTTGTACAATCTTACTCGCAGGTTCAACTTTATCGATATCTATTGATTTCTGCTTTTTAAATTCCATCAAATGACGAATATGGTCTGTTCGCTTATGATTAACTTCATTTGAAAATGCTTTGAATTTTTCATAATCGTTTAAGCGACATGCATGTTGCAATAAATGTATCGAAGTTGGATTAAAAGCGTGATGTTGTCCTTGTTTGCGCCATTGGAACGTACTACCTGACTCAATGTATTCACTCTCAGGTGTTTGTCTCGCTTTATTTTCTTTATCAATTAAATCCATCGTTATCCCAGATAACTTGGACTGTGTGCCAGTGAAATATTTGTCTACAATTTCATTTGAAAGTCCTACAGCTTCAAAAATCTGTGCCCCTTGATAACTTTGAACTGTAGAAATACCCATCTTAGCCATTACTTTGATGACACCTTCAGACAAGGTATGTGTATAGGTTTGAACATTTTCAGAAATATCCCCTTCTAAACGTTGGCTCAAGACCAATTGTTCAATCGTACGTTGTGCTAAATAAGGTACTACCGCGTTTGCACCGTAACCTAATAAGCATGCAACATGATGTACCTCTCTTGTTTCTCCTGACAAAGCAACAATACTCGTACGCATACGTAGGCCTTCTCGGATAAGCAATTGATGAATATGACTCACCGCAAGTAATATAGGCATTGCATAACCTTTTTCTGTTACAAGTGTACGATCATCTAATACTAAAATTTCACTGCCTTCTTTAACAGCACGTATCGCTTTACCCCCTAAAGCGTCTAATGCTGCTTCTAAATCGTCTTTATAAACAGTTGATAGATGTTTTACGTTAAATCTACTCTGTTCAATTTCCTCAAGTTGCGCTTCTGTCATCACAGGACGTTTAAGCTGAATTCTATTTAACACATCCTCATTAGGATTTAACAAATTCCCTTCGTCGCCTAAATAAGCTAACTCACTCGTGACAATTTTTTCACGATAAGCGTCAATAGGCGGGTTTGTTACTTGAGCGAATAATTGCTTGAAATAATTAAAAAGTGTTTCATTTTTTTCGTTTAATACTGCAATAGGTACGTCATAACCCATTGCCCCGATTGGATCTTTTTTATTATCAACCAGTTCTGTCATGTATTTATCCATTTCTTCTTTGGTATAGACAAATTGTTTTTGCAATCGATTCAATGTTGCACTATCCCACTCAGATGATTTATACGTCACATTTTCTAAATCCAAATCTACTTTAAACTGGTTTAACCAACTTTCATAAGGCAGTTCATCTGCGATATTTGCTTTTAACTCATTATTTTCAATCACTTTATGTTGGTTAAAATCAACAAGTAATAACTTCCCAGGGTTCAACTGACCTTTAAACGCAACGTTCTTTTCAGGTACATCAACAACACCAACTTCAGATGAAAAGACAATGTAATTATCTTTCGTTATAGTATAACGTCCTGGTCTTAAGCCATTTCTATCCGTTAAAGCACCAATCTTGTCTCCATTACAAAACGAAATCATCGTCGGTCCATCCCATGGTTCCATTAAATAACTATAATACTCATAGAAAGCACGTACATTCGCATCGTTAGCTTTGTTGTATAACCAAGGCTCTGGAATCATGAGCATCGTCGCTCTTTCAGGCTCCATAGCTAATGATAAAAATTCTAAAGCATTATCGACTATAGCCGAGTCACTGCCATCTTCATCAATAATTTCTTTTACCTTGTCCTTTTCGTCGCCAAAAATAGTTTCAATCAGCTCATCTTGTCTAGCGCGCATCCAGTTTACATTACCTTTAATCGTATTGATCTCACCGTTATGCATAAGTAATCTATTAGGATGTGCACGTTTCCAACTTGGAAAGGTATTTGTACTGAAACGCGAATGAACAAGTCCTAATTTCGAAACATAAGATTCGTGATTCAAATCTTGATATAAAGCCTTAATCTGATCCGAACGCAACCATCCTTTATATACAATCGTTCTATTCGACAGACTTGTAAAATATAAATCTAGTTGTTGCTGATTCGCATAATTTTCAATTTGTTTTCGCGCTAAAAATAATTTACGATCTACATGTGAAACATCATTTAATGCCACGAACACTTGTTGAATAAAAGGCATTGTATCGGCAACATGTGAAGCAATTGCATTAATGTCTACAGGTACATCTCTATAACCAATTACGCTTAATCCTTCCGCTTCAAAGTGTGCATTAAACTGTGCCTCGTGCTGAGAACCAGCAATCGATTCATTTGTAAAAAACATCCCAACGGCATATTGACCTTCTTCAGGCAAATTAAAGTCCGTTTGTTTTGAAAAATAATCGTATGGCACTTCGGTCATAATCCCTGCACCATCACCTGTCACACTGTCTGCACCAAGACCGCCACGGTGATCTAACCTACGCAAGATCTCCAATGATTTTTCGACAATAGCATGGTTCCTTTCGTTATCCATATTGGCATAAAAGCCAATACCACATGCATCATGTTCCTCACGACTATCATATAAGCCAATTTTCTTATTGTATTCGAGCATGATCTTCACCTCTTTTTCGAAAATTCTGAATATTAAATTAGTAAGTAAACTATATAGTAGTTGATCAATCTGTTCAATATATAAAATAGATGATATTATTCTAATTATTAGAATGTTTTTGAATTTGGGGGATACAATGGAAATCAAACAACTAAAATACTTTATAGAAGTCGCAAAAAGAGAGCATTTATCAGAAGCCGCACTTGAATTAGAAATCGCACAATCTGCAATAAGTCGTCAAATTACGCAACTCGAAAAAGAATTACAAGTTAAATTATTTAATAGAGAAGGCCGCAATATTTATCTTACCGATGAAGGGAAGCAATTATTTTCAGAAGCAACTAAAATTATAGATCAATTCGACGAAACTGTCCGTCTATTTCATAAACAATCAGAATCCAATCATTTTATTATTCGTATCGGTTATGTTGAAAGTTATATCTCACAAGTACTCACGCTATTAATACAATCTTTTGAAAATCAGAGCGATTCAATTGTCGAACCTATTCTAATGGAAGAAAGTGAAATTTTAAATGCTTTAACCACTGATCAAATCGATATTGCATTTACCGATTTATCAAATGACATCAAACAAAATCGCGAACTAAAAGTAAATGCTTTGTTCGAGGAAAACTACCACGTCTACGCCCCTAAAGACGCACCAATTACTATGGCAACTCACCCGCCTCTAGTACAGTTCTCAGACAAAATAATTTACGAACTTTATCCGTTACCTCCGCATATCAAGCAAATATTAGCCAATATTGTAGTAAAACCAATACGTACCATTACCCATCCACAACTCGCACAATACATTTTAAATAAAGAGCGTGGATATATTATCGCGACTTCCTATCACCTACTAGAGAAGAACCCTGATAAATGGGTGGACATCTCTCTCGGACATACAGAGCTAAAACGCACAATTTGTAGTGTGATGCGCCAAGATAATCGTAAAAACGACATTCGCTTAATGCTTTCAATGATCGATCAATTGTTGAGTCGTAGTACAACGTATCACTAATTCAAAATTCATACGCAAACCTATAAATCGTTGAATTCAACATATGAGACGCGTATAATCGCATTGTCTATAAAGAGAGGATTGAATTAGAGCGATGCCAATCAAAACACTAATCAAACGCCCTTTCAATTGGGTATTATTGTTGTTTTGCATCATATTTATTGGGTTGTTTATTTTCACATTTGTAAACGCTAAGTTTTACGATACACCTATTGGTCAAATTACAAATATTGAAAATAAATCTACATCTAAAACCACAGATGACCATCATAATAAAGATATAAAACATACAGAAACATTGAAACTTACAATTTTAAACGGAAAATTTGAAGGTCAAACTGCAACGATTCCACATGAATATTATGAATCTCAAGCAGATAGTGAAAAATTTTCTAAAAATAATAAAGTCTTACTACATATCGATAAACATCCAAATGACGCATATATATTAGAGAAAAAGCGTGATAGCCTCGTAGTAGCCGTGACAGGTTTATTTTTATTAACGGTACTTCTTGTAGGCAGGAAAATCGGACTTCAATCCATTTTATCTTTGGCAATTAACACAGCCGTCGTCATTCTAGCGATTTATATTTATAACCAATTCCATATTATGACTTTATTCAGTCTAATGAGTATCGGAGTTATCATATCTACTACATTAACCTTATTGCTAGTTACGGGTTGGCAATGGCGCACACTCATTACTATTGTTAGTACCTTGCTTGGTACATTTATATGCGTTGGGTTAACACAATTAGTAATTCAAATGACTGGTGGCGAAGGATTAAAATTTGAAACGATGAGTTTCTTAACATTACCACCTAAAGAAGTCTTTCTCGCATCGGTAATGATTGGGTCACTTGGTGCAGTAATGGATGTCGCCATTACAATTGCAAGCGGGATGACTGAAATCCTACGTCGAACACCTCATATTAGTATGACGCGTTGGGCACTTGCCGGACGAAATATTGGCCAAGATATTATGGGGACGATGACCAACATTTTACTCTTCTCTTATTTATCTGGAAGCTTACCGATGTTACTTATTTATTTAAAAAATGCAAATACCATTACCTACACAATCTCTATGAATTGGTCATTAGAAATTTCCCGGGCAATTACAGGCGGTATTGGTATCGTCTTAACAATTCCTATTACAATATTATTGATGCAAGTATGGTTCAAAATGCGAGGTGCTAAACAATGAGTGCAATAACAATTTTAGGTATTATACTGTTCATACTCATGCTTATTTTTGGTGGTAAAAAAGGGCTCATCTCTTATCTGACATTATTCTTAAACTTTGTCATCCTATTAATAAGCTTGATTATCATTATGTTTGGCGCACCGGTTTATCTTGTAACCTTAATTTTTTGTATCGTTATCGCGACGTGTAATCTATTTGTACTTAATAGTTATAATACCAAGACACAGGCAGCTTTTTACGCAACGATTCTAACAACAGTCATCTTGATTGCAGCCATCTACTTTTCTGTATCTATCGGTAACCTACAAGGTTTCACAACTGAGCAACAAGATGAAACGTACATTTTCTCTATGAATATCGGTATAGACATGGTTAAATTCATGGTCTTCACCATAGTCCTTGCAGTCATAGTCGCTGTCATTGATTTAGCTATTACAATTAGTTCACCCATGTATGAATTAAGTGAGACCAACCCTGATTTAACTCAAAAAGAACTATTTTATTCAGGAATGCGTGTAGGCAGAGAAATCTTAGCCACATCAGCTAATACAATTTATCTCGCTTATTTTGGAGGCCAACTCACATTATTTTTCTGGTTTTTCAAATTAAATTATTCCTTTGGTCATATCATTAATTCTAAAATATTCGCTCAAGAATTTATCTCTATTTTATTAGGCGGTATTGCGATTGCGATAAGCATCCCTATTACGGCTTGGCTGTCCTCGCTATTAATCAAAAAGGAACAAAAAATGAAATTACCTATAAAGCATACGTATAAATAAACAAAACCACTCATCTTGTATTAAATATTAGATGAGTGGTTTTGACTTATTTTTTCTTCAATCCATTAAGGCAGCTTATTAAATTTATTTAACTCTCCACTGAAATAAGCACGTTCTCCATGAACAACATAATCCAATCCATTTACTTCTTCAACTTTGTCTGTGCCTAAAGCACTAAATAATGTTATTCCTTTTGCAATTAAAAACGTTAAGCAACCGCTAAAAACAACTGTTACAAAAACTGCAATCAATTGTGCCCAAACAGTTTGTAAATTGCCACCAAAAAGTAATCCATTTACTATTTCATCATTCACTTTATGAGATTGAAAGACACCTGTTAAAATTGCACCGATAATACCACCGATACCATGTATACCAAAAGCATCCAATGCATCATTATATTTTAGTTTCACTTTAATATAATTAATTGCAAAATAACAACTAACGCCACCAATCAATGCAATCGCTATTGCACTCATATAGTCTACAAATCCGGCAGAAGGCGTAATTGCTACTAAACCGGCTAACATTCCTGATAACATACCAATCAAACTTGTTGTTTTTTTCATAATGTACTCTATAAGCAACCATCCCAACGAACCCGCACTTGCCGCTAAAACAGTATTTACAAAAGAAGTCATAGCAATATCATTGAATGTTAATGCGCTTCCCACGTTAAACCCATACCAACCAACCCATACTAATATGCCACCTACTAGCGTAATAATAAGATTATGAGGTGGTCGTTTATCAAAATTTTTCCCTGCACCTATCATCAAGGCCAATACTAGTCCTGATACTCCTGATGTAATATGAACTACTGTACCCCCTGCATAATCTATCGCACCTAATTTATGAATCCAGCCACCTCCCCATACCCAATGTGCAACTGGACTGTAAACTAAAAGAACCCATAAAAATACAAAAATTAAATAGGGTATAAACTTCATTTTTTCTGCAATTGATCCTGACAAAATCGATACAGCAATGGTACAAAACATTAATTGAAACAGCATAAAAAGCGCTATAGGAATATGCGTAGCAATATCATCTTGTGTATTAAAGCCAACTTGTTTTAACCCCAAGTATGTAAAGTCTCCTATAATAGTATTTCCTGGACCAAAGCTTAAGCTAAAACCTAAAATAACCCACGCGAATGTCACAACAACAATCGCAGACATACTTTGCATAACTGTATTCAACACATTTTTAGATTGTACAAGCCCACCATAAAACAAACTCAACCCTGGCGTCATTAACCATACAAGTAACGTACACAAAAATAAAAATAAAGTATCATTCATATTCATCTAAATCACTCCTTTGATCAAAATCATACCCCCGGTCAAAATGAATAGCAAAAATGCGTCATATAAATTAACATTGTATGTTAACTTACATGACGCATTTTTAAGTTGATTATATTTGTTGCTGTAAGATATAAACAGGTCTACCTTCTAATAAGGTTTCACCTACTTCGTTATAATGACACTGTCGATATAATTTTTGAGCTACTTCATTATTATCATTGACCGCCAGGCAAATTTCATCGATATTAGGAAAGTGGCGATGTATATATTCTGGCAACGCTTGAATAATTTGTTTTCCATAACCACGTCCTCGATAATGTGCATCTACACTAAAAGACCTAAAAAACATTGCATTTTTATTTAATGAATAAGGCGCTACACCCGCACCTTCATGGAGTGTAAAAAAGCCTATACATTGTTGCTCATCGTTATATACGAGTACAGGATGACGTTCCGAGTCGCGTTGCGCAAGTTCAATATTCACTTTTGGCGTTTTAGTAAATTGATGGTCTCCTGACGTAATTGTGATTTTTTCAATATCTGAAACAAGTTCTGCACGATATGGAATCATAAATATATTTTCTAATTGTTCATTTATCCAAGTCACTACTGCAGGTGCGATTTTATTGAACTCTAGCTTATGAATCCATTTTACATCTGTAATTTCTTGGTCAGTTGCAACATTAGACCAATCTATTTGTTCTGTTGTATAAAAACAATTCAGTTCTGTCTGCTCATTGTGCTGTGGATAAGCATCTCCAATAACTGTGTCCATATAAATGAGCGAGTTTTCCGATACATCAACTTGCAGTTCCTCTTTCAACTCTCTCTGTAATGCTTGCTTATAAGTTTCATCACCATCTATTTTACCGCCTGGAAAATAATATTTCTCTCTATCTCTAGCTTGTACTAGTAGTAATTCGTCATTTTCTTCAACAACTAAACAAACACATTTAATCATAACTACGCACTCCAAACGTATTTCAATTTTTTATTTATACGGAAATAATCGTACCATTTTCAAACTAACTGCGCTTATGTTATCATATTTTATTATTCGAGAACATCTCATTTAGAGCAACATCACAGTGTGGAACATAACAATCAACTCATAAAATGTTATAATATTGAACAATATATTCACTTTCAAAATGGAGGATACAATAAAAATGGCTAAAAAACCAAGCATTAATCGCATTTCTAATACAATCAATTTTGTAGGTATTGCCGTAGAAGGTTTCAACTGGTACGCCTATCAATCAAAAAACAAAAAATTACTTTACGCTAGCATGGCAATCACAAGTGCGGGTGCGGTACTCGATTTTTATACAGCATTAAAATCACCGCGTAAATTCGTTAAAGTTTTTTCAACTTTCACAGCGACTAGCACATTATTCACGACTGCTAAACGTGTACAATCTATACGTAAAGAAGCATAATCTCTCATTTTCTTTAGGAAAAACCTTTTCACAACTAATTACTATAAAATCAATCTGCCAACAGGGACACGCGCTCTGTTGGCAATTTTTTTAAAAAACAACATAAAAATGCTTCTAACGTATTCGTTTTAAAATACATCAGAAGCACTTTTCAAATTAGTGAATATATTTATATGAACTTACTTGTGATGCAGGAATCGTTCTGTAAGTTACAATACCTGGTGATGCACCGTAATTCATTTCTGAAATAGTAATACTACCGTTAGAATTAACAGATTCTACGAATGCAACATGACCATAATAACCTTGATCAGATTGTAAAATAGAGCCCACTGTTGCCTTATGGTCAACTGTATAACCATCAGCTGCTGCGCCAGTATCCCAACTATTAGCATTCCACCAATATGTACTAATGCCTTTACCAATTTGTGCACGTTTGTTAAATACGTGCCATGTGCATTGGCCCCAGTCATACAAATTGGAATGATTAAATATCGGTGTGTTATAACCTGTAGACCCTGATGAACCTGATCCACCAGTTGAAGCTGTCCCTGAAACTTTCAACTTCTGTCCTGGATAAATATTAGTATTTGATAAACCATTTAAACTCATGATTTTTTGGTAAGTCGTGCCATATCTTGCGGCGATTGCTGATAAAGAATCGCCTGATTTCACTGTATATGTCGTTGTACTACCACTGCTCGTCCCACCTGATGAACTTGAACCACCAGTTGAAGCTGTTCCCGATACCTTCAACTTCTGTCCTGGATAAATGTTAGTATTTGATAAATTATTTAAGTTCATGATTTTTTGGTAAGTCGTACCGTGTTTAGCGGCGATACCTGATAACGTGTCTCCAGATTTTACTGTATATGTTGATCCTGATGATGTATTCGTTGATGTACTTGTTGAACCAGAAACTTTCAATGTTTGGTTAGGAAAAATAACGTTAGACGTCAAATTATTCAACGATTTCAATTTTGAAATTGAAATATCATATTTATTTGCTATTGACCACAGAGAGTCCCCACTCTTAACTTTATAAGTTGTTGCGAGCATCAGCATTTACTGAAGTTACAGCCGCTATCGCGCTTGTACCTATTACAGTTGCAATTATTTTTTTACGCACTTATGTAAACCTCCCAATATTTCTTTTTACATTTTATCATTCATTGCTCACTATATTATTATACAGCTTAAAGTTGGGCGTGAGTATATTATTTGTATGACATTCATATTACAAACAAGAACTACTCGTAATATAAACGCCTTCATGATTATCAATTCATTTAATGCTGTTCAAATGTTTGAATCCGAATATCGTCTATCCCAAAGTAATCACTTAGTAAAGCTTGATAATTATTTTGGGTTACTGGAATTTTTTGAACTTCTCCATTTTTTGATATCGTTAAATGTGCATTAGACAATGTAACTCTGCCGTATGTTTTGGCTTTGCTAACCAATAATTTTCGAACAAAAATAGAGTCTGAATGATGCTGATTAAATTCAATTCCCGCCGCAAAATCTTTGAGCGTTTTAGATATATCAATTGCTCTATATTGTGTTTCCCAATCATCTGTTTTATACTTTTGCATTTCAATCGTATCCGCATCAATATGTATCACTTGAAATGTACCATTTACATCGCTCACTTCATTTTGATTCTTAATAAGTGGCATCGCTTTTTTAGGTACATCCGCATAACCAACATCGATCAGATATTTATGCTGATTTAAACGTACAATCAAAGCCATATGAGACCCTTCCATTGCCCATCCTTCACCTGTATTAATAGTTGCAGAAATCATATAAACGTCAAAACCTTTTTCCTTTAAAAAGCTATGAAACAATCTATTTTGTTCATAACAAAAACCACCTCTATGCGCTCGAATGATTTTATGAAGCATCGTTTCATCATCTAGTGCGATGGGTTGCTTATTTTGAACATTAATATTTTCAAACGGCACATGTAGTACATATTGGTGAATATAATGATTCAACGTCTCTAAATCGACTTTATTGTAATAATCAGAATTAATATTTAAGTACGTTTCCAATCGTTTAAAGTTTGTCATTTACCGTTACCCCTTCTAACACGATAGTCTATTGTTTATACAATACTATTTTAGCCGACTTAATCTACTTCAGACAAACAGACTGTTTTGTGGAAAGCGTCATGTAATTTGTGTCTCCACCTTAAAATGTTGTAGTTTCATAAATACTTAGTATTCACATGTCGCTTTCATATCATAGGTGTTATGATAATTTGTATAAATCATTTTAATATTGACATGAGGGAAATATACCGATACTGTGTATATTCAATACCACTTTTCAATTTACTTAGCATATATAGTATGATTTTAAAAAAAGTGCTTTACGAATGGCTCAACAGCCCTATGTAGCACTGTGATTTTAAATTCATAACTATTTTACACTTCTATGCAGGTTACATTAAAAAACGGATTAAATATTTTTAGTGAACAAAACATTTGATTATTTTAAATTTTCAGAGTATTCATACAATATAGACTTATTAATGGAGGTAATTTTTTGACTAAAGAAACAGAACATACAGAAGAGAAAAAAGATTTGCGTATCCGCGAGCAAAGTCATTAGTGAAGGTGTAAGTCGTACACCTAACCGTTCCTATCTACGTGCACTTGGCTTTGAAGATGAAGATTTTAAAAAACCGATGATTGGTGTAGCAAGTACATGGAGTGAAGTAACACCATGTAACATGCACATTGATGGTTTAGCGCGTGCATCTAAACAAGGCATTAGTGAAGCCGGTGCCTCACCACTTATTTTCAACACCATCACTGTCTCTGACGGTATTTCCATGGGTACAGATGGCATGCGTTTCTCACTACCAAGTCGTGAAGTTATTGCTGATTCAATCGAATCTGTAGTAAGCGCCGAGAATTTAGATGGCGTTGTGGCAATCGGTGGCTGTGATAAGAATATGCCTGGTTGTATGATCGGCATTGCACGTCTTAACTTACCTGCTGTTTTCGTATTTGGTGGCACGATTATGCCTGGTAAATTAGATGGCAAAGATTTAGATGCCGTTTCAGCATTTGAAGGCGTAGGTCAGTACAATAATGGAGAAATCGACAAAGAAGCATTACATAAAGTAGAATGTGCAGCATGTCCTGGCGCGGGCGCTTGTGGTGGTATGTTCACTGCAAATACTATGTCTTCAGCTATAGAAGCGATGGGCATGAGTTTACCTGGAAGTGCCTCTCATCCAGCTGTATCGACAAACAAAATGAAAGATAGTAGAGCTGCCGGAAAAGCAGTTTATAAATTATTAGAACAAGATATTTATCCTAAAGACATCATGACAAAAGAAGCGTTTGAAAATGCAATCACAGTCGTTATGGCCCTAGGTGGTTCTACAAATGCTATTTTACATTTATTAGCTATTGCACATACGATTGAAGTAGATCTGACACTTGACGATTTTGAAAAAATTCGTAAACGCGTACCACACATTGCTGACTTAAGACCAAGCGGTAAATACGTTATGGCACATCTTGATGAAGCAGGTGGTATTCCTGGAGTAATGAAATTACTTTATGACAATGGCTTAATCCATGGCGACTGCTTAACAGTAACTGGTAAAACTGTTGCCGAAAACTTAGAAAACGAACCTGGCTTAACTGATAATAAAGAAATTATTAACTTTGATAAGCCTAAACATGCAACTGGACCACTTGTTATATTAAAAGGTAATCTTGCACCAGAAGGCGCAGTTGCTAAAATTTCAGGATTAAGTGTAACTTATATTAAAGGACCTGCACGTGTATTCGATTCTGAATCTAAAGCGACAAAAGCGATTCTTAATGACGATATTAAACCTGGCGACGTCGTAGTTATCCGTTATGCTGGCCCTAAAGGTGCACCTGGCATGCCTGAAATGTTATCCGCATCATCTATTTTAGTAGGTAAAGGATTAGGCGAATCTGTTGCTTTAGTCACAGATGGCCGCTTCTCAGGTGGTTCGCATGGTCTCGTAATCGGACATGCTGCTCCTGAATCAATGGTAGGTGGACCAATGGCCTTATTAGAAGAAAACGACACAGTTACAATCGATGCTGAAAATCTTGAAATAAGCTTTGATGTATCAGATGAAGAACTTGAACGTCGTAGTCAGCAATGGCAGGCGCCACCATCAAAAGCTACACGAGGCACACTCGCAAAATATGCTAAACTCGTGTCTTCTGCTTCTAAAGGCGCTATCACAGACTAATATATTAAAACGTTTCTATCCATTTTAACTAAAGCATTATCATAATGAACATTTATCCTGTTCTCTATGGTAATGCTTTTTATTTTCGGATATTTTTTAAAAAAGAATCGTGAAAAACACTTTTGCATGCGTTGTCGTTTTATTTTTCAAATTATTCACACTTACGAATAATTTGTTACTATTTAAGAAATTATAAACAAAATTAAGTACAATTATATTAAAGTGAAAATAACAAAACAAAGCGAGGTGAGTTATATGAGCTTTATCATTGATATCATCAAAAAAATTATCGGTTTATTCACTGGCAAATAATCTCTAAAATTGCTTTAAGGGCCTGATATTTAATTAAATATCAGGCCCTTATTGGTAGTGTTAACTGAGTCATATTAAATTTTTATATGAATTGCACTACAAAAATCAAAATAATTACTACAGGTAAAATAAATTTAATTAGGTAATACCAAGGTATAAATAATCTGAGTTTATCTTTACCAAAATGTGCTTTCAAATCATTTTTATCTAATAATTGACCAACAACTAGTGTTGTTCCTAATGCTCCCAGTGGCATTAATATATTCGAAACTAAAAAGTCCATATTATCAAAAATAGTACCTGCGGCAAATTGTATATGACCTAAACTTCCAAACGATAGTGTTGTTGGAATACTGATTGCGAACACTAATATACTTACATAAAATGCAACTGGCTTACGTTTTGCATTATCATTTTTTGTGAAGTTCGAAACGTTCAATTCTAATAGTGAAATTGAAGAAGTAAGTGCTCGCAAATAAGAATAAGATTAAAAAGATTAGGTAAAATCCTTGTCCATATGCCATTTGATCAAATACTTTTGGTAATACTTTAAATAGTAACCCAGGCCCTTCTGTTGGGCTGTAGCCGAATGCTGAAATTGCAGGAAATATAGCTAAACCTGCCAAAATTGAAACCAGTATATTCATTGCTACAATAGAAATCGCCGAAGTCTTAATCGTCATCTCTTTTGAAGCATAACTCGCGTACGTAATCATGCCCGTCGTCCCTAATGATAATGTGAAGAAGGATTGCCCAAGTGCAAATAAGACACCCTCCATAGAAATTTCTTCTAGACGTGGTTGTAAAATATATTTTAAACCTTCAAATGACCCTTCAAGTGTTAACGATTTGATAACAATAACAATTAAAAAGATAAATAATAGTGGCATCATAAACTTAGAGGCTTTTTCTAAACCTTTTTCAACGCCCATCATCACAATAAACATCGTTAACAATATAAAGATGCCTTGCCCAGTAATCGTTAAGAAAGGATTACTAATAATAGATTCAAACTGTATATTTCCTAATTGACCACCGTTAAGGGTTAATATTTGAAGCGCAACATTAAATATATAGATGATAATCCAACCGCCTATCACACTATAAAACCCAAATAGTATGAATACAGCTAAATTACCGTTCCATCCGATAACGTTCAGCCATTTTTTCTTTGTTAACTTTTCATAAATTACAGTTGTATAAGTCTTCCCCATCTTACCAACAGTAAATTCCATCATTAATAAGGGCAGTCCGACAACTATCGTAAATATTAAAAACATTAATAAAAATGCGCCCCCGCCATATATACCAGCCATATATGGAAATTTCCACATTGCTCCTAGTCCTATAGCAGATCCCGCACTTGCTAAAATGAAGCCCGTCGACGACTTCCATTGTGATTGTTTACTCATAATTTTACATCCTTTGTGTTTTAGAAAACTTCATTGCGTTAAAGCGTTTTAGTAACATAGCAATTACTATAACATTTTTCAGTAATTGTCTCAATATAAATTTCATTGAATAGTGCGCACTATGTAACCTAAGACAAAACATGAAAGCGTTCTGTTACATTGAACATTTTATGACGTTTATAAAACACAATACTTTTAATATTGAAAATTATCTGACATCTCATTGAATTAACAAGTAATATATGTTAAAGTTGCTTGTGTTTTGTGCAAGTAAATTTCCTTTAAATCGAGGTATTAGAAATGAACAGCCTCATCTTAATTTCTGGTCTAATGTTATTCTCATTTTTCTTTGGAGCAGGAAATTTAATATTTCCACCTATGTTAGGTTATACAGCTCAAGAAAATATGTGGGTTGCTATGACTGGATTCGCTATAACAGGCATCTTATTGCCTTATCTTACAGTAATCGTCGTTGCTTATATGAATGGCGGCGTTGAAAGTATCGGGAACAAAGTCCACCCTATTTTCGGGACAATCTTTGCGATCTTCATTTATTTATCTATCGGGGCATTATATGGTATCCCACGTGCTTGCAAATGTTGCGTACGAAATTGGAACAAATCATGTTTTACCAGTACATAACCATTTTACATTAATCGTATTTTCAGTCATATTTTTCCTAATTGTTTATTTTATCGCATTATATCCAAATCGTATTATAGATAATTTAGGTAAATATCTGACGCCAATTTTAATACTTATTATAGCTATT
Organism: Staphylococcus sp. 2S1; assembly: GCF_046721335.1. Classification (NCBI taxonomy): domain Bacteria; kingdom Bacillati; phylum Bacillota; class Bacilli; order Caryophanales; family Staphylococcaceae; genus Staphylococcus; species Staphylococcus sp. 2S1. The sequence goes on along the minus strand of NZ_JBEUUJ010000003.1, from coordinate 1,015,382 downwards.
TTATGTATCCTAGTAATCATAAATCCAGAAGGTTCAATTGGCCAAGCAAGTGGTGATTATGCACAAACTCCACTCGTATCAGGTATTTTAGAGGGGTACTTTACAATGGATCTTGTGGTCGCGCTAGCCTTTTCTGTTGTGATTGTGCAAAGCTTCAAAATGAATGGCATCACCGATCAAAAAACACTCGTTAAAAACGTAATTAAAGCTGGTTTGATCTCTGCTATTTTATTATTAGTCATTTATTTTGCACTGGCTTATGTAGGTGCTACAACCACTCAAGGCTGGCTTTAAAGATGGCACTGGCATCTTAACATTTAATTCGTTACGTGTATTCGGTTCATTCGGCAATCTGTTATTTGGGGTCATCGTTATATTAGCTTGCTTAACTACTTGTGTTGGATTAGTAAACGCATGTGCGGCCTTTGCGATGAAAAAATTACCGAAAATATCATATAAAATTTTCGTACTTATCTTTTCATTATTGGGCTTTTTAGTTTCAACGTTAGGTTTAGAACTGATATTACAAATTGCAGTACCGTTGTTAACGTTTATATATCCAACATCTATTGTATTGGTGCTTATTTCATTAGTAAGTATTTTCATTCCATTTGAAATGAAATTTGCGTTTATCATTCCTACTATCGTGACTTTAATTATTTCGGTGTTACAGATACTCAATGATTTCAAATTATTCCAACCACTGAATGCGTTATATCAAGTGTTACCACTCTCTGATATTCAATTAAGTTGGCTCATACCCTTTATAGTCTTACTTATCATTGGATTAATAATAGATTTTTTCTTAAAAAACAAACCAGACAAAATCGTTATAAATTTGATTTCGTTGTCTAGACTTTCCTTATTTCACTGTATAATGGCTTGTCATAAGTAGTTTTGCTAAAATGGATATTATGCAAAGAAATTTATTTTAGTTATATTTTTAAAAGGGGATGGGATGTTACATGGATAATTTCAATGAATTTTTACAAACTATAGATAATGATAAACACAAAAAAACAATGACTGAGATTTTTAATTGGATTTCAGAAACATTTTCTAATCTTGAGACAACCATAAAATGGAACCAGCCTATGTTCACAGATCACGGTACTTTTATTCTCGGCTTTAGTAAAGCAAAACAGCACTTTTCAATTGCACCTGAAGCGAAATGCATGACTGAATTTAGCGAACGTATCGATGCCGTCGGTTACTCACAAACGAACAATTTATTTCGAATAAAATGGACTCAAGAGGTCGATTACACATTGTTAAAAGACATGATTCAATTCAACATCGATGATAAAGCTGATTGCTCTACATTTTGGAGAACTTAACATTTATTTCATAGTCAAAGATATAAAATAATGGTTTCTACTATATTTCAGTAGAAACCATTATTTTAATTATCTGAAAGCTTATATCTCAAACATTTCTCATGCTTAAAAGTTAATAATCTTCGAAAAATGCAATCACATCTTGTTCTACTTCTATATGGCCTTCACCATAAGTCATTAAATGTTTGCATGGCGCATAACCTTGCACTTCTTTTTGTTCATGCGTAATATGATCATAGATATAGCGCGCACTCGTTTCATAAGCATCATCGTCTTGTTCACCATATTTGATAGTAATGGGAGCAGTGATTCGGTCTAATTTTGACATCACATCTTCAACTACGATTTGAAACTGATTAAGTCCTGCTCCATAACGCTCAATATTTTTAATTTGTTGTGCTACCTCCGATTGTTCTAAACCAACCAACTCTCCCATACGTTGACCATAATAGGTCAATCTACCTGAGAGACCAAGCATCACTTTTTCTATATGGTGTAGACATAATAGCTATTGCATCTATAGGTTGATGCTCTGCCAATTTGAGTGATAATATACCACCTAATGAGATACCGCAGACACCAATACTTGAATACCCTTTATCCTGTAAAAATTGATAACCATCTAATACATCTTTCCACCAATCTTCAATATCATAGTCCATCAACGTGTCTAACATTAAACCATGACCTTTGTATGCGGGAACATAACATGTGAAACCCGCTTTATGTAATTTAGTAGCTAATAATTTTACATCTCTTACCGTACCCGTGAATGAATGTAATAATAATATAGCCCGTTCCGCTTCATTATTCTCCAAAAATATTGGGTTTGGTGCCTTAACATTTATCATCTTTTGTCACTCCAAAATTTAGATTCACCATTTATTGTAATTCAAATTCATAATGCGTACAAAGCATATAAACTATCACTCTTTTTAAAAATAAATATCCCCTTCAAAATCCAACACGCTTACGTGTTAATTTTGAAGGGGATATTTTAATGAATTATTAACATTTATAACTTCTCTTAGTTTTTAGTTATTCGTTCATGTTAAAGAATTGTAATTCATATATTGATTTTTCATCATACGCATTAAAAGTATCAATTTTACCGTTTAAATGTATTTCTTGTGTTTTTCTACTTACATTATGCTTGTAAGTTATCCTCACATTTAAATCAGATTCATAACCATTATTCTTAATTGTGCTTTCAATTTCTGAATAAACGTCTTTATTAATCGGTAACAAATAACCTTCTTTACTAGGTAAAATATTAACATATTTTGTTTGTAAGATGTCTTGATTACCAAGATAGATTTCGATTTTTATATTTTTAGCGAGCACCGCCACCTAAGTTATATAATTTCAAAAAGTCTTGGTCTTCATCACTATCAATAGCAGTATTTCTTAAGTTTAATTCATCATGGTCTCTAGTAATCAGTATTTGATTAAAACCGAGCGCCGGTAAAAAACTGATTTTCATTTGGTACAGTTGCACACTGACTGAGATAAAGTAAAACAGTGCCATTATAAATGTACCAAGTGAGCCAATCGCTGAAATAATATTTATCATAATTGTAAACCTCCGTTATTCTATTTAAGAGGCAGGATTTGCATTGTAACATATTTTACACTCAAAAAAAATAACGAGCCACCAAAAGGCAGCTCGTAACTAAGAGGAAGTCTGTTAACATGCCCAAGGGCATGTTACAGACCTGCCTCTAGTTATCATGCCCGTGGGCACGAACAATTATTGTACAATGAACTTTTACTTTTTACAACCCAACATATATTTTTAATTTTATAAATGTTTTATAGCATTTACAATTGTATGCTAATATTATATTTATAAAATATGATTTAATATCAATAGGAGTTGTCGTATGTATAGTTCTAATCAAAGAGTCACCTCATTTTTAAAAATCACCACATTTTCTACTCTATGTTTTTTTACTTTTTGCTTTTTTCTAACTTTATCCCCTAAAGCAATTTATGCCGATGATTTATACACGTCAATGACTGAACTTATGGAGGACACTGAAGAAGGTGGCGACTGGGAGCTCAACTATAACAACAACCAAAGCAACGCACTTATTGCGGCAATACATGGCGGTAATATCGAACCTGGAACTACTGAAGTAGCAAAACTAACTGCTACCAAAGGGGCTTATAATTACTATAGCTTCCAAGGCATTCGTTCAACAAACAACGCAAGTTTACATGTAACTTCAGTTAACTTTGATGAACCTATAATAGAAGATATGCAACAACAAGTATCAAATTCCGTCATGATTCATGGTGCAAATGGCGAAGCGCCTATCGTTTATATTGGTGGCAAAGATGATGCTTTAAAAGCGTCTATTGAAGAACAATTAGAGCTTAAAGAATTTGATGTACAAACATCACCTAGTCATTTAGAAGGTGAAGCTGATGAAAATATAGCCAATAAAAATAATCAAGGTGCAGGTGTACAGTTAGAATTAACGACTGGACTACGACAATCCTTCTTTAACAACCAAGATCTAACCATGAATTCTAGGCAAGATCAAAGTAATTGGAGCTTTGCAATGTATGACTTTGCTCAAGCAATACAAACAGCAATACATGAACACGAATAATTTTTATTGAAAATGCTACTTTAAGCTAATATAAAAACGCAGTCGCTTTTTTAACTCAAACGACTGCGTTTTTTATCATTTATTTTCCGAATTTTATTACGTCTCATCTTCAACCACTTTATTTTTAGCGGCTGGATAGCCAAAAATAAAGATTAAAATCGACATAATGATTAATGCAACAATACCTGAATTCCAACTTCCAGTCGCATCATATAGATAACCAATTAGGAATGGTCCAATTGCGGCAATTAAATAACCGACAGATTGTCCAAACCCTGAGAGAGAAATACTACCCTCACTTGTATGTGCACGAATCGAGAAGAATGTCATACACAAACTGAAACATGCGCCCATCGCTAAACCTGCAATCACAATACCGATGATTAGCAACACGAGCGATTGTGTAAAGAACAGACTAAATCCGATTAAGAATAATACTGTAATAATCACGACTAAAATGCGTTGGTCTTTCAACTTAGAAGCAACAATCGGAAATATAAAAGTCATAGGAACTTGAGAGAATTGATTTAACATTAATAGATAGCCTGCTGTGGTTGGTTCTAACCCTCTATCTATGAGAATTGAAGGCACCCATGCCACCATCGTATAGAACACCATCGACTGAAATCCCATCGTCAATGCGACCATCCACGCTAATTTAGACTTTACAACATTCACTTTTTTAGAAGGCTCTAGTTTCGATTGGTCCACTGTCTCTTGCTCCAATTTGGCGCCAGTACGCGCTTTGGGTATCCACAGTAATAAAGCAATGACACCAAAGATAATCCAAAATGATAAGGACAATCTGAATCCTATAGGTGACATTTCAGATAAGGGGAAGCTTAGTCCCCCACCTAAACCCGCCGTGAAATTCATCGTTCCGCTATAAATACCTGTTGCTAATCCAATTTGCATTGGAAAATACCATTTAACATAACTTGGCAAGACGACATTTCCAAATGCAATCGCAATACCCAACAATAACGTTCCTATAATAAACAGATTAAAATCACCGACGATACGTAAAAGCAGCGCAATAATCAATAATATCGTAGAATAAAATATCGTCCGCGACATCGTTAAGCGTGACGTAACTTTAGATACGAGTGGCGATACAATCGCAAAGATAATCAGTGGTATCGTAGTCAAAATACCCGTTACACTATTACCAATTTCCATCACCTGTTTAATCTCTTCGACTACAGGACCTACAGAAGTAAGTGGTGCTCTTAAGGTAGAGGCGATAAAAACAATAGCTATAATGACGCCCCAATGCTCATTAATTCTGTGTGTACGATAAAGTTCCGACATCTTATACCACCTTTCTACAATAAATTAATTTTAAAGTTTTATATATTCCATATCATTCAATTTACCTAATTAATAAAAAATATTATAGTGACCTATTTATACTATTGCTAATTACGTTACTACAATACTGAGTAAATTTAAAGATGCTAAATTTTTAATTGCAAAACTACTTTTGTAAAATTGATAGATACATGAGAAACTAATCTATAAGATACATGGAGTAATGATATGATTTCAAATTAAAAAAACTACAATAAAGGTTGATATCAATGACGGAAATTTGTTTTATCAGACACGGAGAAACAGATTGGAATACAGCAGGGAAATTACAAGGTCGTACAGACGTACCTTTAAACCATACAGGCATTAAACAAGCAGAAGCATGCGACCAATTTCTAAATCATTCAGAATGGGATATTATCATCACGAGCCCATTAGCGAGAGCAAAAAAGACAGCTGAAATTATTCAGCAACAACTTACTATACCTTTAATAGAAATGGAGGCTTTTATTGAAATTTCATTCGGTGATGCTGAGGGATTATCAACAGAAGAACGTACAGCGTTATATCCCGATCGACTTTACCCAAACAAAGAACAAGCACACCTCGTAACAAATCGCTTTCTTAATGGGATAAATTCACTTATAGAACAATACAAAGATCAAAAAATCCTAATTGTTTCTCATGGCGCATTTATTAAAGCAGTATTTTCTTACTATTCTAATGGAGAAATTAGCACTGATTCGCCGAGATTGTCTAATGGCAGTCTAAGTACACTTAAACTAACGAACGAGCAAGCCACAATTTTAAATTATAATGAAGCGGCACACTTACCATCGCATTCTTCACTAGGGAAAAAGTAACGGTTAATTATAACTTTTTGTTATGATTAACCGTTTTTTTGTTATACAGCTCTATGACAATACTTTAGAGCAGTAAGTAGATTGAATAAATAGAGCGTTTTAAAAATAATCAGAAGAAACTTTGTAAAATGTGAACTCTATCTAAAAAGAAAACGTATATTTATTGAGTGAAATTAAAAAAGGGGGCTAGTTGTGTAAGCTTATTTGGGATTTAATTTGGTAGATAAAATCTCATAAGAATTAAGGTTAGACAACATGAATTACTTTAAAATTTTAAAATAGGGGTGAAGCATTATGAATAAAAAATTATTAGTATTATCATCAACAGTCGCGACTACAGGATTTTTAGTAGGAGCAGGAAATGGCGTAATTGGAAATAACACTGCACATGCAGATACAATGAATCCTCAAGAAAATAACATGAACAACAATATGCAACAACAAGCCATGCCAATGGAAAACGATATGGCTATGGATCAAGGCATGAACGACATGCAAGGTAATATGAATCACAACGATATGGACATGGATCAAGGCATGAACGACATGCAAGGTAATATGAATCACAACGATATGGCTATGGATCAAGGCATGAACGACATGCAAGGCAATATGAATCACAACGATATGGCCATGGATCAAGGCATGAACGACATGCAAGGTAATATGAATCACAACGATATGGCCATGGATCAAGGCATGAACGACATGCAAGGCAATATGAATCACAACGATATGGCCATGGATCAAGGCATGAACGACATGCAAGGTAATATGATGAAGGGTAACATGGAAGAAGCTATGATGCCATATTATAATTACACAGGCTACACAACATATGATGGCCATTTTACTCAAGATTATGATTTTGTAAGAGCATTAAAATACGATAATGTAATGATTGACGGATACAAAGTTAACACTGCAACAAACGATAAAGATGTAGCTACAAGCAAAAAAGTGAATGACACAATGGTTGATATGAATAAAGATGGTCAAGTCGTTAATATCACTTTTAATACTAAAGCAGATACAGTAAGCAAAGCAATGTTCAAAAAAGCACATATGTCTAACCACATGTCTGACGAAGGACAAACAGAAAACGGCTCATATATAACTTATAAAACAAATCATGGTATGTATACAGCACACTTCGACGAACAAGGCTTTTTAATGAAAGTGATGATAAGTTAATAAGCAATAACAAAAAGGACCTGATTATAGGTCCTTTTTTGTGCTTTATATAATAAATTATAATGTGGTTATATTAATAATTACGAAATGATAGCAGTTTATAAGACCGACTCCAATGGAAAAAACACTCACCAAAGACTACAAGGTGAGGATGTGCCCATAGAAAGTGTACGCAACAACACAGCCAATTCAGTTAAATAACATCCATTTGTAGTATTTCCTCTATATATGATTGGTCATCGTGTTCATACTTACTCCCTTTAAAGTTCTGTGGTTCATTAATGCCAGTAAGTAGGATAACCTCATTATTGCTATCTGTGGCATATAGCGGCTCTCGTATACCTTCTTTTCTCGAACATCCATTTAAAACAACACGCTTTTTATAACAATCAGGTAAATGTTGATTCATAAATTTGATGATAAGTTTAGGATCTACATACCCTACTTGCTCTGCAGCCAACATCAACTTATGCACCCCATCAGGAAGCTCATCGACAGTCAAAGCAATTTTATCAAAACCTCTTAAGCCTATACCAGTAATCATCGTATTTAATTTTTTACCTATACTGTCTGTATAGTCTAAAGCATTGTTTACTGATTCTCTAACTGCTAAAGCTGTATGCGCAAAATCTAAAATAATCGTATATGCACCTATATTAATAATTTGAAAACGATGTAAAGGTGAACCAATTACATGAGCTCGCTTGAATAATGTCTTCAATATCAAAACCTATTTTATGCAATGCAAACATACTCGTCGCTAAATTAATGTAGTTATGGCCTCCCTGAAAAGTAGGATGAACACGATACTTTACTCCATCGATGACAATATCAATATGATTATTTTTCGCATGATATTGATAATATGTTTCTTCTTGATTTGAAAAATATAAATCATCTTTTGCTATGGTTCTATATTCAAGCGTGTCCCAATTCACTAAATTCACCTTACTTAAATCATTCAATTTTAACTTAGCATTTAAATATTTTTCCATTGTGCCATGATATTCAAGATGTTCCGGACTAAAGTTAGTAAATACTGCTAACTCATTTTGAATGAAGTCTATGCGCCTTTGTTCTAAAGCAATAGAGGTTGCTTCATAAACAATATAATCATAATTTTCACGATAAAAATAATCTATGATTTCTCCCATTTCAAAATACATCGGCGTCGTTTGCGTCGTATGGTTAAATTTCATTTTGTTATAATGACTATCGAACACGCCCATCGTACCAATGATAGCTACTTTTTTACCTAACTGTGTTAATAAATTCCCAATCATATGACAGGTTGTTGTTTTACCGTTTGTGCCCGTCACTGCAATAAAATTTAAAGCGTCAATGGCGCCTTCATAGTATAACTTCACTAATTGATTAGCCACTTCAGGAAAATCATTGATATAAATAACGGGCATATTAAATTCGAAATCTTTAAATGTAGACGGAGACGCATCTGTAATCATTATCAATGGTTTCATTTCATTTGCACGTTCCGCATAATAAACCGTATTGTCCGAACGCTTCAACATAAATATTGTATCTTGCTGAATATCTTGATACATTGACGTAATTTTTTTACAGGTCTTATCTGTCTTCACTTTTACGCTTAATGAACGCTTAACTATATTTTCTCCAATTGTTAATAATATGTCTTCAACAGTTATTTTCATTATATTCACCCAACATTTATCGTTTATTTTATAATACTTAAATATGCATATTAAAAAAGTAATTATAAAGTATACGTATAAACCAAAGAAAAGGATCACATTAATTTGTGATCCTTTCAAAATCATTTTTTCTAAATTAAAACCTAGTTAAATTTCATTACTAGACATAATCATTTGTCCTTTAGGTTGCTTATTATTAGGTGATGGTTCTAGTGTAATTGCTATTTTATCTTCTTTATCAACATCTACATTACTTAAGTCAAAAACAACCATACCTTTATCATTCGCACTCGCAAACGTGCCTGCAGGGTGTGCTTGCTCGCCTTTTAATATCCACACTTGATAAACTTCATTACCTTTTGTTGCTTCAATATCATTGGCTTCAACCATTAATTTTCTATCTTTTGTACTACTAGAGTCAGACAGATAGGCTTGCCCTTGCACTTCGTCCCCAGACATGGACTTTAAGTTTATTGCTTTCGCATCATTCGTATTAATCATAGAAGCTGATTGGTTTTGAGATGCCTTATATCCAAAGTATTGCACGCCATTACCTATAATAGATAAGAACAATAGCGCTACTATAACGCCTATCGATACACGCTTGGTAATAACACTTTTAGATTTTTTCTTTTTGTGTTTTGAAAAATGCGCTATTTGTTGATTTTCATGATTATTATTTGCACTTGTTGTATCAAGTTCATCTTCTTGTTGTTCTTTTTCTGCTTCTTCGTTTGAATTGTTTTCTTCATCTAGCACTGACGTTAAAATTCTTTTCTTCATACCTGTTGGCGGTTCAATTTCTTTATTACTATAAGGAAGTGAATCGTGAAGAACGTTTAGGTCTTCTAAAGTCTCATGGCTTTCAGATGACAAATCTAATTCTTGTTCAACTTGCTCTTTTTCACTTTCGCTCAGATTGTCATTGAAATAATCATATAGTTTATCAACTTTATTATCTTTCATTTTCTCCACGCTCCCTTCTTAAATGTTTTTTGGAATAATCGTTCAAATGCTTAATTGACAGCCTCATTCTACTCTTAACAGTGCCCAGTGGAGTTTGTAGTTTATCAGCAATTTCTTGCTGACTCAAACCTTTATAATAAAACAAATAAATAATCTTTTGTTGGTCTTTATTTAAAAGTGAAATCATTTTTTTAATTTCTTCAGACACTTCCTTATCCAATAAGTCATATTCTGGTAGATGATCATTTTGTATTCCTTGAAAATCCTCATCAAACTCATTTTCAATATGTTTATTCTTTCTTAACATATCAATAGATTTATTACGGCATAACGTAATAAGCCAAGTCGACATTTTCCCTTTATTTGGTTTGAATATAGCTTTTTGATTCCAAATTTTCATGAAAACATCTTGCAAAACTTCTTCACTAGATTGAACATCTTTTGTGATTTTATAAGCCAAATTAAATAACAATGACTCATATCGATCATATAGGATTTCTAAACTCTCGCTGTCCTTTTTATCGATTATTGATCTATAAAGATCATTTTCATCTATCATGCCGTCCCCTCCTTAGTTTAAATTCAGTATCTAGAAATACCTATCCTATATGTATATTTACATATGTATTCAATAAACATACGAAAGTTATTCGTTAAAAGTTTAACTTTCAAGAATCTTTTTATAATATCGCTAAATAATTAGAGTTATTTCCTTTTCCCCTTTTATTTTTAACCTATTATTCACATTACCACTAATAGCTCAAGCATTTCATTACAAAAGTGGTTGTACACTTGTTAGTTAACTGACAAGTGTAATAATACTATAAGCCTTCGTACTAGATTGTCTATAAATAGGTGTTACACTGGACGTAAATCATAACCTACTGGAGGGATTTTGATGAGTATCATTCTTACACTAATCGTAGGTGCTATTGTAGGCATCAGTTTATCGCTTTGGTTAACGAGTAACTCAATTCCCACTGTCATTGTCAGTCTGATTTCAGGTGTGTTAGGCGCATTTATAGGCACATCTTTATTAATAGCACCAAGTATGTATTTCTTAATCACAGCATTTATAGGCGCATTTACGCTTACATTGCTTGTTCTATTCATCATCAATACAAGCATCGATGTTGTAAGAAACTAAGTTAAGTTCTAACTACAAGTCGATATTAAACTGCAAAAAACATTCCTTGTAATATGAATTTTTAAAAGGAATGTTTACATATAACTCATCTTAAGTTATTCATGATAGTAAGTGCTTTTCAGTTTTTGAAATGACTTATAGCTTCAAATAGCAAACTAGTGTATCTTGTTTTAATCATTTTTCGAAACATGCTTACCATCACAGTAGCCCTCTATATTATAATGAGTGATCAAGTTGAAAAATGTGTATATGATGTATATCAATTACTTCATTTTAAAAAATTCCACACTTTTTATTTTCCTCTTTCAAAATCATATTCACTATATATGCGTCAATTAAACGAAAAATAATTTGGTTCAAATCCTAATATGTTACTGACAAATTTCCGTCGCTTTTTCTAAAAAAAGTTGTGTCTGCCTTAGAAAAAGTATGGTCTTTGCGCCATACCATATTATGTTTTGCTATTAATTTCGGTTTTAGAGGTACAAAGCTAAGTTTGTTTTCAATAGAAGTATTGATAATACTATCCAAAGTGATGACATACCCTATGCCAGATTTGACCATTAATCCAGCGTTATATGCTAAATTGAAAGTACCTACAATATTCAGTGCTTCAAAACTACTACCAAACCAATCTGCAAATTCATTTTTAGAAATCGTTGTATCTAAAACTTGTCTGGAACAAATTAACGGTTGCGTTAATAAATCCTCCTTAGTTACAAAATTTTGCTGTGCTAAGGTACTATCACTTTTAGCTACCACCCCCCAATGATCTGAAGACGGTAAATTTAATGCTTTATACTTATTTAAGTTTGTTGGTTGAATAAATACCCCAAAATCCAACAATCCTTTATCTAACCGACTCTCAATATCTTCTGCATTACCACTATATATATGAAAATGAATATCAGGATACATTGATTGAATATTTTTAAAAACATTAGCTATTACTTGCATTCCTTTAGTTTCACCACAACCTATATAGACATTACCTTCAATGTTTTTATCAATAAATTTAAATTCTTCTTGTATTTGTTGAGACATTTCTAATAATTCTTCAGCTCTCTTTTTTAGTAACAGCCCTTCATCTGTAATATAGATACTGTGGTTGCTTCTTTTAAAAAGTTTGACACCTAGTTCACTTTCCAAATCTTTAATTTGTCTAGATAAAGTTGGTTGTGTAATGTGCAATGTGTTAGCGAGCACGTGTTATACTCTCTTCTTTTGCAATCGTGACAAAATAATATAGGGTTTTTAATTCCATTACATTTCTCCTCATTATGCATTTTAAGCATATCTAATAATTACAATTAAGTATTTGTTATAACTACTTATACCCTTTACACTTTTATTATAAAAGTTTTGTAGGAGGTACATAGTGAAAAACAATAAATTAATTATACTCATTTTAACTATTGGTGTTTTTGGTATCTTAAATACTGAGATGGGTTTCATAGGATTAATACCTCAAATTGCTGAACGTTTTGGTGTTAGCACTTCAACTGCAGGTTGGCTCGTCTCCATTTTTGCTATTGGCATAGCAATATCAGGTCCAATTATGCCTTTATTATTATCTAAATTGGAAAGAAAAAAAGTAATGATTATTGTGCTTTTAATTTTTATTATCAGTAATATCATTTCAGTATTCACTACAAGTTTTACTATTTTATTAATTGCTAGAGTAATTCCAGCCATTTTCCACCCAGTATATATCGCCTTAGCTTTTTCAGTCGCGTCTGATTCGGTCAATTCTAAAGATGCACCTAAGGCTGTAGCTCGCGTATTTATTGGTGTTTCTGCGGGCATGGTTGTAGGTGTACCTATCGTTAATTTCTTAGCAACTCAATTCAACTTGTCTATCGCTTTATCATTTTTTGCACTGGTTAATATAATCGTTTTGATTTTAACATTAATCTTTATACCTAAAATGCCAACAAAAAAATCTGTGACTTACGGCACACAACTTAGTGTATTAAAACGTCCTTTAACATGGATGTCCATCATCATTTCTATACTATTTAATGCCGCTATATTTGGTGTTTACAGTTACTTAACCGATTACTTAAATATTGTGACAGAAGCGCCTAGTCACTATGTATCCATAATTTTATTCCTATATGGTGTATCCAACATTTTAGGAAATATTATTGCGGGAAAACTATTAACTTCTATTCCACAAACAGCAATTTTTCTACTACCGTTTGCGTTAATTATTATATATATATCAATGTTTGGCTTAGGCTCTTTCCTTATCCCAATGGCTATCATTTCAATATTTTGGGGTACATTAGCTGGAATTTCTGCAAATATCACACAATACGTAATTACTTCATCTGCTCCTGATGCACCAGATCTTTCCAATGGTATATTTTTATCAGCTGTAAATTCAGGAACCACGATTGGTACATTTATTGGTGGTATATTTATCACTACACTAGGATCTAATTATGTCATTATGGTTGGTATCTTAGCCTGTGTCATTAATATCTTGTTTATCTTAATTAGAAATAAAAGTTTTAAAAAACAAGATAATATTTCATAATAAAATCCCTTAATCTATCTAGATTAAGGGATTTTATGTTGATACTTTCATTATTCATTTTGAAATTTAAATTTAGCCATAAAAAAAAGACGAGTTATACTCGTCTTTTAGCCGTTATTATAATTTAACAACGTTAGTCGCTTGAGGACCGCGGTCGCCTTCAACGATTTCGAATTCAACAGCTTGGCCTTCTTCTAATGATTTGTAGCCTTCTTGAGTGATTGCTGAGAAGTGTACGAATACGTCGTTTCCACCTTCAACCTCGATGAAACCAAAACCTTTTTCTGCATTAAACCATTTAACTGTACCGTTATTCATATTAAATTCCTCCATGTGCTTTTGCACTAATATTTGTAATCTGTCTTAAAAAATCAAAAGGAGTAAATTCAAAAGAATAAAACTACAAATCAATTTCACGAACTAAATTACTTAATACCTATTATAACGAGTTATACTCATTTTGTACACCCCTATTTCTAATTTAATTTTAATTTTTAATCTTTGATACGAATATATTGTGTTGCTCGACTCATTTTATTTTCAATTAAACCTGCGTACACTATGCCTCTCATTAATATGATCACTCATCACATCGCTGTTTAGAAAATAGATTCACTACAAAAAACAATGAAGACACGCTATTAAGTGTGCTCCATTGTTTCAAATGACTCTATTTTCAGACTTTATTATACTCTTTTACGTAATTGGTCCATTATTTTACTAACATATTTTGAATAATCTTTTCCAGTTTTCTTTTTAAGTTTATCACTTATTTTATACAAGCCTTGCTCTAATTTACCGTTTTTTACATATTTACTTAACGTACTTTTTACCTTCTTTATCAATTATAAAACTCCCTTTTGGCATTCTAAATGCATATTAGTATTTCAGTCACAAAATCTGCGTCGTAATTTTTAATCTAATGAATAGCGTTTCAATAAGTGTAAACAAAATATTAATACACCAATTGTCACTGCAAGAAGCAATGTTTCAATTGCATTATAATGCTCTACAATAATAAATCGAATCACTGCCGTAATTCCTACGTAAATAAAAAATTGTAATGAGAAATGATAATTCTTTCTGAAATATTGTATGATTAACAGTATGAATTCGATATGCATGAAAGCAATCAACATTTTCTCTACGACATAATTATACTTCACCGTTTTATTTTCTATAAAGGTATAAATCATACCCCAACATTCTTGAAATAAAAATACGACTAATATAACTCCTAATATTGCAATACAGAGGTTTAAACAAAAATAAAGTGCTTTAGTGAAATAATCTATCACTTTGTTCAATATTAATAAATCTCCTTAACTTGAGAATGTCCTCATACAAACACTTGTATGAGGACGTCTATTTTAACATTTATATCTTAAAATACATCATATAAAACCTTATAAATAAAATTTATAATTCGGCTAAGCAACTATAAATGTACCCACTAACAATATTACCGAAATAATCATTGTCCAACTCAATATTGGTGCTACTTTATCAATCATTTTTTTATATTCTTTATCTGGCGCATTATTTTTCTTTAAATGCCAGCACTTTGTTAATAAATACAATGCTTCTAGCAAATTAACGAACAAAACTATAATTAAGATTGTGATAATCATAGATATATCTCCCTTTTTATAATTATATGTAAGCTTAATTATTGTGTTTTTTTCTTATGTTCATAGCTTTATAAACGAGGTAACCTGCATTTAGAATGGTGATTATTACTAATATAATTAATAATGGCATACTTAATGAAGATGAACCAAAAGCTATGATTAATACAAGAAAGATATTTATAATACTAGAAATCATAAAACCCGTGTCTAGATTCTCTTCTTTCTTCATCAATACATCTCCTTGGTGTTTAATTCTTTTAACAATACACTAACATAAAATTTTTTTGTCATGTATATTTTATTGATAATATATTTAAAAGCAATACAAAATGGATTATACTTATATTGTTGATTAATTAATAAGGAGATCCTATTTTGAAATTACTTTTATTCTTCATTGCTATTTTGATATTTTCATCAATTTGGACTGTGATAACAGGCAAGTATTTACCAAGTGAAGTTGTGGATAATAACAAGAATAATAGCCGATATGACAAAAGACAAAAGAAAATATTCATTGAAATTTTAGCTAGAACTTGCGTTTGGCTAGTTTATATTTTAGTACTCATACTTATATTTCGACTTTTTGGTTTTTGGGATACCAAAGGCAGCCTTTTCATGAACTATCCTGAAATTATATTTTTAGCTGCAACTTTTATATTAATTGTCGTAAATTATTTAGGTGTTAGGAAAAAATACTCTACTGGCGAGTAATAAAATAAGAATACATAAAATAAAAAAAGGATTGATACAATTATGAAATTCATAAATTTTACTGCAATGACAGAAAAAGGATTAAATAAAAAGGTGAATGAATTTTTAACAGAAAATCCATATATTGAGATTATTAAATTCGATTATCAAATAGGTTATAGCGGCTTTGGCGTCGGCATACTTTATAGTAAAACGAAAGTTTCTAATTTATAAAAATTATCAGAAATTAAAATGAGCAATGCATTGTATATACAGGACAATTAACATTTTGATTATCCTATCCATATTAGATTTCACGAATATAGGTGAATCAACAGCTTTAATCGTATTAGCAATTGTCTTTGTTTGTAATACGATATTATTACTAAGCGCTAACAGTAAACATGTTAAGAAAGATGGCACTACTATAGAAAATTATGAGAAATAATACTACCAATTACACAGGAGGAATTTCATGAAATATAGCGATTCTCAATCAAATACTAAGGATGTTAGGACGATATTTTTAAAACCTTTTCCGGTACCTTTAATTTTCATTGTATTTGCAATATACACCATAATAACTAAAGATAATACAGCTTATATAGTTACATCTATAATCGCATTAATATTTTTCACATCATTGTTAACGTTAGATATTAATGCCTACATGAATTATAAAAAACAAAACAAGCAGAATAAACAAAATGGAAGATATGTATGAATTTTGGTAAATATAAATATGATTATAACTATTTACTCATGTCTACACCACTTTTAGTAGTATCACTATTTGTACCATCAGTATTTGTTGCCTTTTTCATATGTATATTTTGTGGATTTGAGAAAAAGAGTAGGAGTGATTAATGATGGTATTTTCGTTGATGAAGACAAACCGGGTACTATGATTAATACAAGAAAAACATTTATAAAACATAACGGTAACCACTTCATTAATTTACAAGGAAATTGAAACTGACTCTTATAAAAATTTACCTCACAAAGAACGAGGTTGGTTTGAATGGATAGTAGGAGCACATTGTGGAAGTGGTGGTGCTAGAGGCTGTTGGACTGTTGCTATTACTTTAGGTATTACCCTTTGGCATGGCAACAATATGTGGCTTAATTACTTCATTAGGGTGTATAGGCGCGACAAACTATATTTGTAGATGAAAGAAATGAGGTTTTACTATGGCGATGTTTATCATAATATTCCTATTTGTATACTCTATAGTCATAACGTTAATGTATTTTAAAAATCAAAAATAAATCAAAACACTTTTACTTTAAAAGGGCGACTCTAATAACAGTCGCCCTTTTGTTGCTTTTGGAATTATCTAAATCAGGCAATCCCTTTTTTCTTTAATGCTAAATATGCACCAAAACAAGCGAGAACTATGCCCACAATTAGTTTTAAACTGATTTATGTCTCTCGCTTAATAGTGATCAAATTACTCAAGCACGCTTCGATTAGCATGATGTTGATAAGTCTAAATTTATGATTTTATTTCCAACACCAAAATAATTGCTATCATGTGTCGCCATTATTATAGTTATGCCTTGCTTATTTAACGCTTTAAATATATTTATTACATTATCACTGTTATCTCTATCCAAATTACCTGTAGGTTCGTCCGCAATAATTAATTTCGGTTCTTTTAATATTGCTCTTGCGATAGCAATTCTTTGTTGTTCACCGCCGCTACATGTGTAAATTTTCGTTTTTAAAGATAGATCTTGCAAACCAACTTTTTTCATTACACTTTTTAATTTAGTTATCTCTTTTTTCGAAACATTTAATGGCAAAGTGAGATTTTTAAGGATTGTCTCATTTTCAAGCAGACCATAATTTTGATAAACGTATGATATATCTTTACGCTTATAGATTAATTTCGTTTTTTCATTTTTCACTACAACGCCGTTGTATAATACTTCTCCTGAGTCTGGAGCTTCAAGTAATCCAATAATATTTAATAAGCTTGATTTCCCTTTACCACTTGCTCCTCTAATGATTACAAAGTCTCCTGATTCAATAACGACGCTAAATTTTTCGAAAATTACTTTTCCATCAAAAGATTTATTAATATGATTAAGTTTTATCATTCTTTTTTCCCCTTCAATACTTGATTTATATTTTCTTTATTCAACTTTTTAAATGAATGCATTATCACAGTAGAGTGAACTATAAGTAAAATTATATAAAATAGTATTGCTATTTGATTTAAGCCTTTACTAAGGAATAGGCCTATAAAGAAATTAACCAAGCACAAAAAGAATAAAACCCATTTGTGAATTTCAAAATAACTATAGCCTAAATTTCGTTTAAGAAAAATAACATATTGATACGATTTAAAATAAAGGTTTATAAAAGTGATACTTACTATCATATAAATTAATGCTGTTAATCCCGATAAAAAAGTATATTTATACATTTTTGATTTCAGTTCATTTATAAATTCTATTTTAGAATCGAACACCGAACTTACTGTAGGAATATAGTTATCTAATTTATATTTTTTCAATCCCGATTCTATTGTTTTATATGGATGATCTAACATACTCTTAAACATATAAGATTGAGAAAAATATGGTTCAAAATTTTCTTCATGTGTTTTTCCACTTTCAACTATTGCAATAGGATCTATAATGGTATTTTTTTCTCCTCCTATTTGAGCGTCATAGGTAAAGTAAGAGGAATTATTTTTCGTCCAAATAATATTTACATCTAAACTTTCATTTGCTTCTCCTTTATATTTAAATAAATTTTTTCTGAAAGTGAACTCATCTTTGAAATTGTCTTTAATTTCACTTTCATAGCTTTTATACTTTACTGGAACTATGATATTCTGCGTATTATCTTTATATATCATTTTAGTTAATACATTTTTATTTTCCTGAGTATATTGTGGATGGTCTTTCAAAAATCGTTGGTCTATCGTAATTGTTTTGCCAGTTGGATCGATATTATAATTTTCTATTTCACCACTTACATATAATGGCTCTCCATCAACCTCAAGAAATTTAATAGTATCAATAATAAACCCTTTATTCTCGTTACTGTTATAGTAATTTTTAAACTTCTTATTAACTTCTATATCTAACTTTCTATTTTTCAGCTGACCTCTATCCATAACGTTGGTTTTATAGGTGTTCTCGGCTTGTGTCCAGTGTTCACAAGAAAGTTTTTGTCTTTGATATTCGCTATAATTATTAATTAAACTTTGAGTAGATAGCACTAAAAATACAACTATTACAATTGTTAATAGCATATAGGTGTACATCATAATTAATTTATTACTATGCTTTTTATTTTTAGCAAAATCCTTTCCAAATATATAAGTGATTATTACTATAATTATTAAAGACAGTAATAGTATGATTAAAGTAGTTAATAAAATAATACCTATCACATTTAACAACTGAAAATCTTTATAAATTAATATATACATCAATAGTGTAAGTAATATATTAAGGAGAATATAGTAGAGCATCTGTGTTCTAAATGATTTAATAATAGCCAAGATGATTCTATATCTTACATATCCTAAATCATATAATATTTTATAGTTAATTTTATTATTGTTTAAATAATGATGTAACACTGTCATATATATCAAAATTAAAAGTGAACATAGGGTTAAACTAAATTGGTCTATTTTTAAGTAAACTTCACTACTATTATCCATTTCTTCGATATGACCTACATTTTTTTCTATCAAATTTTTAACTTTTTCAGTATTATTTTTACTACACTGACAAATAATAAGTGCCATTCTCTGATAATTTTGTATCTTCTAGAGCATATATTTTAATATGTAACTTACTATCAAATATCATCATCTTATTATTGGTGTTTGCCATAGCTTTCAATTTTTCATCATTAGTATTTATAACGATTTCATCATTATTTATGTATGTGACTTTTGTAATTTTAGTGTTGTATTTTTTTGACAGTTTATTGAAATACTCTAACGCTTCGTCAGTATACTTTTTCTTTTCTTGAGTGAATAAAAACTCTATTTTCTCATTTCCTTTTGCTACAGTATTATAAAAAGAAAGTGACTTATAAGTGTCGATAATAATAAAATTTAAAGTGAGTGAAATCACTACTGCTAATATTATTAAAATCCTTTTCACAACATCTATCTCCTTATAAAGAAAGCCCACTAAGAATAATAATCTTAGTGGGCTAAACATTATTATTTGTGATCATAATATACTTTATTACCATATAAAGTTTTCACTATTCTGCCATATGAAAAATCCCCCGGTTTTTTCCATTTTAGTCCACCCTTCATTCATAATTTAGGTCGCATTCTAAGTTACACATTTCTCTATATTTAACTTAAATTATACTTATCCCTTAGAAAATATCTACAAATCTTTATGTTTATTTATTTTTTATTGCCTAAGATTAAATTTTCTTTATATTAGATGGAGATAAAAAGAAGTTCAATTAAAAATATGCTACTAATACCTTAAAATTTTTAAGATATTAGTAGCATAGGAATTATTATGAAGAAATATTTCTAGCACTTTATTTAAAATAAAAAACACCCCCTTAAGCCTATGGCCTAAGGGGGCATCATTCTATACTATTATTCCCACTCGATTGTGCTTGGTGGCTTAGATGTAATGTCATAGACGACGCGGTTGACGTGGTCTACTTCGTTTACAATACGACTTGAAATCTTTTGTAAGACTTCCCAGTCAATGCGTGCGAAGTCACTTGTCATGCCATCAATAGAAGTTACAGCACGGATGCCTACTGTGTGATCATACGTGCGGTAGTCTCCCATAACACCTACAGATTGGATGCCTGGTAATACCGTGAAGTATTGCCAAATCTCACGTTCAAGACCTTCTTCACGTACAACTTGTCTTAAAATCGCGTCAGATTCACGTACAATTTCTAGTTTATCTTCTGTGATTTCGCCAAGCACACGAATACCAAGTCCAGGACCTGGGAACGGTTGTCTCCATACTAAATGCTCTGGAATTCCTAATTCGATACCTAATTCACGTACTTCGTCTTTAAACAATGTATTGATTGGTTCGATTAATTGGAAATCCATATCTTCTGGTAATCCACCAACGTTATGGTGTGATTTAATTGTTTGTGCAGTCTTCGTACCTGATTCAATAACATCTGTATACAATGTACCTTGAGCTAGGAAGTCTACGCCTTCTAACTTAGATGATTCGTCATCAAATACATAGATGAATTCATTACCAATGATTTTACGTTTTTGTTCTGGGTCAGATACACCTTTTAGTTTACTCATGAAACGTTCTTGTGCATCCACACGAATAATGTTCATATTGAAACCTTCACCAAATTGTTCCATTACCATGTCGCCTTCACCTTTACGTAAAAGACCATGGTCTACGAAGATACATGTTAATTGGTCACCGATTGCTTTGTGTAGTAATACTGAAACTACTGATGAATCTACCCCACCACTCATTGCAGAAAGGACTTTACGATCGCCAACGAGGTTGCGGATTTTTTCAATTTCAATATCGATAAAGTTTTCCATTGACCATTCGCCTGTACAATCACAGACGCGACGTACAAAGTTACGTAATAAATCGTTACCGAATTCTGTATGACGTACTTCTGGGTGGAATTGCACGCCATAAATGCGGCGTTCTTTATCTTCGATAGCCGCATAACGTGTGCTTGGGCTATCTGCAATGACTTCAAAGCCTTCAGGAATTTCAATTACTTTGTCCGAATGACTCATCCAAACATTTTGTTCTTCTGGTAAACCAAAGAATAATTCATCCGTTTTAGCATTAATAACTGCTTTACCGTATTCGCGTTCATTAGCGCGCTCAACTTTTCCACCTAATAATTTAGTTGTAAGTTGCATACCATAGCAAATACCTAAAATAGGAATACCTAAATTATATATTTCTGGATCAATTGTAAATGAATCTTCTTCGTAAACTGAATTTGGTCCACCAGAAAGGATAATACCTTTAGGGTTCAAACTTTTAATTTCATCCATACTCATTTCATGGTCGTGTAATTCACTGTACACTCCCATTTCACGAATACGACGTGTAATTAATTGGTTGTATTGGCTACCAAAGTCTAAAACAAGTATGAGCTCTTGCTCTTTCGCCATTTCCATAACTTTTAAATCTCCTTTGACTTAGAATGAATAATTTGGTGATTCTTTTGTAATTTGAACATCATGTGGGTGACTTTCTGCTAGTCCGAGCAGGTCCCATACGTGTAAACTGTGCTTCTTCTCTTAGTGCTTCTAAGTTTCTTGAACCAGTATAACCCATACCAGATCTTACGCCACCCATAAGTTGATAAATTGTATCTTGTAATGAACCTTTATAAGCAATACGGCCTTCAATACCTTCTGGAACGAATTTCTTAGGTGTTTTGTCCTCTTGGAAATAACGGTCATTTGAACCACTTTCCATAGCACCTAATGAACCCATGCCTCTGTATACTTTATATTGTCTACCTTGGAATACTTCTGTTGCGCCAGGGCTTTCTTCAGTACCAGCGAGTAAGCTTCCTAACATTACCGCATGTCCACCAACAGACTAATGCTTTGATGATGTCACCAGAGAATTTAATACCGCCATCAGCAATAATTGATTTGCCTTGTCTACGTGCTTCTGTAGCACAATCATAGATAGCTGTAATTTGAGGTACACCAACACCTGCTACAACACGTGTTGTACAAATTGAACCTGGGCCAATACCTACTTTAACTACATCTGCACCTGCATCATATAACGCCTTTGTACCTGCAGTAGTAGCTACGTTACCAGCGATTAATGTTACTTGTGGGAATTGCTCTTTAATATGTGCAACTTGGTCTAATACGCCTTTAGAATGGCCATGCGCTGTGTCTATAACTAACGCATCTACACCAGCTTCAACTAATTTTTTAGCACGGATGTCTGTGTCTTTAGCAATACCAATTGCCGCACCAACTAATAATCTACCGTGTGCATCTTTAGCTGAATATGGGAATTCAAGTACTTTTTCAATATCTTTAATTGTGATTAAACCTTCTAAACGCCCTTCTTTTACTAGAGGTAGTTTTTCGATTTTATGTTTTTGTAATAATTTTTCAGCTTCGTCTAATGTTGTACCAACAGGTGCTGTAACAAGTCCATCTTTAGTCATCACATCAGAGATTTTAATTGAAAAATCTTCAATAAAACGTAAATCACGGTTTGTAATAATACCTACAAATTGTCTATCTTGTTTACTGTTAACAATTGGTACGCCTGAGATACGATATTTACCCATTAATGCTTCCGCTTCAAAAACACTTTCTTCAGGTGTTAAGAAAAATGGATTTGAAATAACACCATTTTCAGAGCGTTTTACTTTTTGAACTTCGTCTGCTTGATCTTCAATGTTCATGTTTTTATGGATTACACCAAGTCCACCTTGTCTAGCCATTGAAATCGCCATTTTCGATTCAGTTACTGTGTCCATACCCGCTGAAATCACAGGAATGTTCAATTTAACGCCTTCTGATAATTGAACACTTAAATCTACTTCTTTCGGTAAAACATCTGATTCTGCTGGTAACAATAACACATCGTCAAAAGTTAAAGATTCTTTTTCAAATTTATTTTCCCACATACTGGTACAGCCTCCTATTATTTGTTTTATAGTTATTATTTCATAACTTCCGTATTTTGTTGACTCTTTATACCATTAAAAAAGAAATTCAAAATAATTGCTGAAATCGCGCCAAGTACAATACCATTTTGAGTTAACCATGCAAACTGTTCACCTAATGCTTCAAATGCTTGAGGTACTGCACTTATACCCGTTCCTAGCCCAACTGATACAGCAATTACTAACAAATTGTTTTGATTCTTAAAATTAATATTACCTAATATACTAACACCATATGCCATAACCATGCCAAACATAGCTATCATGGCACCACCTAATACTGGAAGTGGGATCATATTCGCCAATGCACCTAATTTAGGAATACATCCGCAAATAATCAATAATATAACCATGCCATATATCACATTGTTCTTTTTAGCACCTGATAACGATACTAACCCAACATTTTGAGAATACGCTGTATATGGGAAGGCGTTAAAAATTGACCCTAATATAATCGCAATACCTTCTGCAGTATAGCCTTTACGGAAATCTTTACGTTCTAGTTTCTTACCTGTAATCTCACTTAATGCATGATACACACCTGTTGATTCTATCAAGCTGACTAATGCAACAATGAAAAATACAAGCGTCGCACCTAAGTCAAAGCTGAAAGTTGAAAACCTAAATGGTTGTGGTAACGCAAACCAATGCGCTGTTCCAACTTGCTTCACATCTACAATACCAAATATCGAAGCTAAAATCGTCCCCGCAACCAATCCTATTAAAATAGCAATAGATTTTAGAAAACCTGATGTAAATCGTTGAACTATCAAAATAATAATTAACGTCGTCGCACCAAGCATAATATTCGTAGCATCACCATAATCTTTTGCGTCTTCTCCGCCGCCTAAATAATTCATTGCAACTGGCATTAGGTTAATCCCTATTATCGTAACGACACTACCTGTTACAACAGGTGGGAATAACTTCACTAAATGCGAAAAGAATGGCGCAATAACAACAACTAAGATACCTGATAAAAATAGTGAACCATATAAGTCACCAATACCTTTTGTCTGACCAATCAAAATCATCGGTGCTACTGCAGTGAATGTACACCCCAATACAATAGGTAATCCTGTACCAGTACCTTTCCAAACTTGTAAAAATGTAGCTACACCACACATAAAAATATCTACTGTAACTAAGAATGCAATTTCTTCTGGAGAGAAGTCTAAACTTGTTCCAACGATAATAGGAACTAGGATGGCTCCTGCATACATTGCCAATAAATGTTGTAAGCTTAAGAAAAAGGTCTTCATGCTTCGTCCCCTAGAAACGTTACTTTGTTTCCACTTAAAGAAGCAACTTTACATAGTGATGAAACTGTAAGACCTGCTTGTTCTAATCGCTCTCTTCCGGGTTGGAAGCTTTTCTCTACTACAATGCCAACACCGACCGTAGTTGCATGCGCTTTTTCTACAATTTCGTTTAAACCAAGTGATGCATCGCCGTTCGCTAAAAAGTCATCTATGATTAATACGCGATCATGCTCACCTAAAAATTCATTTGAAACAATGACCGTACTTGTCGTGTTTTTTGTGAATGAATGGATATCTGCTTGATATACATCTTTCTTTAACGTACTCGGCATTGCTTTTTTCGCAAATAGACACGGTACATCAAAGTGCATTGCAGCCATGATAGTCGGTGCAATACCTGAAGCCTCTATTGTTAATATTTTAGTAATACCTTCGTCCTTAAACTGCTCATAAAACGTTTGTCCTACATCGTACATTAACCTTGCATCGATTTGATGATTTAAAAATCCGTCCACTTTCAAAATCTTCTCATCAATAACGACACCATCTGCTTCTACTTTCTGTTTCAACAAATCCACTCGAAAAAACCTCCTCATTTTGTGTACAAAAAAAGTCCTAAACTAACTTAGTTTCAGGATCTATGAGTGAACTTGCAATACGAGAAGAAGCCCTTCTTCAACTTATAACTCATGTTGCCCAAGTTGGTTGTTTCACATTCATTTCCCAAATTATATGTAAAAAGGTTAGATTTGTGACAACAGTAGCGATAAGTGTTCTAAAACGTGTACGTCTTCTTACGATTTAAAACATATGAATTCGAATTACTTATGTATTGTATTGGTTACCCATAGTCATATCGTTAATGGCGACATGGTAGAAACTTCTAAAGCCTTATCCTTTAGATTATATGAGTTAGATAAATTATTAACTGATGATAGCAAATTTTAGCTTTATTTTCAATACACATATTACAAGTAAGCGCTTCACAACGACCTTTTTATTACTTTTTTCTCGAATTTGTAAACGTTTTCTATGGCGATAAAATGATGTTTGTCAGAGTTATCATTCCGTTATATAATAAAGTTGTATTCGTTTTATCTATATGTGAACTGGGTAAATACTTAATAATCATTAAAACAATGGTCGGAGGGATTTTACATGACAGATTTTACAATTGTACAAAATGAAGAAGAATTATTACAAAAAGTTAAAGAAAAAGTTTCTGAAGGATACGATGAATCAGAGCTATCCGTTTTATCTAGAACAAAACTCCATATTGATGAATTACATAATTCCGAAGTGAGTTTAATAGCAACAAGCGGATCATTTAGTGATAAAGTCGCTAAGATTATGACTGGTGAAGACGGTGAAGAAGTTGTCTTATCTCACTATGATATTACAGATGATGAAAAAGAACATTATAAAAAGGAAATACTAAACGATAAATACATTATCGTAGTCGCGAGAGATACCTCTTCACATGAAGAAGTAGAAAAAACAAATGCTGCTTATGAAGATGAATCAGTTGTTGGGCATCATTATGCCGAAGAATCAAACGGCCCAAAATCGTAAAGATGCACTTACTATAATCATTTTGAGTCTGAAACATAATTGCATTTATTAATTTAGAGACTGCACAGTAGTTGACTAGATATTTAGTCAACTTAGTGGGGGCGGGAATACGAAATCAAAATTTGATTTCTGTCCCGCTCTTTTTCAATTACATAATAAGTATTAACAAGATTTAGATTATGTGTTAATAAATTACAAATATAACTATTATGTTATAATGAACGCAATAATTTTGGGGGTGAGTCTATGGAATTTAAAGCCGTAACATCAATTGATGATCCATTGTTCAAATCAGCTTTAAAGATATATGACGAAAAGTTTGATATCGGGTTAACAGAGGACGAACAAATATTTAAACAATCGTTAAAAAACGAACGTACTAAACATGATTATTTATTTTTAGTAGGTATCGAGTCAGAAAAACCAGTGAGTTTAGCTACTGCTCACTATGAAGCAACGACGAACTCAGCTTTTTTAATTTATTTAATAGCCCTCGATCAACCGAACCATGATGAATTAATCAATTTAACACTAAAACGTATGGAAAAAGAAATTAATAAATTATCTAATCAACTCCATGCTCATGATGTTAACTTCATCATGTTGGAAGTGCCAAAAGAACCTGAAGAAGCGTCTGAAGACGAAATAACTATTATGGATAACAGACGTCAGTTTTTATTCGAAAATGGTTTCGAAAGACAATATGACATCGATTATTTAGCACCCAGTCTGAAAGGTTTTTCTGAAGGACGACCTATGGATTTATTTATTAAATCTAATATCGAATTAACTAAAGATATTTATGGACCAAGTATTAAATCAAATTATATATTAAAGTATGTATTTGCTAACAGAATATCTAGAAGTGTTATTTATCCTTTACTCACGGAAATGGATTTGCGCAAATGATAGCAGGCACTACTTGAAATCACTGTTAAAACAGTTTAGACTAACATAGAGGTAAGACTGACGTTTCACTAACCGAAGACAAACGTCCGTATACATAAATCGCTTATATGAAAGGACTTATTACTATGTTAACTAAAGAATTTGCACTACGTGTAGAGCTAAGTGAAAAACAAGTCCGTAAAATCGTTCAACATTTAGAAGAACGCGGGTACCAACTTAGCAAAACCGAATACCGTGGCCGTGAAGCTACAGATTTCAAAGAAGAAGATATTGAGCTTTTCCAAGAAATTGCCGAAAAAGTTAAGCAAACCAATAGCTATGATTTAGCTTTCGAGGAATTAGAAAAAGAAAAAGACTTCCTACAAGTACTTGTTAAAGACAATGACAGTAATCTACCTACTGACCAAAATGTTTCTAAACTTGTGGATGACTTACGTTCTGAAATCCAAAAAATGCGTGACGAACGTCAAATGCTTGGCCAAATGATTAACCAAGTACACCAAGCAACAACACGAATTACATGAAATGCAAAATCAAATCACATCAAAATTAGATGCTAACACGGAATCATTAAAAGCTATCCAAACATCAACGGATGAAATTAAGACAACTCAAAGTGTGATTCAAGATTCTCAAAAAGAACAATCAGAACTTGTGAAATCTAACGTTGAGACAGACAATATTACTGCTTCTACGGGTACAACTGCTGGTAAAGGTGATAATTTGACTGATAATACTACTGAACAAGCTTCATCTGCTACTGCACATCCAGCTAAAGACAGTAAAGTAAGTACGGAAAACACTTCAAACTCAGTTCAAGTCGAAGATAGCGAGATTACACAAGTTGGTGCTCAACCATCTACTGTAGCTAAACCAACAACTGATGATAGCAAAGTTGCTTCAACTTCTTCTACAAGTCAGACAGCTAAAGAAACTGACACAACGGGTGCTCGCAACTACTGCATCATCAGAAGAAAAAGATACAACTTCAGTTGATAAAGCTAAAGATGATTCTATCCAAAAAACACCAGACAATGATCATGCTACAGACCTAGCATCGTCTAGTGAGCAAGAAGCATCTTCAGAGCAAACGCACGCTTATGAATCCCCACTTGCTAAAGAAGAACCAAAAGATGAACGCAAAGGATTTTTTGCTCGTTTATTCAATCTATAAAGAAAATCTAATTTATTTTAACCATCCCAACAATCAAGGGATGGTTTTTTTATATAATTATCCAGTATATCAATCTTCTCTCCTCACCCCTTTCTTCACCCACAAAAACATCTTCATAGCAGTCTCTCACTGCATTTCATTATTGTCAGAATATAAAGTCATTTTCATTTTCAAATTTTCTTGCAAAATAGACTTGAATATTATTAACTTTTCTAATATCCTTAGTATGCTTATCGGAATTAAAAAATTAAATTATGAAAGTGTAGGTCCTGCTTTATGTTATTAACAATTCTTAACATCGTCATTTTTGTGGCCTTCCTCATCGGATTATATGTAATGGCTAAACGACACGTATCATTTCCAAAACGTGTTTTCAGTGCTTTAGGCGTAGGTATCATTTATGGTATTTTCATTCATCTAATTTATGGTGTGGATTCTACGATTACTAAACAAACAACAGACTGGTTTAGTATTGTCGGAGATGGCTATATCTCATTATTACAAATGATAGTAATGCCCTTAATCTTTATTTCAATCGTTTCAGCTTTCACTAAAATTCAAATTGGAGAAAAATTTGCTAAAATAGGCATTTATATTTTCATGTTCTTAATCGGTACAGTAGCTATCGCGGCTATCGTTGGTATTGTCTCTGCCCTTGTTTTTGGCTTAGATGCTTCATCTATCGATTTAGGAAGTGCTGAAAGTTCAAGAGGTGGCGAACTCGCAAGTCAGGCTAAAGACATGACTGCCAATACATTGCCACAGCAAATCTTAGAGTTACTACCAAGTAATCCATTCTTAGATTTCACAGGTCAACGTACAACTTCTACTATTGCAGTCGTTATATTTGCTGCATTTATTGGTTTTGCATTCTTACGTGTAATGCGTAAACAACCTGAAAGTGGAAATATCTTAAAACGTGGTATCGATGCATTGTATAACCTAGTAATGGCGATTGTAACGTTCGTATTACGCTTAACACCTTATGGTATTTTAGCGATTATGACATCAACGATTGCCACAAGTGACTTCGCTGCTATATGGACATTAGGTAAATTTGTGCTCGCATCTTATGCAGCCCTTATCGTAATGTATATCATTCACTTACTTATTGTTACAGGATTAGGTTTAAACCCTGTTACTTTTGTTAAGAAAACGGGTGAAGTATTACTCTTCGCCTTTACGTCTCGTTCAAGTGCAGGTTCATTGCCACTTAACGTACAAACTCAAAAAAATCGTTTAGGTGTACCAGACGGTATCGCTAATTTCTCCGCCTCATTTGGTTTATCTATCGGACAAAATGGTTGTGCGGGTATTTATCCAGCTATGTTAGCTGTCATGGTGGCACCTGCTGCCGGTGTGGAAGTTAACTTACAATTTATATTGGCAGTTATCGGCGTTGTCATTATTAGTTCATTTGGTGTAGCTGGTGTTGGTGGTGGCGCAACGTTTGCTTCAATCATCGTATTGTCTACACTGAACTTACCTGTAGCACTTGCAGGTGTGTTAATTTCTGTAGAACCCTTAATTGATATGGGTCGTACTGCATTGAACGTCAATGACTCTTTACTTGCGGTACAGGTACAGCTAAACTGACAGACAACTTAGATAAAGACGCATATAACTCAGAAGAATATGGTGAAATTACTGGCTAATCAGCCTTTAACCAGAACTATCCCTGCTCATTAATAGTTCTAACTATAATTAAAATTAAATATGTAAAAAACCTTCCCAAACCGTGTGATTTCACGTTGTTTAGGAAGGTTTTTATTTTATCTAGTATTCTGGTTTGAATGGCCCCCAAGTGATTCTTTCTTTACCATCTAGTGGAATTGCATCAATTTCTTTCGACACATCATCAAACCATTTTAAAAAAGCGGGATCTTTTTCCAAATATGCTTCGACACTTTCTTGAGTAACATCATGTAAATACCAAGCTTTACTTTCAAATTCATATTGAATTTGAGCATATGCTAACCTAACTTTGTCTACACTATCGTATAAACAATTCACTTGTTTCACTAAATTCGGTGCTTGAGAAACGATACTACCTGAAATAACCTTTTTATGTGTTTCATTATCCAAGTCATTCCACATTCTGAGTTGACCATCCATTTGAAAAAACAAATCGATTGTCGAATCTTTCTCATCAAAGGTGATTAAAATAAATATGCGCTCAGCTGTATGATCTACTGAATTGATTGCTGTGACAAGTACTTTTTGCGCCATTTTCGCCCAATACTTTTGCGCTTCTTCCGGGGTTAGTTTGCTCTCAGATGAATAAATATATTGATTATTTATGTCACGTCCATCAATTTCATCCGGTTTTTTTCTAAAAAATCTATTAAACATGCTCAACTTAACCAACCCCTTCCTTAATGTAATGAGTTTGTGAAAATGAAACACTTTAGCTATCTTGCTATACTATTATTTTCTAATAAAACCTGCTCTATTCAATTGATCTAACATATCTAATCTTTGTTTTGCGCTCATAAAATTCGCAATTTGATTAGACCATGTTTCACTACGTTCACCGTTTGTACGCGATTTGTAATAATCACTTACGGTTTGATCATATCTTTGTAATGCTTCTTTTTGCTCGTCCTTATCGCTATTATATCTATCACGATGAAAAACATGTTCAAACGGTAAACGCGGTTTCGGGCTACCATCTTCCTCATCTTCAGGTATACCAAGTGCCATACCAAATAGAGGGAAAGTATGCTCGGGTAGGTCTAATACTTCTTTAACTCGTTCAACATCATTTCTTAATGAGCCTAGATAAACAATTCCATAGCCCATATCCTCTGCTGTAGCGACGATATTTTGTGCTACTAACGTTGCATCTATTGTACCAACAAGCAAGCCTTCCGCAGATTCAAATGATGTCTCCATTTGATGCTTGGAATCTTCATTCACTATTGAGTGTCTATAATAATCCATTACAAAAACAAACAAATAGCCATTTTCTACGACATAAGGCTGCCCAGATACTTCTTTTAAATCTTCTTTTATCTCAGGATCTTCTATACCTATAATGGAATAGGTTTGTAAATAACTAGAAGTCGAAGCGCTTTGCCCTGCCTCAACAAGTTGTTTAATATGCTCTTCTGGAATAGGTTCTTTCTTAAAATTTCTTACTGAATGGTGTTTTTTCAATAAGTTGTACACGTGATCAGACATGCTATCGCTCCTCTTTATGAAATATATCCATATCTTACCAAAAGCATATTTTGATTGCTTATATTATGTTTACCCATTTTTCACCTTTCTTAAAAGATTTGAAAGTAATTAAGTTTATGGTTAGTATAATAGTAACAATATTCTGAAAAAGGAGTGCTAATATTTCATGACACAAGCCAATACAACTGTCGCAGATGCATTGTTTGAAGCCTTTAAACAGCACGAACCCATAGATTTTGTTAGTCACACGCACAATATCAGTGAACGAGAAGCATACCAAACACAGGATTTACTTATCGATAAACTTCAAGACGTTGATCAATCCAATATAGCCGGCTATAAAGTAAGTATGACAAGTGCGAGCAACACAAAGTATCGCTAATACTGATGAGCCAGCTTATGGCACAATACTTTCTTCTAAAATTGTAGAAAGCAATGGCTCTGTATCACTTTCAAGTCTATTTTCACCTTTAATTGAACCAGAAATTATGTTTATTCTAACGAAAGATTTATCTTCTAATCCAACAAATGAAGAAGTCCTATCTAGCGTTAAAGTTGCACCAGGTATTGAAATACCCGATGCACGCTACAAAAATTGGTTCCCTAATTTTACTTTAGGTGATTTATTAGCAGACAACACTGCGACAGGATTAATTGTTGTTGGTGAAACAATTGAGCCTCTGTCATATGAAGATTTTGCAAACATCCATATGAAACTATCGTATAACGGAATAGTAGAACATGAAGGCGATTCTACAGAAGTACTTGGCAACCCAATCGAGTCTGTTAAATGGCTTGCACAAAAACTCGCAACGCACGATAAAAAATTACACAAAGGTCATATCATTTCTTCAGGTACCTTTATATCGCCTATCCCAGTAGAATTAGGATCTTATAAAGCGGAATATAGCAATGTAGGACAAGTGGATGTCACATTTGTAGACTAGACTCCCCTTTCCTCATGTCACAGAATGTAGACAAACCAAGTGCTATAAAGGCATTTGGTTTTTTTATAGTATTTTTCTTTCAAAATGGTAGTGCCTGGGTCGACTCCTACAGAAAATGCAGTAGCCGAAGCCCACAGTCTAAGTCTGTGCCAAGGAAAACGTGCACAAAAACTGCCAACAAAGTCGGAGTCTTGTCGACAATCTCTCACATATAATCTTCTCACTATGCATACTATAATTTATAAATCATTTAAAATAATTCATTTAACTCATAGATATGTTTCTCTTTATCGTAACGTGGAAAACACTAACTGTACGTAAAGATAGGGGGTATTTTAATGAGCAATAAAAAGAAAGATCAATTAAATGAAGTAGAAAAAAGCAATGACGATAAAGTAATGACGACTAATAATGGTGTCAAAGTAAGTGAAGATGAAAACACGCTAACTGTTGGTGAACGTGGTCCTAGCTTATTAGAAGATTTCCATTTCAGAGAAAAAATCATGCACTTCGATCATGAACGAATCCCAGAACGTGTTGTACATGCCCGTGGCTTTGGTGCACATGGAGAATTTCAAGTTTATGAAGATTTATCGAAATATACTTCAGCCGACTTTTTAACTCACCCCGAGAAAACAACGCCACTATTCGTTAGATTTTCCACAGTTCAAGGTTCTAAAGGCTCTCCTGATACAGTTAGAGACGTCCGTGGCTTTGCGACAAAATTTTATACAGATGAAGGTATTTTCGATCTAGTAGGTAACGATATACCAGTGTTTTTCATACAAGACGCAATCAAATTCCCAGATTTAATTCACGCAGTTAAACCTGAACCACATAACGAAATGCCTCAAGGTGGTACTGCACATGATACATTTTGGGATTTCTTTGCTCAAAACCCAGAATCTACACATACCGCTGTATGGGCTATGAGTGATCGCGGGATACCTAAAGATTTCAGACAAGTCGAAGGTTTCGGCGTGCATACGTTCCGCCTTGTTAATAGCGAGGGACAGTCTTATTTTGTTAAATTCCATTGGAAACCACTTCAAGGGCTAGAGTCTCTCGTATGGGATGAAGCACAAATTCTACATGGTAAAGACGTTGACTTTCATCGTAAAGACCTTTACGAATCTATCGAAAAAGGCGATTATCCTGAATGGGAATTAGGCCTACAAATTATTCGTCCCGAACAAGAATTTGACTTTGATTTTGATATTTTAGACCCGACAAAAATTTGGCCTGAAGATGACGTTCCAGTACAAAGAGTTGGTAAAATGACGTTAAACCAAAATGTTACGAATGTGTTTGATGAAACAGAACAAGCCGCATTCCATCCAGGTCATATTGTGCCAGGTATCGACTTTTCTAACGACCCATTATTACAAGGACGTTTATTCTCTTATACAGATACACAAATCACGAGATTAGGTGGTCCAAACTTTAATCAAATTCCAATTAACCGTCCTGTGAATGAAGTACACAACAACCAAAGAGAAGGTATGCACCAAACAAGTGTAAACAAGGGACAAGTTGCGTATCATAAAAATGCACTGAATAATAATGACCCTCATACAACGCCAAAAGAAGAAGGTGGTTATGAGCACTATCAAGAAAAAGTTGAAGGCCGCAAGATTCAAAAACGCAGTGAAAGTTTCAAAGATTATTATAGTCAAGCCAAACTTTATTTAAACAGTCTGACTCAGCCTGAATTTGATCATACCGTAGATGGCTTTTCATTTGAAATCGGTATGTGTAAATCGGTTATGGTTAAACAAAATGCTGTTAACCAATTGAACAAGGTTGACCGCACATTAGCCGAACGTGTAGCTAAAAATGTAGGTGTGGAAGTGCCCGCAGAAAATGAAGAAGTCCAATCAGACGCAAAAGATAGTAAACTAACAATGGAAAAATTCGACATCCCATTAGCTGGACATTCTGTAGCTGTTGCAGTAAATGGCGATATTAGTGCTGACACACTAAAATCATACGCTAAAACGTTCACTGAACATAAATTAAACTACGCATTTGTGGGACAACATCCTAAAGATATCTCAGAAGACTACGGTATCACTGAAACATTTGATACTGCTCATCCAACTTTATTTGATAGCTTAATTGTACTTTCAGATGGTAGCGACATACTTCCACCTGTCGAGGAGTTTGCAGAACTCACTTATAAACACAATAAACCATTAATTGTTAGCCAAGCAACTGAGACAAATTTAGCAGATGCCAAATTGAATCTAACAGCACCTGGTGTTTTCGTATCGGATGATCCTAATACAATTGTGCAAGCTTTTGATAGAGCAAGATATTGGGATAGATAAAAAATTCAAAATTATTATTAACTGACTAAGTTATAACTTAGTCAGTTTTTTATTATAATAGAATGAAATGGGTATTATTACATTAAAGAGGTTGTTCATAAATCCCTGTGAACATAAATCAATCTTATACATATTTAATTTTCAAAAACTGATAATGATGATAAATACGCGATTGCAACCTGTCGTTGCGACAGACAATAACATTAAGTTCGTGACGCTGAACATGTAATAGATTAACTTTAAACAAAGGATGTGGTTGATATGGAAATTGGTAAAAAGATTAAAGAGCAAAGAGAACAAAAAAATTGGTCTCAAGATGATTTAGCCGAAATACTTAACATTTCACGCCAAAGTATTTCAAAATGGGAATTAAATAAAGTCTATCCGAGCATTGATATGTTAATTAAAATGAGCGATCTATTCGACATCTCATTAGATGAACTCATTAAAGGAGACAAGCAACTTAAACATACAATTATTGAAACATATCAGCAACCTGTTTCAGATGATAAAGAGAAAAATGCTATGAATGGTTGGGAATTCCTAGCAGGTTACTGGTGGTTGTTCTTCCCTGTTGCTCGCAATGATTTGGTGGATAGCACAATCATTCATGTAATTTAGTACTAAAACCTTCTTTAGTAACTTCATATTGCTAATGCAATACAAGGCCTATTTCAATCAGAAAATAGGTCTTTTTTTCATAAAAATCTCACACATTATCACTATAGCTTGTTATACTGTTTTATAAATACACTATAGGAGTATTATTTATGGTTAAACATATAGAATTATTTGTAAAAGATAATAGATTAGTTGAACTTCAAAATGATTTAGCTACTATTGTCACAGAAGATGAGTTTCAAAATTCGATTATAGAACTCAATCAAGATACGAGCGGATTCAAGACATACACGCTTAAAGTACCACTACCAGAGCGATTATCAGTCAAAGAAATCATTAAATTTTGGTGTAAATGGTACGATTCAAAATTATCCTTAGATACAGTCCTTTATGAATGTAAGTTATTCTCATTCCACCACAAGAAAATTAAAAAACTCACAAATTCTGAACTTAAACTCGTACATTTAGCAAAATTATTCCTTGTACCTGAAAAGAAATTTATTATTAAAGAACCTTTACAAAATGTCTCTATTGAAACAAAACACACCATACTCAACTTACTCAATGAACTCAGCAAGTACAAATCAATTATTACATTAACAAATCACACAGAGGAAGCATTACTTATCAGCAACAATTGTTATCGCCTTACTGAAAAAACATTTAAACCTATAGAAATATCACAATACTAACCAAATCATCAGCAAGATATAAGCGACAACAACCAATTAGAGCGACAACAAATCAAACGTTTAACAGTGAAAACCAGTGAAAAAACGTTATTTTTAGATCCCATCGACATTGACTACTTAGAAGGACAAGATGGCAAGGTTGTAATACATGTAGGTAATGAACAATATACTCATGATACGACTTTACAAGCTATTGAAACCATTATTATTCCTTATGGTTTTTATAGATGTCATCGTTCTTATATCGTAAACTTACAAAAAGTGAGTGAAATAATTTCTTGGTCTAAAAACAACTATTCGATACGACTCAATAATACTAAAGAAATGCTTATTCCATTATCTAGACAAAAGGCAAAAGAAATAGAACAATTTTTCAATATTAATAAGTAACAACTCAACACTTATACGTTACATTTCACCTTCTTTTAAACGTCAGATACGCGTAAACACGCTATGCTGAAGTTACTTCAAAAGGAGGTAATTTAATGGAACATATAATTGAAATGAATCATGTAACGAAGTCATTTAAAAACAAAGTAGCAATTAAAGATATGAATTTCACTGTAAAAAGAGGAGAAATTTTTGGTTTCCTTGGCCCTAGTGGTTCGGCAAGACAACAACAATTAAAATGTTAACTGGCACATACCATCCGTCTAAAGGTAGTCTAAATGTACTTGGACACAATGGTTCTGAAATAGGTACAGGCACATTTATGTCAAAAATTGGTATCCTTACAGATCACAGTACTGCTTATGAACGTCAAAGTATTTGGGATAACTTAAAGTTATTCGCAAAGCTTCGTCAACTATCATTACAAAAAGTTGACGAAGCTTTAGAATTTGTTGGTCTAACACAGGATAAAAAATCATTATTTAAAAACTTGTCTGCTCGGTATGAAGCAACGTGTACTACTTGCTAAAGCAATCTTACATCAACCTGAACTATTATTTTTAGATGAACCAACAGCATCTTTAGACCCTATGACAATTCAACATGTGCATAAAGGCCTTAAAGCATTAAACGAACGTGGCACAACGATATTTTTAACAACACATAATATGGAAGAAGCAAACGCCTTATGCGATCGCGTGGCTTTTATAGAGTCAGGTGTACTCAAAGAACTTGATACACCAGAGAACTTTCGCTTTAATCATGCAAATCATACAATTAAGGTCATTCATAATAATAATCGAGAAAAAACCTTACCCATGACTACCGAATCTGCACAGTATATTACAGATATGCTCGAAGCAAATGATTTAAAATACATTTCATCTGATTTACCTACGCTTGGCGATGTTTTCTTGAAAATCACTGGAAAGGAGCTTGTTTAGTATGAATATTACACGCTTGTCAGCACTGTTAGAGAAAGACTTTAAAGAATCTATACGAAATCCTTCCATTATTTTCATGCCGTTAATGATCATATTAATCAGTATATTTTACAGTATCATTCCAACTACAAATACAGTTCAAAGCGCACCGACTGTAATGCAGTTCATCATAATTAACATGGCATTTGTTTTTGTTGCTACATCACCTCTTATCACAATGATCTCTGAAGAAAATGAAAAAGGTACATTGAAAGGCTTAGTAGAGTCGCCGAGCATCTAATATTGAAATATTGTTTTCTAAAGTCATCATCACGTTTATAATCACAATCATTACGACTATCATAAGCTTAATGATTGTGAACAGTAACGTGAATTTCGATTTTCAAACTTATTTAGGACTTGCAGTCATGCTATGCTTTTACCTTGTCCTTGGTTTAGTCTTTGGTTTGTTGTCTAATACTGTTGGTACTGCCACAACATTAATGATGGTGCCCTTCATTCTCTTCGGCATGACACCAATATTTAATACCTTAGAGGGTGTTATAAAATTAGGCTTTTTCGACAAAGTACTGGAAATATTACCTTTTGGCTTAATTTTAGAATTAGAAATCAATAATGCTAGCTTGAGCCTACTATATCTTCTGATTTGGTTTATTCTTATTATGGTTTCGTTGTTCATTACTTATAAGTATAAATTCCGTAAACGCTAGTCGTTCACAAAATTGTAAAAAATGCTCTGAAAAGCTGTGTAATTCATGTTTTTAAGCCAATTTAATAAATAACAAGCCTTTCTTCTCAGTTTCATATGTTTAGTTGAGAATTGAAAGGCTATTTAATATGTAGAAAGATTATATCAACTATGTAAACGCTCTCTTTTACGTGCATGTTTTCACTTGTCACTAATGGTTCAAAAGCACACACAGAGCGTTATTTTACACTTTTATATATAGCCTTTCATCGTTGACGAGAATATATGAGCGTGCAATAATAGTACGTGAAAGATTAGAATCATTACAATTAACAAACTATAATAATCTACTTAACTAATATTCTAATCAAAATTAGTTAATCAATCAGGAGGATGTTTTTTTATGTCTTTAATTAACAAAGAAATTTTACCATTCACAGCTAACGCTTATGATCCAAAGCAAGATGAGTTTTTCGAAGTTTCAGATGAAAACTTAAAAGGTTCATGGAGTGTTGTTTGCTTCTATCCAGCAGACTTCTCATTCGTATGTCCAACTGAATTAGAAGATTTACAAGGACAATATGATAAATTACAAGAATTAGGCGTAAACGTGTACTCAGTATCAACTGATACGCATTTCGTACACAAAGCTTGGCATGACCATTCAGAAGCCATTAACAAAATCCAATACACTATGATTGGTGACCCTTCTCAAACAATCACTCGTAGTTTTGATGTATTAGATGAAGAATTAGGTTTAGCTCAACGTGGTACTTTCATCGTAGACCCTGACGGTATTGTACAAGCAGCTGAAGTGAATGCTGACGGTATCGGCCGTGACGCAAGTACATTGGTACACAAAATCAAAGCAGCACAATATGTACGTCAACACCCAGGCGAAGTTTGCCCAGCTAAATGGGAAGAAGGTTCAGAAACATTACAACCTGGTCTTGACTTAGTAGGTAAAATCTAAGGAGGCATTGATTTAAATGCTTAATGATCAGCTAAAATCACAATTACAACAATTACTTCAATTAATGGAAGGTGACGTTGTACTAAGTGCAAGTTTTGGTACAGATGAAAAGTCTAAAGAATTAAAAGAATTATTAGACGAAGTAGCAGAGATGTCATCTCGCATTACTATAGAAGAAGTTGACCTTAAACGTACACCAAGCTTTTCTATTAATAGACCTGGTGAAGAAACAGGTATTACATTCGCTGGTTTACCAATGGGTCATGAGTTCAACTCTCTTGTTCTCGCTTTATTACAAGTAAGCGGTCGTGCACCAAAAGAAGAACAAGCAGTTATAGATCAAATCAAAGCTTTAGACCGTCCGTTACATTTTGAGACTTTTATTAGTCTAACTTGTCAAAAATGTCCCGACGTTGTTCAAGCTTTAAACTTAATGAGTTTGGTAAATCCAAATATCACACATTCTATGGTAGACGGATCTATCTTTAGAGAAGAGTCTGAAGACATTATGGCCGTTCCTGCAATTTTCCTAGATGGAGAAGAATTTGGTAACGGACGTATGACAGTTCAAGATATATTAGCAAACTTAGGCAGTCAAGCAGACCCAGCTGAATTTAACGACAAAGATCCATATGATGTACTAATTGTCGGAGGTGGACCCGCAAGTGGTAGTGCGGCAATTTATACTGCACGTAAAGGTTTACGTACAGGTATTGTTGCGGATCGCATCGGGGGTCAGGTCAACGATACCGCTACTATCGAAAACTTTGTCACTGTTAAAGAAACAGATGGACCAAAATTTACTTCAGCACTCGAAGATCATATTAAACAATACAATATTGATGTAATGACTGGTATTCGTGCCAGTGATATTGAAAAAACAGACGATGGTATCATTGTCACTTTAGATAATGGTGCACAATTAACAAGTAAAACTGTTATTATTTCAACAGGTGCGCGTTGGCGCAAGCTAGAAGTGCCTGGTGAGGAAGAATTAATCAATAAAGGCGTTGCATTCTGCCCACATTGTGATGGTCCATTATTTGAAAATAAAAATGTTGCTGTTGTAGGCGGCGGTAATTCTGGAGTCGAAGCCGCAATCGATCTTGCAGGTATCGTTAAACACGTAACGTTACTTGAACGTAACGCTACGCTGAAAGCAGACAACGTATTACAAGAACGTTTGGCTTCTTTGCCAAACGTAACTATAATTAAAAATGCTCAAACAACAGAAGTTTTAGGTGACAGTGCAGTAACTGGTATTAAATATCAGGATAAATCACTTGGCGAAGATCATACTTTAGAACTCGAAGGTATCTTTGTTCAAATTGGTTTATTACCAAACACTGAATGGCTTGATAATTATGTTGAATTAAACCAAGCTAAAGAAATAGTAATTGATCGTAAGAATGCTACAAGCATCCCTGGTATTTTTGTTGCTGGTGATGTTACCGATGATCGTAACAAACAAATTATTATTTCTATGGGTGCTTGGTGCAAATGCGGCATTAAACGCTTTTGATTATATCATCAGACATTAATCGCACCCCTTTCATTTAACAATAAAGATTAAGGAGAACCCTTATGCGGTTCTTCTCTTAACATTGACAAACCACTTGCAAAAGCAAGTGGTTTGTTTTTTTATAGTTTTTTCCTTGAAACAGTTCTTATTTATTATCTAATAATGGATTATATTATTTGAACACTAGCAGTG
Source organism: Staphylococcus sp. 2S1 (assembly GCF_046721335.1). Taxonomy (NCBI): domain Bacteria; kingdom Bacillati; phylum Bacillota; class Bacilli; order Caryophanales; family Staphylococcaceae; genus Staphylococcus; species Staphylococcus sp. 2S1. Next base: position 974,339 of record NZ_JBEUUJ010000003.1, on the reverse strand, counting down.
ATTTGGGCAAACTTATGCGGGAGAATCACTAGTCGAAGCATACAGGATTAGGCTGTGTTCCCGCGGAAAAAGTGCACACAAACTCCCAACAAAATCGCATACGCTTAACAAAATCTATATGTGCTTCTCTTTTTATTTGTATACTTTTCTCTTTTAAATCTGAGTTTAACCCTTATATGCTTATTCTTGTATCTATGCGATTAATTATTTAAATTAGCTAACATTTTATAATGAAAATCTAATGAATTTTTAAATTTATATAACAATTATCCTCTTACACCATTCATTTGTTCAATAGATTGTGCGTTTATTATTTAATTCATCATACAAATAGATAGCACTACATGATACGCTTAAGTTATAATTTTCTAAGAACGTATGTAAACATACAATGGGACTGTTAAAATAGAACGACTTATTATTAAAGGAGCAATATTATTTATGAAGAAAAGTATACTTTTATCGTTAGTTTTGGTGCTAGCTGTCATACTCGCGACATGTTCAAATGGTAATACAGAAGATGATGAACAAGAGGAACATAATGAACGCAATGCACCAAAAAATGTGAGCAAATTGGCTGAGAAAGATATCTTCCATTCAGATAAAAAGGGTGAAGATATTAGTGAAGATGAAATGAATAAAGCGATTAAAAAATATTTAGATGTTAACTCACTTATTATTGATAATAAATACCTCATGCAATATAAGTTAGACAAACAAATAGGTACAGATACAAAAATCACTGATGCACAAGAAAAACGTTTATCAGATTTATCGAATAATGCAATTAAAAATGACCTTCATTTTAAAAATTTCGTAGAAGATAACAACATGCCAAGCGGTTATAAAGATAATCTCGATGAAATTATCGCTTATTTTACATCCCTAAACACTACAATTAAAAACGTTGATAAAGAAATTGAAGAAATAGATTACCAACCTGACAATGACCTCAACGTTGTTGACGTTCCTGCTAAAGTTGCCGGAAATGTAAATCATAAAAAGCAAAAATCAATTAAGAAATTCCTTGATGAAAAAGGAATTGAAAGTGACGCAGTAGATAAATAGATGACAAATGGGAGTAGGACAATGAAATCTAATTTTTCCAACAAGATTTCGTCGTATAATTCTATCCCGGCAAAGCTGACTATATAATGAATGAGGCTAAGACATGTATTAACGCCCTAGCCTCATTTGTGTCAAAAGATTGTTGTTTTAGCGTCATGCTTTTCATTTATGTTTCACAATTTTAGCCAAGGTTACAAAATGATGACATGTCACCTTTCCATGATGGCAAAGGCGTTGAGCCTATTTTCTACTCATACATTGATACACTCTGACTTATTCTCGTAAAAAACCTTACATGATTGTAAGGTTTTTTAATATGATTATCCTGTTTTTCTCAAAGCTTAATTTGTTAAGCTATATACAAGTTAAGAAATACGTTATTAGAAGCACAGCCACTCATTAATAAATTTAAGGAGGCCACACTGTTATGATATTAACTATTTTAATAGGTGCCATGGCTGCTATTTTCATAGCTTTTAATCTCTTTGAGAAGAAAGAAAAATATGGCGTCGTTTCTTTTAGAACAATTGCGCTAAGTGTAACTTACGTCATACTGGCTGTTATTGTCGGAAGCTTTTTAGACAATATCAATACATTATTCCAAGGATTTCATGATAGCTTAACAGCAGCTAAAAAATATTAAACCTGAACCGGCAACGTCGCAGTTCAGGTTTTTTGTTTGTCTTACATTTCAAGTTCATAGGGTACACAATTTTCTATTTTTCTATCAATTACAGTTTCTTTCGTTTCATAGCGTAAGTAAACAAGAAAACATCTGATTACGACCTGATGCGCAACAATTGCGATAGACTCTAAAGACGGATCAAGTTCTTGGTCAAAAAATTGTTCAACACGCTGTAATACATCCGAATAGCTTTCTCCTTCAGGGGCTTTTTGTGTGAAACTATGACGAAAAGCAAGCAAATTTTCATCATTAAAATAAGCATGATATTCAGGATTTTGTTCAATTGCATCTATCATTTTACCTTCAAAGATGCCTAAAGAACGCTCTCTTAATAAAGGGGTCACACTCGGCTGGAATGTGCTTATCAAATATCGCATTATATGTTTGTCTCGTGCGAGTCAAATCAGATATATACACGTGTTCAATATTCTTTTTTTCAAAATAGCTTTGCAGTAATTGAGCAGAATATACACCACTTTCTGTTAAAGGTACATCTAATTGACCACAAAAGTATTTTTTTCCTTGTTTTTTATCGTAATTTGACTGCGATTCTCCATGACGAACTAAATAAATTTTCATAGTGATTACCTCTTCTCTATTTATAATCCAATATTTCATTATTCTTTTAACGAAGCTCATATCTTACAATACTGTTAGATGAAGCAATATGTCTATATTTCAATGATTATTCTTGTTATTATCCAATTGAGGTGATACAAATGAGCGAAAAAATGTTACATCATGACACACAAAGTGGGCGTGTATTAGCGACAGTCAGTTATTTCAGTATATTCTTTGCACCAATTATATTACCTATTATCCTTTGGATTTTTGCTGATAAACCCGCTTCAACGCATGCGGCAAAATCATTAGTCTATCATATTATAACGTATATTGGACCAATACTATTAGTTTTAAGCGTAGCGTTTGGAACTACAATAATTGATCAACAGAATACTACAATTGCAATCATAGCGATTGTGGTGGCCATCCTTTTATTAGTGGTAACCATATGGTACACAATCAAAAATATATATCGTGGTATCAAGATATTGATTTCTGAAGATGCTTATTTCCGTCCATAAAGCATTGCAATTTTTTAGAAAATCTATTTAGAATATGATTGAGGCTGAGACAATTTTTTGTGTCCCAGCCTCCTTCTTTCATTATACTTTTAAGTTGAATCAACTGCTTTTACTAAATAATAAACTAATAGATAAACCAATGAGGATGGCACCTACTGCATAATCAAACACCGCTTTTATTTTTCTGTTTCCAAAAAGTAATTTAATATATTGGAATATGTATACACAAAAAATAAACCAGATAAGAATCACCGTTGTTACTACTGCCGATAATATTGCAATTTGAGATGACACACCTTCGCCGGCAGTTATAAACTGCGGTAAAATACTTATGTAATAAAGTAATGCTTTAGGGTTTAATATTGTGCTGATAAAACCTTGGCGATAAGAACTTAAATAACTAATCTGTTGTGTCTGCATTTGAGATGTTGAAAAATTCATGCTTTGACGTGCACAGATGATACTTTTAATGCCTAAATAAATCAGATAACACGCGCCTAAAATTTTAATCATCAGAAAGACATAATACATATTTGCCAAGATAAATATAATGCCAAATACTGCTAATAAAGAATAGATAACGTGTGCTGACGTAATACCTAACGCGACCATCGCGCCATTACCTTTACCTGAAGTAATTGAATTTTTCATTACTACAAAAAAATCTGGACCAGGAACAATAATAATCATTAATGTAATCGTAATAAATGCTTGCAAGACCTTCCATCACATGCACCTCCATCTTAACTACATGGTATCAATTACACTATGTCACCGCAATATACCTAGTCCATATTTCTTTTGGCAAACTGATTAGCAAAACCTTTTATCACTTCCACGTTAACTCAATAATTTTAAACCAACCGTACTAGCTAATATGACTGCAATACAAATTATTCTTTTGATATCGGTAGACTCTTTATAAAAAACCATACCCAATATCGCTCCGCCCACTGCACCAATACCTGTCCAAACCGCATACGCTGTACTCATAGGTAATTGAGTCATTGCCGTAGATAAAGCTAAGAAACTCAAACTAAAGAAGCCTATCAATCCCATGACAGCGGATTTTTTCCGTGTATGCGTATAAGCATTTAAAAAAGTAATACCTAACATTTCAAAAATACCTGCAATGATTAATAATATCCAAGCCATTATGCTTCTCCCCCTTTATCTGGTGTGACTAATTTCAAACAAATCACACCTAAAAGTAATGTTAAAATTAAAATGATTTTTCCAAAATTAACTTCCTGACCGAAGAAAGCAAAATCAAATAGAGTAACACCTGTTGTTCCTAGACCAACAAATACTGCATAAGATGTACCCACTGGTAACATTTTGGATGCATCTATAAGCAAATAAAAACTTAAAAATATAGCTATAATTGTTAACATCCATTCGAGACCTGTCGTTGCATGTGTTAACCCTACGACCCAACCAACTTCAAAGATTGATGCGATAATAATTTTTATCCAATTCATTTATATTCCCCCTGTTAAAATAAAAAAAGCCCGAGAGATAGTCATCACTACTATCTCCCAGGCTTTTATCCTTCCGTGTCACATTTAACATGTGGCTTCCTCTCGGACCAGGCCAACATTAAGTGTTGCGGAACCCTAGAAAGCTTTTATTTAATTCTCTGTATCATATCAATTTATCTTATAGACATCAAGCATAGCATTTTATTTTCACTCAATTTAAAATCATTATCATTTAAAAACGCTTACAAGAAACGCCTCGGTGTCTTTTTACATTTTTATTTTAAAAAGTTTTAATTATTTAAGTCATTCCCCTCTACATTTTATAGTATTTCATGTATACTGAATATCAGATTAGAACAATTATAATCTGAATGATTAATCAATGAAATGAATTCTCAATTAAAACAATCCGATTATTGGATTGAAATATAAAAAAAGTGAGGGATGACTATGCAATTATTAAATTACAAAATGCACAATGATGAACTCATCGCTACAGTGTTATCCGACAAGAAGCAAGTGTTCAAATACACATTTGATGTAAACACGCCGGAATACGAAATTTTAGACGTACTTGAAGAAATTAACGAATATGTAGACAATGGTCACCATCCATTAGGTTGTTCATTACTAAAAAATTACACATATGCGGATGTGAGCCACAATAGTTTATAATATTAATCACATACCAAAAAGATGAGTATACTGTTAACTTTAAAACAGCGTACTCATCTTTTATTTTTGCTTATATATGCTTCAAGAAAAACACTACCTATAATTGAACTGTGCATGGTATATTGAGTTAGTTCACATCATTTACCGGGTAAATACATAATAAAGATATTCAAACGTGATAAATATAGTTTAGGGGGGACGCAATATGTTCTATGGTTCAATATTACTCATAATCCTTGGTATTGTACTACTCGTTTTAAATAAACGCCTTTCAAAAAAAGGTGATACAAGTAAAAAACAAAGTTTGGTCAGTTTCGGTGTGATGTCATTGGTTTTTGGCCTCTTTGGTCTAATAGGTGTTATTATTATGGCAATGACCTAATTTACATGAAAAAAAGAGATAGATTCCCTATAAGGAATCTATCTCTTTTTAAATTTCTACACTCTTACATATCGAATAAATCATTAAATGATTCAACCATCGTTGGATGTGTATAGATATTATCTTTCAATACCTTATAATTTAATTTCTGATCTATTGCTAATTTTATTAGATTGATAATTTCTTCTGCTTCTAAGCCGTATAATGTTGCTCCAAGTATTGTTTCCGTATCTTTATTCACTACTACTTTAAACAAGCCTCTTGGATCATTATTCACTTTATGTCTAGGGATAGCGTTAACTGGTAGTGCGTTTTCTATTACATTATAGCCTTGATTTTCAGCTTCTTTACCAGTCAAACCTACACGTGCCATTGGTGGATCAATAAATACTGTATAAGGTACAGCGCCTCTATTTTCAGTAGAACGCACTCCTGTTCCAAAGAGTTGGTCTTTTACAATTCTAAAGTCATCTAAAGAAATATATGTGAATTGCATGCCACCTTTAACATCACCGATTGCATAAACATGTGGCGCATCCGTTTGGAGGTATTCATTGACCTTAATCTCTCCATGCTCACCTAGTGTTACATCTGTATTGTCTAAATCTAAATCCACATTAGGCTTACGACCAGTCGCTAATAGAACTGCATCCGCTTCATAATCTCCATTAGACGTATGCACAATAGTTCCAGAGTCAGTATCTTCAAAGCCCTCTGTATTCACATTGTATATGATATTTACACCTTTGTTAGCTAAATCTTTTTTAACTTCTGTAACAATGTCCTTATCTTCTTTAGTCATAATATCATTGCCACGTTCAAGTACGGTCACTTGTGTGCCAAAGTTAGCAAACATAGAAGCAAATTCTAAAGCAATATATCCACCACCAATGATGACTAATTGTTTAGGTTGAAAATCCAAACTCATTATCCCGACTGAATCGTATAAATGTTGAGAACTTTCAACACCTGTGATTGGCGGAATCACTGACATTGCACCCGTATTAATAACGACATCTTCCGCATGTAATGTTTCCACTATCTCATCATTGTCATTTAATAAGTTCACTTCATTGTTAGATTTGAATTTCGCAGTATAATCCAACACTTCAATATTGTTATCATCTGCAAGATTATGATAATTTTTATTGTTTAATGCATCTACTACATCTTTTTTTCTAGAAAATGCTTTATTAAAATCATTATGAGTTAGACCTTCGTGAACAAGCGTTTTTGAAGGGATACAGCCAACATTGATACAAGTCCCACCATACATCGCTTTAGATTTTTCTACTACTGCTACTTTTTTACCTTGTGCTTGAAGCAAACTTCGCTAATGTTTTACCACCTTTACCAAATCCTATAATCACTACATCAAATTGTCTCATGAATATCCTCCTTCAATACATCGTCTAATACATCAGTAATCTTGACGCTTTTATAATAATTAATTAATATATCATTTTCTTTTTGCTGAAACTTAGACATCGTGGTTCCTATTTCCCTGGAAATCTCACAATCGCTACCTTCATCACCTGTAAATATTCGTCCATCTGACCTTTCTTCATTAAATAATTCAAATAAGTCTGCCAGATTAACATCGGCGGTCACTTCATTAGCTTGATAACCACCATATTTCCCTCTACTAGCATCTAGGTAATGTTGATCATTTAACTTTCTTGTTACCCTGCGTAATTGCACTGGGTTAATACATATTCGTTCTGATAATGACCCACTACTATAACGCGCATCTGGATGCTTAACTAGAAATGTTAGCAGATGTACTGCTATATTAAACTCTAAATTCATTTACATCACCTTTAATCGTAACTTTTATAATTACATTAAAACATGTCTTGAAATTTCTCGAAAGTTTTTTGCTTATATTATTTACATTCCCTAATTACAGTAATAGGTATCAGCAAAGTTATTATTTTGCATTACTGAATATATTTAATATACTTATGTGCAAGACAAGATAAACAATAGAGGAGATGGCGAAATGATTAAAAAACTAGATGAAGTTATGATATACGTATATAATCACGATAAAGCAATTCAATTTTGGACAGAAAACTTAGACTTTGTAGTAGTAGCCGATGACGAAGAAATGGGTATGCGCGTAGTAAAACTGCTTCCAGAAGACGATGCTCAAACTGCTATTGTATTGCGGGACAAAGCGAAAGTTGACGAAATGGACATGGGTGTCAGTACAACTACACCATCACTGATTTTCGCAACAACACAATTCGACGATTTATATAATCGTTTGAAATCTAATCAAAATACAGTTGGAGATATTATGGATTTACCTATGGGTAGAGTGTTTAATTTTGCAGATGCAGAAAATAATTATTTCGCAGTTAAAGAAATATAATATTTCAGTATTGTAACTAAATTTGCCCCACGGCCTATGTCATAAATACATGTCCCGCCCTAAATTGTTAAAAGGTGCGACATGCTTAAATTTTGTATCTCTTGCCCTAAACAATTGTAAAGGTCTGTTAAGTCGTAAGTAATGTATTTGTAATCAACACATAACCTGTATAACTTATTAAATTTGTTATACTTTTATAACCACTAAATATGTAATACAGGAGACAATTATGAAAAGAATTTTCCACTTATATTTATACTATTTTATTATGTTAGCTATCGTTGCCGCTGTTTTACTGTCTTTATATTTTTTATATGTGTGGAAAAACGACCGACCACAAAATCAAGACTATTATAAGAATTTTGAAGAATTGAAAGCCGACACAAAAGAAGATCGTGATTGGCAAATCAATTCAAAAACGACAAATAACAAAGATATATTAGTTACTGCTATTCATGGTGGCGGTATTGAACCCGGCACTTCTGAATTGGCAAAAATCATTTCTAAAAAAGGTAACTTTAATCTATATAGTTTTGAAGGTTTATTAAAATCAAACAATACTAAATTGCATATTACTTCGACTCGTTTCGATGACCCCAAATTAAAAGACATGACGAGTAGATCAGATGAAACGGTGTCCATACACGGCATTCGAGAAGATAAAAAAGTTGTCTACATTGGTGGTAAAGATAAGGATATGGCCAAATCTATACGTAAGGAATTAGAAAAAGAGGATTTTAATGTTGAAAATAGTCCTAATTACGTAAATGGTGATTCTAGCCAAAATATCATTAATAAAAATGATACAGGATCAGGTGTTCAACTTGAGATTTCAACGGGATACCGCAAATCATTTTTTGAGGATGATGACCTTGGTCGCTCCACGAGAGAAAATCCAAATGATTACAGACAATCCATCCACGATTTTGCTGAAGCTGTTACAAAAGGTGTAAAAGAACAAACAACAAAAGACTAATAATAAAAAATCCAGAAGCCTACTTGATGAGCGTAGCTTTCTGGATTTTTCATTTTTTAAAATTCATTATTAGTAAATATCAAAGTACGTTTCTTTTAAATCTTTTTCATTAGGTCTGGTTTAATAATTCTACTACTAAACTAAAATCATTAATAATATGACTAATCCTTTTGAAAATAGGTTCCATATCAACTGTTGTTTGTGATTTTAAACCTAAACAAAAAACAAGTTGAACATCTTTGTCCCCCCATTGAATAGGTTTGTCTAATTTAACTATATAAATAAAAGATTTTTTAGCAGAAGGTGTAACAGGATGAGGAACAGCGATAAGGTTACCATAAGCCGTAGTAGCTACTTCTTCTCGTTCTTTAACTTTTTCAAAAAAGTCTGATTTTATATAATGTAATGCTTTTAAATCACATTCAATTTTTGATAGTAATTCATCTTTACTTTCAACATTACTTTTAATAGCAAAAAGTTCGATTAACTTTTCTTTTTGGTCTACATTGTAGTTATCTATAAATTTTTTCAAGTTTAAAATATCCACATCAGTTAAAATGGTATTCACATAAATGACGGGCACAGAGAAATCTTTTTCCAGAGGGATTGTTGATATTATTAAATCTGTTCCCTGTAATTTATGTTCACTTAACTCATACAATTGTAATGAATTGGTTGTTGTGATTTCGTCACTAAAGTTTTCAATCAATTTGTATTTTATTAGCTGTGAACTAGCCAAACCAGATGCACAAACAATGGTTGTATTGATTTTGTTATCCAAATTATTAGGTTTCTTCAAAGCCAATTCAAAATGCAAAGCTAGGTAGCCAATTTCACTTTCAGAAATTCTTATTTTGTATACTTCTTCGATTACTTTACTTCCTACTAAAGCGATATCAAATGAAAATGGATAGTTCTTTTTAATTTCTGCTAATAATGGATTTCTGATATTCATTTTATATTTATATCTCGTAATAGAAGTAGATAAATGTAAACTTAGATTATTTCTCAATTCTTCTTCATCCGCTAAATCTATGTGAAATACTTGTTTTATTCTTCTTAAAATATGCTCTATCAACATATTTAGTTCTTTATTTTCATGAATATTAGCTTTTTCAGAAATAAGCCCTGATGTTAATATATGTGCCCAAATATATTGTTTTTCTTTAGTAGGTAATTGGATATTAAAATTGCATTCTATCATTTCTACTAACTGCTTAAAAAATTGATTAACATCATCACTCGTTTTCGTATAGCCATTAAATATATTACTTTCATCTTTAATAATGAGTTTATGCTCAACCCTAAATAGTGCTATATATATGTGAACAACCAAATTTTCTAATTTTACATCAGGTATTGTAATGTTAAATCGATTGATTATTCCGACAATTTTATTTTTAAGTAAATTTATTTCTTCGCTATCAAAAAACTCATCCATAGATAACGGATCTAATAAAAATTCGGCAATTGCATATCTTTTCTGAAATTCATGTCCATCTATTTTCAATCCATGATATGGGCTTGTTATCAGATTCAAATCATGTTTTTCTAACTGTCCTCGTATCATTTTCAAGTCTTTTTTAATAGTTGTATCACTTACAAACATTCGCTCACTTAAATCATCAATCTTTACATAGTTATCCAATATAAGTAATTGGCTAAATATATATCTAACCCTACTATCTTGATTATTAAAATTGAGAAGCTCATCTTTTAAATATTGGTCATTTAGGAATAAATTGAATTTCTCTTTGTTTTTTATTATCAATTTATATCCCACTGATTTTTTAGAAAAAATATAAAATCCAAATTCTTTTTCTGATTCATTTAATTCTTTCAAATCATTTCTAACAGTTCTAGGAGAAACACTCAAACTTTTACCTATAAACTCCCCAGAAATATAGGTGCTTGAATAATTATACATAAGCCGTATAATTTTTAAAGTTCTTTTGTTCATTCCCTCACTCCAATTACCTTACACTTTAGTATTGATTATATATTATAATTCAAACATGTTTTCCTCTGATAATTTTTTAAACCAATACCCACTCTTTTTAATTGTACGTGCTTGTGTATTAATGTCTACAGAAATAAATCCATATCTATTTTTATAGGCATTCATCCAAGACCAATTATCCATAAATGTCCACATATGGTAACCTTTACAATTTGCACCTTCTTTAATCGCTTTATTAAGCCAATACAAATGATCTTTCAAAAATTCAATTCTATAATCATCTTGTATTTGATTGTTTTCTATAAACCTTGCTTCATTTTCCACGCCCATTCCATTTTCAGAAATAAATGAAGTAATATTGCCATAGTTATTTTGTAAGTTTTTCATGATATCATAGATACCTTCGGGATAAATTTCCCAACCTCTATAAGGGTTCATTTTTCTGCCTGGCATTTCATAATTATCAAAATAAAATTCTGGAGTGAAGGGTGAATTAGGGTTAGGCATACTTTCTTTAGCTTTAACACGTCTAGGTAAATAATAATTTACACCTAATAAATCTACTGTATTATGTTTTATGATTTCCAAGTCTTCACTCTTATAAAAAGGCAGTAAATCCTGTGCTTTGATCATTTCTACTAATTCCTCTGGAAAAGTACCTTTTGTAGCAGGATCTAGAAAACTCTTATTAAAGAATAAATCTGCTATTAATGCAGCTTTTTTATCTTCCTTATTTTCACTTCTTGGGTAAGAAGGGGTTAAATTTAAGACTATTCCTATTTCCCCATCATAGTTCTGTTCTTTAAATAACTTAATTGTTTTAGCATTTGCTAATATTGTATTAAAAGCATATTGAAAACCTCTTTTAGCATCATTTATATCAGGGTAATGGAAATTATATAAATAACCTCCTTCAACAGGCACAATTGGCTCGTTAAACGTAAACCATTTTTTTACTCTATCCCCATACAAATCAAAGCATTTTTGTGCATAATCAACATAATTTTCGACGACTTCTCTTGATTCAAAACCGCCCTTGTTTTGTTGTTTCATAGGCATATCAAAGTGATATAAATTAACAAAAGGTTCAATGTCATTAGCTATTAATTCATCAATGACATTATTATAAAATTCAACTGCATTTTCGTTTGTATTTCCCGTATCTTGATTTATCATCCTAGTCCAAGAAATGGATAAACGAAACGAATTGTGCCCTGTTTCTTTCATCAGTTTAATATCCTCTTTATATGTGTTATAAAAATTCGACGTGACATCTGGTCCAACATTATCATAAAATCGATTCGGTTCTTGTTCATACCAATAATCCCATATAGATTGTTCAGTCATAGATTGCGTTCCTTCAGTTTGTGTCGCACTTGCCGCACTGCCCCACCAAAAGTCTTTTGGAAAAGTAATTTTCATAAAAGTTCTCTCCTATCTGTTTGCTTTAATTTCTTGATAAATATCGATGATTTCATTTGCCATATCTTTTATCGTTAGTGCATTCATCAAATGATCTTGTGAATGTATAAGTATTAAATTTAATTGGTAATCTTTGCCTCGTGCTTCTTCTTGCAATAAACTTGTTTGAAAATTATGTGCCTTATTTATTTCTTGTTCTGCTTCTTTCATTTTTTCCTTAGCAGTCTCGAAATCATTTTCTTTCACATATTGAATTGCTTCCATTGCACTTGATCTACCATTGCCGACTAGCAAGATAATTTGGAATGCTATTTCTGTATTATCCATGATATATTACTCCTCACCCTTTGATTTTTCTTGTTCTTTTCTAAAATAGCCATTGTCCAATACTTTGAAGAATGGTAACCAAATTAAGAACGTAACAATTAAATTAAATAGCTGTAATACTGCACCTTGCCAAGCATTTCCTGTAGCTAAATATCCACTTATAAAAATAGGAGTTGTCCAAGGAACAATGACCCCAGAAGGCTTAGGTACCAATCCTAATCCCATAGAAAAATAAGTTATTATCGTTACTACTACTGGAGCAATAATCCATGGTACAAGTATAATTGGATTCATTATTACTGGTAATCCAAATAATATCGGTTCGTTTACATTGAAAATAGAAGTCGGGGCGCCTAACTTTCCAATTTCTTTGTTTTGCTGACTTCTGGAAACAATAAATATCAATATAATGACTACCATTGTGCCACCAGTACCGCCCATGCCTACTAAGAACGTATCTATAAATTGTTTGGTAATAATATTAGGCAACTCTTGATTTGCTTTAAATGCCTCTAAATTTTCGTTATTCAAAGAATACCAAATTGGGTCAAATACTGTATTTACAATAATTTGGCCATGTAATCCGAAAAACCAAAATATTTGTATTAGAAGTACTGCAATAATTGTAGCCGTCAATCCACTACCTAATTCTGTTAATGGTTGTTGCAAGATCGTATAAATAAAGTTTTGTAATGTATCGAAAGGCGTAAAAGAAATTAATATTCTAACAATTAATATCACCGAAAGTGTTACCGAAATAGGAATTAAAGCACTAAATGATTTTGCCACTTGAGTTGGTACACCATTAGGCATTTTAATTGTTATCTCTTTCCGACATAGATAACTGTAAATTTCACACGAAATAATAGATACAAAAATACCTAAGAACATACCTTTTGCTCCTAAAATCTCAACCGGTATGACGCCTTCCGTTTTTTCAAAAACTTGAGGTGTTAAAATCAAAACACTACTTAATGCTGTTACAGCACCATAAATACCTTCAAATCCATTTTTCTCTGTCAGCTTATAACCAATACCTATAATTACATATAGCCCCATTATCGAGAGCGTGGACTCTGAAGTCTGGTCCAACCATAGCTTGCCAAGCCGAAAATTGTGATTCAGATAATATTTTGTCTAAAAATGGAAAATTGGCTATTACAATAAAAATCGAACCAAAAATAATTAAAGGTAAAGCAACCATAAATCCATCTCTTAAACTCGAAAGATACTTATTGTTATTCAAGTTATCTGCAATTGGCAATAATATATCTTCCAGTTTTTCCATAAATTTATTTTCCATATGGTTTCACTACTTTCCTATTAAATTTAGTGATTGCTTTAATACGCCATCACCATCAATACGCCCATATGCAACAGTATCAATAATATCAATAGGAATTTCGATATCGTTTTCTTTAGCGTATTTTTCAAATTTTCGCTTCATGAATCTCATTTGCGGACCAATTAATAACACGTCATAGTTATCTAATTTTGAAAAAGCATTATCACTTGATACTGCTTCAATGTTAACTTCAATATCAGCACTTTCTGCTGCCTCTTTCATCTTGGTAACTAATAAACTTGTAGACATCCCTGCGGAACATGATAATAAAATATTCTTCATATAAATCATCCCTTCTGTTTGTTTATCAAACTATACTATGTATGCGCTTACACATTAATGGACATTTTTTCCTTTACTATAGGAAAATGAGTTTAATCGGAGTATGAAGATAATATTATCTCGCTATTTATCTAACTTTAAAGAATAAAAGTATTATAAAAAACGCCTTACTATCTATGATAGTAAGGCGTTTAAAAATTTAAGTTTTTCATTATTTTATTTTTTTCAAAAGAAAGGATGCTAAAGCACTGATAATTGTCACCCAAAATAAGATACCACATACGATAGCGTTGCTCCCGCTTATTGTGATTCCCGCATTAAAATTTCCGTTAGGATCACTTTCTATGTAAAAATTAATCCCAAATACAAATACCAAGGTAATAAAAGATAATATACCAACTACATCAAACAATAATTTAACATAAGGATACTTAATATTTTTAGCTATCATGTGACCACTCCTTCTTTAATTATTAAAAACATTTGACTGCTTCTAAAACAAAGAGTAACTAAGAGATTATTCTTTATAATAACTATAGGCACACTTTGTATACATAGAACCTCATATAACTGTCATTTTAGCATTTCTGCAGTCTACAACATTTAGATAGTTGTACTTTAAATCAAAAAAGAGGTTACTCAAACAATAAAGGTGTAGTACAATAGAGTTAATTAATTATATATGATGTTAGTAGCTATAAAAATATAAATTAACGAAAATATTTTTAATAAGTATTGCAAACTTTAAATTAGAGGAGACTGTAATGGAAAAGAAAAAGAAAAACGGTTGTTTTGGTTGCCTAGGGTGCTTAGGACTCATCATTCTATTGATACTACTCATTAGTGGATGTAGTGCACTATTTGATTCAAATGATAATAACGAAAACAAGAAAAATGACGAACCAAAAAGTTCTACAAAGAATGAAAAGTCTAAGAATAATGATACTGAGAAAGATAAAAAACCTAAAAACAATGACGTGAACACTTCAAATGAAACTGATGATACTTCAAATCAAAACAATTCTAATCAAGAACAAACTACTTATGAAGAAACAAACGATACAGAAGATACAACTTCAGAATATAATCAAGATGAATCTACAAACACTGATAACTCTAATTATAATACAGACCAAAACCAGTCATCTAACAATAGTGGTCAAAGTAATGAAATAAACAGTGCCTCTCAAAATGATGAAACTAATTCAAAATCAAATACCACGTCACCTTCAACCGAGGTAACTGAAAGTAACAACAACTCTAGTTCTTCAGACATCGATGTAGCTAAGCCTGGAGAAATAACATCTGATATGCCGGGTTATGACCCATCAAAAGATAGAGATAAAGATGGCATAATTAATGAAAAATAAATAAAAACGCTCTATAGTATTTGTTACTATAGAGCGTTTTATTTAAATGTATATGTTCGCATGAACGTTACATGCCTATTTTATTTTTAAAATTTGTCCTGTTTTAATGCTATTTGAGTCTAGATTATTATCAGATTTGATTTTACTTACTGTTGTATCTTGTTTCTTAGCGATACTATACAATGTATCACCTTTTTCAACAGTATATGTTTTAACTAAGTAGAGTGTTTGCCCTTTACTGATATTATTCGTTTCAAGATTATTCCATTTTTTGAGATCTTCAATACTCACTTTGCTTCTTTTAGAAATATTATATAGAGTGTCACCTTCGACTACTTTATGTGTATCACCTGAAATACTGTCATCGTTACTATCAGGGTCCGTCAATTTCAATGTTTGACCGATGGATAATGTATTATCGTTTAAGTCATTCCATTTTTTAATATTATCAATTGTTACGCCACTTCTCTTAGATATACTATACAATGTATCGCCTTTAACTACTTTATAAGTAGAACCTGTAATGGCATCGTCATCTTCGCCACCTAATTCTTTATAGTGTTTCTGAACTAAACTATAAAATTGATTCATGTTATAGCCCCATTGGTTAAAATAACCTACAGGATCAGTATGGTTTGTCCCACCCCAATATTGACTAACTGCATTATGACTAATAATTGTTCCAGTTCCTTGATTGTTATCTGCAAGTGAAGGTTGTAGTCCGTTTTGTTTTAGCATTTTAGCAGTTAAATAAGCTTGGTTGTTCACAGATTTAGCAAAACCATCAAACGTGTTAGATCTTGTTAATTCTATTTGATAAAAATATGGGTTAGCATTCGCTCCGGCGCCCCATGCTAAATAGTCGCTTGGTGCCGTTTGTATAATTTTGTCACTACCTGCGTATGCGTGAACAAAGGCATTATTGTAGTTATTATACATGTAATTTACTTCACCATCGATTGTACTATTAGGGTTTGCAGTTTCGTGAATAACGACACCGATGAATTTCCCTGATTTATAATTATATTTTGGTAAATTATTCATACGAGAATCTTGCACTATTTCTGCAGGTTGTATGTTGTTATTGTCTATGTATGTATTAACGTCTTGGTACGCTCTATTTGCAAATGTACTCATTTCTACTGAATTATGTTCTGCAACTTTATCATGTAGCTTCAAATCCCCTGGTGTTAACTGATCTTTCAAAGCCTGTGGACTCATTTTTTGTGCTTTTTCAAAATCTATTGCCTTACTTGTATTTTCATTTTTAGTTTCTTCTGTATTCTTATTAGCATTATCTTCTTGTGCGGTTGCAACTGTACTACTTAACAATAAACTCGTTGCTAATACTAATGACAAACTAATCCTGTACTTCATAAAAAACATCTCCCATTTCAAATTTTTAAAAACACGACACTATATAAACATCCATTCCTTGCACAACACCTTATTGTCTCATCTTATAATATTATAAGATTATTTACAAAACATAGTTTTATTTTATGCTATTATTTTAAATATTTTTATATAAGCATAATCATTATTTTGATTTTTGCACAAAAAAGCTACTACCTCAAAAGGCAGTAGCTCATATTCAAATATCCATAACCACACTAGATAAAATAGCAACCAATGCGACTACAAGTACCAATACTAAAAGTGAATCAATTCGTTTTTGGTTACGTTCATTCATAGGTTTTCTAAATTCTTTTAATGCGAAAAATCCTGTAATTAATACAATGACTAAACACAATAAATGAAATACCAACGCTAATACTTCCATTATCATCACTCCAAACTTGAAATAATTAAGTTTGTTGCTTTAAATCTTCTTTTATTTAGGCTTTTCATGTACAAAGCCTTCCCGATTAGATATGTTACGATTTATATTTCACAGTTACAAAAAACAAAGATTAATTTATATTCTTTTTATTCAATTACCCCTTTTTCGACGATTAGAAACAAATATCAATCGTTCATCTAGCATATGTAATAATATTTTTATAAAGTATGCCTTTTCTTTTACCTTCTCAAAACAATTATTTCTATTTTAGAATACAAGCAACATATAAAGTTAATTAATAATCATTCCTATAAAATTGATTTGAGTGTATAATTAACTTATAAGTATCATATTTCTATCAAGTGTATTTTTGTTCTATTGTATAAAATAAGGAGTTTACCAACCTATATTTAGGTAGCTCACAATTTTTTAGGAGATGGTTAAATGAAAGAGTTCACTCAAAAGATAGAAGATCTTCAAAAAAGAGTTTCTAATTTAAAAGATAATATTAAAACTGAAGAAGCTACTAAGAACGCTTTAATTTTACCCTTTTTTCAGTTACTAGGTTATGATGTTTTTAATCCAATGGAATTCACACCTGAATTTATAGGCGATGTCGGTATTAAAAAAGGCGAAAAAGTTGATTATGCAATTATAACTGATGACTCTCCCTCTATATTAATAGAATGCAAATCTATTAATGAAAAATTGAATAACCATGATTCGCAGTTATTCAGATATTTCGGTACTAGTACTTCTAAATTCGGAATTTTAACAAATGGGATTGAATATAGGTTTTACACTGATTTAGAAATCCCAAATAAAATGGATACCAAGCCTTTTTTAGTAGTAAATATTGAAAAATTGAAAGAAAATAGTATTAAAGAACTATTTAAATTTAAGAAGGAAAATTTTGATATTGATAATATCTCAAGTTCTGCTTATGAGCTTAAATATATGAATTTAATTAAATCATTTTTCGAAAAACAATTAGAAGAACCTAAAGAGGATTTTGTTAAATATTTATTAACTGAAGTGTATGAAGGTGTTAAAACAAAAACAATTATTGATAAGTTTACTCCAACTGTAAAAAATACTTTGAATATATTTATCAATGAAAAAGTAACTGATCGCTTAAATGCGGCATTAAATTCTAGTTCTTCTAATAAAATTACAATTGAAGAAAACGAAGAAGAAGAAATCAAACCTATTAAAAAAGATGATATTATAACAACACAAGAAGAGCTCGAATCATATTCAATGACTAAAGTAATTGCTTCAGAAATTACAGACGCTGAGCGTATTTTTTTAGAGATAATAGAAGTTACTTCAATATACTGTTAGATAATAATATAAGAAAATGGATTATGAGAATTTATATAACTAACACTAAATCAGAATTTGTTTTAAATGATGATGATAAAACAATTATAAAATTTGATAAACCTTTAGATATTCTAAAGTACAAAGAATCCATTGTAAAAGTTGTTGAAAAATTCTTATAGAATTACTTAAAATTCAATATAAAACCACAAAAATAACCCCGTAAGCCTAAGCTTACGGGGTTTTCAGATACAATATCTATTATTGTTCTTCTTTAACATATGGTAATAATGCCATATGACGAGAACGTTTAATAGCTAATGTCAACATACGTTGATATTTAGCTGAAGTACCTGTTACACGACGTGGTAAAATTTTACCGCGTTCTGAGATAAAACGTTTTAATAAGTCTGTGTCTTTATAGTCGATGTGTGTAATTCCGTTTGCTGTGAAATAACAAACTTTTTTACGACGACGTCCGCCTCTTCTTGGTCCACCTGCCATGGTAACTGCCTCCCTTTTTATGATATTTTCTTATTTATATACGCTATATAATTAGAATGGTAAGTCATCATCACTAATATCAATTGGTCCGTTTGCATTTGCAAATGGATTATCCGATTGGTTATTGTTGTTTGATGAATTGTTGTTATTATTATTATTGTTGTTTTGGTTTTGGTTATTGTTTTGATAAGATGACGTATTTTGACCTGATTGTTGTCCGCCAAAGTTTTGGAAATTGTTATTTCCTTCTTGGGCATGACGTTGATTTTGATTTTTAGGTTCAAGGAATTGAACACTATCACAAACCACTTCAGTTACAAAAATACGACGTCCTTCTTGGTTTTCGTAGCTACGTGATTGAATGCGACCGTCAACGCCGGCTAAACTACCTTTGAATAAGTAGTTATTCACATTATCTGCTTGTTTTCTAAAAACAACACAGTTAATGAAATCTGCTTCGCGTTCCCCTTGCGCATTTGTAAACGTACGGTTTACTGCTAGAGTAAAAGTCGCAACACTCACGCCTGAGGGTGTTGTTCTATATTCTGGATCTTTCGTTAAACGACCGACTAAAACAACTCTATTTATCATTTAAACGAACCCCCAATTATTATTTTTTAGTCTTATCTTCGTCTGCACGAATTACGATATAACGGATGATATCATCGTTGATTTTAGCTAAACGTTGGAATTCATCAGTAGCTTCATTGTCTTCAGCTTGGATACGTACTAAGTTGTAATAACCTTCACTGAAATCATTAATTTCATAAGCTAAACGACGTTTACCCCAATCTTTAACTTCTAAAGCCTCTGATCCGTTAGAAGATAAAATACCGTTGAAACGTTCAACAACAGCTTTTTTAGCATCTTCTTCAATGTTCGGACGAACGATGTACATAACTTCATATGTTCTCATTTATAATTGCACCTCCTTGTGGTCTATGCGGCTCATCATCATATGTGATAAGCAAGGAATAATTTTCATTACTCACAATCAAGAATTATAGCACAGCGCATTACATTTTACAATGGTTATTACACTGCTATAATCTAAAATTTATCAAAATGTTTCATATGAAACATGCTGTACAGTCACAATAAAATGCCTTTCAAAAGTTTCTTGCAAAACGCTTTATGCTGACTTTCATTTTTTAAATTCTAAATAAAATTAATCTTAATAAAAAATTGATTCCATAAAATATATGGTTGCTAAATCTTTTTAATTCTAATAGCATACAATCTGAGTTCGTTTTTTATAATTATAACCTTATTTAGCACCTAGCATTTTCAAAATATTAATTACATACAAAGGAGCATATTATGGTTTCAGTAATCAAAAAAGGTTTAGTCACTGCAAGTGTATTATTTGCATCAACGTTAGCAATGAACGCAAGCACACGCCGCTGGAGATACATCAAACCAAAAAGGAACGATGGGGTATGGCTATCAACAATACATTGAAAAACACCCTGAAAAATCATCCAAACAAAGTTCAAATGAGGTACAGTCTGAAGCAAGCACAACACAATCTGGCGAACGTGTTCTAGATATTTCAGAATGGCAAGGTGACTTAACAGAACAAGAAGTTATAGACCTTAAAGCTAATTACGACTTCATCATTATTCGTGCTCAATATGGTTCTGAAAAAGTGGATGCATCATTAGAACACAATTCAGCTTTATTAGACAAACACGATTTGGACTTTGGCGTATATTCTTATAGTATGTATGAAAATCCTGAAGATGCACGCTACGAAGCGCAAACGTTATACAACCGTGCACCTAAAGCTAGCTTTTACATCAATGACTTTGAACAAGATACAGTCACTTCGGGTACTACAGAAGAAAGTACATCTGCATGGTATGATGAAATGAAAAGTTTAGGCGGCAACAAGAAAGTATTATTCTATTCATATGAAAATTTCATGAAGGAACATGCTTCAGAATCTGTCGGTGAATATGATGGTTATTGGATTGCCAATTACAATCCTGATCAACCCGCTAGTGAACACGTTTTATGGCAATATACTGATAGTTACGCATCACCAGAATTAGACCAAAATGTCGATGCAAACTATACTGGCCCAGGTGTCGATACATCATGGTTTACATCTTAAATTCATATACTTTCAAAATATATGAGGATCATTTAAATAACGTCAACGATTTGGGCCGCGACTCCTGGCTCTTTAATAAAGCACTAGTCGAAGATTACAGGTTGAGGCTGTGCCCGTGGAAATAATGCACAAATAAATGACAACAAAGGCAAAGAATTTGTTGGCACTCAAGGACAATCTCTATTACAGGGATTGTCTTTTTTAAAATGTTAACATCGTATGCCATAATTTTATGGTAAGAAAAAAGGCCAAACAACACGATTGGTTGTCCGGCCTCTTATATATTTATATTCAACGTTATAAGTCGTTAAATATAAATGTATTTTGATTGGGTGTTAAAGAATCATAATCTTTAATTAGGGTACTTCTAGGTAATTTTATACTGGTAAGATGCTTGATACTAAGTCTAATACTGTTTGTAATAATTCGCCTAACATAGTAACGCCTCCTAATTCTAAACATCGAATGTTGTTATTCTAACTGTTTAATTTAAGTGACACTTAAAATATAAATGTTACACAAAATACCTCGTATTATTTAAGTAATGCTTTAAAAATTAGTTCGACAATATTTTCTATCATAATCGAGCCCCTCCCATCACATAAACCTACTCACTGTATTTTTACTATTCAACTTGATCAAGGATTAATCCAAGAATTTGTTCAACTAGATCTGCTAACATATGATGCACCCCCTTGAAGTGTCTAAATACAGACTAACATAAAATAATTTTCAATAAAATCATTTTGTGGAGGAAAATAATATTTTTACTAAAAGTTAACTTTAATTTTACATAACATAATTATTTAATGCACAACTGAATTGATTGCATTTATATTTACTGAATAGTCCATCGCCCCGTTCTTTATTTTACATTTATACAATTGTGTAAAATTCCACATAAATACACATTGTAGTTTTAGCTAAAATAAAAAAGCCTTCTCATCACTATTCTGTAATGAGAAGGCTCCGTGCTTATCTTACACGTTAAATCTAAAGTGTACGACGTCGCCATCTTTCATAATATATTCTTTACCTTCTAAACGCTGTTTCCCAGCATCTTTGGCACCATTTTCACCATTGAATTCAACGTAATCATCGTAGCTTGTTACTTCGGCACGGATAAAACCACGCTCAAAGTCTGTATGAATAATACCCGCACACTGTGGCGCTGTCATACCAGAGATGAACGTCCATGCACGTACTTCTTGAACACCTGCAGTAAAGTAAGTTGCTAAACCAAGTAAGTCGTATGTTGTACGAATTAAACGATCTAAACCAGGCTCTTCAATACCTAAGTCTTCTAAGAACATTTCTCTATCTTCATCTTCAAGCGTTGCAATTTCTTCTTCGATCTTAGCGCTAATTACGATAACTTCTGAATCTTCTTTGCTCGCATACTCACGAATTAATTTAACTTTTTCATTATCTTCATCGCCAATTTCATCTTCGCCCACGTTTGCAATATATAACATTTCTTTAGAAGTTAATAACTGTGCTTGATTCACAAATTTTTGATCGTCGTCATTAAATTCAAGGCTACGAACAGGATTTCCTTCTTCTAATACTTCCTTAATTCTTGCTAAAATGCGTGCTTCATTCACTGCATCTTTATCTTTTTGTTTCGCCATTTTTTCGGCTTTTGGCAAACGTTTTTCAACAGATTCTAAATCTGCCAATACTAATTCCATATTAATTACTTCGATATCATCAACTGGGTCTACGCGTCCTGAAACGTGTGTCACATTATCATCGTCAAATGCACGTACCACTTGGCAAATTGCATCTACTTCTCGAATATGTGATAAGAATTTATTACCAAGTCCTTCACCTTTAGAAGCCCCTTTAACGATTCCGGCGATATCTGTGAATTCAAATGTTGTTGGAATTGTTTTCTTTGGTTGTACCATTTCTGTTAATTTATCTAATCTGCTGTCTGGTACTTCTACGATACCTACGTTAGGATCGATTGTCGCGAAAGGATAATTCGCTGCCAGTGCACCTGCTTTTGTGATTGCATTGAAAAGTGTAGACTTACCTACGTTGGGCAAACCAACTATACCTGCTGTTAAAGCCATTATTCATTCTCCTTATTTTCAGTATCTTGATGAGACACTAAGATTTTTTTTAGTTTTTTATTAAAAGTTTGTCTTGGGATCATAATACTTCTTTGACAGTTTTCACATTTTATTCGGATGTCTGCACCTACACGAATGATTTTAAAACAATTCGTGCCACATGCATGTTGTTTTTTCATCTCTACAATATCATTTAAACCGTAATTTGATGTCATTCTGTCACACCTCCGAACATCTTATGCATTATTTTGTTGATTCGCATCGTATTGCACCATCATAGGTTTCGGTATTTGAATCTCATGCTGTTTAAATACTTTTAAAATCTCTTTTCTTAAAATACGTGCACCTGAAAATCCTTCTCCAGGTATCGTTTCAGCAGAAATCCACAATGTAATTTCATCTCTTGTAATGGAATTAATACCAACCACTTCTGGATTTGATATAAATAAGTAATATTTAGAACGCATTGTTTCAAAATGTTCGACTAATA
Organism: Staphylococcus sp. 2S1; assembly: GCF_046721335.1. NCBI lineage: Bacteria > Bacillati > Bacillota > Bacilli > Caryophanales > Staphylococcaceae > Staphylococcus > Staphylococcus sp. 2S1. The sequence goes on along the minus strand of NZ_JBEUUJ010000003.1, from coordinate 950,610 downwards.
TCTCTTCTACTTTATCTATATCTTCTTCTACGGAAACTGGTATTTCTACCATTGACTCACCATTCGTTACTGAATAGTTTGTAATTTCACCAACACTACCATTAGGTAATGTTGTTAACTCACCTGTAATCGTATTAATTCGCATCGAACGCAAACCAATGGACTGTACTGTGCCTTCTGCAACGGTAGTACCACTACTATTGATTTTAACATAATCTCCTACATCAAATTGATTTTCAAAAATAATGAAGAAACCTGTGATAATATCTTTAACAATTGTTTGTGCGCCGAAACCAACTGCTAAACCAACAACACCAGCACTGGCAATAATGCCTCCAACGCTTATACCAAACTTACTTAAAATTGTAGTCAATACTATAAACCATACCACATATGCTACTACGTTTTGAACTAATGCTATTAAAGTTTTGGAACGTTTTTTATTCGCTTTTTTACCTCTATTTTGTATTTTAAAGAATTGTGCTATCGCTTTATTTATGAAACGTAGGACAATCCAAGCCACAATGATATAAACAAAAATCATAATAACATTCGATATCAACGTTTGATATGTCTCTGGCTTCGTTAACGGTTCAATTAACGAATAAAGGATACTTTTAATTTGATCCAACTACACTTCCTCCTTAGTCATACTCTATACCATTCTATTATAAGCAATTTTTCTATGAAATAAATCCAACTTCAGCTTTAATTTCATAAGCTATTTTATAATTAAGAACTATCTGAGTATATCCTTACAAATACATAACTATTTTCTCTCATTAAAATAATTATAGACTTATATAGTTTATTAAAAATGTATCTAGAAGGATAGTTTTAAACCTTATTCTGTAATTAAGATTTAAAATGAGGCGTTTAATGAAGCTTTATATCAATCATCACTAGATTCACGGAATATTTCTACAAATAGACTAGTGTCGCATAGATTGAAATTTTATTATTAATTTAACTTTTATGTATACCTTTAATCTTATTCTTAGGCGTAAGATAGCCTAAATAACTTAAAAAATGGCAAAAGAAAAAGAACCATAATTAAAAATTATGATTCTTTAACACCCAATTTAAAATTATACTACCAAATACTCACAAAATTCAAGTGTTTTTTAAGTTTTTTGTATAAATTTTTAAACAAGTCATATTCACTACCTCTCAAATGTATGTAGTACTATTTAAACATATTAAAAATTAATCAACATCTTTTTATAATATTTAAAATACAACTAAATTTATATAAAATTACAATAAATTTAACATATTAACACTTACGCATTAAATTTAGACACTTGGGGAATTTCCACCAAATTTAAATGTATTTATTATAATATTCAGATAAAGGGGGTGCATACAATGTTAGCAACTCTAGTAGAACAAATCCTAAACTTAGTATTAGACCAAGTAGAATAGTAATTACAAGATAGCATTTATGAAGGAGGGAATTGAAATGATCGAAAACATCGTTGAACTCATCTTCAAATCACTTTTAAAATAATCCTCGTAAATTTAGATTGAGACAATTTTACACTTTGTATAACGTCTTGAACTATGAGATTACATAACTTTTATAAGGAGGGGTATTATGCTAGGAGATATCGTACAAACAATTTTAGATTTAGTATCAAGTATTTTACCATTATAAGAACAAAACGTTAACGCTTAAGAACTCTAATTAAAGATTATGATTCTTTAACACCCAAATATATATATATATGATGATAGTCATTTTTAAGTAAACGGTTCTTCTGAATTCCTATAATTAACAAGCACTTACTGAGCCTTACATCGGTAAGTGCTTGTTTTGCCAAAAATACTTTAATTACAATATTAAAAAGCCTAATCAACTTCTATTCGGAAATTGATTAGGCTTTTTAAAATTCTAGAATTTAATTTTCATTAATAAATACTGTGAATTTTTCTATTCAGCAATTTGTTTTTCAAGGTCATTATGAAGTTTAAAAATCATCACACGTTCACCTGTACGAGAACTTAAATCAGTATGAAAGCCTTTGACTTCTTCACCAGTAATGGATAATACAATGTCATCGAGTGCTTCAATACCTGATTCCACGAGTTTTGAGCGTGTTCTTTTAATTGTTACTAGCCCTTCGTTCGTTTCACAAACTTTATACTCTGCTTGTGTTAATACACCTTGTAAACTCACAATAATCATATCGCGCAATATATCTGTTTTTACAGAAAGAGAGCCACGGCCAAGGAAGTCTTTTTCCCATTGTGTAATTGCTTTGCTGATTTCAGACTCGTAAGTGCCTTTGGTTGTTTTCATTTAGTATGCATCTCCTGTAGAACCAAAATGAGGTTAAGTTAGATTATTATTTGAATAAAGATAACATTATCATTTTTGCATACTTTTCTCCACAGTTCTACAATATCACCCGGGAAATCATTTATATTTTATTTAATAAATTAAGTACGATAAGATATCAATATGCTCATAGATTTTTAATGACATGACATTTAAATATAGCTTAATAATCCGTTGACCAGTCATGCCATTGGCCATCTTCATCAATCGTTGCTAATCTCACCCAACCGTTTTGTACTTTTTGTTGGAATGCTTTATCCGCTTCTAATCGTTCTTTCACAAAGTTTTCAGGAGCTTGGATCACTACAAGTAAACGTATAGGTGAATGGTACATTTTATCATCTGACGACATCACGGATTGCCAAGGTAAGCCTGTTAACAAGTCACTCGCATTCCCTTGCATAACACCAATGCCGGCTGTCACAGTTTGTGTTGTTTTACTACCACTACCATAATAATGTGGCGCAACTGTAGAAGCATAGTATTGTAAGTTAATCCATTGTGCTACAACTGCAGGCCCACCAATAATATTGGCTAATATACTACCATCTTGGTCGTTTTTCCAATCATAATTATGCAAAAATGCTCTGCCTTGTAAGTCACTGTGCTTTGTTAGCTCACGTTGTCCAATAATAAAGGCAGCATTTTTAGCTAATCCCCACTCTGGTCTTATCTCGCTCCAATCATTTGATAAGCGATGCGCTTCATTGACAGGATTTTTCTTCGTTACATTATTATTTGGTAATTGTTCTAAGCGTTGTTCATTAGCATAATAGCTGACGTTAGGCATTGCTCGCTTCAATAGCATCATAAGCTTTTTGTGCCACTTCTGGTAATTCTGGTACATAAACCCACTCTAATGTATCCACAGAAGTCTGATGTTCTGCAGCTGCAAATACGGTCGTTTCCGGAATTTCAATACCATCGTGTGCTAGCCCTTGTCTCACTTCTGGCAAATTACACAACTGTGCTAATACTTTGCCATTAAAACCACTTGCCGCACCACCACATGCACCACAATCTAACGAGGCAGCATACGGATTATTCGCGCTTTGACTACCATGACCACACATAACAACTAAAGGTGAAAAGTCTGTCGTTAAATCCATTAAGCGTAGCGCTTGGCGTGTATAATTTAACTGCTCATCTTTTGTAAACCCTACAGGCAAACCATCTTCTCTACGATGATGATGATTAAGCGTAAGTGCTGTATCTTCTGGCTTTTGCAACCAACCTGCATAGAACTTGCGAATCACGTTGCCTACACGATTTGGTATAAAACTGCGTGTAAATGTTTGTAGTGTTAACCACGGACCACTGAGTTCTGGTAATAGTAAACTAGGCAACACGTTTTGTTTCATTTTCTTAAACGTATAAGTGACCGATTCAAGTACATGCTTACGTTGTCGGAAAATAGTTGGTTCTTTTTCCTGTGTATATTCTTTAATTTTATGCTGTGGCTTATTCATTACAGGTAAAGATGGATGGCTATGTTGATTTCCAAGTTCATTTTTGGCAATCGGCAAACCAAAGAACCCTGCAATACCTATCGTTTCAAAGGGACCTGCTGCTTCAATTTGTTTACGAAATGGCTCAGAACGTACATCTATACAAAATGCCATTTGTGCAAGTGGCGTGTCATTCTCCACCAACACTTGCTTTTCAGGCGCAATAATCTTTCTTAATTGCTGATTATAAGTTGCTTCCCAAGCCTCTAACAATAATTTACGACGTAATTGATCATTAAACTGAACGGCAAATAACACATGTTGCTGTTGTTCTTGCGTTGTTAATTTGTCCCATTGTTGTGCCGTAAAACCGCCCCATTGCATCCATGACAAAATGCAATCCGCTAATGAAATAGATTGATTCGCTGATGTATCATTTGTAGGTAAGTCTGATAAATACGGTTCCATGATTACCCACTCCATGCCTAAACGAAGCGCAAGGTAATCTAATAACAACGACTCCATTTTACTATTATTTTCATGCTCGCCATAGCATCATACCTGCCCAACCTGGTAATGATAATAAATGATTCTCTAAATAATTTTGCGTGTCTGCCTCAGCAATACCTAATTTTAACAATGTGGCTCTAATTAATGACTCAGCATCATCAGGTAAAGTCTTTAACCGGGCACGTTGAGCTTTCGTTAACGCTGGATCATATTGGATTAAACGTTTCCAAGAATAGAATAATCCTTTTTCACGATGGGGCATTGTCCACCCTGATTGTGCATCATCAACAAATAACTTACACCACTTAATAACGTGATAATCCACTGTATCGATTAATTTTTTATTATTTTCATCCATTACATACGTAGACAATAACGGCGTTGAGCTTTTGACATCACTTGATAAATCTAAATCCTCTAACTGTTGTGCCAATGCATCGACTTGCCCTTGTACATGATGATTAGATTTTAAAGGATGTAATTTTAAAGCATTACGCCCATATTCCATTGCATTTTCTCTTGGTATTGCTAATGACGCTTGCTCCAACCACTGTTGGAATTGTTCCTCTATCTTACGCTCGTCTATTTCGCCCTGTTTCTTAGCTTCTAATATACTTGCTATCGCAGGATAAATATCTACTTCTCGCACTTGTTTAAGCCAATGTGCAACTTCATCAAATGTTTTATCCTCTAACCCAGACCACGGACTTCTTGCCGCAAACACTGAAATGGGCGATAACGGGACAATAACCTTACTTGCGGCATCAATTAATGTTCGAATATCATTAGGATTGTTTTGTGAAACATAGTCTGTCTCTCTATTTGCTTCCCCCATTTTAGTGTCCTCCTTTTGTTAAATATGTTTTAAGGTAGTTTGGATGACGTTCTACAGTGTCAGCTTTTGCATCCCCAATACGTACAAGCCACATATATAATATTGAAAATGCGACCGATGAACGATTACGTGCGACCCATGTACTCATTAAACTACCAATCAAGAGCATTAAAGCTACAATTACAACGACAAGCATAGGTGGTTGAACACTATTGAAAGTCATCGTATGTAAGGCGCTAGCGAAGAAGTGATGAACGATAAAGTATACTGAGCCAACGACAATGAGTATCAATAATCCCATGATACGTCCGAATTTCCCTTCTCCAAATGCAACAAGTTGTGTCCATGATACCGATAATGACCAAGCTAAGATGAGGCCACTCACTAAACGATAGCCTTCACCAGGAGATGTAAGCCAAAAACCTAAACCAATAGCCAAAGCTAATACACGACCTGATATAATCCATAAATATGACATTCTCTCACTAGCACGTCTTGGTACATTAAAGTGACGCACCGCCGAACCAGAGCGTAAGAAGAGCGTTGCTTTAAATAAACCATGTAAAATCAAATGGATAATCGCAGGAATGTATGCACCCATTGCGCACTGGATTAACATAAAGCCCATTTGTCCAATTGTAGATCCTACTAAAAGGCGTTTATAATCTACATGCACTAAACTTATACCTGCACCAATCAGTACAGAAATACTGGCAAACAATAACAATACGAATGTTGCAATGTCACCATTAAATATCGGTGAAAATCTCGCCAATATGATACTACCCGCATTCACAATACCTGCATGCATAATCGCCGACACCGGTGTTGGTGTTGCGACTGATTCTATTAACCATCTTTGAAATGGAAACTGTGCAGGTGGCACCATAACTGCTAATATAATGAGCATATTAATACCAAAACTTTCCCACGCATTAATTTGAGCTAAATTTGTAGCTGTGAAAATCGAGGTATATTGCCATTCACCAGTTAATAATGCAATCCACACTACCGCCAACAATAATGCTAGCCAACTTAACAAAAACAATTTACCGGTTACTTTTGCGGCAGCTCTTGTCACTTTCCAAGCGCTTGTTAAGCTAATTAATAGCGTTAAACCAAGTAACGTTACGCCCCAACTGATCACCATAATACGCAAATCACCTGTTAACCAAGCCATTGCGGCAAAACTAGTGGTAATTGTAAATAAAGTGAAGTACTTTCTATAACTTCGATCGCCCATTAGATACTGTACACAATAACGTTGAATGATTAAGCCTATGACTAAAACGAAAAAGGCCATTAACCATGCTAGAAAATCCGAATACCAAAATCCTACTTCTATATTTTTCGGTGCGCCTATAAGTCCGATAAATGCTACAAGTGGTGGTAAAGCCACTAAAAATATATGTATGCGCACATACGCCAATGGTATGCGTGAATTTAAAAACATGATGCCACTCAATACAGAAACAATAACAGTGATGAAAAATATTATTAACAGTATTGATACATTAAGCGATGTGAACATATTGGATTCTCCTTTCTTTTTACATTAATTTTAGTGTTACAAAATCAAGCTACTTTTATGTATAACTTAGTATGTTCAGTTATTTTCCCATTAAAAAAAGCCGACAATATACAATAAACCACGGACGGTTTATTACAATTGTCGGCTTCATTGCAACGCACTTTTTAACGAAGTGATTTGCTTTGCTACCTTATATGTATAAATGTTTATGAATTTTATAATCTAAAAATATTACATTTAATCTTATATGACGGATGATTTTAACTTTTCAACACTATTCGTACACTTTTTCAATTTGCCAATATGATTATTAACAGCTTGCTAAAGCTTTAATATCGTGAAAAAAGCAGTATTCAACGACTATATTTATTTTTATTTAATATTACAAACATATACTTATTATTCGTGATTGTCAAGAAACACAAACTTCTATAATGAATTTAACAATGCTTTTAATAATTATATATACAGCTTAAAACACGCTATTAATAATTAAAATAACATTCCTTCTTTGCTATATACTTTCTTAGTTTTTAACTTTCTCTTTTCTTATTTATCCATCCACTCAATTTAATTATAATTTTACACATTTTGTGTTATTATTTATTCAACATATGATACAGTCACATTTTATCTATTTAAATTAAGTAGGAGGATGCTTATTATGCCAAAAAAGTTATTCAATATTGATTTAAGTAAGAAAATGGACCAACAAGATCACCCTGGACATAACCGATGGCACCCAGATATTCCAGCAGCTTTTTCAGTAGAACTTGGTGAATCATTTCGTATGGAATGTTTAGATTGGACAGATGGACAAATTTCCAATAACGATGATGCAAGTGATATCAAACACGTTAATTTAAACCGTGTGCATGTATTAAGTGGACCTGTTCACATCAATGGTGTTGAACCTGGTGATTTATTAGTCGTAGATATACTAGACATAGGTACATTCCCAGAACACGAATGGGGTTTTAACGGTATTTTTGATAAAACGAATGGCGGAAGTTTTTTAGTAGATCATTATCCAAATGCTCAAAAATCAATTTGGGATTTCAATGGGATATACGCTACGAGTCGTCATATCCCTGGCGTTGAATTTGCTGGTATTATTCATCCAGGATTAATCGGTGTCGCACCTTCACAAGACATGCTTGATGAATGGAATCGACGTGAACAAGCGTTGGTCGATACTGACCCTAATCGTGAACCTGTATTAGCTAACTTACCCGAAACTGATGCAGTCGTACTAGGTGATCTTAAAGGAAATGATTTTGAACGTGTAGCAAAAGAAGGTGCAAGAACAGTGCCTCCAAGAGAAAATGGAGGCAATTGTGACATTAAAAATTTATCAAAAGGTTCTCGTATTTATTTTCCTGTATTCGTTGATGGCGCCAAACTGTCTGTAGGAGATTTACACTTCTCTCAAGGAGATGGTGAAATCACTTTTTGCGGTGGAATTGAAATGCCAGGTTGGATTGAATTACGCGTAAACGTAATTAAAAATGGGATGGAGAAATACCAAATCAAGAAAAATCCTGCATTTAAACCCGGCCCTGTTATGCCAAATTATACAGACTATATTGTTTTTGAAGGTATTTCAGTTAATGAATTTAACGGAGACCAAACATACTTAGATGCAAACACTGCTTATCGGAATGCTTGTTTAAATGCAATTGAATTCTTAAAAACGCGTGGTTTTACAGGTGAACAAGCCTATATGTTACTAGGATCAGCACCTGTTCAAGGCACCGTAGCCGGTATTGTCGATGTCCCTAATGCCTGTTGTACCATTGCCATTCCCCGGGAAATATTCAAGGGCGATATTTTACCCGAATTGGAGCCTGATGAATAATGCCAAACTACACATATGTATGTCCAAACTGTGATGAATTTACAATTCGTCAATCTATGAATGACACACACGATAACGTTTCATGTCCCGCATGTGGCCATTTATCTAAACGTGTATATACTGCTTTTCAAACTTATGGAATGGACTCAAAGTTAAAAAAACGCATCGAACAAGGACAAAAACCAAAAGTAGTCACTAAAGATAAATTACCACAAAAAAATCAAACAATCACAAACACTGCCAGACCTTGGATGGCCGGCCATTAATCTAAATATTTAATAGTATTACTAACACTCTAATCCATCATTGCTTATAATCATAAAGCAATGATGGATTTTTACACTTCAGCCTTCACTTCACCGACTCAATATATGACATTGCTTCCTTCCCTCTAATTTCATTAACCATCCTTAAAAAGCACAATGACAATAATCAACAAAAAAATATTAATTTAACTTTTAGTAGATAAAATTAATATTTTGTTAACAATTTTAATAAAACTAAAGAGAAGCTATTTTTTTAATAAAAGTATAATTTGTGATATATTTATAAAATAAGCAATATATTTATATTCAACTTACTTAATCTTTTTATTTAAAAAACAAAGGGGGCTGGTTTTAATGAAAGTTGCTATAGTCACAGGAGCAAGTAGCGGAATTGGTTTTGAAACAGCTAAAATGTTAGCTAAAAAAGACTATCGCGTTTATGCTCTTGCAAGAAACACAAAGAAAATGCAAGGTTTATCAGCATATAATGTCAAAATAATGAAGCTGGATATAACAGATTATGATGCGATTAAAGAAGTAGTTAACCATATTTTAAACCAAGAAGGGCATATAAACATTTTAATAAATAATGCTGGATATGGGTCATATGGTGCTATTGAGGACGTGTCTATTGAAGAAGCGAAAAGACAGTTCGATGTAAACCTATTCGGACTATCTGAGATAACAAGAGCTGTTATACCTTCCATGCGCGAACAAAAAGCAGGGAAAATTGTAAACATATCATCAATCGGTGGACGTATACCTAATTATCTAGGTACTTGGTACCATGCTTCTAAACATGCATTAGAGGGATACACCGAAAGCTTACGTTTAGAACTTTCTGATTTTGGCATAGACGTTATCGTTATCCAACCAGGTGGTATAAAAACAGAATGGTCTACGATTACAGCTCAAAATCTTAAATCATCTGCTAAAGGAGGAATCTATGAAGAAAAAGCTTTAACACTGGCAAATACAATGATCAAGTTAAATTCACTTAATTTATTTTATCCTCCTTCCGCTGTAGCTAAAGTTATCACTAATTCAATAGAAAGACGCATTGTAAAACCACGATATATTGTCGGTTTCCTTGCTAAGACCTCTATTTTTTTACATGCAGTTTTACCAGTTAAGCTATATAATTTTATTATCAAATAATAGATATCTAAATAATTTATGACAGGAGCGAATTTAAATGTCCACTGCAAATCTAACTTTTGCCCAAAATCATTATGCAATGTTGGAGTTATCACAACCTAATACAAGCATTTCTAATCTTTCTAATTTATTATATATCGAAAACACTTATTCTTATGATGCTATAAATAATGCATTAAATAAGCTTGTTGAAAATTTTGATGCATATAGAATTCATATAATTAATGAATCAGGTGAACTAAAACAATCTTTACAACCATTTAATTTCCAATACTTCCCAGTAGTTGAATTTACAGACGAAGCTCAATATAACGCTTGGATTGATCAACAAAAAAATAAATGCTTATTTGAATTAAATAGCGATTTATACGACTTTACAATTGTAAAAAACCCCGATGGAAAGCATTCTGTTTTCTTCACACACCACCATGCTATTACTGACGCATGGAGCATAACTCATTCTGTTAACTATGTCGCAAAAATTCTGATTGGTCATGATGTGGAACCTAATACTTATTCTTATTTAGATATCGCTAATGATGACCAAAAATACTTAAATTCTCGCCGTTTTGAAATCGATAAGAACTATTGGTTTAATACAATATCCAACTATGAAATGACTGATTTTTTAACAAAATTACAAAATTTAGATTATAAATCATTAAGAGAAACTTATTCTCTTAATGAATACGAATTTAAGTTGATTCATAAAATGTGTAGTGATTATTCTATTAGTATTAGTACACTATTTATGTCTTTGATGCATTTATATATTAGTAAATTATCAAATAAGAATCAAAATTCAATTGGTTTGATGGTACATAATAGAAGTAGTAACATCGAAAAAGAGACTTGTGGTTTGTTCACAAAAGCACTGCCATTAATCGTTGAATTAAATCCTGAGCAATCTGTTGAAAGTTTTATAAACTTAGTTAAAAAAGAAAACTTCAAATTACTAAAACATAGAAAATTACCTACAACAGTATTGATAGAACAAAACAAAGAGAAAGATGTACCGAGCTTGGCTGACTTTGCTATTTCATATCATAATATGCAATATGATAATGAAATTACAAAAGAAGGGTTTAAAGAGGAATGGTTATTAAATGAAGCAAACCTTTACAACAAATTAAATATGAATATTAGTAATAGAAATAATGATAATACATTGCATATCGATTATGACTTCAGTACATGCTACTTAACCGAGAAAGATATTGAACAAATCCATTATAGTTTAGTAGATATTTTAGTTCAATTTTATAATAACCCGCACGCACGTTTAAACGACATAGAAGTTGTTACTTTTAAAAGCGGTCGATAATTTATGATGAACGTTACTTTGTTTTGCATCCCATTTGCGGGAGGGAATAAATTTATATTTTACCCTCTAAAGAATAAGCTTCACAAGGATATTGATTTAAAATCCTTAGAACTTCCAGGTCATGGAGAAAGGTTAAATGAGCAACCTCTTCTCACAATTGAAGATATGGTCGATGATTTAACCAATCAAATTATTAAAGAAAAGCCTGAACAATATATAATATTAGGTTACAGTTTAGGAGCCATCTTGGCTTATGAAATTTACTTTAGATTACATAAATCTCATCATATTCTTCCTAGCCATATGATTCTTTGTGCTTGTGAACCTATTGGATATGCTAAGCATAATAATATAAATAATATGAGTGATTTTGAATTTAAAAAGTTTATAAAAGATAAAGGTGATACTCCTGAAGAAGTCTTGAATCACGAGGAATTATGGGAAATTGTTGAACCTGCTCTTAAAAACGATTTTCTCGCAATAGATAACTATCATAATAGTTATGAGAAGAAGAAAATGAATACTACACTTTCTATATTTGTAGGTGAAAATGACACTATAGCTAATCATACTTTGTACAAATGGTCGAATCTAACAAGTGAACATGTAGAATATAAATTCTTTCAAGGAAGTCACTTATTTATTACTGATGCTTACGACCAATTAAGCGAAGAAATAAAATTAGTTTTAAATTAAACCGCTTTTAATTTCCAAAGTTTATTCATACGTTAAAAATAAAAATGAGGTAGCAAAATAAAATTTGCTACCTCATTTTTTTAGAAATTATTTTTTGTATGATTAATCATTATATCTAATGTGTTTTCACTTGTTGGTTCCCACTGGAAATTTAATTTTTCCAGTATGAAATTAGTTTTATAATCTAAAATTTCGAAATGTACTTTATTAAATAATGTATTGTCTAAGATACCTGTGTGAAGTAAGAACGCATTGACTTCATCGCTCATTACTCCAAGGTCTATACATTCCATTAAGTGATCTAAAAAGGTATCCCAATAAACAGCTTCTATATAATGGTTATTCGCATTATATACTTCCATTAATTTCTGGAGTGATAAGCGCTTGTTGTTATAAATGTGATGGATTTCATTGCTTAATTGATCATTCAATATTAATTTATTACATGCTTGTGCGACTTGGTCAACATGAGTGAATTCTAAGTCATCATCTTCGAGCCTTGGAAACTTCTGGAACATCTTAAATGATTTTATGACACTATAAAAAGCATTGTTTTCTTCATTTTTTTGAAAAATTCCTGTTCTAGAGTCACATTGTAAATTACCTAGTCTATAAATATTTGTCTCAATACCTTCTTCACGATAAGCAATAAGTAATTTTTCAGCTTCTATCTTACCATCAATATAGATATTATTTGGTTTTTGAGAAATATCTACATCATATTCAGAAAAAGTAATACTATTTTTATCCTCTACGCTACCTGAAGCTACGCTAATTGTAGACATATGGTGAATTTCTTTTTTCTTTTTGTCTTTCGCAAAAGATATTAAATTGTGGATTGATTTAACATTTGTGTTATAAGAAGATTCTTCTGTCGCAAAATGATTTACATTTGCTGCTGCATTTATAATAATATCTATATTATTTACTAAATAATCATAATTACTATTAGAAAAACCTAAATATTTTGATTCAATATCGCCCTCTACAAAATGAATACGGTTCAAATCTTCTGTTTTTAATTGAGAATTAAAGTAATAGGACCAATTGTTATTTAATTTGCTCTCACCGCTTATTTTTTTATTATTTCTCACTAACACATGAATAATTAAATCTTTACGTTCTAATAAATCTTTTAATATATGGATACCTAAGTAACCTGTAGCGCCTGTCAATAATATTTGTTTGTTAGATTTAACGACATCTTTATCAATGAATTTATAATTTTCGTTACTTTGCACTTTGTAATCATTGATTTCTGATATAAAATCACTATTTAAATGATGTTCATTCTTAACATTCGGAAATTTTAATGCATCTAATTTTGTCATTACATTCATTTCTTCACGTTCAATCAATGCTTTACTTATAGATTCCACTGTCTGTAATTCAAAGATATCTTTAATTGATATATTATATAATTTAGATATTAACGATGTTAACTTTATGGCTTTAAGTGAATCTCCGCCCATTTCGAAGAAATTATCATGGATACTAACTTGATTTACATGTAATACTGCTTCAAATGCTTTCGCCACAGCGCTTTCCATGTCGTTTGTCGGCGCTACATATACTTTACTTTCAACTTTGATTTTTGGTAAAGCTTTTTTATTCAGCTTTCCATTTGAAGTTACTGGTAGTTTATCAAGTTGTGTCATATATGCTTGGTATCATATAATCTGGTAACTTTTGACCTAAAGATGTTTTTAGAGATCTAAAATCAAGTGTGTCATCTGATACTAAATACGCACAAATAGATAATTCATTTCCAACCATCGTTGTCGCAACAACCGCTACATCAATGATATGAGCCTGTTGTCTTAAAACACTTTCAATTTCGCCCAATTCAATACGATAACCACGTATTTTAACTTGTTCATCTATACGACCTATATAACTAATATTGCCGTCGGCATTCCATTTCGCTAAATCTCCCGTACGATATAATTTACCTTCCCCAAACGGGTTATCAATAAATTTCTCTTGTGTTAATTCAGGACGGTTTAAATAACCTGCTGTGACACCCACGCCCGCAATACAGAGTTCGCCAGGCACGCCGATACCCATTATATTATTATCTTCATTTAAAATATAAGCTTGAATATTTGAGATTGGTTTACCGATTGGAATTGAGTCATATGTCTTATGGTTTTCACAGTCAAAACTTGTTACGTCAACGGTTGTCTCAGTAGGACCATATAGATTTAGTAAGGCAGTATTGTTTTTATTCCCGATAAAATGATTAAAGTCATTAGCTTGTTCAGGTTTCAATGCTTCGCCACTAGCTAAAACATATTTTAATTTCGAAATGGACTGTGAGTTGTTCGTAGATTTAATAAAATTGACGAACATATTTAACATCGAAGGCACGAAGTGAACCATCGTTACCGCGTAATCTTCTAATAATGCAGTTATTTTTTCAGGGTTACCTTCTTCTCCAGATGGTAGTAAAACAATTTGACTACCGGCCATAGCCCAGCCAAATATTTCCCAAACTGAAACGTCGAAAGTATAAGGCGTTTTAAATAATATTGTATCGTCACCATCAACATTATATTTATTTATCACCCAGTTCAAACGGTTCATAACGCCTTCACTATGTGCCATAACGCCCTTCGGTTTTCCAGTTGTACCTGAAGTATAAATCACATACATTAAGTTAGACTTATCTGAAATTTGTTTTAAATTAGAAGTTGGAAATGTTTCTGATTTTGTCTCTTTAGTTAAATCAATTACTCTATTTTCATATTTTATAGATTCATCTAATACTCGATCTGTTAGTAAAACCTTCGGTTGACTATCTTCTAAAATATAATTAATGCGGTCAATTGGGTAATTAGGATCAATTGGAACATAAGCGCCACCGCTTTTAAAATTCCATAAATACTAATAATCGTTTCAAGTTGTCGATCCATAATTAAACCAACTAGACTGTCAGCTTCCACGCCTTCATCTCTTAATTGATAAGCAAGCTGATTCGCACGGATATTTAACTCATTATAGCTTAAATGTTTGCCTTCATACGTAATCGCTGTTTGATGAGGCGTTTTTTTCACTTGCTTTTCAAAACGTTCAACAAACGTTTCCGTATTATTTAAACTCACCTCTGTATCATTAAAGTCATCAAAAATAACTGCATTTTCTTCTTCAGTTATCATCTCAATCTCACTCAGTTTTTGAGAGGAATCCTTTGTAATTTCAACTAAAACTTCCATAAAGTGTTTCAACATACGCTCTATCGTCGCTTCACTAAATAATTCACTTGCATATTCTAATGAAACTTTATATCCTTCATCTTCTTCAATTGTCATACTCAAATCAAATTTCGCATTTGTATGTGATGCTTCTTTAACTTCAACAGACCAATCATTAATTTCAAATGCTTGATTATCATTATTTTGTAACGTGAATAATACATCGAATAAAGGATTACGAGTTAAATCACGTCTTTCTACTACTTCTTCTACTAAATCTTCGAGTGGATATTCTTGATTATCAAAAGCTTTTATAGAAAGGTTCTTTACTTCTGACAATAATTGTTCAAACGTTTTATTTCGTTCTGGATAACCTCTCATTGCTAGTGTGTTAACAAACATACCTAATATACCTTCGGTATGTTTATGTGTTCTTCCGGAGACTGGACTACCAATAACTATATCTTCTTGTCTACTATATTTATGAAGTAATACCATAAATGATGCCGATAAAATCATGTAATCCGTACTACCAGTTTTTTGCGCAAGCTGACTAATCGCGTTCTTAGTTTCATTAGGCATGTGCATTGACGTTGTTCTACCTTTAAAACTTTGCTGTTTAAGTCTAGTATAATCATAAGGTAAATCTAAAACAGGTGCTTCCTCTTCAAATTGTGATAACCAAAATGCACGTTGTTGATTTAAATCACGTTCACACATCCACTCACTATAGTCTTTATAATGTATTTTCAATGCTTCTAATGTTTCGCTTTGATACAATCTCGAAAAATCTTTAATAATAATATTGATAGATAAACCATCAGAAATGATATGGTGCATATCAAATAATAAAAGATATTTTTGTTCGTCATACTTCACTACTTTTACTCTTAATAGAGGCGCCTGTGCTAAGTCAAATGGACTTACAAATTCACTTAAGAGATTATCATAATTAATATCCATTTTCTCTTCATAGTCTATATTAATAGATACACTATCTTTGATAATTTGAACAGGTTCTCCTTCAAACACTTCAAAATGTGTCCTTAAAATTTCATGATGGTTAATTAAACTCTGGAAAGCATAACGTACACGTTCAATATCTACGTCACCTTTAATTTCAAGTATTCCCGGCATATTGTAAGCCGTTTGCCCCTCCGTCATTTCATTTAAAACATATAATCTCTTCTGTTGTGAAGATACATAATAAGAGGGTTTATCTTCAGCTTGTGGAATATCTTGAATATTCTTATGGTCTTTACTATTTTTTATAAACTCAGCTAATTGAGCAACCGTTGGTTTCTCAAAGATAATTTTTAATGGTAATCTGATCCCAATACAATGTTCAATTTCATTGATTACACTAATGGCTTTAAGTGAGTGCCCTCCCATTTCGAAGAAATTATCATGGATACTAACTTGATTCACATGTAATACTGCTTCAAATGCTTTCGCCACAGCGCTTTCTATGTCGTTTGTCGGCGCTACATATACTTTACTTTCAACTTTGATTTTTGGTAAAGCTTTTTTATTCAGCTTTCCATTTGAAGTTACTGGCAGTTTATCAAGTTGTGTCATATATGCTTGGTATCATATAATCTGGTAACTTTTGACCTAAAGATGTTTTTAGAGATCCAAAATCAAGTGCGTCATCTGATACTAAATACGCACAAATAGATAATTCATTTTCAACCATCGTTGTCGCAACAACCGCTACATCAATGATATGAGCCTGTTGTCTTAAAACACTTTCAATTTCGCCCAATTCAATACGATAACCACGTATTTTAACTTGTTCATCTATACGACCTATATAACTAATATTGCCGTCGGCATTCCATTTCGCTAAATCTCCCGTACGATATAATTTACCTTTCCCAAACGGATTATCAATAAATTTCTCTTGTGTTAATTCAGGACGGTTTAAATACCCTGCTGTGACACCCACGCCCGCAATACAGAGTTCGCCAGGCACGCCGATACCCATTATATTATTATCTTCATTTAGAATATAAGCTTGAATATTTGAGATTGGTTTACCGATTGGAATTGAGTCATATGTCTTATGGTTTTCACAGTCAAAACTTGTTACGTCAACGGTTGTCTCAGTAGGACCATATAGATTTAATAAGGCAGTATTGTTTTTATTCCCGATAAAATGATTAAAGTCATTAGCTTGTTCAGGTTTCAATGCTTCGCCACTAGCTAAAACATATTTTAATTTCGAAATGGACTGTGAGTTGTTCGTAGATTTAATAAAATTGACGAACATATTTAACATCGAAGGCACGAAGTGAACCATCGTTACTGCGTAATCTTCTAATAATGCAGTTATTTTTTCAGGATTACCTTCTTCTCCAGATGGTAGTAAAACAATTTGACTACCGGCCATAGCCCAGCCAAATATTTCCCAAACTGAAACGTCGAAAGTATAAGGTGTTTTAAATAATATTGTATCGTCACCATCAACATTATATTTATTTATCACCCAGTTCAAACGGTTCATAACGCCTTCACTATGTGCCATAACGCCCTTCGGTTTTCCAGTTGTACCTGAAGTATAAATCACATACATTAAGTTAGACTTATCTGAAATTTGTTTTAAATTAGAAGTTGGAAATGTTTCTGATTTTATCTCTTTAGTTAAATCAATTACTTTATTTTCATATTTTATAGATTCATCTAATACTCGATCTGTTAGTAAAACCTTCGGTTGACTATCTTCTAAAATATAATTAATACGGTCAATTGGATAATTAGGATCAATTGGAACATAAGCGCCACCTGCTTTTAAAATTCCATAAATACTAATAATCGTTTCAAGTTGTCGATCCATAATTAAACCAACTAGACTGTCAGCTTTCACACCTTCATCTCTTAATTGATAAGCAAGCTGATTCGCACGGATATTTAACTCATTATAGCTTAAACGTTTGCCTTCATACGTAATCGCTGTTTGATATGGCGTTTTTTTCACTTGCTTTTCAAAACGTTCAACAAACGTTTCCGTATTATTTAAACTAACCTCTGTATCATTAAAGTCGTTTAAGATGGTATCTTTTTCGTTTTCATCCAATAACTCTATATTTTTAATCTTTTTACTTGGATTTTCTATTATTTCTTCTATGACTTTTAATATTATCTTATGCGGGTCTATAATTTCTTTCTCATTCACAACAGCACTTTGATAATCATAATCTACAATTAAAGTATCTTCCCTATTCCTATTACTAATATTTACAGTTAATGGCGCGTTATTTGAGCCATTTTCTATCCATTCATCTGAATAACCATTTTTTATAATTTCATAATTGTGTTGAGTGTTTTGATAGGAAATCAAACAGTCTAATAGTCCTTTTTGCCCACCACTATCTTCTACTATATTTCTATACGGATATTTTCTATGTTTTAGTATATTGAAACTTTCATATTTTGTTTGGGTTAATAAATCAAATATAGAATAATCACTAGAGACATCAATTATAATTGGCAATGCCCTTGAAAACACGCCAGTAAGCCCTTTTTCTGCTTTTTTATTTCTATTATGCATTACTGACCCGACTGAAATTTTTTTCGATGCTGTTTTTTTATATTTTATAATAATCATAATGGAAGAGAATAAATTATTAATACTTATATTATTTTTTTCACAAAAGTCGTGTATTCTATGGGTTTCTATATCAGAGAAACTATAACTTTTTCTATTACTCAGAGCATTATTTTCACTATTATTTTCGAATAATTCATTATCTTCTAAATTTTCAACCTTTTTTAACCAGAAATTTTTATCTTTTTCAAACCTTTTAGAATTTTTATATTCTAATTCTTCTTTGATGTAATTAAAATATGTAGACTCTATTTGCTTGTTATTAGTTCCATCAATTAAATATTTACATATTGTATTGATAGCTACTGTCACACTCCACGCATCTGAAATAACATGATGTTCCAGCAAAAGTATTCCGGTTTTCCCAGTAGGTAACCTCATTATTTTAAAGTCAAATAAGTCCTTATTTTCAAAAAATAGGTTTTTACGTGCCTGTTCATTAATCCATTCATCATACCCTACTTGATTATTCATAAAGTCAATAAAATCAAAATTTCTATCTTTGTGTTCAGTAATATATTGTTTATATTCACCTTTCACTTTTTTCATTTTAATTCTATAGCTCTCATGTGTTTTTATTAGATTATTTAATGCCTTTTCTATTTTTTCTATTTTAACTTCAGGTTTAATATAAATAATCCCCGGTATATTATTAATGCTATTATTTTCATAATATTCTTGTAACTGAATAATTTCGGTCTGTGCATCTGATAAAGTACTTGTTTCCATAATTAAACCCCCTTTTTTTATATCTTAAGATTAACATATTTTTTAAAAAAATAACCTTTTATAACTCTTATTATTATAATAATAAAAGTTATAAAAGGTTATAAATTGTAAATATTTTGTAATTTTTTTATTAAATCATAAATTATTATTAACTTATAGTAAATGAATGTAAAATTATTCCAAAACAGCTCTCCCACGATGATTTTATAAGTGTTTTTCTATATTTTTATACGTTACAAACTCAATTTTAGGTGTAACTATATTTTCACAACAAACAGCTAATTTATAATTTTCTATTACATCTAATAATAAAAAATGGTTTGTAATTATTTCGTTATTATATACCAACTCAATATTGTGTTTGATGTTAAAATCAAAAGATAATTGTTTAATATCAAAAGATAAGCCTTTTCCTATAAATTTGGTATAACTTTCTTTTAAACACCAAAAAGAAAAGAAATTCTCTTTATTATTGCTCATCATAGCGCGTTCATTAGCATGTGTAATATCACAAAACAGTTTCTTATCTATATCATCTATTTGCTCTATATCGACGCCTACTGGCGAATCAGAGATATAGCAAGCCGCCCATTCATTTGAATGAGATAAATTAAAATGTACGTTCTGTGATTTTAGTAAATATGGCTTGCCATACTCATTTTCCTCAAAAATGAGTCCTTCTAGAGAAAAACCATAATCTTTGATCAGCGCATAATATAATAACAATTCACTGATCAAAGTAAGCACCTTATCATTTGCGGCATGTAAGTTATGAATTCTATTCTGCTTGTCACATCTGATATGATTTAAAAACCGATTTTGTATAGCATCATAGTTTAAGTCACTTACATTTATTAAATATAACTTCATCTATTTGCTCCATTCTATATAGGTTCACGATATATCATTATAAAAAACTTTACTAATACATGGAAATTATTAAAAACATTATATTATTAGTGTTATGGTAACATATTAAAATATTTTTAATGTTAAAGTTTTTAATGATTTTTAAAAATCTAAGCCACTTATTATATTAGATATATTTGTTATTCAAGTCTAAATAGTCAAAACATTATGTATACCACCATTTATATTGTATAGTGCCTATAAAAGGTTCAGGAGATGGTTTAATGAAAGTTAACAAAATAATTTATATGCTATTAGCCTTCTTTCTAGGTGGATTAGGCGTCCATAAATTTTATTCAAACAAAAGAAAATTAGGGATATTATATTTTGTATTTTGTTGGACTGGTATTCCTGAAATCATTGGTATCGTAGAAGCGATTTTAACTGTTTTTAAAAAGTCGGATAGTAATGGAGATATAGCAGTATAAAGCAATTTGAAATTTAAGATACTGGATAATCTACTCATATAAAATAGCAGTGAAGGCCTCTATCATTATAGATTTCTTCACTGCTATTTTAGTATATTTTCTTATCTTCAGAAATTTTATATATTATCGTGCCGTATTATTTATCTATACGCTTTATTTTGATATTTTCGATAATATGAACGTTTCTCCTCTTTCATATATTTCTAAAAGTTTTTTAGTTAGCCTTATATGAGGAACGATCCAGAAAGAAAATACTGCCGAAAACGTACCTAAAATTGCGCCTACCAGTATATCTGCCGGATAATGTACACCAACCCAAATCCGTGAAATTCCTACAAGAAAAGCTAATACTAGCCAAAAATACCTTAAGTTTTTTTGAAAAGCAGAAACATGATACATATAGCAAAATATTGTAGTGCATGATCACTTGGAAATGAATTATCTATTTCATGTCCAATAAGTTGATTAACATTTGATAATTCTGCAAATGGTTGGTTATTTGAATATACTTTCCCTATAATATCTCCTAATAACTCTGCGACTACAAAAGCAATGATTGCACTAATGACCATCATTCTATTTTGTTGTTTTCGAGTAAACCAATATATGATAATACTTAAAATTAAAAAATACTCCATGTATTTAGCTAAAAAAATCATTACTGGATTTAAAAACACCAGTTGTTTACTTAATTCGTTAAACACCCTAAATAGTTCAACATTTAATTCTGATAAATTGATTCAAATCATTCCTTAATTATTTAATTTTATTAAATATAGTTTATACTGACCTTCAACTATACCAAAATAAAATATTAAAACAATATCTATAAAATATTGTTGAAAATTACTTTAAAATATAAAGAAACGATTTTTGAATATATTCAAAAATATATAACAGACCTTTGGCTTGAGGCATTACAATATTTTAATTTTATAGCAATTTAAGCATTTATATTGTTAGGAATTCCGAGCGTTGTTTCTCACGCTTATCAATTACAATTTGTGATGTTTTCATACCTAACTCAAATAATTTTTCAATATTTTGAGTTACGAATTCATCGCTACCTACTATATAAAATAAAGCATTTTTATCCATTGCAATATTTTCTAATTGCTCATAATATGATGCTCTGCTATCCACAAATTGTGATGTGAATTTTTTATCTGGTACAGATTTAAATATATCTGTAAATAAGAATTCTTTAGATGAATCAACATTTATAGAATGTATTTTATTAACATTTTCAGCGTTCTCTAAATATTTAAGCACTATTGGTCTATATGTCGCTAAGCCAACACCCGAAGATAGTAAATACACATTTTTACTTTCTCTTTTTAGTGGAATATTTGAATGTGTTTTAAAAATCGCTACTTCTTGTCCAACTTCTAACTTATTTAAAATATTTTTAAATTCAGAACATTGTTTTCTTATTCTTGTAGTAATTCCAATTATATTCTCGTTAGGAACAGTAGAAATCGACATATGGCGAACTAAGCTTTTATTTGGTTTTTCGCCTTCATTAAAACCTTTTAATCCCATGTGCGTGTGAGAGCCCTCTTCCCAAGTAAAACCCTCTGGGCGATCAAGTAAATACGTTTTAATTTCAGACGTCTCATTAATAATCTTATTTATTTTAGTCCAATATATCTGCATTTATATATTCTCCTCATCATTTACAATTAAATCTATTTATATAATATACTTCAAATGATAATAATTATCAATTAAAGGATATTACTGTTTATTGAAAATCATTTTGCAGAAGTAATTTTCGCTATATTTAAAGCGTGAACAGAAAATAAATGTTTTCTGCTCACGCTTTTCCATTAATTAAGAGAATTTTTCAACCTCTTTTAATGTTTCTATACAATGATATTTTTCGTTACAGTTTGGACATTTTAATTTTCTAGTCTTCGATGTATGCGCGACTAACATCCATTTTAATTTTTTAGGTTTGAATTTAAAATGGCAATTCGGGCACATGTATAATACTGAATTAAAGTATTTATTTGTTATTGTAATCGCACAAATAATAGCTAAAACAAAAGATATTACAAATGGTAAATAACTTTTTATAGCAAAACTTATTGATATACCTATTAACTGGACTAATGTCCCTAATCCACCCACCAAAAATAGTTTTCGATATAACTTACTAATATTTTCATTTTTATTCATAACATCTTCTATGTCTAATAATTTTTGTATCGGTGAGTTAGATGTTTCAGAAATCATACTTTTAACACGTTTCAAGTTATTAAGTCTTTGCTGATCTTCTTTTATGCGTTGTTCATCACCCTCTATCTTTTGATCTAATAATAAATATATTGACCTCAAATCTTCATCACTATTAATTAGTTTATTAATATCTTTTAAATTGAATTGCATATTTCTTAAAGTTATGACAATTTGTAATTTTTTTACTTCTTTTTCTGTATAAACTCTGTAGTTATTATCCTTAACATAGGATGGTTTGAGTATTCCTTTTTTATCATAATATTGAATGGTTCTAGTTGTGATAGAAAAAAGGGCAGCTAACTCTCCTGTTGAATATATAGACATATTTTTCACCTCCTACTTTATTTAATAAACTATTACCCTGAGTAACAGTCAATATAAATAAACACTCTCATTATGTTTTCTACCAAATTATTTATGAAAAGTCGAAATATTTATACCCCTATAGGGTATGTGTTATACTAAAATCATCTTATTACCAATTCTATAAATATAGGGGGTTTTATTATGGAACATAATGATCAACACCATAATCATGATGCTCATAGTCATCACGAACATGAGCATCATGACAGCCATAATGGTCATGCGCATCATCACGGCAATTTTAAAAATAAATTTTTTATTTCTTTAATTTTTGCAATACCTATTATTATTCTATCACCAATGATGGGTGTTACATTGCCATTCCAATTTTCATTTCCAGGTTCTGATTGGATTGTTTTAATCCTTGCTACAATTTTATTCTTTTACGGTGGCAAACCATTTTTAACAGGTGCTAAGGATGAGATTTCAACTAAAAAACCTGGCATGATGACGCTAGTTGCTTTAGGCATTTCAGTGGCTTATTTTTATAGTTTATATGCTTTTTACATGAATAATTTCACCGATTCCTCAACGCATACAATGGATTTTTTCTGGGAATTAGCGACTTTAATTTTAATTATGTTGTTAGGTCATTGGATTGAAATGAATGCTGTAGGTAAAGCGGGCAATGCATTGAAAAAAATGGCAGAACTGTTACCGAATACTGCAATTAAAGTGACAGAAGATGACCAACGTCATGAAGTTAAAATTGATAACATCAATATTGATGATATTGTTGAAGTTAAAGCTGGGGAAAGCATACCTACAGATGGCACAATCACTCAGGGCGAGACATCAATTGATGAATCATTAGTTACTGGTGAATCAAAAAAAGTTGCCAAAAAGTATAATGATGACGTTATTGGCGGCTCTATCAATGGTTCAGGCACAATACAAGTTAAAGTTACAGCCACTGGTGAAAATGGCTACCTATCTCAAGTTATGGGATTAGTTAATCAGGCGCAAAATGATAAGTCAAAAGCCGAGCTTCTCTCAGATCAAGTAGCAGGTTATTTATTTTATTTTGCAGTGAGCGTAGGGTTAATTTCATTTATTGTATGGATGCTTATTCAAAATGATATCGACTTCGCACTTGAAAGACTTGTTACTGTATTAGTTATTGCTTGTCCACACGCATTAGGACTGGCCATTCCATTAGTTACAGCACGCTCTACTTCTATAGGTGCACATAATGGCTTAATCATAAAAAACAGAGAATCTGTAGAAATTGCCCAACATATTGATTACGTTATGATGGATAAAACAGGAACACTTACTGAAGGTGATTTTACAGTAAATCACTATGAAAGTTTTACTGATGAATTCCATGAGGAGATAATATTGAGTCTATTTGCTTCATTAGAAAGTAGTTCTAATCATCCACTTGCTACTGGAATCGTTGATTTTACTAAAGGTAAAAATATCTCGTATGCTAATCCTAAAGAAGTTAATAATTTACCAGGCGTAGGATTAGAAGGCACAGTTGATAATAAAATACTCAAAATAACGAATGCTTCTTATCTCGATAATAACAATCTTAAGTATAATAAAGAACAATTCACTCATCTTGCTCAACAAGGTAATTCTATTAGTTATTTAATTCATAACCAACAAGTTATTGGCATGATTGCACAAGGCGATAAAATCAAAGAAAGCTCACAACAAATGATTTCAGACTTATTATCAAGAAACATTACACCAGTGATGCTTACTGGTGATAATAAAGAAGTTGCAGAAACAGTTGCTAAACAATTAGGAATTAACGATGTCCATGCACAATTAATGCCCGAAGATAAAGAAAGTATTATTAAAGCATATCAAAGCAGAGGTAGTAAAATTATGATGGTTGGCGATGGAATCAATGATGCTCCCAGTCTTATAAGAGCAGATATTGGAATGGCGATAGGCGCTGGAACAGATGTAGCAGTCGAATCAGGCGATGTCATACTTGTTAAAAGCAATCCATCCGATATTATCAATTTCTTTACACTTTCTAAAAACACTATGAGAAAAACAATTCAAAATTTATGGTGGGGTGCTGGATATAACGTTGTAGCCGTTCCTCTTGCAGCTGGTATATTAGCTTTTATAGGTTTAATATTATCGCCTGCTGTAGGTGCAATACTCATGTCCTTAAGTACAGTTATCGTAGCAATTAACGCTTTTACTTTAAAATTAAAATAAATGATAGGGGTTAAAATTATGATTAAAAAATTAAGCTTTATTATATTAGCATCAGGCCTCGTATTATCAGCTTGCTCAAATGGCAGTGGAGAGGAAAAAGATTCTAAAGATCAAAAACACGAGGAACATATGGAACATAAAAGTGAAAATAAAGTTCCAGAGGATATGGAGAGCACAGAAGAAAGTAAATTTAAAAAAGATGATGAAGTTACTATTACAGCAGGACACATGCCAGGTATGAAAAATGCGGAAGCTACTGTAAAAGGTGCTTATGAGACTTATGCTTATGTCGTAAGCTATACACCCACAAATGGGGATGAAAAGGTAAGTAATCATAAATGGGTTGTTAATGAAGAAGTTGCCGATGCCCCTGAAAATGGCTTTAAGAAAGGTGATACAGTTAAATTAGAAGCTGACCATATGCCAGGTATGAAGGGGGCAGAAGCAAAAATAGATGATGTAAATAAGACAACTGTTTATGTAGTTGATTATAGATCAACTGAAAATGACAAAATGGTTAAAAATCATAAATGGATGACAAGTAACGAACTAAAATCGAGATAAATTAAATTATCCTTTTAGACTTTTTAAAATCTAACCGCATTTAGCATTCCCATTACTTTCGATATTATAATACAGATGATATGACGTAATAAAAAGAGCAAACACTTTTCAATAAAAAAATAAACCTGGCACTATCATTAAAATTACTCAATGATATTGCCAGGTTTTTGTGTACTAAGCATTTTTAAGTTTAATCAATTACGATTGTTTCTTTTTCTCAGCGTCTCTTAATTCGATACGTCTAATTTTACCTGAGTTGGTCTTAGGTAAGTCTTCGACAAACTCGATGGCTCTTGGATATTTATATGGCGCAACGTCATGTTTGACGTAGTTTTGTAATTCTTTGATTGTGTCTTCATTACCAGTTACATCATCTTGTAAAATAATAAATGCTTTAACGATGTTCCCTCTAATTTCATGTGGGCTTGCAACAACAGCACATTCTTTTACGTAAGGATGTTTCGTAAGTGAATCTTCAACCTCGAATGGTCCTATTGTATAGCCAGAACTAATAATGATGTCATCTTTACGACCTTCAAACCAGAAATAACCATCTTCGTCTATTTTAGCTAAATCACCCGTCATAAAATAGTCACCATTTTGTGGTTCTGCTGTGCGTTCTGGGTCTTTATAATAACCTTTGAATAATGCAGGTAAGTCTAACGGCACTGCGATATTACCTACTTCGCCTACTTTAGAAAGTTCACCATCATCATTAATAACTGTTACATGACTACCAGGGATTGCTTTACCCATTGAACCGGGACGGCTCTCTGTATCTTTTAAAAATCCAATCAACAGTGTACTTTCTGTTTGGCCGTATCCATCTCTTACCATAAGATCAAAGTTTTCTTGGAATTTTTCAACGACTTCTCTATTTAATGGTTCGCCTGCAGACACTGCACTATGCAAATGTTCTAAATTATAATCTGTTAAATTAGACAGTTTTGCCATCAAGCGATACTCAGTCGGTGTACAACAAAGCGCATTAATTTTATTATCTTGTAATAACTGTAAATATTTTTCAGCATCAAATCTTCCATTATATACAAAGGCAGTTGCACCTGATCCCATAATTGATAACAATGGGCTCCATACCCATTTTTGCCACCCTGGTGCAGACAGTTGCCCAAACAATATCGTCTTCTTTAATACTCAACCAATGTTTTGGCGCCATCTGCATATGTGCATAGCCCCAACCGTGTGAATGGACAACAGCTTTAGGATTACCAGTTGTACCAGACGTATAAGATAATAAAGCAATATCTTCACGAGAAGTTTCAACAATCTCTAATTGATCCGTTGAATTTGCTTTTTCATCTTCAACTGACATCCATCCATCTTCTTGACCGCCAACAATAAATTTAGTTAAAGTGTCGTATTCTTTGACTGCTTTAAACTCATCAAGCGCATCTGAAATAACTACAATTCCTTTTACTTCACCATGTGTAATTCTGTATTGTAAATCTTTCGTACGTAACATTTCAGAACTAGGGATAATAATGATACCTAATTTTAAGGCGACAAGATAAACCTCATATGTCTCAATACAACGTGGCATCATGACGAGCACTTTGTCACCTTTTTTAAAACCATATTTTAAAAACATATTACCAACTTTATTCGCATTTTTGATAAGGTTGGTATATGTAATTTCTCTATTTTCTCCTGTTTCATTTTCAAATATTACAGCTTTTTTAGATTGATCTACTGTAAATTTTTCGATTTCGCTCACTATGTTATAAGTTTCTGGAGCGATCAAATCTTGTTTATTCATTATTTACTCTCCTTTTATTTGAACATCTATAATCTGTACAATTGTACTTTAAATGTATAGATTACTGATTACTTATCCAAATACTTTCCAATAATTTAATGATAATTTTAAACTTATTACATGTAAATAGATACGATTATGACTTAAATGATTTATTTACTTATTTATTATAGCAAAAGTGACCCATAGATAGATATATTTTAAATTCAGAATAATTAAAATATTTTTGCAAAATCATTTTTTTATACACTTATTAATTCCACAAAAAGCTCTAGCAATCACTTTATAGAGTTCTGAAATTAATCTAAATAATTTATGTTAACTCCTGATTTTTCAACTTCATTTATATTTCCCTTCATATAAATAGAGTTTATTTTGACATTAGCTATAATAAAAGTGTAGTATTTCATACGTAGCATTATAAATGTGTAAATCACTACGAAAATTATACGCACCATTTCAAAATTATTAAAATAGATTGAGAAATGGTCCCTGTTCATCAATTATCGGATGTATTATTTATTTTTAAGCTCAATCACTAGATTGAAAATGAGCTTAGTGTTAAACTGTTTAGATGTGCAATTTTTATGAAAGAAGTGAGTCTATTGACTGAAACAGGAGCATTCCATGTAGAAAAAAGAATCCCCTTATTTATCGTATTATTATCAGGGGCCTTTATTACAATTTTAAACCAAACATTACTTGGTACAGCTTTACCCCCTATTATGAAAGACCTACAAGTATCTGAAAGTACGGTACAGTGGTTACAATCTATATTTATGTTAGTAAACGGTATAATGATACCTGTTACTGCATTTTTAATTCAACGTTATACATCGAGGCAGTTATTCTTAACCGCCATGAGCATTTTTGCATTAGGTACTTTAATCTGTGCTGTCGGACTAGATTTTTCAATGCTATTAATTGGACGTGTCTTACAAGCAGCAGGCGCAGGTATTATGATGCCATTAATGCAAACAATCTTATTCTTACTTTTCCCTGTAGAAAAACGTGGTACCGCAATGGGCTTATTCGGCTTAGTCATTGCATTCGCGCCGGCGATTGGACCTACGCTATCAGGTATTTTAGTAGAGCATCTCTCATGGAGAAGTGTCTTCTACGTCGTATTCCCAATTGCAGTTGTTATCATCGTTGCTTCAATTTTCCTATTGAAAAACGTTACAGAAACTTCAAACCCAAAACTAGATATCGCATCAGTAATTCTATCTACACTAGGTTTTGGTGGACTCTTATACAGTTTCAGTTCTGTTGGAGAAGCAGGATGGGGCAGTGTACAATTTATCTTACCACTTATCGTTGGTATCATTGCATTAGTTATATTTATTCGTCGCCAGTTAAACCTCAAAGAACCTATGCTTGAATTTAGAGTGTTTAGCTACAGCATTTATACGTTAGGTACAGCATTAAGCATGTTCGTATTTGGTGTATTAATCGCATCAAACATTATTTTACCATTATATATGCAAAATATGATTGGATTCTCTGCATTAGAATCTGGTTTAGTATTATTACCAGGCGCTGTTGTTATGGGAATAATGAACCCAATTACAGGTTATTTATTTGATAAATTTGGCGGTAAATGGCTCGCTCGTATTGGCTTGCTCGTATTAGTTGCTTCAACAATACCATTTACAATGCTCACAGCTGATACAACCTTTACTTATCTTGCCACGGCTAACGCAGTACGTATGGTATCACTAGCAATGGTTATGATGCCTATGACAACGCTAGCGATTAATCAATTACCGAATAGTCTCATTGCTCATGGTACTGCTATGAACAACACATTTAGACAAATGGCCGGTGCAATCGGTACAGCGTTATTCATTACGTTAATGTCTGTTTCAGCTATTCCTAGTGAAGGTCTAGAAGGTATGATTCATGGTGTGAATGTAACATTCATGGTCGCTACTGGTATATCAGTCATCGCATTATTATTATCAGCTAAACTTAAAGATGATAGTAAACCATCACGCAGAACAATTTAATTAGACAATCGATCAAAAAGCTTCATTATAATAGATAATAAAAAAACACTTTCGTTACATTCATATAAATAGAATGTTTTCGAAAGTGTTTTTTATATTTTAATATATTAACTTTGGTTGATAAAAATGCTTTATTAACTGTTCGATTTGTTAGCGTGCAGTGTTTTCATTGCAAATCTCGCTATTGGTTGAGCTATGAGTAGTTCAATCCAAAATGCAATAAAAAGTTACGAGGCCAATTATAAAAGAATATTTCAAAGATTAGTCTGTAGCAGAAAGTCTGTTAATTGCAATTTCACCCACTGCTTTCGCCGCAACTAATAATGCATCTTCATTCACTTCAAACTTAGGATGATGATTCATATATGGCGCTTCAATGTCTTCTGGTTTACAGCCAACGATGAAAAAGGCACCTGGTATTTCTTTTAAATAATACGCAAAATCTTCAGAACCTGAAACTGACGGTATTTCTACAAGATGTTCAAAATAATCACCCTTACTTGCTGTTAAAATATCTACCACTTGTTCTGTTTGTGCGGGATGATTGTATAGCACAGGATAACCAAATTGGTAATCTAAATCATACGTAACATCAAAACCGACCGCTACGCTTTTTGCGACTTTCTCAATCTCTTCATACATAAATTGCTCTAAGTCATCATTAAGATAACGTGCTGTTCCTTTGATTGTAACTTTGTCTTGTATAACATTGGCTCCACCAGGTGCATCAAACGCACCAACAGTAATCACACCCATTTCTGAAGGATCGATACGTCTAGACACTATTGTTTGGAGGGTGTTTACAAAGTTGGTACCTGCAATCAAAGCATCGTGTGTTTTATGAGGACTCGCGACATGACCACCTAAACCATTAATCGTTAAAGTAAATGTAGAACTACCGGCGAAAGCATTGCCTTTATTATATCCAATCACGTCTGTACCGGCGACGGGTACTACATGAATACCATATATTTCATCTAAATCATTTAATGCACCTGATTGCATCACTTGTTGTGCACCACCTGGAGGCATTTCTTCAGCATGTTGATGAATAATTTTAACTGTACCTGAAAGTTCATCTTTTATTTCAATTAATGCGTCTGCTAATCCTAACAAATACGCGGTATGTGCATCATGGCCACACGCATGCATCACCCCTTCATTTGTTGACTTAAAGGGCACATCTATCTCTTCTTGTATTGGCAACGCATCAAAATCAGCGCGTAATCCTATTGTTTTACCAGGTTGTCCCCCTTTGATTTCTACAATAATTGCGTTACTACCTAGAACAGGTTGCGTAACTGTCACTTCTTTCGATTTGTAAAAATCTTTAATATATTGCGCCGTAGCATCCTCTTGGAATGACAACTCCGGATGTTGATGTAAATAACGACGATGCTGAATCATCTCAGATTCCTTCTCTTCCAACTTTTCAAATAATATCTCTTTTGTATTCATAACTGTTCACTTCTTTCGATTTGTTTATAAATAATTTAACCATTTTAAAATTTTAAATCTAAAAGAAGATTAATACAAAAATAAATTACTGTTTTATGGAATTTTACATTTTTAAATATTTAATGAAGTAATGTTAATCTCTCTTATTATGAAATTTTTATAGTATATCTACTTGTACTTCTGTCTCATTTTTATAAACGATATACATCATAATGCTAGCAATCACCACCATAATAAAGCCAAAATATGGTGTCATTGAAAGAGAAAAATGATTGAGCACATATCCTCCGATGACCGCTCCCAATGTGATGCCGATATTGAAGGCGGCAATGTTTAAACTAGAAGCAAAGTTAGTCGTTGCCTTATTTTTACGTTCTGCAAAAAGCACCACAATCAATTGCAGACCCGGAACGTTCATAAATGCGAACAACCCCATAATAAGTATGGCTATCGTACCTAAGAAATAATGTGTCACAGATAAGCCTAGAAGTAATAAAACAATAGCTTGAATTAAAAATATCCATATCAGTACTTTTGTTGGCTTATTGTTTGTTAATTTCCCACCAAGTGTATTGCCAATAGCAACCATTACACCATATATCACAAGTAGTAGTACCACCGCTTCGTCACTATAATTCAAAATATCTGTAAGTATACTAGTCAGGTATGTGTAGACTACAAAAGTGCCACCGTAACCGAGTGCAGTAATCAAATAAACCATCATTAATGACTTGTTTTTAAACACTTCTAATTGTTCCTTTATCGATGCCTGAGCATATTCTTTCAAATTACTTGGCACTGCAAATATATTAATGATTAAACTGATCAATCCAATCATAGCAATCGTAATAAACGACGCTTCCCAACCAAAGTGCTGACCAATCCACGTTCCTAATGGTACGCCTGTAATTGTAGCAACGGTTAAACCTGTAAACATCATTGCAATCGCGCTTGCACGCTTATCAGGCGTTACCAAATCACTTGCGATTGCTGTGGCTATAGACATAAACACTCCGTGCATTAATGCCGATAATACACGCATTGCTAGCAACATACTAAACGTGGTAGCAAAGGCGACAAGTGTATTCGCAACAATGAAAATAAGCATAATCATTAATAGTAAATGCTTCCGTTTCATTTTATTTGTCAGTGGTGTTAGTACAGGTGCTCCTATTGTTACCCCCACAGCATACAAAGATACAGTTAATCCTGCTAATGAAATCGTAGTATTAAAAGCATTTTTAATGAGCGGTAAGAGACCTACACTAATAAATTCAGTCATTCCAATTGCAAAGGCAGACATTGCTAACGCTAATATAGCGAATTTGTTTTTTCTCATAATGTTTTTTGACTCCTTCTTGTTTTGTGTATGTGTTAATATAAACTACACGTATCAAAAGCGGAAGTACGCACTTTAAAGTACTATAGGCACCTTTGAGTACCTATAAGGAGGTAATTAAATGAGCAAATCTTATAATATTGGCGTCGAAGCAACCATTGATGTCATCGGTGGAAAATGGAAACCTGTCATCTTATGTCATTTACAAAACAACGGGTTGATGCGTACATCTGCATTAAAACGTGCTATTCCAACGATCACTCAAAAAATGTTAACACAGCAATTACGTGAACTAGAGAATGACGGTATCATCAACCGTATCGTATATGATCAAATCCCGCCTAAAGTTGAATACGAATTATCAACTTATGGTCAAACACTAGGAGAATTACTTTCTTCACTTTGTTATTGGGGAGAGTTCCATATTGAAAAAATGCACCAACAAGGTGAAACGGTCTCATTAGCACAACAAGATTTTGTCGATATACCCAAACCGAGTTAAAAAAATGCCCCTTTCTATAACTTTAGAAAGGGGCATTTTTGTATACCAAATTATTATAATTATTTTGTTCTTAAGTCTTGTTTTTGGGGATTCCTAAATCTTTAGGAACCATCGTTTCAAGTTGTAGTTCTTCATCTTCATAGTACAGTTTCTTTAAATCAACATCGAAGAATTGTTTCATTCTTTGTTCAGTCATTACTTCAGTTGTTTCACCAAAGACAATACCTTTTTCTTTTCCAGTAATAATTACATTATCTGATAGATAAAACGCATGGTTTGGATAATGCGTATTAATAATGCACGATATCCCCTGTTCTTTTGATAGCTTACGTATCGTTTGTAAAATCGTAATTTGTTTTTGAATATCTAAATGAGATTCTGGCTCATCCAGTATTAATAATTCAGGGCCCGACACAAGTGTTCTTGCGATAAGTGCTAATTGTAATTCTCCGCCACTGACTTCGTTACATGATTGATTGGCTAAATGGCTAATACCTACTGTTTCCGGCGCTTCAATTGCGACCGCTTCATCTTTTTTTGAAGGTTGTGCTAAAGTACTTATAAATGGTGCTCTCCCCATAATCACAAGTTCTAAGAGCGTATAACCAAAAGTCATTTTTTGAGCTTGTGGCACATAACCAATCTTCTTCCATAATTCTTTTTTCTTCAGGTCATTTAACGGGACATCATTGATAAACGTTTCGCCATCCGTCCAATCTAGCAGACCAATAACACATTTTAGCAATGTTGTTTTTCCTGCACCATTAGGCCCTAGAATGGATAAGACCTCGCCAGGAGCCAATTTAAAACTCACATCTTCTTTATATAAATAAGGTTTGTTTTTATAATGAAAATTGCCTGCTTTTACTTCTAAGTGCATTACCACGAACCTCCCATACGGCGTAATAAGTATGCAAAAAATGGTGCGCCAATAATTGCAGTTAAGATAGATAATGGAATTTCAGTAGCTGTTAAACTTCTAGCTAAGTTATCAATAATTAACAGATACGTACTACCGATAGCGAGTGATACAGGTAACACATATTGATTATTATTACCTACAAACATACGTGCAATATGTGGGATGATTAAACCAACCCATCCTACGATACCCGCTACTGCAACCGTAGCCGCTGTGATTATCGTTGCACCTGCAATGATTGCCCATTTTAAAGATACAACAGGAATCCCCATAGATTTAGCTTCATCTTCTGGTAACGTGAGTAAATTGAGTCTCCATCTTAGTGTATACAATATGAGCACACCTATAATGATAATTGGTGCCGCAACATATAAATCTTTATAAGTTGCAGTTCCTAGACTTCCCATTAACCAATATGTTATTGCAGGTAATTTTTCTTCTGGATCAGCTACGAACTTCATTAATGAAATAAGCGCGTTAAATAATGCTGATGTAATGACACCTGCGAGTACAAACATAAAGATTGGAGAATTTTTTTGATTTTCCGCTACAAAGAATGTAAACAATATCGCCAATAATCCAAATGCTAAAGCCAATATTTGTGCGCCAAATGTGTTACCAAAGAACAATATACCTAGGGAAGCTCCAAATCCAGCTCCTGCTGAAACACCGAGTATGTCTGGCGAAACTAATGGGTTGCCAAACATGCCTTGGAAACTCACACCAGAAATAGACAATCCACCCCCTATTAATAAGGCTAATAATATTCTTGGAAAACGAACATTCATCACAACTGTTTCTTGCACTGGCGCCCAAGTTTCTTCTATAGGAATAATTTGTGATGTTAAAATTTTAATAATGGTAATAGGATCTATAAAAACTCTTCCTACTCCGAGTGAAATAATTGCTACCACAAGTGGTAAAACAATTAATAATAATATTTTTGATTTCTTCATTAGTTAACTCCTTAATACTTCGTCGCATCAGATGACGGATGTAAAATAGACTCAACATCTTCGTCTGATAATTTATAGTCGTAAAAATCTTGGTAATATGATTTAATTTCATCTTTCATATCATAGTTGAATTTATCTGGGTGATTATGTTGCGCCATCCATTTAAGCATTAATGGCGCATCTCCGTTTGGTGGGAACCAACGATAGATACCTAAAGGGACCTTATAGACCGCTTTGTCTTTAACTGCTTTTACCTGACTCCAATCTTGACCAGACACTTTGTTTTTCAATAAATCATTAGGCTGGGTCTCAGTGAAGTTCGTAATATAGATTTTATCTGGATTCCATTTATAAATTTGCTCCATATTAACTTCTTTTTGACCATCGACACCGTCATCGCCAACAACATCTATACCACCAGTTGCTTCTGTCCATTTTTCACTAAAGAAATTACCGCCACCGACAACAATAGAGTTGTCTGTATGTTGATGTAAGAATAGCACTTTGGGTTTGTCTGATTTTTTCGTGCCTTTTAGACCATCATCAATCATTTTTTGAGATTTTTCTCCCTCTTTCATAAATTTCTCAGTTCTATCGCTCGTCTTACCACCTTTAACATCTGAAGTGACTTTTAACCAGCTGTTAAACGTAGCTAAAGGATCAGCGTCTTCTACCTTGATTGTTTCTAGTCCCATGGTTGGTATACCACTCTCCGCAACTTTATCTAAGGTTTTCTGTTCAGTAGCATTTTCAAAATAGACATCTGGGTTTATTTTAGAGAGTTCTTCTATATTCACATCGCCATTTTTCACAAATTCTGTAGACGCTTTTTTTATATCAGGTGATATTTTAGAAAGTATAGAATTTTCTGCGGCGTTATACGCGTTAGGATGTATTCCTTTAATTTCTTTCGTAGAGTTCGTCCCTACAAACCAAGTAGAAAAGTATGGCAAGATGCCTCCTACTACAATACTGTCTGGATCTTTTTTGATTTTCACTTCTCGGCCTGTTTGGTCTTTCACTATTTTTTCTTCTTTCGTTAATTCTTTCTCTTCTGAATTCGTAGCTGTCGTATTTGAATTACATGCTGTAAGTAATGTAGCTGATAATACAATCCCGGCTAGGACACTATATTTTTTCTTCATTGATTATCTCCTGTTCTTAGCCATTGTCCTAAACCATGTAAAAATGGCTTAGCTTGATTAATAAATCCAAGTCCAATATGAAACATTGGGTCTAACGAAGTTACGATTAACTCGCCATTGAAATTGACATCATCAATATAAAAAATCGACCGTCCATCTGGTGTATTTAATAGTGATTTCGCACCATTTGGTGGATCGAACGTGCCGTGATAATGCCACTTCATATCATCCACTTTTAAGTATTCATATAGACTATGCGTTTGATAATCAGGATTTAACGGTAGGTCACCGTTGGGTCGGACCCACCAACTGAAATTCACTTCAGAATCTTCCCAATGTACGTGAGGAAACCACTGATCCAATACTTCTCCAAAAATCACTAGCCGCTTACCTAGTTTTAAAAATTTTAAAAATAATTGTCTATGTTGTTTCAATAATTGAATATCTAAGCGACACGATAATAAAATCGTGTCATAGCAACTTAAGTCGTATGAACTTAATGTTCTAATATGTATTACGTCATTATATAAATACTTAAATTCCTGTTCTTCTAAAAATCTATTTTGGTATGGTGTCCCATTAACAATCAAAGCAATATTCAATGTTGATATTCCCCCTAATGTTCGATGCTTCTGTGCGTATAGCATTCAACATCTGTAGCCCTACTTGGTTTGAAGTGTTGTCTTCATATGTATATATACGGTACATATCAGTGCACGCACCTGCATATATCGTGCCTTTATGTGTTCGATCTACATAAACAATAGGTTGTTGTTCTTGATCCGTAATTAATACTTTTGCTTGCTCTGGAACTGTTTCAAAATAACCTCTTGAAAAGAAACCACGCACACCTCGTCTATATTCCAAATCTTTTACTTTAATATTTTCAAAAAGCCCATTATCGGTTGCTTTCATTTCTAACGCTCGATCTTTTAATGGAATGGGAGACCTTTTCCAAGTCGATACACAATTCAACCAAG
Source organism: Staphylococcus sp. 2S1 (assembly GCF_046721335.1). Lineage (NCBI taxonomy): Bacteria > Bacillati > Bacillota > Bacilli > Caryophanales > Staphylococcaceae > Staphylococcus > Staphylococcus sp. 2S1. Next base: position 913,333 of record NZ_JBEUUJ010000003.1, on the reverse strand, counting down.
GTAAAGATTTCTCCACTAATGTGAAAATCACTCCACCTTGGTTGATATAGTCATTTAATATGTCGTCTTGTGCCAATAGATAAGGTTCATCGATATGGTTTGAAATAATCACGCCATCAAATGTATTTAAATTGGTGTTTGGTAAGTCATATACATTTAAAAACACGAGTCCTCTTTGACGATCTAATTCTGTAAGTCTCGAAAATTGGATGTCTATTGCTAAATATGCGATTTCATTCATTTTTCTACTTCCCTTGCTAAATTTTATATTTATGCGTATTTTATAATATATAAACCATTTTACCGATAATGATTCTCAATTTCAATTAAAACTTTGAAATTGAATTTAAATTTAAAAATTAATTATCATCAAAATGTTATTTCAAAAAACAAATTAATTATAAAAGGATGTTTTTAATGACTTATTTAATCGGTCACATCGACCCTGAGCATGCATTTGGCATTAACAAAGAAAGTGATATAGACAAAGAAATCATTGTAGAGTATATACCTCAATACGAATTTCATAAATTAGACATTTTTAAATTTGACGCAATTATCATTCCTAATTTTGTAGATCAAGAATATTTGTATCGTCATAAAGGTTTGATAAACGATTATTTGAACACTAAAAAAATCATTGTCTTTTTTGGACACTTATTTAAACCTTGTTTGCCGAAAACTGCTTTGTTTATGCCTGAGCACATTCATCATTTCAGTGATTATTCGCTAACTCCAAAGCATGACTCTTCTATATATGCCAATGTCAAAACTGACGATATGACATTTAATAAAGGGGTAGTTGGTTTCTTTGCAAGAGGCCATTACCAAACGCAACCTGAACATGAAATACACCTAACCTTTCAAAACGGACATGTTGTAACCTACGTAGATAGAATATCAACAGAAGGGACACTCTTTATGCACGCGGGCCGTTCACTTTTAGGATACAAAGCGCAAAATAAAACAACCGATTATATTTCTGGTCAATTTATAACTTGGTTAAAACAAGAAATAATATCATTACAAGGAGGAAAAATTAATGAATAAAATAGGTGTTATATACTCTGGAAATGAGTCACATTATCGTACATTTCATGAACCTAAGTTTCATCAATTTATAGACCAATTAATTTACCATCCAGGTTTTTTAGAAACAGACATTAGTCAGCTTGATATATTAATCGTGCCTTCACAGCTAAACCAGCCCTTATTATTAAAAAGTGTCGACAAAATTCATGATTTCGCACAATCTGGAGGCACTGTTGTCGCATTTGGACCACAACCCCACGACTGGTTACCAAATCAAAACTGGGAATTTAGACCTACTAATTTTTGGTGGTGGTTAGAAGAGAATGCTGATAGTGGTTTGCTTTTATCCGCACCGAATCATTCATTATTCGCACGTTACCTTACGCTAAATGATTGCACGTGGCATCAACATGGTGTGTTTTGGCCACCAGAAGATGCTGAAATATTAATTGCCTCAAAAAATGGCGGTGCTGTAATGTACGAACAAAAATCCAAGCAATATGGTCATTGGATTATTACAACGCTAGATCCGGATTATCATTTTGGCTCATATTTCATGCCGGCTACAGAAAAATTTCTTGAAGGCTTTTTTCCATACTTAGCTTATGAATAAATTTTTATAAATAAGAAATAAAACCATAATATTAATGACAATCACTTAGTTTATACAAAAATGATAGCTTCTACTTTATTTCACGTAGAAGCCATCATTTTTTTAGTTAAAGTTGTTTTATATTTCCCAAGAAATAATGATGATAATGCTATGCATATTTATTCTAGAATGTTGCGGTCCATCCACCATCTGCTGTGACGATTGTCCCATTGATAAAACTCGAATCATCAGAAGCTAAAAATAATGCTACTTTAGCAATTTCCTCTGCTTGCCCTGTTTTAGGTATCGCACTTTGTGCAATTTTTGTACGTTCAGCTCCAAAATGGTTAATATTTTTCATTGAATCAGATATATTTGTTTCAATTGCTCCTGGCGCAATTCCATTACAACGTATACCTTTTTTAGCATACATAAATCCAGTGTTTTTTGTAAGGCCTACGAGTGCATGTTTAGAAGCACTATAAATAGCGCCCGCATGTGCACCATTTAATCCTCCTGTAGAAGTCGTATTGATTATAATACCTTTTCCTTTTTCCAAGAATATTGGTATCACCTTGCGCATTGCTCTCATTGCACCTTTAGTATTAATATCAAATATTAAATCCCAGCGTTCATCCAAAATATCTCCCACAGGTTCAAAACCATCCATAACACCAGCATTATTGACTAGTATATCTAAAGTACCATAAGATTCTATGGTTGTATCAATCATATTATCGATATCTTCTTGCTCAACTATGTTTACCTCAATGGCTTGAGCAACGCCATTATTTTCATTAATTTCTTTTGACACTGCTTCTGCTTTTTCTAAATTAAGATCAGCTACAATAACTTTAGCGCCTTCTTTAGCATATAATTCGGCAATTGCTTTACCCATGCCAGATGCTCGCACCTGTGACAATCGCTACTTTATCTTTTAATTTCATAATATTCGTCCCCTTTATTCAAATGGTTTCTTAATTTTATTGGTTTTTTAATCCAATAAGATAGAATTAAACTAATAACGACAATGATGATACGTATATGAATTGCATCAACTAGTGTAAATATACCATTTAAAAACCCTTTTATCTCCAATAATGAATCTGTTGCTTTCAATTGTCTTATAACAAATAGAACCGGTGACATGATGGTACGAATCTTCCGCCATAATTGATACAATTATATATTAGTTAGTTGAAAAAACAGCTAAACTTCATTTCAATAAATTTTAATTTTCCATATTACTCAGTACAATAGAAATATGAATCATTTAACACATTAAAGGAGAATACAATCATGAAACTAGATGAATTTCACATTGGCGAAACATTTACGACTAAGCCATATAAAATAAGCGAAGAAGCAATTACGGATTTTGCTAGTGAATTTGATCCACAATATATGCACCTAGATAAAGAAAAAGCGCAACAAGGCAGATTTAATGGTGTCATCGCTTCTGGTATCCAGACACTAGCCATTTCTTTTAAACTATGGATTGAAACAGGCAAATACGGAGAAGATGTCATTGCGGGTACACATATGAATAATATTAAATTTATCAAACCAGTGTTTCCGGATGACGAATTACATACTGTGATAAAAGTTATTGATAAAAAGGCTGGTAAAAGAGACCAAGGTTTACTTACGGTATTAATGACAACATTTAATCATGAAGATGTTAAAGTATTTGAAGGCGAACTCACGGCACTTATCAAACGTTAAAACGCTCAGAATATAAAACAAGAGCGGGACGAAAATCAACTTTCAAATGTTAATTTTCGTCTCGCTCTTGTTAATAAATTATTCTATTTCATCTCAATTGATACACAAGTACTTCGTTATATTTTTAACATCATCAGTATAATTTAATACTACCGCCATCTACCATAACCGTTTGTCCCGTGATATATTGCGCGTCTTCACTTCCTAAAAATACTGCTACTGGACCAATATCTTTTTCAACATCTCCAAATTTTTGCAATGGAATGCCTTGGACCACCTTTTCATAATATTCAGGGTTATCTTTGCGCCATTGATCAACGCCTTCAGAATAAGCGATTGGGGATATGATATTAGCATTAATGCCAAATTCGCCAAATTCATTAGCTATCACACGTGTAATACCACGTATCGCCTCTTTGGCTACAACATATGCACCTTGATGCTTATCCCCTTTTACAGCGGCGCCCGAACCAAAGTTTATAATATTACCTTTTGTTTCTTTCAAATAAGGTATAACCATTTGGCATAAATAAAATGTCGCATAGAATCCTGTATTCAATGATAAGTTCAAATCTTCTTCTGTAATATCTAAAAAAGAATTCATACGAGATGCGTGTGCATTATTAACTAATATATCAATTTTCCCATAATTTTCTAGCGTAGTATCTACACAAGCTTGCAATGAACCTTTATCTGTTAAGTCTGTCTTAATAAATAACGTTTCATAACCTTGACTGTTTAGTGTTTTACTCAATAATCGCCCTTTTTCTTCAGCGATATCAGAGATAACCACTTTCGCATTTTCTTTAACATATGCCTTCACAATTCCAGAGCCAATACCTCCTGCGCCACCAGTCACAATTGCTACTTTACCATCTAATCTAGTCATTAAAATCACCTTTTCATTTTTTAATATTAGAATATTTTCGCTCTTTCTTTTGTACGTATAAAATCTTATTTATTCAATTGTTTGACATGACTATAAAGTTTCTTCTGAATGTTAAGTAATTCCGTCACTTCTTCATCATTTAATACTGCATAAATTTCATTTCTCATTTTTTGACCTTGTTTTTGCGCTTCTTCTAACAAATCCAGTCCTTTTGCAGTAATCGTGATTAAAATGGAACGTCTATCCTCTTCTTGATGTGCCCTTACTACGTAGCCTTCTTTAACGAGTCTGTTTGTTAAACCGGTAATTGCACCAGAAGTATAACCAAGCGACTGCGCAAGCGCGGATGGCTTCTGCGCACCATGCTCTTTAAGTTTAGATAAGGCAATAATTTGTGAAATATTAACATTCATATTAAATTGTTTCATAAAAAGTGTCATTGTCGCGTCATTAAATAACTCAGCATTATGAATGAGTTCGAAAAAGTTATTCTTTTCCATGATATGCCTCCTTAAATACGTTGATATAATAATAGTATATACAAAATTAGTTTAGCAGTAAAATACTTAATGCTAAACAGTTAACTTTTAATGTATTTACTGTTAAATTATATAATAATAGTGAATTCATCATGGGAGGAAGTTAAATTATGAAAAGATTAGATAATAAAGTTGTAGTTATTACTGGCGCAAGCACAAGGTATGGGGAAAATGCACGCTGAAAAAGTATTGCATGAAGGTGCAAAAGTTGTGATTACTGACATCAATGAAACACTGGGTCAAGAAGTTGCACAGGAACTTGGGGACAATGCACTTTTTATTAAACATGATGTTTCTAATGAAGCAGATTGGCAAAATGTAGTAAATACAGTAATCCAAAAATGGGACAAAATAGACGTCTTAGTAAATAATGCTGGCATTACTTATAACACGCCAATAGAAGAACTCAGTTTAGAAAGTTATATGAAAATTGTAAACATCAATCAAGTCTCTGTATTTTTAGGTATGAAATCAGTCGCTTCAACTATGAAAGCGCAACAGCAAGGTTCAATTATTAACATATCTTCTATGAATGGACTTGTTGGTGGTGCAATTGGCTACACAGATACGAAATTTGCAGTTCGCGGCATGACTAAGGCTGCTTCAAGAGATCTTTCACCCTATAATATACGTGTGAATTCAGTACATCCCGGTGTAATTCAGACACCTATGATTGAACAAGAAGGTGTTAAAGAAGCAGTCGAACAATTCGCGAAGACCATTCCAATGCGTCGTGTTGCTCTAACTGAAGAAGTATCTAATATGGTCATCTTTTTAGCTTCAGATGACGCGAGTTACTCTACAGGTTCTGAATTTGTAATCGATGGCGGTCTTACTGCGTTATAAACAACTTAAGCAAACCAAATATTTCAAACAACAAAACCCCCTTCGCAATACCATTTAAATGGTTGTGAAGGGGGTTTATAATAATTCATACTATCTATTGAAATCAAATTACTAATTATATTTTTTAGGTTCTACGTAAGCGACAAAGTTTTCAGCATCTTCTTTATTTAAATCTGTTAAAGAAAATGTGCCAATGCTAAAGCGCATCGTTAATACATTACCGTCTAATTCGATATTTTCAATTTCGTCATATCTAATGTTTCTATAGTAAAACTGGCCGCCCATATCAACATTTAATATAAGACGTTCATTTGTTGCGACATAAGCCGCTTCGTATACTTTTATTTCTCCTTGAACAGGGTATTCCATATTTCCTAAAACGGAAGGCCCTTGTTTCTCAGTTGGAAATAAATCTTCTGGATTAATATTATCTAATATCATTCGATTACCTACCTTTTCAATTAGTCTGCAACTTCTAAGTCTACAGTATTAATATCAATACCTAAAGCATCTGCTACACCTTGACCGTAAGTCTGGATCCGCTTTATAACAATGTCTAATATGACGGTGTTTTAGTGGATCAGTAACTGGGCCCATTTCATTAGCCGTATTATTAAATAATATTTGTTGTTTATCAGGTGACATTCTACGGAACAATTCACTTGGTTGTTCAAAGTAATTATCATCATCTTCACGATAATCATATTCGAACGCTTGGCCTTGAATGTCTAAACCTGGTTTTTTGTGTTGCGGTTGGTCTTCAAGCGCACCGTTACTATTTGGATAGTAGTGTGTTTTTGAACCTTGGTTATCATCTAAAATACGCATTTGTCCATCTCTACTAAATGGACAGATATTTTCTACACCTACACCTTTAGGTTGGTTAACAGGAATCTGCCAATGGTTTACACCTAAACGATATCTTTGTGTATCGCCATATGAGAATAGACGCCCTTGTAACATTTTATCTGGTGAAAAGTCTAGCCCTGGAACGATGTTTGTTGGTGCAAATGTTGCTTGTTCAACATCTTGGAAATAGTTTTCAGGGTTTCTATTTAATTCAAACTCTCCTACTTCGATTAATGGGTATTCGTCTTTATACCAAACTTTTGTTAAATCAAATGGATTATCTTTATGATTGCGTGCTTGTTCTTCAGTCATTACTTGGATGTACATTTTCCATTTAGGGAAGTTACCTTCTTCAATGTTTCCAAATAAATCTCTTTGTGAAGACTCTCTGTCATTTGCTATAACTTGTCTTGCTTCTTCAGGTGAATAGTTTTCTATCCCTTGTTGCGTTCTGTGGTGGAATTTAACCCAAACACGCTCGCCTTTATCATTGTACATAGAGTATGTGTGAGAACCAAAGCCATGCATATTTCTGAAACCTTTAGGAATACCACGGTCTGACATCACTATCGTAATTTGATGTAACGCTTCTGGTAATAATGTCCAGAAATCCCAGTTTGCTTGAGGATCTCTCATGTTTGTTTTTGGATTACGTTTAACAACATGGTTTAAACTTGCGAATAATTTAGGGTCTCTGAAGAAGAATACTGGTGTATTGTTACCAACTAAATCCCAGTTACCTTCGTCTGTATAAAATTTCAATGCAAACCCACGAATATCACGTTCTGCATCTGTTGCACCACGTTCACCTGCTACTGTTGAAAAGCGAGCGAACATTTCTGTTTCTTTGCCAACTTCAGAAAAAATACTTGCACAAGTGTACTGTGTAATATCATTTGTTACTTTAAATGTACCAAACGCACCAGAACCTTTTGCATGCATACGACGTTCCGGAATAACTTCTCTATCGAAGTGTGCCATTTGTTCTAAGAAATATATATCTTGCATTAAAAGCGGACCTCTAGGGCCTGCTGTCATACTATTTTCTCTATCTCCTACTGGTGCACCAAATAATCCTGTTAGTTTTTTACTCATTATATTATCTCCTTTAATTTACCGCAGTTAAGTGATTCTTTTCTTTATAATTATTGATGACTGCATTTGCGATGCTTTCAATAAACAGTTGATTTGAGCCAGGCATTTCAGCTCTATAATAATTACAACCTAAATCATCGCAAACTTTTTTACATTCATAATCGTTATCATATAAGACTTCTAAGTGTTCACATGTAAAACCTAATGGAACGTATATAAAGTTTTGATAATCATATTGTTCATGTAATGTTTGAGTCAAATCTTGCACATCTGGTCCAATCCAAGGTTCCCCAGTGTTACCTTCAGATTGCCAACCATTAAAAACATGGTTATGTCCAATTCGTGATTGGATTAACTGTGCTGTTTCTTCAAGCTGACTTGGATAAGGATCATTATGTTCCAATATTTTTTCTGGAAGACTATGCGCAGAAACGATAATTGCTGTTTTTTGATGCGCTTCCTCAGGTATTAAATTCAATTGTGTATTTACTGAATCAACCCAATACTGAATGAATTTCTCTTCTTTATAAAATTGATCCAATGTCGTTACTTTAATATTTTTCTCATTTGCATATTGAGATGCGCGCTGGTTATACATTTCTACTGAAAATGAAGAATAATGCGGCGTTAAAACTACGCTGACGATTTCATCTATGCCTGCCGCACTAATGTCATCTATCGCATCTTCAATAAATGGATGTATATGTTTCAAACCTATATATAATTCATAGCTTATGTCACTCGTCATTGCGTTAAGTGTATGACATAATGTTTCAGCTTGTTTTTCAGTCGTTGTTGCTAAAGGTGATACGCCACCAATATATTCATATCTATCTTTCAAATCTATGTATGCTTCATGGCTTGGTTCATGTCCATGTCTGATATGCGTATAGTAAGGTAAAATATCTTCTTCCTTATATGGCGTACCATAAGACATACATAATAATGCTACACGTTTCATGTTAAGTGCACCTCCACTAACTTACTCTTCTTTACAATAATTATCTATTTGTAATTATTATAATCTATTATAACGTAAAAATGATTAAAGTCTATATTTAAATGTTCAATATATCATTTGAATTGATAATACATCCTTATAAGTGATAATGAATTATGCGTTTTCATTATTTTTTATTACTATTAAATAGTAATATAACACTTCACTTTCTTGCAATAATCTATATTTTATATATTGGTGGTGTACATAATAAAGGCCTACCTCGCACCAAACAATTTAACACGAGTTGAACACATGGCGGCCGTGGATGTGCCCTTGGCAAGCGATTATGAAATAGTATTTAATATGGCAAAAAAGAGCTACCAACAATTTGGCAACTCTTTTTAGTGATTATATTCAATTCACATTACGATTTGTCATTATACATAATCATTTTTATTATAGTCATTATATATCTTTTCTGTTAAATCCGAACGCACCTATGACACACAGAATAATGAAAATAAGCAAAAGGGTAATCATCGGCCCACTTGTAAAATCATCTATAGGCAAACTTGGTATATGCTCAAATGGTGTGATATCTTTCATCCAATCTTTCACATTCAGTAAAGTACCTAAATAATTCACTAAAAAAGTATAAGCGAGATAAGCATAGACTAAAGTCGTTAACTTTATGCCCCATCCAATTACGACAGTTCCTATACCAACAAAACTCAGTATGGCTGGTATATAGACAATAGCCGATTGAATGACCATGTTAAAGTCGAGTGGTGTATCCATTGAATAGAATTGGCCAACATACAAACCGAGTCCTGCGACAAAAATCATCACTACCGCATTCACCACACTGATAATTAGAAAACTCAGTAAGTACTTGATACGCGAAAGCGGATTGGCTAATACAAGCATCGCGTATCCTTTATCTATCCCTTTCTTTATTTTAAATAAAGCTAACAGCGTAGGAACCGTACTGATTATCGCCATCACCAACATCAGTTGCGGTAAAAATTGTTCGACGTAATCCCCATTTGGATTTTCTAACATTGACAGTAATAATGGATTATCTTTAAAAAGTCGTCTAAATTTCCAAAAATAGAGCCATAAGATAACCCAAGTATAAATAATCCAATAGCAAAATATAAAAAATCATTTTTTGTAATCTGATTTGTAAACCTAGTGGAGACTTCATGTACCACTTCGCATGTTGGCTCCCTTTTTTCTGTGGTAATAATTTAGCATCGATATCACGCAAACCATTTAACACAAAGGCAAGTATAGCAATGATAACTGTAAGGCCTAAAATGCACCACACCGGCCACCAATGATCTTCTGAAAATGCATAAGTTCTAGACAACCAGCCCATTGGTGAAAACATAGATAGCGTCTCATTGGCTACATCTCCAAACGCTCTAATCAAATACATAATGAGCAATAAAGCGATACTCACACCAGTCGTCTCACTACTAGATGATACAAATTGGGCAACGAACATGGTCAACGCAACAAACATCATACCAAATACACCTAAAGCTGAACTATATAAAAATGCACCTACTAAATCTATATCCTCAACGTTTAACCACGCTAACCCTAAAGTGAGTAATATGATTAGGCTGACATTAAGTAATAAATTTTGAATTAGATGTCCCATCAAAGGTGCTTGTTTACCAATCGGCAAAGCAGTTAAAATGATTATTCTACCGTCTTCTTCATCGCCACGTGTGTCTCGAGATACTATTAAAATATTCATAATTGCTACCATTATTGCTGTGAATAAAGTCATTTCATGCGTAAAAAGCACACCAATATTTACATCATCAAAATCAGCCGGTCCGAGCATCGCTTGCATCGCAGGATTTTTTGACATCTCGATGATAGGACTCATCTTAGATTGACTCGGGTACATCGACTCAAAAGCAGGTGGAATCATTAACGTTAAAGCAGTTAATAAAACCACCCATAAAATCATTTTTTTACTATTTCTTTTTACATAAAAATAAAATAACTTTGAGGTTTGGTAAAATGATTGCTTCATATCATTCACCTACTTCATCTGTTGCTTCATAATATCGTTTAAATATTGCTTCTAGAGTTGGTGGCGTAGATTCTAATTTTTTAATTTCAAAGTGGCTTAGATATTCAATGACAGCAGAAATTTTATCTGAATCAACTTCAAAATAATATGTGTTGCCTTCTTGCCTCACATTATGCACACCTGTCACTTGTGTTAACGCGCCTAATTGCTGTCCACTTTCTACGGTGAATTGCATGCGTGTAAGATGGCGCATCTCGTCTAAAGTCCCAGAAGTTATCATCTTCCCTTTACGGATAATACCTACGCGATCGCACAATTTTTCTACTTCACTTAAAATATGACTTGAGAGTAATACACTTTTGTTATTATTTTTAATGTCTCTTACACATTCTTGAAAAACCTCTTCCATTAGAGGATCAAGACCAGAAGTAGGTTCATCTAAGATATATAATTTTGCATCAATACTAAACGCAGTAATTAACGCTACTTTCTGACGATTTCCTGTAGAATAAGCACTACATTTTTTAGTAGTATCTAATTCAAAGCGTTTAATTAATTCATTTTTTCTATCGTGATTTGCTTTAGGATGAAGACTAAGAAAGAAATCAATAATCTCTCCACCAGTTAAATTTGGCCAAAAATTGACATCCCCAGGCACAAAAGCAAGATCTTTATGCACGGCTACTGCATCTTTCAGCGCATTTTTGTCAAAAATTTCAATAGTACCTTGCGTTGGTTTCAACATACCTAATATTGCTTTGATTGTCGTTGATTTCCCAGCCCCGTTTGGTCCAATAAAGCCATAAATTTCACCCTCATTGAGTTCTAAATCCACGCCATCTAAAGCATAGAATTTACCAAAGCGTTTTGTTAAATCATTAATTTTAAGTAGGGTCATACACACCACCCTTTACACGATTTATAACAGTCCTTTAACTCTAAAATCAGTAACAATTAAAATGATATTGCCTTCTTTCATTTCTGCCTCACAGTGATCTGCATCACTAGAAGGAACGCCTAATATGCTAAGCTTTTCTCTTAATTCTTCAGCTTTCGAATCAAAATCTTCATCTATATCAACTTTATTGTAATCAACTGCTGTAACTTTTATATTTTCAGTAACCTCTGCAGTTCGATCTTTATCATCTGATAGCACGTATATATCTTGGCTACCAATACCACGATCTTTTAAAGCCTTCACATCCGCTACTAAAGCCGCGTCATTTGTATAAGGTTTTACAACCGGTGCCATAAGAATCCTCCCTTTCCAATACTTCAACTTATTAATATATTAATTTTTTGCCTTAATCATTAAACTGTTATATCGATTTTCAGTTATATAAAAATAAGTATCCTCTAACATTAAATCGAACAATTCATCTCTGACCATGTTATCTGTCATTTCAAATTGCGTTTCAACCTTTTCTTCCGCTTCATCTTCAACAAAAATAACTTGATCTTTTCTTACATCTACTGTCTTACGTTTATAAATGAGTTCGAGATGCGCACGCCCTTGATGTATTGCTTCTAAGTTATCTATCTTATAGGCACTTTGTACAAATTCTTCAATTCGTCTTTCTCTGTGACGCTTATCTTTTGACACTTTAAAATCCTTTGTATACTTTAGCTTAACAAGTAAGTAAATGACTAATATGAAAAGTATCGTTACAAGAAATAGTAGCGTAGCCATACATACTCCCCCTTTATTCGTGTGAATTTTCAATTCAAGTTATCTTTTTCCAATATTATAGTTAATTTTCCCTTTGAAAACGCTTTTAAACACTTTTAAAATCTTAAAATTAACTTTTATTGTTGTAAAAAATTATTATTAAGATTTTATATTTATTTACTAATACGATCTGATAATATATCTAAAGTTTAACTTCTATAAAAAAGGCAAAATATATAGTATGTAAGAATTATGAAGGGTGATATATAATGCTTTTACAAGAAGAAATTAATAACTTGGAACAATTCGATGGTAAGTCACAAAATCAAAAAGTATTCTCAATTTATTTAGATACCAGTCCCGAACAAGGAACAAAGTGGAAAATTGAATTAAAAAATGCCTTGAAAGACTTATCAGACAAAACAAAAAGCAGTGACAATCACGAAGAAAAAAACCAAGCAAAAGATATTATCAATAAAGTAGAAACTGAAATACAAGGCGCTGAACCTAATTTAAAAAGAGGTCTTATTTTATTTATGACTGCCGACGAGTCATTAAGGTTCGAAAAACACGTCAACATTTCTATAAAAACGGAATTTAAATGGGACACAAAACCCAAATTAGATCAGCTCAAATCATTACAACAAAGCTATCCTTACACTGGTATTTTAGTTTTACAACAAGACAAAGCACGTGTAATTGAAACTGAAATTGGTACAATTGTAGACGAAGATTATTACACTCTAGATTTAGATACTAATGATTGGAGAGAACATTCTGGACCACAAGGCGATGATTTAACTCAAGGTGGCGCGCAAAGAGATGAATATAAAGAACGTGTGAAAGCTAATCAAGAGCGTTGGTTCAAAAGTTTAGTCGCTACTATTGAGAAAAATGCTAAGAAGAAAGGCTGGCACCTACTCTATTTAGTCGGTGAAAAAGAAGAAGTAGAAAAATTAAAAACGATGTTCAATCGTAACATTGACCAAGTCACACCAAGTAATATATTAAATTTAAATGCAACAGAAATTATAAACAAAGTAATGGAAGAATAAATTTCAAATCATGCTAGTCACAATATATCAAAACACCTGAATATGTACTGAATTTTAAAAGCTGTACTTTGCTTTAGCATATAATTTTAAAGGCTTGTTTCCCAATTTTTGTAGGAGACAAGCCTTTAAATTTTGTTTTGATTTGTTCATTGTTATTGCGGGTTTATTAAATTAAAAATAGCAGTGATTTGAGCCGACTTCTAACTCGTTAATAAAACACTAACCGAAGACTACAAGCTGAGACTGTGCCCGCGGAAAGCGTGCACAAAAGAACTGCTAACAAAGTAGAAGTCGTTGTCGACAACCTGATAAAGAGGTGTTTTTACACATGGCTAGTAATGTCACCTATTATTTTTAGTTGTAGTTGAAGTTGCATTACCCAATTTCAAAGCTTGAAGCATAATCCCTATAATGAGTATGCTACCTATTGTATCTGTAAAAAAGTGTGCACGTAGATATATTCTAGAAACGATAATCGAAATGATCAATAATAAGCATATGAGCGTTAGCCATTTATTATTTTTCAACAATAATATGAGGCTCACCAGTAGACAGACACTTAACACGTGCATACTTGGAAAACTATAGCCATCTATACTGATATCAGGTCTTGGTCGTTGAATAATATATTTAAAAAATGTGCCTATCAACAAAACACTGAAACACCAAAATCCATACCACCAAAACTTAAATTGATTATAAAAAAATACGAGTGTTAAAATCATCAATATCATGATTAAACAGTGCAACGGCTCAAATATATTAGAAATTATTTCAAGATATACAACGACACTATTAGAGTTAATCGTTCCATGTAACCATTGATAAATAAAATTATCTAATGGATCAGTTAAATCTATATGTATACATATCATGAGTATCAATAAGCACAAACTTATTAAAATCATTTTCAAATAGTCTCTCACTTAGTTTAATTTCCTTTCATTATTAATTCTTCTAGCTACTGCTAATAGCGTTCCATAGGCAATGCTTATGCTCAATATAGATGATCCGCCATAGCTTAATAGCGGTAATGTTACCCCCGTTAAAGGAATGATGCCAGAGACTCCTGCTAAATTAATGAACACTTGCATAAATAAATAACTTACGACACCGACGCAAATTAATTTATAAAATTGATTTGTGGTTTTATTTGCATATATAAGTCCTTTAACTAATATAAAGCCATAAATCAGTAATATAAATAATACACCTAGTAAACCTAATTCCTCTGAAATAACCGTGAAAATAAAATCAGTATGCGGTTCTGGTAAATACCCTAATTTAGCAATACCATTACCTAGACCTTTGCCAGTAAATCCGCCATTTCCAATTGCTGTTAAAGCACTCGTAAGTTGATACCCATCATCTTTTTCGTATTTAAATGGGTCGATCATGACTTGAATACGTCTTAATCTGTAAAGGTTTTTAGCATCAAAAATCAATGTATAAATACTATAAAATACAATTGGAATCACTGCGATTGCCATGATTTGAATTTTTACCTTATTTTTTAAATCTGAATAAATCAGTATGCAAGCAATAATCGCTACTGTTAATAAAGTACCGCCCAAGTCCCCTTGCATTAAGACAAGTAATAAACTTATCCCGATGATGCCTAGTGGTGGAATGAGATGTTTCAACTGATAATCCCTTCGACTCGATACACGTTGGTTAATCACATAGGAAAGGTAAAAAATTGAGGTTAGCTTTAAAAATTCTGAAGATTGAATACTAAACAAACCTAAATTAATCCAGTTTTTGGAACCGTTGATTTCCTTACCAATTAACACAGTAATTAGCAATAGCAACAATGTACCTAACACCATCATTTTCTGTACATTGTTCTCTTTAAAAGCGTTAATGTTAACGAAACTACCAATAAATATAATAATAACTACACCCAATACCAAAAAGAGCAATTGTCTTTTCATAAAATAATTACTTTCGATAGGCACACCGCCTGTTAATGCGCCTTTAGATGCGGATACCATACTCGCACTGTAAACCATCATTACACCTATAATACCAAGTATGATAAAACAGAGAATCATACTAAAATCCAAACCTTCTAAACGCCCGCGCGCCAGTGTTAAAAATCGCTTCATGACTTCACCTCATTATGACTGATAGACTCCAGTAAAACATATTTTTAACATGTCCTCAATCATACTTTAGGCTCACCTAATACTTATTTGAACACATGTATTTTCATATTATTAAATATACTGTTTTAAATAATATACATTGTGCTACTTTTCATCTTGTGATAAACTCTATTAACGACTTAACATGTCTATAATAACCATTATATAAATGAATGATTTTTTTATAATAATTTCACTCAACAAAGGAGTTTTAACTTGAATAAAGACCGTTTTGATCAAATTGCTCAAAAGTACGATGGCCCGAGTAGAATATATCTTGCCGATACAATTGCGACCGAAGTGAAAAAGGTGTTCGAAAACACTTCATATCAGTCACTATTAGATTATGGTGGCGGCACTGGTCTAGTAACATTAAATATAGAGCGTCATTTTGACGAAGTCACAATGATGGATGCTTGCACCTCAAATGATCAAGGTGTTTGAAAGCAAAATTGCTGAACTAGGCAAAACACAGATTCACGCATATGTAGGTGATATTCTTTCAGATGAAACACAGATTAACGCTACCTATGATGTAGTTTTCCTTTCATTAGTACTACTTCACAGCGGTGATTACAAAGCATTATTAACAGCGTTACGTGCGAAATTAAATCCTGGTGGTCTGCTCGTTCTTGTTGATTTTAATAAGAATGAAAATGTATATCATCCAAAAGTCTATAATGGCTTTGAACAAACGGATATCCAGCAACTATTTACTGAATTAGGTTTAACACATGTCCAATCACACACATTTTATGAAGGTGAAAATATATTTATGAATAAAGATGCGAGTTTATTTATTGCAACTGGCCGTTCATAATTTGTTATACAAAAAAGAGAACTTCCGGCTATTGGAAGTTCTCTCAGAACGTAGACCATCTTTGTTGATTCATTTCTTTATTTAACACTTATTAGAAACGGAAGTTCTCTTTTTGTTAATTCAGTTATATCTTCGTTTTAGAAAATGGCAGTGATTTGGGCTGACTCCTGCGGGGAAAGCACTAGTCGAAGACTACAGGCTGAGGCTGTGCCCGCGGAAAGCATGTACAAAAACTGCCAATAAAGTCAGAGACTTTAAGAGCACTTCCAACTATTGGAAGTTCGTTTTTTTATGATTGCATCACTGCTTTTAAATTTTCTTTTTCAATATCTGACAAAAAGGCATATTCGATTGCTCTTAAGTTGATAAATTCAATCTGTTCGACTGAAATCAATTGATGTTTCATTAATAACGCATACTCTTCATTTAGTGAAGTTTGAGTGACCGTACGATTATCCGTGTTAATAATAAAAGGTATATCCTGCTCTAGCAAATAAGGTATGTTTAATTCTGTTAAATCTTTTATCGCTTTCGTTTGAACATTACTTTTCGGACACATTTCTAACATCACATTGTTTCGCTTTATTTCTTGTAACGCAGCTTCATTTTCATTAATGGCAACACCATGACCCACACGTTTTGCGCCTAATTTAATAGACTCCATAACATTATGCATACATCCACATTCACCGGCGTGTAAAGTGAGATTAAACCCTTTATCTAAACCGTATTGAATTGTGGTACGAATATCTTCCGGTGGAAATGCTTGCTTCCGGACCTGCAAAATCAATCCCACGCACCACTTCACTATCTCTCTGCTCAAGATAATCGAAAAGCGCTTCATTCACTGTAGCTTCATGCTGTCTCATTGCACAAACCAATAAATTAATTTTGATATCCATCGTTTCTGTTGCAAGTTGGACGCCCGCTTCGACTGCTTTCAATACATCTGCTAACGACAAGTCGTGTTCAGTATGCAATAACGGTGCAAAGCGAATTTCTATATACTTTATATTATCTTTACTCGCTTGTTGCGCAACATCTAAGACAGCTCTTTTGAGACTATCTTTTGTCTGTAGCACTTTTAATATTTCATCAAAACACTGCAAATATTCATCTAGGCTTTCACAATTTTCACTTACGAGCAAACGGGGTTCTTTTAAAACTATATTTTGTTCAGAAGCAAGTTGCTTGATTAACGCTATACTTGTAGAACCATCGAGATGACAATGAAGTTCTACTTTAGATATATCTTGTATGGTTTTATTCATGTCCGAAACCTTCCTTACTTCCAATATGTCACTATAATTATATTTTACTGTAGACACAAAGAAAGATTTTATTAGAAATTAATTCATATACTATAACATGATTATTTTAACATGACCATAAAACCCTCTACATTAAAGACAGATGCTAATCAATTATAAATCGCTTATGCCCTTTAATTTATTATAGTTTTCCAAAATAACCCAAAATTGTTAATGTTATACCTAAGCCTATAAAGCATGTGAACAATATAACTACAATCACTTTGAACTCTAGCATAAAATAACTTCTATCTTGTCCTTTATTTACTAGGAAAACACCACAAAACACTACTAAGATCAATATAATAAGCAAACTATAAGCAATTATATTTAAGATTTCCATCCATATTCCCCTTTCGTGTTTTATCTTTATTTAATACTTAAATCAACACACCACAAGATTTAACTCATCTATCTAAATATATTGATACACTTTCAAATAGTTAACAATTTTATTTACAGATTGCTCGATACTATCTTTTTCTGTATCTATGACTATTTCTGGCGTTTCTGGTGTTTCATAAGGTGCACTAATACCTGTAAATCCAGCAATTTCTCCACTTCTAGCTTTCTGATACAATCCCTTAGGATCTCTCGCTTCACATTCCTCGAGACTGCATAATGTATGCACTTCTATAAATTCGTCCTTTTGTAATAAGCTACGTACCGTGTCACGATCCGCTTGATAAGGTGAAATAAATGCAGAAACAGTGATTAACCCTGCATCTACCATTAACTTTCCTACTTCGCCAATCCGTCTAATATTTTCTGTACGGTCTTCTGGACTAAACCCAAGATTATTGTTAAGTCCATGTCTGATATTATCTCCATCTAATCTATACGTATGTATCTGGCGTTGAAACAATGCTTTTTCTAACGCAACAGACACCGTCGATTTACCAGACCCTGATAATCCAGTAAACCAAATCAATACACTTTTGTGGTCGTTACGGCGTTGTCTTTCTTCTTTTTTAACTTCGGATTCATGCCATGTAATATGTTGAGATGTGTTCATTCACTTCACTCCTTTAAATTATTGCTCTTGCAAGCCTTTAATCAATACTTCTGCTACTTCTGGTCTTGAAAATGCCTTAGGTAGTGATTCTCCATTTTTAAGCTTTTCACGAACTTTTGTACCACTCAAATGTAAATGTGAGGAAGCGTCATGTGGACATGTTTTTGCAGTCGCCATATTTTCACAAGTTTTGCAGTAAAACGCATGTTCGAATTTCAAAATTTGTATTCCTAACTCTGCTTCATATTTAGAAATAAGCTCTTGTGCTTCATAAGTACCATAGTAGTTACCTACACCAACATGATCGCGTCCAACAATAAAATGTGTACAGCCATAATTTTTTCTTACTGTCGCATGTAATATTGCCTCTCGTGGACCAGCATAGCGCATTGCCGCAGGATAAATGACTAAGCGTGCTTTATTTTCCGGGTAATAATTATTAAGAATGACTTCATAACTCTCCATGCGTACAGCAGCTGGAATATCGTCAGATTTTGTCTCTCCAACTAATGGATTCAATAATAGTCCATCAACAGATTCTAAAGCTGCTTTTTGTATGTACTCGTGTGCTCTATGTACTGGATTTCTTGTTTGGAATCCTACAACTGTCTTCCAATTCAAGTCATTAAATAATTGTCTCGTTTCAGCGGGATCTAAATGATAATCTACAAAATCGTCATGCTTTGGTCGATCTAGTAAATAGATTGGTCCAGCAAGATAGACATTCCCTTTTTCATATACTTTCTTCACACCAGGGTGGTCAATGTCTGTAGTACCATATACACGTTGTGCTTCTTTCTCTTTGTCGTACGTATATTTTTCCTCTAATTCAAGTACGCCATATAAATGCTCGTCTTCACCATATAATGCGACACGTGTTCCTATCTCTAGTTGCTTTGCTTTATCTTCAGTTACAGGTAAAGTGATGGGAATACTCCACACTAAGCCATTACTTAAATGTAAGTCTTCTACTACATTTGTATAGTCTGCTTCATTCATAAATCCTGTTAACGGACTGAACCCACCAATACCAATAAGCTCTAAATCTGACAAACTCCATGGATTCAGTGTAATAGTAGATAATGATTTCGACTCGGCCAATAATTCCTTTTTTAGTAAGTCACTCACTTCTCTGTTAATGAGTTTCCCACCATGTGCTTCAATCGTATTTGCAATTGATTCTGTTGTTAATGTCATACTTATACACTTCCTTTATGTTTTAATCTAGTTCATTCGTGTTTGCTTTATTTTTAGAAATTGAAAATGATAATTTTTTATTTTGATATAACGCATAAGTAATTAAAATAATCCAAATGACAATAAGCGATACTTTAATTGTTATGGATATTACTGGTGTTGGGTCAAAAACGCTGATTAAAGAACTACTATTAGTAAAGATAATCAAACCACTTACGCAAACCGCTAAGATATTCACCGGTAAAATTTTAACAAGCCAAGTCGCGAAAGGTGCTGCAATCAACCCTCCAATACTCAATGAAACCACTAAACCTAAATTAATCTGACTCCAACCTAAAAAGATAATAAAGCTAATTGATGCTGAGAGTGCCACGAAAAATTCACTCGCAGACACGGTACCAATTGCATATCTTGGCTCTAACTTTTTTTGAGCTAATAACAATGGTGTGTTGACTGGCCCCCAGCCCCCGCCACCAATTGAATCAAGGAAACCTGCAATTGCGCCTTGTGGAATCATAGCGTAACGCCCTATTTTACTTGCATCTTTTTGTACTTGGTTGTCTTTTTTAAATAAAAATTGGTATAAAATGTAAAAACCCATAGTTAATAAAAACACAGCAATAAAAGGCTTAATTAAATTACTATGTATATGACTTAAAAACGCCGCTCCAATAAATGCTGTAATTGCGCCTGGAATTGCTAATTTAATCATTGTCGGCTTGTGCACATTTTCAAACTTCCAGTGTGCTGTGCCAGAAGCAGCAGTTGTTGCAACTTCAGCAAAATGAATCGTTGCAGATGCGATTGCTCGGCGCTATACCGAAAGTTAATAATATTGAGGAAGAAGATGCACCGAATCCCATACCAAGGGAACCATCTATCAATTGTGCGAGAAATCCTGCAAGTGCGAAGATAAATAACTTATACATGTGTCATACTCCTTCCGAATTGTGTTTAATTCAGTGAATCAAGCCATTTAACCACATCTCTTTGGTTATCTTTTTCCAAATAACGATCTGCTAAAATTGATTTCAAAAATCTTTGCTTTTCTAATGAAGATAACGAACTCCGTTTAACGCGTTGTCTACATTCATATAAGAAATCTACATACACTTCATAACGACTCGTAAACTGTTGTTGAAATTCAGCGAGAATTTGTGCTGTAAGCGCTCGGGCTTGCACCGTTTGTAGAAATACTTAATGTCAACTTGCCACGTCGTAATATGCTTGGAAATACCACATCACCTGAGGTCGATGCTCCAGCCATATTTATCATTGCGTGACTTGGTTTATGTTGCAATACACATTGATTTGTAGATGCGCTATTTGTCGCTACAACAATGAAATCTGCCTGCTGGATATCGTTAATTTCAAATAATTTTTCACTCCATTTTATTGCTGAGTGTTGAACCATATCTTTCAAATTTTCAGTAATAGTGGGGCTAATCACATGAATGTCTTTGGCATAATTGACTAAAGTATTCACTCTTCGTTCTGCAACTTTACCCCCGCCAATTACAAAGACTTTCTTATTTGAAATATCAATCATGAGTGGAATCAATGGCATTATGTCACTCCTTACTATCTTGAGTACTTAAGACTGTTACTGGTTTACAGTTTCAAATGTTGCTTCTACACGTTCTTTTAATGCAATTTGTAAATGACTATGGTTGCCAAGTCGGTCACACAGTACAATGCCATGCTCTACTTGATAGTCATCTATAGTTGTTGCTATGTGACGTTCTAAAATACCTGTAAACCACAAATATGGAACTACAAATATTTGTGAATGTGCTTTATTGACTGCATCTTGAAGCGCTTCTTCAAATGAAGGCCCACACGCAGCCAAATAACACACTTCGATGTCTAAATGAATATTTTTATCTTGTAACTGCGCTTTGATTGTCGAGAGGTCTTTTTGTGTTTGAGGATTATAACTCCCCTGCCCACGATCAATACTTTCGCATCCATATTAGGTGTCATATGTGTTTCTTCAATTCTTTGATGTAGTATTTCAGTTAACCGGCGTTGTACCCCTAATGGTTTTCCATAAGAAACTTTGACATGTGGGTACATTTGCTGATTTCGTTGAATTTCTGTCGGTATATCTTTGAAATAATGTCCTGCGCTTAGTAAAAGTACGGGTATCACAGAAATTTCAGTTGCTCCTTTATTAACTAATCGCTGAAAACCTTGTGACACATTAGGCAGTGTTAATTCTAAGAAGCATGTTTCTTGTAATGGCACATCGATTTGATTTTTAACTGATTCAATAAAGTTCACAGCTTCTGTAACAGCTTCATCTACCCTACTACCGTGACTGACATATAAGACGCCTCGCATACTAAGACCTCCCTCTATTGATATGTTAAATTCGCAAGTGACGCTTCTGATTGTCCCGCTTCAAACCAACTGATATGTTCTCTTAATTTGACCACTTCGCCTACGACAATCATTGCCGGGTTTTCAATATCTTTGGCAACTTCCACAATGTTCATCAAGTTACCAACCACTGTCTTTTGATTCTCTGATGTACCAAGCTGAACCAAAGCAACCGGTGTATCAATGGGACGTCCATGTTTAATCAATAGTTCACTAATTTCTGGTAATTTTTTGACACCCATATAAATGCACAGTGTTTCTGGACCGAGAGCAAGATGTTTCCAATACGAATCTTTATCTATATTCTTATTAATCACACCTGTAACAAAGGCAACAGATGAACTATAATCTCTATGTGTAACGGGGATACCTGCATATGCAGGTGTCTGCGATACCTGATGTAATACCTGGCACAATTTCAAATGGAATTTGATGTTCTGCTAAAATTTCTGCTTCTTCTCCACCTCTTCCAAAAATAAAAGGATCTCCACCTTTTAATCTTGTAATGGTTTGACCTTTTTTCGCAAAATTCACTAACAACTTATTCGTATCTTCTTGTGATAAAGAATGACGATAAGGGTCTTTCCCACAATACATAAACTTCGCTTGCGGCGATGCATGACTTAATAACTTTTTGTTTACTAGTCGATCATATAAAATGATGTCTGCTTGTTGAATCGCTTTTAATCCCTTTACTGTGATTAAATCAGGATCGCCTGGACCCGCGCCTACTAAAAATACTTTGCCCATCTTGACACCACCTTCTCAATTTATTAGCTATGAAATACTTGACCGTCCTTAACCTCGGCTACGATGCCCGCACGTATGACGAAATCACCAAAATGTTCACCCTCGTTTCTTTCTTTCGCATATTGGATTAATATAGGTCTCAAGCTTTCTAAAATCTCAGCTTCTGCTATATTTTCTTTGAAAATTTTATTTAATCTATCGCCTGTAAAGCCGCCACCCAAGTACATGTTATATTTTCCTGGGCCCTTACCTATAAATGCAATTTCTGCTAATGCGGGTCTGGCACATCCGTTAGGGCAACCTGTCATTCGAATCGTAATTTCTTCGTCGTTTAATCCTGCTTCATCTAATAATTCTTCGATTTTTCCAATAAGTGATGGTAAATAACGTTCGGATTCAGCCATCGCTAAACCACAAGTCGGAAAAGCAACACACGCCATAGAGTTTCGTCTTAAGCCTGTATAATGTTCGCCATCTGTCAGACTATATTCTGAGATGATTTTTTCTATCTTTGGCTTTTCACTGTCAGAAACATGCGCAATAACTAAATTTTGGTTAGGGGTTAGTCTAAAATCACCTTTATGGATTTGAGCAATTTCTCTTAACGCTGTTTTTAATTTATAGTCATCCGTATCTTTGACTCGTCCATTTTGTATAAATAGCGTGAAGTGCCATTTACCGCTGCCTTCTGTCCAACCATAGCGATCTCCATTATGGTCAAAATGATATGGTCGTTCACTTTCTAATTGCCATCCAAGACGTGCGTTTAATTCATTTTTAACCCACTCTACGCCTTTGCGATCTACTGTATATTTAAAACGTGCGTTCGTACGGTCTTCACGATTACCATGGTCTCGTTGAATTGTTAATATTTTTTCACAAACGTCCACAACTTCTGCTTTAGGAAAATAGCCAATCAGCCGACCTACTTGAGGATAGGTAGCTGTATTGCCATGTTTCATTCCCATGCCACCACCAATCGTTACATTGAAACCGACGAGTTCGTCTTGTTCTATAATGGCAATCAAACCAACATCTTGTGAATAAACATCGATATCATTCGAAGGTGGCACTGCAATACCAATCTTAAATTTACGTGGAAGATATGTTTTACCGTACATTGGCTCAGGTTCTGCATCACTCGTATCTAATACTTTCTCACCATCTAACCAAATTTCGTGATAGGCTTGCGTCTTCGGTGACAAGTGTCGACTGATGTCATTCGCAATTTGATTAATTTCACCATGTACATGAGACTGATAAGGATTCGGATTACACATCACATTACGATTCACGTCACCACAGGTCGCTAAAGAATCTAGTAATGCCTGATTTATACTTTGCATAGAACTTTTTAAATTTTTCTTTAAAATGCCATGAAATTGAAATGCTTGTCTTGTCGTAAGTTTGATTGTTCCATTGGCATAAGTATTCGCAATATCGTCCATCGCAATCCACTGTTCAGCCGTTGAAGCACCGCCTGGCGCACGTACTCTGATCATGAAACTGTATGCCGGTTCTAATTTTTGCTTACGACGTTCATCTCTAATATCTCGGTCGTCCCGCATATAACTGCCATGAAACTTTAAAAGTTTTGTATCATCTTCTGTAATCGAACCAGTAATTCTATCTGCTAAACCTTCAACAATCGTGCCACGGAGATAATTACTATGCTCTTTGATACGTTCTAATTCATCGAGTTTGTCAGAAAAACTCACATTCGTTTCAGCCATACATCATCCCTACCTCTCTTTTAATAAACATCTCTTTGATAACGTTTTTCTTTTTTCATTTGTGTAAGATACGCTTCGGCATCTGTTTCAGACATGCCGCCTTCTTGTTCTAATACGTAGCGAATCGTTTCATGCACATCTTTAGCCATTTGTTTTTCATCACCACATATATATAATGCGGCGCCATTCATTATCCATTCGTAAAATGTTGCACTTTGTTCAGCAATACGATGTTGCACATAAATTTTTTCTTCTGAATCGCGTGAAAATGCTACATCTAATTTGCTTAATACATCATCTTTTAACCAAGTTTGCCATTCTGTTTGATATAAAAAATCTGTAGTAAAGTACTGTTCTCCGAAAAACAGCCATGTATTACCAGTTAATCCAAGTTCCTCTCGCTCTTGAAGATATGATCTAAATGGTGCAACTCCGG
The DNA here is from genome assembly GCF_046721335.1 of Staphylococcus sp. 2S1. Lineage (NCBI taxonomy): Bacteria > Bacillati > Bacillota > Bacilli > Caryophanales > Staphylococcaceae > Staphylococcus > Staphylococcus sp. 2S1. Next base: position 888,256 of record NZ_JBEUUJ010000003.1, on the reverse strand, counting down.
TACCTGGGCCAATCATTATTACAGGTATTTCTTCGTTAAATGGAAATTTAAAATTAGGATTCTTCTTCAAATAAATTGGTATACTATCTCCGGGTTGTAAGCGTTCGGCTAATTGTACGGAACAAACACCATCACGTTCACGTTCGTGAGCCTCATACCTTACTGCACCGACTGTAATATGCACTTCATCTGGATTTGCTTGAAAACTACTTGCGATAGAATACTCTCGCGGTGGTAACTTTCTTAACAATTGATGTAATGACTGTGAATTAAATTGACTCGGTGGAAAATCTGTTAATAAATCGATTAAATCTCGACCTTCTATGTAACTTTGTATCCATAACGTATCCTCTACTTGCTCGGTTAATGTCGTATTTTCAAATAACGTTGAGGCTTTTAGCACTAAGTTCTTTGTTAATTTAGTAATTTCAAAATGATCTCGTAATGCTTCTTCGAGCGTGAGCTTGTCACCATTCGAATTAATAGCAATTTCGTCTTGAGCATGCCAACCTAAAGTTTCAATAAGTAATGCCACAATATTCGGATTATTTTGTGGCACTACGACTAAGCAATCACCTGGTTCATATGTCTCACCATAGTCATCTAGTAAAAACTCAATATGCCTTACTTCCTTGTTAGATCCTCGGCCATTCAAATTAATGTTCTCCAATACTTCTGCTTCATATGGATTCGACTTGGAATAACGCTTTTCTTTTGTAGCCTGTGCTGTTTCTGCTAGTATTACTGATTCTTTGTGACTCGATGATTGGTTGAGTTGTTGAATATTTTCATTCATCCAGGCTTCAGCTTGCTCATCAAAATCTAAATCACAATCACGTCTTGCTACTAAACGTTCGCCGCCTAATTCTAAAAATCTAGCATCAAAGTCTTTCCCTGTTTGGCAAAAGAACTCATATGATTCATCTCCAAGAGCAAGTACTGAATAACGTACACCTTCTAATTTAGGCGCTTTTCTGCCATGTAAAAATTCATGAAATGTAAGTGCATTATCTGGTGGATCACCTTCACCATGCGTAGCTGAAATCACAAATAAATCTTCTACTTTTTTCAAGTCTTTAGGTTTAAACTCGTCCATTGCAGTCAATTTCACAGTGTAGTTATGTTCTACTAATCGATCTGCAAAAATTTCTGCCAAACTTTGCGCATTACCAGTTTCTGAGCCATAAAGTATTGTTATATTTCTATCAACATTGTCTTCTGACTCACTGTTTAATACATATTCTGCTACTTGCTGTGGGGCTTCAGCATCACTGACTAAAGTGTTTTGATATGCTGAAAGATAACCACTCAACCAAACTTTTTGTTCTGTGGTTAAAATGCTAACGACCTGATTGAGTTGGTCTGCTTGATGCTCATTAAATGGACTATTTGATACAGATAAATTCACCGCAAGTTCACCTCTTTTTTGTTTTTATGGGAGTGGGACAGAAATCTAATTTTTCTAATAAGATTTCGTTGTATGAGCCCAGACCGACAAGGATGACTAGAAAATGAAATACAAGGGCTGAAGCTCCTCGCATAAGCATATTTTCAATTCAGTCAGCTATTGCCAATTTAATAATTGAGTTTGATATATATATTCATGTCCTAAGCTCATGTCTGAAAAACAGCTCTATATCTTACTCATAATATATTTATTGAATAAATATTGCTTTCATTCTATACATATCCGATGTGTATACTAAGGATTAATAGTAAAAAAAGAATCTTAATCTAAATTATGGTTTTTCAGTAGTATGAAGACCACATTCTGTCTTGTTAGAATTACTCCATCTACCTTCCCTTGAGTCTCCGGAAGTTGAAACTGCTGATGTACAAGGTATGCAGCCAATACTCGGAAAATTAAAATCATGTAGTTCGTTATAATGTAAATCATGTTTTTTAATATAATGCCATACATCATCCCAGGTCCAATGAATAAGCGGGCACACTTTTACTGATTTAAATCTTTCATCTTTGTTTACATAATTTGTAAATTGACGACTTGGCGATTGTTCTCTACGCAATCCTGAAACCCAAGCTGTAGCACCTGATAGCACTTCTTCCAGTGGCTTAATTTTACGTATGTAACAACATTGATTAGGATCATTTTTCCAAAGTGCAGAATTGAATTGCTCTGACTGTTCATCTAGTGTTAATTCTGGCTTTTTAAGCTTGATATTCAGTTCTGGATAACGCGTTTTGACTCTATCGATTAAATCATAGGTTTGTTGAAAATGAAGATCTGTATCTAAAAATACGATTTCAGCATTTTTTCTAACACTATAAATCAAATCAATTAAAATCATGCCTTCCGCACCAAAGCTACATGCATAAACAATCGAATCACCATACGTTTCATATGCCCATGCGATAACCTGACGTGCACCTTTAGTTTCATCTGAAATATCTAAGTCACTAAAAGCGTCGGTTTTAAAGTGCTCATATGTTATTTTTTCCTCTGACATTAATGGGTTCATCCCCTTTTCTTTAATGTGCTGTGTTTAAAATTCATATCATTTTTAGTCTTTAGAATTATTCGAAAATAATTATGATACATACTTTACTCATTGTAATTTTTTATGTCAAGCGTACTTTTAAACTATAGTTTCTATTAAAAACAGTATAATTTCGTGAAATGTAAGCGCTTAACATAGCGTGTTCAAAATGTTTTTGATAATTATTTTTAAATAATAATTATAATAATGTAATTTTCATTAACAACGTTGTAAAACACGTTACATCAACATTTCTTATTTTTTAAAAATATTTTTCTTATTTTAATTTTTATAAGATCATAATTTATTTTTAATCAAATGACAAAAACGCCAATAACAATTAAATGTCATTGGCGCTAGTTCATAAAATAAATTCAATTTTATCTAATAATTATGCTGAAAAACTAAGTCTTGGAATAAATGTTTCGAAATGAATATTATCCATTGGCACGCCAATTGTTTGTAATTCAGAAATCATTGCTTTTAAGAATGAATCGCCACCACAAATATAAATTTCTGTTTCATTATCTACATATTGTTGTAGTTGTGCTACTTCAATAAAGCCGTCTTCATCACGGAAATGTGTGTCAAAACGTGCAAATGAAGCGCGATCAGAAATATCGTTTAATTTGTTTTCAAAAGCGACATTTTGCGCATTAGATGTTGATTGTAAGAATGTTGACTCTAAACCTGCGTCGACCGCTTCTTTATACATAGAGACAAGTGGCGTAACGCCCACACCTGAACCTAAGAATAATTGTTTATTTTCTTTATTCGCTAAAGCAAAACCACCTACTGGCGCAGATAAGCTTAACGTATCTCCAACTGACACTTCATCGTGTAGAATTGTTGATACTTCACCTTCATGCGCTTCAGTAACATCTTTTCTAACTCCAAATGTTAAGAAGTCTTTACCACCATCAACGATAGAGTAATGTCTCTTAGCTTGGTAAGGTAGTTTTTCACTCGTAATATCTACAGTAATATATTGACCAGGAACAAATTGACTTAAATCAATATCCTCTGATTGAATTGTAAATGCTTTAATAATCTCAGTTTCTTCAGTGATTTCAGTAACTTCAAATGGTTTGAAACCATCCCAAGCCATATTGCTGTAAACTTCTTTTTCTAAACCGATAAACGCATCAGCAATTTCTCCATAAGCTTTAATCCATGTTTGGATAATTGGATCTTCATCTTCAAGACCAGTCACTTCTTCAATCGCCCATATTAAATTTTCACCAACAATTGGGTAATGTTCGGGTTTAACTTGTAATGCACAGTGTTTGTATACAACAGGCATAATCGCTGGAACAATCGGTGACAAATCTTCGATGTTTTCAGCTGCCGCTAATACAGCCATTGCAAGTGCTGAAGATTGTAATCCTCTTTTTTGGTTAGTTTGATTAAATACATTTTTTAATTCTGGATGTTGTTCAAAGAGTCTCTTATAAAAAATTGATGTAATCGTTTGTCCTTTATCTTTTAGTAATGGCACTGTTTCTTTAATTGTTTGTATCTCTTCTTGAGTTAACATATTGGCCCTCCTAATATTTTGTATATATCCATTATTATACGAACTTCAATTACTTACAATAAATTGAAACTTATTTCACACAACATTCACATTCTATATTCATAAATTTGTAATTATTTTCCGTTTTTTAAAAATAAACAAATGCGCATAACATGAATTTAAAACTTATACTACTCAAAGACTTATATTTTAAACTAATAAATTCTCCTTTAAAATATGTTATTAATTGAATTTACTTTTTTTCAAGATTAGTATATGTAATGGATACAAAAGACAAGTAGGAGGCTTTACTTTGAAATTTTCAAAAATAGTAAATGCAATGATTTTGGATATGGAAGATAATGAACCATTTTTAGGCACGCTAATATTAAATGACGGTGTCATCTCTGACATTGTGCCACAAGAAGATATCGTAGAAGATGACAGTGCGCTAGACTTGGAACAACAATGGATTACACCTGGTTTTATAGATACGCACAGTCATCCGACAGGCTATGGTTCAACAAAATTAATGGTAGATTGTGCTTGCTTCTGACATTCTAAACATCACAGACTTAATTAATAAATTTAATGACAATAAGCATAGCTTAACTAACAGCGGTTGGTTGATAGGTTACGGTTATAATGAAAAAGCTTTAACCGAACAACGTCATCCTAATCGCTTTGACTTAGACCAAATTTCTCAGGATACTGCAATTGCGATTATGCATTACTCTGGTCATATGGCTACTGTAAATACCAAGGCACTTGAAGTTATGGGTGTTAACCTAACAGACGATAATCCAGAAGGTGGTTATTACCAACGAGATTCAGAAGGCTATGTCAACGGTGTGCTTATTGAATTGCCAGCTACTGTTAAATTAAGAGCAACACTACCTAAATCTACAGCAGATAGTTTCGCTTATAGTATGAATTTAGCAATTGATGATTATGTAAAAAATGGTATAACGAATACGTCTGATTTACTCATCGGCGGTAATGGCTACACAGACTATGAAGGCATATTAACATTTTTAAACGCACCTCAACGTATCCGCACACGTCGGGTGATTACGCATGAATTATTGGAAAAACATCCTGAATTTAAAGACGTCCATGCCGAAACACTTGATCGTACTTTTCAACAGCAAAGTGATCGTATGAGTCATTTAGGCGGCGTAAAATTCTTTAATGACGGATCTATTCAATTACAAACTGCTTCTATAAGAGGTACTTACTTAGATGGCGCAACACCACCTGAACCTTTAATGTCACAAGATGTGATGACAGAAAAATTCAAACATTTTCAGCAATTAGGCTTTAATATTATTACCCACGCAAATGGTGATTATGCAGCCCAAACTGTGATAGAAGCTTATAAGGATACAGCAGCGTATAAAACAAACGCTTTGCGCAATAGAGTTGAACATTTACAAACAGTAACGCGTTCAGATATTAAAGAAATGGCAGCGCATGATATTGGAGGTTCTTTCTTTATTAATCATGTGTATTATTTTGGTGACTTACACCGTGATGTCTTTTTAGGCAGCGATAAAGCGCAAAATTTAGACCCAGTTAAATGGGCAGAAGATGAAAACATGGTGTTTACTTTGCATACGGATGCGCCAGTGACACCAATTTCTCCTTTAGAATCTATTCAGATTGCTGTTGAAAGAAAAACTAAAAACGGTGAGATACTTGGTGCCCACCAACGTTTATCTCGCAGCTCCACATATAAAAAGATGACTGCAGATGCGACGCGTTTAAATCATACAGAAGACTACGAAGGTACAATTAAAGTTGGACATGTTGCAGACTTTGTCATACTGAATCGTAATCCTCTCGAGGAAGATGTAACACTCGATAACAACTTAATTGAAGCAACGATTTGTAACGGTAAATTAGTCTATAAAAAATAGCAGCGCCCTATGGATGATGTGTATTGTTTGAAAGACTCCTTATGAGAATGGCATCCATCTCAATACCACAGTCTCAAACCATATCCACGGAAAGCGCGCACTACAATACGAAACATTGATATAAAAAAGGGCATGTTGAACTCAAAATTCAACATGTCCTTTTTTAGTGATGCTATATTTAACATTTATCAAAATGTTGACGAGTCGCATGAGGAACCAAGCACGAGCCAAAGACTGCAAGCTGAGTCAGTGTCCTAGGCAAATCAGTCTAAAATTACAGTGTTTTATTCCTCACATATGAAGTAAGTTAATCATTATTATATTTCTCATTTAATTGATGGATTAATCTTTTAAATTCAGCTTCTGATTTAAATTCAAAAGTGATGTTTCCTTTTTTATTATGTGTAGAAATAGAAACGGTTGAACCATATTGTTCTTTAAGTTGTCTTTCTTGTTGTTGAATAAACTTAGGTTTTGAAGCTGCTTTCTGTGTTTTCGTCTTTGTATTTTTTTCATTATAATTCTCATTTACGTATTGCTCTAAATAACGAACACTCCAAGACTCCCGGGAGACTTGCTTGGCGATTTGACGCATTTTTTGTACATCTTTTACAATTAATAAGGTACGTCCATGCGCACCAGATAGTGTACCTTCTCTTATCATATTCGATACGTCTTTAGGTAATTGTAGTAAGCGTAGCATGTTCGCAATATAAGGTCTAGATTTACTTAAACGCTCTGCAACTTCTTGTTGGGTTAGCTTTAAATCATCCATTAATTGACGATAGCTTTCTGCTTCTTCAATGACATTGAGATCTTCGCGTTGTAAATTCTCAATAATGGCAAGTTCCATCATATCTTCATCAGTTAGTGCTTTAACAATTGCGGGCACTTCTGTTAACCCCGCTATTTTTGCCGCTCGGTAACGTCGTTCACCTACTACAATGTGATAACCCGTAATAGTCTTTCTTAATACGATAGGTTGTAAAATACCGTGAAGTTTAATCGATTTTGCTAAGTCATTTAAACGTTCCTCATCAAATGTTTTACGTGGTTGATAAGGGTTCGCTTTAATAGTCGTTACTTTAACTTGTTGAATTTGAGCATCTTCTTCTAATTGTAATCTATGATCTTTTGAATTTTCGATTATCATACACCTACTTTCCTCCTCCAATATCTCTTTACGTATTTAATATATTCACAGTATATCATCACTCTCATGACAGTAAATATACATGGAAAATAATTTGTTTAATCTAAATTTTCAGATAAGTTGTTGACAAAAAGTATTTTGGTGTGTAATCTAAGGTATATCAAATACGAATTGCACATACGAAACACAGTAATAGGGAAAGTAAAACTTACACTGCCGACACAGAGAGTCTTTGTTCGCTGAAAGAAGACACGGAAAGAAAGTTTGAAAATGGCCTTTGAGTGTTGATACCAATATGAGGTGTCAACGGGATCGCCCGTTATAGCGATACAGTATTAACATTTTGTTAAATGGCGTACTGGATTAAATCCACGCGTCGTATATTTCGTTAATACTCATTTTATTCATATAAGATGAGTTTTTTAATTTCAACGAAGATACGATGTCACTATTCAGTCTCTGTTGCCTATTCAACAATTTGGCGTACTGGATAAGGTTACTTTAGTGATAGAGTAACAAACAAAGGTGGTACCGCGAGCTAAGCTTTCGTCCTTTATATCCGATTATTCGGGTGTAAAGGACGGAAGCTTTTTTTATTTTTAAAAGGAGGTTATCTATTATGAAAAATACTGAACTGGCACAAATTGCTTTGTCACAAGATCATACAGGCGCAGTTGCAAATCCAATATATTTATCAACAGCATACCAACACCCTCACTTAGGCGAATCAACTGGTTACGACTATACAAGAACGAAAAATCCAACTCGTTCAGCATTTGAGGAAGCTTTTGCAAAACTAGAACGAGGTACTGCTTCATTTGCAACTTCAAGTGGTATGTCAGCCATTCAACTTATTTGTAACTTATTCAAAACTGGTGACGAAATATTAGTATCTTTCGATTTATATGGTGGCACATTTAGACTTTTTGATTTTTACGAGCAACAGTATGGTATTCATTTCAAATATGTAGACTTCCTTAATTATGAAGAAGTAGAACAAAGTATTACTGAAAATACAAAAGCACTATTTATAGAACCAATTTCTAATCCACAAATGATAGATGTTGATATTGATCCGTACTATATCTTAAGTAAAAAATTCAATTTACTAACAATTATAGATAATACATTTTTAACACCTTATCTTTCAACGCCACTCGAGGATGGTGCAGACATCGTCTTACATTCTGCTACAAAATATATAGGTGGTCATAACGATGTACTTGCTGGTGTTGTTACAGTGAATGACGATGCGCTAGCAGAACAATTAGCACAGTTACACAATATGATTGGTGCTACACTATCACCTTTCGATAGTTATTTACTACAACGTGGTTTAAAAACACTACACATCAGAATGGATCGTTCAGAATATAACGCTAAACTACTCGCAGAACGATGTAGTAACTTAGACGCAATTGATAAAGTACTTTATAGCGGACGCACTGGCATGTTGAGCTTACGTTTAAACAAAGCTTATAAAGCTGATAAATTCTTAGAACATTTAAAAGTTTGTTTATTCGCCGAAAGTCTCGGCGGTACTGAAACATTCATAACATTTCCATATACCCAAACCCATGTAGATATGCCAGATGAGGAAAAAGACAAACGCGGCATTGATGAACATTTACTTAGACTATCTATCGGAATTGAAAATTATGAAGATATTGAGAAAGATATCATACAAGCATTACAAAAATCTAACCAAGGAGTGATTTCATGAGTTTATCAAAAGAGACAGAAGTAATATTCGATGCACATAGAGGTACTGATTATGATTCGGCGAACCCTCCTTTATATGATTCTTCTACGTTTCATCAAAAAGTGTTAGGTGGTAATGCAAAATACGACTACGCACGAAGTGGTAATCCTAATAGAGCATTATTAGAAGAAAAATTAGCCAAACTAGAAGGTGGTAGTCATGCATTTGCTTATGCTTCAGGTATCGCCGCAATTTCAGCAGTATTGCTTACGTTAAATGCTGGTGATCACGTTGTCCTACCTGATGATGTTTATGGTGGCACATTCAGACTAACTGAACAGATATTAACACGTTTTAACATTCAATTTTCAACAGTAGATACGACAAACTTAAATGAGATAGAAGATGCGATACAAGACAACACAAAACTAATTTATGTGGAAACACCATCTAATCCATTATTCAAAATTACAGATATTAAAGGTGTAGCGCACATCGCCAAGCAACATCAACTCTTACTCGCAGTGGATAACACATTTATGACACCACTTGGTCAATCACCATTAGCACTTGGTGCAGATATCGTTGTTCATAGTGCAACGAAGTTCTTAAGTGGTCATAGCGACATTATTGCCGGTGTAGCGATTACCAATAATCAAAACGTAGCAGATGCACTTTATTTATTACAAAATGGCACAGGCACAGCATTATCCGCCCACGATAGCTGGACTTTAGCCAAACATTTAAAAACGTTGCCAGTGAGATTCAATCAATCTGTGGAAAATGCGCAACAACTTTATGAATTCTTAGCTCAGCGCGATGAAATTGCTGAAGTATATTACCCGGGAAATGACGACTTACATTTATCACAAGCACGTCATGGCGGTGCAGTATTAGGATTTAGATTGAAAGACGAAACCAAAGCACAAGCATTTGTAGACGCATTATCATTACCACTCGTATCTGTAAGTTTAGGTGGCGTAGAAACAATCCTTTCGCACCCAGCTACAATGTCACACGCAACAGTACCTAAAGAAGTACGCGAAGAACGTAACATTACATTTGGATTATTTAGATTAAGTGTTGGTTTAGAATCTGCAGATGAATTAATTTCAGATTTAAATTACGCAATTAAGGAGGCTTTCAATGAGTCAACTCATCGACAAACTGAAGAACAACATATTAGTAGCTGACGGCGCTATCGGCACAATTCTTTACTCTGAAGGCCTAGATACTTGTCCCGAAGCTTACAACTTAACACATCCTGAGAAAGTAGCACATATCCATCGTTCTTATATTGAAGCTGGCGCTGATATTATACAGACCAATACGTATGGCGCAAATTTTGAAAAGTTAAAAGACTTTGGCTTAGAACATAAAGTGAAAGAAATTCATCAATCTGCTGTAAAAATCGCAAAAGAAGCCGCAAAAGATGACACATTCATATTAGGTACTGTTGGAGGATTTAGAGGCGTTAAACAAGAAGATTTAGGTCTATCTGCGATTCAATATCACACAGAAATTCAAGTGGATACTTTAGTAGAATCTGGCGTAGATGGTTTACTCTTTGAAACTTATTACGACTTAGAAGAACTTACAAATATTATAAAAGCGACAAAACGTAAACACGATATACCGATTATTGCGCAACTCACTGCTTTGAATACAAATTATTTAAGAGATGGTACAAAGATTAATACCGCGTTACAACAAGTAGCGACAAGTGGCGCTGATATTGTGGGGTTGAATTGTCATCATGGCCCCCACCATATGCAACAGTCATTCTCACATATTGAGTTACCAGAAGGCGCATACTTATCGTGCTATCCGAACGCAAGTTTGCTTGATATCGAAAATAGCCAATTCAAATACAGCGATAACGCCGAGTATTTTGGCAATGTAGCACAGAAACTTATTAACGAAGGTGTTCGCGTCATTGGTGGTTGTTGTGGTACAACACCTGAGCATATTCAATTCATTAAATCATCCATAGCTAATTTAAAACCCGTAACAGATAAAAATGTCATACCAATCACAAAATATACAAGTACTTCATCTAAAAAAACACAATCTCAGAGCCTAACATCAAAGGTAAAGCAACGACCGACGATTATAGTTGAATTAGATACACCGAAGCACTTAGACACAGACACATTTTTCAGAAATATCAAAAAACTTGATGATGCCCATATCGATGCGGTCACATTAGCAGACAATTCTTTAGCAACCGTAAGAATTAGTAATGTCGCTGCGGCAAGCATTATTAAACAACAATACGATATCGAACCATTAGTGCACATCACTTGTCGCGACCGCAACCTTATCGGATTGCAATCACACTTATTAGGGCTATCACTACTAGACATCAATGAAATATTAACTATTACAGGTGACCCCTCTAAGATAGGCAACTTACCAGGTGCCACGAACGTATACGATGTAAACTCCAAAGGTTTAACCGAAATTGCATTACGTTTCAACCAAGGTATCAACACAGATGGTGATGCGCTGAAGACAAAGACAAACTTCAACATCGCAGGTGCCTTTGATCCAAATGTAAGAAAATTAGACGGTGCAGTAAAACGCTTAGAGAAAAAATTAGAAAGCGGTACGCACTACTTTATTACACAACCAGTTTATAGCACTGAAAAAATTAAAGAAGTCTATGAAGCAACCAAACATTTAGATGTTCCCTTCTTTATCGGGGTTATGCCAGTGACAAGTTATAATAACGCAATATTTTTACACAACGAAGTGCCTGGCATTAAATTATCAGAAGAAGTGTTAGAACAATTTGAAGCCGTTAAAGATGATAAAACAAAAACAAAAGAATTAAGCTTGAAACTATCCAAAGAACTGATTGACACAGTACATGAATATTTTAATGGCTTGTATTTAATTACACCATTCCAAAAAGTAGATTACACATTAGAACTTGCGACTTATTCAAAATCAATTACTTCAACTAAACAGGAGGCAATATTATGACTATTAAAACATCAAACTTAGGTTTTCCAAGATTAGGTAGAAAAAGAGAGTGGAAAAAAGCAATCGAAGGTTACTGGTCTAAAAAATTAGATTTAGATACATTACACCAGCAATTAACAGATTTGCATAAAGAAAATTTATTACTACAAAAAAATTACAATTTATCAAGTATTCCTGTCGGTGATTTTTCACTTTATGATCATATTCTTGATACGTCTTTACTCTTCAATATTATTCCTGAACGTTTCCAAGGTAGAGACATAGATGATGATTTATTATTCGATATTGCTAGAGGTAATAAAGAACATGTTGCAAGTGCCCTAATCAAATGGTTCAACACAAACTATCACTATATCGTTCCAGAATGGGATCATGCAGAACCGAAACTTAATCACAATGTATTATTAGAACGCTTTAACTATGCAAAATCTTTAAACGTAAATGCACATCCAGTCATTGTAGGTCCAATTACATTTGTTAAATTATCTAAAGGCGGCGACCAATCTTTCGAAGAAAAAGTAAACACACTACTACCTTTATATAAAGAAGTTCTACAATCATTAAAAGATGCTTGGGGCTGAATATATTCAAATCGACGAACCTGCATTAGTGACAGATGATAGTGCAGATTATGAAAGTATTACACAAGCAAGCATATGCGTATTTCGCTGATGCTCGGTTTAGAAAATCATATCGTGATACAAACTTATTTCGAACGCGTTAATTTAAAGTTTTTAAACAGCCTACCAGTTAAAGGGCTCGGCCTAGATTTCGTTCATGACCATAACTTTAACCTTGAACAAATTAAAGCTGGCGATTTTGATAAAAACAAAACACTTTATGCAGGTATTATCGATGGCCGTAATGTTTGGGCTGCCGACATTGAAGCTAAAAAAGAACTCATCGACACTTTACAAAATTACACAAATGACCTTGTTATTCAACCATCAGCGTCGCTATTACACGTTCCTGTATCATTAGATGATGAAACACTTGAAGATTCAATTGCCGAGGGTTTAAGCTTCGCTACTGAAAAATTAGACGAATTAGATGCTTTGAGACGCCTATTTAATGACAATGATGCTGAAAAATATGATGAATTAAAAGCACGCTATAATCGTTTCCAAAACCAATCATTTAAAAATCTTGAATATGATTTTGATAGCGTGCGCACTTCAAGACAATCTGCTTTTAAAGTACGTAAACAAGCACAAGACAAACGTCTTAATTTACCAGATTTACCAACGACAACAATCGGTTCATTTCCACAATCTCAAGAAGTACGTAAATACCGTGCAGATTGGAAAAATGACCGCATCTCAGATGAAGATTACCAATCATTCTTAAAAAATGAGATTTCACGTTGGATTAAAATTCAAGAAGATATTGGTTTAGACGTCTTAGTCCATGGTGAATTTGAACGTAATGATATGGTTGAATTCTTTGGTGAAAAACTACAAGGTTTCTTAGTAACTAAATTCGGATGGGTACAATCATACGGATCACGTGCGGTGAAACCACCTATCATTTATGGCGATGTGAAATGGGCTGAACCACTTACAGTGAAAGAAACGCTATATGCACAAAGTTTAACAGACAAGCCTGTAAAAGGTATGCTCACTGGACCTGTCACAATTCTGAACTGGTCATTTGAACGCGTAGACTTACCGCGTGAAGAAGTACAAAATCAAATTGCACTCGCGATTAATGAAGAAGTATTGGCGCTTGAAAATGAAGGCATTCAAATTATTCAAGTAGACGAACCCGCTTTAAGAGAAGGTTTACCGCTTCGTTCAGAATATCACGAAGACTATTTAAACAAATCTGTACATTCGTTTAAACTTGCAACATCTTCCGTGGCTGATGAAACGCAAATTCATACGCATATGTGCTATTCGCAATTTGGACAAATCATACATGCAATCTACGACTTAGATGCAGACGTGATTTCTATTGAAACATCTCGTAGCCATGGTGACTTGATTAAAGACTTCGAAGATATTACTTACGATTTAGGTATTGGTTTAGGGGTATATGATATTCATAGTCCGCGTATTCCGACTGAATCAGAAGTTACAGAAGCAATCCATCGTGCCTTACAAGAAATTGACCGTTCGCTATTCTGGGTCAATCCAGATTGCGGCTTGAAGACACGTAAAGAAGATGAAGTAAAAGAAGCATTAAGTGTCTTAGTAAATGCCGTTGATAAGTTACGAAAATCAACAAACACAGCAATAGTATAACGATTAAAAATGGTGGTGATACACATGAGTTATCCATTATGGGAACAATTAGAGCAATTAAAATCATCAAAGTGGGTCGATTTGACTCACACATTTGATGAAACCATTCCATGTTTCAGTGAATTTGAACGCGCTAAAGTTTCTACCCTGTTTAACGTAGCAGACGATGGCTTTTATGTTCAAAATTGGAATATAGTAAGTCAGTACGGCACACATATCGATGCACCTATTCATTTTGTGGAAAACACACGCTATTTACATGAATTAGATTTAAAAGAACTCGCTCTACCACTTGTAGTTTTAGATTTTTCACAAGAAGTAGCAGCCGCATGCAGATTTTATCTTAACTCGCACACATATCAAACAATGGGAAGCAACGCATGGAACAATAGAACCTGGTACATTTGTCGCTTTACGCAGTGATTGGTCGAAACGTTGGCCAGACATCGAACAGTTCGAGAATAAAGACAGCAATGGCGACCTTCATTTACCTGGTTGGGGCCTCGATGCTTTAAAATACTTACTCGAAGAACGACAAGTCAAAGCCATTGGTCACGAAACATTTGATACAGATGCTTCGATAGATGTAGCCAAAAATGGTGATATTGTTGGTGAACGTTACGTCCTAGCACAAGATACATTTCAAGTTGAATTGTTGACGAATTTAGATCAACTACCCACACGAGGCGCCATTATTTACACGATTAGCCCTAAACCTAAAGACGCGCCAGGATTTCCTGTACGCGCATTCGCTATTACACCCTAATGGCTAAATCTTTAAAATATCATTAGATATACACGAGCACCCCAAACTTAAAAGCCTAGCTATTATAATGTACAAAGATATTAAGAAATTGAGCCCTTCTGATATCTCAACATCTCCTTTTAAAACATATAAATTATACCCCCAAATCATTGCCTACCAAAAATGATTTGGGGGTATTTATATGTGCACCTTTAAAGTTCATCCGCTTAATGTGCATTTGTCACCACTTAGTTAGCAATACTGACCACTTAATTAAACTATATAGTATTTAATGCTCATATTTGTTTTACTTAACTTAACAGGAGGCGTTGCATATGAAGGTGAGAGTTAAATACAACAATGAATTATCAGAAGATGAAGTTATCATACAAGCTAACGAAAATGCAGAAAATTTGCCGGATATCGTGCAATACATCAAACAATTATCCAACCGAAAAACATTTACTGGGAAATATAATGATGAAATTCACTTTATAAAACAGCGAGATATTATATGTTTCAGGATGGAAAATAAAATACTAACTATATATACATCGAATCAACAATTTACGCTGAACGAAAGACTATATACCATCAAAAAACAATTAAGTTCAAACTTCCTACAAATATCTAAATCAGAAATCATCAATATCGATTATATCGACCATTTGAAACTCAATAAAAATGGAACTATAGAAATTCGTTTTTCAAATGATGACTTCACATATTCTTCCAGAAGATACTTATCTATAATAAAGGAGGCTTTAAAACTATGAAAAGGATAATACATGGGGCAACTATAGGCGTTTCCATAGGCACAATGATTTCGTTATTATTTTCTTTTATTTTTTCACATACGCAATTTATGCCCGTTTCTCCAATATCGACGATGGGACGATTTTACTATGAACACTTCACTGAGTTACAGATTATGCTGATATCCGTTCTAATTTGGGCATTCATCGGTGTCACATTTAGTTTTGGTGAACTAATATTTTCACATACCCGCCTCTCAATTTTTAAAAAGACGGTGATTCA
Source organism: Staphylococcus sp. 2S1 (assembly GCF_046721335.1). Classification (NCBI taxonomy): domain Bacteria; kingdom Bacillati; phylum Bacillota; class Bacilli; order Caryophanales; family Staphylococcaceae; genus Staphylococcus; species Staphylococcus sp. 2S1. The sequence goes on along the minus strand of NZ_JBEUUJ010000003.1, from coordinate 872,454 downwards.
CTTTAGTGTCATGTTGATAGTCATGTTTCCTTTAGGCATATTAGCAGGTTGGTTTCCACTCCGAATCTCGGTCATCATCGTATTTATTCTCATATATACAATGATTTACTTTATTATTTGGTTTATTGAAAGTAGGAGAGCGCAAAGAGATGTAAATGAAATAAACCAAATCATTTCAGAGAATCAAAAACATTAATCCTATTTCAATTAATTAATAAAGTAATTCAATGATGTTATGATTTAAGGACATGATGTTTACGCAAACCTCATACAATAAAAAAACGAGGTGAATGATTTGCAACTTAATGAAAACAATACCCCTTTTAATAGAGAACAATTGGAACTTATAAATCAACTTCTGCCAACATTATCTTCAAGCCGAGCAACAGTGGTTGGGTAGTTATTTGGTAAATCCTGAAGAACAAGATGATCATACGACGTCATCAGGAGCAACTGCTGATTCAATACCTGAATCAACAACGACGGCTGAACCTTTAGAAGTAAATATTCTATTTGGCACTGAAACAGGTAATGCTGAAGAAGTTGCCGAGCAATTTGAAGCAAAATTAAAGGAACACAATTTAAATGTTCATTTGTCGGAGATGGATGATTTTCCGCTAGATGAACTGACAAATATAGATTACTTGTTTATCATATGCTCTACACAAGGCGTGGGTGAGCCCCCAATCAATGCGATAGATTTCCATGAGTTTATGCACAGTGATAAAGCCCCACAATTAGATGGATTAAACTTCTCTGTACTCGCATTAGGAGATGAAAGCTACCCCGATTTTTGTCAGGCAGGAAGAGACTTTGATGAAATCTTTGGTAAACTTGGTGGCCATCGATTAGCTGAAAGGGTAGATTGTGATTTTGATTTTGAAGAAGTAGCAGAACAATGGATCGCAGATATGCTAGAGCTATTGACCAACGTTTCGCCAAACACAGATTCAAATGATGTGATAGACGACGAAGTCACAATTGAAGAACCTCATGGTCAGTATTCCAAATCAAACCCATTTCAAGCTGAAGTGATACAAAATAATGTACTGACTGAAGCCAATGCAACACGCGAAGTCAGACATCTTGAATTGTCTCTTGAGGGTTATAACGAATCATATGAGCCTGGAGATAGTTTAGTAGTGATCCCTGAAAATGATCCTGCCCTTGTTGAACACTTTATCGATACTTTAGGTCGGGACGCTGAAACACTTGTTTATGTTGATAAAGATGAACAGCAACTAACATTAAAAGATGCATTGACACATCACTTTGAAATTTCAAAAATAACACCTGCATTAATGAGCAGTGCCGCTGAATTATTCAGTAACCCAATGTTAAATGCAAATGTTCAAAATAGTGATTGGATTCAAGATTATATTTATGGTCGAGATGTCATCGATTTGATTAAAGACTTTTCACCCGTATCACTTCAACCAAAAATGTTACCGCAATTATTAAGAAAGTTACCACCTAGAGAATATTCAATCGCAAGCAGTAACAACGTTAATCCAAATCGTGTACAAATCACAGTACGTGTCGTGAAATATGAAGCACATCGCCGTGAACGTCTAGGCGTTTGTTCCGTTCAACTTGCTGAACGTATACAACCTGGTGATCATATACCTGTTTATCTTAAAAAGAATCCAAACTTCAAATTTCCTTATGAAGAAACAACACCTGTCATTATGATTGGTGCTGGCACAGGCATTGCACCTTACAGAGCCTATCTACAAGAACGTGCACATTTAGATCTTAAAGGCTCACAATGGCTTATTTTTGGCAACCAAAATTATGATACAGACTTCCTTTATCAGAGTGATCTAGAGGGCTGGCTGAGTGACGGTGTACTCAGTAAATTAGATTTAGCTTTTTCAAGAGATACTGAAACTAAAATTTATGTCCAACATCGTATTGAAGATAATAGTGCTGAATTTTATAAATGGATGACAGCGGGCGCTACGATTTATCTATGTGGAAATAAAGATGAGATGGCTTCAGGTGTCCATCAAGCATTAGTGAATGTACTGATTAAACATGGTAATTACAGTCAAGATAGTGCAGAAGACTATTTAAGAGATTTAATTAAAAATCAACGTTATCAACGAGACGTTTATTAGTATGTATCAAGTATAACTAAGCACAGAATAATGATTTAATTCATATCAAAACCCCTTAAGCATTTATCTTACGCTTAAGGGGTTATTTATTACATATTCAAACTGCGATTATCTTACATATTCAAAGATACCAGCAGCGCCCATGCCAACGCCAATACACATCGTAACCATGCCGTATTTCGTATCTGGCTGTTTCTTCATTTCAGAAAGTAATCTTCCTACTAACATCGCGCCTGTTGCGCCAAGCGGATGCCCTAGCGAAATTGCACCGCCGTTAACATTCGTTTTCTCAATATCTAAACCTGTTTCTCTAATAGAGGCTAACGTTTGAGATGCAAATGCTTCGTTTAACTCAACTAAATCAATATCTTTAACATCCAAGTTTGCTAATTTCAATGCTTCTGGAATTGCATAAGCTGGACCAATACCCATTAATTTAGGATCTACGCCCACGGCTTTAAAGCCAACGAAGCGTGCAATTGGTTTCACGCCTAATTCTTTCACTTTTTCACCAGACATGACCACGACAAATCCCGAGCCATCTGTCAAGGGGGCCGAGGAGCCTGCGGTCACTGTACCGTCAGCCTTAAACACTGTAGGTAATTTAGCTAAAGTTTCCTTATTTGTATCTGGTCTGATTAATTCATCGTCTTTAAATACTTCTTTCGAAACGACTGGACCATTTTGATCATAAGTGACTTTATTCACTTCAATCGGTATAATTTCGTCATCAAATTTACCTTCTTGTTGTGCTCTTGTAGCACGTTGATGACTCTGTACTGCATATGCATCCTGGTCTTCTCTAGATACATTATAAGTTTCTGCTACCATTTCTGCAGTCAGTCCCATTGGATAAGAAACACCTGAATCTTCGTCCTGTAGAATCGGATTGTTCGTTGGTTCATTACCACCCATTGGTACTGCACTCATTAATTCAATACCGCCTGCTACAAGGATGTCTGCTTGATTCGCGTTAATCTGGTTTGTCGCATGCGCAATCGTTTGAAGTCCTGATGAACAGTAACGGTTGACCGTTTGTCCTGGTACTTCGTTTGGCATGCCCGCAAGTAATGCAATCGTTCTTGCAATGTTCTGTCCTTGCAAACCTTCTGGGAACGAATTGCCGACGATAACGTCTTCTACCATGCTAGGGTCAAATGAACCTCCAACTCTTTCTAATACACCTTTTAATACTTTTGCCGCCACTTCATCTGGTCTTTCGTGAGCCATCGCTCCATTCTTTGCCTTACCAGCTGCTGAACGTCCATAAGCTACAATATATGCATCTCGCATTTAAGTTCACCCTTTCTTTTTACTCTCAATTATTAATTGCGTAGTGGTTTTCCTTTTTCTAACATGTGTGAAATTCTGTCATACGTTTTTTTATTTTGTAAAAGTTCTAAAAATCTTTCTTTTTCAAGCGTCTGTAAATATCTTTGATTCACGTATGTGTTACGAGGAATGTCACCGCCTGCTAAAACTTCTGCCACTTTTAACGTAATTTCATAATCGTAGTCACTGATAAAGTTACCCATACGTTGTGCATCTAACTGACCTTCAGCTAATGCCTTAAAGTCTTTGCCTAAAGCAATGTATTGTGATTTTGGTGTAGGTACGTAATTTGTTTCTGATTCGTAACGTGCTCTATTTAATGCAACTTCGACACGTCTTTCAGCATTCAAGATCACAGTATCTGTCTCTCTTAAATAACCATATTTCACTGCTTCATATGCATTTGTTGAGACTTTTGCAAAACCAACTTGCATTAATATTTTAGTAATTGAATCTTGTTTATCATTATTTTTATGATTTGTGCGCAATACTCTATCCGTTAATTCTGCGAGTCCACCACCAGCTGGTAGTAACCCTACGCCTGTCTCGACAAGACCAATATAAGATTCACTTGCGGCAACCACAAATGGTGAATGAAGTACAAGTTCACAACCGCCACCTAACGCTCTGCCTTGAACTGCAGTAACAACTGGTTTCAACGCATGTTTCAGTCTAGTGAAAATATAATGTAGTTTTCCGACCATGTCACCTACTTCAGAGACAACTTTATTTTCTTCGTGTGCTTTTTTCATTTGATACAAATTCGCACCGACACTAAAGTTGTTGCCGCCTGCATAGATGACCATGCTACTGTAGTCTTCATCTTCTAATTTGTTAATAGATTCTAATAAATCATCAAGGAATCCGCCAGTAATCACATTGTTTTTACTTTGTAATTTTAATAGTAATTGATCTTTATGCGCTACTGATAAGTTAGAATCTGCTCTTTCCCAAATCTCTTGGTCAATATACTCTGCTACTGGTGTAACACGTTCAATCGATTCACCTTCACTATAGAATGCTTCATTGCGTTGCTCTATCCAATCTGGAAGTGATCCTAATTCTTCTTTCATGCGTGACTTCACACGTTCAAAGCCCATTAAGTCCCACAATTGGAATGGCCCTTGTTTCCAGTTAAAGCCCCATACTAAGGCGCGATCAATATCTTTAAAATCTGTTGCCGCTTTAGGTACATTAATCGCTGAATAATAGAAGTTATTTCTCAATGTTTCCCATAAAAATACGCCGGCATCATCTTGTGCATTAAAGATAACGTCTAAGTTAGAAGCCAAGTCTTTACTAAACTTACCTAAAATCTCTAATTGTGGTGGTTGCGGTGGCACATAATCATTTTGTTCTGAATCAAAGACGAAACGTTTTTTATCTACTTTTTTATAAAACCCTTGTTTCGTTTTATTACCTAATGCACCTTTTGCTCGCTAATTTTTCCGAAAGTTTTACATCGTGGAAAAATGGTTGTTCATCTGGTACGTTTTGCATGCCTTTAATTACTGTCATAGCAATATCAAGACCAACTAAATCTGATAAACCATACGTTCCCATTTTTGGTCGTCCAATACTACGCCCAGTCAAAGCATCCACTTCTGTAATAGAAAAGTCTTGGTTTTCTGCTCTGTACATAATGTCATTCATCGTTTGTGTACCAACGCGGTTTGCCACAAACCCTGGGACATCATTTGCAACGATGACACCTTTACCTAATACGTCTTCTGCAAATGCTTGTACGCATTCCACTACTGCTTCAGACGTTTTTTCATTTGGAATCACTTCGACTAACTTCATAATGCGTGGTGGATTAAAGAAATGCATTCCGAAAAATCGTGCTTTATCTTTTTCTTCAAATACATCTGCAATCGATTCAATTGGAATTCCTGATGTATTCGTTGCAAATATAGCGTCAGCTTTTGCTACTTTTTTTACTTTATCCCAAACTTGATGCTTAATATCTACTTCTTCTTTTACTGCTTCAATATAAATGTCCGCATCATCTTGCTCAACCAAATCTTCATTAAAGTTGCCATAAGATAAATTTGAGGCAAAGGCTAAATCAAATAGCTGTGGGCGCTTTGGATTTGTTATGATTTCATATGCTTTTTTGGAAATTTTATTAGGTTCATGCTCATCAATCACAATGTCTAATAATTTTACTTTTAAACCTGCGTTGACAAGGAGCGCGGCGATTTGACTACCCATCGTACCCGCACCTAACACAGTTGCTTTTCTAATCGTCATACTAAAACCTCCAAATTGTTTTTTCTATAGTTTCAATCGTTCATGCTTTATATTAAATAAATGCTGAGTCTCCTGTGATTGCTCTGCCAATTACGAGCGCATTGACTTCATGTGTACCTTCATATGTGTAAACCGCTTCAGCATCTGCAAAGAATCTTGCAATGTCATACTCTCCAGCTAAAATACCGTTACCACCATGTACGCCACGGCCCATTGCTACTGTTTCTCTTAATCTTAATGCATTCATCATCTTAGCTGTTGAAGTTGCCACTTCATCATATTCACCTTTCGCTTGCATGCGTGCAAGTTGCGCACATGTCGCCATTGCTTGCGCAAGATTGCCTTGCATCATGGCTAATTTCTCTTGAATTAATTGGAACTTACTAATTTCTTTACCAAACTGTTTACGTTGCGTTACGTAGTCTGTCGTAGCTTTTAATGCACCCGCCATCGCTCCTGTTGCCATATACGCCACGCCCGCACGAGTAGAATATAATACTTTCGCAATATCTTTAAAGCTATTAATATTTTGCAGCCTTTGTTCTTCTTTAACGACCACATTTTTCAAACGAATATTAGCATTCGGTATGATACGCAATGCGATTTTATTTTCAATAAGATCGATTTCCACGCCTTCTTGGTCTGGTTCGATAATAAACCCTTTAGGTTTTCCAGTATCCACGTCCACTGCATACAGTGGTATCACATCAGCGACATTCGCTCCACCGATCCATTTTTTCGTACCATTAATAATCCACTCATCGCCTTCTCTTTTAGCAGTTGTTTCTAAACCACCCGCGACATCAGAGCCATGTTCTGGTTCTGTTAAAGCAAAACACGTACGTAATTCGTGTGACTGTAATTTTGGTAAATAATAAGCTTGTTGCTCCTTACTACCACCAAACCAAAACGAATTATGACCTAAGCCTTGATGTACACCTAGCAGTGTCGCTAAAGATACATCAAATTTAGCTATTGTATATGACATGAAGAATTGGAACATCTGACTTGGCGTATGTTCACCTTCACGTCCTTCATATAATAATGGATTGTTGAAATAATCTAACTTTCCTAATTCATCAAAGTAGTCTTCGGGCTGTGTCGCGTTTATCCAATGCTCATTAATAGAGTCGCGGTACTTTTCTTCTAACATATCATTAAGCTGTTTTAATAATTTAACTTCTCCTTCAGTTAAATCTTTCGCAATACTTAAAATATCCTCTGGATATAATGCTTTGATTACTTCTTCTTTTGTTGGCATAATTAAAACCTCCACTTTAATGTTAACGCTTACAAAGATTGTCAAAAAATTTTATAGTTACTATTTTAAAATATTTATAAAAGCATAAGTTATTTAGGCTAATTCATCATCTTGTTGACGTGCTTTGTCAGCTTTACTATTCATCTTCTTCTGTAACTCTAACTTATCTGGTTTTGAAGTTGAGTTCAGCGGAATATTTGTTAATTTTAAATACATTCTCGGAATTTTATATCCAGCTATGTTTTCTCTCATGTGCGCGTCCAGTTTTTGTTCAAAGTCTGGATCATCTTCAGTCAATACCACTGCCGCTGAGACAGATTCTCCATATTTGGGACTTTCATAGCTCACTACCACACCTTGTGCTACTAAAGGATGTGTTGCTAAGACCGCTTCTACTTCTGAAGGCAACACATTTTCACCACCAGTGATAATCATTTCTTTACGTCTATCAACAATATAGATATCACCGTCTTCATCTATTTTTGCTAAATCTCCTGTTAAGAAATATCCATCTTTGAAGTTTTTCGCTGTTTCTTCAGGCTTCTTCCAATAACCCGGTGTGACATTATTACCTCTTACAGCTAATTCACCAATTTCTCCAGTTTGTATATCTTCAAATTCATCATTTAAAATACGGTAATCTACGAACATGACGGGTTGTCCAATACTACCAGGTTTTTCAGCACCATTTTCTGGCGTGTTAACCATTGTAAGTGGTGCTTCCGTTAAACCGTAACCATTAATGATAGATAAGCCCATGCTGTTAAATTTCTTTTGCACAGCTGGTAGCGGTGCTGACCCACCTTGAAGTAAGAATTCAATGTTATCGAAGTTTTTAAGGTCAAAATTCTCTGCAACTAACATTGCATAGTACATCGTTGGTATCTGTATTAAATAATCAGGCTTGTAATGTGCCATGAGATCATTCAATGCTTCACCATTGAAGTAACGTTGTATAATCAATGTGCCGCCCGCCATTAACAATGGTAACGTCAAATCATTAAAACCTAATACATGAAACATGGGTGTTGAAACAATGGTCTTATACGTAGAATTTATTTTATAAGTGAGTGCCGTGTTTATTGGATTACTGACGAAAGTTTCATACGTAAACATAACGCCCTTAGGTAATCCTGTGGTACCACTCGTGTACATTAACGTCGCTAAATCATCTTTTTCTACATTTACCGTTTTGAATGGACGGTGATTGTTAGGATTCACCATATCATCATATTGCTCGGAATCAACATCCATATGAATGAGTCCGTCTGCAATGCCTTCTAAACTTGATAAATGCTTTTGTGAATAAAAAATTAATTTCACATCAGAATCTTGGATCACACTTTCAATTTCCTGTGGTTTTAAACGCCAATTCATCGGTAAATATACTGCACCTATCTTGAATGTAGCGAATAGTAAATCTAGAATAGCTACATCGTTTGGTGAAAAAATACCAACGACGTCCCCACGTTCTATACCTTGATCTTGTAAATGGTTTGCTAAATTCTCTGCACGTTTATTTAAATCTTGATAAGTCCATTCAGTACCTTTAAATGGATCGATAACTGCTGGCTTTTCCTCATCAAATACTGCTCTCGTTTTAATCCAGTCGTAATTCATATTTTTCTCCCCCTTAATTTAAATACGATCTTCCGACTTAATTACCTGAGACAGACCTCCCCATGTGTTTTGATAAATATCACTCTGTATTACCTTAATCTCTTCAGAAATGATTGGTTGAAACTCCATATTTGCTAAAATATCTCGTTCTAAATCTAAGCCAGGTGCAATTTCAATTAATTTAATACCTTTGTCCGTTAGTTCAAATACTGCGCGTTCGGTAACAAAATAAACTTCCTGTGCTAATTTTTGTGCATTTTCAACATTAAAATCTATGTTGCCCACTTGTTTTACAAATTTAGGTGACTTACCTTGGGTTTCCACTTGAGCTTCACCATTAGCGAAATTTAGTTGACCCCCAACAACCATTGAAGCTGAAAAAACAATTTTTTTAACTGATTGGCTAATATCAATAAAACCGCCACAACCATTCATTTTGTCTCCAAACTTAGACACATTAACATTGCCATATTGGTCAACTTCAGCAAAGCTTAGAAATGCAACATCTATACCACCGTTATAGATAAAATCCCATGTTAACTCATGTCTGATACGTGCACTGAGATTATAGTTCATACCAAAGTAATTACCACTACTAATCAATCCACCAAAAACGCCTGTATCTATATTCGTTTGAACTAAATGATTGGCTTGCTCCTCTTCTAAAACATTCGACAATTCATTATTAATGCCAAAACCAATACTGATTACGTCTCCCTCAAGTAAAAATTGAGCTGCACGTCTCAAAATCACTTTACGGCTACCTAATGCTATATATGGCTCTCGCATCTCAGTAATCTGATAATGTCCTGAAAGTGCTGGGTCATATTGTGTTTGGACAACCTGTCTATGATATTTTGGGTTACTATTAACTACAACATAATCTACAAGTTTACCCGGAATAAATACATCACTCGGATTGAAACGCCCACTTTGGATGACTACTTTCACTTGCACAATCACTTTACCTTTATTCTTATGTGTAGCTGCTGCAACACTGTAACCCTCTCCAAGGTGTGCTTCATGCGTCATATAAATATTACCTTCTGTATCGGCATATGTACCTCGTAACAATGCGACATCAATTTCTGGAAAATCATAATTTAAATATGTTTCTCCGTTGATTTCAATTAAAGATACTAAATCCTCTGTCGTACGTGTATTTACTTTGCCACCAGAATATCTAGGATCGACATTAGTATTCAGCCCAATCTTAGTAATTGTCCCTGGTGAAGCAGGTGTTTGACTACGATAATGTGTCGTAATTACACCTTGAGGCACGTAATAGGCTTCAATATCATTATTGCGCATTGCATTGATTGTCTTAGGTGAACCAGTAATAATACTTGTGATTAATCGTTTGATCATACCCCTTGATACAAAAGAATCTAAATCATAACTGTCACCACGATAATCACTAATATCGTTTGCCAACATAAAGGTGAAGGCTTTAGGTGTTTGATGCTCATCATATTGATCGACTAATGTTTTGAGAATCTCAGCTGGTAAGTTAGCCGTTGATAATGCTCGCTAGGGCTATCACATCACCTTCATTAATGATGTCTTTCAAATCTGAAAACGGAATAATTTTCATACTTGCGACTCCTATCTTTGTTTAATCCGGCTATTTTATCTATCATTTTCCCCTTGAATAATCTCTCCCCTTTATATAAATGTAAGCCCTTACATGTAATATACCATCATTATTGAAAATTATGCAAAAATTTTTTATTTTACATAGTAAATTAATAAACAAACGGGATAATGGCGGGCAGATATGAGTGAATTAAAAATCCCTTCAAAATCCACACTTTTTCAGCGGACACCTTGAAGGGAATATATCATTATAAGATTGTAGTACTTTTCAGGTCAGTATATATTAAAAATATTAGACATGATGGTTAGTTCAATAGAATTTCTATACTTTTTATCTTTATTTAACAATTAATACTGGGACAGAACTCCTTTTAGCAATCTTATGCGTAACATCTCCTAAAACGTGTTTAATATTCAAACTCACTCTATGATTACTCATAATTACTAAATCGTATTCACCTTTATCTGTATCGCCAGAAGTAATTTTGTCTAAGATTGTATCATTAACAGGTCCAAAATCAATATCTACTTTGTATTGAACCTTTTTTTCATCTAATTCATGTAAAAATGGAGCAAGATCGCTTTCTGTTTCTCTAATAATATCACTCTTATGTTCAATATAATTTTCTAAATTAGTTGCAAAATTAGCTTCTTCAACCACATGATAAACTGTAACAATTGAATCTGTATCAACCATTTTTGCTAAATGGTCAGGAATTGCACTAAAATCATTTTCAAAATCATAGGGTAATAATATATTTTTAAACATATACACTAACCTCCTAGTGGCAAGTATTTAGATACCTATTATTTATATAATACCCTCAAAAATATTTTTTAATTTAGCGACAACAGATGCCAACCAATTGGAGAGACAAATTCAAAGTAGTTGAAGTTAGAAACTTTATAATAACAGAGATGTGTCTAAAATCATTTTGCATTATGAAAGGATACAAGATTGTTTATCTCAAATATTCTAATTAATAAACTATAAAGGATTAAATTTAGTTGTTTAGCAATTTGGATTTTAGTATTTTTCTATTTTCTTCTAATGAGTATGGGTCATTATACCAATAGTTTTCAGCTTTAACGTGAAATACATGACCTTGTTTTACTGCCGGAATATTCTTCCAAACATTAGTTTTTTCAAATTCTGGAGAGGATTTTCCCTCACTCATTGTAATAATATAATCTCCAGCGTATTTAGGCATTGATTCTAATGATAAAGCTTTATACCCATCTTTTTTCACTACCTTTTCTAAAGGTTCTGGCATTTTTAAATTAAATGCCTGATACAAAATTTCTCCTCCTCTACCCCAATCTTTACCAAAAGCATAATATTCTTTATTAAAGTCATCAAAAATTGAAACTGTGGCATGAGTGCCAATGTGCTTTTTGATTTCATTAGCATCTTTAGCTGTCTGTTTCTTCCAATTATTCACCCATTGCTTTGCTTTTTCTTCTTTTCCTAATAATTTTCCTAATTGAAGCTGAGTATCTAAATAATTTCTTTTACCATATTCCATCGGGATTGTTTTTGTGATTTTTTGGAACTTCTTCAAGTTTTTGTCATCAGTATCTGCAACAATAAGATCTGGTTTTAGTTCAGCTATTTCTTCTACATTTTCAGCGTTTATTTTTTTAACCTTTTTGAATTTTTCATTTAATACATCACTTTGCTTTATGTCTTTGTTCACACCAACTACATGTCCGCCTAGTTGCTTTATACCTCCTGCGTATGTATCAGCTACAACAACTATACGTTGGGGATTTTTGGGTATACTTATCTTTTTACCAGAGTCTAAAGTATACTTTTTTTCATCTTTCGTCTTTTCATTATAATCATTATTGCTACATGCAGTCAGTAGCAATAATACTATTAAAAATGGTACTGTTAATTTTTTCATCTATGTTCCCCCATATATAATTGATATTGATATTCATTATCAATTATATAATTTTTTGTTACTTTAGCAACTACTATTTAAAAATAATTTAATTAATTTAAAAGAACAAAACATGTAATATAAGGGCGTCTTAATTCATAAAACGAAAATTTTCATAAGCTTATGAGTGTTACAAAAACGTATTAACTGAGGCAATAGAAAATAATAAAAACACCTCCGTATAAATTCATTTGGAAATGAACTTATACGGAGGTGTTTTATGAAAAGTGTAGCTTATTCTGTAAAGTAAGGTACTTTATTTATAATGGTACCTACATGAAACAACTAAACTTGCATCATCTCTTTCAAGTCCTTTCATAGTCCCTTTATCTCTACACGATATCATTTGATAACTCATTAATGGTTACAATCTTACCTTTTCCACGTTCTAAATTCTCAATAGCACTTGCAAGTCGTTTCGCATTGGCAGGATTCTGTTGAAGGTATAATGTTTCCATGATTGCCTCATAATCATCTTCTGACATCAAGACAGCATTATATTCTTTCGTTGTAATAGTGATCGTATCCCTATCCTCATTCACTTTATTAATCATATCTCGAAAATTATCTCGGACAAACTTATAGTTTTTTACTATCATAATCTCATTCCTCCTAAATCAACCATTCAAAAAATACAATTTTAATTTATTCTTTCTTGATGAAATTATATAATTTATACATGACAATGCCTATCATGGATTTATAAGTAATATCGGCTTCTCACCTGCTTCAAATGGTGCTTCAAATGGAACACCCAAGTTCTTAAATTAATTTCCTCTTTTTATCGAAATCAACAGTCATACCAATCATTGCGCCTATTGCAATGCTAGGTCCGATACCAAAAGGAAAACCTAATGTATAACACATTCCAATAGATATAATTGCCATATATGGAATCCAGCTAATAAATCTTTTTCATAACTATATCTCCTTTAAAATGACATAATTATTTCATTCGAATTCCTTTTCCTCATTTTACAATATTCAGCTGTTGTATATTTCTCTATTCGCCTTTTAATTTTTTAGATTTTTTCACCTTATCCAAAGAAGAAAAGCCTAAAATAAAAGCAATAAACCCTAGTATAAGTCCTAATACAATCATTCCGTTCAATTCTTTATCTTTAAAGATATTAATTAATTCCAAATTACCTAAACTACTCCAAACTCTATTATGACCCATATTCAAACCTGTTACATTTAAAATTATAGCAATGATAACGACACCTATAAATACGAAAAAGCCATCTTTCAGACCGCTCACAACTCTCTTTTTCACACTTAAAACTTCCTTTTCTTTTCTGAATATAAAACGATATTGGAGTATGAACGTTAACATCAGAACACTTAGCTATTACAAATCTTATCTAAATTATATATTCAACGTTTTTTATCACGATTATTCCAAAATAAAAAGAGAATAAAAAACAACAGATAAAAAGAAAACCAAGTGTCTAAGTGATTTTGATTCATTTGCTGATATGCAAAAACAGCTAATAAAATTGTCAAAATTGTTTGAATTAAAAATAAAAACCACTTCACAATATCACCTCTATACAGACAAAATTCAATGCAATGGTAATTGCTTTATATTTTGTTCTTCGTTGTGTCAATCTAACTCAATCCTTTTTATTCAAAAGCGTTTGTTTGGATATCATGCTTGTTCAGAAATTGTTCTACTTCTTTTTGTTTCTTACCATTAACTTGCTTTTTATATTGAGCATTTATCTCTTTTATTTCGCCTACATTTTTTAATTTTGTTTGGTCCGTATTAGCATCGTCCGTTGTTGCATCTACTTTATCGTTGATTTGATTCATTAATTCATTTACTGAAGTTACATAATTACTTACTTTTAAACTTCCTTTTTCGTATTGCTTCGGTAGCTGGTTATTTTCTATAAACTGTTTAAAATTTTTATCATTTTTATTTGTAAGCTTAGTAAGTTTATTTAATTTATCCTGGTCTTTTTCATTTAATTCATCTTTATCTCTAATTTCCGAAGTATTTTCATCTAATGCATCAAATGTGTCTAAATACTTTTTGATACTTGAACCCATTTCATCTTCACTAATCTTTTCGTCACTTTTTTGACTTGAAAAGACCTTTTTGGGAATTTCTGTTGCTTTCGCTTCTTGATCAGAACTTTTGTTTTCGGATTCTCCATTGCTACAAGCGACTAATAACAACGCTAATGTTATTAATGATATGTATTTTATAATTTTCATAATAGCCTCCTCTTTACTTTAGAATACCATTTTTATAAATATTATAAATACTTTTAATTAAAATTATATTCAATTGTTTTATTAAACCCAAAATTGTTTAAACGAATAAGGCATTTTTTTATAAAGAAGTATCATTAGTCTGACCGACTCTTGCAGGAGAATTACTAGTTGAAGACTACAAGCTGAGGCGGTACAAGTAGAAAATACACATAAAAAACCGCCAACAAAGTCGGAGAAAATGTCGATACGAGAAGACTTTATTTCAATAAAAATATTTTAATCTACTCATAATTAAATTCGAATGAATCAATTATGTTTCTTTAAATGTTGAACTTTGATATAGTCGGATATTGAATATAAAATATCAGAATTATATTAAAAAGAAGCGATTTTTATTTCTTTTAAATATTATTTCTATTCAAAAAAATATCGGCTTTAGCACTTCACATTTTAATGTGGGGTGTTTTTCTATGTTTTTAAATCAACGTTTAATAATAGATGTTGTGAAGACTATCTATTATATAAGCAAAAATTTTATAAGGAGCGTAATGTATGATTGTAAAGGATAGTATTACCAATCCATTTAATATAATTTGTAAAAATAAATATGAAGAAACAAATGCCTTCACATACAATAGATTAATCGATTATGGAAGTTCTTATTATTATTTGAAAAATACTTCATTTGATTACATTGCAACAAGTGTGATTAGTAGATGTGATGGTGAAGAAAATGAGGAATTCGAGTCCAGGTTCAAGCATTTTGGGGAAACCGAAAAATTTTGTATTGAAAAACTAGAAGTAACCTCTACATTTGAAAATAAAGGCGTCATGACCATCATGTTTTGTGACGTGATGCTTGGCAATGTTAACTAGAGAATTATCACATCAACATCATATAGAGGTTAAATTTATAAATACATCAGATTTAATAAAAGATGGCAAAATAGTAAACGTGTATCATAGTGTGATACCTAATTATGAATTATCAACAACTAAACCTGATAGTACAAGAATATCTTTAGAAGGCCAACGTAATAAATCAAGTATTGAATTTTATCAAGATATTTATAACATATTTCCTTTAGAAACTAGAGAAGAAGATATAGAATATTATACAAATTTAAGAGCTGAAAAAATAAAAAACTTTAATGAAAAGTTAAAAGCTATTTAGATAGCTAACAATAACTATCCGTATGCTTTGTTATTAAAAGTAAATTTGATAATGAAACAATTAAGAGACTCCCTTTTTGAAAGGAAGTCTCTTTTAATATATATGCTTAGACTATTAGTCATTTTAGTGAGAATAACATTCAAAATTTTGTTGTTCTTCTATTGAAAAGTATTTGTGTATTGACATTTCGAATATTCTCGAATAGTATGTGTGTTATGAAAAATTTAGTTGAAACTTTTAAAGTATTAAGTAACTATGCCCGTGTTGATATCTTAGTTTGGCTGAAACATCCTAGTGAACATTTTGGACATATTTATACAGGTGAATATTTAAAAGAAAAAGGAGGCGTATGTGTAGGAGATATACAAGAAAAAGCCAATATGTCCCCCTCTACTGTCTCGCATTATTTAAAAATGATGCAGCAAGTAGGGCTATTAGAATCTGAAAGACATGGTCAATGGACTTATTATAGAAGAAACGAAGAAAGTATTAATGAATTAGCCAATCTAATAAAAGAAGATCTTTAAAGGTCTTTTTTTATTGATTATAATTCGATAATTCGCGAAATGAGGAAAAGAGGTAAATCATGAATAAATTTATATTTTATATCCTTGCTATAGTAGCAGGTATATTTTTGAGTATCGAAGGTGCCATGTATGCAGTATTAGGTGATTCTATTGGAGAATTAGAAAGTAGTTTATACAATTTTGCCATAGGAACAATCATATTAGGCATTGCATTATTGTTTTTAGGCAAAGGCAAACTATCTTACGCAATTAAAGCACCTAAATGGCAATTAACTGGCGGCATATTAGGTGTTATTTACTTAACTGTTTTAGTCTTCATCATTCCTATGATAGGTGTTGGCCTAGCAATGGGAAGCGTTGTGGTTGGCCAAATGATTATGAGTGCATTAATAGAACATTACGGCATACTAGGCAGTGAAAAACGACCATTAAGAATTGAAAAAGTAGTGGCAATTATACTAATGATAGTTGCATTAACACTTATTTATTAGGAGGAGTATAAAATGCAAGTAGCTTTAGTAGTCATAGCTTTAATAGTCGGTATCACTTTAAGTACACAATCATCAGTAAACGGGTCTTTTAGCAAAAAAGCAGGAACGTTAGAAAGTGCATTTTTAACATTTATAACAGGTGGTATGATTTTATTCATTATTACTTTGTTTTTTGGAGAAGGTAACTTCTTAGATTTCTTTAGTGCCCCTAAATGGCAATTGAGTGCCGTTTGGTTTGGTGTTGGTTATCTATTTTTAACAATTGTAGCAATTCCCAAAATAGGCGTTATAGCAACAAATATCTCTGCTGTTATCGGACAACTAACCATGGGTATGATCATCGACCATTTTGGTTTATTTGAAGGCATGGTCATTCACTTTGATGCAAAAAGAATTATCGCATTAATTTTAATGGTTATCGCACTAAGATTGATTTATAAAGCTGATATTAAAAATAGCTTACATGAAAAGTTAACTTAAACTATTTTTAATATGTTCAAAATCGCAATCAGCAATATCTATCACTTAATTACGACTTATTTATATTTTTCAAACTAAAAAACGCCCTTCAAAGATTTCACATTTTAAGTGTCACTTTGAAGGGCGTTTATCATGTAAATAGAACTGTAGAGCTCTATTTTATAATATCAATCAATTCTTTCTTAGCTGCGGATCTGGCTGGAATCCAACCGAATACGATGCCGATTAACATAGATACACCAACTGCTGTTAAAACGGAACCTAGACTGACAACACTCTTAATGTAGTCTGGCGTTAACGCATCGACGCCTGACGCTATTAAGATACCTATAATCAGACCGATGATGCCACCAATCACACAAAGCACGACACTTTCCACTAAGAATTGTATTTCGATATCTCGGGACTTCGCACCAAATGCGCGTCGAATCGCAATTTCCTCTGTACGTTCTGAAACAGAAATGTACATCACATTCATTACGCCAATTCCAGCAATAAACAATGAGATACCCGCGACAGCTGCCACAAAGTAAGTAATTGCATCAAAGACTTGATTGATGCCTTTCATCATTTCTTCAGTGTCATTGTAACTATAGCTACCGTCACTCATGCCAGAACCTTTTTTATTTAATTCATCTACGACCTTATTTGCTGTATCTTTTTTATCAGCTCCGTCTTCCAATGAAAGTTTTAATGACGGAAAATCTTGACTTAAACCACTCATATATTGCTCAAATGTTTTTGAAGGCATATTCACAGCTGATGGATTCATCGCGTCATTGGCAATACCCACGACTTCAAAACCTTGATCATCAATATATAATGTTTTACCAATGGCATCTTTATTAAAAACATCTTTGGCAATTTTATCATCAACGGTTACGACTTTCTTCCGTAATTCATTATCATCTTTATCAAAGCCTTGGCCCTTTTCAGGACTATCCATAGCTTCTTTTTTCACAATACTGATGTCGCCTTTTTTCTGCGCATTAGTCATTTTTGCAGAAAAACCTTGGTCATCCGTTTCTTTAATTTCAGCATCTGCTACGCCGTCAACTTGTTTTATAATACTCAAGTCTTGCTGGCTGAAAGGGTTCGTTTTCGCGCCTTCCATATCATTACTCATGAAATTAATATTTGCAGAATTTTTTCCAGCACCCGTATCTTCAAATTCTTCAGAAGCCGTTTTTTTAAAGCCGTTTCCTAAAGACATAATTGTAATAACAGCCGCAATACCAATAATAATACCAATCATCGTAAAAATATTACGTCGCTTATTTTTTAAAATAGATTTGAACGAAATGGCGATGATATTAGACAAATTCTTCATCCAACCACCTCTTCTCGTTGAACACGACCATCAAGAACATGAATAATACGATCTGCTTGATCTGCAACTTTACGATCATGCGTGACTAATATCATCGTCGTATTATGTTCTTTATTCAATTTTATAAATAATTCAATAATATCTTTAGACGTTTTCGAATCAAGTGCCCCCGTAGGCTCATCAGCAATAATAAACTTGGGTTGATTGATAATGGCACGTGCGATAGCAACACGTTGTTGTTGGCCCCCGACAATTTGTTGGGCACTAAATTTTCTTTATCAAACAAACCTACATCATGTAATGTACGTGTTACACGTGATTTACGCGCTTGAGTGCCTAACCCCGCATAAACGAGCGGAATGCTGACATTTTCTAAAATTGTATTATTTTGAATTAATTTAAAGTTTTGAAAGACAAAGCCAACTGTTTTATTTCTGATATCTGCAAGTTGGTTATCTGAACTTTCTTGATAATTTTTACGATTAAAAAGGTAATCACCTTCATAACCACGATCAATAAATCCTAAAATGTTAATTAACGTACTTTTACCAGAACCTGAAGGACCCATAATCGCAATGAATTCACCTTCATTGATGTTGATATTAATGTCTTTCAAAATATGGTTTTGTTCATCCCCATTTTTGAAATATCGATTGATATCTACCAGTTCTATCATGATGACACCTCAACTTCATCTCCATCATTCATCGTTTTTTTAGGATTTTTAATGAGTTTATCCCCTTTTTCCAGACCTTCTTTTACGAAAATTTCACCGTTGATTTCGTCTGTTTTAATATCTCGTTTTTTAACTTTTCCTTCCTCATTTACCACAAAAACATTATTATCTTTTGTAAGGACTGATTTAGGCAATTTAATAGAATCTAATGGTACTTCCACTTCCATAGAATAACCCGCACGCACTGGGATATCTATATCGTCAATAACTACGGTATATTTGGATGATTCTGAATCATTTCCACCACTAGGATCACCTTCAACTGGGTTCGAGGCTTGCGGCGTAGCACCTCCATCCTCACTACCCGATACAGCCGAAGCACCACCAACAGCCGATTCATTTAAATTTTCTTCATAACTCTTAGGTAATTCTGAAATTTTTTGGATTTTACCTTCACCCGTTTCACCCGTGCTTGTCACTTTCACATCTACTTTATTGCCTTCTTTGATTTTATTCAGGTCAAATTCAGAAACTGTCGTCTTAATCTGTGGTTCATTGGATACTAATTGAAGAATCTTTTCACCATCTGTTACATTATCTTCATTTTTAATATCCACTTTTCCATCAAAATCTGCATAGACACTGTCATTGACTTGTTTATCATGTGAATTCAGTTGTTGTTGTGCTTCACTTAATGCATTTTGATCTTGTGATAATCGCTTTTGCAAATCATTGTTGTTAGGACTTTGATTAATATTTTGATAATCTTTATTCACAGCATTTTGCGCTTCATCTACTTTATCTGCTAATTGTTCACGCTTACTATTATTAATATCGTAGTTAATTAACGGGTCTCCTTGTTTAACTGATTGACCATCATCAACTTGTGTACTGATATATGCCCCTAATTGACTGTTGTTGTTATATGTTTTAACTGAATTGGGTGATGCTTTTCCCTCTAAATTGAGTGGACTTTCTTTCTCCACTGTATATGTATCATAACCATCTTTCTCCGCCGAACTACTGTTGGTCTGTTTCAAAACCAATGCCACGACGACTAATCCAATTATCGCGACTATCCCTATAAGCCACATCCACTTTTTCTTCAATTGATAAACACTCCTTATATTTATTCACTTTACAAGACTACCATAGCCACACAATTAAAAATATATCTAATAACATATTTTTGAATGATTATTACTATTTGAATGTCATAAATACTTATTATTTACTCTATATATCTTTAAGTATTATAAATACTTATTATTTTTTTAATTTCTATAAAACTATTTTAATATTTTATGTGTAGTGTTATGCTTTGGTCATTATACATACAGGAGGAAAAATTCATATGGAAACATCAAAATTACCCTTAGTTTCACACTTTTCAGAACTACGTAATAAGCCTAAATGGGTTTTAAAATTAATTCTCGCAATTGTAGTCATGACATTATCAGCTGTTATTGGGTCGCTTGCAATTGACTATAACGAACTGTATAAAGATGCAGGTATGACAGGAGCGGAATTAGAACAAGCTAAAATGTTCGGACAAATCGGTGGTGCAATTGCTGGCATATTCGGTGCTATTGTTAGTATTGGTATTACATTTGTCATCTTTTTACTGATTTCCAAGATCATGAAATCTGATGCAAGTGGAAAATCAATTTTCTCTGCTACTTTAAGTTATACATTGATTACCGGAATTATTGCTTTAATCGTTATACTCATTCAGTGGATCGCTGGCTTATCACCAACAGATTATTCTATTACAAGTCTTAATATTTTTGATAAAGGAAATAACATATTAGGTGCATTTAATTTACAAACATTTATAGCCGCATATGTATTTGGCGTTATGCTATTCGCTACAAATCGTTTTTCAAAAAAATCAGCAATTATTTGGGCGATTGCATATCTTGTAGTGAATATAGGTTTTGTATTGTTAGGCGCATCTTTCTCATAAAAGAATTATGCGAAAGATTTAGGAGTTTGCTAAGCGCGCACAAAGAACAAGTAAAAATTGATTGTTTAATACATATACTTTCTAGATACCAGAGAAATTGTTATTAAGATGAAATTCTATATAAGAATACAATAAGGTTGGGACATATCACATGTGTCAGCCTTTTTTATATTGGCAGTGGCTGACTGAATTAGACTACTCATTTTAAAAATAACTTTGTTTTATCTGAATAAAAAGTTGTGTCTGTTATTTAGTTATTGTAAAGTTTAGTAATGTTAACAAATTATATAATAATAAATTATGAATATGATATTTATTTGGTTTTTTGCAAAAGTATCGTTACATTTAGAAAGAGTGATATGTTCAAATGAATTCAATATGGTTTGTATTAAAAGAACAACTAAAAAATTTATATTTAATAAGAAGATTAGCGGAATTTCAATTAAGAATTTCTAACAAAAAGAATTATCTAGGAATGGCGTGGGAGTTAATTAATCCTACTATGCAAATTGCAGTTTTTTGGTTTGTGTTTGGTTTAGCTCTAAGAAGCAATAAGGTTATGGAGGGCGTTCCATTTATATATTGGCTCATTGTTGGGATCAGTATGTGGTTTTTCGTAAATGAAGGTGTTCTAGAAGGTAGTAAGTCTATTACTTCTAAATTTAATCAAGTAGCTAAAATGAATTTCCCACTTTCTATTATTCCTAGTTATGTCGTTTTTAGTAAATTCTACGGTCATATTTTTCTACTAGTAATTATTATGGGTGTTTGTTTCATTGGAGGATACAAGCCCTCTATATATACTTTACAATTATTTATATATTTGTTTTATGCGTTAGTTTTAACCAACGCTATAGCACTATTAGCTTCAACATTAAGTATGTTAATTAGAGACATACATTTAATTCTACAAGCTTTAATGAGAATGATATTTTTCGTCTCTTCTATACTCTATTTACCAAATAATCAAATAGTTGGAACAGTCATGCAATTTAACCCGATATACTTTCTAGCCGGAGGATATAGGGCAGCTATATTACACCATGAATGGTATTTTATTACGCATTGGGAACTCGCAGTGTATAATATCTTACTTTGTCTTCTAATCTTTAGCTTAGGATCCATTTTGCATATGCGTTTTAGAGATAGATTTGCCGATTATATGTAATAAAAGGATTGAAAATTAATGTATTGATTCGAATTAGTGAAGTGAAAATTTAGAAATTAAATTTAAATAAAGTAAGTTGGTTAAATTATGAAAAACAAATATCTAAAAATAGTATCAACACTTGTCGTAGTTTCTTCAGCGGCATATTTAACGACGATGAATCCAGAGGCTCAAGTAGCAGAACAAGTTCAAAAATGGGGTCATGGTGAAAGTTGAGCTAGTGGTGCCAACACTGAAAGTAGTGCAAGTTTAAAAGCTGAAGCACCATGGTATAACCACGAAGGTTATACTACGTATGATCCCTCGTTTACACAAGATTATTATTTTTACGTGCATTAAAATATGACAATGCTTCAATCAACGGCTATAAAGTAGATCCCAAAGCTTATAAAAATTATGACCATACTAAAAACATTTATGATACATCAGTAGACTTTAACTATAATAATGAAATTATTCAAATTAGTTTTAATACAAAACCAGACACAGTATCTAAAGAAGCATTCAAAAAAGCACATGCACCTATCGACACGGACGATGAATCTAAACCAGATAGTAATGGTGTTACAATGATTCCTTATAATACAAATGATGGTTCATATAAAGCTTTCTTTGATATAAATGATAATTGCTCAATAGATTGAAATAACAACTATAATAAGTAGTAACCTTAAAAGTAAAGTGCGGATTTAAAAATTTGAGACATAACTCTTAAGGTAAAATAGTAAGCACATCACTCTACTGACTAAAATCAGGACGCAAAGTGATGTGCTTATTTTATATTATGCAATTTTCGATTTCAGATGTTCATGCTTATCTAGGAATATGATTCGAGTATGTAGTCTCTCATAAATATGATTCTTTCAGACGTCCGCACTTTTTAAAAAGCTATAAGTCCTTTTAAAGATTTGTGTATTAAACTTTCCAAATTCAAATAATATCTTAATAACGATTGTTTAGAAAAAGTTCATCAACAATTATATAAAATTGTTTTTCTAATTTAAATGCTAAAGCGAAATCCTATTTATTATTTTCTGTCTTCCTTAAGTTTTTCATTATTTCACTCTTCAAGTGCTATTATTAATATTTAGTATTTAAAAAATCTTAATGAACTTTTCATTTAAATTATCCATAAAAATTTAATTTTACATTTTTTTGTTTATAAAAGTATATTATTACAAAAAAATTACATTTAAAACAAATTTCTTTTGTGGTAACGTAAAACTTATATCTTAGAAAGGAGCCAAATTTAATGACTTATAATAAATTAGATACCAATACTTTGAAATCAGTTAATGGCGGAGTAAAAGATTTTTTTGCAGATGCTTTCTATACTGCTTCAGGATGGGTAACCAAAGGTTTAGTAGCCCAAGGAAAAGCAACTGATGATACAGGAAAAGCAATGTACGGTAGAAAGTAACTGGAAATGAAGTATAAATTGGGTAATACTTATTAATTTAGGAGGAATTTATTATGACTTTTAGAAAACTTAGTGAAAATGAATTACATTCAACTAATGGTGGCGTATGGCCAATAGTAGCGACGATAGGTTCAGCAGGTGTTGCTGTTTATAATTATCAAGACGAGATCAAAAAAGGATATAAAGATGCAATGAAAGAAACAGGCGGAGGAAAGAGATTATAATAATTAGTTGATACATAACTATTAGCACAAAACAATAAATACATATTGTTTTGTGCTTCCTTTATGCAAATTAAACTGTTTTCTTAATTTTTCTATTACCAACTTGAACAATATGAAAGTAATTGATATAGAAAAAAAGCAAGCGAAATCCTTATTATTATAAGAACTTCATCTGCTTTTAAAGTTAGTAAAACCTAATATTTTCCTTTTTTTATAGAGTCAAAGAATATGATTAATACCTTTAAAATAGTACATAACTTTATTGTGACTAGCTTGTAAATTAATTATCCTCATTTTAATAAAACAATGATAAAACGAGGATAATTAATCCGAAGATTACACAGACATAACCAATTTTTTCTTTGTTTAATAAATTAGGAATGAATGCAACAGTTACAGCTAACACACATAAGAAAGTAGAAAATTCTTTGTAGCTCATTAATAAAAATACAATACCTAAGGCCAATAAAACCCCTGATATAATTGAAAATAATTTGTATAAAGGCTTTTGATCCCTCATGTTTTCACCTCTAGTTTTATAAATATAAAATATTTTATATTTATAATATAACATATTAATCTTTATTATGCTAAAAATAATTCTCTAAAAAACATTACTATTATAGTTATTTTACAAAATATTGCGCGAGGGGATAAAATGAAATTTATTAATCAATATGATGAAAGTGATTGTGGTCCAGCTTGTTTAGCAATGCTAGCCCAACACTACGGAAAGAAACCGATGCTCTCAAGAATTAGAGAATGGTCAAAAACAGATAAAGAAGGTACATCACTATATGGTCTCATAAAGGCCGGAGGGCATTTAGGCATTGAATTAACAGGGGTCAGAGGAGAGAAAATAGAAGATATTGAAAATGACGATTTACCTGTAATCGCACATGTAGTAAATGAAGAAGGCTTTATGCATTTTATAATAATAGAAAAAAAGAAGAACAACAAATTACATATTTTGGATCCGAGCAAGAGGAAAAAGAAAGTGCAATTTTTCTGAATTCGAAGAAAAATGGACAGGTATCCTATTGCTCGTAAAAAATAACCCTTCTTTTGAGCAATCCTATAGTATTCCTAAGAAGTCTCAATTATTTAGAAAAATATTAAAAAACAATAAGTTTGCTATCATGAATATTCTTATACTCTCAATAATTATAAATTTATTAGGAATTATTGGAGCTTTTTACTTTAAATACCTTATTGACACTATTATACCTTCGAGAATTTTAGGGAATTTACATATAATTTCTATAGCAGTCCTTTTTTTATATTTAATAAATTCATTTATTTCTTTAATTAGGTACCAAGCTTCTCTAAATTTAAGTTTGAAAATTGATATAAACTTTATGAAGGACTATTATTATCATGTTCTACATTTACCTGTTAAGTTTTATGAAACAAGAAAAAGTGGTGAAATTTTATCGAGATTTTCTGATCTGTCTCACATACGAGAAGCCCTTTCTTCAGTTACAATCACACTGATTGTAGATACATTAATGGTTGTAGTTGGAGGAACTATTTTATTTACTCAAAGTTCAACATTGTTCTACATTACTTTAGTTCTTGTACCATTATATTTAATAATAGGTTTATCATTCAGAAAAAGTTTAAAAAAATATAATAGACTCGTAATGGAACAAGATGCAACTTTAAGTGCATATCTTATTGAAAGCTTTTCTGGTTATCCTGTTATAAAAAGTTTTGGAGCAGAAAATGAAGTTTTTACAAAAGGTGTTCATTATTTTGAAAATTTAATAAAAAGACTTTATAAATTAAGTTTTTTTACAAACATTCAACTTACTATTAATGCCTTTATGAAAATGGTAGCAACCATAGTAATTCTATGGATCGGGTCTTCACTTATTATGAAAGATGAGTTGTCATTAGGTGCACTTTTAACATTTAATGCCCTAGTCATATACTACATTGATCCTATAGAACGTTTAATAAACCTACAGCCACAGATACAGTCAGCTCTTGTAGCCACTCAAAGATACTTAGACATTATGGATATCAAAACTGAAAATGAACAAAGAAATGATAACAAAACATCAGATTTGGCCACTAAGTTTAATAGTCAGTTAGAAATAAATAATCTTAATTTTCAATATACTTTCAAAGAAATGACTTTAAAAAATATAAATATGATAGTACCAAAAGGGCATAAAATAGCCATTATTGGTGAAAGTGGATCTGGTAAGTCAACTGTTGCTAAATTAATAGATAATTTTCACACGGATTATGAAGGAGTTATTAAAATAAATAATATTTCTATAAAATATATTCCTAAGACTTCATTAAGAAATATGATTAGTTATGTCACACAGCAAAATTTTATTTTCGGTGCTACAATCAAAGAAAATTTAAAAATTGGATTAAATAGAAATATTAGTGAGGAGGAAATATATAAAGTATGTAAAATAGTTTGCGCATACGATTTTATAAATGACCTCCCACTAAAATTAGACACTCAATTACACAATGGTGGATCTAATTTATCAGGTGGACAACTACAAAGAATAGCATTAGCAAGAGCTATTCTTAAAGACTCAGATATATTATTATTAGATGAAGCCACTAGTTCATTAGATGCCTCAACTGAAAAAAACATATTAAACAACATAGAAAATCATTGTATAAATAAAACTATTATATTAATTACACATAAATTGAATAACGTTAAAAATGCCGATAATATTTATTTACTTAAGCATGGTAAAATCATTGAACAAGGAAAGCATGAATCTTTAATAGATAATAAAGGTGAATATTACGAATTATGGTCAAATCAATTTTAAATTAATTACCATATGACTTTTCTTCACAAAATTTTTATAACATGTCTCACAATATTGATGCTTAAAACTCTAGATATCTTACAGTATAGTAAATATAAGTTCATCAATATCTGCTTAACATAATCCATGGTTATCAGAAGCCATAATTAAAAGGGACTCCTTATTCAATAGGGAGTTCCTTTAATTGTTGTTTCTTATTAGGAAACTTTGTTTATGTAAGTTGTCATATGGGAAATATACCCTCTATGGTTTTTCTAGTATCATTAAATACAAGAGGTGTTATGAATGATCCAAATAGCAAAGACAATTAAAAAAGAACGATTGAGACGCGGAATGACGCAGGAAGCATTAGCTGAATATCTTAATACGACGAAAACGACCATTTCAAAATGGGAAAATAGATCCCTTTATCCTGATATTACAATGCTCCCTAAATTAGCAAAAGTATTTAATATTTCAGTTGATGATTTACTCAATTATAGTACTACAATGACTGATGAAGAAATTAAAAAAATATCTATATCACTATCTAAAATGATTAATTACACAAGTTATCCTGAATATTTAGCTACTGTGAGAGAATATTATATTACGCATTGTAATGAATTTAAATTTCTAAATTCGTTATTAGGTATTTTATTAAACAATATTTTATATTGCGAAAACGAATTACAACTAAAGGAAACAGCCTCACTAACACATGAACTTATTAAGACTACAGAGGATAATTCAGACTCAATTCATTTGAAAAAACATGCACAAGGATACAAAACATTGCTATATATGTTTGAAGGTGATTACTCTTCTGTTATAGAAAACACACCAGATTTTGATTTGAAAATCGGAGAAAATGCGACATTAGCGATGGCTTATTTACAAAAAGATAATATTTCAAAAGCTAAAAATGTAATCCAAACGGATATGTATCAATCTTTAATGATTTTCATGCATGATTTTGCTTTGATGCTTTCACGTGACTTACATTCTGTTTCGATAGAATCATTAGAATCAAAGCTTTACCATTTAAATAAAGCTTTTAACGTGGATTACTTATACCCACATCTAAGTATTAATTGTTATTATCAATTTGCCT
Organism: Staphylococcus sp. 2S1; assembly: GCF_046721335.1. Taxonomy (NCBI): domain Bacteria; kingdom Bacillati; phylum Bacillota; class Bacilli; order Caryophanales; family Staphylococcaceae; genus Staphylococcus; species Staphylococcus sp. 2S1. Next base: position 844,744 of record NZ_JBEUUJ010000003.1, on the reverse strand, counting down.
TATATTACGTCGAGAAGTCTGATAGTTGTGCTATTGATTATTTAAAAAATTACTGCAAATGCTTTGATTATTTAGTCAGTGATTTTGTATATCAAAAAGATGATTTCTTTAATGAAATTGATGAATGGTTAGATACACTACCCCTAGGAGAACGATTACCGACTAATTACGAAAATACTTTGAGTGTTATGTATTCACGAGTTTCGGAAAACGAGAACTTTAATACTTTAGAAAATTTTAAATATATAAAGAAAGATTTGCTTAGAATTTATAACAAAAAGGATGAATCTAATTGATACAAAAGAAAAAGATAATGCTATTACTATTAACGTCATTAATTACTTTATCCGGTTGTGATTATTCAAAATCAGAAAATAAAGATGGGTTTTTCTATAATACATTTGCAGTACCCATGGATAACCTTTTACATTGGTTAGATTTCAATATTTGATAATAACTATGGTTTAGCAATTATTGCAATCGTATTGATTGTTAGACTCATCATGTTGCCATTTATGTTAGCACAATCTAAAAATGAGCATTTCATGCGCAAAAAAATGGATATAGTTAAACCAGAAATGACTAAAATACAAGAAAAAATTAAAAATGCAAACACTCAAGAAGACAAAATGGCCGCCAATCAAGAAATGATGGAAAAATATAAAGCTTATGGCATGAATCCTATGAAAACTATGCTTGGATGCCTACCTTTACTTATACAAATGCCCGTCTTATTTGGGCTATATGTTTCACTAAAATGGCCCTCAAGTGGTGGTTTAACCGAACATGCCGATTTTCTTTGATTTAATTTAACACAGCCTGATATTTGGATTACTATAATCGCCGGCATCCTATACATCATCCAACCATTAATAAATCTTGAAAATATGCCAAAAGAGCAATGTTCTATGGGTTATATGATGGCAATCATTTCTCCAATATTTATCATGTATATATCAATCACATCAGCTTCCGCCTTGGGATTGTATTGGACCATTAATGCTCGCATTTTTAATCGTTCAAATGTTCTTTTCGAATAAGTATTATTCAAAATTAGCGAGAGAAGAAGCTGATCAGTTAGAGAAAAAAATTCAAAGTAATCATAGTCAAAAGAATGAAAGTAAGCAAACTTTGTTTGAAAATACGTAGTTTGTTAAACGATCGTTATTAAGACGATATTAGATTTTGAAACGATTAAGGCAGTAATTTGTGCCGACTCCTGCGGGAAAAGCACTAGCCGAAGAATACAGGCTGAGGCTGTGCCCGCGGAAAGCGTGCACAAAAAAAGTGCCAACAAAGTCGGAGACTTTGTCGACACTTTGTCGACACTCTGAGACTTCCTTTTGAAAGGAAGTCTCTTTTATTACATATACTTAGAGTGTTATTTATTTTAGAGAGAAGAATATTAAAAAATTTGCCACTCTTCTCTTAAAATCCCCATCTGTATGGCATCATAGAATTCACCTTCAACTACGCGCCCTTTACGTATACGTGCCTCTTCTATCATTCCAGTTTTATTTGCTACTTTCATCATTCTAATATTGCCAGACCATGTTGAAATACCTATTCTATTAGCATCAGTTTCTTTAAATAGATAATTAATCCATTCTTTGAATACTTGAGAACCTAATCCCTTTTCCCATTTATTATTTTTATATATAACAATACCACATTCTAACCATCTGGATTTCTTATCTTTCCAATATGATGTGACAACACCTAAAAAATCATTTTCATATTTTATTGCTAAAGTTGATAATGTATTTTTATAAAGATATTTACTTTCTCTATATTTCTTTTCGAATTCAGTAAATGTAAAATACTCTTCTTCGATATATGGACCGTTCCATTCCTTAGCTTTTTGTAATGGATCTAAATATTTCCAATAATAATAATCGTTTAAATCATCTTCATTTAGTTCTTCTAGAAGTGTCTTCTTATTTGTGTTTTCCAACTTTAATCTACTCCTACATTGTTCAGAATTTATTGATAGTATATACTTTTTACTGAATTAATTATACATAATAAATTCTATCACTCCCAAAACTTAAAACGTTCGTTATTTACACAAATCCTCTTAACTTAATAGTAAGAGATTTTCTTGGATATTTAAGTCTATAAACTTGTCTTATAATCAAAATGTATCACAAGCAACAAAAACATGAGTTTTAGATGATGAGAGACACGTTTATTTGCATCAAGAATTAGACTTCATTTACGAGGAATAAGTGTCCATAAACGATTAAATGAGATGATGTCCAAATAGTTAAAATTGTCACATGTATCGTTGGGATAGAAACTTTACTTTTTCAAACATTTAAATTTTTATCTAGTGGTTCTTAGTTTATTTTACATTCCCTATCCTATCATGGTAAAATATATGTAACGAAAATAAGTATTCACTTATACACCAATCCCCTCACTACTCGCAATAGTGAGGGGATTTTTGTTGGTGTGGCTTAATGTCACCTATTTTTTATTGCGCTTACTTAGCCAATAAGTAAAATACGCTATGGCACAGCCACTGATGATTGGCGCTAGGATGTGAACGAAAATAAGCGTCACTTTATACACCTCCTCTCTACGTCAACTTGACGCCTGAGAGATAGGCGACACCACTATTATACCACCTGAGAATCTGCAAACATATTGGCTTTCGATTAGTTGAAATGCATTAATTTAGTAATTATTATCTTACTATAAAAGTGGCTTAAATCTTGAACCTGGTGAGTACAAACTCATATACATTTATTTTTGATATTAACCTCCTAGATAAAGAATTGATGCCTCTTACCAGTTCATCAAAAGCTTTAGTTCCTTTCCTAAACTAAATAATAATGTTTACTATAAAATCATTCACGTTGTTATATATGTTAGCGTGAATACCTATCCTATTGCATTTTGTACAAAACAGTTTAATCTATATAATTTTGCTTCTTCAAATAGTTTTTGTTCAACATCTACTTTTGATTCCTTACTTCCAACTTATTTACTTAAAACTTAATAACGATGAATTAAATGTCTATCGTTTGAAAATGTTCAACAATTGGAAAGGGATCATAATAGTTATGCAATAAATCTTTCCAATTCTCATATTCAGGAGATTTCCGAAAACCAATCGTATGATCTTCTAATGTCTCCCACTTAACTAATAATAAATATTTTCCTGTTTCTTCGAAGCATTTATTCAAAGTATGACTTATATAACCGTCCATTGAACGAATAATTTTTGAAGCTTCTTTAAAAGACTGTTCAAAATCGTTTTCCAAACCTTTTTTAACTTGCAACATAGCGCCTTCAAGTATCATAGTTACAACACTCCCTTAATCTTTATTTAAAAGCATTAGTATTTATTTCATTATCATTTAATACGTCAAATATATCTAAATACTTTTTATACTTATATACATTAATTGTAAAATACTAGACGAAACTACTTATAAAACAGGGTATAAAGAACATAAAATGACTTGAACAAAATAACTATATCTGAACGTTCATTCAAATAAATAACTAAGTAATGTTGGTTTCACCTTTTTCCTTATCCTTTATCATTTCTGAAGGAACCGCAAAAACAAACATCAAAATAAACAATATAAGAGCCATATATGGAATATCCTCTAGAAAATACCATTTCAAATTCCAATCAAACACCATATTAGCCGAAATAACAGCATATTTTAAAAATAGCAAAGCGACACAAACATAAGCTAACCCATCCAAAATTTTAGTTAAAATTTTCAATACTACACCTCTTTTTCAAAAATACTATAACATATTTATCATAAGTTTTTTAAAAATAATGATATATATATAATATTAAAATATTAATTATTCTAAAAGTTCTATCAACAACCCATAATGTATTAAATAAAATCAAAAAATAAAACAATCATAATCAAAATAAATATCAAATCCCAAATAATACGTTTAATATTCTTTTCTAAAAAGTCTGGTACAGCATCAATAAACAAGCTAAGTATAAATCCACATTTTAAAATATTGGCGATATATTCCAAAAAAGACCATTCAAATATAATTTTTAATATTAGAGTAATAAACAAAAGAAACATAGATGTTACCATAACGATTCTAGATGATTTTTCATATTTTTCGTATTCTTTATCTTTTTGTATAAACAATTTAATTCCTCCTAAAAGCTATGTTAAAAACATAAATTAATATTGTCAAAAAACAATTTCAAAAGCAAATTGATTTTTGTTCTCTTTTATATTAAATTGCAAATATATCTTCTAAAAACTCTAAAAATAGATGGATAAACTATACATTGCCACTGTCTATAGCACTTAATTACGTTAAGTAAAAGAAGAGTTACCAATACCTCCAACAACAATTGGACGTGTAACAATTGTTGTTGAAGGTATTGGTATTAGCGTATTCATAAATGTTACATTAATGAATGCTATAAATTACTTCAGATAACATAATGTTATCTGAAAATACATATATGATCTATTTTGGTTCTATTTTGTTAATAGCATTTCTAATACAATTATTAAAAGAAAGGGTGCAAAAATATGATATTAGGAGAACAAATAAAAAAACACAGAGTATTGCTAGGAATGACTCAAGAAGATTTATCTCAACATTTACATACTACAAGACAGACTGTCTCAAAGTGGGAAAAGGACACAGTTGAACCAGATATAAATATGCTATTAAAATTATCTGGGTTATTCAAAATTTCATTGGACACATTGATAATAGGCGAAACAGTAAAAAAGGTTGAAGAAAAGCCAAACGTGATGAATGTGTGGGCATTTTTATCTGAAAAATGGTGGTTAGTCATTATTATAGTAGTTATCATTTGTGGTTCTGTAGCTCAAGTATTCTCTTAATGTAAAGGAGCCTTACTTACAAATAAGTTGCTTTGTTTTAGGATCAGTAGGAATAAGTACCCGTAAACAATTAAATGAGATGATATCCAAATAGTTAAAATGTCACATGTCTCGTAGGGCTAGGAACTTTACTTTTAAAAACATTTAAATTTAATCTAGTGGTTCTTAGTCTATTAATTCATTTTGTATATATATACACCAACCCCCTCACTATTTGCGGTAGCGAGGGGGTTGGTGTCTCTTATTGCCATCTATTTTTTATAAAATTTATACATTATACTAAATCCAATGCTAGCTAAAATTAATCCTCCAAGTATCATGAAAAACACACCCATAGTACCCCTCCTTTTTACCATCAATTTCTATAAGCCATTAAATTTTCACTTACCCTTGTTTATCGATAGCATTTGTTGTTTTTTACAACGCAGAGCATTATACTTTTCTTCAGAATTCATATCTGAGTTTAAAATATCAAACGACTCCTCGTATATTTTCTTTGCTTCCTTTATAAATTCTTTATCTTCCTTTTTAGAAAAATTCGAATAGATTAACCTTATTTCTTCAAATATATCTTCACTTTTTTGTAAATATATTAACTTATCTTTGCTAGCTTCACATTCAATGATAGCGTCTCTTATTGCGTACCTTAAAGAAAGATATAGTACTACGCCTGAAGCAACTATGTATAAGAAAACCATGTAGACCTCCTTTCTTGTAAGCCTATTCTAAATATAAAGTTACTCAAAAAATTCTATATAACTATATGCATTACTCCAATGGTTTGGTTGCAATTCTACAAGTAATTTATATTTAACTTCATTATTATCGTTAGTAATCATTAATACTAACGTTTTTTACTTATTCATACTATGTCATTAATTTAAATAAAAAGTCAGCAACATAAGTCTCAGTAAATGCCGCAATAATAAATACAGGTAACGCTATACATACAAAGATCTTACAAAAGTTCAGCACTACATTTCTGAAAGATATATCAATTTTCTTTTCTTTTCTAAATATATTTGTGATTTTTCTTCTAATGCATTTATTTATCATATAAAGTCCTGAAAGAACTAAACAGTGACCACCAACTTCAAGTGTATAATGCGGGATATACGAAATAATTCCTATAAACCCTTTATATGTATCAAAATTCACTATAAATCCTAACATCAAACCAGGTATTATAGAAGTAGCGAGTATATGGATGCTATACAAATAAGGAATAGGAATAATGGATAAAATAACTGCTTTATACGTAACAGAAAAAGCGTTACTGACTATAAATCCCCAAACCTTTTCTAAACCTTCAGTTCCTGAGACTCTATCTGGAGATTTTTCCCCCGCTTGTTTAATCGTTTCAATAGATGGGCTAAAGAAATAAGCTAAAACGATAGTGATAACTAATATGACTGTGGCAAATATAAAAAAATTAAAAGCTCGTTTATAATACGATGAATCTGTTAAATTTAGCATATACATCCTTCCATACTTACAATTTATTGCGTTTTTAAATATATACTTTATTCAAAAACTTTCGTGTTAACATCAATTTTTTTAAAACCACTAACCTCTATTCTTTTTTGATATTTAAAATTATCTTTTTTTAATGGTTTTTAACTTTTAATATTATTTATTGAAATTTTTTAAAATCATCAGAATCAAGTTCATTATTTAATTCATCTAATTTTTCTTCAGAACTTGGCATAGATATTTCTTCTGTAGTGTCGTCTTTAACAAGTCTATTGTCTTCTAATTTATAATTTTCATAACCTTCATAACTGTATTTAACGTTTGGTTCTGAATATTTACCTGTTTTTGTAACCTTAATAGCTGTAACAAGTATTATGTTTGTAGGTTCTATTTCTGAAACAGGTGACACCTTTTCACTTTGTTTTTCTTCGTCTTCATTAGTAAATCCACTATATTCTGATGTGCCATACTGTACTTTGTAGTAATTATTTAAGTTCTCAGTAGTGTACTTAGTATATTTATCGCTATCATACGCTTTCTTAATTAACTTATTATTTCTTTCTAATGTTTCAGTAATGTTATCTAATTTGCTAATGTCCTTTAAATCTTTCACTTTCACTTTATAAGATTTAGACCCACTAAATGTATTTGATCCACTCTTATTTATATCATCAACTAAACTTTGAGGGATTTTAAGCTCTAGCTCATCACCATTATTTAAATCACCATTATTTGTCACCGTAAATTCATAATTAGAAAGCGGTAAGTCTTTCATTGCTTTAGGCGCATCCTTGCTGATTAAATTTAAGGATCCTGATCCATTTATTCCTGTAAAAGTGGGCTTTAAACCTTCAAATAAGTCTTTAGCCTTTAAATTTTTAGGTTCTTTTAACCCTTTCACTTTAAATTCTTTTGTGAACTCTTTAGCTTTCAACTTATATTCCTTTGAAATACCCTTTTCAATATTTAATTTTACTTTTACTTTATCTCCATTTTTCAAATCATTTTCATTATGTATATCAAAATCTACGTTATCCATAATCTGTGCTTGCTTGTCTTGCTTGTTGTTGCTCTTCATAATTTAAGTCTTCTTCTTCAATCTCTTCTCCATTGTTGTCCTCAATCATCTCAATGACTTCTTTATTTTTGAAGTTAGCTTGTTTTAACGCACGTACAGTGAGTTGATTGATTACTTTTTCGTAAGAATCGTCTGTAATCTCGGCTGATCCAGACTTATTGTAACCACTAAAATCAACCTTTACGTCATCTTCAACATCCACCTTATGATTTTTCACTATCAAAGTTGCTATAAAAATGATAATGATAATCGAAACTACCAAAGCAATAATAATCCATTTAAATTTATTTAAATAGTTTTTAAACATTCCCATAATAAACCTCCAACATATTTTATATTAAGTTTATACTTTATCATCTAAATTATAAATTATTTTATTAATAAATTGTAAAGTAAATTGTTACTCATTATAAATACTCTTTTAATATATGCTTCACTATTTTTATAACAATTATTTTCATCACTGTTTTTATAAACATGTAAATCATTGTCCGTATATAGTTTTTTCAACTTCATTTCTTTCCAAAAAAGATGGATATAAAATTGTTTTAAACAATTTTTAAAATATAAATCTTACTATTCCAATAAAAATAGTATTTCATTGAAATATTAATTTTGTTAAGATTAATTAGTGTGAAAAATTAGGAGGTTACATATTGGAACTTTTAGCTATGGAGAATATTAATAAGAAAATCAAGCGAAAACATGTTTTGAAAGACATCACATTTTCACTTGAAGAAGGCCACATTATAGGCCTAGTCGGGGGCAATGGTGCAGGTAAAACCACACTCATGAAAGTAATTTTGGGGCTTTCCAGTTATCAATCAGGTCAATTTAAAAAACATCCAAGTTCGAACCATAATGACATAGGTGCATTGATTGAAAGTCCTGGTTTATATCCGTTTTTAACAGGTTATGACAACATGAAACTCATCGACGAAGACCCAGACAATAAGAATATAAACTTGATTATTAAAGAATTAAAAATGGAGAAATTTATACATACGAAAGTCAAAACTTATTCTTTAGGGATGAAACAAAAACTAGGTATCGCACTTGCCTTCTTAAATCATCCACAACTTGTGATTTTAGATGAGCCTATGAATGGTTTAGATCCAAAAGCTGTAAAAAATGTTAGAGAAGCAATCATCAGCTTAAGAGAACAAGGCGTTACTTTCCTTATATCAAGTCACATATTAAGTGAACTCGTTAAAGTTACAGATTCAATACTGATCATCGATGACGGAGAAATCATTAAAGAAACGACGATGGATGAATTAAATCAATCAGGTGAAAGTGACCTTGAAAATGTTCTCCTTAATATTATTGATCGCAAGGAGGAAGCGTAAATATGGTAACACTCGTCAAACAAGAACTATTTAAAATGTTCAAGAAAAAATCATCAATCATCATACCTATTCTCATTTTTATACTAATGATTGGTTTAGCTATATTAAGTAAAAGTTATCCTGATATCATGGGTTCAAAATCGTTGTTTAAACAAGGTTTTAGTTCCTTCTCATGGATCTTTTTCCTCATGATTATACAAGCCAACACGATTATAGCGATGGAATTTCATTATGGAACAATTAAAAACTTATTATACAGAAATTATTCTAGAACAAGCATTGTTATCAGTAAGTTCATTGCTTTATTTATCTACTCTGTCATTATATTTGCGCTTAGCATGATTATTACTGTCATAATCAATTTAGCAATGTTCTCTGATGTAAATATCCTAAAACAAACGGGTGATAATCTTTCACTTTTACAAGAAATGTTGCTAACAGGCTTAGGTAACTATGTAGGTATGTGGTTATTATTAAGCTTAACGCTCCTCATCTCTTGTATCTTCAAAAGTCCTGGCGTTTCTATCGCAATCGGCATCATCTTTTATTTCGCTATTTCTATTGTTTCAGGCATATTATTCGCATTGATTGATCAATGGGAATGGCTAAAATGGTTACCGATTAATATGTTGAATTTAAGTTCTCAAATTATCGATAACGACATGATGAAACCTTTCACTAAATTGGAATTACATGAACTCTTTATCGGTAACATTGTTTATATTGTGATTTTCTTAGTACTCGTTATTTTTGTTTTCAAAAAGAAAAACGTTTAAGATTAACCCCAAAAATTCGTAACAAGTGATTTAACTAAACACGCGTTTATAATGTTAAGCGCGTGTTTTTAAATAGGAAAGTTAGAAAATGAATATGATGGAGAGAGCTTCTAATGTATTTATTTAAATATTTTATACTCATGCTAGCCATATTTTTTATACTAGAAAGCATAGTTTTATGGATTTTCAAAAGCGATTTCGCCATTATCAAAATAGTATTATTGTCATTTATATTTGCGACTATAATGACCGTTTTCAATTACTTTACTAACGGATTTATAAAGAGGTGAAATTACGTTATAGAGAAAGTTCCATTGAAATATGGCAACAACTCAATTAAGTAGAAAAGTATCAAAATAAGTAGTTTTATAAAGGGGCACTTTAAATGATTACTTTATGTATCACAATAATCGCCACATGGCTGATTATAAGCATGTGTTATTTTGTTGTATTTTTAAACAAAAACAGCAATAAATAAACGATATTTTATGAGAAGAAAGGAATACATATATATGTTAACTAAAAACATTCAATATCCTTATACTAAATTAGCTTTTGATTTACTGGGCATTATTGCTTTTATAGGAGCAATAATCATTGTAATTTTGAATTTTTATTTAAATGCAGACGCTAATGGTAATTTCGAAATGGGCTTTACTGTCAGTGGTACGAGTTCAATTATCATGAGTGTATTAATTTTAATTACTTTTCTAAGTGCTTTGATGTCAGCTGTTCTAAAAAAATGGAATAAAAAATACTAAATATGTATAAAAACGAGGTATGAAGTATGAAGCATAGATTTTTAGACGCAATAAAAGATTTCATTTTCATTGTTATGTTCACTTTTATATTAGCGACTTTATTAAATTATATAAATCCTAATCTAAGTCTTAATAAATATTGGAATAAGTTAGGTCATCTGGATTGGGTTAATATATACGATAGTCAAAATTTAAATGGATTAATTGTTCTTGGCTTTATACTTGGCGTTATTTCATTTATTTACGATATGTTTTTCAATACTGAAAAAGAAACTGATTCTAACTAGCCAATTATTAAATTTTCACTATACGTTTGATTTAATTCTAACCTTATGTATTTTGATGCGCTTGCTTCTTAGTTATGTAATGAAATATTTAATAATAAAAGGATGATAATATGAAATTTTCATGGATTTTTTGGTGGATTGTCAGCGTACTCGAATTTTCAGCGTTTTTAATCCTATCATTTATGGTTTGGTTCAGAGAAGTCGATGCTACTGGTGCTATTCAAACAATTGAACTTAAATGGATTAACATAGCAATATTAGCTGTTTTTTTCTTGCTACCTTTCGTAATGCAACTCATATGGTTAATCATAAATTTAATTTATTCAAAAAACAAAAATGTAGTTCATTAACAATAACGAAGTCACTCCAAAATCAATAAAAACAAGATAAATCATATCGAAATTCGTTAAAAGATGTGTAACGTTTATTAAATTCAAAAAGAATTAGGAGAATACCCATATGAATATATTTATATTAATTACAATTGCTACCATAATTGGACTTGTAGTATTTGGAGGTCTAATTTGGTACCTATACATGAAAGCAAGATTTAAGACAGTTCCATCAAATGAAGCTTTAATCATTACAGGACCTAACATCGGCGATCCAAAATCTGAGTCCAATGTTTATCAAGATGATGAAGGACGTCACATGAGAGTAGTACGTGGTGGTGGTTATAGAATGAAAATGTTCCAATCATCAACGCGAGTTTCACTAAAATCATTTCAGTTAGAAATCAAAACACCTGTTGTTTGGACTAAAGCCGGTGTTGGCATCGAAGCTGAGGCGGTGGCTACAGTTAAAGTTGCCGATCAATTACAAGGTATTGTTAAATATGCTGAACAATTCTTAGGCAAGTCAAAAGATGAAGTATCTGATGAAATATCGCAAGTTTTGAATACAAATTTACGAGCTATCTTATCTAAAATGACAGTTGAAGAAATCAACTCAGACAGAGAAGCATTCAATAATAAAGTAACCGAGGTTGCTCAAGGGCAACTCAACAATATGGGCTTTAGTATTACTTCATTAGGACTATCTGACATTAGTGACAACGAAGGCTACTTAGAAAACTTAGGTAAACCTGAGATTGCTAAGATTAAGAAAAAGGCAGATATTGCTGAAAGTGATGCTTCACGAGAAACTGAAATGAAAATAGCAGAAAATACGGAATTAACCGAGAAGGAAAAGATTTCTCGCCAAATGAACGTAGCTGATTCTCGTAGAGAGAAAGATTTAAAAGAACAATCAATCTTGAGTGAAACAAATAAAGCTCAAGCGCAAGCCGAAGCTTCTGGTCAATTAGAGAAAGAATCTAGAGCTTTAGAAATTAAAGAAAAACAATTGCATGTTGAACGTACTGAGAAAGAAAACGAATTACACTTAATCCAAATGGAGCGTGAGAATGACGTTCATATTCAACGTCAAAAAGATGACGTACGCCGCCAACAATCCGAAACAGATGCGGCAATTATGATTAAACAATCCGAAGCATCTTACGAATCACGTATCAAGGAAGGTAAAGCTGAAGCTGAAGTTATTAGAGAACAAGAAAAAGCAAAAGCAGATGGCTTAAGAGAAAGAGCAAATGCGCTTGCGAAAAATAAAGACGTTATGTTAGCTGAATTGATGATTAAAACAATGCCTGAGTTTGCTAGAGCAATTGCTGAACCATTATCTAACGTTGAGAATATCCGTATTCTTGATGGGGGAAACGGTGATGGTGTTAATTCTTTATCAAACGGTATTATTGCTCAAATGGCTAACGCTGAAGAAGGTTTAAACCAAATGACTGGTTTTAATTTAACTAAGATGCTTGAGAACGTCTCAGATCAAAAGAAAACTTATGCTTTTGAACAAAATGAGATGTCTAAGAATAATGATCTAGAAAATGAAGAAGCCGCGCTTAAAAATGATATCGATCAAACACAAGATGTAAGTAGCAACGAAAAACAATAATTGAACTTATAAGTGCAAATGGAGGATTATTATGAAACTTTCTTGGATATTGTGGTCGGTAGCAACTTTATTTTGGCTTCTAGTGATATTGGGATTGTCACTATATTCTTGGTCCAACGGATTATCCGACGCTAATAACAAAGAAGTGTACTCATTTTTCTGGCTACTTATTGGATTATTAGTAATACCATTTATTGTACAATTCATATGGCTGTTAATTAATGTATCTTTAAAATTAGTTAAATAGAAAACCATTTAATACACACGATCAAAACACATACATATTTTGTATGTGTTTTTGTTTTTCATAAAAACATGATATATAAAAAGTAAATAACCTTTTACTTAACTATCTCTAAAATACAATGACTTTTAAGATACATATGCGGGTAATATTAGCACTTATTAAATGATCAGAATGTTTACTATAAAATCATTATTTTTAAATTCACAACTTTGATAGCTTAGTCAGAATACATAATCCCATGCCCCTGCCCTGTAGCAATCGCTTGCGTATAAACACGAGAAGCAAAATTACTTACCTCTTAATTCGACTTTTTCGAACTCTATTCTTTTATCAATAACATCTATTATTTTCATTTTATCCTGAGACGGGATATTAACTTTATATTCTCACTTCAAACGCTTTTCATGTTCATTCCATGCATAGCCGTTTATATCCATCTTTTCCCGCTTCAATCACACGTATAGCTCCAACTAACCACTGCCGGTTCACCTTACATAGACTGCTTTACGATCCCAATAGTTCCTACAGTCACAATATTATAGAAATGCTGAACAAATTCTTCTTTTGTAATTCTGTGCTCATCTTCAACCCAATGTTTTAATATTGAAATTCCTGCGCCTGACACATAACTCATAAAATAATCAAATGGCATATTACCAATTTTGTTGTCTTCCCCTTTATATGCACTTAAATGATTATAAATAAGTCTATATATTTTTTCTTGCGAGCATAGACGCTTTACCAATCGCAAACATCGTTTGATAGAAATTTATATTGTCATCTATGTGCTCAACGAGATAAGACATAATACTTTCAACCACACTTGATGGTGCCTCTTCTGCACCCTTTTTGTGTTGATTTTCAATAAATGTTTGAAGGGCATCTATTTTTTCATTTTCCATACTTTCTAATAAATCATATTTATCTACATAATACGCATAAAATGTGCCACGGTTAATATCTGCTAAATCTGCAAGTTGTTGCACCGTGATAGCTTCAAAACGTACTTCTTTCAATAATTGTAAAAATGATGATTTTATCGCTTGCTGTGATTTTCTTACTCTACGATCTTGAGTCATTTACGTATCACACCTCCATTTGTTTCTCTTTAATAGACAATCCTACAAAGACTGTTGAGTTTCGTACACAAAGCACATCCCCGCTTGTTGTTTATCGATTATTTTAAGTTTAGGGTAAGCGTGTATTCAAAAACAAGTATTACCTTATACAAGAAAGGATATGATGATTTATGACTAAACAAATGTTAGGTAATCCAAAATTAACAGCTACACCTATGGAAGATATTACAGAAGGTACAAACCATATCGTAGTCGATAGCATCCAATATGGTAATCAAGAAATGATTATGGAAAAAGATATCATCGTTCCAATGTCAGACGGTGCAGAGCTATATGTTAATGTCATCCGTCCTAATAAATCAGGTCAATTTCCTGTAGTAATGTCCGCAGACACATACGGTAAAGATAACAAACCTAAAATTACGAACATGGGTGCATTATGGCCAACACTAGGTCCCATTCCAACTTCAAGTATAACGCCGGAAGAGTCCCCTGACCCTGGTTTCTGGGTACCAAATGATTACGTCGTGGTGAAAGTTGCATTACGTGGCAGTGCGAAATCTAAGGGTGCTTTATATCCTTGGGGTCTAGCAGAAGCAAAAGACTATGCCGAAGTAATCGAATGGGCTGGCCGACAATCATGGAGTAATGGCAATGTAGGTACAAATGGTGTTTCTTATTTAGCTGTTACACAATGGTGGGTCGCTTCATTAAATCCAACACATTTAAAAGCGATGATTCCTTGGGAGGGCTTAAACGATATGTATCGTGAAATAGCGTTCCATGGTGGTATGCACTGATACTGGTTTTTATAGATTTTGGTATGAAGGTATTATCGCAAGATGGCCAGACACAGATATTGAAGATTTAAAAACTGTACAGCAAGACCATCCATGGTTTGATGATTATTGGAAAGGAAAGCAAGCCAATTTATCAGCGATTCAAGTACCTATGTTTGTTTGTGCAAGTTGGTCTACACAAGGATTGCATAACAGAGGTACATTCGAAGGATTTAAACAAGCAAGTTCCAAAGACAAATGGCTTAAAATTCATGGACGTAAAGAATGGGAAACATATTATGCACGTGAATCACTTGAACAACAAAAAGACTTCTTTGATTACTATTTAAAAGGTATTAAAAATGATTGGCAAGATACACCAACTGTATCTTATGAAGTCAGAGATAAATTTTATCAAGGCCAAATCAAATCAGCATCCAACTACCCGCTTCCAAATACAGAAGCAACGCCTTTATATTTAGATGGACATAATATGACATTAAATACGTCAAAAGTTAAAGACGTTGCAAAAATTTCATATAATAGTGAAGTAGCAGACAACGACGAAGTAAGATTCAGCAAAATATTTGAAGAAGATACTGAACTTACAGGTAATATGAAATTAAAATTATGGGTATTTGCAGATAACGCAGATGATATGGATCTATTTGTCGGGATTAAAAAAGTGAATCGTCAAGGCGAAGAAGTTAACTTCCCAGACTTTAATCATATCGAACATGGTCAAGTCGCAACGGGTTGGCTACGTGTTTCTCATCGTGAACGAGATAATACCAAATCTACACCACTACAACCTTGGCATACACATGAAAGCGAACGTAAACTTAATGGCGATGAAATTGTGTCAGTAGAAATTGAAATATTGCCATCCGGTACATTGTTCAAAAAAGGCGAAAGTATTCAAGTTGTCATCAAAGCAAGTGAAGTCGTTAAAGGGAATAGCACACCTGGCCTTAAAACACGTTATGAACATACCGAAACAGTCAATCAAGGTACACACAACATTTATACAGGTGGCGACTATGATTCACATCTACTTGTACCAATAATACCAAATCACTAATATTTCATTTCAATGTTAGTAACGCTCATTTTTCTATGCTCTTGAGTCTATAAACTTACATTGATATCACTGGGTCATAAACACGTACTATTAAGCTTTTTATATGGAACTATATTTCAATTTACAAGTCCATAAAGTTTAGTCATATAGGCGACGGGAATATATTGAAAGAAACAGATTATATTTATGCCACTTGATCACGAGAAATTCTATAAAAATTGTGAGGCGTTATTTATGAAAGCTGTTACTTTTCAAGGTCAAAAACAAATGGAAGTTAAGCAAGTCAGCGACCCAAAGATTGAAGATTCAACAGACGCTATTATTAAAATAACGGCATCCGGCATCTGTGGTTCTGATTTACACTTATATCATCAAGGTGATTTAATGATGGACCCAGGATTTGTCATTGGTCATGAACCTATGGGTATCGTTGAAGAAGTTGGTAAAGACGTTAAAAAACTCAAAAAAGGTGATCGTGTAGTGATTCCTTTTAATATAGGCTGTGGTGATTGTTACTATTGCAATCACGAAATGGAATCGCAGTGTGATAATTCAAATCAAGAGCAAGCCAATTGGCAAATGGATAATGGTGGTTTGTTTGGTTTCGGCAGTATGCATGGTAACCATTGGGGCGGCCAAGCTGAGTATTTAAGAGTCCCTTACGCAGACTTTTCTTCTTTTATTGTTCCAGACAATGATATGAAAGATGAAGATGTTTTATTTTTATCTGATGTCGCACCTACTGCATATTGGAGTGTAGAGCATTCTGGCGTTAAATCAGGTGATACAGTTGTCATCTTAGGTTGTGGTCCAATTGGCCTTATGGCACAAAAATTCGCAAAACTTAAAGGTGCAAAACGTGTCATCGCTGTAGATAATATTGAGCACAGACTGCAACATGCCAAGGAATATAACCAAGTCGAAACCTATAATTTTGATAAAGAAAAAGAAATCGGTAAATTACTGCGTGATACTACACATGGTGGTGCGGATATTGTGATCGATTGCGTAGGCATGGATGGCCAAGTCAAAGCATCTGAACGTGACTTGAGTCCAGATTCTGCACAACGCGGCACAATCAGTCCCATTGATACTGCGGCAGAAGCTGTAAGTAAATTCGGTACAATTCAATTAACAGGTATCTACGCAACACCAGCCGATGATTTCCCACTAAATCTGATTTTTAACCGTAATGTCCAAGTTAAGACCGGTCAAGCACCTGTGATTCACCTTATGCCGAAATTATATGAGATGATTCGTGAAGGTACATTTGATCCAACTGACATTCTTACACATACGATGCCATTAGATAAAGCGGCAGAAGCTTATGAAATATTCGACCAGAAAAAAGATAATAATATTAAAGTGATTTTAAAACCTTAAACAAAATAAAAAATTAATACGACTATGAATGTCTCCTCAATTCAAATAGAATTGGGGAGATATTTTTATTTGTTACACAAAACAATAAATATAATACATAATTATTGTAAAAAGTTTAATATATTAATTTTGTGGAATATATACACCATAGCAGTAATTTTTCTCAATCTTCAATATAACTTTTTAAATTCATGTCTAATACACAAACGACTTAATATATTATTTTGTATAAACGCCCTTTTTTAACCTTTTTAACAATTTCCATTACAGTTTTAAATTTTCAATTCCAAAGCTAAGATATAAAATTCAAAGTTTAGGTGTGATAATTATGAAAATAGAACAATGTATAGAAGATTTTATAAAAAGTATTATTAAAAAAGACCCAGAGTTATTTTGTAGTTTATTATGCCCTAAAGATTTATCTCTTTTAAGAAAAAAACTATATATAAAAACAGGTCACCTTGGTGTAAATCGTTATATAAAAGATAAATACTTAAAAAAACTCACACGTTTAGTAACTACTTTTTACAAATACGAGTATTTTAAAGATGGCGATAAATATATAGTGAAATATTCTTTTGCTCAAAATAATTCTTATCTTAAGACAGAATTCAAAATTGTTGGTAATCAAACTACGCCATTATTTAATTTGAATATAAATAAAATGCAAGTGAAATTTTTCAACCACCCTTCTACTGTAGGTGATGTACATGCCACTTAATTCAGATTTACATTCCGAAACACAACGTCTACCACGCATTGGAGAAAAAGCCCCATTTTTTAAAGGTCAATCCACACAAGGGGAAATAACTTTAGATGATTATAAAAATGACTGGGTGCTTTTATTTGCTCATCCAGCTGATTTTACGCCAGTTTGTACTTCGGAGTTTGTAGCGTTACAAAATCAATATTCGGAATTTCAAGATTTAGGTGTGAAACTGGTTGGTTTAAGTGTAGATAGTCTTGCGTCACATGTGGCATGGTTAAACAGTATCGAAGAGTCTTTTGATGTGCAAATTGAGTTCCCACTTATTTCAGATTCCAACAAGGTAATATCAGAAACCTATGGTATGTTGGCGCCTGAATCGCATAATACCGAAAGCTCAAGAGCAGTATTTATTATCGATGACGATGCTGTGGTCCGTGCTATGATTTACTATCCAATGACTACCGGTCGTAATATCGATGAACTCTTACGTGTTACTAGAGCGATTAAGATTTCTGATGAAACAGGAGATAACACACCTGACTACCGGTCGTAATATCGATGAACTCTTACGTGTTACTAGAGCGATTAAGATTTCTGATGAAACAGGAGATAACACACCTGCTAATTGGAAAAAGGGAGATAATTTATTAGCTGCCCCACCAGAAACGCTTGAAGATGCTAAAAAACGAATGAAAGATTCCAATTATGACTGTAAAAATTGGTATTATTGTGAAAAAGATGCTGAACAAAGCTCTAAAAAATTTTATAACCCATTTTTATATAACAATTAGTCCTACTCCAAGAAAATGTGTTATTACTTCTAGCTCATGTTCAAGACGAAAATATAAAAATGGAGGCTAAGTTATGACCTTGAAAGCAATTATTTTAAATGCATCTCTAAAACATGGTGATGAACTATCCAATACAGAAGGGTTAGCGCAAGAAGTCACTGACATCTATCATAAAGAAAATGTAACGAGTGAGATGATTCGATTAAGTGATTATAATATTTCTTATGGCATTTCTGATGATATGGGCAACGGAGACGAATGGCCTCTCATTTTAGAAAAAATTAAAAATGCAGATATTTTAATTATTGGTACGCCTTTATGGCTAGGTGAAAAAAGTAGTATCGCAACGCTTGCCATTGAACGCCTTTATGGTAGCACAAGTTTAACCAACGAGCGTGGTCAATCCTTTTTTATAATAAAGTGGGTGGTGCCATTGTTACTGGTAACGAAGATGGCGCAAAAAATGCAACTGCCTCAATCCTATACGCCCTATCTCATATTGGCTTAACAGTACCTCCAAATGTTGACGCTTATTGGGTTGGCGAAGCTGGTCCAGGCCCTTCTTATTTAGACATCGAGCACGTAAATGAATTTACCAAAAAACACGTTGAAATGCTCGCCTATAATACAATGCACTTAGCCAAAATTTTCAAGGATTACCCTATTCCTAATGAAGGTAACCAATTATAAAATACAATGTCAAAAGCCAGTTGCATAGCAGCAACTGGCTTTTTCTCGTAGTGTTTAAGCTTTTATATTTTTTGGTATAATGATCTGCGCTAAAATCACACCAATAATCATTAACATGATACTAGCCATGAAAGACCAAGTCGCTGCCACGCTTGCACTATGTGTCACTTGTACCGCAGCAAATATTGTCGTATTCATTGCAATGCCAAACGCCCCACCAAGTGAAGAAGTCATTTTATACAGACCTGAAGCTAGGCCAATTTTTTCATCTGGAATCGTTAAAATAGCTACAGTTAAACCAGGTGTCGCACATAAACCGTTGCCAATAGCAAAAATAACAAAACCAAATGTTACAGATGCAATATACCAGTCAGATGGCAATACGGTTAAACTGGCGAAAATAATGCCTATTGCAGGAAATAATGGTCCTACAAGTAACATTGGTTTACCGCCATGACGCAGTGATATTTTTTCCCCTAAGCGAACCATTAACACTGCCATGATGACATACGGCACTGTCACTAAACCTGATTGAAACGGCGTTAAGCCCAATTCTGTCTGAGCATACATATTAAATACTGTTGTTACCCCTATACCTGTATTAAGTACAAAGTTAACCAAAGAAGACCCAACGAGCCCACGGTTACGGAATAATGCAAAATCAATAAATGGGGCGCGCTTTCGACGTTCAAAAAAGTAAAATACAATTATAGAAATAATAAATACACTACCACAAATAATTGAAAAAGGACTCGTCCAGCCTTGTTCAAAGCCTTGCGTTGCAAATAAGGTGATACTTCCTATTAAAACAGCAAAGATTAACATACCTATATAGTCGAATGGTCGATTATCGATAACTTCCTTAGCTTCTTCTTTCGTGCCAAGTAATAGCACAAATGCTAGGATAGCGATGATAATAGACAAGATGAAGTTAGACTGCCAATTGATATATGTAGCGATAAATCCACCAACCAATGAAGCAATACCTACGCCTCCAACAGTCCCGATCATTAAGTAACTAATCGCTTTACGTAAATCCTTGCCTTCAAATTGATCTTTCAGCACACCTACTGTTGCGGGTAAGAGTATGGCTGCTGATATACCTTGAATGATTCTTCCTATAATAAGTAGTGCCGTAATATCCGAAATAATGATTAATAACGAGGCGATAATACTTAAAATGATACCCAAATAGGTCATTTTGAGTCTTCCTATTTTGTCTGACACATCACCTGCGCCTACCATAAAGATACCAGTTGCGAAAGATGTAATACTCACTGACAAATTAATAATACCAGACGTTGTTTGATATGTTTGTTGCACTGGGGTAGATATATTTATAAACGATTGAGCAAACAGCCAATACGTTAATACACTTAATACAATAGCTAAAATTAATTTGTTGCCCGATTGTTGCTTCGTACTCATGATGTTCTATGCCTCCATCTTATATAATTCATATGTTTAAAAAAACATATGCACTAGATAGATAATATCACAGAATTAACTACTTAATGTTAAAAACTATTATATATTTTTATTATTTAAAATTTAATAATAAATTCAATGTTTGTACTACGCCATCAGCATTATTATTTATTGCTATTAAATTGGCCTCTGCTTTCAACTCTGGGTAAGCATTATCCATGGCCACTTTATATTTCGTCGCTTTAAATAAATCAATATCATTTAATCCATCGCCAAATGCAATAGTTTCTGAAGGGCTGATTTGCAGTAAACTTTGAATTCGGTTAATTGTCGTTCCCTTGTTAACTCCCAAATCTGCAATATCAATCCATTCTTCATCAGATGCGATGATATAAACCTCCGACTCATAGTGTTTAATTTGATTAGCAGTCTCTTTACACTTACCTGTTGCATCATGCACAGAAATTTTTAAAATATCTTCTTCAATTTCGTCATAATTATTAATATAAATTACATTTTGGAACGATCCATGTACCAATTTCTTCTCTGATTCTAGTGTGTCTTGTAAGACATACGCGCCTGATGCGGTGCATGCAAGTACCGTTTGCGTTGGATCAATATCTTTGATCACTTGTATAATTTCTTTAGCTTTCTTATTTTCAATCGTGGCATTATAAATAAAATCACCGTTAAATTTAATTCTTGTTGCGCTATCTCCTACGATAAACGTATTTTGTGCTAAATCCCCAATAATACTCTCGACACGCTCACACTGTTTCCCCGTACAAAATACAAACCGAATATTGTGTTTCTCGCAATTCTCTTTTAATAATTGGAACGATTCACTATTAAATTGACTATCATTATTTAAAAATGTGCCATCCATGTCCGCAACAACCAGTTTAATATCCATTATAAATTCCCCTTTAACCATAATTAAGATAATTGTATCGGTTTATAAATGAAAACGATAATATTTATATCGACTTGTTCATATTTTTCGTGGGTAGAATCTTTTTCGTCACATTAAAACTTTATTTTTTAGATATATATTCAAAATAAAGTATAAAGTTGAAATAATATGTGTTAATTTAAATATAAAGTGTTTTAAACAGTCATTTACTGGGATACTAAATTACATAGCATATTGTGGAGAGGTTTTAACATATGAATAAAAATAAATTAAGGTTTTACATACATATAGGGCTAATTATATACGCCATCGTTTACGGCATATTATTACTGTCGACTGACTGGATTTCTTCTGGTTGGTCACTAGCATTCGTATTAAGCTTTGTTGCTATCGGTATCTTAAGTGATATCGTCGCTCCAAAAAAGCGTAATAATTCGGAGAATAGTTAAAAGCGTCAAAGATATTATATAAAATGAAAATAGTAACTATTACTGTGCCCAAATTTATTACTGATAAAGACTATATAATACTTATATTTGTAAGTATTTCCTGGGTAATTTCTGTCTATAATTGCTTTGTCTTTTTAAAAACAAAAAAGAATGATGATGGATAACATAATAAATGTAGCTAAGGAGATTAAAAATATGATAGCAATACTTTCACTGGTTTATGGTATTGCCATAAGTTTGTGGTTTTTATTCATAGATCGTAACGAGTCAGAAGGATTAAAGAAGAAAATAACTGCTATGTTTTTAATGTTAAATAGTGTTTTATTAATTATATTTGCAGTCATAGGGCTTTTAAAAATTATTGAACTGTCAAATTTTGAAGGAACTTTAATATTATTAGGAATAGCAATGATTCAACTTTCTCTATTAGGTAAAAATAAAGTTAAACCGATTTATATTTACTTTGGTCTAGCTATGCTTATCATAAATGTATTTATTAGTTAAGAATTTTTGTATATTACATGAAATCAAAGGAGGAAGTCACACATGTTACCTAAAATGTTAGTCATTTTTTTATTACTTTTTTATCCTATTTTTGTTAAAGCTATGAATAAGAAAAAGAAAGATAACTATGAATCATTAAAATAAAAAAGTTAAAAGCGCCTAACAGAGAACAAACTGTTAAGCGCTTTTTATTGGGTATTGTTATGAAAATATGTTTTTTATCACAGTAATTATACCTCTAATTATTGAGAGTAATACATCTAAGATAATAGTCATAATGCTAAATTTATCTTCTTTATCAAATTTTCTTTTTTTGTCTTTATTAGTCATATAAATGCATACCCTCCGTCTTTAACCTTATTAAATTTAAAGTTGGTTATATATGCTTGCAAACACCACTTCAAAACAAAAGAAACATATCATTTAGCATAAATATTTTTAAATACATAAAATGCAATTAAATATCTGTATAACTTTTTATTTCAAAATCAGATATATCATCATCATAATCTAAAACGTATTGAGATTTAATATTTTTTCCATTCTTATCTTGTTTTTCAACTTCAATCGTTACAGTATTACCATCCTTATTATATTTTGTAACTTTAGGATCAGAATATTCTGCCTCACTTCCTGATGTTACAACTTCTTCCATGTGGTCAGCTGTATCACTGTCACTTTTAATATAACTAGATATATACATATACTCTTCTTCTTCATAAGCTTCGTTTAAGGCATCTGTGTAATCTTCTATAAATGTTTGTACTTCTTCTTTAACTTCTGCATTTTCTTGTCGTTCTTTTATTTCGTTATCATCAAATACTAAATCTATATTAATTGGATCAGTAGTATCTTTCATTTTTGGTACTTTAACTACATTTGATTTGAATTTTTTATTATCTACCTCAGCTTGAGCATATACTTCTTGTTTTTTATCCGGTAAAAGTGGACCAAATAAATATTCATTTACCTCATCATAAGATGCTTTTTTCTCATCATTAACATAAACTTCAATAGTTGAAGTATCATCAACATCTTCGGCATCAATACTCACATCTAAATATTTTGCGTTAAAATCTTCAGTAACTTCATTATCATCAGACATATTGATAATGAGGTGGCCCTCAAACTTTTTATCATCGATATTTTTATCTGCTTTTAGCTTATAATTACCAATTGGTAGTGTAGCAAATACTTTTTCATTTTCTTCAGACAGTTTGATTTTATGCTTTTTATCATTATACTGATATGCAATAGTACCATCAGAATCAGGATAAATGGAAACCGTTTCTTTAGCTACTTCAAAATCATAATTATCAAAAATGCCATATTTTTTGCCATTTTTTTTAACATGTATTACTTCAGAATCATTAATGTCAATAGAAGTATATTCCGTATTATTTTTTTGCATCTCTTTAACATTACTTTCAATTTCGTTTGCAACTCTATCTGGGCTATCAGATTCTACAATATAATCATAAAAAGCTTTGGACTCTTCTTTACTTAAATTGCGATCATTAAACACTAAATTATTAGATAAATTTTTATGTTTTCCTTTTTTGATATCTTCAGAAATTGTCTTAGCTTCATTTACAGGCGATATAGTTGATTCAATTATTTTGTATAATGTAAATAACAGAATAAATATTATTACAATAATACTTATAATCATTATTAACTTTTTATTATTTTTTGGTGTTTTTGTTTCCTGTTTAATTTGTTCTCCACACTTTGTACAGTTCTTTTGATTTTCATTTAAAGGAGCTCCACATTTTTTACAATACTTCATATATTACCCTCCTACCAATGTTTGAATAAGATTTAAAGAGCCTGATATACTACTTTCAACGATTATTCGAGTTATTATAGCTAATATAATAAAATAAACAATAATACCATAAATTGTAGGTATACGAAGTTTATTATAATTACTATATTTACTAATCAAATAAATTGGCGAAACAACAAATAATAGTATTCCAATTACAATTAGGAATGCTTGCAAAACTTGCCACTTTTATAAGGATAAATAAAAGTCCTAAAAGTATAAATATTACAGCGTATGTATTAAAAGCTATAAAATCTGAGAGTATTTTATGTACATCTTCTTTTATATTTAAAATCTTCATAATTCCAATAGTAATTCCAAACAGTATTAATAAAGCAATCAATGAATAGATTAGAATTTTAAATATAATACTACTTTTAGTTATCCCCAAATATGCTACTTCACCAGGTACTAGAAAAAGTGAAAATAACAATAGTATAATCAATCCTCCACCAACTAATGACATTAAGAGCTTATAAGAATAAACATATTTAGAAGCTATTTCGTTATCTAAACCAGTGAAAACATTCCCAAAAAATCTTTTACTTTCGCTTAAAGTGTCACTCGTATAATCATTCATACTTTTTTTGAAATTTTGAATTTTGTCATCATTATCATTTTGACTAGAATTTTTATTTGTAGGTTCAGTGAAATCATTTTGTAATTTTGTTCCACATTCTCCACAAAATAAGTCTTCATTTTGAGCAGTTGCACCACAATTAGGACAATTCATATCAAACACCCCTTATTTATGTATTTAAATTAAATTTTATCATATTTCTATATATAATTTCTGTTTATTTTTGAAAAATATTTTAATTTATGTACGAAATTAAATTAATCTAAAAATTTTAAAATAAAAATAATGATTATGAACTATTTAAAAAAATTATAGAAGTGTTTTTGAGGTTTTGTCTAAATAAAGTTTAAACATGTAAGGTAAAACTAAGTTAATTCGTCACTCTATATGTTTTTTACTTTTACTTATAGATTATCTATTTCTGCACAAAAATAACTCCGAATCTAATCATCTAGATCCGGAGTCTTTTCATTAAAAGTAATTTTTAAACTATAAGCTATCTATTTCTGCTGACCATTCATCTTAATGGCATAAAATAAATAATATACAATACCAATAATAAACCAAATCAATGTATAGAATTTAGCTTGTCCGCTTAATCCCCAAAACACTGCAAATACACAGATAAATATAAAAATCGGCATAACAGGGTAAAATGGTAATTTAAATGCTGGTTCTGGTAAATCTTTACCTTCTCTTTTGCGTAATGCATAAATTCCAATTGTCACAAACATGAATGCGACGAGCGCACCTGCTGAAATCAATTCCGCTAAAAATCCAAATGGAAATACAGATCCGATAATGACTGCCACAATTGTTAGTATGACTAAAGAACGATTAGGTTGATTCTTGGTATTTAACTTCCCTAACCAAGACGGAAGAATGCCATCACGGCCAAATGAATAAAGTAAACGTGAACCGGCAAGCATCATACCAATAAGTGCCGTAAACATACCTATAACTGAGACAGCCTGTACGATAACAGCAACTGTGCCGTGTCCACTCATACGTAATGCCCAACCTACTGGTTCTGCGTTATCTTTGTATGCTGAGTAATCAAACATACCTACTAATACGAGTGATACAGCAACAAATAATCCAACTGCAATAAGTAGTGATCCTAAGATACCTCGAGGCATTGTTTTCTGTGGGTTAATTGCTTCTCCAGAATTAGGCGCAATAGAATCAAAACCGATATAAGCAATGAAAATAACCGAACTTCCTGCGTAAATACCTTGCCAACCACCAAAGGCACCTGCTGCTGTTTCTTTATATTCAGGAATAAACGGTATGTAGTTTCCAAGATTAATAACTGATAAACCTACAATAAGAAATAAGAAAATCGCTAATATTTTTAACACAACAAGTATATTTTGTACGCGTGCTGTTTCTGATGCACCTCTCGCTAACAAGAGTGCTGTGATAATAATTACAATTGCCGCAATAATATCCATTATGCCACCGTTAGTTCCAAGTGAATTGGATAATGCGTTTGGCAATGATATATCGAAGGGGTCTAAAAGCCCTCTTAAATTGGCTGAAAAACCTGACGCTACAAAAGAAACTGCAATAATATACTCTGCAATGAGCGCCCATCCTACTATCCAACCAAAAAACTCTCCGAATAATATACTAATCCAAGTATAAGCCGAACCTGCAAATGGCATCACTGAAGCCATCTCTGCATATACAAAAGCAACGAGTGCCGCTACTATTGCTGATACTAAAAATGAAAGTGTTACAGCTGGTCCTGTATGATCTGCGAGCAACAACACCTGGTAATGTAAAAATAGCAGTCGATACAATCGTTCCGACACCTAATGCTAAAAAGTCTCTCACACGAAGTGTACGTTCTAAATTTGAATCTTTATTTTGATAACGGGATAAATCTTCTTTCCGAAATACTCTTTTAATGATACTCATTTTGTCTAACTCCTTGTTGTTTTAAAAATAAACATGTTCTTAAGTATAATGATTTTCGAATACAATGTACATGTTGTTTTAAGAAGAAATTAAATAAATTGATAATGATATTTGTGGTAATTTGTATAATTGAGGAAATATTTGAAGATAAAGTGACAAGCTCAAACATATGATAAAAGCACAGCATTTCTAGTATATAATATGGATGTCGCCTATCTCTCAGGCGTCAATTTAGACGTTGAGAGGAGGTGAGCTGAATAATGGTAGCATTTTTTATAAATGTCTTAGCCACAATCATCAGTGGTTGCATCATTGCCATGTTTACGCAATGGCTTCGTAATCGTGGCGAAAAACAATAGGCGATAACGTAAGCCACACCATAAAAAGCCCTCACTATTATAGGCAATAGTGAGGGCTTGGTGAACTAAATGGTAACATTTTTTATACCTATATTATAATCACAGCAATCTTAAAAATCAATTAAAAATATGATTATTCATAAAATAGATACCTAGGTTACTTTAAAGTGCGTACTTACATTTTTACTTAATCATCGGTAATATAACTAATATAAACATTGTTTGAAAATATTTTGAAATCAAACACAGTAAAAGGAGAATAACTATGCAATATATTGATTTTCATAATGGTAATACTATGCCTCAACTTGGTTTAGGTGTTTTTAGAGTAGAAAATGATGACACTGCAAAAGATGCAGTGAAGCATGCAATTATCAACGGTTATCGCAGTATTGATGCCGCATTAGTTTACGGAAACGAAGAAATGGTCGGCCGTGGTATACAAGAAGGTATGGTCGCAGCCGGTATTCAAAGAAAAGATTTATTTATTACATCAAAACTTTGGTTTGATAACTTTGGCAAAGACAATGTAGAACAAGGATATCAAACTTCTATAGATAACTTAGGTCTAGACTACTTAGATCTTTACCTTATTCATTGGCCGGGTACAGATGAGTCTGTCATGATTGAAACTTGGAAAGGTATGGAAGCTCTATACGAATCAGGCAAAGTTAAAAATATTGGTGTAAGTAACTTCAATATTGAGCATTTAGAAGTGTTAAAATCACAAACTTCTATTAAACCTGTCATCAATCAAGTCGAATTTCATCCCTACTTCACACAACAAGAATTGAGAACTTACTTAGATACTGAATCTATATACATGGAGTCATGGTCTCCACTAATGAACGCGGAGATTTTAACAGATGAAACAATCAATGCGATTGCAGAAGAAATTGGAAAATCTCCAAGCACAAGTTGTTATTAGATGGAATATTGAACATGGTGTCGTAACAATTCCAAAATCAATTACACCTCATAGAATAGAAGAAAACATTAATATCTTTGATTTCTCATTATCAACTAATCAAATGGAACGTATTGATGCATTAAACGAAAATAAGAGAATTGGACCTAATCCATTAGAATTAAATGGTTAACAAAAATACAAATATATGATGTTGTAACAGAACGTAAACAAACCCAATGTGTAAAGAACTCAAAAAGTTGTACTTTGGGTTACTATATAACTTTAAATGTTTGTTCATTGTTTTAAAATGCCAGTGATTTGGACCGCCTCCTGTGAGGAAAGCATCAGCCGAAGACTACAGGCTAAGGCTGTGCCCTCGGAAAGCGTGCACAAAAAGTACCAACTAACAATTACACAGTAGCAGTCTGATAGGAGCGATAATACGAAATCAAATTTCAACTTTTGATTTCGTATTCCCGTTCCTTTTTTATGTTCTCATTGGTATTTCTAATCATTTTTAATATTCTAGACGTACTTTAGACAGCCTAACATACTAAAAAGGCTACTGATATAGTTCTAATTACCCCCTATCAATAGCCTTCATATGCTCATTTTATTATTCAATTGTATGAATTTAATCACTATTTCATGCGATCCAGTATCTCTTCTTGAATTACTTGCAACGCTTCATTATAATCTGTATTTGTATTTTCTTTTGCATTTACAACTAATAAATCTATAAGTTCAATGTCACTCTTTTCACGAACTTCATTTTCAAATTGGTGTAAATGCTCTTCTGAAGTTTCCGTGTTTTGCTTTTCTATTTGATAATATTGATCGGCTCCCAATCCGCCTTCCTCAATCATCACAGAAATACCACTAGAACGTGTTTCATTCAATCTTTTGACTTTGATACGTTTATTTTCACGAATAACCATTTGAATCCCTCCTACATTATGCGCATTTTACAAACCCTTAATGCATATAAACTATTTACATATTGCTACTGATGGATTGAAAACAAATCGTCTTGGTGTCTTTATTTTTATGTATTAAAAACTATATTTACAAATCAAAATATCTAAAAAACTGGACCGCTTCATTTCAAGTTTGATTCGAGTGTAATACCTATCGTGTAAATATACAATATTTTTGCTCACTTATCTATACCCTTAATTCAAGGTTAATATATATTTCAGATAGATTTTATTACAAGTTTAATGAAATCTATGAGCATTGCAATGTCTTTTAACAAAATGTCCACAAAATTAATATTTAAAACGCTTTTATCGTACAAAACTTAGTTGTATAATTGACAATGATTATTATTTACAATTAAGAAAGAGTGATGACTATGCTAAATATCGAGACAGCCACTTTGGAAAAACGTTATAAAATTAAAGCTCTACATATTAAAAACCAACATATGTTACAACGTTTAAATGCGCTAGGCTTAAATAACGGAACGAACGTGAAAATTAAGCAAAAATGTTTATTCAAAGGGCCTTGTATTTTAGAAGTTAATGACCAATGTTTAAGTATACGTGGTTGTGATGCATGTCAGATTTTTTTAGAGGAAGCACATGAATAATAGCTATTGTATCCTAGGAAATCCTAATGTAGGTAAGACCTCATTATTTAATGCATTAACTGGCACTTACGAATATGTAGGCAACTGGAGCGGCGTTACCGTTGAGAAGAAGGTCGGCCGTCTAAAAGAGAACGCTGGAAGCCTTATAGATTTACCTGGTATATACGAACTGTCACCTATTTCTAAAGATGAAACTGTAGTGACCGACTACTTATTAAACAATGACTTCTCAGGTATGATCAATATCATAGATGCAAGCCAACTCAAACGAAATTTACAATTAACAGTTCAATTAATGGAATTAGGGGCACCCATTATTATCGGCTTAAATATGATAGATGTAGCCACAAAACGTGGTATTCGTATTAATCAGACTGCTCTAATGAAGAAATTAAAACTACCCTTATTACCTATCCTAGCGAGAAGTGGTAAAGGTACGACTCATTTATTACATGCGCTTAAAGACCATTCATTATCAAAATCTAGACCTTTACGAATAAATTATGGCGAAAAATTTGAAGATACAATATCTTGTATTGAAAAATATTTATCTGAACACACTTCTTTCGATAAACAGCTTTTCAGATTTATCGCTATACAATTCCTTTTAGACAATCCTAAAATTCATGAATTACTCGATGAAGTCGTGTTAGAAAAAATCATCCCTTTACGTGAAACATTATCTGATTTACTAGACTGTTCTATTCGTGAATTAGTACAACGTAAACGTAGCGACTACATAGCTCAATTATTAGACGGGGTGATTGAATATCCTGATGAAGAACAACAATATCTTTCTAATCGTATAGATAAATTGCTAACACATAGAATATTAGGTATCCCTATCTTTTTAGGTATCATGTGGCTCATATTCCACATTACATTTACATGGGTAGGTACACCATTATCTGATCAGCTTGATGAATTTCTTGGTGGCACATTTACCGATACCGTTAAGTCAGTCATGGATAACCTTGGTGTTGTAGCTTTCTTACAAGATTTAATTACTGACGGAGTGATTGCGGGTGTTGGGGGTGTATTAGTATTCGTCCCTCAGATTATCGTACTCTTCTTCTTTATTTCTTTACTAGAAGATTCAGGTTACATGGCACGTATAGCTATATTGATGGATAGAATTATGGAAACCTTTGGCTTAAGTGGTAAATCCTTTATTCCTATGATTATTGGTTTCGGGTGTAACGTGCCTAGTATTATGGCCGCACGTAGTATTGAAAGTGAGAAAGAACGTCTTACAACAATTTTAATTGCACCGTTTATGTCATGTTCTGCAAGACTACCTGTGTATGCATTATTTGTTGGTGTTTTCTTCGAGCAAAATCAAGCGCTCATTGTGTTAAGTCTTTATGTGCTTGGCATTGTCATCGCATTATTAACAAGTGTCTTACTGACTAAAACTGTGCTGAAAAATGATGATTCAGTATTTATCGTGGAATTACCGACATATCGTTTACCTTCTATCAAAACACTTTGGAGAAGTACTTGGGAAAAAGCAAAAGGATTTGTTAAAAAAGCAGGAACTTTCATCTTTGCGGGTTCAGTAGTTATTTGGCTTTTAAATTATACAGGACCAGGTGGTTTCAACGTAGATGTAAACGACAGCTTTTTACATTTTATAGGAAGTTTCTTTGCAGTTTTAGTTGCACCTTTAGGATTCGGAACTTGGCAAGCGGGCGCAACGCTTGTTCCAGGGTTCTTAGCTAAAGAAGTCATAGTTAGTTCGATGGCTATTATTTACGCTTCAGATGAAGCCGGATTAGTAAATATCGTTCAAGATCAATTTACGCCATTATCAGCCTATGCCTTTATGATATTTATCCTATTGTACATACCTTGTTTATCGACTGTAGCAACCATTCGTAAGGAAACCTATGCCTTAAAATGGACAATATTCGCAGTAGCCTATCCTTTAATTGCTGCCTATATACTGACATTCATCTTCTACCAAGTTAGCCAATTTTTTATTTGAGGACGTGATTTTATGTCGATTATCATTAACATCGTTATCTTTTTAGCAATTTTTGGCTACACTATATTTACATTAACTAAATTTATGAAAAAATCTAAAGAAGGAAAATGCGGCTCTTGCGGTTCTAAAGAAGGTTGTAATACAAAAGAATAACAGTGAACTAAATAGATCTTATCAATTCAATCACTAAAATAGATAAAATGAGAGGCTGAGACACATATTTTGTCTCAGCCTCTCATTTAAATTTTACGCTTTAGCATTCAAAATGTTCTTACATATCTATTTACTTATTTTCTCTATTTGTAGATGGATAAGTCTGTCGTCCTGAAAGCTTGTTCTTTCTAATACCTTAATGCTCATATTACAGCTTCACTATGTCTTCTCATTTCGTACACGCTTATTAATAATAGTTTTTTTAGCTGGAATCGGTACAATATAACTTGAAAAAGGCAATTTACTTATTAAATAAATGGATATTACAGAAAGACATAATATAACGATATAAGAAATAACAAATGTAGATGGATTATTAACAATATCTGCATAAGGGTACTGTCTATATATCATAATTAATAAAACATGAATCAAGTATATCCCCATAGAATAATTTCCTATAACTGTTAAAG
The DNA here is from genome assembly GCF_046721335.1 of Staphylococcus sp. 2S1. Lineage (NCBI taxonomy): Bacteria > Bacillati > Bacillota > Bacilli > Caryophanales > Staphylococcaceae > Staphylococcus > Staphylococcus sp. 2S1. The sequence continues at coordinate 812,345 of NZ_JBEUUJ010000003.1, read as the reverse complement.
ATTTCATTAAATACTTATAATTTTTAACATGATTATAAAATATAATTAATAGCGCAAGAAAGAATGGTATATAAATGATGTTAGCTATACTGCTTGAACCATATAAATTTGTAATATCAATGCTGATTATTAAATCAACAAATAATATCATCCCTATTATTTTGAAATAAATTTTATATTCTAATATTGTTCTATTAATTTCTTTATAAAACTTCGCATAACAAATGCCAAGGAAAAAGAAAGAAAGCCAATTCAATATAAATGCTTTACTATTAACAAAAGCGTTTAATAAGTCACTTTGGAATGTGATTTCACCTCTACCATAATTCAACCAAATTACATTTATTATTGTCGCAATGATATATGCTACTATTAATGGTAACCCCTTTTTAAGTTTGTGTACGAATGGAAATAGTAAATAAAATTGAATTACTACTAAAATGAAATATAAATGTATTTCAGCTGTACCAAGTATATAGTATTTTATTAAAGGCGTCCCTGGAGGATAATATGTATTAGTAAAAAGATACCTCAATACTATATATAAAGTTGTCCATAGTATATAAGGTATAAAGATTTTAGTGAATCTTGATTTGATAAAGTATAATAAACTAAATTTTCTATTCAAAGTCGAACTTGTAAGCAAAAATGCACTGATTACGGCGAAAATTGGTGTTCCTAATCTCGCTATTTGATTAAAATATGACAAAATAGGATCTGTTATGACGCCATTTGAATTATACAATTGAGCTGTTAAATGTATACATAGAACTAACATCGTGGCTATAGCTCTTATAACAGGTATTTCTTCATAATATTTCATAAACTAATATCTCCTATGGTTTTAATAAAAAGTTTTTAAATAAATTAAATAAAAAAACAATTATTCTATATTATCATAAATCAACCGTTAAAGCACATTGCTTCTGTATGAAACAATAATAAAAATAGATTGATAGTATTTTGACATAAAAAAACATCCCTAAAAGTTGAATTTTTATGTCCAACTTTTGGGATGCACCTCAATTTTTAAAAATTGAGGCTGTTTTTCATTTGTGAATGTTATAGCGGTCTAATTATTTTGTGCATTTTATCTGTATAATAATGACTTAGTCCTACAGATAGTCACCGTTTTCATTGTGTTTCCAAATTAGCACTTTATTTTCACCAGCTTGTAAATTTTCAATCGGTCCTAATAGAGTAGTATCCGTTCTCATATTTTCTACTAAATCAGTATTAATACTGATTGGCTTTTCATTTGGACTTTCAAAGTCTGCATCTGCTAGTCTTACTTTAGGTAAAGTATCACTTGATTGGGTTTCTCCTTTAATTTCAAAAAATGATGCTTGGTAATGAAATGTTAAGATATAAACCTTCTGATTCTTCTTCTAAAGATAACGCAGGATTGAAGTTCTCATCTATTAAATTATTTTCTTCTTTTTCAAAGTGTTTGGCTTTATTGAAATAAGCATTATTGTTAATAAAAACAGGTTGTTTTATTTTATGATAAGCTTGGTGATCTCCTTCTTCTTGAGAGACCAAATACTTATATTCTTCTAAAGATGTTGTATAACCATTATACAGTTCAGTTCCAATATTATTTACAGCATTTTTCCCTATAAATATATTATTGTAGAATCTATCGTCTCCTCCATAAACTGGAGCAAATCCAGCGACTAATGTACTATGTGGCACATGGTAAGGCGTTGATCTATCTAGCATCAATCTATGAACCATTTCACCGTTAATAATATTATTAACATAAGCGCCACCTTGAGCATGATTATCTAAAGCGTAATCAGCAGTTAGTATATTATTATCGACGAGATAAGGTCCGCTTGTCACTTCTACAAAAAGATCCCTTGTATTTTCATTGAATATATTTTTACTAATTCTTGTTCCTTGAGTTTGCCAATCAAACCACATACCTAAAGAGCAGTTATGAACGTAATTATTATAAACTTGTGTATCTAAAGCCGCATGTAGTTTAATACCGGCAATTTCATATCCAAAAAACGCTCTTCTATTACCAATATTAAAGATATGGTTATTATATATTTCACTAAAAGCGCACCCTAAATGACCCACAATAGCATTTTGTCCACAATCGCTAATTTTATTATTTCTAATAATGTGTGATCCTATCGTTTCTTTATTCCAATCAGCATTAACAGCACTAAAAACTGTTTCTATTTGGTATTGATAACCAGGTTTATCTTTTCTAATTGAACTAAAGTTTTGTCCGGTAGATATCTCTTTACCAATTGAAACACCACTACACATCGAATCATGTATATAATTATTTTCTACGATCCATTTTTTACTCCAATTCGTATCAATCAAACCAGTCTGTTTAGCTGTAGGTGGAGACCATTGTGTTGCCGCATGCGCTAATTCAAAATTACGAATTGTTATATAATTAGTATGTGTTTGACTTGGCGAAAATACGTGTTCTCTGACATTGATTTCTATTAATTCTTCATTTGGATTATAGTTTTGAAAATTAGCGTAAATCGTAGTACTATTTTCATCTACTTCCGCATACCATAAAAATGTCGATAAATCAGCGTAATCAAAATCAACTTCTTTTTCAGTCCAATGATCAAATACTTTTTCGACGCTTTGTGGATTTTTCAATCTATCAAAAGCATTTACTTCAAATAGTGCATGACCATTTAAATATACTTGCCCTAAAGTCTGATCATTATCAACCTCAAGCCAATCACCAAATAATTTCACTGAAAAAGGATTAAATGTTTTGAATAATTGATTAGGAACTTCTACTTTCCATATATTTCCTTCTACAAGATGCCAATCATTTATTTCTTCAGAGCCTTTTACAGTCACTTTTTCATTTTTTGCACTTTCAAATGTAATTCTGCGAGACTCGCTTAATCCTGAATTTATGTCGTTTATTTCTTCTCTATATATGCCTTCATGAACGATTACAGTGTCCCCAGGTAACGCAAGCGAAGCCGCTTTATTAATTGTTAATAACGGCTCATCCTCAGACCCCTTAGCAAAATCTGATCCTGTTTTAGCTACATATAATTTTTTTGACATAATATAACCTCCGCTTATTTATATATTTGTTTATTTCTCAGTTCTCCCACTTCATTATTTCTTATTTGGTCCTTAACCTTACCTATGAATTTTTCATAATTTAAAAAGAACGTAACAATCATTATCATTATAACCATTAAAAACGGAAAGTATATTTGCATCGATTTTATGGCAAATATAGTACTTTCAGATTGTATTGAAGCTCCTGCGACATAACCACCGATGGACAATGACCACCCTACAATAGCTGACTGTAGACCTGATCCAATTTTCATTCCAGCACTAGCCAAACTAAACACTGACCCTTGTACTGGTACCCCTGTTTTCCAATATATAATATCGCCAATATCTGCAACAATACCACTGAGTGCGGCAGTAAATGGTACGATTCCTATACCATGTATAACTAAACCTATAACTAACATAGTTAAGTTTTCCGAAAACAAACTCATAATGATATAAGAAATTATTGATATTACTAAACCAATAATGATACTTTTCTTAATTCCAACCTTTTCTGAAAATTTAGCCGCAAGTAGTAAACCTAAAATTGTTGGGATTAAAGTAGCAAAACTTAAAAGCGCCATAACATTTTCATCGTTAAAAATATACGTAGCATAATATATTCTCATGCTATTATCTGTTTGACGTAAATACCATAGTAAATATAAAACAATAGTAATAAGAAAGTATTTTTCTGTCATTAATGTTTTTATAATTAATGTAAAAGGTATGCGGTTTTTTTGTTTTTTGACACCTTTTTTATCAATGTGGTCATATTTCTTAGTTGCAACGTTTCTTTCTTTTACAAAATATCCTGCAATCATTAACGGTATAGCACATAATGCGCCATAAATAATAGATGTAACAGTCCAACCTTGCTGATTACCACCAAATCCATTAACTAAAAATGTGGTAAATGTCGTAATACACAAAACACTTAAGTTAGCAAAAATAAAACGGATACTTCCCAATGAAACACGGTCAGTTTCATTTTTAGTCATAAATGAAATAAGAGAAGAATATGCAACATTATTGGCAGTATAAAACACTACTGATATCAAAAAGTATATTGAAAAGATATAAATAATCTTTTCAGTATCACCAAAAGATTGTGGCACATTAAATAATAAAATAGTTAAGATTCCCAAAATAGGAGCGGTCCAAAAGACCCATGGCTTAGCCTTGCCCATCTTTGTATTTGTATTATCAATGATACTTCCCATAAACAAATCCGAAAAACCATCTGCAAACCGACAAATCAATATAATAGTACCTATTACTGAACCAACAACACCCACTACATCAGTCATATAAATTATTATAAAAGATGCAATAAAGGTCCAACTATAATTCGCTCCAAAATCCCCGATACCAAAAGTAATCTTCTCTGGCATACCTAATCGTTCATTCTTATCACTTTGTTTAGAATCATAACTAACGGACATAATCCCCACCCCATTAATTTTTAATGTATGCCTGCTCATAGATGATTAACAAAACAACTATTCATAAATTAGAATGTCCAAACCAGTAATATGTATAGTTATCTTTACGCGTTAACTTTTAGCGATGCCCCCTTATTTTTGGTTGGTTTGTTAATTTAACTAACCAAATTAACGTTAATATATCACCTTATTTCTTATTTGTAAACGCTTTCTTATATTGGAGTAGTTTTTTACTCCTTAAAATTAAATACAATTTAAGGATAATAATTCACTTAATATTAGCTATATTCTTTATTTTTTTATTTTGAAATGAATGCCGATGAGCATGCACGTGTCTTGATTTTTAAGGTATTTCATTATCTACATTATCTACAAATAAATTTATTAAATTGTAGGGAGTTGATTACTACTAAACTGCTTGCTCAAACATTTACTGTGATATTTTTTAATAAAAGTTTTAAAAATAATAAAAAGTTCATTCAGTCCCATTTACATAAAAAAGCATCTTTCAAAATTTGAAAGATGCTTTTTACTATATTTTCTATTTGAAAAAATACATACTTAATAGCAAAATGATTAAAAAACCGCCTACGATTAATATGAAGCTATATATAAATGTCAGGGTATTTCTTAGTTTTGTAGTATTAACCTCATTAGGATCTTCACCCTTCATAAATGCTACGATTCGATCGTAAGTTTGCATATTATTAGACTTCTTAATTAAATCTACTTTAATAGAAGCGTACATCGCAATAATAAATAGTACAACCTCAATGACAATGCCAACCGTTCCCCAATAATAAAGCGCTCGGACCAAATAAAATTGCTACTAATAACATCGGCCACACCATTAAATGTGACCACAAGTTAAAGTTTGTTTGCTTTAATTTCTGTTCCATAATCTCCACATCTCCTTTGACTAAATCGTCTAAAGAAACATCGAACAATGAACTGAGCATAAGTAAATTATGAACATCTGGATAACTCTTATCATTCTCCCAATTAGAAATTGTTTGACGTGAAACATATAATTTCTCTGCTAAATCTTCTTGAGATAAATAATCGAGTTGTCTGAAATACTTAATTTGAGAACCTAAATTCATTTGTCGTGCTCCTTTGACTAGAGATTAATATGGAAATCATTATTAGACTACCAAAGTTCTTTGACATATGCACCTTTTCAATTGTCAAAATGCTTTTACACCCTATGATACCAACGTTTTTTAGACTGCCTTTAGACAGCACAAAAAAGGGCAAGATAGAAATCATAATTTGATTTCATATCCACCCCACAAGTTTAACTAGCTATCGGCCAAGTACTGCCAATATAAAAACTTAAGTCGTTTGTTGCTGATATTGAATTTGGTGATCTAATTCAAACTCTTCACCTTCAGTGATTTTCTTATATTGATAACCAAAGTACAGAACCCATAGTATTGTCAGACCAAATGCTATCACATAGCTTAATGTAAGATCTAATCCTAAACCGATTGGCTGACTGAGAATGTATGTAAATATATTCCATGTCATGAACACGGCCGGTATTGCTCGCCACCCAGAAATTCTTTTTAGCCATGAGTAAGTACATAGCCCCGACCCACAAAGCAACAGTTGCAGTGGTTTGGTTAGCCCAAGAGAAATAACGCCAAAGTATTGTGAAGTCTACTTGAGTCAAAGCGAAACTAATTACAAATAATGGTGCGGCTACGATAATTCTTTTTACAACACTACGTTGACCATAATTTAAGTAATCAGCAATAATCATTCTGGCACTACGGAAAGATGTATCCCCGCTCGTAATCGGTAAGACGATTACGCCTAACACTGCGATGGTCCCTAAGACAGAACCTAATAATAAATGAGAAGCTTCACTTACCACTAAAGCTGCTTCGCCACGCGCTAATACATCACTAAGTCCATTGTAACCATTAAATAGACTCATACCTGCTGCTGCCCAAATCATAGCTATAATTCCTTCAGCAATCATCATACCGTAAAAGATAAAACGACCATTATTTTCTTTTTTCGTTGTTCTAGAAATAATTGGCGTTTGTGTCGCATGGAAACCAGATAACGCCCCACAAGTAATCGTGAAGAATAATAATGGGAAAATAGATGCCCCATCAGGATGCATATTTTTTAAATTAATCTCTGGAATCGGTGCGCCTGTTTGAATAAGACGGAAACCAATACCAACCGCACTAATTAATAATAATGCCCCAAATATTGGATAAATACGGCCAATAATTTTATCAATAGGTAAAATCGTAGAAAGAATGTAATAAATAAAGATAACAAGAATAATGATGCCTAATGCAATACGTCCGTCTAATAAATCATGTAATAATAATGCCGGACTTGTCACAAATACTGTTCCTGTTAAGAGTAATAATAAAATAGAGAAAATATTAACAAAGTGTTTCATCACTTTTCCTAAAAACTTACCAGCAAGCTCAGGTAAATGAGCCCCTTTATTTCTGATTGAAATCATCCCAGTTAAATAGTCATGAACCGCCCCCGCAAAAATACAACCCACAACAATCCAAATAAATGCGACAGGTCCATAAAGTGCTCCCATAATTGGTCCGAAAATTGGACCAACACCCGCAATATTTAATAATTGAATCAGTGAATTAGATGATGTCTTCATCGGTAAGTAATCGACATCGTCCCTCTGATGAAATGCTGGCGTCGGACGTTCCTCTTTCGTTCCAAACATCTTATCGATATATTTACCATAAGTGAAATAACCTACAACTAATAAAATAATAGACACGATAAACGTAATCATATTATCATCCCCCCTTTAGATAATGTGTAAGCGTTTTCTTAATTTAATCACAGTTTTTGATTTATCACAATATTACAATGGAATTTTTATATTAACTTAATAAAATTTAAACATTAAAAAAGACTGTTAGATTTCCAATGAGGATTCTAACAGTCAGTGATTTAATCTAGGATCTATTTCCCAGATTGTTTCATTTTGGTTATATTAACGTTTGTATAATTTAATCTTTATTTCATAATAGTCGTCATGATCTTTAGCTTGATGTTCATATTTAATGCCGCTTTTTTCAATGCTTTCAAGACTTTTACCAACTGCATCACGTGCGTCAGTTAAGTCTTTTTCAAAGCCAAATGTTTGAGCCGTCACCTTTTCAGGGCCAACTTTTTGTTTCACTCGTGCTTCTGTTTGTTTTACATTTAGCTTCTGGCTAATAACAGTTTCAACCATTATTTCTTGATCTTCTTCTGATAAACTTAACATTGCACGAGCGTGACGTTCAGTAATCTTACCTTCACGTAAACGTTCGATGACTTTAGGTGCTAATTTTAATAAACGCAATTTATTAGCTATGAAACTTTGGCTTTTACCAACACTTTTAGCTAATTCACTTTGTGTGGTATCCCCGATTTCCAATAACTTTTTATATGCTTCCGCTTCTTCAACGACGGATAGGTTTTCACGTTGAATGTTTTCAATAAGTGCAACCACAGCAGTCTCTTCATCATCTAAATATCTAATAATGACTTCTGCGTGTGTTTTACCAAGTGATTGAAACGCTCTAAATCTACGTTCACCTGCAATGATTTCAAACATATCTTCTTCAATTGGACGTACGACGATAGGCTGTAACAAACCATGTTCTTCTATTGATTCTGCGAGTTCTTTTATCTTATTTGGCTCAAATACTTGTCTTGGTTGATAACGGTTTGGCACAATACGTTCGATATGAATAGATTCAACGCTATTATTATGATCTTCTTCAATATAACCAACAATGTCATCTTTGTTCTTTAAACCAAATAATTTAGAAAAAGGTTTCTTCATTTTCCATGCGCTCCCTCTAAATTAATTGTATTGATTTGCATTTACTTGTTAAGCAATGGAGACTTATTCGGTGTTCCTGGTTTTCTAGGATACTTCTTAGGTGTCTGACTTCTCTTGTCTATAATCATCATTTGTCTCTCGCCCGCTTCTTCTGGCAATTCATATGAAATTGTTTCTCGCACTTTACCACCCAAAATACCTAAACCGAAACGTGCTTCTTCTAATTCTTCTTCACCTTTAGAAGATTTTAAAGCAATGAATTGACCGCCTTTTTTAACTAAAGGCAGACACAATTCACTTAATACTGAAAGTCTAGCAACAGCACGTGCAGTTACGATATCATAAGACTCCCTGTAGACTCCTTTGCCAAACGTTTCGGCACGATCGTGCACGAAATTTACGTTTTCAAGGTCTAGCGCCTCTGCTAATTGATTTAAAAAGTTTATACGTTTATTTAACGAATCTACAATTGTAACTTTTAAATTCGGAAAAATAATTTTTAAAGGAATGCTTGGGAAACCAAGACCAAGACCTACATCACAAATTGTTAATTCTTTAGTCAAATCCGTATAAAAACTTGGCGCAATTGAATCATAAAAATGTTTCAAATACACTTCATGTTCTTCAGTGATACTTGTTAAATTTATTTTTTCATTCCATTCAACAAGCATTTGATAATACGTTTGAAATTGTCGTTGTTGTTCTTCAGAAAGTTCTATACCTTGTGTACTGAGTTGCTTAGTTAACCATTCTACACTCATCTTAATTTTTCACCCTTTGGATTTTTCCTTGTTCAAGAAAAACAAGTAAAATTGAGATATCAGCTGGATTCACACCAGAAATACGAGAAGCTTGCGCAATGTTTAATGGCTTAACTTCTGCTAATTTTTCACGCGCTTCAGTCGCTAAACTATCTACCTTACTATAATCTAAGTCTTCTGGAATTTTTTTCTCTTCCATACGTTTTACTTTTTCAACTTGTTGTAATGACTTGTTGATGTAGCCTTCGTATTTCGTTTGAATTTCCACTTGTTCTTCAACATCAGATGGAAGTACATGTGATTCATCCAGAATTTCAAGAATTAAATCGTAAGTCATTTCAGGACGACGTAACAGCTCTAATGCTAAAATACCATCTTTCAAGCGAGAACCGCCTTGGGCTTCAATAATTTCTTGAACGCGATCATGTGGTTTCACTCGGATACTACCTAATCGTTCTTGTTCTGATTTTATCATGTCTCGTTTTGCATTAAAACGTGCATAACGCTCTTCAGAAATCATTCCTAATTCGTGACCTAAATCAGTGAGACGTAAATCAGCGTTATCATGTCTTATCAATAGACGATACTCTGCACGAGATGTTAATAAACGGTAAGGTTCATTTGTGCCTTTCGTAACAAGATCATCAATTAATACACCGATATATGCATCAGAACGACTTAAGACAACTTCATCTTTATCTTGTACTCTAGTCTGCTGCATTAATACCAGCCATAATACCTTGTCCAGCCGCTTCTTCATAACCTGATGTACCGTTGATTTGACCAGCAGTATATAAGTTTTTGATTTTTTTAGTTTCAAGTGTTGGCCATAATTGTGTAGGTACGAGTGCATCGTATTCAATTGCATAACCTGCACGCATCATGTCTGCTTTTTCTAGACCAGGAATTGTTTCTACCATTTGTCTTTGTACATGTTCTGGAAGACTTGTAGATAATCCTTGTACGTATACTTCATTCGTATTACGTCCTTCTGGTTCTAAGAATAATTGGTGACGTGGTTTATCGTTGAAACGCACAAATTTATCTTCAATTGATGGACAATATCTTGGACCTGTACCTTTAATCATCCCTGAATACATTGCTGAAAGATGTAAATTATCATCAATTACTTGGTGTGTATCAGCATTTGTATATGTTAACCAACATGGTAATTGATCTAAGATATATTCAGTAGTTTCAAAACTAAACGCTCTACCTACCTCATCACCTGGTTGGATTTCAGTTTTAGAATAATCAATTGTTTTCGCATTTACACGAGGTGGTGTACCTGTCTTAAATCTAACAACTTCAAAGCCAAGATTTCTTAAATTATCGGCTAATGAAATAGATGGTAATTGGTGGTTAGGGCCACTTGAATATTTCATGTTTCCTAAGATAATCTCACCGCGTAAAAATGTACCTGTTGTAATAATAACTGCCTCTGCCCAGTATTCTGTTCCAATGTTAGTACGTACGCCTTTAATCACATCATCTTCAATCATTAAGTCGTCTACCATGCCTTGCATAATATCAAGGTTATCTTCATCTTCAATTACTTTTTTCATTTCTTGTTGATACAATACTTTATCTGCTTGTGCACGTAATGCTCTCACTGCTGGGCCTTTGCCCGTATTCAACATACGCATTTGAATGTGGGTCTTATCAATCGTTTTGGCCATTTGTCCACCTAAAGCATCAATTTCACGCACGACGATTCCTTTTGCCGGTCCACCAACTGATGGATTACATGGCATAAACGCAATATTATCTAAGTTAATTGTTAACATAAGCGTTTTTGCACCACGTCGAGCTGAAGCAAGTCCTGCTTCAATACCAAGCATGCCCGGCTCCTATTACTATTACATCATATTCTTGAGCCATACTATTTTCCTCCTTATTATTTTCCTAAACAGAACTGACTAAATAATTGATCTATCAATTCGTCGCTTGCGGATTCTCCGATGATTTCACCTAATATTTCCCAAGTTCTCGTCAAGTCAATTTGAATCATATCCATTGGTATATCTGATTTTGCAGCATCTATTGCGTCTTGAATTGTATTTCTAGCCTCTTTTAATAATGAAATATGCCTTGAATTAGATACATACGTCATATCTTGATTTTGAACATCGCCACCAAAGAATAAATCTCTAATTTGTATTTCTAATTGATCTATTCCTTCTTGCTTCAACATAGAAGTTTGGATTAACGGCATATCTCCAATCATTGCTTTAACTTCATCTATATCTAATTGTTTATCTAAATCCATTTTATTTACAATAACAATCGCATCTTCGTTTTTAATCACTTCATAAAGTTTACGGTCTTCTTCAGAAAGTGCTTCGTTATAATTTAGTACAAATAAGATTAAGTCTGCTTCGCCTAATGCTTTTCGGGAACGTTCAACACCTATGCGCTCTACAATATCTTCAGTTTCACGAATACCTGCTGTGTCTACTAATCTTAGTGGTACGCCTCGAACGTTAACGTATTCTTCTAATGTATCTCGTGTCGTTCCTGGCACTTCTGTAACAATAGCTTTATTATCTTGGATCAGATTATTGAGCATTGATGATTTACCAACATTCGGTCTACCGACAATTACTGTAGATAAGCCTTCCCTCATAATCTTACCTTGCGTACCAGTTTCTAATAATTTATTAATCTCTTCTTTAATTTCATTTGATTTACCTAATAAAAATTCTGTAGTAGCGTCCTCTACGTCATCATATTCTGGGTAATCTATATTAACTTCGACTTGTGCAAGGATTTCGAGAATGGATTGTCGCTGTCGTTTAATCATATCACTCAAACGGCCTTCTATTTGATTCATTGCAACTTTTGATGCACGATCGGTTTTAGAACGAATAAAATCCATCACTGCTTCTGCTTGGGACAAATCAATACGTCCATTTAAGAATGCACGTTTTGTAAATTCTCCCGGTTCAGCCATACGTGCGCCATTACTCATTGTTAATTCAAGCACTCTATTAATTGTTAAAATACCACCGTGACAGTTGATTTCAACAATATCTTCACGCGTAAACGTCTTCGGTGCACGTAGCACAGAAACCATTACTTCTTCTATAACTTCTTCTGATTCTGGATCAATAATATGACCATAATTAATTGTATGAGATGTTACATCTGCAAGTTTTTGTTTTCCTTTAAATAACTTGTCAGCAACGTTAACTGCATCGACACCAGATAAACGTACAATACCTATCGCACCTTCGCCCATTGGCGTGGATATACTCGTTATTGTATCTAAATCCATCATCCATCTCGCCTCCTTTATTGTCTAAATTTTATCATTATAATATTGTAAAGAGTTTCCTATCAAAAAGCGAATATCTTGATCGAAAAAATACACAGTAAGTCTTAGGGTTGTCTGAAGTTAGACTAACGGTAGTCTAATCAACCACTTCCCCTACCCTACTTAGATGCGCTTATTAAAAGCCTTTGCTATTTTAAGTACATGTTCAAGGCTCGCTTGAATTTGTAGCGTATCCATATCTTTAGCTGGCTGCCTCGCTATTACCACAATATCTAATGGTAGCATATCTTCTTTGTGTATCTTGAAGTTTTCACGAATAGCTCTTTTAATACGGGTTCTAACCACAGCATTACCTATTTTTTTAGAAACACTTATTCCTAAGCGGAAATGCTCTAAATTTTTGTTGGGTTTTGTGTATACTACAAATTGTCTGTTAGCGACTGATTTCCCTTTTTTATAAATAAATTGAAAATCACCATTCTTTTTAATTCGATACGCTTTTTCCACCAACCATCACTCACTTATCTCTTCATTAGATGTATTATGTTATATATATGTTTAATCTATATCATTAATTTTCTTAAATTACTAACGAAAATTAACGTAATTTCCTGTCATTTTCCTTCATTAAAACCAAAAAAAGACCACTGATGAGTCAGTGATCTTATGCTGATAGTACTTTACGGCCTTTACGACGACGACGCGCCAAAACTTTACGACCATTTTTTGTGCTCATGCGTTTTCTGAAACCATGAACTTTACTATGTTTACGTTTATTTGGTTGATAAGTACGTTTTACCATGCAAAAACACCTCCATCTTTATTCGGTTATCTAACTATTATAATAGATAAATTAATATACGCTTCTGCTCTTAAGTCTTGATTTAACTGTTATTAATTTCTAGTCATAATTCAAGCAACTTCTACAATATAACAAAATATATTTTATAAAGCAAGCATCAATTTGAGTCTTTGCAATTTTATAGGCAATTTAAAAATACTTCCCAATTTAATTACATATAAGGAAGTGTTGGATTATAAATTGCCTAACCTCCCCTATTATAGTAGAAACATTACTATCTAAAAAACAATCCGCATTATCCTTCATTTTTCATTATACATTTTCCATACAATCTTTATAAATTATTTCCCAAGCTCACAAATGGTTCGATTTTTGTTATACTGTTTATTCCTCAAAGTTATCCACTTATGCACAGTTACGGTTTCTATTTTTGTGGATAATATATATGTTATTAACAAGTTCATCTACGTTTTAACAACATATTCACAGTCATTTGACATTGGTCATTGTTAAAAAGTATAATTGTGTGGATAAGTCATGTAAATATTGATAGATACAGGGTTTACTTTATTGAATTATATACTAAACAGCTGTGTATAAATCATAGCGAGTAAATAGTTATCCACCGATTGTGTGTAACTTGTGGATAATTATCAACATGCTGTGATTAGTCTCATTTATACCTGTTGTTTTTGTGTATAACTTTTAAAATTTATGAAAGTTGGAGTTTATTCATATGTCAGAAAAAGAAATTTGGGAAAAAGTCCTAACCTTGGCTCAAGAGAAAGTAAGTTATCCTAGCTATCAAACTTTCCTTAAAGATACTAAGCTTTACTCATTGCAAAATGATGAAGCCATTGTTGTTATCGATGATCCATTTGTTGCCAATTGGTTAAAAACGCATTATGTTGAAATTATTCAAACTGCATTATATGAGGCAATCGGTCATGAAATTATGCCAGTTTTCTATTCTGAAGATCAATTAGAGAGTTTAAAATCAGGTGAGAATCAACACACGAATCCAGACGTTCCACAAAAGAAAAAGTATACACCGGGTGTAGATGAAGCTGTCATTGGCGGCGAACAATTCAATACACACAACACTTTTGATACATTTGTGATCGGACCTGGCAATAGATTTCCTCATGCGGCAAGTCTCGCTGTTGCCGAAGCACCTGCTCAAGCCTATAACCCGCTTTTCATTTATGGTGGCGTTGGTTTAGGAAAAACGCATCTAATGCATGCGATTGGTCATTATGTATTAGAAAACAATCCTGATGCTAAAGTTATTTACACGTCTAGTGAAAAATTTACTAATGAATTTATTAAATCTATTCGTGATAATAAAACTGAGCGTTTTAGAGAAAAATACCGTAATATTGACGTTTTATTAATAGATGATATTCAATTCATCCAAAATAAAGAGCAAACACAAGAAGAATTCTTCCATACTTTTAATGAATTACATCAAGCAAACAAACAAATTGTTATTTCGAGTGATAGACCGCCGAAAGAAATTGCTAAATTAGAAGATCGTTTGCGTTCTCGCTTTGAATGGGGATTAATCGTTGATATTACGCCTCCTGATTACGAAACAAGAATGGCTATTTTGCAGAAAAAAATTGGAGAAGAAAATTTAAATATTCCAACTGAAGCATTAACTTATATTGCTAATCAAATCCAGTCTAATATTCGTGAACTTGAAGGTGCACTCACTCGTGTATTAGCATTTTCTAAACTTCAAGGCCAACCGATTACAACTGAATTAACTGCTGCAGCTGTTAAAAGATATTATCCAAGCGCCAAAATCGAAAAAAATTACGATTCAGGATATTCAAAAGATAGTTGGACAATACTATAACGTGAGAATTGAAGATTTTAGTGCTAAAAAACGTACAAAATCCATTGCCTATCCGCGCCAAATTGCAATGTACTTATCACGTGAGCTAACTGATTTCTCATTACCTAAAATTGGTGAAGAGTTTGGTGGCCGTGATCATACTACTGTTATTCATGCGCATGAGAAAATAGCTAAAGAAGTAAGTAGTGATTCAACTTTTAAACAAGAACTTGAAAACTTGGAAAAAGAAATTAGAAATCAATAAAAAACTGTACTATAACAGATTAATTGTAGGAAAATTGAGGAATAACGTAGTAACGATAAATTTTGGAGAATTGTGGATAATGTGTAAAAGTCATACACACTGTGCACAAGTTATCCACAGTCGTTAAATAATGCCATACCTGAATTCATATAAGTTATCCCGTAATCCACAAGCCCTACTACTATTACTACTGTTTTAAAACCTATATAATTTATATATAAACGACTGGAAGGAGTTTGAAAATTAGATGGAATTCACAATAAGAAGAGATTATTTTATTGCTCAATTAAATGACACATTAAAAGCCATCTCACCAAGAACTACATTACCAATATTAACTGGTATAAAAATTGAAGTTAAAAATAACGAAGTGATACTTACTGGTTCTGACTCAGAAATATCTATCGAAATCACTATACCTAAACAAGTTGATGGTGAAGACATTATAGAAGTTGCAGAAACTGGATCAGTCGTACTCCCTGGTCGTTTCTTCGTAGACATCATTAAAAAGTTACCTGGTAAAGAAGTAAAACTTTCTACAAATGAACAATTTCAAACATTAATTACTTCAGGTCATTCTGAATTTAACTTAAGTGGTTTAGATCCAGATCAATACCCATTGTTACCACAAGTTTCTCGCGATGATGCAATTCAATTATCTGTAAAAGTACTTAAAAACGTGATAGCACAGACGAATTTCGCAGTGTCCACCTCAGAAACACGCCCAGTACTCACTGGTGTTAACTGGCTTATACAAGATAGTGAATTAATATGCACGGCTACTGATTCACACCGCTTGGCTGTAAGAAAAGTGGCATTAGAAGACGAGTCTGAAAATAAAAATGTCATCATTCCAGGCAAGGCATTATCAGAGTTAAATAAAATAATGACAGATAGTGAAGAAGAGATTGATATCTTCTTTGCATCAAACCAAGTACTATTCAAAGTTGGCAATGTGAACTTTATTTCACGTTTATTAGAAGGTCATTATCCTGATACATCTCGTTTATTCCCAGAGAATTACGAAATTAAATTAGGCATTAATAACGGTGAATTCTATCATGCAATCGATCGTGCATCATTATTAGCACGTGAAGGCGGCAATAACGTTATTAAATTAAGTACTGGTAATGAATTAGTAGAATTATCTTCAACATCTCCTGAAATTGGTACCGTAAATGAAGACGTTAAAGCAAGTAACGTTGATGGTGGTAACTTGAAGATTTCATTCAACTCGAAATATATGATGGATGCATTAAAAGCAATCGATAATGACGAAGTCGAAATAGAATTCTTTGGCACAATGAAACCATTTATTTTAAAACCCAAAGACGATGATTCAGTAACACAATTAATTCTGCCAATCAGAACATATTAGAACTTAATAACTTATCCCTAGACAATTTATTTTGTCTGGGGTTTTTTCTTTTAATTTTTAAATTCAAAAGTAATCGCTTGTCTATATACGTGTATATAAATAAAGCAGGGGACACTTTTTACGAAAAAAATAAATTTCAGAAGTATTTTAAGAGGTATATTTCATTTTTAAAGGCACTGAGCGATTAAATATAAGCATTTATTGTTAATTGTTAGGGTATTTCAATAAAATTTTATAACGCGTCTAAAACACGCTTTAAATGTCATTTTAAATCGCACATATTAAAAATGTTGCTCTAATTTCATATTAAATTTGGAACTTATTGATAGAGAATCAAAAAAACAGAATAAAATCACTCGAAATTTGATATAATATTACATGTAAAACAACCGCTATAACGGGCTTTGTACATAATTATTAAAAAGAAGTGAAAATTAGTTATAAGAATACGCTTACATGCTGTATTTTACATGAAATTTTTCGTGAAAAAAGGTATAATATATTAGTGAGCTTAAAAGAAACGGAGTGATTGATTTGGTTGAAGAGGTAATCGTTGATGGAGACATTACTTTAGGGCAATTTCTAAAGACAGAAGGTATTATCGAATCTGGCGGACAAGCAAAATGGTTCTTACAAGATTTTGATGTCTTGATAAATGACGAACGTGAAACACGTCGCGGTAAAAAGTTAAACCATCAAGATAGCATTGTCATACCAGAAGTCGGTTCATTTGTTATTTTACATCAAGGTGAAGAATGAGATTAAAGACACTCCAGATAGAAAATTATCGTAACTATGATTCAGTTACCCTTGATTGTCATCCAGAGGTCAATATATTGATTGGCGAGAATGCACAAGGGAAGACAAACCTCCTTGAATCTATTTATACATTAGCATTGGCTAAAAGTCATAGAACGTCCAATGACAAGGAACTTATACGTTTCGGTATGGACTATGCTAAAATAGAAGGTGAACTTAGTTATAGATACGGTGAAATGCCTTTAACGATGTTTATAACCAAAAAAGGTAAGCAAGTTAAAATTAATCACTTGGAACAAAGTAGACTGACTCAATATATTGGTCACTTGAACGTCGTATTGTTTGCGCCTGAAGATTTAAATATTGTCAAAGGATCACCACAAATTAGACGCAGATTTATAGATATGGAGCTTGGACAAATTTCTGCAGTATACTTAAATGATTTGTCCCAGTACCGGCGAATTTTAAAACAAAAAAATAATTATTTGAAGCAACTGCAATATGGTCAAAAGACAGACAGCACAATGCTAGATGTCTTAAATCAACAATTTGCAGCGTATGCACTCAAAATTACGCTCAGACGTGAACATTTTATTAAAGAACTTGAATCACTAGCTAAGCCTATCCATTCTGGAATAACGGACGAGCGTGAGACGTTGTCATTAAAATATTTGCCTAGTATAAAACTCGACAATGAAGAGAAAAGTGAGACGGAACGCTTAGAAGAAGTCTTAACTTTACTCAATGACAATATGGAACGTGAGAAAGATAGAGGCGTTTGTTTATACGGCCCTCACAGAGATGATTTAGGTTTCAATGTAAATGATATGGATGCTCAGACGTATGGCTCTCAAGGCCAACAACGGACTACTGCTTTATCGATAAAACTCGCAGAAATCGAGTTAATGAATATCGAAGTAGGAGAGTACCCTATCTTATTGCTAGATGATGTATTAAGTGAATTAGATGATTCACGTCAATCGCATTTATTAAGCACAATTCAACATAAAGTGCAGACTTTTGTAACTACAACATCAGTCGACGGTATAGAGCATGAAATTATGAAGAACGCTAAACTTTATCGCATTAACCAAGGCGAAATTATAAAGTAATAGAAAGTGAAGGTGGAAGCATTGTCAGATGTGAACAACACGGAAGATTATGGTGCTGGTCAGATTCAAGTATTAGAAGGTCTAGAAGCGGTTCGTAAACGACCAGGTATGTATATAGGTTCAACTTCAGCAAGAGGTTTGCATCATCTTGTATGGGAAATCGTCGATAATAGTATCGATGAGGCACTTGCTGGATATGCCGACGAAGTTGAAATTGTTATAGAAAAAGATAATTGGATAAAAGTTACTGATAACGGACGAGGCATTCCAGTAGGTATTCAAGAAAAAATGGGACGTCCTGCTGTAGAAGTTATTTTGACAGTGCTTCATGCCGGCGGTAAATTTGGCGGCGGCGGATACAAAGTATCTGGTGGCTTACATGGTGTAGGTTCATCAGTAGTTAACGCGTTGTCTGAAGATCTTGAAGTGTACGTTTACAAAGATAACCAAATTTATCATCAGGCCTATAAAAAAGGGATACCGCAATTCGATTTGAAAGTTATCGGAGAAACTGATGAGGCTTCTGGTACGGTAATTCGTTTTAAAGCGGATTCTGAAATATTCACTGAAACTACAGAATATCACTATGAAACGTTACAACAACGTACAAGAGAGCTTGCTTTCTTGAATAAAGGTATTTCAATTACGTTAAGAGATGAACGTGAAGAGGAAGTTAGAGAAGACTCTTATCGCTATGAAGGTGGTATTAAATCTTACGTAGAAATGTTGAATGAAACGAAAGAACCACTTCATGATGAACCGATTTATGTACATGAATCAAAAGATGATATTGAGGTTGAAATCGCATTACAGTATAACAAAGGTTATGCAACTAACTTATTAACATATGCGAATAACATCCACACATACGAAGGTGGTACACATGAAGAAGGATTCAAACGTGCCCTTTCTCGTGTGCTAAACAGCTATGGTATAAACAGTAAAATAATCAAAGAAGATAAAGAGCGACTTTCAGGTGAGGATACACGTGAAGGTTTAACAGCGGTCGTGTCTATCAAACATAGTGATCCACAATTTGAGGGACAAACTAAGACGAAACTTGGTAACTCAGAAGTGCGTCAAGTCGTTGATAAATTATTCTCTGAACTATTTGAAAGATTCTTATACGAAAATCCACAAGTCGGACGTATTGTCGTTGAGAAAAGTATTATGGCATCACATGCACGTCTTGCGACTAAAAAAGCACGTGAAGTGACACGTCGTAAATCTGCTTTGGAAATCTCAAGTCTACCTGGTAAACTTGCAGACTGTTCTAGTAAAGATCCGTCTCGAAGTGAAATTTTTATCGTCGAGGGTGACTCTGCCGGAGGGTCTACAAAATCAGGCCGTGATTCAGAAACACAAGCGATTTTACCGTTACGTGGTAAGATTTTAAACGTTGAGAAAGCACGATTAGATAGAATACTAAATAACAATGAAATTCGTTCAATGATTACTGCTTTTGGTACAGGAATTGGCGGAGAATTTGATTTAAGTAAAGCACGTTATCACAAGATTGTCCTTATGACAGATGCCGATGTCGATGGCGCGCACATTAGAACATTGCTTTTAACATTCTTCTATCGCTTTATGAGACCGTTATTAGAAGCGGGATACGTGTATATTGCGCAACCACCACTTTTCAAATTGACGCAAGGTAAACAAAAATATTACGTGTTTAACGAACGTGAATTAGATAAGCTTAAAGAAGAACTAGACCCAAGTCCAAAATGGTCGATTTCACGTTACAAAGGTCTCGGTGAAATGAATGCGGATCAATTGTGGGAAACTACAATGAATCCTGAACACAGAGCGTTACTACAAGTATCACTAGATGATGCGATAGAAGCAGACCAAGTATTTGAAATGTTGATGGGCGATGTTGTTGAGAATCGTAGACAGTTTATTGAAGATAACGCAGTCTATGCGAACTTAGATTTCTAATACAATGAACTGAATTTTTGAAGGAGGATATCTTGATGGCTGAACTACCTGAATCAAGAATTAATGAACGAAATATAACCAATGAAATGCGCGAATCGTTCTTAGATTATGCGATGAGCGTTATTGTCTCACGTGCTTTGCCAGACGTTAGAGATGGATTAAAACCAGTACATCGACGTATATTATACGGATTACATGAACAAGGTATGACACCTGACAAATCATATAAAAAATCTGCACGTATCGTTGGGGACGTAATGGGTAAATATCACCCACACGGTGACTCATCGATTTATGAAGCAATGGTAAGAATGGCGCAGGACTTCAGCTATCGATATCCTTTAATTGATGGTCAAGGTAACTTTGGTTCAATGGATGGCGATGGTGCTCGCTGCGATGCGTTATACAGAAGCACGTATGTCTAAAATCACGCTTGAAATGTTGAGAGACCTTAACAAAAATACAATTGATTTCATAGATAACTATGATGGTAATGAAAGAGAGCCGTCAGTCTTACCATCAAGGTTCCCGAACTTATTAGTTAACGGTGCTTCGGGTATTGCTGTTGGTATGGCTACTAATATTCCACCGCATAACTTAACAGAAGTTATTAACGGCGTATTAAGTTTAAGTTATAACCCTGACATCACTATTTCTGAATTAATGGAAGATGTCCAAGGTCCTGATTTCCCTACAGGCGCTTTAATTCTTGGTAAAAGTGGCATCCGTCGTGCATTTGAAACTGGACGTGGTTCAGTTATAATGCGTTCTCGTGCTCGAAATAGAAGAGCGCGGTGGCGGACGTCAACGTATCGTAGTGACTGAAGTACCTTATCAAGTCAATAAAGCGCGTATGATAGAAAAAATCGCTGAATTAGCTCGAGATAAAAAGATAGAAGGTATTACAGATTTACGTGATGAAACAAGTTTACGTACAGGTGTACGTGTCGTAATTGATGTTCGTAAAGACGCAAACGCAAGTGTTGTTCTAAATAACTTGTATAAACAAACGCCATTACAAACATCATTTGGTGTAAACATGATTGCATTGGTAAATGGTAGACCGAGACTTATCACGCTTAAAGAAGCATTGGTTGAATACTTAGATCATCAAAAA
Source organism: Staphylococcus sp. 2S1 (assembly GCF_046721335.1). Taxonomy (NCBI): domain Bacteria; kingdom Bacillati; phylum Bacillota; class Bacilli; order Caryophanales; family Staphylococcaceae; genus Staphylococcus; species Staphylococcus sp. 2S1. The sequence continues at coordinate 790,744 of NZ_JBEUUJ010000003.1, read as the reverse complement.
ATAGTTGTAAGAAGACGTACTGAATACAACTTGAAAAAAGCATTAGACCGTGCACATATTTTAGAAGGTTTAAGAATTGCACTGGATCATATTGATGAAATCATTAGAGTAATACGTGAATCAGATAACGACAAAATTGCGATGGCAAGCTTGCAAGAGCAATTTAAGTTAACTGAACGCCAAGCGCAAGCAATATTAGATATGCGTTTAAGACGTTTAACTGGTTTAGAACGCGATAAGATTGAATCAGAATACAATGATTTAATTGCTTATATTGAAGAGTTAAAAGCAATTCTTGCGGATGAAGAAAAGCTTTTACAAATCGTGCGTGATGAACTCATTGATGTTCGTGATCGTTTTGGTGACGAACGTAAAACTGAAATTCAACTTGGTGGCCTTGATAATATTGAGGATGAAGACTTAATCCCTGAAGAACAAATTGTTATTACATTAAGTCATAATAACTATATTAAACGTCTACCTGTTTCAACATATAGATCACAACACCGTGGTGGTCGTGGTGTACAAGGTATGAATACGCTCGAAGAAGACTTCGTTAGCCAACTTGTAACGTTAAGCACGCATGATCACGTTTTATTCTTTACGAATAAAGGTCGTGTTTATAAACTTAAAGGTTATGAAGTACCAGAACTCTCACGTCAGTCTAAAGGTATTCCAGTAGTCAATGCCATAGAGTTAGATAGTGATGAATCTATCAGTACAATGATTGCCGTTAAAGATTTAGAAAGTGAAGAAGATTACCTTGTATTTGCAACACTGAAAGGTAGAGTTAAACGTTCTGCGTTAAGCAACTTCTCACGCATAAACAGAAACGGTAAGATTGCTATCAACTTTAAAGATGATGATGAATTGATTGCAGTACGTCTTACAGACGGTGAAACTGATATTCTTATCGGTACTGCGCATGCGTCATTAATTCGCTTCCACGAAACTGCATTACGTCCACTTGGTCGTACAGCAACAGGTGTGAAAGGTATTACGCTTAGAGAAGGCGATAAAGTTGTCGGCTTAGATGTTACTAAAGCGGAACAAGATGATGAAATCCTAGTCGTTACTGAAAATGGTTACGGTAAACGTACACCTGTAGGAGATTACAGATTATCAAACCGTGGTGGTAAAGGTATTAAGACTGCTACGATTACTGAGCGTAATGGTAATATTGTTTGTATAACATCAGTCACAGGAGAAGAAGACTTGATGGTTGTCACAAACTCTGGTGTTATTATTCGTATTGATGTAAATGACATTTCACAAAATGGTCGTGCGGCCCAAGGTGTGAGATTAATCAAATTAGATGATAATCAATTTGTATCTACTGTAGCTATAGTAAACGAAGAAGATGAAGAAGAAGTTGAAGCAACTGAAGAATCTGGAACAACTGAATCAGGTTTAACAAATGCCCAAACAACGGATTCTGAATCACAAGATGCGTCATCAAGTGATGAAGCGGTTGTAGAAGATAACACACCAGGTAATGGTATCCATACAGAAGTTGAAGATGACAACTCTGAAGAAGATGGCCGTAAAGAAGTAAGAGAAGACTTTATGGATCGTGTTAACGAAGATATCGATAATGCAGATAGCGACGACAACGAAGAAGAATAATCTTTGATTAAAGATAAATACACATATAAAAAGACCTACCTCACTAAGGTAGGTCTTTTTTCGTTATAAGTTAACTTTCTAATGATTTCATTGCATGTGGAATCTCGCTTATAAGTCTTGATGGTGGAACGACATACATTTTCTCTGCTAACTGTTCACCAATGAAGCTATGTGCGTATGTTGCACTTGTGACAGCTTCCTGAGTGTCATCAAATTGCCCGACGAAACTCGTAATCATTCCAGCTAGGGTGTCACCCATGCCTCCAGTCGCCATAGCGGGCGTACCGATTGGTAATTTATAATCTTTATCTTTGAAATAAATCTCCGTACCATGCATTTTCAGGACAATAGTTGCTCCGATACGATCTACCGCTTCACGATTGCGTTCATATGTTTGTTCCTCAATAGGAATACCACTTAAACGTTCCCATTCTTTTTGATGTGGTGTGAAAATGACATGACAAGCGGGTATTTCAGGTTTCAATTTACTGAAAATCGTTATAGCATCTCCATCTACGATTAGCGTTTGATGCGGTTGGATATTTTGTAGTAAGAATGTAATTGCGTTATTACCTTTGAAATCACAACCTAAGCCAGGACCGATTAAGATACAATCTGTGTTTTCAATCATTTTTGTTAACATTTTTGTATCATTAATATCAATAACCATTGCTTCAGGACAACGAGAATGTAGTGCGACATGGTTCGTTGGATGTGTAGCTACTGTTATTAGTCCACTGCCACTATAAACACATGCACGCGCCGCAAGCATAATCGCGCCACCTAAGTTAGCATTACCTCCAATTAAAAGGATTCTGCCATAATCACCTTTATGTGTATCATCTTCACGTTTAGGAATGCTTACCGATGATAAAGTTTCCATATTGAAACCTCCTTTTAAAATTCATGATAATTTAACGCTATTGATTTTTGAATAATATGCGTAAAAGTCAGAGTTTAAAATTACCAAAGTAATTATAAATCTACTTTAAAATCTTCAATTATGTGTGCAAAATATTGCTATCTATTGAAGTGTTTTTATTTTCGAAATTTTTAAACTGTTTTTTAATACAATAGAAAATAATAAACCCGCATTGCATTTAAGTCAATAGGTAAACCTGTTAAGAAATTATTAACTTTTCTAAAATGAAGATTAATGCTCCTTTACCCTATTAAAACAGTGATTTGATACCATGTTACGGATGTGTCAAAAGCTATTGTTCTGCTGAAAATGTAAGCGTATACTCGAATTAATCGAATTAAATTCATAAGTAGGGAGATGGAGAAATGACATTACAATTAAATGGAGAAATGCTTACAATTGAAGATATCAAGAAATTTTTATACGAGAAAGATACGGTGGAAGTGACTGAAGAAGCTTTTGAACGTGTAAAGCAGAGCCGTCAAACAGTAGAGAATATTATAGCGAATAAAGAGACAGTCTATGGTATTACAACAGGTTTTGGTTTGTTCAGTGATGTGCGTATTGATGAAGGGGAATATAATCAATTACAAGTGAATCTTATCCGTTCTCATGCGTGTGGTATGGGGGACCCATTTTCAGAGGAAGTGTCATTAGTGATGATGGTATTAAGATTAAATACCCTACTTAAAGGACATTCTGGTACTACAGTAGATTTAGTAGAACAGCTCGTATACTTCATTAATAATAGAATTGTGCCAGTAGTTCCTCAACAAGGCTCACTTGGTGCTTCTGGAGATTTAGCACCATTATCTCACTTAGCATTGGCCTTGATTGGAGAAGGTAACGTGTTTTACCAAGGTGAAGAGGTAGACAGTCGGTATGTCTTAAATAACTTGAAACGTAAACCACTAGAATTACAAGCAAAAGAAGGGCTAGCACTAATTAACGGTACACAGGCGATGACTGCCCAGGGTGTAATTAACTATATAGAAGCAGAGAGTCTAGGCTATCAAGCAGAATGGATTGCTTCACTTACACATCAAGCACTCAATGGTATTACAGATGCTTACAATGAAAAGGTACATAAAGCACGTAACTTCCAAGAACAAATTGATGTAGTCGCGCGTATGCTAGATTGGTTAGAAGGTTCTGAGTTAACAACGACACAAGGTGAAGTACGCGTGCAAGATGCTTATACTTTACGCTGTATCCCACAAATTCATGGGGCAAGTTTCCAAGTGTTCAATTATGTTAAAGAAAAACTAGAATTTGAAATGAATGCCGCAAATGATAATCCACTTATATTTGATGAAGATGATGAAACACTAGTGATATCAGGTGGTAATTTCCACGGACAACCGATTGCTTTTGCCTTAGATTTCTTAAAATTAGGAGTCAGCGAACTGGCTAATGTTTCAGAACGTCGACTAGAAAGACTTGTGAATCCACAATTGAATAATGGCTTACCCGCATTTTTAAGTCCACAACCAGGTTTACAAAGTGGTGCAATGATTATGCAATATGCGGCAGCAAGTTTAGTTTCAGAAAATAAAACACTTGCACATCCAGCCAGTGTCGATTCTATACCGTCGTCAGCGAATCAAGAAGATCATGTATCTATGGGAACGATCGCTTCTCGTCACGGTTATATGATGGTTGAGAATGCACGACGTGTCTTAGCGATAGAGACGATTATTGCATTACAAGCTGTAGAATATAAAGATATTGATAAGCTATCACCAAAAACGTATGAAAAATATCAAACGTTACGCCAAATCATACCTTCAATCACAGAAGATAGACAATTTCATAAAGATATCGCGACGGTATCGCAATATTTACACGATACTGCGTATATGAATGAGATATAATAGACGTCAGCACTGTCACTCTTGAAAAATATAAGGTTATTTGCTATATTTAAAACAAGTTAATAAGTTATTGTTCGTAGGCTAAGTAGTATTAATTGTTTGGTTTCAGAGAACTTGTGGTTGGTGTGAACAAGTAATCAACGTTAGTGTGAATCTACCTACTATTAGAAGAACAATCGGCTTTGGCCGTTATTTATGGAGAGTGCGACCTCATTAGGCTGTTAAATAGGGTGGCAACACGTAGACCACGTCCCTTGTAGAGGGGATGTGGTCTTTTTTGTGTTATTATCCAAACATTTTTAAAAATTGAAAGGATGAATGCGATATGTTAGACATTAAATTATTCCGTAACGAACCTGATTTAGTTAGAGAAAAAGTAACAAAGCGTGGTATGGATGTCCAAGTAGTTGACGATATTTTAGCATTAGATGAAAAACGTCGCCAATTAATTAGCCAAGCTGAAGAAATGAAAGCGCAACGTAACAAAGTAAGTGGAGAGATTGCTCAGAAAAAACGTAATAAAGAAAATGCAGATGACGTTATTGCAGAGATGCGTAAACTTGGAGATGAAATTAAAGTCTTAGATGACGATTTAAACCAAACAGACAGAGATCTTAATGATAAATTATCTCGTATTCCGAATATAATTCAAGATGATGTTCCTGTAGGCGCGTCAGATGAAGAAAACGTAGAACTTAAACGTTGGGGCACACCAAGAAACTTTGATTTTGAAGAAAAAGCACATTGGGATCTTGTAGAAGATTTAAAAATGGCTAACTTTGAACGTGGTGCTAAAGTATCAGGTGCTAGATTTGTCTTCTTAACTGGTGAAGGTGCACAATTAGAAAGAGCGTTAATGAACTATATGGTAACGAAACATACAACACAGCATGGTTATACAGAAATGATGGTACCACAATTAGTAAACGCTGATTCAATGTATGGAACAGGTCAATTACCTAAATTTGAAGAAGATTTATTCAAAATTGAAAAAGAAGGGCTGTACACAATTCCAACAGCTGAAGTACCGTTAACGAATTATTACCGTAATGAAATTATAGGTCCTGATGTCTTACCAGCTAAATTCACAGCACAATCAGCATGTTATCGTAGTGAAGCGGGTTCAGCCGGACGTGATACAAGAGGTCTGATTCGATTACATCAATTCGATAAAGTTGAAATGGTTCGTTTTGAAAAACCAGAAGATTCTTGGGATGCGCTTGAAGAAATGACAAATCATGCAGAAGCGATTTTAGAAGAACTTGTGCTACCTTATCGTCGTGTGAATCTGTGTACAGGTGACATTGGATTTGGAGCTAGTAAAACATATGACTTAGAAGTTTGGTTACCAAGCTATAATGATTATAAGGAAATTAGTTCATGTTCAAATATAACTGACTTCCAAGCGCGTCGTGCGAATATCCGTTTCAAACGTGATAAAAATGCTAAACCAGAATTAGTGCATACACTAAATGGTAGTGGGTTAGCAGTGGGACGTACATTTGCGGCAATCGTTGAAAACTATCAAAACGCAGATGGTTCTATTACAATACCTGATGCTTTAGTTCCATTTATGGGCGGTAAAACAGAGATCCGTCCTGTAAAATAAAATTAAATAAGTATGGCTAAAAGAGCGTAGCAAAGACCTTTGTTGCGCTCTTTATTTATATCGAGGTGGGGTAGGGGAGGGGTAAAATTAAGTGGATTTATAAAATTATGTAAGTAACATCAATGGTTTTTCATGTGAAAAATAACAGGTAAGTCTAAAATATTTCATAAGATTCAGAAAAGTTTAAAACGTTGATAAATAAGATTTTTAAAACAGAGGGTTGTATTCCGTCACACAAACGGAATGCTAAAGTGATTGAATATAACGCCTAATTTATATTAAACTTAAGCTATTGTTTTTTAAAATTAAAAATGAAAGGAGTGAGGTAATGGAAGCGCATGTAACTTTTAAGCAAGGTGTGAAAGAATGTGTTCCTACATTATTAGGATACGTCGGGGTAGGGCTGTCTTTTGGAATTGTTGCTGTAGCCTCAGGATTTAGTTTGCTTGAAATTATCTTACTCTGCTTACTTGTATATGCTTGGTGCTCGCACAATTCATCATTTGTGCATTAGTCATCGCAGGTACACCGATTTCTGCGATTGTGTTAACAGCATTTATCGTAAATTCCAGAATGTTTCTACTAAGTATGACGCTTGCACCGAGTTACCAATCATACGGCTTATTAAATCGAATAGGACTTTCAACGCTTATTACAGATGAAACGTTTGGTGTAGCAATTACGCCACATCTTAAAGGAGAAAAAATTAACGATCGTTGGTTATATGGTTTAAATATCACAGCTTATTTGTTTTGGACATTTGCATGTGTTATTGGTGCTATATTTGGAAAATACATAAACAACCCAGAGACGTTAGGTTTAGATTTCGCTATTGTCGCGATGTTTATCTTTTTAGCTGTGTCACAGTTTGAATCAGTTCAACGCTCTCGCATCAAGACGTATTTTGTATTGATCATTACTGTAATTGTGATGATGCTTCTTCTAAGTCTCTTTATGCCGTCTTACGTGGCAATTATTCTTGCTTCTACGGTAGCAACTGGACTCGGGGTGGTGATGGAACGATGACAACAACGACGCATATGCTTATTATTATTTTGCTTTGTGGTATTGTGACATGGTTTACACGGATTATACCGTTTTTACTTATATCTAAAATTAAACTATCTGAAAGAGTTGTAAAATGGTTGTCGTTTATACCAATCACGTTATTTACTGCTTTAGTTATTGATGGTTTGATTGAACAACAAGATGGCATGATGGGTTATAGCATTAATGTGCCGTTTCTAATTACGATGGTCCCGACAATAGTGATTGCAGTTATCACACGTAGTTTAACAATTACAATCATAGGTGGCATTATTATTATGGTCGCATTAAGATGGGTATTTTAATTATTTCATTGATGTAAATCATTTTATCCGTTAGAATGACAATAATTAGAAAATTCCGACATTTTTTAAAAATGAATGGATTGTTGGAACATCAATAGTAGTAATGTAGTGCAATACAATTAAAATAAATCTTATTTCGAGAAGCTAAGGGATTTGGCCCAATGATGCTTCAGCAACCGGCTAAATAAAGTACGGTGCTAAAACCAACGATATAGTCGAATGATAAGTAATTTTCAACTTCTTACTTATTGAATAGTGAGGAGTTTTTTTACTAAGTAGGAGGTAAGTCATGACGAATTATACGGTTGATACATTAGAATTAGGACCATTTACAACAGAGTCAGGAGAAACGATCTCAAACTTAAAATTACGTTACGAACATGTTGGATTGAAAGGTCAACCTCTTGTGGTCGTGTGTCATGCTTTGACAGGAAATCACTTAACATATGGCACAAATGAACAACCTGGATGGTGGAGAGGTATTATTGATGGTGGTTATATGCCGATTAATGATTATCAGTTTTTAACTTTCAATGTAATTGGTAGTCCATTTGGCTCTAGTTCTGCGCTTACGGATGAAGACTTCCCAGAACAACTGACTTTGCGTGATATTGTGCGTGCAATTGAATTAGGTATTGAGCATTTAGGCTTTGAACGTATTAATATACTTATAGGTGGCTCTTTAGGTGGCATGCAAGCAGTAGAGTTATTATATAACCGTAAATTTGAGGTTGATAAAGCAGTTATACTTGTCGCTACACAGAGAACATCTTCATATAGTCGTGCATTTAATGAAATTGCGAGACAAGCGATTCATTTAGACCATGAACAAGGTATGAGTATCGCAAGACAACTCGGCTTCTTAACATACCGTTCGTCTAAAAGTTATGAACAACGCTTCTCGCCAGATCAAGTGGTTGCATATCAAAGGCACCAAGGCGATAAGTTTATGAAACACTTTAGTTATGCATGTTATTTAACACTGCTTGACGTCTTAGACAGCCACGATGTGGATAGAGGGCGTGATGACGTGGACGAAGTGTTCAGCAGACTGGATACTAAGATTATGACAATGGGCTTTGCGGATGACTTACTTTATCCTGATGATCTTGTTTATGCAGTTGGCCAACGATTCAAATACCATAAACATTTCTTTGTACCTGACAATGTAGGGCATGATGGGTTTTTAGTTAATTTTAATGATTGGGCACCTAATTTATACCATTTCTTAAAGGTTTATAAAATCAAGCGTAAATGAGCGTGACTGTACTATAGAATGTTAAATTTAGGACGACACAGCAGAATCAGAATAACCAATAGGACCTACAAAGTAGACTGACTGCTTTGTAGGTCCTATTTTTTCTGGGAAAACACATGGAAATAGCTGTGATCTTGTGAAGTAATAGGGGATTTAGCTGTCTCAATATCAACTGAAAGGATGAATATTAGTTTATCTTCGAATAGTTGAATGTGTAGCGTATGTTTAACTTCTATAGAAATGAGTTGGCAATAATTGTATAAAAGTTTTAAAGAGGTTAAAATAAAAGTTATAGTCAAAAATAGTATGGGAGTGGCGAATTTGTTTTCAAAAATATATCCTAAGGCAACTATACTTAGTATAATCACGCTAGTCGTAGTAGCTTTAGCTTTACATATATTACCACCGCTTGGGCTTGTATTGAGTTTGTTTGCGACAATTCCAGGCATTATTTTATGGCATAAGTCTGTAGAATCATTTGGTTTAACAGCAGTCGTAACAGTTGTTTTAACAACTTTATTAGGTAATATATTCGTATTAAGTATCATGGTCCTCGTACTCTTAGTGAGTTTCGTTGTTGGCCAATTATTAAAAGAACGTACATCTAAAGAGCGTATACTTTATATTACAACTACATACGTGAGTATGATCTCGTTAATTGCATTTATGGCATTACAAACATTTGATAAAATACCAACATCAACAACATTAATGAAACCTGTGAAAGATCAAATACATTATTATATTTCTAATGCAGGTGTTGGTGCAGATTATAAACAAATGTTTGAAGAAACATTCCGTCAATTATCAGTTCAATTACCAAGTTATGTAATCATTGCAGTATTTATACTTATATTAATCAATTTACTAGTTACTTTTCCAATTTTACGTAAATTCAAAATTGCTACACCAATATTCAAACCATTATATGCGTGGCAAATGAAGCGTTCATTGCTATGGATGTATATGATTGTCCTACTTTGTGTTATGTTTACTGCCGAACCGAGTGCGTTCCAAAGTATCGTATTAAACTTCGAAATTGTGTTATCATTATGTATGTATATTCAGGGGTTAAGTGTGATTCACTTTTTCGGAAAGGCAAAATCAATGCCGCTCACACTTACTGTGATTTTAATGGCAATAGGGACAATTCTAATGCCACTTACACATATTGTAAGCCTCCTGGGTGTTATAGATTTATGTATTAACTTAAAACGTATCATTAAAAAATGATTTGAGGTGGAAAAATGAATCGTCAATCCACTAAAAAAGCCTTGCTCTTGCCATTTATCATAATGGCGCTCACAGCAATTGCGCTTGTTGTAATATGGTTCGTTTTCAACCAAATTATGGCGGGCATCGCCGCGATTGTCTTAGTGGTTATAATTATAGGGACAGTATTTTTGGTAAGACAAGCTTTACAAAAACTAGATAGCTATGTAGATGATCTGAGTGGTCATATTTCTGAAGGTAGCAACATCGCAATTAAGAATTTACCTATTGGGATGATTATCTTAGACGAAAATGAAAACATAGAGTGGATGAACCATTTTATGTCGGAACGATTAGATCGTAATGTCATTTCCGACCCAGTAAACGAAGTATATCCTAATATCTTAAAGCAATTAGAAAAAACACAAGAAATTGAAATTAAAGAAAATGAATACCATTATCGTGTTCGCTATTCTGAAAAAGAACATGTTTTATACTTCTTTGATATTACAGAAGAAATTCAGACGCAAGAATTATATGAAGAATCTAAACCGATTATCATGACACTATTCTTAGATAACTACGATGAAATCACTCAAAATATGAACGATACACAAAAATCAGAAATCAACTCTATGGTTACACGTGTAATCAGTAGATGGGCAACAGAATATAACATTTATTTCAAACGTTATAGTTCTGATCAATTTGTGGCGTACTTGAATCAACGTATTTTAAAAGATATCGAAGAATCTAATTTTAGTATTTTAAGTCAGCTCCGTGAAAAGAGTGTTGGTTACCGTGCCCAACTTACATTAAGTGTTGGTGTCGGTGAAGGTTCTGAAAATCTCGTCGACCTGGGTGAACTTTCTCAGTCAGGCTTAGATTTAGCGCTCGGTCGTGGTGGCGACCAAGTAGCGATTAAGAGCATGAATGGTAATGTACGCTTCTATGGCGGTAAGACTGACCCAATGGAGAAACGCACACGTGTAAGAGCACGAGTGATTTCACATGCTTTAAAAGATATCTTGATGGAAGGCGACAAAGTAATCATTATGGGACATACACGTCCTGATTTAGATGCAATCGGTGCAGCAATTGGTGTATCCCGTTTTGCAATGATGAATAATTTAGATGCCTACATTGTATTAAATGAATCAGATATCGATCCAACGTTACGTCGTGTCATGGATGCAGTAAATGAAAAGCCAGAACTAAAAGATCGTTTCATTACTTCAGATGAAGCATGGGATATTATGACATCTAAGACTACATTAGTCATCGTAGATACGCATAAACCTGAAATGGTCATTGATGAAAATATTTTAAATAAAGCAAACCGTAAAGTCGTGATTGATCATCATAGACGTGGTGAAAGCTTTATCTCTAGTCCATTGCTTATATATATGGAACCTTATGCAAGTTCGACAGCTGAACTTGTTACAGAATTACTAGAGTATCAACCGACAGAACAACGTCTGACACGTTTAGAATCAACAGTTATGTTTGCTCGGTATCATCGTAGATACACGTAACTTTACATTGCGTACAGGGTCTAGAACATTTGATGCCGCAAGTTATTTACGTGCACATGGTGCCGATACGATATTGACTCAGCATTTCTTGAAAGATGATCTTGATACGTATATCAATCGTACTGAGTTGATTCAAACGGTGAAACTGCAAGAGAATGGGGTAGCAATTGCCCATGGCTCTAATGACAAAATCTATCATCCTGTTACAGTTGCACAAGCTGCCGATGAACTGTTAAGTTTAGATGGTGTAGAGGCTTCATATGTAATAGCGAGACGAGAAGATAATCTCATAGGTATGTCTGCCCGCTCACTTGGTGCAGTTAATGTGCAATTAACGATGGAAGCACTTGGCGGTGGCGGTCATTTAACAAATGCGACTACACAAATGAAAGATGTGACTGTCGATGAAGCAATCGAAAAATTACAACAAGCTATAACAGAACAAATGAGTAGGAGTGAAAATTCATGAAAGTAATATTCACACAAGATGTAAAAGGTAAAGGTAAAAAAGGCGAAGTTAAAGATGTACCAGTAGGTTATGCAAATAACTTCTTAATAAAGAAAAATTATGCGGTGGAAGCAACACCAGGTAACTTAAAACAATTAGAACAAAAAAATAAAGCAGTTGAAGCTGAGCGTCAACAACAAATTGAAGACGCTAAACAATTGAAAGAACAATTAAGTAATATTGAAGTCGAAGTATCTGCTAAAACAGGTGAAGGCGGCAAATTATTTGGTTCAGTAAGTACAAAGCAAATCACGCAAGCATTACAAAAACAACACGACATCAAGATTGATAAACGTAAAATGGACTTACCAAATGGTATCCATGCATTGGGTTACACAAACGTGCCAGTTAAATTAGACAAAGAAGTCGAAGGTACTATTCGTGTACACACAGTTGAACAATAATAACGGATTGAGATATGAGGTGTAATCGTAATGGATGGAATGTATGAACAAAATCAAATGCCACACAGTAATGAGGCTGAGCAGTCTGTCTTAGGTGCCATTATCATAGATCCAGAATTGATCAACACAACTCAGGAAGTATTACTTCCTGAGTCCTTTTATAGAGGTGCACATCAACACATCTTTAGAGCCATGATGAACCTCAACGAAGACAACAAAGATATTGACGTGGTAACAATCATGGATCAATTGTCACAAGAAGGACGATTGAATGAAGCGGGTGGTCCACAATATCTAGCTGAACTATCTAGTAATGTGCCAACCACACGTAATATTCAGTACTATACAGAAATCGTGTTTAAACACGCAACCAAGCGTAAATTAATACAAACAGCTGATAGTATTGCGAATGATGGTTACAATGATGAACTGGAACTAGATGTAATACTAAACGACGCGGAACGTCGCATATTAGAATTATCATCCACACGTGAAAGTGATGGATTCAAAGACATTAGAGACGTACTTGGTGAAGTATACGAGACGGCAGAATTATTAGATCAAAACAGTGGTCAGACACCAGGTATTCCTTCAGGTTATCGTGATTTAGACCAGATGACAGCAGGGTTTAACCGTAATGATTTGATTATTTTAGCTGCTCGTCCTTCTGTAGGTAAGACTGCCTTCGCGCTTAATATTGCGCAGAAAGTAGCTACAAATGAACGTAATTATTCAGTTGGTATCTTCTCGCTTGAGATGGGTGCTGACCAATTAGCGACACGTATGATTTGTAGTTCGGGCAACGTCGATTCCAACCGATTAAGAACAGGTGCAATGACTGAAGAAGACTGGAATCGTTTTACAATTGCAGTAGGTAAATTATCGCGTACGAAGATATTTATTGATGATACACCAGGTATCCGTATTACAGATATTCGTTCGAAATGTCGCCGCTTGAAACAAGAGCACGGCCTAGACATGATAGTGATCGACTATCTACAATTAATTTCAGGTAGTGGTTCACGTTTTTCAGACAACAGACAACAAGAAGTTTCTGAGATTTCTCGTACATTAAAAGCAATTGCCAGAGAACTTGAGTGTCCCGTAATCGCACTAAGTCAGCTATCACGTGGCGTTGAACAACGTCAGGACAAACGACCAATGATGAGTGATATACGTGAATCTGGTTCGATTGAGCAAGATGCCGATATCGTTGCCTTCCTTTATCGTGATGATTATTACAATCAAGGCGAAGATGAAGAAGACGATGATGACACGAACTATGAACCACAAACGAATGATGATAATGGTGATATCGAAATTATTATTGCCAAACAACGTAACGGTCCTACAGGAACTGTGAAGCTTCACTTTATGAAACAATATAATAAGTTTACAGATATAGATTATGCCCATGCGGATATGATGGGTTAGAAAAAAGATAAAATTAATTTTTCCGTACAATAATACAAACTTTTGTTTTATTGTACGGTTTTTGTTTGTATTTTATTCTTGAATCATAATGTAAGTATGTATCTTTTTTTAATGTAAAATACAATGAAAACATTGGTGTTACTATGTTTATCACATTTATTGGAGCGTTTGAATATTGATGAGAATTAGAAAAATGACGAAAAATCAATGTTCGATTTTTGTTTGCAATATCGTTGTGGTATTGGTAGAATACTCATTGGTTAATTGAGAAAAACTTGGAGGTGCTCATATGTCATCAATAGTAGTCGTTGGGACACAATGGGGAGACGAAGGTAAAGGTAAAATTACGGATTTTCTAGCAGAACAAGCAGATGTTATTGCACGTTTTTCAGGCGGTAATAATGCGGGCCACACAATTATATTTGGTGGAGAAACTTATAAATTGCACTTAGTACCATCTGGTATTTTTTATAAAGAAAAATTATCAGTGATTGGTAATGGTGTAGTCGTAGATCCAGTTGCACTATTAAAAGAATTAGATGCTTTAAATGAACGAGGTATTTCAACAGATAATTTACGTATTTCTAATCGTGCACAAGTTATTTTACCTTATCACTTAAAACAAGATGAATATGAAGAAGAACGCCGTGGAGACAATAAAATTGGCACAACGAAAAAAGGTATCGGCCCAGCTTATGTAGATAAAGCGCAACGTATCGGTATCCGTGTGGCAGATTTATTGGACAAAGAAACATTTGCACAATTATTAAAAAATAACATTGAATATAAAAATGATTACTTCAAAGGTATGTTTGGTAAAGCATGCCCAACTTTTGATGAAATCTTTGAAACATATTACGCTGCAGGGCAACGTATCGCACCTTTCGTAGTAGACACTGCTAAAGTATTAGATGATGCCTTTGTAGCAGAAGAAAAAGTATTATTTGAAGGTGCTCAAGGCGTTATGTTAGACCTTGATCACGGTACATACCCATATGTAACTTCAAGTAACCCAGTAGCAGGTAACGTTACTGTAGGTGGCGGTGTTGGTCCAACATTCGTATCTAAAGTTATCGGTGTATGTAAAGCATATACATCTCGTGTAGGTGATGGTCCTTTCCCAACAGAACTATTCGATGAAGATGGTCACCATATCCGTGAAGTTGGCCGTGAATACGGTACAACAACTGGTCGTCCACGCCGCATCGGTTGGTTTGACTCAGTCGTATTACGTCATTCTCGTCGTGCAAGTGGTATCACAGACTTATCAATCAACTCTATTGATGTATTGACTGGTCTTAAAGAAGTGAAAATTTGTACAGCTTATGAATTAGACGGCGTAGAAATTACTGAATACCCAGCAAACTTGAAAGACTTAAATCGTTGTAAACCAATCTTTGAAACACTACCAGGTTGGACTGAAGATATTACAGGTTGTCGTTCATTAGAAGAATTACCTTCAAATGCACGTAGATATTTAGAACGTATTTCTGAGCTATGTGATGTGAAGATTTCAATCTTCTCAGTAGGTCCAGACCGTAATCAAACAAACTTATTAAAATCTTTATGGTAGGAAAGTAATACCAAGTTAGGTCGCTAATCTAATGATGAAAAAATACCTTGTAGCGTTCACCATTAAGGGTGCGTCTACAAGGTATTTTTATTTATAAATAATTGTTATTTAATTGAATTGGCAAACTTTATTGCGAAAAGCGAGTATTTGATCTACTGCATATGCATAACCCGCTTCATCGACAGATTGCACGTTTTTTACTTTTTCGATATGTCTTTGATAATACATTTGATTTTCTAACATTTCTGATACAGCACAGTTTAATTGTTCAGGCGTAATGGTCTCAAGCATCAATGTGATGACCTAAATTTAAGTCTGCAATCTGTTTAGCTACCATAGGTTGGTCTGCGCTCTGTGGGAAGGCTAGCATTGGCACATTCATCATCATAGCCTCGTTCGTGCTATTCATGCCCGCATGTGTTAAGAATAACGCTGTATGCTGTAATAACTCAGTTTGTGGTACATAATTTTTAATTATAAAATTATCCGGTACTTCATCGAAATCGTTGAGATGGTTTGTTTCACCGATAGAAACAACGACTGATGCGTTGATGTCTGCTAATGCTTTAAAACATTTATTGAAAAAAGCGATATTTTGATTAAAAATAGTTCCTAAAGAAATGTAAATGATTGGTCGTGTTTGATCAATGTCATCCATAAATCCAGAGGGTTGCGGTTGAATGACTGAAGGACCAGTAAAGACATAACGTTGCGCATCAAACAGGTCATAATTCATTTGGAAACCTTTCATTACATAACATAAGTTAAAATCTCCAGGATTATTCATCACTTCAAAGCGTGAGGGCACCTCAACGTTATATGTAGATTCAAGATGTTGTTTCAATTCATTAAATGTTTCATCTGCTTGTTTAATTTCATTGGCATCAACCATTGTTGTTAATTTTTCTGTAAATGCATTAAAACTTTGTTTACTATGTGCAAATGATGTAATAGAAGATATTGAAGGGATATTTAATTTTTGCGCAATGATATGACCACAACTAAACATAGAATCGTGAATCATATAATCATAATGCTCATCTTTCGTTTCTTCTAAAATTTGAGGCACAATGATATCCGCAGTTTTCAATAAACCGTTCATTACATTATATAAATGATGTTGACCATAAGATCTAAAACGATCGAGTATAGCATCAGTAGGTAACGTGCGTACTTCTACACCTGTACCGACTAATTTCTCTTTATATTTATCGCATATATAATAAACGACGTTTTCACCGCGTTCAACGAGTTCTTTACATACTGCAATAGTTGGATTAAAATGTCCGGGTGATCCTGAGTTGATAAATAATACGTTTGCCAAGGATAAGCCTCCTAATATATTTTATTACACAAGTTTAGCAAAAAGTTTTGAAAACAAAAAAGATTTTAAGTTGAATAGTTTTGTTTTAAAATATAAATTATTTACATGGCATTGAATCAATTTGAAGTTTTTTGCATTTTCATTAATGGCTTTATAGCAGTTTTTTCAAAATAAATCTTTAAATACTAACTTTATACAATTAATATAGAAAATTATACTAATAAAATTAAAAAAAGAGCTTGTCTTCCTTCTAGAGACTTGGTATAATTTAACTTGTGCTTAAGACAGGCTCCTTGGTCAAGCGGTTAAGACACCGCCCTTTCACGGCGGTAACACGGGTTCGAGTCCCGTAGGAGTCACCATTTTTTAGGTCTCGTAGTGTAGCGGTTAACACGCCTGCCTGTCACGCAGGAGATCGCGGGTTCGATTCCCGTCGAGACCGTATAATGCCCATCCAATAGGATGGGCATTTTTTGTTATCATTATCATTTGATTATACTAGTGTTATTACATATAGAAGCTATAAAATGAGCTTAATTTGAATTTGATAAAAAAATTGCTTATGATAAATGAGCATATGGTAGACCAATATCAATATTCAGCATAAACATAACGAGATGTCCCAGTGACGATGAGCATTTATTGGCATAGCATCATATGAAATTAATGTGAGGAGTGTAAGTATGGCAAATGATAAAAGTATAGAGGGATTGGATCTCATAGATTTAATTAGTGAACGTCACAGTGCGCTTAGACAAACCTTGGAATCCACAACTTCAGAGCAAATACAAGATGTTCACTTCAGCGACTCAGAATGGTATCTGATTGATAAAATCAATTATGAGAAACCAACTTTTGCCGAACTTACTAGAAAAATTCATCTTACACGCCAAGCTATTCATAAAGCGATTAAACAATTAGAGCACAAAGGTGTCGTTCAAGTTGAAGCTGTGCCCAACAATAAAAAAGAAAAATGCGTAAACTTAACTACATTAGGTCTGCAGTGTTTTGAACAGTATGTAGAACATAAATTACAACTCGTTGCGCATATAGAAACAATGATTGGTAGTACACAGTTAGAGCAACTTAAACAAGTACTAAAGCAAGATTGGCGTTTAGAAGATATTGAATAAATAGATACTTAGGTGTCAGACAACAGAAGCAATTGTTTGATGCTTAATTTTTTCGAAAATAAATTTGTCAACTGGGTTGACATTTTTTCAGAAAATTTGGTACAGTAAGTAAGTTCATATTGAGCGGACGTTGTTTGTTGTCATCATGATTTAAATTATTTCCTGGGTGATACTAAACCGATGTTCAATTTATATAGACTAAAATGAAATGGAAATATAGGAATAAGTAGTAAAGCGTGGAGATGAATTTAATAAAATGAGCGACAAAGCACGATTGCTATACACTTGAATATGTACTTCAAGGTAACACTCACTTTATTATCTCTTAATTATACTTATACTTCGTTTACCATAAAAAGGAGTATATCAAATGGCAACACAAGTAATAGTGAAAAATCCAAAAATGTACGCACTCGTATTAATGATTGGTGGATTTATGGGTCTGTTTAGTGAAACAGCATTAAATATGGCTTTAACAGATATCATGGCTGATTTTCAAGTTTCAGCGACAACTGTACAATGGTTAACAACAGGTTATTTACTCGTCATGGCTTGTTTAGTTCCCGCATCTTCGTATTTAATCAAATGGTTTAATACAAAGTCTCTAGTCATTACAGGCATATTATTATCTTTATTAGGCGTCATCGTAGGCGCACTTGCACCTAACTTTGGTTTGTTATTATTAGGACGTATTATACAAGCATTAGGTACAGGTATTTTGTTACCGATTATGATGACCGTACTGATGTTAATCTTCCCAATTGAAAAACGTGGTGCAGTGATGGGTATTATGGGACTTGTTATCACAGCAGGTCCAAGCACTTGGGCCGACGTTATCAGGTATTATTATTTCAGCATCAAGTTGGCACTTCATCTTCTGGATTAGCGCAATTTTATATATTGTCGTATTATTGATGGCATTTTCACATGTTGAAAATGTTGGTGAAATTACGAAACCTAGAATTGATATTTTATCGATTTTCTTATCGACGATTGGTTTTGCAGGTCTTGTATTCTCACTAAGTTCAATGGCAGAAGCGGCGTTTACAGATGTAATCGTTTGGTTACCATTATTGATTGGTCTCATTGGATTAGCAATCTTCATCGTGCGTCAGTTTAAAATCGATTCACCGATGCTTAACCTAAGCGTATTTAAGTACCCAATGTTTATATTAGGTGCGGCAATGGTGTTCATAACGATTTTATGTATATTATCTACAGGTATTTTATTACCACTCTATCTAAAAGGTGCGCTATTATTTAGTTCTGCTGTCGCTGGTTTAATCTTATTACCAGGTAACGCCGTGAACTTAGTATTGTCACCAGTTATAGGCTCGTTATTTGATCGCTTCGGCGCGAGATACTTTGGTATTATAGGCTTCGTACTTATGTTTATCTCAGCAATCTCATTTGCGTTCATGATTTCAGCGTCTACACCTGTATGGGCAATCATTCTCGCATTCATGGTGCTATTCTTTGGTATATCCATGGTTATGATGCCAAGCACAAACCAACGCTTTAAATCAGTTGCCACATCAACTTTATGCAGATGGTTCAGCAACGATTACGACATTAATTCAAGTAGGCGGTTCTGCTCGGTACAGCGATTGCCATTACAATTTATACAACGGCAATGAAGTCATTCGGTTCAACTAACCCAAATGCCGCACAAGAAGTTGTACTAGCACATGGTGTCCAATATACCTTCTTCTTTATAGTAGGTTTAACGATAATTGGATTTATACTGTCTCTATTTGTTAAAAAAACGAAAACAATCTAAAAATAATAAGTGATACATATAAATAAGCGACGCATACATGTAGAAATTAGAGCGAATGAATCATTATTCGCTGTAATCTGAATACATGACCCGTTACTTCATATATGTATCACTTTTTTTGATTTTGGTATGGATGATGTATGCGTATTACATGCTTCTTAAAATGGAGCTTAAATGTAGGCTGTATATGGGTTATAGGCAAGAAGTTCGATTGATACGCTGATATTGTTTACACTTGATGCATCTATGATTTATCGATAAGTACCCATTTAATACGAACAATGTTATAATTTTACAATATACAAATATAATTTTCTATTTAGAAAAATAGAATTAATAGGTTATAAATGGTAAATTATACTAGAGAGAAAGACGTAGAATTTTTAAAAATGAACGTACTACAATTTAGAAATGAGGTTTATAAATATGGCTAGAAAAGTTGTTGTAGTCGATGATGAAAAACCAATTGCTGATATTTTAGAATTTAACCTAAAAAAAGAAGGTTACGAAGTATTTTGTGCTTACGACGGTGACGATGCAGTTGATTTAATATATGAAGAAGAACCCGACATCGTGTTATTAGACATTATGTTACCAGGACGTGACGGCATGGAAGTATGTCGTGAAGTACGTAAAAAATTCGAAATGCCGATTATTATGCTTACAGCAAAAGACTCAGAAATTGATAAAGTATTAGGTCTTGAGCTTGGCGCAGATGATTATGTAACAAAACCGTTTAGTACACGCGAATTAATTGCACGTGTGAAAGCAAACTTACGTCGTCATTATTCACAACCAAGCACAAGAAGTAGATAATGCATCCAATGAAATTTCTATTAAAGACATTGTTATTTATCCAGATGCATACTCTATCAAAAAACGTGGTGGGGAAATTGACTTAACACACCGTGAATTCGAATTATTCCATTACTTATCTAAACATATGGGTCAAGTAATGACACGTGAACATTTATTGCAAACTGTTTGGGGTTATGACTATTTTGGTGACGTGCGTACAGTAGACGTAACAATTCGACGCTTACGTGAAAAAATCGAAGATGATCCATCTCATCCAGAATATATAGTAACTCGTCGTGGCGTTGGATATTTCCTCCAACAACATGACTAGGGGACGCTTATAAATGAAATGGCTTAAATATTTTCAGTCTTTACACACGAAACTTGTTATTGTCTATGTGTTGCTCATTGTAATCGGTATGCAAATTATCGGTTTATATTTTACCAATAGTCTAGAAAAAGAATTAACACAAACATTTAAAAATAATATTTCGCAATACGCGAAACAAATCGAAATTAATATAGAAAAAGTCTATGACGAAGACAATTCGGTTAATGCTCAAAAAGAAGTTCAAAACTTATTAAATGAGTATGCGAATAGACAAGAAATAGAAGAAATCCGCTTTATTGATAAAGATCAGATTATTATGGCCACTTCAAAGCAGTCTACGCGTAGTCTAATAAATCAAAAAGCAAACGATAACTCTATCCAAAAAGCTTTATCTTTAGGCGAAATTAATAGCCATACCGTGTTAAAAGATTACGGTAACGGCAAACAACGTGTATGGGTATATAACTTACCAGTTAAAACATCGAACGACGGAACAATAGGTAACGTCTATATCGAAGCGGATATTAACGATGTATTTAAACAACTTAGCAAGCATCAACCAAATCTTTATCGTGGGTACAGGGATTTCCTTATTAATTACTGTCATCCTTGGTTTCTTCATTGCGCGTACGATTACGAAACCTATTACAGATATGCGTAACCAAGCCGCAGAGATGTCTAAAGGTAACTATACGCAACGCGTAAAAATATACGGTAACGATGAGATTGGTGAGCCGGCACTTGCCTTTAATAATCTATCGAAACGTGTACAAGAAGCACAAGCGAATACCGAAAGTGAGAAACGTCGTTTAGACTCAGTTATCACACATATGAGTGATGGTATTATTGCGACCGATCGCCGTGGTCGTGTACGTATTGTTAACGATATGGCATTGACGATGATGGGCTCACTAAAAGAAGATATTATCGGAGACTACATGTTAAACGTCCTTAAATTAGAGGAAGAATTCTCTTTAGATGAAATTCAAGAGAATAATGATAGTTTCTTATTAGATATTAATGAAAACGAAGGTATTATTGCACGTGTGAACTTTAGTACAATCGTTCAAGAAACAGGATTTGTGACAGGTTACATTGCCGTACTACATGACGTTACAGAGCAACAACAAGTAGAACGTGAACGTCGTGAGTTCGTAGCAAATGTTTCACATGAATTACGTACACCACTGACATCTATGAACAGCTACATCGAAGCGTTAGAAAGCGGTGCTTGGGAAGATAAAGAACTTGCACCACAATTCCTATCCGTAACACGTGAAGAAACAGAACGTATGATACGTCTCGTAAATGACCTCTTACAATTATCTAAAATGGATAACGAATCCGATCAAATTACGAAAGAAATCATAGACTTTAATATGTTTATTAACAAAATTATTAACCGTCACGAAATGTCCGATAAAGAAACGACATTTGTCCGTGAAATTCCTAATAATACGATTTTCACAGAAATCGATCCAGACAAAATGACACAAGTATTTGATAATGTCATTACCAATGCGATGAAGTATTCTCGCGGCGATAAACGTGTAGAGTTTCACGTGAAACAGAACGCGTTATACAATCGTATGACGATACGTGTGAAAGATAATGGTATTGGTATTCCAATCAATAAAGTAGATAAAATCTTTGACCGTTTCTACCGTGTGGATAAAGCACGTACGCGTAAAATGGGTGGTACAGGTTTAGGCTTAGCCATTTCCAAAGAAATTGTTGAAGCACATAATGGTCGCATTTGGGCAAACAGTGTAGAAGGACAAGGCACATCAATCTTCATTACACTGCCATGTGAAGTACTAGAAGATGGTGATTGGGATGCGGAGTAAAGAGTTAATCAAATCCATCATCCTATACCTTTTAGTATTAATGAGTGTTGTGCTGACATACATGACGTGGAACTTTTCACCAGACTTAGCGAGCGTAGATCAACAAGATAGTAGCAATAAAGATGCAAAAGCAAATACGATAGGTAAACCGCTCGAGCAAGGCATGAGTAAAGTTGTTGCCCCTTATCAAGTCATTCACTCTAATGGTGAAGATACAGAAGGTATGGAAGCAACACGTGGCAACGTCGAAGAGACGATTAGTCCCTTGAAAAACCAACGTGTATTACATGCCGAACAAATGCATAGTAATCATAATTTGATTATTCCAGACTTAAGCGATGAATTTTTAGTACTGGATTTCAGTTATGACATGCCACTAGCAACCTATTTAGGCCAAGTATTAAACATCGATGCCAAAGTACCAAATAACTTTAAATTCGACCGTTTATTAATTGATGACAATCAAGATGGCAAAGTTAAACTCTATGCTGTTAGTAAAGATCGTCATAATGTCGTACGTATGACGACGACGGCGAAGATCAGTTCATTGGCTAAACAAATGAAAGAACAACAGAAAAGTATGAAGCCATATACAGAGATTATTACCAATAAAGATACCATCGATAAGGCTACGCATATCTTTGCACCGAAGGCACCTAAAGGTTTAAAATCATACCACACGATTTATAATCGCATTAGTGTCGATACGATGAATTCTATACTCTTCAATGACTCTGTAGTCGTACGTAGCACGAAAAGCGGTACAGCGACATACAATAACAACACCGGCGTCGCCAACTACAGTGAAGATAATGAAAAATATCGTTACACGAATCTCTCAGAAGATGAGGATCGTTCAACAAACATGCAAGACAGTATTCCAAGTACTTATGATTACATCAACAATCATGGTGGCTTTACAGACGATTACAGACTGTTCAAGCACAGATAATAAAGGCGGCGAACTAACATATCAAATGTTCTTAAACGGCCGTCCAACCTTCAATGATGACGACTTGAATAATATTAAAGTCTCATGGAGCGACAAAGGCGTCTTCAGCTATGCACGTGCATTGTTAAAATCAAATGTCACGATAGATAGCGGGGAAGATGAAATAGATTTACCAGGTGCTGAAACAGTCCGTTCAGAACTGGCAAATAATCCTGAAATCGACTTTGAAGAAGTAACAAACATGACGATTGGATACAACATGGAACATAAAGATGATGGTAGCGACATCGAAATTCAACGTAATAGTGAATTCAAACCACAATGGTATGTAGAGTATAAAGGCGAATGGCATGCATACAACGATGGGGGGCTAGAATAAATGAACTGGAAACGCGCAAAAACATTATTTATTATCGTATTTATTCTAGTCAACATTAGCCTGATTATTATCTACGTGGATAAAGTGAATAAATCACAAATTAGCGATAGTGAAGACGAAAATGCAGTGAATTTTAAACAAGAAGAAATTAAAATTCCAGAAAACCTCCCAAGTGTGAATGGTTTGAAAATGCAATTACTGACAGCAAGATCGAATGACTTCTCATCTTATGCGAAGACACGTCCAAGTATTACGAGCGAGCATTCAGGCGCAGTAGCCAAAGGCGATATTAGTGACCCAATTAACATCAGTAATGATCAATTCACCGACCTTAAATCGTATGTCAAAGGCGCTGTCTATAAAGGTGAAGACTACGAAATGAGCCATATTGATGATGAAAAAGTTACATTTGAACAAACATATAATGATTATCCAATTATGAATAATAGTAGAGCGAAATTGGAATTTAACGTTGAAAATGGCAAAGCTTCAAGTTATGAACAAACTGCTATGAAATCTATCGAGCCTTCAGAAGGTACGAATAACGATAAAAAGCAAGTGAACACAGCGCGAAGTGCCATCGAGGACCTTTACTATAATCGTTATCTCAAACGCAATGACGAAGTAACCAATGCAAGACTGGGCTACTATACTGTTGTTAAAGAGCCGAACGTTCAAGTGCTTGAAGCCAATTGGGAAATCAAAGTAAAACACGGCGACAAGATTAAAACATATTATGTCGAAGCCGTAGCGGACAGTCCGAAAATTATTGAAGAATAATCTTGTGGATAACTGTGGATAAGTTGAGAATGAAATTAAAACGCACACCCTTTTGAGTAAGGTGTGCTCAAACTGCCAACAAAGTCTCCGACTTTGTTGGCAGTTTTTTTATGCACGCTTTCCGCGGACACTGCCTTAGCCTGTAGCTTCGACTCGTGTTGTTTCCTCAGGTGTCTCGCCAAAAATTTTTACAAGTCACGCATCATTATTAAATAACTTTTTAGAACGTGATTAATGGAATTTAAAAGATAGATTAGTATCTAAATAAACAATTTGGACATGCTCGAAAGCTAAAAGTATGTTAAAATTAAATACTGTTAATGAGAGTTATTAAAGAAGTATGAAATGGTTCATAAGCGTATCATATACTTAGAATTTTGCAGATAGCTTAAGCTAATTTTTGAAAAAGAGCTCGTTTCATATTCTCAAAAACTTAAATAAATTAGTTTATTATAATAAATAATTAGACAGAGGGCATGTTGATGGCACATAAACCGGAGACTGCCCCATAAGTAATAGAAGCAATAGATTAGAAAGGGTGAATCGCTTGATACGTATGAGCGCATTGGCGAGTGGCAGTACAGGGAACGCCACTTATGTGGAAAGTGATAAAGGTAGTATTCTTGTCGACGCGGGTTTGACAGGGAAAAAAATGGAAGAGCTATTTGGACAAATAGACAAACAAATTAAAGATTTAAACGGCATCTTAGTTACACATGAACACACAGATCATATTAAAGGTCTAGGTGTGTTAGCACGTAAATATGGTTTGCCGATTTATGCGAATGAGAAAACGTGGACAGCCATTGAAAAGAAAGATAGTAAGATTCCAATGGATCAGAAATTCATTTTTAATCCATATGAAACGAAATCAATTGCCGGATTTGATATCGAATCGTTTAATGTTTCACATGATGCGATAGATCCGCAATTCTACATTTTCCATAATAATTATAAGAAATTTACGATTTTAACAGATACAGGTTACGTTTCGGACCGCATGAAAGGTATGATTCAAGGTAGTGATGCTTTTATCTTCGAAAGTAATCACGATGTGGATATGTTACGCATGTGCGGTTATCCATGGAAGACGAAACAACGAATACTTAGTGATATGGGACACGTTTCAAACGAAGATGCGGGCTTAGCAATGACAGACGTCATCACAGGCAACACAAAACGCATTTACCTGTCTCACTTATCACAAGACAACAACATGAAAGACTTGGCACGCATGAGCGTTGGACAAGTGCTCAATGATCATGACATCGACACAGAAAAAGAAGTATTGCTATGCGATACCGATAAAGCCAAAGCAACACCGATATATACATTATAGAAAATCTTAACTTCTTTGAAATTTAGATTTTCTTAATGCAGTAGTGGAAGCTACTGTAATCCATGATCAATATCAAAGCGAATTAGCCGACATCTCAATAGGAGGTATCGGTTTTTTTTTACATTTTTCTAGCATACATGTTAGATGAAAAACATTTAATGAGAGTATTTTTATAGGAAAATTTACTCGATAAAAGAAGGAATATATGGGCATACAACCCTATGTCTTAACTGAAAATAACTATATGCAATTGACGGATAATTATAACAATTGGTGGAATGGTTATGTAGTAAGGATTCAGCAAAAATAGTATGAAGATAATGTAAATCCTGTGAATAAGTATGTAAGACAACCTCGAACTTATCCACGGAATTATACATAGTTATCCAGAGATGTGCACAATTCACAGGGAAGTACCCACATTGTACACAGAGTTATCCACAAATAAACAGGTTATTCACTCATTTTTGTGTAGAAACCGTAAACATTATTAAAAAACAGTATGCATTCCTGTTATAATAAGAGGGAATAGTGTGAATAAGTGTATAACTTGTGGATAAGTATAATAACTATCAACTACTACACAATTTTTTGGAGGATAACTATGAAGATTACGATACTCACAGTAGGTAAACTAAAAGAGAAATACTGGAAACAAGCTATAGCAGAATATGAAAAAAGATTAGGAGCTTATTCTAAAATAGAAATCATTGAAGTACCTGATGAAAAAGCACCCGAAAATATGAGTGATAAAGAGATAGAGCAAGTTAAAGAGAAAGAAGGTCAGCGCTTACTAGCAAAAGTAAAACCACAATCCACAGTGATTACTTTAGAGATTAAAGGAAACATGCTGACGTCAGAAGGATTAGCCAAAGAAATAGAAAGCCGCATGACGCGTGGCCAAAGCGACTTTACATTTATTATAGGTGGATCAAACGGTCTACACCAAGAGGTTTTAGACCGCGACAACTGCGCCCTGTCATTCAGTAAAATGACTTTTCCACATCAAATGATGCGTGTCATTCTAATCGAGCAAGTCTACCGCGCGTTTAAGATCATGAGGGGAGAAGCGTATCACAAATAAAACTAAAAAATAGATTGTGTAATATTTAAAAAGGAGATGCTTACTATTAAACCATTTAATCTTAAGTACTTTAGTACTATTTATGAAACAGAAAATGAAAATTTATTAAAGTCATTTCTTAAAATGTATCACTATTGTTACTATACAAAAAATGGAATTAGTAGAGATGATAGAGAGCTAAAAGCTTTGTATAATTTAGTTGAAATATTAAAAGGGAAAAATGAGTACCTTAAATTATCTGGTTTCTTTTTAGGTTACAAAATTAACAATAATATTGATGAAGAATTTGATTTGCTAAGATTTAATGAAAGGTCTGTATTGAATATAGAATTAAAAAGTGAAATACCAAAAAATGGAATGAAAAAAGTTGAGGAGCAACTTAAAAGACATAGGTATGTATTAAAAGCTTTAGGCAAGGAAATATTCTCTTTTGTTTACATATTGGATTGTAACGAAATTTATAAATTAAGCAGTAAAGGGATTTTAGAAATAACTAACGAAAATGAAATATCAAGTTTATTAGATGAGAGTTTTTGTCAGTCTAATGAATTAGAAAATATAGATTTATCAAAGTTAATAATTTCTCCATACAGTCAACCAGATGAATTTTCTAATCATAAATACTATTTAAATCAATTACAATCAAAAGTTAAAGAGGATATATTAAATTCTGCATTTAATAAGATATGTATTGAAGGAGAATCAGGAACAGGTAAATCATTACTTCTATTTGATATTGCAAAACATTATAATACAAATAAAAAAGTTATATTGTTTATATGTGCTAAATTAAGTAATTCTAAAATCTTATCTGATATTATAGGTTTTGAAATTAGGTCAATAAGGGATTTTTATAATGTAAGTTTAGATGATTATGATGTTGTATTAATAGATGAAGCACAAAGGCTATATCAGAAGCAATACATTGAAGTGTTAGAAAAAGATGATATTAATGTAATATTTGCTATAGATAAAAAGCAAGTATTATCCCTTTTTTAGACAATTGTGATAATTTCGTAGAGTTATTTCATAATTCGTGCTAATAAAGATTGAAAAGTTTTAAAAAGGGTACAACATTAAGTAAGAGACTTGGAGCTCTTGTCAATTAAGATAATGAGCAAGTGAGCTCGTTACGTAAAAGATGAGCTGAGGTAAAGTTTACCTCGCTCATCTTTTTCTATTTGGAGGCTAAATATATGAAAAAAATATTATTAACAGGCGCTTCGGGATATATCGGTAGTCACTTAATGAATAAATTAAAAGATAACTATGAAATTATAGCTATTTCTAGAAATATAGAAAATAAATCAAATGAACACAATGTTACTTGGAAGGCAGCTGACTTGTTTGATTTAAATGAAATCACTGGGGTAATGGAGGACATTGATATCGCTATATATCTTGTCCATTCTATGATGCCTTCAGCTAAGTTGACGCGTGCGAGCTTTGAAGATATGGATGCATTATTAGCTGATAATTTTGCTAAAGCCGCAAGTTATAACAAAGTTCAGCATATTGTATTTATGAGTGGTTTGATACCTAATACAAGTGAATTATCACCACATTTAAGAAGCCGTTTAGAGTGCGAACAGATTTTAGGATCATATGGTGTACCAGTAAGTACTTTAAGAGCTGGTTTGATTATAGGATCTAAAGGAAGTTCTTACCCTATATTAAAAAAATTAGTAGAAAGATTACCTGGCCTGTTGTTGCCAAAATGGGCTTATAATACAACATTGCCAGTTGCAATAGACGACGTGATTGACGGTTTATATAAAATTGTAGAGCGTAATCCAAATGAGAACGAATCGATAGATATTGGTGGACCTAGTCATATGACTTATAAAGATTTATTCAAGCAAACTGCAGAGGTACTAGATAAACGATTACCTACGATAGATTTGCCTATTATTCCCATTTGGTTAAGTAAATATTGGGTGAAACTTATTTCTGGGGTACCAAAAGAAATGGTTTATCCGTTAATGGATAGCTTAATTCATGATATGATTAGAAATGATGAAAATATTGTGAAAGACATTTCTATAGGCAAGATTGATTATAAGGAAAGTGTGCGTAATGCCTTGGAAGAAGAAACTAAGACACAAAAGAAAGGGAAGCCATCACGTAAGGGCGATATTAAAGATGTTAGAGCAATATCGAGGGTAGTCTTACCTAAAGATGTAAATATGATTCAATTGGCAGAATCCTATGCAAATTTTTTAAATAAAATCACATTAAATGTCGTTAATAGTGATTTTAATGAAGATAACTTTACGATTAGTGTGCCGTGTTTAAATAAGGACTTACTATTATTAATTAAAGATTTTAAAGCTTCTGATAATGAGAGAATTTTATATCGAATTGTTGGTGGAGATTTCGCTTTAGATTCAGATGGTGGTAATGCGAGATTAGAGTTTAGAAGATTACCTAATAGTGACGCATGTATCATAGCGTTACAAGAATATGAACCGACGTTACCTTGGTGGGTATATAAGTATACCCAAGCAAAAGTTCATAAAAGTGTAATGAATCTTTTTAAATTCAAGATTAATAGCCAAAAAACTAATAAAGGAGAATACTTTAATATGAAGAAGTTTATTTTGCCAATTGTTATTACAGGTGCAATTGTTTTGAAAGTATATGGATTGAAAAAGTATTTAGCTAGAAAAAATAACATGTCCAATGCCGAATTGTAAAGGCTAAAATAAAGGCTAGTTACTTTTACAAAAAGAGGAGATTGACTATGAAAACAAATGAAATAATTAAATCAATCATAAAAGTTATAACACCAATTACAGGCGGTAAATTTATAGGGAAATTTGCAGTGAAAAACGCGAGAAAAGATTATAAAAATAATGTTAAACCACCTTTTTCACCACCCGGCTATGTCTTTCCAATTGTGTGGCCAATACTTTATACAACGATGGGCGTAGCTTATGCATTAGTGACTAATAAATCTACTAGTAAGGATTTGAAAGGTGCTTATTACACGCAATTAAGCCTGAATTATCTATGGTCGATATTATACTTCAAATATAAATTACGCTTTAGTGCGTTGATAGAGAGTGTTGTATTACTGGGCGCGGTAGTTACAACAACTGTAAAATTTTTCAATGTAAAAAAAGTTGCCGGCATTTTACTAGTTCCATATATGCTTTGGAGCGCTTTTGCTACTTATTTAACAGCCGGTAATTGGTATTTAAATAAAGATAACCCAAGCTATACAGCGAAATCTGAGCATTAAATTGATGAAAAAGATTATATATATTGCGCTATATTGGTTTATAGTTCAAATGATTATTGCTCAACTTGGTACTCGTATTAGTTATAAGTTCTTAGAAAAAGATAATAAGTATTTTCGAAGTTGGAATATTGAGCAAGAGGGTCAATTATGGCAACAATTAGTTAAAGTGCAATATTGGAAAGATCATTTGCCAGACGGTCAAAATCTTAACCCTAATATCAGTAGTAAAGCGATTTTCGATTTATCTAAAAATATGAATGATATACAGCGATTTATATTAGAAACTAGACGTGCAGAGGTGGTTCATCTGCTATCCATATTTCCTGTTATTGCGTTTTTTAAAGCGTCAAAAAGCGTTAAAATAATTAATTTTATATATGTCATTATAGCTAATGTGCCTTGTATGATTGTTCAGCGCTATAATCGCCCTAAGTTAATACGTATTTATAATAAATTACAAAAAAGAAAAGGTGATTAAATGGGAAATAAGAAAGTGGTTGTCATAGGGGGTGGCTTGGGAGGGATTGCTAGCGCAATTTGTATGGCTCAAGCAGGCTATCAAGTGGATTTATATGAACAAAATAAGCATATCGGTGGAAAGGTAAATAGGTTAGACATAGATGACTATGGATTTGATCTCGGTCCATCAATTTTAACCATGCCTAAAGTATTTCAACGCCTATTTCAACGATGTGATGAAAGGCTAGAAGATTATGTTAGCATTCGTAAGTTAAGTTTACAGATTAGAAACGTTTATCCAGATGGCCAAATTTTAGATTTATATGAATCCATGGAAGATATGTTAACAAATAATGAATCGTTAACAAATAAAGATATAGAGCAACTTTCTTCGTTTTTTAGTTACGCACAAAAGATACATCAAGTTGCTGAAAAAAGCTACTTTGGTAAGGGATTAGATACGATGTTTGCAATTATTCGTTATCATGGTCCGTTTTCAGCTTTAAAGCAATTCGATTATTTTCGTACAATGCAACAAGCCATTAATAAAAGGGTGGATAACCCATATTTAAGAGAAATGCTAGGTTATTTCATAAAATATGTAGGCTCCTCATCTTATGATGCTCCGGCTGTATTGAGTTTATTACCTCAAATGCAACATGAGGAAGGTTTGTGGTACGTAGATGGTGGCATTCATAAGTTAGCGGAAGCGATGGAACAATTAGCGAGAAAATTAGGTGTGGGCATACATTTTAACACCCCCGTAAAACATATCAATTATAATAGTCAAAATAAGGTGACAGGGATAACAATAGAAAGTAATGAGGAAATATATGCAGATTACATTATATCTAATATGGAAGTAATCCCTGTTTATAAATATTTATTGAATTTTGATGCAAAGCAAATAAACAAATTGGAACGTAAATTTGAGCCAGCTAGTTCAGGTTATGTCATGCATCTTGGTGTGGACAAAAGTTATCCAGAGCTTCAACATCATAACTTTTTCTTTTCAAGTAATTCTAAAGTTAATTATGATCAAGTTTTTCACCAGTATGTTTTGCCTGAAGATCCGACTATTTATGTAGTGAATACAAATAAAACAGATAAGACACAGGCGCCAGAAGGACACGAGAATATAAAAATATTGCCACACATACCATACATTCAGAATAAGTCATTTAGTGAAGCAGAATATCTGCAATTCCGAGAACGTATATTGAATAAATTAGAGTCTATGGGCTTAAAAGATTTGAGAAGGCACATTGTATATGAAGATATATGGACGCCACTTGACATTGAAAATACATACAATTCTAATAAAGGAGCTATATATGGCGTAGTTTCTAATAAGAAGAAAAATAAAGGTTTCAAGTTTCCTAAAAAAAGTCAGTACTTCAAAAATTTGTACTTTGTAGGTGGTTCTGTAAATCCTGGCGCTGGTATGCCTATGGTCACTTTGAGTGGTATGCAAGTAGCAGAAGCTATTATTAATGGAGAAAGTAGTTGAGGCTGAATGATACTTTATATAATAGCAATAGTATTGACGATACTATCACTAATAAGTGGAATGTGTATGTATGCGCGTCGAGCGATTATAAATAACTCCGGAAAAGAAAGAGGTCAGACAGCCGTCAGTGTTATTGTACCTGCTAGAAATGAAGCGGAGAACTTACCTAAATTACTTAACAGTATAAGTAAAGAGCAAGAAATAGAAGTAATTGTTATGGATGATGGTTCAACTGATGAGACACAAGTTGTTGCTAGATATTATGGTGCGAGCGTATATACTGTTGAAAATGATACTACATGGCAAGGTAAGTCACATGCTTGTTGGCAAGGTAGCAAATATGCAACGCATGATTTATTGATGTTTGTTGATGCTCGATGTTCAGTTTGCTTGTGATGATAGTATTCAAAATATAGCCAATCAATATGATTTACAAGGTGGTAAAGGTTTGTTATCAATACAACCTTATCACAAGATAAAAAAGCTATATGAAAATATATCGGCGATTTTTAATTTAATGACAATCGTAGGTATGAATCAATTTTCAATCACGAAATCAGCAAATAATGAGCAAGGCGCGTTTGGACCAGTCCTTGTGACAAATAAGCAAGATTATAAATTGACACAAGGACATTTGAAAGCTAAAAATCAAATCATTGAAGGCTTTGCAATAAGTAAAGCATATAATCAGCAAGGTTTGCCAGTTAGTTTGCATGAAGGCCAAGGTGTAGTGAATTTTAGAATGTATTCTCAAGGATATAAAGCGCTATTAGAGGGTTGGAGTAAACACTTTGCACTTGGCTCTCAAGTAACTAAAAAGTCTACGCTTACGTTTGTATTTTTATGGCTATTTGGTTCACTTACAACAGTTTTAGCGATAATTTTTTCAATTAATTTAGGCTCGTTATATATATTATTAGCTATTACTCTATATTTTATATATGCGATACAATTTCATATATTTATTCGAAGAACAGGAAATTTTAATATCGTTGCGAGTTTATGTCATCCACTGCTCTTCATATGCTTTGTCGTGATATTTTTTAAATCATGGTTAGATATCAATGTATTCAAACGTATATATTGGAAAGGCCGTAGAATAGATTTATAGCTTAGTTTTTTATACAAATGTCAAGAAGTTCTAGGCTTACTGAGGAGGCCAATAAATGAATCAATTAGAGAGAGATTATAACCATTGTCACAATATAATGAAAGAACATTCAAAAACGTTCTCATATGCCTTTGATTTTTTGGATTTAAAAAGGAAAAAAGCAATTTGGGCTATTTATGCAGTTTGCAGAATTATAGATGACAGTATTGATAAATACAAAGACCTTGAGCAATTAAACGGCATAGCTAGAGATTTAGATGTGATTTATAGCGATTGTGATTATATTCAAGCGTATCAAAGTGATGCGACTATTATGAATGCTTTAAGTAATACATTGAATACATATTCAATACCTAAAAAACCTTTTGAATCTTTAATTCAATATGTGAAGGAAGATTTAGTTTTAAAAGAAATGAAAACTGATTCAGATTTATATGAGTATTGCTATGGTGTGGCAGGTACTGTCGGTGAATTGTTAACTCCTATATTAACTTCATCAAATGAAAATAATTTCGAGCAAGCTGAAGAAGCCGCGATTGCTTTAGGCAAGGCAATGCAAATAACTAATATTTTAAGAGATGTCGGCGAAGATTTTCAAAATGGAAGAATTTATCTAAGTGTAGAAAAATTAGCTCAATATCGAGTTAATCTATATTCTATATATTATGAAGGAGTTACGCCAAATTATATAGAACTGTGGGAAAGTTACGCTACAGAGGCAGTTAGGTTATATGATATTGCATTAAACGGTATTAATTATTTTGACGAAGAGGTACGTTACATTATCGAATTAGTCGCGATAGCTTATCATGAAATACTTGTGGAAGTAAGGAAGGCAAACTATACGTTGCATAAGAAAGTATATGTAAGCAAATTGAAAAAAATGAAAATTTATCGTGAACTTAGTGCGAAATATAATAGGAGTGAAACATTATGAAGATTGCAGTTATAGGCGGCGGTGTTTCAGGTTTAGCCGCAGCTTCAAGATTAGCAACAAACGGTCACCAAGTAGATTTATATGAAAAGAACCAACAAATAGGTGGCAGGATGAATCAGATCAAGCAAGATGGATTTACATTTGATATGGGACCAACCATCGTAATGATGCCTGAGATTTATCGAGACGTTTTTAATTACGCTCAAAAAAATATGAATGATTACTTGGAAATTAAACAATTATCACATATATATGATGTTTATTTTAGTGAAACAGATCAAATTCGCGTTCCTACAGATCTTGCTCAATTAAGAGATATGCTTGAAAGTATTGAACCTAACTCTACACATGGTTTTATGTCCTTTTTAACAGATATATACGAAAGATACGAAATAGCACGAAAATATTTTCTAGAACGTACGTTTAGGAAACCTACGGATTTTTATAATCCTTTTACTATATATCAAGGTATGAAACTCAAAACATTTGATAAAGCAGATAATTTAATTGAAAAATATGTTGATAATGAAAAAATCCAAAAGATTTTAGCGTTTCAAACATTATATATAGGTATCGACCCTAAACGAAGCCCGTCATTGTATTCAATTATACCCATGATAGAGTTAATGTTTGGCGTTCACTTTATAAAAGGTGGTATGTATAGCTTTGTCAGAGCGCTTCAAACGCTAAATGAAGAATTAGGTACTCAAATTTATACCAACGCAAACGTTGAAGAAATTATCATTGATAGTAGGTATAAGCGTGCGGAGGGACTAAAAGTAAACGGACATATAGAAAAGTATGACAAAATGATTTGTACTGCTGATTTTCCATATGCTACTTCATCTTTAATTAAAAATGAACGTCATCCTAAGAAGTATACGACACAGAAAATTGATAATATGGACTATTCTTGTTCTGCCTTTTTAATGTATATAGGGGTTGATAAAGATTTATCCGAAGAAATTTTGTTACATAATGTTATATTTTCAAAGGATTTTGATAGTAATATCAATGAAATATTTTCCGGGGAAATATCCCAAGATCCATCAATATATGTATACGCTCCTAGTGTGGAAGATCAGTCGTTAGCGCCAGAAGGTCAAACAGGTATTTATGTGCTGATGCCCGTTTCAGAATTGAAAACAGGTGATACGGATTGGTCTGATGAGTCAACAATCACACAAGTGAAAGATATTATTTACAATAAGCTTTCTACGATTAAAGCGTTAAAAGATTTGAAAAAGCAAGTTGTGACAGAAATTATTTATACGCCTAAGGATTTTGAAGGAGATTATAATGCTAAATTTGGAGCAGCCTTTGGTTTAATGCCTACTTTAGCGCAAAGTAACTATTACAGACCGCCTAATGTGAGCAGAGATTACAAAAATTTGTATTTTGCTCGGAGCTAGTGTTCATCCAGGGGCAGGAGTGCCAATTGTACTGACGAGTGCTAAAATTACAGTTGATGCTATGTTAGAAGATATTAATAATGGTATATAAAAAACGCTTAAAATTACTTTTTGATAAAGTGATTTTAAGCGCCTTTTTAACTAATCGAACGTAATGGTTTGTGGTGTGTCTATTTTTTTATCGTTCATAATTTTTATGGATTTTGGTATTACTTTAATTACACACAAGTTTGGATCATCCTTAGAGTCAAAAAAGGACTTATCTTGTTTGTTCCAAATCCAATCAATAGTCTCTTGATCTTTCAGTATTTCAACATTAGCATCAATTTCTAGAAAACTACGATTATTCGTTTCATCGTAACCTATAAGTACATGAGCTTTGGGATTATCTTTAAATTCAGCAATTTTTTTAGACTCAATGCTTGTCTTAGTATAAAGTGTGTGTCCATCATTATAAAATACCATGTATCTACTATTAGGTGTATTGTTATGTGCAGTAGATAGGACACCTATTTTTGATGTATTTAATATATTTTCAATTTCATTTTGTAATTGTTCGTTATTCATAATTTAATCACCTCTGATAATAATATACCCTGAAGTTGCCTATAATATGTAAGGTATTAAAATTTATTTTATTTTTTAGTGAATTATACAAAAGTTAAAACGGGTATATGATTGAAAACACAATCTTAAGTTAAAGGACAATTATAAAGTGAATTTGTATGAAACAAGTCAGGAGGCAATAAAATGCATTTAGGAGTCATACTTAACAGAGTTTTTAGAACGAAAGATAATCCACTTTTTCAATATATAGTGAAGCATCAAAATGAGATAAATAAATTGTATTTTATCTTACCTTTAGAAGATTTAACTGACGCATCAGAAGTAAAACGTGACTATTACCATAAAGTTGTAAAAGGATTTGTAAATGCTTTAGATAAGCATGATATACAACCTTATATTGTCACATATGAAAAGCTAGGTGAATTAGCAGAAACATTGGCGTTATCTCACGTATTAGTAGCAAAAGATATTATGAGTTATCACAAAGAAATATATGACTATCCTCATGTAAAAAAGGCTTTTGAAAATCACCAAGTTACAGTAATTGGACAGCGCGTGAATCATTATTTTGAGCCAACAAAGACTTTTAATAAACAGCAACAGCCTTATAAAGTATTTACTAGTTTTTATAAAGCAAATCGTCAGGACTTAGTACACACCCCTAAAAAAAGTTATCAATTTAAGCAGTTGTCTCAAATTGCGGAAAAGGGTTCAAATCAAAGTGACTTAAAATTTGAAAATAATAAAGATATAGAAAAGTTAGCGCGTAAAGCTTGGGATGATTTTTTAAATGGTGACATAGCTCATTATGATAAATTGACTGACGATGTGTCTCAGGATTTTGTAAGTGGATTAGGTAAAAATTTAGCATATGGACTACTCGATATTCGTGAAATTATAAATGATTTACTTGAAGATTATGAGAGCGATGAAAAAAATTATGAAGCTTTTATAAGAGAGGTTCTATTCCGTGAATTTTATTATGTGTTAATGACACAGTATCCAGAAACGGCAACTAAATCTTTTTCTGAAAAATATCGAAACATGCAATGGTCGTATAATAAAACACATTTTGAAGTATGGAAAAAAGGTCAAACTGGTTACCCAATCGTTGATGCTCGCAATGAAGAAGCTGAATCGTACAGGATATATGCATAATCGCTTACGAATGGTCGTATCACAATTTTTAACGAAAAATTTATTTATTGATTGGACTTGGGGGGAGGAGTACTTTAGACAGTATTTGATAGATTATGATAATGCATCTAATGTACATGGATGGCAGTGGTCAGCATCAACTGGAACAGATGCAGTGCCTTATTTCAGAATGTTTAATCCTATACGTCAAAGTGAGCGTTTTGATGCGCAAGGGTATTTTATTAAAACACAGCTAGAAATATTTAATGATGTGAGCAGTAAATACATTCATGATCCAACTAAATATAAAGACAAGTTACAAGAAATTTATCATATTGAAATTGGAAAAGATTATCCACAGACTATCGTGAATCATAAAAATAGTAGAGATTATGTTATGGATAAATTTAAGCAATTTTGACATATCATCCAATAAAAAGGAGTGATTCATTTGTTGAAAAATGAAATACATCGTATTTATTTAGACAAAAATAATAATGAGGTAACTATTAATAGATTTAATGTGACATATCACTATACTATATTAGAACAAATTAATGATTTGCCACAATATGGTTATGCAGTTTTAAACCATTTATATGCTAATCCTGGTTTAGAGGCAGACTTCGAGCGTGTGTTCTTAAATAGAGATAAACATCTAGAGAATACTGAAGGGTTTGAAAATCTATTATTTCTAAAGCCACATAGTACACATGAACATCATGTTATCATTACGTTTTGGCAAGACGAAGCGACTTACAAACATTGGCAAGAGTCTCAGGAATATAAAGCATCCCATAAAAATAGAGGAACCAAGCAAGGTGCTGATAAATCTATTGTAAACAGAAACCTATCATTTAATATTAGTTTAGAATTTAAATAACATAATTTTTGAATTAAATGATATTTCTGCAAACATATAGGCGAGTTATTTAAATACTAACTTGCCTATTTTTTAAGCGATATAAAAATTTTAGCAAAATCACTGATAAGGGGAAGCGTATCATAAGTGATGCAGTTTATTAAGTCGGACCATTATATTTAGTTGAGGTTTTTATCATAAAAGGTTTAATTAATATTACATTCTCTGTGTATTTATATTACAAAGTCTATTATCATAATGATATATATTAAAATTCGATGTATGGAGAGATAACATAAGTACAAACATATTAGATGAAATCAATAAGATACTAAATGGAATGGAAGATTTACAAAATAAATACGAGGAAGTTTATTTAATACGTAATGAACGTAAAATTAAGTATAGAGAAATAGATGGTGTAAGAGGCTTTATGCCAGACTTTTTATTGTACTTAAAAGACAATGAAAATACTTACCAAGTGTTTTTAGAACCTAAAGGTAAACATTTATTATCAAATGATAAATTGAAAGAGCAATTTATGTTATCAATCAATGAAAGAAATGATATTGGAGTACTTGCTGAAAATGAAGATGTTAGATTAGTAGGATTATGTTTCTATTCAGATGATTCGGCGAAAAGAAAAGAATTCAAAAATCATTTTAATGACAAGTTATTAAAATTATAAAAGGGTGAAATTTATGGTCAATAAACCAAAAATCTTTGAAGAATTTTTTTATAATGTAGATAATGAAACAGTTGATATTGAAGAATTAAATACATATATTGAAAAAAATAATAGGAATATAAATAAATATAGAGGGAAGATGTTCTGCCCAGAATGTAAAGTTGCTAAATTGACTTATGTTAGTAAAACAACTACTAGGCGAGCACATTTAAAAAAATTCCATCAGCAAATCATTATGAAAATTGTACTTATAATTATGAATACGCAAATCAAAAATTACTAATAAAATATATTGAAAGCTTAAACTATAATCAAGTTCAAGATAAATTAAATGCTATTATGAATATGTTGTTTAATAATAAAGATAATGAAAATATTGAAAACAATGCTTATATTAAAAAGAATAATAAATTTTTTAATCCTAATTTAATCTCGGATATAACAAAAAAACAAAGAGATTTAAAAGCAATTAGAAGAAAGAAACTACAAGGATGGATTGATAAATCATATGAAGCAGATTTATATTTATTCTATGGTGAAGCAAAATTATCAGTTGAAGAAAAAATCAGCAAAAATAACAAAAACTACAAATTCTACATTTTAACGATTTTTACAAAAGACAAAGTTGGAGAATGGAAGTTTCGTGCAACCGTATATAGACATAATATAAAAGATAAAGTAAACGAAGATAGTATATATCAAATAGCATTAATAGGAAGATTAAACTTAGATTTCAAATATCCAGGGATTAACTTGTTAAATAAAAATGCCATAAAGTATGAATTGATTTAGCTATAATGTGGAATATATTATAGGCTAGTTAATATATAATATAATTCAAAATCACCTATATTTCATAGATAACACTTTTGAATAGTTCTATATATTCCATTCAAAGTAGACGCAAGATTGCGGAACTTTGAATGGATGTTTTTGAATACTTACTTCAATGAGGTGAGAAAAGGATAAGTATATAAAAAAACTGAGTAAGATAGAACAAAATAATAATTAAAAATATAGGGAGAAAAATATGGTGAACCAATATACAATTGATTTTCATGAGAAATATCAAAAATGCTTAAAAGATATAAATTTTCAAAATTACGTTTGTCATAAAAATAATTCAATAGAAGTACTTAATAATATTATTTCAAAAAATTCACATTTAAAAAAACCAAACAGTATATTTCTTCACTTAAAGAACTTAATTATAGAAGAGAAAGTATACTTGATTATTAATGAAAATAAAAATGTTTTTGAGTTTTTAGTAATAGATAGGAATTTTAATTCTGTTAGTCTTTTTATAGTAGTCGGAACCGGTACAGAAGAGGTTAGTAATACTTTGATAGGAAAATATGAATATTTTATTGAAATAGATCAATTACACTCCTATAAAAAAGGATATGGCAAATTATTATTAGAGTATTTAAAAGGGATTGCGGATAATTGTCAAATCCCTCTGGCTCTGTATGATGGTATAGAATATATAGAAGGATATTACGAAAAACTAGGTTTTATTCCAACAAAGCGTCTGAGTGAAATTAATGAAGTTTATAAGGTTTATTATCCCAGTAAATTGAAGTGGTGGAAGAATTTTTTAATAAATAAACTAGTACTTATACAGTTAGATAAGTAATTTGAGAATTAATTGATCAAATAAATAAATGGTATCCCATGAAAAAATCTCATCACCAGTCGATAAACAGAAACTTATCCTAGGTGGTTTGAATTATTAAAAAAGTAAAATCTAATGGATTAGCATCAAAAGTAGTTAAGTAAAGTTTCATCTTTCTAAATCGAGTAATAGCAACAGCGACTAATTGAGACATAAAAAAACTCCTCAATATTCATCAAATATTGAGGAGAACTATTTTCATCCAATTTAAGACGCTTTTTTAAAATTTTTAGCGAGAAATTTAATTATCTATTGTGTAACTTTAAATGTAAAGTGTGTACTTTTTCTGCCAATGCTTGAACTGGACCATCGACATCAGCATTTTCAATAACGTGATGGATAGGTAAACTTTTTACTGGTGATTGTGGTGCGCCTATCTCACTTAGCCACGTATTTAATTGTTCAGTAGAACTGGCATAAACGATTCTTCCAAGACCTACCCAACCATGTGCGGCGGCACACATCGGGCAGTGTTCACCAGAAGTATAAACAGTTGCTGACTTGCGCTCTTCTGGTGTTAAATGATTAGCAGCCCATTTCGCTATTTCAAACTCAGGGTGTCTAGTGTGGTCACCACCACTAACATGGTTGTGATCTTCAAATAAAACGTTGCCATTAGAGCTCACTAATATAGATCCAAATGGTTCGTCTCCTTTATTCAGTGCCTGTTCTGCTAATTCGACACATCGTTCTAAATAAGTAATATCAGATTGACTAACCATCTAATAGCCTCCTTAGTAATTACAAATGAATATTATTCATTCAAAAATATTACATAGTACTTGTATCAATTACAAAACGATATTTAACATCTGAAGCTAAGACTCTCTTATAAGCATCATCAATTTGATCAGCTGAAATTAATTCGATTTGAGGTTCAATGTTGTGTTTTGAACAGAAATCTAACATTTCTTGAGTCTCTTTTATACCACCAATAGCTGAACCAGCAAATGATCTACGATGACCAATTAAATTTGCTACATGTAATGATATAGGCTCTGCGGGTGCCCCAACATTAACGATTGTGCCATCTAGTGTTAATAATCTAAGGTAATCATCTAATTTCAGATTAGCACTCACTGTATTAATAATTAAATCAAATGAGCTTGCAAGTGTTTCAAACGTTGCTTCATCACTTGTTGCATAATAATGTGAAGCACCTAATTTCAAACCGTCTTCTTCTTTGTTTAATGTTCTTGATAATACAGTTACTTCAGCACCCATAGCATGTGCAATTTGAACAGCCATGTGTCCAAGTCCGCCCATACCTATAACTGCTACCTTTTTATCTTCATTTGCATTCCAATGATTTAAAGGTGAATAAGTCGTAATGCCAAGCACAAAGTAAAGGTGCGAGCAGCATCTAAACCAATATTATCAGGAATACGTAATACAAAATCTTCATGTACTACGATATGTGTTGAGTATCCACCTTGAGTTGGTTCACCATATCTGTCTGTACCTGCATATGTACCGACGTTTCCTTTTAGACAGTATTGTTCTTCGCCATTTTGACAATGAACACATTCTCCACAAGAGTCTACCATGCAACCTACACCGACACGGTCATCTATTTGATATTTACTGACTTCAGAACCGACTTCTTTAACAATTCCTGCGATTTCATGACCTGGCACTAATGGATAATTAACAGGTCCCCATTCTCCATGTGCAGTATGAATATCAGAATGGCATATGCCCGCATATTTAATTTCTATCAAAACATCGTTTGTATCAAGATCACGTCTTTTAATTTCCGTAGCATAAAAATCAGAATCTGGACTATTTACAGCTCTAGCTTTAACATTTAACATATATTAATTCCTCCATTATTCGTACTTCAGAATATTTTTATTGATATTCTTCATTGTTCATAATAGACCTTAAAGTATACTTTAGGTCAATGAATATGACTTCCCATGTAATTAGGACTGAACAAAAACAATATCTGGAGTAAATAATATGTGCATTCATTTATAAAACAGTGAAACCATCGATAAGGTTGTTTCCAGTATTTTAAAACTATTTAATATTGATTCAAAAATTACCAAATAAAAAAAGAGCGCGTCTTATAAAACGCGTTCTCCTTTTTTATAAATGCTTTAACTTCACTACATAACTCACTCTACATATTCTAGTTCATTAACCACTTTGACCATGTCGTCGTGAATGACTAAAGTTGCGTGGTTATCATAAGGTGTAGGGTCATTATTAATGATAATTAGATTTTGTCCTTTAAAGTTCGAAATAAGCCCTGCTGCTGGTTGGACTACGAGTGACGAACCTAGGACGACTAAAGTATCAGCTTTATTTATTTTATCCAGTGCATTATATATCGTATTTTGATTTAATAATTCCCCATAAAGTACAATATCAGGTCTAATGGGGCTACCGCACACTTCACAATCACGTAAATGTTGTTCCATAATATAATTTTTGAAATATGCCTTATGGCAATCAATACAATAGAATTGATTTAACGTACCATGCAGTTCGTCAACGTTAAGACTCCCCGCATCAGAATGCAGACCGTCGATATTTTGAGTAATGACACCTAATGAACGTTTGTCTTGTTCTAGTTGAGCAATCCATTGATGAACAAGGTTCGGTTGCTTATCAGCTATAAGTAAACGTTTATGATAAAAATCTACAAAGCCTACTGGGTCATCTTGAAGATAATCCGTACTTAATAAATATTCAGGTGCGTAGCCATCTTTTGAAATTTCATCAAATAGCCCGCCCATAGAACGAAAATCTGGGACACCGCTTGCGACAGATACACCTGCCCCTGTAAAAAACGTGATTTTATTAGAATTATTAATGATGTTCTTGAATTGTTCAATCCTGTCATTCATGCATTTCACTCCATTAAAATTTTAAAAATCATACTCCTAACCTTTAAATTAATTTTAAGTTGTAAAAAGTAATTTAGCAAACAAAACATATACTTAAGCACTAACATGCGACCGTATATTATCTCTTGTTTAAGGGTATATTTACGGTCTTTTTTCAAATTGTATTATTATTCTATTAAATTTCACATTTAAAACTTATACTAATTAATTCTAAAAAGTATGATATATTTCTAATAATTATATGTATAAATTTTAATAACTAAAGGCGGTTTGGGGCTTTGAAGAAACAGAGACTAAAGTTAAGCACACTGATCATTATTGTAGTATGTATTGTAGTGTTATTTTCATTACTTATTACGAGTGTATTGATTAGTAAGACCATTAAAGATACGATACATAAAACAACTGAAGAGAAGGCCGAAGTAATTGGTAAGACCGTTGCTCAGTCTGAGATTGTTCAATCTACTTTGAAAAAAGGTGACAATGATAACAGTATACAAACGTATGTGTCTGAAATACAACAATCAACGGATGTGAGTTTTATTGTTGTGATGGATATGAACGGGATACGAAAATCGCACCCTAATGAAAAACGCATTGGTAAGCATTTTAAAGGTGGCGATGAAACAAATGCGCCGCACGGTAAAGAGAGTGCTTCGATTTCTAAAGGGACGCTCGGTGAATCATTAAGGTCATTTACCCCTGTTTATGCTGATGGTAAGCAAGTTGGAGTAGTTGCCGTTGGTGTACCGATGAAAAGTGTTTCTGAAGCACTTGCAGATGGGAATAAGCAAATTATCATTGGGTCAATTGTTGGACTTATTGTCGGTGCCATTGGTGCATATTTACTGTCTAGATATATTAAGAAAATTTTACTTGGTTTAGAACCATCGAATATCGCTAAGATACTTGGAGAAAGGAACACGATGTTGCAATCTGTTC
Source organism: Staphylococcus sp. 2S1 (assembly GCF_046721335.1). Lineage (NCBI taxonomy): Bacteria > Bacillati > Bacillota > Bacilli > Caryophanales > Staphylococcaceae > Staphylococcus > Staphylococcus sp. 2S1. The sequence continues at coordinate 746,291 of NZ_JBEUUJ010000003.1, read as the reverse complement.
ATGAGGGTATCGTTGCTGTTGATAAAGAAGGTAAGATTAATTTAGTGAATAAATCAGCGATGGATATATTTAATAAGGCAAATTTAAAAGGCAATCCAATTGGCATGAAGATTGATGATTATATGGAGTCTACACAACTACCAAAAGTACTCGAGTTAGGTAAACCAGAATTGGACAAGGAACAAAATATTAATGGAGTGAAGATCTTGGTTAATAGAGTGCCACTGGTTGTAAATAATGAAATTGTTGGTGCAATTTCAACATTTAGAGACAAGACAGAGGTGAACAAACTTTCGGAACAGTTAGTAGGTGTGAAGACATATGCTGATACATTACGTGCGCAGTCACACGAGTTTAGTAACAGGTTGCACGTGATTTCTGGCCTGCTACAAATGGAACATTATGAGGATTTAAAACAGTATATACATGAGATTGTTGAACTAGGCAGCCAAGAGAATGGTAGTATTACGTCGAAGATTAAAGATCCTGTGTTAGCCGGATTCTTAATTGGCAAATTAAGTTTGGCGAGAGAACAGAATATTAAATTGTCTATTATCAGCCATACAATGATTCCAGAACCGAAGCATTCATATATTACTCATGAAATGATTACGATTATAGGTAATTTAATAGATAATAGTATAGATTCTTTAAGCGCATCTGCTGTTAGCGAGAAAACAATTGACGTACATTTGAAATATATAAATAACGCATTAATCATAGATATTGTAGATTCAGGCTTAGGTCTAAAAGGTGATTTAGCCCATCAAATTTTTGAAAAGGGCTACTCTTCTAAAGGGGAGCACAGAGGCTATGGGCTGCATCTTGTTCAACAAAGCGTAGAGAAACTTAACGGGGAAATAAATGTAGCTTCTAATGTAGAAGGCAATGTGACATTTTCAGTCGTTATAAATTATTCAAAAAAGGAGGGACTATAAATGTTAAATATCTTAATTGTTGAAGATGATCCAATGGTTGCACAAATAAATCAACAATTTATTAAAAAAATAGATGACCAAACCTCAGTTGATATTGCCTCAAATGTTAAAGAAGCTATAAAACATATAGAAAATAAAGAAATTGATTTACTATTGCTCGGATATATACATGCCTGAGGAAAATGGACTCACATTTCTTAAATATATAAGAGAGCAAGGTTATAAAATAGACGCAATTCTCATCACAGCGGCTACGGATGTCGAGGATATTCAAACTGCATTTCGTTACGGCGCTGTAGATTATTTAATTAAGCCCTTCGACTTTGAGCGTTTTCAACAATCATTGTTGAGATATAAAAAAGGACTCACATTCTTTAATAAAACGAGTAGTATTAATCAAACTGATATTGATGCTGAGTTTCTTAACAAGGAAATTGTTGACCGTGATTCAGAGTTGAAATTACCAAAAGGTGTGACGGAAGCAACGTTACAAGTGATTATTGATAAAATGAAATACTTTGAAGAAAATGAATTCTCTACAGATGACATCTCAAAGCACGTCAATATTTCGAGAGTTTCTGTAAGAAAATATTTAAAGTTTTTAACGGATATAGAGGTTTTAGAAGAATCTTTAAATTATGGTATAGGGCGGCCCATTAATTTCTATAAGGTTAAAAAGGATAATCTTCAGTATTTAAAGGGTTATATAGAATTATAGTGAAGTGTTACCGAATCAAAAGGATTAAATTCCTTTTGATTCGGTTTTTTTAATTACAAAAAGATAATTAAAATTTCATAAGCTATAAATTTATATCGTCTATGAATAGAATAGATTTATACGTAACAAGGGGGTTAATAATGAATACGAAAGCAAATTTGAAAGCGCTTACTAATGAAGGGGTGCCAATAGAGCGCAGCTTTAAAAGTTTAGGGAAAAGGCTGATTCATATTAAAGTGGGCGTGTTACCATTACCACTTTACTTAATACTAGCCGCAATTATATTAGCCGCGTCCGTATATAATACGTTACCGGCAGACATGATCGGTGGATTCGCAGTAATCATGATTTTGGGTATCTTGCTAGGCGATCTTGGTCAAAAATTGCCGGTTTTAAAAGATATCGGTGGACCTGCTATTTTAGCATTACTTGTACCATCTGTTTTAGTGTTTTTAGATGTTATTAACACATCTTCTATGGAAGCGGTAACAAGTTTGATGAAGACATCGAACTTTTTATATTTCTATATTTCTTGTTTGGTTGTTGGAAGTATTTTAGGCATGAATAGTAAAGTGTTAATTCAAGGATTTACACGTATGTTTGTGCCTTTACTAGTGGGAACTATTCTGGCAGTATCTGCTGGTTTATTAGTCGGCCTACTATTTGGCTATGATATTAAGCATACATTGTTTTATATTGTTGTACCTATTATTGGAGGAGGTATTGGTGAAGGTATTCTCCCATTATCCATTGCATACTCAGCTATATTGGGAGGCACAGCTGAATCGTTCGTTTCTCAAATGATTCCAGCAGCAGTAATTGGTAATATATTTGCGGTTGTTACTGCAGGAGTCATGATGCGTGTAGGTGAAAAACATACAAAGCTTTCAGGAAATGGAAAATTAATTAAATCTGAAAACATAGATGAAACGAGTGAGGATAAAGAAGATAAAGAAAAAGTAATTGATTTCTCACTTATGGGAGCAGGTTTACTCATTGCTTGTAGTTTCTTTATTGTTGGTACACTTGGTCAAAAATTCATAGGTATGCCGGGGCCAGTTATTATGATTCTATTTGCAACGATTATTAAATGTTTGAAAGTAATGCCACACAAAATGGAAGATGGCGCACATAATTTATATAAATTTGTATCTACAAGTTTAACTTGGCCATTAATGGTAGGTCTTGGAATGTTGTACATACCTTTAGAAGATGTCGTTAAAATTGTTACACCAAGCATATGTTGTCATATGTGCATCAGTCGTATTAACCATGATTCTTTCTGGTTATTTTGTAGGTAAATTGATGAAAATGTATCCAGTAGATGCCGCTATCGTGACGGGATGTCATAGTGGCTTAGGTGGTACAGGAGATGTAGCTATATTGTCAGCATCTAAACGTATGGCACTTATGCCATTTGCACAAGTTGCTACCAGAATAGGCGGCGTATCAACAGTCATCATGGCAACATTTTTGTTGAAAATGCTAAGTTAAATCACAATACTAAATAAGGGGTAATAAATATGTCAGTAAGAAATGAAACTACAGATTCAATCAGTTTACACCATGAACGTTCAGGAAAAATAGAAATTACGAGTAAAGTAGAGGTTAAGGATGAACAGGATTTGAGTGTCGTATACACGCCTGGTGTATCTGAAGTATGTAAGGCGATTACAGAAGATGAATCAAAAGTAAATTCGTTAACAGCGCGAGGTAATATGATTGCTGTAGTTACGGATGGTACGGCTGTACTTGGACTAGGTGATATTGGACCCAAAGCGGCTATACCAGTTATGGAAGGGAAAAGTATTTTATTTAAAAAACTGGCAAATGTAGATGCATTTCCAATTTCATTAAATACAAAAGATACTGAAGAAATTATATCTATTATAAAAGCGTTAGAACCTAATTTTTCTGGAATTAATCTAGAAGATATATCTGCACCACGTTGTTTTGAAATTGAGAAAAGATTAATTGAAGAACTTGATATTCCAGTATTTCATGATGATCAACATGGAACGGCAATAGTTGTGCTTGCAACATTAATCAATGCACTTAAATTTGTTCGAAAAGAAAACTATTCTACAAAAATCATTATTAATGGTGCAGGCTCTGCAGGTATTGCGATTGCTAAGTTATTATTAGAAGCAGGATATAATAATATTACGCTGGTCAGTCTAGAAGGTGTCTTAAATAAATCAGAAACGTGGATGAACGGCGCTCAACAAGACATTGCAACATATACAAATCCTGAAGAATCTAGAGGCACATTGGATGATGTCATTCAAAATGCAGATGTATTTATTGGTGTATCAGGTCCCAAAGCGTTAACAAAAGATCATGTACAGTCAATGAATGATAACCCAGTTGTTTTTGCATTAGCCAATCCTACCCCAGAAATATACCCAGAAGAAGCAATAGAAGCTGGAGCTACCATCATTGGCACAGGACGTTCGGACTATCCTAATCAAATCAATAATTTATTAGCGTTTCCTGGAATATTTAGAGGCGTGTTAGATGCACAATCAAGTGATATTACTACAGAAATGAAAATAACGGCAGCTAAAGCAATTGCTAGCTCAATAAGAGAAGATCAGTTAGCAGCGGATTTCATTATTCCCAATGCGCTAGATAAAAACGTCGCTCATCAAGTCGCCGAAGCGGTTAAGCATATTGCGAAAAAAGAAGGGGAAATATTAGTTTAGAGTGAAAAAAGGAACAATAAATGAAACAGTTAATAGATTTATAATGCTACGATTTTAATAAGTAACTAAGATGCTAAATATATATTAAAAGTGCTGACAACAAAATGTAATGTTGTCAGCACTTTTAATTTTATACTTTTATTCTGGTTCTCCATCTTCATCATATTTCGTTACATTACCGTCTTGATCAACAATGTAGGAGCCAGCTAAGTTATCATCTTTATCAGTAAAGGAGAAGCCCCAATCCCCATTATTACTTTGTTCAGGCTCTTTGTACGTATATTGAGAAGTGTCTAAACTATGACCCTCGTATGACTCAACCTTATCTATTACATTTTCTCGTGTTACTTCGCCAGTACTATCATCACTACTTTCGCTACTATCATTAGAATCATTAGATTCAGAAATGACAGGTGTCCAATTATCTATTTCACTTTGAGAAAAATCTTTTAGTTTTACAGTTTTAGGATTATTAAGTATGCGTGTAGATTCATTTTGCGAATAATCATCTTCGTCCCAACGTTTATCTTGGAAATGACTAGGCACATCATAAACATCTACTGTACCATCATGATTGTCTTTATAAATAACTTGTCCCGCGACAGTTGGTGTACCGTATAATGCTTGCGTGCCATTTGGGAATGTCGCGGAAGCACTCTTGTTATATGGATTTAAGACCTCATCCGAAACATCTACATGCGTGATTTCAGTACTTGAAGGATCTACATTGCCGCCATTATCTTCAAGTACAGAAATCCATACTTTGGCATAGTGTTCAGGTGAATTTGTATTTTCATCATTGTTGTTACTGTCAGATGATGAATTATCATTTTGGTTTTCGTTTTCATCGTTGCTATTATTACTACTGTTTTGATCTTGTTTGTTTGAGTCATTAGAATCTCCACCAGATCCTGTATTAATGTTGATATCACAAGCCGATAAACCAATAGAAGCTACAATAATACCAGTAGCTATATATTTAAATTTCATAAAAATCCCCCTTATATCATAAATAAGTATGCTTAATATTTATTATACCCAATAAGTTGTCGAAAATCTTTTCCAAGATAGAGTGATTAACACGTCTTAAAAATATAATATTGACTTTACTTATAATTCACGTTACATTATAAAACGTAATTATTACGATTTATAAAAGGGGAGTTAATCTAATGAGTAAAATTCCGGTAACTGTTTTAAGTGGCTATTTAGGTTCAGGGAAGACTACGTTGCTCAATCACATTTTAAAAAATCGAGAGGGACGTAAAATAGCAGTTATTGTAAATGATATGAGTGAAGTCAATATTGATAAAGATTTAGTTGCAGAAGGTGGCGGCTTATCCAGAACTGATGAGAAACTAGTTGAATTATCGAATGGCTGTATCTGTTGTACATTGAGAGATGATTTATTAAAAGAAGTAGAACGTCTCGTACACAAAGGAAATATAGATTACATTGTTATTGAATCAACAGGTATTTCAGAACCTGTACCAGTTGCCCAAACATTTTCATACATAGATGACGAACTCGACATTGATTTAACGTCAATATGCCAATTAGACACAATGGTGACAGTAGTAGACGCGAATCGATTCACCAATGATATTAACTCGGAAGATTTATTAGTCGATCGAGACCAAGGTGCTGATGTTACGGATGAACGCACGCTTGCAGATTTACTAATCGATCAGGTCGAATTCTGTGATGTCCTAGTATTGAATAAAATAGATTTAGTTACTGACGATGAATTACAGAAACTTGAAAATGTACTGAGACAGTTACAACCTGAAGCGAAATTAATTAAAACAGTGAATGCAGAAGTAGAATTAAACGAAATTTTAAATACGGGGCGCTTTGATTTTGAAAAAGCGAGTGATTCTGCAGGATGGATTAAAGAATTAACTGAAGGTGGCCATGCGACACATACACCAGAAACTGAAGAATACGGTATAAGTTCCTTTGTTTATTCAAGAAGATTACCGTTTCACGCGGAACGTTTTAATACATGGTTAGAAAATATGTCGGATAACATCGTTCGTTCCAAAGGTATCGTGTGGCTCGCGCAATATAATGAAGTTGCTTGTTTATTATCACAAGCTGGGTCATCTTGTAACATTAGTCCAGTGACCTATTGGGTAGTCATGATGTCATCAGAACAACAAAGACAGATTTTGCATGAAAGAACAGATATTGCAGAAACGTGGGATATTGAATATGGTGACCGAAATACACAATTTGTCATTATCGGAACGGATTTAGATACTGAAAAAATTGAACGTGAACTCGATGCATGTTTATTAAATCGTCATGAAATAGAGCAAGATTGGAGCAATTTACCAGACCCTTATCAATGGGAGATAAGTAAACAGCAATAAATCAAAATAGGAAGCATTTGATTATAATGCTTCCTATTTTGGTATTTAATTATTTTGCGATAGGTGAATATTATTTATTTCTCTTTTTGTTTTCTGCCAATCAATAGTAGGCAAGCGCCTAAGATTAATGATGACCATAGTGGTACTTGGCTTTGGCTTTGACCTGTATTTGGTAATTGTTGTGTTTCAGTTGAATGACTATGCTCATTTGTCATGTTTTGCTTATCGAGATGAATGTCTTCTTTATCAAGTTTAGTGTTTGTTGTACCTGTTTTAGTAATGTTTGTATTATATTGATGATTATTTTGGTTATGTGTTTCTGTAGCTAGCTGATGTATAGGCTGTTCTGATTGTGAAACTGATTTTTGATTTTTCACCGTATTATGATATTGTGCGGCGATAGGTGTTGTAGAAAGAGCAGTTGATTTAGCTGTCGAGTTGTTATTTAACTGAGTCGAGTCATTTTGAGTATTTGATGGATTTTCTGAAATTAATGCGTCAGGGTTCTCAATAACTGCATTTTGGTCGACAAGAGGACCTTCTGAATTATGTTCAATTTCAGGATTTTCGTCATTTAAATCAATCGTATCATTATCTTCACCATCGTTGACAGGCGGGTTGTCATTTTCAGTGTTGTCTTGGTCGTTAGGTGGTACTTGTTCAGTTCCACTAATCTGATTTAACTCAAATGTAGATGTAGTGCCTGACAATTCAAAGGATACGATTAACATTGCTTTGCCTGTTGGGCTGTCTTCTTCAGAGACAAAAGTAATACCCTCAGGTGAGATATCTTTATTTTGTTCATCATAAAGGTATTGCGTGAATGCAGGAGCAGTAGGATTCGTAATATTATATATCATGATGCCTCCTACACGTTCTAAGCCGACGAATGCGTATGTTTGATTGCCGACAGTACCAACTTCTATAGACTCGACTTCAGGACCTTTATCGTCACTTCTACCATCTACTTCTAGTTCATTAAAATCTTCATAATTAGCATTAAAGCGTTCTGGTAAAATATCTTTGATACGCTGTTCAATATCATTGCCACTGTCGTAAACCATAGATAGGTCAGAACCTTTTAATATTGAAAATGAACGACCACTGAACGTTACGAGTGCATTATATTTTCCATTTTCATCTCTGAATTTGTGAGAAGTTGTCACTTTTAATCTGCCTAATTGATCATCATCAAATAGCCCGTTAGCCACAAGTGCATCTAATTCTTCTTGCGTATAACCTTCATAGTATTTAGCGTCTAATTCAATATCATCTTTAATATCTTTGACACGGATTTCCTCTGAATAACCCTCATAATCTTGTGAATCACCTTCATTGGCTATTAATAAATATGTTTCTCCATTATATTCGTATGAATCAATACCATCTGGTTGTAACATACCGAGTACTGGTACAGGGCGTAATTCTTTTTTACCGTCTTTGTCTGAAGGATCAATAGCATTTTCAGGTAAGGAATGATCTTTATAAGGTAATCCTTGGACTTGTACGAATTTACCTTTTTCAATGTCTAGCTTAGCAATAGCACTTGATTCTTGAATCGTCACGTAAGCATATTTTCCACTTTCATCGGTCACGATATACTCTGGCTCTAAATTTAGATAAGCTTGCGATTTATTAGGACCTAATGCACGAATAGATTCATTCATATGATCTTGTGTTAGTGAAGTAGTGCGAACGTGTGAGTTGTTTAATTCGGTTGGTGCACCTGATGTGTCGATAATTGACACAGAACCTTCTGGATTCACTTTGTAATCGTCAGAGGGTTCACCTTCATTGGCTACAAGTAAACGAGAACCATCTTTTGTGAAAGTTACCATGTCGGGTAGACTGCCTACCGTCAAATCATTTAAGTATTTTCCTGTATCACTATAGAAGACCACGTGACCGGGCTTTGTTTTATCTTTGGCAGGTGCAGAAAGAGCAATATAATTACCATCAGGATGAACAGCTACACTAGTTAGGTCACCTGCTTCAATGCCGAGCATCTTGTAGATAAATTCGATTTACGAGCTGAATTTCTTTGTTTTTAGTGTTTTTAATATCTAAAATATCTAATGCTTCTTTATCTCCATTTATTGAATAGGCATAACCATTTTTAGGGTTATATTTTACAATTTCTGTACCACCTTTATCAAAGCCAGCACCGCTATCATAACGCCCTGTGTGATTAATGTTGAGGGATGTTGAATCTTTAGAAGCATTACGTGTATTTCTAATTGTTGGATTTTGAGCAGATGCCATTTGTAAGACTGCTTGTGGCTGTTTGTCTTGTTTTTGGGTATTATGTTGAATCGCTTTTAAAAGTGTTGTGCGTTCTGCATTGGTTAAATTTTCTAAGTCTTTAGTAGATGTGCTGTTAGATGAAATAGCATCACTATGAATATGATTATTGTTCAATGGTTCTGAAGCGGATTGCGATGCCGATGATGCGTCTTCTATTTTATGTGGTGGGTTTATATTAGTCTCTGTTTTGTTGAGCGATTTGTTTGTTGAGTCATGTTGCTTCTGTGCAGTTGAGTTTGAATTATCTGATGAAGCATTTGAATGTTTTGTGGATTTGTCTGATTCATTTGGAGTGTTCGAATTATCTGTTGTTGCATCTGATTCATTTAATGGCACCTTTGAATGCCCTGTTGATGTATTTGAATCCTTTGTTTGTTCTATAGTTTGCTTGGATTCGGCGTCATTTTGAACTTGTTCTTGTGTAGCGTCACTAGATGACGGTTTTGGTAGTTGATCAGATTTTGAATTTTCAACATTTGAATCATTTTGCTTATCTTCTTCTTTAAGAAGCTCTTGTTGTTGAGATTTTTGTGTATTCTGCTCTGTTAATTCTTCTTTATTTGAAGCATTTCTTGTTAATGATTTCCTTGAATCTTTAGTGATGTTCTCAATAGTTTGTTCTTCGTTAGCATCACTTTCAGACGGCTGTTCAGGTTTTTGTGTGTCTGAAGCATCATTTAATGCACTTTGTGTGCTCGGTGACTGATTTTCTTTCTTTATGTCATTTTCGTCGATAGTTTCTTCTTTAGGTTCTTCTGTAGTGCCTTCATTTTGATTATGTATATTTGTTGCTTGATTATTGTTCGAATTATGATTATCTGTAGATGTTGATTTAGATGATGATTCTAATGTATGATCCTGACTACTAGTTTGAACTTGAGCAGTTGTAGTTTCAGTATCATTTTTAATTTGACTATGATCAGCGGCGGAAGCTTGATTACTCATCCCAAGTAATAGACATGTCCCAATTGTAACTGAAGCAGTTCCCATCATACTTTTTCTAATAGAATAAATTGTGTTTCTTTTCATATTGTTAAACATAAAATCCCCCTAGATAGATAAATACGTACTTATTAATTATCTCACTAGTATGTTTGTGTATTATTTTTAAAAAATAAAGAATTAGTAAATATGCTTTGCCATAAAATAAATAAAACTATTAATACATAGCGCTACCTATATAAATCACGCAATTTAGAAATATATTTAATTCAATCATATTTGGGAATAGAGTAATCATACATATATATTGATGTTGCTACGTCGCTTTGCGGGTTTTATTGTCAGAGATAGTGTTACTACAAAAAATAAATATTGTACACAGTTAATCTAATGTTTTAGACTGGGTAAATATTAGAAAGAGCGTCTAAAGTATTATAATAAAAAATGAAACAAGAAGAATCACTTGAGGAGGTACGCTATTGAAACAAGCTACAGAATTCGCGCAGTTATTAAGATCATTAGATGGACAGAAGTATGGTGCATATAAGCGCCTAAAGGGAGTGTATCAATTTAAGCAGTTCCGTTTTGCGATTGATCATGCGCAAGTGGACCCGTATGCGCCACCTTCAAAAATGAGGGTTATCATGAATCGTGAAACAGCAAATATTCCGGACGATATGCTAGATTCAAAAAATAAAATTATTGCAGTATCTGACTTTCTGACTCGAGCGTTTAAAGAAAACATAGAATCGTTGAAACATAGCGATAAACACGCAAAAAGTGCTAGCAATATTTTTATTGATCGTTGTGGTCAAGAGATTTTAGAGCGAACTGCTGTTGTGATCAATAAACAGGACATTGAAGTGAGACTTGAAATTAGTTTGCCGACCGCAGGTAGAAAAATTTTAGGAAAAGTTGCAGCAAATATATTAACTGACACGTTACCAGAAATTGTAGAGCACGCATTACTTTATAAAAATATTGATCAAGCCGCATTAAAGACACAAGTTACATTAATGTTGGACCAAGCGTTTATTCGTGAAGAACTCGACCGAAGACAGCTTGTATCATTTGTGGCAAATGGTTCTATATTGCCACGTAAAAGTGGGGTTTCTGATAAACAATTATCGGGTGCTGTAGCGTTTAATAGTCCGAAAAATGTAGAAGTTGAATTGTCTTTACCGAGTGGAAAAACCATCACTGGCATGGGCGTTCCGAAAGGGATTACTTTAATCGTAGGCGGCGGTTTTCATGGTAAGTCAACGATACTTGAAGCATTAGAACGTGGTGTCTATAATCATATTGCCAGTGACGGTAGAGAATATGTGATTACTTGTCATGATGCTATGAAAATACGTGCAGAAGATGGACGAAATATAGAAAAAGTGAACATCAGTCCTTTTATAAATAATTTACCGGGAAATAAAGATACACGACAATTCTCAACTGAAAATGCGAGCGGTAGTACGTCACAAGCAACGAATGTGATGGAAGCATTAGAAGCAAATACATCGTTATTGCTGATTGACGAGGACACTTCTGCAACAAACTTCATGATTCGAGATAGCCGTATGCAACAGCTGATTGCGCCTGAGAAAGAACCTATCACACCATTTGCGAGTAAGGTAACATCACTTTATAAAGATTATGATGTTTCTACAATTTTAATTGTGGGTGGCTCGGGTGACTATTTTGAGGCAGCAGATCAAGTGTTGATGATGGATGAGTATGTATTGAAAGATGTAACAGTACAAGCTAAATCCATTGCGGCGTCAAACGATAGTATTAAAAGCATGAACATAGATAAAAAATTCGGTGACATTCCTACGCGAATTCCGTTAAAATCTAGTTTTTCTAAAAAAGGAAAGGAAAATCGTTTTAAAGTCAAAGGACGGTATTCCATTTTATATGGTAAGGAACTTATTGATATATCAGGTTTGGAACAGTTGGTAGATAACAGCCAAACACAGTGTTTAGCGGACATGATTGATTATTACCAGAACCATCTATTAAATGAGCAAGACACTTTAGCTCAAGCGGCTGACAAGCTCTATGATTTTATAGAGCAAAACGGTCTAGATGCACTCTCACAATTTCATGGACATCCAGGAAATTTAGCTTTACCGAGAAAGCAGGAATTCTGTGCAACGCTTAATCGTTACCGTGGATTAAAAGTGAAAAGCACATAAGAAGACGACAAAGTGCTTAATCAAAAGTTATATTATATAGTTTAAAAGGTTTGTTTTTTATATTTTTAGGAAACAAACCTTTTAATTTAACTATGTTTTTAAAGTAGAAATAGTCTTTTGAAAGATTTTCTAAATTTATCCCATGTCGCTATATCAAGGTAGTATTTATCACCAGTTTTTTTAATCACTTCTTTTTTTAATAAGTTTTTAAACGTCCTATTGTATTTAATATTTAAACTTTCGTAAGTCCTAGCATGTTCGGGCGAAGTGGCATGCGCTTCGATAAGTTTCTTAGCGACTTTATTCTGTTTCCATATTAAAACTTCTGATCCGTTAGTCATATTAGCCTCCTTTTTTAAATAATTATAGCATAATATAAAATAATAATTGTACTCATTATAATCTAATTAATATTGTGGTTATAATTAACGCAATTAAATAGTGGGAAATGGCAATGAGAGGATAACATTTGCTTAATAAAATACTAATTATTATGAATAAGGGAGACTGATTAAAATAAGAAAAACCCTCTTAAGGTTTTGTATATAAACGCGTTAAGAGGGTTATTGTCTTTCAATATTTATTATAGAAGTCCTGATGATACATAGTAGATAAATATGATTAAATTTAAGATAAATAATACGGTTGCCGGCATTGCCTTCTTAATAGGATCGTTTCCTAAAAAGACGAGAGATAACGCGCCTACTAACATTGTCGCACCGAGTAATATGCTGGCTAAGAAAGCGAGCATGCCATAGAAAATGCCGACAAGCATTGCTAAACCACCAAGCAACTCAAATATGCCAGTGATTTGATTGAAAATGGGCGGATAACCAAGTCGCGAAAAATCAGCTTTCATGGCTCCGGATAATATTTTAGAACCTGTCATTATGAAAAATATGCCTAAAATAATTTGTAATATAATAATTATAATTTCCATCTAAAGCGCCTCGTTTCATTTATTCTTTGTCACGAGATATTAATCCAGAAAGAATGAACGGAATTACACGATTGATATATGTTTCAGCAGGGATATCGCTATAACTTTGACACCATTTTTCAGAAGTTCGATATATACTTGCACTTAGCATCGTTGCGACTAAGTGTCGTGTATCGTCATCCTCGAAATTCACCTCTAGCAACAATTTATAAAGTACTCTTTCAACGTGTTCTTGTATAATGTTGCCGATTGTTTCAGGATAACTCCTATGACATCTTCTATTTAACGATAATTGAAACTCTGCGATTGTTTTAAAAATATTAGAAATAGTAGCCTCATCTAATTGACGTTGTTCATAATTGGCGTAGTTCAAATTAATCAATAATTCTTCGGCAAGGACTTTATCTAGTAAATCGTAAATATCACTAAAGTGATAATAGAACGTAGCTCTATTAATGAGTGCTTCTTCCGTAATATCTTTTACAGTTATATTTTTAAAATCTTTTTCATCTGAAAGCTTAATAAATGCTTGCATAATTGACTTTCTGATTTTAATAACTCGTAAGTCTGATTTTGATTTTAGCATTCGACTCCCTCATTTTCTCCCAACACTTTGTCATTAGTGTTGAATATCCAACATTAATATATCTTTGTTGCTACTTATTATCGCTATGAATACTTATTATAAAGCTATATTAGTTATATTTAAACTTTGGAGGTTATCTCAATGGAAAAAAACATGGTATGTGATATGTATTCTGGTATATGTAAACCAAGTGAGGAAAATGAAATTGAAACGATAAATTTTGATGTGAGCGCACCGAATTTAACTTTGTATTATGTAACAGATCCTATGTGTTCACACTGTCAGGCATTTGAACCAACTCTAAATAAATTACTTGTACAATATGGTCATTTATTTAATTTCCAAATGGTTATGGGGGGATTATTAGAAGCATGGGGAGACGGCCCGATAGATCCAGCGAATGGTATCTACAAGCCTGCAGATGTTACCCCACACTGGCAAGAAGTAGGGAATTATTCACGCATGCCTATTGATGGCACAATAATGGAAATAGATCCTGTTCAATCTTCATTTCCTGCATCTAGACTCTATAAAGCAATTCAACATGTAGATTCACCTACAGCCGCAATTAAATTTACGAGATTAGTTAGAGAAGCTGTTTTTGTTTTTAATAAAAATATTTCAGATAAAGCAGTGCTTAAGCATATTGTTGAAGATTTATATAAAGGTGACAATACCATAGATGTTGACTCAATTTTAAACATCGCAGACAGCGACATAGGACAAAATCTACTTGCGGAAGATTTTAATTTAGTGAGTCAATTGGGCGTACGTGGATTCCCAACAATAGTAATCGTTAATATAGATAACCAAGGAACAAAAATTGTAGGGGCTCGCTCATTAGAAACATATATAGATGCATTAGAAAAATTAGATACTTCTATAACTATAGAGCCAAATCGATTGCCAAAATTATCATTATATTTAAATGAACAATCAAGTTTATTTTCCAAAGAAATTGAAGTAATGTACGATATCGAAGAAAAGGATGTTCCAAATTTCATAGAGAAAGACTTGGACAAATCGAAATACACTATCTCGAACATACTTGGAGAAAACTATTACGAAGTAAAATAAACTGAGATTTTATTAGTGAATTATAAAATTTAAAAAGATGAAAACACTGTGAAAAGTAGTGTTCTCATCTTTTTTATTTCCCGAGAAATAATTAAATAACAGAACCCCTTTAATTTTAATAATAAAGAATGCTATTTACATCGTTGCATTGAATATTTAGACGCTATAAACAGTAAATTATCTTTATATCGCCTGGTGTTTTATGATGGAATAAGCAGAGGATTTTTTTAATTGTGTGATGCCCATATACGTTTTAAGTATAAAAGTGTAGGCGTTATATCAAATTATAAAACCATCCATATTCAATAAGGTTTATAAAGGAGTACTAATTAAATGACAAAACATATACCATTAAGTGTCCTCGAACTTGTAGGCATTTCGGAAAATCAGACAGTCAAAGAAGCACTTGAAGCATCTATGGATAATGCAGAGCTTGTAGATCATCTTGGGTTCAAAAGACTTTGGTTTGCTGAGCATCATAATACAAAAAATCTTGCATCCAGTGCTACATCACAACTGATTGCGATGGCAGCGAGCACGAACAGAAAATATTCGTGTAGGCTCGGGCGGTATTATGTTGCCAAACCATTCACCATTGCAGTTAGCTGAAAATTTCGGCACGACTGCCCAACTTTATCCAGGTAGAATTGACCTTGGACTTGGAAGAGCGCCTGGCACTGATCAAAAGACATCTCAACTCATTACACGTTCTGATAGTGATGCACAGACTTTTGCAAATTCTATTTTTGACCTCATGGGATGGTTCAGTGATGAAGGTCTCGGTAACAGTGTTCCTGTGACTTCGACAGTAGGTACAGGTACGAATATACCAATTTGGGTATTAGGCTCAAGTATAAATGGTGCATCTATTGCCGGACAGCTTGGACTGCCGTATTCTATTGCGACACATTTTGCACCTGATGACTATAAACAAAAAATTGATATGTACCGTTCTACGTTCAAGACAGATGCGCCAACTTCACAGATTGATGAGCCGTATGTCATGGCCGGAATTAATGTCATTGTGGCACCAACTGACGAAGAAGCAGAAAAAATTTGGACAACGACGATTCAAATGATGAGAGACATGCATACTGGTCAGCGCCGTAAGCTACAGCCACCTGTTGATCCTGAAGAATTAGGCTCAGAAGAACAAAGAAAAATGATGGAATCAATGTTCAGTATTAAAGCGGTTGGTTCACCTGAAACAGTCCGTAATAAATTAGAAGCATTCACAGAAGAGACTGGGGCGGATGAACTTATTATTGTGACTTATACGTATGATCCAGAAAAAAGAAAACAATCGATGGAACTGCTCGCAGACCTGTGGTTCTAAATGATTGATCTTCAAGGAAGATTTTTCATGGTTGGTCAAAGTGAAAAACAAAAATCGTCTGATTAGATTTAAGATAATAGGAACTGTATGTCATTTATGATGTACAGTTCTTTTTTGATTTTATAAAATTTTATTTTGAAATATGACATCGAAATAGCTATTTGATCAATAGCAGAAACATTCTGTATTTTACATATAAATAAAAAGTGAATAAAACTTATTTTGAAATTGAAATTAAGGATTTAATACATCTTTTTTAAAAGCTATTTGCTATATGCATCTTTAGTTTCGTATACTATTACTATTAAACTAAAGGAGAAATTATATGAACAATTCACAAAATCAAGTTATTCAAAGTTATAAAGAATTTTGGACGCGTTTTTTGGACATTAATGGCAGATCTACTCGTCCTAACTTTTGGCATCCTTTTTGGATTAACTTCGTAATATCTTCGCTTTTAGGAATAGTATCAGCAGGTTTACTAAGCAGTGTATTCGCAATTGCAATTATTATTCCTTCATTTACCGTTATGGCCAGACGTTTACATGATACAAATCGTACGATGGTTCTTGCAATCGTTTCGCACATCAGTGGTTTCATAGCGATGGTGGCAACTATTGTATTTATTGTAGGTGTTTTAGCAGTAGCAAGCTCAGGTAGTGGTGGTATGATTGGTGCTACATTATTAGCTGGTGCATTTGGTGCAGTTGTTGCCGGAGTAATAGCACTATATACTTTATATGTATTAGTTATCACTGGTAATAGAGAACTTAATAATTATGGTTCAGGGGGAAGTTGTGAAATTGACCCTCAAGCTCATACTCATTAGTTAAATAAATGCTTTACCTACAGTCTCAGAATGTAGACAAACCCTTCACTGATGTGAACCCCAAAAGTTGGACTTAAAAATCTAACTTTTAGGGGTTTCTTTTATGTCAAAATATTATCAAGACAATATCTCCTCCGCAAGTTCATATACAAAATTTAAATCTAATATCGAATCGACCTTACGTAATAAATGATTATTAGGAACTAATTCAGAGATAGAAATCATTTCATATTGATCTCTTCTATCAATTGATTTATTCAACATAATAAAGACCACCACTGTTTAATTTATATATTATAATATTTTTTGTGTAATATGAGCAGTGATTTATGCCGACTCCTGCGGGAATAGCACTAGCCGAAGACTACAGGCTAAGGCAGTGCCCGCGGAAAGCGTGCATAAAAAAATGCCAACAAAGTCGGAGACTTTGTCTACAGTCTTATTTTGTGTTTTCTTTTAAGATACTGTGAAAATTATTTATGTGCTTTTCCTTTCTTGCGTAAATACCTATCGTTCGCAAGGCATTTGGAAGTTTAATGTGCGTATACATATCACTGTTCACCTTTTCCATATATGACTGCGGACAGATGGCTACACTTTCACTTGTAGCTATAAAATTTAAAATGGATTCTCTATCTTTGACGTAGGATAAATCCATTTTTTGTGGATTAATATTATTATTTTTAAAATCAAATGTATCACCTGGTGGTTCTAATAAATAGTAATGTTGTTGAGCTAAGACTTCTTCATCAATATGAGTTATTTCATTTAATGCGTGTCGCTTAGAGAATACAATTTCATAGGGCTCTTCAAACCAATATTCATAATAAACACCTTCTTGTAACTCAATTTGTTCTCCTATGACCAAGTCTAATTTATGTTGTTGAAGCTTATTTACTAATTCCTCGGTGCTGTTGGCGGGAAACAATCTGATGCGTTCATTTTGATTGTTCATTTTATGCAATTTGTCTAATGGAAAATTTGAAATAATACCTACTTTTAAAACTTCAGTATCATGATTTTTTAAATAATCAATTTGCTGTTTTACTGATTTAAGTCCTTCATATAGCTTTAAACCTTCATTCGTTAAACTGACGCCTCTAGGGGTTGCATCGAATATTTTATAACCAAAATATTGTTCTATTTGAGCAATTCTTTTCTTAATGCCGGGTGTACTTATATTTCTTTCAAGTGCGGCTTTGTTATAACTTTTAGCTTCAACTACAGAAAACAAATCTTCTATATAATCTATTTCCATACAATCGCCTCTTTTAACTCCTAGTTTATACTCATTATACTAAGCGCTTATTCCATAAAGCACAATACCTTGCTAACATTTAGTTAATGAAGGAGTGATAATTTGTCTAAGAAATTAAACGTATTGAAAAGGATGCAACGATGAAAGCATTAATCCAGTTCATAGCATCAATGGTCATCTTTGGAACGATAGGCCTTATCATTAAACAAATAAATTTAACTTCCATAGAAATAGCGATGCTTAGCAGTTTTATTGGTTGTAGTTTTTTATTATTGTTTTACATTATGCGTAAGCAAAGACTAAATTTTACTTTTTTGAAGCATTATAAATGGCTCATCATTATTTCTAGTTTTGCATTAGCAGGTAACTGGGTATTTTTATTTCAATCATATCAATATACGAGTATTGCAAATGCAACTTTAGGCTATTATTTTGGTCCGATTATTGTATTACTGCTATCTCCATTCATTTTAAAAGAAGCATTGAGTAAAAAAAGTGTGTTATGTATTATCGCTTCACTTATAGGCTTGATATTTATTTTAAGTAATGGTTTTCTACAGCCTGGATCAAATGATGTGTTAGGAATTCTAATTAGTATGCTTGCGGGGAGTTGTTACGCCTGTTTAATGCTTACTAATAAGTTTATTAAACAGGGTAGCCGTATGGATTTAACTATTTTTCAATTAGGCATAACAGCTTTGATTTTGCTTCCTTTCGTCTTTGGCGTTGGTGGTGGATTTGAAATTCATACACAAATTTCTGCGATACCGTTCATTCTTATTTTAGGCGTTGTTAATACTGGTATTGGTTTTTGGTTATTCTTTTCTGGTATGGAAAAATTAAACGGTCAAAATATTGCATTATTAAGCTATATCGATCCATTAGTCGCAATTTTTATATCGGGCCTTATTTTACGTGAACAATTTACGATGTTACAAATAATTGGAGGAATAATACTGATTGCGTCAACATTCTTTAGTGAATTTTCATTTAATAAATTAAAAATACGACGAAAACAAGGGTTTTAAATAATAAGCATTTAAAAGGGGCGTTTAAATATGAAAATAGGAATTATTGGTGCGGGCAGTATGGGTTCAGCGATGGTAAAAGGGTTTTATAAATCAAATCACTTAAATATGAATAATATTTATATCAAATCTGGTAAAAGCAATAAAGCTAAAGTACTTGCAGAGCGTGTCAATGCTAATGTAATCGACACATATAATGACTTAGAGCAAAGTGACATGATTATTTTAATGGTTAACGAGAGTGACGCTAGAGGAATTTTGGAAAAATTGAGTGATGTAATGAGTGAAAATACGGTTATCGTTTCTGTCGTACCATCGCTTTCTATCGAAGAACTGGAAGGTATTTTACCGCAAGCACAACCTATTGTTAGTTTATTACCTAATACTGTCGTCGAAATAAATCAAGGTATTTTAGGTTATGCGCATAACCAATATGTTGATGAAGAAACGATTAATTTTGTCTTTAAACCTTTAGGTAATCTGATTAAGGTGAACGAAAGTGAATTAGATATATTTAGCACACTTTCAGGATGTGGACCGGCTATTGTCGATGTTTTCATTGAAGGCTTATCAGATGGGGCTGTATTAAATGGTATGAATAGGGCGTTGTCTTATAAAGTCATAACTGAAATGCTAATTGGTGCTCGCAAAATTAGCCCAAGCGTCTGAAAAACATCCAGCTAAATTGAAAGATGATGTAACTTCTCCTGGAGGGAGTACAATTAAAGCAATCGCTACACTGGAAAAACACGCTTTTAGATATACACTTGTTGATGCAATAAATGCTGTTAATCGTAAAAATTAAGAAAACATCTGACCTGAAATTTTCGCTATCTTCTAAAAATAAACGCAATCCACTTAATAATAGTGAGATTGCGTTTTGTCATCTTAAATATAATTAATTTAAAGCATTAACAAATTTTTCATTTGCTGTTAAATAATAGCCATCAGCAGTTTTTAATCTCGGTGTAAGTTTGTCAGTGAATGCAAGATCAACAATATCTAATGTGGCTCCAACTTTTAAATTTTTAATTGGCGCGTCGTTAAAAGCAATACTTTCGTATAGTTTGCATTTTTTTATAACTTCTACTGATTTTGGAATATGAGATACATAACCTTCAATTTTATTAAGATTAATTGGTGTTACCAACGTTTTATCAGCTGTGATGTAGAAATCATCATTTGTGATTAATATAGGCATTTGATCAGTGCTTTTTCCAGTTGCTTTAATTTTAATAAGCTGACCTTTAGCAATTGAGTCTATTGGATCATTGAAATCAGTATTTTTATATCTGTTAATTTCCTGTTTCGCAACAATATGGTCAGGCGCATCCATTAGGTAATGATTTGTATTTGATGAAACATGGTCTTTTTTATCTGAAATAAATTCAATATCAAGATTCTGACGTTTTAATATGCTATGGCCATTAACATTTGGATAAGTTGCACGAACTAATACTTGGTCAAAGCCGTTATATTGAATTGAAATATTAAAATCAATAGCTTTAAATTTCAAATCGTCTGTTTTAATATAAATAGAGTCATTTTCTAATATGAAATCCAATTGTTTACTAAAACGGTCATCTTGAATTTTGACTAATTTTACTGCATCAATGGATACACTAGGTTGTTTAAACACTTCAATGACATCATAAAATGTATTGTTATTTAATTTTGTACCATTGTATACGGCAGTACATTTTGTCTTAAGTTCAAGCAAGTTACTGAATTTTTCAGGATATTTAAAATAAACCATGTGATCTTTAATATATTTGTGAGTATTTTCTTCAAAAAGCATATATTCAATATAATCTACAAAGTTTTCTTTATTATGATGGTATGTGTTATAAACATTTTTATACTTATCATTTATTAATAATTTTTCCATATCGTAGCTCTGCATCTGTGATAACAGACTCAACTTTATTGAACTGTTGATAAAAGAAAGCTTTGTCATTTGAATTTAAGAATGTTTTTGTAACTAAGAAACGAGACATAAAATCCATTTCTATAATACGACATAGGATTTGCTCCTTAGCATATTTAGGTAGTTCCATTTGAATTATTTCTTTAAGTACATCAAAATTAAAATGAGATTTTTCAATCATGTCAGTGGCTTTTATTAATGAAATATTATCAGCATAACGATTTACATGATAGACAGGTTCTGGCGTCATAGAGGCGCTTTGAGATTTACTAATTAATTCAGAATAAAATAGTTTATCTTCGCCATATTTTAAATTTTTGAACTTCATATTATTATCAATAACAGTTGACCGCTTGAATACTTTACCCCAAGGGCCAACAGCTCTGAAGATATTATAAATTTCATGAGGAACGAGTCCATTATCTTCTTTATAAGAAGCGAAGTTAGCTACTTTTCTTATTTCATTATTCATATGTTTGTAACATTGACCAAACCCAATATCTGAATGGTGTGTTTGCATCTGACGAATTAATTTAGGAAAACCTTCTGCTTCCAACCAATCATCAGCGTCTAGTATAGTTATATATTCTCCATTGGCTTCTTGCATACCAACGTTACGTGGGATTGCGGGGCCGCCTGAATTTTCATCTAATTGAATAGATCGAATAAATTCATATTGTTCAGCGTAACGATTTAATATTGCGTACGAAGCATCTGTAGAAACATCATCCACAAAAATAGCTTCAATTTGAGACTTATCAATATTTAGATTAATTAAGGATTGAATACAATTTTCTAAAAAAGATTCTTTGTTATATACTGTTACCACTATTGAAATTAATTTCTGAATTATAATCGCCTCCATATTGCTTGTGATTAAAAGTATTTATCGCTGTTATATATTATTTTCATGTAATGTGCATTGAAATATTAATAAAAGGAAATTAAGTGCTTTTTTGAAAATTCATAAATGGAATACTATACTCTTATTGATTATAGTTCAAGTTTTAGTATCTTATATGTAGAAATGCATCAAACATGACGCTAAAAATAATTCGCTTAGAATGTTACTAAATTCATTTAACAGGTTAGCGTATTCGTTTCTATGTCCCTTGTAATGTTATAGTTTAAGAAACTCGATAACTTTATTAACAGCTACTGTGTTAAATATTTTAAAGACACATAATCTTGCTAAGAAATAACATAAGTATTATGATGTCAAAGCTATGGATATGAAGATAAAAAGGATTTATATAATTGGAGAAAACAGTGATGAAAAATCCTCCTTATATATCATTTCATTGGTTGTAAGTTATACGCTATAAGTATTGGAGAATGTTGTCTATGAATCGTTTTAAAAAGATATTTACGAGTAGCACGAAAACGGCAAATAAAAAAGTAATCACTATATATGTTATTTTACGCTTAATTGTTATTTTAAATCTTATGAATGAAATGATATTTATCCATAGATGGGATGTCATTTTCACTCTTGTCTTGACGCTTGTGCTATTTACCATTCCACAACTTACTGAACGCTTATTAAAAATTGAAATTCCTAACTTGCTTGAATTTATTATTATACTGTTTATTTTTAGTTCTACAATTTTAGGTGAACTTGGAGATTTTTACAGTTATTTCAGGTTATGGGACACAATGCTCCATTCGATTAATGGATTTTTAGCTGCGGGTATTGGATTTTCACTAGTATTTTTACTTAATAAAAATGTGAAAGGAATCAATTTAAATCCATTGTTTCTTGCAATCGTTACATTTTGTTTTTCTATGACGATCGGTGTGATGTGGGAGTTTTTTGAATATACTGTTGACCAGAGTATGGGTATGGATATGCAAAAAGACCATGTTGTTCAAAAAGTGAATAGTGCAACGATGGCTAATGAGCACAATACTGTACACCACATTGATAATATTGAGAAAACCGTTATAGAGAGTAGAGATGCGTCGGGAAATCATGTGGAAAATGTGGTTGATGGTGGCTATCTTGATGTCGGCATACATGACACAATGAAAGATTTATTTGTGAACTTGCTAGGCGCCGCCGCATTTAGTGTGCTAAGTTACTCATACGCGAAATACGACCGGAAAAAATATAAATTTGTGAAGAATTTTATTCTAAAAAGAGAAAAACCATAATTGTTCACTGTCGATATTACGAAGTTAACTACACCTGAAATTAAGCTCAAATAGTTAAACCTGAGGTCCTTTTTATTCAATATAATCACTTTTATAATTTAACTATTTGAGTGTTCATCTACAGAGCTACTTTTTGGTATTGAATTTTAAGTAAAATAAGTAATATAGTTAATAAAATGAATGAGGGTAACCAAACAAAATCCAAATTCAACATGCCTAGATAAATACAAACAGAAAGAATGGGTAGGCCGAGTGCATTTCCCAGGGAATAAACGCTTTTTACAGTGTGACTCGCGTATGCTGTTACGATTATTTTTCTGAATATGATTCTTGCACCACCAAAAGATAGACCAAAGCATAGCATTAATAGCAGTTTTATTATTATTGTATCCTCGAAGTAATACCATAGAAGTGATATTGATATACTTATAATTAAAAAGATATTCATCCATTTATAAGACAGATACTTACTAAGTAAAATACCAATAAGTGCCATACCAAAACCTAAGGCACTATCTAATAATGCTACTTCATGTATCTCTCTATTTTTATATGCTGTAAATGTAGGTAACATAAAATTGATAGTTCCTAATATTGGCCACATAAGCATGCCAATTAGGTAATGAACTATTTTCACTGGTTCCTTTGAAGCATTTGTATTTTCACAGGTAACTTCATGTGTCATCAATTTCACTTTTTTAATTCCTAAGTGAAGTAAGAGGTAGACTATTCCGTATATCAAAAAAATCCAAAATAAAGTAATGAATTTCATAATTACTGTAATAAACAAAGGACCTATCATTAAAGCGACTTGATTGACTGTCATTGAAAGAGAACTATATTTATTAATAAATTCTTCATTTTCATTCGCTACTAATTCAGAAAACCACAATTCTAAACTTGTTTCTAGTAGGAAAAACACAATCCATAAAACAAAATTCAAAAGTATTAATAGTAGCGTATTTTGGTAAAGCATCGTGATAGCGATAACTATAAAAAATATTCCTAAAAAAGATAACTTTGTAAGGTTACTGCCTGAATAATTTTTAAAAAATAGACTGATTAAAAATGGAGTGAATATTGCGGGAACGAATGAGAGAATAGTTGAAATCGCTAAATCACTTGTAGATTCAGGACTGGCTAATTCCCAGTTAATCGCTAGAATTAATCCACCACAGATAAATCTATATAAAGCAGTAATGAGTAAGTAATTATTCATTATTATCATCACTACTATCAAAAATTTTATTTGCTAAATCTTTGGCTTTATTTATATGTCTATATATTTTAGTAGTTGGTAGCTCAGACCAGCTAAATTGCACTAAACCATCGCGACTGCTCCAATTTTCAGGATCACTTACCATATCACCGATATTTTTTAATAAACTGATACGCTTAATTTCAGTATCTTTTGATATATCTGGGAAATTGATATTTGTTATTTTTCCTTTTTGTGCTTTCATGAAAGCTATTGCTGATGTTTTGTTTGGTCTAAATGTGAATGGAGGTTTGAGTTTGTTGTTTATATACATTGAAATATGTAGTTGATAGGGGTTAATGCTGTAAGAAGATTCAACTAAATCCATAATAGCATCTCCACCCGGTCTAGTCGCAGCTTCAATGACGTATAGATTGTTGTCTTTGATTTTTATTTCTATGTGAGCTACCCCACGATTAATGCCTAAAGATTTACATGATTGTATTGCTAGTTTTTTAATATTCTCATCTTTATATCTGTGACTAGGAACTAAATGTCCCATTTCAGTAAACCAAGGCCTTGGAGATAAATATTTTTCTGTGACAGTGATTACTTCATAGAAATTTTCACCACATAAGACTTCTACAGATACTTCTTCGTTACTATCTATAAATGCTTCAATTAAAAATGTATTTTTAGAAACTTTGAAAGAATCAGCATAAGCGACCATAACTTTTTGAGATTTCATGTAAGCTTCCTTACATTCTGCTTCATTATGAGCTAAGTAAACGCCGCCACTACCACCAAAATCTACAGGTTTTATAATAACGGGAAATTCAAATGTTTGTATCAATTCTTTCAATTGTTCAATAGTTTCGAAAAGTTCCGACTTTGGAGTAGGGATATCAGCTTTTTCAAACAATCCCTTCATTAGGTATTTATTTCTACATGCTTCTACGACTTCATCATCAAGGTAAGGCAGCCCGTAGTCTTTATTTAATTTATTAGCTACTTTAAGTGTCCAATCATTTAAAGGAACTATAGATCTTGGTTCATAGCCTTGCGTTTTATAATAGTCGATTTCATTTTTTATATCCTCATAACTTAAGGGGTCTGCATCAATACAAAAATCAAAATAAGCATTGTACTTATACTTCGAATCTTTTATTGCTGTCCATATCTGAAAATCTCCTATTGATTTCCCGCCCGCATATGATCGTTCTCTAAGGAATTGATCAGCTCCTAATAACAGTAAATATTCTTCCATATTAGCCTCCTTAATTTTTATACATATTTTATTACATAAAAATAATACCATATTAATGTAAATTTAAACAATTGAGAAAACGATTATTTTGTTATAGTATTTTGGTTTCTTTTATATAGTGTTACCTTTGTCTTGATTAGAGGTTTTGTAAAAATTTATTGAACTGATTGGTTAAGAAGTAGCATGATCTAGTTTAACGTACAGATTTGAGGTTAATATATTAAAGAATTTTAAAGTTATAGATTGGGGTTGAAATCAAATTTCATATTTTTGATTTCAGCCCCAAGCCCATCTTTTCAAGAAAATAAAACTTACTCCTTCTTTTCTCACTACAAAATTGATAAATTATTTGATTAATGGAACATTCAATTTCCTTTCAATTCATTGTATCCAAAGTCAATTTCAAAACCTAAATCTTGAATCATTTTATAGTCTAGTTGATTAGGCTGTCCTCCAGTAATTAAATAGTCTCCTACAAATATTGAATTTGCGGCTTTCAAAGCTAAAGGTTGTAGTGACCGTAAATTAACCTCTCTACCGCCGAGCAATTCTAATTTCTTTAGATGGATTAACGAGTCTAAATAAGGCGATAAGTCTTAAGCATTTTATAGGAGTCAATTTATCCATTTCCCCGAACTTTGTGCCTTGAATGGGATGTAAAAAATTAATAGGAATACTATCGGCATCGATTTCTTTTAAGGCAAACGCCATATCAATAATATCTTGATTTGATTCCCCCATACCACAAATGACACCAGAACATGGTGAAATATTGTTTGCTTTCATAATTTCTAAAGTATTGGTTCTATCCTTATAAGTATGTGTGGTTACAACTGCTTCGTGATAGTTTTCGCTCGTATTTATATTATGGTTATATCTATCAACACCAACTGCTTTGAGTTTTTTAGCTTGTTCCTCATTGGTTAACCCAAGACACGCACATACTTTCAACTGAGGATGATTTGATTTTATTTCTTCTACAGTTCTACTTATATGGTCAATTTCTTTATTACTTGGCCCTCTGCCGCTCATAACAATACAATAAGTGCCTATATTGTTTTCATGCGCTACTTTGGCACCACTAACAATTTGTTCTTCTGGTACTAAACTATACCGCTGTTTTTGCTTCATATCCCTAGATTGACCACAATAACCACAATCTTCAGGACAAATGCCACTTTTTGCGTTTAAAATCATGTTTAATTTAACTTTTTTGCCGTAATAGTGTTTTCTTAATATATAAGCTTCGTTTAATAAATCTAATGTGTCTACGTTAGGATCTTCATAAATTTTTAGCAACGTATCTTTAGTTAATGTTTCCCCTTGTAAAATGTTTTCAGCTAATTTCATATTAATTCTCCTCATTTCATTAGGCTTTAATAGTTTCTCCTTTTTATAATAAAGCTATTTCTATATGAATGTAAACTAAAATAAATGAATGGTTTACATTAACTCCGTACTAGCTGAAAATTCTGATCAGGGAATAACGTTTTATATTCAACTGTTTAAGGAAGTCTAATGACGTCAACAAAAACTAAAAATTTAGTTTGATTCATGTAAGGAGTCACGATAAACTAAAGGCATTGTGAAAAATATATTTACGAGGGGATAATGTAGTGTTTAATAGTAGCGAACAATTAATTTTAGGATTTACGATCATTATTTATTTTATTTTTCTATTACTAATGTCTGTATACATACAACGAAAAATTAAAACTTATGATGACTATAATATGGCAAGCAGAACGGTAACACTATGGCCACTGATTTTAACATTTGTGAGTACAGGCGTAGGCGGCGCGACACTGTTAGGTTATATGGAAAATGGCTATACATTAGGTATGGGACAACAGTGGATTCATATAACTATGATGGTTGCTGTTATTGTACTTGCATTCTTTTTATTAAAACGTATTAGATTATTAGGTGAAAAGCATAATATGGTGACAATCGGTGATTATACTGCGCTTCGTTATGGCGAATCAGCACGTATTCCTACTGTTATCAGTTTCTTATTTGCTTATTGTGCGATGACAGGTATGCAATTTGTCGCGATTGCTTCTATTTTGAATTTAACAATAGGGTTAAATATGACAGCGGGTATTATTATAGGATGTATCTTACTGACTATAAAAACTTACCTAGGCGGCTTAAAAGCTGTCGTTTGGCAAGACGTTGTTCAAGGAACAATACTTACAATCGGCGTTATTGTGTTATTCTTTGTGGTTATCTATTACTCAGGTAGTTGGAGTGATATTCAAGCCAATGCAAGCAGTCAAAATCAAAGCGATATGTTAAATTACCTTAACATCACACCGAATGAAATCTTAATTTATCTGCTAACATTAGCGTTCTATCAATTTATCAGACAAGATGTGTGGCAACGTATTTGGGCTGCTAAAGATTTGAAGACTGCAAGAAATGGTTATGGTATTTCTATGATTATTGCAGTAGCGTTAGGCGCAATGACAGTGTTTATAGGTGTCAATGCTAAGTTTGGTTTGAATTTGGACATAGCAGAAACCCCATTAGTTTATTATAATGTCATACAAGAAGTGTTCCCATTTCCATTAGTACTCATAATGATTATCGTCTTATTAGCGGCGGTAATATCTAGCGCGGATTCCTTCTTTATTGCGGGGTCTTCATCTATAGCAAATGATATTATAAAACCAAATGTGAAAAGTCATAATCAACATAAAATGCTATTATATAGTAAACTTTCAGTATTAATCGTAGCTGTTATTTCTTTAGTATTAGCACTTATGATTCCAGAATTAGTAAATCTGATGGTAACAGGCACTGCGATGACAGTTTCAGGATTGCTTGCGCCAGTGATTTTCGGTCTGTTTTGGCAAAAACCTACCAAACTTGCGGGTAACATCGCAATGTGGAGTGGACTTGGCTCAGCAGTAATATGGCAAATACTAGGTCATCCGTTTGGTCTACATCCAATCTTAATTGGGTTACCACTATCAATAATTATGTTATTACTTGTAACATGCTTTGGTAAAAAAGATTACGAAACAGTTTAAGCAAACAGTTCACCAAAAACTTTATAATAAAAAATCTCACTCATCTTATTTGATGAGTGAGATTTTTATTATAAGCTAATTGTGTTTTTTATCTCATATACTTTCATATTAGATGATATCTCAAGTTATTCTTCTGATATTTTAACCACTTGTTTACCGAAGTTTTCACCAGAAAATAGTTTTCTAAATGCATTAGGCAATTGATCAAAACCTTCATCGATTGTTACTTGTGATTTTATTTTATCTTCAGCTACCCATTTGGCAAGTTGTTCGCTTGCTTCTTTAAAATGCTCTGCAAACTGTCCTACTACAAAACCTTGCATTAGGGCTTGGCTTTTAACTAGTGTTTCCTGAATTCTTGGTCCCATTTCAGTTTGCGTATTATTGTAAGTTGAGATTGCACCACAAACAGGTACACGTGCAAATGTATTTAAATGTTTGAAAACTTCATCTGATAATTTTCCACCGACGTTTTCGTAATATACATCAATACCATTTGGTACAGATGCGGCAAGTTGTGCTTCAAAATCATCACCTTTATAATCAACAGCCGCATCAAAGCCTAATGTGTCTGTTAAATATTGTGTTTTTTCTTTTCCACCGGCAATGCCAACTACTTTTGCACCTTTTATTTTAGCAATTTGTCCTACTACAGACCCCACAGCGCCTGAAGCAAGCAGATACAACAACTGTTTCTCCTTCTTTTGGTTTACCTATTTCCAACAAACCAGTATATGCTGTCATACCTGGCATTCCTAAAATACTTAAGTATAAATGTAGAGGAACTTCTGTGGAAGGTATTTTAGTCACTTGATTAGCATCAGTAGTGATTATTCTTTGCCAAGGTAAGACACCCGTAACATAATCTCCTTCTTCCAAGTATTCTACTTCGGATTTTATAACTTTCGCTAAAACATGCCCATCAATTGGTTTGTCGATTCCGTAAGGTTTAACGTAACTTTTTGAATCATTCATTCTTCCACGCATATAAGGATCCACAGAAATATAAATAGATTTTAATTGTACTTCACCCGTACTAGGTTCCGCTGTTTGGATTGCTTCGTATTTAAAAGTGTCATCTTTAGGTAATCCTTCTGGTCTTTCGTTTAATACAATTTGTTCATTTTGCATAATAATCCTCCGTTTTAATGTTTTTTAATTAGTGTTTAAACTGACTTGCTTAAATAAAATGATTTCTTTTGAACTATAAAAATCAAATCTTTTTAATTGTTTTTCCTCCTCTTGCGTGGTTATATAATAAGATACCAGTTAAACCTTAGTTTAAGAGAAGGGATGTGCTTACATTGGAAAAAATTTATATTGATCAAGTAGCAAGCATATGTGATATAAGTAAAAGTAAATTAAGATTTTATGAAAAAAAGGAGATATTAAAATTTATAGAAAGAGACACTAATAATAAAAGGCTCTATAGTAAAGATGATATTGAAATGATAAAATTCATCAAATGTTTAAGTAATTTGAATATGAGTTTAAAAGAAATCAAAAAAAATACAGGTATGTTATATGATAATGAAATAGATATAAAAACAATATTAGAAGTACATTTAGGGGTTTTAAATAACCAAAAAGAAGTATTGAATAAAAGAATTGGAGTTATTGAAGGAGAGTTAATTCAAATCACTTAATTTATTACTCTCCAGTTAAAGTTGTGATATTAATATATGGAAAGTTCATTTGAAAAAGAGGTGTATTCATTTATGAGTATTGTTACAGTAATTTTAGTTTTATTAGTTGCTATTGAATTTATATATATAATGATATTACAAACAATTAAAACGACTTCCCTTAGAACTAGTAAAATATTCAATATTAAGCAGGAAGAATTAAAACAGCCCAATTTAAAGGTTCTTATGAAAAACCAAGGTATATACAATGGACTTCTTGGTGTGATGTTATTATATACGCTGTTCTTTTCCCATAATCCTAGAGAATTAATTACTTGTATTTTAATTTATATTATCTTAGTTGCCGTATATGGGGCAATTACTAGTCAAAAATCTATAATTTTGAAACAAGGCGGGCTCCCTATAATCGCACTTATTTCATTGCTTTTTTAGTTTGGATTTAATTTATTGCCGTAATGATGAACTTTAAAACCCCCCTACTTTTATAAAAGTAGGGGGTTAATATTATTCATCGACATCTGCAACAACTGTTTGTTGGTAATCAATTAATATGACAGATCTAAGACCTGTACCTTGTTCTGAACCTTTTTTCACGGGACTCACATAATGACTGACATTAGGATCGTAAACGCCATATGACTCTAAAGGGTTCTCCATTTCAAAAACTTCTATTATATTGTTTTCATCTGTATCTTCCGGGTTATTTCCAGCAGCTTCTGGTACAGCGATAGCATTCGTTCCACCAACAATATTCTTTCTTTCAATTAAATGAGCAAAAGTAAACGGCTCTCCATCCTGGTGCAAACAGTTCGGTGAGGAAACGGCTTTATCTCCGTCATTTTCTACATACAATTTAACGAAATGCACGCCCACATGAATCGGTAAGATTTTATCCTCTTCGTTCCAAAACGTTTCATGATAATTGGCTATAATAATATCGTTTAACAATTTATTACTTCTTATATTTTCATCAATAGAGTGGAATGCTCTATATGAGCCCGAATGTTCTGGATTGAACTTTCCTTGAAAATAAGCAGAATAATCAACGCCATTTCTTTCAATTGTAGGAAGCCAAAAAACATCTTCTGTGCCAGGTAAAACGATTGCTCGAGAGTATCTTCTATATCTATTAAGGTTAGGGGCATAATCATCTTCAGGCAGATCAGCAAAGTACGCTAATATTTCATTATAATCCTGTTCAATACCCTCATAATTTAAACTTTTCATTAAATCATATCTTGAATAACCATCTTTTTGTAATTTATTCATTATTCAATACGTATCCTTTCTATTTTTAAATCTAATAATGTGTTAATATCCGTACTAATTGCGTCCAATTGTTCATGCTTCTTATATATGTGACTTAATAATCTCTTTTATATTTTATACCATTGTAAGTAGCAAACACAAATGTCGATAAATTTTTTATTTTTTAAATTAGTAAGAAAAAAGCTCATCTATCTTATTGGATGAATGAGCTTCTTTGATTAAAAAAAGGGGTGAGTAATTGCACTTTTTACACATGTTTTCAAAATCTAAGTTAATTTAACCGACGAATATTATAATTATGAATCATACTTTTTATAGGGTCTAAATTTTGGAGGTCTGTAGCTACGGATACGTAACTATCTGGACGTACTAGAAATACTGAATTTTCTTTAATGCCTTTCGCATTGATTGCTCTGTGCCAAGTTAGATCATATAGTGGGACACCAGTTTTAAAAGCGAGCTGTTTGAGTTCTTGAGTAACTTTACCATATGCATGAAGTTGCCAATCATAAGATTTTAATGGTTCAAAGTTATCAAAAGTATTTGTATACACCCATGGTAAGCGATCTCCACCTTTAATGTCACCATATTCTCCGCTACTTAATTCACTATGTCGATAATTTAAATTAGTTTGAGAAATTGTTTTAAACATTAATTGTTTTAAAGTGTTAAAACGTAATAATTTAGGAGCAAAGAAAGGAATGACAAAATTTTTTACCATCCGACTATTGGCCATAATTTGAAAAGCTTTGTCTGTTGTCTTCACTAACCTTTGAGCGAATTGGATACGTTCAGGCTCGTAAGTATCTAGTAATTTTGGTGAGGCTTTTTCTTTTAGAACTGCTCCAAGTTTCCAAGCTAAATTAAGCGCATCGCTTATGCCAGTGTTCATACCTTGACCGCCAGCAGGGCTATGAATATGACCAGCATCTCCACATAAGAAAGCACGACCTAGTCTGAATTTTTCAGCAACACGATGGTGGGAACGGTAGGATGAGTACCAGTTCACTTTATTTACTTGTATTGGTAATATACGTTCAACATGTGGAATTAGAGGAGTGAGTGATTGAGGACCCTCCCCGTCTACTACAAGGTCATCAGGTATTAAACCAATAAGACGTAGTTGTCCTGTAGTTCTAATTGGGAATCCTAAACAAAAGTAGTTATTATGGAAGCCCATGGATGCTGTTTTTAATGCAGTATCATTTTCTACATCAGCGACGAAGAACATTTGACGGTATGTTCCACCTGGAAAATCAATATTTAGTGCTTTCCTAACAACACTACTGGCACCGTCACAACCACAAATGTAGGCAAATGTTTTTGTCATTTCTCCCTCAGATGTATTTATGGTAGCTGTCACAGCGTCACCATCATCCTCAAATCTTAATAGCTCGTGATTCCAATCAATTTGACCACCTCGTTGTTCTAGTTCATCAACAAGTATGCTTTCGTGGATGTCTTGAGGTAGTGTTAAAACATAGGGATAAGGGCTGATGCCTTTACCTATTTTACCTACAGGTAATTTAGCAACATCTTTATTATCTTTATATAAAGTTATAGTATCTACTAAAATTCCTTTTTTCACAATCTTATCTGCAAAACCTAATTGCTGATAAAATTCAAGTACTCTTGCCTGGACAGCCATTGCCCGTGAAGCAGTTCCAGGACCTTCATTTTGATCAATGATTTTATATGGTACCCCTTGGTTACTTAATGAAATTGCCATAGCTAAACCACTAGGACCAGCTCCAACTATTAATACGTCACTACTCATATTTATCTAACTCCCATCCACTGTAATTGCTTATCGTAAGTTAAACATATGATAATTAAACACAATGTTCAATTACTGTAATTTATAAAATAGACACTTAGCGTCATATGTTTACTAAAATTATGAAATAGGTGAATTATCTTTTCTCTGGATTTTACTATACATATATCTATTATATTCGCATCTCATTCTTTCATACCCGAATGAATGAGTTTTACTTGGTTTTATACACTTTCATAAACTGTTTCAACTGAATAAAAGTAATTTACCAATTTAATCCGACTATTCTTATATCAATTACTGTTTTGGTGTTGACGAAGTATGTAATATTCGCTATATTAACTAGCATAGATATTATCTGAAAATTCTATATATTGAGAATTTTCGTCTTAGGAAATGAGTAAAGTAATTCAAAAAATATTAAATTAAATTTTAAAATTTCCTCAACAGTCACTATTAAGCACAACGAAACTACATTTAGGAGGAAAAACATATGCCGAAAAAGCAGATACATTTTAATGGATTTGTTCAAAATTCACCATCCCCACATTCATCTGGATTATGGAAACATGACAAAGATCAAGGTGCACATCACAATCAATTAGATTACTGGATCAATATCGCGCAGACATTAGAGAAAGGTAAGTTTGATTCTATATTTATTGCAGACGTTTTAGGAACATATAGCGTTTATAATCAATCGAGTGATGCTGCAATTAAGCATGCAGTCCAACTACCTGCGCACGATCCTATACCGATTATTTCTGCTATGGCCGCAGTCACAAAGCATATTGGTTTTGCCCCAACAATCTCTACTACATATGCACAACCGTATAGTCTAGCTAGACAATTATCTACATTAGATCATTTAACTAATGGTCGTTTAGGTTGGAATGTTGTCACTTCTTATTTAGAAAGTGAAGCGATTAACTTAGGACTGAAAGAACGATTACCAAAAGATTTAAGATACAACAGAGCAGATGAATTTCTCCAAGTCGTTTATAAACTTTGGGAAGACAGCTGGGAAGACGGCTCTGTAGTTAATGATAAAGATACTGATACATATGCAGACCCTGATAAAGTGCATGAAATTAACCACGAAGGTGAATTCTTTAGTGTGCCTGGTCCTCATTTAGTTGAACCATCACCGCAAAGAACACCTGTATTATTTCAAGCAGGCGCTTCAGAAAAAGGTAAAACGTTTGTCGCGAAACATGCAGAAGCGGTGTTTACGAAACATACTTCAGTAGAATCATTGAAAAGTTATGTAGATGATATACACACAAGAGCTGAACAGCATGGCAGAAGTAAGGATGATATTTTAGTATTTCCTATGGTACTCCCAATTATCGGAGAAACAGAAGAAGAAGCCTATCAAAAATATGAAGCATTAACAGAACATATCAGCTATGAAGGTTCCGCATCATTGTTAAGTGGACATACAGGTATTGATTTTTCAGAGTACGACCCAGACCAGTATATAGAAGATATTGAGACGGAAGCGATGCAAGGCAATCTGAATATGTATACCAAAGACCCACACCATAAATGGACACTCAGAGAAGCTGTGAAAAATCATGGTTTAGGCAATGGCACAGCTAAATTTATTGGAACGAAAGAGCAAGTCGCTGATAAATTTGAAGCATGGGCAGTTGAAGGTGGGGCAGCTGGGTTTAATATCGCTCAAAGTTATTCACCTGGTACATTTGAAGAATTTGTTGATCATGTTATCCCTGAATTACAAAAAAGAGGTCTATATAGAACAGAATACGAAGGCACAACACTTCGTGAAAATATGTTCGGTAAAGATCAAAAAACAATAAAGGAAAATCATCCAGCAAAAAACAAGAGTGCGGCGAATACTCTTATATAAATTAATAATAAAGGAGTAAAGAACAATGGATGAAATTTCTCTCTATACATGGATAGGCTTCATATTATTTATGATAGTCATGGTTATTGTCGGATACATGAGTTCACGCAAGATGAAAAATATTGCTGATTTTGCCACTGGTGGCGGCAATATCGGGCCTAGGGTGCTGGGACTATCATTTGCAGCAACATACTTAAGTGCAGCCACCTTTTTAGGCTATCCCGGTTGGTCATATGAATGGGGTCTTAACAACTTATGGTTATTTCTAGCCATGTTTATTGGTGGGCCCACGGGTGTCTTAATGGTTGCTAAAAAGGTAAGGAAATTAAATACAACACAAAAATCTTTATCCCTCCCAGATTGGTTAGGAGATTTCTACGATAGTGACATTATGCGCGTAGGTACTGGCATTATTCTCCTTTTTAATATTTTTTATATAGCCAGTCAGTTTGTTGCAGGCGCAAGGATTTTTGAATATTTACTTGGTATGTCTTATTTTAGCGGACTCGTCTTTATAGCCGTTATTGTTGTACTATACGTGTACGTTGGTGGTGCACTTGCAGATATTTATACTGATGCGATACAAGTTGTCATTATGGCCATTGCAGGTCTTGGTGTATTTATCTCAGGTATCGTTATTTTTTGGAAAGGGAGTATTACAAGTACATTTACTGGTATCGCAAATAATTTATCTAACCAAAATGAAAACTTAGTTAAAGTATTTAATCCAGAATCTGTACATTTCAACTCTTTCGCCATGGTTTTAGGTGCAATCGTTATACAGTGGGCGTTTGCTTCTGCACCGCATTTATTCAATAAAATATTAGGTTTGAAAAACGAAAAAGATTTAGGGAAAATGATCAATACTTATATTATTGTCACGGGGCTTTGTCTACTCGTGTTATTCGGTGGTATATTCGCTCGTGTCGCATTAGGTAATAGCGTTGAAACATCAGATTTAGCACTGCTTGACTATATTATTTGGGCATTTCCTGCAGTGATTGTAGCACTTTTCGGCGTGGTCATTTTAGCTGCGGCGATGTCGACAACAGATGGATTATTTGTATCTATTTCTACAGTATTTGCGAATGATATATTCTTAAAATTCTTAGTTAAACGAAAAATAATTAATATTAGTGATGAAAAAGCCAATAAAATCGCATTTCAAATAAGTAAGATTAGTGTGCCAATTGTAGGTTTATTATCATTTTTACTTGTCTTACAACCTCCAAAACATATGAGCGACATTATGTGGATTGGAATATCAGGCATCGCGACGGGTACATTAGGCCCTATCCTACATGCCATATACGCCAAGAAGAAAGCACCAGCGAGAGCTGCAGAAATATCTATGTTTGTAGGATTGGGTTCCTATTTAGTCATTTACTTCGGTGGTATTATTCCAAGTACAATGTCAGCAGGTGCAGTAGCAACATTTATCGGTATCGCAACAATTACAATTGCTGCATTTATCATCAAGCCAAAAGATAATCAAAAATATAATGTAGAAGAAGGTAATAATTAATGTTTGTTAATGAGATGTTATCGATATGGTTATATGGTTTTCTGGGAATGTTTGTTGTAGTATTTATTTCGTTAAAAGTCGGATATTCAAATAAAGATAAATAATTAATTTTAAAAGGAGAATTTACATGCCATTAATTAAATTAGACATGATCAAAGGTAGAGAAAAAGAGGAAATTAAAAGTATTTTAGATATCACATATAACGTGATGTTAGATGCATTTCAAGCACCAAAAGGTGATAAATATTTAATTGTGAATCAACATGAAGACTATGAAATGGAAATATTAGATACAGGTTTAGGCATTGAAAGAACAGACGATGTGATAGTATTTACTATTGTTTCAAGACCGAGAACCAAAGAACAAAAAACGACATTCTACAAAAATTTAGTGAATACGCTACATGACAAAGTAGGCATTCGTAAAGAAGATATTATGATTAGTTTAGTAGAAAATACCGATGAAAACTGGAGTTTCTTTAACGGTGAAGCACAATTTTTAACAGGTGATTTATAATCTAACTAAAGGACATATTATTTTGTTAGGTGACAACACTTATATAAAGCATAAAAAATACACTTCCACTTAATAGCGGAAGTGTTTTTCTGTTTTTATTAAAAATTAGAATTTATCTTTTAAGTCTTTAGCTTTATCTGTTGCTTGGTCTTTCAATTCGTCTTTTTTCTCGTCGTCATTTTTAATTTCGTTGGCTTTATCTTTTGCTTTGTCTGTTGCTTGATCTTTATACTCGTCAAACTTACTCATAAATAAACGCCTCCTTTAAAATGTTATATTACTGTGATTCCACATATCATAGAACTTAAACATATTTATTTTTATAGTTAAGGAATAGTGAGAAAACCCTGATACACCCAATTTAACAATAAAATTTGTCTAATTAAGTGTATCCGGGTTCGCATTAATAAGCCTAGTATCTTAAAAAGTTATAGCCCTAATTTTAACCACCGTTTTTTAGCAAAAATTAAAAGCATGAAGTTGACTACAAATAATATCAGGAAGAATATAAATATAGTTAAAATTTGGTTTGCAGGTAAAAACGCTTTATTACCATTTAATACTTGCTCAACTAAAGGATATATACTGTTACTAGCTTCAAATGGAGCAATTATTCCAAAAATAGTTTTATTTACTGCAACTAGTATAATTGACCCTATCCAATAAATAATACTTATACCTATACTTATAAGTACATTGGGCGATAGTACACTTATAGTTCCAATAATCAATATATACTGTAAGAGTACTAAAGAAAATAAAGTGAGTAATAGTAAAAAGTGCGAAAAATTTGAGAAAACAACAGAAATGATTGTTAAACCAATTGTTAAAAATACAAAGCTTTCAATAAATAAAATAGCAGACTTTTTTATAAAAGAATTTAAATACATTATCTCCAAGTAACTTATAAAACAAAGTATTTTTATTACTATATTCTTTGTTTATGAAATAAGCAATTATGAAAGAGAATAATAAAAAACCAAATTCAGTAGCTACCGTGTATGTACTGAAAAAATATTGTCCATATGTCAAATTGCTAACTTTATCTATACCAACTGGTAAAAAATAGCCTAATAAGAATACAAAAATAAACAATATACCTAATGTCAAAATTATTTTATTTGAAATACTCTTTTTAAATTCTAATAACATTTTTACACCTCTTTATCTTTATAAGTTAATATAATCATTTATTAAATGATCTTTTGACGTATATTCTTCAATTCGTTTATCTTTAAATAAAAATTGCGCGCCGTTTATACTACTTAAATCTGATAAATTATGTGTTATATTTATAATTACTTTTGAAGGGTTATCTGAGATGAATTTATTTAGGAAATTATAAATATCATTAACGGTTTTTTTATCCAGAGCATTTGTAATTTCATCTAGGATTATTATTGATTTATCCTCTAGTAAAAAACTCAATAATTTTAATTTTTGTTTTTGTCCATCACTTAAATTTTTAATGAGAATTTTGCTAGGAATTGACTCTAGATTAAGCATCTTACTAATCTCTTTAAATTTACTATTATTATTAAACTTAGATTTTAGTAAATGAAATAGAAATTCCTTACTTATATCATTAGGGACATTTGATGAACTAGAAATAAGAGTTGTGTTTTGTGACACCACTTTTGGTATACAACCATTTCTATTTAATATGAAATCCTTTGCTAGCTGTGATTTACCAACACCATTTTTTCCAACAATATGATTTATTTTCCCCTCATAAAAATATAAATCTGAATTTGAAACTAATTCTTTATTCTTTAATTTTAAAAAATAGTTTTTAATCTCCATAGTATTTAGCTCCTATTAAAAAATATGATTTCCCCAATAAAATAGCCAATGTATTAAAGTATTAACAGCAATTATTATCCCTATTCCTTGTATTAATAGAACCAACCAATGGTTTTTCGTAAAATTATGAAATTCATCTAAAGAGATGTGGGGTTTTATTTGAAAATATTATAACACGCAATCTAATTTTATTTTATAGTAACCATGAAATTTTTCGAGAATATATTTATTGAATTGCTTAAATACATAATTTTGTCAAAATTGATTTTCTATAGTAAAAAAACGCTACTATATATAGAAAAATATAATTGAACTGTTTCCAAATTGTGGAAAGAAAACCAAATATTATCACCAATTAAAACCATTAAAAGAACCGCCAATAATGAGCCATCTCATCATTGGCGGTTCTTTTAATTTAACTATATTTCAAAAATTAAAATTTATCTTTTAAGTCTTTAGCTTTATCTGTTGCTTGGTCTTTTACTTCTTCTTTCTTCTCGTCGTCATTTTTAATTTCGTTGGCTTTATCTTTAGTTTTGTCTGTTGCTTGATCTTTATACTCGTCAAACTTACTCATAAATAAACGCCTCCTTTAAATATTGTATTACTTTGATTCCACATCTCAAAGAACTTAAACATATTTATTTTTAACTTTTGTCATAATATAGAAAATGTTTTAAAACCTAGACAAACCCTCTGCTATAAGGCACTGAACCCTTAGAATGGGAACTTAATAAAAACACTTTGTTCTAGGCTGCTAATTCCTTATATTTTATGGGAGCTAAGTAGCCTAGTTTTTGTTGAATTCGATTATTATTATAGTTTTTAATGTAATTTTCGACAATATCTATTACAATTTGGTTAGAGCTATTGAGCTCATTGTTTATGTAGAAAGCTTCACACTTTAGCGAGGAATGGAAACTTTCTATAGGGGCGTTATCAGCTGGTGTTCCCTTTCGGGACATACTTCTGATAATGCCTTTTTCTTTGCATAATTGATAGTAAGCGTACGAGGTGTAAACACTGCCTTGGTCACTATGTAGTATGCAATTCTCAGGTATATCTATTTGATTCAATGTATCATTTACTAAGCTTTGATCTTGTTTGTTATCTATTTTATACGCCACAATTTCTCCGTTATAAACATCCATAATTGAAGATAAATACAACATAGAGTTACCGAAAGGTAAATAAGTAATATCAGTTGTTAATACTTCCATTGGTTGGTTAGCTTTAAACTGTCTTTGTAATAAATTCTCTGTTTTATAATAAGGTTTGCCAATTTTTTTAGATTTTTTAGGCCTAACTCGGCAGTTCAGATTATACTCTCGCATGATTCGCTGAACTCTTTTATGATTAATTGATGCTGAATACAATTGATTAATCAACGCTGTAATTTTGCGATAACCGTAGGTGAAATTATTTTCTTCACATAATTCAATAATCTTTTGAGTCACTTTATCTTTTTCATTGTTCTTGTGTTTCCATCTATAGTATGTCGATTTAGGTATTTCTAAAACATCAAGTATCATTTTGATTGAATACTTATGCTTTAATTGATTAACTAATTCTACAATTACTTTTGGTACCACTTCCTTTCTAATTCCTTGTACTTTTTTAAAATATCTAATTCAATATCTTTTTTCTTATTATCTAACTTTAATTGTTCTATTTCTGATAATTCTTTCACTCCTTTGCCATAAGTATATTGCTTGCCTCTTTGTTGATAAAATCTATAAGTTTCACCATTTCGATACCATCGCCACCAAGTTTTTACCTGTGTGCTGTTTTTGATATTTAATACTTCCATAATTTCTTTTACAGTATATCCGACTTCTTTCATTTCAATAGTCTTATATTTTGTTTCTATTGAATAAGACATTATTTTCATAGAAAAAACACCTCCGTATGATTCATTTTAAATGAATTCAACGAAAGTGTTTTTATTTCCTTCCCACTATTTGGGGTCAGTTCAATAAAGCATTAGGTTTGTCTTTTGATTTTATTATATAGCCATAAAATTTAATTGTAAAACGTTTTCAAATATCATATTTTTCAACTGTAAAAAGTATTAAAAATCAATCTTTATTAAGTTGAATTCTAATTAAAATATAAAAATAAACGTGAATAACACGAAAATAAAAATAATTTTTTAATAAAGAAATAGTATTTATTATGAATACAATGTAATATGTAATCATACCTAATATTAGAGGGGGAATTTGTGCAGTGAGAGAGAGACAGAGGTTTTCTATAAGGAAATTGGGAGTTGGCGTTGGATCCGTATTGATTGGTCTTACGATTTTTGCAACAAGTGGGAACGTTGCATCGGCTGACGAGAGACAAAATAATGGAGAAAATTTTGAATCCGTCGTATCAGATAAAAGTGTAGGCGATATTGGGAGACCTATACAAAATGGTACAGAAATAGCAAGTGAAGATGAAAAAGGTACGGTTGAATCTGCTCAACAAGAAATTGAAGATGTGAAAGCTGAGGATACACCAGAAGTTTCACAAGAAAAGTCAGAATTATCAAACGAAAGTAAAGAAGAAGTAACACAAGAAGAGTCAGCAACATCAACAGAAGATGTGAAAAGTGCGGAAAAAGTTTCACAAGAAACACCGAAAGCATCACCTGAAGATGATAAAAACATAGATGAGTTAACACCAGAAGAGCCGAGCAACATCAACAGAAGATATGAAAAGTACGGAAGAAGTTTCACAAGAAAAATCAGAATTATCAAACGAAAGTAAAGAAGACGTATCAGAAGTAGCACAAGAAGAGTCAGCAACATCAACAAAAGATGAAAAAGACACAGAAAAAGTGACACAAGAAGATTCAAAAACATCAGCTAAAGATGAAACAGATACAGAAGAAGTAACACAAGAAAAGCCAGAACTATCAACAGAAGATGGTAAAGATAAAGAAGAAGCGACACAAGAAGACTCAAAAGCATCGACTGAGGACGAAAAAGATTCAGAAGAAGTAGCAAAAGATGATAAAGACAAAGAAGAAGTGACACAAGAAGATACAGAAACATCACCTGAGGACGAGAAAGACAAAGAAGAAGTAACACAAGAAGATACAGAGGCATCGCCTGAGGACGAAAAAAAACCAGGAGAAGTAAAAGAAGAACTAACGACACCAACTGAAACTGATAAAAATGCAGAAGAATTGGGTCAAGAAGGCTCAGAAATATCACCTGAAGATGAAAAGGAAATAATCGAACCAGTTGAAGAAGGATCAGAATCAGAAGATGAGGATTTAGCAGAAGCTAATGCGACACTTCAACGAAGATCAGATGTAAATAATCAAGCTACAGGAGGCATGCAAACCTATGCTGCACTTGCAGATGTTACACTTTTAGACAATATGGAGTTAACAGCTACTCATGATAATGGCATATTAAATCTACAATTAGAGGGAAGACCTTTAGTTGGTTTAGGTGTAGGAAATACGTATCCAACATTCCAATTGTCTCAACAATTCCGTGATTTAATGGCAGATCCTAATTTTATAAATGCTATAGAATTAGACTATGATTTACCAGGATTACTTGGTTTAGTGAGAAACACTGGTACTTTAGAGGGTAGCGAATTGACTATTGATCCTAATACAGGTGTAGTTTATGGGACTGTTGAAAATTTAGTGAATTTAGGTGTTGCTAGTAAAGTTACCTATAATTTGACTATTGATTTAAACCAATTGACAGAAAATGGTATGTTACCTGAATCTGATCAACCGGGTAGACAAGAATATAATTTTTCATCAGTCACGGGTAGTGGTTTAATAAATCTTGATCTTCTCGCAAATAGCGGAAATGAAACATCTATTGTTATAGAAAACGAAGAGGATTCAGAGTCTATTAGTGAAAGTGAATCATTGAGTACATCAGAGTCACTAAGCGAGAGCGAATCGTTAAGCACATCAGAGTCATTAAGCGAGAGTGAATCACTAAGCACGTCGGAATCACTAAGTGAAAGTGAATCATTGAGTACGTCAGAATCGCTAAGTGAAGTTGAAAGTGAATCATTGAGTACATCAGAATCATTAAGTGAAAGCGAATCATTGAGCACGTCAGAATCATTAAGCGAAAGTGAATCATTAAGTACGTCAGAATCGTTAAGTACATCAGAATCACTAAGCGAAGTTGAAAGTGAGTCATTGAGTGCGTCAGAATCACTGAGTGAAAGCGAATCATTGAGCACTTCTGAATCACTAAGTGAAAGCGAATCATTAAGCACGTCAGAATCGTTAAGTGAAAGCGAGTCGTTGAGTACGTCGGAGTCGATCAGCGAAAGCGAGTCATTGAGCACGTCAGAATCACTAAGTGAAAGCGAATCATTGAGTACGTCAGAATCATTAAGTGAAAGTGAATCATTGAGCACTTCTGAATCACTAAGTGAAAGCGAGTCGTTGAGTACATCAGAGTCACTAAGCGAGAGTGAATCATTAAGTACATCAGAATCACTAAGCGAGAGTGAATCATTAAGCACGTCCGAATCATTAAGCGAAAGTGAATCATTAAGTACGTCAGAATCGTTAAGTGAAAGCGAATCATTGAGCGCATCAGAATCACTAAGCGAGAGTGAATCGTTAAGCACATCAGAATCACTAAGTGAAAGCGAATCGCTAAGTACATCAGAATCACTAAGCGA
Organism: Staphylococcus sp. 2S1; assembly: GCF_046721335.1. Classification (NCBI taxonomy): domain Bacteria; kingdom Bacillati; phylum Bacillota; class Bacilli; order Caryophanales; family Staphylococcaceae; genus Staphylococcus; species Staphylococcus sp. 2S1. The sequence continues at coordinate 702,416 of NZ_JBEUUJ010000003.1, read as the reverse complement.
AAGCGAATCATTGAGTACGTCGGAATCACTAAGCGAGAGTGAATCATTAAGCACGTCCGAATCATTAAGTGAAAGCGAATCGTTGAGTACATCAGAATCATTAAGTGAAAGCGAATCGTTGAGTACATCAGAGTCACTAAGTGAGAGCGAGTCGTTGAGTACGTCAGAATCACTCAGCGAAGTAGAAAGTGAGTCGTTAAGCACTTCTGAATCATTAAGTGAAAGCGAATCATTGAGCACGTCAGAATCACTGAGTGAAAGCGAATCATTGAGCACATCAGAGTCCCTAAGTGAAAGTGAGTCGCTAAGTACATCAGAGTCACTAAGTGAAGTTGAAAGTGAATCGTTGAGTACGTCGGAATCACTAAGTGAAAGTGAGTCGTTAAGCACGTCAGAATCACTAAGTGAAAGTGAATCGTTAAGTACATCAGAATCACTAAGCGAAAGCGAATCGTTGAGTACATCAGAGTCACTAAGTGAGAGTGAATCGTTGAGTACGTCGGAATCACTAAGTGAAAGTGAGTCGTTAAGCACGTCAGAATCACTAAGTGAAAGTGAGTCGTTGAGTACATCGGAATCATTAAGCGAGAGTGAATCGTTAAGTACATCAGAATCACTAAGCGAAAGCGAATCGCTAAGCACATCAGAGTCACTAAGTGAAAGTGAATCATTGAGTACATCAGAATCACTAAGTGAAAGCGAATCGTTGAGTACGTCGGAATCACTAAGTGAGAGCGAATCATTAAGCACGTCAGAATCACTAAGTGAGAGCGAATCGTTAAGTACGTCGGAATCATTAAGCGAAAGCGAATCGCTAAGCACATCAGAATCACTAAGCGAAAGTGAATCATTGAGCGCATCAGAATCACTAAGCGAGAGTGAATCGTTAAGTACATCAGAATCACTAAGCGAAAGCGAATCACTAAGTACATCAGAATCATTAAGCGAAAGTGAATCATTAAGCACTTCTGAATCATTAAGTGAAATAGAAAGTGAATCAATGAGTACATCCGAATCACTAAGTGAAAGCGAATCGCTAAGCACATCAGAATCATTGAGTGAAAGCGAATCGTTGAGTACATCAGAGTCATTAAGTGAAAGCGAATCATTAAGCACATCAGAGTCACTAAGTGAAAGCGAATCCTTAAGCACGTCAGAATCACTAAGCGAAAGCGAATCATTGAGCACATCGGAATCACTAAGCGAGAGTGAATCATTAAGCACGTCAGAATCACTAAGCGAAAGTGAATCAATGAGCACATCGGAATCACTAAGCGAAAGTGAATCATTAAGTACGTCAGAATCATTAAGTGAAAGTGAATCATTAAGTACGTCAGAATCGTTAAGCGGGAGTGAATCGTTAAGCACGTCAGAATCACTAAGCGAAAGTGAATCAATGAACACGTCGGAATCACTAAGTGAAAGTGAATCCCTCAGCGATGTAGAAAGTGAATCGTTAAGCACATCGGAATCATTAAGCGAAAGCGAGTCACTAAGTGAAGTAGAAAGCGAATCAATGAGTACATCGGAATCATTAAGTGAAAGTGATTCATTAAGCGAAGTAGAAAGTGAATCAATGAACACATCGGAATCACTAAGTGAAAGTGAGTCATTAAGTACATCAGAGTCATTAAGCGAGAGCGAATCAATGATTTCATCTGATCCAAACAATTCATTAGATTCTACAAACACAGCAGAAGCAACAAACAATGCATCAGGTTCTACAGGAACATCAGAAGCAACAAACAATGCATCAGGTTCTACAGGAACATCAGAAGCAACAAACAATGCATCAGGTTCTACAGGAACATCAGAAGCAACAAACAATGCATCAGATTCTACAAACACATTAGAATCATCAAATGATTCAGATTCTGAGAATGAAGCGAACCAAAATGAAAAAGATAAAGACAAAGATTCAGAGTTACCAAATACAGGTGACGATACAACGAAAAACGGATTGTTAGCGGGTATTCTTGGACTAGGTGGTTTGGCACTACTGAGAAGACGTCGTAAAAAAGAAACTGAGAATAATTAATCACATTTGATTTAAATATCAATACAAAATACAGCTGAGGATATTTTCCTTGGCTTATTTTGTTATAATAAGTTAATAAATATTTCTTTAGTTATAGGAAGTGTAATATATGAGTGAAAATATAAATGAAAAAGAAGAATTAGATCAAATAAATAAACAAATTGAAGAAGAATTAAATGAATATGATGCTGAAAAAGATCAACAAAAAGCAAAAAAAGAATTTCTGACACTTAAGTTTTTTGGCACGTTTATTATATTGACCTTTATGATTTTTAGCATTGTTAAATTGTTTGTTTGATAAGTAAAATTGTAATTTTAACTTTAGTTATTGAGGTGTAATACATGACGATATATAACATGAACTATGGTATTGGATGGGCGAGTAGTGGTGTAGAGTATGCGCAATTATACAGAGCTCAAGCTTTAAGAGGAAGAGCAGAAACATTAAAGTTCGTGTTTTTAGAATTTATAAAAACTGAAAATATACAAACCCTAACAAAAAATTTAGGGTTTAATGATGATGAAGTGGTATGGTTATACCAATTTTTCACAGATATAAAAATAGCACCTTCAAGTGTTAAATTAGATGAGATTATTCAATCACTCAATGACGACATCACTAAAACAGAAGATGAAGGAAAAATCAAAAAATATTTCTTTAATAAAAACAGTAATTATATCGTGTGTCATTTGAAAGAAGAAGATAGCGATATTGTTGATAGAGTAGAATATGTATCAAGAGGGAAGTTACTACGCAAAGATTATTATTCCTATGTACGTGTCTTTTCAGAGTATTACGCCCCTGAAGATAATATGGCTAAATTATATATGAGAGTCTTTTACAATGAAGACGGTTCTACAGCATACAATGAATATGTAAATGGTGATAATAGTATGTTTGTCTTTAAAGATAGAATACTATATTCGAAGCAAAGTTTTATTGCATATTTCATGGAAAAACTTCAGTTGTCGCGGGAAGATATGATTTTATTAGATCGCTCAAAAGATGTTGGTCAAGTTATGATAGAAAATAAACATCAAGCTAAATTAGGTGTAGTGATTCATGCAGAACACTATAATGCGTCGACAACGAACGATGATTATATACTTTGGAATAATCATTATGAATATGTATTCACTAACGCGCAGGAAATTGATTTCTTTATCACAGCAACGGAAATCCAAAATAAACTGCTGACAGAGCAATTTGAAAAGTATAATCATATCAAGCCTAATATATATACAATTCCTGTAGGAAATTTAAAAACTTTAACACAACCTTCTTTAAACAGAAAGCCTTATTCTATCATTACTGCTTCAAGATTAGCAGCTGAAAAACGTGTAGATTGGTTAGTTAAAGCAGTCGCAATTGCGAAACAACAAAGACCTGAAATAACATTTGATATATATGGAGAAGGTGCTCAAAAGCGGGCATTGCATAACCTTATTCGTGAAAATAACGCAGAAAGTTATATCACATTGCATGGCCATGTAAATTTAAACCAAGTATATAAGGATTATGAATTGTTTCTATCAGGATCAACGAGTGAAGGTTTTGGATTAACATTGATGGAAGCGATTGGCTCAGGATTAGGACTTATTGGATTTGATGTTAATTATGGAAATCCGACTTTTATTGAGGACAAAGAAAATGGCTATCTCATACCTATTAAATTAAATGTAGAATCAGAGTCTGAAATAGTAGGAAAAATTGCTGAAGCTATAATTCTATTTTTTGAAAATGATACAAATAATTTCCATGAGGCATCTTATAAAGTTGCTGAACAATTTACACAAGATGCTGTAAAAATCCAATGGAATAATTTAATTGATGAGGTGCTTTATGATTAATTTATTTGAAGCTTTCGATAAACAAACAATAGTCCTTTATAATTCATTTAAATTTTCGGGTATGAATAGACAAACAATCGTTATTGAAGCAGATGGCTTTCTTCCCGCAGATGTTAAAACACCATATGAATTCTTTGCGGAAAATGAAAATTTGCCAGTTAAACCATTATTTTTTAACCAAGTTAAAACACCGAAATTTTGGTTGATTGAAGGCAATAATAACGATGCTGTAATTAAAGATACAGGAGATATTAAAGCGAGAATTATTTATAAAAAGAATTATAAACATAGAATCGTAGAACGTATTGAGTGGTTAAATAAACAAGGACATACGCAGTTTATTGATTATTATAATAAATATGGATACAGTTATGCACAAGTAGTATTGGATCCTAATACCCATAAAAGAATATTAAAACGCTACTATAACGCTAAAGGTGAAGTGTTTATGGTTGAGAACTTCATCACAAATGATGTTATTTTGAATTGGCAAGGCAAAGAATACTTCTTCCATTCTAAAATACAATTTGTTAATTTCTATATTCAAGTTGCGGGGTTAGAATCCGAACAATTTTTAATTAACTCATTTTCAGTACCAACCGCAGTGATGAACGGTTTAAGTGACTCTAGCAATGATTATTTTTATTGGCAAGGTGATATTACGAGCGATATTATTCGTCATATGGAAAATATATTATCTAAAGAACGTAGATCATTCAGTATTATTGTGCCGAGCGATGAAGCCTACGAACAACTTAAATCGTCCATTAGTGATAAATGGAAAAATAGAATATATAAATCTGGATATGTATATAAATTCCTGAAGTCTAATAATCATTCTAACCAAGTGCTAACACTAACAAATTCTGATCAAATACCGCATTTAGAACAAATTGTACAAGCACATCCGCATTTAGATTTTCATATTGCGACTATGACTGAAATGTCTAAGGTGTTAATGAACTTGAATAAATATGCCAATGTTAAATTATATCCAAATGCCAAAAAGACCGAATTTAAAGCACTTTATAAAAAATGCGATATCTATTTAGATATTAATAAAGGAAACGAAATATTAGATGCAGTTAGGGCAGCCTTTGACTACAAATTATTAATTTTAGGTTATGATGCCACTGCGCACAATAGAGTAGTAACAGCACCAACTCATTTATTCGATGTAGCGTATCCTGATACGCTAATCAGTGCCCTAGAGGAAGTTACGCAACACAAAGACACATTCGATAATTACTTAGAATTACAATTACAACAAGCCAATGCTATCGATAAAACAACATTTATTGAATCAGTAAATTAATAAATCACACAATAATAAAAAATCCCAATGACTTTGTAATTAAGTCACTGGGATTTTTTGCTATAGTTCTTGTTTATTAAATATTTTAATTGATGAAATGTAGGAAACTACTAATAAAATAACACCTAAAAGTGCATAGGTACTAACTACGAGTAAATTACTTGTTACGTTAGCTATATCTTCAATTGATCCAGATGAAGCAATATTTGGCATGATAAATCCAAAGAATACTAGGAAAAATAAAGCTATTACTATAAAGGATGTTGTGATTAAAATAACATTTGAATTTTCTGGTCCAAATTTAAATGTTAAAGGGAACATTATTGCGTATGAACCAGCGCCACCTATGCCTATTAATATAGATACTAACGTGAGATTTAAATTTTGTGTTATGAGTGCTAATGGTATAATACCGATGATAAGTCCTATTAAAATTAGAACGCCGTAGAAGCTGAAATAACTGTTTACGTATGCACTTCTACCTTTAGGTAAAGTGGACACATAATACATCCATTTTGAATCTTTCTCATGTTTAATGTTATCCGTTACAGGTGAAATAAGAAAAATCATTGGTAAAAAACATGTCATGATAGGGTTCATAAATGTGAATAGTATACTAGCGACAATACCTACAATTAAATAAGTGAAGAGTGATTTTTTTGATGAGTAATAACTGCTAAGTGTTAAGCCCTTCATTATTTATCACCTCTCATAATTAATTTTGTTGCGTCATCAATACTTTGCAATGGTCTCGCATTTGTTACTTGGTTACGATTATTGATTAAAGTAGTTCTTATGTGATTACGAGCTCTTGAAGCTATGATAAGGTCAGTTGGAATATTGAAATCTTCTTCAGGTTGCTCAATAATGCCATAATTATCCAATAAGTTTTGTTTGTTTTCTTCAAAAATAATTTTGCCATCTCGCATAAACACAAGTTTAGTTGCAAGCTGCTCAATATCTTCTGAAATATGAGATGAAATCAAAATCCCATTGCCTTCTTCTATGTAATCCTCTAACATTTCAATAACTTCTTCACGACTTGAGACATCCATACCGGCAGTAGCTTCATCAAGAATGAGAAGTTTACTTTCGTGTGCTAACGATATTGTCAAAGCGACTTTCATACGCATACCACGTGAAAAGGATTTAATTGCATTATTAGTAGGTAACTCAAATTTATCGATAATTGAAAAGAATTTTTCGCTATTCCATGATTGATAAATATTAGAAAACACTTTATCAATTTCTTTAATTGTTAGTTTGTTTGGTACACGTAAATCATCAAATACAACACCGATATTTTCTTTATAATTGGAATCATTTTCTGTTACAGTTTCATCGAAAAAAATGATTTTTCCACTGTCTTTAAAGCGATTTCCGACCAATGTATTAATCAATGTAGATTTACCTGAACCATTTTTTCCAATTAAACCTACAACTTCACTAGGTTTGATTGATAGTGAAATATCGGAAAGGTGAAAGTCAGATTTTGTGTAAGACTTATTTAAATTTTGAACTTTTAAAAGGTGTTCCATAGATACACTCTCTTTCTTCATACTATATTTATAAATAAAATTTACGTACTTTTAACATATAACCAAATGCATTATAGATAAAAAGAATAATAATAAGGAGCAATCCTAAAAGTTGGTTGATGCCAGTAATTAATGAGAATAAACCTAATATCATTCCACCAATAATCAATAAAGTAAGATTGATATGATAAATTTTGAACATAGAGACGAGCGTTATATGACGTTCTCCTTCATCCATGATGTCTAGAATTTTCTCCGTATACTGAGCTTCACCTTGTTTTGGATAACGACTATCAAATTTTCTTACAAAGAAACCGATCATCAGAGAAGGAACAATTGTGATTAAGTAAGGAATGATAGGATAAAAAATGTCTCCCTCAGAAGCATTTACCATCACTATAATAAACATACAAATTAAACTAATTAAAATCTGAACATAATAAATAAAGCTCGTTCTCATAAACATCATATTTGCTTTCTCTTCAAATTCATCAGCTTGTTGACCCTCTATATCATGGTTCATTTTTGATTTGAATGTGAGTGCATTTTGTTGAACTTTATATAACACTAGAGTAAGGATTATATTAATGAGGGATGCAATGAGACAAACAATGATTGTAATTTCGTGGCTTGCGAAACTTATGCTTGAAAAATGGCTGTTATTTTCAAATAAGCCAAAGGATAGGCCAATAATACCACCAATGATTCCTCCTACTAAAACAAGCAATAAAAAGCGTCCTACTTTCATAAATCTTCCTCCTCAATTATGAAGATGTTTTCAACGGGTTCATTAAATATGCGAGCAATTTTAACAGCTGTCAGAATTGATGGCATAAAATCATTACGTTCTATTAAGGAAACAGTTTGTCTAGAAATTCCTGCGTTTTTAGCAAGTTGTGTTTGATTATAGCCATCACGTGCACGTAATTCTTTAAGTCGATTGCGCATTATTGATCAACTCCTTAAGGTTAATATATATTACTTTTGTCATTTTGACAACTATATTTGTCAAAATGACATGTATCGTATATGTTATATGTGAGAATTTTATAATATGAAGAGGAGATTATCATTATGAAAAAAATTGATATTATAGGTAATGATTCATTAATAAAGGCATTTTCTAAATATCAAATTGCCTTATGTATTGTTTTTGGTGGGTTGTTTTTTGTTATGGTAAAGATGTCTGATACTATTGATATTTTCGATTCAATGTTAGCTAATATATTTATTGGAATAGGGTTATTTATAGGGACGTTTATTGTACATGAATTAATTCACGCTTTGTTTTTCAAACTGTTCTCGCCATTGAATAAGGTGAATTTTGGAATGGCTAACGGAATGATTTATTGTGCAATACCAGGGGGAAGCTTTACGCCATTAACTTTTGCTATAAGTGCAATAGCACCATTTGTTATTATTACTTCAACTTTCATCATAACTTTTTATATGGGGGTTTTACCCAAAGTGTTCTTTTTATCATTTGCTACCATGCATACAATGTCATGTGTTGGAGACTTTTATTGGGTGATTAAAATGATACAAACACCAAAGAATTCTCATATTAAAACTACAGATAGTGGCATTGTTATAAGTTGAAAATTTAAAGCTACGAAAAATTATTTCGATATTCAGACGCACTAATTTCAAAGTGTTTTGTAAAATTTTTAGAAAATAATAAAGGATCTTTATATCCAACTTTACTTGAAACTTCACATATCATATTATTCGTATGTATAAGTAATTGAGATGCATGATACATACGGATATATGTTAAGTATGCTTTGGGAGAACAATTTAAATTCTTCTTAAACAGACTTGAATAAATGACTGCGAGTGACATTAACATATTGCGCAACATCAACGACACTAATATTCTTGTGATAGTTTGAATTGATAAATTCGACTGCTCTTTGGATATCTTCGTTAACAATATTGACGTTAACTGAGAAATTTTTAGGAAACTGTTCTTGAAGCATATAAACTAATTGGTATATATGTTGCATGATTAAAATGTCATGTGAGTTGCTAGACGCAATGGTTTTTGAAAGATCACATATATTATGAATCGTTTTTTTAATTTCAGAAGTGTCTTTACCTATAATGATATGGTCATCTACGATATAACTACGTGCTAAATAATCTAGAATTTGTTTGCCACTAATACCTACCCAATAATAAGTCCAAGGTTTTGAAAAAGAAGGCTTATATTCAACTTCCATGCCTTTTTCTAATAAAAACATATCCCCTTTTTTTAAGTTGAAACTCTGCCCATTATATTTAAAAATACCTTCACCATGAGTTACGATATGTATTACAGATGTTTGGAAAACTGTATAATTATAACCTACATTTGGTACACCAACTTCAATACCACATTCTACTAAATTAGCATCAATTAACTTTTTACTAAATTTCTTCCATAAAACTTGCATAACACACCTCTCAATTTATCATATTGAACTTCTTTAGATTTATATAATCACATTATAATAACAAAATGCAACATTTTGCCATACAACATCATCATTATGCTATTCATAACATGCACTTTAAATTGATAAAATGATATTAACATATATGTAAGCGCTTTAAAAAGTGAGATTTTAGAGGTGGATAAAATGGATAGATATTTAACTGGAAAGCAAAAATTAGCATTTGGCTTTGGTGCAATAGGGAAGGATGCCATATTTAATATTGTTGGGCTCTTCTTAATGTTTTATATCACAGATATTGTAGGTTTATCTCCTGCATTTGTCGGAGTTATGCTTTTTGTTGCACGTATTTGGGATGCAATTAATGACCCGATTATGGGTATGATCGTTGATAATACGCGGAATAACTTTGGTAAGTTCAAGACGTGGCTCGTTATCGGTACGCTTGCTAATGCTATTGTTACAGTCTTGCTATTTACGAATTTAGATTTATCACAAACGTCTATGTATATTTATATATCGATTATGTATATTTCCTGGGGAATGACATATACGATGATGGATATTCCGTACTGGTCTTGGTTACCGAACTTGACGCATAACCCTAGAGAACGTGAAGAGATTTCAGTCATTCCTAGATTTTTCGCAAGTTTAGCCGCATTTATTGTAGGTACTTTTGGTTTGTTCTTTATACATAAATTAGGAGACGTCTTTGGTAGTGGTAGTGACTCGGTAGGCATTTTTGTTTTTGCCGTAATCTGTAGTGTTGTTTTTATCTTTACGATAGGTGTAACAGTCTTCAAAGTACCTGAAGATCATGAAATGGAAAAACAAATAGGTATTAAAGTTAATTTTAAAGATATTGGTCGTATTTTATTTAAAAACAAAGAATTACTTGCCATCATGGGTGTTTTATTAACTTTTAATTTATGCTTACAAACGCTCAATGGTTCTATCATTTATTACTTTAAATATGTAGTGAATGCGGAACATTTATTTTCAATTTTTAATGCAATGATTCTGTGTGAAATGCTTGGTTTATTACTTTTGCCACGTTTTATTAAATGGGTTGGTAGAACTAGAGCGTTTAATACAGCTATTACGCTTATCATAACTGGTTTAGTTATTATTTTAATATCAGGTTTCGTGGCGCCACAAAGTACGATCTTAGTCATTATAGGTGCGGGTATGTTACGAGTTGGTTCAGGATTTATGATTGGTATAACAACAGTATCGCTTGCAGATGTGATTGATTACGGTGAAGTGAAGTTTGGGCAACGTAATGAGAGTGTGATCACTTCCACAAACACGTTTTTAACTAAAGCATCACAAGCAGTTGCCGCTTTAATTGTCGGTGTCGGCTTATCTGTATTAGGTTATACACCGAATGAGGCACAATCAGCGGTCACGGTTAATGGTCTGCGTATCATGATTATTGTCGCACCGTTGATTTTCGTTAGTTTAACAGCATTTTTATATCATAAAGCATTCCATTTAAAAGGTGACTTTTTAAATGATATTGAGAAAACACTCCGATATAAACGTCAGAGGGAACATAGAGAGAATATTAAATAGAGGGGATGTCATTTTATGTTAGAAGAACAATTTCATGAAAATATGGAGATTCAGCATGTGAACTTGATGCCAAGACGCGCATTTTATATACCTTATCAAGGAGGGGAGTCTGACTACCGTTTAGAAACACGTTATAATACAAAAAATGTGACATTATTAAATGGTGATTGGCACTTTGAATATTTCAATTCTCTAGAAGCATGTTTAAACCAACCTCAACAGATTAAAAAGGATATATTGCCAGTACCGTCTGTATGGAATTTATATGGCTACGATCAAATACAGTACCTTAACACACAATATCCAATTCCATTTGATCCGCCGTATGTTCCGAAGAACAATCCATGCGGACGTTATACACGTTCTTTTGAGTTAAGTTCATATGATACGCAAAGTGATTATCATTTGAATTTTGAAGGTGTAGATAGCGCATTTTATGTATGGGTAAATAATCAATTTGTAGGTTATAGTCAGATATCTCATGCTATTTCAGAATTTGATATTTCAAAATTTGTGCGTGATGGAGAGAATACGATACAAGTGCTTGTATTAAAATACTCAGATGGCACTTATTTTGAAGACCAAGATATGTTCAGACATTCAGGTATTTTTAGAGATGTTTATATTTTAAAACGAGCGCAATCACGTGTAGATGATTTTAAAATTGAAACACATTTAAATGATGATTTGAATAAGGCTACTATAGATGTGAACTTAGCACGTAAACAAGCGTTAGACCAAGCTGAACTACACTTATATGATCCAGACAGCAAATTGGTAAGCAGTATTCAAGCTTCTGAACAGTATAGCTTTACAGTTAACAAACCACAATTATGGTCAGCAGAAAGTCCTGTACTTTATACGTTAGTCATTACTACTGGTCAAGAAGTTATTACACAAAAAATTGGTATTCGAGAAGTTAAAATCAGAGATAATCAATTTTTTATTAATGGACAATCTATTAAATTACGTGGTACCAATCATCATGATAGTGATCCTAAAACAGGCTATACGATAAATGAAGCTCAATTTATGAGAGATTTAGAGCTTATGAAGCAAGGTAATTTTAACGCAATCCGTACGGCACATTATCCGAAATCACCTTTATTTTATGAATTAACAGACCAATATGGTTTTTATGTGATGAGTGAAGCGGATTTAGAAACGCATGGTGTAGTTCGTTTATATGGTGAAGAGAACACTGAGCACTTTAATATCATTACGGATGACCCTAAATATCAAACTGCAATTATCGAGCGTATTGAAGCGTCTATAATCCCTTTGAAAAACTATAGTTCAATTGTTTCATGGTCAATGGGTAATGAATCAGGATTTGGCGTTAATGTGGTTAAAGGCTTGGCACGTGCGAAAGAATTAGATGCTACACGACCACTTCATTATGAAGGCACATTACATCGTGATAAATCAAAAGACTATGATTTATCTAACGTTGAAATGATTAGTAGAATGTATCCATCTCCTGAAGAAATTGAAATGACATATTTGAAGAATCCGAATCTAGATAAACCCTTTATTTTGTGTGAATATGCGCATGCCATGGGGAATTCACCAGGCGATCTTCATGCTTATCAAAAGCTTGTTGAGGCATACGATAGCTTTATTGGAGGATTCGTATGGGAATGGTGTGACCACGGTATTCAGACAGGTTTGAAAGATGGTAAGCCAATATTTAGGTATGGTGGGGATTTCGGCGAATGTCTACATGATGGTAATTTCTGTGTGGATGGTATTGTTTCTCCTGACCGTGTGCCTCACGAAGGATACTATGAATTTAAACATGAACATAGACCTTTAAAAGTAATAAAGCGGGATGACTATAAACTATCATTACGTAATCAACTTGATTTCACGCATATAGAAGATTATTTAAGTGTTGAAGCAACTGCTACTTTTTTAGATGGCACGCGTCAGACGTTTGAAGTTCCTTTTGCTCAATTTGCACCCCATACAACACAAAAGATTGATTTAAGTGACTATATTAATATAAATGAACTCAGTGATGTGATGTTACACTATAAATTGAAATATGCAGATAAGTTACGTTCGGCTCATTTTGAATTAGGATATGATCAAATCGTATATCAGCGACAATCGATGACGCATCAGAATATGAAACCATTATCAATAGCATGCAGAGACAAGGCTCGTACAATTCACGTTGCTATTGATAATTGGACATACATTTTTGATAAAACAGACGCGAGTTTAAAAGCAGTTGTGCATGATGGCATAATTATTATGAATCAGAAAACACAAAATAACTTATGGCGTGCACCAACAGATAATGATATTAATGTTAAGCAAGATTGGGCATACGCTGGATATAAAGATATTACTACGCGTGTGCATGGTTACCGAATCGATAAAAATAAGAGTGACGTCAGTCTTATTTTTGATATTGCACTGGTTAATGAAGCGGTTCCTCCTGTACTTTCGGGTACAATTACGTGGACAATTCAAAGCGATGGTACGCTTAACGTAAACTATGATTTAGAGAAAGATACATTAGCGCCATTTCTTCCACGTTTCGGTTTAGCCATGACATTACCAAGTGACTATGAGCAAGTCGAATATTATGGGAACGGTCCTTATAGCAGTTATCAAGATAAAGGTGTGGCAACATATTTAGATTATTTCGAAACGACAGTGACAGATAATGTAAGTAACGATATCAAACCTCAAGAATCAGGAAGTCATAATCAGACTACATTTGTTAAAGTTTCAAATGGTCGAAATGCTATGGTTGTAACAAGTGGAGACACATTCAGTTTTAATACAACACATTATTCATTAAATCAGTTAACGCATAAGACACATAAAGACCAATTAGAGCTCGAAGATTATACGTATTTTTATATTGATTATGCTCAAAGTGGCATTGGTTCTAATAGTCGCGGTCCAGAATTAAATGAAGCTTATCGACTCAATGATACACAAATCAAATTGAATTTTAAATTGAATTTTGAGTAGTTAGTGTTTAAGGTATTTCACTCATATTAATCAGCAATTCAGAAATTTATTTTATATTTGAAAAGGCCGTTATCACGAAATGTGGTAACGGCCTTTTTTGAATTAAATCTTCATGACAAATAGTGATTTAACTATTTTATTGGAAATAATAAGGTGACATAAAAATAAACCTTGGTGTTATATTTCCAATACATGCTAATATTAATATTAACAAGAACGTTAAAAATTTCAGGATTATAAAATATAAAAATGATTGAACTATAGAACGCTACACTCATAATATAAAAAGAAGGTGTGATTTTATTGGAACTTAGACATATGCAGTATTTTGTTGAAGTCGTAAAACAAAAAAGTATGACGAAAGCAGCAGACTAAACTTTTCATTACACAGCCAACAATTAGTAATACGATTAGATTACTAGAAAAAGAATTAGAAGTAACATTATTTAATAGATATAAAAACCAAATATACCTAACTGATGCGGGGGAGGCATTCTTTTTTCAGTGTAAAGAAATGCTGAAAATGTATGAAAATATCCCTAATGAATTAAGTAATCTTTTAGAATTGAAAAGCGGACATTTAAAAATAGGAATTCCTACAATTATTAATATTCGAAGACTAATAAAACTCATCTCTCAGTTCCATGATTCTTATCCTAATGTAACGTTTCAACTTTTTGAAAATGGAAGTAAAAAAATTGAAAATGATATATACTATGGTGATTTGGATATGGGGATTACTGTCCTACCAACGAATCATAAAATTTTCAGTACATTCACTTTCTTAGAAGAAAAGTTAAAACTTGTAGTTCATAAAGATCATCCATTATCTAATAGTGATACGATTGATATTGAAGATTTAGAACATCAAGAATTTATTTTATTTAATTCTGATTTTTACTTAAATGATAAAATAAAAAATACGTGTAGAAACTATGGATTTAATCCTAATATTATTTTTGAAACGACCCAGTGGAGCTTTATAGAAGAAATGTTAATAAATAATATGGGCATTTGTATATTACCCGAGGGGATACTTGATTTATTGGATAAAGATTTGAAAGCTATTAGTATTAATGAACCTTCAATGAAATGGGAACTCGCCATTATTTGGAGAAAAGATATCATAGTTGATTCATTAACAAAAAATTGGATTAAATTTATACAAGAAAATTACTTATTACATCATTAAACGTAGAGGTCATTCACATAATTTATGGCCTTATAAAAAAAGGATATTTTCTATTTATATGCTCCCGTTCTATAATTTGTGACATAAACATTATAGAACGGGAGTTTTTCATGGAAAATTATAAATATCCGAGCGATAGTAAAATTGTCAGTACCGATCAAGTTTTAATTAATGACTTGAATAATTACAACACACTATTTGGTGGCGTATTGATGAAAAAAATTGATAATAATGCAACTTTGTCTGCTAGAAGACATGCAAGAGTTAAAGAATGTGTCACAGCATCTACAGATAGTGTGGAATTTTTACATCCTATTACTCAGTCAGATTCAGTTTGCATAGAATCTTCTGTAGTTTATACAGGAGAAAAATCTATGGAGATATTTTGTAAGGTAATTTCGGAAGATATGATTACAGCAAAAAGAAAAATTGTTGCTATCGCTTTTCTTACTTTTGTAGCCTTAGATGAAAATAAAAAATCAATTAAAGTACCTAAAATTACAGCTCAGACTAAAGACGAAAAAACATTATTTATGTATGGTGAAGAAAGAGCAAAAGTGCGTAAAACGAGAAGGTTACAAAGTAAAACATTACTTAAGTCTCTTGATTTAAGTAAACCATGGGAATTGGAGAAGTGATAAAAATGGTTAATGAAATGGATGAACTAACACAATTCAAATTAGATTTAAAAGCTTTGAGAGAAGAATCACCTCGCTTATATGAGCAATTAGAATATATAGCAAGTTTAACAAGACAACTAAGTATTCATTATAAATATTTAGGACTACTTATGTTTTCAAACAATAATGAAGTTATTCAAAACAACAGACCTATTTTAATTAGAGATTCTGTTTTAGAGTTATATGAACGAGAAGTTGAAAAAGTAAAAGAAAATAATGAATTCGAATATGTGAATGAAATGATATTAAAATTCCAATTTGTAGCTTACTCACAAATATTCCTTATCGTTTTAGGTGCAGAACCTAGTTTTGTATTTAATAACACGATTATTAAATAATACAGAGCTACTTCGATCTTGAAATGAGGCAACAATAAATGAGCATATCAGAATGTAGATATTTATGTATCAAACAAGACAAATCCTTTGAAAAGGGTAAGCTGTATTGGCTGTTCCCGACGGAGGTGTCTACACTTGATGAAAAATATTTTTACGTATCAAACGATGGACAACTTTTAACAGAAGCATACAAAAGTAGTAACTTTATTAAAAGTGTCTCGCAGTAATGTAATATAGCATTTTCGAATACGACAAGAATCCTAAACTACTATTATTTAAAAACTCGATTTTGAACGTGTCTGGTTACTTTTTTATAGTATGCATCCTCAATCATACTATGCTTTGGAGCTAAACTTTTCAAAATCTGACAAGTATAGATGAATTTTAAAAGCAGTCACAAATTTAATGATTTGTGACTGCTTTTTATAATTTTATTCTTTTTCAATATTTGATGCACATGTAAAGCAATATAAATGATTGTCATTATATTTACCATTCAAGAAACCATTTAAACAATAAATATCTTTTTGGCAGACAGAACATTTTCCTACTAATTCTCTCATTTTAAAACCCCCTTGAATATTCATGCATTCGTCTTAAGTTAATCATATTATAACTGAAATAGATATTTAGCTTTTAAAGTTAATTTTATTTTGTATAATTAAAGTAATGTTTTCAATAAATAATTCCTGAAAATGTATAAAAATTTAAAATGGAGGTGATTTGATGAAACTTCAAAAGAGTTTGAAGTTTTCACTTATCTTTTTCGTAATAATCACATTCATAGTAATTATTTTTAGACCAACCGATACCGGATTGACTCAAATTATGACTGCTGACTTTATAAAAGCGATTGGTTTAGTGATTAAAGAACTTGTAACAACATTATCAATTAGTTTACCACCTTCAATCATCATTTTTTTAGTTTATTATTTTTATATTTTAAAGCCATCAAGTAACTAATACTATGATAATAGGCTTTGCTAATTAGCTGAATAGTTGCCATTATTTTTATAAAGGAGACACTTCGTTTTAAAGTTATGTCAAAGTAATTTTATTATACGAGGATGTCTTTTTTATTGTTTATATAATTGTATCGATTTTGTAACGTGCTGACGCCCAGGGGAATAGTATGAGGGAGAGACTACAGGCTCGAGCCATACCCCTAGGCAAGCATGCACTTTCAAAATCGTAAGATTTTAGTATAGAAAAAAGAACTAATCCATAATTTAATAGATTAGTTCTTTGCATTTGAGAATATATAATCATATCAGAGTTTTTTCACAGTCAGTAATAAATAGATAAAGAATGGGGCGCCGAATGCGGCGATGAAAACACCAGCCGGTACTTCTTTTGGTAAAAATACCGTTCTGCCTATAAGATCCGCAATAACAATGGAAAGTGCGCCAAAAATGGCTGACATCAATATACGTTTTAGATAATTCCCTTTAATCAAAGCTTTAGCAATATGCGGTGAGATTAAACCCACAAAGCCAATGTTCCCTACAAAACTAATCGCCGCACCAGCAAGTATCGTTGTGATCACCATTTGAATGAGGCGTGTTTGATTAACCTTTACGCCTAAACCAGTGGCCACATTATCATGCATAACGGATACTTTCATTCTCGGAAGTACAATAACCAACAATGGCAAAGTACACACTATAAATAACCCTAATATCAAACTGTTTTCAAATGTGACACCAGATAAACTACCGACAAGCCAAGTATACGCTTTAGACGCGACAAGTTGTTTTGTAAGGACAAGCGTGCCATTCACGAGTGCCATAAATAACGTTTGTAGTGCGATACCAATAATAACTAGAGTAGTGGGCTGTATATTGCCTTTTTTCTGGAAACTCATCAAGATGAACATCACAACAGCCGCACCAGTGAGCGAAAATGCCGGCAGCCAATGGACACCAATATCTCCTAAAAACGCAATAAATGCCACTGCACCAAATGTTGCACCACCTGTTACACCTATAATATCTGGAGAAGCGATAGGATTTTTAAGTACATTTTGTAAAATTAAACCACTTACACCAAGTGCTGCACCGACTACAATCGCTAATATAATTCTTGGCAAACGCAACACTTCGATGGTGAATTGATCAGGACTTGAAATAGGATCAATCATATAAGAAAGGATACTATTTAACGATATAAAAGTAGACCCCAGCATTAAACTCAAGATTGAAAAAATAATCAATATGAGAACGGCAATGACTAAACGTTTGGTATCTTTTTTATGGAGTGTTTCATTCATATACCTTGAATTCCTTTCCTAATAATATAAATAAGTGTAATTGAGCCGATGACTGCTGTGATAACACCTATAGGAAGTTCGAGTGGTTGGATTATTGTTCTGGCTAAAATATCGGATAATGTCATTAACATAGCACCACTCATTGCAGTGAAAGGTATCAAATATTTATAGTTAGCTGGCATTAACTTTTTACTAATATTCGGTACGATTAATCCGATAAACATAATAGATCCTGCAAGTGAGACCGAAATACCTGCAAGCGCACTAATAGTTAATACCATAATCATTTTTGTTAATTTAACTTTTTGACCAAGTGAAGAAGCAATTTCATCACTCGTCATTAAAATGTTGATGTGTGACGACATCGCAAAGGCAATGAGTAGAAATATAATAATAATTGGAATGACCCAAGGCACTTCCCACACATTACGCATTGCAACAGAACCACTTAGCCAAAAGAGAAAACTTTGTAAATTGCTTTGGTTCATAATTAAAATGCCTTGTGTAAATGCTCCGAATAATGCTGAAATCGCTGCGCCAGCCAATATCACACGTTTAGGTGAAAATTGCGCTTGCTTAAACATGCCAAGTGTAATAACAAGAACAGTAACAATGATTGCCCCGATAAATGAAATCGCTATGAGTGCTTCAAATGATTGCACTTTAAAAAATGTTAAGCCACAAATCACAAAGAACACGGCACCTGAATTGACACCAAACAGGCCAGGTGAAGCGATTGGATTACGTGTTAACACTTGCATAAGCAGACCAGATACAGAGAATGCGGCGCCAGTAAGTATAGCAATAATTGTTCTGGATGCACGGGATTCGGCAAGTAGAATATGTATATCGTTATTACTATTAAAGTGGAACAACGCTTGTACCAACTGTGAAAGTGATACAAGCGTGTTTCCAATGATTAAACTTAAAATCGTTACAACGATAAGGCATAAACCAGAAAGCATTAATTTATACCACGGTTTAAGTAACATGAGGTAACTCCTTATTGATTAAGATTGTTTTTCAATATCTAATTTTTTGTATAAATCGTCAATGAGCTTAAGTGATGAAGTGTAACCACCAGCCATGTTCCATGTGATTTCGTCCACATTTTTTGATACTTTATCATTTTTTACTGCATTTAAGTTTTGCCATTGATTACTTGATGTCCATTCTTTTTCTGTTTTCTTAGTTAATTCTACGTCCTTAGCACTTTTATCAGACTTGAACATAAAGATATGGTCAGCATCCATAAGTGGAATGCTTTCTTTAGATGTTAATTGAATGATGTCTTTACCTTTATCAACTTGTTTTTGTTGTCCTTCTGGGCGTTTAAATCCTAAGTCATGTAAGATGTCTCCAGCGTAACCACTTGCATAAATACGTGCATGATCTGGTCTGAAGTTGATAACTGAAGCTGACATTGGCCATTGATCTCCATACTTAGCTTTTGCATCTTTTTTAAATTGTGCAACTTTATCATCATAATTCTTTAATAACTCATCAGCTTTTTCTTCTTTACCGAGTGCTTTACCCATCATTTTCGTTGTATCTTGAAATTTATACACTGTATCGTGCGTAATGGTTGGTGCGATTTTAGAAAGTTGTTCATATTGTTTTTCATTTCTGACTTTAGAACCGATGATTAAATCTGGTTTTAACTTAGATATTTCTTCTAAGTTTGGTGAAGGTTCTTGACCTACTATTTTTGTATCTTTTAGGTCGTCTTTTATGTAATCATATTTAGGTTGTTGCGTCCAAGATTCTACAGCACCGACGGGTTTGACGCCTAATGCGACAGAGACATCAGTCGCGCCTTGATATAATGTTACGACACGTCTTGGTTTCCCTTTAATTTCAGTGGTCCCCATAGCATGTTTAATCTTCGTTGTTTTACTATCTTCCTTTGACTCCGATGACTTTTCGGACTCCCCATTTCCACAAGCCGCTAACACCATAACGGCTACTAAAACAGTAATGAATACTTTTGTTAAATGTTTCATTTCTCTAAAACCTCCAACCTGGATTGATAATCATTATCAATTCTAATATCTTATAAAGTAAACGATATGTCAACAAAAATTTTAAATTTTTTTAAAAATTAAATAAAGATTTGACATTTTTAATAAGGATACCTAGAATACAGTTTACTGATAATGATAATCGTTATCAGTATCGTAGTGTTATCGATAATCCATATTTTTTAGGAGGAATTTAAGTGAGACAAGAACCTAAGCATTGTCATGATTCTTTACTTTCATGTATAGGTGGAACGCCTATGATACAGCTCAAGCAACTGTTTCCGGAACATAATGTTTTCGCAAAATTAGAATATATGAATCCAGGCGGCAGTATGAAAGATAGACCAGCTCAATACATCATTGAAGATGGTTTTAACAAAGGAACAATTACTAAAGGTACACATTTAATTGAGAGTACTTCAGGAAATTTAGGTATTGCTCTAGCAATGATCGCTAAGATAAGAGGATTAACACTAACATGTGTGGTAGACCCGAAGATTTCAGAAACAAATTTAAAAATTATTAAAAGTTATGGTGCAAATATAGATATGGTAAACGAAGCGGATGAAAATGGTGGGTATTTAATGACGCGCATTCAACGTGTTCGTGAATTACTTGATTCAACTGACAACGCATATTGGATCAATCAATACGCAAATGAATTAAATTGGCAAGCACATTATCATGGCGCTGGTGCAGAAATCGTAGAGCAAATAGAAAACCCAATTGATTATTTTATAGCGCCAGTGAGTACGACAGGCAGCATTATGGGCATGAGTAGAAAAATCAAAGAACATCACCCGAATGCACATATTATTGCGGTGGATGCGAAAGGGTCAGTTATTTTTGGTGACGCACCTACAGATAGAGAATTACCAGGTATTGGCGCGAGTAGAGTGCCTGAAATTTTAAATAAAGAAGAAATAGACCAAGTTGTCCATGTCGATGACTACCAATCAGCACTTGGATGTAAACGCTTAGTTGATTATGAAGGTATTTTTGTTGGTGGATCGACAGGATCAATTATATCAGCGATTGAAAAAGTCATTCATTCTATCGATAAAGATAAAACAATTGTGACGATTTTACCTGATAGAGGCGATCGCTATTTAGATTTAGTTTATTCAGATGCATGGTTTGATGATGTAAAAAATAAAAAAGGAGCACTAACACGATGAACAAAGACATGTTGTATTTAAATAGATCAGATATTGAACAAGCAGGAGGTAATCATTCAACAGTTTATGTAAATGCATTAACAGAGGCATTAAAAGCCCACGCGAATCAAGATTTTGTGCAACCATTAAAGCCATATTTACGCGCAAATGGTAAAGAAGGGCATATTGCGGATCGTATTATTGCCATGCCAAGTCATATTGGCGGTCAAGATCCAGTATCAGGTATTAAATGGATAGGTAGTAAACATGATAATCCTTCAGAACGAAAGATTGAACGCGCAAGTGGCGTTATTATTTTGAATGATCCCGAAACAAACTATCCCATTGCAGTGATGGAAGCGAGCTTAATCAGTAGTATGAGAACGGTCGCTGTTTCAGTCATTGCTGCTCAGAAATTAGCGAAAAAAGGCTTTGAAAGATTAACAATTATCGGCTGTGGTCTAATTGGTGATAGACAATTGCAAAGTATGTTAGAGCAATTTGATCATATTAAACAAGTATACGTATTTGATCAATTTGAAAAAGCCAGCGCTAATTTTATTGGAAAATGGGCTGAAGCACGTCCAGATATTGACTTTGTTCAAGTGACGACAGCGAAAGAAGCAGTTGAAAATGGAGAGGTAGTCATTACTTGCACAGTTACGGACAAACCATACATTGAATATGACTGGATTCAAAAAGGCACATTTATTAGCAATATTTCAATTATGGATATTAAAAAAGAAGTCTTTACACAAGCAGATAAAGTCTTGGTAGACGATTGGTCACAAGCAAATCGCGAGAAAAAGACAATTAATCAACTTGTATTAGAAGGGCGCTTTAGTAGGGAAGCCTTACATGCTGAATTAGGAGAATTATTAACGGGTGCTAAACCAGGAAGAGAAAATGATGAAGAAATTATTTTATTAAATCCAATGGGTATGGCAATCGAAGATATTTCAAGTGCTTATTATATTTATAAAGAAGCGAAGCAACAGCAAATCGGAACAACATTAAGTCTATATTAAGGAGTGTCGTTCAGTGATAGAAGTCACAGCGAATCATCAACAAAATCATGCGCACACTACTGTTTTAAGAAATCTAGTGGATGGTCTATTATTTGAAGATGTCTTTGGTCTTTTGACAAAAAGTGAAGCATTGCAAATCGCTTCAGATACGCTATTGAAATATGGCAATGAAGATAAGGCGCTCTATATACCTGTTTATCATAGTGGTTTAAATATTTATAGATTAAAAGGAACGACCGTCTTTGTAAAAGACAATGACGAACAACATGAAATAAATGCTTTAGCGTTATGGGACACACTAGTTGAAATGAATGCACCGTCGAGCCGTGAATTGAATACAGCACGTTTTCGAGAAGGGCTTGAAGTTGCGATGGATCAGTTAACAGCCCAATTAGAAGGATTAACCTTATCAGAACATCCTTTTATCAAATCAGAACAGATTGCGAGCTTAAAGGATCGTCCATTTCATCCTTTAGCTAAAGAAAAACGTGGTTTAGTTACAGCAGATTATCAACAATATCAACCAGAATATTTTAAAACGTTCTCTTTAAAAACGGTTGCGATACATCGTGATTACATTCTTAAGAGTGAGTATTTAAACGAAAGTTTATTCAATGAAGCCTTAGCAATTGAAGACGAGGGCACATTAGCACACACGCTTGAGGCGGCAAGCTTATCTTCAGAGTCGTATATGGTATTTCCTGTACATCCTTGGCAAATGACACATGTGATTCCCGAAATGTTTCAAGCAGAAATCGCAGCGCACATCATTGTGCCACTAGATTATGAGTTTGGCGCGTTTTTGCCATCATCATCTATGCGTTCGCTCATTGATATTCATCGCCCGTTTCAACATATTAAAGTACCGTTTTCAATGCAGTCGTTAGGTGCACTGAGATTAACACCGACACGCTACTTATTAAATGGTGAAAAGGCAGAACAATTATTAAGTGAAATTATAGCTCAAGACAGCACTTTAGAAAATAAGGTAGCGCTGTGTAATGAAAAACAGTGGCTATCGTTTATTAATGCAGACAAAGATATATTCCAAGATCAAATAGGCCATCTGACAACACAGATTAGAAGTTATCCTAAGCAAGTGACAGCGTCATCGTCACAACTCGTATCGATGGTCGCATTAGCGGCCCATGATGCCACATTATATGAAGATATTCTAGGCATAGCGCAGGCTCAAATGAAGAGTCAGCAATTAGAATCATTATTTGATGAGATGATAGACCAATTTCTTCATATTATGCTCAAATTTATGAAAAATGGTGTCTTACCAGAAGTGCATGGACAAAATATTTTGATTTTATTTAAAGAAGGGCACGTGGATCAATTCATATTGAGAGATCACGATACAGTACGTATTTATCCACAGTGGATGCATGAAAATAACATTGATATGCCACAATATGCGATAAGCAAAAATTCTCCGAATACGTTAATTAATGAAGATATAGAAACGTTTTTTACATATTTTCAAACATTAGCAGTATCAGTGAATTTGTATGCAATTGTAGATATGATGCATCACGTTTTTGGATTGGATGAAATCGTGTTAATGAATAAAATAAAAGCATCACTTTCAAAGCATGTGCAACAGATGGATTGTTCGGAAGCGGATAAAGCACAAGTGCAACATATTTTATTCGAGAAACAAACATGGCCTTTTAAACGCGTACTTTTACCACTTTTACATCAACAAGAATCAGGTGGCGGTAGTATGCCATCCAGTATTGGGACGATACCAAACCCCATGATGCGTCATGAACAGTGAAGCGATTTGGTATAGGAACTTTCGCATCTTATGGTTGAGCCAGTTTATTTCGATAGCCGGACTGACTGTACTCGTTCCTTTGTTGCCAATCTATATTGCATCGCTCAAGAATTTATCTGTTACAGAAATTCAAATGTGGAGTGGAGTTGCGATTGCGGCGCCCGCTATCACAACGATGATTTCATCACCGTTGTGGGGCAAACTTGGCGATAGAATCAGCCGGAAATGGATGGTACTCCGTGCATTATTAGGTTTAGCAGTTTGTTTATTATTGATGTCACTCTGTACGACGCCACTGCAGTTTGTGTTAGTCAGATTGTTACAAGGATTATTTGGCGGTGTTGTAGATGCTTCTAATGCATTTGCGACGAGTGAAGCACCGGAAAAAATGCGTGGTAAAGTACTTGGGAAATTGCAAAGTTCTATTAGTGCGGGTTCTCTCGTGGGACCACTTATCGGAGGCGTTGCAGCAAGTATTGTTGGATTTCAATCGTTGCTGTTAGTGATTGCTATTTTGACATTTATTGTCTGTGCAGTAGGCATTAAGTTACTTATAGAAACCACACATCAGTATAACCGTAGCGAAGCAGAACCTATGCGTTGTAGTGTAAGACAATCATTTAAATGTTTACTGTGTTCTCAAGTGACATGTCGCTTCATTATCGTTGGTATGCTTGCTAATCTTGCGATGTATGGCATGATGACTGCGCTCGCCCCTTTAACAACTGGCGCCAACCAGACATTTTTAGATGATAAAGCGGCGGTAGGTCTTGTTCAATCTGCATTTTGGACTGCCTCTATTTTAAGTGCCCCATTATGGGGAAGCTTAAATGATAAAAACTATGTCAAATATGTCTATTTAATCACTGCACTCATTTGTGGCTTAAGTGTCATATTTCAAGGTCTGTCGAGCACACTGTGGATGCTAATCATCTTTAGAGTGATACAAGGATTCACGTATAGTGCATTAATTCAAAGTGTGATGTATGTCGTTGTTAAAGCATGTCACCAAGATTTAAAAGGCACCTTCGTTGGTTCCACTAACAGCATGTTAGTTATAGGACAAGTTGCCGGCAGTATGCTAGGCGCTGTGATTACAAGTAGCTATAACCCTACGATTACATTTATCGTGATGGGCGGCATATTTATAAGCAGTTGTGTTGTCTTATTATCATCGCAATTAAACGCTGTGAAAGATTATAAATTAACAATGAATGTATGGGAGTTGAATAATAAACGTGCAAAGTAATCAGAATATGGAAATAGCTGAACATGCGGCTGTAGAACGTATATTGAATGTATATTTTAGAGAACAAAATTTGTACAATGCGCAACCAGAGCAGAACATGTGGTTCATCACGCTCTGGCCATCTAAAACGTTAATAGGTAAATTTAATTATTGGTCAGAAATGGGTCATCACTCATACCACCCAGTGATGTGTGCACAAGACAATGGCACATCTTCACAGTTAGCACCAATGGAAGTGATTGAACACTTGTTTGAGATGCTCGCGCAACAAACTGAAGATGAAGAGACAAGCGAATTAAGAGCAATACTACACAATATTTACCTAGATATTAACAATAGTGTAAAACGCACCGCACTCTATTTAACACGTGCGCAACAACAACAAACTGAAGATGAGTATATTATTTCGGAACAATCCCTTTATTTGGGTCACCCGTTTCATCCAACTCCCAAGAGTTCAGTCGGATTTAGCGAAGGAGATTTATTGAATTATGCACCAGAGTGCCAGACACAATTTCAACTGTATTATATACAAGTTGAGCGTTCTATCATGCTTGAACGATATGTGGAAGGCAGAGCCGCCGCAGTAAATGAATTGGCATTACAGTTGGCACAGTTAGATACTGATGACATAGAAGCCGGTTATACATTATTACCTGTGCACCCATATCAAATAGCTGTATTAAAAGACAACGCTAAGTTTAAACAATGGATGGATGACGGCTTTATTAAAGATATCGGTATCAGCGGACATTACGTCTATCCGACGTCTTCTGTTCGCACGGTATTTTCAAAAGAGCTTAACGTTTACCTGAAATTACCGATATATGTCAAAATCACAAACTTCGTAAGAACGAATGATCATGAACAAGTAGAACGTACAATTGATGCCGCAAGTGTCATCGCATCGATAAAACCAGATTATGAAACAAAGCATTTTAAGCTGATGTTCGAAGAAGGTTATCGTGCATTGAAAGATTCGCCTGAAGCGGGCGCTTTCGATTTATTAGCAAACACCGCAATGATTGTGCGTGAAGGTATTGAAGATTATCACTCGGAGAAACAAATTCACGTGTTAGCAAGTCTATTTGAAACCATGCCACATGAGCCGGATTCTATGTTAGGAGAGATGATTACTCAAAGCGGCTTGTCGGATGAGGAATGGTTAAGTGCATACTTAGACATCACCTTATATCCAATGCTTGAATTATTATCTGAAACTGGCATTAGTCTAGAAGGTCATGTACAAAATACTTTGATTGAATTTAAAGATGGCCATCCGCAAGTGTGTTATGTCAGAGATTTGGAAGGCGTATGCATCGCAGAAGATATCGCAAAGCGTGCGCAAATTATTCCAAATATAATACAAAGCGAAAGTCCAGTTGTCTACAGTAATGAAGCGGCGTGGCATCGTTTTAAATACTACATTATTGTAAATCATTTGGGGCATTTGGTGGCTACAATGGGCAAACGCGTTGGTAGTGAAACGACATTATGGCAAACGGTTCGCAATAAATTATTGGATTGGTCTCAAGACGCAAGTATATCAACACAAATGAAAGTCTATGTGGATGACCTATACGAAAGTCCAACATTTTCAGCAAAAGCAAACTTTTTGAGCAAAATAAAAGCGTGTGGCGATAACCCAATTTATACCAATATACCAAACCCAATGTTTATGGAAGAGGAGGTACGACAACATGATGCACAATATTGAACAACAAGTAAAACACCGCATTATGAATCAACTTGTAACTTCTATTATATATGAAGATGTCGTGCAATATGAGGTGACACAACAAGGTGCTACTACGACAGTAACAATTGAAGCGGAAGACGCAACGTATCGTGCTGAAGTAAGAGAATTAGATAGCTTTCAAAGGTTAGAACTTACATCACCTGTATGGCGAATCACAGGTGAAGGCGATACAGCAGTAACGATTGATTACGCCACAATGTTACGAGAAGTCATCTATACATTTGATAAAAATAGTGAAAAAGTAGAGGCGTTTATCAATGAATTACTACAAACGGAACTGAAAGATACACAAGCCATGCGATATAAAGAGATGACTGCGGGTAGTGTTAAATTAACGTTCGATGCAATTGAATCTTATGCGATGGAAGGTCATCCGTATCACCCAAGTTATAAATCACGTCTCGGCTTTACCCTTGTAGATAATTTGGAATATGGTCCTGATTTTCAGCCGACATTTACATTGAAATGGCTCGCAATTCCAAAACAATATATTGAACAGACTGTCTCTCAAAATATTGAATCGCAAGAATTATTTCAACAACAATTAGGTAATGAAGTTGTGCAGCAGTTTAAAGAAGTGCTTATAGCATTAGATAAATCATTAGCGGACTATGAATGGTTGCCTGTACATCCTTGGCAATTTGATCACATTATTGCGAATGAACTTGCTGAACAATGGATTAATGGTGAAATTATATTATTAGGTGAATCGGAAGAATACTATACACCACAACAATCGATTCGTACATTATCACCTGTGGACACGTCTAAATATTATATTAAAGTGCCCTTAAGTATTACGAATACATCCACTAAACGTGTATTAGCGCCACATACGATTGAAAATGCGACGCAGATTACAGATTGGTTAAAGCATATTCATGAACAAGACAGCTATCTAAATAAAGAATTAAAAACGGTCTTCTTAGGTGAAATATTAGGAATGTCTTATATTAATGATAATTTAGCTGAATCAAAGCGTGAAGCCATTTATGGTTCAGTATCTGTCATATGGCGAGAGAACTTACACAGTTACTTAACTGAAACAGAAGATGCGATACCATTTAATGCGATTTATAGTTTAGACCAACAACAGAATCCAATTATTCAACAATGGATTGCACAATATGGCGTAGCGACTTGGGTTAAACAATTTATCAAAGTCGCAGTGCAACCGATTATCCATATGCTTTATTACCATGGGATTGCACTTGAATCACATGCGCAAAATATGATGCTCATTCATGAAGACGGTTGGCCAACGCGTGTAGCAATTAAAGATTTTCATGATGGTGTGCGTTTTAAACGTGGATTACTAAGTATAGAAGCACAAAACCCTCAATTAAAAGATACACCAGAAGAACATAAGAAAATTAATCGTAATTCATTTATCGAAACAGAAGATGTGGAACTCGTTAGAGACTTTGCTCTAGATGCATTTTTCTTTATTAATATTTCTGAAATCATTATGTTCTTTGAACGTCACTACAATTTGAGTGAACGTCAACAATGGATGTATGTATACGATGAAATCGAGCAGTATCGTCAAACCCATCCTGACCTGCCTAATTATGAGCATTTTGATCTATTTGAAAAAACGATACAAGTAGAAAAATTAACAACAAGAAGATTATTAGAGGATACAGAAATAAGAATCCATCACGTAAGTAACCCGTTAGGAGTGATTCATCATGATGACGTTATCCCTCAAAGATAAATTGGCACAAGACACTGAAGTCTATGGCATTTTCAATTCGATTCCGAACCCACTTGTTATTGAAATCATTGCGGCAAGTGGTTATGATTTTGTAATTATAGATACTGAACATGCTGCCATTAATGATGAAACGTTAGAACATTTAATTCGTGCAGCTGAATCAGCGCAAATCACACCAATTGTCAGGGTCACTCAAGTCATTGAGCGAGATATTATCAAAGTGTTGGACATGGGCGCAAGAGGTATTATTATCCCTCATGTTAAAGATAAAGCGACCGTAGAACATATTGTGGAATTAAGTCGTTATTATCCTCAAGGTATGCGCAGTTTAAATGGTGGACGCATGGCCAAGTTTGGTGAAATTCCATTAACAAATTATATGGCAGATGCGAACAATAAAATTATTGTCATGGCGATGATTGAAGATCAAGAGGGCATCAGTGCGATAGAAGACATTGTACAAGTTGACGGCTTAGACATGATTATTGAAGGTGTTGCCGATTTATCTCAGTCGTTTGGCATGCCATGGGAAACAAGCAGTGAAGTCATACAATCAGCATTACGTTACATGCATGACGTGACAAGTGATTACAATAAACACTTTTGTGCATTACCAAGAAATAAAGAACAACAAGATATATGGGCACAACGTGGTGTTAATACGTTTGTACTCGGAGACGATCGTGGCAAAATCTACCGTAATTTAAAATCAGAATTAACCTCATTTAAAGGAGGGGCAAAACGTGACACAAATATTCGACAAAATTAAAGAAATCAAGCAAAGTGGCACTCCTGTTTGTCATTATATATATGATTTAAACGCATTACGTCAACATGTGCACAAAATCGTTTCGTCCTTACCAGAGAACTGTGAGATGTATTATGCGATGAAAGCCAATAGTGAAGAAGACATTTTAGCGATGATGAGTGAATCTGTTGCTGGATTTGAAGTAGCATCTCAAGGTGAAATACAAAAAGGTTTAGCACATAAAAAAGCGAACCGCATTATTTTTGGTGGTCCAGGCAAAACAGATGAAGAATTAGCATTTGCCATAGATAAAGGCATTCAACGCGTTCACGTAGAAAGTATATACGAGTTAAAAAGGTTAAATGCTATCCTTGATACCAAAAATGAACAGATGGATGTCTTATTACGTGTGAATTTATCAGGACCCTTTCCAAACGCGACGCTACACATGGCGGGACGACCAACCCAATTTGGTATATCAGAAAATGAAGTCGAACAAGCAATCAAACTTGCACTTGAACTACCGCATATCAACTTAGAAGGATTTCATTTTCATTCTATTTCAAATAACTTAGATGCGCCGTTACATCTAGATGTTATGCGACTCTATTTTCATAAAGCCAAAGTGTGGGCAGAGGCCTTTCAATTTCCACTGAAACATATCAACATCGGTGGAGGTATTGGAGTCAATTACGCAGATTTAAATCAACAATTCGAATGGCAACAATTTGTTGAAGGCTTTCAAGACGTGATTAATGAAGAAGCGATGAATGATGTTACGTTGAACTTTGAGTGTGGCCGTTACTTAGTTGCGCATATCGGTTACTATGCGACTGAAGTCATTGATATCAAGCAAGTGCATCATGCGTATTACGCTATTTTAAAAGGGGGCACGCAACAATTTAGACTACCAGTGTCATGGCAACACAATCATCCTTTTGAAATATGTCATATTGATCATAATCCCTATCGCTTTGAACGCATGGAAGTCGCTAATGAAAAGGTGACATTCGTCGGTCAACTCTGCACGCCGAAAGATGTTTTCTCAAAAGAAACACCAGTAAAATCTGTAAGAACTGGGGATGTCGTAATATTTAATTACGCTGGCGCTTATGGTTGGTCTATTTCTCACCATGATTTTTTAAGTCATCCACATCCGACATTTATCTATTTATCTGATCAATAAGGAGGACTAAAATGGAACAAATGTATAATGCATTAAAACTTGTACCAGTGGAACATATAGACTTACATGAAACATTTGAGCCGAAGCGTTTAGAAAAGACAAAGCAAAGTATTGAAGCGGAACAAATTATGAGACATCCAGTATTAGTTACACAAACACAATCAGGTAGATATATGGTCATTGACGGTGTGCATCGTTTCACGAGTCTCAAGGCACTTGGATGCCGCGTTGTACCAGTTCAAGATATTAATGAGACACAATATTCCATTAGTACATGGAATCATAAAGTGCCTGTTGGTCAGTGGTGGGAAAATTTACGACAAGATGATAGTTTGCCATGGACGACAGAAATTAAAAATACCATGCCATTTATTACAATGTGCAAAGGCTATGACGAACAATATTTATATGTAGAAGATTTAGGAGAACAGAAATTAGAAGCGTGGGCAAAGGTTGTTACCAGTTATAGTCAAACCTATGATGTGGAACGTATGGCACAGAGTGATAATACTTGTGTATCTAACCAACATATTTTGATGAAATATCAGTCGCTTGGTTTTCAAGAAATCGAAACAATCGTTAATAGAGGAGAAACTGTCCCAACCGGTGTCACACGTTTTAATATTTCTGGTCGCTGTCTTAACTTACAAGTGCCGTTAGCAATTTTAAAAGAACAAAATGAGCTAAATAGAGATGTAAAATGGAATAAATTCTTAGAGAAAAAAATGGATAGCGTACGTTGTTACTCTGAAAAAGTCTATTTAGTTGAGCAATGACGTCTTAATTATAAATAGAAAAACAGCCTGGGACATAGAACATGTCTCAGGATCATTTTTATATTGGCAGTGGCTGACTGAATTGAAAATGCGCTTATATCAAGCTTTTTTTAGTTCTAGTCAGCTGTGCCGGGGTGGGACGACGAAATTTTATTAGAAAAATTAGATTTCTGTCCCACTCCCCATTCTGTCGACAAAGTCTTATGATTTTGTCGATTTTTTGTACCTATTTAGTTTTTTCATCTTTACGGGCCTGTTTTAAATCAATTTGAGCTAATAGTGGATCATGATCACTCGCACGGCCTGACATATCAGTGAAATCACTGTTTACATGAATTGGATCTAATTCTGTATGGTTTTTCAAATTATTTGAAACGAATATATGATCGAGTGCTTGTGAATTACCTTGATAGTTGTATGAATAACGTTCGCTTTCAGGTAAATCATAAATCATATTGCTCATATTAAAGCTTTCAAATGTTTTTAACGGTTTTGACCATTGGAAATCATTATAATCGCCAACGGATACGATATTGGCATTAGGGTTGTCTTTTTGGACTTGTTCTACAAAGTGTCCAACTGATTTGGCAATTTCAACACGCTGATTTTCACTTTCTAATACTGGAGGTTGTTGACTACCGAATAGTGGTGTATCACCATTTTTAGAGTTCCAATGATTCGCTAATACAATGACTTGTTCTCCATGAAATTTAAATTGAGCGACCAATGGTTTTCTAGAATCATCAAAGGCCGGATTATTCGGGTCGATGCGACCTGGATTTAATGTTAAGTCGCCATCTTTATATGATACTGCTGTGTCTGCATCTCCAGATTCAATAGATTTATCAAATTGAACACGTTTAGGATTATATAAGAAACCAACACGGATATTCGCATCAGGCTGTCCGCCGTCTTCATTCATTGAAGGATCGATATTTAAATATTTATACTTTGGTCCACCGAGCTTCTTCAATATCTTTAATTAAACGTTCGTAAGATTTATTAGCTTCTGGTCCGCCTTCTTTTGGACCGTCATTATCTTGTACTTCAGTCACGCCGATAATATCAGGGTTCTTCATATGTTCTGTGATACCATTCGCAATTTTATCCGCTTTATCCTCTGTTGTAGATGATGAATTGTTAGAGAAATTTTCTAAATTATAAGATGCAACATTGAGCTTTTGATTACTCGGTTCAATGGAAGTTGGTTGTGGCTCAGTGTCACCCTCGACATGTGCTTGTTTCATGTCATCTAAATCTACATTTAATTTGTAGTTTTGGAATCCATAATTCACATGACCAATAATTGGACCTTTAAATTTATCGCCTGTTGCTACATCAAAATCACGTGCTTTATGATTATCATACATTTTAAAAGGAATACGTTCACCATGCTGATCATTTTCTTTTAAACGTACACCGCCATTGTCCGTTTCAGTCGGTTGGTCGTCTAAAACAGTGAAAAGGTCACCGTGTTCTTGTGGGCCAACACTTCTGACGTCGCCAACTTCAACACGCATGCCTTCTAGCGATTCCCAGTAGTCAATTGCGTATTGCTCACGATCAAAGGTCTGAAAGTTATCATTTGCAGAAATTTTACTTGGTACTTTTTCAATCACATAGGGCTCAGGCAATTGTTGGTTACTTTCTTCAATAGCCACGTTGCCACCTTTATCGTCACGTGCATTAATTTGAGTTACTGGTAAGTCTGTTTCCTGTTTATCATCATAACCATCAATATAATATTCATCAACAGTGCCTGTAACGTTAACTAAGTCACCTTTTTGAGCGTCATAATTTTGATTACCCGTATAAATGATAAGACCCTCAGATGTATTCGGGTTATTATCCTGTTTATCGTCAGGTGTTTCAATATGTAAGTACTTGCCACCATTTAATTCATATTGATATGTGACAATCCCTTTTATGTTGTTCACTTTTTTACCATCGTAAGGTGATTGATGACCTTCGCCTTGGATATCGTGAATTTCTATACTTTTTGTCGAACTATCTTTTGTATCTTGCGCATCTTTCTCTGTTGTTGTTGCGTGAAGTGTAGTAGGTGCTATGACAGTAGTTGCTAATGCCATAGACGTGATAAATGACCAAGTTAATTTCTTCAAAACCATTCCCCTTTAAATTTCAAATTTAATTATATTGTAACAAAGCTAATTCAAAGGAATTGTTAAGCTAAGGTAAATTAATATTAAGTTTGGTTTATGGTAGTGGAAATAAAAGTGAATAAATTGGTTTTTTTAAATATACCTAAATAAAATTAAATAGTAATTTGAAATTTACAAAATCCATATAGCATTAACTTTAAATTAATACTACATTGCTAGAATAGTGAATGAAACATTAAAAATTCCTATTGGGGGGTACGTGTGATGGCATATAAGTATCGTTCTATTGCTGTAAGTACTGTAATGAGTCTAGCTATAGTATTTACTACAGTTTCAGCACCAACAGCTGATGCAAGTGGTTCAGGTAGTGCAACAGAAGGCGAAAAAAACGGTGATATTGAATTACTGGATAAAAAACCTAAAGTAGCTGAGGTTCCAGAGAACAACAATCCTAACCGTGTAATTACAAATTTTAAAGGTGACACTAAATCGGAAATGGGTTTTAGTTGGTATACCACAGACAAATTTAAAGATTCTAAAGTATGGGTTTCAGAATCTAAAGATTTTTCAGACGCAAAATCATTTGATGCTAAACCTAAAAAAGTAGACTCTAAGTATCTTGAGAGGGATAAAGAGGGCAATATCATCTATAAAGATGTAGCCAAAGATGATGAAGGCGAACCTATTGAAAAAAATGGCAAACCTAAAGTAAATGGTTTTTATACCGATGAAAATGCAGGTGGCCCTGAATGGACGAGCGGCGACAAGCATGGTAAAACAGATTTAATCAAAGAAAAAGAATATACATACAAAGCACAAGCTAAAGATTTAAAACCGAATACACAATATTACTACAAAGTGGGTAGTGAAAGTGGGAAGAAAAGTGAAATAGGTAAGTTCAAGACTTCCGGTGATAAAGGCGATCCATTTAGCTTTGTACAATACACAGATACGCAAAATGCTTTTTGGAATGAGAATGTAAGAAATGAAGCAGCATTTGGTGCTGATACATTGAAAAATGCAATTCAAACAGCAGGCGATCCTAACTTCGCACTACATACAGGGGACTTTGTAGAAACTGCTGAAGTTGAAGATGAATGGAAAGATTTATATAAACAATCTAGACCATCATTTATGTCTTTACCAGTTGCCTCAGCACCAGGTAACCATGATGAGTATGCATTAAACGAAGAAGACGAAAAATTATTGAATAAATTCAATGAGCACATGAACGTACCAAAAGAAAATGACGCTGTTAATGGCGGTTCGTACTATTCATTTGATTATAATGGGGCACACATGGTAGTAGCGAATACAAACGACAATAAGAAATCAAAAGACAATCCAGATGAAAAAGCCATTGGTGATGAACAGATGGAATGGATTAAGAAAGATATTAAACAGGCGCGAGACAATGGGGCAAAATGGGTTGTTTTAAACTTACACAAACCAATGTATTCTAAATCATATCATGCACTTTCAGATGAAGATGTGAAGAAAGTAAGAGATGAATTAACAAAAGAAATTGATGACCTTGACGTTGACTTAGTATTACAAGGTCACGACCACGTGTTATCACGTACACATCCTCTAGAACACACATCAACGAAAAATAGTTTTGTGAATGCGAAGAAAGAAGATACGGAACAATTCGTTGGCGAAGATGGCGTGAAATATTATGACGACCCAGAAGGTTCAGTCTATGTATTACCTAACACTGGTGGTACGAAAGAATATGACAGTATTTATGACCGTTCATTAGAGCACATTAAAAAGGTTAGACCAGAATTAAGTCTGGTTAACTCAGAAAGATTTAGATCATTACAATAGTTTATTCAAACTAGGTGCGCAACCACAAGAAACAGACGCATTTAAAGATAAACACGAAAATAACAGAGATTCATCAGCTCAAAACTTCTCAGTATATGAAGTTGAAGGCGATCAATTGAAAGTTAAAATTTATCAACTACGCGGTGACATCAGTAAAGGTGAGCAACGTAGCGTAGAACTAGTAGATGAATTTGGTATTCAAAAAGATTAAATATAATTAAAACTGATACCTAAGCTGTAATTTATTTTATAGCTTAGGTATATCGGTTTTCCTTTGAAAAAGGAGACTTTGTTTTATGAAACAATATATTAAAGCATTATCAATGATATCCATTTGTACAGCGTTACTTATGGGTTGTAGTAATGAAGAAACTGAGACAAATAATCATTCTGGAAAAGAAGCAGTAGCGCAAGAGTCCAGTAAAGAAGAAACATCACATAAAACTCAAATTTCTGATGAAGAGCAGAAGAAAATAAAAGAAGAAATGATAGATTGGTTAGCTGAAGATAAAAAAGAAGACGGTAAGGCAGTCTCCAATCGTTATTTTAGTACAAGTAGTATTTCTGATGGTGATTGGTATGCGGGTACGGAAAAGGGAGAAATTCAAATCAATAATACAGGCAAACCTGGGCCTGAAGCATTCGATTTGCATGCTGTTACTGGTGCCGTTATATACACACCTAAAGATGGCGAGGTAGGCTTTGATAAAGAAGCGGAAGATCTTTCTAATGTAGAAGGTTATAAGGAAGTTGCAGACTTAAGTAAACCAGTGACAAAATACATTTTCACAGAAGAGGGCAAGGTCTATGAATACCAATTTGAAGGTAAGGAAGATGTGACTTTAGCATCAGGATTTGCACCGAAAGACCATACTGGTAAAGATCCCAACCTACGCCCAGATCAACAATTTAAAGAAACCGAAAACAAAGCGTTGAGTAAGTTTTATAAAGAATTGGTTGAAGAATATAAATAATATATCAAAAAGAGCTGGAATTTTAAAATTCCAGCTCTTTTTGATGAGTCTAAAATAATTAATAAGATAATAATATTTTATGTAAAAATTATTATTTGAAGCAATATAATGAATTGTTAAGTTGGAGCTATTCATTATAAAATGATAACTTTAAAATGAATATTAAATAATTATCATTTTTGTATTGTTCTAATTTAATAAGGCTATAAATGAATGCCAATATAAATAAAGATATATTAAAAAAGATCACTAAAAGATGTGAATTAGGGATATAATAACTTACAATAGTATTGTATATACATTTTATGACAATCACTTCAATAAAGATAAAAAGGGGTTAATAAATATGAGCTTTGCAAATGATAAATATGAGTTACATAAAGTGGCAATTGATAAACATAAAAATAGCGGTTTAACATGGGATGAGATACTAAATTTAGAATTTTTAAATGATGATACTAAAAGTAAAACGAATTTTTTGGAAACACTTGCGTTAGCTAGTGGACAAGAGCCAATTACCATTGAAGAGTGGGAACTACTTGTTATTTATTTGAAAAACTTAGATAGAAAAGTAGAGTTAAATAAGCTCGGAAGAAAAATAAAAAACAATGCAAAAATAGCGTCAGATAAGTATTCTGCATGGCAACTTTATAAAAGAAATTTAAATGATAAAGGTTTTTCTAGCAAATCTATTGATGAAATTGAAAGATCCTCTATAAATATATTGCAAAGTTTATCTACTGATACTAAAGAAGATAGGCCGATTAAAGGACTTGTTGTTGGTAATGTTCAATCGGGGAAAACAGCCAATATGGCGGGATTGATGGCAATGGCAGCTGATAATGGTTTTAACTACTTTATTGTGCTTTCTGGTGTTATTGAAAACTTACGTAAACAAACTGCTAATAGATTGTTTGATGACATGAATGCATATGGAAGTGGTAAGTGGAACTGGAGGCACATTGATAATCCTAAAGTTAGATCAACTATGCCAGAACATAAAATTAGCAATTTCAACTTATCACCTAAAAGTAGAGATAGGTACTTTACAGTATCTTTAAAAAATAAAAGTCGTTTAAAAGAATTATCTAAATGGTTGCTACTAGATATGAATAAATCGCGACAATTGAAAATTTTAATTATTGATGATGAAGCAGATCAAGCGAGTATAAATACTAAAGATACAAATGACGGAGAATATACTGCAATTAATGAATTGATTCGAAATTTAGTGAATAATAATAATTTTTCTGGGATGAATTACATTTCATATACGGCAACACCATATGCTAACGTATTAAATGAAACTTCAGAAGATTCACTATATCCTAGAGATTTTATATCTTTATTAGAACCATCAGAAGATTATATAGGTCCAAGACAGTTATTTGGCATGGAAGAGCCAGAGAAAAGTCCAGGTTTGGATATAGTACTGCAAATAAATGAAAGGGATGCAGAAATAGTACGTGAGATCCAAAAGGGTGAATTTAATCAACCACTTCCGATAAGTTTTACTGAGTCCATTCAATGGTTTTTAATCACTGTAGCTTGTATGAGAAAGTTACGATATAGAAAACCTATTAGTATGTTAGTGCATACTAGTTTTAAAATAGACCACCATAATATAATCGCTGATAAGATCAAGCAGTACTTAATTCATATGAAGGATAACTCTGAAGATATATTAGGCAACATGAAAGACTTGTATGAAAGAGAAAAATACACACTTACTTTTGAACATTTCAAAGAAAATATGAATGGTTATTCAAGTCTCAATAAAGTACCAAATTATCCAGATTGGTCAGATATATCAATAGAACTAAATAAAATTTTTAATTTAAATTCAGATGATTTTGTTTCGCACGTTAATCTAGATGAAAATGATAGCCCAATTTATCATAAAGGAATACATATGGCTATTGATAATAGTAGAGCAAATTCTAAAGACCAACACGTGCGATTAATCTATCCAGAAAAAAATAATATGCCTGAAGAAGCGCCCGCTTTTATTGTTGTTGGTGGGAATACATTATCGCGTGGGTTAACTTTAGAAGGATTAACTACTACTTATTTCTTAAGATCAACAAACCAAGCAGACACTTTGATGCAAATGGGAAGATGGTTTGGATATCGTAAAGGATATGAATTATTTCCACGAGTTTGGATGGATGGTTTAGCACAAGAAAGATTTACCTTTTTGAGTCAAATGAATGAGGAATTGAGAGATGAAATTAGAGATTATGCAGAAAATGGTAATACTCCGTTAGATTATGCACCTAGAATTAAAAACTCACCAAATTATAAATTAATAAGAATTACTGCTAAAAATAAAAGTCAGGCGACAGAACCTTCAGAGTTCGATTTTGCTGGCTTTAATAGCCAGACAGTATATTTTGAAAATGATATTAATATATTGAGGGGTAATATAAATGCTACTGAGAACTTCCTTAATAATTTAGAATCTCCAAGAATTAAAGGTAGTAAGATGGTTTGGAATAATATAGAAACACAGAAAGTTAATGCATTTTTAGAGGAATATAAAGTTTCAGAGGTAGATACAAAAATGTCGACACTTCCCGCACTAATAGAATGGTTAGAAAAAAAGGGTGGAGAATTTGAAAATTGGAATGTTATTTTATCTAGTGTAGGTGATATAAATAATACCCTAGAACAAAATAAAGAATGGAATATTCATGGTTACTCACCTTCTAGTGTTAATCGTTCTAAGTTGAGAGGTAAAAGTAACGGTGAAATTACAAGTATTGGTGTTTTAAGAACTCCTTCAGATCTTTTGGCAGATATAGAAGAAAATATTAAGTTGAATAATGCTAAAGTAGCAGAGGTACAAAAAATTCGTAATAATTATGGGCTTAATAAAGTCCCACAATTAATTATTTACAAAGTTGATAAGGACTCTAAACCTAATCAATCTAGAAGCAAATCAAGGGAACCACTTAACTTTAAAGAAGATATAATTGGGATAAATATTATGATTCCTAGTGTTCAAAATCAAACTAATAAAAATTTGACAACATATATTAAAGCTAATATAGACACTTCAACTAGGATGATAGATGAAGATGAATTTATTGATGATTGGGAGGAAGAATAGATTATGAAGATAAAAAATGCTGTGAATGATGTTCAAAGTATGTCTCAAGATGGCGATGCGATATTACGTTCACTTCAAAATAAAAGTTTGCCAGTTTTAGACTTACTTGTTCGCGAATCTTTACAAAATAGTTTAGATGCTACATTGCCTGATATGGAAGAAACTAAAGTGAATTTCAAACTAGGAAATTTCAATTCTCCTAGTTTAGCTAGGTATTTTGAAGGTATATCTGAAACATTAAATGAGAGGTACAGTGGTAATGAAGAATTTATTGCTATCAAAGATAGTAACACTAGTGGTTTAACTGGTGACTATAGAGCAACTGATGCTTCAATCGCAAATAAAAGTAATTTTTTTAAACTTGTATTTGGTATTGGTAAAAATCAAGAGGCAGAAGGTGTTGGAGGTAGTTGGGGGTTAGGAAAAACAAGCTATTTTAGATTAGGTGTAGGCATAGTTATCTATTATACTCGTGTAAAACACGAGGAAAGATATGAAGAAAGATTAATCGCATCTTTAATTGAAAGCCCAAAACAAGAAAAACGTTTATTGCCAGAAAATGGACGAGGAATCGCTTGGTGGGGGCAATTTGATGAAAACGATCAAAATCAATTATTGCCTATTACAAATGTCGCTGAAATTGAAAGTTTCTTAGAAATTTTTGGTATGGAAAGATATATTGAAAATGAAACTGGTACAACTATAATTGTTCCTTATTTAGGTAGGAATGAAATGTTTTCAGAAGTAAAAGATGAGAAAAAATATCCGTGGGAAAACTCTAGAGAAGATGCAGTTAGAATAGCAGTTCAAAGATGGTATATGCCAAGGTTAATGAATGAAAATTATAAAAATATTAATGGTAATTCAATGTTGAATTGTACTGTAAATGATTCTGGATTTATTAAAGAATACAATACGGAACCAACTTTTGATATTTTCCAAAATTTATATACATCAGCCGCTATGGGTAAAGCAATGGAAGAAAATATTATTGTAGAACCTGTGCATTTACAACGAAATGCTATGAAAGACCCGAGTAAAGTACCAGTAGGACATGTTGCATTTATAGAGGTTGATAGAAAATATATGCAGATGATACCTCCAAACAATAAATATTCTCCCTTAGAATATATCGGAGTTAAAGATGAAATGAAAATCGAACTAAACAATTCGAAAATAATTGCATATACACGAAAACCAGGAATGGTTATAGAATATAGTGTGGATGGTGAATGGTCCCCTAAAGCTAATATTCTGAAAGAAGATCATAATTTATTGGGATTTTTTGTTCCTAATTCCAGTAAAGAATTGATAGATAAATATCAAGAACTAGGATATAAAGATTTGGAGCAATATTTGAGAGCTACAGAAAATGCAGACCATGCTAATTGGGTTGATGAAGATGGTATTGGAATCGTACGCAGAATTAAAGAATATACAGCTAAGAAGATTAATGATTACTTTTTAGGTGAAACGATAGAGAAGAAATCATCTGCTACATCAGGCTTATCAAGGAAGTTTGGAAAAATGTTATTACCTCCTAAAAATTATGGGAAAACATCATCAAGTAAAAAAGATATCAATAAAGATAAACGAACTGTTGGTAAGCGTAATAGGATTTCTGATATTAAAGTCGTTAGATCTAACCCTATCGATGAGCATACAGTTGAAGTGGAATTTAATACTAGTATTCAAAAAGAGTCAACTAATCGTATTTTTATTCAAATTTTATCTCAAGATAAAAAAATAGAAAAAGATGAGTGGATAAACAAAGTTAGTAATAATGATTTCCCTTTTGAAATTGAGGATTTAATTATTCAAAATATTGAAGAAGAATATTTTGGATTAAATTATAAAGAATTTAAAGACCCAAATATATATTTTGATATTTTAGAAGACAAAAGCGAAATTCGTATTAAATCAACAGTTAGTAATCCAATAATTATAGAAGGAAAACTAATTTTAAAAATGAAGACAAGTGAATTCATACCAAATCTTGCTATTTCTTCACAAATAAATGAAGGGGATGAATGATTATGAAACAATCAACAAATCAAGTGGCTTTATATCGAAAAATAGATGAAGCTAAAATTGAAGAAGCACAAATTCACTTTTCTCCATTAGAATTATTTTATGATGATTCAAATGAAGATGACCCAAAACCTATAGATATGACTTCACTAGAAGATGTTGATATTCAAATAAATGAATTTGATTCTATGTGGTCCCCGCATGAAAATAATTTAAATATAAAACAAACTTTGTTAGTAGATAATCACAAGGTTTTATTTGGAGGTGAGGGAGTGACTTGTAAAGAAAATACAATAGGTTATGCAGTACATATCCATTCTAGAAATTCAGGTTTTCAAAAAATTCTTCAAATTGGTAGTTTTAGATATAACGATGAAAACGTTCAAATAAATTTTGATTATAATTTTAAAGCTCAATCGATCAGAGGAACAGTAAATCTAGATTTCTTCTTATTTGTCAAACAAGTTAATGAAACTAAACCATTTTTCGCCAATAAACCAGGAATGAAATTAACATTAGAAGATTTAAATTCATTTTCTATTATTGTGGATGGATCAGGATCGAGTTTCCCTATAACTGAGTTCAGTGATAAAGATGCTCCTTTGTGGAAGGTGAATAAAAACTGGACTGAGGCAAGTGAAGACAATTTTGATAGTTCACAATTAAGTTTAATGTTTAATACTAAGCATTCAATGTTTAATAAAATAAACAAGGGCGAAGGTCAAGCTAACAAGATGTTAACAGGTACAATTACGCTTCAGGCTATGGCAATGATCATAAATG
Source organism: Staphylococcus sp. 2S1 (assembly GCF_046721335.1). Classification (NCBI taxonomy): domain Bacteria; kingdom Bacillati; phylum Bacillota; class Bacilli; order Caryophanales; family Staphylococcaceae; genus Staphylococcus; species Staphylococcus sp. 2S1. The sequence continues at coordinate 659,917 of NZ_JBEUUJ010000003.1, read as the reverse complement.
AAGTTATCAACGTAGAGAAAAATAACATAGAAGATGAAGATAGTTTGATACCCGGAACAATTTTGGCAGTAGTATCTTATTGGGTAGAAACATTTAATATAACGACAAATGATATGTTTACTATACAAAGTTCGCTATTTGAAACAATGGAAAAAGAAATGGTACAGGGGTGATTGAATGATTAACTGGGATAATATAAATTATGATCTTGGCAAAGCTACCAAGGACTTTGCTTATTTATCAGTTGAAAGTAAAGGTATTGTACCGATTAAACCTTTTGATGAATTTTTATCATTAAGAGAAGAACTTATAGCTATTCGCGATGAGGTATTTGATGAATTAGGATTAGATAATGTAAATAAATTGGGTTATACGTTTGATTTAGCTTTTGGAATTAAAATCTATAAACTATTGAATAGTGAAATCGGATTTAATAATAGGGTAGCTGTTAATGATGATGTGTGGAGATATCTATCAATAAAAGTAATACCTGACATAGTACATGCTAGATGGGAATTTAATGATTCACATTTTTATAAAGATACCCGGAGAATATGGTTGAAAACAATATGGTGGTACATACATTTATCTTGGCAAGGTAATGAAGAAGATACTTTGAAAATATTGGAAAATAATAGTACAGATACAATTATGCAACTTGTTGATAGATCAGGAATTGGTTATAATATTGAACTTTACCGTGAAATTATGAAAGAATATCAAAATTATAATGACAGAAAGTTATTCAGAAGATTACTTATATTAAACGTTGCTAGAATCCTAACCATGTCGCCAGACCTAGTTGAAGGTGGTATTGAAAGGTATGTAAAAGACTTATATGAATCGGTGAAATAAAATATGATATTCGAAGAAGACTTATATAAAAAAATAATTTTAAAAAATAGTAAAAAGTATAGTAAGTTGAAAATTATAAGTGGATACGCATCTAGTACTTTTCTTAAAAGAGTTTTAGATGATGTTGGGAAAATAATTGTTGACTTATATATTGGTATGTCGCGTGAAGGCATTTCATATACTAATCATCAAAATTTTCAGAAGTTATCTTGTAGTAATGAAAATGTGAACGTTTATTATCAATATTCAGGTTATCCTACACATATTAAACTTTATGAGTTTTATGGTGTTTCTAATTCAATCAGTTTTGTGGGTTCAAGCAAACTTTAGTGAAAATGGTTTTTCTCATAACAATGAGCTTTTAATTGAGGCTAAAGAAGATTTTTCAACTCTTTTTCAGAGACAGCATGAAAAATCAATATCATGTACAGATACTAAAGTAGAAGACTTCATTAACTTTTATGATGATGACGATTTAGAATTAATAGCAAATAAAAATAAAAAATCAATAAAAGATAATATGAATCGAATAAGAAATTATAAAAATAATGATTCTAATGATAATAAAGATCCGATTAGAAGAAAAATATTTAATTTTAATAAAAGTTTTAAGGTGAGACCACATAATAGTGGGATTATTTTACCTATCGTTACCGATAAGATTGCTAATGCTTCATGGAAGACTACAGGTATTAATAGTGTTTTGATAAATAAGGATTCAAACTTAATAAAATCTAATAAACACTCTTTAAAAGATCTATTTCCGAATGATGGATTTAATATCATAGCATTTGATGGAAAAACCTACAATGCAAAATTAAAAGGTAAATTTAATAGAGAGTTACATCTTGAAAATTGGAGTTTTTATGATGAAATTGCTAAAATGATAGAGTTGGAAGAAAGTCGTCCGATAAAGCATGAAGATTTAAATAAACTTGGATTCACAAGTTTTTATTTCGAAAAAAGAAGAGAATGTTTATATCATGACTATGATAAATGATTTTTAAGGGAGGGTAACAAATGTTTAAAGTCATTGAGACATTTAGTGGTATAGGTAGCCAATCCCAAGCCCTTAAAAATATCGGTGTAGATTATTCAATAGAAGCAACAGTTGAATGGGAAATAGCCGCAATATATGCTTACGATATCATTCATAATGGTGCACAAAATTTAAAAGATTATAGACATCATACAAAGCAGTCGATAATAGAAGAATTATCAAAGTATAGTATTTCTAATGATGGCAAAGAACCAATAACCACTAGAGGTATTAATTCAATGAGTATGTCACATTTAAAAGGTGTTCTTGCGACTATAGATAGAAATAATAACTTGGTTGATATCACTAAAGTAGATGCTGAGGACCTACCTGAAGCTGATTTACTTACTTACTCTTTTCCTTGTCAAGATTTATCAATTAGCGGTAATTGGCATAAAAATGAAGGCGGTATAGATCGTGATGCTAACAACCGAAGTACACTATTATGGCAAATAGAACGCATTTTGATTGCTTTAGAAAATAGTAATAAACCATTACCTAAATTTTTACTGATGGAAAATGTTAGCAATATACTATCAAATAAGCATATCAAAAACTTTGAAGAATGGTGTTCTTTTTTAGAAAGCTTAGGCTATATTAACCAAGTATATACATTAGATGCAAGAGATTTTGGTGTACCGCAAAGTCGAGTTAGAACTTATATGATAAGTGTATTAGCAACTGATCACGAAGTGGTCGAAGAGCTACAAGATTATTTTTTCTACAATAATCTTGAAAATTACCAAGTAGATTATTCTAAAATGAAATCATTAGAAAATTATTTGAGGTTAGATTATAGCAATGATATATATAGAAATGAGGCAATAGAAAGTACTCCACAATTCACTCAGTCTCGTGAGAAAATCTATATGTTGAATAAAAAACTTGCTAAAGGACAAAATGAAATTTTAAGTACTTTCGCAAGAACAGTAACAACAAAACAAGACAGACATCCTAACTCAGGTATTATATTATATGATGATCAAAATCCATTGACGTCTATTAACAGTAAGTATAGAAATTTAACTCCGCGAGAGTGCTTTTTGCTGATGGGTTTTAATGAAGATTCATTTAACTTATTAATGAAAAATAATATTTTTGCAGAATCAAGTAAAAAATTATTAACTACTTCAAAATTAATAAAACTTGCGGGTAACAGTATTGTTGTACAAGTTTTGGAAGTAATATTTGAACAGTTGATGGAAATTAATGAGACAATAATTAAAAAGCATGATCGTAAACTAGAAAGTGTTGAAGAAACAATATATTTAACGTGAGTTTATTCTTTTCAAAAGTAGAATTAATGTATTATAGAAAACCACCTTCATCATCAAGATGAAAGTGGTTTATTTTTATTAAGCAGAAAAAGGTGTAGGTGAATTTTCAGTCTATCCCAACCCATTTTTACTTTATAATTTCAATCGTTAATGGCACTACAAAGTCTTCACCTTTATTTACTGTAACTATTCCAATAATTGTATAAATGAAGGCCGCAATAGTTAGTACAAACAATGGGATATAGCCAATAATTATAATCGTAAGAATTAATGAAATAATGAAATAAGATGTATAACTAATTGCGAAATTCAAGTAATTTTTGCCTTGCTGATTAATGAAAGCTGATTCGTCTTTTTTCATTAACCAAATTATAAGTGGACCAACAAATCCTGTTAAAATATTTAAGATCCAAAGCAACATAGCCATACTTTTCTCGTTTTGTGTAACATTTTGGAAAACGTGTGGGTTTCTAGATTGGTTTTGTAAATTCATATTCTCACCTTTATTTTCAAATTTTCAATCGGTTAAAGCAATTTACTTTTACAAGACATATGTTACATGGATTGATAGTCAAAATATGTCTATGATCAACAAACACTTTTATAAACGGAACTATAACTAACTTAGGCTTGTGCTATAATGCTCATATCGATAAATAAGGCGGTATTTTTATGGCGAAATCTACAGAGATATTAGAATTGTATTTAAAGTTTATGGACGGGGAAAGAATATCTAAACAAGAGATAAGAGGCTTTTTTGATAATAAATCAAGCACGAACTGTACAACGTTATATTTCGAATTTAAATGCATTTTTAGATAGTAAAGAAGAGACTGCGCATTTAAAAATTGAATATGATACTCAGAATAATGTTTATTATATGTTGAATAATGGAGAAAATCATTTTGATAAGAAACAGATCCTTGCAATACTAAAAATTTTAATTTCTACTAGAGGTCTAACAGAAGAAGAATTGTATATGATTGTCGATAATTTAAATTCTAAGTTAAGTGACACAGATAAAACTATAATTAATAAAACGATACAATCGGAGTTAACAAATTATATATCAATGAATAACGGGGAACCATTATTAGATAAAATTTGGTATATTAATGAAATCATTTTAAAAGGTAAAGCTATCACATTTGAATATTTTAATGCTTTGAACAAAGGTAGACAACATACGATTAAGCCAATGTATATAACATATTCAGAACTGTATTTTTATTTAGTCGGTATTAACACTAAAGGAACTGTTTTAGTTTTTCGATTAGATCGAATTCAAGAATATAATGAAATAACTAAGCAAATAGAATTACCCAAATCACCTTACTATAGAGAAGGTGAATTAAAAAAACGCATTTACTTTATGTACGGTGGTGATTGGAAGAGAGTTAAATTTGAATTTAACGGTGGAATTATTGAATCTGTACTAGATCGCTTTCCAACAGCACAATTACTTAAAAAAGATTATGTGAATAACAGATTTTTAGTAGAGATTGAAGTCATTGGCGATGGTGTGATGATGTGGTTACTTTCTCAAGGGAGTAGAGTGAAAATTATATCGCCACAATCTATTAAAGCATCATATTTAGAGGAAATTAACAAAATAAATCAATTATATAAAGATTAAAACATAACAATAGCCCTAATCATTTCGAGATGATTAGGGCTATTGTACTTTCCGTATAACTTTAAGGTTTTTGGTTAATTTTTTGAGCGGTGTATCTTTAATTGAGGCATAGAATAAGTGTCTACCTACAGCGCTAATTACTTTACCAGAGTAAACTTTATTATTTAACACGATGTGATAAGAATCGAATGTCTTCACATATATCGGCTCCTTTTCAATTTAGGACAATTATACATAAGGTAGGCAGCCAATTTTTGACTACTCAAATTGATATTATAGCTTTAATAAATAAGGAGTTGATTACATGTTTAAGTTAGATGATAAAACGAAACAAAAAATAGTTGAAATGATTTTTGTTATTGAAGATGATAATAGTGGGAAAAAGGATCGATTTAAAGAAATAAAATTAAAATATAATGACAAATCAATATTTAATAAATTGAAGTTATGTTTGAAAAACTAGACAGTTAATAGCTGTCTTTTTTGAGTTATTGAATGTTTAAAATAAAAAAAGCGTAATAATTTTAAAAGATAAAATATTTTTATAGTAATCTTTAACATAGTTGTGCTAAACTCAAAATAAGGGGGGTAGTTGTGAAGTTAATACCAAAATATACACGAGCTGAAATTATAAAATTAGTAAAACAAAAGGTACTAGATTCAAATGAAGACTTACAAAAAAATTCAGAAAAATTTAATGTTCCTTATAGTGATTTGCAAAAGGTTTTATCGTTAAATGCTGTATGGACACCTAAAGAATATCAACTAGCTTCAAAAATTCTCGAGATCAGTGTTGAGACACTATTAGAAAATTTAGAACAAGAAGATTTAAGTAATGTTTCTTTCAGAGCACTTGAAAACAATGAAGCAATTAATAATAAAGTAAGTCAGTTAAACGATATTTTTGAAGAGCTTACATACCAGTTGAAAATCGGAAGTGATATAGATGGAAGAAAAGTATAAAGAGACGATTAAACGAATTCAACCTATTGCGCAATCTTTGATAAAGAAGAATAAATTACAGTATCCACTAAATGATTCTTTAACTCTGTTATCCAATATGGGCTATTATATTATAAAAGCAAAAGCGCCAAGCAATTTGTCTGGATTTTACATGAAAAAAGACAGTTTTCCATTTATTTTTGTAAATGCAAATCATAGTCTAGGACGGCAAAATTTTTCATTATGGCGTGAGGTATATCATCATTATATGGAACACCAAAATGGTATAAGTGATTTTGCATCAAATTCAATTGAGGAACGAGAAGCAGAAATATTTGCTGGATTAGTGTTATTGCCAGATGAAGAAATCAAAAAATGGTCAGAAAAATTTAATATTGAAGATGCAAGTATAATCGCTCAAATGAGTGTTTATTATCAAATGAGTTTTAACGCAGTGGTTATCAGGGGGATGCAGTTAGGCAAAATAGAGTTTAATACATATAAAGCGTTGAAAAAATTATCTTCACTAGAAAAGCAACAAGAACTATTAGCAATATATGAACAAAACAATCTTTCAACATCAGTCATTCAACCGACCAATCATATCAAAATATCCTCTAATATTATGTCCATACTCCAAAAGAATCATCAACAAAATTTAATAAACAGTCATAAAATTAATAGCATAATAGAGAAAATCGAGGTGCTAAATGAGACATAACAATATAACGACTCCGATCGTAGACACAGACATATGGGTCTTTTTAGTAATGTCAGGCTATTACAAGCGGTTAATTAAATATTATGGTTACTTACAATTTTCAGATGTAGTTGAAAAGGAAATTATGCGGTGGGGAAAGAGTTCTGATAAATCGAAAGAAATAGCGATGAATTTCCAAATATTAAAAGAAGCAGGAAAGCTAAAAGTTATTTTATTTGAAAATTTTGAAATTTTAGAACAAAAAAGCATTAATCATCAATTAAATGAATACGGTCTTAAAGCAGTATGTATTCAAGAAAAAAACAAAGGCGAATTCACAAGTTTGTTATATGCATTACACAAAGGCATTGAGAAATTTAAGACTAACGATCGCAAATTTGTATCAGAGATTAGTGAAGATAATTACGAAGACATCAATATCATAAATTGGGACGAGATTTTGGATAAATATAGTGTGAATCCAAAGGAAAAATTCGAGACAAGTAAATTGATTACGAGTAAAGAAATCAAAATGAGCAATAATAAACAAGAATATAAAAAACAAAATCAAGATCCCGGATGGGATAAATTGAAGTTATTAATGGGATAATATTTGAAGTGTTAGTGACAGTGAATTTCTAATATCATTTTATTTAATAGTGGAAATAGTAAATAAAAAGGAGAAGTAAAATGTCGATACTAGTTTTAATATTTATTATAGGATTAAGTACTTTATTCTATAAAAAATTTAATTTTTCTGCATTGTTATCAGTTGGAGTATCTATTGGAATGATACTCTTCTTTTATGTTTTTATAGTTTTTATCTTTATAGTTGGTATTAAAGTTACACTAGTAGGTGGTCTATTAATAAGCGTGGGTCTAATTTCATTCTATATAAAGCAAATTAATGACTGGAAGAAAAGTATCATTAATACTGAAAGTACAATAAAATTTAGTGAAGATTTAATTGATTTTATTATGCCATCTGATATGGTGGGTGAAAACATTCCAATTAATCGAACTGAATACTTTAATATGGGAACTGAAAATAATATATCTGATGATGTCTATCCTGTTATTTATAATGCAAGACCATTGAAAAATGAAATGAAATTTATGGAATATGGATATTTAGTAAACACAAATGAAATTGTAATTAATAACCAAATTCGAAACAAAAATAAGGAAGATAAAAAGGATAAATATGTAAATGAAAAAATAAATATATCATTTCAAGATTTATATAAGCAAATTAGGATAGGACATTTATCTATACTATTATATTATAAGAAGAAGCCTCTAGTTATTAGATCATTGCCATCTAATTTAGCTTTAATAATTGATTATACTATCAATTCTGGTTGGAGTAAGGCTGTAAACGATGTTTTGAGTGAAAAAGCTTTTGTTGATGAAACAAAAGAACAAGATATAAGCCAAATAGAAGACATTGAAAAGATATTTGAACAAAAAACTAAAGAATTGAAAAATGAAACCTTAATAAATAATTCAATTAATTCACAATTTGCAAGTATTTCTCCTGGAGTTATGGATGATTTAAATAAATCTCAAATAAATGCTAGGTTTAGCGAAACTAATTACAAAGTGAACAATGAATTTACTGGAGATAAAGTTAAAGCTAAGGGGCATGGTGTAGCTGGAGAGCATGCTCGGTAATGCATTAGACAAAATGAAATTGAGAAATGCAAAAGGATTAGGACATGATAATTCAAAAAATGGGGCAGATAGAATAGTTAATGGTAAACTGATTCAAACAAAATATTGTAAATCTGCTAAGGATAGTATTAATAGCGTTTTTCATACAATTGATAATAGACAAACTGCTAAATATACTTATAATAGTAAAAGTAAAAAAACAATGATGATTATTGAAGTTCCTAAGGACCAATACAATGAAGCATTAAGAGAGATTGCAAGAAAAATTAATGGTAAAGCAGTACCAAATGAAACAGATCCACGAAATGCTCATAAGTATGTAAAAAAAGGAACTTTAACCTATAATCAATCACAAATTGCACAAACTAGTATTTTTGATAAAAAAGCACATTCTCAGTTTATAAATGCAAAAGGAGAAAAACAAACAGCAACTTTTTTACAAAAATTAAAATATTCAGCAGGTATAGATTTTATGGAAGGTGCTCGGTACTGCAATTCCTGGTAGTGTAATTTCAAGTGTCTGGGTTTATTGGTCATGTAGGACTAATGGTCAAGATATGAAACAGTCATTTAAGAAGGCAAGTATTGCTTTTGTAAGACCAGTAGCATATAGTGGTTTTACATATATGCTTGCTTCACAATTTGCTGGGAGTAAAGCAGGTAAAAAAATAGGACAATCAGTTATTAATACACAAATTGCATCGAAGTTTTTTAAGAATTCTCAAAAAAATGCTACAAAATTTGTAGCCGGTGGAACTTTGGTAGTAATAAATGCCGCAGTAACATTTGGACCTGATGTGTATAATGTGTTAAAAGGTAGGATTTCGCATAAACAACTTGTGAAAAATACAGTAACTACAAGCTTAGGTGCAGCAGGTGGGATGGCCTTAGGTTCCATTTTTGCACCAGGTATAGGAACAATTATTGGTGGAACTATCGGAGGGACAATTTCTTCATATAGCGCCAAGAAAATTATGGATAGTTTCATTGAAGATGATGCAGTAGAAATGATTAGAATTGCAAAAGAAGAGTTTATTGATAATGTAATTATGAATGGGGTTAACCAAGAGGAATTTGAATATATATTAAATGAAACGTTTTTACACAAAAACTTTAATAAAATGTTGAAAGTTATGTTTGTTGCTGAATCATCTAGAGAATTTATTAGAAAAGTATTTAATGATTTAGTAATAACGGTGTTTAAAGAAAGAAAAGGTCCTGAAGAGAGTGAAATCATAGCCTTTATTGAGAGTGTTTATGATGAGTCTCAAGAGGTAGCGTAAATATATAGGTATAAATTTCATCACCTTTTTTCAAAAATCAAGTAATGTTCTAATGAATTTATAAGAACCAATAATTTAAAAGATGTTGAAAACCTGAAGTATAAAAGCATGTAAAATATTTATAAATGTTTTACATGAAACATTCCTTCCACCCCATCACACCAACAAGGTCAGTCATCGGGTTGTCTGGCCGGACAATGCCGGATGTCTCGAAACAACAATAAAGCACGCGCTTCTTAGCTAAAAGGAGTGCGTGCTTTTCATATCTTAAAAAGTAACTACTAACCTAGATATTTCTGCATTTTATATACTTTAATATCGCCTTCGCCAGTTTCACCCACGTAATCGTAACCTTGTTTCTGGTACAAGCGCTCGGGCAGAAGCGTTATTGATTTCTACTGTCAGTGAAATAGTATTATAGCCTTTATGTAAAGCAAGTAGTTCAGCATAAGTAAGTAGTTTTTTAGCTATACCCATACCTCTAAATTGAGAAAGTGTGGCAAGCATGCTTACATGATATTCTCCAGAACTACCTTCATCTAAATTAATCAAAGCGACTATAGCTTTAAAGTTATTGATGAACTGAGGCACAATTTGGAGTTTCTGTATTTTCACTATTTGTTCGACAGTGGATAGTGTCTGACTTTCAAGCGTATCGTAAGGTAGATAAGAGATAGCGCCGACGGGTTGACCATCTACGAAAGAAATCATCGTATTGTTATAGCTAAAGCGATTGCCATTTTGACGCCATAAACTTTGCATGCCTTGTTCAAGTTTAGATTCATCATCTGTATTGAAAAAGACTTTGGCCATATCATCAATTGCTAGTAGGTTAAAATACCCACCTTCTTGTAATTCAGGGTAGGCAGGTTTAATTGTTATATGTGACAAAAGCATCCTCCTTTTCTGACTCACGAATATTTTATATTAACATTTACCCTTAAAATGATATAAATAAATTGAATATCAAATTATTTCACAAGGAATTATTTAATTCTACGATTGCTAAATATATAAAGTGTCCAATTATTTTGTTATAACAAAAAATGACTTAATAATAAACAATAACTTTTATAATTAAACGTTTGCAACATAAGTGCATTGTGCTAAACTTAAAATCAAGGCATTCGAACGTGAAGGGATACCTAAGTTTATGTTAAGGGGTAAATTAATAATGAAAGAAAAACTGATTTTATCAACGATACTTGCAGGGACGCTTGTATTAACGGGGTGTGCGAATGATTCATCACAAAAGGGTTCCGAAGAAGATAAGCATAAAAATCATGCAAGTGAATCAAAAGATAAAGAAAATGGTAAACCTTATAGTGACGTTGCGTATCCTAAAGATGGCGTGAAAGGTATTTATGTTACTGCAAATTCAACAAATGGAGAAAAATTTAAAGAATTAACGAAATTTATTAATGAGACTGACTTAAATGCGATGGTCATTGATGTTAAAGATGACACTGGTAATGTGACAATCAATTTCAATACTGGTAATAAGCAGATTGATGATAATACGATAGACATCGTGGATGCAAAGCCATTGCTTAAGCAAATGGAAGCAAAGAATATTTATCCTATTGCCAGAATAGTTACTTTTAAAGACTCAAAATTAGCTGAAGACCGCCCAGAATGGTCATTTAGAGAAGAAGACGGCTCAGTTTGGGAAAATGATGGTGGCGATAAGTTTGTTAACCCATTTAATAAAAATGTATGGGATTATAATATCGATATTTCTAAAGAGGCGGCTAAGGCTGGATTTAAAGATATTCAATACGATTACGTGCGTTTCCCTGAAGGTTTTGAAAATGTGGAAAGTAGTTTGCAGTACAACAAAGGTGCATATAAAAATAGTAAGTTAAGTGATGTAGATCAACGTGTAGATACAATTACTCAATTTTTAGGTACAGCTAGAAAAGAATTGAAAGATTATGATGTGAAAGTATCAGCAGATGTATTTGGTTATGTCGCGATGGTCGAAGAAGCACCTGGTATAGGTCAAAGCTTCCCTAAAATTGCGAAAAATACAGACGCAATTTCATCTATGATTTATCCTTCGCATTGGAGTCCAGGAGATTTCGGTCTTGCAACACCAGATAAAGAACCGTACAAAGCAATAGATAATTATTTAGATAAAGAAACGTCAGTGTTAAATGCATTAGGCAAAGATAAACCAAAATCACGTCCATGGTTACAAGATTTTACTGCTCAATATTTGGGTGAAGGAAATTATAAAGCGTACGATAGTCAAGCTATTGAAGACCAAGTCCGAGCACTTAAAGATCATGGTGTAAATGAATTTTTATTATGGAATGCCGCGAATGATTATACAACAGGCGTAGACTATACACCTGAAGCAGATAAGGAAAAATTAAAAGAAAACAAACAAGAGTTAAAGAACGAATCAAAAGAAAACAAAGATAAAGAAAAGTAATATTTAACTAAATTAAATTGCCGACAAAGACTCAGACTTTGTCGGCAATTTTTTTGTGTGTTGTATTTGACTCAATATTAAAGCTTCAAATAATTTTAACAAACTTTAAATGTGAAGGCGTATCTGTATTAATAAAATAATGCTTAAATAGTATTATAGATATTTATAAAGTGGAGGATAAAATGAAAGACAATAGAGTAGTGATTGCATCTGTGACAAATGAAAAACAGTTAGAAACTGTTCTAAAATATAAAGATAATATAAAAGCAGTGTTTATTTTAACGGGCAACTTTATAAACATAAAAGAGTATGTGAAGCTGTATCAATCATATGGCATTGATGTTTATATTCATGTAGAGATGATTAAAGGATTAAAATTAGATGATTTTGGTTTTAAATATATAAAACAAATGATCCAACCCCAGTGGTGTTGTAACCACAAAAACGAGCCATGTTAAATTAGCTAAGAAAAATGGCATCTTTGTGATACAACGTTTCTTCTTAGCGGATCATGATATGAAAGAAAATATCATTAATACCGCTCGTGTAAGCCAACCTGATATGTTAGAAATGATGCCAACAATTACATCGTTTTTAATCAACTCGATTCAGTCACAAGTGAAGATACCAATTATTATGGGGGGTTTAGTAGATAGAGCAAGTTACTTAACTCAAGCACTTGAAGATGGTGCGTTAGGCGTATCGACAGCGAATGAAGAGATGTGGAGCAGAGAATTTACTGAATTTTTACATGAGCATTGATGAAACTCAATATTGATTTGTTACATTGAATATGACAAGTAAACGATAGGCAATTGGAGAGCCAAATAAGCGTGTATTTACACGTTTATTTGGCTATTTTTTTGGGAGGTTTTAAGGCAAATGAAAAAAATTGGTTTTCTATTGTGTATTGGATTGTTAATTTTAGCCGGTTGTAGCGCTGAAGGAAACAGCAATAAGACAAAGGATGGCAAGGTCAAAATAGAATATTGGCATGTCAATGCTGAGACGCAAGGTGGTAAAACAGTAAAAGAGCTTGTGAAAGATTTTAATGCGCAAAGTGATGATGTTTACGTGCAATCTAAATATAATCCGGACATGTATAAAGGATTAATACAGAATATGATGTCTGAAGCCGCGGGAGGAAGGACACCAGATGTTGTTCAAATTGGTTGGTCATTTAAAAACTATTACAAGGATAACTTTGAATATACATCACCTGAAGCAATCATCAACGAATCATTTCCAGAAGACAAGGAATTTATAGAGAAAAAATTCGACGATAAAATGTTGAGTATTGCACAGGATGAAAAAGGCGAACAATTAGGCTTGCCATATTCTGTCAGTAGCCCCGTAATGTTTATAAATAAAGATATTTTACGTAAGGCAAATTTAGATGAAAGTGGTCCGAAAACATGGGAAGAAGTTAAAACATACGCTGAAACGATTAGAAATAAATCAAATCAATATGGCGTGTTTATACAAGAACCGGCTGATAGTCAGGCACAACAAGCAATCGTTGATAGTAACGGTGGCAATATTGTTAAAGATGGAAAAGCATCATTTGCGAGTGAAGAGGGCGTAGAAGCGTATCAATTGATGCAAGATATGGTGAAAAATAAATCAGCATTACATACAAATGATGAACAAGGTCAACAAAGCTTTATTAACGGTGAAGTTGGTATGTTATTTACAACCAATGCGAAACAAACACATATTAAAGATAATGCCAAGTTTGATGTGGAAGCGATAGAAATGCCTGGATGGGAAGGAAAAGAGAAAAAAGTCCCAGCCGGTGGATCAATGCTAGGTATTACTTCAGATACAAAAGAAGAACAAGAAGCATCGTGGAAGTTTATGAAGTATCTATATAAAGTAGAGAACATGGCGAAATGGACAAAAGGTACAGGCTATGTGCCGCCAAGTAACGATGTTGTAGATGATCCGAATGGCTTGAAAGCATATGTTGCAGAAAATGAAATGATGCAACCCGCAATTAAACAGATGAGCAATGTTGTACCATGGGCTGCTTTCCCTGGTAATAGTGGTTTAGAAGCTGAACAACAGATCATTGATATGCGAGATAAGATACTCGGTGAAGATGCAGATGTAAACCAAACAATGAAAGAAACACAAAATAGAATTAATCAGGAATTAGATTAACGAGTTGAGGAGGACGCGTAATGAATAAAAAATGGTTACCTTACGCACTGTTATTACCATCTGTAATCATCATTTTAATATTTAACATTATTCCTTTAATTTATACCGTATATTTAAGCTTTTTTGATTGGAATATGGTTAAAACACATAAAGAATTTGTGGGATTGAATAATTATATTGATCTTTTTACAGATCCTAAATTTTATATGATTATCGTTCAGACATTTGCTTATATTGCACTACTTATAGCATTTAATACAGTGATGACCTACATTTTTGCATTTATTGTAGATTACTTTGTAGGCAAAGGTAAACGGATTTATCAAACGGTATTATTTATACCTTCCGTAATTTCTTTAGTGGTAGGAGCGATGGTGTTCCTTTGGATACTGAATCCTGTATCAGGGCCTGTAGCACAAATACTTGGTGTATTTGGATTATCGATACCGAACTGGACGACAACAAATGGTCAGGTCATATTCGTGATTAGTTTAATCGTTGCTTGGAAAGTATTTGGTTATAACTTCCTAGTACTATATTCAAGTATTATCGGTATTCCAAGAGAGATGATTGAAGCGGCAAAAATAGATAATGTAAAACCATCGCGTATTTTTATCGATATTATTTTACCGATGAGTTCGGCGACAGGGTTTTATATTTTAATTATGACGATTGTCCAAGGGTTACAGTATGTCTTTACGCCCATTAGCGTCATTACTAAAGGCGGCCCAAATTATCAGAGTAGTAACTTAATCTATCACGCTTACCACGAAGGTTTCACCTTATATAAGACAGGAATGTCAGTCGCAGTATCAACAATTACGCTAGTTATTTTCTTTTTACTATTACTGGTTCAGTTTTTAGTGGTTGAGAGGAGGGTTAAGTATGAAAACTAAATCTTATATTGCGCATATTGTATTAATTACGTGTATATTATTGGCAATTTATCCGATTATTTTTGCGGTAAGTAATTCATTCAAAAAGTTAAGTTATGCGTATGACTCCATGCTTAATTTAATTCCGATACCATTTACGATGGAAAATTTCGATAAGTTAGTTAACGATATTCCGTTACTACAAATTACAACGAATACATTTGTAATTGCGAGTGTGATTACGATTGTTAAAGTGGCAATCTCATTTTTAGCAGCGTTTGCCATTGTCTTTTACCAATTTAAATTTAAAAAAGTGACATATATGGTACTTGTAGCAACGATTTTCGTGCCATTTACAGTAACAATGGTTCCGAACTACATTATTATGGCACGTTTAGGATTTGTGGATTCAGTTTGGGGCGTCATTTTACCGCAGCTTGCAGACGCAATTGGCATATTCATGTTAACGCAGTCTATGCGTAATATTCCAAGAGCTTTATTAGACTCGCTTCAAGTAGATAATATTTCAGTGTGGCACACGATGAAAGATGTGATTGTGCCGATTACTAAGCCCGCACTAACATCTACAAGTATTTGGTTTTTCATATTGTCATGGAATGAGTATATCTGGCCGAATTTAATGTTGAAAAATGAAGAAAATTATACGTTACCTTTAGCATTACAACTGTTTGTAAGTTCAGAAGGAGGAACAAACTTTACTGTGGCGATGGCCTTAAGTGTCTTAACAATGGCGATTCCACTCATTATATATTTAGTGTTCCAACGTTTTATTATCGATACCTTTACTACTAGTGGAATTAAATAGGAGGATGACAATGGGTACTTTAGAATTAAAAAATTTAAGTAAATCATTTGGTGATACCAAAGTAATTGAGAATTTAACTTTAAAAATAAATGACGGTGAACGTGTTGTGTTTTTAGGTCCTTCTGGGTGTGGAAAGTCTACGATACTCAGAATGATTTCAGGTATTGAAAGTGTTTCAGACGGTCAAATTCTTTTTGATGATAAAGATGTAACAAGTTATGAACCGGGGGAACGAGATATTGCGATGGTCTTTCAAAACTATGCACTGTATCCGCATATGAGTGTAGAGAAAAATATTACTTATGCATTGAAACGGAATAAAGTCCCACAAGAAGAGATTAGCAAGAGACTGGATCAAGCACTTTCTATACTTGATTTAAATCATTTAAAGGAGCGTAAACCGAGTGAATTATCAGGCGGACAACGTCAAAGGGTTGCCTTAGGGCGTGCAGTTGTTAAAAATGCTTCATATTTCTTGTTAGACGAACCGTTGTCTAATTTAGATGCCTTATTACGTGTTTCTGCAAGAAGAGAGTTGTTGCATTTACATGACATGTACCAACATACCTTTATTTTTGTTACGCATGATCAGTTAGAAGCGATGGCATTGGCAGATCGTATTGCATTGTTTAATAAGGGTGAAATACAAATGTTCGATACACCTGAAAATATTTATAATCATCCACGTAATGTCTTTACGGCGCGTTTTATTGGTGCACCTCCGATGAATATTTTGGATGCAACATATGAAAAGCATCGACTTAAATTTGATGACCAACTTTCAATTAATGCAGAAAGTTTAAAACAACAACATCTAAATCAGTATGAGGGGCATCAACTTTTAGTTGGTATTCGTCCTGAAGCAGTTCATATTACAGACGAACCAACGGAGCTGAAATTTGAAATAGAAGATATTGAAAATTTAGGTGAATGCTACAGTCTCATTGGTAAGTTAAACCAACAGACACTGACTGTGAAAAGTTATGACAAGCCTGAACAATTAGTTGTAAATATAAAGTTTGATATGAATAAAGTAACATTGTTTGACCCAAATACAGAAATAAATATTGAGGAGCGATAATCATGGCATTAATCTTAAGTACAAACGCATATATTAGAAGCGGGTTAGCACCAATTTATAGTCTATTAGAAGTAAATCCCAATTTAGGCATAGAACTTTTTGGTAACAATCAAGATGAAGCTTATACGAAGGAATTACTTGAGATAGGTAAAGATTCACAACGTTTCTTAACATATCACGAACAAATTTTTGATGTAGAGCATTCGCGTCCTAGAGAAGCAGACCCATATAGCTTAAAACAAATTAGATTGGCAATTGAACACTGCGTGGCATTAGGGATTAAAGATATTGTTTACCATGTAAATAATGTAGCTATTAACAATAAACAGCAAATGATTGCTGAGACAGCAAATAATTTAGACAATATTACATCAGAAGCGAAAGTACAAGGTGTAAACATTTTAGTAGAAAATGTAGGGGTAGATACTAAGCAAAATAAACTGTTAACAGAATCAGAATTTATTGACTTCTGTAAAGAAAGAGAGAACAGTGTATTAATTGATGTGGGACATGCTAACGCTAATAATTGGGATTTAGAACATGTGGTTCAACAACTTAAGCATAAGATTAAATTCTATCATTTACACAACAATGATGGTAAGCATGATGACCACAATTTATTGCATGAAGGAACATTAGATATGGATGCATTTTTTGAAATTTATCATCAATATACGCCGAACGCACATCTGACTCTAGAATATAATTATGATATAGGGGAACAACCAGAAAACATCCAACGTGATATTAATTATGTAGTAAGTAAAATGGGAAGTGAATAAAGCAAAATAAAATAGACATAGTGCACACGATAAATCAGAATGTACAAAATATATGGTACATTCTGGTTTGTTATATTGTATAATACTGTATATAATACATTTTATATAATTATAATTCAAAGAGGTGCGCCGTTTTAATGATTAGAATATTGATTCCATGCTTTAATGAAGCGTTTGTAATTAAACAAACGTATGATAAATTAACAGAAATTATGCAACATGATAGTTATATTAACGGTTATACATATGAATTACTTTTCGTGGATGATGGTAGTAGAGACCAAACATTAACAATAATTCAACAATTATCTGAATTAGATAGTAGGGTGAAATACATTTCGTTTTCACGTAATTTTGGTAAAGAGTCTGCGATGTATGCGGGGTTGAAAGCGAGTACGGAAGCTGAGGCGTTGATCATCATAGACGGAGATTTACAGCACCCGCCGTCATTAATTCCACAAATGATTGTAGATTTTAGAAATGGTGAAGATCAAGTGGTGGCTAAAAGAGATCGAACTGGAGAACGTTGGTTACGTAAGCATCTGTCTAAAATGTATTATTTAATGATTAATAAAATGGTAGATGTTACCTTAGAGGATGGCATAGGAGATTTTAGGTTACTGAGTCAGCGTGCCGTTAAAGAAGTTGTGAAATTAGGAGAATACAATCGATTTTCAAAAGGATTATTTGCATGGATCGGCTTTGAGCCAAAAGTCATTGAATATCAAAATGTACAACGCGAAGAAGGAGAGTCTAAATGGTCATTTAGTTCATTGTTAAATTATGGTATAGATGGACTGATTTCCTTTAACAATAGACCGTTACGTATTATTATTTATTTAGGATTATTTAGTTGTTTGATGAGCTTTCTCTATATTATATTCAATTTAATTTATACACTGAGTTATGGTGTATCTACGCCTGGTTATTTCACTACTATTTTTGCAGTATTGTTCCTAGGCGGCGTGCAGCTGACTTCTTTAGGTATTATTGGAGAATATATAGGTAGAATTTATTATGAAGTGAAACAGAGACCGTTATTTATTATACATAAGACGAATTTAAATAAACATGAGGTAAATTAATATGAAATCACTAAATTTGGACAAGATGTACCTGACACTTACCGCACTATTTTTATTTTACTATTTTATGGCGTTCTTTTTACCATTAACCCATGATGATTGGGATTGGTATAGTCAGTATGGTGTGCAAATGTGGCAGGAAAAATATGCGAATTTAAATGGGCGTTATTTGGGTAATATTTTAGAAACTGTAGCAGTTCGTTTGGATTGGTTTAGGTGGATATCTTACGCGTTAATTAGCATGGCTATGATATATATTATTGTTCGTTTTACTCACAATACGAAACAGCCACTATATTATTTAATAGCTTTTATACTTATGGTTACGATACCAAGTGAGATATACAAACAAACTTATGGATGGTTTGCAGGTTTTTATAATTATGTCCCAGCCACGTTGTGTGTGCTGTTCATTTTATGGTTTATCGTTACAGTTTTATTTGAACGAAAAGGGCTTACACCTGTAATCAATATTGTCTTTTATATTATTTGTTTTATTGGGCAGTTTTTTATGGAAAATACGACGCTCTTTAATAGTATGATTTTGGTGTTAGCTATCGCCCTGAACTTATTACTTTATCGACAAATTAACCCTAAATTTATTGTTGGTTTATTATTATCTGTGGTCGGCACAGTAATCATGTTTTTAAACCCCAATTATCGTAAAATATTTTTTGAAGGCAGCAGTTACCAGAATGTATCTAGTGAAACAGGATTATTCGATAAAATATTCCATACGGTGACTACGACAATTCCAGATTGGGTCTTTTTCAATCAAATTGTGATTTTATCTATGATTATTGCTGTGGTGCTAGTTATGCTTTATCGCAGTACTGTGCTGTACAGCTTATCCAAGGTGAAAATAGGGCTGACTGTTAGTGGATTATTGATATTGCCTATTTATTACTTTTTCATATATAAACAATTCGAATTACAAAATTTCCATTCAATCACTATAGCAAATCTGCTTAATACTGTGATTTGTATTATATTTTTAGGTGCAATGATTTATGCAATACATTTAGTGATCGGGCAAAAGGAAGTACGTTATACATTATATTTACTCCTAGCCTCAACTTTACTTGTATGTGCACCTTTAGTCATTGTATCACCACTCGGTCCAAGGAATTTTTATACAGTATATGTAATCTATAGCATCATTCTACTGATATTACTTGTTCAACTCAACGTCATGCATGCGTTGTGGCGTAATATGATTGTGGGAATTGCAATTATGTTTGGTGTTGTTTATTTGAGTGGTTTTTACTATATCCACTATCAAAATGAAACGCGAATCGCGAATTTGAAACAAGAAGTAAAAGAGCATCCAGATAAGGATTTCTATACGATGGAGAAACTGCCATTTGAACATTATTTACATCATGCAACGCCAACCAGCGAGAAATATCAAACACTATTCAATAAATATGAAGGTTTACCAAGCAGATACAAAAGTTAAGTATGTGCCTTTTGGTAGCGAAGAAAAGAAGAGTGATTGATGAAATAATGTGTTAATTATTATAAATTATTACTAGTTTTCGAATTACTCGAAACACATAAAAGCTCCGGGATAGTAAATTTACTAACTACCTCGGAGTTTTTATTTAAATATTTGTAAAGTGATTTATTAATCATCGCCATCTTCATAATCATCATAATCGTCGCCGTCGTCATCACTGTCATCGTCGCCGTCATCATTACCGTCATCATCACCTGAATAAATACGTTGTTTTTGATTTGTAGGCGGTGGTTGTGTAGGTTGGGTTTCAGTTGATGCCGCATCATTATTTTTATTGAACCAAGCTACTGAGGATACTTTACCTGTAACATGATTGATAATGATATTAGCACCTTTTTGACTACTTATATCTTGAGTCACCAAATAGTATTTAATACCTTTATCTTCTTTTAAAGTAATAGATTTAAAGGTACCGCCGACGTGTTCTTTTGCTATATCTTTGGCTGATGCTTCACTGATTTTTTTATCTTCCTTTTTCTGTTCCTTTTTGGGTTCAGGTTTCTTTGGTTTTAAATCCTTTGTTTGTTTTATATTAGAAATTGTTTTCTTTTCTCTATCTACTTTAATGTGATATATACCTTCACTTGATTTTAATTTTACTAAAAATTCATTTTTATTATCAGTGAGCTTGATAGATTCAATATCACCGTTGTAACGTTTCTCAACCATTGCTTTTGCATCTGTCTCTGCCATAAGTTGCTGATTCGCTTTTAAAAATATAATTACACATAGGGCGACAGATAATCCAATACATGTCATTATTAAAATTAATTTAACGAGCAGTTTCATTTTTTGACTCCTTTAGGCACAGTTAAAATAAAGGATGATCCTTTATTTACTTCGCTTTTTACATCAATCACTATATTTTGTTGTGTGGCAATTTCTTGCGCAATGGACAATCCTAAACCTGAACCGCCAGTGCTACGTGACCGTGCTTTATCTACACGATAAAAGCGAGTGAAAATATGAGGCAAGTCAGATTCTGGAATACCTATACCGTCATCCATAATTTCAATATTGAATGAATCTTTATTATCAGAAATTCTGACAATAATAAGTGATTCACCATATTTGTGTGCATTATCTAAAAATATGTGTATTAATTGCTTGAATAAAGAAATATTTAGCCAAGCTTCATAAGATTCACAAGCTACTTCTACTTTTATATCTTGTTTATATACATGCTTTAAGCGATGTGTGATTTCTTCAATTAATTCCACTATATTTTCATATTCAAGACTACTTTCCGTCTTATTTTTCGTTATTTGAGCATAATATAACAATTGTTCTGTTAAATATTTCATTTTTTTAGCTTCATCACCAATAGCATGGATACTTTCATCTAATGTTTTTTGATCTTTCTTTCCAAATCGCCGCAACATTTGACTATAAGAGTTTATAACTGTAATTGGTGTTTTTAATTCATGTGACGCATTCATAATAAATGCTTGTTGTCTCTCGTCGTGTTCTTTCAATTTGTTCATCATGTCATTAAAGGAAGTAGATAATTCCCGCAATTCATACGAATCATTTTGTTGTACTTCTACAGGTAAATAATCTTTGGTTTCTTGTGTTTCTTTGATGTGCTTACTTAATTTCAAAATCGGTTGCGTGATAATATTGGTGATTACTCTATTCAAGTAAAAAATTACTATTAGTAATAATATAACTGAGCCGATTAAAATCCATTTTAAAATTTGAAAGGATTCATACTTAAAGTCTACATTTTCATAAAGCTGTAAATTGACGACTTCACCATGTTCCCAAACGATAGGCAAGGAAATCATTGCAAAATGATGACCTTTATAAGCAACGGTTTTTTTATATTGCTTACTTTGAAAGGGTTGTTGGATATTATTATAATCTACATTAGTCGTGAAATTCACTTTGGCTTTATCGTTCTTATCAATAACACTGATGTAGCCATCAGAAAGTATGTAACTGTTATTCATAATTTCTTGATTCGTTCTATTATCCGATTTTTTAATTTCTTCTATAATATTAATACTACGTGCTTCAAGTTGATTTAGCTCAGAAGCTATTGAAAAATGTTTGAAAATAACATACACAAAGATGTTCACACAAATAATCAAAATTACGGTCATCACGGTGATATACAACTGGATTCTAGTACCTAATCTCATATAAATTAATCCTTAATCATATAACCATACCCACGGACACTATCGATAATGGATGGTTTGTTTTTGTCTAACTTTTTACGTAAGTGACGTACATACACATCGACTACGTTAGTATCGCCTTGGTAATCAAATTGCCATACGTGTTTGATTATTTGCTCACGCTCTAAAGCCTGATTTTTATTTTCCAGGAAATAAACAAGCATTTCATATTCTTTTGGCGTAGTACTCACTATAGTATCGTCCATATAGACTTCACGTGACTTTGTATCTACAGAAATATGTCTATGTACGAGAATGTCATCATCTTCTTCTGTGTCAGCATGTAGCATTTTTAAATGCGCACGGATTCTAGCTAATAATTCTTCTATTTCGAAAGGCTTAGTAACATAATCATTTGCGCCAGAATCAAGGCCGCCGACTTTATCCATTAATGCGTCACGAGCGGTTAACATGATGACCTTTATTGAATTATCTTTCGTTCTAATACGTCTCAACACTTCCAAACCATTTAATTCTGGCAACATAACATCAAGCAAGATGAGATCAAAGGAATTATCTTGAAATGCTTGTATTCCTTGCTTGCCTGTATATGCTAAAGTCACATCGTATTCTGCAAACTCTAGTTCTAATTGCAATACACGTGCAATTTTTTCATCATCTTCCACAATTAAAATCTTTTCCATTATTCAATACACCTACTTTAGTTTTAAACCTATAAATTGCCAATAAAATAAATACATTAAGACCATAAATACTACATAAATAGGGAGTAACCACATATTTAATTTTAAAAGTTGTGAAGTATTAAATGGTCGATCATCTAACTCATAAAATATTAATAATGCTTTTGAACTTACTGGTAATGTTAAGCAATAGTTTATGCCAATTAATGTTATAAATACAACTGACATAGGATTTAATTCAAAGGTTTCCGCGAAAATAAGTACCGTTGGAACAAGTACCACAGCTCTTGTTGTATGGCTTGTAATGAGTAAATGTGAACCTACACTAATGATGCTTAGTATAATCACAAATACAATTGCAGGCATTACTGGTAATCCGTTAAGTAATGATAAAATTTGGTCTTGTATGTACTTAACGACACCGTATTTTATTAATAATTCTCCAAGTGCAGTTGCACTCGCTACGAAAAATATTAAACTCCATGACACTTCGGACAAAGCTTTTTTCCAAGTTATGAGTCCTAATTGAGGAATCAACATGCAAAAAGCCATTAAAATTGTTACAAAAGCAATATCAAGTCCATGTAAACTTTCAGTAACCCACAGTACAATAGTTATGCCAATTAAAATAATTGCTTTACGTTCCTTTGACGAAAGTGGTGTTTGTTCAACGTCAACTTCAATATCGACAGGTTCTTTATCTGAAACTTCCTTCATAGGTTGTTGTTTAATAGGACTGTACATTAATATGACAGCGACAATCAAACTAATTAGTAAACCAAAGGGTAAGCCCCATAACACGAAATCAATATAAGAAATCGATTTATCTGTTTGACCTTCTAAAATACCTATACCTATTAAATGACTTCCCGCACCAATTAAGGTCGTATTCGTCATAGTTAAAATAAGTATAGGTATCATTAAACCATACATCGTGGCACGCTTTGGAAACTGTGTTTTTATCGCTTGATAAATAGGTAACATTGTCTGCTGCACGACTTGAAGTTGAAGGTATAAAGAAAGTCATGAGTTGAATCGTTGCCAAAATGAATAAACTTGCACGCTTTTCAGTATGGCATTTTCGGCTAAACCAATTGACGAGCCTTGTTAATAAACCACTTTCTTCTATGACACTACTGATGATAAATGCGCCAATCATTAACCAAACGATATGTTGATTTAATGATTCAAATAATATTGAATCTGGAACACCCAGCAACACTGCACCGATCAAACATAGCATCCCAGCTAATCCTGCAGGTAAATTTGAAAATATAAATAATATAATAGCTAAAATAAAAATCATTATACTTACTTTGCCTAAGTAACTTAAATCTAATACCAAAAAGATATAAAAACTTAAACAAAGAAAAGATATCCAAATCCATAGATGTGAAAATGAAACATTAGCTAGCATCTGTAACGACTTCCTTCAGTTTATGCTTTTGTTGTTCTCTTGCTTTAAAAAGGTTCATACCAATCATAATATAACGAATCGCACTTTCTACACTGCCCTCTAACCATTTATCTGCGTCGTTGATTGCATTTTCTAAAGTAGCTGGCTCAGGTATAATACTAGAAAATGCATCAATACCACTTTGATAATTTATTTTTGCGCCTTTACCAATCGTTCCCGCAAAAGCTATTACAGGTTTATTGTGATTTTTAGCAATACGTGCAACTTCAGCAGGCACTTTTCCATTCGGTGTTTGATAGTCAATACAACCTTCTGCAGTAATGACAATATCCGTTGATTCAAGATTGCTTTCGATTTGAATATAATTTTTAATCAAATCAAACCTTGGATGCAATGTTGCATTAGCGAAAGCGATGAGACCGGCTCCAAGACCACCTGATGCCCCTGTACCTTCTGCATAACGTAAATCCTTATTTGTATGTTGCTTAATTAAAGCAACTAAATGATATAAATTATTTGATAAATGTTCTACGTCCTCTTGTGACGCCCCTTTTTGAGGACCAAATACTCGTGCAACGCCTTTATCACCACATAATATATTAGACCAATTTACAGCAACATCAATTGGTGTTGTTGATACTCGGCTGTCTATATTGCTTAAATCTAAGTCATGAATTTTATCAATATCAACGCCACCATCAATGTAAACTGCCTCGCCATGCTTATTATAGAATTTAACGCCAATAGCTTGAGCCATACCTACGCCACCATCAGATGTACCAGAATCGCCACAACCTATAATTATTCTATCTACACCGTAATCAAGTGCTTTAATAATCATTTGACCTACGCCATAAGTTGTTGTGTATAATGGGTTTCTTTGTGTCTTAGGGACATGTCTTAATCCTGCAATTGCGACCATTTCAATCACAGCTACAGTTTCTTTTCCTTCTTTAAATACGCCAAAGTAAGATTGGATGCGTTGTCCGACAGGGCCAGTGACATGAGTCATTATTTTATAGCCATTTCTAATTTTAATAATAGATTCTACGAAACCTTCGCCACCATCAACCATAGGTATAACATTTACTTCATAATTTGAATTGACACGTTTAATACCTTTTTCAATTGCATAACCAACTTCTTCTGCACTTAAACTTTCCTTAAAACCTGATGGAATAACTGTAAATTTCATAATCTTCATCTCCCCGTATATAGTCTTAATTAATTGATACTCTTAGACTATGGTATGGGGGTTTACAATTGCTTAAAGAATTATTAAAAAATGATTAAAAAATTTAATAAAACATGATACCCAGTGCTAATCCTAAAATTACAATTAGCCATGACGGGGCTTTACAGTATGCTAGCAATACAAATAATATGGCAGCAAATGCGAAATCCATGTGTGAATTGACGGATGATGTAAAAATAGGATCATACAGTGCTCGCGATTAGAATACCAACTACACCAAGCACTGACCGCTTTTAACATTGCTTTAGCATAGCGATTCGACTGCACGTGTTCCCAAAATGGTAAAACGCCAATTAATAGTAAAAAGGCAGGTAAAAAAATAGCGATTGTTGCGACAATGCCACCTGGAATGCCAGACATAACGGTACCGATATATGCTCGCAAAGGTAAATAATGGACCCGGCACTGCCTGTGTTAATGCGTAACCTGTTAAAAAGTCGTTCGCACTGATCATATCTGTTGCGACAAATGCTTGTTCTAATAATGGTAGAACAACATGGCCGCCACCGAAAACAAGTGCACCTGAGCGATAAAAATGATCAATCATACTCACCCATGAATTGGTTGTGAAGAAATTAATAATAGGTAAAATTAATAAAAAACTGAAAAAGAGTGTAAGTGCAATAACACCAACCAATTTAGGAATATTGAATATCTTTATTGATGGTTTACTTTCATCATTTTCTTTAAAGAGTATTAATCCGACAAGCGCCACGATAATCAATGCACCCAATTGTGACATAGGGTGAATCACTGTGACTGCCATAACTAAGGTAAATAGTGCAAGAAGCTTTGTTTTCACATCAGGCAAAAGCTTCTTGCCCATGCCAATAATGGCATTAAGCACGATGGCAACTGCAACTAATTTCAAACCATGCGTCCAACCTAAATCACTGCTGTAAGCAAGGAGCAGCTGTCGCACAAAACATTAATACAATGACTGAAGGCAATGTAAAACCAATAAATGAAATAACACCACCAAGTAAACCTGCCTTCGTTATGCCGATACCAAAACCGACCTGGCTACTTGCAGGACCAGGTAAAAACTGACATAACGCGACTAAATTTGTATATTGCTGTTCTGTGAGCCACTTCCTACGTTTAACGTATTCATCATAGAAGTAACCGAGATGTGCTGTTGGACCACCAAAAGATGTACAACCTAATCTTAGCGCGACCAAAAAGACTTCAAGATATTTCATTAGCATAACCTCCCAATTTATAAATTATACTTCGCCAACAAGTTCTTTTAATTTTTGTTGGCTTTTGGCTAACATTTCTTTACCAAATGAAGTGATGATATAGTTCTTGCGTTGTTTACCCGCAACCACATTTTTCTCACTAACAAGTAATCCTTCGTCTTCCATACTATGTAAGAGGGGATACAACGTACCAACACTCATTGTATAACCGTGTTCTTGAAGTTCCTCAATCATCCAACTACCATAGATAGGATGTTCACTTGCATGATGCAAAATGTGAATATAAATAAACCCTAAAAACATACGTCTTTCTAATTTTGATTCCACATACATTCATCCTCTCTAATTAATATATCGAAAAGCGATATCGTATTTCGATTTCAATGTAACATTTATACTTTTGTCTGAGGTTGAATTTACATAAAATTTAAGAATTTATCATATTTTGTAATATAGATAGTGGATAACTCTTGTTAATGAAAAAGACCTATTTCAAAACAACTTTAAATAATTGTTTTGAAATAAGTCTTATATAATGGGGAGGATATTTTTTAACTGCGACGTGAATGTTTGTAGTGACTCATGAATATTAACATTAAATTGATAAGTCCTACGATGAGACCGCCTATCAACGCATACAATCCAAGGGGTACGAGGAACCAAGGCTCATGCAGTATGCCGTCTTGTGAAACGTAAGAGGGTATGACTAAGAAAAGTATCGCACAGGTGATACCAATTAAAATTAAAATCATACTTACAATGCTTAGACGTATGCGTTTGATACTTTTCCCATCATTAACGAGCTTATCTTTAATAACATCATCGCCTAAGATTAAATCATCGAGTGACAAGTGGAACGTTTTAGCGATATGGACAATCATTTCTATATCTGGTAAATATCTATTATTTTCCCAAGCTGATACTGTTTGTCTGGATACATTAAGCTGTTCGGAAAGTTGTTCTTGTGTGAGTTGATGCTCTTTTCTAATCGATTTAATTTGATTTCCAAAATCCATACGATCTTTCCTCCAATCTCTATAGCGTTAGATTCTTCGTAAAAAGCTGTTGTTATGCGATTGCAAGCAACACTTTACACCTCCCGCAAGACATACTGTCGCTTAAAACAGCTATGTCTTGTGATGCTTTCTTTTATTAATTAATTCTATGTTTGATAATAAAAACTTGAAAGCGACCAGCTAATTGGCTAATAAATTTAGGAGGTTATATACAGATTATGAGTAAAAAATTATTTTTTTCAAGTATTTTTTGCATGATTTTTGGAATTTTAATGGGAGGGCTATTTATTGTTTTACCTAGTCATGTTGATCAAGATGGCACCTTACGTGAACCATGGTTTTTAGTGGAATTTGGTTTTATATTTGTGGCATTGGGGTTATTATTAATGTTCGTAACTGCCGGAAAATATTTATATCATCGTTTTTTACAGCATAAACAATAATATTTTAAGCATCTAGGTCATAAATAAAACATGTTATGTTGTAAATTTTAATATCTAGTAATCCTTGTAGAGCGAGAAAGAAACCAAATTTCTAAGCTTGGTTTCTTTCTTACTTTTTTCAATTTAATAGCAATCTTTTTAAAAACTAAAATAAGATGATTTACTAAAAAAGTAAAATTAATGTACAATAATATGTAAGCGCTTACTAATTTATTTGAATCATATTAAATCAAGCTTTTAAAAGGAGAATGTAAATGAAGGACAAAGTGATGATGATAACGGGCGGTAGTAGTGGCATGGGCAAAGCAATGGCGAAACGATTTGCTGAAGAAGGTGCCAAAGTAGTTATAACAGGTCGCTCATTAGAACGACTTGAAGTTGCTAAAGCGGAAATTGAACAATATGAAGGTCAAGTGCTGTGTATAGATATGGATGTACGTGATCCAGAGCGTGTGCAGTATACAGTAGATGAGACTGTAAAAACATTTGGACAGATAGATGGTCTTGTGAATAATGCAGCAGGTAATTTTATTTGCCCTGCAGAAGATTTATCGATTAATGCGTGGAATTCAGTTGTAGATATTGTATTAAATGGTACATGGTATTGTACACAAGCAGTAGGTAAAGAATGGATTAAAAATGGTCAGAAAGGTCGTATTTTGAACATGGTTGCGACGTATGCTTGGAGATCTGGTCCGGGCGTTATTCATTCGGCAAGTGCCAAAGCTGGCGTCCTTGCAATGACGAGAACACTTGCAGTGGAATGGGGTTCTAAATATGGTATTACAGTGAATGCCATTGCACCTGGACCAATCGAAAATACGGGTGGAGCAGGAAAATTAAGTCTATCTGAAGAAGCACGTCAACAGACACTAGATAGTGTGCCAGTAGGTAGAATGGGTCAACCTGAAGAAATTGCGGGCTTGGCTAAATTCTTGTTCTCAGGTGATGCAGACTATATTAATGGCGCTTGCATGACTATGGATGGCGGACAATGGCTCAATCAGAATGCGTTTTAAGCAATTCGCAATTTATATATTAGACAAATTGGACGCGTCATATCGTTTAATTTGTCTTTTAAATTCAACACTATTGCTAATATATAATAAAAACAACGGATTCAATTACAATTTATAAAACAAATTAACCTAATTCAATTGAAATAAATGACTATTTCTACTATCATATATACTTGTGCTAAAAAAATAACAAAAATTATATCTTTCGAAACTTTTTGGTTAATAACTGAAAAGTTTCTTTTTATGTCGGTCTTTCTAGCCGATCAATATAAATGAAATAAAACAGTAGAATTGAGTGATTTTCAAATAAAAGAAATGAGGTGTTATTGGGATGTTGTACAAAATTCATTTTAAAAATATATGTTTCTGTATTTTAGGGACATTTCTTATAGGTATAGGTATTAATGTGTTTGTAATTCCTGCTAATTTTGGGGAGGGTGGTACGGTTGGTGTTTCGTTAAATCTAAAATATACACTAGGCTTATCACCGGCAATTACCTCTCTAATTATAAATATGATATTAATTGCGGTAGGTTGGAAATATTTAAGTAAAACGACAGCAGTTTACACATTGATTACAGTAATTTCGAGCTCAATGTTTTTAGGACTAACTGAATCATTTAATATGCAGATTGAATCTGATTTTATAAATACAGTGTTTGGCGGCTTACTACTTGGTGTCGGTACTGGACTTGTAATCTCAGCACGCAGTACATTAGGTGGCACATCTGTTATTGCTAAAATTATAAATAAATATACTGAAATCAAAACTTCTCAAGCGTTGTTTATGCTTGATTCAATCATTGTGCTATCTTTCTTAATCATCCTTCCCGCGCAAAATGTTTTATATACCATTGTTATGCTTTTTATAGTTGAGAAAAGTATGTCATTTGTAATAGAAGGTTTTAATCCTAAAAAGGCAATTACAATTATTTCAAATTATAATAATGAAATTAGTAAGGGGATTAATAAAGAAACTGGTAGAGGTTCAACATTATTGAATGGAGTCGGTGGCTATGAACGAAAAGAGACGAATGTGCTTTATGTTGTCGTACCACAAAACCAATTATCAAGAATTAAGAAAATCGTTAATGCTCACGATGAAAATGCTTTTCTTGTTATTCATGATGTGCGAGATGTCTTGGGGAATGGCTTTATGAAAGTACAGTAATGTAAAATATGTGTGGGTATCAATACGCATTGAAAAAGTCCTAATACTGTCAGCAGTGTTAGGACTTTTTTATAATAATTATGGCAATGTTAGATTTTAATTATGGGTGGAAGATTACTTTATCAAAATGTTTCTTTTTATTAACTAATGCATCAAATGTTTCAGGACCTTTTGCTAAATCTAAGCGATCTGAAATCATCGGATCCACTTGAATCTCTCCTGTAGACATGTAATGAAGGGACGCATGCCATTCTTCGCCTGGAAATGGGGCGGATAAGCCGTTCCAAGATCCAATAACATTAAGTTCATTGCGTAATATTTTTTCAAAATGAACACGATCCATTTCAATATCGGAGTAAGGTATGCCTAGCAGTAAGACTTCCCCGCCCTTAGCCGGTAACGTTAAGACTTGTCCAATCGTAAATGGTGAGCCCGCTGATTCAACAGCGACATCTATGTTATGAGGAATAGTAGCGATGACGTCATCTAAATTTTCTGTTTTAGAATTAATCGTATAATCTGCACCGAGCGTCTTAGCAATTGCTAGTTTATCTGGGTCGATATCAATCGCAATCGTTTTAGCAACACCAAATATTTTAGCCCATTGAATGGCTAGTAAACCGATACTGCCACACCCTATAACAGCTACCGTTGCACCAGGTTTCATGCTTGTTCTATAAAACCCATGTGCTACTACTGCAGAAGGCTCGACCATAGCGACTGTATCAAAGTCTACATTAGCTGGCAATTTTAAGACGTTATTTGCAGGTAGTTTAACGAATTCTGCAAAACAGCCAGGTTCATAAGAGCCAATAACATATAAATGTTCACATCTAGAGTATTCACCTTTCTCACATTGTTCACAGGCGTGACAAGCGATAGCCGGACAACCCGTGACTGCATCGCCAACTGCCACATGATTTACGTTACTGCCTATACTTTCCACAACTCCTGAAAATTCATGCCCAAAAGTCATGCCCTCACGATAAGGTCCTAACTTTTTATAGCGGGAATTATCCGAACCGCATATACCAGTTGCAATCACTTTAATAATGACATCATTACTGTCTTCAATTTCAGGAGATTTTGTTTCTTCGTACCTTAAATCTTCAATGCCGTATAGGTTCAAAGCTTTCAAAGTATTTCACCTCTTATCTTCTGAATAATAAGCGCATTAATTTTGTTCAGAAGTAACTTTTTTCTTTTTAAAAAATTTTGCGCCGAAGTAACCAAGAAAAACGACTATATTACAATAAAGTAAGTTATCCATATATAAATCTGTAATACCTCTCAATGGCCCAAGCATGAAATCTAACATATGTTCTACCATAATAATTATCTCCTTATATCATTTAAGTGCTAAATGATGATTATTTAAAACAAGTTAATCGATAGGGCGAAGGAGTACTTTGATGCCTTCTCCACCTTTGATATGGTTGTAGCCTTCTTCCCATTGCGTAATATCAAGTTCATTTGTGACTAATGCTTCAGCATTGACATCACCACTGCTTAACAGTTGTAAAGAAGGTTCCCAGTCGGCTGGTTTTTGACTTCTCGTACCGACCATTCGTATTTCTTTTTGTATGATTTTTTCTAAATCAAAAGAAATTTCTGGATCTTTAAAGATACCAACTTGGACATATTGTCCTTTTTTACGTAAGATATCTAAACCTTGTTTGGCGGCGGTACTGCACCAGAGCATTCTAAAACTACGTTTGCACCATAACCATTGGTAATACTGTTTACATAGTCTTTTAAATCAGTATTTTGAATATTGACGACATGATCTAATTTAAGTTCTGTTGCCTTATCTAATCTTGTTTGATCATTATCTAATCCAGTGATTACGACTTCTGCACCTTTACTTTTAACGACTTGCGCGACAAGTAATCCAATAGGTCCAGGCCCCATAACAACTACGACATCGTCAGGCTGTATTTCAATTTTAGAAACGGCATGGTGGGCACAAGCTAATGGCTCCGTCATAGATGCTGCTTTATATGAAACATTGTCAGGAATACGGTGGACACTCGTCGCACGTGCAACTAAGTATTGTGTGAAGCCACCGTTTTGTTGTGTGCCTAAACCTTTACGATGATTACATAAGTTATAATCACCACTTTGACAATATTCACATTCACCACAAATGTAATATGTTGTTTCAGAAGTGACGCGATCACCAATTTTAAAATCGGTGACATTAGCGCCTGTCTCTACAACCTCTCCTGAAAATTCATGGCCAAGTGTTACTGGAAAGTTCACTTTATAATGACCTTCATACGTGTGCACATCCGTACCACAAATACCTGCATAATGGACTTTTATTTTTACTTCATCTGCGTTCGGTGAAGGTATCTCTCTATCTAAGACTTCTAGATTCCCGAATCCTGGTTCAGTTTTAACGAGTGCTTTCATGTAATGTCAGCTCCTATCTGTTAATTAAATAAACTAAAGAATTTGAAAATAATGTAATTTAAGATGTTACCACCTTGGTCAAGACTTGAAATTTGAGATGAGCCAGATGGCATGTTTACGTTAGTGCCTTCTGCCATGCTTGTGAATATCGGTGCAACATCTGTTGCGATATATAAAGAGATGGCAATCATAATTGTGCCGACAATAACCGAGTGTATGATATTACCTCGTGCAACACCTACGATAAATGCGACAATAAATGGAATTGTTGCTAAGTCACCAAATGGTAAGACTTGGTTACCAGGTAAAATAACTGCTAATAATACTGTGATCGGAACTAAAATTAAAGCTGTTGAGATAACTGCTGGGTGGCCTAATGCAACCGCGACGTCTAAACCAATATAGATTTCACGATCCCCAAAGCGTTTGTTTAACCAAGTACGTGCAGATTCGGAAACAGGCATTAAACCTTCCATCAAAATCTTAACCATACGAGGCATTAACACCATAACGGCAGCCATTGACATACCAAGGTTGATAACATCGCCAGCGTTGTAACCAGCTAACAAACCAATGATTAAACCAAGTACTAAACCGACGAATATGGATTCACCAAATGCACCGAAACGTTTTTGAATCGTTTCTGGGTCTGCATGTAGTTTGTTGATACCAGGCACTTTTTGTAAACCTTTTACTAAGAAAATACCTGGAGCATATGAAATTGTACTACCTGTGGCAATCGATACCCCAGGTAAATCGTAGAACTCACTCATCATTGGTGCAGTCCAGTCAGCCACTTTTAGACAGACGATTTGGAATATTGCCGCAGCCACTAATGATTGCCAAATGCTATCAGATACGGCGTAAACCATGGCACCCATAAATGTATAATGCCAGAAGTTCCAAATATCTACGTTCATTGTTCGAGTAGTCTTTGTCAGTAACATAACAATGTTAATTACAATACCTAAAGGAATAATAAATGCCGCGATAACAGATGCCCATGCAATAGAAGATGTTGCTGGCCAACCCACATCAATAACATTTAAGCTTACACCTAAGTTCTTAACCATCGCTTGGGCAGCGGGCCCCAAGTTGTTTACAAGTAAATCAATAACTAAGAAAATCCCTACGAATGCGACACCAATCGTCAAACCTGATCTAAATGCCGCACCGACTTTTTGCCTAAAGAATAATCCTAGTAAAAATATAACGATTGGAAGGATTACTGTTGCCCCTAAATCTAGAAAAGCTTGAATAAAATCTACAAATCCACTCATCCCTTACACCATCCTCTTTAATATAAAGTGATGTTGGTATAAATTAAGACGCCATTTTGATATAACCATGAACTTCTCTTTTGATATTTATCCCAACGGTTGATTCGGTATGTTAAATTAAATGACTCATTATTCTTGTAATGCGTCTAAGATTTCTTTTTTAGTATCTTCAACGCCAATTCCAGTTAAGAAATTACGTGCGTTAATGACAGGGAAGTCGTATTCTTTTTGCGTCATTGCAGTTGTAACTAATAAATCTGCTGAATCTGCGTAAACGCCAACTTCTGAAATTTTAATTTGTTTTAAATCTACTTTGATATTGTGCTCTTTTGCCATTTCTTCGATTGCACTATTTACTACCGTTGAAGTTGCGATACCCGCGCCACATGCTACTAATACTTGTTTCATAATAATTTCCTCCTAATTTGAGAACTTAATATTTAAATTCTCTTCCTGTTATATTTTTTATTAATAAATTGAATGATTATGCGTCTGCTAATTCTTGCTCAATAACTTCTACGACTTGATTGCTATCTGTTGCGTTGGCAATGGTTTCAAGTATTTGATCATTTTGGAAAATGCCCATCAATTTTTGTAGTAATGATAACTGTGCATCCTCTTTATCCATTGCGAGCATAAAGATTAATTTCACATCCGTTGTTTCTTCAACTTCGCCCATAATGACGAAAGGAACTGTTTCTTTAAGGACAGCCACACCGATTGATTTTGAATTCACGTGCTTGGATATCTGTGTGCGGGATGGCTACAGAACAATATACTGTAGGTAACCCTGTAGCAAATGATTGTTCTCTTTCGATGACTGCATCTTTGTATGATGCTTTGACGTAACCATTGTCATGCATTAAATCGGCTAATTGACTTAAGACGTCTTCCTTTGTTGTGGCCTCTAAACCAATGACAACATTCGAGGCATCAACTGTTAAACCTTCCATATGACGCAACCCCTTTGCTTTAGTCTATTTTTGAAAATTGTTTAATCGTTTCAAATATTTGTGATTTTGAATCTGTTTGTATGATGCTTTGCATACTTTCATTGTCTTGTGCTAAATCTCGTAACTGTAATAGGGGTCTTAAATGTTTGAATTTATCTGTTGTCGCGATAACTACAAAGACATGTACATTACGTCCTGTACTTAGCGTCAATGGTTCGTCTAATACCAACATACTCATAGACGTACGGTTTACATTTTGTTCGTTCTCAGCGTGTGGTATGGCGATGTTTTGATTGATAACCATATAAGTATCGTCGAAAGATTGAATCATCGAATCGATGTAATTTACATCTATATAGCTTTGACTAGAAAGTGGTTCAGCTGTAAGCCGAATTGCTTCTTCCAAATTTGAAACACGAGATGCAAATTGAATATGGTGTACTGGCAACAAATCTTGTAAATTCAAATGACCATTTAACGAAATTGAAGACGATTTGATTGAAGCGTATGCATGAATATCATCAAATTGGTTTTTAATTTCATTAAGTAAAGCATCTTCGTTATGAATATCTGCATGCTCACGTATCATGGCGAGCATCTTTTCAGCGTGTATGTCTGTCTCAAAATTATTGTTGAGTTGACCGAATACGTACTGACGAAGATCGTGTTTTTCTTTGGCAGTTAATATTGCCTTTGTGATATATAATCTTTTGTGTGTCATCACGTGCATTGGTGAAAAGACAATATCAAAGTCTAGCGTATACTGATTAAATTCACGTAGTGATAAGGCATCTAAAAATATGAATTCTGGAAACACACTCCGTAATTCTTGTAACATGAGTTGAGAAATTGACGTACCTTGTGTACAAACCACCACAGCTTTTACTTTTTTGTCGATGTCTTCATCTTGTCTTCTTAAAATACCGCCAATGAGTATGGTTAGATATGCGATTTCATTATCAGGTAATGGTTGGTTAAAGAACTTTTCCATAGGTTTGGAAGAGAGTTTAACAAGATGAAATAATTCCTTGTAATCATCTTTCAGATTATTCTGTAAACTATCGACATCAGATAACTCATATCTAATTCTGTAAAAGGCGGGCTTCATATGAAACAACAATTGGTTGACCAATGTTTCACGATCTTCAAAAGTGATAAAAGTAATTTTCTCAAATTGATCAAGCATGCTTTGTAGTGCAGTTTTTAATTCCGGTAAAACTTTCACATCATCTAATTCCGACCATTGCACACTTGTTGATAAGAGCCGCAATGTTATAAATAATTTCTCTTGCCGAGGAATATCAGGATAGTTTGAAGTTAGTATTTCGGTCGCTTGATACTCCTCAGTGTCGGAAAGGTCATCGTATCCAATTGAAAAAGGTGAGACGATCTTATCGTGTTGAATTCTTCTCAAGATGAAATAGAGTTTATAACGTAATGTCTCAGTACTTTGATCAATAAAATTATTCTCTAAATATTGTTCTATTTTGTTAATTTGAAGATCGATGATTTGAAGTTTATCTTCTTGCAAAGCTAAACTTGTTAAAATATCATCTTTTGAAATATTTAAAGTGAATACTTTATCAATTAAGCGTGTTAAAAGTCTTCTAATTTCAAACTCATTACCGACTAAATAATAACCCTCCTGTCGTGAATATTTCAGAGTGACATCATATGGTTCTAGTAATAATTTTAATTTTTTTAAATCATTTAACACTGTGTTCTTACTTACTTTTAAATCGATTGCAAAGTGATTTAATGACAATGTTTCATCTTCTCTAAACAACATCAGTAAAATGAGATGCGCGCGTTGGTAAGCAGTATATACTTGCTCATCTTCCTGTGGAATAGGTTCAAGTGATACATTAAGAAAATTTTTGATTATATCATCAACGATGAAGAATCCTTGGCTTGTGCGTTCAATTGTTGGGCAATCTTGTTCAGTTAACCATTCATTGATTTTTTGGATTCGATAGCCAAGTTGTCCGCGAGACATGTTGAACATTACTTCTAAGTCTTTGCCTTTAATTTTCGGATTTTTAATCATTTCGGTAATGATATTAAAGTTTTCTGCTTGTATTTTGAATCCCTCCCTTGTTGTTGACTCTAATTTAGCACAGGTCATCAAAGAGTTGTACACTCATTAGACACAAATGCATTTCCGTTTTATGTACATCATTGTGATTAGAACGAGAAAAAGCACTTACCATCGCATTTGGAATGATAAGTGCTTATCGTATAATATGTTTATTATTTTAATAATTTCATTCTTAATTCATTGATTATAAGATATGAAAGTTAAAAAGAGAAATTATATTATCTTTACTGAATGATTTTCTAGGATGCTTTTCCATTCGTCATCAAATTCAGTATCTGTCACGATATAGTCGATATTGGATAGGTGACCAAAGCTTATTAAACTATTGCCATCAAATTTAGAAGCATCAATTGCCAAAATAACTTGTTTGGCTTTATTGATCATGAGTTCTTTAATGTGAGATTCGTATTCATTAGAGTCGGTGATGATGCCATCTTTAGACAAGGCTTTACAGCTTAAAATCGCATAATCAGTATGGAATTTATTAATTGATTCTGTCGTTTGAGGACCAACTAATGCGGAAGAATGTTTTAATAATTTGCCACCTGTTGAGTTGATTTCCATAGATGTTTGATTAAGTTCATATAGTGCGTTTACAGCATTTGTTATGATATGAATTCTTTTATTGGAAATAGCAAAACGCTTTAATGCTTCATTTATTGTAGAACTGGAATCAGCAAATAAACTTGTATCATTTTGTATAAATTGATCAATTTTTTTAGCAATAATGACTTTGCTATCTTTATTGCGCGTATGTCTTACAGAATAAGGCAGTTCTTCAGTTTTGATTAGTTTCGCGCCACCATAATTCCGTTCTACGATACCTTCTTTTTCCAATTTTTCTAAATCTCGACGAATTGTTTCTTCTGAAACATTAAATTCAGAAGCTAATTTATTCACATAAACAACATTGTTTAAATAGAGATGATTTAGTAGTGACTTTCTTCTTTCAAATGGCTTCATAATAAATTTCTCCTAAATATATATTGTCATCATTATAGCATAAAACCGCTTTTAATCTCACAAAAAAAGACTGAAACCAACATATAAACCACATTAATTATCAAAATATTTTGTTTTATGTTGATTTATGTGGATTGTTTGATTATAATCATAACCAAAGAGGTGATAAGTTGAAGCATTATATAGCTGTTGATATTGGGGCGTCTAGTGGTAGAGCCATCTTAGCAAATATCGACAATAACCAGATTAAAACACAAGAAATCAATCGTTTCGCCAATGGTTTTACAACACAGAATCAACAGGAAGTGTGGGATGTTGACTATTTATTTGAAGAAATTATTGTTTCTTTGAAAAAAGCTAAAGCTATGGGCATCACAGAGTGTTATTTAAGTATAGATACGTGGGGCGTAGACTATCTTTTTTAGACCACAAAGGGAAGCGCTTACAAAACGCCGTCTCATATAGAGATTCAAGAACGGATACAACGATGGATAAATTATTCACTGAAGTTTCCAAATATGATATTTTTCAAAAAACTGGAATTCAATTTTTAACTTTTAATACAATTTATCAGTTGTTTGAAGAGACACACGCATTAAAAGATCAAGCACATGATATTTTGCTTATTCCTGATTATTTGAATTATTTACTTACCAATGAGAAAAGAAATGAAATTACCAATTTAAGTACGACACAATTACTCTCAGTGCATGATCATTCATTAGATCAAGCGTTACTAACATCAATAGGAATAGATAAGGCACAATTTCCAAACACGATTGAACCTGGCACATACATAGGCGAAATCAATGCAGACTTAAACATCCAGGATGATTTACCTGTGACACATGTTTATGCCACAGCATCGCATGATACCGCATCAGCTGTTTTAGGTTCTGTTGGAGATGCATTTAAAAAATGGGCTTTTTTATCAAGTGGGACTTGGTCATTAATAGGTAAAGAATTAGAAAGCCCAATCGTAACTGAAAAAGCATTAGAACTTGGATATTCTAATGAACGCGGTATGAATCACACCTATCGCTTCTTAAAAAATATTATAGGTATGTGGATTATACAGCGGATACGCAAAGATTGGCCTGAAAATTATACATTTCCTGAAATGGTAGAGGAAGCAAAGCAACATCAAGACTTTAAAGTTTATATCGATTTTAACGATCAACGCTTTATTAATCCTGACTGTATGGTGGATGAAATTAAAAATTACTGTATTCAGACAAACCAAACAGTGCCACAAACGTTAGGTGAAATTGTGCAAAGCGTCTATATGAATCTGGCAATAATTTATGCAATTTCCATAGAAGAGTTAAACGAAATAACAAGAGAACCAATCGAAGTAATCAATATTGTTGGCGGTGGTTCCAACAATGACTATTTAAATGAACTTACGGCCTTGTATACAAATTGTGACGTCATTGTGGGGCCAACAGAAGCGACAATTTATGGGAATTTGGCAGCAACAATGATTGGCACAGGTGAGTTTGAAAATATTCAAGAAGCTAGAGCGGTAATTAAGCGTTCTACAGATACGACAAAGATAGACAAACCGGAGTTAAAGCATATAGCAAATCAAGATATTAAGACATTCAAGGGGGTTACTCATTATGAGTACGTATAATAAGCAAGCATTTGAAGCGGCAAAAACACAATATGAGACATTAGGCGTTGATGTAGAGAAAGCATTAACTAAATTAAAAGATATTAAAATCTCTATCCATTGTTGGCAAGGAGACGATGTAGAAGGTTTCCTTTTCAATCAAGAATTATCAGGAGGCATATCAGTTACTGGTAATCATCCAGGTAAAGCAAGTAATGGAGCAGAACTTAGAAGTGATTTAGAAGAAGCTTTAAAGCATATTCCAGGAAAACATAAAATTAATCTACATGGTATTTATGCCGAATCTGAAGAAGCAATCGATTTAGATGAAATCGAGCCAAAGCATTTTGAAAAGTGGGTGCATTGGGCAAAAGAGAATGAATTGGGATTAGATTTTAACCCAACATGCTTCAGTCATGAGAAGTCAGAAGATGGCTTTACATTAGCGCATCCGGATAAATCAATTAGAGACTTTTGGATACAACATTGTAAACAATCTAGAAAAATCGGTGAATATTTTGGTAAAGAGCTCGGTCAACCTTCAACAACAAATATTTGGGTGCCAGACGGTTATAAAGACACACCGGTAGATCGTTTAACACCTCGCAAACGTTTGATGGAGAGTTTGGATGAAATTTTTAAAGAAGAAATAGACGAAAGCTACAATATCGATACATTAGAAAGTAAATTATTTGGTATTGGTTCTGAAAGTTATGTTGTGGGATCTCATGAATTTTATATGGGTTATGCCTTAACAAGAAATAAACAAATATTACTAGACGCCGGACATTATCATCCAACAGAAGTGGTGTCTAACAAATTATCGGCACTCAATTTATTTACAAAAGGTTTAAGTTTACATGTTTCTAGACCAGTAAGATGGGATAGCGATCATGTGGTTACATTGGATGACGAATTGAATGAGATAGCCAAAGAACTCATTTATAACGATTTACTTAAGAGTACAACAGTTGGTTTAGATTTCTTTGACGCATCTATTAATAGAGTGGTCGCATGGGTTATTGGTACTAGAAATATGCAAAAAGCATTGCTTAAAGCATTATTAGATCCTATTAATGAATTAAAAGAAGTTGAACAAAGCGGTGATTTTACGAGACGTTTAGCGTTACAAGAAGAAATGAAGATGTATCCGTTTGGCGCGATATGGAATGAATTTTGTAGCAGAAACGATGCTGAACCAGGATTGGATTGGTATGAGCCAATTAAAAAATACGAAGAAAATATTTTACAGGAAAGAGGAATTTAATTGGAAAACTTTGTAGATTCTCCCGCGGTTAAAGAATTATCTAAGATTACACATTTAATGTATCACAAAGGTTGGGACGAACGTAACGGAGGCAACATATCTTGGATATTAGATGCTGCCAAGGTTCAACCGTATTTATCAGAAGATGGCAGAAATATAAGAAACGTAAGTCTGCCATTTGAGGTGCGTCCATTAGCGAATAAATATATTCTTGTCACTGGTACAGGAAAATACTTCAAAAATATTATAGACGATCCACAAGATGCATTAGGTTTAATTAAAATTGCGAGCAGACGGTAAAAGCTATAACATTTTATGGGGTTTTGTGAACGATGCAGTAGCAACAAGTGAATTGCCAACGCATTTAATGAATCATATCCAACGTTTAGAAGTCGATGCTACACACCGCGTTATTATGCATTGTCACGCCACACATACGATTGCGATGACGTATACGCACGAATTAGATGAAAAGGCATTTACGAAAACATTATGGAAAATGTG
The DNA here is from genome assembly GCF_046721335.1 of Staphylococcus sp. 2S1. Lineage (NCBI taxonomy): Bacteria > Bacillati > Bacillota > Bacilli > Caryophanales > Staphylococcaceae > Staphylococcus > Staphylococcus sp. 2S1. The sequence continues at coordinate 618,298 of NZ_JBEUUJ010000003.1, read as the reverse complement.
TACAGAATGTCTCGTTGTATTTCCAGATGCAATTGGTATTATTCCGTGGGTGGTACCTGGCACAGAACAAATAGGACAACTCACTTCAGAAAAAATGAAACAGCAAAGATCTGTGATTTGGCCATTTCATGGTGTATTTGGAGCAGGGCATGATTTAGACGAAGTGTTTGGTCTGATTGAAACCATTGAAAAAGCAGCTGAAGTATATACGTATGCGCAAGCACAAGGTGGTATTAAACAAACGATTTCGGATGAGAATTTATGGGAGTTAGCTCAAGGATTTAATGTAGAACCTAAAGAAGGTTACTTAGAGGTTGAGGTGAGATAGATGACGCGAATTGCAACGGTGATGTATGTCAATGAAGGTTCTTATGATGCATATAAACGAAGACATGATGAACTATGGCCTGAAATGAAACAGTTATTAAAAGAGAGCGGCGTGCATGACTACAGTATTTTTCTAAATGAAGCCACTGGAGAATTATTTGCAGTACTTGATGTTACCGATAAAACAGCATATGACAATATGGCGAAAAATCCGATTTGTCGGAAATGGTGGGACTACATGGCCGATATCATGCAAGTGAATGAAGATAACAGTCCTAAATCAACTGAATTGAGAGAGATGTTCTATTTGAAATAAACGAAAAATGGGGATGAGGTTATGAGTTTAAAACCTAAAAAGACAAATGGCTGGCTGGCAACAATTGCAGTTGCGATGGCCAATTATATAGAAGCGGGTTCAATTATTGCAGCAGCGAGTAGTTTATCACTCTGGCAAGCATATTTAAATATTGATAATTGGCAGATGGGCTTACTGAGTGCATTAAGTGCGAACGCGTTAGGTGCAGCAATTGGTGCATTAATCGGTGGTCCATTAACAGATAAATTAGGTAGAAAATTTATCTTTAAATACGATCTATTATTATACATGGTAGGTATTTTAATTATCATGCTATCTGTTAATTTATCAATGTTACTCACAGGTACAATCATTGTTGGTATAGCTGTAGGTATAGGGGTACCTGTAGCTTGGACATATATTGCAGAAGAAGCACCAGAAAAAGAAAGAGCAAAACGTGTAGGAACTGCACAATTAGCTTGGTCTATTGGACCAAGCAATTACTTTTACTTTAGCAGTTATGTTAGCGCCATTAGGATTATTAGGCTCAAGATTAATTTTTCTACATTTGTTTATCATCGCAGGTGTTACGTGGTGGATTAGACAAGGTATGGAAGAATCTAAAATCTGGGAGGAAGAGAAGGAAAAAGAACAAAGAGAAGCTTCGTTTAATGTTAAAAAGACATCAGCTTTTAAAGAATTATTTACTAACCCAGTGAATTTAAAAGCAATGTTATTACTTATAGGAATTTATTTATTTTGGAATTTAACGTCTGGCGCCATGGGGTACTTTATGCCCTTTATTTATGAAAGCGTCGGTGGTCTGAGTGGTGCACAAGCCAACATTTTACAAGCGATTTTATGGCTGTGTACAGTGATTACGACTTACTTTGGATTTATGAAATTAGGAGACCGTATCAGTCAAAGATTACTATTTAGTATTGGTGCAACGATGGGTATTGTTGCTTGGATTATATTGACCTTTGCACCTATGAATTGGATATCACTGATTTTATTTGTTTTATTATGGGGGTCAGCAGCAGGTATAGGTGCCCAAGTCTTTTATGCATTATGGACAAGTGAACTATTCCCAACCCGTTATCGTGCCGGTGCGCAAGGCTTGATGTACTTTATAGTACGAGCAGGAATATCAGTATATACATTTGTATTACCTACCATTTTAGCATCACTTGGATTCAAAATTACTGGAATCATTATGATTTCATTTTTAGTTATTCATGCAGTCATTGGCATTGTCCTAACTCCTAAGACACAAGGTAAGACGTTAGAACAGATTGAACGTGAAAGATATGGAGAAAGGGCAAATAGTAGCGTAAGCATTACACCAGAAACAAATACCATGATTCAAGAAGGGGAGAGTAAAATATGATAAATATTAAAGATTATATTAACGGTTCATTTGTTGAAAGAAACATGGAAGATGCAATTGATGTGAAAAATCCTGCAACTGAAGAAACAATTGCAAAGTTATACAGAGGTTCAGAACAAGACACTAAAGAAGCTATCGACTACGCAGATAAAGCCCAAACGAAATGGAGCGAACTGCCAGCAATTGAGCGAGGCAACTACCTTAAAAAAATTGCAGCAGGTATTCGAGAACGTAGTGAAGAAATTACCAAAGTCATTATGCAAGAAGGTGGTAAAACATATGATTTAGCGAACACGGAAGCCTTTTTTACAGCAGATTATATAGATTATATGGCAGAGTGGGCAAGAAGATATGAAGGAGAAATCATACAGAGTGATCGTAAGAAGGAACATATTCTAATGTACAAAAAAGCTCTGGGTGTTACTACAGGTATTTTGCCATGGAACTTCCCGTTCTTCTTAATCGCACGCAAAACAGCGCCAGCACTTATTACTGGAAATACAATTGTAGTTAAACCTTCAGAAGAAACACCTATAAATGTGCAAATATTCACTGAGATTTTAGATACAGTTGACTTACCACCTGGTGTGTTTAATTTAGTGAACGGTGAAGGTAGCGTGGTGGGTAATGAGCTTGCGAGTAATAGTAAAGTCGCACTCGTATCTATTACTGGTAGTGTCTCAGCAGGTAAAAAAGTAATGGAAGCCGCAAGTAAAAATGTAACTAAAGTTAATTTAGAATTAGGTGGTAAAGCACCGGCAATTGTCTTAGAAGATGCTAATTTAGATAAAGCAGTTCAATATATTATAGATTCACGTATTATTAATACGGGTCAAGTGTGTAACTGTGCTGAACGAGTGTATGTACATTCCAGTATAAGTGAAAAATTCACACAACGATTAGTTCAAAAAATGAGCGAAGTTCGTTTTGGTAATACATTAGAACATAATTACGACATGGGTCCTTTAATTAATAAGCAGGCTCAAGAGCGTGTGCATAATCATGTTAAAAAAGCTGAAGCACAAGGTGGCGTAATTAAATGTGGCGGAGAAATACCTGAGCAACAAGGTTACTTCTATCCAGCTACAATCATCACAAATTGTAAAAATAGTATGGATATTGTTCAAGAAGAAGTCTTTGGACCTGTCTTGCCAATTGTTGAATTTGATACTTTTGAAGAAGCAATTGAATTAGCAAATGACAGTAAGTACGGCTTAACATCTTCTATCTATACAGAGAGTATCCAAAAAGCATTTACAGCAGTAGAAAAATTAGAATTCGGTGAAACATATATAAATAGAGAAAACTTTGAAGCAATTCAAGGTTTCCATGCGAGCGTAAAACAATCAGGTGTTGGTGGAGCAGACGGTAAGCATGGCTTAGAAGAATATTTAAGAACACATATCGTATATATGCAGTTAGATGAATAAATAATTTACAACCGAGCTTGTTTATAGAGAGTCTTGTGGGGGCGGGATAGGAAATCAAATTTTGATTTCTATTCTGCTCTCGTTTTAATTATAAGAAGCGTAGAGCAACACATATATGAGCCATATAAAAATGCGATGTAGAATAAGCGAGAGCACGCAATAATGATGAAAAATTACTATAAATTTTTAGATTTATCTCATTTTACATTGACATATAATCGTCAAAATTTCATAATGGTAGTTATATATATGAGAAATCTAAAAATTCGCACAACTATGTTTGGAATGATGACTATCAACGAAGTGAAAAATTTATGTAAAACGCATACAAGTTTAACACCACAGGCTACACAACATATCGTAGAAGTATCTGATCATTTACAAATGATTGCTGATTTAAATAGGGCGAATGTGTTTATTGATTGTCCTACTAAAAAAGATGGAGAAGTTATAGTAGTAGCGGAAGCCATACCTACAAATGACGAAGGTTTATATCAAGGTTCAGTCATTGGTGAAAATGTGTATGAAAAATTTGAACCCGCTGTATTCCAAGTGTTGGAAGGAGATGATTTTGCACAACATCGTGCAATCACTCAAGAAGGTAAAGTCGTAGAACAAAGTGTTACACCAATTAAATTGGAAAATGCCATTGTTGGCACGCTGATTATGGAAATAGATGTAAGCAACAAAGTAATGGAAGAAAAACGATTAAGAGCTTTGACACAGGCGACTACAACATTAAGTGATATCGTCTCGCAAAATAGTGATAACCCAATTTTTGTACCGGATATGATTGAAGAAAGTTTATTTGATTTAGATAACTCATTAGACATCCGCTACTATAATTTAGCCGGTGAGACAATGGTTAGAGATTTAGTGGGTGTCGATTGTGAAGCGGGATTGAATTTCGTAGCATTGTTTCCGAGCATTAAAGACATGCTTACAGATGGTCGTGTTATTACAATTGAAGAACGCGAGCTTAAAGGACACTACTTTCAAGTGAAATGTATTCAGTTACTTGAAGAAGGCGTAATGACAGGTCATTTAATTCTACTGAAAGATATTACAGATTTGAAAGAAAAGGAACGCGAACTTATTTCTAAATCTGTAGCAATTAGAGAAGTACATCATCGTGTGAAGAATAATTTACAGACCGTAGCCAGTTTACTGCGCTTACAGATGAGACGCGGTTTGCCAAATGGCAGTGAAAAATATTTCCAAGAAAGTTTAAATCGCATTCTAAGTATCGCATCTGTGTATGAAGTCATTCTAGATGAATCATCGACAGATACGGTGAATATCGATAAATTGATTAAAAAGATAGGTAATATGGTCGTTTATAACGAATCATCGAATAAAACCTTACATATTACATATCAGACAGATGAACATATTAATTTAGTATCTAATATTGCAGTCTCTGTAGCGTTGATTGCGAATGAATTAATTACGAATTGTCTAACACATGCTTTCAACAATCAGACTGAGGGTATAATAAGCGTAACGCTAGCTTACGATACAGAATCGGATACCGTAAAGCTTGAAGTTCAAGATACGGGCGAAGAAGAGAGTGCTTTTCTACCATCATTTGGATTGAAAATTGTTACTACTATAGCAGAAAATGATTTAGAAGGTACATTTAACATTGACCGTAATTCAATTGGAACAATAGGTAAAGTTGAATTTCAACACAAAGGGGTGGATTGAAATGAAATCTATTATGGTAGTTGAAGATGAAGCGATTGTCCGAATGGATATAGTAGAAATGCTTGGGGAAGCAAACTACAATGTCGTCGCGAAGTAGGTAATGGAGAAAAAGCAATTGAAGCCGCAGATCAATTTCGGCCAGATTTGATTGTCATGGATATTAAAATGCCGAAGTTGAATGGTTTAAAAGCCAGTAAAATTATTGGTAAGAAACATGATATTCCGATACTTATCCTGACAGCATATAGTCATTGTGAGTACGTTGAAGAAGCTAAGCAACAAAATGTCGTAGGTTATATCGTTAAACCTATATCTGAGTCACAATTGCTACCGCCTATTGAAATTGCAATGTCGCAATCAGATAGTATGGGTAAACTCAAGCAAGAAGTGAGTGATACACGTTTGCAAATGGAACATCGGAAACGTATAGAAAAGGCAAAAGGCTTATTAATGAAACAACTTGATTTAACGGAAGAAGCAGCTTATCAAAAGCTTAGGAGAAACAGTATGGATAACCAAATAGCTATTGAAAAAGAAGCTTCAGCAATCATTAAACAATTGGGGTAATAGCTTTACAATACAAGTGAATATAATCAAGCAAAGGTGCTTATTTGAATTAATCAAATAGGCACCTTTTTGTTTTTTTATAGCTCATAAAAATGGGGGAAACTATCATGGAACATATTGGTACAGTGATTATTTACATTATTATGGTATGTGCAGTGTTAGGTGCTTTTGGTGCAATTCGGAATGCGAATGAAGGGATAGGGAAGGAATTTATGGAAGGTATTTATACCATCGGACCTATCTTTGCTAACTCAGCAGGTATTATGGCTTCTATTCCATTCATATCGCAATTTATAGAAAAATTCTTTGGACCGCTTTTTGATAAAATTGGTGCGGATCCCGCTATAGCCGCAACATCAATACTCGCGACAGATATGGGGGGATATCAACTTGCAGATGTATTAAAGGATAGCTATGAAGGTTGGATTATGGCAATGATTGTTGGTTTTATGGCTGGTGCCACAATCGTGTTCACAATACCGCTTGGTCTACCAATGCTTGATAAACGAGATCATAAATACATGGCTTTGGGTATTCTATCAGGATTGTTGGCCATTCCTTTTGGTGTATTTATTTCTACGGTAACTATTTTATTTAGTCATACAAAAATCCGTACAGTGATTGATACAACGAGTGCGACCACACACGTTTTTCAAATCAGTTTATCCACTGTATTTATCAACTTATTACCATTAATTATTTTTGTAGTAGTAACAGCCATTGGACTGTATTTCTTCTCGGATATTATGATTAAAACCTTTATTGTCTTTGGTAAAATACTAGATTCCTGTATTAAATTGGTCTTTGTATTTTCAGTAGTAGAAATATTTACAGGATTATTTACAACAGTTTTTGGTGTCTGGGGCTTCGATCCAATTATGGCGGATAGTGAAGATAACTTTAGGGCATTAGAGAACGCAGGGAATATTGCTATTATGTTATCGGGTGCATTCCCAATGGTTTATTTAATACGTAAGTACTTCTCTAAAGGTTTGCATACTGTTGGTAGTAAAGTGGGACTCAGTGAAGTAGGTAGTGCTGGGTTTATCGCTACAATTGCTAATATTCTAGCTATGCTCAAGTTAGTAAGAGATATGCCACCTAAAGATAAAGTGTTAAATATCGCATTCGGTGTCTGTGGTGCGTTCTTATTAGGAGATCATTTGTCATATACGGCAAATTTTCAGCCAACGCTCATACCGACTGTATTAATTGGTAAATTGAGTGCGGGTATTATAGCAATATGCTTTGCTTACATTCTATGTATCCCGAAAGCGAGAAAATTGGAAGAAATTGATAGACGTGCCGGCATCATTGGAGAGCATGAATATTTAGATAAATAAACTGAAAAACAGGGACGGGTCATAAATACCTCAGTCTCAATTTTAAAACACCAATCTATTATTTTCTAATGGATTGGTGTTTTAAAGTTAAAATAATCCGGTTTTAAAAGCGCATGCTTGCCTGGGGAATAGTATGGCTCGAGCCTATAGTCTCTCACTCATACTATTTCCCTAGGCGTCAGCGCTTTACAAAAATGGTTCAATTATATAACTATATATAATAGAAGAAACACGTCATGAAATTTATTTAGAACACAGTAAAAGGAAGCGGGAATATGAAATCAAAATGTAGAATTTGATTTCGTGTTCCTGCTTCCTTAAAGGCTGTTTCTATAGAGAGGTATTAGAAGTAGTTTGCAGTGATACCGCCGTCTACGTTCATGTTTGCACCGTTTGTCCAATCCGATTCATCTGACGCTAAGTATAACGCGGCGTTGACAATATCTTCTGGTTTGCCAAATCTTCCAGTAGGTTGTCTGTTTAATCTCGCATTTTTAGCTTCTTCATCTGCAACTAACCATTCCATTAATAAGGGTGTTTCAATCGGACCAGGGCTGATTGCATTTGTACGAATGCCTTTAGGACGGAATTGAATTGCTAATGATTTCGTTAAAGATACGACTGCACCTTTTGAAGCGGTGTACGCATCTTGAGGCACTGAACAACCCATTTCAGCAACAAATGAAGCTATATTAATGATAGATCCAGAGTTATTTTTTTCCATTTCTGGAATAACATATTTCGTCATAAAGAAAATACCTTTAACATTAATATTCATAACTAAGTCCCATACGTCTTCGCTTGTATTGACGACAGAGTTATCTGCTTCTGGCATGACACCAGCATTATTATATAGCACATCAATTTTTCCATAAGCTTCAACTGTATCGGCGACCGCATTTTTAACATTGGCTTCATTAGCAATATCCACTTTGAAAAAAGAAGCTTCTCCGCCATTATCTGTGATTGCCTTCACAGTCGCTTGACCGGCTTGTTCATCTCTTTCGAATACTGCGATTTTACCGCCTTCATTTGCAAACATTTGTGAAGCTACTTTACCCATGCCACCGCCGGCACCTGTAATAATACATACTTTGTCTTGTAATCTCATAATCGTTTTCCTCCTCAGTAGTATATTTAGCTTTGTTCAAAGTAACGCGAACGTTCCCAAGTTGTTACGAAAGAATCGAAGTCATTCTGTTCTGATTGTGCGGCTTCTAAATAATGATTCGCGACATCTTCACCAAGGACTTTTGTCACAACATCACTATTTTTCCAAGTTAAGATAGCCTCGTGTAACGATGATGGGATACGGTCGATATTATCTTGTTCATAAGCATTACCAACTAGTTCATCAGTAAGTTCGATTTTATTTTCTATACCATATAAACCAGCACCAATTAAAGCAGAGTAAGCTAAGTATGGATTCATATCTGCACCTGAAATACGTGATTCAAAGCGTAATGCATTTTGTTCTCCTACAACACGGTAGCCAGCAGAACGATTGTCTTGGCTCCATGCAATACTTACCGGTGCCCATGAGTTAGGCGCAAAACGTTTATAAGAGTTTACGTAAGGCGCAAACATTAATGAAAAATCTCTCGTAAATTTAATGATACCTGCTAAGAAATGTTTCATCGTTTCAGATTTTGGTTCTTCTGCGTCATCACCTGCATAGAAAGCATTCGTTTTCGTGCCTTTTTTCATCATACTTAAATGAATATGACCGCTTGAACCTGTCCATGCTTCGTAAGGTTTAGCCATGAATGTTACGGATTTATCATTTTGGATACAGATTTCTTTCATACCATGTTTGAACATAATATGTTGATCAGCAAGCATCTAAGGCGTCTGAGTATTTTAAGTTGATTTCGTGCTGTCCTTTATACGCTTCACCTTTTGAAGATTCGATAGTAATGCCCATTAAGTGCATTTGATTTCTAATTTCTTGATAAATTGGTTCATTCTTACTACCTTGCAATAAGTTATAATCTTCATTTAAGTGACCGGCAGCTTCTAAATTGTCGTATCCTTGTTTCGAAATATCTTCAAATGAATTATTGAATAAATAGAATTCAAGTTCACTTGCCATATGTGGTGACAAGCCTTGTGCTTCTGCTTTATCAATTTGTTGTTTTAGAATGTTACGTGGCGCAATCGCAATCGGTTCACTACCATCTACGGTATATACATCACAAAAGACCATCGCAGTGTGTTCTAACCACGGTACAACTTTTAACGTATTCAAGTCAGGTACGGCTAAGTAATCACCGTAACCTTTGTCCCAGTTCATAAATTCAAAATTATCGTTCGTATCCATTTCAAAGTTTGTACCTAACAAGTAGTTACAGAAATGTGTACCATCAGATATATCATTTTCTAAAATGAAATCACCCGTGATTCGTTTCCCCATCAAACGGCCTTGCATGTCACAAAAGCCCATGATAAGTGTATCGATATCATCAGATTTAACTAATTCAAGTAATTGTTCCTTTGTAATATCGCCAGTTACTTTTTTGCCTTTAATATTGTTATTCATATATGACAACCCCTTATTAGTTTATTTAAGTAAAGATAATGAAATATATTTCAATTCTAAGAACCCATCTAATCCAAAGTGACTGCCTTCACGACCCATTCCACTTTCTTTAATACCGCCAAATGGTGCTTGAGGGACACTTAATTGAGTACCGTTAACACCAATCATGCCAAATTCTAATTTTTCACTGATTTTATAAACCGTATTAATATTATTAGAAAAGAAGTAAGCGACTAAACCATATGGTGAAGCATTTGCAATATCAATCGCTTCATCTTCGTCGTCGAATGTAATGATTGGTGCGACAGGGCCAAATATTTCTTCCTGTGCAATAGCCATTGTTCGTTCAACTCCTGTTATGACAGTAGGTTGATAGAAAAGACTTGATGTAGAAATGTCAGCTTTATCTCCGCCAGTTTCAACTTGTGCACCTTGTTTTTTAGCATCTGCGACTAAGTGTTCAACTTTATCAATCGCTTTTTGATTAATGAGCGGTCCTACTTGCGTATCCTCTTGATCACCTGGGCCGACTTTGATGGTTTTTACACGGTCGATAATTTTCTGTGTCATCTCTGCTTTAACATCTTTGTGTACAAGTACAACGTTGATGCCATTGCACATTTGACCGCTATTTTCGAACTTGTTATCAACGATTGCGTCTGCGGCGTTATCTAAATCGGCATCGGGTAACACAATTGCTGGTGCATTGCCTCCGAGTTCGAGTGAGATGCGTTTGACTTGATCAGAAGCTTTGCTCATTAGCTTCTTGCCAATTGGCGTTGAACCTGTGAATGACATTTTTCTAACACGCTTGTCCTCAAATAGTTTGTCTGAAATGACTGAAGAACTACCAGTAACAATATTTGCGACTCCTTTATCAATGCCGGTTGCCATTAATTCATCGAAAATCGCAATTGCAATTCTTGGTGTTTCACTTGATGGTTTGACGATTACAGTACATCCAGCAGCTAATGCAGGTGCCACTTTACGTGCAACCATTGCGCCAGGGAAATTCCATGGTGTAATCAATCCACAAACGCCTACAGGTTGTTTCGTGACTGAAATGCGTTGATTCTCTGATGAAGGTGGAATGACTTCACCATAAATACGTTTCCCTTCTTCAGCAAACCAACGAATGAATTTAGCACAAACTCCGACTTCACCAAAAGCTTCTGCGTAAGGTTTGCCTTGTTCTTCACTCATAATCGTTGCGAGTGCTTCTTGTTTATTTAATAAATTGACTGCCCATTGTTCTAAATAACCTTGCCTTGTTTCAGCAGTATAATTCGACCATGTTTCAAAAGCAGTGGACGCACTATCAATTGCTTGTTGCACGATGTCCTCAGTTACACTTGGTACTTTGCCAATTGAGTTTCCATTTGTCGGGTTAACGACGGCGATGGTATTGTCTGTTTCAACTTTTTCACCGTTTACCCAGTTATAATTTAAATTACGTGTCATATAATCTCCCCTTAATACGCAAAAAGACGCCTATATACTCAATTTTTGTTAATTGAGATATAAGCGCCTTTGCTTAGTTGTTATTCACTTGGAAAAAACTAAAATCATATTATTGAAACCCTTTTCAATTTCGTGTTAACCAAATGTTACTAAAATTTTTAAATCTTGTCAATATTCAGATAATATACTATACTTTGCACAAATAAGCATAGGGGGTAGATTGAATGGGCAAAACGTTGGATTTATTACAAAAATTAATTACTTTTGATAGTTCTAATCAAGAAGTTGCAAATGAAACCATTGATTATTGTAAGCAGTGGTTAGAAGAACAGGGACTAAAACCTGAAATTATAACGAACAATGATTATAAGATGCTTATATGTAATGTAGGCGAAGGTAGTAAGCGACTCATTCTAAATGGACATGTTGATGTGGTGAGTGGTAAAGAAGCACAATTTGACCCTGAAATTCAAGATGGCAAAATTTATGGACGCGGTTCTGCTGATATGAAAGCAGTGCGTCGCTTCATTTATGGTTGCAATGACTGAACTTCAAGATGCTGATTTAGGTGATGCCGGCGTTCAACTTCAATTAGTTACAGACGAGGAAATTGGTGGCCATAATTGTTCTGCGTATTTAACTGACCAAGGCTATTTAGGTGATTTCGTGATTTGTGCTGAACCAACTCAAATTGGAATTGGCTATCAATCTAAAGGCCTTTTACAATTTGATGTTCAATTAAACGGTAAGTCAGCACATGGTAGTAGACCCTGGGAAGGTGACAATGCCATTATAAAAGCGTATGAAGTATACGAAAAAATAATTGATTTACCGTTTGCAAAACAATCTACAGATATTTTTGATGGCCCCTCAATCAATCTCGCTAAAATTTCTGGTGGTGAGGTTTATAACAAAGTACCAGATGCATGTACGCTTTCAATTGATATTCGTTATTTACCTAACCAAGATAAAGATGACATTCTAGAACAAATTAAAGGTGTTACAGATGATGAAATAGCTGTGCATATGTCAGGTCCTAGTGTGAAAAATGAAATTGACAATCCTTATATTCAACACCTTGTAAAAGAAATCAAATCTGTAACTGGCAATCAAGAAGCTAATATTTTTGGACAGCATGGCTTTGCAGATACAAGATACTTTTCAAGATTTGATGTGCCAACAATTGAATTCGGACCTTCTGGTGATGCGTGGCATGGAGATGGTGAATATGCCGTAGTAGACTCATTAGATCAATATAAAGATATCATTGTAGGTTTTGGAAAAACGTTTAATTAGAAACAGGCAAGTGGTTGAAATAGATATGAAAATATAAGCGAACGCTCAATTTTAATCATTGTGCGTTCGCTTTTTTAGATAACTAAAAGTGTTTAAATGAAACCTATCCATTGCCAGTAAGTAAAACTAAATAATACGATAAGTAAGTAACCAATAACGGTGATTGGAATACCTGTTTTCAAGAAATCTTTAACGGTAAATGTTTCTGTACCATATGCCAACATAGATTGTGGTGAACTAACAGGAAGTAAGAAGCCAAAGCTAATTACAAATTGTTGTATGAGCACAAAGGCCATAGACTGCGCTCCTAAATCTAATGTCATCGTGAGTGAAATAAACACTGGAATTAATGCAGATGCCAAGCTTGTGGCACTTGCAAAACCTAAATGAATTAATATATTAAACAAAGAAATTAAAGCAATCGTCATCACTAATGGATAGTGTTCAAGGCCAATCAGCCCAAAGGTTTGATCACTTAGCCATTGCGCAGCAGTTGTTTTTAATAACACATTACCCAAGGAGATACCCACACCAAATACAATAATCGTACCCCATGGAATGCGAGACTCAGCTTCTTTCCATGTCATAATACCAATTTTAGGGGTTAACATGATTGCTAGCGCTAATAAAATAATAGAAGATGAATCAATCGGATGTAGCACTTTTTCTGTAGACCAAAGTAAAAGTAATGCAATTGAAATAGCAATGAGACGCCATTCTTTAGCAGTGACAGGTCCCATTTCATGTAATTGTTTTTTGATCAGTTGTTTGCCTCCAGATATTTCGTGTACTTCTGGTGGCATTACTTTTAGCATAATGAAATAAAGTGCAATAGACATCAAGATAGACCACGGACCAACATAAAGAAACCATTGCCCCCATGAAATATCTATTCCTAATTGATCATTAATAAAATTGATGGCAACGATATTTTGAGCGGCTGCCGTTTTAATACCTACGTTCCAAATAGACACAGCTTGGACCGCCGTAATGACAAGTAAAGCGGCAAGTTTACTATTTTTAGAAATGCCAAAAGCAGTAACCATACCTAACAAAATAGGAATAACTGCCCCAGCGACGCGCAGTTGCTGAAGGTACAAAGAAAGCTAGAAAAATGGCAACAATAATTGTGCCAATAACGATGCGGTTGGTCTTATTACCTACCATAGAAAGAACGATGAGTGCGAGACGTTTATGTAGATTTGTAATTTGCATTGCAGTAGCTAAAAATAGTGCAGCAACTACTAGTGCAATAGCAGTAGATGAGAAGCCACTAAAAGCAAGCTTCAATGCGTTAGTCGTACCGAATAAGCTACTGCCTTCTAAAACTTTACCGCCTGTTTGTGGATTGCCTAGCGACTCAGTTAAATTTTGTACGGGGCTAAATCCTAAGAGCAAGATAATCAAACCGACAATCATCGCCGCAGATACAGGATAAGTGACTGCTTCAGTTACCCATAAGATAACGGCGAATATTAAGATAGCTAATGCACTTTTAGCCATGAAAGGTAAGGTATCTGGCGTTGGTAATACCATGATAACCACAAGCGCAATGACGCTAATGATTAACCAAAGCGGTTTAAATGTAGTGTTTTTCTTCTTAGTTGAATGCTGTTTCATCTTTAAAGTGCTCCTTTTCTTATTTTTTCAATTTTATAATATCAAATACCTAAAACGTGCTCACTATAATATTAAAAAGTTCATAAAAATGCCTTTAGTTAAGCAGAAAATAAAAAGAAGAGGATGAGAACCTACATTACAATGACTGAAAAGTTTGTGTGTATTTTATAAAATGTTTAATTATACAGAAACAGAGAATAATAATGATGTAGAGTAATGTGCGGGATTTAAATAAATGATAATAAGGTGATTAAATGGATGTAAGGTTTCCAATAGGAGAATTAGAAATACCAGATAAAGTAACATTAGATGATATTCAAAAATGGGCGAAAGAAATAGAAGGTTATACTGAACGCTTAAGAGAGACTGTAGATTCATTAGATGATGAAGCGTTGAATGCAAAGTATCGTGCGGGGAGTTGGACAGTGCGTCAACTTGTACATCATATTGCTGACTCTCAATTAAATATGTATCAGCGTTTGAAGTTAGCGCTCACAGATAATAATCCGACAGTACCAGCATTTATTCAAGATGAATGGGTGATGTTGCCGGATAACGACTTACCCATCGAAAGCTCGATTAAGATGCTAGAAGGTATGAACGAACGTATTGTAGCAATTGCTAACAATTTAAATGAAGATCAATTAGTACAAACATTTACGTTAAAAGATAGTGGCGAGATAACCGTAGCTGAAAAAGTTGCAAAATTATCTTGGCACGAAGAACATCACTTAGCGCATATTAAAATAGCACTATCTAAATAGTAGAATCTAGAAGGCCGTTCAAATTATGAAAATTTGAACGGTTTTTTTAATTTGTTATCTAATTGATTTGTATGATTTATATAGAACTACAGTAAAATAACTCTTAAAAAGACTGCAAGTAGGATTTTCAATAAATTGCAAATGGAAAAATAAGGTGGAATTGTACACAATTGACAAACAAATTACATAAATATTACGTGCTTATATTCTAAATTAATCTGTTTACAGACGTTCATCAAAGCTTTTCTTCACTTTTTAGTCATAATGAGTCACTTTTTCACTGTAATTTAGATGTAATGAACATACGTATATTTTAATTTGACTGTAACCTACAAACATTTTATGGATGTTATAGTATTATTTGTGAGTTGGTTGAAGCAGTAAATTATTTTTTAATTAAATAATTGAAATTCAACCGCATAAAATAAAAAATGAAAATTATCTTTCTGGGAGGATTTATTAATAATGAAAAAAACAGTAATCGCATCAACTTTAGCAGTAGGATTAGGCGTAACAGGAGCGAGCAGCAGGAAATTCAGCTGACGCTTCAGAACAAAACGTAGACCAAGCACAATTAGCGCAACAAGCTCAATCAAATCCAGAGCAATTAAATGAAGCACCTGTTCAAGATGGTTCATATGACATAGACTTTAATCATAACGGTACAGACTATAGCTTCGAATCAGATGGTACAAACTTTAGCTGGAGCTTTGGTGGAGGATCAACTGAAGCACCAGCTCAACAAGAAGCACCAGCTGAACAAGCAGCTGAGCCAGCACAACAATCAGCACCGGCTGAACCAGCTCAACAAGAAGCTCCAAAAACTGAAACAACTCAACAACCACAACAAGAATCTACTTCAAAAGAATCTAGCTCAAGTGAAGCTTCAAGTGGTTCATCAGTAAATGTTAACTCTCATTTACAAACAATTGCTCAACGTGAATCAGGTGGCGACATTACAGCTATCAATGCTTCATCAGGTGCGGCAGGTAAATACCAATTCCTACAAAGCACTTGGGATTCAGTAGCTCCAGCAGCATACCAAGGTGTATCTCCAGCAGAAGCACCTGAATCAGTACAAGATGCGGCAGCAGTTGAACTTTACAACACTGCGGGCGCTTCACAATGGGTTACTGCATAATTTAAACAGTAATTAATTATTTTAAATAAAGTATTCAAAACCTGCTTCTATAATATAGAGGCAGGTTTTTTGATTTAATAAATAATTTGAGATAAATAAAACAAGGGAGTGGGACAGAAATCTAATTTTTCTAATAAAATTTCGTCGTCCCACCCCGGCTCAGCTGACTAGAAAATGGAATACAAGAGCTGAAGCTCTTGCATAAGAACTACTTGTCTTCATAAATGAAGTAGTAGTATTATAAAAGATTGATATAAGCGCATTTTCAATTCAGTCAGCCACTGCCAATATAAAAAACTGAGGCTAAGACATGTGATATGTCCCAGCCTATTGTTTTTGTTATTAAAATATTTCCGAGGAAATGCAAGCGTAGTATGAATGCAATGCAAGTATTACAAATAACGTGACCAGATGCCTTCGCTTGGGATCGATTCTACAGATATAATTTCATCTTTAGTCGGATGTTTTACGCTAAGGTGCGATGCCCATAAAGCAATTTGTTGACCAGGTTTATTTATATGTTGTCCATATTTTTGGTCACCATATAATGGTAGGTTTTGATTCGCAAATTGCACTCTAATTTGATGTGAGCGTCCAGTTCGTAATTGTACTTCGACTAAACTTTTCTTTTCAGCATTATGAATCATCTTATAGTCTAAGATGGCTTGCTTTGCTTCTTTTTTTCTTGAATCTACCACATGTACGATGTTTTTATTCCGATCTTTCCAGAGATAATTTTTAAGTTCACCTTGTTTTTTTGCAGGTGCACCATGAACAACCGCTAAATATGTTCTATCAAAGTTTTGTTTTCTTAGTTCATTTGATAAGCGAGATGCGGCTTTAGATGTTTTGGCAAAAACCATAGCACCACCGACGGGTCTGTCGAGACGATGTACTAAACCAAGGTAAACCTTTTCTGGTTTATTATATTTTTCTTTAATGTAATCTTTTAACATAGATAATAAATCTTCATCTTTTGAGTCATCAGCCTGTACTGGTATATTAATAGGTTTTTCGACCATAAGTAAATGAT
Organism: Staphylococcus sp. 2S1; assembly: GCF_046721335.1. Taxonomy (NCBI): domain Bacteria; kingdom Bacillati; phylum Bacillota; class Bacilli; order Caryophanales; family Staphylococcaceae; genus Staphylococcus; species Staphylococcus sp. 2S1. The sequence continues at coordinate 601,385 of NZ_JBEUUJ010000003.1, read as the reverse complement.
TATCCTCATAAAGGACATTGATCAACATTGAACTCCTCCAAATCGATATAATGCTTTACATAGTTAGTACGCAATATTAAAAAATAATTAAAAATATATCAACATATTATATTATCATATTGTAGAATAAATTCAATGACATAAATATATTGTAGAAATAAAAAATAATGTATTTTAAATAACGTGAAATAAAAATAAATCGAAGTAAAAAGCAACTATATACTATTGGTGTAAAGATACACCGTTGTCACACTAATTACATAGAGATTACATAGAGGTAAAGCCAAGTATTCTATTTATGAACTATCATGAGAGGATTTTGGTTGAATTTTCTGGAAATTATTAAGATTTTTAGTGTAATGGGAGTGTAAAAAGTCGATTGTTTTTTTAACTTCACTGTAACCCACGGGCTATTTATAGATGTTACAGTAGGTCTTGTAAATTAATTGAGGAAAGTAAATCGTCTTAGCGATGATTGAAATTACGAATTAATTTTAAAACTATAAAATAGAAATTATCTCTTAGGAGGATTATTAATAATGAAAAAAACAGTAATTGCATCAACTTTAGCAGTAGGATTAGGCGTAACAGGAGCGAGCAGCAGGAAATTCAGCTGACGCTTCAGAACAAAACGTAGACCAAGCACAATTAGCGCAACAAGCTCAATCAAACTCTGAACAATTAAATCAAGCACCCGTACAAGAGGGTTCATATAATCATAACTTTACTCAAGATGGCGTAAATTATAACTTCCAATCAGATGGTACAAACTTTACTTGGAGCTATGGTGAAGGTTCAAATGGTTCATCAGAGCAAGCTTCAACTAATAGTGGTCAACAACAAGCTCAACCACAACAAGAGCAAGCACAACAAGCAACTGCTGAGCAACCAACTGAACAATCAGCTCCACAAACTGAAGAAACTCAACAACCACAACAAGAAGCGGCTTCAACTCAATCTTCAGAAAGTTCAAATGAGTCTAGCTCAAGTGAGGCTTCAAGTGGTTCATCTGTAGAAGTTAATGATCACTTAAAAGGAATTGCTGAACGTGAATCAGGTGGGGACCTTAAAGCTGTTAACCCTTCATCAGGTGCGGCAGGTAAATACCAATTCTTACAAAGTACTTGGGATTCAGTAGCACCTGAAGAATACCAAGGTCAATCACCAACTGAAGCTCCAGAATCAGTACAAGATCAAGCGACAATGGATCTTTACGAATCTGAAGGTGCTTCACAATGGGTTACTGCATAATATAAGCAGTAATGTCTAATTAAAATTAAATATAGTTAAGTGAATAAACTAATCCCTGTTTCTACACATGTAGAGGCAGGGATTTTTATATGTAAGTAAATTTATTTTAAAAGCTGATTAACTAGTGGGTGTAAGGGAATAACATGATATTATGAAAAAACTTTTAGCACATTTAATCATAGCTTTGACGTTAGCAATTATATTATTTTTGACTACTTTATTATTCGATTTATTTAAATCGATGCACTTAACGGCATTATTACTGAATATAGATTTTTTAATAGATGACAATGCTTCAAATGTTATTTTGGAATTTCTAATTCATGTAGGTATTACAATTTCACTTTATGCTTCACTCTATTTTATTTATAAAAAGTGGGGAAATTATTATTATATGGCATTAATTTGTGCCATGATTTCATTTTTAGCACTGTATCCATTATTAATTTATATGGCAGTTAGCCCAATTTTTCAATTTCATTATACAGGTTATATCTGTTGGACTATTGCACATATAATATTTTTAGTTTGCACGCATAAAGGAATTAAATTTATGGAGAGCAAGCTTTAAAATTCATAATTTTGTTAAAAAGTTATCATAGTAAAAGTGAAAATGCGGTTTATAATTATTATGTAACGACGTTAATTACTCTTAAGGAGGGGTTTTTAATTAAAAATGCAGAATTAGTATTATTTGATTTAGATAATACTTTATTTCCTTTCAATGATTTATGGTTAATTGCGAATAAACAAATTTTCAACCATTCATCATATGCAGAAGATATTGCATATGATGAATTCCTGAAAATTTATACTTATTACGATAAAAAATTTTGGTCGGAACATAGTCGTGGAGAGATAACTTTAGATGAACTTAGGCAACTACGATTAATTGAAAGCTTAAAATATTTTAAGAAAAATATTACAACGAAAGAAGCTCATGAATATTTCTTAGCATTTTTTGACATTATTATTCAACATATTAAACCTAATATAATATTAAATGATCACCTTAATAAATTAAAAAAATGGGTGAATATAGGTATATTAACTAACGGGAAAAATTTAGAACAAATGACTAAGATAGCGCGTTTAGAATTAAATAAGGTTTTTGAAAGTAATATATTTATATCTGAAGATATTGGAAGTGAAAATCCTGATAGTGTCGCTTTTTTAAAAGTGACTCATATGCTAAATATCAAACCTGAACATACAATATTTGTAGGAGATTCTTGGGAAAATGATGTTTCTGGTTCACTTAATGTAGGCATGAAACCAATTTGGTTTAATGGTGACAAAAATATAATTGACAAAAATATAGAAGTTATTAATAGTAGTATTGAAGGGTTAGTAGAAAGTTTGATAACACGAGTGAAACGATAAATAAAACACTGTTATGCATCATGCATAACAGTGTTTTATATTATTTATTGGCTTACAAGATTTTTGAAGTTTTCCAAGCGTGTCGCTTTTTCTTCTTCGCTAATGTCATGTTTTTTTACATAACGATTATTTTCGTGAGTTGCACATTCGTATGTACAAGCACCTAAATAACGTTCTTCATTTTCTTCAGAAACAAGAATTTGTTTGTTACATTCTGGATTGCTACAGTTGATATAACGTTCGCATGGCGTACCATCGAACCATTCTTTGCCCACAACTGTTTTATCTACTTGGTTAACTTCTACACTAATACGTTCATCAAAGACATACATTTTACCGTCCCATAATTCACCTTTTACTTCCGGATCTTTACCATAAGTAGCAATGCCGCCTTCAAGTTGACCAACATCCTCAAAGCCTTCTTTTAATAAGTAACCAGAGAATTTTTCACAGCGGATACCGCCAGTACAATAAGTGACAATTTTTTTGTCCATGAATTGCTCTTTATTTTCTTTAATCCAATCAGGGAGGTCTCTAAATCTCGTGATATCAGGGCGAACCGAACCACGGAAATGACCTAAATCGTATTCGTAATCATTTCTTGCATCAATGACTACAGTATCATCAGCTAATAAAGCTTCTCTAAATTCTTGTGGTGATAAGTAATTTCCTGTTAATTCTCTTGGGTCAACGTCATCTTCTAAATCTAGTGCAACAATTTCTTCTCTTGGACGTACATGCATTTTTTTGAAAGCATGTCCTTCAGCTTCATCAACTTTAAAAGTAATCCCTTTAAATCTTTCATCTGATTTCAACTGTTCCATATATTTATCAGTAGCTTCGACTGTTCCAGATACAGTACCATTGATACCTTCTGTAGATACTAAAATACGACCCTTAAGTTCTAAATCCTTACAAAATTCTAAATGCTCCGTGGCAAAAGTTTCGGGGTCATCAAGTGTTGTATATTTATAATACAATAATACTCTATAATCCATAATTCGATTCTCCTCTAATCTATTCTTTTCATTATTATTAATATAAAATTTATGGTTGAAGTGGTTGGTTGTGTTGAAGCAGTGTGATGCTTCATTTATAATTTACTTACTCATTATTTCGAGTAAAAGAACAAAATTCTCCTTATTGCATTATAACAAAAAAAGGATAATATTCAATTTATTAATTTAAATTAGTGCAATATTTTTATTATATATGAAAAGTACATTCTAAGAAATAGAAAAGTAAATATGCTCTTCTCAAAGCCGTCACTTTAAAAGTGATAACCATGAAAAGAGCATAGGTGTATAGCATTTATTTTATACTTCTTAAAATTTAGAAGTAGCTATGATGAACTTATTTCTTTTTGTTTGTGCAAACAAGTGCGACCACTAAGCCAATTGTACTTATAGCAAAAATGATGTTCATAATTGCTAAAGTTTCGATGATTACGACGTCTTTGCCTAATCTTTCAAAGGCATTTTGCTGCATTTCTTTTTCAGAGCTTAAATCGCTTTGTGATCTTGAAGGTTTTTCTTCGATATCTTCTAACATTCTTTCTTCAACTTTAGGCATGTAATTCCTCCTTGTGTACTACTTTAATGTTTTCCCTTTTGACAAAAAATCAATCATATACCTTTGAAAGCGCTAAACTATAAGTAATTGCAAATAGATGTGGTTATTACTATACTGAATTGATAATTGTTAGTAGAAAAAGGAGAGATGTAAATGGAAACGGTATACTTGGCAGGCGGATGTCTATGGGGTGTACAAGCCTTTGTTAAAACTTTGCCTGGCGTCGCAGATACAGAAGGCGGTAGGGCAAACGGTATTACAGATACACTCGATGGAGAATATGATGGTTATGTAGAAGTCATTAAGACAACATTTGATCCAGAAAAAGTAACAGTTACAGACTTAATGGGATACCTATTTGAAATTATTGATCCTTATAGTGTAAACAAGCAAGGTGAAGATGTTGGCTTAAGATATAGAACAGGATTATACAGCGAAGACGCCAAACATTTAAAAGAGGCGCAAGCGTTTATAGACGCAATTGAAGACCATCATCTGATTGCAACAGAAGTATTACCACTGACAAATTACGTGAAAAGTGCAGAAGAAAATCAAGATAGACTAACAAGATTCCCTGATGATTACTGTCATCTTCCTAAAGCACTTGTAAATAAATATAAATAAATGAACAAGGCGGCTCTCAGAATAATGAGAACCGCCTTTATTTATGTGCAATGATTATGAACTATCTGATGATGCATAAAATAAGTAGTATATCTTTAAGCTTTCAATACATCTTGTTCTAATGGAATTGATTTTTGAGCGCCTTCAACTTGGACTGTAAGCGAAGCCGCTTTATTTGCGTAAGTAATACTTTCTTCTATATTAAAGTCTGTCATATTGAGACGACTTGCTAGTGCACCGATAAAAGTATCACCTGCTGCTGTTGTATCAACTGCTTTCACTTTAAACGAAGGTATTAAACCAGCAGAATTTGCTGTTGCGTAATAAGTCCCTTGCTCGCCAAGTGTGATAATGACAACTTTCATACCTAAAGATAAAAAGTATTCTGCGTTTTGATGCATTGATGAACGATCTGTAACTGGGATACCACTTAATAATTCAGCTTCTGTTTCGTTTGGCACAATAATATCAGTTAAAGTAAGTAAATCCTTAGACAATTCACTTGCTCGGAGCTGGATTTAAAATGGTAGTGACATTGTTTTCACGAGCAATTTTAAAAGCACTAATAATCGCAGGTACAGGCACTTCAAGTTGAGCAATAATGTAATCTGCTTCTGCAATCGCATCAGCTGCTTTATTTACATCTGTGTCATTTAATTCCATATTTGCGCCACCATAAACTAAAATTGTATTCTGTCCATTAGCATCAATTGTTATGAATGCTTGACCTGTTTGAGCAGTATCTGTTGTCATGATGTAGTCTGTATTAATATGCGCTTGTTCAAAATCTTCTAACATGAAATCTGCATCGTCTTCAGTTCCAATCTTAGAAATAAAAGTTGTTTGGGCATTTGAGCGTGCAGTTGCAAGTGCTTGATTTGCGCCTTTACCGCCACCATAAATTTTTTGAGCATTTTGAAGATGTAACGTTTCTCCCGGTTTAACAAAACGATCTACGTTTAAAATTTTATCTACATTGGTAGAACCAATAATTACAACTTTATTTGTCATAGTATATTCTCCTTTTTTCTTTAAAATGTCACGTTAGATTCAAGTGCAATATTTGAAAATGGTGTCGTTTCCCCTGTACGAATATTAGCTTTTGTTAGTGAATGATTTAAATTTTGTTTCATTTCTACGTGTGGAATAAATGAAATTTCTACATTGTCACCAATTAATGATTTGATTTGTTTAAGTTGGTCAGCGTTTTGCGTTTTAATTTCTTCTGCAAGAAATATTTTTTGAACTTCAACTTCGGATAACACGTTTTCTAAAACATCGATAAAACGTGGTAAATCTTTAGTAATCGCTAAATCAATTCGACGTTCGTCATTTGGAATCGGCATGCCCGCATCATTAATTGTTATTACATCAAAATGCCCCAATGTTGCAATTGCATGTGATACATGACTATTTAATACCTTTGTTTTTTTCATAATTAAATCTCCCATCTTATACTTTATTTAATAAATACTGTAACTGCTCGCTGCTATTAATATGATTACAAGTCCAATAATAGTAACGATAAGTTCTTTTGGTGTTTTTCTCTGATTCAAGAAATAAATACCTGTTAACGTAGCTAACACTACTGATGTTTGTGACAGTATAAATCCTGTCGCTAAACCATTCATATCTGACTGTGCAGAAATTAAGTATGTTAATGCACCAAATGCAAAGAATAATCCTGAAATAATTTGTTTCCAGCTGACTTTCTCTAAGAAAGCATTGCCTTGTTTCATATTCATAAATGCATAAATGACTGCGGCAAGCACCATACCCATTGCTTGTGGTAAGAATGCTTCCATGCCACTGATATTAGTTGCTTGAGGTGCTGCAGAGTAGGCCCAATAACCTATTTCACCTATAAGTAGTAAAATAACTGCATTTCTTAATTTTTTATTATGCTGTTGTCCTGATTTTTCACTCCAAACTGTCATATATGCACCAATGAGTACAACAAGTAGAGCGACGAATCCGATAATTTTATTTGTTACTCCTGGCCAATCACCTAATGCGAAAACGCCCCACAGGGATGCACCTAAAAGTTGAAACGCTGTTGTGATTGGCATAGCTCTAGAAGAACCGACTAGACCAAATGCTTTAAAAGTAATTATTTGTCCAAAGCCCCAACCAACACCTGAGATTAATGAAAATATAAGGTTCATTCCTGTTGGGAAATCGACACCTTGAATGAATGCGAAACATAATGCGAAAATCAATGTTCCTACTGTTGCACCAAATATTTGGTTAACTGGTCGACCACCAAATTTAGATGCGATGGTAGGGAATAGCCCCCAACCCAGTAATGGTCCAAGACCAATTAAAATTGCTATAATATCCATAAGACACCTCTATATATATTTATGTAGTGATAATTTTTAGGTAAAACGATTTAGTAAAACGTTTTACTACGTCATAATAACACCAATTTCTATTTTTGTACACGCTTTCATTCATGCAAAAAAATATAAGACCTAAATGATAAACTGAAAATTGATTACTGCTAACTCGAATTAAGCATCAATGACATATCATTTGGTCTTATATTATGTGTGTTTTATTTTTTTAAATATTGCGTTGTTTCTCTAATAATTAACTCATTATGTAAAGCAACATTATGTAAAGTTGCATCATTTTGTTTTAGCTTATGCGTGATTAAAGCTAATGCTGACTCGCCTATTTCTTTAATTGGCTGTGCAACTGTTGTAAGGGCAGGAACAAGATACTTTGCAATGTCTATATCATCAAATCCAATTACTGAAATATCGTGTGGCACGCGAACCCCTTTATCAGCGAGACCACGCATAATACCAATAGCCATCTCATCATTCGTTGCAAAAATAGCACTGGATTTGGATTTTATAATCTCATCGATGACTGCAAATCCACCTTCTTTATTTAAAAGGGTTTCGATAATTATAGGCGATGGTATCTCATGCATTTCACAATATTTGATGAAACCATCTGTTCTTGCTTTCATATTACTCGTTAAATTATAAGGTTGAATGATTGAAATGTGCGTGTGGCCGTAATCAATAAGATGTGCGGCCGCAAGTTCACCACCATTGCGTTCATTTGTTTTTACGATATCCGTAAATCCATGGTCATCACTTTGATCTAGTACGATATATGGAATGTTATGATTTAATAAATATTGATTTAAACGAGACGGGTTTTTAATCATCTGCGCAATAATCAGACCATCCATGCCTCGTTCGACAAGATGCATAATACCTTCTTCGATTTTATCTTCCTTTGTGGTTAAGAAGAATAGATCGACATCATCTGGTTTATGATCATCCATAGTTTGCATCATCGTGGAAAAGAATGGATTAGTTAAATTTGGTAATAGCACACCGATTAATTTTGTATTGCTACCACGTAATTGTTGCGCATTTTTATTAGGGAAGTAGCCTAATCGCTCTTTAGCGACAATGACTTTGTTTACTGTTTCCTCTGAAAAACGGTTACTTTTTTTATTTAAAATTTGCGAGACCGTAGTCAAAGACACGTCTGTTGCTTTAGCTACATCTTTGATAGAAACTTTTTTCATCCAAGTTCACTCCTTATACAATCTATCCATTTAATATAATAAGTAATATTTTTATTAATTATAGCGTACCATGTACAAAGTAAAATGTATCAATTTCTTATTAATAAAATGAAAACGTTTTATATTTTGAGGTGAATTTTTCAAAAAGTGAAGAAAAGATAGGAGTGAAGCAGATCGTGTAGTAAAATATTTTTACAGACAAGTTGGAATAAAGGTGGCTAATCTCATTGAAAATGGGGTGATACCTATGGTTTTGGTCTCTACTCCAAGAAAGAATAGAATATGACTGATTATGAAATCATAATGGTTGTGTTAACAATCATTGGACTCATATTAGTTTGTAATAACCAAAAAAAATAACGTTCCAACTTTAGGCAGATAAATGTTGGGACGTTGTTTTCACTTTGTCTAGCCACCGTCTTTTTAACGGGTCTGTGAGGGAGGTATGTTAGCGCATATCTCCTTCTTAATTTTAATATAACAACGGTTAATTCATAAGTCAAAACATTTTATTATATTTTTAAAAGCTTACATAGAGACGTTTTAAGACTTCGTTAGAATAATTCATATAGGGATAGCTAAATTTTTCAAAAAGTGAAGAAAAGATAGGAGTGAAGCAGTTCATGTAGTAAAATATTTTTACAGACAAGTTGGAATAAAGGTGGCTAATCTCATAAAAAATGGGGTGATGCCTATGATTTTGGTCTCTCCTCCTAGAAAGGATAGAAGATGACTGATTATGAAATCTTAATGGTTATATTAACAATCATTGGACTCATATTAGTTTGTAATAGCCAAAAAAAATAACGTTCCAACTTTAGGCTAATAAGTGTTGGAACGTTGTTTTCAACTAAAAAGCCACCGTATTTTAACGGGTCTGTGAAGGAGGTATGTTAGCGCATATCTCCTTCTTAATTTTAATATAACAACGGTTAATTCATAAGTCAAAAGATTTTATTATATATTTTAATTCTCACATGGAGGGTTTTGTAGAGGGACCAGAGCCTTTAAAACACTATTTTATTTTTACTCATAAAAAGGGGATAAATGACTGATTATGAAATCTTAATGGTTGTGTTAACAATCATTGGACTCATATTAGTTTGTAATAGCCAAAAAAATAACCTTCCAACTTTGGACAAGTTAAGGTTATTTTAACCAAAAGCCACCGTCTTTTTAACGGGTCTGTGAGGGAGGTATGTTCACGCATATCTCCTTCTTAATTTTAATATAACAACAGTTAATTCATAAGTCAAAAGATTTTAGTGAGTGAGGTTTCAATGGTGTTACAGTAGTTTTTAAAGAGAGAATGTAGTATAAAATACGACGTTTAAATAAGTATGTAAATGCTTAAGATTATATGATGAATTTAGCGTTGAAATTCAATTTTTCTTAAAATTTGATTCATTGAATAAATATGACGTATGCTATAATATGCGGTATTAAGACAAATTGGTGAGACTAGGAGATTTTCGATTATGAATAAGCCAAAATATCAAATTGTAGCGGACGAAATTAAAGAAAAAATAATTAACAAAAGCTATCAAGTTGGAATGCTCTTACCTACAGAAAAGCAATTTCAGGATAGATATAATTTAAGTCGCTATACAATCAGACAAGCAATGGATTTATTAGTCAAAGAAGGATACATTAAAAAGAAAAAAGGTTCTGGATCATATGTGAGTTACAATTACTTAAATACAAATCAGAACAATGAAACTAAAAAAATAGGCGTAATCGTGACTTACTTATCGGATTATATTTTCCCGAGTATTATTCGAGGCATTGAGAATGTATTAAAAAAACATGGCTATTCTTTAATATTAGCAAGTACGAATAATAATCATGAGGAAGAACGTAAATGTTTAGAGATGATGCTGAATCAAGGTGTGACGGGACTTATTATAGAACCTACTAAGAGTAATGTCTATAACCCGAACTTGTCCTATTATTCATTATTCAAACAGCGAGATATTCCGATTTTAATGATTAATGCTAAGTATGATGAGTTGAATTTACCTTATATCGCAATCGATGATGTGAAATCTGGCTATTTAGCAACAAAATATTTAATAGATCAAGGACATGAAAATATTGCTTTAATCACAAAAATAGACGATAACCAAGGTAAATTAAGAATGAAGGGTTATTTTAATGCTTTTGAAAGTAATCATATTCTTTTTAAAGGTGAACATATTTATACATTCGATACCGAAAGTAAGCCACAAGTCATCGAACAAATTGTTCAGCATGTTTGTGATAAAAAGATTAATATCACTGGCTTAGTTTGTTATAACGATGAAATTGCTTACGAGATTATCCAAAGATTGAAACAGCGAAACGTGCAGATACCAAACGATTTATCTGTGGTTGGCGAAGATAACTCAGTACTAAGTAAATTGAGTGAGATGGATTTGACTACAACGTCACATCCCCAAGAATTACTTGGTAGAAAAGCAGCAGAATGGATGATTAACGCGATAGATACAGAAAAAAACCAAACGTCACAACTTATCGATACATATATTATCGAACGTAATTCTGTAAAAAAATATAAAAACAGGCTCAAATCAATCACGCTATTGGTTTGAGTCTTTTTATTCCTAGAAACATGTACGGACATAAAATAATAAATGTTGACATGTACGGACAAATATTATAAAGTATACTTGAAAACGGTTTCAATAGGAGTGTTGGAAATGGATGGTTTGAAGAAAGCATTAAGTAGTGAAGATATATCGATTGGTATTGAACTTGGTTCTACAAGAATTAAAACCGTAGCAATTGATCAGCATTTGAATACAGTAGCATCTGGACATTTTGAATGGGAAAACCAATTCGTAGATGGATATTGGACATATTCAATTAATGATATCTGGGTCGGTTTACAGAAAAGTTATAATGCAATGACAACAGAAATGAAAGAAAAACATAATTTAACATTAAAACAAGTGAAGTCGATTGGTATCAGCGGTATGATGCATGGTTATCTAGCGTTTGATCATAATGAAGATTTACTTGTACCATTTAGAACTTGGAGAAATGGTAATACAGCAAAGGCAGCTACGTTACTTAGCGAAGCGTTTCAATTTAATATTCCAGAACGTTGGAGTATTGCGCATGTATATCAAGCCATATTAGATAAAGAAGCCCATGTGAATCAAATTGAATATTTAACAACGTTAGCTGGATATGTACATTGGTACTTAACTGGTGAAAAGGTTGTCGGTATTGGCGAGGCTTCAGGCATGTTCCCAATAGATGTTAACAACAAAACGTATAGATCAGATTTATTAAATACAGCTAATGACTTATTTGAAAGTAAAGGATTTGCAAAGTCAGTAGAAACTATATTACCTGAAATTAAATTGGCAGGTGAAAATGGTGGTCGTCTTACAAGTGATGGTGCAACATTATTAGATCCTTCAGGAAATCTTGAAGCTGGTAGCGTGATGTGCCCTCCAGAAGGTGATGCTTGGTACTGGTATGGTAGCAACGAATACAGTAGCGCAGAATACAGGTAATATATCAGCCGGTACTAGTGCGTTTGCAATGGTTGTATTATCTGATGCATTAAAAGGTATGTACCCGGAAATTGATGTAGTAACAACGCCCGATGGTAGTGAAGTAGCAATGATTCACACCAATAACTGTACTTCTGATATTAATGATTGGATGAACATATTTGGCGAAGTATTAAGTGTCATGGGTGTTGATTTTTCATCAGATGAGTTGTACGGACAAATATTCGAGCGTTCATTGGAAAGTGATGACAACATTGGTGGCTTACTTTCATACAACTATGTTTCAGGCGAAAACATAACAGACGTAGAGACAGGTTATCCATTATTTGTACGTGAACCAAACTATAATTTCAATTTAGCTAATTTTATGAAAATGCATTTATATAGTGCATTCAGTACTTTGAAAATTGGAATGGATTTATTGAAAAATAATGAATCGATTAACATAGATAAATTAATAGCACATGGCGGTATTTTTAAAACGAAAGGTGTCGCACAGCAAGTATTATCATCAGCACTTGAAAATAAAATTACCGTAATGGATACGGCAAGTGAAGGTGGCGCTTGGGGTGTCAGTGTTTTAGCTTACTATAGCGCACAAGAATCTCAACAACCTTTAGCTACATTTTTAAATGAAGTTGTATTTTTAAACACAGAAGAAGTAACAGTGGAGCCAAGCAGAACAAGAAGTGATTAACTTTAATAACTATGTAGAAAAAGTTAAAAAAGGTTTACCTATAGAACAATCGATAGCTAAGTATTTAGGAGGCAAATAACATGTTAGAAGCGTTAAAAGCTGAAGTTTATAAAGCAAATTTAGAGTTGCCAAACCGAGGATTGATTAAATATACATGGGGTAACGTGAGTGCCTTTGATGCAGAATCACAATTATTTGTTATCAAGCCGAGTGGCGTAGATTACGATGTCATGAAACCAGAAGATATGGTGGTTTGTAATTTAGATTGTGAAGTGGTTGAAGGAGATTTAAAACCTTCTTCAGACATGCCAACGCATGCTGTCCTTTATAAAGAATTTGGTGATATTGGCAGTGTTGTACATACGCATTCACCATGGGCAACAACGTGGGCGCAATCAGGATTAAACGTGCCGGCTATGGGAACAACACATGCTGATACATTCTACGGCGAAATTCCGTGTGCTAGATTTTTAACGACTGAAGAAATCAATAAAGATTATGAGTATGAAACAGGCAATGTCATTGTTGAAACATTTAAAGAAAAAAATATTAACCCACATGAAGTACCTGCAGTATTATTGCATGGTCATGCACCATTTATTTGGGGGGAATTGCGAAAAAGCTGTGATGAACGCAGTAGTGTTAGAAGAAGTATGTAAGATGAATATCTTCACAAGACAATTAAATCCATTCGCAGAAACATTACCTAAAGCAGTACTTGATAAACACTTTGAAAGAAAACACGGCGCTAATGCCTATTACGGACAAAACTAAGGAGGAAATAAAATGGCTACAACAAAAAAATTCTGGTTTGTGATTGGATCACAAGAACTCTATGGTGATGATGCACTCGCACAAGTTAAACAAAATGCACAAAATATTACGGACGAATTAAACGCGCAAGCACAATTACCGTTTGAAATAGAATTACAAACGAAATTAGCAATTTCTGCAGATATTATTACAGATATTATGAAAGAAGCGAATTATCGTGATGATATTTTAGGCGTGATTACATGGATGCATACATTTTCACCAGCGAAAATGTGGATTAGAGGTACTAAATTATTACAAAAACCATTGTTACATTTAGCAACGCAATACAACAATGATATTTCATGGGAAAACATTGATATGGATTATATGAATTTACATCAATCAGCGCATGGAGATAGAGAGTACGGTTATATTAACCGCCGTCTTAATAAGAAAAATGAAATCATTTTTGGACATTGGAAAAATGAAAGTGTACAAAAACAATTAAGCGAATGGATGGTTGTAGCCAATGCTTATAATGAAAGCTTTAACTTAAAAGTTGCAAGATTTGGTGACAACATGCGTAATGTAGCTGTTACTGAAGGAGATAAAATCGAAGCACAAATCCAATACGGTTGGACTGTAGATTACTTTGGTATAGGTGATTTAGTAGAATATGTGAATCAAGTAACAGATTCTGAAGTAAATCAATTATTTAAATCATATGAAGATTTATATGACTTTGATTACAGAGAGTACAGTGAAGACGCATTTAATGCTTCTGTTAAAGAACAAATCAAATATGAAATTGCGATTAAACGCTTTTTAGATGACGGTGGATATACTGCTTTTACTTCTAACTTTGAAGATTTACATGGCATGAAACAATTACCAGGTTTAGCAGTACAAAGACTTAACGAACAAGGTTACGGCTTTGCAGGTGAAGGCGATTGGAAGACTGTCGCTTTAGACCGCTTACTTAAAATTGCTGCAGAAAATGAAGCAACAGGATTCATGGAAGATTATACGTACGACTTAAGAAGTCATCAATCACATATTCTAGGCGCACATATGTTGGAAGTTGATCCAACACTAGCAGATACGAAACCTAAAATCGTTGTAAATCCCCTAGGTATAGGTGGTAAAGAAGATCCAAGCAAGATTAGTATTCGATGGAAAAGCAGGCGACGGCGTAGTTGTCACAATGATGGATCTTGGTACACACTTCAAGTTTATTGTGAATGAAATTACTGCTAAACAATTAGATGAACCTGCACCTAACTTACCAGTAGCTAGAGTGTTATGGGATGTTAAACCATCATTAGAACAAGGCGTGAAACGTTGGATTGAAGAAGGCGGCGGTCATCACACAGTACTGTCACTTAAATTGAATACATCGCAAATAGAAATATTATTAAACATGTTTGATTCAGAATATACATTAATAAATTAAATTACAGTAGATTTGTCGTTAATCAAATGACGTAATGTAAGGCATATTTTGTTTTAAAAAAGGGTGAATGGGATGAAAATAAACAGTAAAGTTTCGAATCGCTTTATCTATTTCTTCGGCGCTTTTGGTGGGATACTTTTTGGTTATGACATAGGTGTTATGACCGGAGCGTTACCATTTTTAAGAGAAGACTGGAATATTAATAGTGGATTTATAATTGGCTTAATTACTTCGTCAGTAATGCTAGGCGCAATATTTGGTGGTATTTTAGCAGGTAAATTATCTGATACGCTTGGTAGAAGGAAAATGATTTTAATTTCTGCAATCATTTTCATAATTGGTTCTGTTTTGTCAGGTATCGCACCACATGATGGTAGTTATTTCTTAATTATATCAAGGGTAATTCTGGGGTTAGCAGTTGGTGCTCGCATCAGCATTAGTACCAGCTTACATGTCAGAAATGGCTCCTGCCAAGTACCGTGGCCAATTGTCTGGTATGAACCAAACAATGATTGTATCTGGGATGTTGTTATCATACATCGTAGACTATTTCTTAAGAGGTTTACCTGTTGAAATGGGTTGGAGATTAATGTTAGGAGCAGCAGCAGTTCCGGCAATCATTTTATTCTGGGGCGTATTAAAATTACCAGAGTCTCCAAGATTTTTAATTAAAAATAATAAATTTAAAGAAGCTAAAATGGTTTTAAGCAACCTTAGAAATAACCAAAATGTAGATAAAGAATTTGAAGAAATAAACAAGACAATTCAAATAGAAAGTAAGAATAAAGTAAACCAATCATTAGCAACATTATTTAGTGGCAAATATAAATATTTAGTTATCGTCGGATTGGGTGTAGCTGCGTTCCAACAATTCCAAGGGGCAAATGCAATATTCTATTATATTCCATTAATTGTTGAACAAGCTACTGGTAGCTCAGCAAGTACAGCTTTAATGTGGCCAATTATTCAAGGTGTAATTTTAGTATTAGGATCATTACTCTTCATTTGGATAGCGGATAAATTTAACAGAAGAACATTGCTTATGTTAGGTGGTACTGTGATGGGATTATCCTTCATATTACCGGCAATCATCCATTTGTTCTTACCAAATGCGAATCCGATACTCATCGTGGTATTTTTAAGTATCTATGTAGCATTCTATTCATTTACATGGGCACCATTAACATGGGTGATCGTAGGAGAAATCTTCCCGTTAGCAATTAGAGGATTTGCTTCTGGTGCTTGCATCTTCATTAAATTGGATTGGTTCTTTCTTAGTTGGATTACTATTCCCAATTATGACAGTGTATTTCCCTCAACAAATCGTATTTGCGATATTCGGCATTATTTGTATACTCGGCGTACTATTTGTGAAAAAATTCGTTCCAGAATCTAGAGGACGCACACTAGAAGAAATCGAAGCAATCGGTGCTACACATGCGTCAAACAATGAAAAAGCACAAGCACAAACTGAAAAAGTATAGTTAAAATATTACTTTGAGGCTGAGACATATACTTATGTCTCAGCCATTTTTTTATTTTCAAAAATTACAAATGTTTAGAAGTTAAATTTAAGACCTTCTCTAAAAATATCACACGTGATTTTAGAGAAGGTCCTGTTTGTGAGGAAAATGACTTTATTTTAAGAAACCTAAAACAAAGTCTACACCGCTAGCTAATGCACTTGCAATGCTTGTACCCATAGTTACCCAATCATGAGCGATACCTGCTTGGATGGCATTATTTAGTGCTTCTATGATTGCTGACATATAAAACACCCCTTTCCAAGTATTTAAAATTAAAACAAAGTTTTAATTTATCAACTACAATATAAAATATTTCACTGTTAATTTGTACGAAATTGCCTAACTAGAGGATTTTTATGCCTAAGTGTAATATTACTTATTTTATTGGATTTGTAAGAATTAGTATTTTTTAGTGCTAAATTGATTTTACAAATGAGAGGTATATACTCGTTTTATAAACAATAATATACATGGGAGAGGGAACTCTATGGCTGACCTTGTAGCAAAGTTAACAAACGCAGTAAAATATTATGATCAAAAGAAAGTCTTAGATGGCATTAATATAGAATTAATTGAGGGAGAAATTTTAGGATTGATTGGTCCTAGTGGTTCAGGAAAAACTACGACAATAAAATGTTTAATGGGTATGGAAAGTTTAGATGAAGGACAGGCTCAAATTTTCAATAAACAAATACCAAATCGTAAAGTACTGAATGAAGTAGGCTATATGGGGCAAAGTGATGCGTTATATGAGTCATTAACAGCTCGAGAAAATTTAGTGTTTTTCGGTAATTTGATGGGGTTAAAAGGTAAGAAATTAGAAGAAGCAATTGCTGAAAATACAAAAATAGTAAATTTAGAACCTGAATTAGGAAAGGTCGTTTCTCATTTTTCAGGTGGTATGAAACGTAGACTTTCTTTGGCTATAACACTGTTAGCTAATCCCAACCTTATTATTTTAGATGAGGCTACGGTTGGTATTGATCCTAAACTCAGAAAAGATGTTTGGAAGCAATTGAATGGTTTAGCAAATGAGGGTAAATCGGTGATTGTTACGACCCATGTTATGGGAGAGGCGGAACGTTGTGATTGTATAGGCTTAATTGTTGAAGGGAAACTATTTACGATTGGAACCCCTCAAGAATTAAAAGATAAATTTGACGCTGATTCTATAGAAGAAGTGTTTATAAAAGCAGAAGCGGAGGTGCAATAATGAGATTTAAGGCGATTTTTATCAGAGTTATTAAAGAATTATTACGAGATAAAAGAACGTTAGCTTTAATGTTATTTGCACCTATTTTGGTTTTAACACTGATGTATTTTATATTTGATACTAATAATAAAACAAATATAAAAATAGGTATGAATGCTTCAGTACCAGATGAAATTGTGAACGCTTTGCCCTCAGATAAAGTAGATATTGAAAAATATGATGCGTCTAGCTCAATTAAAGATACAATTGTGGATTCAGAGTTGGATGCATATATTGAACAAAAAGGGTCTAATCTAGAAGTCACTTATAAAAATGAAGATCCAAGTCTTACAGGGTCAACGAAACAATTGTTAGCGAGTGCAATCCAAAAGAATAAGATGCAAGATATGACTAAAATTGTTGAAAAGATACCGGACAATATGAAACAAAGCAATGGACAAGAGACAGAGGCATTGAGCATAGATAGTCACTATCTTTATGGTGATGCTCGACAGTACATTTTTTGATAAAATATTTCCAATTCTCATTGGTTTCTTTGTCTTTTTCTTTGTATTTTTAGTTTCTGGTATAGCACTTTTAAGAGAACGTACGAGAGGGACTTTAGAACGTGTACTTGCAACGTCTGTTAAAAGAAGTGAAATTGTCTTTGGTTATTTAGCAGGTTATGGTTTGTTTGCGGTATTACAAACATTAATTATTGTATTTTATTCCATATACTTACTGAAAGTTGAGGTTGTAGGAAGTATATGGTGGGTATTATTAATTAATATACTTATTGCATTATCTGCTTTAGCTATAGGTTTGTTTGTTTCAACTTTTGCAAATTCAGAATTTCAAATGGTTCAATTTATACCGTTAGTTGTTATACCTCAAGTCTTTTTCTCTGGTCTTATCCCTTTAGATAGCATTGCTAATTGGGTTAGTGCTATTGGCTATGTATTTCCGTTAAGATATGCCGGTGATGCGCTGACTAATGTAATGATTAAGGGACAGGGATTTGAATTTATTTGGTTCGATATTGTTATACTGTTGCTATTTATTTTGATATTTACAATACTAAATATTATTGGACTTAAACGTTACAGAAAAGTATAAAGAATGATATTGAAATTTTATACACATTAAGATAAAAATCTAAAAACACTTTCGTGTAAATTCATATGTTATGGATGCTTACGGAAGTGTTTTTACTATTAAAATAGTGCAACATTTGAAATTCTTATTCTATAATGTAATATAAAGAGTTATAAAATATAGTGTGCTACATACAAATATGAAGACGTATAGATGAGGTGGTAAAGTTGAAAAAGAAGAATGTTTCAGCAGAATTGGTAGCTAAAAAAGCGAATGTATCACAATCTACAGTTTCCAGAGTTTTTACACCTGGTAAAAGTGTGTCAGAAGAAACAAAACAAAAAGTGTTAAAAGTTGCCAATGAATTAAATTATAAACCGAATGCTTTAGCTAGAGGTTTAATCACTAACAAATCTAAACTCATTGGTTTAGCTATGAAAAATAAACAGAACCCATTCTATCATGAAGTTTTAGCATTATTTACACAAAAGCTGAAACAATTTGGCTATTCTGTACTATTTGTATATACAGAAAATGAAGAAATTCAACAAGAAGAAATTAACCAATTTATTGAGTTTAATGTTGAAGCAATTATTATCACGGATGCAGTTTTATCGTCAGATTTGGTGAAAAAGTTAAAAAGCTCAAATATTCCAGTCATGTTATTTAATAGATATGATGAAACTTTAAATTGTAATTCAGTTTCAAGTGATAATATTTTTGCGACAAGATCGGTAGCCGAATATTTTTATAATCAAGGATACAAGCACAACTTGTACGTGTCAGGTCAACATAACACCTCTACAAATAGAGATAGATTATATGGCTTTAGGCAGTATTTTAGTGAAAAAAACAAGATATAGATGTGGTTGAGGGAGATTTCACCTTTGAGACAGCGTATAAAGCTACATTGAAATATCTAAAGGATGGCAACAGACCTCGAGGTATATTTGGCGCAAATGATATTACAGCACTCGGTGTATTAGAGGCAGTGAAGAAAATGAATATTGAGGTACCTAATGAAATTGAAGTGATAGGATTCGATGATATACGAATGGCTTCATGGCCCAATCATCAGTTGTCTACTTGGTCACAGCCACTGAATGAGATGATCGATGAAACAATTGAAATCCTATTAAAAGATAACTTAGATGAGATAGAACAAAGGAAGTTAAAAGGGAAGTTTAAATTCAGAAAAACAACGAAAACAATTTGACATTTGAAAGCGCTTACTATAACATAAAGTGAAATATTTGCATACGTATGCAAAGTTCTTTTTTTGTGTTTAATTGCATGCGCACGCACTGGGAGAGGGGATTTTTAAATGTCTTACAAACTAAAAAATGGTAAAAGCCAAGAAGAAATAAAACAATCTGATGAGAAGGTTAGTCAAATTGTAAGTGATACGATTAAAACGATTGAAGCTGAAGGGGATAAAGCTTTACGCGATTTGTCAGTGAAATTTGATAACTGGAGTCCAGAAAGTTTTAAATTAAGTGACGAAGAAATTGAAAGTATTGTTAATGATATTCCACAACAAGTTAAAGATGATATCGCATTCGCGCAAAATAACATTCAAAGATTTGCTGAAGCTCAAAAAGCTTCCTTACAAGACTTCGAAACAGAAAATTCACCTGGTGTCATACTTGGTCAAAAGAATATACCGGTTGATAGTGTAGGATGTTATATTCCAGGTGGTAGATACCCGATGATTGCTTCTTCGCATATGAGTATTTTAACTGCCAAAGTTGCTGGGGTGAAACGTGTTATCGCTTGTACACCGCCAATAGATGGTAAAATTCCCGAAACAACTGTATACGCAATGTACAAAGCAGGTGCCGATGAAATTTATATTCTCGGTGGTATTCAAGCCATGGGTGGTATGGCGATAGGTACAGAAACGATAGATTCTGTAGACATGATTGTTGGGCCAGGTAATGCTTTTGTGGCAGAAACGAAACGCCAACTATTTGGCAGAGTTGGTATCGATTTACTCGCGGGACCTACAGAAACATTAGTAATCGCAGATGAAACATCAGAACCTGAAATGATTGCTACAGATATACTGGGTCAAGGGGAACATGGGCCCACATCTCCAGGTGCGATTATTTCTACTTCTGAAGCAATTGCTGAAGCAGCTTTAAAAGAGATAGAAAGACAATTACAAACGTTATCAACAGCTGATATTGCAAGTGAATCTTGGAAAAATTATGGGCAAGTGATTATTGTAAAAGATGAAGCAGAAGCTGTAATAGAAGCGAATAAACTCGCTTTTGAACATGTTGAAGTATTAACTAAAGAACCAGACTACTTTTTAAATCATTTAACAAATTATGGCGCGCTATTCCTGGGTCCAGAAACAAACGTAGCTTATGGCGATAAAGTCATTGGTACGAATCACACACTACCTACTAAAAAAGCAGCACGTTATACAGGGGGCTTATGGGTAGGTAAATTTATTAAAACAGTGACTTATCAACGTATCACATCTGAAGAACAAAGTGCGGCTATGGGTGAGTATGCGGCGAGACTATGTGGTTATGAGAATTTTGCGGGACACGCAGAACAAGCATTATTACGTGTAAGAAAGTATGGAGATAAAGGAAATAAATAAAACCGTTTATGTTCTAAAGGGGGACATACTTATATGTTAGGTGTTATAGGATTAGTTGGTGGGTTAGTTATTTTAACTATTCTAGTAATGAGAGGCGTAAATCTATTAATCGCGGCGCCTTTATCTGCGTTGTTTGTTGGCGTTTTAAATGGTTTACCTTTATTTTCTCAACTTGCTACAGGTAAGGAAATGGATTTTGTTACAAGTTATATGGATGGGTTTTCTGGTTTTGTGACATCTTGGTATTTAATGTTTTTAACTGGAGCAATTTTTGGAAAAGTCATGGAAGACAGTGGTGCGGCAGAAAGTGTATCACATTGGATTATTAAAAAAATAGGCATGAAAAGAGCCGTTTTAGCAATTGTACTAGCCTGTGGTGTCTTGACTTATGGCGGGGTTAGTCTATTTGTAGTCGCATTCGCCGTTTATCCGATGGCTGTAAATTTATTTAAGGAATCTGATTTTCCAAGAAGATTTATTCCGGCTACTTTAGCTTTAGGTTCCACTACATTTACAATGACTTCAGCTGGGTCTCCAGAAATACAAAACTGGATACCGATACCGTACTTACATACAAGTCCATATGCAGGATGGACTGTTAGTATCATCACTGCATTGTTTATGTTAGTTGCAGGTTATCTATGGTTGATGCATATGATTAAAAAAGCAAAACGAAAAGGTGAATATTTTATTAGTAGAACTGGGGATCAAATGGAAGATAGGAATAAACTACCTAATCCATTTTTAAGTATGATTCCGTTATTTATTGTGTTGTTAGTATCATTTTTCTTACATGATGCATTAGAGCAATCCGCACTCATAGTCGCTTTAACGAGTGGTATCATCGCAACGTGGTTATTGAATAAAAGTTATTTTAAAGATTTTTGGAAAGCAGTCGGAAATGGTACTGAAGATGCATTGATTGCGTTAGGTAATACGTCAGCAGTTGTAGGTTTTGGAGGCGTCGCTAAAGTGACACCGGCTTTTAATGACGCTATTGATTATGTTACGAACTTGCCAGGTTCTCCATTAATTACAGGTGCATTTGCGGTAATGGTTATCGCTGGTTTAACCGGTTCGTCATCTGGTGGACAATCAATTGCCTTACCTATCTTAGCACCACACTATTTAGATATGGGTGTAAATGCTGATGCGATGCATAGGACAATTTCGATGTCTTCAGGCACGTTAGATTCATTGCCACATGGTGGATATACCGTAACGACGATTCGTTCTATTGCAGGTGAAACACATAAAGATGCATACGGGGCGTTTGGAGCTATGACAGTCGTTGTTCCACTCGTAGCAGTGATTATCGCAATCGGTCTATTTATGTTAGGTCTATAAAATACTTGGAAATTTACTGCGATAAATAAATTGAAATAGTTTAGCCAAAAGGGGTGTAATGATGGAGAATATTGCTGTATTAGGTAGTGGAACGATGGGACATTCAATCGCTCTATCTGTTGCTTGGGCAAATTATAAAGTTAAAGTTTACAGTATCAACTTGGAAGATTTAAAAAGAGCTGAAACAGAAATTGATAAAAAGGTACTGCTATTATATAAAAATGATTTAATTAGTGACGTTCAAATGCAAAATATCAAAAATAATATTACCTTAGACACAGATATTGAAGCGGTAGTGGAAGACACTACATTTATCATAGAGGCTGTGCCAGAAGATTTAACTATTAAAAGTGAACTATATGAAAAATTAAATACTTTATTAGATGAAAAAACCATATTAGCTAGCAATACATCTGGTTTTACATTACAACAATTAACTAAAAATTATAAATTTCCCAATCATTTTATCATCACACATTTTTGGAATCCCGCACATTTAGTTCCATTAGTAGAAATTGTGAAAAATGAAGACACAGATATTGAAACTGTTGCACGTACTGAAAATGTAATTAATGCTATAGGCAAAAAGCCGATATTAATACAAAAAGAAATATCAGGATTTATCGGTAATAGATTACAGTATGCGCTTTTTAGAGAAGCACAATCATTACTTGATCAAGGTGTAGCGTCTAAGGAAGATATTGATGCTCGCAGTAACTTATAGTGTAGGTAGAAGATACCCTGTCGTTGGTCCACTCATGACAGCGGATTTAGGAGGATTGGATGTTTTTAGTGCTATATCTGATTATTTATTTGAAGATTTAAGTACTGAAAAAGCATCTGGTAAAACTTTGAATAAACATGTTGGTGAAGGCAACCTTGGATATAAAACGGGGAAAGGGTTTTATGATTGGGGTGCAAGCGAGTCTCAAGAAATTATTGATAAGCGTGACGAAGTATTGATGTATTTTTTGAAGAAAGATCAAGAAAATAAATAGGATGATTTATAGTGCAAAAAAACTTTAATGATTTAGAAGGTAAGAATGTTATTGTAACTGGTGGCAACCGAGGTATTGGTCAAGAAATTGCAATCGATTTCGCTCAGCTAGGTGCAAATGTAATCGTTATAGCTAGAGATAAAGATTCATTAGATAAAACCTTAGATATACTGAATGAATCTAGTGGGCAACATTCGGTTTATGCGTTGGATATGACACAAATTGATCAACTTTCAAAAGTAATAGACGATATTGTTTCAAAATATGGAAAAATTGATGTACTTGTGAATAATGCTGGAATAAATATAAGTAAACCTGCATTTGAAATTGAGGAAAATGATTGGGAAAACGTATTAGATATTAATTTAAAATCATTGTTTTTTATCTCTAAGTTTGTTGGAAAATACATGGCACAAGAACAGCGTGGAAAAATTGTGAATATGGCATCACAAGTTGGTTTTGTTGGTTATTTTGATAGAGCGCCATATGCTTCAAGCAAAGGTGGCGTGATTCAACTAACAAAAGCACTTGCTGTTGAGTGGGCACAATACAATATCAACGTTAACGCAATTGCTCCAACATTTGTAGAAACAGAATTAACAGAGAAGATGTTCAAGAATGAAGCGTTTAAAGAAGACGTATTGGATCGTATCTTATTTCATAAAATGCCAAAACCTACAGATATTTCAGGCGCAGTCATATATTTAAGTTCACAACTATCAAATTTTGTTACAGGTGAAACGATTAAAATAGACGGCGGTTGGACAGCGATTTAGTTATCTTTTATCATAAATAGACTTCTATAATAAACCATTATTATGTTAAATAAAGTAACACAAAATACATTCAGTAACTTTTCATAGAAAAACACTTTCGCGTAAATTCATTTAAATGAATCTAGCGAAAGTGTTTTTTAATTAATTTTTACGATTTAGGTTAGTTCGTATAAATATATGATTGTTTTTTAAGTTTAAATCTGGTGGAAATATCTTCACATTAACTTCGAATTTTAATGTGCTGAGTTATTACTTTGAACTTCTTCTGCATGATTAGAAACTTGTTTATCTTTATCTTTAATCCAAACTTTTTCTAATTCTTCTAGTGTTTTACCTTTTGTTTCTGGAATGAATTTCCATACGAACAGGCCAGCTAGAATACTCATCAGTGCGTAAAATCCGTAAGTCATTGTACCGCTAATTTCCATCATAGATGGGTAAGTAGAAGTGATTGTAAAGTTTGCTAACCATTGTACTGCGACAGCTATTGCCATTGCGCCACTTCTAATTCTGTTAGGGAATATTTCTGATAATAGCACCCAGATAATTGGACCCCAACTCATCATAAATGATGCAGTATATATAACTAAGAATATTAAAGTTGTAATGCCAAACGCGCCATTAGCGACGAGTGCACTCATTCCGATCATTCCAACTGCCATGCCAGTAGAGCCGATAATTAATAAAGGCTTACGACCAAATTTATCGACATATAATATAGCGATAACGGTGAAGATTACGTTTACTAATCCCATCACAACAGTTTGTATCATTGAGGTATTCTCACCTGCACCTAAATTTTCAAAAATACGAGGTGCATAATATAAAGCCACGTTGATACCGATGAATTGTTGGAAGATAGATAATAGAATACCGATAATAATCACAGTTTTACCAAAACTAAATAATGGTGCTTTTACATCTGTTAATTTATTTTTAGTTGATAAGATATCGTTTAAAACGTTTTGTGCATGATTCTTAGAAGAGTATATTCTATTTAATACTGTAAGTGCTTCAGTATTTCTATTATTTAAAGATAAATACCTTGGTGTTTCAGGTACTAAAAATAATAAAAAGAAAAATGCAATTGCTCGGAATTGCTTCAGTCATAAACATGTAACGCCATCCGATTAGTTCAATCCAACTTTGAGATTGACCAAAAGTAATACCGTAGTTCACAAAATAAACGACTAACATACCAAATATAATAGCGAATTGGTTCCATGAAACAAGTCTTCCTCTTATAGAAGAAGGGGCAATTTCACTAATATACATTGGAGATATTGCAGAGGCTAATCCTACACCAATACCACCGATGACACGATATAGATTAAATGTTATCAGTAAACCAAGACTAGATTCACCCGGTTCAAAAAATAAAAACTCAGGATAGCCTGATAAAAGTGCAGAAACTATAAATAAAATAGCCGCTACTTGTAATGATTTTTTACGACCGAGCCGACTTGAGAAAATTGAAGATAACAAGCCACCAATAATACAGCCGATTAAGGCACTAGAAACTGTAATACCATGGACAAAGCTACCGTAATCTTTAGTTAAATATTTCTGGAGGGATTGTTCAGCCCCAGAAATAACTGCAGTGTCATAGCCGAATAACAACCCGCCAAGCGTTGCGATTAAAGCTATTTTAAAGATAAACTTCTTATTATTATAAGTTGACATATATCCATCCCCTTGATAAATCACTTAAATTTACTTAGTTTTTGAGTTACTGGTTGTGTAGCGTCATAGATTGTTTTATAAATATCAAATAAGTTGTGGTATGATTTACTATTTTCTTCAATAGGAGATACTTTTTGATTATATGTAATCCATGATTGACTCATTTCATTGAAAGTATCAAACCACGATTCACCCATGGCGGCTAACATCGCCGCACCATAAGCTGGACCTTGTTCTTCAGTTCTTGTGGTAATTGCCGCATCGAAAACATCTGCTTGGATTTGGAGCCACTCATGATTTTTTGCGCCGCCCCCGATAGAAACAATTTCCTTAATGTTAATACCGTTGTTTTTCATAATTTGAATGCTTTCATTTATAGAATATGTGATACCTTCGATAACAGAACGTTTCATATCGAGTTGTGTGGTATTCGCATCCAAGCCGATAAAGCTGCCTCTAACTGCCGCGTCATTATGTGGTGTACGTTCACCGAGTAAATAAGGTGTGTACATTAATCCATTAGATCCAACATCAGAATCAGAAATCGCTTTTAAGAATGCACTAAAATCTTCATCAGGGTCTAGTAGTTGTTTTAACCATTCCAGACTATAACCAGCGGATAAAGTTACCCCCATAATGTATTTTTGGTCAGGTACACAGTGATTAAAGTAATGCACATTGCCATCATTTTCATAGTCAGCATTATTTTCAATAGATAGTGCGACGCCAGAAGTACCAATACTTACCAATTGTTTTTGTTCATCTGTGATACCAGAGCCTAAAGCGCCACATGCGTTATCTGCGCCCCCTTGATAGACATTGATATCCCAATCGATATTTAAAGATTTTTTCACATCTTCAGTTAATTGACCACTTTTTTGATGAGAAGCAATGATATCTGGACAAATAGATGCGTCAATATCTAAACTATTTAGTAGTTCAGTAGACCAATTTTCTTCTTTCAAGCTAAACATAATTGTACCTGCCGCGTCTGAAGGTTCTGTAAAAATGTTGCCAGTTAATTTATAAACGATATAATCTTTTGGCAACATAAATTTATGGATTTTGTTGTAATTATCAATTTCATTATTTTTCAGCCACATTAGTTTAGGTAATGTAAATCCTTCTAACACAGTGTTTTGTGTGAATTTCAGTAGTGCGTCGAGACCTAATTTATTTTTGATTTCCTCAACTTCATTAGAAGTACGTGTATCATTCCATAAAATGGCAGGTCTAATGATTGCACCAGCTTGATCAATAACCACTAGGCCATGCATTTGACCTGAAAAACTAATACCAGTGATTTCTTTTTGTGCATATTTGTTTAATAAATGTTTTAAACTCTCAATTGTTGCGTCATACCAGATATCTGGATTCATTTCGCTGTATCCAGATTTAGGATGCTGACGTATGATAAGAGACGCTGTATGAATCTACAACGTCTCCATTTTTATTAACAACAATAGACTTTAAGGAACTTGTACCAATATCTATACCGATTACATAAGTCATTTTTATCAGTCTCCATTATTAATGTTTAAAATATATTGATTCATTTGAGCTTTAATTACTTCTAAACGATCAGAAGTGTTATCAATCTCATTAATGTTGAAAGCATATTCCTCTAATTCTTTAAATGAAGTATTACCTTCAACTATTTTTTTACCAATACCTTCAGCAAAAGATTTATATTTTTCATCTACAATGTTTTCAAAGAAATTATCTTCAATCATTTTGTGTGCTACTTTTAAACCAAGTGCAAATGTATCCATACCGGCGATATGCGTTAAAACTAAATCTTCTTGTTTGAATGAAGTTCTTCTTGGTTTAGCATCAAAGTTTAAACCACCTGGATTTAATCCACCATTTTTTAAGATTTCGTACATTGCTAATGTTGTATCGTAGACGTCAGTAGGGAATTCGTCTGTGTCCCAACCTAATAGTGGGTGACCTTGGTTTGCATCTACTGAACCTAATAAATCATTATCACGTGCATATCTTAATTCATGTTGGAAAGTGTGCCCGACTAATGTTGCGTGGTTTGCTTCAATATTGAATTTGAATGTTTTATCTAAGTCATATTTTTGTAAGAAAGCATGTGAAGTCGCAACATCAGTATCATATTGGTGTGTTGTAGGTTCTTTTGGCTTAGGTTCAATTAAGAATTGTCCTGTATAACCAATTTCTTCTGCATAGCTTTTAGCCAATTTTAAGAAATTAGCTAAGTTGTCTAACTCTAATTTCATGTCTGTGTTTAATAAACTTTCATAACCTTCACGTCCGCCCCAGAAAACAAAGTTTTCAGCGCCTAACTTTTTAGCGATTTCTAATGATTTCTTAACTTTTGCAGCGGCATATGCGAAAACTTCAGCGTTAGAAGAAGTTGTCGCACCATGTACAAAACGTTCGTGTGTAAAGTTGTTTGTCGTATTCCAAAGTAATTTTTTACCAGTTTGATCCATTTTTTCTTTAATAAGGTCTACAATGATATCTAAATTTTCATTAGATTCTTTTAATGTTGCACCTTCTGGAGCGATATCTATATCGTGGAAACAGAAATAATCAATACGTGTTTTTTCCATAAATTCGAAAATCGCATCAACTCTTGCTTTAGCTTTGTCCATGTCGTTTAAGTTATCCCAATCACGTTCAGCCGTACCAACGCCGAATGGGTCAGATAAGTCAGCTGTAAATGTATGCCAATAAGCCACACCAAATCTTAGGTGTTCTGCCATTGTTTTGTCGCCTACTTTTTCTTCGGGATTATAATATTTAAAACTAAAAACATTATTTGATTTAGGTCCTTCGTAATTTACTTTATCAATATTGAAATATGTCATGATAATCCTCCTATAACTAGTTGGTTAGTTTATTAAACAAACTAACTTTAGAGATAATATAGCACGGAAAATTATTTTTGTAAACGCTTTCTAAAATATTTCAAAAAATAACCCTTCTACAAAAATGTAAAAGGGTGTGTTTGTTTAGTTAGATTTTAATTGAATATCATCAATGTTTAATAATTTCTGCATAATTGCGATTGAGCCACCTAATAAGGTTGCGTGTTTCACATTCGTAGTAAGGTTGAGTTGTACGGAGTGAGTCGAATATTGATCTAGCTGTGTTTTAATCGAATCTAAAATAACAGGTAATTCATTGATTAATGTGCAGTTAACATAAATCATATCCGGATTAAATTGTGTATTTAAATTGTGAACTAATACTGCAATTTTGGTCGTAAAATATTCGATTTCTTGAATAACAATATCGTTATGTTGATGGTAAAGTTCAATAAGTTCTGGAAGTGATATATTTCGTTCAAATTGATTACTAATACTTTGAATTAATGCTTCTTGGGAGCAAATATTTTCAATTGTGTTGTATGTTTCACCGCTTTGAAGTACGAGCGTTTTACCGATTTCTCCAGCTTCGCCATTAGAGCCACGATATAATTTTTTATCGATGATTAAACCTGCACCAATGCCTTTGTGAATACTTAGAGCAATTAAATTTCTCATTTCTGAATTACTATGGATGCTTCTTTCATAAATTGCTGATAAGTTTGCTTCGTTTTCAATAATTACTGGAACTTGAGTCAGTGATCTTAACTCATCTGTAATGGAAATACCTTCACTTTCATGGAAGGGAAGGTGAATAATAGCTTGATTGTGATCTACAATACCGTGAATTGAGACAGACATACCCAACAAGCCATAGGAAGTATCATAACTTTCAGAAGTAGGTATATTTGTTTTTAATATAGCCAAGATACTACTCACTTTTTTGTCAGGTAAGTTATATGATTCATGTTTTAACACGGTACCATCAAAATAATTGTACATTAATTCTACAGAGCTATATGTTAAATCCATAGAAATATAATAACCATAATTTTTATTGATTTTTAGGAGGATTGGTTTGCGTCCGCCGCTTTTCGTACTATTACCTTCGCCCACTTCAATGACTAAGGATTTCTTTTTCAAAGCGTTTAATATATTAGAAATAGTAGCTTTATTGATTTCTAAATTCTTAGATATTTGAGTGCGTGAAATATTATGATTGTTGAAGATTTGTTTTAATACGCGTCTTTCGTTCATACTGATTTTTAAATTATTTTCCATTTTTTATTACCTCATATAAGTTTAAACAGGGTTTAAATGCGATTTTTGTCTAATATTACAACAGTGTAACACATTGCTCCAAAGTTATAGATTATAGATAAAGTTATGTTAGCGAGTAATATTAGTGATACATGTCTTATATTATATATTATAGTAGAGAGATTTAAAAAATGGTAATTGAAGATAAGATAAAACACAAAAATCATCTAAACATTTAAATGTTTAGATGATTTTATAGTGTCGACAAGATCTCCGACTTTGTTGGCAATCATTATATGCACTGCACGCTTTCCACAGGCACAGTCTGTAGTATCCAGTTAGTGATTTGAGCCGGCCCAAATCACTGTCATTCTTTAAAATATATTATAACCAATTATTCATTGTGATGTTTTAAGTTAATATTCTAAGCGTTTGAACAGTTTTAAACCTGCGAGATAACATACGATAGAGTAAACGAGTGTTATTAAAATAATAATTACGAGTTTAGTAAAGAATTCATTGATATTATTTGCTTCTTCATAGCTGTTAGGAAAGAAGTATTTAAATCCATGAATGAGCGGGGCAACAGACATTATCATTAATAATATCACCACGCCAAGTATGTTAAAACCTGTTGAGAGTTTCATAGATAACATGATTCCAAAGAAAACAGCTATTAATGTAATCCCATAGATACCTATAATGCCTAAAATATCACTGTAGTTAATACTCGCAAAAGATGATAAAAAATCTCCCGAAGCATAATTGAATTTAATAATGTATGTAAAATATAAAACTTGAGAAGCAATGAACAATAGGATGAAATAAATAACATACATAGATAATAAAGCAGCTATTTTAGAGTTATAGAGATATGTACGGCTAATATCTTTATAAAAAATTAAACGACCAGATTCATATTCTTCATAAAAAAGAAAACTAATAAAATATGTAACTAAAATTAATGGTACAGCAAATTGTGATTGAGCGACTAAAACGCCATAATAGAAATCTAGTCCGGTGAGTCCATTTGTTTCTCCATTAATTTGCATAAAGTTAGTAGGGAGGATGAGTGTAATTAAATATAAAAATGGATAAAGTGCAATTAAGTAAAAAATTAAAGCTGAATTGCGAGTGGATATATTACAAAATATATGTTTAGTAAGCATTTTCTCACTGCCTTTCAAATTCATCATAATGGTGATACAAATTATCTTGTTCGCTGACTGTATTTACTAATGTGTAATGATTAACTACATATTTCATAATATCGTTATACTCCGCAGAATCGATTTCAATAGAAATTTCATTCATAGAAATATTTTTGATTGTTGTAAATAGGTCTAATAATTCTTGTCTATGCTCAGGATAAATTTGTTCCTTAACTACAATTTTTAAAGCTTGGTCTTTGTTGTAATCAATATGATGAAGTTTGCCATTTTTTATAATCACGAATTTATCACAAACCTCGGATAATTCATTTAACTGGTGACTTGAAATAAGAAGCGCAATGTTTCTTTCTTCCACCCATGTTCTTAAAGCGCTAATGAGCGTTTTAACACCGTCAGGATCGAGACCAACAAATGGCTCATCCATAATTGCTAATTCAGGTTCATCTAGTAAACACATCGCCAAAGATAACCTTTGTTTCATACCAAAGGAAAAGTCTTTCACTTTTTTATTTTTAGTATGTGCAAGTCCAACAAGTTCTAGAACATTATCGATATTATCAAGATATTTTTCCTTATTATTTACTTTTAAGTAGTAAATCAAATTTTTTTAGCGGAAAAGTGTTTGAAATAAACTGTATCAATCATAATGCCTACGTTTTTCATAACGTTATTATTTTTAAAAATATCTATACCATTTAAAGTGATAGATCCTGAAGTTGGTTTTTTAGACTTAGCAATAATTTTCATTAATGTAGTCTTACCAGCGCCATTTTTACCGATTAATCCAATAATATCGCCTTTATTAATCGTTAAAGAAATACCATCAAGCACATTAAATTCATAATCTTTAAAGCGTTTATAAAGATTATCTATTTCAAGCATAATTACTACCTCCCTTTGTATAATAAAAATATCAGGTTTCATGATATTGAGAATAAAAGATAAAATTAAGTTTACTTAACTAGTATTAATCTATAAATAACACGTTTAAGGTTTATATTATATTTAATATAATGAATATATAAGGGGTGGTCAATATATATAAATACATATTTTATGAACAAATTATGTATGATGAATGCAATTAATTTACCAAATTTATATATTTTTCAGAATAAAACGCAACCTAGAAATATCAATATGTACTTCTATTAAACTGAGCTAAGTTACCATAGAGATATTTTTATATTTCGCTAATATTTTATGATTGACAAGTTATTTTCAAGAGCGTATTATATAAAAATGTACATGGGGTGTACTGTATAAATAAAAACACGCCACATATTGAAAAAATGGACGAATTCAAGGATTAACACGCTCCATAACGTAATATTTATAGCGTTTGGGATTATTTTCAAACTAATAGTACATGGGGTGTACATTTTTAAAAAAGAAAGGTAGATAGTAAATGTTTAATGAATTTAAATTTATATTTAGAAATAAAATGTTGATTGTATCTCTTATAGCCATAGCGCTTATCCCTCTAATTTATGTGGCACTATTTGTAGGCTCAATTTGGGACCCTTATGATAAGACAGATCAATTGGAAATATCTATTGTAAATCAAGACGAATCAGCCAAATTAAATGGTGAAAAAATAACAATTGGCGATGATTTGGTAGATGAATTAAAAGATAATGGGGATTTTAAATTCCAAACAGTTTCCGAGAAAAAAGCTGCACATGAATTGGAAAAAGGTAATAGTGTCGGAACAATTATTGTACCTAAAGACGCATCTAAAAATGCAACGACATTATTAGATGAAAATCCTAAAAAAATTAATTTAGAAACGCAAGTTAATCCGGGATCAAGTTACACGGGTAGTCAAACTGCTCAGAAAGCAATTGATACAGTAACAGACACAATTAAAGATGACATTCGTGAAAATTACTTAACTGAAATATTTGAGAGTACGAAAAAATCACAAGATGGTTATCAAGATACATCTGACGCACTTGGCGAAATGTCTAATGCAGAGTCACAATTAATTGATGGTAATCAGCAAGTCAGTGATGGCTTACAACAATTAGTCCCAGCCGTAGGTCAACCCGCACAGCAATTATTATCAGGTAATGACCAAGTTACTGATGGTTTAAATCAATTACAGGAAAATAATAATCAATTACAAGCTAAGTTAGATGAAGCAATCACGAGTCAGCAAGATGTTTCACTTGAAGATGACAATGAAAAAGCATTAAATAATGTGACAAAAACAAATGAAAATAATCCTACTGAGGCTGGCAATTATGGCGAAACAATTGTACCTTATATGGCGAGTGTAAGTTTATTTGTTGGAGCAGTGTCATTTAGTGCGATTTATCCTTTGAGAAAAACATTAAACAAAGGTGTTTCCTCAACTAAACAAGCGCTTGGTAAGCTATTACTTTATCTACTACAAGGTAGTTTATCAGCATTGTTTATGAGTAGCTGGGTTATATTTGCATTCAACATGTCGATTGACAACGTAGGACATTTCCTATTAGTGAGCTTCTTATGGGCTATTGCCGCAATAACGATTACGTCATTCTTAGCGTTATTCTTGGATAGAATTGGATTATTCTTATCCATGTTATTACTCATATTACAATTGAGTTCAAGTGAAGGTATGTTCCCAATTGAACTTTCAGACAGTTTCTTTAGATGGATTCATCCATTTTCTCCAATGTCCTATGCGATTCAAGGATATAGAGAAGCAATCTTTACCAATGCTCGGACACTTTGACTTTAGTTTCATTGTAATACTATTAAGTGCTATTATTATTGGAATGATATTATTACAATTCTTAGTGCTATTATGGTTTAACAAGAGAGAAAAAGTTCCGTTTTCAGTGGAATTTAAGTAAAGCTAAAGCAATATAGGGGTGAAAAGTATGGAAAATGAAAACATCAATCAAACGATAGAAGAAGCCATTACCAAATTTCAGTTTGTTATGTTGCATTTAAATAAAGAAATTGTAGAAATGATAAAGGAAACAGGTTTAGGTAATTTTCTATCAAGAGAACAAATTGAAGCAATGAGAATAATACAAACTGAAGGTAAAGTGACGATTAATGAACTTGCAATGTTGCAAAATATATTTAAAACGGCGGCTTCTAAACGTATCGTTAAATTAGAAGAAATGGGCTACGTTGAAAGAGCCTATACAGATAATAAACGTATTAAATTAGTTAAACTCAGTACAGAAGGGGAGACTTTTTTAAAAAAGGCAAATTCAGTTATGATTGAAGCTGTTAAAGAACGTATAGGTGACAAATTCACAACAGATGAAGTACATGAGTTTGTAGACCAATTGGCAAGACTTAATGACGCATTTAAAGCACATAAAAACTGATGAAAAAGGCTCGTATACAATGCGAGCCTTTTTTGTTATTTTATTATTTATCATTTCAAACATATTTTGTTTAGAATGAATAGACTTAAATATTAACAATTAGTATAATTAGCATTGTAATTGAAGCGAATAAATAGAAATAGGAGGCGCACGATTATGATAAAAAGAACAACTGAACGCGTACTCACATGGATAGGTATTGCATTGCAATTAATTGGTGTAGTACTTATCGCAGTTTTCATACCAATGATAGGTAACAATGAGGTAAAAGAAACAGTCATTCAACAAATGATGGCAGATGATCCAAGCTTCTCATATGAAGATGGTACAAATATCTTCGGTATGTTGAGTAGTTTATTAACAGCAGGTTTGGTTTTATCTATAGTAATTTTAATCATTGCAATCATTGGAGCTATTCTAATAAATAAAAAAGCTAAAGCAACAGGCATCTTACTTATTCTAGTAGGTGTTATTTCATTCTTAGGAAACTGGATAAATGCGGTATTATGGATTGTTGCGGGTGTTATGTTATTAGTAAGAAAACCAAAACAACCGATTCATGGCGATGGTGAAATGTATAATGACAATAAGCAAGACGCAGTGAATGAGCCATATGAAAGATCTAACTCTAATCAAGATCAAGATTTAAAAGACTTTGATGATTTAGATGGAAAACCGAAACAAGAGCAAAATGATCCATACAAATACTAATTAAACTCGATAATTAAATAAACCAAAAACAAACTAGGTTTCCATATGATTGGAAATCTAGTTTTTCAAATTACAAATATTATAGTCATATTCACATTCATAAAACCGTAAAAAATATGTTATATTTTAATAAAGAACTATTCTATTAAATTAATTGTTATCAGGGCTATTTTCTGATATTAAAATGGGGTGAAAAATATGATGATGGTAATTGGAATGCTATTACCTATTTTGGTAGTTGGATTTATAGTGATGTCAGTGTTAGAAGAGAAAAAAGAAATCGCAAAAAATAATATATTAAGTATTGGAAAGAAACACTAATCTTAGAATGCTTAATTACAAAATAGAGCTAATTTCTTCGTGAAATCAGCAATTTAATTGAAGGTTAGGCTTACCTCTGAGTGAAGGAAGACTAGTGGAAGTCTAATTCTCGACTCAATATGTGGAAATTATAGCGTTTTAGCTATTCAAAGTTCCAGATGACCAAGTTAAAAAGAGTCTGGATTTCAGAAGCCTAAAAATGAAATTCCATACATAAAATATTTATAAAACAACGGATTGTTTAACGTGAAACAATTTGTTGTTTTATTTTTTTACGTAAATGTAAGGATGAAAAAAGATTTTATTAGTCAGACAAACGGTAAATTAATTAATATTCTGCTATGATAAACTATAATAATTAATTTATATAAGTCTAATTCATATATGATTTTGAACAAAGGGGGGCATATAATGAGTGAAATGTTGTATATTTTACAAACTGTACTTTTACCTATTTTTATCATGATTTTTTTAGGATTTATTTTACAAAAGAAATTCACTTTAGATTTAAAAACACTAGCTAAATTAAATATATATGTGTTTGTTCCAGGTTTTATATTTGTGAAGTTTTATAAAACAGACTTTGCTATAAAGCTTTTATTTTACATAGTTATTTTCTTTATTTTGTATATGATCGTCCTATATGTCATTGGTAAACTGTTGTCTACTATTCGTAAAACAGATAAAGGGGAAGCTACAACGCTGACGAATAGTATTCTGTTTTTCAATTCAGGTAATTACGGCGTTCCAGTTAATGATTTAGTTTTTAAGGGCGATCCATTGGCTATGTCTGTGCAGGTTATTGTGTTGTCATTACAAAATATATTCACTTTTTCATACGGGATTTTTGCGATTCAGTCATTGCAAATTGGGAAATTAAAGGCGCTACTTGGATATTTTAAAATGCCAGTTTTATACGCTTTGCTGTTAGCTATTATTTTAAATTATAATAATGTGCCAATCCCAGAATTTATTTGGACGCCAGCAAATTACGTAGCGGATGCAATGATTGCTATTGCGTTATTATTGCTAGGTGCTCAAATTGCGAATATTAAATTCAGCTTTAAATGGTCAATTTCTTATATTTATATATTTGTGAGATTAGTTATTGGCCCACTCATTGCTTTAGTGATTATTAAGTTACTTGGTTTAGAAGGCGTGATTGCACAAACATTATTTATTGCTTCTGCTATGCCAACATCGGTAAATAGTTCAGTTATTGCACAAGAATATGATAACCATCCAGAACTTGCTGCACAATTGGTCTTTTTATCAACATTACTAAGTGCAGTAACAGTAGTCATCGTCATCTATTTTTCTAGAATTCTATTTTAAATATCTAGTCAACATTTTGGGGGCCGGAATACGAAATCAAATTTTGATTTCTGTTCCGTTCCCTTTTTTTAGAATTTTGATTTTTTTATCGAACGTGTTATAAATAGGTCGTATATCACATATTACGAAATAAAAATTTAAAATCTATTTATAAAGGACCGATTAAATTGACTGATGCAGTGTTAGGTATCGATATTGGAACAAGCTCCGTTAAAGTAATAGCAGTAAATAGACAAGGTAAAGTTTTACAGAGTGCAAGCGAATCTCTAGATATCATACAGCCACAAAATGGGTTTAATGAGCAACATCCAGAAGCGTGGTTTGAAGCAACTAAACAATGTATTAAGCGATTAATGGTGACAGATGAAGTTAAGTATATGCATATTAGCGGACTATCACTTTCAGGACAAATGCATAGTTTAGTGATATTGGACGATAATGACGAACCACTAAGAAATGCCATTCTTTGGAACGATACAAGGACTACACCGCAATGTGAAGTTATTAAAGAAAAACTAGGTGATTATGTGTTAGATAATCCTGTATTAGAAGGTTTTACACTTACGAAATTATTATGGATAAAGGAAAATGAACCTGAACATTGGCGCAATACTAAAGTATTTTTATTACCTAAGGATTATGTTCGATTCAAATTAACTGGCAAGTTAAATATGGAATATTCAGATGCCTCGAGTACATTATTATTTGATCATAAGTGCAAAGCTTGGGATGAAAATATTGGTAAACAATTTGGTGTTCATAATATTTACCCTGAACTTGTAGCTTCACATAAATTAGTAGGCTATATGGACGACAAGATAGCAAAAGAACTCGGACTAAATGCGCAAGTGGCTGTTATAGCAGGCGGTGGTGATAATGCATGTGGAGCGCTTGGTGCGGGAATGATTAAAACGAATGAAACACTCTGCAGTATTGGCACTTCAGGCGTGGTTTTATCATGTGAAAGTGAAAAACATACGGAATATCGCCGAAATATGCATTACTTTAATCATGCATTAGAAGATATGTCTTATGTTATGGGCGTGACACTTGCCGCAGGAGACAGTTTGCAGTGGTTACGCCGAAATATATTAGGACATTTAAGCTATGATGAAATTATTACTGTGGCAAGCCAATCACAGGTTGGCAGTAATGGATTATTATTCACACCCTATCTATCGGGAGAACGTACGCCACATGGGGACTCCAACATTAGAGGGAGCTTTATAGGTTTAAGCGCCTTACACAGTAGAGGTGACATGGCACGGGCAGTTATTGAAGGTATAACTTTTTCTTTATTCGAGTCGATAAAGTATTTACGCGATTGTGGTAAAGATATTCAACATATCGTGTCTATCGGTGGCGGTGCAAAAAGCGACTTTTGGTTGCAATTACAAGCGGATATATTTAATACTGAAATTAGTAAATTGAAATATGAAGAAGGACCTTGTATGGGTGCGAGCAATCTTGGCTGTATATGGTCTAGGATGGTATGAAAGTATCGAAGCGGCTACAAAGCAATTTATACGTTATGAAAAATCTTTTAAACCAGATAGTGAGAAGCACAAACAATATATGCTGTATTTTGATTTATATCAAAGTGTATACCGACAAACTCAAAGCCTTACAGCTGGTTTACTAAAAATTTCTAAAGCTAAAACATAGTTACAAGTTGAATTATTTAAAAATAAGTAATAGTATCGACTTTAACACTTAGAAATCAACTTAAATTATAATACCACTTGAAATAATCAATGGAATAGGTTAAGTTGTATGTAATAATTCTTCAACACATATTTAATAATTATTATAAAAAATCAAATAGCTTAAATAACCACTGGAAGTGCCTTGCATAAGGCTGAGACCGAAGTAGTAACTTGGGAATTCCTTGAACCTGATCCAGTTTGTACTGGCGTAGGAAAGTGGCGTTATAAACATGCGAATTCGTTAATCCAACGTCATTTTTCTTACCAGAAAAATGACGTTTTTTATTTGGAGTGAAAACATTGTTTATAGCAATTACACAGTATAAGTATTTAAATTCAGTAGACATTAAGCAGTATATCAATATAGCGCAGTTTATAGACTATTTAATTATCAGAACACCAATGGAGACGACTGAATTGATTGATTGGGTTAATTTGCTTAGCCAATCCGGCTTTCCTAAAAGTAAAATAATTATTCATGACAATTTAACTGTATTAACACGATGCAAGTTACGTGCGAT
The DNA here is from genome assembly GCF_046721335.1 of Staphylococcus sp. 2S1. NCBI lineage: Bacteria > Bacillati > Bacillota > Bacilli > Caryophanales > Staphylococcaceae > Staphylococcus > Staphylococcus sp. 2S1. Next base: position 562,143 of record NZ_JBEUUJ010000003.1, on the reverse strand, counting down.
TCATTTTAAAGAAAAAGATGAACGCATAGCGGATTTTAAATGTAATCATCCTGACATCCAAGTCAGTATGTCTACACACGACACAAAACATATAGCGCAAGCAGAAGCATTACAGTTAGCTTTTGTCTTATATGGACATATTTTTAAAACCAGTTCTAAACCGAATCAACATCCAAGAACAGAAAATGAAATAAATAAAGCGTTAAAATTCAATATCCCAATTATCGCGTTAGGTGGTATCAATACACAAACTTTAAAAGAGCTACCTAATGGATTCAAAGGCATTGCAGGGATTTCCATTTTTGCGCAACAAAACATAAATGAAATCAAACAGCTGAAGGAGGCTTGGAAGACGTATGTATGATGTCATAATCATTGGCTCCGGTGTAATGGGTATGTCAATCGCAAGAGAATTAAGTAAATCAGATATCAAAATTGCTGTGATAGATCGTGATATACCAGGGAAACATGCTTCATTTAAAGCTGGAGGAATGCTTGGTGCTCAAAATGAATTTACTGAAGACAGTGATTTGTTTCATATAGCGCGAGAGGCTCAAGAAATGTTCGAGCCACTGAGGGATAGTTTGCTAGATGAAGTAGGCCTAGATATTGAATATCTGGATAGTGGTTTAATTAAACTCGCAAGTAGTATTGATGATAACCCAAGTGTTGAAAAGCAATACAAATTTCTGCATCAATACAACCGAGCTGTGGAATTATTGCCCGCAAAGTCACTGAAACAAAGAACGAATGGCAACGTAATATCAGACAATTTATCCGCGATGTATATACCGAATGATAATCAAATCAATGCCAATAAGTACACGAAAGCATTATTAAAATCGTTAGAACAACGAGGCATTCATCGTATTTACAACACAGAAGTTAGTGAAATAACACCATTAAATCCGGGCTATCGTGTGGTAACGCATACAGATGTGTTAACTGCGGAAAAGGTAATGGTCGCCGGAGGAGCTTGGAGTGGGAAATTATTGAGCCACTACATGCCAAACAGTAGTGTTACAGGAGTTAAAGGTGAAGTGTTACTTGTAGAGCATCCCAATCTGTCTTTAGAAACAACGTTATTTACTACAAATGGTTGTTACGTTGTTCCGAAAATGAAAAATCGTTATTTAATTGGAGCTACAAGTTACTTTGATGATTATTCAGTAGGCGTCTCGCAATTAGGGAAAAAATGGTTGTTACAACAGGCTACGACGCATATTCCTAAATTAAGAGCAGGTAAATTAATCAATCAATGGTCAGGCGTTAGACCTTATACCTCAGGTGAAAAACCCATTATGGATGAAGTAGCTAAACATTTATTTATTATTTCAGGACATTATCGCAATGGCATTTTATTATCACCTTACGTTGGAAAATGGATGAGCAATTGGATTCAGTATGATCGTAAGCCGGAACAATTTGCAGATTTTATAATTGAAAGGGGTAAGACCAATGAAGTGCATTATAAATGGTGACAACTTTACTTTTGATAAGACATTAAGTATTCAGGAAGTGATTCAAGAACTAGATTTGGATGAAACACGTATGATTGTGGAACATAATGACCAATTAATTCAGCGAGAACAGTTTTCAAAGCATAAGGTTACGGATGAAGATCGTTTGGAATTATTAGAATTTGTAGGAGGCGGATAACATGTTCAATATAGGAGAATTTAAGTTGAATTCAAGATTATTATTAGGTACAGGGAAATTTGATAGTGAAGCAATACAAACGGAAGCAATCGAGGCTTCCGGGACAGAGGTTTTGACCTTTGCAGTACGTCGAATGAATTTATACGATAAAAATTTACCCAATCCATTAGCGAAAGTAGACTTAACTAAATTCATTACTTTTCCTAATACTGCAGGTGCCAAATCAGCAGAAGAAGCAGTCCGCATAGCTGAAATCGCAAATCATGCAGGTGTCTGTGACATGATTAAAGTAGAAGTTATAGGAGACGATGAAACATTATTGCCCGACCCTTTAGAAACGTATAAAGCTTGTGAAATCTTGTTAGATAAAGGTTATACAGTTTGTCCTTATATTTCTAATGATGTGGTATTAGCAAAACGATTAGAAGATTTAGGTGTGCATGCCATTATGCCACTCGCATCACCGATAGGCACGGGCAGAGGTATTAATAATCCTTTGAATTTACGTTATATTATCGAAAAAGTAAATGTTCCTGTCATAGTTGATGCGGGTATCGGTTCTCCTAAAGATGTCTGTCATGCAATGGAACTCGGTGCAGATGGTATCCTACTTAATACGGCAATATCTAGTGCACAAAATCCAGTGAAAATGGCCGAAGCAATGAAATTAGGTATTAATGCGGGTAGGTTGAGTTATGAAGCGGGAAGAATACCAGTGAAATACACAGCACAAGCTTCGAGTCCTACTGAAGGTATAGGATTCCTATGACACAACGCTATGATCGACAAATGCGTTATGAAGCATTTGGTAAATATGGACAAGCACAATTGCAACAGACACATGTCATGATCATGGGCGCAGGTGCGCTTGGAAGCCAATGTGCAGAGTTGCTAACTCGAATGGGTGTTGGTCAGCTCACCATTATCGATATGGATATTGTAGAACAATCCAATTTACACAGACAGGCTACTTATGTTGAAGCAGATGCCACGCAAATGCTGCCTAAAGTAGAAGCGTTAAAAGTGCATCTTGGACAAATTAATAGTGAAGTTCAAGTACAGGCGTTATATCAAGAGATTACAAATACAAATATTGAAGTATTACTCTGTCAACATCAACCTGACATTGTTCTAGATGGAATGGATCATTTTGCGATTAGATATTTGATTAATGAAGTTTGTCATAAATTAGGTGTGCCATGGATTTATGGTGCAGCTGTAGGCAGTAAGGGCACAGTATATGCTATTGATTATCAGGGGCCATGCTTAAAATGTATGCTTGGTACAACGCCATCTACAGGGGAAAGTTGCGCAATAAATGGTGTGCTTCCTCCAGTAATTCACCAAGTGGCAAGCATGGAAGTCTCAGAGTTATTAAGGTGGCTGTCTGGAAAAGGTTTTTCTAAAAAATTAACAACGATGGATTGCTTTACGATGCAATATAAAACACTCAATATAGATTCATTAAAAAATAGTAACTGCCCTATCTGTAACGAAGGAAATTATGAATATCTCAACATGGCTCAACCAAATTCTATTGAAAAACAGTGCGGTAATGTATTTCTACTGAGATTTACTCCTCAAATATTTAAATATACAGATTTACTTCCAGTGAAAGTTATGAAAAGTAATCATTTCGCTAAAATGATAGCTTATCGAGATTATCAAATAACGCTATTTAAAGACGGCAGAATGAACGTGTATGGTATTGAAAATGAAGACCAAGCAGTAGCATTATATGAAGAATTTCTAAAATGCTTAAAGTGATAAATGAGTTAATGCATTTATTGCAAAAACAAACTAAAGTTCATGAAATGTTTAAAAATATATGACAAATTCGTTAACGTAGATGTTCATATTTGAATCACTATATATAGTGTTATAAATTAAAATAAAACGCAATATATAGTAAAGAGGGATAACGTGAATAAACTTGAAACGAATTTAAAAAATCTTATTACTAAAGATCCTACAGTAGTTAATGAAAATGCCAATAAAGATAGTTCTACTTTTTCAACAATGAGAGATTTAACAGCGGGGGTCGTTTCTAAATCATATGCACTGGACTATTTACTTCCAAAGCATGTGGCTGAAGCACATAAACAGGGAGATATTCATTTTCATGATCTAGATTATCATCCTTTTCAACCGCTAACGAATTGTTGCTTAATTGATGCTGAAAGTATGCTAGAAGATGGTTTTCAAATAGGTAACGCAACAGTGACTTCACCGAAATCGATTCAAACAGCATCTGCGCAGTTAGTACAGATTATTGCGAATGTATCGAGTAGTCAGTATGGTGGTTGCACGATTGATAGAGTAGATGAATTGTTAAGTAAGTACGCTCAATTTAATGAGCAAAAACACCGCAAAGTTGCAGAAAAATTTGTGCATGCGGCGGATATTGATACATATGTGGATAATCAAGTGACACAAGATATAGGTGATGCTATTGAGAGCTTAGAGTATGAAATAAATACTTTATATACATCTAATGGACAGACACCGTTTGTAACACTTGGTTTTGGACTCGGTTTAGATAAATATAGCCGTAAAATTCAGCAAGCAATTTTTCAAACGCGTATTAAAGGCTTAGGTAAAGACCGCATTACCGCAATTTTTCCTAAATTAGTATTTTCCATTAAAAAAGGCGTGAATTTCAGCGAATCAGATCCTAATTATGACATTAAACAACTTGCTTTAAAATGTTCTACAAAGCGTATGTACCCAGATATTTTAAATTATGATAAAACTGTTGAATTACTAGGTGATTTCAAAGCGCCGATGGGATGTCGTTCATTTTTACCAGCATGGAAAAATGAAGCAGGTGAATATGAAAATAATGGTAGATGTAATCTTGGAGTAGTAACACTCAATGTACCACGTATTGCATTAGAATCTGATGGTGATATAGAACTATTTTGGAAATTATTCCATGAACGTATGAATATCATGCATGATGCGTTAGTGTATCGTTTAGAGCGAATAGCAGAAGCAACACCTGATAATGCTCCTATTTTATATAAAAATGGCGCATTTAAGCATCGCTTAACAGACAATGATAATGTGATGGACCTATTTAAAGGTCAACGTGCAACATTATCTATGGGTTATATCGGTTTATATGAAGCGGCTACAGTATTCTTTGGTCCGAATTGGGAAAGTAAATCCAAAGGTAAAGCATTTACGTTAGCTATTTTAAAAGCTATGAAAATTTATCAACTGCGTTGGACAGAAAAATACGATGTGTGGTTCAGCATCTATAGTACACCGAGCGAATCTTTAACAGATAGATTTTGCAGATTAGATCGAGAAAAATTTGGGGATGTTGCTGATATTACAGATAAAGGTTACTACCAAAATTCATTCCATTATGATGTACGTAAAGACATTACACCATTTAAGAAAATTGATTTTGAAAAAGATTATCCTGTATATGCAAGCGGTGGGTATATTCACTATTGCGAATATCCAAAGCTCAATCATAATTTGAAAGCTTTGGAAGCGGTGTGGGATTATTCCTATGACAAGGTGAGTTATCTAGGGACGAATATTCCTATAGACCATTGTCGTAAATGTGATTTTAAAGGAGATTTCAAAACAACGGCTAAAGGTTATCAATGCCCTGAATGTGGTAATGATGACCCAACAACTGTAGATGTCGTTAAACGAACTTGCGGTTATTTAGGCAATCCTGTACAACGGCCGACAATTGAAGGTCGACATAAAGAAATGTGTGCACGCGTTAAGCACTTGAAAGATACGACATTATGAAAATCTTAGAAATCACTAAGGGACAAGGTTATATTGCCAAAATAGAAGCGCAGAGTTTTGTTGATGGCGAAGGGGTGAGATGCAGTATGTATGTTTCTGGTTGTCCTTTTGCCTGTGAAAATTGCTATAACAAAGCTGCTCAAAATTTTAGATACGGAGAGCGTTTTAATGACTCGATTTTAGAAGAAATTATGAATTATTGCGAACCAGATTATATTTCAGGTTTAAGCATTTTAGGTGGCGAACCTTTCTGTAATGTAGATATTACTTTAAAATGTGCCCAAGTATTGAGGCAACGTTTTGGTAATTCCAAATCGTTATGGGTATGGACAGGATTTTTATATGAATATTTAGTTCAAGATACTGCTGAGAGAAGGGCATTACTTGAGCTCATTGATGTATTAGTAGATGGGCCTTTTATCAATCATTTGTTTCAACCGAACTTACCTTATAAAGGTTCATTAAATCAACGCATTATTGATGTACCAACTTCATTGAGCACAGGCAAACGATGCGAATATATTACGAATTAAAAAAGAACTTAGTTTTTAATATTTTAACTCGGTTACGCAAGCGAATTAGTATTAATATAGTAAGAAGTTTCCTAATATGGAGAGGAACAAGAAACTGAATGTAATCACTATAGATAGAGATTGAGCATAGCGTAAAGGAGTAGATTATGAATGTGTACAGGATTTTCATTCTTATCAAAAAGTAACCAGGCGATTTTAGGACGTACAATGGATTTTGTTTATCATTTGGACGGACAACCCGCAGTACAACCACGTCATTTTTATTGGGAATCGCGTGTTGGATATAAAGGTGAGACGTTGTATGGTTTTATCGGAGCAGGCAGTGATATGGCAGGCTTTGTATTTGGAGACGGCGTGAATGAACACGGCGTGGGTGCTTCCGTACAGTACTTTAGAGGTTATGCATCGTATGCTTCTGAAGTACGAGAAGGCTTTATAAATATTAGCCAAAATGAAATTATTACATGGATACTTGGCTATAATAAAGATATTGAGGATTTAATCGAAAATGCTAAATCAGTCAATGTAGTAGCGCATGTAGTAAACGAAATTGCAGAAGTTCCACCACTGCATTACCACATTTCTGATGATACAGGCAGATCTGTCGAACTTACCTTTCAAGATGGTCGTGTCATCATAAATGAAAATCCAATCGGTGTATTAACGAATAACCCAGATTTAAATTGGCACTATGAAAATTTAAGAAATTATACAAATATTACGCCTCATAAACCACAGGAAAGTACATTTATGGGGCAACCGCTAAAATCCTTAGGAAATGAAGGGGGCACTTATGGGTTGCCAGGTGGCTATACAGCACCAGAGCGATTCGTGCGTACTGCATTTTTTAAAAATTATCTTATAAACAGTGACAAACCTGAGTATGATGTATTAGATGCTTTCAAATTATTAGATGGCATTAGTATTCCTAAAGGTGCTGTGCTTGATGAAAATGGAGAATTGCATTATACCCTTTACCAAACTGTGTTCAATTTAACAACACGCACAATGTATGTTAAATGGTACGATACAAACCAAATAACTGAATTGCAATTAACTGAAGACCTCATCACAAAAAAAGATATTACAGTTTTTGAAACAGCTAAAGGTTTAGTTACCAATAAATTGAATTAATAACACATTGATTATAATGATGAAAGATTAAAAAATACGGAGAGACGATGATATTTATCGTTTCTCCGTATTTTTATAAAAACACAACAATTTTATAATTAAAAATTAGCGTACTTAAGTTTAATTCGTGAAATTCACACATTAAAAGTCATACTGGTCATTTTCTTCTTCTATTATTTGTGAATACACTTTGGCGACGCGTAATGTTGATGTTGCTAATTCATCTATTCTAAATAAGATATCATCATTTACAATCGTACCTTGTGAGAAATCACGTTCTTCTATAAAGACATAAGTTTGAATAATGTGTGCCTTCATATAACCTAATATTGGTTTTAATTGTGTTTCAGGAATTAAATAATGCTTAGGCGAACCGGCCGTGGCTATGATTCCGATAACTTTATCTCTAAAAGCGTTAACAGGAAGTAGATCAAATACGTTTTTTAAAGTGCCAGGAATGGAAGCTTGGAATATTGGGAAACCAATAAAAATAATATCGGCTTGCATTAAGGCAGTAGTGAATTCTAAAGTATCGCCTGAATAATCTAAATAATTGCGACCATCACTAAATGACAAATTCAAATTTTTTAAATCAAAGAATTGAATTTCATGTTCTTCATATTGATGAGAAATTGCTTCGTTTAAATATGTCATAGCTGTACTTGTTTTTGAACCGACAGTTGAACCGGATAGAATTACGATCTTCATACTAAGTCACCTACTTTTTCAGATGTTTTTTGACTCCAGGTATAATTTCATTACCGATAAGTTCGATATTTTTCATGATTTTATCGAAAGGTACACCACCAAAATCAATTTGGGCCATAAACCTTTGATGATTATATAGTTCATGTTGGTAAAGTATTTTTTCAATGATTTGCTGAGGGCTTCCTACCATTAGAGCATCTCTATAATCAGGTGTATTTGCAAATTGTTGTTTTGGATAACCAGTACCTCTTATAAACGACATACCGACATTAATATGAGGGTAAAATTCACGTAAAGCTGCTTGGGTTGTATCAGCAGTATAGAATAAACTTGCTGTAGAAACAGGTAATGCTTCTGCAGAATTGTCAAAGCCATATTCTTTGGCAGTTAAACGGTATTCGTCTATAGCATTTTTAAATGCCATTGCCGGACCACCTAAAGTTGTAATCATCATTGGAATACCTTGACGACCAGCCTTGATGGCACTAGCAGCAGGGCCACCTACCGCTCTCCAAATGGGTAACACATTATCAACAGGCCTTGGATAAATTTCTATGTTATTTAAGTCAGGTCTGAACTTACCAGACCAAGTAATTTTATTTGTTTTATTAAGCTCTAAAAGTAAATTTAATTTCTCTTCATAAAGTTCGTCGTAGTCATTTAAATCTAAACCAAATAAATCAAATATACCAGTGCGTGATGCTCTTCCCGCTACGATTTCTGCGCGACCGTGAGAAATAAGGTCTAGTGTTGCAAAGTCTTCAAAAACTCTAACTGGATCAGCAAGACTAATAATAGAGGATGAACTAGAGATTTTAATCGTATTTGTTGCTTGTGCGATTGCACCTAAAATAACAGTGTGTGCTTGTGTAGTAAAATGTTCTTGATGGCTTTCACCAACGCCGAAAACATTGATACCTGCTTGTTCAGCTAATTGACTCGCTTCGATTAATTCTTGTATACGTTTTTCAGAACTTACTTTTTCACCTTTATGAGGATTAAGTAAGTGGTCTCCAAGTGAATAAAGACCAAATTCTAATGGGGTGTTTTCATTCATTTTTAATTTAGCCATATCGTATCATCCTTTATAAATCATGTAGTTTAGACTCTATTTCTGTTCTTTGGTTTTCCATAAAATCTGGCAAATTGAGTTGTTTTCCTAGGTTTTCAATATCTGTATCAACCGTGAATCCAGGTGAGGCAGTTGCAAATTCATACATAATACTATTATGTCGATAATAAAGAGATTTGAAAAAGTAGCGGTCTATAATACCACTATTATTTCCTGGGTTATGATTGATTGTATTTAATACGGCTTCTAAATTTGAATCTTTTGGTGTGTTCACGGCGATATGATGTACATATCCTTGACCAGGACGCGCACGTTCCCCTTGTTGTTCAATAACTACAAAATCAGTATACAAACCTTCTTGATCTAATGTCATAACTGTTTCGTCAGTGTCTTGACGAAGTGCGTAATTTAATTCGTTTTTTAAAAAATCGATGGTTGGTTGAGCTTTACGTACTCTAAGCTCAACGGGTCCCATACCTAATATTTGATGTTGTACAGGAACATCCGTATAAGGATTTTTTCTCCAAGTTGTGGGGATTTTATAATCATCGTTAACAAGCAATACGATTTCTAGATTATCGACATCTTTAAATAATAGTGCCGGCTGATTTAAATATGTCATATCAGTTGTCGTAATATTAGCATCTGTGAGACGTGACTTGAAATAAGATAGTGCGGCTTCATTTGGAACAAGTAGTGATAAACGATGTATAGAATTTGTACCAGGACGATTCTTACCTACATTTGGAATTTCAAAAAAACTTAGTAACGTACCGACAGAGCCAATTTCATCACCGAAAAATAAGTGATACATAGTTGGATTATCTTGGTTCACAGATTTTTCAACCAAGCGTAATCCTAATATTTGAGTGTAGAAGTCTTTGTTTATTTGAGCATCTTTTGTATACATTGAAATGTGATGATGACCGACAATATTCATATGTGTACCCCCGCATTATGATAATTTCTAGTTTTAATACTCATTACCTATTTAAAAGAAAATAAACCGATGTAGTATAAAAAGTATACTAGTTATCTATAATATATGTCGAAAGTGGAAAAAAAGCAATAACTGTGAACTATTATAAGTATACATAGTTTTCATTTAGTTATATTAGTTCTAGAAATCTATAATTAGTCGAAATAAAAATAGGCATGGATACATTGAATTACTATGTATCTATGCCTATTTGATGTTATTCAGTTTTTTTAAAATCTAAATAATAGAGACTGAATTCTAAATCATTTTTAAGATGTGTTTCTAATAATTCAACAGCTAAATCTATGTCTCTGTTAAATAGTGCCGCAACAATTTCCTTATGTTCTTCGATTAATCCAGGACGGCGTTGATTAATCACAGTTTGACTAAATAGATAGATAAAACTTTTATATTTTTGATACGTATCGAGTATAAATTGATTATTTGTAGCCGCAATAATCTTTTGATGGAACTTGTCATTCGTTTCAATAATTTGAGATTCAGATTCTTTATCGATATTTATTTCGGCATACTTATTTAATTCTTCTAAATCTTCTTTTGTGTATACTACTGTCGCTTTTCTTAATGCATAGGTTTCTAATAAAATACGCATTTCAAAAATTTGTCTATATTCTTCACTTGTTGGCATGAAAATATAAGAGTTTTTAATAAAATATTCTAATTCTAGTTGTTTCAAAGCCTCGCGTATAGGTGTTCTGCTTACATCATACTTCTTAGCAAGTTTAGCTTCTGTAATCTTTTCATCTTTTTTTAATTCACCAGAAATAATATCATTTCTAATCTTTTGATAAACAGTTAATTCATTAGTGTTCAATTTCTTCACCTCATTATAATAAGTGTACTATAAATAATTCTTTGAATAAATGTATACATTTTAACCGTTCTAGTATACAATAATGTTTGTAAACGTTTTCAGGAGGGTGTAATTTATGAAAATAGGATTTATTGGTCTCGGTATAATGGGAAAACCAATGGTTAAGCATTACTTGAAAGAGAATGTAACGGTTCTCGTTAATGATTTAAATAAAGAAGCAGAAGCAGAAGTTATTAATGAGGGGGCACAAGCAGTATCTGTAAAACAAATGGCTCAAGAAGTAGATCACATTATTACTTCATTACCTAATGGTGAAATTGTAAAAGCAGTTTTATATAGTGGAAAAGATGCAATTTTAAATCAGTCAGATATTAGTGTTCAGACAGTTGTTGATACAAGTTCGTTAACGCCAAATGAGTCGTTAGAGATAAGTAAAGTTTTGAAAGAAAAGCAAATTAAATATATAGACGCACCTGTAAGTGGCGGTGAGCCATTAGCAATTACTGGTGAACTCTCAGTCATGATTGGTTGTGATGAATCAGATTTAGAAATCGTTCAGAGCGTTCTAAAACCAATTGCAAAATCTGTGATAAGAGTCGGTGATGTTGGTGCGGGAAGTGTTGTTAAATTAGCGAATCAAATTATAGTAAATACAAATATCGCAAGCACTTTCTGAAGCAGTTGTACTTGCGAAAAAATTTGATATTGACTTAGAAAGTATGCATGAGGCAATTAAAGGCGGCCTTGCAGGTTCAAATGTTATGGAAGCAAAATTTCCTAAGATGATTGAAGAAGATTATCAACCTGGTGGCACACTTAATATAAACCTGAAAGATATGAAGAATGTAAGTTCGACAGCAGATACAGTTGGACTTACATTACCTTTAGCAAACCAAGTCAAAGAAATATATAAATCAGAAGTAGCCCAAGGGAATGGCGCAAATGATCATTCTGGTATTATAAAATATTTTGAAAAAATTAATAATATATAAATGAGGTGAGAAAGTGCTAACTGAAGATATAATTAACCAAAAAAACAATGACGAGATTGATAAGCAGTTAGATGACTTTAAATATAAAATCATAGTTTTGGATGATGATCCAACTGGTACACAAACAGTTAAAGACTTACCTGTGTATACAGATTGGTCGGAAGATTTAATTGAAGATGGATTTAAGCAAGAGAATCATATGTTTTATATATTAACTAATTCTAGAGCATTGAATGAACAAGAAACGACAAAATTGCATCAGGAGATTAGTCGAAATATAGAATTGGTTTCTCGACGTTTAGACTACCCGTTTATTGTAATTAGTAGGGGTGATTCCACTCTAAGAGGTCACTTTTACCTAGAACCTAAGGTCTTAAGTGAAGCTTCAGAACAAGCATTTGATGCGGTGTTTTATTTACCGGAATTTTTTGAAGGTGAGAGGTATACATATAACGGCGTCCATTATCTTAAAGAAGATGGGAGATATACCCCTGTTTCTGAAAGTGAATTTGCCAATGATACTACATTTGGTTTTGAATCCCAAACGATGGCAGATTTTATAGAAGAGAAGAGTTCTGGTGACGTTAAAGCTGAAAATGTACACCACATTACACTATCTCAAATAAGAGAAAGAAATAAGGAAAGTATATTACAAACATTTCACGAAGTATCAAACTTTGATGCAGTAGTGGTAGATGCATTGAATGATGAAGATATGGATTATTTTGTCTCTTGTTTAACTGCATTTTTAGCGAATGATGATAAGAAATTTATGTTTAGAACAGCAACTGTCCTTTGTGAAATCGATGTGTCAGACTCCAGGTGAAATCATTAACCTAAATCAATTTAGTAATAATAACCATGGTGGTTTGATTATCGTTGGATCACATGTGAAGAAAACATCATTACAATTACATCATTTACTAAATAATACGCATATCAATCCAATTGAATTTGATGTTAAGTCAGTTACTAAAGCAGATTTAAACATATATATAGATAAAAGAATTCAAGAAGTAGAAGATTTAATTAAAAATAGTAAAGATGTGGTTGTGTATACTTCTAGAGATGTTATAAAAACTGAAGATTTAACAAATAATTTAGGGATTTCTACAAACATTTCAAATGCTTTGGTAGAAATTGTAAGGGGCTTAAGCATAAAACCAAAGTTTATTATTGCAAAAGGCGGAATAACTTCTAGTGATGTTGCAACTAAAGGCTTGGAAATTAAAAAAGCACAAGTAATTGGGCAAATAACACAGGGCGTACCTGTGTGGATGACTGGTGAAGAAGCAAAATATTCTAATATGCCTTATGTTATTTTCCCGGGAAATATTGGTAGTACTAATACGTTAACCAATGTATACAAAATGAACAGTAGTATAAAAGAGAATTAGAAGGTAGGGAGATAAAATGATGGGAGAAATGTGGCCATTAATTGCTGTAGTAATAGGGGTACTTATATTATTAATGTTAATTATTTGGCTTAAATTAAATACATTTATTGCATTAATCATTACTTCAATGGTAACAGGTATATTGCTAGGTATGCCTTTAGACACGATTGTCACAACTATTGAAAAAGGTATGGGCGATACTTTAGGGCATATTGCCATTATCTTTGGTCTAGGGTCCATTTTAGGAAAACTGTTATCTGACGGTGGTGGTGCAACACGTATTGCGGACACACTTATAAACGTTTTTGGTGAAAAATATGTGACATGGGCTATGATTATTGCTTCATTTATTATTGGTATTTCATTATTTTTAGAAGTAGCATTTGTATTATTAATTCCATTAGTATTTACATTAGCAAAAAGAATGGAAATCTCAAATTTAAAAGTCGGATTACCAATGGCAACATCAATTGCTATAACACATGGATTTTTACCACCTCATCCAGGTCCTGTAGCGATTTCTGAAGCTGTTAATGCAAATATTGGTTATGTGTTAATGTATGGAATTATTATTGGAATTCCATTAGCAATTATTGTTGGCGGAACATTTCCTATAATTGCACATAAGCTGACACCAGAAGCTTTTAAAAGAGAAGGAAATCAAGTAGCAGTTGGAGAAATGAAGGAATACGATCAAGATCAATTACCTAGTTTTGGTATTAGTCTACTAACAGCACTTGCGCCAGTTATATTGATGTTATTGGCGACAGTGGTACAACTCATTACGGGTAATGATGATGGTAATGCCAAAGGATTTGAAGGTTTTATTTACTTTATTGGTACTTCTGTAACTGCAATGCTTATCGCTGTGTTGTTTGCGATATATACAATGGGAATTAGACGTAATCAAACAATGAAGGAAATTATGGACACTGTTTCTAACGCAATTACACCAATTGCTATGTTAATACTTATCATTGGTGGTGGTGGGACGTTCAAACAAATATTAATTGATGGTGGCGTTGGTGACACTATATCAGAAATATTTAAAGGCACAGAAATGTCACCAATCGTTCTTGCATGGCTAGCTGCTGCTTTATTACGTACAGCATTAGGCTCCACGACAGTAGCAGCGATATCTTCAGTAGGAATTGTATTACCTTTATTACAAACTGCAGATGTGAATATCTCTTTAGTAGTATTAGCAATTGGAGCAGGGAGTATTTTCTGTTCACATGTTAATGATGCAGGTTTCTGGATGTTCAAAGAATACTTTGGCTTAACTATGAAAGAAACATTTTTAACATGGACACTACTAGAGTCTATATTATCTGTGGTAGGTCTTATTTTAATATTAATCACAAATTTAATTATATGATTTTAATTATTAATTAAAATAAAAATATCCCTTCATAAATATGCACTTAAATGTGAATACTATGAAGGGATTTTATTATGCTTTGTTGTCCTGAGTGAGCGTAAGCATACCATCTTCCATGTGATATACACTATCACAATACTCAGTTAGTCGTTCATCATGCGTAACAACGATGCAAGTTTTGTTTTGTTCCATCGTTTGTTCTTTTAAAATTTTCATTACTTCCATTGCATTGTTCGTGTCTAATGAAGCGGTTGGTTCGTCAGCTAAAATAATTGATGGTTTTGTATAAAGTGCTTTAGCAATCGCAACGCGTTGCTTTTGTCCGCCAGATATTTCACTTGGGAGTTTATTCTCAAGCACCGCAATATCAAGTTGCTTAACAAGTTGGTTATAACTTGCTTCGTCTAGCACATCTTTTTTCTGTTTTTGTAGTAACTTAAATTGCTGTTTTACATTTAGAAATGGCACAAGATTCGTAGCTTGAAGAATAAAACCGATTTCTTGCATCCTCGTTTTGGCTAATTCTTTCAGCGAAAGTTGAGATACTTGTTTATCATTGATGATAATTTCACCAGATGTGGGCGTCTGTAATGCGCCGGCCATTGTTAGGAATGTACTTTTTCCAGAACCAGAGGGTCCGATAATGGCAATCAGTTCATTTTTATTAAATTTCAAAGATGTAGGTTTTACAGCTTCAATTGTTTGATTCCCATCTTTAAAGCTTTTAGTGACGTTTTTAAATTCTAGCATTTATTTATACACTCCTATTTATCCTATTGCCTTGAGTGGATCTACTTTTCTAATCGTCAATATCGAGAAGAGGCTACCTAATAGAGAAACTATGATAAGGACGACGCCGTATACTAATAACGTAGTAACATCAAATTTAACTGGGACCACACTTGGTAAAAAGGCACCAGTAAGTAAAGTTAGCGCAAGACCAATCACTGTACCAATCATCGCAATGATGAACGTTTGTGATAATACAACTTTTGCTAAATATCCATTTGTGAAACCTTGTGCTTTTAACACACCGAATAAATTAGTTTTTTGTAACGTAATGACATATAAAAAGATGCCAATCACTGTTGCAGAAATAATAAATAAGAATGTAATCATAAAGTTTAACGTTAAGTTTTGAGCTTGATAACCTGGTAAGTTTTCAACGAAACTTTCAATTTCTATAGCTTCTAAATCACTATTTAAATCTTGTTTATTCCAATCTTTATCTCTGACCACGACCGCATTGGTTTTATCTTCATTTAATGAAGGATTAATTTTTTGTATTGTACTATTATTAGAAAACAGCACTGGAGAGGCATTGTATTTAGCACTTTCACTAAAGCCTACAATTTTCAATTTTTCATCTGATTGTGATAACGATAATTTATCTCCTATTTTAAATCCTTTATCTTTTAGAGTTTCATCGGCTACTACTTCATTGTCAGATTTAACTTTTTTGCCTTCTATCATATCAGGTACTAGGAAAGAATCAGAAGTGACACCAAATAGTAAGGCATTTTCTTCTGCATTACCATTAGAAGCGATAACACCTGTCTGTTTTAAAGTCGTTTGTTTATCATATGTATTTCCGACATCATCTTTATTGAACGAAGACTGCTCTACAGTTTCATTTGCATCTTTATTTAATACAATAGCATCGGCTTGCCATTTATCGATACCTTCCCTATTCATATTCATCAGTCCGCTTGCTAAGCCAGATAAAAGGAAGAGTAGGTAACTAATCATAATTAAGACACCGATAATCAAGCTGAATTTCAACTTGTTACGTTTAATTTCATTCCATGCTAAAAACATAAATTACCTCCTATATGTAAATTGTCACTAGATTTATATAAATTAAAAAATTCATTTTCAACTTATTTTATAAAGCTTACTTCTATAATAACCTATTTAAATATAGAATGTATTCATTTTCTATGTGAAAAAGACAGTGTATCTTGAATCGTAGATTATTTAACGAAAGACAAAACACTTGTATAAGTTATTACTTATACAAGTGTTTTGAAAATTAACCTTCAAAATTTATAGTTTGTGGTTCGTCTAATGTTTTATCATTCATTATCTTAAGAGATTTTGGATGAGCTTTAACTACACATAGTTCTGGGTCAGTTTTGTTATCGAAAAATGATTTGTCTTGGTTTTTCCATAACCAATCAATTGTTTCTTGATCTTGAACAATTGATAATGTGGCATCAATTTCTAGAAAACTACGATTATTTGTATCATCGTAACCAATTAAAATATGTGCACGTGGGTTTGACTCAATTTCTTCAATTTTTATTGAGTTAACATTTGTTTTTGTATAAAGCGTGTTACCGTCATTATAAAAAATCATATATCTACTGTTAGGTATATGATTATATGCGGTAGATAACACCCCGACACGTGATGTGTTGAGTATTTCGTTAATCTTGTTAGTTAAATTAGTATTATCCATATATGAATCACCTCTATATATTTTATTCCCTAATAGTGAGAATTAAAAAGTAAATTCAAAGGAAATTTAATAAAGTTCAATTTGATAATAATCATTCTAAAATCATCATAAATGCTAAAACTACAAGACATGCAGACATACTAACTTTATAGATGAATTCATATTTTAATAGAATTTTTTTAAAACAAAGGCCCATAACGGCCCAGGCGACTGCACCTGAAACACCGATAAGTGCAATGATAATTGTATAACTCAGTGTAGCAAGAAAACTTATATTTTGAGTAGTGACATAGGTCACGATAGCAGTAAGTACATAAACGATTGTTTTAGGATTCATATATTGAAGAAGCAAACCATCTCTCATACGATACGTATTGCTTTGTTGAGCGTCTTTACTATCATGTTTAAATACAGAATAAGCAAGATACAATAAGTAAATAAATCCCACTATTTTAATTACAAATATAAAACTTGAAAAGTAAGCGACCATATATTCACTAAATAACAAGCAAAACATGGAAAGCGTTAAAAAACCTAATCCAATACCAATTAAGAATTTCGCAGTGCCTTTAAGACCTAATTTTAAAACGCCGTCTAATGCTAATAAATTGTTAGGGCCAGGGGTATAACTCATAAAAAACGTATAAAAAATAAATGATATAAACAAATTGCATTCTCCCTTCATTATCCTGTATTATGGAAATATAATCACAAAACTTCCGCTCAATAGGATATTTCCTTTTAAAAGGATTTTATATCCATTGAACAGGAAAGTCAATATAAAAGGGGTCAAATAATGGAATTTCATAAAATAGTAGCTAAGAATATTTACTTATATAGAAAGAAAAATAAGATTAGCTTGGACAAATTATCAAAACTCACAGGGGTGAGCACATCTTCATTAAATGAAATTGAAAAAGGTAATACGATTCCTTCAATAAATACCGTTTGGAAAATTAGTAATGGTTTAAAATTATCGTTTAGTAGTTTAATGAATGAGGCAGAGTCAGATTATACACAGTTAAAAAAAGAAGATGTTGTACCTGTGACTGAAGATGAGGGAAAATATCGTGTTTATCCATATTTCCCATTTGAAAAGAGTAAGTCCTTTGAATTCTTTTATGTAGAGCTCGATCCAGGAGCAACATTAGATGCAGAACCCCATTTATCCGGTTCAGAGGAATCGATTATTGTAATTGATGGGCAATTAGAAATGCATTTAGAACATGAAACGCTTCATTTAGGCGAAGGCGATGCCTTGAGGTTCAAATCAGACATCTCTCATAGTTATATTAATAATGGAGAAAATATGACTCTAATATCTATGGTTATTGACTATCAATAAATTAAAACCCATGTTCCTCGATGTAGTTGAGGGCATGGGTTTTGTTATATAATTCATACTATAAAATAAGTTTATAAAGTTTTGCTCTGAATATTTATTATTCTTGTTTATGAGCATCTTCATTATTTTTTTCTCTGTTAAACCAAAAATATGCATTAGGAGCATCTTGTTGAGTGGGTTTATAAACAGCCAAGCCGCCAGAGCCTTTCGATTTTTTCTGATTTTCAAAATCTTTTAAAGCACGAAAGGCGGGTTTACATAAAATCCATATAGCTATAATATTTAGCCATGCCATCATACCAACACCTACATCGCCCATGGCCCACGCAAGCATCAGCGGTTTTAATAGTGCCGTATGCAGTGGCAAAAATAAGTAGGAAACGAGTCAATGTAATATAAAAATTTGATTTTTTAGTACTCATATTTCTAGTGAGATACGCAATATTTGTTTCAGTAATGTACGAATAAGCTAATATGGTAGTAAATGCAAAGAAAAACAATGCAATAGCTATAAAATAAGAGCCGAACCCAGCAAAATTTGGATCAAATTGGTAGCTATCACCTTGAAATGCTTTATCGATACCAGATTGTACATACATGGCAGTCCCAGAAAAATCTTTAGAGCCATCTGCATTCAATACATAAACACCATTATCTTCAATTAAATTAGGCTGTCCCTGTGTATTCTCTGTGCCATCTGTTGTATTATAAGTTCCTGAAATTAAAATAATTAATGCGGTAGCTGTACAGACGAAAATAGTATCTATATAAGCTGAGAAAGCTTGTACAAGCCCTTGTTTTGCTGGGTGAGATACTTCTGTCGCTGAAGCTGCATGGGGCCCTGTCCCTTGACCTGCTTCATTTGAATATAATCCACGTTTTACACCAATTTCAATCATTGCGCCAATAATGCCACCAAAAGTAGATTGCAACCCTAGTGCAGATTTAAAAATAAGTGCGAACAATGCAGGAACTTCTTCAATATTTAAAAAAATTACAATAACAGCTAATAAAATGTAAGCTATAGCCATAAAAGGGACAATTGCTGTTGCCATACTGGCAATGCGTTTAATTCCACCAAAAATGATAAGCGATAGTAATATTACGAGAAAAATAGTGACTGCCCATTTTGGAACGCTAAAAGCACTATGTAATGAAGTTGCAATTGCATTGGACTGTACGCCTGGCATTAAAAGTCCGATTGAAATAATAGTCACTATGGCAAATATCAACGCAAATATTTTTCCGAACTTTCCTCCAATACCATTTTCAATGTAATAAGCAGGGCCGCCTCTGTATTCCCCATTTTCCTTTTGTTTATATATTTGTCCCAATGTAGACTCTACAAATGCAGTGCTTGCGCCTAGTAAAGCTGTCACCCACATCCAGAAGACTGCACCGGGGCCGCCAATAAATATGGCTGCTGACACACCAACGATATTCCCTGTGCCAACTCTGCCCGCTAAAGATAATGAAATAGCTTGAAAACTAGAGATACCTTGTGGAGATTTTTCTCCTTTGAATAATAAACGTATCATTTCTTTAAATTGTCTCACTTGTGCGAAGCGAGTAATAAGTGAAAATATCAGTCCTGTTATTAATAAACCAAAAACTAACGGAGGACTCCATATAATTTTATCTAAGAAATCAATGAATTCTGTAATCAAATTAATTCTCCTAACATAAAATGGATTTTATACTGACTTATGTAAGCGCTTGCTCGCAATTGTACACGTCTGAAATCTGTGAGCAAGAGTGTCAATTAATTCATTAACATTTTAATGAATTAAAATATGGAATTAATTTTTAATAATTTTATATATGGAGGGAATTGAAAAAATACAAAAAAATCTGTTCAAGTTTCTATTATTGAGACTTGAACAGATTTTTTGTTATGCTATTTTCTTTTTTCTGCAGTGGCGTTAATTCTTTTGTTTAATAACACAAAGAATAATATGAATGCGATAGAAATAAAGATGTGACCTAAACCAGCAATGCCCGCGATTGCAGGACTTACACTGAATCCTTTGATAGTAGCAATACCATTCACAAATTGCATTGCTACAGTTACTAATACGCCTAAGTGGAAAATATAAAAGAAACTATTAAATAATTTACTATTACGAGTCAATTTAAGTTGATGTTCGATAACCATGAAAATCAAGAACATAATTGTACCTAAAACTAATAAATGTGTGTGCGTTACATTTAATTGCGAATAATCGCTGAAATTTTCTCCTTTTGACATTTCTCTATAAAACAAACCACTAAGTAATCCTAATAAAGTATAAAAGGCAGAGCTGAACATTAATTTTTTCATTTTTTCTTCCTCCAAATTGTTAATAACTATAATATAAAGTGATTTTATGAACTGTTTATGAACAGCATAAAAATAAATTAACAGTTTATAGCAATATGAAAGAAAAGCATGATAACGAATGAAATATAAATTTTAATATTGGCATATCAAGTAGAATAAATTTTAAAAAATAACATATTAATATTTTTGTTGTGCCAATAATAGTGGATAAATAGTATCGAGTACAGGTGTAACCAATTGATGTTCTCTTGCTTTTTTGAATAGAAAGCCTTGGATGCCCGCTATTTCTAATGGATTAGCTGAGATGATGTCATAATACATACTTGTGCCCATTTGATTGGGATAACCTTTGTAAATTGTCATAATATCATCGACAATGTCATCATCAAAGTACACATTTTCAGCTTGTGCAATGGCTACACCTTCAACTAATAGTTGCTTGCAAAGGTGTTTGATACCCGGAACTTGAAGTACTTCGGCAGTACGACGACTTAATGCAGTGACACTATTAATGGCTAAATTAACAAGCAGTTTATACCAAATGGCATAATCAATATCGTTTGTGAGTTCAACTTCTAAAGAAGAGCCCGCTACAATATCACGGAATGCACGCGTTTCTGGACAATCTTCTAAAATGAGTTTGTGATCACGATAATGCGTTACGGTAGAATCAGATTTTTGTCCGCTAATATAAACAACAGCTTGAAATACGTGAGGATGTTCAAAGCGTGACAACTGACCGTGCCCATTTTGAGCGAGTATAATAATGGTTTGCTCATGGATTAAATGTTCCATTTCTCTTAATACATCATCAAGTTGAGGTATTTTAACAGCAATAATTAAAACATCAACTGGGTTTTGATCAGTTATTAATGGCGTAACCTGTAAAGTGCGTTCATGTTCAGTATTATTATTGGCATAGTAGGTGAGCGTTTGAGGTCGGCGACCGAGTAAGCGTAAATCAGGATGTGTTGCTAAAAGATCAATTGCAATCGTGCTACCTACTGCGCCAGGTCCAATTATTGCAATTTTGTTCATGTTTTTAATTTCCTTTTCTAAGTAGATTGGTTAGTATATGGATAACAATACAAATATAACAAACTGCGGAGATGATTTTAATTGAAAACATTAAATCAGTTAATAGATATGAAACAGAGTAACGATAAGATATCAATGGTGACAGCATATGATTATCCTAGTGCGAAGCAAGTTGAAGCAAGCACAGATAGATACAATATTAGTTGGTGATTCATTAGGGATGACGGTCTTAGGTTATGACAGCACAGTACAAGTAACAGTAGACGATATGATTCATCATGCCAAAGCTGTACGACGAGGTGCGCCAGACACATTTGTAATTGTAGATGTGCCTTTTGGTGCGGTAGGTGTAAACGAACAGTCGGATTTAGAAACAGCTGTAAAGTTATATCAACAAACTCAAGCGAATGCGATTAAGGCTGAAGGTGCGCATTTAACTCAATATATTGAAAGTTGTAGCAATATGGGTATCCCAGTTGTTTCACATCTTGGGTTAACACCCCAAAGTGTTGGTATAACAGGGTATAAAATGCAGGCAAATACCAAAGAAGCAGCGCAACAACTTATAAATGATGCGTATGCTGTACAACAAGCAGGTGCTGTTATGTTAGTGTTAGAAGCTATTCCAAGCGATTTAGCTGCTAAAATCACTGAAAATTTAGATATCCCAGTTATTGGAATTGGCGCTGGTAAAGGCACAGATGGACAAGTATTGGTGTATCACGATTTACTAAATTATGAAGTGAATCATCAAGCGAAATTTGTTAAACAATATGGTGATTTTCAAAAAGGTGTTCAAGCATTATCTCAATATGATACTGAAGTTAAGTCACAACAATTTCCGAGTGATGCGTACACTTACAAAAAGCAGGTCATGAATGAGGTGTCTGAATGACTGAGTTAATTACTACTATAGAAGAAATGACTGAGATGTCTAAGCAATGGAGAAAATCAAATAAATCAGTGGGCTTTGTACCTACGATGGGCGCCTTACATGAGGGCCATTTAAAAATGATGTCACAATCTATTTCTGAAAATGATATGACAGTTATTAGTGTATTTGTAAATCCACTGCAATTTGGGCCTGATGAAGATTTAGATGCGTATCCTCGAGACATTGAAAGTGACACAGCAAAAGCGACTGTCAGTAGGCGTAGATTATATTTTTTATCCGAGTGAAAAAGAAATGTATCCGGAACAACCTACAATTGAAGTGAAGGCTGGACGTCTAGCGTCAGTATTAGAAGGCGCACAGCGTCCGGGTCATTTTGACGGCGTAGTGACAGTAGTAAATAAACTGTTCAATATTATACAACCACAGCGTGCTTATTTTGGAAAAAAGATGCACAGCAGTTAGCTATAGTGGAAAAAATGGTTGAAGACTTTAATCATGCAATTGATATTGTAGGCGTAGACATTGTTCGTGAAGCGGATGGTCTAGCTAAAAGTTCACGTAATATTTATTTAACACCAGATGAAAGAGCAGAAGCGCCTCACCTCTATAAAAGTTTGCAGTTAGCACAATCATTATATAATCAAGGTGAACGCAACAGTTTGAAAATCATTGAAGCTACCCGTGATTATATACAACAATATACGAGCGGGGATATCGAAACAGTAGCAATTTATAGCTATCCTCAACTTGTCGAGCAACATGAAATTACAGATAGAATTTTTATATCGTCGGCAGTCAAATTTAGCCAGGCACGTCTAATAGATAATATTATTATCGGTGATTAATTTGTCTTAATGTATTTACATGTTTAGTGAACAATTCAGTTAGATACAATATTCTCTCAATATACAATTTACATTTTCTTAGTGTTGATTTATCATATATAGAGAGAGATATTTATCGAGAAAACGATTATATGATAATTAAATAGTTTTAAGGGTATAAATACAGTAGTGAAAATGATGTATGTGTTATCTCAAGAACGAAACAACTATGTTTTATCTTATATAATTAATTAAAAAGTGATCACGAGAGGTGGTAAAAAAATGAGTGAATCTAACTCAAAAGATGTCATTTTAATTGGTGCTGGTGTTTTAAGTACAACATTCGGTACGATGTTAAAAGATCTTGCACCAGAATGGAATATAAAACTTTTTGAAAGACTCGAAAAACCTGCAATTGAAAGTTCTAACGAACGCCACAATGCTGGTACTGGACATGCCGCATTATGTGAATTGAACTATACAGTTGAACAAAAAGACGGTTCAATCGATATCGAAAAAGCAAAAGAAATTAACGAACAATTTGAGATTTCAAAACAATTTTGGTCTCACTTAGTAAAAAGTAATCAAATTCAAGATCCACAAGAATTTATACGCCCATTACCGCATATTAGTTTTGTGCAAGGCGATAAAAATGTGAATTTCTTGAAGAGACGTTATGAAGCACTTGCGCCTTTATCAATGTTTAAAGGTATAGAATATACAGAAGACCATAAAAAACTACAAGAGTGGATGCCATTAATGATGGAAGGCCGCGATCCAGAAGAAGTAGTTGCAGCTAGTAAAATAAACGAAGGTACAGATGTGAACTTCGGTGAACTTACAAGAAAAATGGCTAAAAACTTAAACGAACATGAAAATGCAGAACTTTTCTACAAACATGAAGTTCAAGACTTCAGCCGTCGTAAAGATGGTAAATGGGAAGTTAAAATTAAAGACCTTAAAACTAATAAAGTAGAACATCACATTACTGACTATCTATTTATTGGTGCAGGTGGTGCTCGCAATTCCAATGCTACAAAAAACTGGTATTCCAGAAAGTAAGCATTTAGGTGGTTTCCCAATTACAGGAGAATTCTTAGTATGTAATAATCCTGATGTTGTAGCTAAGCACGAAGTTAAAGCTTATGGTAAAGAACCTGAAGGTACACCGCCAATGACGGTGCCTCACTTAGATAGACGCTATATCCAAGATGAAAACTCATTATTATTTGGACCATTCGCGGCGATTGGCCCTAAATTCTTGAAAAATGGTTCTAATTTAGATTTATTTAAATCAATTAACCCTAGCAACATAATCACTATGTTAGCTGCAGCGGCGAAAAACTTCCCGTTAATTAAATATTCTATTCAAGAAGTATTAGCTAAAAAAGAAGATCGAATGAAAGAATTACGTCGATTTGTTCCTGATGCTAAAGATAAAGATTGGGATATTATGCAAGCCGGTAAACGTGTTCAAGTTATCAAAGATACAAAAGAACACGGTAGAGGATTTATTCAATTCGGTACAGAAGTTGTAAATTCAAAAGACCATTCTGTAATTGCATTATTAGGTGAATCTCCAGGTGCTTCTACTTCAGTTTCAGTTGCATTAGAAGTAATCGAGAAAAACTTCCCAGATTATATGGCTGAATGGGAACCTAAGTTGAAAGAAATCATTCCATCTTATGGTAAATCATTAATTGAAGATTACGCATTATTAAAAGAAATACGACAAGCAAATAATGCTGAACTTGAATTAAACAATAAATAATAAGTAATAAACTATCCCTTGAAGTATCATGCTTCAAGGGATTTTTGTATCTAATTTTAATTTTTTTAAATACTACAAACATGTCAAAATTAATTAATGACATTTCTTACTATTTTAACTATTAAACTTCTATTTTTTTATTTACATTGATGTCAACTGTATTTATAATATTTAAGAACTCAAGTTACAAATGCTACTTTTAAGATACAATAAGAAGTTTATTTTGAATTTTCAATACTAATTAATAATAATATAAAGTTCATGTATACGCATAACATCTAATAGTAAAACCCTACAATTAACCTTCAGTATAATCCTACACGAACTTAATCGTTAACTTTCAAGTTTAAAAGCAGAACTTTTTTAATGCTATTCATTTTAAATTATTATCTAATGCATTTTACATTTAATAAGGTAAACGCATAAAATCATTATTTGTTTTATTATTTATTAAAGGAATTCAACTTTTCTATTTTAGATGATATTAAAAATTAAAAAACTTCTTGTGTTTTAAAACTAATTGTGTAATATTGAGTTGTACAAATCTATTTTGAGGTGGAAATATTATGAAAAACAAACAAGGGTTTTTACCTAATAAAATGAATAAATATTCTATTAGGAAATTTACAGTTGGGACGGCGTCACTTTTAATTGGAGCTACATTAGTCTTCGGTGTGGGAAGCGAAGCACAAGCAACTGAGTTAGACGCGATTACAACCAATGATAGTAGAATTAATAAAGGGGAAGCATTGGATATAAGTGATATAAAAAGCATTGAAACAGAAACGCAAAATGTAGAAAAAGAATCAATTACTAATTCAACTGAAATTATAGATACAGAGAAAAATGCAGAAAAGACTGAACCTAATACATCACAAATAGAAACGGATACTACAGAAAATGTTCAAGATACGAATAATACTGTAGAAACAGCAAAAGAAAATACAGCTAGCGAGACTTCTATAGACAACAAAAATCAAGAAGTTAACGATACGGATACTACAGAAAATAATGTTATTAAAGAAGAAACATCAACGAATGAAACAACAGAAACTGAAGAACCAAAAGCTGAAAATTCACAAACTACTAACGTAAATGAAAAGACATTAACAACTGAAGAATCATTAAATTCTGGAGAAAAAGCGACTACAAATGATGAAGTAAATATGGATGAGTCAAAAACAACTGATGAAAACCAGTCGGAAATTACTGAACAGAAAATAGAAATTGAGAAAACACCTCAGAAACCAACAGAGTCAATTAACGAAGAAATACAAAAAGAAGAAACAGAAGCAATATAACGAACAGAAATAGCTAGCGACAGCAATGTGAATAATAAAACTGAAAAGACAGATTCGGAAAACACAATAATTGAATCAGATTTGACACAACAACTATCAACTACTACAGATAAAGAAGCAGAAGTTAAATCCTATTTAAGTACTGAATTGTCAGATGAAGATACGACAGCAATTATAGATCAAGCAAATATTAATTTTGAAGAAGCATCTGATGAAGAAATCAATAATGAAATCCTAAAAGCACTAGCGATTCAATTAGCTAATGAACAAGATGCGAATACAATTTTAGCTACGCCAAAAAGAACTATGCTTCGTACTATGGTAGCACCAACAGCATTGGTAACAGCCAGTGAACCAAATGAACAAATAGATAAATCACTTGACTATATGGACAACTATACATTCGCTAGTTTAATCTTTGATCCAGTAGCATTATCTTCTCAAGCTGTTTTAGATGGTAAAGAAATCAATTTTAATATTGAAAGTTATATGTCAGGAGCAAACTCTGGGGATAGATATAAGATTGATTTGAAACTAGATCCAATTATTGCTAAGCATGTTACTAAAATATCGGTGAATCCAGCCAATCGTAGCAATCCAGTAGAATTAGTACGTCTAACTGATGACCAAGGTAATCCAACAAATACATGGGAAGTTAATTTTATCAGAGCAAATGATGGATTGTTTGGTGGTGCTGAATTGTTAGGACAATATACAGCTGAAAACGGTAAGATTTATTTGGATGATACAGTAAGAAATATACTTAAAGAAGCAGGTGATTTAAGTAACAATAAATTAAATTACCAAATGTTTGTGAGAGATTCTAGAGATAATAAAATTGTACGTACTACAGAAAGTAGTGGCTATTTCTTAACAAATGCAGACTCAGATTTAATACAGTTACAAGATAAGATATCCACTGCAAATAGTAAATCATTTACCTCAAGTAGTGGCTCTGCGGTGTTTAATACAGATATTGGTAATAATGGTGGCATTATAATAGACCAACAAGTTATGAAAGATGGCATTTTCAATTATAATATGGCTGGAAATAAGCAATGGTCATACAATTATCAAATTGATAAAGATTTGTTACCTTATATCGAAGGCGCTGAATTACACATGTATGATTATGCTCGGCTTAGGTGGATTTGATAAAACGTATTATCCTGCTAACAAAGTAGCTGATTTAACGTTAGATTCGATTGGTAATGGCAAAATCACAAGTGAGAATTTAAACAACTTGATATCATTCAATAATGGTTTGCCAGAAACTGTAGGTATGAGAATCGTTTTAAAATTAAATCAAAGTGTAAATAATATCTTAACTAAAGAAGCATTGTATGATTCTGCAGGTAATTTAATTAGTGAAACAACTAAGCAAAAAGAAGATTTTACATTTGCAGGCTATTTAACTGATAACGCCGGTCTACTTATCAATAATACAATGGGTACTTCAACATTAGCATTACAAGATTATGATAAAGATGGTCTGTTAGATAGATATGAACGTCAAGTATCATTTAGTGATGCTGAGGTTGTAGATACTGATGGTGATGGGAAAAATGATGGAGATGAAGTAGT
This sequence comes from Staphylococcus sp. 2S1, assembly GCF_046721335.1. Lineage (NCBI taxonomy): Bacteria > Bacillati > Bacillota > Bacilli > Caryophanales > Staphylococcaceae > Staphylococcus > Staphylococcus sp. 2S1. Next base: position 534,140 of record NZ_JBEUUJ010000003.1, on the reverse strand, counting down.
CAAATATAAAACATCTCCACTTGTAGGTTTACCAATAGCCGCAGATATTAATATGTCAGATACTGTAGTAAGTGGTTCAGTCCCATTAAAAGAAGGAGCAGTTTCGCAAACTGCAAAAGTAATTAATGCCAATAACCAAGTCATTGGTACTGCATCAGTAAATAGTGATGGAACATTTAGCGTTGTTATACCTAAGTCACCTTCAGGTGTATATACAATAGCTATTGATTCACCAAATTATGATAACGATGAAGTAAGCAAATTTAATATTATTGATAATACGATAGTTCCTACACCGACGATAGATCCAGTAGATGATAATGATACAGTACTTGTTGTTCATGGTGCTACAGGGTCAACAATCACTGTTACTGACAGCGACCGCAATGTAATAGGAACAGTGAAAATAGCAAGTGACACTACTTTTGGGAACATTATATTATCTAATCCACTTAAAGCAGGTACAGTACTGACTTCAACTGCTAGTGAAAATGGTAAGACAAGTTCTCCATCTAAAGCAATAACGGTTACTGATGCAACCGCACCTGACGCTCCAATAATTAATCCTGTTACAAGTGAAGATACACAAGTGAGTGGGACGGCAGAGCCAGGAACGTCAGTTAGAATTAATTTTCCTGGTGGAGGATATACTGCGATAACTACAGATAGCAATGGCAATTATACGATTGATATACCTCATGGTGTAATACTTGATGGTGGCGAATCAATCACAGCAACTTCAAAAGACGACGCAGGTAATATATCCGAAACATCGACAATAACAGTAATTGATATAACAGCGCCAGAAGCACCAACGGTGGAAGAAGTAACGAGTGAAGATACACAAGTTAGTGGTACTGCTGAACCAAATTCAGAAGTAACTGTAACATTCCCAGACGGAACAACAGTAACAGGTACAACAGATGAGCAAGGCAACTACACAGTAAAAATTCCAGAGAAAGTTGAGCTTGAAGGCGGCGAATCAATCACAGCGACTTCAAAAGACGACGCGGGTAATATATCTGAAACAGCAACAACAACAGTTATTGATATCACAGCACCCGAGACACCAACGGTGGAAGAGTTAACAAGTGAAGATACACAAGTCAGTGGCACAGCAGAACCAAATTCAGAAGTAACAGTAACATTCCCAGACGGAACAACAGTAACAGGTACAACAGATGAAGACGGTAACTATACAATAGACATTCCATCAAACGTAGATTTAGAAGGTGGAGAAGAAGTAAAAGTTGTAGCTACTGATAAAGACGGCAATGTATCTGAAGAAGCAACAACAACAGTTATTGATATCACAGCACCCGAGACACCAACGGTGGAAGAGTTAACAAGTGAAGATACAGAAGTAAGTGGCACAGCAGAGCCAAATTCAGAAGTAACAGTAACGTTCCCAGACGGAACAACAGCGACTGGCACAACGGATGAGCAAGGCAATTACACAGTAGAGATTCCTTCGAACATTGATTTAGAAGGTGGAGAAGAAGTAAAAGTTGTAGCTACTGATAAAGACGGCAATGTATCTGAAGAAGGATCAACAACTGTAACTGATATCACAGCGCCAGAAGCACCAACGGTGAAAGAAGTAACAAGTGAAGATACACAAGTCAGTGGCACAGCCGAACCGAATTCAGAAGTAACCGTAACATTCCCAGACGGAACAACAGCAACAGGCACAACAGATGAAGACGGTAACTATACAATAGATATTCCATTAAACATTGATTTAGAAGGTGGAGAAGAAGTAAAAGTTGTAACTACTGATAAAGATGGCAATGTATCTGAAGAAGGATCAACAACAGTAACTGATGTGACAGCACCAGAAGCGCCAACGGTGGAAGAGTTAACAAGTGAAGCTACACAAGTCAGTGGTACTGCTGAACCAAATTCAGAAGTAACAGTAACGTTCCCAGACGGAACAACAGCGACTGGCACAACGGATGAGCAAGGCAATTACACAGTAGAGATTCCTTCGAACATTGATTTAGAAGGTGGAGAAGAAGTAAAAGTTGTAGCTACTGATAAAGATGGCAATGTATCCGAAGAAGGATCAACAACAGTAACTGATGTGACAGCGCCAGAAGCACCAACGGTGGAAGAAGTAACGAGTGAAGATACACAAGTTAGTGGTACTGCTGAACCAAATTCAGAAGTAACTGTAACATTCCCAGATGGAACAACAGCAACAGGTACAACAGATGAAGAAGGAAACTACACAGTAAAAATTCCAGAGAATGTTGAGCTTGAAGGCGGAGAAGAAGTGAAAGTTGTAGCTACTGATAAAGATGGCAATGTATCCGAAGAAGGATCAACAACAGTAACTGATATCACAGCGCCAGAAGCACCAACGGTGAAAGAAGTAACGAGTGAAGATACACAAGTCAGTGGCACAGCAGAGCCAAATTCAGAAGTAACCGTAACATTCCCAGATGGTACAACAGCAACAGGTACAACAGATGAGCAAGGCAATTACACAGTAGAGATTCCTTCGAACATTGATTTAATAGGTGAAGAAGAAGTAAAAGTTGTAGCTACTGATAAAGATGGCAATGTATCTGAAGAAGGATCAACAACAGTAACTGATGTGACAGCACCAGAAGCACCAACGGTGAAAGAAGTAACGAGTGAAGCTACACAAGTCAGTGGCACAGCCGAACCAAATTCAGAAGTAACAGTAACGTTCCCAGACGGAACAACAGCGACTGGCACAACGGATGAGCAAGGCAATTACACAGTAGAGATTCCTTCGAACATTGATTTAATAGGTGAAGAAGAAGTAAAAGTTGTAGCTACTGATAAAGATGGCAATGTATCCGAAGAAGGATCAACAACAGTAACTGATATCACAGCGCCAGAAGCACCAACGGTGAAAGAAGTAACGAGTGAAGCTACACAAGTCAGTGGCACAGCAGAGCCAAATTCAGAAGTAACCGTAACATTCCCAGATGGAACAACAGCAACAGGTACAACAGATGAGCAAGGCAATTACACAGTAGAGATTCCTTCGAACATTGATTTAATAGGTGAAGAAGAAGTAAAAGTTGTAGCTACTGATAAAGATGGCAATGTATCCGAAGAAGGATCAACAACAGTAACTGATGTGACAAGCACCAGAAGCACCAACGGTGAAAGAAGTAACGAGTGAAGCTACACAAGTCAGTGGCACAGCAGAACCGAATTCAGAAGTAACAGTAACGTTCCCAGACGGAACAACAGCGACTGGCACAACGGATGAGCAAGGCAATTACACAGTAGAGATTCCTTCGAACATTGATTTAGAAGGTGGAGAAGAAGTAAAAGTTGTAGCTACTGATAAAGACGGCAATGTATCTGAAGAAGGATCAACAACTGTAACTGATATCACAGCGCCAGAAGCACCAACGGTGGAAGAGTTAACAAGTGAAGATACACAAGTCAGTGGTATTGCTGAACCAAATTCAGAAGTAACCGTAACATTCCCAGATGGAACAACAGTAACAGGCACAACAGATGAAGACGGAAACTATACAATAGATATTCCATCAAACATTGATTTAGTAGGTGGAGAAGAAATCGCCGTTACTTCAACCGATAAAGATGGAAATATTTCTGAAAGTACTAAAGTTATAGTTATTAATAAAGAAGAAACGCCAAATACAGGAGAAACACCAAGTACAGGCGAGGCACCAAGTACAGGCGAAACGCCAAGTACAGGCGAGGCACCAAGTACAGGCGAGAGACCAAGTACAGGCGAAACGCCAAATACAGGCGAAACACCAAATACAGACGAGACACCAAGTACAGGCGAAACGCCAAATACAGGAGAAACACTAAATACAAGTGAAACTGTAATTAAAAAAGGAAAGCTAAGCAAGTCACAAAATATAAGTACAAACGAAAATTCAGAAATTAAAAAAACAAGCGACAATCGTATTTTGAATAACAATACATTGGATTCAAATATTAATGACAAATCAAAACGCGCCAATAGCAACAAACTTAATTCAGAAAATGAATTGCCGGAAACAGGTCAAGATGAAACACGTAATAGCACTTTATTCGGCACATTAATTGCAGGATTAGGCGGCTTAATATTGCTTGTGATGCGTCGTAGAAAAAAAGAAGAAGACGAAAACAAATTGTCATAATAAAATAATATTGTAAAGGCTTTTCATCCATTAAGGGTGGAGAGCCTTTTCTTATAAAATTCAAATATTATATAAGAAAGCGCTTACTTTATTTTGGTGAGGGTATAAGAACCAATAAAGGAGGTTTTACAATGATATATACAAATCCAAATCAAGAAGATGCAAAATACAAAGTGAAATCGAAATATGCTAATTTTATAGGTGGAAAATGGGTTGAACCCCAAGAAGGAAATTATTTTGATAATATTTCACCAGTTACAGGTGAAAGTTATGCCAAGATACCAAAGTCCACACAAAAAGATGTTGATTTAGCTGTTGAAGCTGCCCAGAAAGCACAAGTTGAATGGGGTAAAAAATCATTATCTGAAAGATCACAGTTATTGTTAGATATAGCTGATCGCATTGAAGAAAATTTAGAATATTTAGCAGTAATAGAAACTTTTGATAATGGAAAGCCAGTGAGAGAAACACTTACTGCAGATTTACCATTAGTAGTAGATCATTTTAGGTATTTTGCAGGTGTGATTCGAGCCGAAGAAGGTGGCATTTCACAAATAGATAATGATACAGTTGCATATCATTACAAAGAACCATTAGGTGTAATTGGACAAATTATCCCTTGGAACTTCCCTTTACTTATGGCAACTTGGAAGATTGCTCCAGCGATTGTAACAGGTAATACAGTGGTACTTAAGCCTGCAGAACAAACACCAGTATCGATTTTACATTTTATTGAACTGATAGAAGATATTTTACCAGAAGGTGTGCTTAATATAGTAAATGGCTTCGGCAATGAAACTGGTGAAGCACTAGCCACGCATAAAAACATAAATAAAGTTGCGTTTACAGGTGAAACAACAACTGGAAAAATTATTATGAAGAATGCTAGTGACAATGTCATACCGGTTACACTTGAACTGGGTGGTAAATCACCGAATGTATTTTTCAAAGATATCATGGATAAAGATGACGAATTTTTAGAAAAAGCTGTTGAAGGCTTAGTCATGTTTGCACTAAATCAAGGTGAGGTATGTACATGTCCTTCAAGAGCACTTATTCATGAAGACATCTATGAAAAATTTATAGCTTTATGTATAGAAAAAGTGAATAAAATAAAATTAGGAAATCCTTTAGATGAAACAACAATGGTTGGTGCGCAAACTTCAAATGAGCAACAAGAAAAAATCAAAAAATACTTAGATATTGGTAAAGAAGAAGGTGCTGAAATTCTTGTAGGTGGAAATGTTAGACAAGAAAACGAGAATTTAGAAAATGGATTTTATATTGAGCCAACGATATTCAAAGGTGACCAAAGTATGCGTATTTTCCAAGAAGAAATATTTGGTCCGGTATTATCTGTCGCAACTTTTAAAACAAATGAAGAAGCTCTAGAAATGGCGAATGATACGATTTATGGTCTTGGGGCAGGTATTTGGACGAGAAATCAAAATACTGCGTATCGCATAGGCAGAGGAATTCAAGCAGGACGTGTATGGGTTAATAATTATCATACTTATCCAGCGCATGTCGCTTTTGGCGGGTATAAAATGAGTGGTATTGGTCGAGAAAATCATTTAATGATGTTAGACCATTATCAACAAACTAAAAATTTACTTGTAAGTTATGATACAAAACCAACAGGTCTATTTTAATGAAAAAGAAATAAATATAATGAGAAATTTAAAACTATTGCGCTAATGCGTGATAGTTTTTTTGTTGTTACTAAAATTATTTCCAATTGTATATTTTCGTGAACCTAATAAATAATTTTCTAACTTAATTTTTATATTTAAATCCATATAAAACTCTTAAAAAAATAATACAATTGTGATATTGTATTATCGACTAAGAATAATGGAGGAAAATAATGAAAAACAATCATGATTTAACACCCAATAGAAAGAATAAATATTCTATTAGAAAACTTTCAGTTGGCACAGCGTCATTATTAGTAGGAAGCGTATTAGTATTCGGATTATCTAACGATGCGAATGCGACAGAAAACGATCTTCCAAAAGATTCCAAAGCACTCAGTACTAATGTGAATGAAGATGATAACCACTTAGTTAATACAGAAAAAGCAAATAGCAACAAACAAGAGCCAGTCAATGACTTTTCAGAAAGCCATGATATTCAGAAGGACAATTTAAAAGCAAGTCATAGTGCTTCAGAGCAAAGTATTGTTCAAAGTAAGCCAACAGCAAATAACACAAATGAAATTGACACTAGCAATAAAGAACCAGAAGTAGCTGTAAATACTAATGAAAGTAAAGTTACTGACAATAAAGAGAATAATAACAACGCGACGAATGTAATTGAAAAAGAAAATGCGGCGTCAAAATCTAATAAAACTAATGAAGAGAATAGTGAAATTGTAAAAATCGAGAATAAACTAAAAGCTGATAATAAAGCAAATGGTGAAAAAGAAACTAATGTAATTGAAAAAGAAAACAAAGAAAATAGTGAAATTATAAAAAACGAAAATAAAAAAGTTAATAATGTTGATGACACATCTCCAAATTACGAGGATAGACAAACAAGTGATGTAGCAGAGGAAACTACAATAAACCAAAGCGAGGCACAATCTAAACAAACAAGAGATGTTAATAGTTATATAGCAAATAATACTAGTAATAAAATAAAAGCAAAAGATGAAGTAAATACACAAAGAGAAAATACTAATTCAGCTAATGCGAACACTGCCGCAGATAGAAGTGGAAGTGAAAGAGCAAGAGCGAGAGCGCTGAATACAAATGAATCCAATAATAATGTTGCTAAAGTGAGAAGAACTCGTTCAGTCATAATCAGAAAAAAATCACCCAGAGCAATGACAGAAGATAGTTCTTTGGAAACATTAGATTACTCAGATAACTATACATTCCAAACCTTGATTTTTGATCCTAGTATATTAACAAGTAACGAAGTTTTAAACGGTAAAACGATTCCATTTGAAATCCATAGTTATTTGACTGGGGCAAATTCTGGAGATAGATATAAAATAAATTTACAACTAGACCCAGTGATAGCTAACCATGTGACAAGAATTACTGTTAATCCTGTTGGTAGTACATCACCAGTAGAGTTAGTTAGATTATCTAATAAGCAAGGTAAATTGACTAACATTTGGCAAGTTAATTTCATTAGAGCAAATGGTGGTTTATTTGGTGGTGCAGAAATATTATCGCAATATACAGCCACTGGAGGACGTATGGAACTTGACACTACCGTTAAAAATATCTTGAACAGTATGAAAAATAAAAAAGATAAGTTAAATTATCTAATATATGTGAAAGACGATTTTGAAAATAAAAAAATACAAACCTCAGAAACCAGTGGTTATTTTTTAACACCATCAGATACAGAAATAAATAACATTACCCCATCACAATCTAATAATGCCAATAATGCATTTAAAGCAAGTAGTGGAACAGTACAATTTGATTCTACAATCGGTAATTTCGGTGGTGCAATCATAGATCATCAAATATTAAAGAATGGAATATTTAACTATGGTGGAAAAATACTTGATCTTGGGTTAAATAAACAATGGGCATACCATTATCAAATTGATCCAGCTTTATTACCATATATTTCTTCAATAGAATTACATAAATTAGATTTTAATGGTGTAAGTGGTTTTGATAAGAAATATTATAAAGGAAATAGAGTAGCAACGCTTGCAGTTGATGCAAATGGTAGAGGTACTATTACAGATACTGACTTAAATCAACTCATAGAATTTAATAATTCATTACCAGAAACTGTAGGTATTAGAATTGTACTTGTATATAATCAAAGCCCTAATAATATATTAACTAGGGGTGCTTCTTATGATGCGAACGGTAATTTAATACCTAGTACAACCCGAGTAAAAGAAGACTTTGCATTTAATGGATACTTAACAGATAGAAATGGAGGAATGATCGCTAATACTTTTGGTTCTTCAACGTACTACATTCAAGATATAGATAAAGATGGTTTGACGGATAATTTTGAAATTCATAAATCTCATTCTGACCCATTTAATGGTGATACAGATAGAGATGGTAAAAATGATGGAGACGAAGTTTTAAGATATCAGACCTCTCCATTAGTAGGCAAACCTATTGTAAATGATATCACGACAGAGGATACCATCATTAACGGTGATGTCCCATTAGATCAATATGCAGCAAATCAAAAAGTGAAAATTTTGAACGCAAATGGCACGGTAGTAAGTCAAGGTACGGTGAATAGTAACGGTACATTTAGATTAAACGTATCGAAATTAACGCCTGGTACTTATAAGGTGGCTATAGACTCACCTAACTATCGAAATGATGAGGTAAATACATTTAAGGTAATTGATATAAAATCATTATTAAAACCAAGTATTGCCCCGGTTAACGATCAAAGTACAAGCCTTCAAGTCAATGGTGTTGGAGGATCTACTATTGTGGTCAAAGATAATAATAACAAGGTTATTGGAAAAGTGGTGTTAGGAAACAGCGAGACAACGAAAACATTGCAGTTGACCCAACCACTTAAAGGCGGAACAATTTTGACTGCTACTGCTACAAAGAATGGAAAAACGAGCTATGCATCAGATCCAGTAACTGTGACAGATATAACAGCACCAAACGCACCAGTGGTGAATGAAGTCACAAGTGAAGGTACACAAGTAACAGGAACAGGTGAAGCAGGATCGACGATTACAGTTCAATTCCCAGATGGAAGTGTGGCAACAGGCACAGTAGATAATCAAGGCAACTACGCAATCGATGTTCCAACGAACGTAGATTTAGTAGGAAATGAAGAGTTAGTTGTCACATCAACAGATGGTGCGGGCAATGTATCAGCAGAAACAAGACTAACAGTCACAGATGCGACAGCACCAAACGCACCAACGGTGAATGAAGTAACAAGCGAAGGAACACAAATTACGGGAACAGGTGAAGCAGGATCGACGATTACAGTTCAATTCCCAGATGGAAGTGTGGCAACAGGCACAGCAGATAGTCAAGGCAACTACGCAATCGATGTTCCAACGAACGTAGATTTAGTAGGGAACGAAGAATTGTTAGTTACATCAACAGATGGTGCTCGGCAATGTATCACCGGAAACAAGATTGACTGTTACTGATGTGACGGCACCAGACGCACCAACGGTGGATGAGGTTACAAGTGAAGGCACGCAAGTAAGTGGAACAGGTGAAGCAAATTCAACAATTACAGTGAAGTTTCCGGATGGAAGTGTGGCAACAGGCACAGCAGACAATCAAGGCAATTACGCAATAGATATCCCAACAAACGTGGACTTAGTAGGTAATGAAGAACTCATAGTGACATCGACAGATGGTGCGGGCAATGTATCACCGGAAACACGATTAACGGTTAAAGATACGACAGCACCGGTAGCGCCAACGGTGAATGAAGTTACAAGTGAAGGCACGCAAGTAAGTGGAACAGGTGAAGCGGGCTCAACAATTACAGTTCAATTCCCAGATGGAAGTACAGTTACAGGTACAGTCGATAATCAAGGGAATTACGCGATCGATTTACCATTAGATAAGCAATTGAATGGAAACGAAGAGTTAGTTATCACATCAACAGACGCATCAGGCAATGTATCGCCAGAAACAAGACTAACAGTTACAGACGTAACGGCACCAGTAACTCCAACGGTGAATGAAGTCACAAGTGAAGGCACGCAAGTAAGTGGAACAGGCGAACCAAGCTCAACGATTACGGTTCAATTCCCAGATGGAAGTGTATTAACAGGTAAAGTAGATGATCAAGGAAATTACGTGATTGATTTACCAGTAGACAAGCAAATAAATGGAAACGAAGAGTTAGTTATCATATCAACAGATCCATCAGGAAATGTATCGCCAGAAACACGATTGACTGTTACTGATGTGACGGCGCCGGTAGAACCGATGGTGAATGAAGTTACAAGTGAAGGCACGCAAGTCACAGGAACAGGTGAACCAGGATCAACAATTACAGTTAAATTCCCAGATGGAAGTGTGGCAACAGGTACAGCAGATAATCAAGGGAATTACGTGATTGATGTTCCAACAAACGTAGATTTAGTAGGCAATGAAGAGCTCGTAGTGACATCAACAGATGGTGCGGGCAATGTATCACCGGAAACAAGACTAACAGTCACAGATGCGACAGCACCAAACGCACCAATGGTAAATGAAGTTACAAGTGAAGGCACGCAAGTAAGTGGAACAGGTGAACCAAATTCAACAATTACAGTGAAGTTCCCAGACGGAAGTGTTGTAACTGGTGTGGTGGATAATCAAGGAAACTACGTAATAGATATCCCGACAAACTTAGATTTAGTAGGGAACGAAGAATTGGTAGTTACATCAACAGATAGTGTGGGCAATGTATCGTCAGAAACACGATTAACTGTTACAGATGTGACCGCACCAGTAACACCAACGGTGAATGAAGTCACAAGTGAAGGCACACAAGTAACAGGAACAGGTGAAGCAGGATCGACGATTATAGTTCAATTCCCAGATGGAAGTAGAGTTACAGGAACAGTCGATAATCAAGGGAATTACGTAATCGATTTACCAGTAGATAAGGAATTGAATGGCAATGAAGATTTGGTTATCACATCAACAGATAGTGTGGGCAATGTATCGTCAGAAACACGATTAACTGTTACAGATGTGACCGCACCAGTAACACCAACGGTGAATGAAGTAACAAGTGAAGGCACGCAAGTAAGTGGAACAGGTGAAGCAGGATCGACGATTACAGTTCAATTCCCAGATGGAAGTACAGTTACAGGTACAGTCGATAATCAAGGCAACTACGTAATTGATATTCCGACAAATGTAGATTTAGTAGGCAATGAAGAGTTAGTAGTTACGGCTACTGATGAATCAGGAAATGTATCTTCAGAAACAAGATTAACTGTTGAAGATACAACAGTACCAAACGCACCGATGGTGGATGAGGTTACAAGCGAAGGTACACAAATTACGGGAACAGGTGAAGCAGGTTCAACAATTACGGTTAAATTCCCAGATGGAAGTGTGTTAACAGGTAAAGTAGATGATCAAGGAAATTACGTGATTGATTTACCATTAGATAAGCAATTGAATGGAAACGAAGACTTGGTTATCACATCAACAGATGCATCAGGAAACGTATCGCCAGAAACAAGGTTAACGGTTAAAGATACGACAGCACCAGACGCACCAACGGTGAATGAAGTGACAAGTGAAGGTACGCAAGTAACAGGAACAGGCGAACTAGGCTCAACAATCACAGTTAAATTCCCAGATGGAAGTGTGTTAACAGGTTCAGTAGATGACCAAGGAAATTACGCGATTGATTTACCATTAGATAAGCAATTGAATGGAAACGAAGAGTTAGTTGTCACATCAACAGATGGATCAGGAAACGTATCACCAGAAACAAGAATGACTGTTACAGATGTGACGGCACCGGCAACACCAACGGTGAATGAAGTTACAAGTGAAGGTACACAAGTAACAGGAACAGGTGAAGCAGGATCGACGATTACAGTTCAATTCCCAGATGGAAGTACAGTTACAGGTACAGTCGATAATCAAGGCAACTATGCAATAGATATCCTAGCAAACATAGATTTAGTAGGCAATGAAGAGTTAGTAGTTACGGCTACTGATGGATCAGGAAACGTATCGTCAGAAACACGATTAACAGTTAAAGATGCGACAGTACCAAACGCACCGATGGTGAATGAAGTTACAAGTGTAAGTACGCAAGTAACGGGAACAGGCGAACCAAATTCAACGATTACGGTTAAATTCCCGGATGGAAGTGTAGTAACGGGAACAGCAGATAATCAAGGCAACTACGCAATAGATATCCCAACAAACGTAGATTTAGTAGGCAACGAAGAGTTAGTTGTCACATCAACAGATGTTTCTGGCAATGTATCAGCAGAAACACGATTAACGGTTAAAGATGCGACAGTACCAAATGCACCAACGGTGAATGAAGTGACAAGTGAAGGCACGCAAGTCACAGGAACAGGTGAACCAGGATCAACAATTACAGTTCAATTCCCAGATGGAAGTGTGGTTACAGGAACAGTCGATAATCAAGGCAACTACGCAATAGATATTCCAACCAATGTAGATTTGACAGGTAACGAAGAGTTAGTTATCACATCAACAGACGCATCAGGTAACGTATCGCCAGAAACACGATTAACGGTTAAAGATACGACAGCGCCTGTAGCACCGATGGTGAATGAAGTAACAAGTGAAAGTACGCAAGTCACAGGAACAGGCGAACCAGGATCAACAATCACAGTTAAATTCCCAGACGGAAGTGTGGCAACAGGTACAGTAGATGATCAAGGAAATTACGTGATAGATTTACCATTAGATAAGCAATTAAATGGTAACGAAGATTTGGTTATCACATCAACAGATGGATCAGGAAACGTATCGTCAGAAACAAGATTGACTGTTAAAGATACGACAGTACCAAACGCACCGATGGTGAATGAAGTGACAAGTGAAAGTACGCAAGTCACAGGAACAGGCGAACCAGGATCAACAATCACAGTTAAATTCCCAGACGGAAGTGTGGCAACAGGTACAGTAGATGATCAAGGAAATTACGTGATAGATTTACCATTAGATAAGCAATTAAATGGTAACGAAGATTTGGTTATCACATCAACAGATGGATCAGGAAACGTATCGTCAGAAACAAGATTGACTGTTAAAGATACGACAGTACCAAACGCACCGATGGTGAATGAAGTTACAAGTGAAGGTACGCAAGTAACAGGAACAGGCGAACCAGGATCAACAATCACAGTTAAATTCCCAGACGGAAGTGTGGCAACGGGTACAGTCGATAAACAAGGAAATTACGCGATCGATTTACCATTAGATAAGCAATTGAATGGCAACGAAGAGTTAGTTATCACATCAACAGATGGATCAGGAAATGTATCTTCAGAAACAAGATTGACTATTAAAGATGCGACAGCACCAAATGCACCAACGGTGAATGAAGTGACAAGTGAAGGCACGCAAGTCACAGGAACAGGCGAACCAGGATCAACAATCACAGTTAAATTCCCAGACGGAAGTGTGGCAACGGGTACAGTCGATAAACAAGGAAATTACGCGATCGATTTACCATTAGATAAGCAATTGAATGGCAACGAAGAGTTAGTTATCACATCAACAGATGGATCAGGAAATGTATCTTCAGAAACAAGATTGACTATTAAAGATGCGACAGCACCAAATGCACCAACGGTGAATGAAGTGACAAGTGAAGGCACGCAAGTCACAGGAACAGGTGAACCAGGATCAACAATTACAGTTCAATTCCCAGATGGAAGTGTGGTTACAGGAACAGTCGATAATCAAGGAAACTACGCAATTGATATTCCAACCAATGTAGATTTGACAGGTAACGAAGAGTTAGTTATCACATCAACAGACGCATCAGGTAACGTATCGCCAGAAATAAGATTAACGGTTAAAGATACGACAGCGCCTGTAGCACCGATGGTGAATGAAGTGACAAGTGAAAGTACGCAAGTCACAGGAACAGGCGAACCAGGATCAACAATCACAGTTAAATTTCCAGACGGAAGTGTGGCAACAGGTACAGTAGATGATCAAGGAAATTACGTGATAGATTTACCATTAGATAAGCAATTAAATGGTAACGAAGATTTGGTTATCACATCAACAGATGGATCAGGAAACGTATCGTCAGAAACAAGATTGACTGTTAAAGATACGACAGTACCAAACGCACCGATGGTGAATGAAGTTACAAGTGAAGGTACGCAAGTGACAGGAACAGGCGAACCAGGATCAACAATCACAGTTAAATTCCCAGACGGAAGTGTGGCAACGGGTACAGTCGATAATCAAGGAAATTACGCGATCGATTTACCATTAGATAAGCAATTGAATGGCAACGAAGAGTTAGTTATCACATCAACAGATGTTTCTGGCAATGTATCAGCAGAAACAAGATTAACAGTCACAGATGCGACAGCACCTGTAGCACCAACGGTGAATGAAGTTACAAGTGAAGGCACGCAAGTGACAGGGACAGGTGAACCAGGCTCAACAATCACAGTTCAATTCCCAGATGGAAGTGTGGCAACAGGCACAGCAGACAATCAAGGTAACTACGCAATAGATATCCCAACAAACGTGGACTTAGTAGGTAATGAAGAACTCATAGTGACATCGACAGATGTTTCTGGCAATGTATCACCGGAAACAAGATTGACTGTTACTGATGTGACGGCACCGGTAGCACCAACGGTGAATGAAGTGACAAGTGAAGGCACACAAGTTAGGGGAACAAGTGAACCAGGCTCAACGATTACGGTTCAATTCCCAGATGGAAGTGTAGTAACGGGAACAGCAGATAATCAAGGAAACTACGCAATAGATATTCCGACAAACGTAGATTTAGTAGGCAACGAAGAATTGGTAGTTACATCAACAGATGTTTCTGGCAATGTATCAGCAGAAACAAGATTAACAGTTACAGATGCGACGGCACCGGTAGCACCAATGGTAAATGAAGTTACAAGTGAAGGCACACAAGTTACGGGAACAAGTGAACCAGGCTCAACGATTACGATCCAATTCCCAGATGGAAGCGTGGCAACAGGCAGAGCAGACAGTCAAGGCAACTACGCAATAGATGTTCCAACGAACGTAGATTTAGTAGGGAACGAAGAATTGATAGTTACATCAACAGATGGTGCGGGCAATGTATCACCGGAAACAAGATTGACTGTTACTGATGTGACGGCACCGGCAACACCGACGGTGAATGAAGTAACGAGTGGAGACATGAAAGTAACAGGAACAGGCGAACCAGGCTCAACAATTACAGTTAAATTCCCAGATGGAAGTGTAGTAACGGGAACAGCAGATAATCAAGGAAACTACGCAATAGATATCCCAACAAACGTAGATTTAGTAGGGAACGAAGAATTGGTAGTTACATCAACAGATGGATCAAGAAACATATCGTCAGAAATGCGATTGACTGTTAAAGATACGACAGCACCGGCAAGCACCAACGGTGAATGAAGTGACAAGTGAAGGTACACAAGTAACAGGAACAGGCGAACCAGGCTCCACAATAACAGTGAAGTTCCCAGATGGAAGTGTGTTAACAGGTACAGTAGATGACCAAGGAAATTACGTTATTGATTTACCAGCTGATAAGCAATTGAATGGCAACAAAGAGTTAATTGTTACGGCTACTGACTCATCAGGAAACGTATCGTCAGAAACGCGATTAACGGTTAAAGATACGACAGCACCTGTAGCCCCAACGGTGAATGAAGTGACAAGTGATGGCACGCAAGTAACAGGAACAGGCGAACCAGGATCAATAATCACAGTTAAATTCCCAGATGGAAGCACATTAACAGGCACAGTCGATAATCAAGGAAATTACGTGATCAATTTACCAGCTGATAAGCAATTGAATGGCAACGAAGAGTTAGTTATCACCTCAACAGATCCATCGGGTAATGTATCACCAGAAACAAGATTGACTGTTAAAGATACGACAGCACCTGTAGCTCCAACGGTGAATGAGGTAACGAGTGGAGACATGAAAGTAACAGGAACGGGCGAACCAGGCTCAACAATCACAGTGAAGTTTCCAGATGGAAGTACAGTTACAGGTACAGTCGATAATCAAGGCAAATACGTAATTAATATACCTACTAATGTCAATGTAAAACCTGGGGATAAAATACAAGTGTCAGCGATTGATAAGAAAGGCAATACATCTAGAACAACAATTATCGTGAGTAGCAATAGTAATTCAACCTCTAACCAATCGAATGTTCACGATAATACTAGCAATAATTATGATTCAAGCAATAAATTAGGTTTGAATGGAAATAAAGCGAAAGATGGAAAATTAAATAGAAATATAAATAGTAGCAACAAACTTTCGAATACTTCAATTAACGATAAAGCTGAAACAGCAGAAGGTTCGAAAGGCGATGTTTTACAAATTAAAGATAAGAAAGGTATTATTTCAAATCTGAATAATGACAAAAATAAACTTGGTAACTCAGATAATAAAAAGGTAGATAAATTACCTGACACGGGTGAAAGTGAGAACCAAGCCAATGGATTATTAAGTTCATTATTAGCTATGATTGGTGCGTTCTTATTAATTGGAAGACGTCGAAAAAATAAAGAAGATCACCAATAAAAATTAATATTATAATGAGAAAGATATTATAGTATTACAAAATCAATAAGACGGAATGCTCTTTAGATAGAGCTTCCGTCTTATTTTTACTATATAACTTATTAATGATATGCCATTTCTAAAAATATAGCTTAGGCGTATAATGGAATAATTACTAAGGAAGGGTGTGGGAAAATGCAAAAAGCTTATCGGCAACTCGTATTAGGGATGATTTGTTTGTTTATTGTGATGGCAATTGGTCGTTTTGCATACACACCTATTATGCCATTTATGCAACAAACGGGACATATGGATAATCAGAGCGCAGGATTACTGGCAACTATTAATTACTTAGGTTATTTAATTGGAGCAATTATTCCTATATGGATAGTTGTATTTAGCAAGGTTACAGATTTGAAAGTTTACTTACTGATCAATATAGTTTCAACAATATTGATGGGACTGTTTGATAATTTTACACTGTGGATTATTTTTCGTTTAATTGCGGGTATCACGAGTGGAACCGTTTTTGTCTTAGCCTCAAATGTGGCCCTCGAAGCATTGAGAGCAGCGAACAAAGGTCGTATCTCAGGTATGCTTTATAGTGGTGTGGGTCTAGGCATTTTCACAAGTAGTATATTTATATTTTTATTCACTACAGAAAATAATTGGAAGACAACGTGGGTTTTACTTGGTATTTTTGCTTTAGTTATGGGAAGTTTTGTAATTTTTGGTATGCGTCAAAATTCAAATATTGAAAATGAAACACAAAACTTAAATGAAAAAGAAGATAAACCAAAAGTTAAGTTGAATAAAAAATTTATTTGGGGATTTTCAATAGCGTATTTTTGTGAAGGTGCGGGTTACATAATTACAGGAACATTCTTAGTAGCAATCGTTAAATCTATACCTGAGTTTGCAGATTATGCGGCGTTAAGTTGGATGTTTGTAGGGTTGGGAGCTATTCCATCTACGATTTTATGGTCTATGATGGCTGAAAAATTAGGACACGGTAAAGCAACTAATTTAGCATTTATTTTACAAATTATTGCCGTGATATTGCCTGTTTTTTCAGAAAGCATGACGAGTTTAGTGATAAGTTCTATTTTATTTGGTGCTACGTTTCTTGGTTTAACGACATTGTTTATGTCTAAAGCACAAACGTTAATGTTTCAAAGTAATAGTAAAATAAATTTAGTTGCTTCATTAACTGTTATTTACAGTTTGGGACAAATGATTGCACCAAGCACTTTCTGGTGTATTAATTGGTGAATCAGGAAATTATAATGCGGCATTAATTTTTGCGGCGACTATACTTTGCGTTGGACTATTAAGCAGTATGTATAGTTATAGAGTCAGAAATTAAATGATATATTCAAAAGAGAAAACTGGTTTAAAGAAATAAAAAAGTTAGAAGAGTTATATACACGTGTAGAAGCACTCTATGCAGGCTTTTTAGCAGTCATAATACTTTTGTGTAAATTGACTTTTTGTGGTAATATCGTCATGGATAAAAATTCGAGATAATAATAGATAAGAAGGTTTAAATATATATGAAAGAAAATTTTTGGCGTGAATTACCGCGTCCATTTTTTGTTTTGGCACCAATGGAAGATGTTACAGATGTTGTTTTTCGTCATGTTGTCAGTGAAGCGGGCAGACCTGACGTTTTCTTCACTGAGTTTACAAATACAGAAAGCTTTTGCCACCCTGAAGGTGTACACAGTGTACGCGGACGCTTAACATTTACTGAAGATGAACAGCCTATTGTCGCTCATATTTGGGGAGATAAGCCAGAGCACTTCCGTGAAATGAGTATCGGTATGGCAGAAATGGGCTTTAAAGGCATAGATTTAAATATGGGCTGTCCAGTGCCGAACGTTGCAACGAAAGGTAAAGGTTCAGGTCTAATTCAACGTCCTGAAACTGCAGCTGAAATTATTCAGGCGGCTAAAGCAGGAGGTCTGCCAGTAAGTGTTAAAACTCGACTTGGCTATTCTGATATTGATGAGTGGAGAGACTGGCTGACACATGTGTTCGAACAGGATATTGCGAACCTGTCGATTCACCTTCGGACGCGCAAAGAGATGAGTAAAGTAGATGCGCATTGGGAATTAATTGGAGAAATTAAAAAGGTTCGTGATGAAATTGCACCAGAGACATTGTTAACGATTAATGGAGATATACCGGATAGAAAAACAGGCCTTGAACTGGCAGAGAAGTATGGTATTGACGGTGTAATGATTGGACGTGGGATTTTCCAAAACCCGCATGCATTTGAAAAAGAACCGAGAGAACATACGAGTGAAGAGCTTTTAGGGCTGTTAAGACTTCATCTTGACCTATTCGACAAATATACAAAAGAAGAAACGCGTCAGTTTAAACCATTACGCAGATTCTTTAAAGTATACGTACGCGGTATCAAAGGAGCAAGTGAACTGAGACATCAGTTAATGAGCACAAGTACAACGGATGAGGTTCGGATACTCCTTGATGAATTTGAAGCACAAATGACACCTATGGAATAACATTCATAAACTTGGACGAAAATGGTGAAGAAGTATAAAGAAACGACTTAAAAATCTTGATTTTAAGATTTTTAAGTCGTTTTTTGTTTGATTGTTAATGAAATAATGAATGCAATAAGCATGAAAGCTGTGATCATAAATACAACACCTGGCCATTGTATCAACCCATAGAAGATACCTGCTAATGTACCCCCAATAGATGAACCCATGTAATAAAATAATAAATATAAACTAGATGCTTGCGCTTTATGATGTTCAGCACGACTTGCAACTACACCACTTGCTATCGCGTGACCACTGAAAAATGCATAAACACTGAATGCCAATCCGAGTATTTTAAAAACTAAAAAAGGTAAAAGTGTAATCCAAATACCAACGATTAATAGTAAGATGCTAAATTTTAAGGCATTTAATGTACCTAATTTAGTACGTAATTTTGCATTTAATATAGAAGATATCATACCAATTAAGAATAATAAGTAAACAAAGCTAATAATACTGTCATGCAATTGATAAGGTTTAGCCGCCAACACAAAGCCAATATAGTTAAAAGCAGCGATGTTACAGCCTAATAATAGAAATCCAATCATAAAAGGTTTTAGTAAACGAATGTTTTTCAAATGTTGACTATAGCTCAATACTAAAGCTTTAACAGAAAAACGTTGCTTCTCAAAATGTCGAGATGCTTGGTAGTAAGAAAGCAAATAATATTGTCGCGACAACACTAATAACTGCAATGGAGAATAAGCCGACTTGATAACCATAAATACTTGAAATAAATCCAGTGAATATTCTACCAAACGCACCACCAAAGGCATTGCCACTTATATAAATACCCATTGCCTCGGGTAAACTATGCGCAGAAATTTCTTCACCGATATATGCCATGGCTATAGAGGGTAAGCCTGCTAAACAGATACCTTGTATAAGCCTAACAATTAAGAAGGTATTGAAATCTGTAATAAAGGGTTGCACTAGTGCTAATAATGACACCGAAATTACAGAAAAAATCATAATAGGTTTACGTCCAATTACTTCTGATATTGCACCAAAAAATAACATAGCAAAAGCTAATGTCAAGGTTGCGACCGACAATGCCAAACTTGCAACAGTTTCACTCACATTAAATGATTGTGTGAAATGGGGGATCAATGGTTGAACGCTATATAGTATTGAAAAAATAGTGAATCCTGAAATGAAAAGCGCAACGATAATTTTAATATATGCTTTTGAACCTCTATTTACATAGCTGTTTTTCAAATCCTCCATTATATGCCCCCTTCATTCTTAATATATCTATAGTATCACGTAACAAATAATATAAAAAAGGCATTAGTTCTTTTAAAAGGTGTAATGCTATAATTTTTTATGTCATTGAGAAGTGGTTATGTTTAAAATTTATACCAAGCATATTTTAATATATATTATAGATAGAATTTTCAAAATAATTACAGGTGTCTCAAATCAATTACCAAAAAATTAAAAATCAGTTTCTGCTATTCTCTTAATATAATTTCTTTGCTATTGTTAGCTAAGGAAAAATTTTGGGAGGATTTATTAATTATGAAAAAAATCGTTACAGCAACAATTGCTACATTGTCATTGGGAGCAGTGGGCATAGCACAGTCAGACGCAGAAGCATCAGAGAATAATCAATCAGGTACGCAATATTCAAGTAACCAATCTACAAATGATATCTTTGAATATGGTTATATTGATGAAGATAATAGTGGGAATTATCACCATACATTAGATGGAAACTGGGATCAATCAATGTTTGATCAACAACAATATTATTTCTATTTAATTGATGAAGAAGGAAATTACCATTATTACTATTTCCCTATGAATGATCAAGGCACAAACTCAACAAATACGAATGCAACAAATGCATATAATGATAACAACTATAGTGCTGATAAAAGTCATGAAGCTGTTCAACAGAGTGGCTACGATGTAAATGAAGCACCAGCGCAATCACAAGAAGCACCACAAAGTTCTAATAATGAAGTTTCTGCTCAAACTTCATCACAAGAACAAAGCACAACAACTAACGACAACGCATCTTATACACAAAATAATACATCATCAAACGAAAACTATGAAAGTAGTTATACACGCAATGACGGTAATGGTGTTGAAGATGTGAAACAAAATGCAACGTCAAATAACGTAGAGAACACAACAAATACACCTGCTACAGAATCAACAAACACAAATAGTTCTAATGAAGGACAAGCTACGCAACAAGAAGCGGCACCTTCATCAGAAGCTTCAAACAACAATAACAGCACGAACACATCAGAAGCTTCAAACAATAATACATCATCAAACAATAATAACAGCACAAGTTCATCAAATTGGTTAACAAGTAATAGTCAAATGCAACCATATGGTCAATATCATGGTGGCGGGGCACATTACGGTGTCGACTATGCAATGGATGAAAACACGCCAGTATATTCATTAGCAGATGGTACTGTTGTACAAAGTGGTTGGAGTAATTATGGTGGCGGAAACCAAGTTACAATCCAAGAACAAAATAGTGACAACTATCAATGGTATATGCACATGAATTCATTAAACGTTCAAAAAGGTGACCAAGTTAAAGAAGGACAACAAATCGGTGAATCAGGTAGCACTGGTAACTCTACTGCACCACATTTACACTTCCAACGCATGGAAGGCGGAATTGGTAACGGTTATTCAGTAGACCCAACTTCATACGTAAACTCAAAAGCATAAATTAAGATGATAAAATAAAACGTTCTTGAAATTCTGTTATAGAATTCAAGGGCGTTTTTTTATATTAATATGCAGAATTAATAAAGAATATTTGAAATATCTTTGAGACCATATCATAATTGCATTAAATTTAAATTGAAGAGGATGATGGTATGTTTACTGTTTATGGACATAGAGGTTTACCAAGTAAAGCGCCAGAAAATACGCTCGCATCTTATAAAGAAGCTGGAAATACGCCTGGATTAAAATGGATTGAGTTAGATGTAGCGATTACCAAAGATGAACAGTTGATTTTAATTCATGATGATTTTTTAGATAGAACAACGAATATGGTAGGAGAAGTGACACAATTAAATTATGACGACATCAAAGATACATCAGCAGGTAGCTGGTTTGGAACAGAATTTGAAGCAGAAAAACTACCTACGTTTGATGAAGTAATTGAATTGGCAAATGCCTATAATATGAACTTGAATATTGAATTGAAGGGCGTTACAGGTCCGAATGGCACAGTACTGTCAGAAAGTATGATTAAACAAGTTGCAGATAAATTAAAAGATTTAGATGTGGAATTAAAAGTATTGATATCAAGCTTTAATTTGGTTTTAGTGAAATTAGCAGAGCAGTTCATGCCAGACTATGAGAGAGCTGTCATATTTAAATCTGCAGCTTTTGGTGATGATTGGAGAACGCTATTAGATTATTGTGGTTCGAAAATAGTGAATATTGAAGATGCTAAATTGACGCAAGCACGTGTTAAAAAAATCAAAAATGCTGGATATGTGTTAAATGTGTGGACAGTAAATAAGCAATTGCGTGCAAATCAATTAGCGAATTGGGGCGTTGATGGCATTTTTACAGACAAAGCAGATGAAATGATTCATTTAGAAAGATTATAGAATCGTACTTGTGAGGTGGGTAGAGGAAATCAAATGTCGAATTTTGATTTCCTTCCACTTCTTTTTATCAATATAATTTAAAATCAGAGGTCCTTTGTCTTAATTATACATTAAATAATAATATTATTATAGACTACTTCTTTATTGTTTAGCAGTTTATACTGGTGAATAGCTTAGATGAAGAAGGAGTGTTGAACAATGGTAGAACAAAAAGAAGTGTTGGATCAAGGACCATTTTTTCATGGGACAAAGGCTGAATTACAAATAGGTGATTTACTACAAACACAGCGAATTTCTAATTATCAAAACCGTAAAATGAACCATATTTATTTTACTGGCGCTCTAGACACAGCTAAGTGGGGGGCAGAACTTTCGGTCGCATTAGCTGACGAACCGGCACAAGAATACATTTATATTATTGAACCTATTGGGCCATTTGAAAATGATCCTAATGTCACAGATAAAAAATTTCCTGGTAATCCAACTCGCTCATATCGCTCGAAGGAACCTTTGAGAATTGTAGCAAAATTAGCTACATGGGAACGACACTCGAATCATGATATTGAACAAATGTTAAAAGGGTTAGCACAATTACGTAAAGATGGATTAGACATTATTGAAGATTAATATACAACTGTAATGAAAATAATGTAAAGCAGTCTATAATTAATAACAGTGGGCTGCTTGTTTATATAAAAAAAGATTATTCTCAGTGAGGTATTATCTGTCACATATTAGTGTTAAAATTCATTTGATAAATGAGATGGATCATATCGATTTTCAAAGCAATATAAACAGATGTAACGCTTGGAATTCGATAAAATAGTATAGTTATTATGTATGTAATATTCAAATATAAATAAAAAGGATTAATAAATGATATGTTTCGAAAATTTATAAGTGTAATACCGACTGCTATTTGTGGCTTAGCATTGGGTATTTCAGCATTAAGTAATCTTTTGTACATTATGGATAGGAATGTTTTAGCTACAATATTTTTAATTATTAGTGTTATTGTGGTTGGATTATTTATACTAAAATGTATACAATTTCCTAGCATTGTATTGAAAGAATTATCTGACCGTAATATATGTGCGACTTTTCCCACGTTTACAATGACGTTTCTGACATTACTTTATATCTTATACCACCAACTGAATATTACCTGGGGAATCATAATTTGGTTGTGGTGGTTCGTTGTGATACTGCAGTTTGTTATTATTGGGTTATTTATTTATTACCATATTTATTTACATGAAAATGAACGTATCGTTCCGAGTACCAGTTGGTTTGTTACATTTGTGGGAATTGGCGTTATTTCAGAAACTGCTGAAGATTTTTCACCATTCTTTGGGGAATTGATCGTGTATATAGCGACGCTATGCTTTTTAGTATTAATATGTATCGTACTGTTTAAAAAGACATGGCGATTATATAACGAAAATCAATTTCCTATGACAATCATCATAGCGACACCAGCTTCACTTTGTTTAAACGGTTATTTATTAAGTGTAGTACATACACAAATGTTTTACATTATAACGATGTTGATTATCTCTCAACTCATATTTATATACTCATTAACATTTATACCGAAATTATATAAATTGAATTTTAGATTTTCATTCTCAGCATTAACCTTCCCGTGGGTGACAACAGCGACATCACTCTATAACTTACTTGAAATTGAATCTTTACCTCATAAAGTACAAAGTGTGTTGTATTTTGTAATGATATTTGAAGTGATATTTGCAATCGTGACTGTGATTTACGTGATTTTAGGATATGCTTCATTTCTAAAGAAACGTACAATTGAAATAAAATAACCTAAATTAAAGAACGAACCTATCATCTAGTCAGCATAGTGGGAGTGGGTATACGAAATTAAATTTTGATTTCGTATACCCACTCCTTTTTAACTGCAATGAATTGAGTCGTTTTAACTGACGGATTTGCTTGCTTCAAATAGAGCATCTAGATGACTTGTAGTTAGTGCTGTATTTTGATTGAGTGCTTTAACATCGTTATAAAGTGCTTCAAGCTCTTTAAAAGAACCTTGTGTTTGATTGATGAGGCCAATGTTCATAACTGTTTTTAATACTATATTGGATAATCCTTTGAAATTTTTAAATATAACAGACTGTGCTTTTGGTTTTATAGTATGGCCTTTGTGTTCTAACAATTGATGTAGTTCAGTAAAAGCGACTATCGTTTCTTTGGTTATCGTATGCGCACTAGTGTCTTGGTTTTGTTTTAGAATAAATAACATGTTTAAAGGTAAGACTAAAGCAGCGTGTGACATCAACCAATCTTCAAAGTTCTGCTCATAAGTTAGTTTGATTTTCGCATTTTTAAATATTGAATTTAGTTTGTCTGAGAACGTAATTTCTCCATGCATGTTTCCTACTTTGAGCTCTCCGAGCATTAAATCTTAAAATATTAGTATGGCTTGCTTCTCTTGAACCACCAGTCATTAAAAAGCCGAAAGTGATATGCTTAAGGTGATTACTCTGTTGTGTCAATGTGCTTTGTAGTAATTTAGGATCCATGTTATTTCCAATGAAAATAATGTTTTCACTTTTGTTTTGAGCTAATGTTGGTACGACATTGTAAAAATCTGAATATTTCATAGTTACAAAAATAACGTCATATATATCATCTTTTGAAAGTGTGCTTGTCGTTGTTATATGTTCATTTGTCGTTTTTCTTTGCAATGAATGCTTAAGTTTCAAACCTTTTTGATTCAAGTGCTCTAAAGTTTTTCCACGTGCAAACATTGTAATGTCATTATCTTTGGTATTTAGTGCGTGAGCTAAAAATTGCCCCTGTACACCCGCACCATATATTAAAATTTTCATATCATTATCACTCCAATTTAGTTATTGAACAATTGTTTAATAACTTGAAGTTATCATCAATAAGATTTAAACTCAATGAACAATACAACCTTGTTGATGTTTAATGAACAAATATTGAAAATTGTTGATATTAAAAGGAGTTAAAATGGATAAACGAAAAGAAAAATCCCAAAAACTTATTATTCGTAGCTTTGTTGAACTGATTAGAGAAAAAGACTTTGATAAAATATCAATGAATGATATTGCTCAACATTCCAATATAAATAGAGGTACGATTTATTTGAATTTTATAGATAAGTACGACATTTTAGATCATGCAATTGATTATATTTTGGGCGCAGCAGTTGATAAATGCAATATTTATCTTGCAGAATCAGGAGATAATAAAGAAACGTTGCGTGAAGTCATGTACGTGATTGACGATCAGTACGATATTTTGAAAACTTTGGTTAAAAAGTCAGATCTTAATATGCTTAAGCAAACATTATCAAAGAAAATGCGCGACACCATAAATAAACAAAACAGTGAAATTACTGCCCAGTTTTTATCCTCTGCTGTAGTAGGCATTATTATATGGTGGATTGAAGAATCAAAACCATGTGATATAGATACTTTAGTAGGAGAGCTTTCCGGATTATTGGAGCCACATTTAAAGCACTTGTAGAGTTCGACTGAAGTGTTATCAATACATTAATTAGTACCCCCACTGATGCGCTAAAAATTACAAAAAAGGAATGTGAATAATGGAAGGTAATAATAATGATTATGAGAATTTGTTATTTTATTTTGCTTACAAAACGTTTATAAATACAGCAGATGAAATTATTGAAGCATATGGCTTAAATAGACAACATCATAGGTTCTTGTTTTTTATCGAAAAAGTACCTGGAATTACAATAAAAGATTTATTGAAAAGTTTAGAGATTTCTAAACAAGGCAGTCATGCAACGTTGAAAAAATTAAAAGATGAGGCATATATCACTGAACAACCCACTGAAGCGGATAAACGTATTAAAGCTTTGTACCCCACAGAAAAAGGAAAAAAATTAGTACAAGAACTTAATAAAACGCAAAATGATTTATTTCAAGATATACAGAAAAAAGTAGGCAATGATTGGTATGCGATAATGGAAGAATTTGCTTCTTATCGTACAGGATTCCAAGAAGTGAAATATTTAAAAGACGAGAATAAGAAAGACTAAATTATAAAAATCACTTTATGCCATTTAAATATTAAACATTTTCTAACCACAAATGGTGTAATTAACTTGTTGAATTACTATTATGAAATAAAGAAGAGGATGATTATATGGTTAAGATAGCAATTGCGGGGGCCGGAGCAATGGGTGGTCGTGTTGGAACGCAAATTGCCGAAGCAGGATATGATGTAACTTTAATAGATTATTGGACAGAACACATTACGAATATTCAGCAACATGGCTTGAATATACAAACAGAAAATGAAACATATCATATTAATATCAAAGCGCAGTTGCCAGAACAAATCGATGAACAATATGATTTGATTATCATTTTAACCAAAGCGATGGATTCAGAAGCAATGATCGAGGCGTTGAATGAAGCTAATGCGATTAAAGAAACGACGGCGGTATTAACAATGATGAATGGCTTAGGACATGAAGAACGTTTTGCCAAAATTATACCGAAATCACAAATATTTTTAGCAGTCACGATGTGGACAGCAGGATTAAGAGGCCCTGGACAAATACTATTAGAAGGTACAGGAACAATAGAACTGCAACGTGCAGACGGTGGCGAAGACTATCGTACAGAAGCGATAAATACAATTTTTAATAATGCAAAATTAAATTCTACGATCAGTGACAACGTCTTTGAATCTATATGGTCAAAAGCTACATTGAACAGTGTATTGAATCCATTATGTACGATTTTAGATAAAACAATAAACCAATTTTCACAATATGAACAAGCACGACAAATGGTTATTCCTATTATTGAAGAAATTGTAGCTGTAGCAAAAGCCCGTGGATTAGAACTCAATTTTGAAAATTTAATTAACAAAATTGAAGTCGCTTATCCAATTGAATCACAAGGCTTACATTATCCATCGATGCATCAAGATTTATATAAAGGGCGTCTAACAGAAATAGATTATTTAAATGGACAAATTGTTACATACGGTAAAGCCTGTGGTGTGGCGACGCCGAATAATGAAATGCTGACACATATGATTCATCAGTTAGAATTAACATATAAAAAATAGCGAAAAATAAAGTCAACATCATTGACCTTTCATCTTAATTAAGTTAAGTTTGTAGTGTAATAGAGATGGATAAAAAAGGGGAAATGATGAATGAAAAAACGTATAGGACAATATTTAATGGACTGTATCAGTGCTGTTGGCGTTGATAAAGTGTTTGGTGTGCCAGGTGACTTTAACCTTACTTTTCTAGATGATATTATTCGTCGTGATGACATAGAGTGGGTTGGTAACACAAATGAATTAAATGCTAGTTATGCGGCTGATGGCTATGCGCGCTTAAAAGGGATGAGCGCAATGGTAACAACATTTGGTGTAGGAGAACTCAGTGCTGTTAACGGTATTGTCGGCGCATATGCTGAACGTGTTCCGGTTATTCAAATTACCGGTGCGCCTACAAGAGCAGTAGAAAATGCAGGGAAATATGTCCATCATTCCTTAGGAGAAGGGAATTTTGATGACTATAGAAAAATGTATGAGCCGATTACAACGACACAAGCGTATCTTACGCCTGAAAATGCCCTAGTAGAAATACCTAGAGTAATTGAAGCGACACTAACTGAAAAACGTCCAGTGCATATACATTTACCAATTGACGTAGCAAGCGTAGAAATTGAAGTAGACCAACCGTTTGAATTGCCGCAACATCAGGAGATGGATGTTGCTAAGTATGTGAACATGATTAAAGAAAAGTTACAAAGTGCAGATAAACCAGTCATAATTACCGGCCACGAGATTAATAGTTTTGATTTACATGAAAAGCTTGAGCAATTTGTGAATCAAACGCATATTCCTGTAGCACAACTATCACTAGGCAAAGGTGCTTTTAATGAGGAAAATCCATATTACATGGGTATTTATGATGGCTCATTAGCAGAAGAAGATATTAGAAATTACGTGGATCAAAGTGATGCAATTTTGAATATTGGAGCGAAATTAACAGATTCAGCAACTGCAGGATATTCATATCAATTTGATATTGATGATGTCGTTATGATTAATCATCGTCATTTCAAAATGAATGAAACGAAAGATATGGGAGTCGCACTGATCGATTTATTGGATGGCTTAAATACAATTAATTACGTTAATGACACAACGTTCCCTCAATTTCAACGTCCTGAGGAAAACCAATACGATTTGAATGGAGATCCTTTATCTCAAGCAACTTATTTTAAAATGATGCAAGATTTTATTAAGCAAGATGACGTGATATTAGCTGAACAAGGCACATCATTCTTTGGTGCTTATGATTTAGCGTTATATAGTAACAATACATTTATAGGACAGCCTTTATGGGGTTCAATCGGCTATACACTACCAGCGACACTGGGCACACAAATGGCAAATACACAGCGCAGAAATTTATTGTTAATTGGAGATGGATCTCTACAATTAACAGTACAAGAAATGTCTTCGATGATCAGAGCGCAAATCAAACCGATTATTTTTGTTATTAATAATGATGGTTATACAGTTGAACGTAAAATTCACGGAGAAAATGAGCCATACAATGATATTAAAATGTGGGATTATAAATTATTACCAACAGTCTTCGGTGGGAAAGATGAAGTCATCGTACACGATGTGACAACAAGTGAGACACTACAAAATACATTCTTCGAAATAGAGGCACAACCAGACATGATGCACCTAGTTGAAGTGAAGATGGCAGTACATGATGCACCACATAAATTAAATGCAATTGGCCAAGCATTTGCCAAACAAAATGGTTAAATTCACATAAAACCTAACAAGAAAGCATTGGACATGATACGGTCCAATGCTTTTTACATATTTTGAGATATTAATTCATTTTTACAAAGCAATCACGTGATATAAAAAAGACAAACAAAGCTGTTTTATCTGCTCAGTTTGTCAGTATTTTAAATTAATCTTTTTCTATTGCTTTATAATCTACTTGATCATAGTTTGTTTCAAGCTTACGTAACTCGTCACGGGTTTCTTTTTTTAACCCTTCGCCGTAGTCCATCATTTTAACGATATCTTTAAAAGCTGCGTATGGAATCGCGAGTTCATCAATATCGTCGATTGTTACATGTAAATCAATATCCTCTGGACGATCTTCTTGTAATTTTAAGACAAAATCTGGCTCTGTCACAAATGGAGACGACATCCCTACCATATCTGCATGTTGTAAGGCATCGAGCGCACTTTCAGGTGAATTAATACCACCACTAGCAATGACAGGAATTCTACCATCAAGGTAATCATGGACGACAGCATTGACATATTGTCCTGTGTGCTTGCCGTCAGAACGGACTTTATTTTGATAAATTTGACGTCCCCAACTTGCGATTGCTAAATATTGCACATTCGCTGTATCTAATACCCACTCTAGATGTTCGTTGAATTCGTCTATTGTATAACCGACATCACTACCTCGTGTTTCCTCAGGTGTAGCGCGATAGCCTAAAATAAATTGTGGTGGTGCTTCTTTATCAATGACATCTTGTACAGCGCCTAGTATTTCCAACCCGATACGTGCACGATTTTCCAAATTTTGATTTCCATATTGATCTGTTCGTTGGTTAGAAAAAGTAGAGAAAAATGTTTGTATAAGTAAGCGTTGGGCAGCTGAAACTTCTACACCATCAAAACCAGCTTGTATAGCACGAGAAGTTGCCTCGGCATATTGACGCGTTACAGAGGTAATTTTATCTACAGACATAGCTAGAACGTCATGTTGAATAGGGACATTTAAAGACATAGGGCTTGGGCCATAAACTTGTCCATAATTTAAGATGGCTTGATTTGAAAATCGGCCTGCATGTGTCAGTTGTAAAATGGCTTTATTGCCATTTTTTTTCATTGCAGTTGCTAATTTTTTCAAACCAGGTATACAACTGTCATCAGTGATGCTAAAACCATATTCAAATAATTGACCATAAGGTTCAATATAGGCCGCACCTGTTACTTGTAGGGGCGCAGCGTGTGCCCGACGTTGTGCATAAAGTAGGTCTTGCTCGGTAATATGACCGTCTTGTGTTGAGGAATTCGTAGTCATAGGTGATAGCACAAAACGGTTATTGAAGACGACGCCATTGGGTAATGTTAATGGTTCGAATAATGCTTGATAATGAGTTTTCATAACTATAACCTCTATCTTCGTTGTAATATGTAATTTCAAATTAACACTAATAGGATATAGTGGTCAATTAAATAAAAATTATGGTGATTTTTTCAAGCAAAATGTAACAAAAATTTTCTATATCAGTTATCCTAGAGAGTGAGGGTAATTTAAAATGGGGAACATGTTTTGCAGTAACGTGTGCAAAGCTTTGTACATGGAATTTAGCATAACGGAGTTACGATATACACTCAAGCGAAAGTGCTTACATGATAAGCCCAAATAAAGTATATAAGGTCAGTACCGGTGGAGGTGGTCACACACGTGGTTCAATTGAATATTTTAGACTATGCTGTGATAGATGAAGGCAAGTCAGCACAAGATGCCTTACAAGACACAGTACGCTTAGCACAATTAGCAGACAATCTTGGTTATAAGCGCTTTTGGATGACGGAACATCATAATGTACCAGCATTTGCATGTAGCAGCCCAGAATTATTGATGATGCAATTACTGGCAAAGACGAAGCAAATTCGACTCGGTTCAGGTGGAGTAATGTTACCGCATTACAGCCCGTTTAAAGTGGCAGAAAATTTTCGATTATTAGAAGCATTTTACCCAGGCCGTGTAGACTTAGGTATCGGTAATAATTCTGGTACACCCAGTGTAAAACAAGCTATGAATGAAACGAAAACACATTTCTTAGACTACGAGCAGTCTATTACGGATGTGCGACACTATCTAACGGAGCATGAACCAGAGCAACGTTTTAAACAAGTATTCGCACAACCTCGTGTGACGACGATGCCTCAAATGTGGCTGTTAAGTACGAGTGTATCATCAGCACAAATGGCAGGACGTCAAGGCATAGGCTACACACTAGGGACTTTTTTATTACCTAATGAAAAAGCAATTAAAAAAGCTGAAAGTAGTGTGCAAGCTTATAGAGAAGCCTTTAAACCTACGGCATTAAATATGAAGCCTACTGTTATGCTCACTACATTTGTTGCAGTTGCCGATACAGCATCAGAAGCCGAAGCACTGGCACAAGCGTTAGACGTATGGCTATTAGGTAAACAACAATTTGCCGAATTTGAGCACCTGCCTTCTATCGAAACTGCAAGATTGTATCAACGTTCTGAAAGAGATGAACGTTTGATTACTCAAAGCCGTGCTCGTATAATTGTAGGTACAAAAGAAAGTGCAAAAAAACAAATAGACACAATGATTCAAACATTTAATGCTGACGAAGTGATGGTTGTACCCTTGATTCCAGACATAGCGCAACGCTGTCGTACAATCGAATTACTCGCGCAAATATATTTATAACAAGTTGGAGAAAGGAAGATATTTTATGAAAAAATTAGCGAATTATTTATGGGTAGAAAAAGTTGGAGAACAGTATGTATACAGTATGACACCTGAATTACAAGATGATGTAGGAACAGTAGGTTATGTTGAATTTATGGGTGGAGACGATATTAAAGTGGACGACGAAATCGTTAGTATTGAAGCTTCTAAAACAGTATTAGACGTTCAATCACCATTAGCAGGTAAAATTGTTGCACGTAATACAAAAGCTGAAGATGAACCAACACTTTTAAATTCTGAAAAAGCTGAAGAAAATTGGTTGGTTAAATTAGAAAATGTTGACGAAGCAGCATTTAATGCACTTCCTGAGGCATAAAATATGCAACAAACAGAACGTTTGGCGTATTTGATTGAGTATTTGTGGCAAGAGACACATGACGGTGCCATTGCAGACTTACCTGATACGGAAGCAGAACGTTTCGAAATGTTTCGAAGGTTAGTAAATGTAAGGCCAGCAACACCGATTGCAGCAGATTTTATTGAGATGCAGGATGTATTTTTAAAAAATTACAATGCGCAACAAGTTACGTCTCTAACATCATTAACCCCATATCTCAATGACGATATATATTTATGGCAAGGTGATATCACGCGACTTGAGGTAGACGCCATTGTAAATGCGGCTAACAGTAAGCTGTTAGGCTGTTTTGAGCCGAATCATAACTGTATCGATAATATCATCCATACTAAAGCAGGCGTCCAGTTACGTTTAGCTTGTGCAGATTTAATAGATAAACAAGGTAGACGTGAAGGTGTTGGTAAAGCAAAAATCACCCCTGGTTATAACTTGCCTGCTCAATATGTCATTCATACAGTGGGACCACAAATTCGTAAGACACCGGTGTCACAAATGAACCGTGATTTACTTGCGCGCTCGTATCGAAGTTGTCTCGAACTTGCGGATCAGCAAAACTTATCAAGTATTGCTTTTTGTTGTATTTCAACAGGCGTATTTGGTTTCCCTCAAGATGAGGCAACACAGATAGCAATTTCGACTGTAATGCATTATAAACAAGAACATCATTCTGATATAAGTGTGATTTTCAATGTATTTACAGATAAAGATGCTCGCATTGTATAAGGAAGGACTGAAACATTATGACTGAATCAACTTGGGATGTCTTAACTACAAATTATGATCGACAATCCGATATATTAGCAGATGCTTTAAATGAAGCGGAAGCAGTTGTAGTTGGGATAGGCGCCGGTATGTCAGCATCAGACGGGTTTACGTATATAGGTGAGCGTTTCACACAAAATTTCCCAGATTTTATTAAAAAATACGGTTTCTTTGATATGTTACAAGCAAGTCTTCATACATTCGAAAGTTGGCAGGAGTATTGGGCATTTCAAAGTCGATTTGTTGCGCTGAATTATTTAGACCAACCTGTAGGCGCATCTTATACTGCGCTTAATCAAATTTTAAGTCATAAAGATTATCATATCATCACGACGAATGCAGATAATGCATTTGCAGTGGCAGATTTTGATTTGGATAAAGTTTTTCATATTCAAGGAGAGTACATCTTGTGGCAATGTAGTCAACATTGTCATGCGCAGACTTATCGTGATGATGCTCGCAATACGTCAAATGATTGCAGAACAAGAGCATATGGAAGTGCCACGAGAACTCTTGCCGCATTGCCCTAAATGTGATGCGCCGATGGAAATTAATAAGCGAAAAGCACAGGTTGGTATGGTAGAGGATGCAGATTTTCATGCGCAGTTATCTCGCTACAATCAGTTCCTTGAGGCACATAAAGAAGATAAAGTATTATATCTAGAAATAGGTATCGGTTATACGACACCACAATATGTGAAACAACCTTTTCAACGCATGACACGACATAATCCAAATGCCTTATTTATGACAATGAATAAGAAAGCATATCGTATTCCAGAGAATATTCGAGATAGAACAATACATCTAACTGAAGATATTTCAACACTCATGATAGAAGCCAACAAAAAATTAACTATATAGGAGAACAATATGTATTTAATTGAACCTATTCGCAATGGCGAATATATAACAGATGGTGCAGTTGCATTAGCGATGCAAATTCACGTTAGCCAAAATATATTTTTAAATGAGGATATCTTATTTCCGTATATCTGTGATCCAAAAGTGGAGATAGGTCGTTTTCAAAATACTGCGGTAGAAATTAACCAAGATTATTTAGACGAACATGGTATTCAAGTCGTTCGTCGTGATACAGGTGGTGGCGCAGTTTATGTAGACAGTGGTGCAGTGAATATGTGTTGTATTTTAGAAAAAGACGATACAATTTATGGTAATTTCAAACGCTTTTACGAACCAGGTATACAGGCTTTACATCAACTGGGTGCAACAGAAGTTGTGCAAAGTGGACGTAATGATTTAGCCATTCACGATAAAAAAGTATCTGGGGCGGCAATGACTTTGATTAAGGGACGTATCTATGGTGGCTATTCTTTATTATTGGATGTAGATTATGAACCTATGGTTAAAGTATTGAAGCCGAATCGTAAAAAGATAGAATCTAAAGGTATTAAATCTGTAAGATCACGTGTAGGCAATATTCGTGAATATTTGGCACCAGAATATCAAAATGTAACGATCCATGAATTTAAAGATTTGATGGTTAAAGAGATTTTAGGCATTGATGATATGAATGACGCAAAGCGTTATGAATTAACTGATGCTGATTGGGAAGCCGTTGATGAAATGCTAGCCTCAAAATATAAAAATTGGGAATGGAATTTTGGTGGTTCTCCACGCTATGAATATAATAGAGACGCGAGATTAGCGGCAGGCACGATTGATATCTCTCTTTCTGTAGAAAAAGGACGTATTTCAGCATGTCGTATTTATGGAGATTTCTTTGGTCAAGGCGACATTAAAGATGTTGAAGAACAACTCAAAGACGTACGTGTAGTCAAAGAGGATTTGTTAAAAGCTTTAAGTGAAATAGACATTACATATTATTTCGGTAAAGCCACTGCAGAAGAATTAGTAGATGTAATATTAAGTTAATGAACATTGATTATCAAGGCCGGGACATAAATACATGTCTCAGCTTTAATTATTATATACAAGTTGGTCATCATGCCATTTACTGATTTTACAAATGAATGTATTAAAAAGGAAAAGCAGTTTATTATGTTTTCTTTGATTTGAAAAATAGCTTAAGGGTAAAAGATGAAGAGATTCGAAATACAATTAGCTTTTACTTAAGGAGGTTGTAGCATGGATAAGCAACATATTAAAGAAGCGCTAGATAAGCATTCAGAAATAATTATCGAAACTATAGAACATGACCGCATTACTGTAAAGAAAATTGAAGATAACGACGATGCACAGTATTTACATGTATTGGAGCCTAAAGACCAAAAAGTAGAAATTGCTAAAATTACAGATCTCCAAGAAAATAACTTTAATCAATTATAATCAATATGTATAAAAGATATAATGTACCCCGCATCCTAATTAAAAGAATGCGGGGTACATTGATTTAGCTAATTAATTTAAATTTAGAGTACGTTTGTTGCGCGTTGATCTGTAACAATGAGTAGTACATTACCCTGATCCATAAGTTCTTCGTAATCTTGTGCATCACTTTCAGAAACGCCAAGAATTTGTAACTTATCTCTTAGTTGATCACCTTGTTTTGGTTCTTTTTCGCCAACATTGGAACGATTGTAATCAATGCCAGAGACTTCTGTATTTTTCACGATACGTGCTGTATGATCGGCATCATGAGATAGAACATAAATGTCTTTTGCATTAATTTTTTGATCTTTCAATGTGTTGATATTAATTTCAATATCTTCGTCATTTGAATAAGCTTTAACAATTGGTGTCATATACATACTCCTTTAATAATTGAATTATTTTATAATGCCACTATTTGTTTTTTCATTTTCATCGACCGTTTTAAGACGTTCATAACGATCATGTGCGATATAAAATTTAGTGTGTTTAAGAGAAAAGTCATATAGTTCTTCTCTTTTAATACCTTCAGGCATTTCAAATTCTGTCACGACTTTTTCTTCACTTTGATTTTCTACTTGTACGACTTGTTCAGGTTCAACATCTAATGTTTCTTTAGGATAAACCAAAGCAATTGTTGTTTTACTTTCTTTAACATCTTCTAAATTTTCTATTTGAAAAGCTTCGTTAATATAGTTTTCTACTCTTTTTTCGCGTTTACGTTTTCTTTTATTAACTGCGACTTCCTTTTTATAATTTTTTCGGAAAATGAAATAGATAATTAAAACGATTACTATAAATATTAAAAAATAAAATATGGACACAAAAATGCCTCCTTTATTTAAAGAATATAAAATGATTTTATGTTATACCTTTATACTAATTGTATACCACTAGTGAGATTTTCAAAACAAAATACGAATTGTATCAAGGCTGTAGTTTTTGAATTGCATGATGAATTCAAATATAATGGTATATTGAATGGATTTTAAAATAGCTATCAATAATTTAATATTGCACCAAGTGATAATACATCATCATTTAGATTAAGTGAGAAGGAGAGACAAACATGAAATTAGGTATCGTAGGGGCGGGCAAGATTGTCAAAGAAGCATTACCAGTGATGGAAGAAATTTCAGACATTGAGTTTCATAGCATTGTTTCAACAGGAAGAAATCCAGAAAATGTAGAAAGTTTACAAAAACAATTTAATATTAAAACAATTTTTACAGACTATAATCAGTTTCTTCAAGATGAAGATATGGATACGATTTATTTAGCTGTACCAAATCATCTGCACTTTGATTATGCACGCAAAGCAATTGAGCAACAGAAGCATGTAATATGTGAAAAACCATTTACTTTAACTAAAGAAGAATTAACAACATTAAAAGCATTGGCTGAAGCGCATAACGTTATTATTATCGAAGCTATTACTAACCTTTATTTGAGTAATTATGATGTATTGAAACAATCTGTGAGTGAAATAGGGACTTGTAAAATAGCCCAATTTAATTATTCACAGTACTCTTCAAGATATGATAATTTCAAAAAAGGCATCATTCAACCTGCTTTCGATCCTGAGAAGGGTGGAGGCGCACTCATGGATATCAATGTATACAATATCCATTTAGCAGTTGGGCTCTTCGGTATGCCTAAAGGTGTTGCTTATTTTGCTAACGTTAAAAACGATATTGATACATCTGGTATCTTAAATCTTGATTATGATGAAATGAAAGTTGTTTGTATTGGTGCAAAAGACTCTAGTTCTGACAATCAGTCGTACATACAAGGTGAAAATGCAACAATTCATATTAAAGGTCCAACAAATGAACTAAAAGCGTTTGATCTAACATTTAACCAAGGTGGTACGCAATCATATCAAGTTAATCAACAAAAACATCGTATGTACGAAGAATTTGTGAAGATGGTTCAGATTATTAATGATAAAAACTTCGATTTAGCAGAAGAAAAATTAGAACATAGTATTCAAGTTGTTGAAGTACTTGAACTTGCATTAGATAGTGCAAATATTAAAGTAGGTCCTTCTCTAAAATAATTTAAGCAATAAAAAATCCAGTACTTCACTTAAGTGTGAGTGCTGGATTTTATGCTGTCTCTTGAGTTTTTAATTTTGAAGCAGTCTTTTGTGCACGCTTTCCGCGGGCACAGCCTCAGCCTGTAGTCTTTGGCTCGTGCTAGGTTATTTTATTCGTCTATTTTAATGTGGTTATAAACTTCATGCTGTATTTCATTGTAAACAGTTGAGAAAGACTTGCCAGATTGAATTGCTGCATTTTTTACATCTTCAAATTCTGGTTTCGCTTTGATAATTTTATTATGCATCATGCCTATTTTCACTAATATAGCACCATACTTTGTGTGAATTGTTTGAAACTGGCGATGGAGAATTTTGCGATTGACTGCATAACTTCTTACACCTAAAGAGGTTGTATTTTTAAGTATATAGTCTTCAAAGTATTGTGCGTCGTCAATTTTACTAATCACTGTAAGTTGTGTGGCGGGCCTACTTTTCTTCATCGTAATTGGAGTAAAGTAAGCATCTAACGCACCGTCATCCAGTACTTGTTCTATAAAGAAACCAAGCATCTCTGGTGTCATATCATCAATCTGGCACACTATCACTTGGACTTGTGTCGGCGTGTTTTCTTTTACTGTATATTGAATTGTTCGTAAAACATTGGGAAAATCGAAATCTTTTGTGCCACAACCATAACCGATTTGCTCCATGGTTACTGCAGGTAAAGGGCCGATTTCCGAAACCAATGCTTTAATAAAACCAGCGCCAGTCGGTGTTGTCAATTCACTGTTAACATCAAATGAAGCAAGCGGGATGCCTTTGAGTATTTCAGCAGTAGTCAGGCAGTGCACTGGATAGACACCGTGTGCGATATTGATTTTCCCGTTACCAGTTGGAATAGGCGAGGCATAGAGTTCATCTATAGCTAAATCTTCTAGTGCAAGACATCCGCCAATAATATCAATGATAGAGTCCATAGCACCAACTTCATGAAAGTGAACATCTTCAACAGACATACCGTGAATTTTAGCTTCTGCGTGTGCGATCACGTCAAATACCCTGAGGCTTCGATCCTTTACTCTGCTTGGCAAGCTACTCTCTTTGATCATCTTAAAGATATCTGATGCTTTTCTATGATGGTGCGCTTCTTCGAAATCAATGTTAAGTGACATGGCTTGAATGCCTTGTTTGTTTTGAGTTGAGAAGTCGAGTTTGAAATGATTGAGCGGTAATGTTTTTAATTGTGATTCAATAAAGGTGACATCCGCACCTAAATCTACAAGTGAAGACAATAACATATCTCCGAGCAATACCGGCGTGACAATCAAGATAAATCGCTTTGGACATAATGTTTCACTCCGTTCTAAGCATTTTCAATCATTTTTATAATCATTGCGGCATTATAGCCACCGCCAAATCCATTATCAATGTTGAGCACACTCGTACCAGGTGCACAAGAATTAACCATAGATAATAGTGTGGTAACGCCATCTAAATTGGCGCCGTAACCAACGCTCGTAGGTATTGAAAAGACTGGGTGATCAACTAAACCGGCAACAACACTAGATAGCGCGCCCTCCATACCGGCGATAACTACGGACACCTTACTTTGACGAATTGTTTCGATATGTGCAAAAAGACGATGGATGCCTGAAACACCTACGTCATAAAAACGTTGTACTGAAATACCCATAACTTCAGCTGTAATAGCCGCTTCTTCGGCTACTGGTAGATCAGACGTACCGGCGCAAATAATCGCCGCAAAATGTTCCGTTTTATTAATTTTATTAACAGGTGTACAAACGATACGTGCTGTCTCATGGTATTCAAGTTGTGGATATTTAGCGATGATATCATCTGCTTTAATTTGATCAATTCTAGTAATTAAAATGACTTCATCATGCTTTATTAATGTGTGTACGATTTCGTCTAATTGCGTTACAGTTTTTCCTTCCCCAAATATAACTTCTGGAAAGCCTTGTCGTTTTGTTCTGTGTAAATCAATTTTTGCAAAACCTAATTCATCATAATGACTCAATTTATCTTTTGCTTCTGTAATGGAAAGCGCATTCTCTTTTACCGCTAGAAGTAATGACTCTATTGGGTCTTGGTTTTCAGTCATAGTTATGCCACCTTTATTTTGTTAAATCTCATCTTGTGTATTGATGACTTCATTCATGCTGCCTGTACGATAGCCCTCTAAATCAATAGTTACATAATCAAAACCAAGTTCTTTCAAGCGAAGTGTGATTTGATTTTTATATTGAAGCACTGCGAGGATAGCTGTGTCGTCTACTTCTATTCTT
The DNA here is from genome assembly GCF_046721335.1 of Staphylococcus sp. 2S1. NCBI lineage: Bacteria > Bacillati > Bacillota > Bacilli > Caryophanales > Staphylococcaceae > Staphylococcus > Staphylococcus sp. 2S1. The sequence continues at coordinate 494,229 of NZ_JBEUUJ010000003.1, read as the reverse complement.
GCGATATTATTATGATAGCGTACTCTGACATGATTAATGTTTAAGCTTAAAATGAATTTTTCAGCTTCATTTACTTTGTTAACCTTTGTGAAATTTAAAGGTTCACCATAAGGAATTCGAGATGCCAAGCTACATAATGCAGGCTTATTCCATACAGGTAGATCATTGGATTTACTTAGTTCTCTAATTTCAGATTTATACAATTCAACTTCTTGTAGCACACTTCTAACACCGAATTCAGTTCTTGCTTTGAGCCCAGGTCTGAAGTCATCTAAATCATCCATAATCATGCCATCGAGAACATAGTCGAAATTGTAGTTTACTCTTAAGTCTTCAAGTTTTGAATATAATAAGCGTTTACTGTAATACCAACTGCTTGGTGTGTTTTCAACTATATTTGGATCTTTTAATTCTTCAATTTCAGTTTCTATCACATTGGCATTTAGTGATTCAGCTAAACGAAGGGCTTGGTCAAATTCTTCATTTCTAAATAATTCGGATTTTACAATAACTGCTTTTACATTGTCAGTGCCGAGTACATCGATAGCTTTCTTTAATACAAAGCTACTATCTACACCTCCTGAAAAAGCGACGATTACACGATTCATATTTTTTAATACACGTTCTAATTGTTGTTCTTTAGTTAATACTTCAGTTAACATAATGATTCCTCCTAAATTATGATTCTACGTATGGGATAGTAAGTGGACCGAGTGGCATAACACCTATCGTCATATCTTTTCCATATTTATCTTCTAATGCTTTAAGTGTCTCATTAATATTATGCACCGGATGCAACATGGCATCTTGGGTTTGTTGGTCACTGAGTTTAGAATATAAATAAACATCAGCGAAAGTTTGAATCACAGCCTGTTTTTGTACTTGCCATTGGTCAAGCATCGCGAAGTTAGGGTCACTGATCATGTCGACAAGCCCTTGAGGGGAGTCAGCCATTTTTAGTATCTCTGCATAATTGCCATGATTAGGATAGCCATCGCTACATTCAGATAACATGATAATGCTGCCACCTTCTTTAACTACTTTATGTGCTCGCACTCATGCCTTTAACTGTTTGATATAAGTTTTGATCTAAAGGATAGCCTGAGTTAGAAGCAATCACGACATCAAAACGCTCATCACACTTGAACATCGCATGTGCTTTTGCATATTCACATCCTTTATCATGTGCTTCGTATAATTCACCAGCGAATACTTCGGTAATCGCTTTTTCTTTATTCAACGTGACGTTGAGCATAAAGTCTGGTTTGCACATTGCATTGATTTCCCGGGTCATATTTTGCACAGGATTATCTTGCATATTGCCCCAAGTTGAACGTATATCGCCAATCATTTTAGCGTTATGAAATGTCATAATTGTTTCTATGCCGGCAATGCCAGGCATAATCCCTTTAGGACCACCAGAGAAGCCAGCGAAGAAGTGAGGCTCGATAAAACCGGTGACAATTTTAAAGTCAGATTCAACATAATCTTTGTTCAGGTAGACATCACAACCATATTGACTATGGCCTACTTTTTTAAGTGTATCCTTATCATTACAATGATTATGTACAATTTTCACTTTGCTTACTATGTCTTCACCAAGCATTTGTACAAGTTCTTCTCGTGTTTGATCGCGATGTGTACCTGTACCATTGATAATTACAAAATTTTCTAAAGGTACGTGGGCTAATGTTTCTATTAGTAATGGTACAAGAATGTGATTAGGTGTTGGTCGTGTGATGTCACTAATAACAATAGATACAGTTTGGTCAGCACTCACCATGTCTTGCAATGGTTCGGAGCCAATTGGATTATTTAATGCTGTGCGTATCGCAGTTACATGGTCTTCGAGTGGCTCAATGTTTTTGGGTTCAATTAATACACTTTGTTCTGGCAAGTCAACTTCAACGTTTGATTTGCCGTATAAAATCGTAGTTTTCAAAGTTAGTCCTCCTTCTTATTTAAAGCGCTTTCATAATCGGCCGTATTTGTGACTTGTTTTACCTTAGAAAATGCTTTGTGATTGGTTTTGAAATGTTCTTGGGTGCCATCAATGCCTTTGCGCTTCTGGTATTTATCTACCATGATAACAGCAATTGGACATAAAATCGCCGTAGTAATAGCAGAAACTGAAATTTGAGCTGTCGCGATAGGTGCTACTTTTTCTATCATAGCAAATTCACTTTGACTCAAATTACCACTAGCTAAAGCAGTTGAGGCAGCTGCGACAACCGCAGCAGGTGTGGAAACGGCGTTACCCGCAGTAGAAGATTCTGAAATAGGGCCTATGACACTTTTTTCTTTAAAGAGTTTGAAAGCAATGACGCCAGTCACAGTAGTACAGACAAATGTAAGCAATGCTAATGTGAGGCCACCAGATAATACTGAGAAATTAAAGAATTCGGCTAAATTCATTCCTGCTCCTAATGAAAAGGCGAAGAAAGGAATGAGTAATGATTCTCCCGGTCGTAAAAATTCTGCGATTTTAGGATCTAAGTTACCTAAGAGCATGCCTATTGCGAGTGGTAATAACACAGAAACGAAAGAAATGACTGGAAAATTTGTACCGATAAAGCCTAAAGAAATTAATGTAAGTAAAGGGCCATCATTGATAGCTAATATAGATAAACCACCAATATCAGAGCGGTTGCCATAGGCACTTGTTAGAGCAACATACATACCGCTGTTACTATTGGTCATTGCCGCAATAATTGCGATTGTAGATAAACCAAATAACCCTGTCCATGGATCGAAAATAGCTCCAAGTAAAAGACCAACGCCTAAACCTGAAAAATATTTCGTTGATGTTAATATCATACCTTTTTTCAATGCTTTGCCACCAATTTTTAAGTTCATTTGGCTTCCCACACAAAAGATAAATAGTGCTATTAACACGAGTGCGCTATCTTTAAATAAATCCTGAGAAAATCCCCCAATTTGCAACATCTCATAATGTCCTTCTTCAGTCTTTGGAGCGCCTAAAAATTTTAAACCATTCGTAATAAAATTCAAATGTAATTGATCAATCGTGTTGATTGCGGCGCCTAATAATAATGGAACAACCATCAAGCCACCAGGTACTTTTTCAATCGTATCTTTAATTCTCATAACGAAACATCCCCTTAATTATGCTAGTGGTTATGGAAAAATGTTCTTATGATGTTCTTCGTTGTTTTTTTTATTAATTTTTCCGAATTTGCTATTGTTTCTGCTAGTGACAAAGGACCATCGGTTAAACTAAAAGCACTTACTACACCTACCTCATCAAATTGTTCTATGTCAATTTCAACAGAACCTCCAATAAAGATGACAGGGACATCAAATTGTTTCGCACATTTTGCGATGCCCATAGGTGTCTTACCATAAAAAGTTTGGAAATCAATTTTGCCTTCTCCAGTAATAACTAAATCTGCATTTGGTAAAAGCTGTTCTAATTGCGTATGTTTTATTACTACTTGAATACCATCTTCAAAATGACTAGGTAAAAATGCTTTGAAGGCGCCACCTAGTCCGCCACTTGCACTGACTCCTGGCAAATCATGAAGGCTAATATGCGTACTAGCTTCTACAAGATTTGCCCAATGCGTGAGATTGGCATCAAGTTGTTTAATATTATCTTCTGTGGCACCTTTTTGTTCACCAAAAACATATGAAGCGCCATCAGGACCTATTAAAGGATTTTGAACATCCGTCGCAATAATAAATTCACACTGTTTAATTCTAGCGTCAAAATGGGTTAAGTCTATTTGCTTAATATGTTGCAACGCACCTCCTCCAAAGGCGATAGCTTCGCCATTTTCATCTAATAATCTGACGCCTAATGCTTGCAACATACCAACACCAAGCATCATTTGTCGCAGAGCCGCCAATAGCTAAAATGAATTTTTTGTAACCTTTATTTAAGGCGTTATAAATTAATTCACCTGTACCATAAGTCGTTGTTGTCATTGCATTTAAAGTATCGTCAGTTAAGTGTCTTAGTCCAGAAGCTTCCGCCATTTCAATCACGCATGTGTCATCATCGAGTACACCATATTGCGCAGTTACATGATTTCCAAGAGGACCTGTTACTGAAACGGTATGAAAGCTTCCGTTAGTGGCATTCACTAGTGCTTCCATCGTACCTTCACCGCCATCACCAACGGGTAAAGCGTGTATGTCAGCTTGTGGATATGCTTCTGTAATGCTGTCTGCCATATATTTTGAGACTTGGGTTGCTGTCATACTCCCTTTAAATGAATCTGGTGCTAAAATGATTTTCACTTGAGGTTCCTCCTTTGTAAACGCTTTCTTTTGATTGTTATTTCATTGTATCGATTTTATTTTATTGAAAATAGAGTTAAACTATACAAATATAAATCTATAATTTTGTATAAAAATGATAAGTGGTGAAATTATGAATATACTTACAGAAGAAATGGCAACATTAATTGTAGAAGAAACAGCTAAAAGAACACAGAGTAATATTAATATCATGAATTTTAACGGGGAAATCATAGCCTCATTTGATAAAAAACGTGTAGGGACAATTCATGAAGGCGCACGTAAAGTGTTAGAACGAGAAGAGACAGTCATATTATCAAAGGAAGATAGTGCGACATTAGAAGGAACACAACCAGGCGTGAATTTACCGATTATTTTTCAAGATAATATCGTTGGTGTGATTGGTATAACAGGTGATCCTGAAAAACTTACACATGTATCGGATTTAGTGAAAATGTCTACGGAATTATTGCTATATCAAAATTATTTTACATATGAATTAGAAGGAAATATACGTAGTCAGGAGTTATTTATTGAAGAATTGCTGAAAAGTGAACCGTCTAAATCTTTTATTCAACATTTGGGCAATCAGCTTAATACGCATTTATTAACATTTGGCAAATGCATTATCATCAATATAGAAAAACAAATATTTTCTAGGAACAGCATTGTGCGTACATTAGCAAGTAAGATTGACCCTAGTTCTTTTGTCATTGCGTTTACAAATCATAACCGTATCGTAATTCTTGCTACTGATGAAGAACAGTGCGCATTAGATGTGAAAATAAATAGAATTCACCAAATGTTTAAAAGCTTACAATTGGAAGTGCATATGACCTCAAGCCTTATATTTACAAATTTAAACGATTTTAAAAAAGCGTATGAAGAATGTGAGCTTGTATTTATGTTAAATGAGCAATCAAGCACCACTCGTATCATTTGAAGAAGTAGAAGAAAAAACGTTGTTATATCAAATAGACAGGGAAATTAGAGAAAGATTCAAAAAAAGAATATTAGGGGATTTAGATGAGCAAAGTATTGCAACATTGAAAATATTTTTTAACAACAATTTGAATATTTCTCAAACAGCAAAGCACTTATATATTCATAGAAATACGCTGTTGTATAGATTAGAAAAATGTAAAACAGTTACAGGCTTGAACCCTAAAAAGTATTCTGAGGCATTGAAATTGCAAATTGCGATGTGGTGTTAAAGCGAGAATAGATAGGTGTGATTTGAAAAACAAATGATTATAAAATTTAGAATTTTGATATTTGTCATGATTGAATTTTCAAATTGTAACGGGTATAAAATATTAGAACTTCAATTTTTAGAAAATTATTAAAAACTACTTTACAAATTACACGAACGACAATATAATAAAATTAAGTTATTGCTAAATAATTCTATAAAATAAATAACGAAAATCTTTATAGATGCAAAACGTTTTGTTTTCAGTTTGAAATTTTGTTTGGAAATGGTGCCATTATTGAGTTGTTAAGTAATAACTCACATCAATGTGTCATTGGTGTATTTCGAGATGAAGGAGCGTGAACAAGATGTAAGCGAAATAAAAGTTATTGTTTAGAAAAGTATTTGCAAAGCACGAAGTTATAAAATAAGTATTACACTACAGAGGAAGTAGCACCTTATTTTCAACTTAAAAGTTGAGCATATTCAAAACTAATAATTTCCACCTTTGTTACTCGCGACATAATTCAATTGCAAGTATACCTCTTTATCACTTTATCAAATGATTATATATTAAATATTCACCTACTTTAAAGCAGACCTTTGTTCTGTAACATGTCATTTTGAATGATTGTAAATGCCACAAGTTATAAATGTTATATTGTTTATATAGCACAAATCTATCTATTTAACTCACTTAATCTTTTAACATTTATCAATGAATAGAACCAGTTTATATCAAATGAAAATATTAAATAGATTAACTGTGCGTTTTATGATTGATAGAAATATAACATTTCATTGATGGTGATATGAAAACTACCTATGAAGCGGGTACCTTATATTGTAGCATCATAGTTGCATAGTAAATTAAATGATATCTTACATTCAAATATGACGATAAACTGGTGAACATAAGAAGCTCCAAGCAATGCATTAATAATGATTGCTTGGGCTTTTTTTATGTTTTAAGCGACTAGCATGCGTTTAAATTGGATGAATTTGTAATAAAGAAAAAATAAATATATTTTCCAAATTTTCAAATATTATAGTTGTTTTTTGGGTTTTAATATGACATACTCAATAACAATTAGTATAACGTATTTAAAAATAGGGGTGATTTAGTATGACAAAATATATTTATGCATTTGACGAAGGTCAAAAATCAATGAAAGATTTACTAGGTGGCAAAGGGGCCAATTTAGCTGAAATGAAACGCTTAGGGCTACCTGTTCCAGATGGTTTCACACTTACAACTGAAGCTTGTATTGAATACTTGAAACATGGTTCTAAAGTGCCTCGAAGCATTATCAGAACAATTAAATAGTCAATTGGAAGCATTTTCTCAACGTACAGAAAAATCATTTTCATCTGAGGAGCAATTATTACTTGTTTCAGTACGTAGTGGAGCAAAAATATCTATGCCCGGTATGATGGACACAATTTTAAACTTAGGGCTAAATGATGATAATGTGAAAAAATTGGCAGCGAAAACAAATGATGCTCGTTTTGCTTATGACTGTTATCGTAGATTGTTACAAATGTTTGGTGAGGTTGTATATGGCATACCAATGAATGCATTTGATACATATTTTAATGCTTATAAAACGCAACATGATTATCAAAATGATGCTGATATTCCAGCAGAAGGGTTACAAGAAATTTGTGAACATTTTAAAGGTGTATATTTAGATGAAGTATACAAACCATTTCCACAAGCACCATTTGATCAACTAACAGAAGCAATTGAAGCAGTGTTCAAATCGTGGGATAACGACCGTGCTCGAGTTTATCGTGAATTAAATGAAATTCCACATGATATAGGTACTGCAGTTAATATTCAAGAAATGGTATTTGGCAATAGTGGCGAACGCAGTGGAACAGGTGTTGCGTTTACACGTAATCCTGTCACTGGAGAAGCGAAATTATTTGGAGAATATTTATTAAATGCACAAGGTGAAGATGTAGTAGCCGGTATACGTACACCTAAAGATATTGAATCGTTAAAAGATCAAATGCCACATGTACATCAACAATTTGTAGATGTATCGCAACGCTTAGAGACACATTATAAAGATATGCAAGATATAGAATTCACGATTGAGAATGAACAACTCTATATTTTACAAACGCGTAATGGTAAACGTACAGCAAATGCGGCAATTCACATTGCAGTAGATTTAGTTGAAGAAGGTGTAATTACAAAAGAAGAAGCTGTGATGAATGTCGAAGTAAAATCGATTGATCAATTATTGCATCCAAATTTTGATAAAACAGCACTCGAACACGCTTCAGTTATTTCTAAATTAGGATTGCCGACCAGTCCGGGTGCAGCGAGTGGAAAAATTGTCTTTTCAGCAGAAACAGCTAAAATGCAATTTGAACAAGGTGAAAGGGTTATTTTAATGCGCCCTGAAACCTCCCCTGAAGACATTGAAGGTATGGTCGCAAGTGAAGCAATTGTAACGACGCATGGCGGAATGACTTCTCATGCGGCAGTTGTTGCACGTGGTATGGGTAAATGCTGTGTTACAGGTTGCTCAGATTTAGAAATTAATGTTGTCGATAAAGTTGTAAATTATCCTGGTGGCACATTGCATGAAGGCGATATGATATCTGTTGATGGCGCTCAAGGAGATATCTATGTTGGAGAAGTTGAAACAATGAAAGCAGAAAGAAGTGAGGCTTTCGAACAGTTTATGGAATGGTCTGATGGTGTAGCAAGATTAGATGTACGTATGAATGCGGAAACACCTCAAGATATTCAAGCTGGCTATCAATTTGGGTCAAAAGGCATTGGGCTTGTACGTACAGAGCATATGTTCTTTGGACCTGAACGTCTCATTGAAATGCGCCGTTTCATTCTCTCAGATACACAAGATAAACGTATCGCGGCTTTAAATGAAATTAAACAATATCAAACAGCAGATTTTGAAGAAATATTAAAACTATCTGGAGAACGTCCGACAATTATTCGTTTGTTGGATCCACCACTACATGAATTTTTACCAAAATCAACGGAAGAAAAATCATCTGTTGTCGGGCAATTAAATGTATCAGTAAAAACATTAGAACAATATATAGAAAATTTAAACGAAGTGAATCCAATGCTCGGTCATAGAGGTTGTCGTTTAGCTATTACTTACCCTGAACTCTATGTGATGCAAGTAGAAGCGATTATGGAAAGTGCATTAAGATTAAAAGCACAAGGTATTGATTGCCAACCAGAAATCATGATACCGCTTGTTTCAACAGTTGCAGAATTTACGACATTAAAGACACAAATTACTGAACGTATTGAATCATTACAGCAAGAAGCGGGAGAATCTGTAAATTACCTCATAGGTACAATGATTGAAACACCGCGTGCTTGTCTAATTGCAGGAGACTTAGCAAAAGAATGTGATTTCTTTAGCTTTGGTACGAATGATTTAACACAGTTAACATTTGGTTTTTCACGTGATGATGCTGGGAAATTTATTGGTGCATATTCTGAACAAGGCATCTTAGATATTGATCCTTTCCAAACATTAGATGTAGAAGGGGTAGGACAATTAGTTAAAGTAGCAACGGAACAAGCGAAAGCCGCAAATCCAACACTTAAGATTGGAGTGTGTGGTGAACTTGGCGGTGACCATAAATCAATACAATACTTTAATAATTTAGATATCGATTATGTCTCATGCTCTCCATATAGAGTTCCAGGCGCATTGCTTTCTACTGCACAAAGTGAAGTTGAAGGTGGTCGATTACGTGTTTAATGATACACAGACACCACAACTCACTTTGTTCGTGGTATCAGATTCAATTGGTGAAACTGCACAACGCATGATTCATGCCACGTTAACTCAGTTTCCAGAAGTATCACAAATAGAGATTAAGAAATTTCCATTTATTAAAAGTGAAACAGAATTAATCAATGTTTTGAAACGAGCAAAAGAACGTAGGGCAGTCGTCGTTACGACGTTAGTGAACCCAGAATTTAATATAGTAGGTCAAAAGTATGCACAAAATGAACAAATACCTTATGTCGACTATATGTCAGATTTAATAGGGATTATTCAGCAACTTACGAATTGTTCACCTAGTCATGAAAGTGGCGCTTTACGCAAATTGGATGAAAACTATTTTAAAAGAATTGAAGCGATGGAATACTCAGTGAAATACGATGATGGTAAACATTTTACTGATATCGGCGAAGCAGATGCGCTCATCGTTGGGGTTTCTCGAACATCAAAGACACCTTTGAGCATGTATTTAGCGAATAAGGGTTATAAAGTAGCGAATATTCCTTTAGTGCCAGAAGTTGATATACCAGATGAAGTCTTTAAATATAAGAAGTTGAAAGTATTTGGTCTAACTGCTAGTCCTAATTACATTTTGAATATTCGTAATGAACGTGTAAAAGTTTTAGGATTACATGGACCTACAAATTACAATAGTATTGAACGTATCAGACAAGAACTCGTATATGCGGAAGAAATTTTTGAAAAATTAAACGCGACGGTGATTAATACAGAATATAAATCTATTGAAGAATCTGCATTTTATATTGAAAAATTCTTGTAATAATATCTAATATTCTAGATTTTATAATCGTGTTTCAAAGATCATGAAATATTTAAGACCTAAGGCAGTGTCTGTTTATAAAAAGTGGCGACTAGTTATGTGCGAGAATGGGTACAGTTAAAGTGATATAAAATTTTAATAAGGAGTGTCACTATGCTCAAAACAGTAATACCTTACTTGTTTTTTAACGGCACGTGTAAAGAGGCGTTAGGTTTTTACAGTGAAATATTAGGCGGAACAGCTAAAGGAATGATGACTTATGGTGAAGCGAATGAGGCAGTTGCAGATGATCCAAATAGAATTATTCATAGTCAACTAGAGGTAGATGGTCAATTATTTATGCTGTCTGATATACCTAAAGATGATGAGGCTATGTTACAAGATCGCAATGTTTATATCGTGTTAGAATTTGAAAATGAATCGGACATTGAAGATGCTTATAACAGTCTTAAAGAGGGTGGAGAGGTACAGATGGAACTAGCAGATATGTTCTGGGGTGCCAAGTACGCTAAACTTGTAGATAAATATGATATTGGTTGGGATTTAAGTTATACATTTCCATCATAATAAAACTAAAGAACCACGTGCTCAATTATGAGTACGTGGTCCTTTAGTTTTATTTATCCATATAAGCACGTGTAACCTTTCTACGACCAAGGGTATAAACAAATAAACCAGCTATAATGCCACATCCAATAGAAATGAATAGGTTAATCAGCATATCGGATTTCTCAGGAACACCACTATGTATAATAAAGGGTAGAATATATTGATTAAAGTTTGCAATCAAGAACATCATAACAGCAAAAATATAACTCCCATTACGCACTTTCTTCATTTCTTTTGTCCATGCTTCCTCTGAATAAGCCTCTACTTCATCTATTTTTTTGCTTCTAATAGCGATGGTCATAATTAGAGATAGTATCATAATTAAAGCAAAACCTAACATGCCTATGATAGGTATACGGTGTAAGTAAAATTCTATCCATATATCTGCTATAGAAATAATCATGATGCCCCAAAATAACCACATGAAATATTTGGCATATTCATGAAGTAATTGTTGTCTTTCATATTCATCAGTAAACCTGAAGTTAGGAATTAAATGAAGTAACTTGTTATTTTCCATCATACGTCTCCTTTTGATCAATAAGTTTTACACGTGAATCTTTAGCAATCGTGAATACTGCAATAACGATTACAGGGAAAAATGTATTTAAGTCAGTTAGACGTTCCATATTTAATGCATTTCCTGCAAGCATTGGAGCAATGACTGAGTTAACGAGTAATATATAAGTTATTGCTACAATAAGAAATATAATTCTCTTGTTACGTGAATTTTTTAATGTTCGATGGTACGTTTCTTTGTCAGTTACTTCTATTGAAATAGCATCTGCTGCAAAATGACTCATAGACATTCTGCATGCCAATATAATTATAAATATGATACCGCCTATACTAAAAGGTGAAATAAACGAACGCTCAATATCAAAAAATATAGATAAGTAAAGTAAAGCTAAGAATATGTATAGTGAAATAATTGAAAGTTTAGCAAGCAATTTGTCAATTTCATGTCTTTGATATTCATCAGGAGCGTTCATTGTTCCCGCAAAGCTTTGATAGAGGCTTTTATCTTTGTTATTCATTATTATCATCCTCCCAAAACAAGTCGTTTAAGGTGACACCTAACGCTTTAGCAATCTTTATACATAAATTAAGCGAGGGATTATATTTATCGTTTTCAATCATATTAATGGTTTGGCGTGATACTTCTACTGAACGTGCAAGCGTGAGTTGTGAAATATCTTTAGCAGTACGAAAGCTTTTAACTTTATTCATAATAGATTTACTACCCTTCTTTAGTGTCAAATATATATTACATGTACAATATATCTGACATAAAAGTATGTGTCAAATATACACGACACTTCAAGTTATTTAAGATTATGAAATCTTTATGATGAAACGCCTAAGGAATCAACACGAGTCTAAAATATTTTGAATACAAAATGAGCCATTAGATTTCTGCTAGGAGATTAATGGCTCATAATATTATGATGATTAAAGTGAATGGTTTATTGATAATGAATCGTTGCGGTAAATACAACAGGTTCATCAGTTAGATTAAAGTAACGATGAGGCACGTCACTATTGAAGCGGAAGGCTTGATTACTATTGATTGTATACATTGTTGTATCGACTTCTATTTTTAACTGGCCTTTGTTAACAATAATATATTCTTCAGACTCAGTATGGTGAGGTTCAGAAAGCATCTTGCCTCCTGCTTGTATCTCCATTTTAAACATTTCAAATTTTTTATTATCGTCGTAAGGAAAATAAGGATAAATAGCTATTTGTTCATCGATGATAGGGATGATATCTGATTCATCAATAAAGTCAACGCTATCATTATTCATCGCGGTTAATTGAGACAACGATAAATGTAACCCATTTGCGATTTTCCATAACGTTGTAATCGTTGGATTAGAAGTGCCTTTTTCAATTTGGCTCAGCATGTTTTTACTCACACCAGTTGCAGTTGCAACCTTATCTAAACTGAGGTTGTGTTTTTTTCGGTAGTCAGATAAATTTCTGGCTACTATATTCTGAATATTATACAAGTGAATCCTCCTATTTACAATATAACGTACATATCGTACCATATATTGTGTTGTTTTAAAATAAAGTGAGCAAGGCGGTACAATATGGAAAAGTATAGAACCACAAAACCATTTAATTGGTTATTATTTATAGGAATCTTATTGGTAGGGGCTAACTTAAGAGCGCCGATCACATCTATTGGTGTTGCGTTACCTGACATTAAGATGGATTTAGCGATGTCTAATAGTGCGGTCAGTGTCATAACAGTTGTGCCATTATTGGCATTCTCTGTGATTTCATTATTTGTCGCTCGAACAAGTAATAAAATGGGATTAGAAAAAACAATTTTCTTAGCACTTTGTTTAATCTTTATTGGTGTCCTTGTCAGATCAATTACGGACATTTCATGGTTATATATAGGAACAGTGCTGATAGGTATTGGTATCGGGTTTGGTAATGTACTGGCACCAACAATGATTAAGGCGAAATTCCCACTACATATCGGTATTATGACAGGTTACTATACCGTTGTAATGAATGTGTTTGGTGGCTTATCCTCATATGGAACAGCGCCTTTAGTAAAGGCATTTAACTATAATATTGCTATCAGTGTTATAGGAATCATCACACTGATAACAATCATTATATGGTCATTTCAATTAAAAGGAACACAAGAAACTGCAACAGCTTTACCTCGGAAAAGTGTAAATGTGTGGAAATCTCCATTAGCATGGCAAATTACGATACTCATGGGAGGACAATCACTTATATTCTATTCATTGATTAATTGGCTGCCGACTTATTTATCTCATAGTGGCATGTCTATTAATGAGGCAGGCGCATATTTATCTATAATGCAGATAGCCATTATTCCATTTACTTTCATTACACCTATATTTGCAACTAAAATGAAATCGCAATTCTTATTAACCTTTATTACAGGGATATGTTTTATTGTGGGTGTGACAATTATGCTAGTTGTGCCACATCTAGCAATCATTTCTACTATTTTAATTGGCGTTGCGGGTGGTCTCGCGTTTGGCTTAGTGAATACATTCTTTAGTTTAAGAACGGAGCATATTCAAACATCAGCAAAGCTTTCTGGGATGGCTCAGGCAGTAGGCTATCTTGTTGCGGCAATAGGTCCGTTATTATTTGGTATCTTGCATGATATGACCGGTGAATGGACTGCTTCTCTAAGTATTTTATTAATTACTGCGATTGTTATAACATTGTTCGGCTCACAAGCGGGACGTAACCGTACAATTGAACAATCAAGCACAATCAAAAATAAATAGTTCGAAAATAAGGTGGCATATATTTCATAAATTAAATGAAATATATTTAAAATGGTAAAAATACTCATAATAGAATATAATTGAAATGATTATATCTATTGAAATATTCTTTGTTGAACGTTATTATTTATGACATTCAATTTATATGAGAATAAAATGAAAAGTTTAATACAACAGTTAATTTTTAAATAACAATTTTTATAAAAGTGAAGTAGTGGGGTGATTTTATGCAATTAATGTTTGATACAGGTATAAGTCCAATATTTAGAGGCGTGCTAATCTTCTTCTATCTGATTAATATTGTGTTAGCTTTCCTTATCGTATTTTTAGACAGAGATAGAAGAGATGCGACTGCAACTTGGGCATGGCTATTCTTATTATTCGTTATGCCGATTTTAGGATTTATTGTATATATATTTTTTGGGCGTGCAGTTAGGAAAAAACGCGAACGTGGGTTTGAACATAATCAAATTGAAGACGGTTTGAAAAGGTTACAGTCTCAACTTCAAGATGATACAAACAGAATTAGTGATTCGAAAAATGCTATTGTAAGAAAGCACGCAGACCTTGCTAATGCGTTGTTAACTAAAGAACAATCTTTTTTAAGTAATAATAATAATATCGATATTTATACAGATGGTCATGATTTGTATGACCAAATGAAAAAAGATTTACGCAATGCTAAGCGCTATATTCATATGGAATATTACGTTTTGAAATTAGACGGCTTAGGTACTGAAATTATTGAAATATTAGAAGAAAAAGCCGCAGAAGGTTTAGAGGTCAAACTACTTTATGATGCGGTGGGTTCTAAATCGGTACATAATTCTAATTTTAAAAAGTTTCAGTCAGAGGGCGGACAAGTCGAAGCATTTTTCAAATCTAAAGTCCCTTTTATAAATTTTAGAGTAAATAACCGAAATCACCGTAAAATTGTAATTATTGATGGACAGACAGGTTATGTAGGTGGTTTCAACATAGGTGACGAATATTTAGGTTTAAACAAGAAGTTTGGCTATTGGAGAGATACGCACTTAAGAGTGAGAGGCGACGGTGTGGATGCGTTGCAATTGAGTTTTATACATGATTGGAACTCGCAAGCTAAACGTGAACAGCTAGAGTATAACGAAAAATATTTCCCAGACAATGCCTATCAAGGTGGCAACGTGTCTATGCAACTGGTCGCCAGTGCGCCGAGTGATAATTGGCATCAAATTGAATTTGGATATATGAAGATGATTATGAATGCTAAAAAATCTATTTATATGCACACTCCTTATTTTATACCGGATAAAGGTTTTATTAATGCCTTGCGTATTGCCGCGAAATCAGGCGTCGAGGTTCATTTGATTATACCATGTAAACCTGATCATATATTTGTATATTGGGCGACAATCACAAGCGTGGCACAGCTAATTAAAGATGGTGTGAAAGTGTACACATATGAAGATGGGTTTATCCATTCTAAAATGATCATGATTGATGAAGAAGTATCGAGCGTGGGTACTGCAAATATGGACGTCCGTAGCTTTGAATTAAACTTTGAAATTAATGCGTTTATGTATGACACACAAATCGCGGAACAATTAAAAGCGAGCATTCATTGAAGATCTTAAAGTTTCAAAAGAACTCACAGAAGAACGTTACGAACAGCGTTCACATTGGATTAAGTTTAAGCAGTCTATTGCTAAATTAGCATCTCCAATTTTATAAGATTTGATTCTAATGTTTGATAATTCCTTACGTAAAATCAATACCAACAGCGGTAGTTAACCTAATGGTGGCTACCGTTGTTTTTTAAATCAAAATAGAAAAATGATTTCATTAGTATAGTAGACTGAATCACGTGTATAATAAACGAATTATAATATAGCGAAGGGGTGTAATTATGCAACGGGACACAGAACAATATATCTATAGACAGTTATATAATCGCTTAAAAGATGATATACTCGCATTCAAATATGAAAGTCATGAAAAAATCCCTTCAAAAAGAGATATGGCAAAGCATCTTAATGTGAGTGTGAACAGTGTGAAATCAGCCTACGAGCAGTTATTAGCTGAAGGTTACATTTATACAAAGGAACGAAAAGGTTATTTTATAGAACCGTTAGATAAATTAATTATAGACCCTGACGCTCAGATTTCATTAGATGGTCACGAGCAAACAACTCGAACTACATTTGATTACTCTTTTTCCCATATGAGTACAGATATATCAGAATTTCCAGTGGATACATGGGCAAAGTTAACAAAGCGTGTATTCCAAGATTATGATTATTATTTATCGACCATTCCGCATGTGAAAGGCCCAATAGAACTTAGACAATCTATTGCGAAACTCGTGTCATATCAAAGAGGAATCCAATGTCATCCTGAACAAATCGTTATAGGATCAGGAACGAATACTTTATTGATGCAGTTAATTCAATTAATGGAAAAAAACGTAACGATTGCTGTAGAAAATCCTGGTTATTCCCGTTTTAGAACATTACTTAATCAAACCAATACATCAACCACAGCAATAGAATTAGATCATAAAGGTATATCTATAGACCAACTCAAACAAGCGCAACCTAATGCTGTTATCGTAACACCATCTCATCAGTTTCCTATGGGTACTATTATGCCTGTCTCAAGACGAATCGATTTATTAAACTGGGCAAGCCAAACGCATAGTTATGTTATAGAAGATGACTACGATAGTGAGTTTAAGTATGAAACAGACAATATACCGTCATTGTTTAGTTTTGATAAAAATGACAGTGTGATTTACTTGGGCACTTTTTCCAAAACATTAATGCCAGGTTTACGTATGAGTTATATGATTTTACCATCAAAATTGATTAAGCAGTTTGAATTACAAAATGACAATATGATACCAGACTTTTCTATGTTGAATGCATTAACACTCAATTTAATGATTAAAGAAGGGCATTACGAAAAATATATTAAAAAAATGCATCAACTATATGGAAAAAGAAGATCTCTATTAATCGAACATTTAGAAAATGTTTTTAAAGATGATATTCAAATAAAAGATACACGTGCAGGTTTACACTTCATCATAGAAGTAACTTCTCCTTATACATATGCAGAAATTGAAACACGTGCAAAAGTACAAAAATTAGAACTCTATACCATAAAACGCTTTTCCGTAAAAACATTTCAAAAGAATGAAGCAGTTAAAATATTAATAATTGGTTTCTCGAAAATTGAACAATCACAGATACCTGAAGCTGTAAATCGTTTGAAACAAGTTCTTTCTGACTAAACTGGTACCATTAGTTTGTTCAAACTGGGTCTTTACATAAGACCAATAATGACTTAAATTTCTAGACAACCATAAATCTTTTTTAATAAGCATGAGGAGGTTTTTTTATGTCAGATCAATTTGAGTATTTTAAAGAAAAAAGAGAAAAATATGTAGCACGTGGTGTGAGTAACGGAAATTTGCATGTTGCAGATAAAGCACAAGGCGCAACAATTACTGATGTAGAGGGTCGTACATTTATTGATTTTGTTGGTGCTATTGGTACGCTTAATGTCGGTCATACGCATCCAGAAATTACTAAACATTTAAAAGAAAAGCTAGATAAATTCATACATCCTGGCTTTAATGTCATGATGTATGAAAGTTACCTTAACCTAGCACAGAAATTAACAGAGATTACGCCAGGTGAATTTGCTAAAAAAGCTATTTTACTAAACTCTGGTGCTGAAGCAGTAGAAAATGCAGTGAAAATTGCTCGGAAATATACAGGAAGACAAGCAGTTGTATCATTTGTACGTGGTTTTCACGGTCGTACAAATTTAACAATGTCTATGACAAGTAAAGTGAAACCTTATAAATATGGATTCGGTCCATTTGCGCCTGAAGTTTATCAAGCACCTTATCCTAATATTTCTGAAAAATCTGAAGAATTAACGGAAGAGGCATATGTAGATCAAGTGATTCATAAATTACATGACTTCTTCATTGAAACTGTAGATCCAAGTGATGTTGCATGTATTGTCATGGAACCCGTACAAGGTGAAGGCGGATTTATTATTCCTGATCAAAAGTTTGTTGATACAGTAAAACAAATTTGTGAAGACAATGGTATCGTTTTTGTTGTAGATGAAATACAAACGGGTTTTGCAAGAACAGGTAAAACCTTTGCAATTGAACATTTTGGTATTGAACCAGACTTAATCACAGTTTCTAAATCACTTGCTGCTGGATTTCCTTTAAGTGGCGTAGTAGGTAAAGCAGAAATTATTGATAGTGCGGCACCAGGAGAATTAGGGGGCACGTATGCAGGTAATCCATTAGCTTGTGAAGCTGCGTTAAAAGTAATCGATATTATAGAGCAAGAGCAATTAAATGATAAAGCAGAACAGCTTGGCCATAACATTGAAGAATATTTGGAAGAACTCAGTCAGTCACACAAGCAGATCGCACAGATTCGTCGACTAGGTGCTATGGTCGCTTTTGAAGTTGTAGATGCTGAAACAGGTTTACCGGATAAAGCACTAACAGGTAAAATCACACAAATTGCAAATGACAAAGGCTTATTGTTATTATCTGCAGGAATTAAAGGTAATGTTATACGCTTCTTACCGCCATTGGTAATAACCGATGCAGAACTTAACCAAGGCTTAAACATTTTAACGCATGTATTTGATGAAGTGACTTCAAATTATAGCGTCTCTTAACGAATGAAGTTCATTTTCAAAATATTAAAGGGTATAAGTTAATGATAGACATGGAGTATAAAACGTTTTTTATAAGGAGTGAAGGATATGGAACAGTTAGAAGTATATAATCCAGCAACGAATGAAGTAGTTAAACGTTTAGATTACACGACGCATGAGGAGATTGATGCGCAGATAGGCCGCGCTCATCAAGCCTTTCAAGAATGGAAAAATGTAGATGCACATGAACGTGTTGGTAAATTAAACCAATGGGCTACACTTATAGATGAACACCAAGATGAACTTGCACGTCTGATCACCCTTGAGGGTGGTAAACCTTTGGCTGAAGCTCAAGGGGAAGTAGCTTATGCAAATTCTTATGTGAAATGGTATGCGGAAGAAGCGAAACGTGTCTATGGGCGTACAATTCCAGCTCATACACCTTCAAAGAAAATGGTTATAGATAAATTTCCAGTTGGTGTGGTTGGAGCAATTACACCTTGGAATTTTCCGGCAGCAATGATTACGCGTAAAATGGCACCAGCTTTAGCGACAGGATGTACAATTATTTGTAAACCAGCAGTGAAGACACCATTAACTACAATCAAATTAGTAGAACTTGCACATGAAGCGGGTATTCCGAAAGATGCGATATCTTATATTATTGCATCAGGTAAAGATGCTTGGTGATATATTTACTGGCCATGGCCAAATTAATAAAATAACGTTTACTGGATCAACAGCTGTTGGTAAAACATTAATTGAACAATCAGCACAAACGGTTAAAAATGTAACGATGGAACTTGGAGGTCTTGCACCGTTTATTGTACATAATGATGCAGATATTGAAGCGACCGTTGATGGGACGATTGCTTCTAAGTTCAGAAATGCTGGACAAACATGTATATGTGCAAACCGTATCTTTGTACATAAAGATATAGCGGAACAATATACAGCAAGACTAACTGAAAAAGTACATGCACTCACAGTAGGTGATGGTTTAGAGGAGAAAGTTAAAATAGGTCCACTAATAGATCACAATGCTGTCGAGAAAGTGTTAACACATATTACGGATGCACAAGACAAAGGTGGTAAATTATCTCGTAGTTTAGAAGAAATCCAAGCATTAGGTGGTAATTTCTTAAAACCAGTAGTAATTTCTAATGTAGATTTGAACATGAAAGTGATGCATGAAGAAACATTTGGACCTGTGGCACCAATCATGACGTATGAAGATTTAGATGAAGTGATAGACATTGCAAATGATACTGAATTTGGGTTGGCTTCATATTTCTTCACAAATAATTATCGTACTGGATTGAAACTATTTAATGAATTAGAGTACGGCGTCATTGGATGGAACGACGGTGGTCCTTCTGCGAGCACATGCACCTTTTGGTGGTTTGAAAGAAAGTGGCTATGGTCGAGAAGGCGGCACAGAAGGAATTGAACCATATTTAGAAACTAAATATCTATCAATAGAAACTTAGCAGATGAGTTTGATTTTCAACAATTACAATATGAAATGATTTAAAAGTAAACAAAGTGCGGAAATAAAGTGATTGCAAGGTTGGAATTATCGTAATTAATTAGATGTTATTTCAGCCTTGATATATCACTTTTTGAAATTTGATGAATGATATGGGGTATGTTCAATGAAATCAGAATTTAATAAATCTATGAGTATTGTTGATGTCTTGTTTCTTGCTATCGGCGCCATGCTTGGATGGGGATGGGTCGTATTATCAGGAGAATGGGTTTCAACAGCAGGTTTTGTAGGAAGTATTATTGCATTTTTAATAGGTGGATTTTTAGTTATCGTGATAGGACTTACATATGCAGAGTTAGCTGCGGCAATTCCTGAAACAGGGGGAGGATTTGTTTTTGTGAAAAAAGCCTTTTCTCCGGGAATTGCTTTTATATCCGGCTGGTCGGTACTTTTTGGCTATGTCTCTGTAATAACATTCGAAGCGGTTGCTTTGCCAACTGTGATAGATTATGTGATTCCGTTTCAGCATCAAGGGTTATTGTGGAATATCGCAGGATGGGATGTTTATCTAACATGGGTACTCATCGGTTCTGTAGGAAGCATCATCTTAACATCACTTAATTACTTCGGCGTTAAGCCAGCAGCGATTATGCAAACAGTATTTACGATATTTATCGTTGGAGTAGGGTTGCTACTTGTGTTTGGTGCAGGGTTTAATGGTAACTTTAATAATTTACAACCTTTTGAAAATGGTGTTGGTGGTACAATGTCTGTCTTAATGATGATTCCCTTCTTGTTTGTGGGATTTGACGTCATACCGCAAATAGCTGAAGAAGTAAAAGCACCGGCTAAAAAAATTGGTGGTATTTTAATATTTTCTATTATTGCGTCAGTCATATTTTATTTATTAATTGTTTTTGGTGTATCCACAGGATTATCTCCACAAGCGCTGACGACAAGTAGCTTAGCAACAGCTGATGCGATGGTCAATTTATTCGGTCATAGTGGTTTCGGTATCTTACTCGTGCTTGGTGGGGTAGCCGGTATTATTACGAGTTGGAATGCTTTCATTATTGGTGGTAGTAGAATCTTATATGCTATGGCAAAAAATAAGATGATTCCTCAATGGTTTGCTTTTATTCATCCGAAGTTTAAAACACCTACACACGGTATTTTATTCTTAGGTGTACTTGCATTTGTTGCACCATTATTAGGTAGACCAAGCACTTCAGTGGATTGTTAATGCAGGTGGCATAGGTGTTGTATTAGGTTATTTACTCGTGGCTATTTCATTCCTTAAGTTACGAAAAACACAGCCAGAGTTAGAACGCCCTTACCGTATTAAGAATGGTAAAGCAGTCGGCATAATTGCAATTGTATTAAGTGTGTTATTCTTAATCATATACTTGCCTGGCATGCCATCATCATTGGCTTGGCCATCAGAATGGTTGATTGTCTTAGTTTGGTATTTCATTGCATTTGTGCTCTATTTTACGCAAAAGAAAAATGTTGTGAGTAGTGAGCAAGTACCAGTACAAGAAGATAGGTAATATTATTTTAATATATGATAAATACAAATAAGCAGCCCAAATATAAAATTTGGGCTGCTTATTTGTGCACGCTTTTCCCGTAAGATTTGGACAAAACCACTGCTATTTAAAAATTAACTAGCGATATGGATAAGTTGATCCCCAGGTTTAATCCATTGCTTATTGAAACATAGTTTATAAAGTGAAAAACTGATTGCTGCGGGTAAGAGGATGTGGAATACAAGGATTAACAACCAGACTTGCGGCGAACCGCCCATTGTATTGATTGTCATAATTTGTCCGATGAATCCACTTGTTCCCATACCGCGCCAGCAGCATTATTCGTCATAGGGAACAATGTTGTCATGATAGGCGCAACAATTGCACTCGCAAGCGTTGGCGGTAAGAGTATCATAGGGTGCTTAATAATATTTGGAACTTGTAACATGCTTGTACCAATCCCCATAGATAATATACCTCCCCAGCCATTGTCTTTAAAGCCATTGACTGCAAACCCAACCATTTGAGCTGCGCAACCAATTGTCGCCGCGCCAGCAGACTAAACCACTTAAATCAAGCATCAGCGCAAGTGCGGCGCTAGAAATAGGTGCTGTTAAAGCTAAACCAAAGATGACTGCTACGAGAATCCCCATTATAAATGGTTGTTGGTCAGTAGCGACTGTTAATGATTTTGCCCAATCCAGTCATAAATTGATTGAGCGCTGGACCAAAACTTTTCGCAATGAAACCCCCAATAATAATTGTTAGTAAGGGTGTTACAATAATATCGATTTTTGTTTTGCCCGCATATAATCTACTCAGTTCAACTACGATTAAAGTAGCAATATATGCCCCCACAGGACCACCTTCAAAAGTGGTATAACCCAATGTTCCTACAATAACACATGAAAAAATAACGAGTGGTTTTGCACCTAATCCATATGCAATTGCAACACCTATCGCCGCACCTGTCACAGACATGGCGACCTTACCAATTTCAGTTAAAAATGATAGATCTAATTGAGGCAGTAATGTTTGACTACCTATTGTATCCAAAATTAACCCGATAATTAATGACCCAAATAACCCTAAAGCCATAAAACTGAGTGCTTCTATGACCCACCTATGTAAATAATTCTTCATTTTAGTCCCCTTAATCTTTAAATAAAGTTATTTTATAAATTAAATTTAGTATATAGATATTTTTCAATGATGGCTAGTATATTTTAAGAATTAGTTTATAGTCAATATACCTTAAAATTAAATAAATGAGATTATAAAAATTCAATTAGGTTATATAGTATAAATACAGGATGTATCAACGGTAAGGGGGATTAGAATGTCGAAAATATATACGATAGGTCACGCGAATCACTCAGAACAACAATTTATAGATATGCTTCAACAATTTAATATAGAGGTCATTGTGGATATACGTGCATTTAGAGGCAGTAAACGCAATCCTCAATTTAATGAAGACAATATAAGACAATGGCTTACTGAAGCAAATATTGAATATCAGTATAATACGTTGTTAGGTGGTAGAAGAAAAGCCTCTGAAAGTGTAGGTAGAACAATTAATCAAGCTTGGAATAATGAGTCTTTCCATAATTATGCTGATTATACTTTGACAGTGGATTTTCAAGAAGGAATCAAAGCATTAGAAGTATTAGGGCATTCAAAACGTGTAGCTTACATGTGTTCTGAACCACATCCAGCGCGATGTCACAGATTAATTGTGAGTAATTGGCTAGTCGCTCACGAATGGTCTGTACATCATATTATGCTTGATAACCAACAACAAATTATTCAGCAACAACATGAATTAGGACAATGGGGTGCTTTGCCTATTATAGAAGATGATGGATATATTGTTTATCCTGAAGTTGAAAAAGGTAATTAGGATGTTATTGGTTATTACATACCATAGGCACTGCTTGAACTTATAATCTCAAATCACCTCACATTTTAGTAAGAGTATGACATAAAAAAGCAGTTCTCTACATTTTGAGTAGAAAACTGCTTTTATTAGTTCACTGAGGTATTCAAATCTCAAGCGCTTTGCTTTTCCTGGGAAATAAATAATGTGTAGGAATTATTTATTTAGGCTTTATTGACTGAAGCGTCATAAATAGATTCGATTGTTTCACCTAAGATTTTATCAAATTCTTCATCTGATTGGTTTACATTTAAATCATTAATAAGTGCACGAGAGAAGCTAGCAATTAAATCTTTGTTTTGTTTAAGGACTTCATTTGCATGTTCTCTACTGTATCCGCCTGATAGTGCAACAACACGTACAACATTAGCATGGTCAATAAGTGTTTGATATTGGTTAGCTTTTGTAGGGATAGATAATTTTAACATTACAAGTTGATCATCGTTTAATTTGTTTAGTTCTTCTAAGATTGAGTCAGTTAAATATGCTTCAATTTCTTCTTTGTTTTCAGCATTAATATTAACTTCTGGTTCAATGATTGGAACTAATCCAGCAGAGATAATTTGTTTAGCAACATCAAATTGTTGTTTTACAACTAAATCAATACCATCTTTATTAAGTTCTAAAATATTAGAACGCATTTTTGTACCAAAAATTTTGTGTTCGTTGGCACGACTTAATAAAGCATCTAAATCTGGCATAGGTTTCATTAATTGAACGCCATCTTTTTGTTCGTCTAAGCCTTTATCAACTTTTAAGAAGGGAACAACGCCTTTATCAGCTAAGTAATCTCCAGTATGTTTACCGTCTACTTCGCGATCCATCGTTTGTTCGAAAAGAATTGCACCAATAATTTTATCAGCGCTGAATGAAGGTGATGATACAATACGTGTACGCATGTCATGAACGAGTTTGAACATTTCATCTTCGCTATCGTATTGATCTTCAGTAACGCCGTAATCTTTAAGCGCTTTTGGTGTACTACCACCACTTTGATCTAATGCGGCAATGAAACCTTTACCATTTTTCACTTTATCAAATTGTTCTTTATTCATTCTTACCACTCCTTTTACTGTATTCTCTTTTAGTATGATAAAAATTGAAGCATAACGCAAGTTCAAGGCACTTAAGATATTAAAATATAATAAATATTCTATCTAATATAAAAAAATGTACATTAAACTAGGTCATAGGTTTAGTAACTGATATTAAAAATATAGGTGTTGGATTATAAAAAGCATCTTGTTCTTTATATATTCGAGTATATACGCCAGTATCAAGATGAATGGCCTCATATCCTAGTTGTTTTAAGATATTCATGTCATATTGTGGTCTTGATTGGTGATTAATAGGTATGCTTTGTTTGATGGCTTCGCTTTCCTGCAACATTTCATCTCCCAGTGTATTATGTGCGTGATCCGTTGAGATATCTCCGTAATTAATAAAGGAATCTTTGCCATAGTTTCCATCTATATTAATAAGATGACCACTTGGTTTTAACACACGTAACCACTCTTTGTAAGTAGCTTGTGTGTGGGGCAATAGCCATGTCACATTTCGAGCGATAACGACATCAAAAGTTTCATTTTCATAATTTAGATGTTCTGCATCCATGACTTTAAATTGTATACTTTGATTTAATTGTTGTGCATTCTGTTTTGCAGATTGAATCATATCAGGAGCAAGATCAATACCTGAAACTTCAGCACCTTGTTGCGCACATAGGATTGCTAGAAAACCAGCACCTGTACCTATGTCTAAGACTTTTAAACCATCTCTTAATGGAATAATTGCTTCTATTTCTTTCAGCCAAGCTTTTGCATGACTACTTTCTAATTCTGCCTGTTTATCTTTACTAAAAGACTCGGCACGCTTATCCCAATAATTTACAATTTGTTTTTTATCCATTTTTAAAACCTCTTTATTCAATACTTTAGTATTCCTTCTATATTATAGAATACTTTTAACTAAAAGTAAGATAATTTAAAAATACATTGAAATTGATTATCATTATCACTAGAATGATTTATATATAGGGAAATATGCATAAATATAAACTTCTAATGGTATTGGAGGTAATTAATCAAGTTTTGAGGGCGTATATATAGCTCTAGGTCTTACAAATTAAACTAAGTTATTCTGACTTAGTTTAGAAAAATGGATATGAACAGGAGATCAGCAATGAATAGAAAATATAGTATCCTAGTTGGGATTGTATTGTCAGCTACATTACTTACTGCATGCAGTTCAAACAGCACAGCGAGTAATTCAGAAGATAAAGAATTAACGAAAGAGGAAAAGCTTGTTACGGATCAAACCAATCGTGAAGTGAAGGTTAAAAAAGATCCGGATAGTATTGTAGTAGGCGGCATACTGCCTTATTTCTCTGCTTGGTTTGTAGGGACGAATTCTACTAAAGAAATTAAGGGATTACATCCTAATGCATATAATGCTGCAGAAAATTCAATGCTAGCTAAAATATCACCTGATGTTAAAAAAGCATCTACTGAATTTGTGAAAAATGGTGATATAAATATAGAAGAATTATCTAAAATCAATCCAGATGTCTACTTTGAACTTGCATCTGAAGAGAAAACCTTAGATAAAGTTGCAGAAAGTGGTATACCTACAATTGGTCTTGAAACTGTAAATGATGAAGATGACGATCCATTGACTACATTTAATAGCTGGTTGGAAGTAACTTCAGACATCAAAGGTGGTAAAACAAGTGAGAGAACTGATAAGTTTATGCAAGAGGGCGAAAAATCTCAAAAAATGATTGATGAAAGCTTGAAAGACACAAAAAAATCAGAGAAACCCAAAGTTTTATTTCTACATCAGCACACAGATAATTCTATCGTTGTAGCTGGATCAAATTTCCATAGTGAAAAATGGATTAAAGCAACGGGTGGCGTTGATGTAGTTGGAGAAGATGGCGTAGAAGGACAAAAAGAAGTTAATATGGAACAAATTTATAAATGGAATCCGGATAAAATCTACATTACGAATTTCACTGAAACACAACCAGAAGATTTAATTGAAAATAAAACAGATGGCCAAGATTGGAGCCAAGTGAAAGCAGTGAAAGATAAAGAGGTATATAAAGTACCATTAGGTATTTATCGTTGGTTCCCACCAAATGGCGATGCCCCATTAATGTTGAAATGGATGGCACAACATAACCATCCAGATAAATTTAAATATAATATGGAAGATGAAATTAAAACATATTATCAAAAATTTTATGATTATGAATTATCGGACAAAGATGTAAAATCAATCTTACATCCATCATCTGATGCCGCAAAATATTAATATTCGATAACAGTAAATGCAATATAAGATGGCAAAAACAAAATTATAAAAATAGATTATGCGTGTCGACAAAATCTCTGACTTTGTTGGCACTTTTTTGTGCACACGTACCTCTCCTTTTTTAGTTTTGAACGCCATTAATTTAAACTCGAAGTTAGTTTAATCTGAAGCAATTTCAAGGCATTTATATTTATAATTATTTTATGCTTTTTAGTAATATTAACAAAAAGCAAGAAATGTAAAAATTAAACGAAATATTTTTTAAAAAACACCGAATACATAAAGAAAATAAAAAAATAAAATAGAATATATATTCATCTTTATTGTATAAAAATACAGTTAGTTAAGTTTGTAAGATTCATTAATTTCGTTAAGTTTAAACTTAACACTGTGATTGTAGCGATTTCCGTATTCAAATTAATTGTTGTTTTTATATAATTATTCATCTTTTACAAATAACTCGTTTGAATGCAATTTGCATTATTATTTAAAATTCGTTAGGCTCATGTTTGTGAATAATTAAATAGTTCTTGCTAATTTATTAAATTTATTAGCGGTAATTTTACATACAAATCTACTATGAGGGGTGTTCAACAATTGAAAAAGAATAAAGTAATGGATTGGACGACCTTTATAGGGTCTTCCGTAATTTTATTAATTGCAGTAATTCCTATGATGGTTTTTCCAAAGGCCAGTCAAGATATTATTACGAAAATGAATGAAGCAGTTGTAAGTACAATTGGTTCAGTATACTTATTTATTGGCTTAGCAATTTTAATATTTGTTTTGTACATTGCATTTGGAAAATATGGAAATGTGACATTAGGTAAATCTACAGATAAACCTGAATTCAATAATTTTAGTTGGGCAGCAATGCTGTTCTGTGCTCGGTATTGCTTCAGATATTTTATATTGGGGCGTTATTGAATGGGCTTTTTACTATCAAGATCCGCCACACGGTGGTAAAGGAATGACAGATAGTGCTTTAAACTACGCTACAATGTATGGCATGTTCCACTGGGGTCCTATCGCATGGGCAACATTTGTATTGCCAAGCACTATGTATTGGTTATCTTATATTCGTGAAGAAAAACCAGTCTTTAAAATCAGCCAAACGTTGAGACCTATTTTAAAAAGCCAAACAGATGGCTTTATTGGACAAGTTACTGATATTATATTTATCTTCGGTTTACTTGGAGGCGCCGCAACATCACTCGCACTTGGCGTACCGATGATTACAGCAGGTATAGAAAGATTGACCGGTTTAGACGGAGATAGTATGGTCATGCGTGGTGCGATTCTATTTATCATAACTGCACTTTTTGCATACAGTTCTTATTCTGGATTGAAAAAAGGCATAAAAGTGTTAAGTGATTGGAACGTTATTCTTTCATTTGTTTTACTTGGTTTTGTGCTGATTGTTGGCCCAACTGTGTTTATTATGGAAACAACCATAACAGGTATGGGTAATATGGTGAAAAACTTCTTCCAAATGGCGACATGGATAGAACCATTCGGAGGTATCGGTGGACGTAAGGAAACGAACTTCCCACAAGATTGGACAATATTCTATTGGTCATGGTGGATTGTATATGCACCGTTTATTGGATTGTTTATTGCACGAATTTCTAAGGGACGAACTATGAAAGAAGTCGTTCTAGGTACGATAATATACGGTACTTTAGGCTGTATGTTATTCTTTGGTATTTTCGGTAACTATGCAGTTTATTTACAATTAACTGGAGCGTTTGATGTTGTTCAGAATTTAAACACGCATGGTACAGAAGCAACTATAATTGAAGTGTTGCATCAATTACCATTCCCTAACTTAGTTATTATTTTATTCTTACTTTCTGCGGTACTGTTCTTAGCAACGACTTTTGATTCTGGGTCTTATATTTTAGCAGCAACATCTCAGAAAAAAGTGGTTGGAGAACCTTTGAAAGCAAACCGTTTATATTGGGCATTCGCTTTATGTTTATTACCATTTGCATTAATGCTTGTTGGTGGTGAGCGATCATTGGAAGTGTTGAAAACAGCTTCCTTACTTGCTAGTGTGCCAGTACTCATTGTCTTCGTCATGATGATGATCTCGTTCTTACGGACATTAAATGAGGATCGACTCAAACTTGAGCGCCGTGCGGATAAATATAAAGAAGTAGAACGACGCTCACTGAGAATTACACAGGTGAGAGAAAAGAAAAATGACGACAACTTATAGATAAAAATATATAAAAAGCAGTGGAGCATCTATGACGATAGATTGCTTTACTGCTTTTTTGTAGTGGAGATGGAAGTGGATTGTGACGTATCAAGAATTTTAAATGCGTATTTTTACATCGTTTTTTCACTAAATATAGTGAACTCAATAATGAAAGTGTATCTGGAAATGAAAAAATGACAGCTAGATATCTAAAGAGAAATCTAACTGCCATTTTTCGATTGTATAATTACTCTGAAATAATGAAATAAGTGTTATTTCTTATTTTCTGGAATAGGGAAGTATTTAAATATTTCGCCACTTTCGATTGCTTGGCCCAAATTATCTAACCAATCATAGTAAGGCAATGTATCAATTAATTGTGCTTTGACTTCGCTAGCTTCTGTCTTTGTAGCCGCATCAGCATTTTTGTCATTGATGACCTTATCAAGGATAGCTACTGATTCATGAACAGCCTCAGAGTTAATTACAATTTCTCTTTTCCATTTGCGGGTAAAGAAGTTACTAAAGAAATTGAAAAAGTCTTTTTCAGCAATGAAATGTTGTTTTCTACTGCCACGTGTAAACTGTTGTTTGACAAGATCGAATTCTTGGAGTCTTTTAACTCCAGCGCTCATACTAGGTTTGCTCATTTGTAGTTGTTCACGCATTTCATCTAACGTCATGCTGTCTTCAAAGAGCATAGTACCAAATAAATTACCTACACTTCTGTTAATCCCGTATAGGTCCATCGTTTCACCAATTGCGTTGATGACAATGTCTTTAGCTTCATCCAATTGCTTATCAGGGTTGTTTGAATGTACCACGATGTACACCTCCGATAAATTTTTATACAAATTCAAGCTATTGATGATTAAGGAATTCAAAATAACTATATTTTTATAATTATACAAATCCATAACCAGCTTATAACTAAACTCGTTTGACACCCTTTCGATTACTATGCTAACATAAAGCTTGTAAAATTCGTTAAATAAAAATTTAACAAACTTAACGGAGGTAATTTTCATGGAACTTTTAAATCAATTATCTCGTCGTCAATATATTGATGGTGAGTGGGTAAATAGCTCGAACGAAGAAACAAGAAAAATTATTAATCCATATAACCAAGAAGTCATTTTTGAAGTCGCAGAAGGTACTTCAGAAGATAGTGAACGTGCCATTTTAGCTGCAAGAAATGCATTTGAAGGCAGTGAATGGTCTCAAGAAACAAGTGAATCTAGAGGTAAAAAAGTAGGCGCAATTGCTGACTTAATCGTAGAACACCGTGAAGAATTAGCAAGACTTGAGACATTGGATACAGGTAAAACATTAGAAGAATCATATGCGGACATGGACGACATTGCGAATGTATTTCATTATTTTGCTGGTTTAGCTGATAAAGATGGTGGCGAAATGATAGATTCACCAATTCCTAATACTGAAAGTAAAGTGATAAAAGAACCAGTAGGTGTTGTCACACAAATCACACCATGGAACTACCCTTTACTACAAGCTTCATGGAAGATTGCTCCAGCATTAGTTACAGGCTGTACGCTAGTTATGAAGCCAAGTGAAATCACACCGCTAACAACAATTCGTGTATTTGAATTGATGGAGGAAGTTGGCTTCCCTAAAGGTGTTATTAACTTAGTCTTAGGTAAAGGTTCTGAAGTAGGAGAGCCGTTATCATCTCATAAAGAAGTAGACCTAGTATCTTT
This sequence comes from Staphylococcus sp. 2S1, assembly GCF_046721335.1. Taxonomy (NCBI): domain Bacteria; kingdom Bacillati; phylum Bacillota; class Bacilli; order Caryophanales; family Staphylococcaceae; genus Staphylococcus; species Staphylococcus sp. 2S1. Next base: position 463,436 of record NZ_JBEUUJ010000003.1, on the reverse strand, counting down.
TACAGGTGGTATTCAAACAGGGAAACATATTATGAAACAAGCTGCTAACCACGTAACGAATGTTGCATTAGAGCTTGGTGGTAAAAATCCTAATATTATTTTTGATGATGCTGATTTTGATCTTGCAGTCGATCAAGCTTTGAATGGTGGTTTTTTCCATGCGGGCCAAGTATGTTCTGCAGGCGCAAGAATCTTAGTACACAACGATATCAAAGATAAATTCGAAACAGCTTTAGTTGAAAGAATTAAAAATATTAAATTAGGTGATGGATTTAATCCAGAAACTGAAATGGGTCCAGTTATATCAGCTGAACACAGAGAAAAAATAGAAAAATATATGGAAGTTGCAAAATCAGAAAACGCAACGATTGCTATTGGTGGTAAAAGACCAGAACGTGAAGACTTACAAGATGGCTTCTTCTTTGAACCAACTGTCATTACAGATTGTGATACTTCAATGCGTATTGTACAAGAAGAAGTATTTGGTCCAGTGGTAACAATTGAAGGCTTTTCAACAGAAGCAGAAGCAATCGAACTAGCAAATGATTCAATTTATGGTCTAGCAGGTGGCGTATTCACTTCAGATATCGGTAAAGCTGAACGTGTTGTAAATAAATTGAAGATGGGTACAGTTTGGATTAATGACTTCCACCCATACTTTGCACAAGCACCATGGGGTGGTTACAAACAATCAGGTATTGGTAGAGAACTTGGTAAAGAAGGCTTAGCAGAATATCAAGTTGAGAAACATATTCTACGTAATACGAACCCAGAGCCAGTAAATTGGTTTGGTAAACAATAGGTGATTTACACACAAATATAAAATATTAATAATTAAAAATTTAGGAGGTTTTATCAAAAATGAAAAAATCATATGATTATATCATTATTGGTGGTGGGAGTGCCGGTTCGGTACTTGGTGGCCGTTTAAGTGAAGATGCGTCTAATGAAGTACTTGTATTAGAAGCTGGACGTAGTGACTATTCATGGGATTTATTAATCCAAATGCCAGCAACATTAATGTATCCAGCAGGAAATAAACTATATGACTGGATTTATGAAACAAATGCAGAACCACATATGGGTGGCCGTAAAGTTGGACATGCGCGTGGTAAAGTATTAGGTGGTTCAAGTTCAATTAACGGTATGATTTATCAACGTGGTAACCCATTAGACTATGAAAAATGGGCGCAACCAGAAGGCATGGAATCATGGGACTATGCCCATTGTTTACCATACTTTAAACGTTTGGAAACAACATTCGGTTCTACTAAAGATGATCAGTATCGTGGTCACCACGGTCCAATTAAATTGAGACGTGGACCTGCTAAAAACCCGTTATTCCAAGCATTTTTCAATGCTGGTGTTGACGCAGGTTATAATAAAACACCAGACGTTAATGGTTTCCGTCAAGAAGGCTTTGGACCTTTTGATAGTCAAGTGCATAATGGTAGACGTGTATCAGCGTCAAGAGCTTACTTGCATCCGGCTATGAAACGTAAAAACTTAGACGTACAAACGCGTGCATTTGTAACTAAATTAAATTTTGAAGGTAATAAAGTAACTGGTGTAACATTCAAGAAGAATGGTAAAGAACATACAGTGAATGCGAAAGAAGTTATTTTATCAGGTGGCGCAATTAACTCTCCACAATTATTACAATTATCTGGTATTGGTGATTCAGAACACTTACGTTCAGTTGGTGTTGAACCTCGTTTACATTTACCAGGCGTAGGAGAAAACTTTGAAGACCATTTAGAAGTATACGTGCAACATGCATGTAAACAACCAGTTTCAATGCAACCTAGCCTTAATAAGTTGAAGATGCCATTCATTGGCTTGCAATGGATTTTAGGTCGTAAAGGTGCAAGCAGCATCTAACCACTTCGAAGGTGGTGGATTTGTACGTTCAAATGACGAAGTAGATTATCCAAACTTAATGTTCCACTTCTTACCAATTGCAGTAAGATACGATGGGACTAAAGCGCCACATGCTCATGGTTACCAAGTACACGTAGGTCCAATGTATTCTAACTCTCGTGGTTACTTGAAGATTAAATCTAAAGATCCATTTGAAAAACCAGATTTCGTATTTAACTACTTATCTACTGAAGAAGATAAACGCGAATGGGTTGAAGCCATCAAAGTAGCTAGAAACATCTTGTCTCAAAAATCTTTAGATCCATTTAATGGTGGAGAAATTTCTCCAGGACCTGAAGTACAAACAGATGAAGAAATTATTGAATGGGTTAAACGTGATGGCGAAACAGCATTACACCCATCATGTAGCTGTAGAATGGGACCAAGCATCAGACGAAATGTCAGTTGTTGATCCTGAGACATTCAAAGTACATGGTATGGAAAACTTACGTGTTGTAGATGCATCTGTAATGCCGCGCACTACAAACGGAAATATCCACTCACCTGTATTAATGATGGCAGAAAAAGCATCAGACATTATCCGTGGTAAAAAACCTATGGAACCAGAAAACGTTGATTTCTATCGTCATGGTGTACATGACAAAGATGCGGGAACAGTAAAATAAAAGCAATGAACCAATCTATATAATTTAAAAACAGCAACTGGTGAAGTCATAAATTTAATGATTTTCACCAGTTGCTTATTATTTGTAGCTGTTAAAATGATACTGCTTTAGAGTTGTAAATTACAAAGAGAACTATTGATCCAATAGTTAAATAGGACTTTGATATTGATTAAATGGAAGTAGCGTGATTGGTAAAAGCGTTAATATAAAAACGATTAACTTTCCAAGTGCTTCGATTTAGGGAAGGAGTATTATGGCTTATTTATATTTATTGATTGCTATTATTACTGAAGTAACAGGCACTGTTTCACTTAAGGCTTCTGAAGGTTTTAGTAAATTATACCCAAGTTTATCAGCAATCATCTCATTTATGATTTGTTTTTATTTTTTAGTTTAGCTATGAAATATCTACCGTTAGGCTTAAGTTACGCCACTTGGGCTGGTTTGGGATTAGTACTAAGTACAGTACTCGCAGTCGTTTTATTTAATGAAAACCTAAATCTCACAGGCATCATAGCAATCGTGTTTATACTCATAGGTATTGTATTGTTGAACACGATAGGTGTTTCAAAATAAGGAAGTATAGATTTGAATATCATCCTAGATAAGCATAGATATTTTCACTGTCACCAAAAGTGTATAACTTTTTGGTTGGCAGTTTTTTTATATTTTTCATAAATTTATAATGTGCATAATTGATAAGTTTTTATTTGAAGTTGTAATAGGTGTTTTTATGATGAGAATAAGGCTATTATAAACATAAGTTGATATAACAAATTTAAAGATGTGGGGTGTGGCAGAATGGAAAATATTAAAGTACAAATGGTGAGAACACAGTTAGATGACATACCACAGTATGATGTGCCTAAAGGTTTTGTCATTAGGAAATTTCGTAAAGGCGATGAAAAATTATGGGCTTATATAGAAACGCTAGCAGGTGAGTTTACAACTGAGGACATGGCATTAGAAAGGTTTGATAAAGAGTTTGGAGATCATGTAACAGAGATGGAACAACGTTGTATCTTCATTGAAAATGAAGAGCAGGAAGTTGTAGGCACGACTACTGCATGGTATGGCTATTTAGGTGATGATAGTCAAATGATGGGGAGAATTCATTGGGTTGGTATCATACCAAGCATATCAAGGCAAAAAGTTATCTAAGCCATTACTTAGTGCGGCAATGAATATTTTAGCGTTACATCATAATAAAGCTTATTTAACTTCACAAACGATAAGTTATAAAGCCATCAATATGTATCTTGAGTTTGGTTTTAAACCTGTACAATTAGACGATAATTATCACAGAGCTTGGCAGTTATTAGCTCAAAAATTAAATGAAAATAGGGGTGGAAACAAGCAATCAAAATTTGAAATTTGATTGCTTGTTTCCACCCCATAAGGCTAATTTAATAAAGGAATACAAGCGCTGAAACGCTTGTATAAAAACTACTCGTCTTGTTGACCAGTAATTAAATCAGAAATTGCTTTAGACGATTTACCATCTTCTAATGAACAAAAGTCATTATAGAAAGTGTCGATTTTATCTTTGTAATCTACTTTTACCTGGTCTAAGTTTTTCAAATCATCAGCTAATTTATAAGCATCTTGATAAATTGGACCTGGTAAATCTTTATGATAATCAAGATAGAAACCACGTAAATCTTGACCGTATTTATCTAAATCATAAGCGAAAAAGAACTGTGGTCTTTTTAGTACGCCGTAATCAAACATGACTGACGAATAATCTGTGATTAAACAATCTGAAATCAAGTATAATTCAGAGATGTCACTGTAATTTGAAACGTCAATTGCAAACTCTTCATAACCTCTTAAATCGAGGGCATTAGAAATTAGGTAATGCATTCTTAATAAAATCACATATTCGTCACCTAATTGTTCATGTAAGTTATCTAAGTCTATTTTCAAATCAAACAAGTATTTACCTTTTTTAACAAATTCATCATCTCTCCATGTAGGAGCGTACATAATCACTTTCTTATCTTCAGGTAAATTTAAGTTTTCTTTGATTTCTTGAAGATAGGCTTCGTCTTGTGAACGATTAACTAAAACGTCATTTCTAGGATAACCAATTTCTAGAATTTGTTCTGGGTTCATCCAGAATGCTGTTTCAAATATTTTTGATGAATAAGCATTTGGTGAAACGAGATAATCCCAACGATTTGTTTCTTCTCTGAAGTTGCGTTTATAACGATCTGTTGTTGTTCCAGGCATACGAATGACTTTCATATCGTTTGCCAAGCGTTTTAATGGCGTACCGTGCCAAGTTTGGATATAGACTTGGTTAGGCTTTTTATTTAGAAACAGTGGGAGCCTAGCATTTGATACCCAATATTTTGCTCTAGAATAAGCATCATAGTATGCTTTAGAATTTTTCGAACCTTTTTCGTTGGGCCTGGTATTTGTATGCTGTCAGGCTTTTTTAATACCCATATAAATTCATAATTCGGATGATGTTTCATCATATATTCATAAACATATTTAGGACTATCGCTGTAATTTTTACCACCAAAAGCTTCAAATACAATTGTTTTTGGATTAACTTTATTTTCAGAATCTGTCAATTGGTAAAGTGCACGATGTTTATTTTTTCTGCGTAAAACAACATTTTTAGCTAATCTTGCTTTATTTCTAAGCTGATTAATTTTAAATGCTGATTTTCTCTTATTAAACATAAGCATGAGTGCTTCAGCGATAAATAAAGGTTTTTCATTTTTGAAAATTGTAGGAAAGAGTTGTCTTGTAACGCTTGGTAATAACTCACTATTTTGTTCATATCTTTCAGGTGTTTTTCTCAACGAAGGCTCAAACGAATATTTAAATAAATTTTTCATTTTATTTTTTATGAAACGTTTGTTTTCTTTTAAAGGTGCGCGTTGGATAGAATCTGAAAAACTATAAACATAATCGTTGAAGACGATGCCGAAATCTTGTTTAGATAACCTTGGTTTTAAGAATGGGTCATAAACTTCGCCTTTGATATAAAATGGGAAGCGACTCACACGTACAAAACCGTTTGAGTATTTTATGAAATCTAATATGAAAGACCAGTCAATAAAGACATCTAAGGCTTCATTAAATTGTAAATTATGTCCACGTGCGATAGCCGTTTTAAAGACAATATTACATGCTGAATTTTTGCGTAAAAATTGATTTGATTTAGTTTTCGTATCTAAATAGTCTACACGCACTAAGTCTTGGTCTATATATTGTGGTATATCAAGTGTAAATGAATGTATTGGTGAAATAAGTGCGTCAAATTGATTTATTTTTTTCATATAAAATGCAAGTGCATAAGAAGCTAAATAATCATCTGAATCAATGAATATAAAATATGGTGCATCTACTTCTTGCATGGCAATATTTCTTGCATGTGCATGACCTGTATTTTGTTGTAAATCAATTTCTTTTATTGGTATATCCCAATTTGCAATACTTTGTGTTGCGATTGTTTTTGAATTATCAGTTGAACCATCATTAACTAAAATTAACTCAAAATCTTGAAATCTTTGTTTTTTAAGACTAGTTAAACATCTTTCTATATAGTCTTCTGAGTTGTAATAAGTCACTATGACAGATATAGACTTCATTATTTATTCCCTCTTTTTAAAAAATTTTCTCTTTATATTTTGATATAAGGTAGAATATATCGAACTTTTTATAATATTTTCAACTATTGATAATAGCGTTGTAAGTTATTGAAATGCTCTATTAAAAAAACAATGGTTGTCAATCATCGGATGATCTGTTGATTGTAAAGCATCCATTGTATCATGTACAGTATTCACATTTGAAAAATAGGTATTTGTATATTACAAAAACCATCTTAATAATATAGTGAAGCCGCCTGTAATTAATGGTATATAGATAAAGTCACTATCCTATTTTACTATAAAAATACAATATATCCAGTAGTTAATAAGAATTCTATTGATATTAAAGTTGTCAGACGATAAAGTTTTTATTGTGCAAAGTCTTGAAATTAATTTCTTTTGATTTAGGGTATTGTCAAAGTAATAAAAATTATTTGAAATGTAAAGTGATATAACAATGATTGTAAGTATTTACAATGAAAGTGTGTTGAAGAAAGGGTGCATAATAATGACAATTAGAAAAGCAAACCAAGAAGAATTGAAAATAATCAATGAGACGATACCGACTGTATTTAAAGAAGCAATAACAGCAGACTTTGACTTATCAGATCATGCGATGAGATCAGTGTCAAAACAGTTAATAAGCGAAGGTGCTGAATATTATGTATTAATAGAAGAATCACACATGAAAGGTTTCGTACTTATAGATGACAAAACAGATTATTTTATTCAAGAAGAGTATGGATTTATATATGAGTTGTATGTATTTGATGAATATAGAAGACACGGGGTCGCTGAAGAATTAATACAATTTGTCGGCGAGTATTTTAAAGCGAAAAATATCAAAGAAGTAAGGCTGAATGTTTTTGCGAATAACTTTGCTAAAAAATTATACGAAAAAATGGGTTTTTGTGATAGAAATATAACGATGTCTATGCAAATAACAGATTAGAACAACTTGTGATTTTGCACTCGTGAAGTTTAAGTGAATGAATTGTATTTAATTAAAAAGAGTATAATAGATTTTTTGAAAAACGTATCCTTATATTAAGTTTCTGATGAAGTATTGTTCATGATTATTTAAGTTCTCGTTACTATTTATTTCATTCTCAAACAGATGATTTGTAAATATAAATAAATTGAGTATAATTTGATTTTGTTAAAAATAGTTAAGGAGAAATGAATAATGATTAATAACGACTTTGAAGATATAGTAATGAATAGAAAATCTGTAAAACTTTTTGATGAGCAAGTTAAAATACCAACTTCAGAAATGGATGAAATGATTCAAAAAGCAACAAAAGCACCGTCATCAGTGAATATGCAACCATGGCGCTTTTTAGTTGTAGAAAGTGATGAAGGTAAAGATAAATTACGTCCACTTATACGTTTTAATACACGTCAAAATGATACTTCGTCCGCAATGGTAGTTATCTTTGGGGATATGCAAAGTCATGAATACGGTGAAGAAATCTATAGTAACGCTGTTAAGCAAGGGTTAATGCCCGAAGATGTGAAAGATGAATTGCTTGGGAAAGTATTACCTTTCTATAGAAGTTTAGAAAAAAGTGAAATGAACGATATTATAAAAATTGATGGTAGTCTAGTCGCTATGCAATTCATGTTAGTTGCCAGAGCTTATGGTTATGATACGAATCCAATAGGTGGATTTGAAAGTGATCAAATAGCAACAACCTTTGATATAGATTCAGAACGTTATGAACCTGTCATGATTATAGCGATAGGAAAAGCAAAAAATCCTGCTCATGGTTCATATCGTTTACCAAGCAGAAACAATTACTAAGCACGTATAATATTATAAGCTGAATCCAATTGGGGCTGAGACATAAATTTATGTCTGAGCCCCAATTATTATATTGTTAAAGAAGTTTGAGTTTATTGTAAATACTCTATAATAAATTGAGATATTTAATTATAATAGAATTAATATATGTAATATGAATGTTTTTTGAAATGGTCAAAGGGGGAAAGCTATGTGGAAATATAAAATAATGATGACACTGTTATTTACTGTTTTTATATTTTTTAGTGGACTATGCTTGCAAGACCAAAAGCAATTAGTAGATAAAATTTCATTTTATGCAGTTGGAGATAATTTAATCCATCCAGTAGTTTATCAGGATGCATTACAAGATGATAATAGTTTCGACTTTAAACCTATGTATGAATACTTACAAGAAGACATTAAATCTGCGGATATTTCGTATATAAATCAAGAATCACCAATTGGTGGAGATGAAAAAGGATTTTCAGGCTTCAAACAATTTAATACGCCGACGGATATAGCGGATGATATCGTTGATGTGGGGTTTGACATCGTTAATGGTTCGAATAACCATGCGCTTGATCAAGGGACCGATGGATTGCTGAATGAGATAAATTTATGGGGAAAATTTGACGATATTTTATATACTGGCGCGTTTAATTCACAAAAAGAGAGAAACCATATACCCGTTGTTGAGAGGAATGGAATCAAAGTTGCACTATTAAGTTATACATATGGCACAAATGATATTTCTCCTGAAAAACCGTATCATATCAACTATTTTGATGAAGCTCAGATTAAAAAAGATGTAGCGAAAGCTAAAACACAAAGTGATGCGGTTATTGTGTCGGCACATTGGGGAAGTGAAGGTAAACATAAACCAACGCGCAAACAGAAAAAATATGCTGAAGTATTTGCAAATGCAGGAGTAGATGTTGTAATTGGGACACATCCTCACGTCATCCAACCTATAGAATGGGTAGAAGGTAAAGACAATCATAAGACACTTGTAGCTTATTCCCTGGGAAATTTTTTGAATGGGCAAACTACTGGTGATGAAAGTAATGTATTAGGGGGTAATATTCGTTTTAATATTGAGAAATTGCCCAAGGGTGTAACGATTAAAGATGTTAAATGGCAATCTTTAATTACGCATTATGAAATAGCTCATCCGCTAGATGACAACACAAGACATAGTTTTAAAATGTATCCACTCAAAAGATACGATGATAAGTTAGCAAAACGACACGCATTAAGCTATGATCACGAAAATGACGTTACGAAACAGCGTTTAGAAACAATTACTAAAGATGTCATCGATAAACAATATTTAACTCCGGATAGTTACTAATATATGTGTCTGTTAATAATATTTAATGAGTAGAGGGATCTTCCAAAAATTGGAGATCCCTCTTTTTTATATTAGTAAAACTAGTATTTACTTTTTAACGTATGACTTTTTTAGCTAAATCAGTGATGTATTTGAAGAAAGCATCATGTTCAACGTGGTCAACAACTGAAATAGCTCTACCATTTAAGTTGTCAATATACGTTTGGCCTTGGTCGGCACCTTCAGTATGTACAGATACATTTACGCTATGTTGGTGAACGAGTTCAGGCATGCCAATGTAAGCTGTTGTTAATACATCCCATAAGAAGTAAGTAGAATTCGTTTGGAAATGTGTTAATGGTGGGACAGCGAGCATAGCTTACACCTAAGAAATCTACACCAGGATAATGACGTTCGTTAGCCCATGCTTGTCTAACATCCCATGTCATAGGCACTTGATTCGTGCTTTCTAAAGCTACCATTTCTATTTTGATATCCGTATCAAACACAATTTGAACAGCTTCAGGATCCCAAAAAGCATTCCATTCAGCTGTACCATCATGTTCAGGTTCTTCTACATTACCTTTATCTAAAAATGTACCACCCATCCACACAAGGCGGTCGATATTCTGAACAATAGTAGGCTCTACTGTGATAGCTTTGGCTAAATCTGTTAAGGGTCCTGTAAAAAGTAAAGTGACTTTTTGAGAATGGTCTTGTAATTTATCTATAATATCTCGGTAAGCAGGCTGTTTTAATAACAAAGATTGTTGGTTTGATGATTCGTTTAAAATAGGTAATGCATCCATAAAAAATGCATGCATTCGCCAATCTTTTGGAAAAGGATGTTTACCACGTTCTTTTGAAGCGGCCACATGTATTGGTTGGTCGGAGAAGCGGTTAATTATTTTTTGAGATGCACTTACTGCCGGTTCGATATAACTATCTGCGCCAATTGCGCTTACACCAATAAGCTCTACATCATCCATTTGTATTAAAAGAAATAAAGAGATGAGGTCATCTACGCCGCCATCATGGTTAAAATAAATTTGTTTCATAACTTGAGTGCCTCCATATGTTCATTTTTATGAGGCTATTATACCAAAGAAATCAATATGTTTCGTTCTGAATAATTAATTTAAGAATGATTTTTGAGTTGTAAAAAGTATTTATATAACATAATGTGATTTAAAATGAATTAATTTTATCTAATTGATCTTATTTTTTAATCCATGAAGTCCAATGCTATGGTAATTATAATAAATATAGAGAATAAAGTAGGGTGCTGTATCGTTTTGATATATAAGTATTTATGCATTTTAAACGCAAAATACATGGAACATTAAATTTAAATTGTTTAAAAATTTGTGCACAGGTTATGTTATGTTATATTGATAGACAAAAATTAAGGGGTGTTTTTTTTGTGAAGTTTAAAAAAGAAAAAGTTAATAGGGTAGATTCCGATCAAGCTAAAAAAAGTGTGGTTGCCACAGGTATTGGTAACGCAATTGAGTGGTTTGACTTCGGGCTATATGCGCAATTAGCGGTAGTTATAAGTGCCAATTTCTTTGGTAATTTACCGCAAGAGATGCAAATTGTATCTACATTTGCTGTATTTGCTTTTGCATTTATAGTACGACCGATTGGTGGTATCTTCTTCAGTCATATAGGGGATAAATATGGACGGAAAGTTGTATTATCATCAACAATATTACTTATGGCGGCTTCAACATTGATGCTTGGGTTACTACCAACGCAAGATCAAATCGGTATATGGGCGCCAATTCTATTACTTGTAGTACGTATGATTCAGTCATTTTCAACTGGTGGAGAGTACGCTGGTGCGATGACGTACATAGCAGAATCATCACCAGATAAAGCACGTGGTAAGTTAGGTAGTGGACTAGAAATTGGTACACTCGCGGGTAGTATTATGGCGGCAGTTCTAGCTGGTCTTATGTATGCATTGTTAAGCGATCAACAAATGGCAGACTGGGGTTGGAGAATTCCATTTATCCTTGCTGCGCCATTAGGTATTGTAGGTATCTTCTTGCGTACAGGATTAGACGAAAGTCCTGCTTATGAATCGACATTAGAAGAACAAGAAGAATTAGAATATTCTTATTTAGATATATTTAAATATTATTGGAAAGATATCATCGTTTGTTTCGTCGGTGTAGCATTCTTAAATGTGGCTAACTACATGGTGCTATCCTTTATGCCATCGTACTTAAACTCAACCATTAACTTAGGGGGCACCATGAGTTCTATACTGAGTACAGTCACGATGTTAGTAATGATACCAACCGTATTTTTCTTTGGTTGGTACAGTGATAAAGTTGGTAATAAGAAGACGATTTTATTTGGTTTAATTGGCTTTAGTTTATTCTCTGTGCTTGCTTTCTGGCTCATGAGTATTCCAATGATACCAGTCGTTATCTTAGGATTATTTATCATCGCACTATTCATGTCTACATTTGAAGGCGTAATGCCATCAGTGTTACCAAGTATGTTCCATACAAAAGTGAGATTACGTACCTTGTCACTTGTTTATAATATCGGTGCTCGCAATATTTGGTGGTTTGACACCATTTATTCTATCAATGTTAGTACAAACGACAGGTCAAGAAATTTCACCTTCATATTATTTGATGTTTATTAACGTCATCGGACTTATTATTTTCTTAACAATGTTTAAATCAACATCAAATAAATCATTGAGAGGAAATTATCCAAACGTTGAAAACCAAGAAGATTATGAAGACGTCATTCAAAATCCTAAAGATGCACTTTGGTGGGAAGATGAAGTTAAAAAAGATTAATAAAGTGAATTATAAGAATTAAATAATTTCGAAAGGACGCAATGCTTATTCATGGGCATTGCGTCTTTTTTATGTGATGAATCTATAAGAGTGATTTGTAATAATTTGTACAATCGTTAATTAAGCACAATATATTGCACTTAATTAAATAATATCATTGGTATAAAAAGTATAAATATATAATTTAAAAATATGTAAAAAATTATAAAAATTATCAAATTAATTAATTAATATTATAAGTTTTGTGATATTATAAAAGAAATAAAAGTTTATGGGAGGTTGGACGATATGTCAAAGACAGTGAAGATTGTCATAGCAGTCGTTATTGGGGTGTTACTCGTTGTTGGGATAGGTGGTGCGACTACTTATTATTTCATGAAAAATTCACCGAAGAACACATATTTATTAAGTGAGCAAGAAACCGCTAAGCAAATGCAAGAATACGCTGAGGACCGTTTTGAAAATGAATTTAAATTTCAAGACAAAATGAAAGATGAGTCATATTTAATTAGTTTAGATGCAAGTGCAGATGTACCAGAGAAATTACTTAAATCATCTGATATACCAAAATCTGCAATAGATGCTTCTGGGTTAGGATTTAAAATGGGACATGATCCAGAGAACGAAAAGTCAGTACTAGCATTAAACCCTACTGTAGCCGACAATGAAATTGGGGAGTTTCAATGGGCAGCAGATAAGGACAATCAATATTACTCAGCACCAATTTTAGATGATGTTTACAAAGCTAAAAATGATGAACTCGTAGATGTTTATGAAAAATTAACGGGTGAAACAGTGGATAGTTCATCAACTAGTTCGTCAAGCAGTTTTTCAAGTAGTTCATCAAGTATGAACAGCAACAATTCAGCAATCACGAATGATACATTGAATTTAAATTCTCTATTATCTGGTACACAAATTTCACAAGAAAAAGTTGAGAAAATTAGTGAACGCTATAGTGAATTAATTATCGATAAACTTGATGATGATAATTTTGAAAAAGAAGACGATAAGATCGATGTGGATGGCGAAGAGAAAGATACGAATAAAGTAACAATGAATATTAGCAAAGCTGAAACGAAATCAATTTTGACAGCAGTTTTAGAAAAAGCTAAAGAAGATAAAGATATTAAAGGCATTGCAGAAGACCAATTTAATGCTGAAGAATATGATGATTCAATTGATGAAGCTTTAGAAGAAGTGAAAGATGCTGATAAAGATGAATTCCCAAGTATTAAATCTGTAATATGGGAAGATGATAATCAAATTCTTAAACGTGATTTAAGATTGAAAGATAACAGCGGTGCTGAAATTAAATTAGAGGGTACAAGTCTAATCGAGGATGACAAGTTAGTTATGGATTATAACGTATCTGCTGATGAGGCTAAGATTTCGCTTAAAGGTGAGTCAACAAAAGATGATGATAAGTATGAAGATAAATATACTTTAGGTTTTGATGATGGTATTAAAGAATCAGATATCAAAGTTACAAATAAAGAAACAGTGGACGGTAACAAACGTACTGATAAAGGCGATGTCGAAATCAGTGCAAACTACGATGAAACTACAATTGAATATGAAAATAAATTAGAGACTGATGTGAAGAATAATTCACAGAAACAAGATCTCGACATTACTACAGAAGTTCAATATGAACCTGTTACAGTTAACATCAAAGGCGAAACTAAACTTAAAGAAGACATTAAGTTTGATAAAGCCGGTGCGAAAGACTTAAATACAATGTCTAAAAGTGACTTCAGTAAATTACAAAAAGAAATTTCTGATAATGCTGGAGACATCTTGAAAGATGTTGTGAAAGATCTTGAAGATAAATAAGCATTGCAAGAATTTAAACTAAACTAAAATATTAATGAAAGGAGTGGTTAAATGAGAACATTACAATTGTTTCGCATTTACCACTCTTTTTTATTGAAAAAATGGCATTTATTTTTATATTTAGTGTTAATTATCATTGGTTTGTTTTCAACCTTACTTGTCATACAACAATTTAATCAAGATGATTCCAAATTTAGAATTGGTGTTGTAGATCGCGATCAATCGACAGAAACTGCATTAATACTTAAATCGATGGGCGATGGGACAAACTTAGGCAAAGATATTAGTATCAAGCGCTATAATAAACACGAAGCACACCAATTGTTAAAAGCTCAGAAGTTAGAAGGATACTATGTGTTTGAAAAAGGAATGACTAAGTCATTTTATAAAAATGGTAACTTGCCTATTTCAGTTTATACATATGATAAACAATCGACTAAAAGTTTAGTTATTAATCAATTAACAGGTTCAGTGTACAATCGACTCATGTTGTCTATGGGTGGGGGACTCGCTTATACATCACTTGCAGAGGATGCAGGAAAAGAAGACACGATGCTTTTATTAACAGACTTATTGTTTACAGGGTTAAATCGTACAGGTGGATTTGATTATAAACCTGTACAAATATACGATACTGCGAGCTATTATGTGATAACCGGCTATTTAGCGTCTATTTTTATCTTCGCTTTATCATTATTTTCAATTTTAAAAATGAATCAAGTAACAGCACTGAAATCTAGGTTAAGTATGTATCATTTTTCATTTGAGAAACTGACGCTTATTCGAAGTTTATTTACATTATTTTATACAAGTATCTGGGCTGTAGTTGGCTTGTTTTGGATGCTCAATGTATTGCCGAATGATTTTGAAAGCTACAATTGGTCTACTGTAGTGATTCAACTCATATATTATATCTTGATGTTGATAATCTGGCTGACGATTATTGATTTAATATCATCTAAATGGATGAATTATATTTTGAAAAGTATATTCAGCATTATCATATTGTTACTATCAGGTCTAATCATACCTACTATATATTTCAAGCATTTATTCAATGGTATTTTCACGGTACAACCATTTAGTTTTGTAACAAATCAAATGTTGGAAATCATATTAAATAATTACATTTTAGAAACGCCGCTCATGTTTTATATTAGCTTTCTATTATCATTTGTTGTATTAATATTTGTCATTGTTGGGAGGTATCGTAAATGATTCAACCTTACCTTTTTATCGTAATTGTAAAACAGTGGAAACAATACGTGTTACTAGCGCTACTATTATTATGTACCTTATTAGCGGTGTGGGGCGTATATAAGACACTCAATCAATCGTTTCAAATACCAGTGGCAGTCCAAGATCAAGAACGTTCGTCAGCATCTAAAAATTTGATTGAAGCTATAGATGGCAATGAATTTGTGCAAGTAGAGCATGTGCCGCTTGAGGAAGCATACATTGAGGAACGCGTTACTAGAAAAGAAGCGGTAGTCAGTTTGCAAATACCAGAAAATTATAGTGACAAGTTGCATAGTAATCATTTAAAAGATGCACTAACCCTATATGGCAGAGATGACTTTATTGGAGATATTACGTTAGAAATGATTAGTCGTTCTTTGTATGAACAGCAAATACCTAATATAGTGAAGTCGCACTTAGAAGATAATGATCAAGATACTTCGTTAAAAGCAGTTAATAGAAAATTAAATCAAGAAACACCAGAATCAAAGATTGCGCATTATGTTATTAATCACAGTTCTAATACTTCTATATCATTAAGTATTGTCTTTGCAATTTTATTATGCGTCAGCAGTGTTCAAATTGTGTTACATCAAAGATTGAAACAAAATGGTGCGCTGGCAAGACTGTTTATGTTCCGCTATAGTCGCCTTAAATTGTTTGGCACATATGTTATTGCACATACTATGATATTAATGGTTTTATTAAGTGTGACAGCAGTCGTGTTTCAGCAAAATTTATCGTTGATGTTTTATGTGAAATCGCTATGGGTTATTTTAATTTATGAATTAGGCGTAGCTTGGCTATTATTTAAAGTAAATACATTAAGTCATAGACTATTTATGACACTTATATATGCACTGGTGATGGGTTTAATTTATATCTTCATACAATTATAGGAGTGATAAGATGATAGAATTACAAAATATCAAAAAACATTACCGTAGTAAAAGCATCTTTGAATCGCTAGATATGACATTTGAAGATAAACAGTTAACTATTTTACTTGGTGAAAATGGGGCTGGAAAATCCACTTTGTTAAGAATGGTTTCAGGATTAGAGGAAGCGGATTATGGCAATATTACTTACTTTGGTGACCAAGTTGCAAAAAAGCAACTTCAAGATATGATCGGTTATGTACCTCAAGATATTGCGTTATTTGAACACATGACAGTAAATGAAAATATCAATTGCTTTAAGGCATTATGCAAAAATCCTATAACCGAAGACACGATAAACCAGTATGCTTCCCAACTTCATTTAACAGATAGAACAGTTGCTGTGTCGAAACTATCAGTGTGGCACGAAAAGAAAAGTGAATGTATTAATAGGACTTTTAAGCAACCCGCAAATATTAATATTAGATGAACCAACTGTAGGTATAGATTTGAAATCAAGATATGATATTCATAGCTTGCTCAATAAAATGAAAGCACAATGTCTGATTATATTAACCACACATCATTTAGACGAAGTAGAAGCGTTAGCAGATCGCATTAAAGTGATCGGCACTGATCCGTTCTATAGAGATATTCTGAAAGATAAGCAATGGCATTTTGATACGTATCATAAATAAAATTAAAAAGCATATCCGTTATTGTTATAAAGCGACTTATATACAGTGACGGGTATGCTTTTATTTTTATATTAATATGTTGAATACCTTTTGAGAAATTAAATTAAATGCAATTTTTAAATAACAACGTTGTTATTTTTAATTAAATCTATTATAATTAGGAATTGTGAATTCGCTTTCATAAGTTATTAAGGGATGGGAGGACATGAAATTGTCATTTTTAAGCGAACATCTACCACTCATTTCACTCGTAATAGGGGTTGCCTTACTATTATTCTTAAATATTAAGCTCAAAATCAATAGTATTCTAGCACTCATTTTTTCAGCAATAGTGGTTGGTTTTATAAACGGGATGAAACCTGTTGCAATATTAGACACGATTAAAGAAGGATTAGGATCAACGTTAGGAAGTCTTGCACTTATTATTGGATTTGGTGCAGTACTCGGTAAATTAATGGTGGATTCAGGTGCGAGCACAACGCATTGCATCAACACTTATAAATAAATTTGGTGCTAAACATGTGCATTGGGCATTAATTATTGTAGGTGCTGTATTTGGGATTTCTGTATTTTATGAAGTGGCATTTATGATTTTAGCACCATTAGTAATTAGTATTGCTGTGGAAGCAAAAACACCATTTATGAAGTTAGCTATTACTATGGTTGTCGCCACGACACTATCTCATAGTATATTCCCACCTCAAGCAGGGCCAACTGCACTTGTAGATGCTTACAATGCAGATATGGGTATGGTTTATATATTAGGCATTATTGTCTTTGTACCTAGTGTAATTATGGCTGGTGTTGTATTGCCTAAGTTTATGAAGAAAATGGATTACCCAGTACCTCCGTTATTAAAAAAGAACAAGGTTTTTTCTGAAAGTGAAATGCCAAGTTTTGGAATGAGTTTATTTATACCACTTATTCCTGCTATTTTAATTTCTATTTCAACAATTCTAAGTTTATTTATAACTGAAGATACATTATTACATGAAGCTGTGACATTTATAGGAAGTGCAGAAATCAGTCTTATTATTGCTATTTTAACTGCTATTGTTATCTTCGGTCTTAGAAAAGGTAAAAATATGGATGACATGATGAAGACATTTGAAACTGGCTTGAAAGGTGTTGCAACGATTATATTCATAGTCGGTGCAGGTGGTGCGTTCAAAGAAGTTATATTAGAAGCTAATGTTGGGAACTATATAGCAGACATTATGAAAGATACTAATATTTCACCACTTATCATGGCTTGGCTCATTACAGCGTTAATTCGTATTGCTACTGGGCAAGGTGTAGTTTCAGCGATTACTGCAGCAGGTATTGTAGGACCACTGATCCCTACATTTAACGTAAGTCCAGTGCTTATGGTTCTTGCTACTGCGGTAGGTAGTAATACCATTACACACGTAAATGATGCTTCATTTTGGCTATTTAAAGAATACTTTAATATTTCAATAAAAGACACTTTTAAAACATGGGGCGTCTTATTATTGACGACATCAATTACTGGATTAATTGTTGTTCTAATACTAGATTTATTTATGTAATCACCTTACTAAAAGCATAATTATATATTTGAGTAACATCATAAAAAGCAGTATCTGAATGGATTAAACACAATTCCTTGTAGATACTGCTTCATTTGTGTATAAATACAATAAAAAAGTAAAATAAGGGTAAATTTGTGATTTGAAAGGCGATGAATTGGCTGAAAGTGTTGGTGTTACAACGTTTGAAGGCCATTAAGCGTAAAAGTGATATTTAATGTGAATATACTTTTAATGAATAAATGAGTAACATCGTAAAATGACACGCTATGGACTTTATCTATAGGACTGAAGGCGAATGAATTGTGCCATATCTTTATACATTAAGTAAGCCTAATTTGTATAAAGATACTTTTATATACAGTTATTACCGATTGAAAAGTCGATTTGACTTGAGTTTTTATATGCGTATAATAACTTCGTATACAAGAGTTTGTATAAAAAGTGCATTCGCCTTGTTTTGAACGTAAAATAAATTAGCAAGCACGCAAATAAAATGGTAGCAGTTTATGAATTATTTTATACTTTGTAAGCGTTGCTTTCTTATTGTTAACAAGTAACGTTAAATATTGTATTAACGAGATTTATTCCCCGCATGATTTCATATCTAATTATTAAAATTTGATACAGCATTTTACGGCGAAGTTTATCTTTTTAAATGTACTAAGCAAATCAATAAAGATTAAAGCTAAAATTTACGTAAAAAACATAATTCTAAAATAGTAAATGAAAAATCTTAGATAGTGATAATTAATATTAAGCAAACTAAGTGAAAAGTAAACTTAGTTTGCCTTTTTATGAAAATAATAGAGCGGTACTACCATGAAATAATTACATAACAAATTTTTTACAAGCCAACAGGCACCAAGTCATACAACATATATACATTCTGTAGTTTGACATCGCAGTATTTAAAGAAATGTTAAATCTGTATATAATTTGTAAAAAGGCTTTAAAACAATCGTTTATTTAATTATTATTTTAATTAGTCTTTGACTAATTGTAAAATTACGTGTATGATTTATGGATATTAATTCAAAATTTAGAATATTTATAGAAAAGGGATGAGGGTTTCGATGAATGATTTATTTGCACTAACAGATCAATACAGTTCGAACAATTATAGCCCACTTAAACTGGCTTTAACGAAAGGTCTAGGTGCTAAAGTTTGGGATGTTGAAGATAATAGCTACATTGATTGTATTTCAGGTTTTTCAGTCGTCAATCAAGGGCATTGTCATCCGAAAATTATAAAAGCATTTCAAGAGCAAAGCGAAAAAATAACTATGGTGTCACGTGCATTATATAGCGACAATTTAGGCAAATGGGAAGAGAAAATATGTTCCCTTGCCAATAAGGAAAAAGTGTTGCCTATGAATACAGGCACTGAAGCCATTGAAACGGCAATTAAGATTGCACGTAAATGGGGATCTGATGTTAAAGGTATAGCGGAAAACCAAGGCGAAATTATTGCAATGAATGGTAATTTCCATGGTCGTACACTAGGTGCCTTATCGCTATCTTCGCAAGAAAGTTATAAAAAAGGTTTTGGACCTTTGCTAGATAATATGCAATATATGGATTTCGGAGATATCACTCGCTTGAAATCACTCATTAACGAAAATACAACAGCAATTGTACTTGAGCCAATCCAAGGTGAAGGTGGCGTCAACGTACCGCCAGATTATTTCATCCAAGAGGTTCGAAACTTATGTGATGAACATAACGTTCTATTTATTGCAGATGAAATACAAGTTGGTCTTGGTAGAACAGGTAAGATGTTTGCAATGGAATGGGAAGGTGTAGAACCAGATATCTACTTATTAGGTAAGTCACTTGGTGGTGGTCTTTATCCGATCTCAGCAGTGTTAGCTAATGATGACGTGATGAAAGTACTTACACCTGGCACACATGGTTCGACATTTGGAGGTAATCCACTTGCATGTGCAGTATCAATGGCAGCATTAGATGTGTTAATTGATGAAAACTTAATCGAACGTTCTGCTGAACAAGGACAAAAATTACTTAACCATTTACAGCTGATAGACAGCAACATCATAAAAGATGTGAGAGGCAGAGGATTATTTATCGGCATTGAATTAACTGAACCAAGCACAATCTTATTGTCAAGAGATGATTGAACAAGGTGTGCTATGTAAAGAAACACAAGGAAATATTATTAGACTTGCACCACCACTTGTTATTGAAGATGAAGACATTGATAAAGTTATAAAAGTAATAACAGAAGTTTTAGAAAAAAGTAACGCATAACACTTAAAAAAGTTCGAATATTCAGAAAGGAATGAACGTCATGATAGAAGTTGGGATAGTAGGAGGAAGTGGTTATGGTGCGGTCGAATTAATTCGATTATTACAGCACCATCCAGATGTAAAAATTAAATATATCTTTTCACATTCTAAAGCGGATGAACCAATAAAAGAAACATTTCCTCACTTAACTCATTTAACGCATCGCTACGAGGCTTTAGACACTGAAACAGTTGACTGTGATGTGATGTTCTTTGCTACACCTTCAAATGTAAGTAAACATATAGCGCCTGATTTGGTAGAGAAAAATATAAAAGTCATCGATTTATCAGGTGATTTCAGATTAACTAATAGAGATGTCTATCAACAGTTTTATGGTGAAGCGACTGCGACACAACAACAATTAGATGATGCAAATTATAGTATTGCAGAATGGTCTGAAGTAGATCAAAACAATACACAACTTGTAGCTAATCCAGGTTGTTTTCCTACTGCTACATTATTAGCGTTACATCCGTTAATAGATCAAAAAATAATTCAACAAGACTCAATTATTATAGATGCCAAAACAGGTGTTTCAGGGGCCGGAAGGTCACTGGCACAACACGTCCATTACGCTGAAATGAATGAGAACTTGAGTGCTTATGCGATTGGTAAACATAAGCATAAGCCTGAAATAGAACAGTATATCTCGCATTTAGCAGATGAAGATATCAAAGTAGTATTTACCCCACATTTAGTACCAATGACACGTGGCATACTTTCTACGATATATGTGAAGTTAAACAAGCAAACTACTAGCGAAGATTTACATGCAACTTTCAAGCAATATTATGATAGTAAACCCTTTGTACGCATTAGAGATTTAGGTAATTACCCTAAAACTAAAGAAGTATATGGTAGTAATTACTGTGATATTGGTATGTATGTTGACGAAGAAACACAAACAGCAGTGATTGTCTCTGTTATTGATAACTTAGTCAAAGGTGCAAGTGGCCAAGCGATACAAAATTTAAACTTAATGTATGGATTAAATGAAGCAACAGGGTTAATACAACTACCTGTATATCCGTAATATAAAAGAAAGGTGAGATGGGATGAAAGATATTGAAACGTTAGATACACTCAACCAATTGAAAATAGATTTACAAGGTGATGTAAGTTCTCCATTAGGTTTTATAGTCGGAGGCATGCATGTTGGATTAAGAAGAAAGAAAAAAGACTTTGGATGGATATACTCTACGACAGCAACTGCAGCAGCAGGTACTTATACACTGAACCGTTTTAAAGCGACGCCGTTAAAAGTTACTGAAGAAACGATTAAAAATAATCAATCGTTACAAGCCATTGTAGTGAATTCAGCAAATGCTAATTCATGTACTGGTGAAAAAGGTATTCAAGATGCCAAAGACACTCAAGCATGGGTAGCAGAGCATTTGAATTTATCCAAAGAGAGCGTAGGCGTTGCATCTACGGGCGTTATAGGATCGTTTTTACCTATGGATAAGATACAACATGGTACACAAAATGTCTTAAAAGAACAATATAATCAAAGCGAGTTTTTCAATCAAGCGATTTTAACAACGGATACATTTACTAAACATTTATCTGTGCAAGTTGAAATTGATGATATAACTGTAACAATTGGAGGAACAGCTAAAGGTTCAGGCATGATTCATCCGAATATGGCAACAATGCTGTCATTTATTACGACAGATGCCAAAATTGATGCGGACACGCTAGACAATTGTTTGAAACAAACGATTGATAACTCTTTTAATATGATTACAGTTGATGGAGATTCTAGTACAAACGATATGGTGCTTGGCTTAGCAAATGGACAAGCGAACCATAATAAACTCGATACGTTACACCCTGATTGGGAAAAGTTTGAATATGCATTAAATTTCGTGAGTCAGTATCTTGCTAAATCAATAGCTAAAGATGGTGAAGGTGCAACGAAATTAGTTACGGCTAAAGTTAAAGGTGCAAATGATGTTGCAGAAGCAAGAAAAATTGCTAAAAGTATTGTATCATCAAGCCTTGTGAAAACAGCAATTCATGGCGAAGATGCCAACTTTGGAAGAATCGTTACAGCAATGGGCTATGCTTCTGAAGACATAGAACCAAGTCAGACGAATGTTTCTTTATGTAATGTGCCTGTTGTTGAAGAAGGCATGTCAGTTGAATTTGATGAGTTACATTTAAAAAAACAATTAGAAGCAGATAACATTTATATTGAAGCATCAGTCGGTAATGGTGAAGGCGCAGCTTCGGCATATGGTTGTGACCTATCATATGAATATGTACGTATCAATGCTTCATATAGAACCTAAGGAGTGTGACCAATGAGCTATATTGTAATTAAAATAGGTGGCGACACTCTGACAAATCTACATGATTCAACAATAGAAGACATTGCACTTTTAAGACAACAAGGATTTAAACCCATTATTGTACACGGCGGTGGACCTTTTATTAATGAAGCTTTGGAGCAACAAGGCGTGTCTACACAATTTAAAGATGGTTTGAGAGTAACAACGCGTGAAGTACTTGCAGTGACAAGTCAGACATTAATTGGATCAGTGAATCCAACGCTTGTTAGCAAAATTAATAAATCAGATATTCAAAGTATTGGTATAAATGGCGTAGATGCAAAATTATTTGATGTCATCCCATTAGACGATAAATATGGTTATGTCGGTGAACCTACAGATGTCGATACTTCTGTACTTGCTTCGTTAACAGAACAATTTGTACCAGTCATTGCATCTATAGGTCAACATAGAAGTACAGGGCAATTGTATAACATTAATGCAGATACATTAGCATATAAAATCGCACAATTTTTACAGGCGCCAATTTATCTATTAAGTGATATTCCTGGCGTCATCATTGATAAAAAAGTGCAAGCTACACTGAATGCTGAACGTATCAATCACTATATTGATCAAGCGTCAATATATGGTGGTATGATTCCTAAAGTTCAAGATGCGATTCAAGCGATTGAATCAGGCTGTGAAAAAGTAGTCATTGTCGCAGGTAATGAATCACATATTATTAAGAAATTACAAAGTGGTCAAAACGTTGGTACAACCATCCAACAATAGTACGACCAATCATATATTTAAAAAAAGGCTAACTATTTATTAACAATAAATAGTTAGTCTTTTTTAGCTTGGGAATCACCTCAAATCACTGCAATTTTTAAAAATACAAGTTCAATCATTCATTACAATGCTATATAATCGCCTATTATCCTCAGTTTCCCTAAATAAACCAAATACATCCATGAGTCTCAAATATCTTCTCAAAAGACCTCTATATCCCTTGAGGTGTTAATACCATATTTATCCTCGTCAATTATAAAATTTAAGCTAGCGTGATAATTATTTTTCTTATCAATTCTCACACCAAAGCTATCATAATCAAATGAATAATAAATATCATTTAAGTTATAATAATTTAAAATGAAATTGTAGGACAATTAAAAAAGTTTAAAATTATTTGTAAAACTGCTAAGATATGTGGCTCTAGGTTTCAAAGATTTAAATCATACTAAATATCTCGGAATTATTAAATAATAGGTTGAATATTCAGAAAGTTCCATCTATAATGATTTTTAAATCTTTATAGGAGGCATACACATGACAACTGAAATTTTAAAAGGTGAAAAAGGAAACTTTAATCTTCAAGATTATGAACATACATATAATAACTTTGATTGGAAAGAAGCGGAAAAAGCATTTTCTTGGTATGAAACAGGAAAAGTAAATATGGCATATGAATGTATAGACCGTCACGTAGATAACGGTAAAGGGCAAAAAATTGCCTTGAATTATAAAGACAGTGCACAAGAAGCATCTTTTACTTTCGAAGAATTAAAGCTAGCTTCAAATAAAGTAGCGAATCTATTAAAGACAGAAGCTAACGTAGAAAAAGGCGATAGAGTGTTTGTGTATATGCCTAGAATGCCAGAACTGTATTTTTCATTTTTAGGTATTTTAAAAACTGGAGCAATATGTGGTCCATTATTCGAAGCATTTATGGATCAAGCAGTAGAAGAACGTTTAAGCAATGCGGATGCTAAAGTCTTAGTTACAACAGAAGATTTATTACCCCGTGTGCCTTACTCAAAATTACCAGACTTAGAAACTATTATAGTTGTGGGTGACAATGTATCACCAGAACATATTGATTTTCATACAGCGTTCAAGCATGCGAGTGATAGTTTCGACATTGAATGGCTAAATCGTGAAGACCCACTTGTATTGCATTACACGTCTGGGTCAACTGGCCAACCTAAAGGCGTCTTACATGCACAGGATGCGATGATTGTGCATTACATTACAGGAAAATATGTATTAGATTTACAAGAAGATGATATTTATTGGTGTACTGGAGATCCAACTTGGGTAACAGGATCGTCCTACGGCATATTCAGTCCTTGGCTTCACGGCGTAACAAATTGTGTCATAGGTGGAAGATTCTCTCCAGAATTATGGTATGAAATGATAGAAAAATATAAAGTTACATTATGGTATACCGCACCTACAGCATTACGTATGTTGATGAGTAAAGGTGAGACATTCACTAAGCAATATGATTTATCAACTTTAAGAAGTATTTTGTCAGTCGGTGAACCTTTAAACCCAGAAGTGATTCGTTGGGGCAATGAAGTATATGGCAGACGTATACTAGATACTTGGTGGATGACAGAAACCGGTGGATTAATGATTGTGAATTATCCAAGTCAGACTATTAAATTGGGTTCTATGGGTAAACCATTACCAGGTATTACAGCAAGTATTGTCGATGACGAAGGTAATGAATTACCTCCGAATACATTAGGTAATTTAGCGTTAAAAGCAGGATGGCCTTCCATGATGAGGAAAATATGGAAAAATGAAGAAAAATTCAATTCATATTTTGTGAATGGTTGGTATATTTCTGGAGATTCAGCATATCGAGATGAAGACAATTACTTTTTCTTCAAAAGTAGAGTAGATGATGTGATTATGACATCAGGCGAAAGAGTAGGCCCGTTTGAAGTTGAGTCTAAACTTGTAGAACATCCAGCGATTGCAGAGGCAGGAGTTATTGGTATCCCTGATGACGTAAGAGGTGAAATTATCAAAGCATATGTCACATTGCGTGAAGGCGTAGAAAAAACGGATGAACTTAAAGTTGAAATAAGACAATTTGTTAAGACTGGTTTAGCCGCACATGCCGCACCAAGAGAAATTGATTTTATGGATAAATTACCGAAAACAAGTTTTGGTAAAATTATGCGTCGTGTCTTAAAAGCTTGGGAATTAGATTTGCCAGCTGGAGATTTAAGTACGATTGAAAAATAATTTTCAACTAATATCCGATTAAATTTATCTGATTAATATAAAAATATTTTACAAAATAAATGAAAAAATAAAATCACAACCATGAAATATAAGCATAAGCGTGACTTAAACTCATAGGAGGTAATACAATGGGAAAAAAACAAATACATTTTAATGGCTTTATTCAGAACTCACCAAGCACCACATGCAATTGGTCTTTGGAAACATGACAAACATGAAGGCGCACAACATGGCACCATCGATTATTGGGTGAAGCTTGCAAAGCTTTTTGAAAAAGGGAAGTTCGATTCACTATTTATCGCTGATGTATTAGGAACGTATAGTGAATATGGCAATGATTATAAAACAGCTGTACAACATGCCGTACAAGTTCCAGATCATGATCCATTATTAGTGATATCTGCTATGGCGCAAGCAACAGAACACGTAGGATTTGCACCAACTGTATCTACGACTTATTTTCAACCATATGATATTGCGAGAAAATTTTCTACATTAGATCATTTAACACATGGCCGAATTGGTTGGAACGTTGTGACATCTTATTTAGGAAGTGAAGCGGAAAATTTAGGATTAACAGAACGTATGCCTAAAGAAACAAGATACGATCGTGCAGACGAATTTTTAGATGTAACATATAAATTGTGGGAAAGTAGTTGGGAAGATGACGCCGTTGTAAAAGATAAAGCTACCAACACGTATGCAGATCCAGATAAAGTACATTTAATTAATCACAGTGGGCGTTTCTTTAATGTCCCTGGGCCACATATTGTAGAGCCATCTCCACAGCGTACACCAGTATTATTTCAAGCAGGAGCTTCGGATAAAGGACGTAACTTTGCAGGTAAACATGCAGAAGCAATCTTTGTCGTGAATCACTCACTTCAAGGCCTAGCTAATGATGTAAATGACATTCGTTCTAGAGCAACACAACAAGGCAGAAATAAAGAAGATTTAAAGGTGTTTACTATGATTGTTCCCGTTATTGGTGATACGGTAGAAGAAGCAGAACAATTACATCAAGAGTTAATCGAACATATCACTTATGAAGGAACTGTCGCTTTATTAAGTGGACACACAGGCATAGACTTTTCTCAATTTGACCCAGATCAATATTTAGAAGATATTGAAACAGATGCGATTCAAAGCTTGTTAGATATTTATGCGAAAGATCCAACACGTAAATGGACGTTGAAAGAAGCTATTAAGCATCATGGCTTAGGTATTGGCTCAGTTCGCTTTGTCGGCACACCTACGCAAATTGCTGATGAAATAGAGCACTGGGTTGAAGTTGCTGATGTAGATGGGTTTAATATTGCGTATGGAACGATACCAAATTCATATGAAGATTTCATAGAAAAAGTGGTTCCAATATTACAAGAACGTGGCGTTTATCGTAAAGATTATGATGAAGAAAATACAACTCTTAGAGAAAATTTATTCGGTAAAGGTGAAAAGTATTTAAGATCTACGCATCCAGGATCACAATATAAACCGCAATTTAATAAGCAATATAGTTATAGTACAGCAGAAATTTAAATTCAATAGAAACAACATGCATAACAATAAAATGTTTAGTTTTTAAAAATTGAGATCCTGTCAGGTGTCTGAGAAAGTATAAGCAGTTTGAATAAATAAAGGAGGACATTAAAGATGGCAAGTGTAGCAATCATTGCAGGTGGAAATAAATTACAATCTCGTTTAACAGGTATTGTCGAGTATGCTGAAAAATATCTAGAAGATGAAGGTATTGATACAGATGTTGTACATGTTCATCAATTAGACGCAGAAGCGTTGATTACAGCGGATTTTTCTAATGCATCTATTAATGAAACGCATCAAAAAATAGAAAACGCAGATGGTATCATTATCGTATCTCCTGTATTTAAAGCGACTTATTCAGGTATTGTTAAAACGTATTTAGATTTATTGCCAAGAGGCGCTTTCACAGGTAAGACAGTATTGCCATTAGCATTAGGCGGAACCTTTGCGCATGTATTAGCAATTCAATATAGTTTGGATCCAGTGATTAAAGAACTAGGTGCAGACACAATTCACAAAGGCAGATTTATATTAGATAAACACATCACTTCAAATGAAGACGGCACTTATGATTATGATCAAGAAGCCAAAGATGGATTAGATAAAACATTAAAAAAGTTTGTCAGTGACAAATCACAAGTCAGAGAATAATATGTTGAATATAAAAAGGATGGAAGCGAGACATTATTTATGTCACGCACCCATCCTTTTTTATGTATAAATTTATAAAGATACTAAAGACCATTGATGTTTGTCATCATAAGTTAATTTGAAGTCTTGTGTTTCAATAGCTATCGGAAATGCAGTAGATGCTTTATCGGAAAAAATCCATTTTTTATTTTCAGGTGTTAACAAAATATAACTCTCATCCTCTGAATCACACATAAAATTTAAAGCTTCTGGAGAAAATGAATGCCCTTCATGTGTTGTAAGATGGTGATTGGTTAAAGCTTGATACACATCATCCAGACTCATTACAGACAAATCCAACTTCACTAATTCTTGAAAATTCAGGTTCATCCGTCATATTAGATACTCTTGCAATGAGTTCGACAATATTACCTGAAGGATCATTAAAATAAACTGAATGTGCAACGAAAGATTCAAAATAAGTTGTATGTTGGCCATCTTCCATCAATAAAAATAAAATATTTTGATAGTGTTGTTTCATATCGTAAAAATGATTGTAAGGAATATCTATTGCAAAGTGGTAAAACGGTTGATTGATTTCTTCGGATTTTTGAAAATTTAATTGAGTTTCCCCAATTTGAACAATAAAAGAATCGTGATCAAGAACTTGAACAGGACATTCTAATGTTTCTTCGTAAAACTGCAAAGTTTCTTCCAACTCAGAGGTTAATAACGTAACGTTTTTAAATTTCATTTGTAGATCCCCATCCAATCCATTGTTTAGTTTGGCAAATAAATTTAATTAATAAGTTAATTGTACTTTATCAAAATATTAAGGAGTATGATAATATAACGAAGTTATAAAGTAAAAATACACTTTAATCTATTGAATATCCCAGGTGTTTTGTAGTATTAATAAATAAATAAAACAGACTAAATGCTAATCAAAGCACTTAGTCTGTTTTATTTATTTATTAAGTTTCAACTAAATTAGAAGAAAAACAGTGTGAAGATATATGCACTAATACCTGCGAGTGCACAATATATGAGGGCAGGCGCTAGTGTTTTTCTAATTACGCCACCTTCTTCACCCGGCATATTTACCACGGCACACACTGCAACAACATTATGAACACAAATCATATTACCTGCAGCGCCACCAATAACTTGTGCGACTAATACAGTAAATGAATCAGCACCAATTGCGTTTGCGATGTTCATTTGAATTGGTGAGAATGTAAGTGTTGATACTGTTGCGCTTCCTGTAATAAAGGAACCTAAAGCACCTAAGAACGGAGCAACAAATAACCAAACTGGGCCTAAATATTCGGACATAGCATTAGCTATATATTCAGGCATACTAATTAAGTCATTAGCATTAATACCAGAGTTAATGAATACGTGAACCATTGCGAGTGTCGCAATAAGTGTAATACCAGTTATTTTAATCGTTTTTAAGGATTCTACACTAGCTTCAGCCATATCCTTAAATGGTTTTTTCTGAATAATGATAGCAAATATTGCGGATAGTAATAAGATGGTTCCTGGTGAATACAATACTTCCCAATCTGATGAAATACTTTCAAAATTCATAATGTTAGTCCAAGTTAAATCTAAAACACTTGTTGTGAATTCTTTAATAAATGGTACTGTTCTAGTAAGTAATAATAAGACAACTACCATTAAATATGGTGCCCAAGCAGTAAGTAAACTCATTGATTCTTCTGATTTTTGCACTTCTGCAGATTCATCTAATGCGTCTTTCCACTCAGTCTTAGGTAATAGCCAACCTTTGCTAGCAGTTACAACTGCTACAACAAGTCCAGTCAACGAACCTAATATTGCTACGAACTCCGGACCAAATAAAAATGCATAAGCAAATGCTGAAACCGCGTAAACAATACCGATTAAAGCGAGCCATGGTATCATTTCAAGTATAGATTTCATTTTATTTTTCTTACCAAAGAAGACAACCATAGTAATGATTAAAATAATTGGTATAAAAATACCGCTTAATAAATCTAATGTAGCAATGCGTTCAGCTGTTGATTGGAAAAATCCACTGTCAGCATCTTGCAATGTACTAAGTCCAACTATGACAGGTGTGCCAACCGCACCGAATGATACGGCAACACTATCTGCAATTAATGCAGTAGCCACAGCGACCATTGGTCTAAAACCTAAAGCTACCATTAATGGTGCTGTCACCATAGCAGGAGTACCAAAACCTGATGCGCCTTCAATGAGTGACCCAAATAAGAATGCCACGATAATGACTTGAACACGCATATCCCCAGATATTTTTTCAAAACCTGCGTTAATACGATCTACAGCTCCTGTTTGTCGTAATGTATTAAGTAGTACAAGTGCACCGAATAAGATATATAGAATCGTAAACGTTTTATGTGTACCTTGTAATAATGAGGCAATTATAACATTACCTTTCATACCCCAAACAAATATTCCCAATAATGTAACAACAATTGCACTGATTATCATACCTTTTAAAGCTGACATACGAAGTAGCACTAAAAAGATAAACGGTACAATTACTGCACTTAAAGCAATTAATAACAGCATATATTTTAACCCCTAACTTACAAAATTAATATCATCTAGTCATATGATGATTAAATCATAATTATTGTAAACGTTTTCAAAATAAAAATCAATCTTCTGTAATTAATATATAACTTAAATAAATTATTAAACGTATCAAAAAAATAGCTATGTAGAATTAATAAAGTGCTATAGAAGTGCTGATTATATCAAAAGTATCTAAAAATAATCATTAATCGAAAGAAAACGAAAGAAAACGAAAATAAATTTGCATTATTAGAAAAAATACAATAATATAAAGACAATATATGAAAGCGTTTTCTATACGATGAAATATGAAAGGCAGCAATTAAAATTTATTTTTATCACTTAGGATTTTAGTATGTTTTGTAATTGTATAAGTAGCCACAAGTTATCAATTTAATTACATAGGGGTGTGTTAAAT
Source organism: Staphylococcus sp. 2S1 (assembly GCF_046721335.1). NCBI lineage: Bacteria > Bacillati > Bacillota > Bacilli > Caryophanales > Staphylococcaceae > Staphylococcus > Staphylococcus sp. 2S1. The sequence continues at coordinate 432,339 of NZ_JBEUUJ010000003.1, read as the reverse complement.
ATGAATAAAAAATTATCGAAAATGGGTATGCCACCAACTTTATTATGGGGGTATATTGGCGTATTAATCTTTATGATGGGTGATGGATTAGAACTTGCTTGGATAAGTCCTTATCTTCATGATCACGGCTTATCCGTTCAACAAACTGCAATTTTAACGACTTGTTATGGTGTGACCATTGCAATTGGATCTTGGTTCTCAGGCGTCTTGGTCGAAATTATTGGACCGCGTAAAGTTATGTTGTTAGGCACAGGGCTGTATATTGTTGGTCATATTATATTTGTAGGATTTGCAATACCTACGATGAATTATGAACTAATGATTCCGTCGTATGCCATTCGAGGATTTGGTTATCCGTTGTTTGCTTATTCATTTTTAGTGTGGGTGGCTTACCGTTCACCTCAAAAACGATTAGGTGCGGCAGTAGGTTGGTTCTGGTTTGTATTTACAGGTGGTTTAAGTGTGCTTGGATCATTCTATTCATCATTCGCAATTCAATGGTTTGGTCATGTGTTCACTTTATGGACAGCTATTATATGGGTTCTTATTGGAACGTTTTTAGCTGTATTTGTAAACAGAGATCAATTTGAAATAGAAGATAAAGGCCATGGTGTGAAAGAACATGTAAAAGAAATGGGTGCTCGGAATTACGATATTAAAAAGAGAACCACGTGTCGCAGTGGCATGTATTGTAAGAATTATTAATCAAGCATCACAATATGCATTCCCGTTGTTCTTGCCTATATATTTAGCATCAAAGGGTATTGAAACAACAACTTGGCTTAATATTTGGGGAACAATTTTTTTCGCGAATATTATATTTAATATAATATTCGGTGCATTGAGTGACAAGATTGGTTGGAAAAATACAATCTCATACATCGGCGGTATTGGTTGTGCTGTGTTCACATTAGGATTGTATTTTATACCAGAATTATTTACAGGTAATGTATTTGTCATCGGCACTGTAGGGTTTTTATGGGGTATGTGTCTAGCAGGATTTGTTCCAATTTCTGCGCTCGTACCTTCGCTTGTAGGTGATGGCGACAAAGGGCCAGCGATGGCTATACTAAACTTAGGTGCAGGGTTATGTGTATTTGCTGGGCCTGGATTAGTAGCGTTATTCTACGATAGTATTGGCGTAAAAGGCATGATGTACTTAATCTTTGGATTATATGTAGCAAGTGCAATTATGACACGTTTCTTAAAAACGCCTGAAGAGCGTGCAAAGCTTAGTAAGAAAGAAGCAACGTAATCGTAAAAATTATGTATTAAAAAATAAATATTTACCATTAAAAAAGTCTCATTCTAGTTTTAAAACTAGAATGGGACTCTTTTATTTTTAAAAGCTGATTATGCAATCGTTTTGAAATGGGGTGGAAATGAATGACTTATTTTTCTTGGAAGCCACCAGAAATAAATTGAGCAACGATCTGTTTGATTACAGTCACAATTTTAGTTAACAGAATCAATCACCTCCGTCAATTAAGTATTTCAGCGTCATTGTAGTACAAAAAAGTAGTACAATGCGTATTCATACATAACTCAAAAAATAAATTTCACAAGTGTTATTTATTGAAAATTCACAGTGCATAAATGCTTTGAAAAACTGCATAAATGTTAAATTCATTAGTTAAAATGAGTGCTGTTTATCAAATAATTAAAGATAACATTCTAAACTAAAATTCAACAATATACATAATAAAGCATATTTATACTTGTTTTATATGTGAATTACGTATATTATGTATATAAATCTTATAAAAATATTGGAGTGATGAAAATGGGGTTGAACACAACAGCTTTAAATAAGTTACAAGTTTTTAAAGGAGAACACTTTTTGAAAACATGCGATTTTTCAGCAGAAGAATTGAATACATTAATAGATTTTACTGGAGAGTTAAAGGAAAAGAAAAAACGTGGGATCCCTCATCCTTATCTGAAAGGAAAGAATTTAGCGTTACTCTTTGAAAAACCCTCTACAAGAACACGTTCGGCATTTAGTGTTGCTCGCGTATGATTTGGGCGCTTATCCAGAGTATTTTGGCCAAGGTGATATTCACTTAGGTGTGAAAGAATCTACAGCTGATACTGCAAAAGTATTAGGTCGTATGTATGACGGCATTGAATTTAGAGGTTATCATCAAAAAGATATAGAATCTTTAGCTAAAAATGCCAATGTGCCAGTTTGGAATGGCTTGACGAATGAGTGGCATCCAACGCAAATGATTGCGGATTTCTTTACATTAAAAGAAAATTGGGGAACTTTAGAAGGTAAAACATTAACATATGTAGGTGATGCTAGAAATAATGTAGCACATGATTTACTTATCACTGGAGCTATATTAGGCGTTAACGTACATATTGCCGCACCTAAATCTTTACAACCTGATGAAGCAATTCAAAAGATGGCTAAGGATTATGCTCGCACAATCTCAGAGTGAAATTTTAATTACGGATGACGTGAATCAAGCAATTTATCAAACAGATGCTATCTATACAGATGTATGGTTATCAATGGGTGAGGATCAATCTGTTTTAGAAACCCGTATTAATGAATTATTACCTTACCAAGTAAATGAATCAATGTTATTGAATACGATGAATCCTAATGCAATCGTCTTACATTGTTTACCAGCATTTCACGATTTAAACACTGAAGTAGGACAACAGATTTATGAAAAATATGGTTTGTCTGAAATGGAAATTACGGATGACGTATTTCAAGGTGAGCACGCTGTGATATTTGATCAAGCTGAAAATAGATTACATTCTATAAAAGCAATTATGTCAGTGACACTAGGCGATATATTTTAAGCGAAGCAATAGTCGTAGGGGAGGGAATACGAAATCAAATTTCAAATTTTGGTTTCTGTCCCTCCCCATTTTTTTGCACACCTTACGAAGTCATAGCTTGTAGTCTTCAGCACTATTATTTACCGAAAATGTTGGCTCAAAACACTGCCGTGAAACTTTTAATATGACGATGTAGATTGTGAAGTGTCCTAATGGGTGAAACAGATTATTTAATGTATAAAGAAAACTGTTATTTAAGTGAACTAAACGAGGTTTATAATAAAGGGCTTACATAAAAAGCGTTATATCCTTTTGAAAATGTTTTTCATAATGACGAATTGTATTGATTATCATTTTCTTTGCTTGTATATTTATGGTAATTAGGAGGTTAATCAATTATGAGTAAGCTATTTGAGAAAGCACAACAATTCGGTAAGTCCTTTATGTTACCTATAGCAATTTTACCAGCAGCCGGTTTATTGTTAGGTATTGGTGGCGCATTAAGTAATCCAAATACAATCAAAGCATATCCTTTATTGGATATTGAACTATTACAAAATATATTTATATTAATGTCATCTGCAGGTGATATTGTCTTCCAAAATTTACCTGTCATTTTTGCAGTAGGTGTTGCGATTGGTTTAGCCAAAAGTGATAAAGGAACAGCAGGTTTAGTCGCCATGTTAGGGTTCCTCATTATGAATGCTTCAATGAATGGTTTGTTAATTATTACAGATACATTAGCAGACGGTAATTTAGCTAAAGAAGGTCAAAGTACAGTCCTTGGAATACAAACAGTGGAAACAGGCGTATTTGGCGGTATTATAACCGGCATCATGACAGCGCTTTTACATAATAAGTTCCATAAAATATCCTTGCCAACCTATTTAGGATTCTTTGGCGGTTCACGTTTTGTGCCTATTATCACAGCATTAGGTTCTATTATATTAGGTGTCGTGATGTTCTTTATTTGGCCAACTGTGCAAGGTTGGATATTTGGTGTTGGAGGACTTGTAGATAAAACAGGAGTTATTGGTACTTTTTTCTTTGGTTTTATTTTAAGGCTTTTGGGACCATTTGGTTTACATCATATTTTTTACTTACCATTTTGGCAGACAGCGCTGGGTGGTACTTTAGAAGTGAAAGGACAAATTGTACAAGGTACACAAAATATCTTTTTTGCTCAATTGGGTGATCCTGATGTTACTAAATATTATTCAGGTGTATCAAGATATATGTCAGGTAGATTCATTACTATGATGTTTGGTTTATGTGGTGTTGCATTGGCAATCTACCATACTGCAAAGCCAGAACGTAAAAAAGTCGTTGGCGGATTAATGTTATCTGCAGCGTTAACATCATTTTTAACAGGAATTACAGAACCATTAGAATTCAGTTTCTTATTTGTAGCACCGGTTCTTTATGTCATACATGCCTTTTTAGATGGTTTAGCGTTTATGCTCGCAGACATATTTAATATTACGATTGGTCAAACATTTAGTGGTGGTTTCATTGATTATCTATTATTTGGTATATTGCGGGGCAATGCTAAGACGAATTTCTTGTGGGTAATTCCAATAGGTATCGTTTGGTTTATGCTTTATTATATTATATTCAGATTTTGCATCACGAAATTTAATTTCAAAACACCTGGACGTGAAGAAGGCGAAGCGGCTGAAACTGTAGAAGCAACTGATCGTGCTAAAACGATTATTCAAGGTCTTGGTGGTAAAGAGAATATTGATATCGTTGATTGTTGCGCAACAAGATTAAGAGTTACCTTAAAGACTGATAAAGATGTTGATAGAAAAATATTAGAGTCGACCGAAGCGAGAGGCGTGATTCAGAAGGGGAACGGCGTTCAAATTGTTTATGGTCCCCATGTAACTACGATAAAAAATGAAGTAGAAGAACTATTAGATAGTGAACAGTCATAAACAAGCGTATAATAGTATTGTATGCATGATTCATTTTATATTAATTTGATAAAAAACAGATAATTATGTAATATAGGTTATTAAATGTTAATTATGAAAATATATAGTGATATTAGAAAGAATGGGGTAGAAATATGAACGTTATAAATTTGAAAGACCGCACAACGGCGAGTCAATATGTTGCTATAGAGCTTTTGAAACAAATAAAGTCGCAACCTAATGCTGTGTTAGGACTTGCTACGGGAAGTACAATGATTGATATCTATAAATACTTAGCGGAATTAATTAATGTTAATCACACAGAATTAACTGATGTGGTGACATTTAATTTAGATGAGTATATTGGGTTAGCGGCAGATCATGAACAAAGTTACCATGCTTATATGAAAGAGCACTTATTCAATCATAATAGCACTTGGAACGAAGATAATATTTATTTACCTAAAGGTGATGCAGAAGATGTAGAAAAAGAATGTATTGCCTATGAGCAATGTATACACAATGCGGGGCCAGCAGACATTCAAATCTTAGGTATCGGTGAAAATGGACATATTGGTTTTAATGAGCCATTTTCATCATTTGAAAGTGAAACACGCGTAGTAGATTTAACGGATTCAACAATCAAAGCAAACAGTCAACACTTCGATAATATTGAAGATGTACCTAAACAAGCTATTTCAATGGGCTTAGCATCTATTATGAGTGCGAAACGCATCATTCTAATAGCGTTTGGAAGTAATAAGCAAGATGCAATCCAACAATTAATGGATGGTAAAGTGTCAGAATCACTTCCTGCTTCAATATTGCATCAACATCCGAATGTAGAAGTTATCGTTGATGATTCAGCTTTAAATTAAATAAATATACAAAAGCGATACAAGTTTGTATTGGTTTAGAATGTCGACAAAGTTTCCGACTTTGTTGGCATTTTTTTGTGCGCGCTGTCCGCGGGCGCAACCTCAGCCTATAGTATTCGGCTAGTACATTATTAACTAATGAGGAATTGGACCAAATCGCCGACATTTTCAAGTGGTATTGAGTAATGAATGAACAAAAAATAGATTCAAAAACCAAATACATTTACAGCATTTGGTTTTGAATCTAATTTACGTAACATGTCTATTTTTATTTAATAAATATAGTTTGTATAAAAATTTTCTAATTGGAATTATAAAATCACCAATATATTCTTCTACGTGTGCATTAAAGCCTTTTTTAAATTGCTGTACACCATAATCATCAGAATTTTCACTGAAGTCTCCAGTAATGCCATAAAAATTATATCTTGGAATGTCGTTCTCTATGGCAAATTTAATCATATCCCATTGTAAACGATAAGACCCCATAAATTGGTTGTATTTAGGATTAGAACCACTAGATAGGTAATAAACTTCATCTTTCGTGTATATATAAAATGCAGCAGCTAAATTCAAGATATTTCCTTCTGTTGAAATTAATTCAATCGTCTCATTAATTTTTCTTTCGTAACTGTTTTGTTGTTGCGTTAACTGGTTCAATTTCGTTTTTGTTTTTTTAGAATTAGTGTTTTCTTGTAATTTATTCTCTAAATTTTTAATTTCTAAAAGAAGGTTATCGTTTTTCTTTTGCAATTGTCGCTTATAATTTTCTAAATTGATATACGCGAGTTTTAACATAGAATGATTAGCATAAATTTTTTGCATTTCCTCAAAATAAGCTTTATCTCTAAATTTAAAATTATGCTTTTCTTCTGCCATTTGAAATAGTTCAAAGAATACATCGGTTTCTGAAATATCCAATGTTTTTATTTCCACACCCATTTCAAAAGTTTTTTTAATATTACGACGTGTCTGATAATCCATTTCTTTTAATATGGTACTTTCACTTTTATCTTTTAAATTTAAAACAGATAACCATCTAATTTGGCTAGTAGTAGAGTAACCAATACTATAACCTTGATGGGCATAACCTAATTTTGATAATGCATTTTTAAGCTTTTCATTATCATAGTGTTCAATTATTTTTCCATCAGTATCTCTAATATTTTCTAAAATATATGGATCTATTAAAGCGAATAATGCTTTTTGAGTTTTTAAATATACTTTTAAATTTTCAAAAAAGAATTTAATTAATATTGGATTACTATAATCTAAAACAGGACCTCTGTGAGAATAAAAGTATTTAAAAAACCTTAATGCCCTAGCTTCTGTTAATAGGCAAGTCGCTATCACTTTATCATCTTCTTTAACGCCTACTAAATGTACATCGTTCTTATTCTGATTTCTATAATGAAAATGAGAATAAGACTGGGTATAATGCACAAAATGTTGATTAATAAAATCAGTGAATTCTTTTGCTGTTAATTCTACGAAGTTCATTTTTTCACCTATTTCTTAAATAATAAGAAACCTGGATCAGCAGTCCAGATCCCTAGGATCTAGTGGATTTATAGATATTTATAGATAAATATTACGAGTTTAATTCAATAAAATTCTAACATGTAATATTACATCAGTATAGATTTACATATAAAAGTTACTAAAATTGTGACAATTAAAAAAGATAAATGAAAGTGGCGTAGAGTGATTAGAAAAAAGGGGAAGTGAAGATGTTCGAATAACGTGAATAACTACATATTATTAAAATTATTTTGAAAAGAAGCAAGAAAGATTTATTTAAATAAAAAACAGCCTGGGACATAGCACATGTCTCAGGCTTATTTTTTATATTGGCAGTGGCTGACTGAATTGAAAATGCGCTTATATCAAGCTTTTAAAGAACTACTACTTCATTTATGAAGACAAGTAGTTCTTTAAAAGCGCTGAAGCACTTGTTTACAGTAGCTGTGCCGGGCTGGGTTCATACGACGAAATTTATTAGAAAAATTAGATTTCTGTCCCACTCCCTATAAAATAATATTAATATCCAGAATTGACTTTTTTACCGTCTTCATCATATTCTGTGACATAACCGTCATCATCTATAGTATATGATCCAGCTAAATTACCGTCTTTATCGGTAAATGAAAATCCCCAACCATCATCTGTTTCTTCAGGTTCTTTATAAGTATAAGTATCAGTGTCTAAACTTTCGCCTTCATATGATTCGACTTTGTCTATAACATTATCACGTGTGACATCCTCCTCATCTGAACTGGATGCGTCTTCGTCATCTTCAGATTGAGTTTCTTTTTCAAATACTTTGTCTTCATGGTCGCTAATAGCATCATCATCAAAGGTTAAAGTAACGTCAACTTCTTCTTCGTCGTTTTCAGGGCTTGAAACATTCTCGACATTTGATGTGAATTGTTTATCTTCAACTTCAGTTGTAGCATATACTTCTACTTTTTCGTCAGGTGAGTATGGACCAAATGTTTCGCTAGCGTATTCATCAAAGTCTTGTTGTTTTTCACCATTGATATAAAGCTTTAGTGAATCTGAATCGATATATGCTGAGTCAGTACTTACAGTAAAACGCTTTTGTTTGAATTGAGGATCAGCATCGTTACTTTCAGACATATCGATATGAACGACACCATCAAACTTTTTACCATCTACTTTTTGAGTAGCTTTTAAATCGTATATTCCAATAGGGAAGTCATCAAGTGTTTTTGTCTTACCTTGTTTTAGTTTCACTTGTTTCGTATCGTCGTTATGTTTGTAAGATAACGTACTATCTTCTTCAGGAAGAATGGTAACAGACGCTTCATTTACATTAAAATTATAGTTTTTAAATATGCCCCATTTTTTACCATCTTGAGAGATGTTTATGAGTTCGTTATCGCCAACCGTAACAGAAGTGCCACCCATTGTATTATCTTTCATACCTTGTGCGGCGCTTTGAATTTCATCACCAACACGTTCAGGGCTATCTGTTTCATTAATATATTTATAGACAGCTTTGGCTTCGTCTTTAGACAGAGACCCGCCGTTTGCTTTTAAATTATGAGTTAAGTTACTGGGCTTATTATTTTTTAAATCATTTGAAATAGCTTCAGCTTGTTTTGTCGGTGAAAGCTGACTTTCAATTATCTTATAAGCTGTAAATAATGCAATAATGATAACTACAATGACAGCAATTGTAATATAAAGTGGTAATTTTGATTTTTTATTATGATTGTCGTTGTTATTTGTACTACGTTGTTGATGTACAGGTGTGCCACACTGTGTACATACTTTTTGGTTTGGTTTAATTTCGGCTCCACAATTACTACAGTATTTCATTAATTAACTCTCTCCTTAATAATCTGTATTAAAATATGAATCTAAAGCACTTAAAGAATTTGAAACTGTTCCTTCAATAAGAATGCGAAGGAGGACACCTAAAATAAGAATATAAATTAAAATAGCATAAATCACGGGCATACGAAGTTGGTGCATATGACTGTGCTTTGTTGTGAGATAAATTGGTGACACTAATGTAAATAGCATAGAAATTAAAACAAGCATTGATCCAAAGCTTGGCACATTAATAGCTAGAAATAATAAGCCTAATAAGAACGCAATTACAGAAAAAGTATTAATTAATACAAAATCGGAAAGTGCTTTATGTACACTGATTTTAATGTTTAGCAGTTTAATCAATAATAATGTAATGGCAAAAATTATTGAAATAGATATTAGTATGTAAAAGGTAATGTTAAAAACGATATTAGCCTTACTTGTCGCAAAAAATGCTACCTCTGCTGGTATAACTAAAGATAATAAAATAAGTGTAATTATAAACCCTGCAATAATGAGACTGAAAAGCGTTTTAAATGTAAATTGATGTTTACTTATAACTGCCTCATCTGTCCTAGAAAATGAGCTGGAGAAAAATAATTTTGCCTCATTAAAAATATCATCAGAATGTTTGGTAATGTTTTTGTTTGATTGACTTGGTTGTTTTGGCTGATGAGAGGTATGAGATGGTTCATGATTCTGTGATGCATCAGACTGAGATGTATGTTGATTAGTAGTTGGATTGTCAGTAGATGATTGATCTTGAAGTGTTAATTTGGTACCACACTCGCCACAAAATAAATCTTTTTTTGTAACTGACTCCCCGCAATTTGGGCAATGCATAAAAATCCCCCTTATAATATGTTTATTAAAATAGAATATCACAGTTATATCTAGTGCGCACCGCTTTTTCAAAAAAGGAAAAAATTAATAATTTAAAAAGTTATTTTTATTTAATTTTTGTGAGGGATAAAAATTTTTATAGATAATACTTGTCATTAAGAAGTGTTAGAAATCAAAAAAGAAGGCGGAAGACAAAAAATCCTCCGCTATCTCTTTTATCGAACTATTATATTTTGACATAACCTATAATTCTGACCAAATTAAATGTTGGTGGATGGCAAGGGCACAGGCACCTTTGGCCCCATTAATGGGGTGATAAACTTTCATTTGAAAATCAATTTCACCTAATCCACCGTATAAGTTTTGATAACTTAAATATTCTTTTAAAATGACATCTGTAATATCATTGTTAAATAATGGACCATGCAAATAAATTTTATTAGTATCTACTAACATGGTTAAATTATTGAGCGTAATTGCGACTGCACGCATAGCATCTTTGATAATTTGTACGATGCCACTATCGCCTAAACGATACGCTTCTATAACAGTATCTAAAGTTATATCATTTGAGTCTGCTACTAAACTTGTGAGATATGTGCTTTGAGCACTTCTATAAATAACTTTAGCTTTATTTATAATATTCATACCACCTAAATAGTTTTGTAAGCACCCTCTACGACCACATTCACAGCGTTCACCGTCTGGATGGATGATGGTATGTCCGACTTCCCCTACAGAAAAATTGGAAACTCCATATAAATTACCACGGTACATACTAGATGAAAAAATCCCTTTTACAGCATGGAAGAAGATGAAATTTTCGCCATCATTTTCTGATGTAAGTAAATGTTCATATAGACTCATACAATGTACGTTATTTTCTAAAAATACAGGCAGGTCAATACGAGAAAGTAAATTTTTCAAATCAAAACCGGACCAATCACTATTCGAAGCAATTTGTTGATCTATTTCATCAAAGTGACCTGGTAAAGCAATGCCAACTGCTTGAATATTATAAGCCGCATGTTGTTTTAAGAAATGATTAAGTTCTTCCAATATAAAGTTTGGAGTGATTTTTTTAAGAATTGTGTTGTAGTAATATCAATCATATTCTGATCAACGATATTGCCAAGATTGTCAGTTAAACATAACGTTACAAAATCTCTGGCTAATTCAATACCAACATAGTAATTATATTTATTACAAATTGTAAGTAATATTTTTTTGCGTCCTGATGTTTTTTTAGTGTCAATATCGTAATGATCAACTTCAATATCCGTAGATTTAATGAGATTATCTTGTATTAGTTCTGCGGTTACTGCAGTTGTTGTTGCTGGTGTAATTCCTGTATTTCTTGCTATGTCAACTCTTGATATAGGGCCACGTACGTATATTTCATTTAAAATTTGGCCACGTATCATCCGCTGTTTATTTGTCATGTTTGCTTTCATTTTTATCACCATAATTTCTTAATACTCTTATTATTATATTAAAAATAAAAAGTTGCAACTATATTGACACATAATTGATTATAAATTATAATTAATCAAAAACATTGAAAGCGTTTTCAAAATCGAATCTACGATGGGGTGTTGATGTGAGTAAATTTAATGACGCATTAGAAAAACATTTGTTACCAGTCGCTTCTAAATTGGGATCAAATAAAATTTTGATTTCAATGAGGGATGGCATTATCGTTGCAATGCCTTTGATTATTATTGGTTCATTATTTTTAGTAATCAGTGGTATTGCGATACCAGGCTGGATAGAGTGGCTAGAAGCACAGGGGATTCAACCATATTTAATGAAAGCAGTGAATGGGACATTCGGATTAATGGGACTAGTTGCAAGTTTTGGTGTCGCCCATAGTATTGCCCGGCAATATAATACAGATGGGGTTTCAGCCGGTATTATTGCGATGTCAGCATTTTTAGTTGTCACACCGAATGTAATGACTGGAGATAAAGTACCTGAAGAAGCAATACCTCAAATATATATGGGAAGTCAGGGTTTATTTGTAGCACTTATTATTGGTATTATTTCAGGGTTAATTTTTCAGTGGTTTATCAATAGAAACATTAGAATCAAAATGCCAGATCAAGTGCCGCCAGCAGTCGCACAAAGTTTTAGTGCATTAATACCTGGGGCAGCGATTATCATATTATGGCTTGCTGTATATATCGCATTGGATAATTTACCGTTTGGCAACATCCATGAATTAATTGTTAATACATTAGGCGTACCGTTAAGTCTGATGGGAGGAAGCTTGATCGGTACCATTATCTTAGTTGGTCTTAATAGTGCTTTTTGGTTTGTTGGTATCCATGGTGCAAACGTAGTAAATGCAGTTATGCAACCAATTTGGTTGAAAAATATTGATGAAAACCGTCTAGCATATCAAGCCAATCCACACGGAGACTTACCGCATATCATAACGCAACCATTTATTGATAATTTTGTATTTATGGGTGGTGGCGGCTCAACAATAGGTCTAGTCATCGTAATTGCGATATTAGCTTTTAAAAAACGTTCCAGTAAAATCACAAAAACGATGGCACCACTTACTTTAATGCCGGGAATATTTAATATTAATGAACCAACATTGTTTGGTTTGCCTGTTGTACTTAATGTGAGATTAATTATTCCATTTGTATTAGCACCAATGATTAATGCGACGATAACGTATTTCGCAATGTCGAGCGGGATTGTGCATCTCACCAATGGGACGGCGATGCCATGGACGATACCACCTATCATCAGTGGATTTTTAGCGACAGGGCATTATAGTGGTTCATTGGTTCAAATTGTATGTATCATTATCGATATTTTACTCTATTACCCATTTTATAGAGCAATGGAGAAATATAATTTATATTTAGAAGATAAAGAAGTAAACGGAAAAAAAGAAACGGAAGAACCAAAATAAAGGAGTAGATAATATGGTTAAGAGATTATTAAGTGCTAATGCCTCAGAAATAGTGAAAATGACGGCCGAAGAATTAAAACAAAGTATCAAAGCAAGTGATGGTCGCGTTGTTTTAGCAGAGAATGTTGTTACGCGTACACCAGTCATACCAGACATAACAAATGCAGAACTATCACGTGCATTCGGAGCAGATTTGATTTTATTAAATGGATTAGACGCGTTCAATCCTAAAGTAGAAAATATAGATGAGAAAAAACATGTCATTAAAGAATTAAGACGTCTTGTTGCAAGACCTATAGGTGTCAATTTAGAACCAGTAGATGAGCAAGCGAGCATGGCAGAAGAAAAATTAAATATTGCTAAAGGACGACAAGCAAGTTCGAAAACAGTAAAAGCTTTAGAAAAATTAGGCATAAACTTTATTTGCATGACAGGTAATCCAGGTACTGGCGTATCTAATGAAAAAATTGTTGGTGCAATTGCTGAGACAAGAGCAAATTTTTCAGGATTGATTATAGCCGGAAAAATGCACAGTGCAAGTGTAGATGAACCTGTAATTACTAAAGCATATGTTGAAAAATTTATTGATGCAGGTGCTGATATTATTTTAGTACCATCTATTGGAACAGTTCCAGGATTTGATGAAGCACAATTAAAAGACATAGTGAAAGCAGTCCATCATCATGGTGGTTTAGTCATGTCAGCAATAGGGACAAGTCAAGAGAGTTCTGACGCCAGTACAATTAGGGACTTCGCAATTCGAAATAAAATATGCGGTGTGGATATTCAACATATTGGTGACGCAGTGCTATGGCGGTTTAGCTCCTGTAGAAAATATTTTTGAATTAAGTAAAGCGATACGTGGACAACGCCACACATTATCCATGATAGCGAGATCAATTAACAGATAGGGTATAGTAATAATAAATGGAGGGAATTATATGGCAGAAAAAACAATAATGCTTGTATGTGCAGCTGGAATGAGTACAAGTATGTTAGTTCAGAAAATGCAAAAAGAAGCTGAAAAACAAGATTTAGACCGTGAAATATTTGCAGTCTCAACGACAGAAGCGGATCAAAAAATTGAAGATGCTCAAGTAGATGTTTTGTTATTAGGTCCACAAGTCCGTTTTAAAAAAGATGAATATACTAAAAAATGTACAGACAAAAACATACCTGTAGAAGTCATTGAAATGACAGATTACGGTACGATGAACGGCGCAAACGTATTAAGTGCGGCGGAACGTTTAATGAGCGAATAGGGGTGGAACAATGACTGAAGAAGAGAAGAATTTGGAATTTGCAATGTCGCTCATTGCTTATAGTGGTGATGCTAAAAGTCATGCGATGGAAGCCATATTTGCAGCTAAAAAAAGTGCGTTTGATGAAGCGGAAACGAAACTGAAACAAGCTGAAGTCGCTTTGCTTGAAGCACATCATGTACAAACGAATATGTTAACAAAGGAAGCACAAGGTGAACATATCAATTTGACGCTGTTAACAGTGCATAGTCAAGACCATTTAATGACAGCAATCACTTTTAAGGATATTGCCCAGGAAATGATAGATTTATATAAAGAAGTAAAAAATAATAAATAATTGTATGATTTGTTATGGTATTGAATCAATGTCAGCAAAAGATGTAAAAGTTTAATTACTTTTACATCTTTTTTGTTTTGAAAAATAAACAAAGAAGTATCAAATTAGGTCTATGCATTTTATAATTTAAAAATAGTATTTTTTATTTAGATGTGCAACTTTTCGTATTGTGAGACGAAATAGATTACACATCCACACGTACAAGAAAGCGATTACAATATAACTGTAAGGAGGTTGCCGATGTGTTAAGCAAGAGACAACATCATATATTAACGTACTTACTTGAACGTGAAGCCTTTGTTCAAATTCATAATTTAGCAACACAGTTCAATGTATCTGAAAGAACAATACAATATGACCTTGAATACATTGAAACTATGGAAGATAAATTAGATTTAACGATTCATCGGAATAAATATGAGGGGATAAAGATTACAACGACAGCGCTTCAGTTGGCAACATTAGAGCCAAAATATACGGGAACATCGATGCATTATTCAAAGAAAGAACGCATATTATATATCACTTTGAAGTTGTTTGAATCGATTGAACCCACATCATCCCAAGTATTAGCAACATTGGTTTCAGTAACACGTCGTACAATTGTTGAAGATTTAAAAAATGTTCAATCTTGGTTAGAAGAAAACGATTTGTTTCTTGAGTACAAGAAAAATAAAGGGTTTGTAATTCAGGGTGAGGAAAATGCTTATCGTAAAGCCTATGCCACACGTGTACATGAATATTTTCAAACGCACACACATCACATGGGTCATCAACTTTTTTCGAATAAAGAGTTAGAACAAATTCGTTTAACAGTAACTTCTATATTATTAGATGCAAAATATCAATTAGTTCAAAGTGCAATTGATGGATTGATTTATCACATTTTGATTGCGCTTCATCGTACAAATGAACATTTTGCCTTCGATATACCTGATAAAGAGTATGAAAAGCTCGCTAAAACAGAGCAATTTCATATTGCACTTAAAATTAAAGAAAAATTAGAAGCTATTTTTCAGATTGAATTTCCAAAAAGTGAAGCAGCTTTTATTACTTTACATTTATTGGGTGCTAAAACGTCAGAAGTGAATGAACTCAATCAACAAATAGGCGATTTAGAGATATTAACAGAACAATTGATTGAACGTATGAGTGGTGAGTTAGGACTAGATTTAATGTCTGATAGCAAATTAGCAAATGGTTTAATCGTACATTTGAGACCTGCAATTCATCGATTGAAGTTTGATATGACGCATGCGAACCCTTTAAATAAGGAAATCCATACGCAGTATCACCATATTATAGAAGGAATTAAAAGGCATGTATGGGGCATTGAAGAAAATTACCAAATACACTTTACTGATGATGAATTATCGTATATCACATTGCATTTTGCTTCTGCGATTGAACGGATTTCAGCAGTGACCACAAATGCCATTAAAGTCGTGTTACTTTGTGGATCAGGTATAGGAACATCTCAATTATTAAAAAGTAGGATGGATCATATTTATCCAGAATTAGAAATTGTAGATGCTTATTCTATATATGAAATAGATGAAGTAATGCTAAAACATGAAGGTATTGATTATATCATTTCTACGGTTCCTTTTGAACAAGCAAGCGTACCAGTAATTAGGGTTTCGCCATTTTTAAATAAAGACGATCGAAAGCAATTAAATGAAATTATTAACCATTCAAGAGAGCGATATGTAAATGATGTTAAAGGGTTAGGGCCAACGTTACAAGAAGTATTACCACAATCTCGAATATTGACACAACAGCAAACACTTTTAAGAAATGATGCAATTAGACAATGTGTATCACCGCTTGTAAATGATCAAATCGTAGATGAGGCCTATGCTCGCTGACATTATTGAACAATTAGATGCATTTGGACCTTATATGGTAATTAGTCCTCATATTGCATTGATTCATGCTAACCATAAACATGTTAAACAACCTGTGGGATTTAGTTTAGTTCATTTTAAAACGGGTGTGATCTTTAATCATCAGCAATATGATCCAGTGCATATCATTATTACATTAGCTACGGAGCGACCGCAGATACATTTAAATGCTTTGCGACAATTTAGCGAGCTAATCATGGAGGAAGCAACGAGAGCAACACTGTTTTCTGGAAATATAGCAGATATCATGTCATGTATTCGTGATGTAAGTCAACATTAATAAGGGGGATATAAATGAGTCCGGAAATTTTATCATCGGATAAAGTACAGATACGAGATCGAGTGGATGATTGGAAACATGCAATTCGTGTTGCATCTGAACCTCTGCTAGAACAAGGGTACTTTAAACAACAATACATTGAAAAGATGATTTATAGCGTAGAAGAATTAGGGCCCTATATTGTAATAGCACCTGAAATTGCAATAGCGCATGCTAGACCGAGTGATGATGTTAAAAAAATAGGATTAAGTTTATTGAAATTGAATCACCATATTAACTTTTCTGAGAACGGACATCATGCGTCTCTCGTGTTTGTATTAAGCGCTGTTGATAACGAGGGACATTTAGAAATTTTAAGAAATTTAGCAACAATCTTAGGGGATTCGAACACAGTTAATAAATTATTAGCGACAACAGACATTGATGAAATAATAAATATATTTAAAGGAGAATGATGAAAATGAAAATTTTAGTTGTATGTGGTCACGGTTTAGGAAGTAGCTTTATGGTGGAAATGAATGCACAGGAAGCTTTAAAAAATTTAAATGCACCATCAGACGTTAAAGTTGAACACAGTGATGTCATGTCTGCAAGCCCTGATATGGCAGATTTATTTATTTGCGGTAGAGATTTAGAAGAAAATACAAAGCACTTAGGGGACGTTATTGTTTTAGATAACATTCTAGATAAAGAAGAGTTACAAAATAAATTGAATGAGAAATTAAGTGATTTGAACATTTTATAAATTAGAAGTAAGGGGGCAACGTTATGAAACCTATCCTAGATTTTATCGTTGATATTTTGAGTCAACCTGCTATATTAGTTGCTTTAATTGCTTTAATAGGTCTAATTATGCAGAAAAAATCAGCCACTGACATCACGTCCGGTACGATTAAAACGATACTTGGATTTTTAGTGTTAAGTGCAGGGGCGAATGTTGTAACACAATCATTAGAACCATTTGGAAAAATATTCCAACACGCTTTTGGCGTGCAAGGTGTCGTACCTAATAACGAAGCGATTATTTCAATTGCTTTAGAACAATATGGCACAACAGCAACATTAATTATGGTATTTGGGATGATTGTTAATATCATTATCGCACGTATTACGAATTTGAAATATATCTTTTTAACAGGTCATCATACATTTTATATGGCAGCCTTTTTAGCTATATTACTGTCAGTAGGTAATATCACTGGGACATTGACAGTAATCACAGGATCTATTATTTTAGGATTGATTATGGCTATATTACCAGCGTTAGCACAACCAACAATGAAGAAAATAACTGGGACTAACCAAGTCGCTTTAGGTCACTTTGGTACGATCAGTTATTGGGCAGCCGGAGAGATTGGAAAGTTATTTAAAGGAAAGTCTAAATCAACAGAAGAAATTAATTTTCCTAAAGGCTTGAGCTTTTTAAGAGAAAGTACAATCAGTATTTCATTAACAATGACATTACTCTATTTTGTGGCGCTGTTATTTGCGGGTCCAACCTTCGTACATACAGAAATTAGTGACGGTCAAAACTTTATTGTATTTTCACTGATTCAAGGGGTTACTTTTGCAGCTGGTGTGTTTATCATATTAACGGGTGTACGTTTAATATTGGCTGAAATCGTGCCGGCGTTTAAAGGTATTTCTGAAAAATTAGTACCTAACACAAAACCAGCATTAGACTGTCCTATAGTCTTCCCTTATGCACAAAATGCTGTATTAATTGGCTTTTTTGTCAGTTTTATAGTTGGGGTCTTGGGCATGTTCGTCTTATTCTTATTTGGTGGGGTAGTTATACTTCCAGGTGTAGTAGCTCACTTCTTCCTTGGGGCAACGGCTGGCGTATTTGGTAACGCGCGTGGTGGTATTAGAGGTGCAATAGCAGGTTCAGCATTAAATGGCTTGTTAATTACATTCTTACCACTGCTGTTCTTGCCATTCCTAGGTGAACTTGGTGGCGCAGCAACGACATTCTCAGATACAGATTTCTTAGTTGTAGGTATCGTCTTTGGTAATATTGCGAAATATCTAGGGCTTATCGGTATCGCCGTTTTAGTCTTAATCTTAGCAATGGCAGCAATTTTATTACAAAAACGTACGAATCAAAAAGAAGCAGAGGAACAGTAAAATTAAATAATTAAAATAAAACAGGTGAGCATCTTATAAATTAAGGATGCTTACCTGTTTTTTTATGTCAATTTAGTATGAAGTCTTATTAAAAATAATCAATGAAACTGTAAAAGTTAATTTGTTAGCTCATAACTTTCTGCTATTAAATCTTTAATATGATTTATAGAGTTAATCTCATTTAAATTGATACTTATCCAATTGGATTTATCCATGTGATAGGCTTTGTAAAATCCTTCTTTTTTTCTTAAAGGTCCAATAAATTCTTGTCTGATTTTCAAATTTAATACATCTATTTCATCAGAGCCATTTAACCCTAATTTGTCTTGAGCAATATTCATCACTAAAGCAAACCATTTTTTGTTAGCTTTATGTCTTAAAGCCGCAAAATTCGAATAAGTTTTCCAAGGGTAATCTGGTTTCACATCATACTTACGATTTACATAATTAAAAACTTCTTCCCTATCTAACATCATTTCACCTTCTTAATCATTATCTTCCCGATTTGTTTTAATTTAATCTCTAGCGAAATTCATTTTTGTTAGTTTACAATATAATTGTTCATTATATTAAATTGTAAAATGAAATTAAATAACAATTTAAATACATATGATTTATGTGGTACAATATTGATATTGCAAGTGAAGATATCGGGGGAATGTTATAAATGTTGTACACAATTACATCAACATTACCACCAGTTCATGGTGGAAGAACGAAAGCGTTATTAAATAGAATTCAATTAATGCATAATGATTTAAATGAAACAAACACAATATTAACGACAAATTATAATCCTAACTATTATGACGTTATTAAATCATTTGTGGAAAATAATAAATTAAATGCTCAAATTAGAGTAGAAAATATTTATGATTGGCTATCTGATTTTAAGTTATTATATAATCCACACGCTAATAGTGACACAATAGAATATCATGAAGTTGAACGGGATATTGAAGGATTAACAAGTGAAATCAGAAAGAATAATAGGGATGTCGTTCGTTATTATGACGGCGATACATATGTTCTATATAGAAAATTCAGAACAGGAAGTAATATTTTAGAATTCGAAGATTTTATGACGCCTTATTGTAAAAAAAGAGTAGAGAGACATCAATATAATACTTATGGAGAATTGCATAAAAAAGTTTATTTTTCCACTAAAAATTATGGGAAAATTGCAGAAAAGTTCTACGATAGAGAAGGTTATAAATATTGTGAAAAGTTTTTTGCTGATGATGAGAACACAACACTATTATTAGTTCAATTATATAAAGAGGGTAAACATTTTAAAGCATTTGAAAATGAAAAACAGCTTTTTCAATATTATTTCCAAAACCGTTTAAAGGATGGAGATATTGTCTTTAATGACGCCAGACTTTTAGACGGAGCATTACTACAACAAACGAATAATACTAAAAATGTGTTGGTTTTTCACAACTCACATTTAGACGGCAGTAATGTAAAAAATTCCTATAAATATGCACTTACAAATTCAGAACGTGTCACTAAATATTTAGTGTTAACGAACCATCAAAAAAAGATATACAAAATTTATATTCTATTGATGATGACCGTTTTGCTGTAATTCCCCACTTTATTGAAGTAGCGGAGCCTTCTCGTGAACCTTCAAGTTTTAAAGATCAATTTATCTATATAGGTAGATTTGGATTACAAAAACAATTAGACCATCTTATAAAGGCGTATAAATTATTTCGTGAAGCAGGTTACACAAGTAAATTAGTATTATATGGAAAAGATGAAGCGGATCAATTAAAAATGATTAAAGATTTAATAAATGAATATGCTTTAAATGAGTACGTTGAGATTAATGATTATACATCCAATCCATTAGCAGAATTTAAAGCTTCAAGAGCATCATTATTAACAAGTGATTTTGAAGGATTTGGCTTAACAATTATGGAAAGTATAGCAGTTGGATGCCCTGTTATTTCGTATGATGTTAAATATGGCCCCCGAGAAATAATTGAAAATGGACAGAACGGATACTTAGTCGAACCTAATAATATTTCATATTTTGCAAAAAGCATGATGAAAATTGTTGATGAACCACTTAACAACGTAAAAAATAATGAACGATTAAAACATCAAACAGCAATTGATAATTATGCTGAATTATTGGAGCAACTTAGACGATAGAAATTAAGCAAATATTAAAATTACAAAACGCAAAATGTGGATCTGTGTTTAGATATAGAGGAGAAAATTTATGCAAATTAAAAAAGCGATTATACCCGCAACAGGTTTAGGTACAAGATTTTTACCAGCAACAAAGGCCATGCCGAAAGAAATGTTGCCAATATTAGATAAACCTACGATTCAATATATAGTTGAAGAAGCAGTGAATGCTCGGTATAGAAGATATTATTATAGTTACAGGTAAACATAAAAGAGCAATAGAAGATCATTTTGATAATCAAAACGAACTTGAAATGATACTTAAATCTAAGGGCAAAACAGACTTATTAAATGCAGTACAATATTCAAGTAATTTAGCTAATATGTTCTATGTAAGGCAAAAAGAACAAAAAGGTCTAGGTCACGCGATATGGTCGGCGAAACAATTCATTGGTAATGAACCTTTTGCGGTATTATTGGGTGATGATATTGTGAAGTCAAATACACCAACAATTAAACAATTAATGAATCAATATGACAAAACTGGTAAACCAATCATTGGTGTGCAAACAGTGAATGAAAGTGAAACACACAGATATGGTATTGTGGATCCATTAGAATCAAATGATCGATTATTTGGTGTTCGACAATTTGTAGAAAAACCTGAAAAAGGCACGGCACCATCAAACTTAGCGATTATGGGACGTTATGTATTAACACCAGAGATATTTGATTATTTAGAAAGCCAAGAAATAGGTACAGGTGGGGAAATACAATTAACAGATGCAATTGAACGGTTAAATAGTGACGATTGCGTTTATGCTTTCGATTTCGAAGGAAATCGCTATGATGTTGGTGAGAAATCAGGATTTGTCAAAACAACAATACAGTTTGCTTTAGATAATGAAGAAATGTCTGAAGATATAATTGATTTTATTAAATCACTAAATATATAATATGAATAAAGCATAAAAAAATCTCAACCAACATTGGTTGAGATTTTTTGGTTATTAAGTTATTTAACTTCGTTTGGTACGTCTTTCGGCACGTTTTTGGCCTGATATGTTTTTTTATATTCTTCACTTGCATGCTGCATTGGTATTAAATAAAGTGCTAAGGCAGCTATTAAACCTGGAATAGCAAAAGCGATAAAGTACAACGGCATAGGTAATGCAAATGTGAGTAAAAAGCCACCCATTAGTGGTCCAATCATTCCGCCGACTCTCCCAATACCAGAAGCTGTACCTAGCGCTGTGGATCTAATATAAGCTGGGAAATATTGCGATACGAAAGCTTGAACGAGATTTTGTGAACCTATGGTAGCAGCGCTCTGCGATTGCAATTAAGATATAAATAACAAATATATTAACATCTTTACCTAAAGACAATAGAGATAAAGAGATAGCGCCAGCAATGTATAATGGCACAAGTAGTTTTTTGGAACCAAATTTGTCGCATAGTCTTCCGATTATAAGTGTTCCAATGATTGCTCCAACTTGTAATACGATTAAAAATACTAAACTAGAATTTAATTCATATCCAAGCACGCATCATTAAATTTGGTAGCCATGTATTTAAACCAAAAATCATTAACAAACAGCAAAAGAAAGTTAACCAAAATAAGACTGTACTGAGCGCCCGATTTTCTTTAAATAGGTCCATTAAAGGCACTTTAGTAGTAGAAACTTCGATATCTTTTATCGTATCGTTCATAGATATGTTAAGTTTTGGATCAATTTTTCTTAATGTATTTACTGCTTCTTTTTTCCTATTAGTACGATTTAAATAACTAAAAGTCTCAGGTAATTGTTTAAGTAAAAAAGGTAGTGCAAATATAGGTAAAATTGCTACCCAAAAGATTGAACGCCAACCTCCGATAGGCATTAATGTTAACCCTAATACTGGTGCAAGAATACCACCAATTGAGTAGCCACATAACACAATTGAAACTACAAGATTTTTCATTCTTTCAGGTGCAAAATCAGTTGCTAGTGCAATGACATTAGGCATGATACCCCCCAAACCTAAACCTGCTAAAAAGCGATAGATGCCAAACTGTGTTGTATTTGCGAGCAAACCCACAAAGACATGTAAATAAGCTGAATAAAATCAATGTGATTGCTATGACATTTTTTCTACCAATACGATCAGCTAAAATGCCAAAACCTATAGCCCCAAACATCATACCGAATAGGCCATAGCTACTTAAAGTACCGCTTCAATTTCGGAGAGCCCCCAATCCTCAATTAACATAGGTACTGCTGTCCCGTACAAAACTAAATCATAGCCGTCGAAAATAATAAGAAAAAAGCTCCAAAAAATTAATTTGAAATGAAATTTGTTGAACTTACTTTTATTAACTACTTTGGTTGTATTGATTTCCCCCATAAATATACCCTCCATGAAATTAAACACTAATAATAAAATATAATAATAAAACAGTATATTTATCATATTAGTGTCCTTTGTTCTTTAGTGGTGATTATATAGGTGTTTTTTTACAATTACAATGAAAAATGTGAAAATTAAGAATATTTAACTGTTATGGAGTGGTAATTCAAACTGTTAGAAAACTAAGTAGAAAAGGGGTGAGTAGCGAAATCAATATGACATTTAAAGCTTAAAAAAATCACCCATTAAAATAATTTAATGGGTGATTATATATTCAATTATTAGACTAAGCTACAGAAAATAATTTAAATTATCTTGAATATTAAAGGTGTAATCCTAATAATTTAGAAATTTCTTTTTGTTTTTCTAATAAATAATATGTATCTGGTGAGTCTACCGAATCTGGTAAATTGTCTTTTACTCCTATAACAGAAATGATTCCTTCTAATTCTTTATTAAATGTAAACACAGGGAAAGAAACAGAAGAAATTGCAGGGATCAACGGTTCTTCAGCAAAAGCAATTTGTTGATTGTGAATTTTATTTAATTCTTCATCTTCGTACTCTTTTTGAGTTTCATCAAAAAAGGTTGCAAATATTTTACCGGAAGAAGATTTCGGGGAGTACTGTACCAATTTGTGCACCAATATTTAAAATACCTTCTGCATGCCAAATTTTTGTAACGACTGGGCCTCGTCTAGTGATTACTGAATACAGCACTGTATTATTATTGTGACGGCCAATTTCTTGTAAGTATGGTGTCACAATAGCTAGAGAGTCTAAATTACCCATTGCCGACATACCCAGTTGTATGAGTTGGTTCCCTAAATGATATTCACCTGTAGCCGGATTACGATAGACTAATTCATTATTAGCTAAAGTATTCATATACTTATATAAGTTACTTTTCGTAATAGAAGTAATTTGTTGAATCTCACTAAATTTCATAGGAGATTTAGATTTCTGTAAAACATTCAATATTTTAATACCTGTATCTAAAGATTGGATATAGTCTTTACTCTTTTTATCCGCCATTTATTACTCACGCTCCTTCATGCAACCAAATTATAGCACAATATTCTACCACTATACATTTCCTAAATTTTAGTTTGAAATAATAACTTTTTATACTAATAGAAATGAATTACTACGAAAAGGAAGATTGACAATTTTCTGACAATTAATTATAATTGTTTACAAATGGTGAACTCATTATCACATGAGTGGAAAATCATTAGAAAAAATAAGTTTTTATTGATAAAGAAAACTTAAATTTTAAAACAAAGGGAGATATTTTATGTAACTGATTACTTTTAAAACAAATGGTTATTCTAGGTTAGGTACATTAACAGAAAAAAATGAAGTAGTAGATTTAAACTACGCATTTCAAGCTTTATTACAAAGCAAGGAGAAATATCGTAGTGAAACGATTGCTGAAGCATATGTTCCATCTGATGCGAAGGGGTTCATTGAAGGTGGAGAAGAAAGTTTAAACTATGCTAAAGAAGCAATCGAGTTTGCACAAGCTAAACCAGATGTATTAAATCATCAATTAATTTATAAAAAAGAAGACGTGAAAATAGAGGCGCCTATTCAAAATCCAGGAAAAATGTTTTGCGTAGGACATAATTATGAAGAACACATTAAAGAAATGGGTCGTGACTTACCTGAAAATCCAGTAGTATTTGCTAAATTTGATAATACAATTGTTGGTCCAGAAGACGATATTGTTCATTATCCTATCTCAGATAAATTAGATTATGAAGCAGAACTTGCTTTTGTAATAGGTAAAGAAGCAAAAAACGTACCTGAAGCAGACGCACTTAATTATGTAGCAGGATACACAATCGTTAACGATGTGACTTATCGTGATATTCAACAAAGAACATTACAATGGCTACAAGGAAAAACAGTAGATGGCACAGCGCCAATGGGGCCATGGATTATGACTTCTGATGAATTACAAGATCCAGACGGATTAGAGTTGGTACTCACTTTAAATGGTGAAGAAATGCAACGTTCAAATACATCTAATCATGTATTCACAGTTCAAAAATTAGTTGCTTTCTTATCTGGATTAGCAACATTGAAACCAGGAGATATCGTTTTAACAGGTACACCAGGTGGCGTAGGTTCAGCACGTGATCCACAAGTATTTATGAAAGATGGCGATGTCGTAAAAATAGAAATCGATAAAATAGGTGCTTTAGAAAATAAAGTAGTTGCAGAAAATAAACAAAAATAAATTTGAAGGAGGCATATAAAATGTCGAAAATAGAAACGTATATCGAATCAATTCAAAGTACTTTAGATAATATTTTAGAAGTAGTAGATGGTTTGCCAGAAGAAACGATACGTTGGAATCCAACAGAAGATGAATGGTCTATTTTACAAATTTTAAATCATGTTAAAGAAGCGACTTCATATTGGTTAAGCGAAACTGAAACAGTATTATCAGAACCAGGTTCAAAATGGGGAAGAGGTTTGAAAGATGAAGCTAGATTAGAAGCAGTGTCTAACCCAGAAGCATTAAATGTTGAAAATGTTATACAATCAATTTCAAATTTGAAAGACGAAGTAAATGAAAGACTTTCAAAAATTGACGAAAGCCGTTTAACAGAAGAAAATCCACATCGAAATTTCGAAAAATTTGGTAATAAACCTGTTTCATTTATTATTGAACATTTTATTGACGAGCATATTGAAAAGCATCTTGGACAAATTAAAAGAAATTTAAGTAAAGTAACTGAATAAAATCATATTATAAAGGGGAGATTTTTTTATGGCAGATAAAGGAAGTTTCTTACAAGACAATGACGTAAAAGATTTCACACGAGATATTCAACAATATAATTTAGGACCACTTTGGGAAGCAATTCCTGAAGTAATGAATAAGACACCACAATCACAGGCACAGGCTTATTTATGGAGTGGGGAATTGTTGAAGAAGAAATTATCAGAGGCAGCGGAAATATTTACGCCTGACAGAGGTGGCGAGCGTCGTGCTATCTATTTTCAAAACCCAGGTTTAACTTATCGTCAACCATGGGGACATGTATCAACAACTCAGACGCTTTATGCGGCAGTGCAATTATTACAACCAGGAGAAGAAGCTCCTTCACATCGACATACGCAAAGTGCACTCAGATTTATAACTGAAGGAGAAGGCGCATATACAATTGTTCAAGGTGAACGTATATTTATGGAAGAAGGGGATTTTTTAACAACGCCTAAAAATTTATGGCATGGTCATGGTCATTTAGGTGATGAACCAATGATATGGATGGATGCGTTAGATATTCCTACTATTTATAATCTAGGTGGTACTTTCTTTGAACCATACGAAGATGGATTGCAACAACCTGATGTTCCAGATAACTTCTCTGAAAAAAGATATCGAGGTGGAATGGTACGTCCAATTGGTGATGACAAATTTGATGTAGCACCACTGGCTAACTATAAATGGGATCGTACTGTAGATGCAATCAACGGTCTTATGAACTTTGAACCTGATCCATATGATGGATTTACAGTTGAATATATTAATCCGTCAACAGGAAAATCTGCTAACCCAACGGTCGGCTCTAGAATGACACATTTACCTAAAGGCCATCATACAAAAGCACATAGACATACACACTCAGTTATATATTGTGTGCATAGAGGATCTGGTTATACCGTTATTAATGGTATGAAATTTAATTGGAAAAAAGGGGATTACTTTGTAGTTCCAAACTGGAATTGGCATGAACATGTAGCAAGTGAAGATTCATATTTATTCTCAGTTAATGATATTCCAATTATGGATCGCTTTGAGTTAGAAAGAGGAAATAGTTTAGAAGAAAACAAGGGGCATCAAAAAATAATTAGCGAATTTACAGACGATTTTCGTTAATAACATTACATGATATAAAATAACTTAATCATAATAATTTTTTAAAGTTGATTTTTAAAACAAGGGGGTAAACATCATGAGTAATGAAAATAAAAAAATGATCATTATTGGCGGCGGTATTGGAGGTTTAGCAACAGCTTTGGGTGCTTGCTCAGAATGGAAATGATGTTAAAGTTTTAGAAAAGGCACCAGAAATCAAAGAAATTGGCGCGGGTATTCAACTTGCGGCGAATGGTACAAATGTATTACAAAAATTAGGCGTAATGGATAAGATTAATGAAGTAGCTGTTTTTCCAAAACGGTTAGTATTAATGAACGCATTTACGGGTGAAGAATTATCTGCGCTAGATATCGATTCAAACTATCGTGAGAGATATGGTGCACCTTATATCGTACTTCATCGTTCTGATTTGCATCGTATTTTATTAGAAGCATGTGAAGAACATCCTGGTATTGAATTATATACAAATCAATACATCAAAAACATAGAAACAAAAAACAACGGAGATGTAAAAGTTACAGCTAAAAATGGTGATAGCCATGAAGCAAATGCTGTTATCGGCGCAGATGGTTTATGGTCTACTACACGCGGTTATTTAATTGATGACGAACCTATTTGTTCAGGATATGTTGCATATAGAGGTGCAATTCCAATGGAAGAAGTTACTAATATTGGTAATCTGGACGACGTCTATATGTGGATTGGTCCTGATATGCATGTTGTACAATATCCAGTACGTAAAGGTGAACTTTATAACCAAGTTGTTGTATTTAAAAGTAAAAACTATCAACCAGGTAATGAACTCGCAGATGACTGGGGTACACCAGAAGAAATGGATGAAGTATTCTCAGGAACATGTGATAAAGTGCAAACTGCAGTTTCCTATATTTCAAGACAAAAAAGATGGCCAATGTTTGATCGCAAGCCAATTGATAAATGGTCAGAAGGCAACTTCACATTGATGGGCGACGCGGCGCACCCAATGCTACAGTATCTTGCTCAAGGCGCATGCCAAGCTTTAGAAGATGCATCATTCATGGCTGATATGTTAGAAAAACATGAAACAAATTATGAACAAGCATTTAAAGAATTTGAAGAAGAGCGTAAACCACGCACCACATTTGTACAAGAAAATGCACGTGTATGGGGCGAAATCATACATGGTAAAAATAAAGTGAATAATCTATTAAGAAACGCAATTTTGAAAGCGCGTACAGAACATGATTATCAATATGTAGATCAATATCATGGTGGGCATTTTCAAAATGAAGAAGTAAGTCATTAAAATATTTCATAAATTGAGCTATAAAGCATCTATGTCGTAGATGCTTTATAGCTTTTTTTAATTCTTATGAAATTTAAGATAGTTATTCTTTATAATAAACAAATTGGCTCGTCGTCGCGAGTAAAATTCCATCATAGCTCCATATTTCTCCAGTTTGATCAAAGAAGCCATCATAGAATTTTAGCGCACGCGTATGACCTAAGACTTCTCGATCGCCATGTGTTTTAAGTGTTTCTGAATCAGCATGAAAATAAATGGTAAGTGAAACTGTTCCAATCGGTACCATTTTTTCACGACGCACCCAAATACGTGGAAAGAAAGCATCACATATTGAAGTAAGTGAGAGAAAATCGAGGTTTCTCTTTGGATTGTCTTGTATCCATTGAAGCGTCGTTGAATCATGAGCATTGTTAGATTGTGTTTGTGATAACGCGAGTGGTGCCCCTTTAATAATTCGTATATCATAATTCTGTAACCAAGGTGGTGCGCCCTCTATAGAAGGAAGTGCAACTTTTTCAGCAGCTGGTACATTAGGGAAAGCTATCTCGGTAGTAGACCAAGTATCTCGTCGTTGAGCAGTAACAGCCGTTCCAGTAATGACAGTTTTATCATTTTGAGAAAGCACAATATACCAATGCTGAGTGGATCTATTTGTTCGAGTTGGTGTTGCTATAATATTAAAATCGCCATCAGCTACAGGTGCTGCGTAGTTGATAGTTAATGATGCTTGGTTCTCCTAATCGTTCTGGATGTTCTAAGACGGCACGAAGTAACGTAGATGCAATAACACCACCAAACGGCCCAATCATATTGGCATACTTTTCGGACGTATGGCCACTATAAACACCTGGCGTTTCTTCAGTTAGTTGTGTAGCTTTATCAAATGGATGATTCTGTCCCATAGTAAATCCCTCCAAAATTATGCGTTTAATCCTTATTAATACATATTTGATTAAAATAGAATTTTAAAGAAAGCATTATACTTAATATATCCTGTTTCTACTGTGATTAAGCATTTATTTTAACTACTAGATAAAGTATTATAACGAAGATTATTGATTCCCTTTTTAAATAATACTTAGCACTTTTATTAATATTTTAATATAACTTTTAAAATGTTAACTTTCAAATAAGAAAAACATAAAAAGCATAAATTAATGTTTTAATAGACTGAATTATCTGATAATATAAAGTTAGTTTGTAAACGCTTTCAACAAAAGGGGGATTAGGATGAAAAGATGGGGGATTTTAATTGTCATTTTTTCAATTGTGCTAGCAAGTTGTGGCAAAGATAATAATTCGAATGCGTCAAATAAGGAATTTCCCAATGAAACGGTAGAAATTGTTGCACCGGCTTCTCCAGGAGGCGGGTGGGATACAACAGCTCGTGCCATTCAAAAAATTATGATTGATGAAAACTTAACCAAGCAAAATGTCAATGTTATTAATAAACCTGGAGGTGGTGGAGAGGTAGGTTGGCAATATTTAAAATCACGGTCACCGAACACCATATCTATTAATTCTAGTTTATTATTATCTAATAATGAATTAGGGCTAAGTGATTTAAGTACAGATGATTTCACTCCTATTGCTATTTTAGCAACTGAATGGATTAGTTTAACAGCATCTAATCAATCTAATTTAAGCTCTGGTAAAGAAGTGATGGAAAAACTAAAAGAAGATCCAGAATCCTTAACTATAGGTGTTGCACCAGGTTTAGGAAACAATGATCATTTAGCATTTGTTCAAGCGACAAAAGAACAAGGTGTTGATGTAGAAAAAATAGATTTCCTTGTGTATAAGAGTGGAGGAGATTTACAAACGGCTTTATTAGGTGGTCACGTAGATGTTGCATCTACTGCAGTCTCTGAAGTTAAAGAACAACACCAAACTGGGAAATTAAAAATGTTGGCAGTCACTGCGGATAAACCAGTTGAAGGTATTGAAGAAGTGCCTACTTGGGAAGAACAAGGTGTTGATGTCGTATTTCCACATTGGCGTGGGGTCATGGGACCGAAAGATATGACACCACAACAACGTGAATATTGGGATACTACAATGAAAAAAGTAGTTGAATCTGACAGATGGCAAGAAATAAGAAAAAACAATGATTGGGAAAACTTTTACAAAGATAGCGAAGAAAGTGAAGCGTTCTTAAAAGAACAACGCAAGAAATATAAAAAATTAGTCGAAGATTCAGGTCTGAAATAAGGGGGAGTATAAATGTCACGACTTGTCTTTCCAGTATTATTAATATTATTTGGTGTAGTTTATTTAGTATTAACAATTAATATACCAAAATCAAACATTGGAGACCCTAATAGTCCGATGTATTTTCCAATGTTAGTTGGTTTATTACTTCTTATAATGAGCATTGTTTATTTTTATCAAGAGTTTAAAAAACGTCACGAAGAATTCACAGCTTTTTCACAATTACTAGAAAGAAAAACATTTATACGTATCGTTTTAACAATTATCTTAACAGTGATATACGCTTTAATATTCGAACGTCTTGGTTTTTTAATTTCAACAATTATATTCTTAGGTGCGATTATGTTCTTAATTAATGGATATAAAAGATGGTTACAAAATATTTTAGTTACGGTGATTTTTTCTGGCATTGCATGGTACACATTCGCACAATTATTGAATGTCAGTTTACCTTAAGGAGGGTGATTTAAATGGGGATTGATGCAGGTAGTTTTTTAGAAGGATTATCAACTGCGTTTCATCCGATGAACCTTTTATGGGTACTTATCGGTGGTTTTCTAGGTACAGTGGTAGGTATGTTACCTGGATTAGGACCTGCGACTGCGGTTGCAGTACTGATACCTGTGACATTCGGTATGGAACCAGTAAGTGCACTGATTTTGATGGTTTCAATTTATTATGGCGCCATGTACGGTGGCTCGAGAAGTTCGATTTTATTAAATACGCCAGGTGATGGTTCAGCGATTGCGGCTACATTTGATGGTTACCCGATGACCAAAAATGGAGAGGTCGGTAAAGCACTAACTATCTCAGCTATAGCTTCATTAATAGGTGGTATTACTGCAGTGTTTGGTTTTATCATTTTAGCTAAGCCATTGTCTGCCTTCGCTTTAAAATTTGGTCCACAAGAATATTTTTTACTATTCTTATTTACACTTTCAGCTATTGTAACTTTATCATCTGGAAAGATGGTTAAGGGGTTTATTGCCACGAGTATCGGTTTAATCGTTAGTACAGTAGGTGTTGATTTACAAACAAGTATTTATCGTTTCACTTTTGACATACCTCATCTAAGTGAAGGTATCAACTTCTTAGTAGTTATCATTGGTGTATATGCAGTAGCAGAAGTGTTATATAATTATTTACATTTAGATGCATTGAAACCACCTAAAGCTGATGTAGGATCAATGAAATTATCAAAAGAAGATTGGAAACGAACAAGAGGTGCTATGTTTCGACAAAGCCCTATTGGATTTCTAATAGGTGTTTTACCAGGAGCCGGTGGCTCTATTGCGGCAATGTTAAGCTATTCAACCGAAAAACAAATTTCTAAAAATGGTAAGAATTTTGGGAAAGGTCAAATAGAAGGTGTAGTTGCGCCAGAAGCTTCTAATAATGTCAGCATCAGTAGGTGCTTTAATACCATTATTAACGATGGGCGTTCCAGGCTCAGGGACAACAGCTGTGATTTTAGGTGCGGTAGTTATGCTAGGCTTACAACCAGGGCCTTTATTATTTGCAAACGAACCTGAAACGATATGGACACTCGTTAATAGCATGTTTATCGGTAATATATTTTTAGTGATTTTAAACATTGCTTTAATAGGATTGTTATTAAAGATATTACGTACACCGCCAAAAGTTTTATATCCACTTATTTTGGTGCTAGCGTTTATCGGTACATATACATTAGGTTATAGTATAACTGATTTCTATATTTTAATTATTTTCGGTATTATTGGATTAGTTATGAAATTATTAGATTTTCCACTTGCACCTTTGATTTTGGCGGCAATTATAGGTTCAGATATGGAACAGAATTTCCGTAAAAGCTTAATAGTTAGTAATAACAATGTAGGAGATATATTTTTGGGATCCCCAATTAGTATCGTTTTATCATTGATGACTATTTTAGCGTTGTTCTATCCGCTGATTATAAATGGTTTCAAAAAATTAATGATAAAAAAATAACATAATGAAACTTTTCAATATGTTTTATTATGAATACTTTCAAAACATAAATAAACCAAGTGCTTTTATAGCACTTGGTTTATTTTTTATAGGTATTTTTCCTTGAGACAATCTTTCTTTAATAATAAAATTATTTTTGTTTAAATAAAGTCAGTGATTTGTGCCGACTCCGGCGGGAAAAGCACTAGCCGAAGACTACAGGCTGAGGTGTGCCCGCGGAAAGCGTGCACAAAAAAATGCCAACAAAACAATAGATTTTGTCGACACTCTGAAATCAATAATAAATAGTTATTATTGAAGCATTTCTTTATATACTTTTTGGTTTTGATAAACAGTAGTTAGTAGAGGCGCATCTATTTGGTATGATGCTCGCCAAATGTAACAAATAACCTTGTAAATGATCTGCTTCAATATTTAATCCTTTTTCCATATCTCGTTGCATAGAAGTCTTGAAGTGATAAGATAATTTCGGCAGTGATTTCATATATTGATCGACGATATTATCCGAAATGGGCGCATTATGTGCACGCATAATTGAAGCGGCTTCGTTGTATAGTGACTCAATAAAATCTACGCCTCCCACGCTATCACGAATTGGTCCAATTGGCGCATGCATGAGTGTAGTAAGACTTGATAGTACAGTGATCATTAAATATTTATGCCACATACCTTGCTGGATATTTGAACTTAAAATAAATTCAGCCTTAGTATTTGAAAAAGCTTGAGCAATTTGTTCAGCACGTTCACTTTGGTCGCCATTCAATTCACCAAAAAAGAGTTTGTCAAAAGGACTTGTATGAACGATTTCACCTACGGGGTTTATCGTCGTTTCAATGACACAATAGCCACCCATGACTTTATTGTCGCCAAAAGTTGACTGTAACTTCGGTAGATGTGCGATTCCATTAAGTAATGGAATAATCACCGTATTGCCATTAACAAATGGTGTTAAATCTTCAAGGGCATGTTCTAAATGATAAGACTTAGAAGACAAGAGTACTACATCAAATGGTTTCACGCGGTCTTTTCTTGTAATAAGTTGAGGGTTAAAATGATAGTCACCTTTTTCGCTATGAATAGATAGACCATTTCGTTCTAGATATGCTTTTCTTTTTGAACGTACTAGAAATGTAACGTTTTGACCACCTTCAGCTAGGCGACCACCAAAGTAACCACCGATACCACCTGCTCCTAAGACTAAAATTCTCATTATTATGCAACTCCTCATGTTATGTATTGTTTCTATCTCGTTAATGTATATATACCACTTCATAAAATTATTACGCATACTTTTATATATATTTTATATTATTATTGTAGATGTATATATTAAATTAAGGTATTATTCTTTCTTTAAACTCCTCAAATTATAAAGTTATTTATCAGAATGATTATTGTTTCACATGGAACGAAAGTGAAAATATTTATGAAAGCAAATGATTTAGAATTTTCTAAAAACTCATTGACTAATCATGATCGCGATGCTAGGATTAAAACAATCAATTGCATATGATTTACTCTTATCTAGAGTGGTGGAGGGATGTGCCCTATGAAGCCCAGCAACCGTCGTTTTTGAAATGGTGCTAATTCACAGAAAGTAATTTTACTTTCAAAGATGAGAGAAGGTGGATACTTTCTCTTGAAAATGAAGAGAAAGTATTTTTTTATACATAGCTTTAGTCGTAAAGTAAAACAAATTATAAGGAGAGATTTGATGAAAAGGGTTATAAGTTTAGTTTCATTATTAGTATTAGTAGTTATATTGGCAGCATGCGGAAATTCAAAGGGCGAAGGTGAAGATAAAAAAATCACGATAGCAACATCTCCAAGCACCACATGGCGAAGTGCTTAAACATGCTAAAAAAGCAATGAAAGAAGAAGGTTATGATTTAGAAATTAAGACGGTGAATGACTATAAAGTACCTAATAAATTATTGGATAAAGGCGATGTAGATGCAAACTTTTTCCAACATGTACCTTATCTAAAAGCTGAAAAAGAAGATCATAACTATAATATTGAAGAAGTAGGAAAAGTCTTAACTACGCCAATGGGTGTTTATAGTAAAAAATATAAAGATATTAAAGATATCCCTAAAGGATCAACGATTTATGTATCGAACAACCCTGCTGAAGAAGGACGCTTCTTATCATTTTTTGTTGATAAAGGCTTAATTAAAATTAAAAAAGGTGTAAATATTGAAGATGCAAAATTTGAGGATATTGTAGAAAATAAAAAAGATTTAAAATTTAATAACAAACAAGGCGCTGAATTTCTACCTAAAACATATAACAGTAAAGAAGGCGCGGCAGTTATTATGAATTCTAACTATGCTATCGATAACGGTCTAACACCACATAAAGATTCGATTGCAGTTGAGGATAAATCATCACCATTTGCAAATATAGTTGCCGTTCAAAAAGGACATAAAGATGATAAAAAATATCAAACGTTAATTAAAATACTACAATCAAAAGATACACAAGACTTTATTAAAAAAGAATACGGTCAAGATGTCATTCCATATGAAAAATAAGATATAACACAATGCGTTTGTTACATTTTATATAGTAGTTAAAAGTATCATATATTAATATTCTATAGATAAGGTAGGGATAAAATGTCCAAAATAGGAATCATTGGACTTGGTAAAGTAGGAAGCCAAGTACTCACAGACGTCCAAAATTTAAATTTATTCTCAGATATTGTATTAATTGATACAGATACAGAAAGAGCAAGTGGTGAAGCACTGGATCATTTGCACACGCAAGGTTTACCGAATTCAACACACATCAATATTCGAGAAAGTAGTTATGAAGATTTAGCTGATGCATCATTCATTGTGATTACAGCGAGTGTGCCAACAGATCCTAATGAGGGCGATCGTGTATTGCTTG
Organism: Staphylococcus sp. 2S1; assembly: GCF_046721335.1. Classification (NCBI taxonomy): domain Bacteria; kingdom Bacillati; phylum Bacillota; class Bacilli; order Caryophanales; family Staphylococcaceae; genus Staphylococcus; species Staphylococcus sp. 2S1. Next base: position 396,932 of record NZ_JBEUUJ010000003.1, on the reverse strand, counting down.
CGAAAGGTAACCGAATTATGATTGAGGAAGTCATGAAACAAATTAATCAAGTGACACAAGATGCGATTGTTATTTTAGTTTCCAATCCAGTAGATACAATTACTTATATGAGCAATGCATCTCAATATCCTTCTCATAAAATAATGGGTACTGGAACAGCTTTGGAAACATCTCGCTTTAAAACATTGATTGCGAAATATTACCAAGTTGACCCTAAGAATGTTGAAGCATTTGTGATTGGAGAACATGGACAACATGCAGTGCCGGCATGGAGTAAAGTTAGAATTTATGGCATGACATTAGATGAATTTGAACAATTGACGCATACGTCACCAATCGATAAAACACGTATAACTTCAGAAATTGATCAGGTATCTATGGATGTGTTTTATAAAAAAGGATGGACAAATGTAGCGATATCGAAAGTAGTTAATTATTTAATACAAGCAATTGCATTAAACCAACAGACCATCATGCCGTTAACTTCAATAAGTAATGAATATGGTTTGAATGAGAGTGCCTTTAGTCTACCTACATTAGTGGCACGTGAGGGTATTAAACAGAGGTTTGAAATTCAACTCAGCCAAACAGAAATTGAACAGCTTAAAGTGGCACATCAATATATACAACAAACAATTAGTAAAGTAACAAACTAATAATTGAGAGATAGTAACGAATGATAATTTCAGTTGCTATCTCTTTTTTATTTAAAACAATAATTTACAGCAGAAATTAATGCAACGTTATGCAAACAGTGAACTCCTTGCTTATATAATGAGTTATAGCTACAATGTATTTGATATTATAGGAAGCGCTTACTAATAAGGCGTGTAATAATGTGGAAAGTGCGGTGCGGCTATGCAAGAAAGACATGCTAAACTTATTCGTTTAATATTAAATAATAACAATGATTATTTAAGTGCAAACGAAATAGCGAACTACTTGAATGTTTCCAACAGAACTGTACGAAGTGATATTAAGTATATTAATAGCGAGTTAGTGGAAGAACTTATTGTTAGTGTAAAAGGTAGAGGATATAAAATGAACCGTACCTTATATAGTGTGGAACAATTGACAGAAATCGTTACAGCATTTACGAATAAAGAAAGTGAAATACTGTTGAAATTAGGCTATCAGTTGCTAATGCATCAACAACCTATGACCATTGATCAATTGGAAAACGACTTTGATTTAACAAAATCAGAAGTAAATGACTATTTAAATAGAATACAATCATGGTGTACATCATTTGATATTAGTGTAAACATTACTAAGAAAAAAGGTATCACAGTTAATGGTAACGAAATGAATATAAGAAATGCGATTCTGCATTTAAATCAGCTCTCGACAAAAGACCAGACCGTAGAGCAATTCATTCTAAATGAAATACCGGAAGCACATATTCAAATGATATTTCAAATTATTAAAAGTAACTTAAGTGATTACCAAATACAAACTTCCGATATTCGAATTCGACAATTGCTTATACATCTTATTATTATATTTAAAAGAAACAATGACGATGATGCTTCGTGGGTTATAGATGAAGAATCACAAATTATAGCCCAACATTGTATAGACGAAATAAATCAAAAATTAGCATATGGGTTAAGTGATGAAACTGCAAAATTGTTTTCATTTTTTATTAGTTACTATTTTAATAAATACGATTTAGGCTTAGAAAAAGTGTTCGTTAAAAGTTACATCGATAGAATGATATATCAAATGGAAAAAAGTGTAGGAGTGAATTTCACCCAAGATAAAGCATTGCGAGACAATGTTTATTCACATTTTAGTAGAACCTATTTACGCATTGCTAAAAATGTCTACATTAACAATCCATTAACGGAAGATATTAAAAAACATTATCCTTTTGTTTTTAACACCTTATATGAAACTGTAAATCATCTGTCTAAAGACGCAAAAATAAATCTAGTAGAAGATGAAATTGCATTTTTAGCATTACATTTTCAATCATCCATAGATCGTAATGAGAAAAATCGTTTTAATATCGTAATTACTTGCTATTATGGTTTGGGTATTTCAAGTTTATTGGAAGCTAAGATAGCAAATTTAGATGATAGGATATACGTGATAGATACATTGAAGTTAGAAGATGTGTCACAGTATGATTTTTCAGGTGTCGATGCTTTAATTACGACACACTTTGTAGATAAATCTCAGGTGCCAGATACATTGCAAGTAATGGAAGTTTCGCCACTATTTTCCAACGAAGATGCTAATAAAATTCAATCCTTTATACGCCATAAGCAAAATCCTGTGTTAAATCAGGATGAATTAGCGACCATTCAATTTGATGTACACTCAGACAAACAAGAGCTAACAGAAGCATCCTATGTATTTGAACAGGCGCAAATTATTTTCAGAGACAACCAATCAGTTACCGAAAAATATATTCAAAGTGCTTTAGAAAGAGAAAAATTTTCTTCTACTTTTATAGGAAAGGGTATTAGTATTCCCCATGGCGACCCTGAAAAGGTGCTGAAATCACACGTGGTAATTTTTAAAAATATGCAGGGTTTTGGTCGGAAACAAAATAGGGCGAAATTAGTCTTTTTCTTAGCAATAGCAGAACAAGATATTCCAACCATGAAAAAAATCATTCATACGATAGCTAATTTAACTGAAAATGATGTAGATCAGTTGCTAGTGCTTGAAGATCAAATTTTAAAAGATAAAGTAATTCAGTTAGTGAAAGAATAATTGCCACTACCAACGGCAATTATTCTTTTTTATATGCTTATGAATGCGTTTACAATTATAAGTAAGGAGGATGAACGTTATGAAAATTTTAGCGATAACATCGTGTCCAAATGGGATAGCACACACGTATATGGCTCAAGAGAAATTAGAGCAAGCAGGTAAAGAAATGGGTGTAGACATTAAAGTAGAGACGCAGGGAGGCGTCGGTGCTGAAAATGTTTTAACAGCGAAAGAAATTAGAGAAGCGGATGGGATTATCATTGCCGCAGACCGCCAAGTAGATTTATCTCGATTTGATGGGAAATTATTAATTAATGAAAGTGTTAGAGAAGGTATTCATAAACCACAAGAACTCATTCAACGTATTATCGATAAAGATGCGCACATACATCATGACGCTAATGCGACAGGCACTTCTAATCAAGATGATGAAGAGCAAAAAAGCGGCGTGCAAATGATATATCAACATTTGATGAATGGTGTTTCATTTATGGTTCCATTTATCGTTGTTGGTGGACTATTAATGGCGATTGCATTGACTTTAGGGGGCAAAGCTACACCTGAAGGTTTAGTAATACCAGAAGATTCATTTTGGAAATCAATTGAAAATATTGGGAATTTAGCATTTAGCTTTATGGTCCCTATCTTGGCAGGTTATATTGCTGTAAGCATTGCAGATAAACCGGGACTTGTGCCAGGGATGATCGGTGGTGCGATTGTCGCTGATGGTAGTTTTTATGGTAGTGACGCAGGTGCAGGATTTTTAGGTGGCATCGTAGCAGGTTTCATAGCGGGTTACATTGCAAAATGGATAAAAAATATTAAAATACCAAAAGTAATGGCTCCAATTATGCCGATTATCATTATACCGATAATATCTTCACTTATCGTAGGGCTCATTTTTATTTTCTTAATTGGCGCACCGATTGCTAGTATTTTTGAAGGCTTAACGACATGGCTGAAAGGTATGCAAGGAACAAATATCGTGATTTTAGCGTTGATTATTGGCGCAATGATTGCTTTTGACATGGGTGGACCAGTAAATAAAGTTGCATTTCTATTTGGTTCAGCACTGATTGCTGAAGGAAACTATGCGGTAATGGGTATGGTTGCTGTTGCAGTATGTACACCACCTATTGGTCTAGGTCTTGCAACCTTTATCAACAAACGCAAGTTTAATAAAGGTGAAGTAGAAATGGGTAAAGCTTCATTTACAATGGGATTATTTGGTATAACGGAAGGTGCGATTCCTTTTGCTGCCCAAGATCCTTTACGTATTATACCTTCTAATATGATAGGAGCCATGATTGCTGCGGCGATTGCAGCAATTGGTGGTGTAGGTGATAGAGTAGCGCATGGTGGACCTATCGTAGCTGTGCTTGGTGGTATTGATCAAGTGTTTTGGTTCTTTATAGCAGTGATTGTAGGTAGTGTTGTGACAATGTTCTCAGTATTGACACTAAGAAGAAAAACACCAGCAATAGCTGGAGATGCAACGCATACAGACGCAGGAATGGCTGCGCAAACTCAGAATGATACAGAAGTAGCAACGCAAAATAGCGCTGAAATAAGCGAAGATAAACAAGCAACAACAGATGACGAAATTGAAGTATTTCAGCAAGAGGTAATTGAAATATCAGAGAAGAAATTGACAAGAGACGAAGCAATTGAACATCTTGTAGGTCAATTAAATAAATATGATTATATTACAGATACGGAAAGACTGAAAGCAGACGTCTTAAAACGAGAAATGGAGTCGACAACGGCTATAGGCATGAATGTGGCAATTCCTCATGCTAAATCAGATGCAGTGAAAAAACCAATCGTAGCAGTTATGAATAATAAACAAGGCGTGAATTGGGATAGCTTAGATGGCACATTACCAAAAATTGTTTTCTTAATTGCAGTACCAAGTGATAGTAGTGATACGCACTTGAAATTGTTACAGCGTTTATCTAGAGTGCTAATGGATGATGATATCCGTCAAAGTTTAATCGATGCAACACATACAGAACAAATATACGATATACTAAAAGAAATATAAGTGGAGGTATGCGCATATGCCATTATTCTTACAACCCGTTTTTCAAGAACGTATATGGGGCGGTACGGCTTTAAAATCATTCAATTATGACATCCCTAATGAATATATAGGTGAATGTTGGGGGATTTCAGCACATCCCAATGGACCGAATATAATTGAGAATGGTAAACATAAAGGTAAAACACTAGAAACAGTATGGAATGAAGATAAAGCATTATTTGGTGAAACTGGTGATGCTAAATTTCCTTTATTAACGAAAATATTAGATGCAAACGATAAATTATCAGTTCAAGTCCATCCAAATGATGAATATGCACAAAAATATGAAGGTGAATATGGCAAAACAGAGTGTTGGTATATTCTAGATGCACAAGAAGATGCAGAGATTATTTATGATGTAAACGCTAAAAATCAGGATGAATTAAATGAAATGATTGATCAACAACAATTTGATACCATTTTTAAAACAGTAAAAGTACAAGCAGGAGATTTCTTCTATGTACCAACTGGAACAGTACACGCTATTGGAAAAGGTATTATGATTTTAGAAACACAACAATCTTCGGATACGACATATAGAATATATGATTATGATCGTGTAGATAAAGATGGAAACAAACGTGATTTGCACTTAGAACAGAGTAAAGCAGTAATTCATCTTTCAGAAGACTCACCTAATACAACGCCAATATATGAAAATATCCAAGGACAGCAGTACACACAATTTGTGTCCAATGATTTTTTCACAGTTGAACGTTGGGTAATCGATGGTAACTTAAATTATAGAAAACCGCAGGACTATTGTCTTGTTTCAATTGTTGAAGGCAGCGGACAAATCATTGTAGACGGAAGCGACTACAGTTTAAACAAAGGTGCGCACTTTATACTGACAACAGAAGACGATGAGATTCAATTTAATGGTGACATGACGATGATTGTCAGCCATGTATAAATAAGGAGAGGCGAGATGAATTTGATTTGTCACAAGGCAAATTGGTTTTGTCTGTGCCTCTTTTTATACATAATTAAGATAAAATAATAAATGATGGAGTTGGTGCTTGATGTTGAAAATTTGTGTTGATATTGGAGGAACTAAAACGATTGTTGGGCTTATCAATGAAGACTTAGAAATCGTAGCGAGTCAAAAATTTAAAACGAATAAAGATGTGCCAGAAAAGGAATTCAATGAAATTATAAGTCTGGCGAATGACTATATAACAAATTATAAGGACGTCGATAAGACTGTTTTAAATATTGCGATGCCAGGGCCGTGTGATTATACTCAAGGCGTATTTTTAAACCCACCTAATTTGCAAAAATATAATGGATTTAATGCGGGTGCTTATATAACGCAGAATAGTGAATTTAAGCCACAATTTGTTAATGATACGGATGCTCGCAATTTTAGCAGAACATCAGTATATAAAAGCACAAACTGAGGATTTTATTTATTTAACGATTAGTACAGGTGTTGGCATGGCCTATATGAAACAAGGACAATTAGTTTCTGGCGTTGACGGGAATTTTGGTGAGATTGGCCATACAGTAATTAAAAGTGATAGCAGTTACCAATGTCCTGTCTGTAAGCAATATGGCTGTGTTGAAAATGAAATTTCCGGTTTAGCGATTAGCAGAAAAGCGAGTGATATTTCACAAAGAGAAGTGAGTACGAAAGAAGCTATTGAAATGTACGTCCAAGGGGAAGATGAAACAATAATTCAAATGATTGAAGAAGTGTTAAAACTAACTCAACAACTGTGTACAAATTTATTTAGTGTATTTAATATTTATCATATTGTATTAGGTGGTGGCGTGACACAAAGTGCATTGCCTTATAAAGAAAGTATAGAAACATATGTAAAAGCACATCATTTAATACGCAATAGTCCGATTAGTATTAAAATAAGTGATTTAGAAGCCAATGTATTAACGGGTTTATATTTTGTGAATGAATCCTAATAAAAGACTACACATGTATTGTATTACTATCAAATAACGTTTTTATAAACCTATTTGAAGTGTATAACAATAGTGTGTAGTCTTTTTAAAGTTTATTTCTTTTAATAGCTAAGTATTTTCGTATATTCAATGTTTTAGATAATTGATCTGAAATCAACAAACCTAAAGCAATTGCACCTGCTATCAAAATAGCGCGAATGAATGTGTTAGTCGCGTCAGTAAAATTAAGCGTAACGAGCTGTTGTGTCGCACTGAAAGCAATACTACCTGGAACAAGTGGAATAATGCCAGGGATCATAAATAGCACAACAGGCGCTTTATATATTCGACTCATAGTATGGCTGATTAAACCTAGTGTTAAACTACCCAATAAACTTGTATATATTGTATCCATTTGTCCGTGCTCGCTTAAAATAAAATGGACGATATAACCCATGGCTCCGAGCAAATCCAGCAGGAAGAAATACCTTTTTATGCGAATCGTAAATCACGTTGAAGAAATAGGAGGCGCTGAAACTGCATAAGAATGTAATTAAAATAGTCATGAAGAATCCTCCTTAAAATAGTGAATACGCAATTGCTATGCCTGAACCAATCGCAAAAGCAATAACTAATGCTTCCAAAAATTTTGCTGTAAACATAAGCATGTGACGGCCAAATAAATCTTGTATTGCAGTTGTTATTAATACGCCAGGAACGATTGGCATAACTGAAGCAAGCATGGCAGGTCCAAACATATTATCAACATTGAATAATTTAGACCCAAAGATAACGATTGTTCCTATTACAAAAGAGGCTACAAATTCAGGGATAAACATAGTCAGTGACTTGCTATGCATAAATTCTACAATTAAAAATCCTGTAGCACCGGCTATGATTGCGGTAATCGCATCTGGCCATGTACCATTTTGTAAATATAAAAAGCTCAGCGAGATAATGCCAGCTGCTATCCCTTTCTTCCACAGTGGAATTGTTACTGATGTGCGATCTATATTTTTTAAAAGGTCGTAAGCTTCTTCTATAGATAATTGATTACTTGTGAGTTTCCGTGAAATTGCGTTAACTTGAAATATTTTCAATAAGTTGGTGGTATTTTTATTAATACGCAAAATGCGTGTATCGTGTTCTTCACTTAGTGAAAAGTTGATGAACACATTTATGACATATCCTTGGCTATTGTAATAGCCCATACAAATTGCTATACGACGCATAGTATCTTCAACACGTGATACTTCAGCGCCAGAGGACAAAAGTATTTTACCGGTAAGTAATATGACATTCATGGTTATTTTATCTTTTTGATTATCCAAACATGCACCTCCCACTTATTGGCTAATTATTGTTATTATCCCAATATTAATTAACAAACACAAAGGTAAATCTCTTTATGATATAGAATAAAGGCGTTAAAATATAAAAATTACACATACAGGAGACTTCGGTTTGTGTGGTAGGATAATAGCGCGCAGTCTAAAAACGCCCAAACAAATCAAAGTTGGGCGTTTTTGATGTTATATATTTTTAGAGTGTGAACTAGATTCTTAGCATCACTAAGGAAATTTTTTTCATTAATTTCCAAGTGATGCTTTAAAACCTTTATCAAGATCTGAAATGATGTCTTCTACTTTTTCTGTTCCAACTGATAATCTTACAAGTTCTGGAAGTACACCTGAAGCTTTTTGTTCTTCTGGTGACAATTGTAAGTGTGTTGTGCTTGCGGGATGAATAATTAATGATTTAGAATCACCAACGTTTGCAACGTGTGAGAATAAATCTAATCCTTCAACAAAATTAGCAATATCGTCTACTGAACCATCAACGCCAAATGTAAGTATAGCGCCTTGGCCATCTGGTAAATATTTTTGAGCTAATTCATTGTAAGCATTGTTTTCTAAACCTGGATAGTTTACCCATGTTACATTTGGATGTTTTTCTAAGTATTGTGCGATACGTAAAGCATTTTCTGAATGACGTTCCATACGTAGATGTAATGTTTCTAAACCAATCAAGAATTCATGAACATTGAAAGGTGATACAGATGCACCTAAATCACGTAATAATTGAACACGTGCTTTAGTGATATATGCGGCTTCTCCTACATCTTTCGCATAAGACACGCCATGATAACTAGGGTCTGGTTCTACTAAGCCAGGGAATTTACCGTTATCCCAATTGAATTTACCACTATCAACAATGACACCACCGATTGAAGTACCATGTCCACCAATAAATTTAGTAGCTGAATGAACAATAATGTCAGCACCGTACTCAAACGGACGTAATAAATAAGGCGTTGGGAATGTATTGTCAACAATTAATGGAACACCATTATCATGTGCAATATCTGCAACAGCTTCTATATCTAGAACATCAATACGAGGGTTGCCAATTGTTTCTGCATAAACAACTTTCGTTTTATCTGTAATAGCATTTTTAAAGTTTTCAGGATTGCTAGGATCTACAAAATGGACTTTAATGCCTAATTTTTTGAATGTCACTTTTAATAAATTATATGTACCACCGTACAAGTTTGAAGAAGCAACAATTTCATCACCTGTCTCAACAATGTTTAATAATGCGAGATGTATTGCGGCTTGTCCTGAAGCAGTAGCTAAAGCGCCAACGCCTCCTTCTAGAGCCGTGATGCGTTCTTCAAAGACATTTTGTGTTGGGTTCATAATTCTCGTGTAAATATTACCGTCTTCTTGTAGCGAAAATAATTTTTGTGCATGGTCTGTACTATCAAATACATAACTCGTTGTTTGGTGGATAGGTACTGCACGTGATTTTGAATCATCCACTTGTTGACCGCCATGAATTGATAATGTGTCTAAATGCCATGAATTCTGACTCATAATGTAAATCCTCCTATAAATTTGAATTTTCTGATAACTAATACTATACAAGAGCTATATAGTGAATTCAAGTATTCTTATTAAAAAAGTAAGGATTTATTTTAAGTGTTTTGCAATATTTTAATTATAAAATTTGCAAAAAGGGATGAAACTATTTATAATTCATATCAGTATAGTAGGGAATAAATAAAAACATTAAAAACACCTGTGTGTGGAGGACTATAATGATTGCATATGATTTAATCGGCAATACACCTATGGTATTATTAAAATCTTTTAGTAATGAAGATGTTCAAATTTATGCTAAATTAGAACAATTCAATCCTGGCGGCAGTATTAAAGATAGACTTGGAAAGTATTTAATTGAAAAAGCTTTAGAGAACAACTTAATACAAAAAGGTGGAACTGTAGTAGAGGCATCAGCAGGCAATACGGGTATTGGCGTAGCTATTGCGGCTAACCATCATAATATAAATGCAGTGATTTTTGCACCTGAAGGTTTTGCAGAAGAAAAAATATCCATTATTAAAGCTTTAGGTGCTGAGGTTAGAAGAACTGAGAAAGCATTAGGCATGCAAGGTGCTCAAGAAGCGGCAAAGCAATTTGAATTGAAAACGGGCGCACTTTATTTAAATCAATTTGAATCTGCGAACAACCCCAAAGCATATTTAGAAACGTTGGGTAAAGAAATAACAGGAAAGTTGCCTGAAGTAGATTATTTTGTAGCAGGTATAGGTTCAGGCGGCACATTTACAGGTGTGGCAGAACATTTAACTTCATTTAATGTAGAGAATGTCATTGTTGAGCCAGAAGGTTCTATATTAAGTGGAGGAGCTCAACACGCCCATGATATTGAAGGCATCGGTTCTGAAAAGTGGCCTCAGTTTTTACCTGAATCCTTAGTTTCTGATATTGTGAAAGTGTCTGATAAAGACGCTTTTGAAAATGTAGCATTATTGGCAAAACGAGAAGGCTTACTTGTAGGAAGTTCCTCTGGTGCAGTCTTACAAGGTGCATTAGAAGTAAAAAAACATATCAATAGTGGCATTATAGTAACGATTTTTCCTGATGGTAGTGATCGATACATGTCACAAAAAATCTTTAATTATAAGGAGAATCATTAATGAATAAAAAAACACAATTAATTCACGGCGGATCTACTACTGATCCATATACAGGTGCAGTAACTACACCAATTTATCAAACAAGTACATTTATGCAAGATGACATCGGTGATATGAGACAGGGATATGAATATTCTCGTTCAGCTAATCCAACACGTAGTTCATTAGAAGGCCTTATTGCTGATTTAGAGCATGGTCAATATGGTTATGCATTTGGTTCTGGTATGGCGACCATATCTGCAGTAATCATGTTATTAGACGAAGGTGATCATTTATTAATAAATTCCGATGTTTATGGCGGCACATACAGAGCACTAACAAAAGTATTTTCACGTTTTGGAATAAAAGCAGATTTCATAGATACAACACATATAGATGAAGTGGAACAATATATTAAACCAGAAACAAAAATGTTATATATTGAAACACCATCAAACCCATTGTTACGAGTAACAGATATTAAAAAATCAGCTGAAATTGCGCAGAAACATAATTTGATATCAGTTGTTGATAATACATTTATGACACCCTATTTCCAAAACCCATTAACATTGGGTATTGATATCGTATTGCATTCAGCTACAAAATACATTGGTGGTCATAGTGATGTTGTTTCTGGTCTAGTTGCTACAAATGATGAGGACCTAGCTGAGCGTATTGGATTTATTCAAAATTCAACAGGTGGCGTGTTGGGACCACAAGATAGTTATTTATTAATTCGTGGTATTAAAACATTAGGGCTAAGAATGGAACAAGTACAACGTAATGCACTTTCAATTATTGAAATGTTGCAACAACATCCAAATGTTAAACAAGTATTCCATCCAAGTATCGCTGAACATTTAAACCATGATATCCACGAAGCACAATCAGAAGGACATACTGGGGTTGTTGCTTTTGAAGTTGAGGATATAGAAAGCGCCAAAGCAGTTATTCGAGAATCACAATATTTCACATTAGCTGAAAGTTTAGGCGCAGTAGAAAGTTTAATTTCTGTACCAGCATTAATGACACATGCATCTATTCCTAAAGACATTCGTGCCAAAGAAGGTATTGCAGATGGTCTAATTCGTCTCTCAGTTGGAATTGAAGACACTGAAGATTTAGTAACAGATTTAAAACAAGCTTTAGATCACTTAAACTAATTAATAAGAGAGCCTCTAATCATTTAGAGGCTCTCTTTGTTATATAAGATAATATTTTGTGTGTTATCAATATGTTACTGTTTGGAGCCTTTGCCCGCTATATTGAGAAATGCTTACTGAATCTAAATTTAGATTCAATAAAAGTCTTCTAAGTATCGCATAGTTATTTTCTAGGTATACTAATCACATGACCGAGTTGTTTAGGTACCTCGAAAGATTGTTGACGATCAAAATAAGCTTTGATTTTATCATAAACAGGTTGAGGAAAATTCATGCTACGGCGTGTTTGATTACTTACACCCATCATAATAACTTCATATGTAGCGTTACGTTCGTCTTGCTGATTATACATTGTTAAGAAGAGGTGAACTCTTTTGGCATCATAATCATAAATGCGAACTTTAATATAAAACGAATCATCTAGTAGTAATTCTTTTAAAAATGAAATATGTGCTTCCATACTAAATATCGTTACTTCTTGATTAGGACGATATGAAATTGATAAATCTACAGATTCAAAGAAACCAACAACTGCATCGCTGAATATTGAATAATATTGTGCGTCGTGCATATGGTTGTTACGGTCAATCCAAGATGGTTGTACAGTATTTCTATATATGTATTCTTCTACCATGAGACCACTCCTATAATTATCTATTAATATTGGACTACATAATTGTATCAGTTTTATAGTGAAAAGTTTAAAAATTTGTTTTCTCTATAATGATATTATTATTAGTTGAAAAGTGCGTATTATATAATGTAAATACCATCAAGGATAAGTGTTTTTAGCGGTTTGAAAATTAAAGCCAAGTGAGTTACTATGAATATGTAAACGTTTACATTGCTGTGGGAGACAATACGAAGTTACATTGATAGATGTGTACAAAGGGGTTATATAATGTAATGCGATCTATTTCACAATGATGATTTTACGTTTTTAACAAAAATTACTACTAACAAAGGGGATTACTATGAAGAAGGTATTTTTAATAGGTAGTGCCTTAATTGGTATCATTGTAGGCGCCGGATTTGCTTCAGGACAAGAAATTCTACAATATTTTACTAGTTTCGGTATGATGGGCATATTTGCGGCAATTGTTTCAACAATGCTATTTTCATATATTGGTATGGTGCTTGTATGGCTAGGTAGTAAGTTTAAAGCTCAGAGTCATAATGATGTAATACATAAATTAACAGGCGGTACATTGTTTGGTAAAGTGCTTGCATGGGTGATAGATATTGTACTCATCATCGCCTTGTTTGGATTTGGTGTCGTAATGCTCGCTGGTGGTGGCTCGAACTTTGAGCAACAGTTTGGTATACCGGCAGTCATTGGAACGCTATTAATGGTTCTTTTAGTATTTTTATTCGGTATGTTACGTGTAGATAATGTGGTTAAAGTTATCGGTAATATTACACCGTTATTGATTATAGCTATTCTAGTTGTTGCTGTGTATTGCTTGTTTACAATGTCAGGTACGTTTACTGAACTTACTGACATAGCTAAGGAACATACATCAGCGGTGCCGAATTGGTTTATTTCAGGCGTTAATTACGTTTCGTTAAATATCAGTTTAGGGGCAACTATGGCAATCGTTATGGGTGGTAGTGAGAAAAATCCTAAGATAGGCGCATGGGGCGGTTTCGTCGGAGGATTCGTTTTAGGTGTGATGATCATGATAAGTCATTTTGCGATACTTTCTAAAATTGAAACGGTAGGAGATTTACCAATGCCGATGTTAGGGCTTGTCAATGATATCTCACCAATTTTAGGTGTCCTTATGTCTATCATTATCTATTTAATGATATTTAATACGTGTTTAGGTATGTTCTATTCACTTGCTACACGTTTTACTACTCCTGAAACAATACAGTTTAAAGTATTTTATATCGTATCTATTTTAATTGGCTTTGCAGTAAGCTTTGCAGGATTTACAGACTTAATGTCGTTCTTTTATCCATTTATTGGTTATTTAGGATTAGTATTAATTGTGGTATTAATTTACGCACCATTTAAAGTTAAACGATTAGAGAAAAAAGGACAATTACCATAATATAATAGAAATAAAATCACTATGATCATTTATATAGGCTTTATTTTACAAATTTGAATATTAAGATAGAATGAATAGGCATAGAACTAAGAAAAACAGATTGTATTGTGAGAGGAGTACTATTATGGTATTTGTTGCATTAATATTATTTATTTTATCTTTAGTCTTACTTATTTATTCTATTGCATTATTAATGGGCAAAGATGGTTCGTTATTTAGTTTGTTTACGGACGGTGAAAAAACTTTAACTAAAGGGCAAAAGTTATTGATTTATATCGTTACGATTGTTTTATTAGTGATAAGTTTAGTCTGGTTACTTAATTTAATTTAAAAGTTGTGTCTGTAGTTAAATATCGATAGAACGTTATGAACTTTGATTTTATGCATGCTTCCCTTAGAATCGGGCAAAATCGTAAATTTTTAAATATAAAAAGGACTAATCCATTATTAAATGGATTAGTCCTTTTATTTTGAGGATAGGTGTTTATGTCCAACCTCGAGAACAACTAATATTTTCTTAAAAAGTCAACGTCACGATTGAAGATTTCTTTAACAACGTAAGTTTGTAATGTCGTTAAAATCTTTTCAATTACTTGCGTTTTGTTAGATAAAATACGAATGCTAAAACCATGTGTTGGTAAGTGTGTAATACCAAAGCGACAATCATATGCTTGTTGCAAGTGTTTAATTTGATCGAATACGTTATCTATGAATTTTTGGTTAACATTTGGGTGGATAAAATAACAAGAACCCAAGTGACTATAATGCTCCATATAACCGATATCATCAACTTTATTTTTAGTTGGATCAAGTAACATATTATCAAATACAACGAGATCATCATCTACATAAATTTCATTTAATAAATGCATATATGTGTAGCTAAAGGCTTTACCTTCTTTAGAATATCCAGGTGTTAAAATATCTGTATAAAATAAAGCTGCTGTTGAACTCAAGTTAAATGTATTATGTTGGTAGAATTTGGCATTTTCAAAAGCGATAATTGGGTCGCCTACATATTCCGCATAAGCGTTATCTTTAATATTGAAATTTTGATATTGTTCCACATGGTCATTCAACGTTTTATAAATCTTTGTTGCACCTTGCGAAGTTAATATGACTTTCGCATTAGTGTCTATATTGAAGTTCATGTTATAGCGATCACCATCTAAATAACCGCCACCTACGTTTACAATATAAAATGTAGGAATATCAGAGCCGTTTAAGTAAACTGGACGCATTACTTTTAATGCTCTTTCAAAAAAGATATCACGCGCAACAGATTTTTTTCCGTTATTAAAAACAGTTAGATCTAATTGGCCGGTCCATTGTGGATTTGATTCAGACATTAAGCTAATCCTTTAAGAAATACATCTTGTTCAATCCACTCAAGTACATTGTCTAAGCCTTCATCGGTTTTAAGGTTTGTAAAAGTGAATGGGCGGTTACCGCGGAATGCTTTTGTATCTTCTGCCATGCGTTCTAATGATGCATCAACATAAGGCGCTAAGTCAGTCTTATTGATTACAAAGTAGTCAGATTTAATCATACCTTGTCCACCTTTGCGTGGAATTTTTTCGCCTTGTGCCACATCAATAATATAAATTGAAAAATCAACGAGTTCCGGACTGAAAGTTGCGGCTAAGTTATCGCCACCAGATTCAATGAAAATAAGTTCTATATCTTCATTGCGTTCTTTTAATTCATCAATTGCCGCAAAGTTCATTGACGCATCTTCACGAATTGCTGTGTGTGGGCATCCACCTGTTTCAACACCGATAATTCTATCTTCAGGTAATACACCTGAGTTAACTAATATTTTTTCATCTTCTTTTGTATATATATCATTAGTGATAACACCAATGCTTAAGTCTTTTGCTAAACGTTTAACAATTTTCTCGATAAGTTGGGTTTTACCCGCACCGACAGGGCCCCCGATACCTATTTTAACTGTCTCTGTCATAAAAATTGTCCTCCTAAGATATAAAAATTCTTACATTGACGTTCTCGTGTTCCATCTGGTTGATTTCTAATCCTGGCGCAGTAATGCCTAATTGGGATTCATCCAATGTCATGATATGGTCTCTTGTCTCTTTCATAAGTGGAATCATATGATGGACAATACGTTGACCAACAGTTTGCCCTAAAGGAATTGCACGTACAGCATTTTGAGTTAAACTAGACACGTTTTGATATAAATAATAATCAATAATTGTTTCGATATCGACCCCTAAATGATGTCCGAGCATCGTAAAACAAATGGCAGGATGCAACTTGGCTTTCTTCTCTTTTAGTTGTGCATTGTACCAGTCAATCCAGTCACTATCATAAAGTTCTGAAGCGAGTTTGACCATGCGGTTACCCATTTGTTTTGAACCTTGTCGTGTTTCTTTTGGTAAGTTTTGCACGAAAAGAATTTTATCTAATCGCAATATAGATTCTGAATCATTTTGATTGAGCGCATCATAGACAAGGCGCATGGCTAAGCCATCTGCGTATGTCAATTGTTCGTTTAAGAATAGCGTGAGCCATTGTTGGAAGCTTTCTTCGTCATGTACTGTGTCCCGCTGAATATAAGTTTCAAGTCCAAATGAATGACTAAATGCACCTGTCGGAAATTGGGAATCACAAAATTGAAACAGACGTAGGTGTGCATGATCAGTCATGTGAATGACCTATATGTCTAAATGCTTTATTTACTTTACGATCTTCATGTTCGTATGGAATCCCTAAATCTTTTAATAAAGATTCTACTAAGTAGTCGTATTGTACAAGCATTTCAGTTTCTGTAAATTGTGCTTGGCAAATGTCTGTTTCCAAGTTGATGCGCGATCTCTCCCATTTCTTGGAGCGTACGTGGTTTAATAACGAGTAAATCTTCAGAATTCACATCTACGATAATCATATTCGTATCGTCTTTATATAAAATATCACCATATTGTAAATCAATAGGTTGTTTTAAACGTATACCAATTTCATTACCATGGTCTGTCGTTACACGCTGAATACGTTTAACTAAATCAGAGTTTTCCAAGTATACTTTTTCTGTATGCTTACCTTTTTCACTATCAGCAATGTTAGCGATATTTCCTACAATTTCTTCGATGATCATTTTTTACCTCCTAGAATAAGAAATAGCGTTGAGTTAACGGTAGTTCAGTAGCTGGTTCACTTGTGATTTTTTCACCGTCTACGAATACTTCATATGTTTGTGGATCAACATCTATTTTTGGTGTTGCATTGTTGTTTTTCATATCTGCTTTACTTAACTTACGAATATTGCGAACAGGTCTCACTTTACGTTTTAAGCCGAGTACTTTATCAATATCATTTTCGTATGCTGTTGAAGATACGAAAGTCATTGAAGTACTTTGCATATTGCCACCTAGTTGTCCGTACATTTTACGGTACTTCAATGGTTCGGAAGTAGGGATAGAACCGTTAGCATCTCCATTAATGGCTGTATTAATGAGTCCGCCTTTAAGGATAACGTCTGGTTTTACGCCAAAGAAAGCAGGTTCCCACATGATAATATCGGCGAGTTTGCCTTCTTCAATAGAACCAACGTAATCTGAAATACCATGTGTAATTGCAGGGTTAATCGTATATTTCGCTATATAACGTTTGATACGATTATTGTCATTATGTTTACTGTCACCTTCTAATGCGCCGCGTTGTTCTTTCATACGGTGCGCAACTTGCCAAGTACGTGTGATAACTTCACCGACACGTCCCATAGCTTGAGAATCAGAACTTACCATACTAAATACGCCAATATCATGTAATACATCTTCTGCCGCAATTGTTTCTTTACGAATACGTGAATCAGCAAATGCGATATCTTCAGGGATTGCGGCGTTTAAGTGATGGGTAATCATGACCATATCTAAATGTTCGTCTACAGTATTTACTGTGTATGGAAGCGTTGGGTTTGTAGAAGAAGGTAAGATGTTTGGATAGGCAGCAGATTTAATTAAATCTGGCGCGTGGCCACCACCAAGCACCTTCTGTATGGTACATGTGTAATACGCGGTTTTTTACTGCGGCCATCGTTTCTTCCATGAAACCAGCTTCATTTAATGTATCGGCGTGTAATGCGATTTGAACATCATAGTCATCTGCGACTTGTAAAGCATGGTCTAATGCTGAGGGCGTTGCGCCCCAGTCTTCATGTACTTTTAAGCCAATCGCACCAGCATGTACTTGTTCTACTAATGCAGTGTGATTTACTGCTTGTCCTTTACCAGTGAAACCGATATTTAATGGCAATGATTCCGCTGCTTCTAACATGCGGTGTAGGTGCCATGGTCCTGGAGTAACTGTAGTTGCTTTTGCACCTTCAGATGCACCAGTACCGCCACCAATATGTGTAGTTATACCACTTTCAAGTGCAACTTGTGACTGTTCAGGGTTAATAAAGTGAACGTGTGTATCGATACCACCCGCAGTTACGATTTTGCCTTCTGCAGAAATGATATCCGTCGTAGCACCAATGATAATATCTACGTTATCCATAATATCAGGGTTACCAGCTTTGCCGACTGCCATAATATAGCCATTTTTGATACCTATATCAGCTTTAATGATTTTATCGTAGTCGATAATCATTGCATTTGTCATAACTAAATCTGCAACTTGTTTATCATCACGCGTGACATTAGGGTTTTGAGCCATGCCATCTCTGATAGATTTACCGCCACCAAATGTTGCTTCGTCGCCATACGTAGCGTAATCTTTTTCTACTCTTGCAAATAAATTTGTATCTCCAAGTCTTACAGAGTCACCAACAGTTGGACCATAAAGACTTGTATATTGTGATTGCGTCATTTTAAAACTCATGCTTTATACCCACTTTCTTTATTCGCATTTTCGTTTTCTTCATTAACTTCTTCTGTTGATAAATCTTCATCTCGATAGACACGAGATTCATCAATTGGCCCGTTTACTGCACCATGAAAACCATAAATTTTTCGTTTGCCAGAATATTCAACGAGTTGAATTTCTTTCTCATCACCTGGTTCAAAACGAACGGCTGCACCTGCCGGAATATCTAGTCGTTTACCATAGGCTTTTTCGTGGTCAAAATCTAGCGCTGGATTTGCTTCAAAAAAGTGATAATGTGAGCCAACTTGTATTGGTCGATCTCCAGTATTTTTCACATTAAGTATTGTGGATTTATGACCTTTATTTACTTCTATTTCTGTACGTTTAACTATAATTTCACCAGGTTTCATAATATAAATCCTCCTTTAAACGATTGGGTGATGGACGGTAATCAATTTAGTTCCGTCAGGGAAAGTCGCTTCAATTTCCATTTCTGTTAGCATGTCGGCAACGCCTTCCATTACATCATCTTCACTTAATATTTGTTTTCCGTAACTCATCAGTTCAGCCACGGTTTTCCCATCTCTAGCACCTTCAAGCAGTTCAAAACTAATTATGGCTACTGCCTCAGGATAATTTAATTTTAAACCGCGTTGTTGACGTCTACGTGCTAAATCTGATGCTACGACTAACATCAACTTATCTTGTTCACGTTGTGTAAAATGCACGAGCTTCACTACCTTTCCATTATTTATATCGTGTACGTTAATTATGTCCGCTATATAATGATATTCCGAATACTATTTAACTACAAGAATAACCCCTTGAGAGTGTGAAAAAATAAAAAAATGAATTTTATTACGGGCGATATGTATCTCTTTAAATTTAGTGGATATTAATATATTATTATTTAAGTCAAAGTATATAGAAATCAGGTGACGATGTGGACGCTATTCGGATAATATTGAAGAATATTGCGCAAGTATTATTATTGAACAATCCATGGACAGGGTTGTTTGTTTTAGCAGGTATTTTTGTAGGTAATTGGAAAGTGGGGCTAATGGCTTTGAGTGCAAGTGTCATTTCCTTATTACTTGCAAAACGAACGAATTATTCCGAAGAGGAAATCAATACAGGATTGGCCGGATTTAATCCCGTACTTACTGCCATTGCATTAACATTATTTTTAGTACCAGAATGGTATAGTGTGGTTATTGTATTAGTGGCAATTATTATAACAATGCCTATTGGTTCGGCATTTAGAGAGTTTTTCAAACCATTTGGTGTGCCAATGTTAACAATGCCGTATGTATTTGTAAGTTGGATTGTATTACTCATGTCATTCCAATTTAAATTTGTGAATGCAGATGTAAATATTTTACCGAATACTGTTCAGGAAATTGAGTTTTCTGGTCATAGTATCGACTTTATAAGTGCATTTTTAACGGGCTTCAGTGAAATCTTTTTACTCAAAAATATGATTGCGGGTATATTAATTCTTATTGGTATTTTTATTGCTTCTAGAAAAGCTGGTACATTTGCAATAATTGCAAATATTATAGGTTTTGCGGCAGTCACGATACTTGGTGGCAATCACGACCAAATTAATGATGGCCTGTTTGGCTATAATGTCATACTTACAGTGTTAGCTTTAGGTGTAGCGTTTAGTACTAGAATTCCGCGTTATATAAGTATTGTGTTAGGCATTTTGCTAACTGTCGTTTTACATGCGGGCATGACTACGCTATTAACACCATTTGGCTTGCCGGTATTTACATTGCCATTTATTATTGCTACATGGATTATGCTATTTGCGGGTAATCAAATGAAAGAACAACAAATAGAGTGATATAATATTTAAACTTAAAACAATAGGGCTGAAAGGATAGTAAGCCTTATTGTATGAGTTTTAAACTATAAATTTCTAATTGATTTTAAGAGTGATTTTTTAGAAAGAAGGAATATAAATGAAAAAAATAGTTGTATTGTTTGCAACCGCGGCAATTACTTTAGCAGGTTGCAGTGGATCTGTAAGTCAATCTAAAGGAAACACTTTAGACATTGAATTACCTTTAAAAACAACTTCAATCGCCCCTTATGAAACAGATGTACCAGTGAAAATTGGCGCAGCAGAATCTTTGTTTAAAGCCTCCGCAGAAGGGAAAGTTCAAAAATTATTAGTTGAATCATATAATCAAAAGTCACCAACTCAACTAGATCTAAAATTAAAAGATGATATTAAATTCCAAAATGGTAAAAAAGTGACTGGTAAAGCAGTGAAATCTAGTTTAGAAGAAAGTATTGAGAAAAGTGACTTAGTAAAAGGTTCACTTCCTATCAAAGACATTAAAGTAGATGGACAAAATGTTACGATTACGACAAAAGAAGCATATCCTGAGTTAGTTTCAGAGCTTGCTAGTCCATTTTCTGCAATCTATGATACGGAAGCAGAAGGCGATGTAAATAAAACCCCTGTTGGTACTGGGCCATATCAAATTAAAGACTATAAGCAATCTCAAAAAATTAAGTTAGATCAAAATAAAGACTACTGGCAAGGTAAACCGAAACTAGATCATATCAATGTTACATATCAAGAGGATGGTAACGCACGGACAAGTGATTTAGAATCAGGTAAAGCAGATGTCATTACAGATGTACCTGTTGAAAAAGTAAAAACACTAAAAGAGAGTGATAAAACAAAAGTATCAAATGTCTCAGGATTTAGAACAGGCTTACTCTTGTATAACCATACAAGCGATAAGATGACGCAACCTGTACGCGAAGCACTTGATAAAGTCATAGATCGTGAAAGTATTGCTGAAAATGTGTCTAAAGGTCACGCTAAACCAGCGACTGGGCCTTTTAATACCAAATTAGATTTCATAGAGAATCAACAAGTACAGAAACAAGATATAGATAAAGCCAAGCAAATCATGGAAAAAGAAGGCTATACAAAAGAACATCCATTACAATTAACAGTTTCAACATATAATGGACGTCCAGAGCTTCCAAAAATTGCACAAGTCATCCAATCAGATGCTAAAAAAGCAAATATTGATATTAAATTACGTAATGTCGATGATATTCAAGGTTATCTCAAAGATAAAAGTCAGTGGGATGCGTCACTTTATAGCTTTGGTACGATTCCAAGAGGAGACACAGGTTATTTCTTCAACCAAGCGTACAAACCAGAAGGTGCGATTAACGCAGGTGATTATGACAATGACAAAGTGACTGAACTAATAAATCAATTTAATAAAACAGTAGATACAAATGAACGTCATCATTTAACGAATGAAATTATTGATATAACGAACAAAGACTTAGCAAATAGTTATATTTCATATAATGATAATATCGTCGGTATGAGTAAAGATGTAGAAAACTTAAAAGCAACACCTGAAGGCGTCTACCTTATCGATTATAAAGTAGATAAAAAACAATGATATTAAAAAATATACTTTCTAGAATTGGACAAATGATCATTGTATTGTTTGTCCTTTCTACTATCACGTTTATATTAATGAAACTTACGCCAGGAGACCCAGTCGACAAAATCTTACATTTAGATGTAGCTAATGTTTCAAGTGAACAAATTGAAGCCACTAAACAAAAATTAGGTTTAGATCAACCCGTAGTCATCCAATATATTCAATGGTTAGGACAAATTGTACAATTGAACTTTGGTACGAGTTATCAAACCGGTGAACCTGTAATCAATGAATTGATTTATTATACGCCACCTACAGCATTCATAGCTGTTTTGACTATTATTATTGTTTTTATTGTAGCAGTGCCATTAGGTATTATTGCGGCGAAATACTATCATACTTGGATTGATACATTGATCCGTATAGTAACATCTTTTACTGTTAGTATACCGTCTTTCTTTTTGGGAACATTATTGATTTATGTGTTTGCTCAAAAACTCAACTTACTCCCATCATCCGGATTAGATTCGTTAGCGGGGTACGTCTTACCTGTGATAGCACTTAGCATAGGTATGAGTGCCTATTATGTCAGGTTAATGCGTTCTAATTTAGTAGAATTGTACCAATCAAAAGAAGTAGAAGCGGCTCGTCTCAGAGGGATGTCTGAACGTTATATTTTATGGAAAGACTTGTTTAAACCTGCTATTTTACCGGTCGTTACAGTCTTGGGTATGTCTATAGGCAGTCTTATTGGAGGCACAGTGGTTATTGAAAACTTATTTGGCATACCAGGTATTGGCCATTTCTTAGTCGATAGTATTCGAGCAAGGGATTATCCTGTCGTGCAAGGTGCAGTCCTTATGATCGGGTTCCTTGTAGTTCTAGCTAACACAATCAGTGACTTACTGCTATTATGGCTAGATCCAAAACGGCGATACAATAAAAAACGTAAAAAGACTAAAGTAGCGCGTCAGGATGGTGAGATGTAATGAAACATATGAATAAACACAATCTCATTTTCTATGTTTTTGCCTTCTATCTCATCATAATTATCATAGCGCAATTTTTTGTTTCAACTCATAGTGCATTAGAAGTACATTTAGGTAATGCTTTGGAAACGCCAAGTTTGGTCCATTGGTTAGGCACAGATGATTATGGTAGAGATTTATTATCGAGAGTTATTGTTGGAGCAAGATACACTTTACTCATTAGTTTGGTTACATTACTTGTTACAGTAATTATTGGTGTACCACTTGGACTTTTAGCAGGCTACAAAAAAGGCATCGTTGATACAGTGATTATGCGTTTAATTGACATTGGACTAAGTATTCCAGAATTTGTATTGATGATTGCATTTGCCGGCTTTTTTAAACCAAGTATTTGGAATTTAGTCATCGCCATTACAATAATTAAATGGATGACATATACAAGACTTACGCGTTCTGTAGTAAGCAGTGAAATGATGAAACCTTATATACAAATGGCTAAGCTTTTTAATGTGCCAACGCGTACAATTATTTGGAAGCATTTTTTACCACAAGTTACGCCATCTATTATTGTGCTGATGACTGTGGATTTTGGTAAAATCATACTTTATATTTCATCACTATCCTTTTTAGGATTAGGTGCGCAACCACCTTCACCTGAATGGGGGGCAATGCTTAATGCTGGACGTGACTATATTAGTTCTTATCCATTATTATTAATTGTGCCGAGCAACTTTAATTACACTAACAATATTATTATTCAATTTAGCTGGTGATGCGTTACGAGATAAATTATTAAAAGGGAAGCGTGATTTGGATGACTAATATACTCGAGATATCCAATCTATCAATCAAAGATAATTCAGGAACTGAACTCATCCATAATATCAATCTAGGACTAAAGCAAAGTAAAGTGAATGTCCTAGTTGGTGAAAGTGGTTCTGGTAAAAGTTTAACTGCTAAAGCACTTGTTCAACGTGTACCACGCGCATTAGATATGGAATTCGATGCACTACATTACAAAAATCAAGTTGTCAGAGATATGCATACTTTATTAGGCAAAGAAATAGGCTTTATTTCTCAGGACTACACACACAGCTTTAATGATCATACAAAACTTGGTAAGCAACTTATGGCTATTTATAGAATGCACTATAAAGTGAAAAAAACAGTGGCAAAGCAATTTGTCACAAAAGCATTACAATGGGTAGATTTAGCACCTGATCAAGTTATGGAACGATACTGTTTTAGCTTATCTGGAGGCCAACTTGCCAGGGTACAAATTGCGAGTGTTTTGATGTTAAACCCAGAAGTCATTATCGCCGATGAACCAACCTCATCATTAGATGCGATAACGGGTTATAATGTAATGAATTTAATTAAACATTTAGCAGAAGTGCATCAAGTGACGTTATTAATCATCACACATAATTTATCCCACGTTTTAGATTTTAGTGACTGGATTCATGTAATTCGTCACGGAGAAGTGATAGATTCTAATCATGTTACAGCCTTTAAAAATCACAATGTAAAACCCTATAGCTTGGAGCTATTTAATTCCCGTAGCCAGCCTAAGAAGGGAGAATGTTTATGATTGAATTAACAGGAATAAACTTTAAATATGATCAAGCGCCTATTTTAACTCATATTGACCTGACTATAAAAGCGGATGAAATTATTGGTATCGTAGGTGAAAGTGGTTCAGGAAAGACCACTTTAGCGCATCTCATGCTAGGTTTACTTCAACCGACCGAGGGACAAATCAACACACATGGATTAACATTATTACCTATATTTCAGCATGCATATGATAGTTTTAATCCGAAGTTTAATATAGGAAAATCCTTAGCAGAACCTATACAGTATTATAAAGGCACGGATACGAGTGATGTAAATCGAAGAATGAAAGCATTGATGACATTTATGGAATTAGATGCTAAGTTGTTAGATAGGTTACCTGATGAATTAAGTGGCGGCCAATTACAGCGATTTAATACAATACGTACACTGATGTTGGAACCAGATATGCTCTTATGTGATGAAATCACAGCTAGCTTAGATGTTATTGCAGAGCAAAAAATGATTGAAGTACTAAAAGATTATCATCACAGAACACAAAAAGGCATGTTGATGATTTCGCATGATATGGCCTTTTTAAATCATTTGGTTGAAAGAGTTATTGTAATGAAAAATGGTCACATTGTAGACGATTTTAGTATAGAAGATTTATTTAGTGATCAACGGCATGAATATACAAAACAGTTACTTTCTATATATTAAGAAAGTAACTGTTTATTTATATAACATTCACAATCATTTAGAATTTCAAATAGTAATTCTTTATATATGATTGTGTTTAATACAACTTCCTGTATAATTTAAAATACTATAAAAAAAGGGGACATAAACAATGAAGAAACTATTATTACCTTTGTTAGTGTTGGTGCTTGTACTTGCGGCGTGTAGCAATGGCTCAGAAGGCAAGTCGTCTAAAAAAGATAGCGAAAAAACAACTTACAAACAAGACTCAGGAGATAAAGTGAAAATACCTAAAGATCCTAAGCGTATTGTCGTTTTAGGGGCAACATATGCAGGTGGTTTAAAACAACTTGATGCAAATGTTGTAGGTGTTGCGAATATCGTTGATGACAGTAAAGTATTAAAAGAAAAATTTAAAGATGTTGAGAAGGTAGATGCTGAAAATGTAGAAAGCGTCGCGAAACTCAAACCAGATTTAATCATTACTTATAATACAGATAAAAACTTAAAAAAAATGAAAAAAATAGCGCCTACTGTTGCCTTTGATTATGCAAAACATGACTATAAAGAACAACACTTAGAACTTGGGAAAATTGTTGGCAAAGAAGATAAAGCAAAAAAATGGGTTGAAGACTGGGAGCAAAAAACAAAAGATGATGGTAAAGCAATTAAAGATGCCATTGGCGCAGATACAACAGTGTCTATCATCAAAGACTTTGATAAAAAAATCTATGCACTAGGTAAGACATATGGTCATGGTAGTGAGATTTTATATGACTCATTTGGTCTGAAAATGCCAGAGACAGTAGAAAAAGCAACGAAGAAAAATGATTTAGCTGATATCTCAGAAGAAGAGCTTCCTGAAATGGCTGGCGATTATGTTGTGACTCCTGTAGCAAAAGGGTCAGACTTATCATTTGAAAATAAAGAAATTTGGAAAAATACTGAAGCGGTACAAAACAATCATACATTTAAAGTAGATGAAGGTATTTATTGGTTGAATGATCCATATTCATTAGAATATGAACGTAAAGATCTAAAAGAGAAATTATTAAATAGCAATTCATAGTGAGCTGAACATACTGAGAGGACTTTTTATTTATAAAGCCTTCCAGTATGTTTTTTTATTAAAAAGTAAGTTGCTAGTTGTATTTAGGCGTACTTTTTTATTTAATAATGAATGTGTTAATCTTAAGTGAATGCGCTCACTTTTTAATGGTAAATTATGGGATTAACAGTTGAATCAAGCTTAGACGTAATTTAAATCGATAAATTCAAATAAGAATAAATAGAGATGTTAGATAAGTATTGGGGGATGTTATATGGAACAACAGCAAAAAATAAATAATTGGATTGAAATGACAAAATATGTGCACTATACAGAATCATTAATAGAAAAAACGTTAAAACAACAATATCATTTAAGCTTAAAAGAATTTTATGTACTATACGAAATTTATAAAGCAACAGGAAAAAAATATAAAATGAATGATTTAATCAAAATTGTAGATTTGAGTCAAAGTGCAATGTCGCGTTTAATCGTTAGGATAGAAAGAATGGATTGTCCGCTCGTTTATAGACAAGAATGTGTTGAAGATCAGCGTGCTATGTATATCTATCTAACTGAAGAAGGATTAACAATGACTAAAAAGGCATTAAACACATATGAACAATTGATTGAAAAGATCGACCTATCGCAAATTCGTAAACTCACTCAAATTAATGATGATTAATTCGTTAGATTTTAGCTTTTATAGTATAACCTAGGAAATAATTACTTGAACTATAAGTATAATCACAATGTAAGTGGATAAGGATTATGTAGTTTAAAGCAGATGATTAATGCCCCATATAGAGTGAGATATGGTATGGTGAGTAAAAATAGGGGGCATGTTAAAATGGATATACAATCAGCGTGGCTAAATTTACCAGTAAAAGACCTTAAAGCAAGCGAAGCATTTTATAGCGCAATTGGCTTTAAAATTCAGCAAAATGACGCTGTTTTGGATAAAATGAGAGGAATTCAAACGATTGATAATAAAATTATCATGCTTATTGAGCATAGCCAATTTAAAAAAGCAGCTCACCTTTCTAATATAGGCTCAAATGAAGCATTAGTTTCTATTTCCGTATCCCAGTTCCAAGAGGTTGATGCATTATTGAATAAAGTTGAAGAAGCAGGCGGTAAAGTATTGCAGAGCGGTACGATGCTAGAAGGGTTTTATGGTGGTTTGTTTAGTGACATAGATGGTCATTTATTTAATATTATTGTGATGTAAAGTAAGTAGTAACATATATTGTTAGGGTTGATAACGAATTTGGAAGGATGTATACCGATGATAAAAGCAATTGCAGTAGACAAAGATGGAACGTTATTTAAATCCAATCATACGTTTGATGAAATATATTTTGAAAAAATATTTGAAGAAGTAACGAAACGTAATATAAAATTTATTGTAGCAAGTGGAAACCAATATGCGCAATTACGATCATATTTCCCAGGCAAGGAATCACAAATTACGTATGTAGCAGAAAATGGTGCTGTTACATATGTTAATGATACGTTAGTATCTTCCTCACATTTTGACCAGCAACTTACTTTTGACATTTTACAGACAATTATGGTGGATTATAATATCTCTGACGTTATAGTAAGTGGGATTAAATCAGCATATGTTAAAAGTAATTGTAGCGATGAATTTATGAATTTTATTACCAACTATTACTATGATATTGAAAAAGTTGAAAACTTTAGTGATATCAAAGATGACCAGTTTGTTAAAGTGGCGATGAGAATCAAAGATGACGATATCGTAAAGCAAGTTAAAGCTGGTTTGGAAAGTGAATATGCACACGAAATACGTGCCGTGACAAGCGGTGCTGAGAGTGTGGATCTTATTTTACCTGGTGTGAATAAAGGTGTGGCGATTCAAGCACTTTTAAACCAATGGGGAATAGATAAAGACGAATTATTAGCTTTTGGAGATGCTAATAATGACTTAGAAATGCTTGCACTGACGACCCATAGTTATGCTATGGCAAAATGTAGTCCAGAACTTGAAAAAATAGCCCAACATCGTGCACCATCTAATGATGACTCTGGTGTATTACAAGTGATTGAAAGATACTTGAATCAAGAGGATCAAGAATAAATAGAAGTCGAAAATAATCGACGATAATGCTAAAAAAATAAGGAAGCTTCCAAGATTTAGATGGAGGCTTCCTTATTTATATACCTATTATTTTATAATTAATACAGGAAGATTCGCGCTGTTAGCAATTTTATGAGTGACATTGCCTAGGACATTTTTAATGTCTGATTTTGCACGTTTATTACTCATGACGATAATGTCATAATGATTTTCTTCTACTTCTTGTAGAATAGATTGCTTGATGTACCCTGTACTAAATCTCACGCGAACATTTAAACCAAGATCTTCTAATTTTTGAACAAATGGATCAAGTTCTTTGCCCTTTTCGTTTGCTAATTCTTCAAAATGTTTACCATCATAGCGTACTGAGGTTTGCAATTCTCCTTCAGAAATAACATTGAAAATTGTAATTTCTGCGTCATCTACGCCGGCAGTTAAGTTTTGTAGTTCTTTCGGAACGTTATCGAATGTGTTGCCAAAGTCATAAGCTAATAGTATTTTCTTGTACATAATAGCGCCTCCTTTATTATTTACATACCCTAATAAAAATAATGTAATATGATTTTAAATTAAATAATTGCTGAATTTTATACGTCTAATCCTATAATATCACTTATATGCGCATAACCTTCTGTTTTAAGATATTTTGCCAAGTTCTTATTTAATTTTTTAGTAAGACCTGGACCTTCAAATACTAATGCACTATAGAGTTGTACCAGTGAAGCACCATGGCGCATCATTGTAATAACGTCATTTGTATTAAATATACCACCAGTACCAATAATTAAAAACTGACCATTTGTTTGTTTGTAAGCATAAGAAATGAGTTCTAGATTACGCTCAAATAGTGGTCTACCACTTAAACCACCAGTTTCATGTTGATTGTCAGAATGTAACTGTTCACGTTTTTGAGTGGTATTAGCTAAAATAATGCCATCAAAAGTTTCAACGATAGGGTCCAACATACGACCTAAACTATCTAAATCAAGATCTGAAGTCAGCTTGATAAAAATAGGAACGTTGATATCGTGACTGTCTTTATATGATTGAATTGCAGAACAAAGCTGTGAGAATTCATCTTTGTCATGGAAGCTTTGTAAATTTTTAGTGTTAGGTGAGCTAATATTCACAGTAAAGAAAGTTACATCATTTCTAAATGTATCAATTACTTTTATATAATCTTGATAACGTGATTCATAATCAGTAAATTTATTCACGCCCACATTCAAACCTACAGGTATTTGATAGCTATATTTACGTAAGTTACTAAGTGCCTTATTCATACCTAAATTGTTGAAGCCCATACGGTTAATTAAAGCATTATCCTCAACTAATCGGTACATACGTGGTTTTGGATTACCAGGCTGTGGTTTAGGTGTAACACCACCGAGTTCTATTGCACCAAATCCTGCTTTTTCTAAAGCTTTAGGAACTTCACAAGATTTATCAAAGCCTGCTCGCAAGACCAATTGGATTGTTAAAATGAATACCATGAATTTTTTGATGTAGGGCCGCATGCTCATAATGAAATAATTGTTCGATGACTGGTAATAATTTAGAATGTTTTTGTACGAATTTCAGTGCGTCGATCGTCATACCATGTGCTTTTTCAGGATCATATTGAAATAAAATAGGTTTGATTAGTTTATACATGAGATTATCACTCCGTTAATCGAATTTTATTAGTATTGAAAATATGTATTTAAGCCAAAAGTTAATTTATATTGTTGGCCATATTGAAAATGATGTCTTTAATAGACTAGCATTTTACTGAATATATGCCTAGAGTAAATCAAGATAATTTTAAGAAGTGTCACATAAAATGTATGACAATAAGCATTATTGATTAATATATGTTGAAAACGGTAATAATAATGAAGTAACGATATTATAGTTGAAAAGTTATGGAGGGGTACAAATGAAACAAGAATGGCAAGCACAACTTCCATTAAATCATATAGAATCTATATCATCTGTTGGTGGTGGAGATGTGAATGAAGCATTTCAAGTGAAAACGCCCGATGAAACTTATTTTTTACTCGTGCAACGTGATCGTAATGAAGCGTTCTTTGCAGCAGAGATTGCAGGTTTAAACCTTTTTGAGCAAGCTCAAATTACTGCGCCTAAAGTAATTGGGAGTGGAGAAATTAATGGCGATGCTTATTTATTATTAACCTTTTTAGATGAAGGTACGACCGGTAGTCAAAAAGAATTAGGACAGCTTGTTGCGAAAATGCATAGCCAACAATCAGCTGGAAAATTTGGCTTTGATTTACCTTATGAAGGCGGAGATATTTCATTTGATAATAGCTGGACAGATTCATGGACAACATTATTCGTGGAACGCCGTCTGGATCATTTAAAAGATGAATTATTGCGATTAAAACGCTGGACAGATGATGATGCTCAAACATATGCACATGTACGTAAGGTCATTATAGAGGCGTTGAATCAACATACAAGCAAACCATCCTTGTTACATGGAGACTTATGGGGAGGCAACTACATGTTCTTGGAAGATGGTTCGCACGCGCTATTTGATCCGGCACCATTATATGGTGATAGAGAATTTGATTTAGGTATTACTACTGTGTTTGGTGGTTTTACTCAAGCATTTTATGATGAATATAATAAGCATTATCCATTGAGCGATGGCGCAGAGGCACGCTTAGAATTTTATAGACTTTATTTATTAATGGTGCACTTAGTAAAATTTGGAAATATGTATGCGAATAGTGTTGATCGCTCAATGCAACAAATTTTAAATGATTGATATAAGTAACTGCATATTGTGAAACTTAGAAATAACAAACGGCTGTGCGCTTTGATATGAAAGCGCACAGCCGTTTTTTGTGAATATTTATTATATAGTTATAAATTTAATTTAAATCTAAAGTACCCATATTTTCACGTAATTCATAGACTTTATCTGGCGTAATGTCTTCACCTAAAGGGTCAACGACTTTCAAAGTTGAGAATGTGTTAACAACTTGTCCACGAATCATTTGTAAATATTCTTGTCTTAATACATGTTGTTCTTGTTTTTCTTCAATGCTCAATGTTTCAACTTTTTCTTTATTTGCGAGTATATTAATTCTATCTAATAATGTCATAATTTTTTCCTCCTGTAATTCATGAGGTGGAAAGTGTGGAATAATATAATTTCCTACCTCTGTTAATATATTTTTATAAGTTCTTTCATTTTCAACTAAATGTAGCATGATATGATTTGTACCTATACGTTCATATGATTTTAATATTTTTATTAAAGTATTTCTACCTAAGCGATAACCACCTTTAATAGGTTTAACCAACTCATTTGGATTCGTCGACAAATCGATAACAAGTGGATGCATAAAAGGTTTGAATACATCGTTTTGATGCCAATCTTGTAATAATTTCTTTTGCTGTTGAAAATCTTGTGGGTAAAACATCCAACCATCCATGTGCGCTTTTAACCAAGATATATCTTGGTTTGAATACCCAGTAGCAAACATTGGAATATGCTTATGTTTTGGTAATATTTGTAAACCGGCATCCTCATATAATTCAAATATAGAATTTGAGATTTGTGGCGAATGTGTTTTCCATAAATCATTTATAGAGGTTATCGCTGTTTGAAATTGCTCAGTTAAATGGTCTGTATTTACTTTAAAAGCTGGAAATTCGAATGATCGATCTCCTGTAGCAACACCTAACAATAATCGCTCATTTGAAATCAAGTCAAGAGAAGTAGCGACTTTCGCTATATGAATTGGATGACGTAATGTAGCAACAATACTAGATGTTCCGAGAGCGATTTTCGATGTCTTGGCGCTGAGATAAGTTAAAAATACAAACGGATCGTAGTTTGTCGTTACATTTCCTAAATGTGGGCTATAAAGCGGACTGTCCCGTACAAAAAGGCTTGTAAATCCAAGTGTTTCAGCGTATTGTGCTAAATCAACTTGATGTTCCAACGACAATGCGATGTGTTCAGAATTATCAAAAGGTAACGTTAAGCCTAACGTCAAATGATCCTGTTGAAAAGTCCGTTTGAAACCATTGTGTTTTTGAATTGTTGTCACGTCTATCCCTCCTAACTTTAGTTAAGCAACAAGTATTAACTAACTAACACCTGTTGCTTAAATGTATTGTATTACGTTATGAAATATAATGCAAACAACATGTTTATCGATTTATTGTTTAAACGACATAAGGAGAAATGTGTTGTTTTGAAAGTGATACTATTTTCGAAGATAGGGTATAAGCTAAGAATATACTATTAAAAAAACTTATAAATTAAGGTGATATATTTTCAAAAGCTAATATTAACATTTGATTATTTTTGAAAATTTCTTTAAATTTTAATAGTATAATATATTTTGATGGAGGGTTATTTATGTTTACAAGAAAAATGATAGGTAGTATAGCTTTTTCTTTAGTAATGTTATTCGCAATTGCACCATTTAGTAGTTTTGCGGCTACGGATACGCAAAATAACGATACAACAACTCAGCCAACACAAACGCAACAAAATGATAATACAACTAATAATCAATCATCAGAAGTTATGCCAAGGGTCATATTACCTGATGAAGATAGAACACAAATTGAAAATACCACTACAGGTCATTATCAATCAGTAGGCTACATGAATATGGGATCAAATATAGCGACAGGTGTAGTCATCGATAAAAATACTGTATTAACAAATAAGCATGTTGCTAATCTTTCAAACGGCGATATGACATTTGCACCTGCGGCTAAAAATGAAGGTTCATTTCCGTATGGTGAATTTACGGAAAAAGATGTCCAACCTTATCCTGGTCAAGAAGATTTAGTACTTGTACATTTCAATACCAATGATGAAGGGCAGTCTGTAGGTGATGTAGTACAACCTGCAACAATCCAAGATGCATCAAGTGTTAGTAAAGGTGATCCTGTGACAGTAACTGGCTACCCGGGTGATAAATCATTAGCTACAATGTGGGAAAGTAAGGGGGAAGTACTGACAAATAATGGCACGCAACTTACATATGGTGCGAGTACATTTGGCGGCAACTCTGGTTCTCCAATCTTTAATGCGAATAATGAAGTAGTAGGATTACATTACGGTGGCGTAGAAGGCGAAAGTAACAATGGCGTCGCGTTAACTGGTGATGTACTAGACTTTATTAATGAAAACAAAAAATAGTTTTTTGAAAAATATTAAGCCTCTAGAGCAAATATGCATTGCTTTAGAGGCTTTTTTGTATAATTTATTTTAATACTTGGCTCATAAACAAAGGTAGTGCTTTTTCGATATAGTTACGTGCAGAAGTATTACTCGTATGAAACCAATGTTTAGCTGTGCCATATAGCCCCCAAGATAAAAAGCGAGCACTCGTAGCTAATGCTTCTCTGTCTTCAGTTGGATGTTTTTGTACAATTAACGTTAAGAAAATATCTTCCAGTTCTTCTTTCACTCTCTTTTCAACTACTTCACCATATGCGACACTATTTAATTTACATTCATTATGTGTTTCTTCAATATAACTCGTAATTGTGATGAACGTTTTGCATAATGTTTCATCATTAAGTTCAGAAGATAAGGTTAAGTTATCGTTTAAATTTTTAAGAATGGTTTCTGACAATGTGTAGTCCATAATGTCATATTTATCATAAAAGTGAGCATAGAACGTAGCACGGTTAACAGTTGCGCGTTCAGTTATATCCTTCACTGTAATGGTTTGTAACTTTTTTTCTTTAGCAATGTCACGAAAGGCATCCATCAATAATTTTTTTGTTCTAGTAATTCGTGGATCAATATGTGTTGTCGTCATTGACTTCGCACCTCCTTAAATAAGTTGCAAATAATATAATTTATACAAATTATCTGGCTTTAGTTCATGAATGTCAATGTGCTTGATTTGTAATGAGTAAAAATAAATATAAAATTGAACATTAAAAATAAGGGAGTGGGACAGAAATCTAATTTTTCTAATAAAATTTCGTCGTCCCACCCCGGCACAGCTGACTAGAATTGAAAAAAGCTTGATATAAGCGCATTTTCAATTCAGTCAGCCACTGCCAATATAAAAAACTGAGGCTAAGACATGTGATATGTCCCAGCCTCTTATTTATGGCTAGATAAAGTATATATCTAAATATATTATTTTTTATATTTATTGAGCAATTCTTTCCCATTTTGGTATAATATGGCTTCTAAAGTTGAACTTGAGACAATGTCATTTTCTTCTAGTTGCTCTGAAAGTACATGAACTGCTTTATGTGGCGTGTATGGCGAATCAGAGCCATATATAATTTTGTTTTCATCGGCCCAAGGTAAAAGGTTAGCCAACTGATAAGGAATCACAATACCGACCAAATCGAAATGAAGGTGTTTCATTACTTGCTCCAAATCATCAGTGTTGTTGCTATGATTAAACGTTTCATTACCTATCTTCACACGTTGCGCTATGATTGGTAATACAGCCCCACCATGAGGGACAATCCATTGAATATGAGGATACTTACTAAAAACGTTTTGCTGACTCATATAAATAATTGTACGGGTCGTATCAAAAATAAATTCCATTAAAGGTGGCAAGATCACATCTTTCATGACCGCTACACTTGGCTTTGGTTCATTTGGATGGATTGCAACAATCGCATGTCTAGCATTTAATTTAGCTAGTACATCGTCAATCACTGGCTCACCTAGATAAATACCTCTCGCATTTGTAGGTAATGTGAAACCTAAAGCGTTGTGTTTATCTAGTGCATGGTCAATGGTTTCAATACTTTCTTCCACAAATGGTAATGGTAATGTTGCGAGAAATCCTAACTTATCAGGATGTTCTGCCACAATTTGAGCGCCATATTGGTTCACTTCTTCTGTAAGTGGCAAGATATCTTCATCAAGTGCGAGCACTAATATGTGGGCTAGAAATAGATAACACGCCAAATTCAATATCTAAAGCACGCATTAGTTTCAGATATGCATCCACTGAAAAAGTGGGCGTGGATATGCCATCGCCTTTACCTTTAAAACATTCATCTAAATAATCATTGTAACCAGGTGAAATATAATGCGCATGCCAATCTATTTTTTTCATTGATAACACTTCCTTTAATTTTTATAATTAGCACATGTTCTATAAATTTAATTACAGGTTTTTAGTAACACGTTAGCAAATTCATTAGCTTTTTAAACGTAGCCTAAACGATCAAGCTTATGTTTGTATCATTTAAATAAAAAATTTCATAATAACTCTTCAAATTTTTAATTACTATTGTAATTGTTCCCTGTTTTTTATTATTTTAAATATTTCATATTTGAATTATTAATATGGTTTTTGGTGTGAATATGGGTTAGTTATTGTTATTAATACCATGTTAAAAAGTAGTATGATAGTAATGTAGCAAGATTTCGAAATAAAGAATTGGAAATATCGCAAAGTTTAAGAGGAATATTTTGTTATAGCAAATTTTAGTATTAGTTATAATTTTAAGGTTTGAAATGAGCAAGCACGTCTAAAATATTTTGATTGGAGTGAAGCATATGAGTAAAAAGATTATTATGGATTGTGATCCAGGACATGATGACGCAATTGCTTTAATTTTAGCTGGTGCAAAAAACAGCTCACTTGATGTCTTAGCAGTAACTACAGTGGCAGGTAATCAATCTGTTGAAAAAAACACAAAGAACGCATTGAATGTGCTTGAAGTTATGGGGAGAGGAGATATCAATGTCTCAGTTGGTGCAACACGTCCGTTAATTAAGCCAGCTTCATTTGCCTCGCAAATTCATGGCAACACTGGTTTGGATGGTCCAAAATTACCTGAAGTACCGTCTCTTAAACCTACGCCTGATCATGTTGCTGATGTCATTATTAAAACATTAAAGCAAAGTGAAGCACCAGTTACCATTGTTGCGACAGGCCCATTAACTAACATAGCAACTGCATTAATTAAAGATCCAAGTATCACGCAATATATCGATTCTATAACAATCATGGGAGGCGGTACGTTTGGGAGGCTCTACCCACAAACCCCATCTAAACTTTATAGTCTATGTGCGTGACGCTCATTGAGTTAGGGGTGCGATTTTTACCGTGGCCATGTCCTCGATAGAAATTATAGTCAATATTAGATATTGAGGCGTTTATCAAATCTTCTTTATCGTTGCTTGGCCATCTTATCCCACAAATTAAGTATGAGGTCGTGAGTGGCCTCTATTTGTTTATGGTTGTCTTTGTTTTCCTTTTTCCTTAGTTGCTGTCTGTTGTGCTTGGTCGAGCAGGTCGTCAGTTTCTTTGATTAGAGACTGAAACTCTTCATCACTCATTAAGTCCATAGCCCATGCTTGCTCGGTACTTCTTACGCTGTCTCTTAATCTTGTCTACATCAATGACGCTTTGCTCTTCCTGCTCTTCTGTGTCCTCGACATTGACCTCTATTTCGCCGTGCTGAATAAAATCAATGAAAGCTCTCTCTACTTCTTTTGATTGTATCGTGATGTTCTCGGCTGACTTATCGCTCCGACAACGGTCACAAATGTAGCGTTCGTCATAATCAACTGAGCCGTCCCTTTTTGTCCGTTTGCTGGTGTTGAGTGTGAGCGAGTGGGCACAATTAGGGCAGGTCAGCTTGCCTCTGAAAATAGCAGTGTGCTTAATACCTCGTGAGTGTGTGCGTTGTGAAATGCTTTGCATGTAGATTGTATAATCCTCTTCACTGATGACAGGCTCGTGCGTATTCTCGACGTACACATCGCCTATATGCGTGTGGCCACGAGAAACAGGCGACGTCAGAACGTAGCTAATCACTGACTTATCCCAGCGCTTGCCTTTAGGTGGGTTGTATATTGAGTTGTTAAGCTCTTCTGTAATACCTCTTATGCTGACGCCAGCTTTTGCCCTGCTGACGATATAATCCACGATTTCTTTTTTGTCATTAGGGTAGAGTTTACCCTCAATCTTGTCATAGAAGAACGGGGGCACAGTTGTGTACACCCCTTTTTCTGTTGCTATGCGACGCCCTTGTGTTGTTCTCTCAGTAATTGTTGACCGTTCCCATTCGGCCATAGCACCTACCGGCGTTATGAACAACTTACCTATTGCGCTTGTGGTGTCGAATACCTCAGTTGCTGAACGGAATTTAACGTCTTTTTCTTCAAATGTATCAAGCAGGCTCATAAGGTCACGCACTGAGCGTGTAAGTCTATCTAGTTTGTAGACTAGCACGAGGTCAAACTCGTCTAATCTGTTGAGTAAGTTTTGCAGACCTGCTCTTTTGGTATTGCCGGCAGATTGCCCGACGTCCACAAAGAACTCGAAATTGTCCCAATCATGAACTTGGCAATATGCTTTCAAGCGTTGCTCTTGACCCTCGATAGAATAACCCTCATTGGCCTGCTCTAAAGTGGAAACTCTTGTATAAATTGCAACTTTTTTCATAATATCGAAACCCTTTCTAAAATATAACTTAATTTAATTATCACAGAACACTGTTGAATTCAACCCTTTAAATCTGAAATAGTATTTGCTAAAGTGTTACATGCTTGACTAAAAATTCTGAAAAGAGGGATTGAATTTATGAAAAAGGGATTATTTGGGTGTTTAGGCTGTCTCGGTGTTGTGGTTGTAATTGTCATCATAATTGCTGTGATTGCAACCGTTTTTGGTGGTGGCGATAGCTCCGGCTCTAACAAAGATGAAACGAAAGACGCCAAAATAGGCGAAAAAGTAAAAGTTGATGACCTTGAGTACACAGTTAACAGTGTTGAAACGGCAGACTCAGTAGGTAATCAATACGTTTCAAGTAACGCTGACGGCAAATACATAGTTGCAGATGTTACAGTTAAAAATAATGGCGATAAAGCTATTACTATTGATACAGAATTGTTTAAAATAATTGATGGCGACGCAACAAATGGTGCAGATGCCTCAGCATCTACTGACGCCAACACGTCAGCCTCAGACCCGAGTGACATTGGTTTCTTTTTAGAAAAACTTAACCCTGGTAATGAAAAAACAGGTAAAGTAGTGTTTGATGTATCTGAGTCAACTGCTCAATCAGATAAGACAAAAATGCAAGTCAAATCAGGCATGTTCGGAAATCAAAAAGCTAACATAAAACTGAATTAATACATTTTGACCTCACATACTATGTGGGGTTTTTTGTTGTTTAAAAATCACAAGCTCTTAAAAAATTAATATAGCCGTCAGGTGTTCTCAGTTGTGGCTCTGTGAGATATTGGTCAATGCCACTAGCAAGACAATCCTCGAGCCGGTACATAGAGACACGGACGGCTTTAAAACTTATATTGAAAGTATTTGCTATTTCATACGAGCTTTTCCTCCTATATTCGTAGCGTTTATGCAATGGAAACAGCAAATTTCCTGCAAATGTATCGGCCTCAAATTCTTCTTTTGTGTACTCAATGTCAGACTTATCAGGGTCATATATAGACTTTCCTGTATGGTTTAGTTTGACGTGACCGTATTCGTGAGCAAGCGTAAAACGTAATCTCTTTGAGTATCTCAAGGCATTATATACAATTATAGATTTTCTCCCTTTTCTAAAATGAAATGCCTCATAAGATTGGCCAATTTTGGAAACATCTGACCTGCTGATACCTGACAATTTAGCAAATTCGCCGAAAGTAAATAATTCGACATCAGGGTCGCTGTTAATAACCCCTTTTATATCTATTGGAAATTTATTCTCATATCCAAGTATCAGATTTGCAGTTTCTATTGCACGCGTAAACGCCTCATTTTCTTCATAATTCAAATGTAAAACTCCCTTAACGATTAGTTACTTATCATCTTTTGTCATTTCTTCCCAATTTTCAAAGAACGCCTCAAATACTTTGATAGCTTTTTTCCTATCTTCTTCGCTCATGTTTTGAGCAAGACGTTGCATGATACGAATATCCTGAGACATTTCAATGTCAGATGGTTCTGTTGTATCGTCGGCTAAAAATTCCAAAGAAACATTGAAGTAGTTTGCGACTTTCTTTAAGTTCTCTACGCTAGGGCTACTTTTAGCCCAACGTTTAATTTGCCCGTTAGAAATACCAGTTTCACGTTCTAAGTGAGCTATAGAAATTCCTTCTTTATCACACATGTTTTTTATTTTCTCATATAAATTCAAAATTTTTTGCTCCCTTTAAAACACTGTCATATCAACGGTTAGCTAATTCTCTAACTACTCCAATAGCGAAAAAGCTAAAATTAATTGTTGCATTATAGCTAATTCTCTATTATAGTATGACATGTGCTATTGATTAGCTTACAAACACAGCAAATAGATATTTAGTTCTCCAAAACGTAAATTTCAATTATAAGGCTGTTGTTGTAAGGTTTTAACACGTAGCAACTAAAAAGCAATACTCAAAAAATGCAACCCCATCCAACGGGATAAGTATGTCTAATTAGCTAATTACTACATTTTTAATATTAGCATATTAGCTAATTCGGTGTAAAGAGTTTTTAGTAACATTTTAGAGTATACGCTAAAAAGGAGGTAAAAAATGAGCAGTTTCGGTTCAGATGTATTTGAAGAGCTTGAACGTAAAGGCATAACACAAAGACAGTTAGCTCAAGCGTTAGGCATATCAGCGCCATACTTAAACGACATATTAAATGGGCGTCGAGAGGCTACATTGCAGAAAGAACGAATTAGAGCGTATCTAAAAGAAAAAGAGGTGGCTAAGCATGGCCAACGATAAGAAAAGTCCTGAAGAATACATGCCTCAAAGAGTAGCTCAGTTTTGGTATGAGTTTATGAAAGCGAGGGGCTATGTATAGTGAAAACTCTAACAACAAGTTTTTATACAGTAACTTTGTCAGTGGCTATCGGTTTAGCAGTTGCGATGATGTTCGATGTTTATATCGGGACAGTTGTCTCATTTGCAGTCGGGGCTATGACAGAGCTCACATTCTCAGAAATGGAAGAAAACAAAAAAGGCCTCACTCGCTCCAACGAGTAAGACCGAGCATTAAGAAAATTAATTGTACGAACATTGTAAATCAAATTAGGAGGTAGCGCAAATGCTAACTAAAGAAATCAAGGACATGTCAGAGAACGAAATCACAGAATTATTAAGCGATAAAACTAAAGAGTTGTATGAACTTGTAAACCAAATCAATAAAGAAACAGAACACACAGCTGTGACCTTAGCACATGCTCGGGCTTGCCCAAGACCTTGAAGAGGGTACGCAAATAATCGGACAAGGGGCAATGGTCGGAAGTTCCCAACACCTAACAGCTCTACTAAGCAAAGACGAAGATATGGAGCAAATAGCATATTTACTAACAATGCAAAGTATCGTATCAGAAATGCAAGAGGAGGCTGACGAGTAATGTTAGAAACTATCCTACAAGAAATCAGAGACGAGTTGAAACGTTCTAACGATTTGAAATCTAAACAATTGCAGGACTTCACGAACACAGCCGAAGAGCCAGCAGGTTGGACGCAGTTGCCAGCCGAAGAGCAAGAAGAAAAGCCAAAAGCAGAGGCGAAAGCTAAGGAAGAACCTAAACAAGAAGAGGCACCGGCAACAGCTGAGGCACCTGACGAGGCTACATTCAAGAAAGCTATTGCTCAAATCATCAAAAGTGGTACTAAAGAGCAAAAAGACAAAGTTAAGGCTCTAATCAAAGAGTCAGGCGCCTCTAAGGTAAGCGACGTTCAAGCTGACAAGCGTCAAAGCATTATAGACGCTATTGAGGCGATGTAATGACTTCACAAAACCACTCAAGCAGAAAGCACGCATATTTGTCAGCGAGTAGTGCCAATCAGTGGTTGAACTGTCCTCCCGAGCATTAAAGCAAGTGAGGGCATAGGCGACAAGACAACAACATTTGCAGAAGAGGGAACATTCGCTCATGAGCTGTCAGAGCTGTATTTCGTAAGGCTCTATGATGGCATGACTGAGGATAAGTTCCAGCAAGAACTAGAACGCTACAAGCAAAACGAATACTACTCAGAAGAGTTAAGAGAATACGTTGAGCAGTACGTCGATATTGTCGAGGAAAAAGTCAACGAGGCAAGAGCTCAAGACGAGCCTATCCTGTTTTTTGAACATAGACTTGACCTCACAAGATACGTACCTGAGTCATTCGGTACAGGCGACGTAATCATCTACTACAACGGCACAGTTGAGATTGTAGACCTCAAATTCGGCAAAGGCGTCGAAGTGTCAGCCCTTAACAATCCGCAGTTAAGGCTGTACGGGCTAGGTGCCTATGAGCTACTCAAAGACTTTGAGGACATTCACACAATCAAGACAACAATCATACAGCCGAGATTGCACAACGTGTCATCTGAGAGCATGACAGCTGACGACTTAGTCAGTTGGGGGCTTAACGTAGTTAGGCCTCAGGCACTAAAAGCTATAGAGGGCAAAGGCGAGTTTAAACCAGGCAATCATTGCCGATTTTGTAAGATACGCCACTCATGCAGAGCTAGAGCAGAGGCAAACTTGAACGCCGACAAAGAGCAGACGACCCCAACGACGCTCACTGACGACGAGCTTGCTGAGCTACTTCACAAACTACCTGATATTAAACGCCGGGCTAGTGATGTTGAAGATTATTGCAGAGAACAGGCGCTTGAGAACAATCGCAATTTTGACGGCTGGAAAGTGGTCGAGAGCAGAGCAAGCAGAAAATATGTTGATAACGAACAAGTTTTTGAAAGGCTCAAAAAGCACTACGACCCTGATGAAGTATCAGAAACAAAAGTGTTAAGCATATCTAAACTAGAGAAACAAATCGGTAAGAAGAAAGTCGCTGAGCTATTAAGCGACCTAGTAGAAAAGCCACAAGGCAAACCGACTCTAGTGACTGAGGACGACAAACGTCAACCTATCACAAACAGTGCTGAAAGTGATTTTACTGAGTTTATTAATAAATAAAAGGCTACGGCCATTAATACTATATTATGCAACAAATCAAACTATATTATAAATCAAATTTAAAGGAGTTTTTCACAATGGCAGAACAATTAAAAACAAGAGTAATGGTATACGCAAGAGCAAGCTACGCACACATTTTTGAACCTCAAGCAATCAACGAGGGCGATGAACCTAAGTACAACGTGAGCTTAATTATCGACAAAAATGACGAGAAATCAATAAACAATATCAAAAAAGCAATTGAGAACGCTAAGCAAAACGGCAAGGAAAAATTCGGTGGCAAGATACCGACTAACCTTTCAACGCCTTTACGTGATGGCGACACAGACAGAGAGGACGACGAAGCTTACCAAAACGCTTATTTCCTAAATGCTAAGACGAAACGTAAACCTCAAGTATTAGATATGGACGGCCAACGCACTGACGACCCTGACGAGGTATACAGTGGTTGCTATATCCGAGTAACAGTTAACTTCTACCCTTATGTTGTATCAGGAAGTAAAGGCATAGCGTGTGGATTAGGCAATATCATGAAAGCTAAAGACGGCGAGCCACTTGCTCGGTGGAGGCGCTAAAGCAGAGGACGAGTTCGCAGAGTTTATCGACCTTGATAACGACAACCTAGATGAACTGTTTGACTAATCAATCAAGGGAGGCAACGTCATGACAGTAATGCACATTGATATTGAGACTTACAGTAGTTACAACTTGAAAGATACAGGGGCTTATCGGTACGCCGAGGCTCCTGACTTTGAAATATTAATCATTGCTTTTTCTATTGATGGCCAGCAAGTACAGGCTATTGATATGCACGACATAGATGACAGATTGTACAAACAGTTTAAATGGCACTTACTTGACCCATCAGTCGAGAAACGAGCTTTTAATGCGTCATTTGAGCGTGTTTGTTTAGCAAAGCATTTCAGAACAGCAATGCCACCTGACGAATGGGCTTGTGACATGGTCGACGCTACACGTGTTGGCCTGCCGGCCTCACTTGAAAAAT
The DNA here is from genome assembly GCF_046721335.1 of Staphylococcus sp. 2S1. Lineage (NCBI taxonomy): Bacteria > Bacillati > Bacillota > Bacilli > Caryophanales > Staphylococcaceae > Staphylococcus > Staphylococcus sp. 2S1. The sequence goes on along the minus strand of NZ_JBEUUJ010000003.1, from coordinate 353,474 downwards.
GTGCAGAGGTGCTGGAAGTAGACGCACAAAAAGACAAAGCAGGTAAGGCCTTAATTAGATATTTTTCAGTTCCTTGCAAACCGACAAAAGTGAATGGTGGCCGAACTCGAAATTTACCTGAACATGACACAGAGAAATGGCAACAGTTTATTGATTACTGTATCAAAGACGTTGAGGCTGAAATGGCCATCGGCGAAGAGATATCAGACTTTGAGGTGCTACCTAGTGAGCAGGAATTGTGGACGATTGACCAACACATAAATGACAGAGGTGTTCACATTGACCGTCAGCTCATCGCTGGGGGCTTATGAACTAGATAAAATCAGCCAGGCACAACTCGCAGAACAAGCTCAAAAGCTGACAGGGCTCGACAATCCTAACAGCCAGCAACAACTCATGGCATGGTTTCGTGAGCAGGGCGTTAAGATTGAGAACTTGCAAAAGAAAACAGTCGGCGAGTACCTAGAGAAAACGTCAGGCAGAGCTCACAATATGTTAGAGCTACGACAGCAAATGAGCAAGACCGGCGTAAAGAAATACAACAAAATGTATGACATGGCATGTGAGGACGACCGTATTAGAGGCATGTTCCAATTCTTCGGAGCCGGCACAGGCCGATGGGCTGGTCGAGGCGTACAAATGCAGAACCTCACTAAGCACAAAATGACTGATGAAGAGCTAGACATAGCAAGAGAGTCAATCAAACAGCAGGACTTCGATTGGTTAGACCTAACACTCGAATATAGCTATCAGGATATACTCAGCCGGCTTGTCAGAACGACATTCACAGCTGAGCAGGGCTATCAGCTAGCTGTCAGTGACTTCTCAGCCATTGAGGCACGAGTCATTGCATGGTATGCAGGCGAGCAGTGGCGCTTAGATGTGTTCAATACACACGGCAAGATATACGAGGCCTCAGCGTCTCAAATGTTCGATGTTCCTGTAGAGAGTATCGGCAAAGACAGCCCTTTGAGGCAAAAAGGTAAAGTGGCCGAACTTGCACTCGGTTATCAAGGAGGAGCGGGCGCCCTCAAATCAATGGGAGCCCTAGACATGGGCATTGAAGAGGACGAGCTCAAGCCCCTAGTTGATAGCTGGAGAGAGGCAAACCCGAATATCAAGTCATTTTGGTATAACTGTCAGAACTCAGCAATCAAAGCTATTCGCAGTGGTAAGCCACAAATGGCAAACGGGGTTAAGTTCTACACTTATAGAGGCCACCTAATACTAGAGTTGCCAAACGGTCGCTGTATTGTCTACAGAGACGCAAAGACAGCGCAAAACAGCTGGGGCTCGACAGTCGTTGAGTTTCAAGGCTTAGACATAAATCGTAAATGGACGACAGTTAAAACATATGGAGGCAAGCTGGTCGAGAACATTGTACAAGCTACAGCACGAGACCTGTTAGGCGTATCAATGGCCAGGCTCGAGAAACAAGGCTACAAGATAGTGGCTCATGTGCACGATGAACTAATTCTCGAAGTACCTGACGACCAAGCACGAACATTTGAAAGATATAGAGGACATTATGAGCCTGCCTGTTGATTGGGCTGAGGGCTTGAACTTAAACAGCGACGGCTTTGTGAGTCCGTTCTACATGAAAGATTAAAAGGAGCTAACTAATGACTAAATTTTTAGAGATAGTTTTCCAAATAGCATTTTATTTATTAGTCGGTTTGGTATATGGAACAGCCCTTGTAGCGTTTCTGTTTGGGCTTATCCTACTACTTTTAATCGTTATCTTATAGGAGGTAAAACATGAGCGCACTAGATGGCGTGAGCGAGTGGGGCACTTACAAGGTGCCTGTCAAGCTCACTATTGAATACGAGGCAGAGGTCACTGTTACAGCGAATAACTGGGACGATGTCTCAGAGAAAGCAGACGAATATATAAGCGAATATTATGACGACATGGCAAGTGAAGTTATAGCCATGACTGGAAAATCAGAGTTGAAGAAATGGGAGGAACGATTTTAATGCACTTTGAGGGAAGAACCAAATACCCAACAACGCCAAACGGTGAGATTATATGGCTAGATGACGCAGACAGATTGAAATTAAAATCGCTATTCGTATCAATAGACGATGTTCAGGCAAGACTCGACAACGACTGGAAACCTTACGAGGCAATCAATTTCAGTATTAAATATAAATTGCACGACGGGCAAATTTGCTACACCCACAATACAGGCGAGCGCACGTTCTACATTCCCGCTGATGAAATGGAAAAGGCAGAAATTGAGGTCGGGCTTGACCCAAGAACAATTGCTAAACGTTTGAACAGAGGTTTTTCAGTACAAGAGGCACTGACAAAGGCACCTGTGACCAACGACTTTAATGAAGTGAAAAAGGACATTGAAGAGCAGAAAATCAAACAGCGTAAACAAGAAGAGCGCAGACGTAGAAAAATGGAAGAGTACAAAGCTCGTAAGTACAGAGAGCGTAAACCTCATTTATTCGATGGCACACCCCAACAGCACACGCCGGGCGAGTATACACAGCATTTAATGGAAAATAACATATTCCCAAAGGTGGTTAAATAATGACAACAATAAACATGTTAAATAAAGGCGATATAGTTTCTTTCGAGTACCCTATCGACTCAGGTTTTGAGGTTACAGCAGAAGTAACTGAGCTACACCATGATGTTATGAGAGCAACGGTCTACGATGGAACAGAAACGTATCACATAGACGACTCATTGAAAATTACAGTTATACAGCCATCTGAGACAGTTGAAGAGCAACACTATCAGAGCAATACTGATGACGGCATAGACCTCATTGACTTTTGGTACATGCAAATGACACCCGAAGAGTTTCAAGGTGCTATGAAGTCAAACCTGCAAAGATATTCAACTCGTTTAGGTCGTAAAGATGACCGTATAAAAGAGCTCAAGAAAATTGAGGATTACGCAAGACGCTACAGAGAGAAACTCGAGCAGGAGGCTAAATAATGAACTTTGATGAAATTACTGAAAAGCTGGGCGAATTTGAGCAGGAAATGCTCGAGTTGAGAAAAGAGAATAGACGACTCAGAGAGCAAAAGGGAAATCTCGAGGGCTTTGTCAGAGAACAGCAGAACAAACTCTCACATATTTATGAGGCGTCAGCTAAGGCACAATACGACGCTTTATTATGGCAGAAACGTTTTGAGCGTATAGAGGACTTTGTTGCATTTAAGCTGGAACTCACACCGAGCAAGCCTGCCGTACATGAGAGTTCGGTTTGAACTTATAGAGCTAAAGAAAAGAGAGCTACATGAACTATATCAAAACAGCCCTAGAGGCTAGGGGCGTAAGAGCTACCATAATTAGGAGGACACAACCAATGAGTAATTTAATAGATTTAACAAAGAAAATCGAACAATGGGCAGAGGATAAAGAATTGCACGAGGCAGACCCTAACAAGCAAATGCTTAAAGTAGTTGAAGAGATTGGCGAGTTAAGTCAAGGCTTAGTTAAGGGCAACTCAGAGCAAATCAAAGATAGCATAGGCGACGCATACGTCACACTTGTCATACTTGCATTACAGCTAGGGCTACCTATTGAGGATTGTACGGCCTACGCTTATGAAGAGATTAAAGACCGTAAGGGCGAAATGCGCAATGGTTCATTTATTAAGGAGGCTGACCTTTAACATCTAAAATAGAAGAGTTAAAAGCCAACCTATAAGAGCACCTATAAGGGTACAGAGAGCATATCCAATATTTAAAGTAGACTGTAAGAACCACTTTTTACCTTTAGTAGTTAGTCTATATTTTCCTGCATATGGTTTACCGAATATAGTCATATTTTCATGGGTTTGTACGCCTGTATGCAAAATATTAGTTTTTTCAAGCAGACCATCTTCTTCTATCAAGTCTAAATGCTTATAGTTGTCATTAATTTCAATTTTATCTTTAAAGTTAGCTTTTAATAATTTGAAGTAAAGCGACGGAGGCATAAAATAATCCAAGTCAATCAACCTTTCACATGATATTGATATTAGTATATCAGAAATACTGCTTGCAAGGTACTTAATTTTAAGGGGGCAAATAATGGCACGCTACACAGTTCAAGAGTTAGAGGATAATTTCCAACTAGCAAGGCACTACACAACGAAACTGAGAGACCGTAAGAGGCTGAAAGCCCTACAAATAAGATTAGGCCTCAGCACTGAGGATATGAGCCTAATAGAACAAGTTATTAAAGATGACAGCGACATCGTACCAAACGACTTTGCTGAACACGAACACATAGACCTAAACAAATAGAAAGGAGCAAAACAGCCATGCACGAGTTAGACAATATCGAGCCATTAGAAACATTAAAACACGATGGCAAAATGACATACGCACAAGCGACAAGCAGGCTATCAAGCTATTGGCGTAACACTGAGAAGAGCTGGAGCGAATTATTGCAAAAGCTCTCAGTGACTACTAGAACACAGGAAACTATCGCAGAATACAACACAATGAAAAAGGCTGAACAATCAGAAATTAAAGACGTGGGAGGTTTCGTCGGAGGTTATCTCAAAGAGGGCAAACGCCGTAAAGGCTATGTGATGAACCGTTCAATGCTGACGCTAGACATTGACTTTGCTGACGAGAACATGGACGAAATCATCGAAATGTTTTTCAGTCATGCCTATGCTGTCTACTCAACACATAAGCATAGAGCTACGACGCCACGCACGCGCTTTGTTGTTCCACTTAAAAGGCACGTTAACGGCGACGAGTATGAGGCTGTAGCACGTAAGGTCGCAGAGTCAATCGGCATTGATTACTTTGACGATACAACCTATCAGCCACACAGGCTCATGTATTGGCCAAGTACCGGCGCCGACGCTGAATATCTGTTCACGTACCAGGACGCACCTTTCATTGACCCTGACGACGTGCCGGCTGAATACAAAGACTGGAAAGACCCTCTCGAGTGGCCATATTCAGAACGTGAAACAGCAAGCTACAAACGCTTAGCTGATAAGCAAGGCGACCCACACAATAAACCTGGTATCGTTGGTGCGTTCTGTAGAGCCTACGACATACACGACGTAATAGAGCATTACTTGTCTGACGTCTACGAGCAATACGACGACACACGCTACACATATATAGGAGGCTCAACAGCTGGGGGCTTAGTTATCTATGAAAATGGCAAGTTCGCCTATTCCCACCACGGAACAGACCCGGCAGGGGGCGAGCTATGCAACAGCTTTGACCTATTACGTGTACACAAGTTCGGCATACAAGACGAAGAGACGCCCGAAGATACGCCAATTAATCGCCTACCATCTTACATTTCAATGCAGAAACTCGCACAGAACGACGGCGAAGTTAAAATAAACATGATGATGGAAACATACGAGGCTGAGGACGATTTCAGCGACTACATTGACAAGGCTGAACGTGACGAGCGTCGTGAGCACTACAAATGGGCGACACAGCTCGACGTGGATAAGCAAGGCAACGTATTGGCCACAACGCCTAACATCGGCTTAATCCTACGCCATGATGACAAGCTAGCGGGCAAGATTGCCTATGATGAATTTAACAATCGCTTGAGCATATTAGGCTCAACGCCGTGGCGCAAAGAGGACACAGTGAGCTATTGGCGTGACGCTGATGACGCAGGCCTGCGCATTTACTTAGAGCAGGAACACGGTATTTACAATAGAAGTAAAACAGATGACGCTGTGAATGAAATCGCTACAGAGAACAAGTTCCACCCTGTCAGAGATTACCTTGACGGCCTAGAGTGGGACGGTGTCGAAAGATTAGACACGTTATTCATTGATTATTTAGGCGTGGAAGATACAGAGCTCAACAGAGCTGTGACGAGAAAAGCATTTACGGCCGGCGTAGCTCGTATTTATCAGCCTGGCATTAAGTTCGACTACATGACGACGTTATACGGTGGTCAAGGTCAGTACAAGTCAACCGTATTGCGCAAAATGGGTGGCGCATGGTTCAGTGAGTCACTTACAAGCGTGACAGGCAAGGAGGCCTATGAGGCATTGCAGGGAACGTGGCTTATTGAAATGGCTGAGCTAGTTGCTACTAAAAAAGCAGAGGTTGAGGCTATTAAGCACTTTATCAGTAAGCAAGTTGACTCATTCCGTGTAGCTTACGGGCGACATGCTGAGGACTTCCCTCGTCAATGCGTATTCTTCGGAACAACGAACAAAATAGATTTCTTACGTGATGAAACAGGAGGGCGTCGTTTTTGGGCGTTAGCCGTAGATAAGCGCAACGCTAGCAAGAACATTAATGAGCTAGATGACCCGACACTTACTAAGCAGTTATGGGCAGAGGCTAAGCAGCGCTACAATGACGGCGAAAAGCTGTACTTGCCTAGTCACTTAGAGGGCAAAATGGGCGAGCGTCAGGCCGTACATACAGAGGAAAGTGTGTATCAAGGCATTGTAGAGGAATTTGTCGACACGCCTATCCCTTACACACAGGACTACAGCCGGCGTGACTTAGACCTAGACACGAAACGTGCCTATATTCAGTCAGGCAATCCTGATGTATTACCTCAAGAGCCAGCAGGCTATGAGTACAGAGACCGTATTTGCGTCTCTGAGGTATGGTGTGAATGTTTAGGCAAAGACAAAGGTAACTTCCCTAGAATGATACAAACGGAATTGAAATCAGTGCTAAAAAGTTTAAAAGGTTGGGAACCTTATACGGGAAATAATCGAGGCAGATTAAAATTTGGCATAGGATATGGAGCTCAAAAAGCGTTTTCAAGGGTCGAAAATGATTAAATTGTCAGACTTCTTGCGTTGCCCATGCGTTGCCCTGCTTTTTGGAGCTGGGACACGGGGCAAAGCCTTGAGCCTGTAAGCCTGGGAGGCTATCGTTGCCCTGGTTCCATAAAAACGGCCATCTTTTTAAAAAGCACTCACAGGCAATTTTCTGCGTTGCCCTACTTCTGGGACACGCAAGAAAACCTGCGTTGCCCTGGTTCCACTTGGTTGCCCTAAAATTTTAAGCAGGGCAACGGCCTCAGCCCTTATATGTCAAGGGGTTGAGTCCTATCGTTGCCCTGGTTCCATAAAAACTCCCATTGAGCTAAAGAATAGTGTATAGGGAATATAGAGAGTGTATTATTACATAGGCTACTCCCTAACACGTATTTTTATAAGTTTGGCGAAAAAATTTAGAGATTTTTGGGCAACGCAAGGGTTGAGCCTTACGGGGAGTAGGCGTGAGGGCAGTTTCAATGTAAAATTACATTAAAAACGGGTGTAAAACTACATTTTAGCAAGGAATTGATGAAAAAATGAGAGAAAGCAAAATCGAAGAATATCTCAAAAATGAAGTCGGGAAATATTCAGGGTTATGTCTGAAATTTACTTCATCTGTTTCAGGTGTTCCTGACAGGATTGTGATACTTCCTGAAAATAGAATTTATTTTGTTGAGTTGAAACAGGAAAAAGGTCGGCTCTCAAAATTACAAAAATATATGCACAGACAATTTGAGAAAAGGGGCGTACCTGTTTATGTTCCATATTCAAAAAGTGACGTCGATAAATTTATAAACGAGGTGGTCAAGAATGGCAATTGATTTTAAGCCATATGACTATCAGGCTTATGCGATAGATAAAATCATAGATAACAAAAGATTTGGTCTCTTTTTAGATATGGGACTCGGCAAAACAGTCTCAACGCTCACAGCAATTGAGCAACTCAAATATGATTATCTTGATGTAGACAAAGTGCTGGTCATAGCTCCTAAGCGTGTAGCAGAGGACACATGGGCACAGGAAGTCGAGAAGTGGACGCATTTAACTCATTTAGATGTTTCGCTTGTGCTCGGGCACACCTAAGCGACGAGAGCGAGGCGCTAGAGAGAAATGCAGACATATATGTCACGAACAAAGAAAACACGAAATGGATATGTGAAAGATTTAAAAAAGATTGGCCGTTCGATATGGTCGTGATTGACGAGTTATCTACTTTCAAGAACTCAGACAGCCAACGCTTTAAGATACTTAAAAAGAAATGGCCATTGTTTGATAGGTTCGTAGGACTTACAGGAACGCCAAGCACCTAAAAATATTATGGACTTATGGGCTCAGATATATTTGATTGATGGAGGCGAGCGTTTAGGAAAGTTCAAAACTCATTTTAGACAAAGATATTTTTATCCAACGCATAAGGTTGCTGAGCACACATTCAATTGGGAGCTGAAAGATGGTGCGAAAGATGAAATCTACAAAATGATTAGCGATGTAACTGTCAGCATGGAAAGTAAGGACTATTTGAAAATGCCTGAACGTGTCGACACAGTCAAAGAGGCTAAGCTAAGTAAAAAAGAAAGAGCCTTATATGACGAGCTAGAGCAGAACATGGTCATTGAGAACGACATAGACGACGATAAAGACATAGTGGCGTTAAACTCAGCCGACTTGAGCAATAAGCTGTTACAAATGTCTAATGGTGCCGTTTATGCTGATGATGGCTCTATTACTCACATACATGATAAGAAACTAGAAATGTTAGACGAGATAGTCGAAGAGTCACAAGGCCAGCCAATACTTGTTATGTATAACTACAAACATGATAAGGAGCGATTATTGGAACGCTACAGCTTTGCTGAGACCTTAGACAGTGACAACTATATGGAGCGCTTCGGAACAATGGCGAAATACAAATGCTTATCACGCACCCGGCAAGTGCGGGGCATGGACTCAATTTACAGTATGGAGGTTCAATCATGGTTTGGTTTGGCCTAACTTGGAACCTTGAATATTATGAGCAGGCCAACGCTCGACTTTACAGACAAGGGCAAAAGAAAACGACTGTCATTCATCATCTACTTACTGAGAACAGCATTGACCAAAAAGTCTATGAGTCACTCAAAAATAAGAAACTTGGTCAGAATGAACTTATGAACGCAGTAAAAGCACGTTTACTTTAATTCTGAGGCCTCTCAGCCTCCACACATTGAACATAAATACAAAATAGGATAATTACCCTACAAATAGATTAAAAGATAAAATAAGGAGTTTAAATTAGTTTATACGCTATGGAGGTTAAAACATGAAAATATATCAAAAGTTACTTGAGATTTTAATATACACAGTTTTTACAGCAATTATTCTAGGAACAGCACTGATAATACTAGGGTTGTTGCTTGTAGGAATACAAAACATTTACGCATTCTTATTCTAGGAGGCCAAATCATGCAAGAGTTGAAAAAGGTTGATTATGCAAAATTAGAGGACTATATTGAAAATTTAGACAGATACAGAGAAGAGTTGAAGTTCAGAGAATATGAGCTCATGAGTAATCATGAACCTGACAACCCTGAGGGTGGCAAAGCAAATTTTGTTAACAACCCAATTGAGCAACAGGTCATTAAATGTAACCAAGACGCACAATATAGACGCTTGCGGGACGTTGTGAAAGGTACTGAAAAATACTTAAATCAATGTGACGATGAAATAATCGAGATATACAGGCTTAAGTTTTGGGACAAGCCTTTTGATTGCAACACTTGGAACGCTATTGCTGATAGATACTACATAAGCCACTCAGGCATGAGACGATTTAAAACAGCACAGCTTGAAAAATTAGCAAAATTTATCGGTTATGTCTAAATTTGGTTTTTTTACCTATGGAAAACCAGGAATTTAGGGGTTATTATGGTAATGTGTTCAAAAAAGATGAACACTAGCAGTGATTACGGATAATCTTGGCTTGTTTATTCGACTTCTTCTAATTTTATGTTGCGACACAGACCTAATTTTTCTTTTATTACATTCTTATTTACTCCTTTAAGTCGGCTGAGAGCACCTCAGTCGGCTATTTTTATGCTAAAATTAAAGTATAAAATTAAGGGAGGCAATAAAAATGGAATATGAAACAAGTTTTGAGTTTTACATAGAAGATGTAAAACATGGGGGAGAAATTCATCAAGATACAGACACTAAAGACCGTATTATTGTTATAAACGGGGATTTTATGATAGCTAAAATTCAATTGAATGAAACACAGTTTCAAGATTTAGACGAAATACTTAATCTAGTAACTAAATTTTATGTTAGTAAAGGGTTTAAATCTAAAGATAAAGGGATAGCAAGAGATATCAAATTTGACCGTATTGAAATCGGTATAGATGAGACAACAAAAACTTTTGTCCAAAATAAAATAGCTAATCTAGAAGAGAAACACAACGTGTACGTTTTATCTAAAGAAGTATCAGATTCGGAAATTTCTGTTTATGGTTTAGCGTACATTCATGAAGAAGATAGAGAGAATTTTATAGACGAACTTAGAAAATGATAAAATGAAACGCTTATCGGCACTCACTACGGTGGGTGCTTTTTTGTACACAAATTTAACTAAGCATTTAGCATAATGAGGTGGTAATATCCGATGAATGAGAGACAGAAACGTTTTGCAGACGAATACATAAGAACAGCGAACGCATTTCAGTCAGCAGTAAGAGCTGGATATAGTGAAAAATATGCAAGCACAGGGGCTCACAAACTCTTAGAGAATAAGAGTGTCAAAGCTTATGTTGAGGCACGTTTTGAGGAATTGAAAAAGAAAACAATTGCCGAACAAGATGAAGTGCTCCAATTCCTTACATCAGTCATGAGAGGCGAAGAGGTGGACGAGGAAAATATCGTTGTGCCTAAGGGCGACTTTTTATCAGATGTAGAAAAGCACACTAAGAGAGCAGACACAGCACAGCGTATCAAGTCAGCAGAGTTGCTGGGCAAACGATACGCAATCTTTACAGACAAGCAAGAAATTACTCAGCGTAACATTGATTTGAACATCGGAGCTTATGACGATGACGACGGCGACAATTAATCTTAACTTTCCTAAGCCGGCAAAAGTGTTTAACAGAAATATTTTCAATATCCTAACAGACTACAGCCATTTCACAGAGGTGCATTATGGAGGTGGTTCGTCAGGTAAGTCGCACGGCGTAGTTCAGAAAGTCGTGCTCAAAGCCTTACAGGATTGGAAATATCCACGCAAGATACTTTGGCTCAGGAAAGTCGGGGCAACGATTGCAGACAGCCTATTCCAGGACGTGAAAGGTTGCCTGGTTGACTTTGCAATTTGGGACTTTTGCGAGTGGAACAAAACAGATAATCGTATCACATTGCCTAATGGGGCTGTGTTCCTGTTTAAGGGTATGGATAATAGCGAGAAAATCAAATCAATTAAAGGTATCAGTGACGTAGTAATGGAAGAGGCCTCAGAGTTTCACTTGAACGATTACACACAGCTGACACTACGACTGAGGGAACGTAAGCATTTAAACAAACAAATATTCTTGATGTTCAACCCTGTGAGCAAGCTCAATTGGGTTTATAAGTATTTCTTTACAGGTGAGCCTCACAGCAACACACTAATAAAACAATCAAGCTACAAAGATAATAAGTTTCTTGATGAAATGACCAAGCAAAACCTTGAAGATTTAGCGAACAGAAACCCTGCTTATTACAAAATATACGCATTGGGCGAATTTGCTACACTCGATAAGCGCGTATTTCCTAAATACGACACAGACATATTAAACAAAGATGATTTAAAGCACTTACCGTCGTTTTTCGGCCTCGATTATGGTTACATTAACGACCCGAGTGCTTTTATTCATGTGAAGATTGATAAGAAAAATAAGAAACTTTATATATTAGAGGAATACGTCAAGACAGGCATGTTAAACGATGAGCTAGCCAATGTCATTAAGCGGCTAGGCTATGCAAAGGAACGCATCACAGCAGACAGTGCTGAGAAGAAATCAATTGCAGAAATGAAACGCGAGGGCATTGAGCGCATCAAGCCGTCGATGAAAGGCGCTGACAGTATCATGTCAGGCATACAGTTTATAAGCCAGTTCGATATTGTGGTAGATGAAAGATGCTACAAGACAATTGAGGAGCTAGACAATTACACATGGAAAAAAGATAAGCAAACCGATGAGTATTACAACGAGCCTGTTGATACTTACAATCACTGTATTGACTCACTCAGATATGCAGTTGAGGAGCTTATGATTAAAAACAGAGAAGAAAAGAAAGACGCAAACGAATTGCGCAGATTAAAACAATTTTTCTAGGAGGTGCGAGCACTTGTCTAAACTGAAAAAGAAATTTAGCACATTAGCAAACGCAGACTTATTGGCAGAAAATGCTGACGAGATTGTGCAGGACTATACTAAGCCGCAGAGGCTAGTAGAGCGCCACAAAATAGAACAAGCGCCACGCCTTAATATGTTAGAGCAATATTTCCTAAGCGATAATACAGGCATATTAACAGGTGAGCGCAGAAAAGATGCAGAGAAAGCTGACCACCGTGCAGTGCATAACTTTGCAAAATACATTTCACAATTTATTGTCGGTTATCTAACAGGCAATCCGCTGACGTTCGCACACGATGATGAGGACACACAGCAGGTTATACACGACTTGAACGATGCAAACGATGCAGATGCAGTGAACAGTGACATTGCACTTGATTTAAGCATATATGGCCGTGCATATGAGATTGTGTTCAGGGACGAAAACGAACAAGATAGATTTCTAACACTCGACCCTAAAAACACGTTCGTTGTTTACAATTATGATATTGATAAGAAAATCATTGCGGGCGTAAGATATTATGACACAGTGGACGCTGAGGGCTACACAACCAATCATATTGATGTGTACACAGCAACACACCTGCACAGCTATACTATCCGCAAAGGTGAGCTAAACAGCGTACAGGACATTGAACATCATTATAACGATGTGCCAATCATTGAGTATCTGAACAATAAATTTAAGCAGGGCGACTTTGAGAACGTCCTCAGCTTAATTGACTTGTACGATGCGGCTCAATCAGACACAGCGAACTATATGACTGACACAAACGATGCAATGCTTGCAGTAGTCGGCAACGTTGAAATGGACGGCGAGGACGCACAGAAATTCAAAGATGCAAACATGATACATGTTAAGCCTGAAATGAACGCAAATGGCAGCGAGGGTAATGCCGATGTCAAATACATCTATAAGCAATACGATGTGCAAGGGTCAGAGGCCTACAAAACAAGATTGCAAAACGATATTCATAAATTTACTAACACCCCTGACCTGACAGATGAGAATTTCACAGGTGCGCAGTCAGGTGAGGCGATGAAATATAAATTATTCGGATTAGAGCAAGCAAGAGCTGTTAAGGAGCGTTTATTTAAAAAAGGATTGGCTAAACGCTACAAGCTGCTATTCAATAATTTAAACATTCTAGGCACTAAAACGCATAACCATGAAGAAATGGATATATCCTTTACGCCTAACCTGCCTAAGTCCATGAAAGACAATGTGGAAGTAGTCAACTTGCTTGCGGGCACAATATCAGAGAAAACGCGTTTAGGATTGTTGGACTTTATCGACGACCCTGACGCTGAGCTTGAACGCTTGCGGCAAGAGGAGGACGAACAGCTCACACGTGCGGACAATCGCGAGTACAGTTTTAACGACGAACTGAAAGAGTGATTAAATGGCAGACTTAACAAGCAAAAAATATTGGCGTGATAGAGCAAAACGTATCATAGCAGTTGAGGCTAAAAAAGACGATGATGTTATCGACGAGGTACGCAAGCATAACCAACTCGACAATGAGCCAGTTAGCCAATGAGATATACAGCTTTTATGCTAAATACGCAGACGCTGAGGGCATATCAGTCGACGAGGCTAAGAAGAAAATTCAAAAGACGGACATCAAAGAGTTCGAGGACAGAGTCGCTCAATACGTTAAGAATAAAGATTTCAGCGAGAAAGCCAATGCTGAACTCAGACAATACAATACTAAAATGTATGTAAGCCGTGAGCGCATGTTATTGCGGCAGCTTTCGGCTATCATGGTGAACGGCACAGCGCTCACTGAGGTAGAAATGAACGAGTACCTGACTAATTCAGTAGACAGAGAGGTCGAACGTCAGGCGGGCATACTAGGCGAGAGCGCACTTATCAAGCCTAATCATGTACGAGCTATTGTCAACGCTGATTTTCACGGTGAAACATGGAGCGAGCGCTTATGGGCAGATATGGAGCAGACACGCAAGACCGTACTCAAGACAGTGCAAAACACAATGCTGAGAGGTCGACACCCTGACGAGTTCGTTCCTGAGCTTAAAAAGAAATTAGGCGTTACAACCTCAGATGCTAAGCGATTGCTTATCACAGAAACGGCTAGAGTGCAGACAGAGGCACAAAAGCTGCACTACAAGGAAACAATCGGGGAAGATGCCACAATCGAATTTGTCGCCAAGCTAGATGACCGCACGTCCGACGAGTGCAGACATGCAGACGGCAATAAGATAAAAGTTTCTGAAATGGTCGCAGGCGTGAACGTTCCGCCGCTCCACCCTTATTGCAGGTCAACAACAGTGCACGCAGTTGATGAGATTGAGGACGAGCTAGAGGCGTTTTTCAAAGAGCGTGAGGGCAAGTATAATCTCAAGAATGTTGATGATGAGCTTGATGAACAGCTCGACCCTGAGCCGACACCCGAAGAAATAGTTTTCAATGAGCAGCTCACTGAGGCATTTGGTGAGGAGCAAATAGACGAAATAAAACGTCAGCTTGATAACAACAAAGATGCTGAGGGCGCTAAGGAATACCGTAAAATATGGAATCACTTTGCACCTGATATGACCATTCAAAATTTACCAAGTAACAAAACGGCTCATTTCGACCCGATGTCAGAAAAAGTGAAAATGCAGACCTCAAATCTTGGTGAACGTGACCAAGTAAGAATAAGTGGCGAAATACGTGAGGGTACAGACAGCTATAAGACAGTCATACACGAGTTTTCGCACATGATTGACCTATCTATCCAAAAAGAGCTGAAAGGCGCTAAAAACATGCTGAATGGGGCTTATTCAGCCGACCCTAACTATTTCATGAATGAAGATACGGACGAGCGCGAAATGTTGGCGGACGTTCTGAAAAAAGAAATAGACGACATGGCCAAAGCCGAGCTTAAAACGCTTAAAGACGCACACAAGAGCGGCAACACTGACCTTTGGGACAGACCGAGCAAGCCGCGCATAGACGACGGGCGCATAAAAATGGTCAGACGACTCAGAGAGCAATATCATTTAGGCGACTCTGACGGCTTATCTGATATGATTGAGGCAGCGACTAACGGCAGAATTAACATTGCATATGGTCACGGCAAATCATATTGGAAGAAACACCCTGCATACAAAACGCCTCTACAAGCAAACCTTGAGGCCTTTGCAGAGATGTCAGAAACGTTTATGAGTGAAAGCAAACGGGAAGTTTTACAAAAAGAAGTTCCCAAATCATACGCATTATATTTAGAAATGCTCAAATCTATAGTGAAAAGGTTGGGGTTATAATGACTGAATTAGATAAAGCATACAAGGCCTATGAGGCTAAGTTCGATGAGGAGCCGCCCCTAATGTTCCTGAGAGGCTTAACGTTAGATGAACAAGCCGCAGTAATCAATGAGCGTGTAGCGGACGGCAAGAGTTTCGGCGAACATGCCAACGAGGAGGGCTACTTTTCATAATGAAAGCTATTGAATGTTTACGCTCTATTGCTGAAAGCCTATATGGCATACACAAAGAGCTGATAAAACTTAATCAAACGCACCCGAGCAATCAAGCTAAACCCGAAGAAAAAGAAAAGCAATTTAAACCAAATAACTTTATTTAAGCTACTTCCCTATTGCTCGGGGGTGGCTTTTTATTATGCCCAAAACGTGCTGACGGCATTAAAAGCATGTATGGAAATCACAGCCGACGGGCTATAAATGGAGGTAACAATATGACTGAAAAATTAAGATTAAATTTACAACATTTCGCTGAGCAAGGCGACGGCAATGAGGGCAAAGTCGACCGAGCAAGGCGGCAATGAGGACAAAACCGACCAACAAGGCAGCAGACTCTGACGATAAAGACGACCGAGCAAGGCGGAAAAACGTTCACACAGGAAGAAGTTGACCAAATTCTTAAAGACCGTTTAGCACGTGAGAAGAAAAACAAAGAGGACGCAGTCAAAGAGGCTGAGAAGTTGGCAAAAATGAACAAAGACCAAAAGGCTGAATATGAGCGCGAGCAAATGCAAAAAGAGCTAGACGCTTACAAGGCTAAAGAGGCACGCAACGAAATGAAAAAGCATGCAAGCGATGTATTCAAGAATAATGAAATCACACCAAACGACGAGTCGCTTGAGATAGTCACGGCTGATACAGCAGACCAAACTCAAGCAAACGTGCAGGCTTTCAATGATGTGCTTAATAACATGGTCAAAGAGCAGGTACAGGCTAAATTGTATCAAGGCACACCTAAGAATTACTCAAATGGCAGTGGCGGCGTTACACGAGAGTCAATCGAACAAATCAAAGATGACTCAGCACGTCAGCAAGCCATTGCACAAAATATGCATTTATTTAAATAAAATTTCGGAGGTATTACATTATGGCAGTAGAAAACAACTTAATTGATGTACAGGCATTAGGAGAGGCAAAGTCGATTGATTTCGCAAATAAAATGGGTGAACGCTTAAACAAATTGTTCACAGCATTAGGCATCACAAACAAAATTCCAATGAACGTAGGCTCAGCATTAAAACAGTATCGTTTCAACGTAATTGAGTCAGAGGCTCCAAACGGTGATGTTGCTGAGGGCGACATCATTCCATTAACTAAAGTTGAGCGTGAGCTAGTGAACATCACAGAGCTTGAGTTCCGCAAGTTCCGTAAGTCAACATCAGCAGAGGCTATTCAGTCACACGGCTATGATTTAGCAATCAACCGTACAGACGCTGAGCTTATCCGCTATGTTCAGAAGAAATTCAGAACTGACTTCTTTAGCACTATTGAGGACGCAGTAAACAACCCTGACCGTACGAACAACGAGGCGTTATCAGGTAAGAACTTACAAGGTGCTTTATCTCGTGGCCGTGCTAACTTATCTGTATTATTAGATGATGAAGTAACGCCAATCGCGTTAGTAAACCCTAACGACGTAGCAGGTCATTTAGCAGACGGTTTCATCAACTCAAACGGAGCGCAATTTGGCTTGAACTTATTGACACCATATGTAGGCGTGCAAGTGATTGAGTTCGCTGACGTACCACAAGGCACTGTTTACATGACTACAGCAGAAAACTTAAACGTAGCTTATGCAAACCCTCAAGGTGAGCTAGGCCGTGCATTTAACTTTGCGACAGACCAAACAGGTTTTGTAGGCGTATTGCATGATATTCAATCAAACCGTTTAACAGCAGATACAGTGTTCGCATCAGCTATCTCAATGTTCCCTGAAAACGTTGACGCAGTTGTGTCAGTAGCAATTGAGGCACCCGCAGACGGTGGCGAAACTACTCCCAGTGAAGCCTAATAGCATTGATGTTAGACCGAATGTCAAATCAGCTAGGCTGACAGTGAAATAAATTTAGGAGGTTTTACAATATGGCAGACGTATTAAAAGTATATCAAGGTGAAAACGTTGTAGGACAAGCAGAGCGTGCATCAGACGGCACAGCGTCAGTTACGATTGACGGCTTAGATGCTGCTACTGAGTACGCGAGCAGGCACTTATCAAGTGACTTTCAGCAATGATGCGGGTGAGTCGGCTAAGGTTGACGTGCCCGCTTTCACTACTAAGGAAAGCGCACCTGCTGAGCCTCAAAACGTATCAACTGAAACAACTGAGGACACAGCAGACGTAAGCGCTGAATAAGGAGGCATAGCGAATGGCTTACCTTGAAAATGTTAAGACTTTGTTATCCATTTCGGATAATGAACAGGACGAATTGCTCAGCAAAATTATAGATAATACTGAAAAACGTTTGCTCACATTCCTACCCCTCAACGAAAAAGATGTACCGCAAAGGCTTGATTTCGTTGTCGAGGAGGTAGCGGTCAAAAGATATAACCGTGTCGGCGCAGAGGGCATGACCTCAGAAACATTAGACGGACATTCAACAAAGTTCCAAGACGATGACTTTGACGAGTTCCTGAGTTTCATTGAGCGTCTATATCCTCCTCAGCAAGGCACAGGCCGCACAGGCAGTGTGACATTCTATTGAGGTATGACCAACGCGCTAGACTTGTATATGAGGGGGATAAGCGGTACAACCCCGATACAGGTAAGACCGAAAAAGATGAACGTATTATCTATAAGAGCATACCTTGTCACAAGTCGCCCTTATCACCTGAACGCACAGCCGTCGAGTTCGGCAATGTGCGGCTGTGATGTAAGCATCATAAGGCTGAGAGGCCAAATAATGGATAACGTCAGCCATGCCTATATAAATGACCGCAAGTACATTGTTGTACGCCATACCTATTACAGACACGACACAGTGATGTATTTAGAGCAGGTGAACAATGGCTAAGGTTAAAGGGCTTGGCAAGCTGATAGCGGCGTTAGAAGATGCTGAGGACGACATTGAGGACGATGTTGATTTCATTCTCAAGAAAAGAAGTGAGCAATTTCGGGCTGATACAGTGAAAGAGGCACGCCGTGTTATGACTAAAGGCTATTGGACGGGCAACCTAGCCCGCATGGTCGAGGACACCAAGCAAGGTAAGCTGAGCTACCTCATAGCCTCAAATGCACACTACTCAGGTTTCCTTGAATACGGCACGCGTTACATGGCACCTGAGACTTTCATGTATCAAATTTATCAGAAATATGATAAGCAAATTCCAGCAGATATTGAGCGACTTATAAACAGTTAGGAGGCAAGACATTGGCTAAGCAATCAATAAAGTATGAGCTATTTAATTATTTATATAAAGCGTTCAGCGAGCTAGGCGTTCCAGTCGTTAGAGTAGTAGACCAATATACAGAGCTAGGCTATCCGTTCATTGCGATTGAAGAAATACAAGACCTTGTAACAGTTCAATCATTCGACAATTACGGCGGCGAGCCTAATGCACGTATTCACTTATGGAGCGACGCGGACGACCTACAGACGCATGACAGGCTATATATTCAAATTCAAGATATTCTCATGAAAACTGAGCAGCTACCCTCCTATCGTGTTTCATTGGTCAGCATCAATACAAATGATATAAACGACGATACGACAAACACGCATTTACAGCACAGTATTATTGATACAGAATTTCAAACACTTTAGGCGCGCCTCATAGCAGGTGTGCCTTTTTATTATTAAATAAATGGAGGTCATGACATTATGGCAATTAAACAAGGTACTGACGAGCTTGCATTAATTCGTAAAGCAGGCGAGGCCGTAGAGGCAAACAAAATTATGTGGATAACTGAACTTGAGCGTGAAACAGAACGCGACTCAGACCAAGAGGCGACAATTGACGGCTCAGTTAGCTCAGGTGGTACATTAGAGTCAACTGTAACTATCACGTCTTATATGGACGTTGAGGACGAGTTGAGTGATGAGATTGAGGACGCTACTGAGGAGGGTACGGCTTACGAGTTATGGATAATCAACAAAAAAGTCCAAAACGAACAAGGGCAATATAAGGCTGAGTACCGTCAAGGCACTTGGAACAGCATTACACGTACCAATGAGGCTGACTCTATTGCAGAGTTCGAGACTGAGTTCGGCGTGTACGCTAAGAAACAAAGAGGCTATGCCTCACTACCTGAAATCGTAGAGCAAAACAAAACGGCTTATGGTTTCCACGATACAACATCTGACGACCCCGCAGACGACGGACTTGTGGCTATTCCACAACCTGACGACAGCACAGGTGACGGCGGCACAGGTGAGTCTACACCCAGTTAAGCCTGAAATAATTGATGTAAAGCCTAATATTAAAAGTGTTAGGTTATCAGTTCAGTAGGGAATGAAAGACAGCACAGGCGGGCGCACAGCCCGTCTTTTTAATTAATACAAAAATAAGCGAGGTAATTATATTATGGAAATTAAATTTAACGGAAAAGAAATCGAATTATCATTTGGCTTTAAGTTTATGAATGACATTGATAAGAAATTAGGTATGGAAATGGAGCAAATGAGTTTCGGTCAAGGTATTCAAATGCTAGCGCCTAACTTAGAAAGCGGCAACCCCGTAGCAATTGGTCATACTATCATTGCCGCAACTTCTCACCACAAGAAAGCCCCTAAAACAGATGCAGAAATCTCAGAAGTATTAAATGATATTGCCTCAGAGCAAGGACTCGACGAGTTCGCAGAAGAAATCATTAAGGAGCTGGGAAAGCAACCTATGACCCAAAACCTCGTTCCCGAAGAATACAGACAAGCGAAGAAAGCAGCAGCGAAGAAATAGAAGAACAGCCCAAGCTCACCTATGACAGAGCGGTTATCCTTTGCATGAGTGAGCTAGGCGTTTATGATATGAAAGAAATTGAAATGATGACATTGACTGAGTTCAATTATCGCATGTATGCCCGCGAATATGAAATGCTCAAGGAAGAATACGACATTTACCGTTTAGCCTTTGCTATACGTGATGCTAAAGCTGAGCAAAAGAAAAAAGGCGGCAAAAAAGGCGAGAATGAGTTCAAATACAATGGAGCTGACGATATTATCAACTATCAAGAGAACATTAACAGGCTTAACCGTGGTGAGCCAGTACAAATGGGCGAGTCAGCAAGCAAAGAAGATGACAAACCGTCCCTTGATGTGTTGAAACAAATCAGAAATCATAACAAATCATAGCAGAGGAGGGAATACATGGCAGACTACAAGATAAGTACAAGTATTGATGCTAACGTGTCGAAGTTCCGAAGTGCTTTTAATAAGGCTAAACGTATAGCTGAACAGTTTAAAGCCGCTACTGAGGGTATGAAAGACACTGACGTTGACGCTGACACATCAAGTTTTAGGGCTAAGATGAAAGCGAGCAAGAAACTCGATGAACAGTTTCAGCCGAATGAGAGCTAAGTCAACACTAGACGTGAACAGCTCAGCAAGCATCAGCTAAAATTGCAAAATTTAAAGCCATGTTGAAATCAATTCCGAACAGACATCGCACACGGCTCGATGTAAACAGTAGACCTGCACTAAGTGCTTTCAGGGCTATTACAGCGAGCAACTAATAATTTCAAAAGCACACTAAGCACAATCGCAGGCAATATCCGCACAGTCGGAACTGTAGCAGGCAACGTGTTCAAGGGAATGTTCCTATCAAGTGTCACAGCCTTAGTTCCCGCAATAGCGTCATTAGTTCCTGCTTTAATGGCTGTACTTAACGCAGCAGCAGCCGTAGGCGGGGGAGCAATCGGAATGGTTGGCGCGTTCGCTACAGCAGGCGCAGGCGTTGTCGGTTTCGGAGCAATGGCTATGAGCGCATTGCAAATGGTCGAGGACGGCACATTGGCCGTCACTAGCGAAGTCGAGAACTACCAATCAGCCGTACAGAGTCTTAAATCAGCATGGCAGGGCGTTATTGCTCAAAACCAATCTGAGATATTTAACACGTTAGCCAATGCAGTGAACGCGGCTAAGGCCGCACTTGCAGGTTTAACACCATTCCTATCAGGTGTAGCACAAGGTATGGAAACAGCCAGTGCGGCGACACTTGATTGGGCTAAAAATTCACAAGTCGCATCTGATTTCTTTGATATGATGGGCAGTACAGGCGTACGCATATTCAACAATATGTTAAGCGCGAGCAGGTAATTTCGGCTCAGGCTTGGTCGCAGTATTAACTAATCTTGCGCCACTGACTGAATGGATATCTAAAGGCTTTGAAAACATGGGCAAATCGTTCAATGAGTGGGCGACAAGTGTCGAGGGCAGCACAGCCATTCAAGATTTCACAAATTTTGTAAAAACAAACTTGCCTATCATTGGCGATATATTCAGCTCAACATTTAAGGGCATATTCAACCTAATGAAAGCATTTGCGCCTAACTCACAGGTTATATTTGAGTCGTTAGCTCAAATGGCCAACCGTTTCGAGCAGTGGAGCGCGACGATTGCTGAGTCAGACGGTTTCCAAAAATTTGTGCAATATGTGCAAGAAAATGGCCCTGTATTAATCAGCCTAATAGGCAATATTATTAGAGTATTAGTCAATATTGGCGTAGCGTTAGCCCCACTAGGAGCTAAAGTGCTAGAAGTCGCAAACGCATTTGCCGAGTGGTTAGCTCAATTGACAGCAACGCACCCAGTCATCGGCGTATTAATCGGCGTTGTGACTTCACTTGCGGGCGCATTTATGGCATTATGGCCAGCAATTCAATTTGTGATACAGGTTATCATTCCTTTAGCATCACAATTTTCTAGTTTTCTAGGCATTGGCACAGTAGTTCAAGGTATGCTATCAACTCTAGCGGCTGCATTTGGCGCAGTTACAGCTCCAGTGTGGGCTATAATCGGCGTAGTAGCAGCGCTTATAGGCATATTCGCAGCACTACTTACTAGCTCAGAGCAGCTAAGAGGTCAAATGATAGACGCATGGAACGCAATAAAAAATGCAGTAATGCAAGCCGTCGAGGCTATTGTGCAATTTGTATCTCAATTGATTTCAAGAATACAAGAAATCGTAGCACCACTTGTGCCGATATTCCAAAATACTTGGCAGGATATTGTAACTGTCGTAGAGACGGCGGTAAACTTAATCGCACCAATCGTGCGGCAAGCGTGGAATACCATTAAGGCCGCAACGCAGGTTGCTTGGGAGCTTATCAAAATGGTCATAACAGTCGCAATGGAGGTTGTCGTTAGTACGATTACAGCGCTACTTCAAGCCTTGTCAGGCGATTGGTCAGGCGCTTGGCAGACGATTAAATCAGCAGGCGAGAATATTTGGCAGGCCATTGTTACAGCAAGCACAGAACATCTTTAATATCTTAAAAGATTGGCTTATGAATTTGTGGAACTCTATTAAGCAAAATGCTATAACAGCTTGGCAGGCGCTTAAAGGTCAGGCCTCCTCAATTTGGCAGAGTATCGTTTCAGGTATTCAAGCCGTAGTACAGGGGCTAGTTGGCATATTAAGCTCTATTTGGTCGGCTATCACTAGCACAGCAAGCTCTATGTGGTCAGGATTGGTCGGCATAGCGTCCTCAATTTGGGGGTCGCTAGTTAGCACGATAAGCTCTATCGTTTCAAGTATCGTAAGCGCAGTAAGCTCAGCGTGGTCGAGCATATCAAGCACAACATCATCAATATTCAGCTCGATTGCATCTACTGTATCAAGTATTTGGTCATCAATCGTGAGTGCGATTTCTAGCTTTATCTCAAGCATTGTCAGTACCGTGTCGAGCGGTTGGAACAGCGTAATGAGTACGATTTCATCAATTCTAAGCTCAATAGCGTCAACCGTATCAAGCATTTGGTCGTCAATCGTGAGTGCGATTTCTAGCTTTATCTCAAATATCGTTAGTACGGTATCAAGCGGCCGGAATAATGTGATGAGTACGATTTCATCAATTCTAAGCTCGATTGCGTCAACCGTATCAAGCATTTGGTCGTCAATCGTTAGCACGATAAGCTCATTCATTTCAAATATTGTTAGCACAGTAACATCAGGTTGGAATAATGTTCTAAGCGCTATCACATCAGCAATGAGCGGCATTATCAGTGCAGTCACATCAGGCATGAGCAATGTAGTCAGCGCAGTCACATCAGGCGTATCAAACGCAGTGAGTGCGACCAAGTCATTCGTTGGCGACATGGTGTCAGCAGGTGTTGACTTGATTCAAGGCATGATAAACGGTGTTAAACAGATGGCCGGTAAATTGATAAGTGCAGCTAAAGGCGTTGTAGGCGACGCAGTTGCGGGCGCTAAGTCATTACTAGGCATACATTCACCGTCTAAAGTGTTTAAAGAAATCGGACAATACACAATGCAAGGTATGCAGATAGGCTTAAACGACCGCGGCAAGAAAGTTGTTCGCGATACAGGAAGAATTGCACAACAAATGACACAAGGATTCAGACCTGACTTACAGGCTAGACCCGCAGTCAAAGGCATTAATCGCGAATTAAACAACTTATCTACACGCGGTCATGTTACGGCAAACCATACGACAACAGTCAAAGCTGAGCCTAGCACAATGAACTTACGCATACAGCTAGACACTGACGACGAAGTTCTGACAGCTAAAGTCAACGGCGTAAACGCACGTGACGGCGAGGTATTATCATTCTAATAAGGAGGTGTGACCTATCGACCTAAAAATCACACGACAAAACGGCGACTCATTCACATTAGGTGAGTACGGCGTGGACGTTACTGACGTTGTGATTAGTGGTATCGAAATGGAGGAGGAAACCCGTGACATACAAGGGCTTAACGGCTCATTTGACATGGGGGCAACATACAAGGGGCGCGATATTAGCGTTCCTTTTTCATTTCAAGGTCAGAATTTGGCATCTTATCCACTATTCAGAGATTTAATGTATAAATTAACGACTAAAACTGAGCCTTTTTATATTCAAGAAATGCGCAGGCCACAAGTGGCAGGCTATACATTCAAAGATGTGAAGAACTCAAACGCAGTATCAATTGACCAGTACGGCAAAGATACCGTATTTGATGAGACGCAATCAGAGAATGAGGTCAGCACAGGCAAACGTTATCTTGTAAGGCTTTCAGGCGCTACTGAGATAGAGCAAAACAAGCATAATGCTAAAGGCAAAGGTGAGCTAGCGTTCCATACGACAGAGCTGCCATTTGCTGAAAGCATAGGCACATCAATAGACTTAGAGCGTGACGGTTTGCATTACACAAAAAACCCTATATGGTCATACGGCATGGGCTTGAGTAGAGACCCTGCTACAAGACAATACACGTTCGATGTGAACACAGGCACTGAGTTCGATGTATACAATATCGGCGATGTACCTATCGACCAATTTAACCAGCATTTAATTTTAAGGCTTAAATTCAATCAAGATTTAGACGACACGATAAAATTCGGTTTTAACGACACTGACATTCATATTGACGGCTCAGAGGCCAACATCAACGCAGGCGACACTGTCACTTATGAAATGGGCGGCTATTTCAATAATGATTTAAGCATATTAAACGCAACAAATTACAAAATGCCTGAATTACAAGAGGGCTTAAACAAATTAATGTTTAACGGCACTTATGACCTGACTATCGAGGTCGAGTGTCGTTTTTACTACTTATAGGAGGTCATGACAATATGGCAAGAAAAGAAATCACCACACCATTAGACCTGAAAAACCTTGATAATCACAACGATAACTATGATGAGCTGTACAGTTTGGTTGATGAAACCGACAGACGCATCAGTGAGGACATGTGGGAAGAAATCAAAGACGCTAACACAATGAAAATGCTTGAGCCAGTACAGACGGCTGCAGACTTGCCAAGTGAAGCGGCTGACAAGTCACTCATTACAGTTATTGACGAGCAGCGTGTTTACGGTTTTGTAAATGGTGAGTGGCAACCGTTCAACGAGATTGACTTAGACCCGTTCGAGCCATTCAAAGATGAGTTGTCTGAGATTGTTGCTCGCTTATGAAAAGCAAATACAAAACATCACGCAAGAGGTGCAATCTACAAAGGACTCAGCTATCGAGTCCATAGAAAGCACACAGAGCCAATCTGAGAGCAATATTAAACAAACGGAACAAAGCGCCGTAAATTCAATTAATAAAGCACAGCAAGAGGCTGAGAGTCAAATAAGCGATAGTACGGCAGCGCTTAAAGGTAAAACGGAAGAACTGACGGCATTATTTAATGACTCAATGGATAAACTCACTAACAAGCAAGATACAGCACTTGCTGAGGTGGATAGTGCCAAACAGGCAGCTATTGCGGCGATTGAAGATTTTCAAAATATCGACACTAGCAATTGGCAAAAATACAAACTCACTACAGATGAGGGCGCTCATGAAACAATTTCATTGGCCGACGATTACGACAAGCCGCACGCTTTAGAGCCAGGTTTTCACTACACGACAAGCACGCCAATAGACTTGCCTGTATCTTCAACAGCAGGCTTTTCAGAGGTTTCTGTCCGCAGTGACTATGATAATTTAAAACATATTAGATTTAGACCTTACAACTCAAATCAAGAGTTTGTGAAAAGATATTATAAAGAGTGGAAAGAATGGGAGCCTGTAGGCGGCACTAAAGTCGAGTTATTCAAAGGCAGTGCCTCAGGTGTAGACTCAACCATTTCACTTGCGGCTCCCTATGATAAATTCGAGTATTTACTTGTTTCTTTCAATGCAACACCTGGAAAACAGACTAAAATTTTTGAGGCTCAAAACTCTGACGGGATTGTTATTAGTGTCAACAATGTTTACAATGATGCCTCAAACGCGAAAGCCTATGAAATGGCAATCGCTAGGACAGACCTGACTACTTTAACTATCACAAATGAGGCTAGTTATACATTCAGCGGCGGCGGCTCCTCAGATAGCACTGTAATAATAGAAAAGATTGTAGGTGTAAAATAATGAATATAGACACAGAGGGCAATATCAATGACAAGCTAAACATAAAAGTTAATGCAAATGATGAAATAACTCAATATGCAATTGTCGGAGGTCTAGGCGACGAGGGTATTTTCGTATCTTACGACGTAGCACCTGAAAACTTTATGACTGATTTTAAAAATGGTTATTTTCTTTATAAAGACGGTAAAATTACAGTCAATCCTGACTTTGAGCCTAGTCATGAGATTGAATAAATAGAGGCAGGTGATTAAATGGCTTTAATTCTTAAAGACTTAGACGGGAAAGCCTATCCTGTAGAAACCGTTACTAATCACACAGTGCGCATGAATGGTGACGGTATGCTGACTTTCAACGTGATTGAAAACGACCAAACAGCGCATTTTATTAATGACATTTCTAAACTATGGCAAGTAGAGAACGTCACAGGCAAACCTGACGACATGGTTTATGTTGTCGTTATTGCAAACCGAAAAGCGTATAAAGATAAGCGGGTCGTGCAAATCACAGCTAAAGAGGCACAGTTCGACTATTTAGAAACGCACAGGGTGTATGAGAATATCACAGGGAGCCGCACAGGCGTTGACTTCTTAAACTTGATATTTGATGACACACCGTACAGCTACACGTTGTTAGACGGCGTATACGCTAAGGAATGGGAAAATGCAGGCGACGGGCAAAGCAAGTTTGAAATGCTCCTCAATTGGCTAGACCGTTACGGCTTTGAGTTTCAGTATGTAGCATCTTCAAAAACATTTAGGCTGGGCAAACGCATTTCGCGTCGTCCAGCTTATTACATTTCTAAGAAACTCAACGCGAATGACATCAGTTTTGAGGAGGACGCAACAAACTTTTATACCTATGTTCAAGGTTATTTTGATTATGACGGGGCTGACAACTTACATGCGGCTAACTATAAGCTGGAATATCCTCAAGGCAAGACAAGCCCGATGATTGAGCTATTCGGTATCAGAGAGGCTCCTCCCGTCACTGACGGACGTGTGACAGATAAAGACCTTATGGACGATATGATGAGGCAACAAGTTGAGCAATCACTCAAGATGAGTATTGAGCTTGATTTCGTAACGCTTGGTAAAAATTACCCGTTTGCACAACCCGAGATAGGTGACGAGATACCCGTTATTGATGAAACAATCAACTTTAATAGATTGCTGAGAATACAAGAGATTAAAACAACACGTGACGCTCACCATAAAGTTATTAAGCAGTCAATCGTGGTCGGCGACCCTAAACGTGAGACGAGATACAAGCAAGCCCAATCGGGTGCAATATCTAACATGAATGATTTGCTTGCGGGACGTACGAAAATAAAAGAGTCTGTGCTGCCTGCAGCTATCAAAGAGTCAACTCAAATGCTAATGGACACAGCAAGTGAGCTGTCATTCAGTGAACAAGGCATCATGGCCGTTGATAAAGACAACCCTAACTATGTGACGCTGCTCAACTCAAGCGGTTTAGGTGTCAGCAAGGACGGGGGCGAAACGTTTCACAATGCAATCACACGTGGTCAGATAAATGCCGACTTGATTACTGCAGGCTCATTGAACGCCGATTACATCAGAGGCGGCACTTTAGATGCAAACCTTGTCAATGTGGTCGGCGGCGACGGCGACAAATATATCACTATGCAAAACGACGAAATGACCTTATACGGTACTTATAAGCGTACATGGCAAAGTGAACAATCTACGAATAACGTTTTTACAAGATTTAAAGATGGTCATTTAAGATTTAGGAACAACGACAATGACCGTTCTATCTACGTTTCTGATTTCGGAATATCTACCTACCTTGACGGCAACCCTCGAGAGGCATCAGGTACATTAGAATTTTTCGACTACACTTACGGGGGCGACGCAAGGGGTGTGACCTTACAGTCAGGGCTTGGCGTTGTCGCTCTAAGGTCTGACTCTAACAGAATGGTCATTGAGGCAGATGACACGGTGAACATAGGCGGCAATAAATATTCAGTCTATATGAGACCCTTTTCAAATACCCGAATGGGCGTAAATGAGTTTCAGTTCTATGTTAAAGACAATCCGAGCGCACTAGAAACTGACGGGGCTTTATTGTATGGAAACCTCACAGGCTCAGGTACAAAAATGGGGTCGGGCATAAGATTTGCTAAACAGTTGCCTGTTGTGTACGCCACTAATGATAACGGGGACATAGGCTCAGGGTACTTTTACGGCGCAGGCTTTCAAGGGGATTGGCTGACAAAAAATACTAATTTATATGCTTGTGTAAACGGTGCTTTGAGAGTTACTGATATGAACGGCTATAACAACGGAAACCCTATATATAAAGAAGTTCAGGCCTCAGGTTTTAACAACAAATCGCTTGAGAGATACAAGGAAAATATCAATCAATGGGAAGATGACGCATTGTCAGTAATCTCTAAAGAGACAGACTTGTATACATTTAATTATAAAAATAACAGTAATGATAAAAAGCATTATGGTTTAGTAATAGGCGATAACTACAAAACGCCTGAAAACTTTATTGACGGTGAGGGCGTTAACTTGTACGACATGCTTGCCCACTCATTTAGAGCAATTCAACAATTAAACGAAAAATTGGAGGCATTAACTAATGGCAAATAATGAACAAGATATTGAGAAAGCTGTATTACAAAACAGACTATTTGAAGAAATTCAACGCTCAGTGCAGTTACAGACTGAACTAGAGGCGACTCATAGAGAATTAGAGGCGTACAAATCGCAAGTAGACTATAACGACGAGTAGCATTGGCGGGTGTAACTTTGGCAGATGTAGAAACAAAAGATATTGAGCGTAGAGTCCACATTCTGGAGGACAAAGACCGATACAATGATAAACGTTTTCGGAAAATCGAAGATACGCGAGCAAGAGGACAGGCAGCATTTTCGAGACTCTATTGAGAAGATAAACGACTCATTACGCGAAATTGAGAGAGGGCAACACTCGCAAGAACTAACAAATCAAAAAATGAATATCACGCTTGATGCAGTCAACAAAGAGCGAGAAGAAAGTAAAAAGCGGTTTAGCCGTTTATCTTGGCTTATTATAAGCGGAATTATTACGATACTAACCTCAGCGAGCATGGGCGGGCTTGAGAATGTGGGCAGGCTTGTAGCTCAGTGCCGCACTGAGAGGAGGTGAGTATATGTTAGATATATTTAACAGTTTAGCGTTAGGCGGCGTTGATTTTTGGACGTGTTTTTGGTTTGACCATTGCGGCTAACATTTCAGTTAGGTCATCACTTATAGTGGTGGCCTTTTTATTTTAAATTAACGGAGGTTTTTATAAATGGAACAAATTATCGCATTTGCGGGTGTGATTTCAGTTATCACAATCGCATTAGTTCAAGTATTAAAGAAATTGAATGTAGTACCTAAAAATTGGCTGCCCGTTGCGGGCATGGTTGTCGGTGTAGTCATTGGCGGTGTAACAACTTTCATTCCTGAAATAGTTTCAGAATTGTCTATTGGAGGTCGATTGTTAGCTGGTCTAATCAGTGGCTTAATGGCAACTGGTATTTGGGAAACATTCAAGAAACGTGAGGGCAAAAACGTAAATAAAATCGGAGGCGGAGGCGTTAAGTAATGGCAAGAGAATATATAGGTAAATGGAACGGCGTAGATGTATATTTCGACTTATTGCCGATTGGCACAAGACGCAGTGGGCAACAGCTCACAACAGGTACACCGGCCTTTGCTGTAGCGCACGATACAGGCAATAAAGGCACTACAGCACAAAACAATGTGGACTATTACAGAAACTCATATAACATCGACTGGGCGCTTGTAGCGAGTGCGCATGTTTTCGTTGATGACAAAGAGGCAATCATTTGCATACCTGTTACAGAGAAAGCATGGCATGTGCTTTATAACGCCGTTACAGATAATAATTGGTACGGCCTAGACTCAAACGATGCCGCATTTGGCGTTGAGGGGTCATATTTCACAGATAAAGCACGTTCTAAAAAGTCACTTGATAACTTAGCGCGTATCTTGGCTTATCTTTGCGACTACTGGAAGATAGACCACAAAACAGAGATGCCAGGCCACCAAGACATTCAAGCAGGTAAGGTTGACCCTGGCAACTTACTCGAGGCAGCAGGTTACAGCCGCAATATCAGCAATCTTGATAAGCTAGTGAACAAATACATCGGCGGTGTGCAAGAAGATGACAACATGCCCGATGAGGTCAAAGAGCCGACAAAAGAAAAACCGACGCAATCACCTCAGTCGCATGTCAATCTGAAAGAGGCTATTGAGTACATGCACAGTATGAAAGGCCAATACATTGATTTTGACGACGAGTTTGCATATCAATGTGTCGATGTTATTACTGATTTTGTACATCATGTCACAAAAGGTGTCAGATTTTGGGGCAACGCAAAAGACCTTATCAATAATGTTATGCCTAAAGGCTGGAAAGTTGTCGAGAACACGCAAAACTATATACCACCTGTAACAGCAATTGCTGTATATACAGAGGGCATCTATAGCAAATGGGGGCATACAGGCCTAGTGTGGGATAACTCAGGCGGTACTGAGACATTCACAATATTAGAGCAGAACTTTGATACTTTAGCAAACAGCCCGCCTAAGCTAAGAGTCGATGACTACTCAGGCTTAACGCACTTTATCGTCCCTGACTTTGCTGACGACAGTGTCGACCTTGCAGACATCGGCGCAGTTAAGCCTAAAGAGAAGAAATCAGGCAAAGCGTTGAAACTCAACACGATACCGCCTCAAAACCTTACATGGTCAAATCAGGCATATTTCAAAGCAGTCGCAGACAATGAGGGCGTTACAATTTGCAAGCCTAATCATAATAATGTCATGACATTGACTAGCGAAGAATACGGACAGGGCGACGTTTTCTATGTTTATGAAATACGTGACGGGTGGGCGCGCGTGTACAGCCCTAGCAATGACGGTTATGTTTGGCATGAGCGTTTACGCATTACTGAGATTTACAAGCCAGCAGGTGGCGACAGCAAACACGACAAGGCTGACAAGCAGGCCGTTAGCCAAAAAGAGAAAGCGAAACAAGCTAGCAAGTTAAGAGTTGGAGGTATTCCACCAGATACAATCAAGTGGGGTCGTAGTGCGAAATTTAGAAGTAAACTCGATTACTACGGCGCTACGATTGCAAAACGTTCAGGAAGTAAAGGCAACTACAGCCGGAACCTCACAAATGAAACGTATCAAGCAGGCTATGACGATTTCTATATATTTGAAATCTTGGACGGTTGGGCTCGTGTTTACAGCTCTAACAATAACGGCTGGGTGTGGCATGAACGTCTAAGGGTTGTTGAAATTTACTAAAATTTGTTATTATAAATACAATTCACTTAATTAATACTATATTATGTTTTAGGGTAGGCACTTTGGTTTGTGCTTGCCCTATTTTTTTATGTTCAATTTTGAAAAATAACGTTTACCACATATTCAAATTTGTATAGAATGGAAAAGTAAGCATTTTTCGGAGGGATAAATTTGTTATTACATTTAAGGGAATTAATGAAAGCGTTAGGGTTGGGAGCTCTAATCTTTTTACTATTTACAGTTACATTAGGAATAGAGAGAATGCTAGGGGCTATCTACATGGCTGTGTTGTGTTTCTTAGGTTGTTATCTCTCATTCCTACACTCAAATTATTCAAGCGACCGTTCATAGGTCGTTTTTATTTTATGCAAAATATATTCATAATATATGCAAAACAGACATTTTTTGTGCATAAATATGTGTGTTGCCCTAAAAATCATCTCGAATTCGAGGCGTTGCCCTGGTTCCACTTGGTTGCCCTGAATTTCTAACCTGGGCAACGGGTAAACACCAACAGCCCGTTGACTTTAAGGTCTATCGTTGCCCTGGTTCCATAAAAGTTCCTATTGAGTTAAAAAATAGAGTATAGGGAATATAGAAAGTGTATTATTACATAGGCTATTCCCTAACACGTATTTTTATAAGTTTGGGAATATTTTTTAGGGGTGTTTTGGGCAACGCATGGGTTTAGCATTAGAGGCGCAAGGGGTTTGTCTATTTTCCACCTTAAAAATGGGTGGCAACGCAGGAATTTTGCATAAAATGTATAAAATATGTTGCGATATTGGTACAAAGTCTGTATAATGAATTTTGTAAGGTAATCAAGCGCCTTACAAACTCTCTTGAAAAAGGGGGTGTAAAAGTGGAGGACATAATAAAAACGCTAGCGTTCGGAATTGCGCTCCGAATACCGGCGTTAATAAAACAACTTAGATTGTGGCACCTCGGTTATCTAGACCGAAAGCACAACAACCAAGATGAAAAATAATCCATTGTTACAAAGCCCGTTAATTCGGGCTATCCCTTTTTCAAAATTTATTATATTACATTCTCAGGGAGGTTTCAACATATCATGCTTATTACAATTGCTATATGTGTTGTATTAGTATTTTTCCCCGAAATCATCAAGTTAATCAGGAAAGTACATTTTAAATATATGGACAGAAAATAAAAAGGAGTAAGAATATGAGAAACATTAAGAAGTTTGCTAAAGATTTTAATTTAGAACACAGTGGTGACAACAAACACATGAGCCTAAGTTGTAATGGTTTAGATTTTGAAATACGCAAAGGGGGTAAAGGGTACGGAATAAGTTGCAAATTCCAAAAGGGGGATTTTGGTGTTGCTACACAAAAACATGCTTTATGGTCAATTACTGAAACTTTGAGATGGAAAAATTATATAGATGAGTCAACCTTACAAGAAATGCGTAAAAATATAAGTAGAATAGGCGAGGCACACTATAAAAGCCAATGTCGGAAAAACTAAAAAAGGGTAAGAACATGGATAAAAAAGAACATGCAGTGTTTTCAGGCTTACTTCTCAGCCTACTAGAGATTATGGAAGAGTCGAACGACCCGACAACGAGAGACAGACTTGACGAGGAAATCAAAGAAGTAATGAAAGAGCTAAACTTAACATGGGAGGATATAGGATAAATGAAATTCTTCATCGGCTTTATAACAGCAACGGTAATCATAGCCCTAAGCTTAACAGGGTTATACGCATATAAAGAACTTAAATCAAGCGACAACGATAGCGCACAAACAAATGAACAGAACAACCAATCAAATGAAACGCCAACACAACAAGCTGATAATGAACAAACAGCGCCGAGCAACCATACCATCACACGAGAATGAAAATACAGAGAAACAGGACATGAAACAAGGCATGTCAGATAATCAATATATACAGGAGCAATATAACGGATTAATAAAACATATGAAAGAAAGAGCAAGTCAAGGTGCTGACGCAGACGAGTTACACGAACTACAGTCACAACTAGATGATTATGCAACACAACATGCAGACGAACTAGACCTTGACGAGGGCTGGACACAATAATATTGACTAGGAGGTGCAGGCGATGACTGATACTAAAATCAACACAGACACTACTCAGCGACTCACAGAGCGTATAAATCAAGTGTTAGAGTCAAACGTACCGAGCAAACAGAATACAAGCTATAACAGGCCTACAACGTTCACTTATCACTCGTTTACGTAAGGGCGAGGTTAAACTTGAAAACGTAACATTTCAAAAAGCTATGACGCTATATGAATATTCTGATACAATTCTAAAAGAGCAATAAAAGAGCCCAGCCTCAAATGAGGTTAGGCTCTTATTTTTATATTTGAATTAGGGCTGAGGCCAGGCGTGGCATATGTGGGGGTTTTGGTGTGTTATTCGGTAATTGGACGCCTAACGCGGAATTCAATATTTGGGTAGATGCTTGAAGCGGCTAAACGTGTCTTTGATAGTGGAGTGACGATTAATGTATTTGGACTAGATGTTACACACCAAGTATTGGCAACGGATGAAGTGATTAATCGATTTAAGCGAATCGACAATCAAATTGCTAAATTTGTCGTTGAACTTTTGGAGTTTTTCAAAGCAACTTACAAAACACATTTTAATATGGATGGCGGTCCAATACATGATGCTTGTACTATCTTGTATTTATTACAACCAGATTTGTTTACGATGCAACATACACACATAGATATTGAACATCAAAGTCCGCTTACATATGGGACGATGGCAGTCGATTTAAATGATATTACAGATAAAGAAAAAAATGCTTATTTTGCTACTGCAGTGGATGTTGAAAGCGTATGGAAACTGATGGAAAATATGCTTGGAAGTTATAGTGCTTAATGCAATGTGTAATTTTAAAATTTAAGAAGTGTAATCTAAAATAAGATTAGAGTAGTGAAAAAAGTCATTGTATAAACGATATACGATGACTTTTTTAGTTACGTCAAACTAAAGTATGAGCCTTGTCCAAGCTGTATGATTAGCGTATCAAAACTATAAAAAGTATACTAATATATCACAACTTAAATATATTAAAGGTGATTTGAATAGTGAAAAATACGATAAAAACAATTGTCTTACTTATTATTATTATAGTTCCGTTAACACTACTCATTATTAACATAGACGACATTCAAGACAGTATGAATAAAACTTTTACTGAAGAAAGTAGTAACGAGGCTGATGAAGATAGTGACAACTCATTTAGCATGTTATTTGATGGAAGTAGAGAAACAGAAACATTTGGTGAATACGAGAGAAGTAATTTTGATGGCAAACATTACGGTATAGATTATCATTTACCAGAAGATACGCCTATAAAAGCTGCTTCAGATGGTACGGTAACACGTACATTTAATAATGACTTAGGTGGGAAAGTCTTACAAATTTCGGAAT
The DNA here is from genome assembly GCF_046721335.1 of Staphylococcus sp. 2S1. Classification (NCBI taxonomy): domain Bacteria; kingdom Bacillati; phylum Bacillota; class Bacilli; order Caryophanales; family Staphylococcaceae; genus Staphylococcus; species Staphylococcus sp. 2S1. The sequence continues at coordinate 318,326 of NZ_JBEUUJ010000003.1, read as the reverse complement.
CAAATGGTCAGTATCATCAGTGGTATATGCATTTAAATGATTTTAAGGTTGAAGTGGGTGACAAAGTGCAAGGCGGCGATGTCGTTGCACTTTCAGGAAATACTGGTGAACAAACTACAGGCGCTCATCTTCATTTCCAAAGAATGAATGGTGGCGTTGGTAATACGTATGCTGAAGATCCTAAATCATTTGTAGAAAAACTGCCTGATGGCGAAAAAAGTTTATATAAAAAATAATAAAAAGCTTTGGTAATATGTTGCCAAAGCTCAGAGTGTCAACAAAGTATGCGACTTTGTTGGCAGTTTTTTTGTGCACGCTTTCCGCGGGCACAGCCTCAGCCTGTAGTCTTCGGCTAGTGCTCTTCCCGCAGGAGTCGTCACAAATAACTGCCATAAAAACGATAAAATAAAGCAGTCTTTATTATTGATGGAACATCTATAGAGGAAACACACATAAAATGAATATATAGATGAATTAACGCAAAAAGAGTAACTACATTTCCAATAAGTATTTAACAATGAAATTAATAAACAAAGATTGTATCAAGGTAAAAACTGTAAAAAAACAAGGACATGAGACATTTATTTATGTCTCATGTCCTTGTTTATAATTAAAACTTTTGTATACATATTAGTCATTGATGTCATGTATGGAATCGTAAGCTAAATAATCTTGATGTATAGCTTCCCATAAATAGAACGCACCAATAGAAGCGCAATGCTCCCAACGTTCCGAACATAAAGAAAGCTGTGCTTTTCGTTGCGCTTTAGTTGTATCGTACAACCATTGCGCTGACCTTTGTAGGCCAACATCATGTACAGGGACAACATCTGGACGCTGTAATGTAAATAATAAAAAAACTTCGGCAGTCCATTGTCCAATACCTTTCACTTCAGTTAACGTACGAATAACTTCATCGTTGCTTAACTTGTGTAAATTTTCTAAATCTAGTTTTCCATGTTGTATATGTGTTACTAAATTATGAATATAATTAATTTTAGATTTAGATAAACCAAAAGATCTCATTTGCGTATCTTCGATTTCAGACAGTTTATCAACTGTCCATTCATCATTGAGAGCATCCGTTAACTGTTTGAAAATAGATGCGGCCACTTTTACTGTAATTTGTTGTCCTATTATAGAGCGAATTAAAGATTTTAATGGATCAGGACGAATATTGATTTGGATATTCCCAATTTTTTTAATAAGTAATGCTAATGTTGCATCTTTTTTTATTAATTGTTGAACACAGTTATCTTGTACATGAATATCCCATGTGGTCATTTCTAACATCACCTTATTTTAACAAGTCTTGAAGTACGACAGCTTGGTTATGCGCTTCATCTTTAGCCGCAAATAATAAAATAATATCTTTTTTAGTATTTGCTATGATTTCTTTAAGTTCGTTAAATGTTGCTTGCTGATCGTCATTTTCACGTAATTCTTTTTCATATTTTTCTTTGAAAGCGGCGTACAATTTAGGATCATGATCGAACCATTTTCTTAACTCAGATGTAGGCGCAAGTTCTTTTAACCAATGATCTAAATTTGCATCTTCCTTAGATACACCTCTTGGCCAAACTCGGTCTACAAGTATACGTACACCATCTTTTTGTTCATTATCATAAATTCTTTGAATGTGAATAGTCATACCATTCATCCTTTCTATAAATAAAAACCTCTTATAATACTTAATTACCTATAGTGAATAGAGAAAAACATAGTTATTTTAATTATAGAAGAATGAGAAAGGGTATATAGATACAAAGCGTAGAATAGGAGGGAGTTTAATGACAAATTTCGATAATGTGCAACCACCTCAACAATTCAAATATCGAGATAACGATGTATGTATAAAAAACTATTATGAATTCACATGTGACAATCGTATTTATTTCACTGAAAAATTCCACAAAGATTTAGAGCATCATTTATATAAATTTAACATTGAAATTTTATCTGCAATTGATGATTACGGTCTAGCAATGGATTTTAATGAAGTTGATAAGTTATATAAAAAAGAAATTGCGCCTTATCTAGATGGAAAATTAGTGAATCAAACGTTGCCGGATATGAATACTACTGCTGAAAATATCGCTTTTTGGATTTGGGAACAATTCGATAGTTTATTACCAAAAAATAATAAATTGCAAAAGCTGGAATTTTTTGAAACTGAAACACAAGGTCTTGTCATAACTTCTGAATTAATGGAAAAATAAAAGCTATTATGGAAGAAACTAAAAATCATAAGATACCAATTAAATATATAATGAATAGCCAACAGATTACTTAATCGTTATCTGTTGGCTTTTTATTTGCTGTTTTACCAGACTTATTTTAAAAAATTAAATACAAAAGTAATATTCTGAAAATTAAGATAATATGATATATTAGTAATTATTACAACTTAGGAGGAACTGCTATGATGAAAATCAGTCCGAAACAATTTATAAATAATGTATTATCAGGTGTAGCAATAGCGATTGTTGCAGGTCTGATTCCAAATGCAATTTTAGGTGAACTATTTAAATTTCTTTCACCAACGCATCCAATATTCGAAACCATGTTACAAGTAGTAGAAAGTATACAATTTACAGTACCACTTCTTGTAGGAGCATTGATTGCAATGCGCTTCAATCTAACGCCGTTAGCTACAGCAGTAGTTGCAAGTTCGGCATTTGTTGGTAGTGGCGTTGCACAATTCAATGATGGTGTATGGACGCTTGTAGGCGTTGGGGATTTAATCAATACAATGATTACTGCGGCAATTGCAGTGTTTTTTATATTAATAGTAGGAGAACGTTTTGGTAGTTTAACGCTAATTATTTTACCAACAATTGTTGGAGGCTTGGTCGCATTTATAGGCGTACTCATACTGCCATACGTACAAATGATTACTACAGGTATAGGTAATCTGGTAAATTCATTTACAGAATTACAACCTATATTAATGTCTATGCTTATTGCACTTGCATTCAGTTTCATAATTATTTCACCGATATCCACCGTTGCTACAGCCCTAGCAATAGGTATAAGTGGTTTAGCAGCTGGTTCTGCTTCGCTTGGTATCGTAGCGTGTGAAGGTGCACTTGTTGCGGGAACAATGAAAATGAATAGACCAGGCGTGCCGATCACAATTTTTCTAGGCGGCGTTAAAATGATGATACCGAATATGGTAAGACATCCTATTATTTTATTACCGATTTTTACAAATGCACTTATCACAGGATTTGTAGGTGGACTTATTGGTATAGAAGGTACAAAAGAATCTGCCGGATTTGGTATTATCGGACTTGTAGGACCCATTAGTGCCTTTAAATTTATGGAAGACTCGATATTAATGAATTTATTACTTGTATTTATCACATTCTTTGTAGTTCCATTTATTATGGGGTATTTAATTAATCTTTTCTATATGAAGGTATTAAAACTATATGATAGTAATATTTATAAATTCTTAGCATAAGAGGTTATATATTTTGAATATGAAGCGAGTAATGATTTGTAATAAACTAACATACAAATTAATTTTTTAAAAATGTATTTAGATAATCTAAAAGGCCACATAACAGTGGTCTTTTTTTATATTTCGACAAAATTAATTGCAAGTTTCGCCCCAAATTATAAATTTTATGTCGAATTTTAATTTTACAGTTTGATAACAGTAGATGGATTTGTAATATTTCAGACTATATGAAAAATTCGTAAGAAAATTGATATAAAGCGCAATATAATAACATTTAGAGGTATATGAAAAGTATATTTTATTTGTTTAGAGCGTAACAAAACAAAACGATTATATTTCAATGTTACAAAGAGAAGCTTTATCTGTAACGTTTTGTTATCTTAGTGTAATATAATTGACCGAAATTTATGGTATATTATTTGTGGCGAAAAAATAATACATAAAAATTAATTGCTTGAAGCACATAGGATAATTTAATTAACGAAAATATAATTTTACTTAAAAAGATTTAAATGGAGGATTTTTTAATTATGAAGAAGACAATTTTAGCATCATCATTAGCAGTAGCATTAGGTGTAACAGGATACGCAAGCAACAGCAGACAACAATCAAGCTCACGCTTCAGAAGAAAACATCGACAAAGCGCATTTAGCTGAATTAGCACAAAGTGGTGCTGCAGAATTAAATGAAAAGCCATTACACGCAGGTGCATACAACTATGATTTCGTATTAGGTGGTTATGAATATACATTCACTTCAGATGGTCAATCATGGTCATGGGAATATGATGTAGCAGGTGCTCAAACTGCATCTTCTAACGTTTCTACAAATACAACTCAAGACGTTAGCGCGCAAGCAACTACTAACTCGAACGAAAAATCAACAAGCGAAGTAAGTACGCAACAACAATCAAGTAATGTTGACGTAAAACCAGTTGCAGCTCCTAAAGCTTCAACTACTACAAAAGTTGAAACTACACAAACAAGTACAACTACTAAAACTTACGAAGCTGCTAAAACTTCAGCTGTCGCAACAGGTGGATCAGTTAAAGCTCAATTCTTAGCTGCTGGTGGTACAGAAGCTATGTGGAATACTATCGTATTACCTGAATCAAGCGGTAACCCAAATGCTGTTAACCCAGCTGGTTACAGTGGTTTAGGTCAAACTAAAGAATCATGGGGTACTGGTTCAGTATCTACTCAAACTAAAGGTATGTTAAATTACGCTAAAGAACGTTACGGTTCAATTGATGCGGCATTAGCATTCCGTTCATCACACGGTTGGTGGTAGGATTTATATCGCTAAATCATAAAATTTAGTGATGTAAATCAAGAGAGTGACTCACAAGAGTCGCTCTTTTTTTATATACTTTAAAGTTTATTGACAAGAGCGAATATTCTGATAAAATTAAAGCTAATTAAATAAACGAAAACTTATCCAGAGAAGTTGAGGGATTTGGCCCTATGAGACTTCAGCGAGCAGACTTATGTCGTAAGTACTGTGCTACTTCCAACAAGTGACATGACTTGATAGATAGGTGACATGTGAAAACTATATGCCACTTCATTGGGTATATAGTTTTTTTATATAGGAGGACTTTTTAATGTCAATTTCAGATATATTAGCACAAATTCCCGATAGCTACTTTGGTAAAACGATGGGGCAAAAGGTTGAACATGGGCCTTTACCATTAATCAATATGGCAGTCGGTATCCCTGATGGCGAAACGCCAAAAGGTATTATTGATTGTTTCGCCGATGCGATACGTCTTCCTGAGAATCAGAAGTATGTAGCATTTCATGGTAAAGATAGCTTGAAACAAGCAATTGTAGATTTTTATGAAAGACAGTATCAAGTAGAATTAGATAAAGAAGAAGAGGTTTGTATTTTATATGGAACGAAGAATGGTTTAGTAGCACTCCCAACATGTATTGTTAATCCGGGAGAAAATGTATTACTACCAGATCCTGGTTATACGGATTATTTGGCAGGTGTGATGTTGGCTGATGCGCAGACCTGAGCGACTGGTGCTTAAAGCGCCGTATTATTTACCTGAATGGGATAAAGTAGATAAAGATGTGTTAGCTAATACACGTCTAGTTTATTTAACATATCCTAATAATCCAACGGGTTCAGTAGCTACAAAGGCTGTATTTGATGAAGCTGTCGCAAAATTTAAAAATACAAAAACTAAAATTGTTCATGATTTTGCATATAGTGCATTTGGTTTTGATGGTAAGAACCCAAGTTTGCTTCAATCTGAAGGTGCGAAAGATTTAGGCGTAGAAATTTTTTCACTATCTAAAGGTTACAACATGTCAGGATTCAGAGTGGGTTTTGCAGTAGGGAATAAAGACATGATTCAATCATTGAAGAAATATCAATCGCATACACACGCTGGTATGTTCGGTGCGTTACAAGATGCGGCTACTTACGCGCTGAATCATTATGATGATTTTTTAGAAGAACAAAACGAAACATTTAAAAGACGTAGAAACCAATTTGAAGCAAAACTCAAAGCAGTAGATATACCTTTTGAACCGATGAAGGGCGGTATTTTCTTATGGTTGAAAACACCATCTGAATACGATGGCGAAGCGTTTGTTGAATATTTATTACAAGAACAATCTATACTTGTTGCACCTGGCATACCTTTTGGTGAACATGGGCGTAACTATGTACGTATTTCATTGGCACTTGATGATCAAGCATTGATGGAAGCAAGCAGAACGTATTCAATCGCTTAAATATCTTTATCAATAATAAAATAGGAGTGAATTTAGATGACAAGAATCAAACTTTTGGCGTGCGTGAAGAAGATATTCCTTACATAGAAGCATGGGCAACAACAAACAAAGTAGAAGTGGATTTAGATAAAGATTTACTTACTTTAGATACAGTAGATCGTGTAGAAGGATTTGATGGTTTATCTTTATCACAGCAAATTTCATTAGATGAAGCAGTATACAAAAAATTACATGATTTTGGTATTAAACAAATTGCGCAACGAAGTGCAGGTTTTGATAGCTATGATTTAGATTTAGCTCAAAAATATAATTTGATTATTTCAAATGTACCTTCATATTCACCACATTCAATTGCAGAATATACAGTGTCTCAAGCACTTAACTTAATTCGTAATTATAATGATATTCAACAAAAAACAGCATCTTATGATTTCAGATGGCAACCTGCGATATTATCACGTTCTATCAGAGATTTAAAAGTCGCTGTAATCGGCACAGGACGTATTGGTTCTATTGTAGGTAAAATTTTTGCTCAAGGGTTTGACGCTGAAGTTGTGGCATATGATATTGAACCGAATGAGCAATGCGAAACATATTTAACTTATAAAGATAGTGTGACTGAAGCTGTAAAAGATGCAGACATTGTCACTGTACATATTCCAGCGAGTAAAGAAAATGATTATTTATTTGATGAAGATTTATTTAATACGTTTAAGAAGGGGGCTGTATTTATCAACTGTGCACGTGGCACGATTGTAAAGACAAGTGCACTTATAGCGACCTTGGATAATGGAACGTTAAAAGGTGCGGCGCTTGATACATATGAGGGAGAGAAAGGATTGTTCCCTAGTGATCAAAGAGGCACAGAACTTAAAGATGATATTTTAACTCAATTAATTGAACGACAAGATGTTATAGTGTCTCCTCATATTGCATTTTATACAGATGCGGCAGTCGAAAATTTAATTGTGGATGCACTAGATGCAACACTAGAAGTATTGAACACGGGTGATACAGGACTGCGTGTCAATACTTTATAAAGTGGTTTTAACATAATATTAAAAGTAATATAAGTAATAAAAAAAGTGGGCGCATCAAAGATGAGGCGTCCACTATATTTGTGTACTATTCATTTATTTTACATCATAACCTTGGTCTTCGATTGCTTCTTTCATATGAGACATTTCGACTTTGCTGTCATCATAATCTACTTTAACATTATTTTCTTCAAGGCTAACATCTGCTGTGTTAACACCATCAAGGTTAGTAAGTGCTGACTCTACTGCTTGTTTACAGTGATCACAACTCATGCCTTCTACTTTAATTGTTTCTGCAGTCATACAAATCACCTCCTTAAAATAATGAATGTCTTTATTATGATTATTTTAAAATTGAATTATAATTTCATGCGTTTAAGTCGCAATGCATTAGTGACGACACTCACAGAGCTTAACGCCATTGCGAGCACCGGCGACCCATGGTGCGAGTAACCCTAATGCCGCAATCGGTATACCGCCTACATTGTAACCAAATGCCCAAAATAAGTTTTGACGAATATTGCGTATCGTTGCTTTACTGGCTTTCATGGCTTTTGGAATTAATAATAAGTCTCCACCAAGAATTGTAACGTCAGCAGCTTCTATGGCAACTTCTGTACCTGTACCAATTGCAATACCAATGTCTGCTTGTACAAGTGCTCGGTGCATCATTGACACCATCACCAACCATGGCTACTGTCTTGCCTTGATCTTGTAGCGCTACAATTTTTGAGGCTTTTTCTTCAGGTAGTACGTCGGCAATTACTGTATCGATGCCTACCTGTTTTGCAATGGCTTGTGCAGTACGTTCGTTATCTCCGGTGAGCATCACGACTTTAATATTTAAATCATGAAGTTGTTGAATTGCTTCACTTGTTGAAGTTTTAACAGTGTCTGCAACAGCGATTGTTCCTTTTAATTCGCTATCTATGGCAATCATCATTGCTGTTTTTCCATCTTGTTCAAAACGTGATAATTGTGTTTCTACACTGTTTATTGCAATATCTTGTTCTATCATGAATTTGCGATTACCAACGCGTAATGATTTACCATCAATCGTTGCTTTTATACCGTGACCTGGTATTGCTTCGAAATGCGCTACTTCTAAAAATGGTATATAGTTCTTTTTAGCGTAATTCACAATAGATTCCGCTAAAGGATGTTCAGAACCTTTTTCTGCACTTGCGAGTAGTTGTAACACGTCATCATCACCATCGAAATCAGTGACTACGGGTTTACCATTTGTAATTGTACCTGTCTTATCTAATACAACAGTATTGACTTGGTGTGTACGTTCAATATGCTCGCCACCTTTAAAAAGAATACCATTCTCCGCAGCTTTTCCAGTACCTACCATAATAGAAGTAGGTGTAGCTAACCCAAGTGCACAAGGGCAGGCGATTACGAGCACTGCGATGGCGACAACTAAGGCAGGTTCGAATTGTCCTGTTTGTACGAGTGTAATCCATATAATAAATGTGAGTAAAGCAATGCCAACTACAATTGGCACAAAATAGCCAGAAATAATGTCAGCAAGGCGTTGAATAGGTGCTTTAGATCCTTGTGCTTCTTCCACAACTTTAATAATCGAAGCGAGCGCTGTATCTTTCCCAACTTTAGTTGATTCTACTGTAATAGAACCATTTTTATTCATTGTGGAACCGATGACATTATCATTTTGAATTTTCTCAATGGGTATGGATTCACCAGTTAACATAGATTCATCTATAGAAGTGGTTCCTTTAATGACTTTACCGTCTACAGGTATTTTCTCACCAGGTTTAATGACAAGGTAATCACCTTGTACAACCTCACTTAATGGAATCATTAGTTCTTCTTGATTACGTAACACACGTGCTTCTTTTGCTTGAAGGTTGAGCAATTCACTTAAAGCGTTTGTAGTTTGTGTTTTTGCGCGCGTTTCTAAATATTTTCCGAAGAGAATCAATGTAATTAGCACTGCACTCGTTTCAAAATATAGATGTGGTGTATAATTCGCAAAGCTTAACCATTTAATCATTTCATATAAACTATAGAAGTATGCGGCACTTGTACCTAAGGCGACAAGCACATCCATGTTGGCAGAGCCATTGCGTAAATTTTTATAGGCACCTACGTAAAATTGCCAACCGATAATAAATTGGATGGGTGTAGCTAATGCAAATTGAAACCATGGGTTCATAAAAATATGCGGAATTTGCATACCAAAAAGATGCACGAACATTGTAAGCAATAAGGGTGCTCGCTAAAATTGCTGAAATAATAAGTTTAGTACGTTTGTGTTGTAACTCTTGTTCTTTTTGCGAACTTTTTTCACTGGCGACTTGTTTCGGTTTTGCATCATAACCTATTTTTTGAATTTTTTTAATCAAATCATCAATAGAAGTCATTTCTGGATTATAAGCAATCGTTGCATTTTCAGTAGTTAAATTGACATTAGCATGTGCAACGCCAGTGTCGCGGTTTAATACTTTTTCAATTCTATTCGAACATGCGGCACAAGTCATGCCGATAACATCGAGTTCCGCTTTTTCGGTTAAGACACCATAACCTGTTTTTTCAATGGAATGCGTAAGATCTTCTATGGTTGTTGATTCAGGATTATAAGCAACCGTTGCTTTTTCAGTTGTAACGTTCACAGTGGCATCTACATCATTTATTTTATTTAAGTTTTTCTCTATACGATTTGCACATGCTGCACAAGTCATACCAGTGATACCTAAAGTCGTTTTTTTCTTTTCGGTCATGAAGACTACCTCCTTTCATATATATATAATTAAATATTAGTGACAGAGTCGTTTGTTAAATTGCTATATTTTTAATATACCCCCGCTAGGTATAAATGTCAATTTTTGTGTTTAAAAAAAGAGATTGAAATAAGGGCTTAGTTTTAAAAACTTACCGATATTTCAATCTCATAGATTCATATTTTATAAAAGATGTTGTTTGTTTACTTTGCTTAATTCTGAAACAATTTTACGACTGTCTTTGTTGAGGTGTTGTACATAAATTGTATTTTTTTCTTATGATAGTTTTCTATTAAAGTATCAATCGCATTCACTGCGGAATCATCCCATAAGTGAGCTTGACTAAAATCTAAGTAAATTATTTTATTACGTAATTCTAAATCAAGTTGATTCATCATAGAATCTATAGAGACAAAGAAAATCTGTCCTTTGATTTTGTAGTGAATAGTTTCATCGACTTCTTCATAATCTACAGTAACATTTGAAATTTTTGTAGCAAAACAAAGGGCACTTACAATGACACCAACGATAACACCTAAGGCAAGGTTACTCGTGAATAGCACAATAGCTACAGTAAGTACCATGACTAATGCATCAGTGCGTGGTGCTTTTTTCATAAATTGGAATGAATGCCAATCAAACGTCCCTACGGATACCATAATCATGATACCGGCTAATATAGGCATAGGAATTTGAACGACCCAATCACCAAATACGATAATTAAAACAATCAAAAATACACCAGCTGTAAAAGTAGAAAGACGCGTTGTTGCACCAGAGCGAACATTAATTACGGATTGACCAATCATAGCACAGCCACCCATTGCACCAAAGAATCCTGTAATGAAGTTGGCAATACCTTGTCCACGTGATTCTCTATTTTTACTACTATACGTATCAGTTGCTTGGTCTACGATACGTGCAGTTAATAAACTTTCCACAAGTCCAACAATTGCCATAGATAACGAATAAGGCAAAATAATTTGTAATGTTTCTAAGTTAAATGGCACATCAGGAATGAAAAATTGTGGCAATGAACGTGTGATTTGTCCTAAATCACCAACAGTTTCGACTTTTGCGCCAGTTGCTAAGTAAACAATAGTAAGCAAAACAATTGCGATAAGTGGCGCGGGAATTTTTTTGAATACTCGTGGCAATAAGTAAATAATGAGTAGTGTAGCAATAACAAATAAATATGTAGGTATCGATATACCAAATATATGTTTAATCTGTGTCATAAAAATAAGAATCGCTAAAGCATTAACGAAGCCAATCATGACAGAGTTTGGGATGAACTTCATTAAACGACCAACTTTTAATACACCAAAAATAATTTGTATAATACCCATTAATATTGTTGCCGCCAGTAAATATTGAACGCCATGGTCCTTTACTAATGGCACAATGACTAAGGCAACAGACCCTGTAGCTGCTGAAATCATTGCTGGTCTACCGCCAACAAAAGAAATAACAACTGCTATAATAAATGAAGAATATAGACCGACCATAGGATCTACGCCGGCAATGATAGAGAATGAGAGGGCTTCAGGAATGAGCGCAAGCGCCACAAGGATACCAGCTAGGATATTGGTGCCCGGAGCAGTGAGCCATTCTCGTTTAAGTTTATTTAACATCTTCTTGTACTCCTTATTTAAAATTCAATTAGACTATTATATCATATGACAGAAGTGTAGATTTAAAAAATTAGAATCAAAACAATTTCATATAAGTGACAAAGTTGTCATTTTAAAATAGCTTTTTGTTAGTTATAACAAACGAAAAGAAAAAATAATTAGCTATGATAGTTATATAGAGAAAAAGATGACAAGGAGTGAATAAACATGTCGATATTAAAAGTAGAAGGACTAACAAAAAAGTACGGTAACAGACATCAGCAACAAGAAGTGTTAAAAGGGATAGATTTTTCAATTGAAAAAGGTGAATTTGTTACCATAATGGGGCCTTCAGGCTCTGGTAAAACAACACTTTTAAACGTCCTAAGTTCTATTGATTATATAACGAGTGGCACAGTTGAAATTAATGGCAATAAAATAAATAACATGAGCAACAAAGCGTTAGCAGATTTTCGTAAAAAAGAGATAGGTTTTATTTTCCAAAATTATAGTGTCTTACACACATTAACAGTAAAAGAAAATATCATGCTTCCTTTATCAATTCAAAAAATGTCTAAAGCAGAAAAAGAAAATAATTATAATGAAGTAACAAAAGCGCTAGGTATTCATGAACTGGGTCATAAATATCCGAATGAAATTTCTGGAGGACAGCAACAGCGTACTGCAGCAACACGTGCCTCGGTACATAAACCTGCTATTATTTTTGCTGATGAGCCTACAGGCGCATTAGATTCAAAAAGCGCACAAGATCTTCTCAATAGACTTGAAGATTTGAATGAAAGCATAGATGCAACGATTGTAATGGTCACACATGATCCAGTGGCAGCAAGCTATTCTAATCGTGTCATTATGTTGAAAGATGGTAGTGTTCATTCTGAAATATACCAAGGTGATGACTCGAATCAAGCATTTTACAAAAATATCATTCATATGCAAACTGCCTTGGGTGGTGTAGCGAATGAGTTTTAATCAAATCGTAATTAAGAACTTCAGACAAAATATACGGCATTATGCGATGTATATATTTTCGTTGATTGTCAGTATCGTATTATATTTTAGTTTCGTTACATTAAAGTATACAGAGAGTATAAACAATGTAAATTCAATGTCTATTATTAGAAAAGGGTCTGAAGTAGGATCATATTTCTTATTTGCGATTATACTTATATTTTTAATGTACGCAAATCAATTATTTATAAAACGACGGACACGCGAATTTGCTTTATATCAATTGATAGGTTTAACACGAAGAAATATTATGCGCATATTATTAATTGAACAGGCCGCAATGTTTTTAATAACAGGATTGATGGGCATCATTATTGGTGTCTTTGGTTCGAAGATTCTCTTAATGATTGTACTCAAGGTATTAACTATAGACACGAGTGTATCATTAACGTTCCAATTACCTGCTGTTATACAAACCATTTTATTAATTATCGTGTCTTTCCTATTGATTATGGCACAAAGTTTCATTTTTTTACGTAAGCGCAGTATATTATCAATGATGAATGATAGTACAAAATCTGAAGCAACTCAATCTAAGATGACAGTTATTGAAGTTATCTCGGGTATCTTAGGCATAGCCATGATTGTTTTTGGTTACTACATGTCTACTGAACTGTTTGGCAAATTCGCAGAGCAATTAATGTTCGCACCATTCGCCATTCTGTTTTTAACTATTGTAGGTGCATACCTGTTCTTTAGAAGTTCAGTGTCGTTGATTTTTAAAACAGTAAAACGTTCAAAAAGTGGTAACGTGTCTATAACAGATGTTGTATTTACGTCTTCAATTATGCACAGAATGAAGAAAAATGCATTGTCACTCACAATAATAGCGACGATATCTGCTGTTACTGTAACCGTGCTGTGTTTTGGTGCAATCAGTAAGTCAACGATTGACGATACAGTGAAACAATCCTCACCACAAGATTTCAATTTTCTAAAAAATAAACAAGCACAACAATTTGAAGATGAATTAAAACAAAAGGATATAGGTTATAACAAAGTATATAAAGAAGTTACTCAATTAAAAGTAACTAAAGAGAATTTTTATGATTACAGTAGTAATTTTGGTGAAACTGATAAAATGTTTATAACAAGTAATAAATATTTTAATGATAAAGGTATTACGGATCATAAAGCTAAAATGATAAATATGGCTTCATCTGCGGGTATAATGAAATTCAATTTAAATACAAAAATTCAATTTGACACTAAACCAGCGCAAACATTTAAAGTAATTGATGCTAAAAAAGAAGTGGATTTTAAAAATGATGTCAGCTTTGCTTCACCTGTATTACTCATAAGTGAACAGCAATATAATCAATTAAAACCACAGGGCGAGGAAACACGTGCGCAATTTGGTTATGATTTGAAGAATCAAAATAATTGGAAAGAAGCTAATAAAATTGCTTATTCGGTTCATTCTGATATCTATCCTCAAAAATTAGTACGTCAAGAATTGAATGACTCTGCAGGTATTTTATTATTTGTCACATCATTCTTAGGATTAGCATTTTTAGTTGCATCAGGTTGTATCATCTATATTAAACAGATGGATGAAACAGAAGATGAGATACCGAGTTTTCGTATATTACGCAAAATTGGATATACGCATAGTGATATGCTCAAAGGGTTAGGACTTAAAGTAATGTTTAATTTTGGACTCCCACTTGTTGTGTCATTATTACATGCATATTTTGCGGCTAAAGCATTTATGTTGATCCTCAGTACTACAAATATGTTACCTGTCTATATTGTTATGGGTGCATATTCAATCGTTTATTGCATATTTGCAGTTATGTCATTTATCCATTCAAGTAGAATCGTTAAACATTCTATCTAAATCCGAATAATAAAATTAATAATTTAAAAGTTTAGTCAACACACTATAACGGAGCAGTTATAGTGTGTTGTTAGTGCATTCGTTTTATATTGTTCAAAACTAATTAAAAATTCAAAATGTTTGTATATGTTCTGAAGTGGTATCTAGCAAGTAATAGGCGTAAAAAATGGAGGTATTACAAATGAACTTAACTGAATTTCATAAACAAATTAAAGGTTATACGCAAGATAGACAGCCAGGAATTGAAAAAGATATGAATCCACAGCCACTTTCAGAAATGAAAGATTACAAGAGTGGTGGTAAATTGAAAGGAAAAGTTGCTTTGATTACCGGTGGAGATTCAGGTATTGGACGCTCAGTGGCAACACTATATGCTAAAGAGGGCGCAGACGTTGCGATTGGATATTATGATGAACATGAAGATGCTGAAGCGGTAGTACATCGTTTGGAAGCTTTAGGTGTAAAAGCAAAAGCCTATGCACATGATTTGAAAGATGTAACATCATCACAAAACTTAATTGAAAAAGTCGTGAATGACTTTGGTGGATTGAATATATTAGTTAATAATGGTGGTGTTCAATTTCCAAAAGACAATTTTGAAGATATCACACCGGAACAGGTAAAAGAAACATTTGAAACAAATATTTTTGG
The DNA here is from genome assembly GCF_046721335.1 of Staphylococcus sp. 2S1. Taxonomy (NCBI): domain Bacteria; kingdom Bacillati; phylum Bacillota; class Bacilli; order Caryophanales; family Staphylococcaceae; genus Staphylococcus; species Staphylococcus sp. 2S1. The sequence continues at coordinate 303,196 of NZ_JBEUUJ010000003.1, read as the reverse complement.
AATGATGTTTTTATCTCAAGCCGCAGTGCCACATTTAAGTGATGGTGACGCGATTGTTAATACTACAAGTGTGACAGCTTATAGAGGTTCGGGGCATCTTATAGATTACTCAGCAACAAAAGGCGCGATTGTTGCATTCACACGCTCGTTGGCAACTACGTTGATTGAAAAAGGCATTCGTGTCAATGCAGTGGCACCTGGCCCGATTTATACACCATTAATTCCAGCAACATTCACAGAAGACAAAGTTGAAGATCAAGGTTCTGACACACCAATGGGACGTAGAGGGCAACCAGCTGAACTGGCACCATCTTATGTATTTTTAGCAACATACGCAGATAGTTCGTATATTACTGGGCAAGTCATACACGTCAATGGTGGAGATTATATGACGTCATAAATTTATAGATGAGGATTAAGAGAAGTCAAACAGCGAGACTCCTATTGAAAAGGGGTCTCGCTGTTTTTGTTTTCCTTAAAATGTATCGAGATTGCTGAATAACGAATCTTTTAAAGCTTCCATGTTTACGACAACATTGCACTTTTTAGCAACATCAATGTCATGTGTTGCTATTATGATAATTTTATTGTCATTTAAACATGCTAATAACTTATCTAGAATTTTTTCTCCATTTATTCTATCTAATGATCCTGTTGGTTCATCGGCTAGTATAATATTAGGATTTTTTAATAACAATCTAATTAAAGCGATGCGTTGTTGTTCTCCACCGCTTAATGTTGATATTTTTCGCTTTAAATCAACATTTACATTTAATTCCTTTAATAATATATTTTTACGTTTTCGTTTTTCTGCTTTCGAATGTTTTTGGAAGGCTAGTCCAATATCTAAATTGTCATCAACTGATAAATTATCTATTAATCCATAGTTTTGAAATAGATAACCTAATTGCGTTTTATAGAAATGGTTATCAGCAATTAATTTTTTGCCATTAAGATATATATGACCTGAATCTATTTTTTCAAATCCGAGCAATACTATTTAATAATGTGGATTTACCGGATCCGCTATACCCCATTAAGGCATATGACTTACCATTTTTAAATGAGTAATTTAAATCTTTAAATATAGTATTTTCTTCTTTTGTAATTGTTAATCCTTGTATTTTTATCATTATCATCACCTAATATTTTTGGGGAGCGCTTGTTTCTCAATATAGTGTATTTCTTTCACGTATGTCCCTTTATGAATGATTTCTACAAACTTTTTACTTGGATCATAACCACCGAATGTTAATTTATAGTTCAATTTTTCCCCATTCTTGGAATACGCTGTGACATCGTTATATTGCTGTGTGTGTTGTTTAACTATGGCATACGATTTTTCTTCTTGTAGAAAAGGGTTAAATCTATCAAAGTTATCATTTGTTAGGAATGTAGTAACAGTAAGTATTATGATAATAATAATAACGATAGTTAATTTTTTACTCATTATTCTAACTCCTTTAAATTGATTAGGTTATTTTTTTCTAACTTATTTATATATATACTTTGTATTAATATTTGAATAATTATAATAAAGATAAATAAAAGGAGGATTGTGCTGTTATTCATAACTGCTATAGATATAACACCAACTAAAATGACTAAACCATTACTCAATAGTAAGTATTCACTATGATTTTTAATCAAATTGAAACCATGTATTTTTCTTATCATTAAAAATTTCATGTTTTTTTCAAAGTATTGTTGGATATCAAAAATTATTGTTAATACCAGTGTGATAAAAGATAAAAGTATTGAAATAGATATAATAAGCATTTTTATGTTAAGTGCTTTAAAATCCTTTAATACGATGTCTTTGTAATTTGTAATGCCACTTACAACATCTTCTAATCCATATTCCTTCAAATGTTTATTGGTATTTTTAAAATCTTTAAACAAGTAACTACCTTGTGTGACTGATGAATAATAAAAGTTATCTCCTAGGTCTGTTGCATCTATTAATACAACTAGAGGGTTTTTACTAAAATTATTTTTTAAACTAGATCTGGTATCAAAAGTAAATATTTCAAAGTTATCATTTGTTTGTTTCATGTTAATTTCTTTATTTCGATTATTATCCTGTTGGAAGTTAATCCAATCTTTGAAATCTTTTTTAATTTCTTTTTTAAAGTTATGCGCTTTAGTTGGTAATAATAAGTCAATTGTATTTTTAGAATTGGAAAGCTCCAATCGTTTATTAAATGCACTATTATAGAAATCTACGAAATTGCTATTTAAAAAAACAACATTACCATTTTCGGGAGTGTAATTCGTAGGGTGGGGATGATATAAATTATTGTGTCTAATAAGTAATGATTCATGTTTTGCTTCAGTATTTGAGATTAATTTATGAAATTTTTTGGATATATCACTTTCTTCTGAATGAGTGTACTTAAGTGGTGCAACTTCAATGACGTAATAATCATCTAACTTTGTCCAGTACTTTTCAGTTTCTTTAATCTTTTTCAATTCATGATATGAACTTAAATTTTGTACTAACAAAATTGCTAATACAATTAGAATAATTATCTTGAACGATACAGTTATCATTCGTAATAATGTATAGGGTTTTTTGCCTTTGATAATTAGTGGTATATCTGTCTTTATAAATAGTGTATAAGAGCAAAGTGAAATTAAAAAAAGTACGCTGAATAAAATGATTATGCCTAAGAAAACACGTACTATAAAAGTAAAAGTATTGTCTAAAATGTCCAATGCTAGTGATAAAATTAGTATAGAAATTAAAAAGAAACTTAATAAGAAAGTGTAGTATAAACATTTCTTACGTATATCTTCAGATATTATTTTTGAAATTGAATAACCATGTAATTTTTTAATACCATATTCTTTGAATTTTATATTGGCTATTTGTAAAAAATAAAAAATATAAAGTATTAATATTGAAACCATAGGGAATAGCAGTCCCTTATCATTTATGACAGATAAAAATAAGACGAATTTATTTAAACTAAGTATTTCTGAATCTACGCCTTTTTCCTGTAGTAGCTGTTTAATATTGTGGGGATCAAATGAAGCGCCCATTACAAAATAATTCCCTCGGACATCTTTACTAAGAAGGGTGTCATAGTTGATATATTTATACTTAATATGATTTTGGAATTTTGGTTTTTCTTCATTAAATGAGTATATATATTTGTATGTGTCTTGATTCGTATTTAAGATAGATTTATAGATTGTTATATTTTCCTTTTGGGAAATGGATTCAATTGTTTTATAAATTTCTTGCTTATTGTGACTATAATTCCAAGCAGAAATGTTTAATATGGTATGACTACCAGGTAATAATTCTTCCTCTTCTCTTAATGTGAATATCAGGACTAATATAGTAATGATACAAAGCGTTATAATATCTAAGGTCAATTTTATTATTTTCATACAGTACCTCATCAATTAAGGAAATGAATGCAATTTGTATTCATTTCCTTGCTATTATTAGTAAACGTTGTAATATGTTCTATTTACGAAGAATGATTTTGGAGCAGATGCTCTAGCTTGGATACCAGCTCTCGTTTTTCCACTATAGGATTTATATTTACCCACTGCTGTAGAGCCATGTGCTTTATAATTATTACTGTAATATGACCAAACATATTTGCTTCCTACTCCATAATTCCAAATTCCACCTTGTGCATAGATAGTTGTCGCATTTGCTATTGTTCCAGAGCCTAATACTATTGCTAAATACAATAAAATACTTATAATAGTCTTTTTCATTTATATAGCCTCCTGTTGTATAAATTAATATTATTATATAATTATAATCGAAATATGTCATTATGCTTTTTTTACACTTACCCCTTAAAAATTTATATTTTCCCACAAAAAAAGCGCATCTCCTTTAAATATTAGGAGATGCGCTTAATTTATTTGTATGAAGGTTGTCTTGGCTAATCTATTTGTTGAAATTTATGTTAATAAGGTACAACAATTACACTATCGATACGAAATTGGGACAAGATTGACACCCGACATATCAGATAACGTTTGTTCTGTAATTATCTAGAAGAAAGTTGATAAACTTTAAAAGAAATCAGAAGGGATAAGATCATCTAATTGTAAGTGCTTTAATGAATCGAAATTCACACTTTCTATACTTTGAAGCAATTCACCATTTTTAGCTTGGTTATAATAATTAACTACTTCTGCTTGTACGTCATGGTCTTGGAATGTTTTAACTACGCCTAATATCAGTAATACTGCGATGGCCCCTTTAATGATTGTCTTCATAATAAATGACTCCTTCTATAAGTTTATATACTTATTCTATACCGTTTTGTACTTTGTGACATGCGTCCCTAGTATCGAAATTATATCATACCTTAGATGTATCACGACGTTACAAACTATTAAGTAACGTCTATTTATAATTTATAAACCGAATACAATAGGTAACCAGAAATATACGAATAGCGAGATGATAACAATTGCACACATGTTTAAAATAAATCCAGCTTTAACCATGTCTTGCATTTCTAATTCATCAGAACTAAATACAGCAACATTTGGTGGTGTTGAAATTGGCAACATAAATGCGCAGGTTGAGGATACTGCGACAATTCCCATAATAATAAATGGGTCTTGGCTAATTGTTGCGGCTAAACCAATACTGATTGGCATTAACATATTAGAAACAGCTGTATTAGACATCACTTCTGTTAAGAATAAAATAGCTGTCGTCAATACGATAACAACAAGAATTAATGGTAAAGGTTCGACGAAACCTAACATACCACCAAACCATTTTGTCAGTCCTGAATCTTCAAATGCAGCAGCTAAGGATAAGCCACCACCGAACAATAACAATATCCCCCATGGTAGTTTACTCATGTCATTCCATACGAGTAACGCGCCATTAGATGACTTAGCGGGAATAAGGAAGAGTAACACAGCACCTAACATTGCTATAACTGTGTCTGATAAGTTTAAGGAAGCAGGCAAGAGACCGCCACCAATCCACAAGATACTAACGAAAAGGAAAACAATACCTGTTAATTTTTCCTCTAAACTCATCGGACCTAAATCATGTAAAGCTTTCTTTGCAAAATCTGAAGATATTTTATCGGAGTCTTCAATTTTAAATAACCATTTTGTCATTAATAAGTATAAAATGATTAACAATATAATTGTTAATGGTAAGGCGAATAACATCCATTGCGCAAAGGACACTTCTCTATTTAAAGTAGAGGAAGCGATGGCTGCGAAAACTGCATTTGGTACTGAACCAATAAGCGTTGCTAAGCCGCCGATAGATGCAGAATAAGCGACAGTTAATAATAATGCTTTCCCGAATTTGTGCGCTGATTCTGGTTTGAGGAATTGTGCATCTTTAATTTCTTTTATTAATGCTAAAGCAATTGGCAACATCATGAGTGCAGTTGCCGCATTGGAAATCCACATTGAAATAAATGCAGTTGCAATCATTGTACCTAAAATAATACGATTACTATTTGAACCCATCAAAGAAATGATGGTCATAGCAATTCGTTTATGTAAATTCCATTTTTCAATTGCCAGTGCGATAATAAAGCCGCCCATATACATAAATACGATTGGATCAGCATAAGCACTCGCGACTACTTGTTCATTTGTACCACCACTCAAAGGTAGTAATATCAGTGGAATGAGTGATGTAGCAGGTATGGGAATTGCTTCTGTAATCCACCATGTAGCCACAAAAAGTGTGACTGCAAGAACAGCACGTGGTTCATCCGCTAAACCTGTAATACTAGGTATAAAATAAAAAATGATGAAAAGTGATGGTCCTAAGATTAAACCAATTTTTTCTTTCATATGCAAAAATCCCCCCTTGTTATTGTCTACAGTTGCAAGAATATCAATTTAAAAAGAGCAAAACAATGTATTTTTTCAGAAAATTATAAAAATTAATGAAAAATGCTGTTAAAATGTATTTAATATCTTAAAATAAAAATTTATTTCAAGGGGGAAGTTCATGGTATTAGGTGCACTTATAGCTAAAGATGACACGTGGACGTTATGGGCTATTATTATAGTTTGGGCAACAGTTAGTTTATTCCTAGAACAGCGATACAAGTGGGCAAGTACAATTTCAGGAGCAATTATAGCACTGGTGGGGGCAATGCTCTTATCAAACTTTAAAGTGATACCAACGAGTTCACCAGTGTATGACACGGTAAGGGATTTTATCGTGCCACTTTCTATTCCATTATTATTATTCAGTTCAAATATTTTAAAGATATGGAAAGAAAGTAGACGATTATTATTCATTTTCATGATTGCTTCAGTAGGGACAATGATAGGTACAGTGGTCGCATTTCTTACTTTAAATCAATGGATACCTTATCTTTCTAAAATAGGTGCCATGATGACTGGAAGTTACATTGGTGGTGGCGTGAATTTTGCAGCTTTGAGTTCTAAATTTCAAACACCTGGAGACATGGTTTCTTCGACAGTAGTTGCTGATAACAGTGTTATGGCACTGTATTTCATATTACTTATAGCCCTTCCATCAATGCCTTGGATAAAAAAACATTTTACTACTAATTATAAAACTGAAACGACACCTGAGACACATCAGTCATTTTGGCAACCGAAAAAAATTCAATTATTAGATATTGCATTTTCAATGGCAAGTGCGATTGCGCTTGTGGCAGTTAGTTTCAAAATAGCAGAATTGATACAACTATGGGTACCTAAAAGTAATCTCATATTAACAATTATTGTATCTTTCTTTGGTGATTCATATTTATTATTAACAACATTGACATTAATCGTTGTTGCTATCTGGGGAGATTTCTTTGAGAAGTTAGCAGGTGCATCAGAAATCGGCACTTTCCTTATTTATATATTCTTTGTAGTCATTGGTACACCGGCTTCATTTGCTACAATTATTACAACTGCACCATTGTTGTTTGTTTTTGTCATTATTATTTTGATTTTCAATTTAGGTTTAAGTCTTATTTTAGGTAAGCTCTTTAAATTTAAAATTGAAGAAATATTGTTAGCAAGTAATGCAACTGCGGGAGGACCTACTACTGCAGCAGCATTAGCTATTGGAAAAGGCTGGTCTGGTTTAGTGGGACCGATACTTATTATTGGTACATTGGGTTATGTAATAGGTAATTATGCTCGGAACAATAATGTATCAATTACTTATCCAACTGGGATAAATTGTAAAAGGTGCTAGAATACGTAGGTGTATTTGACGAAATTTAGTGAGGGAGGGGTAAATGTATGAGTGAAAAAGAAAAGATGTTAGCAGGTGAATGGTATGACGCTAACTTTGATGAAGCTTTGGATGTTGAAAGAAATAAAGCGAAAGATCTTTGCTTTGAATTAAACCACACAAAGCCGAGCAATTCAGAAAAACGCAATGCAATTTTAACTGACTTACTCAATGATAAGCCAGATAATTTAGAAATATTAAGTCCATTTCAAGTAGATTATGGCTATAATGTTTTTTTAGGAAATAACGTATTTGTAAATCATGATTGTTATTTTATGGATGGCGGAAAGATTTTCATTGGAAATCATGTCTTTATAGGTCCTAAATGCGGACTTTACACGGCTGTCCATCCTCTTCAATATCAACAAAGAAATTCAGGATTAGAGCAAGCATTGCCAATTACTATTGGAAATCATGTGTGGCTAGAGGCCAATGTTGTAGTTTTACCAGGTGTTACGATTGGTGATGGAGCAGTCATTGGGGCAGATAGTCTTGTGGCTAAGGATATTCCAGAAAATGTAGTAGCAGTCGGGTCACCGACTAAACCTATCAGTAAAATAGATAATTAATAGATAAAAAGCGATGATAGCATTCATTACGTAATGGATGTTACCATCGCTTTTTTCTTGTACATAGTGTAAATAATCATGAAATATAAAAATAATCTACAATAGTCATTATCATTAAATCGTGTAATATTAAAAAACAAATTAAAATAATGTAGAAAAATATTCCGCGGGGCTTAAATTTAAAATAATAAAATTGTTCGGAATATAATAGTGAAATGTGTTAAGATATAAAAATGTGAGTGAAAAGGTAAGTAGTATAATTGTAGATTAATATATAAGATAGATGAATCTGATTTTTAGAAAGGAATCGATAAATCCGCTTATAGTTAGAATTGAAACAATTATTTCCACACAAAACATAACTACTTCAAGAAAAGGAAAGAGGCATTTCAAAGATGGATATATTAATTGGAACTTTGTTTTTAGTTGTAGTATTAGCGTTATTTACACTGTTTACATATCGAGCACCTATGGGTATGCGTGCAATGGGTGCTTTAGCAAATGCCGCAATAGCAACATTCTTAGTTGAGGCATTTCATAAATACGTAGGTGGCGACCTATTAGGTATTAAATTTTTAGGTGAACTTGGCGATCTTGCTGGAGGTCTTGGCGGTGTAGCTGCAGCTGGACTTGTAGCATTAGCTATCGGTGTTTCACCTGTATATGCTTTAGTTATAGTCGCGTCATGTGGAGGGCTAGATTTAATACCTGGTTTCGTAGCTGGGTATGTTGTTGGTTATCTAATGAAATATGCGGAAAGAAAAGTACCAGATGGTATAGATTTGATTGTAGGTATTTTAATTATTGCGCCATTAGCAAGATTAGTTGCGACGGGTATTACCCCATTAGTAAATAATTCATTGTTAAAAATAGGTGACATCATTCAAAGTTCTACAGAAATCAACCCAATTATTATGGGAATTATTCTTGGTGGTGTTATTACAGTAGTAGGAACAGCACCGTTAAGTTCTATGGCTTTAACGGCATTACTTGGTCTGACTGGTATGCCAATGGCAATTGTCGCTATGGTTTCTTTCTCATCATCATTTATTAACGGCACAATGTTTAATAAATTGAAATTAGGTGATCGTAAATCAAGAATTGCTGTTTGTATTGAACCGCTATCTCAAGCAGATATTGTATCGGCGAATCCCGTTCCAATATATACTGCGAATTTTATAGGTGGTGCATTGGCAGGTGCGGTTATCGCTTCTTCTGGAATGATAAATGATGCAACTGGTACGGCAACACCACTAGCTGGTTTCTTAGTCATGTTTGGATTTAATGATCCATTGAAAATTTTCATTTATGGCTCAATTATCGCTGTTATTGGTCTAATTGTAGGCTATGTATGTTCTAAAATTTTCAAAAATTATCCAATTGTAACGCAAGAGGATATAGAATCCCGTTAAAACATACGCTGTAATGCGTTGAACTATAAAATATTGATGAATAAAGGACGTTTAGATTTTTCAAATGAAATCTAAACGTCCATTTATTTTTGAGATATTTGAATCAGTAATAACTAACTAGTTATTAATCACTGATTTGACTATTAAGTATATCTGTAATAAACATATGTCCTGGTGCGTGGGTTATCATCAATTCTGGCTTCGCATCTAGAGCGATAGATTGTGGTGTCACACCACATCCCCAAAAGACAGGAACTTCATTTTCTTTTATTGTGGCAGGTTCTCCAAAATCAGGTTTTGTAATATTATCAATACCTATTTTAGACGGGTCACCAATATGTAGTGGAGTCCCATGCATATTTTTAAAACGCGAAGTAATTTCAGTTGCTTTAATGGCTTGTCGCATTGTCATCGGGCGCATGCTTACAGTGATATTACCTGTGAATTCGCCACTTGGTTCTGCGGGTATATCAGTGATGAACATAGGTACGTTGTGCTCTTCTTCTATATGTCGAATCGGAATGCCGGCTTCTAATAACGCATGTTCAAAGGTGAAACTACAACCGATTAAAAAGCTAACCATATCATCATTAAATAGATGTGTGACATTTGTTGGTGATTCAACAAGTTCTCCATAACGATAGACGCGGTATTCTGCCACTTCTGTGCTAATATCTGCAAATTTTCCGTAGAAAGGAAATGTGGTAGAACCTTTTTCTGATACATCTAAAAGTGGACATGTTTTCGGATTTCTAAAACAAAACCTTAAAAAATCATATGCATAGCTTGAAGGTAGAATAACGACATTAGCTTGTACGTAACCTTTAGCCATACCACTTGTAGGATCAGTAAGCTCGCCATTACTAATCATTTCTCTTAATTTATGTGGTTGTATATTATCTAAATTCATAAAACCATCCCCTTAATTTAAGACTTATCGTTAGTTTAGCAAAAATAAGTCATAACAGTTAAATATATGTATATTCCAAGTTTATAAAAATTCCCCTCCATTAGTTAGAGAATGAAGGGGGATCATTTTATTTGTCGTTATTATTTTCGTGTTTTTTATCTTTTCTATGTTCTTTGTTTGATTCAGTTTCTTTATCATTACTAATAGTGCTTTGTTTATCATTTACTGAATCATCTTTTGAATCGCTAGTATTCTCATCTTCACGCTGTTCTAGTGGAATTGAATAATCTTTGTCATCATCTATATGTGTCATTTTAAAATGTTTCGTTGGTTCTCTACGTAACGCACGCATCAGTGACACAATCATTAAGAGTAAGATAATAGAGAACGGGAGCCCAGTGACGACAGAGGCAGTTTGTAAACTTGTTAATCCACCGACAATTGTCATAGATACTGAAATTGCCCCGATTAAAACGCCCCAAATTATTTTGTGTTTCGTCTTAGGATTTGCTATGCCACCTGTTGCCATGCCCGAGACAATATGTGTTGTTGAATCAGCACTTGTGACAATAAATATAAATATCAGTGCGATTGCTAAAGCACTCGTAATGTCAGCAAGAGGGAATTTAGACAATAATTCAAACAAGGCTACGGTATAGTCTTGATCTACAACGTTAGCAATATTATCATTCTCGTTGAGTGCGATTTTAACTGCGGTGCCCCCAAAACCAGCAATCCAAGTAAATGAAATTAGTGGTGGAATAATGAGTACGCCAACGATAAATTCTCTTATCGTACGTCCCCGTGAAACGCGCGCAACGAATCCACCGATAAATGGCGACCATGAAATCACCCATGCCCAATAGAAGACTGTCCATTGTTGAATCCGACCATTGTCTCCAGTGTATGGGCTAATACGTAAACTATATTCAATAAAATGGCGCAAATAATCACCAATTGCTAAAGTGTATGATTCGAAAATAAATTTTAAATCACCAAAAATGAACATAAAGATAAGGAGTAAGGCACCTAAGCCTATATTTATGTTACTTAGCCATTTCACGCCTCTATTTAAACCAGTTACTGCCGAAGTTAAGAAAATAGCTACCATTAAAACAGTAATTGTGATTTTAGTAATATTATTATTAGGTACGTTGAAGACATGTTCTAACCCGCCGCTAATTTGCATAATACCTAATCCTATTGAAGTTGCGATACCCATCACTGTCGCAATAATAGCTAAAATATCGATGATGTTTCTGTAAGGGCGCTTATATGCTTCGCCAAATACAGGCTCCATTGCTGTTGAAATGAGTCCGTCACGGTTTTTTCTGAATTGGAAATAAGCAACGGTGAGTCCGGCAATTGCGAATATAGACCATTGTGAAATCCCCCAATGGAAGAATGTATAACCCATTGCTACTCTTGCAGACTCGGCGGACTCATCTGCGACCGTACCTGGGAAGGGAGAATGTAAATAATGACTTAATGGTTCAGCCACGCCCCAAAAGACAATCCCTACACCTAAGCCTGCTGAAAATAACATCCCAATCCAAGAATGCATAGAAAACTCAGGTTCTTCATCATCTTTACCTAATTTAAAGCGTCCGTAACGCGATACAGCTAGCGCTATTAAAAAGATATCTAAAATAAAAATAATAACTAAGAATAACCATCCGAAAGAATTTGATATGTAGTCATAAACTTGTTGTGCGTATGTTCCAAACCCCTTTGGGAAAATACCGACAACTAAAGTGATGAATAAAATGATAGCTACTGAGATAATATAGACCAAATTACGATTTTTTGTTTTTCTTTTATGTTTATTATTCATGGCGTTTTTTAATCATTCCTTTGTTTATTTAGGTAATAATTAGATACCCCTATTATTATCTTGATATTCATTGGGCTAAATTTGTTTGTTTTAAGGTTTAAATACAATAGAATAGATTGAGCAGTCATATAATTGCATAACGTTATTTGTGTGGGGTATAGAATCAATGAAGCAAGAAGTAAATTCCTGAGGAGGAAAATTATGAAAAGAACTGTGGAAAAAATATTAACCTGGGTAGGCATTATCTTACAGTTTATCTTAATATTTTTAATGGCTATCGTAACGCCATTTTTAAATGATGCGAGTGTGAAAGACTCACTCATACAATCAATGAATAATAGTCAAGAATTTAACCAGTTATCAAGTCAAATGACACCGTCACAATTATTAGAGATGGCGAGTAGTTTGTTTATTATAGCTTTAGGAGCCGTTATCGTATGTACAATTATCGCAATTATATTTGCATTATTAATCAATAAAATTCCTAAGGTATCAGGTGTAGTACTGATATTAATTGCAATTGTTACAGTATTTACATTTAATTGGATTACCGCATTATTGTGGTTAGTAGCCGGTATTTTATTATTAGTAAGAAAAGCCCATAAACCAAACTATGAAGGTGTTAATCATTCAAATAATAGAAGCAATACAGACAATCATTATCAAGAGCGAAATGCTGAATTAAAAGATGAATCACCTGAACAACATTCTGATGACAGAGACTTTACAGAGCAAGGGGAACTAGGCGATGATAAAGAAGAAGCATCGACTTCTGGTGAACATACGTATCAACGTCGCCAAGATCGTAAAGATAAATAAAAATGGAACAAAGTCAGTTTAAGTAATTAAATAGGATACTTTCATGGTGAACGTAAGTTGATGAACGGTAACCCTATGAATAATAAAATAAAGAAAGAGGACTAGCTGTATTTTACAATCAGCTAGTCCTCTTTTAATTATTGTATTTGATATATAATTTTTCATTATAATTTGTTAGTTTACTAGTCCATTTTGCCGTGTTTATAACTTTCATATACTTTGTCATAATTGATGTGTCCAATACCACCTACCATAAATTTTCCGAGTTTGAATAAGTTGAATACATATGCTAAACAAACTGATATTGTAACTGTGAGGATGAAAGTGAAAGCAATGTTTCTTAATGAACTATCCGCTCTCAATAAACCTAAATCATGGACAAAGAAGTAATGAACTAAATATATACAGAATGAGTAGTTACTTATAAATAATACGAATTTTGGTACATATTTTACATAGGATGAGAATAAGAAAAATAGCAAGATCACCATTGTGACATAAAATGGTATATCAAAGCGTTTAGATTCTACCCAAGTACTAACACCGAATAAATAGTTACTAATTAATATACCCGCTGACAAGATTGTGCCAAAAACAATAAGCCAAGTATATTTTTTAATATTCTTCATGAGAGACTCATAATATATGCCTGTGTAAAAACCAAGTAAGAAATAACTAATCCAACCTAAAAAGAGCATCCAACCTTCTCTTCCCCAAAACAATCCTAAAATTGGATTTTCTGATGGGGGTACAAATTCTCTAAATGCCCAATACAATGTGGCGAATATGGTTGCACCAATAATTACAGGAATAGGCTTCCATTTGATGATGTATTTAGCAAAGAGAATGTGTAGTATATAGAATTGGAAAATAATTACAATAAAGTATGTCACAGCGCCACCGTGAAACATCGTATTTGAAACATGTCCAAAGTAATCTTCTAATGTCTCAGGTTCAAAATAGAAATATGAGATAGCTAGATTAACCACGATATATGGGATACCTAAATAAATCAATTTGTTTTTAAAGAAACCAGGTTTTGTTTTAACCTGATAATTTTTCGCTAATAAAAATTCTGAAATGAATACAAATAATGGCGTACTAAACATTAGCAATAATTGAAATATTCTAATGGCAGTGCCATGTCCCACAAAATCCATCTTGGAAAACGTGGTTGTAATCGAATGAATGAGAACAATACTTAAACAAGCTATAGTACGCATCCAAAAAATAACAGACGTATATGTTTTCATAAATAGCTTAACCTCTCGATTGTTCTTTTATTTTTGAAATAAATATTGATATGATTATATTCAAGTTTAAATAGTAACATACGTAATGAGAATTCAGTGTAAATATTAGAATAAAATTTATTAAATTAGCATTTACTATTTGTACAATAACAACAATAAATTTCAATGAATATAATAGCAAATTTTAGGGAATAATGCGAAATAGGTTAGATACGATATAATTAAAAAAAGTGATTGTAAGCGATTGCATTTGTGGTGTGATACATATACAATAAAATCAAGAATGGAATAATTCCATTTGTGTTTTCTATTTACAAACTTACATGGGGGTAGAAAAATGGTAGTTAATTATCAGAATGAACCAGGTATCGATTTTACAGACAGTAAAAATGTAGAATCATTTAAAGAGGCTTTAAAGAAAGTTAAAGGTGAATTAAATCAAAAAATTCCTTTAGTAATTAATGGGGAAGAAATATTCACAAAAGATACGTATCAATCTATCAACCCTGCCAATACTACTGAAGTTATTGCAGAAGTTTCAAAAGCAACTCAAGCAGATGTGGATAAAGCATTTGAGTCTGCAAACGAAGCTTATAAATCATGGAAGAAATGGTCACACAAAGATCGTGCTGAATTTTTACTTAGAGTATCGGCAATTATTAGACGTCGTAAAGAAGAAATCTCAGCAGTGATGGTTTACGAAGCAGGTAAACCATGGGATGAAGCTGTAGGTGACGCAAGCAGAAGGTATTGATTTCATTGAATACTATGCGAGGTCAATGATGGAATTAGCGGACGGTAAACCAACATTGGATAGAGAAGGAGAACATAATAAATACTTCTATAAACCAATTGGTACTGGTGTTACAATTCCACCATGGAACTTCCCGTTTGCAATTATGGCTGGTACGACATTAGCGCCAGTAGTTGCAGGAAACACAGTACTTTTAAAACCAGCAGAAGATACACCATTAACTGCATATAAATTAATTGAAATTTTAGAAGAAGCTGGATTACCAAAAGGTGTTGTTAACTTTGTACCAGGCGATCCAAAAGAAATCGGTGACTATCTTGTAGATAGTGTACACACGCATTTTGTAACTTTCACAGGTTCACTTGCTACAGGTACTCGAATTTTTGAAAGAGCTGCAAAAGTACAAAAAGGACAAAAGTTCTTAAAACGTGTTATTGCTGAAATGGGCGGTAAAGATGCAATCGTAGTTGATAAAGATATCGACACTGATTTAGCAGCAGAATCTATTGTAAGTTCTGCATTTGGTTTCTCAGGACAGAAGTGTTCAGCATGTTCTCGTGCAATCGTACACAAAGATGTATATGATGAAGTATTGAAAAAATCAGTTGAATTAACTAAGAATTTAACATTAGGCAATACTGAGAATAACACGAACATGGGACCAGTTATTAATAAAAAACAATTCGACAAAATTAAAAATTATATTGAAATTGGCAGTAAAGAAGGTAAATTAGAGTTCGGTGGTGGCACGGATGGTACTACTGGATACTTTATTGAACCTACAATCATCTCAGACTTAAAATCAAGAGACCAAATCATGCAAGAAGAAATCTTTGGCCCAGTTGTTGGCTTTGTTAAAGGTAATGACTTTGAAGAACTATTAGACATTGCTAACGATACAGATTATGGCTTAACAGGTGCTGTAATTACTAATAATCGTGAAAACTGGATTCATGCAGTTGAAGAATACGATGTAGGTAATTTGTACCTTAACCGTGGATGTACTGCGGCAGTTGTTGGCTATCACCCGTTCGGTGGTTTCAAAATGTCAGGTACTGACGCTAAAACAGGTAGCCCAGACTATCTATTAAACTTCTTAGAACAAAAAGTCGCTTCAGAAATGTTCTAATTAAAATTATAAAATAATTTAAAAGCCTCTCATTGCTTTGCAGTGAGAGGCTTTTTGGTGTGAATTTATTGTTTTACGTCTTTACTTTGATATTAATCATTTTATGAAAGATTTCATCTATTTCGTGTGCGGGACGTTTGATATTGTGGTCGCGCATCCACTCCATAAAACCAAATAAACTTGCGCCATATACATAAAAAATCAGTTCGATTGGAACACTTGGATCTACAGAAATACGTGACATATTATCTTTAATGTCATTTTGTAATACACGGATGAAATAATTTGTAATCGTTCGTTCAAAATCTTTGTCTTCTATTTGCTTTTCTTTAACTTTGTTAAGTTCATCGATATCTGTTATTGTTTTTTCCATAATAGTAAATGGATTGTTAATACGTTCTTTAAAATCAATTGAAAAATAATCTTTCATTAAATAAGTAATTAAATAAATGAGTAAGTCATATTTATCGTAAAAATGTTTATAAAAAGTTGTTCGATGTACCAAAGCTTCATTGCAAATTTGGTTTACAGTAATTGTTGAAAAGGGTTGTTTTTCTAAGAGATCATAAAAACTCTTAGACAGGGCACGTTTGGTTTTAATAACACGGAGATCTTTTTCATTCATTCTACACTTCTCCTTTTTTGTAGTTTAAATAGACACATTCGTATAATTAGTTCTTTTTATAATGCGGCTGAGCTTGTAAAATGTTAATATAAATAATCTACACTATATGTATAAACTATAACGTTGATTAAATTAGGAGGCAATAGTTTGGCAAAGTTTTTGTATAAATTAGGTTCGTTTATTGCAAAACATAAATGGTGGAGTGTAGTTGCATGGGTCGTTTTACTCGTGGCAATTATTATACCGCTTACAATAAGTTCACCTAAATTTGATAATGACATCACTATGAATGGTTTAGAGTCACTCGATACTAACAAAAAAATTGAAGATGAATTTAACCAGGATAGTGAAAAAGCTCAAATAAGGATTGTATTTAAAAGCGATTCTGAGAACGGCATAGTTAAGGAAGACATGACTAAAGATATCAAAGACACATTGAATGACATCAAAGACAATGATGATGATATCAAGAATGTTTCTGATCCTTATGATAATAAGCAAATAAGTAAAGATAAAACAACTGCTTTTGCAGATGTCAATTATGATGTGTCTGCTACAGCTTTAAAAGCAGATTCTAAAGATAATGTGAAAGATGAAGTTGAAAAATTAGAAGACAAGCATAACGTGCAAGCTGAATTAATGGGTACAGGCATGGAATCTACTGAAATTGGTGGTGCTTCAGAAGTAATAGGCATTATCGTAGCATTCGTCGTACTATTAATTACTTTTGGCTCATTTATTGCTGCAGGTTTGCCAATCATTAGTGCATTACTTGGGTTAGGTACGGGTGTAGGTATTATTTCATTACTTACTTACGCGTTTGATATTCCAAACGTTACATTGACGTTAGCTGTTATGATTGGACTTGCAGTAGGTATAGATTACGCACTGTTTATACTATTTAGATATCGTCAAATAGTGAAGACAGAACCGGATCATATTAAAGCTATCGGTTTAGCTGTAGGTACAGCAGTAGCGCTGTTATCTTTGTTGGTGTAACTGTAATTATTGCAGTTTGTGGGTTAGCCCTCGTTGGCATAGACTTCTTAGCAGTCATGGGTTATGCGTCAGCGATTAGTGTATTAGTAGCGGTAATTAGTGCATTAACATTATTACCTGCAATAATCAGTATTTTCCATAAGAGTATAAAGCCTAAACAAAGTAAATCAGAATTTGAAGGCGATGTTGATACAGCTTGGTCAAAATTTGTTGTAGGTAAACCTTTAGCGACAGTCTTAATTGGGCTTATTATTCTAGTAGTAGCGACAATTCCAATTAGTGATATGCGCTTAGGCATTCCAGACGATGGTATGAAATCGGAAGATACAACACAGAAAAAAGCATATGATATTATTTCTGACAAATTTGGCGAAGGCTATAATGGCCAAATTGCTATGCTTGTGAATGTTAAAGATAAGAAAGATGATCCACAAGCATTACAAAAAGATTTACAAGATATGACAAAAGATATTAACGATATGGATAACGTAGATATGGCGACGCCTCCACAACTAAGTGATAGTAAAGATTATGCCTTAGTTGCTGTAATTCCTGAAAAAGGACCTAACGCGCAATCTACCAATGATTTAGTCCATGATTTAAGAGATTATAATGATGATGCAAAAGATAAATATGATTTCAAAACAGAAGTCTCTGGTCAAAGTGTAATCAACATTGATATGTCTCAAAAATTAAATGAAGCAATTCCATTATTTGCGAGTGTCATCGTAGCGCTAGCATTTATTCTATTAATGGTAGTATTCCGCTCAATCATTATTCCATTGAAAGCAGTACTAGGGTTCGTATTATCATTAGTAGCAACACTTGGCTTTACGACATTAATTATGCAAGAAGGATTTATGTCTGGTCTATTTGGTGTTGATACTACAGGACCATTACTCGCATTCTTGCCAGTGATAACAATCGGTTTGTTATTTGGTCTCGCAATGGATTATGAAGTGTTCTTAATGTCACGTATTCATGAAGAATACAGTAAGACACGAAACAATGAACATGCTATCAAAGTGGGTATTAAAGAAAGTGGCCCAGTTGTGGTAGCTGCGGCATTGATTATGTTCAGTGTGTTCATCGCATTTGTCTTCCAAGATGACGTGATGATTAAATCAATGGGTATAGCACTCGGTTTCGGTGTGTTATTCGATGCATTTATCGTGCGTTTACTATTGATACCGCACTTACACAGTTGTTTGGTAAAGCATCGTGGTATATGCCAGCATGGTTAAACAGAATTTTACCAAGTGTAGATATTGAAGGTCATGAATTACAAAGTATGATGCCTGCTCAAAAATTCAGCACATCAAAAGAAAGTTATGATCGTACATTCAACATTCACCAACAATCAACTACAACAACTAAAAATAACAATGAAATTCCAGTTGATAGAAAAACTAAAATGTTATATGACGAGATTGCGCAACAAACGGCGCAGACAGATTTCTTATATCAAGCATTAGAAGACTATCAAGCAGGTAAAAAACAACCGCATTATTACAGCGATAATAATGACGCTAATAATGTAGATAACAGTACAGAACGTAATACAACATCAAGTACAGAAAACAAAGATGAAGACGTTATGTCACTGTTAGCACAACAAAGTAAAAACATTAACAAGTTGAATGAATTAATCGAGAAAACGATTAATAAAAAATAAGTTTAATTATATTAAGGTGCTTAATTATTAAGAGCATCACTTACTGCCAACAAAATCTCAGGTTTTGTTGGCAGTTTTGTTGTCCAAAGATCAATAAAATAGCATAGAGTATAGCCGGATTTTTAATTTTTAATGAACCAAACAATGTAACAGCGAGCATAAAGGATGGATTACGCTTTGTGTTAGTGCTGAGAAGTAGATTGACGTTATGGAAATAGAATGAAATATATCGATACCAGAAAGGTGATATTTTTATTGTTGATGATTATATTGATTATGCTCCCATCATTTAAAGAAGCATCACATCTACGTCATTTACCAAAGGGTCTAACACATAAATTACACTCAAAAAGTATATAATGTAAATAAGTTAAATATATTTAATGTAGGAGGAATTGTCATGGTGAAACAATTAATAGATATATTGAAAGAGAAAGAAAACCGAATGATTGAGATACGCCGCTATCTTCATCAATATCCTGAGTTATCTTTCCATGAAGAAGAAACGCCTAAGTATATAGAAGATTTTTATAAAGATAAAGATTGTGAAGTAGAAACGAATGTAGGTCCGAATGGTTTGAAGGTGACAATCGATAGTGGGAAACCTGGTAAGACGATAGCAATACGTGCTGATTTTGATGCTCTACCAATTCAAGAGGATACGGGATTAGCATTTGCTTCAAAAAATGAAGGTGTGATGCATGCTTGTGGTCATGATGCACATACAGCATACATGCTAATTCTTGCAGAAACACTTATCGAACTGAAGGATCAATTTAAGGGTAAAGTTGTTGTTATTCATCAACCTGCTGAAGAAGTGCCTCCAGGCGGTGCACAAGCGATGATTAAAGATGGTGTCTTAGATGGAGTCGACCATGTATTAGGTGTCCATGTGATGAGTCATATGCCATCTGGTAATGTATATTACCGTGAAGGCAATGTACAAACAGGTAGAGATTTCTTTAAACTTAAAGTGAATGGGCAGGGAGGACATGGTTCTTCACCACATACGGCAAACGACAGTATAGTAGCTGGAGCATATTTTGTTAATGCTTTACAAACGATTGTTTCGAGACGCTTAAATCCTTTTGAAACAGGCGTCGTAACGATTGGTTCATTTGATGGCAAAGGACAATTTAATGTGATTAAAGATAGTATTGAAGTAGAAGGCGATGTACGTGCCTTGACTGATGATACCAAACATACGATTAAAAAAGAGGTTAAACGTTTAACTGAAGGCTTAGAGGCAATGTTTGGTGTGACATGCGAATTAGAATATAATGATGATTACCCCGCATTATACAATGATCCAGAGTTCACAAAATTTGTTGCAGAATCTATTGAAAACGCTGATACAGATGCGATTAAAGGTATAGAAAGATGTGAAGCACAACCACCATCTGAAGATTTTGCATATTATGCTAAAGCTATACCTAGCACATTTATTTATGCGGGTGTTGCCCCTGATAATGATGACATTCATCCTCATCACCATCCTAAATTTGATATCAGTGAAAAATCATTACGCGTAGCGACTGAAGCAGTAGGCGTTACGGTATTCAATTACTTAAAATAAATTATTAAAACATCAAATAAAGGTTGTAGCTTATTATACTGGGCTACAACCTTTATTTTTGTGCGCCTATGATTTTATTCTTATTTTACATGTAGTTTATGTAGTCACATTAAAGTGTATATATAGAATAATAAAAAAATGAAAAAGGATGATTAAAATGAATGCGGATAAAAAATTAAGTGAATTGCTTGAAGATTATAATAAACCATTAAAAAAATTATTCAAATATGATAAGTCAAAGGCACTTACATTTGATAAAGAAAGTAGAAGTGCAGTCCAAGAACAAAAAGGTATTTTTGTTATCTTTAAAAATAAAAAACCATTATATGTAGGACAAGCAGGTGGGTTTATGACGGGATATAAACTTACTCAAAAAGATTTAAATGATAAGTCGGCACAATTCAATGTGAAATCAGATGCTTGGTACAGCAAAATTTAGAAAAGCCTATGTAGTACAACAAAATTTAGATGAATCAGAATTAAAAAATATTAAAGCTGAAGAACATAATTTGAAATTCCAATATATTAAAGTTAAAGGTAACCCGACACTCATTAATATCTTGGAAATACTTGCTTTAGAATATGCGAAAGAAAATGATGTCGAATTATATAATTTTCTATAAAATCACCTGAGGTCAAAGCGGTGAATAGGAAGAGGGTTGATTGCTATGAATATAAGAAATTTCAATATTCGGTTTCAACACCATGATATTAAAGTGAAATTACCTAAAGGATATTTTAAGCGTAACGCTGGTCCATACCCTTTAGTTGTTGTTCAAGATGGCGATGATTTATTTAAGGATATTGAACGAGAAGTCATATTTGTGGGGTTACTGCCGAATGATGATGATACAATTTATGCGTCTTGGCAAGATGTAGTCGAGGATGAAGCATTTTATAAAGCAGCGGATGATTATATCTTATGGATTTCTGATGAATTGTTGCCTTATTTAAAAAAATGTTTCAATATATCTGAACAACGTAGGGATATAAGTATTGCTGGGGGCGTCACTAGGTGGATTAGTTGCGCTTTATGCTTTATTCAAGAAACCTGATGCTTTTGGCACATATATACTGATTTCACCTTCAATATGGTATCCAGGCTTTCTAACATTTATGAAGCAACAACATATTATTAAAGCAGAAGAACATGTTTACTGGTACATTGGCATGCTTGAAGATGAGCAACATCCAGATATCAATACCAATATCTTAGCTCAAACTGAGCAAGGCGTAGACATTTTAAATGAACTCTTAATTTCTGAACAAATGTCATTTCACTTCGTTACAAGTAGTAAAGGGCTACATCAGAAAATGTATTTTAAAAAATACTTTAATAAAGCGGTAAAAAAATTATTTTAGTTAATATACCCACGAAAATATGACAAATTATAGTCATTAGTTATCAGAAAATTCAAAATAACGGCATGTAAATTCTGACCTTTATGTTTAATTAATGATAATATTTAAAGTGTAAGAAATTTTAAAAGAAATCATCGTGCACTAAAATGTGTAATAATCTCATTTGTAAAATACGAATACAAGTGTCTTTTGAAATTCTAACTTTATATTATTAACAAACATAGGGGATGCTTTTATGGTAGAAAAAATGAAACAAATTTCAGGGGGTAAATTGTTGACGGGTATTGTATTATCAATATTAACTTATTGGTTATTTGCCCAATCATTTTTAAATATTGGCCCTCAAATCCAGTCAACTTTTGGAGCTAGTCCAGGTATAGTCAATATTTCTATAAGTTTAACGTCATTTGTTACCGGTGTGTTTATGGTAGTAGCTGGTAATATTTCAGATAAATTTGGTAAGGTAAAGATGACACGTATTGCACTCATACTAAGTATCGTTGGTTCACTTATGCTTATCGTCTCAGGTAACGTTGTATTACTGATTCTAGGTAGAGTTGTGCAAGGTTTATCAGCAGCAATTATCATGCCGGCGACGATTTCCATCGTCAATGACTTTTTTGAAGGGGACGAAAGACAAAAAGCATTGAGTTTTTGGTCAATTGGTGCGTTTGGTGGTACAGGTTTATCATCCTTCTTTGCGGGAGCGATGGCAACGTTTATATCATGGCAATCTATTTTTATTTTGTCGATTATATTATCGCTTGTAGCAATGATGTTATTAAAACATTTACCAGAAAGTGAATTAATTAAAGATAAAACAAATCGTTTTGATTATGTTGGACTGACAATATTTGTGATTATGATCGCGAGTATTAGTTTTGTCATTACGCAAGGATATAAAATGGGGTGGTTGAGTACACCGACATTAGTATTATTAGCTGTCTTTATCATATGTGTATTTATGTTCTTCAAAGTAGAACGTGGCAAAAAAGTGCCGTTTATCGATTTGGAATTATTTAAAAACAAGCCTTATATAGGCGCAGTACTTGCGAACTTCTTACTTAACACAGGCGTTGGTGTGATTGCTTTATTTAATATGTACGCGCAAGGTGGATTGAAATTTAGTGCGTTCCAAGCAGGTTTACTTACTTTACCGTACTTAATTACACTTCTTATTGTTGTGCGCTTAGGTGAAAAGAGTATTAAAAGATTTGGTGCGAAACGTGCGTTGGTTATCGGACCAATATTTACAGCAATAGGTATATTATTATTTAGTTTAACGTTCTTTGGTACCTCAGGATATATCGTTGTAGCGTTAATTGCATCAGTCTTTTTTGGTGGAGGTACGGGTCTTTTTGCAACACCTGCATTGAGTACTGCAGTTTCAACTACACCACCAGAAAAAGTGGGCGTCGCTTCCGGTATATTTAAAATGGGCTCAACACTTGGTGGCGCCTTTGGTATTGCGATTATGACTTCTATTTACACAGCGATTATGCAAAGTGGACAAAGCGTACATACAGCGGCAACAACAGGTTTTATCGTTGGTGCTTGTATCGTTGGTTGTGGTGTTCTTGCAAGTGCATTAATCATACCAACACGTAAAATAAATACGTAAATATTAAAATTAAAGGGAGTGGGACAGAAATCTAATTTTGCTAATAAAATTTCGTCGTATGAACCCGACCCGGCACAGCTACTGTAAAATGGAATATAAGCGCTTCAGCGCTTGCATAAGAACTACTTGTCTTCATAAATGAAGTAGTAGTTCTTTAAAAGCTTGATATAAGCGCATTTTCAATTCAGTCAGCCACTGCCAATATAAAAAATGAGCCTGAGACATGTGCTATGTCCCAGGCTGTTTGTTACGTTGAATGATAAAATGTACTATTCATCATGCATTTCTGATTTTTTATATTTATGTGCCAAATGTAAATCATGTGACAATGCAATAAGCGGTCTAACCGTCATCTGTACACTACCGATTACAAACAGTATTGTACCTAATGTGACAGTAGAATCACTAAAAAATAAAAAACTACCTATTAAGAATATGATGCCAAGAACTACATCGTTTAATTGGTATAGTGCTTTATAAATCATTGTGAGACGTTCAGATCTTTGAGGTGTATTAAAATTTAAATCAGCACTTTTGTTAATAGGATTTTGTTGATTAGATTTAGACATAGAAAGGCCTCCCATACATATCTTGAGTTGTCTTACTCATTCCCTTAATGGTTTACATAAAACCAAGAAAGATTTATGATAAAACAAATTCAGAAGGACAGAAAGAGGGGAGCATCATGCATTATAAAAGATACTATCAAGCACCTATCGGACGCATTGCAATAACATCTGACGGAGAGCATATCACTGGCTTGTGGCTACCCAATCAAACCGATTTCGAATTAAAATATGATGATAAGTTAGTTGAAACAGAACAACCTATCTTTGATAAAGTAGAACATTGGTTAGACGCGTATTTCTCGGGAAATATTCCAGAAATTGATTTTCCTTTAAAAGCGTCAGGTACGGAATTTCGTGAACAAGTCTGGGCAAGCACTTTTAGAAATACCCTATGGCAAGACAGTAACTTATGGAGAACTCGCACAAATAATAGGGAAAAAAGAGGTAAAACCCAAATGTCGTCACAAGCAGTGGGTGGTGCAGT
Source organism: Staphylococcus sp. 2S1 (assembly GCF_046721335.1). Lineage (NCBI taxonomy): Bacteria > Bacillati > Bacillota > Bacilli > Caryophanales > Staphylococcaceae > Staphylococcus > Staphylococcus sp. 2S1. The sequence continues at coordinate 278,377 of NZ_JBEUUJ010000003.1, read as the reverse complement.
AGGCAACAATCCAATTTCAATTATCATTCCCTGTCATAGAGTTGTTGGTAAAGATGGTAGCTTAACAGGTTATGGTGGCGGCATTGATACCAAAATCGAGTTACTTAAATTAGAAAAAATGGATATGGATGCATTTTATAGACCGAAAAATAGTACAAAGCCTTGAGCCCGTAGTATTGAGAAATAAGTTAATTTTTTCAAAAACCACTCTTAAATACGCTTGTAAGTTGTAAAAAATCTCTAACTAAGTTGATAATTTAACTCAGTATGGTATTCTATTACACGTCTTTGCTAAAAAATTAAGGGATGGTGAGCATTTTGCCAAAAGAGAAAAAACAATTTTCAAGTGTATTTATATATTCAGCTGCCATCATAGGATTACTTGTTTTGGTTGGTGCAATTTTCCCACAACAATTTGGGAGTATTACAGGTAGTGTGTCTACTTGGGTTTCAGATACATTCGGTTGGTATTATATGTTGTTATATACTGTAATATTAGGCTTTTGTGTGTTTCTAGCATTTAGCCCAATCGGTAAATTAAAGCTAGGTAAACCTTCGGATAAACCAGAATTTCGTACTATTTCGTGGTTAGCGATGTTATTTAGTGCGGGTATGGGGATAGGTTTAGTATTCTATGGCGCATCAGAGCCTATTTCGCATTATTTAGCGCCGCCAACTGCAGATGCTGAAACAAAAGCAACCATGTCAGAAGCATTTCAATCATCATTTCTGGACTATGGGATTCATCCATGGGCGATGTATGGTGTTGTAGCTTTGGCACTGGCATATTCACAGTTCCGTAAAGGAGAAAATGGTTTAATTTCAAAAACATTACGTCCTATCTTAGGAGATAAAGTAGATGGGCCTATTGGCACGGTTGTTGATGTGCTAGCAGTCTTTGCAACAGTAATCGGTGTTGCGGTTTCTTTAGGTGTAGGGGCCATTCAAATCAATGCTGGTCTTAATTATTTATTTGGTATACCAGCTAATTCACTGGTTCAAGGTATTATTATAGCAGTCGTTACTGTCTTGTTTTTATATAGTGCATGGAGCGGTTTAAGTAAAGGTATCCAATATTTAAGTAATTTAAATATGGTATTAGCAGGCTTACTACTCTTAATCGTTTTTATCGTGGGTCCAACGCTACTCATTTTAAACATGATGACAAGTGGCACAGGAGACTATTTGAATTCGATTTTACTTAATACTTTAGACGTAGCGCCATTAAATGAACAAAAATCGGACTGGATGCAAACATGGACGATATATTATTGGGGCTGGTGGATGAGCTGGAGTCCATTTGTTGGTATATTCATCGCTAGGATTTCAAAAGGACGTAGTATTAGAGAATTTGTTGTTGCAGTTTTAGGTGTTCCAACAGTGATTAGTATCATCTGGTTTAGTGCTTTTGGTACGACAGGTATCACAGTAGGACAAAAACATGGTGAACTATTTAAATTACCGCCTGAGACACAGCTATTTGGAATCTTTAATGAATTACCCTTTGGGTTTATCCTTTCAATCATTGCTTTAGCGCTTATTGCATCATTCTTTATTACCTCTGCAGATTCAGCGACTTATGTATTAGGTATGCAGACTGCACATGGTACGTTAAACCCTTCAGGTTTTGTTAAAATTGTCTGGGGCTTAGCATTAGCGGCTATTGCGTATGTCTTATTATTAGCTGGTGGGGACACTGGTTTAGACGCCTTACAATCAGCTGCCATTATATCCGCACTGCCGTTTAGTTTTGTAGTGATATTAATGATGATTGCTTTATATAAAGATGCAAACAAAGAACGGAAATATCTAGGTTTGACATTACAGCCCAATAAAGAGCGATACGAAGCATATACTCGTAAGATTGAACAAGAACAACAAGAACAAGCGGAAAAATAATTACGTTATAACATGATACGTACATAAAACAGAGGAGATACAGTCGTAAATTGACAAATATCTCCTCTGTTTTTGTTTATTGAATAAAAAGAAAAGCACATTCATTTTGATGAATGTGCTTTTTTATATACATAAATTTATCTAAATTCAGTTAAGACGTCTCAGCACATAATTTAAAGGCATAAGCTAAATATGATAATTTAAATTATGTTCCTGAATCATGATACGATTAAGTGATTTCAGATTTAATTTAAGGTATTATAATTACGGATATGATCATTAATACTTTCAAGATAGAAAATATTCTTTTGCTCATCAGCTAATTCAGTTTCGTGATCGAATTCTAAATTATCAAAACGTTTGAAGAAAGATTCATATGTTTCAACTGAAACTTCAGTACGGTTGTTTAAAAGGTCTTTATGTCCTTGAATATCAAGTGCATCTTGGTAGCCTTTTACAATTTTACCACTAAAGAACTCGCCTACAGAACCAGAACCATAACTGAATAGTCCGATTGTATCATCTGCAGACAGGTCATGTGTTTCTAATAATGAAATCAAACTTAAGTATAAAGATCCAGTATAGATGTTACCTACATAACGATTATAATATGTAGCATCTTCATAACCAGAAGTTAAGCGTGCTTTTGTTTGTTCATCAACAGAATCTGTTAAAATTGAGTCAAGTGCTTTTTTACCCATTTTAGTAAATGGTACGTGGAAACATAATGATTTAAAATTATCTAATGTTTTATTGTAGCGACGAGCATATTCATTCCGACTTTCTTGGAACGAATGAATGTAAGCATCTTTCGATAATGCACCATCAACGAGAGGATATGGTTGTCCACTTGGACGCCAAAAATCATAGACATCTTCAGTGAAGGCAACTGCGTCATCATTTAGTTCAAGAATACGTGGGTTTTGTGATATTATCATAGCAACTGCACCTGCACCTTGTGTAGGTTCGCCACCAGAGTTTAAACCGTAACGTGCAGTATCGCTAGCGATAACTAATACTTTTTCATCTGGACGTTGTGCTAAATAATCTTTAGCTAATTGAATTGCTTGGTGTTGCGGCATAGCAAGCTTCTTTCATTTCAATACAACGTGCAAATGGTTGAATGCCAAGCAAGTTATGTATTTGTACTGCTGAAGCTTTCGCAGAATCAATTGCAGATTCTGTTGCAACAATAACCATACTGATTTGTTTTTTATCTTCATCAGTAATGATGTCTTTTGCGGCATTTGCGCCCATTGTAACAATGTCTTGGCTTACTGGACTAACTGCCATTTCATTTTGGCCAATGCCAAGTAGAAATTTATTTGGGTCAACTTGACGTGATTCTGCAAGTTTAGCCATATCTACATAAAATCTTGGAACGTAAAAATTAATTTGATCAATACCAATTGTCATAAAGCGTATCGACACCTTTCTATATATAAATAAGCACCTGTATCATACCAAATCACGCTTATAAAATACAATGATTTAAAATTAACTGTAAATAAAGGAGATTGAAAATGAATAAAATAGCAATCGTAAGTGCAAAACGTACACCAATTGGAAGATTTAAAGGGAAGTTAAGTAATTATTCAGCAGTTGAACTCGGAAAGAAAACATTAAAAGCAGCGATAGAAGCAATTAAATTGGATCCAAATACAATAGATCAAGTCATTTATGGCAATGTGTTACAAAGTGGAAGTGGACAAAATCCAGCGCGTCAAATTAGTATCAATGCAGGTGTACCGAATACAACGCCGACTATGACAATTAATGAAGTGTGTGGCTCAGGACTAAAATCAATTATCCTCGGTAAACAAGCGATCCAATTGGGAGAAGCGAAAGTAGTTGCAGTTGGTGGCGTAGAAAGTATGACGAACGCACCACAACTTATTTTAAAAGAGGGAGAATCACCTGTTCAAAGCTTTATGCATGACGGTTTAACAGATGCTTTTTCAAATGTGCCAATGGGCATTACAGCAGAAAAAATAGCTGAGAAATACGATGTGACACGTGAACAACAAGATAAATTTGCAAATGATTCTCATCAAAAAGCACATCAAGCGACTGAAGCGGGTAAATTTGATAATGAAATCGTACCGTTAAAAGACGTAAATGGTGAATGGATGACAAGTGATGAAGGTATACGTGGTAATACGAGTATAGAAAAACTTGCAACTTTAAAAACAATTTTCAAAGAAAATGGCACAGTTACTGGTGGTAATGCTTCTAGTATTAATGATGGTGGTTCAACGATTATCTTAATGGACGCGACTTATGCAAAAGAACAAGGACATGAAATTTTAGCACTTCTAGGAGAGCATGCTGAAATAGGTTGTGACCCCGATTATATGGGTTATGCACCCTATCATGCAGTTACAAAATTATTAGATAAGACAGGTAAACATATTGATGATGTAGATGTTGTTGAAATGACTGAAGCATTTGCATCACAAAGTATTCCTGTTCGAGATAATTTAGGCATAGCTGAAGAAAAACTCAATCTATATGGTGGTGCGATTGCGTTGGGTCATCCAATCGGTGCAACTGGTACACGCTTGGTGACGACGCTTGTGAATGTATTGTCTCAAGAGGGTAAACAAAGTGGTATCGCTACTGCTTGTATTGGCGGCGGCTTAGGTATAGCACTAGAAATTGAAAAGGGGAATAAATAATGGAAGCGTTAGATAAGTCATTTCGTCATTTATCTCGTGAAGAGAAATTAGAGCAACTTGTTCAAAAAGGTTGGTTAAGTAATGAAAATAAAGCGGTATTGCTAAATAACCCACTTATTCCTGAAGAGATTGCGAATAGTCTAATTGAAAATGTGATTGGCCAAGGTTCTTTACCTGTAGGATTACTACCAGAAATTATTGTTGATCAAAAAGCATATGTCGTGCCAATGATGGTAGAAGAACCTTCAGTTGTTGCGGCCGCAAGCTATGGCGCTAAACTTGTCAATCAAACGGGTGGTTTCAAAGTGGTATCTAGTGAACGCTTAATGATTGGCCAAATTGTTTTTGATGGCGTAAATGATACACAGGCACTTGCACAAAAAATTAATCAGCTAGAACCACAAATCAAACAAATTGCTGACGAAGTATATCCTTCAATTATAGAAAGAGACGGGGGCTACCGCCGCATAGAAATTGACACGTTTTCAGCGGAAGGCTTATTGTCATTAAAAGTATTTGTAGATACAAAAGATGCTATGGGTGCGAACATGCTGAATACAATTTTAGAAGGTATTACAGCTTATTTAAAAAATGAATTAGACAATATTGATATTTTAATGAGTATTTTATCTAACCATGCGACAGCGTCTGTAGTTAAAGTGCAAGGTGAAATTGAAGTTTCCGCTTTATCCAAGGGTGGCCGCAATGGACAAGCAGTAGCGAAACGTATGGAACGTGCTTCTGTATTAGCTCAAGTAGACATTCACCGTGCGGCGACGCATAATAAAGGTGTAATGAATGGTATCCACGCTGTGGTCTTGGCAACAGGTAATGATACACGCGGTGTTGAAGCAACTGCACATGCATATGCAAGCAAAGATGGACAGTATCGTGGCTTAGCAACATGGCATTATGATGAGCAACGTCAGACACTGGTTGGGACGATTGAAGTTCCTATGACATTAGCGACAGTCGGTGGTGGCACAAAAGTGTTACCAATTGCTAAAACAGCGCTAGATTTAATGAAAGTAGATTCCGCTGAACAACTTGGACATGTAGTTGCGGCTGTTGGCTTGGCACAAAACTTTGCTGCCTGTCGTGCATTAGTGTCAGAAGGCATCCAAAAAGGACATATGAGCTTACAGTATAAATCATTAGCCATTGTCGTGGGTGCAGAAGGTAAAGAAATCGCACAAGTCGCAGATATGTTGAAAGATGAGCCAAGAGCCAATACAGCTACAGCACAGCAATTGTTAGATCAATTAAGAGAGAACGAATAGAAGTAGCGTATATAAAGCACTTTCAATTTGATAGTTATCATTGAATCATAGTTGGATATATTAGGGGAGACACAATAATGTCTCCCCCTTTTTAGCGTGCTTAGTCTGAAGAAAAATAGATGTCCCTGATTAAAATGTTATAACGTTATTTTTATTACGCAATGCTACGGTTATGATTTTATTTTAAGAAAATACTATCATATACTTGTGATATAAGAAAAAGTAGAAAAGGGGTATGAATAATGGAAAACAACAACATTCCGACATTATCGTATAAAGGGAATGCAAGTACAGCTGTGCCAATACTTGCACATGAAGCGGATATCCAAACGGTTACGGCAGAACAATGGTTAAAAATCTCTGATGAGGGTTTACAACTTGAAGGGCTATGCTTTGATAAAGATGGGAATCTCCTTTTATGTGAAGTATTTGGGGGCACAATCTTTCACGTAGCTTTGCCAGAGAAAAAAGTGACAACACTATTTCAATCACAAAAACAAAATCCAGCGACAGTTAAAATACATAAAGATGGAAGACTTTTTGTTTGCTATTTGGGAGATTTTGAAAGCTCAGGAGGCATCTTCGCAGTAGATTCAGAAGGTGAACAAGAAGTTCCAATTGTTTCAGATATTGATACTGAATATTGCGTTGACGATTTAGTATTTGATAGTAAAGGTGGATTTTATTTTACAGATTTCCGTGGTTATTCTACAAACCCTAAAGGTGGCGTATATTATGTGTCATCAGATTATAAAACGATTACACCTGTTATTCAGAATCTTGCTGTGGCCAATGGTGTGGCCTTAAGTACTGATGAAAAAACATTGTGGGTTACAGAGACAAATGCAAATCGATTACATCGAATAGATTTATTGGATGATGGTGTTACGATTGCGCCATTTGGTGCCTCTATTCCTTATCACTTCACAGGACATGAAGGCCCAGACTCTTGTTGCATTGATAGCGATGACAACCTTTATGTGGCAATGTATGGCCAAGGAAGAGTACTTGTTTTTAATAAAAAAGGCTATCCAATAGGTCAAATCTTGATACCAGGACGTGACCAAGGACACATGTTGAGATCAACGCATCCTGCCTTTATTCCTGGCACAGATCAATTAATTATTAGTGCGAACGATATAGAAATGGGTGGAGACTCTTGGTTATTTACTGCTAAAGGTTTTGCTAAAGGCCATCATAGTTATCAATTTCATTAATTCTCCAACTGAATAAACAGATATAGAAAAAATGTAACTTCGACTCGGAGTTACATTTTTTCTATATTAAGGTTCTTAATGCGTAGTAATGCTCTTTAATAAAAATCGGGAAATATAATTTGACGTATTATTTTATAAAAAAGCGAGTTGTAAAAAATAGTGACCTATGTGTATAAAAAAAGTGATTTGGATAATGTAAAATAACTACAAATGTGATAATAACTACCTTTAAATAATAAATACGCTGTTGAAAGCGCATAAAAAGTTAAGTATGATATAAAATAACAAAGGGGGTGCCTACTATTTTTAATAAGAAAACTAAAAATAATGGCGAAAAGATTAGGACAAAGAAAGAATTAGGACTTACGTCTGCTTTAATTACTTTAATCATTATGATAACTTCAATGTTATTTACGGTAGCTGTGCTTGAAAAAGAGCCTCATATACCATTAATGATTGGTACGGCAGTCGCGATTATTATAACCATGCTACATGGTTACGCATTTAGCGAAGTAGAAGAAATGATGTATAAGGGGATTCGACATGCATTGCCCGCTATAGTAATCATTATTCTCGTAGGTTTAGTAATTGGCTCGTGGATAGGTAGTGGTGTAGTAGCTACTATGATTTATTATGGACTGCAATTAATCGATCCAAGATATTTTTTAGTCGTAGTAATTGTGCTCTGTGGCGTTGTGGCATTAGCTATAGGTAGTAGTTGGTCTACAATGGCGACAGTAGGCGTAGCATCTATGGGTATTGGCCTGAGCATGGGTATTTCTCCAGGTATGGTTGCGGGCGCAGTCATCTGTGGAGCTTACTTTGGAGATAAAATGAGCCCATTATCTGATACGACCAATTTAGCTTCTGGTTTGTCTGGTGTTAATTTATTTGAACATATTCAGCACATGTTTTATACAACAATACCGGCTTTGGTAATATCACTAGTTGCATTTTTCTTTATCGGTATACGTTTTGGTGATAAAAATTTTGATACAAAAAATATAGATGAAATACTGACTACGATGCAAGATAGTTTTGTGATTACACCGTGGTTACTCATAGTACCATTGGCAGTCATCGCACTTGTAGTAGTCAAAGTGCCAACAATCCCATCGATTTGCGTAGGTATTATATTAGGGTTCTTCGCGCAACTGTTTATACAAGGTGATTCCATTGTAGAGGGGTTAACAGCACTACAAACAGGTTACACGATTGAATCAGGCAATTCACTGGTTGATGAATTATTTAACCGTGGTGGTTTAGAATCGATGTTCTATACGATTTCACTTACACTTGTCGCAATGACATTTGGTGGCGTACTTGAATATTCAGGCATGTTAACTGCATTAATTTCAGTTATTTTAAAATTTGCTAAAACTACTGGATCATTAATTGCATCTGTAATAGTGTCATGTATTGGTACAAACTTTACATGTTCCGAACAATACATATCCATTATCGTCCCATCTAGAATGTACGCTGGGGCATTTAAAAAGAAAAATTTACATGCTAAAAATTTATCCAGAGCTTTAGAAGATGGCGGTACGTTAACGTCTGTATTTGTACCATGGAATACATGTGGTGTATTTATTGCTTCAACATTAGGTGTGTCTGTTATAGAATATGCGCCTTATGCAATTTTAAATTACACAGTACCAATCATATCTATTATATTTGGATATATCGGTTTTAAAATCATAGGATTAAGTGAAGAAGAAATTGAACAAAATAGAAAAGAAGAAGAAGCGAACTTAACATAATACAGCATTGTGTTTTAAAATCAGTCATCATGTTGATTTGTAACAGTTGTATTTAACACCAGTGTAGCAAGGTAAATAATATAATATGAACTCAGTTTATAGATATATATCTGATTAATTAAAATTGTCCGAATATATTGAAAAATAAATGCACTCCAAAGTTGAATGTAGTTTCAATTTTTAGGAGTGCATTTTTCATGTTTAGGGTTCGTTTTTGATAAGTATTTAAAAATAATAAGGGGCTGTGTGTTAACGTTTTTGTAACGAGTTAATATTGAAATATTGAAATTTAAACGTATACTGGAAAGTATTAATTATGTTTCAAGTAGAGGAGAACGTGCATGGATATTAAACAGATGAAGTATTTTGTTGAAGTTGTAAACCAAAATAGTATGACAAATGCTTCCAAATCTTTATATATTGCTCAGCCAACAATTAGTAAAGCGATAAAAGATTTAGAAAAAGAATTGAACATGACACTTTTCGATCGCAGTAAACGACAACTTGCATTGACTGATGCGGGAAGAGTGTTTTATCAAAAAAGCAAAGAAATTTTAACACTCTATAATGATTTGCCTAGAGAGGTTAATAGTCTACTTGGTTTAGAAACAGGTCATATCAGTATAGGTTTATCTGCAGTGATGAACATGAATAAGTTTATTCATATACTTGGTGAGTTTCATCAGAAATATCCAAATGTAACATACAATTTAGTGGAAAATGGTGGGAAGATGATTGAGACTCAGTTAATTAAAGATGAGCTTGATATTGGTATTACCACAATTCCAGTAGATCAGTCCATTTTTCATTCTGTGTTACTATACGAAGAAGAATTGAAACTCGTATTGAATAAAGAGCACAGATTGGCGAATTATGAACAAGTAGATATGAGTATGTTAAAAGATGAGGACTTTATACTATTTAATGAAGATTTCTATTTAAATGACAAAATTATTGAATCGGCTAAAAATTCAGGATTTGTGCCAAATACAATTTCTAAAATTTCTCAGTGGAACTTTATTGAAAATTTATTAAGTGCACATCTTGGTGTGAGTATCTTACCAGAGAATATTGTGAATTTACTTGATGGTAATTTTAAAAGTATAAAAATTGATGACCCGACAATGCGTTGGGAGTTAGGCGTTATATGGAAGAAGGATAAATATTTAAGTCATGCGACTAAAAAGTGGATTAAATTTATGAAACAACGATTATAAAAAGTACTTATATAGCTTATCGTTTTTCTAGTCAGTCTTGAGAGGGCAGGAAGAAATCAAATTTTGATTTCTTCCTGCCCTTGTTTTGTTTACAACAACGTAAATAATCAAATACAAAGTCATGTAAGTGTTGTGATAACAAAGACTTTTGAATGAAAAGGGTAAATATTAAAAGTTTAATTTTAGTATTTAATATAATGAAATATAATAGACTCAATCGCTTACATGAATAAAAGTAATAGGTGTCATTGATAATCAATATTTTTATTATATTACGTACGGGCTTATACTAGTATATGTAATCAACAAAACACCAAATAAAAATGACGATAAAGGGATGATAAAAATGCAGATGTCACTAAAGGTAGTTAGAGTTTTATTTCAAATATTAATGATTATGGCTATTACGTATGCTGGAAATGTCTTGCAAAGTGTTCTGCACATTCCAATTGCGGGAAGCATCGTAGGCTTAATCTTATTTTTTCTCTTACTACAATTCAAAATTATCCCATCACAATGGGTTAGTAAAGGTTCGAATTTTTTCTTAACAACTATGGTATTTTTCTTTGTACCGTCCGTTGTAGGCGTCATGGATGTCGTATCTGAGATTAATTTAAATTTCATTTTATTCTTCGCAATGATTATTTTAGGAACTTGCTGTGTTGCTTTAATTTCAGGGTTTATAGCGGAGAAAATGGTTAGAACTACGGAATATGGGAATGGACAAGATTAGATGACACTTTTAAATGGTTTGATAATGATTGTCTTAACAATTGTTATGTATGTTGGAGCTAAAAAATTACAGCAAAAATTTAAAAAACCTTTTTTAAATCCAAGCACTCATATCTTCTATTGGTATTATTGCTATCTTGCTTCTATTTAATGTAGATTATCAAGGTTATATGGTTGGCGGTCAATGGATTAACTATCTATTAAACTGTACAGTGGTTTGTTTAGCTTTTCCGTTATATCAAAACCGTCATAAAATATTAAAACATGCCAATATCATATTCAGTAGTGTCTTCTCAGCAGTGATATTAAACTTCGTATTTATCTTCTGCTTGTTGAAAATATTAGGCTATTCAAGAGAAGTTATTATGACGATGTTACCACGCTCTATGACTGCCGCAGTTGGTATAGAAGTTTCAAATCAACTGGGCGGGGTAGATACGATTACTGTTATGTTTATCGTCGCGACAGGATTAATTGGTAGTATATTAGGGTCTTATTTATTAAAAGTGGGAAGATTTAAGACCGCTATTGCAAAAGGTTTAACGTACGGTAATGCTTCACATGCATTTGGTACGGCACAAGCATTTGAAATAGATGGTGAGTCGGGTGCTTTTAGCTCTATCGGCATGATTTTAACAGCCGTATTAAGTTCTATTGTCTTACCGATACTCGTCCTCTTATTATATTAAGTTTTAAAAACGAACTAGATATTTTACTGAAAACAACATCAAAAGAATCAACGATTTAAAATGATTGAAATTTGAAAGGAGCTATTTTAAAAATGGCAAAAATAAAAGCAAATGAAGCATTAGTAAAAGCGTTGCAAGCATGGGATATTGATCATTTATATGGTATTCCAGGAGATTCTATAGATGCAGTCGTAGATAGTTTAAGAACAGTTAGAAATAATATTAAATTTGTTAATGTTAGACACGAAGAAGTAGCAAGTCTAACTGCTTCAAGTTATACAAAATTGACTGGTAAAATTGGGGTAGCATTGAGTATTGGTGGTCCTGGTGTAATTCACTTACTTAATGGTATGTATGATGCAAAAATGGACAATGTACCTCAACTTATTTTAGCTGGTCAAACAGATAGCACGGCTTTAGGTACGAAAGCATTCCAAGAAACAGATATTAGCAAATTAGTTGATGACGTGTCAGTTTATAACCGTCAAATATCTGAAAATGACAAAGATATATTTGGTATTGTCAATGAAGCGATTCGTACTGCATATGAGAAAAAAGGTGTAGCCGTATTAATCTTGCCGAATAACTTATTAACAAATAAAGTTAAAGATACAACAAATACAAAAGTGGACACTGCACCACCAGCACGTGTAACACCAAAACCACGTAGTATTAAAAAAGCAACTAAGCTTATCAATAAAAGTAAACGTCCAGTAGTACTTGTCGGTATGGGTGCTAAACATGCCAAAGATGAACTACTTCAATTTATTGAAGCGGTGAAAATCCCTTCAATTATTACGCTACCCGCGAAAGGTTTATTAGCAGATGCGCATCCTTATAATATTGGTAATCTAGGTAAAATCGGTACGAAAACATCTTACCAAACAATACAAGATGCTGACCTATTAATCATGATAGGTACGAATTATCCTTATGTGGATTATTTACCTAAGAAAAATATTAAAGCAATTCAAATTGATAACAATGCTGAAAATATTGGCCATCGTTTCGATGTGAATGTGGGTATTGTTGGTGACAGTAAATTGTCATTGCTACAATTAACTGATTCAGTTAAACACGTATCAGAGCGTGACTTCTTGACTAAAACATTAGAAAGAAAAGCAACTTGGGATGCATGGATGGCAAAAGATATAGAAGATAACAGTAAGCCAATTAGACCAGAGCGTCTAATGGATGCGATTAACCAAGTGAGAACAGACGATGCAATCTTTTCTATTGATGTGGGTACGTCAACAGTATGGTCAACGCGTTATTTAAACTTAACAGTTAACAATAAATTTATTGTATCTAGTTGGTTAGGTACAATGGGTTGTGCATTGCCAGGTGCCATTGTCGCTAAAACTGCATATCCTAACCGTCAAGTTGTCGGTATTGCCGGTGATGGTGCATTCCAAATGGTAATGCAAGACTTTGCAACAGCAGTACAATATGACTTGCCAATGACATTCTTTGTATTAAATAACCAACAACTTTCATTTATTAAATATGAACAACAAGCAACTGGCGAATTAGAATATGCAATTGATTTCACAGATATTGATTACGCAAAATTTGCTGAAAGTTGTGGTGGCGTTGGTTACACATTAACTGATCCAAATAGAATTGATGAAGTAGTTGAAGATGCAATGTCACAAGACCGTCCAACAATTGTCAATGTGTACGTTGATGAAACTGCGGCGCCTTTACCAGGTAAGATTGTGATGGATGAAGCAATGAATTATGGTAAATGGGCATTTAGATCAATTACAGAAGATGGAAAATTAGACCTAGAGGAGTTACCTCCAATGTCTACAGCGGTAAAACGTTTCTTCTAAACTTATATATTATATTAAAGCTACCAATCAATTTTATGCTTGGTAGCTTTCAGAGTGTCGACAAAGTCTCGGACTTTGTCGACACTTTTTTGTGCATGCTTTCCGCGGGAACAGCCTCACCCTGTAGTCTTCGGCAAGTGCTTTTCCCGCAGGAGTCGGCACAAATTACTGCCATTTTTTAAACGAAAATAATATAATATATTTAAATTAAACAGTGGTGGTATTTTTATTTAGTATGTTACATAAAAATTTTAGTGTTACATATCCTTATTCATTAAAGTGGACACTTGAATGAGTATATAGATGAATGTATAATAATATTCAAATATATACTTTAATGAGAGGTTGGAGGATATGAATAAAAATGAAACGTGTGAAGTTTTCTGTTATGACGAAAAAAAGGTTAATAAAGTACAGCATGATTTACAAAGTATAGATATTTCCGGTGTTTCTCAACTTTTGAAAGCAATCGCGGATGAAAATAGAGCTAAAATTACTTATGCTTTATGTCAGGAAGAAGAATTATGTGTATGCGATATCTCAAATATCATAGGTGTGACGGTCGCAAATGCCTCTCATCATCTTCGTATGCTTAATAAACAAGGAATACTCAAGTTCAGAAAAGAAGGGAAAATGGCTTTCTATTCGCCGGATGATGAACATATCAAGCAGATTATGATGATGGCGTTAACGCATAGGAAAGAAGTGAGCGCTAATGTCTGAGCAGACAAGACAAAGTAACAAATAAAGAAAGTAGTACATATCGAGTACAGGGTTTTTCATGTGCCAATTGCGCAGGCAAGTTTGAAACTAATGTTAAAAAACTGCCTAATGTACACGATGCAAGTGTTAATTTTGGCGCCTCTCAAATCTCTGTGCAAGGTGAAGCAAGTATTGAGGAATTGGAAAAAGCCGGTGCGTTTGAAAATTTAAAAGTAATACCAAAAACCACAACACGTACAACTTCGAATTCAAAGGATGAACAAGAAGAAAAGATTCCGATTTATAAGAAACATAGTACATTGATTTATTCGGCGTTATTTATGGCGCGGGTTTCATTTCCATGTTTATTAATGGAAATGAAAATATCGTAACGGCGCTTTTATTTATCACATCAATGATTGTTGGTGGCGCTTCCATGATAACAACTGGTCTCAAGAATTTGATTCAATTAGAGTTCGATATGAGAACATTGATGACAATTGCTGTTATAGGTGGTGTCCTTATCGGTGAATGGGCAGAGGTATCGGTTGTGGTGATTCTATTTTCAATTAGCGAATCATTAGAACGCTTCTCCATGGATCGAGCCAGAGCATCGATTACTTCATTGATGGATGTTGCGCCGAACAAGGCTTTAATCAAACGTAATAATCAAGAAATGACTGTACATGTTGATGATATTGTCGTTGGTGACATTATGATTGTAAAACCAGGTCAAAAAATTGCGATGGACGGTATTATAATTGATGGCTACTCATCAATTAATCAATCAGCAATCACTGGTGAATCTGTTCCAGTTGAAAAGTATAAAGATGATGATGTGTTTGCGGGCACATTAAATGAAGAAGGATTTCTAGAAGTAAAAATTACAAAACGAGTTGAAGATACTACAATATCCAAAATTATACATCTCGTGGAGGAAGCACAAGCAGAACGTGCACCGTCACAGGCATTTGTAGATAAATTCGCAAAATACTATACACCTGTCATCATAGCGATTGCGGCAATGGTTGCTGTATTGCCGCCCTTATTCTTTGAAGCAAGTTGGGATAAATGGGTATATCAAGGGCTTGCAGTTCTTGTGGTTGGATGCCCGTGTGCCCTTGTTATTTCTACACCAATAGCCATCGTATCGGCAATCGGTAATGTCGCGAAGAAAGGTGTACTTGTCAAAGGTGGCATTTACTTAGAAGAAATCGGAGCACTGAAAGCAATCGCATTTGATAAAACTGGCACTTTGACTAAAGGTGTTCCAGTCGTGACTGATTTCAAAGTTATCAATAATCGAGTGGATGAACGTGAAATACTGTCCATTATTGTCGCATTAGAATATCGATCTCAACATCCATTGGCTTCTGCAATTATGAGTAAAGCGAATGCTGAACACATCTCTTATTCAGATATTATTGTAGAAGATTTCTCTTCTATTACAGGTAAAGGTATAAAAGGTAGCATAGATGGTCGTATGACTTACGTTGGAAATTCAAAAATGTTTTCAGAATTATTAACTGCAAACAATGAAAATAAAGTTAGAAATTTAATTGCCTCTCTTCAAGAGCAAGGTAAAACAGTGATGCTAGTAGGAACGGATCAAGGTGTCGAAGCCATAATCGCTGTGGCTGATGAAGTGCGAGAAACGAGTCAGCAAGCACTGCACAAACTACATCAGGCAAGTATTGAAAACACTGTCATGTTAACAGGTGATAACCAGAATACTGCGGGAGCGATTGGTAATCAAGTTGGTGTTACAGATATAAAAGCAGAGCTTCTACCTGAAGATAAACTTAAGGTGATCAAACAATTAAAATCTAAATATAAACGCGTGGCTATGGTTGGAGATGGTGTCAATGATGCGCCAGCTTTAGCGACTTCGACAGTCGGTGTTGCTATGGGTGGAGCAGGCACGGATGCGAGCACTTGAGACGGCAGATGTAGTATTGATGGGAGATGATTTGAATAAGCTGCCGTTTACGATTAAACTGAGTCGTAAAACGCTGAATATCATTAAAGCGAATATTACTTTTGCAATAATAATAAAAATTATTGCATTGCTTTTAGTTATTCCGGGTTGGCTAACACTTTGGATCGCGATACTTTCAGATATGGGTGCAACGCTACTTGTGGCATTGAATGGTATGAGACTTATGCGAGTTAAAGAAAATGAGTAACAATTAAGCAGACAATTTTTTCGTCAAACAATAAAAGCGAGTATTATCGAACACTTTCGAGAAAGTACATTCTCTTGGCTGAAAAGCCCTTCCCCCTAAATATAAGATAAAAGCTTAATTTCTCAAATTTGATGTTGAGAGATTAAGCTTTTTTATATACAATTACAGCGTAAAATATGAACAGAAGTGATTACAGGGTTCCCTGTATCTCGTCTATATATAGTAGGCGTTTTGTATAAAAAAACAAGTAACAGAAAAGCTTATTTCACAAAAAATAGGCTATATATGTAAATAAACAACAAATAGCGACTGACGTTAGTTTGGGTGAAGAAAGGAAGAGCGTGATGTTCAAATCATTTTTCAAATCAAATCGTTTTAAAACGCCACATACATATGCATTATTATTAATAATTATTGCCTTTTCAAGCTTACTTACATACTTGATACCGACGGGGAGTTTGAACGTGAGAAAAAAGATGGACAAACCTTGTTTGTTTCAGGATCTTATCAAGAAGTTGAACAACATGGTGTATCATTTTTCGATATATTTAGAGCGATACCTGAAGGATTAATCAGTGGTGGAGAAATTGTATTCTACATCTTTTTAGTAGGTGGCGCATTCGGTATCGTACATAAGACAGGCGCATTTGAAAATGGTGTTAATAAAGCGATGCAAGCATTAGGAACATATAAAGGATTTATGATTCCTTTAACAATGACTATCTTCTCTATCCTAGGGTTTTCTATTGGCTTGGCAGAAGAAACGATTATTTTCGTGCCAATCGGTATCATTATAGCTCGAACATTAGGTTATGACGCACTTACAGGCGCCGCAATGGTAATACTTGGGGCAGCCAGTGGATTTATAGGTGGTATGCTCAATCCATTTACAGTCGGTGTAGCGCAATCTGTAGCTGAATTACCCATGTTTTCAGGTTGGGGATTAAGGACAATCATCTATCTATTTATTTTAGCGACCGCGATAATGACAGTAATGTTTTATGCAAGAAAAGTTAAGAAGGATAAAACTAAAAGTCTCGTTTATGAATTGGAACAAGCAGAAGGTGATGTGGAAGCTAGAATGTCCACGCCACGCTTTACGAAAAGACAGGCAATGGGTCTAGGTTTAATTGTTGCGGCGATTGTATTAAACGTATATGGTATTTTTACTTATGGTTGGTCGTTTAATGAAATGAGTGCCAACTTTTTACTCGCTGGTTTATTAGCAGGTTTCATTGGTGGCTTAGGGATGAATGGCACTTTTGATGCAATGATTGAAGGTATGAAAGATATACTATTTGGAGCAATGATTGTTGGTTTTGCTAAAGGTATTATTGTAATTTTAGAGAATGGTCAAGTCATCGATACAATTGTATATGGCATGACAACTTTATTAGCAGATATACCTTCTTCAATGGTAATCATAGCAATGTTTATACTACAATTTTGCTTGAATTTCTTTATACCATCTGGTTCAGGCCAAGCATTAACAACAATGCCCTTAATGGTGCCTATATCTGACTTATTAAACATTAATAGACAAGTTACTGTGCTTGCCTTCCAATATGGCGATGCGATTAGTAATGTTTTATTCCCAACGTCCGCAATTCTGATGGGCGCATTAGCTGTTGGGAAAATTACTTACACACAATGGCTTAAATTTGCGTGGAAATTAATTGTGATATGGGTCGTGATTTGTAGTATCGGGATGTCTATCGCGTTAATAATCGGTTATTAATTGCACATCATAGTGAAAAGAAGTTATAGCATTTTGAAAAATAGAATACGAATGGATATTGTATAAATTTTTAACTTAGTATATACTAAATTAAAAGAAATCGTCATATTGCGTGTTACTGGTTAAGCAGGCATGAGCAAACAAAGCGACTATCGGGAATAGTCTGTTTGCTCATGCCTTTTTGTGTGCGTTTTGACGGTAAAGATAGAGAAGGGATGTTTTGTATATGTTTAAAAAGTTTTTTGGACAATTGCAACGAATTGGTAAAGCGTTAATGCTACCAGTTGCAATTTTACCAGCCGCTGGTTTATTACTAGCAATTGGTACAGCAATTCAAGGGGAATCCTTACAACAATACCTTCCATTTATACAAAATGGAGGAATTCAAAATATTGCTGATATGATGGCGAGTGCAGGTAGTATTATATTTGATAACTTGCCAATCATATTTGCGATGGGTGTTGCAATCGGTTTAGCTAGTGGTGACGGCGTTGCAGCTATTGCTCGCATTTGTCGGCTATATCATTATGAATAAAACGATGGGCGCATTTTTACATGTCACAGAAGATAATGTAGCAGATGCTCGCGAGTGGTTATGCGAGTGTATTAGGTATACCAACATTACAAACAGGGGTATTTGGCGGTATTATCATTGGGGCGCTTGCTGCTTGGTGTTATAATAAATTCTTTAATATTTCATTACCATCATATTTAGGTTTCTTTGCTGGTAAACGTTTTGTGCCGATTATGATGGCACTGACTTCGTTTGTATTAGCATTTCCTATGGCTTTAATTTGGCCACATATTCAAACGGGTTTAAATGCATTTAGTGAAGGTTTACTTGACGCCAATACAGGATTATCTGTATTCTTATTCGGATTTATCAAACGTTTATTAATACCGTTTGGCTTACATCACATTTTCCACGCACCGTTTTGGTTTGAATTTGGTTCATGGACTAACGCAGCAGGAGAAATTATTCGTGGTGACCAACGTATCTTTGTTGAACAAATTCGTGAAGGAAGCCATTTAACAGCAGGTAAATTTATGCAGGGTGAATTCCCAGTAATGATGTTTGGCTTACACTGCAGTTGCTTTGGCTATTTATCATACAGCGAAACCTGGAAGTAAGAAAATTGTGGCTGGTTTGATGGGTTCTGCAGCTTTAACTTCGTTCTTAACGGGTATTACGGAACCATTAGAATTCTCATTCTTATTTGTAGCGCCATTATTATTCTTTATTCATGCAATATTGGATGGTTTAGCGTTTTTAACAATGTATCTATTAGACGTGCATTTAGGATATACATTCTCAGGTGGTTTTATAGACTTTGTATTATTAGGTGTGTTACCGAACCAAACAAGTTGGTGGCTAGTGATTCCAGTAGGACTGGTATACGCAGTAATTTATTACTTTGTATTCCGATTCTTAATCACAAAATTCAATTACAAAACGCCTGGTCGTGAAGACAAGCAAGTTGAAGCTTCTACTGCAACAGCAAGTGAATTACCATTTGAAGTGTTAGATGCAATGGGTGGTCAAGAGAATATTAAACATCTTGATGCTTGTATCACACGCCTACGTGTTGAAGTAAAAGAGAAGAGTAAGGTCGATGTTGGTGGATTGAAAGCATTGGGTGCTTCTGGCGTGCTTGAAGTGGGTAATAATATGCGGGCAATATTCGGTCCTAAATCCGATCAAATCAAGCATGATATGGCTATGATTATGAAAGGTGAAATTACAAAACCAAGTGAAACGACAGTGCCAGTAGAGGACGATAATAAAGTAACGCAGATGGACGATTTGGATGAAGTAGAAATTTATTCACCAGGTAAAGGTCAAATCATACCTTTATCAGAAGTGCCTGATCAAGTTTTCGCTCAAAAAATGATGGGCGATGGTGTAGGATTTGTTCCTGAAGATGGAGAAATTGTGGCACCATTTGACGGTACGGTGAAAACAATATTCCCTACCAAACACGCCATTGGTATTGAGTCAGATGAAGGTATAGAATTACTTATCCATATTGGTATTGATACTGTTAAATTAGATGGTGCTTGGTTTTGAAAGTATGGTTAGTACAGGAGACACAATTAAAAAAGGACAAACGCTAATGCACGTTGATTTAGACTATATTAAAGCAAACGCGCCTAGTATTGTGACGCCATTGATATTAACAAACTTAGAAAACCGAACACTTGAAATAACTGAAGTAACAGACGTGAAATCAGAGCAATTGATTATGACAGTTAAACAAGACTAAATAATCATAAAAATATAAACTTTAAGTGAAACTGCAATAATGTAGTTATATAGCAACTCAAACAGTTCGAATTAATAAAAATTCGAACTGTTTTTTATTTTTTAAGATAAAATGTTGAAATATTCTGAAATTATAAATATCATAGGAGTTATGATTATACTAAAAATGAGGGTGAAATTATGAACTATAGACCATCAATGCAAGTGATGCCTAAAGTAACACTTGTGCCACCAGAGTCAAATATGGCTGAAGCATTATATCAAACAATTAAAGAAAATTTTTCACACTTAGAACCATTTCTAGAATTTATTACGGAAGATGTTACAGTCCAAGACGAAAGTGCATATTTGAAAATGATGATTCAACAGCATGCGGACAATACAGGTCGCTTATTTCTTATTTATTATGAAGATGATCTTATAGGTACCATAGATTTACATAAAATAGATACGAAGAATCGCAAAGCAGAAATTGGTTATTGGATTGCTGAAGATTATACAGGTAAGCAAATAACAACGACGTGCGTGAAGTATATGTGTCATTATGCATTTGAAACATTAGGCTTAAATAAATTGACTATTTTAGCCGATGTTCGAAATATACCAAGCAATAAAGTGGCTGAAAAAGTTGGCTTTTCTTTTGTTGCTACTGATTATCAAGATCTATTCGATGGAGAAGTATTTAGAGATATGAACCGTTATATATTATTAAAAGAACACTTTCACTAAAATAAATTAAACACTTTCATCGCGTTTTAAAAATAATAATTTGAAAGGGGATGGATATGGATATCACAAGAGGCATAAACCATATTGGATTAACGGTACCAGATATTGAAGTTGCAACTATTTTTTTCAAAAAAGCTTTGGACGGAAAGGTAGCCTATGATAGTCAAACAAAAGCCGATGATGCACGATCAGGTGAATTTGTAGAACATGTCTTAGATATAGAGCAAGGGGCAAAAATTATAAAGAAACGTATGATGGTATTTCATAATGGACCTAATATAGAAATGTTTGAATTTAAAGATGCGGCTCAGCAAAGGCCGAGCATCGTTACAAGATATGGGTTTTACACATATTTCATTTTACGTAGATGATTTTGAAGCTACTCTTAAGCGAGTGATACAAGCAGGGGGCAAACCGATTTCAGAACCACACAGTAATACAAAATATGAAGATACAGCAAATAATAAAACCGTATATATACGCACGCCATGGGGAAGTTTAATTGAATTACAAACTATTCCTGAGGGTTATTATTATCCAGATGACAGTGAAACTAAAGTGTTTATACCTAAAAAATAAATATAAAACTTTAACTAAGGGGAATC
Organism: Staphylococcus sp. 2S1; assembly: GCF_046721335.1. Lineage (NCBI taxonomy): Bacteria > Bacillati > Bacillota > Bacilli > Caryophanales > Staphylococcaceae > Staphylococcus > Staphylococcus sp. 2S1. The sequence continues at coordinate 256,844 of NZ_JBEUUJ010000003.1, read as the reverse complement.
GATGATGTTACAAAGAAAATTAAATATCGCGAATTTAAAGACACCTATTCATAAATTAGAGTCACTAAGTCAGTCACTAGGTAAAGACATCTATATTAAAAGAGATGACTATACAGGAACCGAAATTTCAGGTAATAAGGTAAGGAAGTTAGAATATACAATACAGTATGTATTAGATAACGGTTATGATACAGTCATTACAACTGGAGCAATCACATCTAATCATGCGCGTGCAACTGTCGCTGTCTGTGCACAATATAATATAGAATGTCATTTAATATTGAGAGGCACAAAGAAATACTATGAAGGGAATTTGTTTTTGGCAACGATGTTAGGCGCTCATATACATCTTATAGAACCCAATGCTTCAAGAGAAGAAGCAATGGATTCATTGTATATAGAATTAGAAGAAGGCGGTAAAACGCCATTTAAAATACCTGCAGGTGCATCTGATTGGATAGGCGCTCATGGTTATATCAATACTTATGAAGAAATATTAGAACAAGAAATCACGTTAGGCGTTCAGTTTGATTCTATTAATTTAGCTGTAGGTTCTGGTGGAACATACGCTGGACTTTGGTTTGGCAAAACGAGTAATAACTTAGAAACTCAAATCATTGGATATGCTGTAAACAAAAATGCTGAAACTTTTAAAAATAAAGTCATTGAGATTATTAAAGATTTAGACAAAGAGACGGCCTCGTTTGAATCCATTTTAATCAACGACGAATATATTGGTTTAGGATATGGTCAAGCAACGGATGAAGAACTCCAATTTTATATCGACATCGCGCAACAAGAAGGAATAATATTAGATCCCACATATACTGGAAAAGCTTTTCGAGGACTTGTTGAGGAAATAAAACAAGGTCATTATGATGATCAAGCAATGCATTTTGTTTATTCATACAGGTGGTTTACAAGGCTATACACAAGAGATAAGAACGCGAATTGAACAATTAATTGATGTAAAATAATACGTAGACACTATAAAAGTCGAAAGCGATGCTTTAAAAATATAAAATGGACAATTGCTCAAAGGATATGAGCTGTTTTTAAATATTATATTATTGTATTTTGGAGCAAATACGTTGATTATTCTTCTGAAAATGTTTCATAATGAGATACAATTTGTGTGACGAGGAAGGTGTTTAAAATGACGCAAACATTGACTACGATAGAATCATTTCACGCGTTTGTTAACAAACATAAATTAGCGATTATACATGTGATGAGAGACAATTGTAGCGTTTGTCATGCAGTTTTACCACAGATAGAAGGACTTGTAGGTGAATACACTAATGTGTCACTAGGCGTTATAAATCAAAGCAATTTAGAAGCTATCGTCGGTGAACTATCGATATTTACTGTGCCGGTAGATTTAATATATTTAGATGGAAAAGAAATGCACAGACAAGGTCGTTTTATTGATATGCAACGATTTGAACATCAGTTGAATTTGATGTATCAAAGTATAAATTAATACAAAAATAAGACACCTCGTTTTAAAGTTACTCTAACATAACTTTAAAACGAGGTGTCTTATGTATAAAAATTATAATATGACTCAGTTAACACTACCAATGGAAACTGAAATTTTGATTTCATGTTCCCATCTTTGTGTTGTTGATATTTTTAATAACACAGAATAATTAAATTGTCTCAAATAAAAATGAGGGTAATTAGATTAAAAGTTTCATGTTTCTTAAAATTAATGTATGATAAAGAATATTAATAGCGCAATAGGGGGATGTATATGCGAATAGAAAGAATCTGTCCTGATGAAGCAGAGGCATTATATACTTGTATGAAGAAAATCGACCAAGAAACGCAGTATATGTTGTATTTGCCAGATGAACGTAGTTTTGATAAAGAAGCATTTATTGATGATATTAAGCGCAATTTTTATATTGGTGTTAAAACAGATGATAATGAAATCTTAGGCTATTTGTCTGCACATATTAGTACATTGTCTAAGGTGAAACATATTGGTTATATTGTGACAGGGCTCGTTAACAACAAGCAACAGCAAGGCTTATCAACAAAAATGTTTGGTGAAACAATTAGGTGGGCGAAGCGCAAGGGGTTAAGACGCTTAGAATTAAATGTGATCACATCGAATACACCTGCTATAAACTTTTACGAGAAATTAGGGTTTAAAATCGAAGGTATTAAACGTGAATCGATTTATATGGATGAACATTACTATGATGAACTTTATATGGCAATGATATTAGATCAAGACCTTATTCCTAATGCTATGCGCATGTTGTAGTTGTCTGGCGAAAAGACAAGGTAAGATTGAGCAATCAATGATATATACATAAAATTAAAATATTAAGCTTGCGTAATTGCTTTTACTAAAAATGTGAACTACTTTATTATAAAATATATATATCAGACGAATTGAAGGAGGTTATATATTTTGTTGAAAAAAATTGTAGCATTAACGAGTATTGGTGTAATAACTTCCTACTTTTATGCTAAAGTAAAAGAAAAACGTAGTTATAAAAGCTTTTTATATGAAGCAATGATAAGAGCTACTCAAATGAAAAAGCCATTTGAAAGTGTAGAAAATGCGCAAAAAATCTTGAAAATTGTGATGAAAGATACAGAGGGGCCACATAAAGGCACGGGCTATAGCTTTCGTAACGATGTTCGAACTACAAACATACAAAATACAACGACATATGTAGTGAATGATAAAGCAGATAGCCAGCAGCGAGTTGTACTGTATTTACATGGAGGTGCGTGGTTCCAAGACCCCATTAAAATGCACTTTGAGTATATAGATATACTTGCAGATGAATTGGATGCGAAAGTCATTATGCCTGTATATCCCAAAGTCCCACATGCAACTTACAAAGAAACGTTTGAATTGCTTACTGAAATCTATAATAATATAATTGCTCAAGTAGAACATCCACAACAAGTGATTATCATTGGTGATTCGGCAGGCGGTCAAATTGCATTGTCATTTGCACAATATATCAAAACATTAGGCTTAGAACAGCCAAGTAATATTGTCTTGATTTCTCCTGTTTTAGATTTAACATTATCTAATCCTGAAGCACCAGTGTATGAAAAAATAGATCCTATGTTAGGCATTAAAGGTACACAATATTTCATAGAATTGTGGACAGGCGACACACCATTAACAGATTGGCGTGTTTCTCCAATAAATGGTGCATTAGATGGCTTAGGACACATTACAATTTCAATAGGCACAAAAGAAACGTTATACCCAGATGCAGTGAAATTATCGAACTTATTAAATGAAAAAAATATAGAACATGATTTCTTACCAGGTTATAATTTATTCCATATTCATCCAATCTTTCCAATTCCGGAAAGACGACAATTTTTAGAACAACTAAAGCAAATTGTCAATAAACATTAAAAAAGGCTGTTTTTTGGCCGACTTCTGCAGAAAAGCACGAGCCGAAGACTACAAGACTTTGGCTGTGACTACGTAAAGTGTGCATAAAAAAATTGCCAACAAAGTCTTAGACTTTGTCGACATACTGAAAGGACCTTTCAATTTTTGGAAGGTCCTTTATTTTATAAAATACTACTTACGCGAGTTATTTTAGGAAACGACGCACGTAAGTAGTATTATTTATTTTTTAAATAAGCTGGGAAAAATTCTGTGAATAGGTCAATAAATGATAAATACACATCTTTTTCTACATATTCATCTACTTGATGCGCTTGACTGACTAAACCAGGACCATACATAATAAATGAAAAATCTTCGTCCTTATCTACAAGTAGGTCAGAAGCATCGGTTACACCTGGTGAAGCTTCTAAAGGTAAATCAGCATTTAAATATTTGGTGCCCATTTCGTGTGCTAATTCTGCTAGTTTATTTTGACCCGTTGTATAAACAGGTGGTCTAGACATATAAGTGTCGATTTCAATATCTGTATGATCAGTTTCAACTTGTTTTAAAATTTCATTGAAATAGGAAATGAATTGTTCGTTATCATGTTCTGGGATTGTACGTATATTAAATTCTGACTCAGCATGTTCGGGAATGGAGTTCACTTGGTTACCGCCATTAAAGATAGTAGCATTCATAATGGCATTACCTAAAAGCGTATTACTTTTATCAAATTTTTCAAAACCTTCATCCGCTTTATAAACAAATTTCACGAGTGGCGAAATCGCATTAAAACCAAGGTGTGGCATCGAACTGTGTGAAGCTTTACCTTTTGAAGTAACACGAATATCCATTGAACCTTTATGTGCATAAACAATTCTATCTTGAGATGGTTCGGCAATAACAAGTGCTTCGACATCTTTCATATAACCTTGTTCTTGGAAAGCTTTTGCGCCTTCACCTACGATTTCTTCGCCTGCAGTTGCGAGTAAACGAATTCTTCCATGGTCTATTAACCCTTGTTCTTTGATATCAATCAAGCTGATAACCAATGCAACAAGTCCTGATTTCATATCTGCAGAACCACGTCCATAAAATTTATTATCTACTTCAGTTAATTTGAATGGGTCATATGTCCATTTATTTTTATCGCCTTCTGAAACGACATCCATATGCCCTGAAATACCTAGAACAGGCCCATCTTCACCAATTTCTGCTATTAAATTTGCACGTGTATCGTTGATTTTAATTATTTTGGAGTCGATACCATGTTTAGATAATAAACCTTTAAGATATTCACATACTTCAATTTCGTGGTCATTAACAGATTTAATACTTACTAAATCTTCTAGTACTTGAACTTTTTCTGCTTCTGAAAATTTACTCATCTTAATAAAACCCCTTTTCTTTAAATAATAACCATCTGTCAACTTAATTATATCTGAAGATTCCGACTAATTAAATTTTAACGTATTGAAATAGGGGATAAATAATGAAAGTGAAATTTATTCGAGTTTTTATTTATATTTTGAGCCCATATCGTATGTTTAACAAAAAAATCATACATGGCTCTTAGATGAAGTGCGATCTAGGGACCTTGTATGAGTATTAACATTGTGTGATAAAGTTTCTGTTTTTAATGAACTAGTAAGATTAGATTGTAATTCATCGGGTACGCGATTACTTTCAGTTGTTGTCTTTTCAGATGAAGCTTCATTATTGTATTCTACATTTTCAATGTTTGTAGGCTTATCAGTATCTAATACTGCACCCTTCATATCATTACCTTGCATACTTCCAACTAAAATCATAATGAGATAGCTACAAGTGATAAGAAATACAACACCAAGATATATAGAAACTACTAATTTAACAGATTTACTCATAAACTGCCTCCTATATAGATTTATTGTTCCCTACACACATAAGATAACATTTAATTTTTAATAACATGTTAAGAAGCAGTAAATATTATATATTTGTTTATGGCAAAATAAACCGCAATACTAAATTAAATTTAAATTTTTCGATAAAAAATATTTATTTTTTCTAAAAATATAAATGCCATTAAATAAGGGTTTATAAAGATAAAAGATGAATATTACATGTATTGTAAATTTGAATTTACGAAATATTAATCAATAATTCAAACAATTTATATTAAATCAATAACTGCATGGTAGCATAACGGTATTGATAGGTAGGAATTGTTTAAACGTTGTGAATGCTATTTTTAGTTGATACATCTTCACTATGTATTAAGAACATGATTAACCTCGCTTTGATATATACATAAAATTAAATACGCTGCTGAAAAGAGGGATAAAATTTGCTACTCATCATCATATGTGTAGGTCTCATTCTTTGGCTAGGTATTGTTGAGAAAAAACAACATTCCTACAGATTAGAAAAAGTACCGATACGCATAAATATAAATGGTATAAGAGGTAAATCTACTATAACTAGATTGATTTACAGTACACTGCGTGAGGATAACTACCGAGTTATAGGTAAAACAACAGGGACAGATGCACGTATGCTGTATTGGTTTACACCAAGAGAGTATCCAGTTTATAGGAAGCCTCAAGGAGCAAATATCGGCGAACAACGTGACATTATTCGCAAAGTTGTAAAACAAAAAGCCAATGCGTTAGTAAATGAATGTATGGCAGTTAATCCAGATTATCAAATTACATTCCAAAAAGACTTAGTGAAAGCAAATATTGGTGTGATTGTGAATGTGATGGAAGATCATATGGATGTGTTAGGTCCAACGTTAGATGAGGTAGCCGAAGCATTTACCGCAACCATTCCATACAAAGGACATCTTGTAGTGATGAAAGATGATTATACTAAATTTTTTGCTAAAGTTGCTAAAAAACGTAAAACAAAATTAATTGTTGTTAATAAAGAAGATGTACCTGAATCCTATCTCAGAAAGTTCGGTTACATTGTATTCCCAGATAATGTTGCAATTGCTATGGGCGTTGCCGAAGCAATGGGCATAGATCGAGATACAGCTCTGAGTGGCATGTTAAATGCGCCACCTGATGTTGGAGCGGTTGAAGTTAAATACTTTAATGCTAACAATTCAACTAACGTTTATGTTAATGCATTTGCTCGCAAATGAGCCGAAATCTTCAAAAGCAATACTAGACAAAGTTGAAACCTATAATTATCCATATAAAAAAATTGTACTTATATTAAATTGTCGCTCTGACAGGATCGACAGAACGAGACAATTTTGTGAAGATTTTTTAAAGGATGTCGAATTCGATACATTAATTTGTACTGGTAAAAGTACTCAAATGGTCAACGATGTAATGAAAGGCCAGCCGAATAAGAAGTATTTAAACTTCGAAGGTAAAGATATAAAAGAAGTTGAGCGCGCATTATATAAAGAGTCTCAAAATGCCTTGATTTTCTGTGTTGGTAACATTCACGGACCAGGTAAAGAAATAGCGCAATATATAGAAGGGATCAAATAATATGATAGGTTCAGAGTTATATTTTTCATTATTTGTGGGCATTGTACTAAGTCTCATCTTTGCCGAAAAATTTGGTATTAGTCCAGCTGGATTAGTAGTACCAGGATATTTAGCACTGATTTTTGATCAGCCGATTATGTTACTATCTGTACTCATTATTAGTTGCATTACATATTTCATTGTTAATCATGGTGTAAGCAAAATCGTAATTTTATATGGTCGTAGAAAATTTGCGGCAATGATACTTACTGGTATGGTATTAAAGTTTGTATTTGACATCATTTATCCCTTAACTCCTTTTGAAATGGTGGAGATGTCAGGGATTGGCGTTGTTATTCCAGGTATCATAGCAAATACAATTCAAAAACAAGGTGTCATTATTACTTTATCTACATGTATGTTATTAACATGTATTACTTATGTCATCTTATTCTTTTATAGCTTTATCAATTAGTAAGGAGCATAAATATGAAACAATCTAAACGATTTACTATAGAGGAACGGGTATTAAAATGGACGAAACGTCACAAAAAACGCAACTCTATATACACCGGCATTATTTTAATAGGGGCAATTGCACTTTTAATATTCACTATGTCATCACAAAAAGTTGAACCAGTTCAAGCTATGAAGAAAGCCAAGGATGATATAAGGATGACTTATTTAGGCAATATAGAAATGAATAAGCATATAAGGAAAAATAATATTAATGACACCTTTAGTCCGATAGAAAGTGTTTTAAATGCGAGTGATTACTCAACAGCAAGTTTAAAACTCACTAATTTTTCAGATGATAGAAAGACAAATATTAATATGAATTTAGAGAACGTCATGTTTTTGAAGGGTTTAAATATTAAAAGTTTAAATATTATCAACAAAGTCACCGATAATATAACAGCGAGAGAGTTTAGTAGAGCGGTAGAAGGGCAGGTCAGGTTATAATTATTTAACTGGAAATGGTTCGAATCCTATTAATAGTAAAACAGTACAGCAAACAGTTAAAGGTAAAAAAATTGCCAACGTTTCGTTTACAGACGTTGAATCTGATTACACGGACACCTTGAAAAATACAACATCGGTGAGTTTAGAACCGAATATCTATATTCCATTAATTAAAAAGTTAAAAGAGGAAAATGATTATGTTGTGGCTAATGTTGATTGGGGAATAACGGATGAACGCGCTGTTACAACAAGACAAAAGAAATATGCACATTCACTTGTTGATGCTTGGTGCAGATGTCATTATCGGTCATAACTCAGTTATTCAACAGATAGAAAAATACAAAGATACGAGTATTTTTTATAGCCTTGGTAACGTAACTTCTGAAGATTTTTTATCTAAAAATAAACAAGGCTTAGCTGTTCAGCAAAATTGGAATGGTAAAGATTCAGAATTTATGGTAACACCAATTAAATCACAAGGTGGAAAAATTACAGAATCCAATCCTAACAAAGTGGAAGAAATTAAATTATTGAACAATATTGAAAGTAAGAGTGTAGACCTTAAAAAAGAGAATGGAGGTTACGTATATGAACATTAAAACACAATGGGTGGGCATTACGGTAGTTTCAATAGTATTAGTCATCTTTTTATTAATTGTATTTGCTCGTGCGAATGAAGGCTTAGATCAATATGAACAAAATGAACTTAAAACATCGCATCACCAATATTTGTCTAAAGGAGCTTAAGTATGAGTATTTATAATAAAAAAACACTCATCGTAATCTTACTCCTTACTATAATCATTTCTTTTATCTTTTTTATAGCAACCAAAGAAGATAATTATAATAAAGATGAATTATATGAAAATAAGATTGCTGATCATGATCAAAACCCATCTGATGAAAATTATGGTGTTGCGTCTAATAACCCAATAGCAAGCCGTGTTGGTGAGAAAATTATTAAAGATGGAGGAAATGCTGTAGATGCTTCCATGGGTGTTTCATATGCATTAGCAATAACCGAGCCTCACTCCTCTGGCTTAGGTGGAGGAGGCGCGATGTTATCCTATGATGGCAAACCGAATGTTGCGCCAAAGCAATGGCAATACAAAGATATTTCATCGTTTAAATATGATGAGAAAGACGAAATAGGCACACCAGGTTTTGTACGAGGGATACATGATGCCCATAAAGAAGCGGGTAAAATGGATGAAGAGAAAATCTTAAACTATGTGATTCCTTTAGCAGAAGATGGGTTTGAAGTGGATTCGGAATTAGAACGCAGTTTAAAATTATATGGTTCTGATGTTGATAGAAACTCACCATTCTTTGAAGATGACAAAACTAAAAGAGAAGGCGAAGTAGTTAAACAGCCAGAATTAGCTAAAACAATTAAAGGAATTAGAGATCATGGGCCAGACTATTTCTATGATAAAGTGGGCGAAAGTGTTTCTGATCAAGTAGATGAAGAAATAACTGAAAAAGATTTTAATAGTTATAAAACCACGAAAAAAGAACCGGTTAGTACAGATTATTTAAATACTAAAGTATATTCTGCATCTAATCCATTAGGTGGCACATTGATGCTTCAAGGTTTAGAAATAGATGAAGCAACAAACAATCAAGTGCCACAAAATACCCAATCTGCACCAACAAATGAGCAAATAGATCCAAATAATCAAACTACCCCTAATAACCGTTTAGATTATATTACTGGTATTTTAAAATCGAGAGCACTTATGTATCGAAATAGAGATATAGTCAATGGCCAAGATGAAGATTACGATGAATACTTATCTCAAGATTATTTACTAGGCAAACTAAATGAAGTGAACTTTGAAAGTAATTTCAATACAAATAATGTAGATAATACCAGTACAACACACTTTGTTGTAGTTGATAAAGAGGGCAAAGTAACAAGTACGACTAATACCTTATCAAGTTTCTTTGGTTCAGGTGATTTTATGAAGGAAGGCTTCTATATGAATAACTCTTTATCAAACTTTTCTTCTGATCCGTTAAGCCCTAACCATGGTGGGAAACATAAAACACCTAGATCATATACAGCTCCAAGTATAGTGGTGGGTCCTGATTATTATATGGGTATTGGGACGCCAGGAGGTAATAAGATTCCTACCACAACCAATGAAGTCCTGATAGATTACTTAAAGGGTAATGGCACGCTTCAAGAGTCAATAGATAAGCCACGCTTTTACAATGATGGTGGTACAGTGTTTTATGAAAATGCTATGAGTAAGGCAGATGTTGCTATTTTCAAAAGTTTAGGTTTTAAAGTAGAAGAAAAACGAAATGATCCTAACTTTGGTAGTGTGCAAGCGAGCACTTTACAATAAAAATGATAAGACTGTAGAAATAGGTCACGATGTTGGTAATAGATAACATAAGACGCAAGCTAAATTGATGATTCTAGAAAACAACATAAATTTGATGACAAAAAGTGAAAAGGTAGATTTCCTATTTAAGGAAGTCTGCTTTTTTGTCATATTAATTTAAATAAGTTTAGGATGTTAGTCGGAAATAAATTTTATAAAGTTCTGTAATATTTATTATTAAAGTAAAGATATGGTTTGAAATTAGAAAAAAACTGTATTAACTTGTACGGGGATGGATATAAGTAGAAAAAGACCATAATAGTTGGTAATATAATGTTTATATAATGCATTTTATGAGTAGAGTATAAAAATGGACTTATAAAATATGTTTATATAGCAAGATATTTAATAATAAAATTTAAAAAGTAAAATAAAAACTGAAAAAGCAACAACTACATAGGAGGGAAATATATGATATATGCTGGTATTTTGGCCGGAGGTATTGGATCAAGAATGGGAAATGTTCCATTACCAAAACAATTTTTAGATTTAGATGGGAAACCTATTCTTATTCATACAGTAGAGAAATTCTTATTAACAAGTGAATTCGATAAAATCTATATTGCTACACCTCAAAAATGGATTTCTCATACAAAAGATACTTTACGTAAACATAATATTAATGATGACAGAATTAAAGTAGTGCAAGGCGGCGAGGACCGTAATGAAACGATTATGAGTATTATAGAAGCAACAGAAGCCGAAAACGGTATTACTGATGAAGATGTTATCGTTACACATGATGCAGTTAGACCATTTTTAACACATCGCATTATTAAAGAGAACATAGCAAGTGTTTTAAAATATGGTGCAGTAGATACTGTAATAACTGCGACTGACACAATCATCACATCAGAAGATGGTGAGTCTATAAAGTCTATACCAGTTAGAAGTGAAATGTATCAAGGTCAAACGCCTCAATCATTTAATATTAATTTGTTAAGAAATAGTTATAATGAGCTCTCAAGCGACGATAAGAAAATTATGACAGATGCCTGTAAGATACTAGTTGTAGCAAACAAATCTGTAAGACTAGTTATGGGAGAATTATACAATATAAAAATAACGACACCTTATGATCTTAAAGTTGCTAACTCAATCATAAAAGGTGGGATGTCGAGTGATTAATCAAGTATATCAACTCGTTGCTCCGAGACAATTTGAAGTAACATATAATAATGAAGACATTAAAAGCGATAAAGTTATTATAAGACCATTGTATTTGTCAATTTGCGCCGCAGATCAAAGATATTACACAGGTAGCAGAAATGAAAAAGTGCTGAAAAATAAGTTGCCAATGTCCTTGATTCATGAAGGTGTTGGTGAAGTTGTTTATGACAATAAAGGTGTGTTTGAGATTGGTACGAGAGTCATTATGGTGCCTAATACACCTGTGGAAAAAGATGATGTTATAGCTGAAAATTATTTACCAAGCAGTAAATTTAGATCGAGTGGATTTGATGGGTTTATGCAAGATTATGTATTTATGGATCACGATAGAGTCGTTGAAATAGATGATAGTATCGAAGATTTAAGTACAATTGCTTATTCAGAATTAGTCAGTGTAGCCTGGCATGCAATTCAACGTTTTGAACGTAAATCAATTTCATATAAAAATAGTTTTGGCGTATGGGGAGATGGGAATTTAGGTTATATAACAGCTATTTTACTCCATAAACTATATCCAGACGCTAAAATTTATGTTTTTGGTAAAACGGATTACAAATTAAGTCATTTTTCATTTGTAGAACATATATATCATATTCATGAAGTTCCAGAAGATGTCTCATTTGACCATGGTTTCGAATGTGTGGGCGGTAAAGGAAGCCAGTCTGCGGTGAATCAGATTATTGATTTGATTTCTCCAGAAGGGACAATTAGTTTGTTAGGCGTAAGTGAATATCCAATAGAAGTAAATACACGTCTTGTACTAGAAAAAGGTATAACGATGTTTGGAAGTAGTAGAAGTGGTGCACAAGATTTCAGAGATGTTGCTCAATTTTATAAAGACAATCCTGATGTCGTTGAAAAATTAGCACTTCTAAAAGGTAATGAATTTGATATTAAAACCATTAATGATGCTGTAAAAGCATTTGAAACAGATTTATCCACATCATGGGGCAAGACTGTGCTTAAATGGACAATGTAAAGAACGTGAATATATAAATATAAACAAGATAACTGAAAATTCAATTTATATTTATTTTCAACTATTCTAAATTAGTTATTAATATCGGTTCAAGGGTTTTAAAACTAATTAATTGAACAAGAGAGGGTTTTTAAAATTGAGCAAATCTAAAATAATAATTGATGACATCTATTGGGAGCGAATTCAATTATTTATTGAAGGTCACGTTAATGATATTGAGCTTAACAAGAAAAATTTTGTTTTGCGAAATTTGACTGAAACTAAAGAATTAGCGACAAATGATGTGAAAATTGAAGGGAATAAATTTAGAGCACGTTTTAACGTGGCGATTTTAGATGATGGAAACTATCTTCCATCTGGTGAATATCTCATTGTCTACAAGGATGATTTTGATTATATTGCCCATATCAATGAAGTGTTACTGAATCCTAATAGTTATGAATTAGATGATATCCAACTAGAAGAATATGAAGCAGAAGAAACACAAAATGGAAAAAATAATTATCTTTTGACCCATTATGAGTTTGTATTTAAAAAAGGTGGCAATTCTAAGAAAACAGAATATGCTGTTCAGCCCATGATTTCGAGCGAAGTAAATGAATTTGTATTAAATATTGATTTTAAAGCGCCTGAACCGAAAGTAAATCCAATTAAGAAAAAAATGATGGATTTGCGTTTAAAATACAATAGATACTCTTTTAATGTGCGTAATTTTGTATTTCAATCTATATTTAAAGTTACTAAATTTTTCCACTTGAAAAAAGGGAATACAGTATTATTCACTTCTGATTCAAGAGAATATATGTCAGGTAACTTTGAGTATGTATATAACGAAATGCTCGCGTCAAAATTTAGATGAAAAGTATAAAATTCATGCCTTGTTTAAATCTAATATTTCAGCTAGAAGAAATTTCATTGATAAATTTAAGTTTCCGTTTTTATTAGGTAAAGCAGATTATATTTTCGTAGATGATTTTCACCCACTACTATATACAGTGAAGTTTAGAAAAAGCCAAGAAATTATACAGGTTTGGCATGCAGTTGGGGCATTTAAAACAGTTGGATATAGCCGTACTGGTAAAAAAGGCGGTCCGTTCTTTAATTCTGTTAACCACAGAAACTATACAAAAGCCTTTGTATCCTCTGAAACAGACATCCCTTTTTATGGGGAAGCATTTGGCATTAAAGAACAGAATATTATACCAACAGGCGTGCCTAGAACAGACATTCTTTTCGATGAAAATTATGAAAGAGAAATTGTAGCTGAAATGGAGCAAGATTTACCTATCATTAAAGGTAAAAAAGTTATTCTATTTGCACCAACATTTAGAGGCAGCGGCCACCACACAGCACATTACCCATTCTTTAAAATAGACTTTGCGAGATTTGCTCGCTATTGTCGTGAAAATAATGCTGTTGTACTGTTCAAAATGCATCCATTTGTAAAAAACAGATTGAATATACCTAGAGAATATGAACAATATTTTGTAGATGTATCAGATTTTAGAGAAGTTAACGACATTCTATTTGTTACAGATATATTGATTAGTGATTATTCTTCTCTAGTATATGAATTTGCAGTATTTAAACGTCCAATGCTCTTTTATGCATTCGACCTTGAAGACTATATTACTTCACGTGATTTTTATGAACCATATGAAACTTTTGTTCCAGGTAAAATTATTGAATCATTTGATGATTTAATTACAGCATTAGATAATAACGATTACGAAGTAGAAAAAGTATCACCTTTCTTAGACAAACACTTTAAATATCAAGATGGGCGATCAAGTGAACGTTTAGTAAGAAATGTATTTGGAAGTTAACTTATAGAACAACTAAAATAATAAGGTGAATATAGTGAGTTAAGTACAATGATAAATAGACTGATGGTAAGATATAGCGTATATTTTAATTGCTATTAAACTAAGTATATTGCATTGTATCTTAACTCACTTTTTATGAGGTGAAATAAAGTGAAATTTTCAATTATAGTACCAAGCTATAACTCAGAAAAATATATTGAAGAGTTATTAAACAGTTTAAAAAATCAAAAGTATGATAAAAAAGATTTTGAAGTGATACTTGTTGACGATTGTTCAACAGATGACACTCTAAAAATTGTAGAACCATATAAAGACAAAATGAATTTGATTGTGAAAAAACTTGATGCAAATTCAGGTGGTCCAGGTAAACCAAGAAATACAGCACTACAAATTGCTCAAGGAGAATATGTATTTTTTGTAGACTCTGATGATTATATTAATAACGATACGTTAAAAGATGTGTCTAAATTTGTAGATAACAATAATGCAGATGTGGTATTAGTAAGAATGGAAGGTGTAAATGGTCGTGGTGTTCCAAGGTCTATGTTTAAAGAAACGAGCGACTCTGTGACACTAGAAAATTCGAGGATCATATATACACTAGGTCCTACTAAGTTTTATAGAACCTCATTATTACGCAATAATAATATTGATTTTCCAGAAGATTTGCGTAGCGCTGAAGATCAACTATTTACAATGAAAGCTTATCTTAATGCAGATAAAATAGCCGTATTAGCTGATAAACCTTATTACTATGCTACAAAACGTGAAGGCGAACATATGAGTTCAGCCTACGTTTCACCAGAAGATTTTTACAAGGTCATGTCATTGATAACAGAAGCAATATTAGACAGTCCTTTAGATAATAAACATAAGGTGCTAGGTTATTTTATAGATCGTCATTTCTCTTTCTCAAGAACTAATAATTTTTCTCTAAAAATAGCAGATGATAAAAAAGAAGTATGGATGGATGCATTAGGTGACTTTATTCAAAACGTACCTTCTGAAGTAGATGAATTAGTAAACGATGCGTTGAAACCATTGTTGTATTACGCACGTCTAAAAGATATGAAACATTACCAAAAGGTTGAAGAAAGTTATAAAAATGGTCGCTTTTATAACTATAATGCACATCAAGGAGAGCTAGAAATACAATTTGGTGAAAATGAGCCGTTTTTCACATTCAAACAATTGATTAAACCTGATTTAAGAATGTCACAGTTTAAATTTAATGATAAAGGATTTGAAATAGAACTAGAATTCTTAAAATCAATTATTAATCCTAATCATGTTGCGACAATGATTCAATTAAAACTTGTATCTCGAAATAAAAAAGAGCTGATTTATGTACCATTAGCAATTAATGATCAATCTCACTTTAAATTTAGTGCGTCGATGAATGATATAATCCCATACTTGGTGAAAGAAAAAGTTTGGGATGCCTTTTTAGAGATGAGAGTAGATAACATGATTGTGGAAAAACGTATTGGTAGTAAACGTGCAAAATACCCTTATGAGGTAGAGACAAGTACAATTGCAGAAAATAATAATAAATATTATCGCTTTACACCATACTTCACAAAAGATTTTGATAACCTGTCATTCTATGTAACTAACAATAAACTTTATGACATGTTAGAAGTTACTTCTAAAGACAGTAAAACAATACAATTACGTAGCTTAAAATTCAATTACTTATTATCAGAAGGTATGACAACACTTATGTTGTCTAAACGCTTCACGTATGGTTATTTAAACAGTTTAGCAACAAACGATAAGATGACGTATCATTTAACTGTTCAAGAGAAAGTGAAAGTAAACGAACTTAAAAAGAATTTTAGAATTGAAACGCCGCACTTAATTTTAAAGTATTAATTATATATTAGTATATCTTTAAAGATATCTAAGCATAAACTCAAAATTGAATAGATGACTGTTAGAATTCTACGGAAATCTAACAGTCATTTTTTATTTAACAATATAATTATTTTATGGGGATCATGAAATATAAAATTGAAGAATTAGAAACTGTTAATACCATAGGTTCTTTATGAGCATGCATATTTAATTTTGCTAATGGATAGTTGGTATTATTTATCTGTTTTAGTATTGCAGGATTAATATATTTTTGGTTGAGCTTGTGAGGTACCAAGTGTGAAACTATACCATGATTACGGTTGAGTAACCGCGTAAAAACAGGGAAATCGTTAGAGAAGTTATGGCTAATATTGACTTCTAAGGATCTATGAGTCTTATTACTTTGATTATTAAACAGTAAAAAATGATAATGGTTTTTTGTTTTAGCTATGATGCCATAAGAAAGTAATACAACTTGATTGTTGATAAAAGGCTTCAATAAACTATAAACATGAACGATAGGCATTGCGCTTTGGTGGTGATTGATAAGCATAAAGTGTGTTTTATCATCTGTGTAATATGCATAGCCAAAGCCACCGATCTGTTGACTCAGTTCAATCAATAGTTCAATCAATAATATATGAGTAGCATCAGTCTCATTATTGAAATAAACTTTCAATGCGTTATGCGTTATTTTACTGAAGATTAATTTTTTTGATTGTTTTCTTCCAATTTGATGAAGAAATAGCGCTATATTTTGTTTTAAAGTATTTTCTGATTTAGAATAAGTTATTTTTTTTGAAATTAAATTTCCAAATGTAATCAAGTCATAATTAACATAAAAATAATCTACTTGTAATGCATTAATTTTCTTAATAATGTGAGTGAGGTTATGACCATATTCAATAAAAGGGTCTATAACAATTCCTGTTTTTAACAAAGGAAACTGGTGATTTAATCTTTTGATGAGCAATGGCATATCTTTAATAGAACTGGTTTCAAGTTCAAACAATAGCGTTATTTGTTCTAAGAAATTTTTAGTATTTAGGGTTTCTTTCAATACTTTAAGTACATGATAATCAAATGTTTCTACTAAATTTAAAGTAGTAATTTTAAATGTTAAATCATACCCTTGAGTAATTAAATATTTAATTGTATCCAATAACTGTTGCGTATCTAAATCATTTAAGTACACGAAGTCTGTATTTTTAATTAAAAAATTTACTTTAGAGAAGTTGGAATAAATATTATTTTGTATAGCATGGTAATTAAATTTTAATAAGTCTTGTAAATTATCTAACCGAATAACCATAAAAGTATCTTCGAAGTGTTGGTCAAAAGATAGGCTAGATAGATTTAAAGTATAGGGCAATTCTATTTGATTACGAGAAAAGTTATAAATATCCGAAAAATATTTAGACAAATTAGGCTCATTAATTGCTATTTGATAAGGATTGTTGAAATAACCTTTTCTAAATTGATAAATATACCTTTTAGGAGGTACGCCAATATAATGTTTGAAATGTTTTGAATAAGTACTTACATTCATAAACTTATATTTTGTTGCTACATCATGAATCGCTTTATTATCCTGTATTAAATCAAATATGGATAAAGCGATTTTTAATGAACTTATATAGTGTTTAAAATTCATAGTTAATATTTTTGAGAATAAAATAGAGATATAGGATTGCGAAATGAAAAAAGTTTTGGATACTTGTTTAGTAGTTAAAGCATCATAGATGTTTTTATGGATATATTGCGTTAGGCGATAAACTAGCGGGTGCTTTGTGTATAGGGGTGGTAAATAATTATTTTGTAATGTCACTTTTGCTTCTTTTAGTAAAAACTCAATTATATTAGAAATATAATAATTCATTGCATTTTTGTCTTGAAAATTATTTTGGAGCTTTTGTAAAATTAAGTTTTTGAATTGCTCGACATAACGTATTTTATTAAAGTCAAAAAATGCATGGGATAAACACGTATCCTTTTCAATAAATAAAGGTAATGGGATATTTAGTTCAAGAAGATCTTGAACATCAATCATTTGATATAAATCAGCATTGTTAATTATAACGCCATTTTCTATCGTTATAATTGAGCCATTCAAATTAATTTTACATGGCTTTCCTAGTGGAAGTAGTATAATTACTTTATTTATACAGCGTGTTAATTCAGTTGTGTAATGACTTCTAATAGATAAAGAACTTATCACAAATATCACCTTTGCCTAAATATAAACCGATTGCTTTATAGTAATAACGCTATTGTACAACTGTGACATGAAAAAATGTTCGAATATCAAATAAGATTAACAAAAGGATATCTTAAAGTAATAATTAGTCATTTAGATAAATGACTTCTTAAAGAAACATGGGAATTCATTAAAATTATTGTGTTCTAAATTAACAAATAAGGTACTTTATTTAAAAAGAAAAAATCTAGATGCGTTGAAAATAAATGGGTTTGTATATATTTTTAAAATATAGGCTAAATATATGCAATAAACATAAAAGTGAGGATATAAGTGTTTGTGTTGTAAATTAAAGTGAGAGAAAGTATTAAATAATGAAAAAGTAATGCGCTTCTTGCAATTAGAACGAAAGGTGACGTACTAACTTTATGATTTATTTAAAAGGATAATAAGGGGAAGCGTGAACAATACAAGAAGATCTAAAACCACAGCCTGAAAGTGATTTTAGATCTCTTTGCAAAGGGCCTATATTGTAGTATATGCTCATTTGCTGAGAATCATGTTTATACGCTTTATTAAAACGGGTGCATAAAGTTTAATTCTGGGAATGGAATATAACTATGATGATAAACGGCACGTTTATGGGCCTTTATATAAAACGCAAACACATTCTCTACAAATATTATATAACTAACAATGTAGTCTTACAATATAAATTGCATAAATAATAAAAATTTGTACAATTTAAAGTGGAATGATTAAAATGCTTTAACTTTTTTGAAATTAAAATAAGTTAGCACTAAATAAAGAGAGAGAAATAAATTTTTAGTGGAATCATTTTTGCTTAGCATATAAGTCTATAGATTTAAAAAGTAAAATTGAACAAGTAATAAATAAAAACAAAGTGAATAAGCCATTAAATAAAGTATTTCTGAAAATTTGAAAAATAGTGATAGAGCTAAGTTTTTCTAAAAATATAGAGCCACTTGTCTTGATTTCAAACAGATCAAGGGAAAACAGTATTAACGTGATAAAGATCATATATAGTAAAGCTATGACAAAAAGGTTTAATATGTCAGACACAAATATTTTTTTCATAGTCACCAAGCTCCTCTCTTATTTCTCTATAGCCGATTAAACAATAAATAATAGTAATATGTATAAATTTACTAAAACTTTACAAAAGGTATAATAAAGCGAGTTATAGTGAACAATATAAATGCCATATAAGAAAAAGTGAGAATTTAATAAAATAACTTTAAATTTTAGGTCAAAACTGTTTAACATACCAATATTGTGCTAAAGAGTAAGTAGTTGGATTTTATCAAGAAGGGGAGGTTCAATATGTATAAAGCTATTATCTTTGATGTATATGGAACAATCTTTGATATGTCATCTTTAGAAAATGATATGACTCAATTTGATGATGAACTAGTCGCATCAATTTCAAAACTATGGCGAAAGACACAATTAAACCATATGTTTTTAAGACAAATTATGCGGCGCTATATTCCGTTTGATGATTTAACTAAAGATGCTTTACGATATGTACTGGATGAACATAAAATACAGTATAATAGAGATGATGTAAATCAATTATTTGATGCCTTTTTAGATTTAAATTATTTTAATGAAATACCACGTGTACTTTCTAGTTTGAATGCCAAAGGTTTTGATATAGGTGTACTATCCAATGGTAATGATAGTATGTTAATGCCATTAGTCGACAATTCCAAAATCAGTGACTATATAAACACTGTAATTAGTGTAGATGAGATTAAACAATATAAGCCAAGCCCTGCAAGTTATGCGCTAATATTAGAATATTATAAAATGACTAGAGAAGATATTTTGTTTGTATCTTCAAACTCCTGGGATGTAACAGGTGCAGCTAATTTTGGTTTTGATACCGTATGGGTAAACCGTAAAGGTGAACAATATGATAATAACGGTCAGTCGCCAACTATTACAGTGAATAATTTAAATGAAATGGCAAAATGGTTAGAAATGAATAAATAAATATAATAATAAAACAGCCCTAAATTTTAGGGCTGTTCAGAGTGTCGACAAAGTTTACGATTTTGTCGGCATTTTTTGTATAGACTTTTGCGATCACAGCCTGAGCCTGTAGTCTTTTTATTAACTAGTCAGGAGTCGGCCCAAATCAATGTGACTCTTCAAACAAAAATAATATGTTAGATTTAAATTTTATTTATGAAGTTGCCGAAGACAAATATTTGAAATGTATAGTATTATTTCAACGGAAGCGCACTTAAATCTAATTGGTAAAAGGCTAAATCAAGCCACGTATCAAATTTATAACCTACATTATGTATGGTGCCGGAATGCGTAAAGTTAAATTTCTTATGTAAATAAATACTATAATCATTTGTAGCATCAATACCAACAACTAATGTTTTATAGCCATTGCTGTGGGCCTGTTGAATGATTTCTGAGAGTAATTGAGAAGCAATTCCTTTACCTCTATGGTGTTTATTAACATAAATAGAATGTTCAATTGAGTATTGATAGGCGGGCCAATCTCGAAATGAACCATAAGTAGCAAAACCGATTGCTTCTCCTTGTTCTTCATATACGATTACAGGTTCATTATTGTCGGTCTTTTTTTGAACCAAGCTTCTCGCGATTCTAGGGTTTGGGGCTTATATGTATAAACTGCTGTAGTATTGAGTATAGCGTCATTATAGATATCTAATATATTAGGTAAGTCAGATTGAACTGCGTGGCGTATCATAAAATATCATCCTTTCAGTGAGGTTTTGTAAAAAATTCATAAGTGTAGTTAGAAAATCATTTATTTATATTTAACACCTAATATGATAAATACGCAATTTATTGTTATGAAAGTTAACATCTTAGATTATATAATAGATATTACCTTAGGAAATGAATGTATAGCCTATTATGCGTTGTGCTATACTTATGTAGAATTCTATAATAATTAAAGCTAATAAAGGAGTTATAAAGCATGAAAAAATGGGGGAGCCGACTCATTTCACTTGTTGGAGTATTGCTTATATTGGCAGCTATTTATATCTTTGCCAAGCCACATATTGATAATTATTTTACTGAAAAAGAGAATAATGAAAAGGTTGAAACTTTCGATCAACAACACAATAAGAACCAACGAAAGCATGTTGAAATACCAAAAGATAAATCAAAAATGGCAGGCTATATATCTGTACCAGATGCAGATATAAAAACACCAGTTTATCCTGGACCAGCGACACCAACACAACTTAAAAGAGGTGTGAGTTTTGCTGAAGCAGATGAATCATTAGAAGATCAAAACATTGCAATTGCTGGCCATACATTCACAGGTTCATCGACCTATCAATTTTCTAATTTGCCAAAAGCAAAAGAAGGAAGCAGTGTCTATTTTAAAACTGGTAATGAGGAAAAGACATATAAAATCACTAAAATATTTGATGTAAAACCTGAAGATGTTGAAGTTCTAGAAGAACAACAATCAGATAAACAGCAACTAACTTTAATCACTTGTGATAACTATAATGACCAAACTGGTGAATGGGAAGACCGTAAAATATTTGTTGCAGAAGCAACTTAAATGAAATTAGAACGTGAAAAAAAGACCGTATCGAGACGATGGTATTAAACTACTGTGATTAAACAAGAGTGTAGTTTAACGACAAGCATGAGCTTGCAATAATCGCTTGATAACGGTCTTTTTATTATTTATCGATAACGTCGATAAAACGTTTTGTAATTTCTTTTGGACGAGTAATTGCGCCACCAACGACAGTGC
The DNA here is from genome assembly GCF_046721335.1 of Staphylococcus sp. 2S1. Classification (NCBI taxonomy): domain Bacteria; kingdom Bacillati; phylum Bacillota; class Bacilli; order Caryophanales; family Staphylococcaceae; genus Staphylococcus; species Staphylococcus sp. 2S1. Next base: position 234,823 of record NZ_JBEUUJ010000003.1, on the reverse strand, counting down.
AATGCACACCAAGATTAGTAACTGCTTTGAACATCTCAGGTGTAATAACATTACCTTCAGCAATGACTTTAGCATCAACATTTGCTAAAACATCTTTAAGAAATTGGAAATTATTTTCATATAAAATATGTCCTTTAGTATAAGATGTATAGCCACGTAATGTAGTGCCTACATAATCGAAACCTAATTCGTCCGCGTATTGAGCTTCTTCAAGCGTTGAAATATCAGCCATGATTTCGACATTTGGTGTCGCTTGACGAATATATGAAACAAGTTCTTGTAGTGATTCTTTAGGACGTTGTTGTTTTGTAGCATCTAAGGCAATGACTTCACATTTGCTTTCAATTAATTCGTCAATTTCTTGACTTGTTGCGGTAATAAAAACGTCTGAATTATCGTAATCACGTTTAACGATACCAATAATTGGGAGGTGAACTTCTTTTTTGATAGCAATGATATCTTCTTTAGAATTTGCTCTAATGCCAACTGCGCCACCTTCGTATGCGGCTAGAGCCATTTTTGACATGATAAATGATGAGTGTAAAGGCTCATCAGATAGAGCTTGGCATGAAACAATTAATCCTTGTGGTAACATAATTTTGCACTCCATAACTTTTAGTAGATTTAATATTAAAATTAATTTGTATCGACTTAGTAATTTTAATATAACATCAAGAAAATAATAATCAATAGTTTTCGTTGTTATGAAAAACATTTTCATATATACTTTAATTATTATTTATTTTGAAAGGGTGAATTTTATGAAATTTGAAAATCGTGTTCAACGTTATCATCATTTATTTACAAAAACTGATAAACAAATTGTTGATTACATTCAAAATAATGATTTTGATGATACATTTTCCACAATTAATTCATTAGCCTATGCAATCAAAACATCGCCGACGACCATTACACGCTTTAGCAATAAGTTGAATTATGACAACTTTCAAGATTTGAAATTTAATTTACAACAGGAAATGACAGACAGAGTTATTGAGAATAGCCCGCTTATTCAACGCATTCATAAGTACCATCAAGATATTATTCAACAAACTGGAGAGTTTATTTCTGATGAGAAAATTCAACGTTTTGTAAACCAAATTAATCGTAGTCGTCAGATTATTTATGCTTGGTCTCGGTAGTTCAGGCTTATCTGCAACTGAATTTTACTATCGTATGATGCGCATGGGATTGAAAGGGAGTGTCTCTACAGATGCACATCAAATGAAAATTTTTGCGTCCTTATTAACAGCTTCTGATACTTTTGTAGCGATTTCAAATAGCGGTGAGACTACAGAGTTAATTGCCGCAGCTGAAATTGCCCATGAACGCGGTGCTTATGTAGTCGTCATAACAAATTATGAAGGCAGCACGTTAACACAATGCGCAGATTTAGTATTAATTACAACGGATCAATCTAGAATTAATGATACACAATTTATTAATACACAAATTGCGACACTTTTCTTAATAGATATCGTCAGTTATTTATTGCCGGATGACGAATATATGAATAATGTCTATCAACAAACTAAAAAAGTAATTTTAAATGAATGATAATAAAAAGATAACCTGCGAAATTGGGTGCGCGACTTTCCTCATATTTACTGAACGACATGTCGTCGTTTAAGTTAGAAGAAACGCATGATTTCACAGGTCATTTTTAAAATTTAGAAATTGCACCAAATAATGAAGCGTGATTTTGTGTACGTGTAGTTTGTATAGTCGCGTGACCATATTGTGGTGGTAAAAAACGTTCTATTTTTGGTGTGATATATTTTAGTAATTGTTGGTCTTGAGAGGATATACCGCCACCGATAAGAATTAAACCAGGATCATAGATGATTTGAATTTGTGCAATCCCTTCAGCAACAGCTTGGCTCCATTGGTTAAGAATAGATAGGGCCAGCGTGTCTTCTTGTTCAGCTAATTCAAATAGTTTAGGGACATCATCTTCATAAGGAAAAGCACGAGATAGCATTAAAGCTTTAAGTGCTGAAGTTGAGGCACGTTGCTCGAATGTCTTATTGTCTTCCGGGTTATATAATAAATAACCGATTTCGTTTGCCCTGTTACGTTCTCCATTGTATAACTGCAACGTATTGTTATAAAAAGCACCGCCGACGCCAGTACCTAGTGTAAGACAAAATATATTATCCACTTCATATTGGTGAAGGCAAAGTTCACCGAGTAAGGCGGCATTCACGTCATTAAAGACTTGTACTTGTGCACTCAGTGGTGCGAGTAAATTGTGAAAATTTGTTCCATTATAATTAGGTATCGTTGGTCCAGTGTAGACAACGATGCCGTTTTCTTCATCGATGACGCCAGCGCTAGATATGCCTACCTGTAAAGGGTTGAGATTGTGTGTGTGTTGAAAGTGCTCTACTAATGCATATACCGTATCGACGATAAGATGATTAATATTGTCAGGTGTAGAAACTTTGTGATAATCGATAAAATTTAAATCTTCGTCTAAAACAGCAGCTTTAATAGCTGTTCCTCCGATATCAATTGCGACTTTATAATTTTCCATATGCGATGCCTCCTGTAACGTCTTCTTATTATATGTATCATCTTTGTATTTAAATGTGTAGTTATAATCACATTTGAAAATTATTTTCATAAAATATCATAACAAATGATGAAACTTTTCAAAAAGCTATTGCTACTATTTATGGTAGCGTTTACAATTTTAAGTGTAAATAGAAATCTATGAAAGATGATATATAAATCAGTGAGTGATGATATACATTTTTTATAATAATAACTTAAGAAAAATAGATGGAGGGTTATCACATGGAAGAGAATTTAAAAGGTTTATATGCGGCTGTTGTTGGTACCATTTGATGAGCAAGGCCAAGTGAAAGAAGAAGGATTACAACAGATTGTTAAAAACGCAATTGAAACAGAAGGTTTAGATGGTTTATATGTTAATGGTAGTTCAGGTGAAAACTTTTTAATAAATAAAGAACAGAAAAAACAAATCTTTAAACTTGCAAAAGAAGCAGTAAATGATGATGTGAAGATGATTGCACAAGTCGGTTCTTTAGATTTAAATGAAGCGATTGAATTGGGAAAATATGCTACAGAGTTGGGCTATGATGCTATTTCAGCAGTTACGCCATTTTACTATCCTTTCTCATTCGAAGAAATTAAAGATTATTATTTTGAATTAATTGAAGCAACTCAAAATAATCTCATTATATATGCTATTCCTGATTTAACGGGTGTAAATATATCAATTGAGCAATTCGGAGAACTCTTCAATCACGAAAAAGTAATCGGTGTGAAATACACGGCACCAAACTTCTTCTTGCTTGAGCGTATACGTAAAGCGTATCCAAATAAACTAATACTTTCTGGCTTTGATGAAATGTTAGTTCAAGCCGCAATATCTGGGGTAGATGGTGCAATTGGCTCAACTTATAATGTAAACGGCAAACGCGCAAGACAAATTTTTGAAAAAGCTCAAAATGGTGAAATTGAGGAAGCTTATCAAATTCAACATGATACAAATGACATTATTGAAAATGTATTATCCATGGGCATTTATTCAACATTAAAAGAAATTTTAGCAACACGTGGTATTGATGGTGGTCAACCTAAGCGTCCATTCAAACCATTTGATGAAAGTAATAGAAGTAAATTGGAAACATTAATCAAAAACTATAATTTATAAAACATCACGTAAGGGGATGAAGTAAATGCAACAGGTAGGTTTTGGTACATGGAACTGGGTAGCAGTAATCGTTTATTTATTAATTATGCTGTTAGTTGGGGCATATTTTACAAAACGAGCAAGTCAAAATACAGATAGCTTTTTCACGGCAAGCGGACGTTTGCCATCTTGGGCGGTAGGATTTTCTATTTATGCGACCACTTTAAGTGCGATCACATTTATGTCTACGCCAGAAAAAGCATTTCTAACTGACTGGTCTTATATTGCTGGTAATATTGCAATTGTAGCAATTATTCCACTGTTAATTTATTTTTATGTGCCGTTTTTCAAAAAGTTAAATGTTACTTCGGCATACGAGTATTTAGAAGCACGATTTGGACCGAGTGTCCGCGTCATAGGTTCATTACTGTTTGTGTTATTTCATATAGGTAGAGTTGCAATAGTAATTTATTTACCTACATTGGCAATCACAGCAGTATCTGATATGAATCCTTATGTAGTGGCAAGTCTGGTCGGCATACTTTGTATCTTATATACTTTCCTAGGGGGCTTTGAAGGTGTAGTATGGAGTGACTTTATTCAAGGGGTTATCTTATTAGGTGGTGCCGCAGCAATTATCATCTTAGGGGTAACGCATATACAAGGTGGTATGGATACACTTATATCAGATGCTTTAGAGAACAAGAAAATTATTAGTGCAGATAACTGGAAATTAAATTCAGCAGCTGCAGCGATTCCTATTATTTTCTTAGGGAATATATTTAATAACTTGCACCAATATACGGCGAGTCAAGACGTAGTACAACGTTATCAAGCGTCAGATTCGATGAAAGAAACAAAAAAATCATTATGGATGAATGGTGCTTTAGCATTAATTTCTGCACCATTATTTTATGGTATGGGTACAATGCTTTATTCATTCTATAGCCATGAAAGTAGTTTGCCAGAAGGTTTTAATACATCATCAATCGTACCTTACTTTATACTTACTGAAATGCCGCCATTTATTGCTGGTTTACTAATCGCTGCTATTTTTGCAGCCGCGCAGTCAACGATTTCATCAAGCTTAAATTCAATTTCTGCTTGTTTATCTGTCGATATTAAACATAGATTTTTCGGTAAAGGTGAAGAGAAAAAAGAAGTTACGTTTGCAAGATGGATGATTATTTTATCAGGTTTGTTTGGTTTTGGAATGTCACTCTATCTTATTGCAGCGGATTCCAATGATTTATGGGATTTATTCTTATTAGTTACAGGTCTTGTAGGCGTACCATTAGCAGGTGTATTTGCGGTTGGTATCTTTACAAAACGTACGAATACATTTGGTGTCATTGTAGGATTGATTTTGGGAATTATATTTGCTTATATCTTTAACGGTGTAGGTGGAGGAAGTTCACCATTCTTCGTTTCCATTATTTCATTTGTAGTTGCATTTATCTTCTCTTATATTGTGAGTATTATTGTTCCAGGTGAGAAGAAAGATATTAAAGGTTTAACTATTTATGATATTAAAGAAAAATCTAATTATGTATCTAAAGTACATGTTAAAAAACCTAAAAGTTAAGCATGATTATACAACAACTTTCCTTAATTAAAATAACTGTTAAAGCTATAATATAGTTTGAAATAAAAGTGAAAATTACAATATTGGAAGCATATAAACTGTCGAAAAAGCATCAAATTTTCCGGCAGTTTTTGTATTTGTTTTCCATTATTTAAGTTACATGAAAAAATATAAAATTGATTTTTGTAATAAGACAGTGTGGGTTAAGTATTAATAATTAAATTACAATATATAATGAATTTACTTTGAATCAAACTGTATAGTCGATATAATATAAAGATATACATAATAAGGAAGATTTGAGGGGACATTATGATAAAAGCAATTGCAGTTGATATGGATGGAACATTTTTAGATTCCAAAAAAGGTTATGATGAAAAAAGATTTGAACAAATTTTTCAACAGCTCAAAGCACATGACATTAAGTTTATTGCAGCAAGTGGTAACCAATATGCAAAATTAAAATCTATTTTCGGGCAACGTGATATGTTGTTTGTGGCTGAAAACGGTGCGGTTATATATGAAGGGGATACTTTATATGACTATGAAGCATTTGATAGAAGCTTTTATCAAAAAGTAATTGACTATTTAAATATTGAGCGTGGCATTGATAATCTGATTGTTTGTGGGTTACGCAGTGCATATATATTAAAAGATAATACGGAAGCATTTAAAAAAGATGCGCATTTTTATTATCGTCAATTGGAAGAAATTGAGTCATTTCAAGATTTGCCAGAGGATGAATATGTGAAAATAGCATTGAATATTAATAGAAACTCACATCCGACACTGGATGATGATTTAACTAAAAACTTTACAGAAGATTTAAAACTTGTGTCGAGTGGTCGAGACAGTATCGATCTTATTATACCTGGAATGACTAAAGGCCAGTGCATTGCATCGTTTACTTAAAAAATGGGAATTAAGTCCTGATAGCCTGATGGCATTTGGTGATGCCAATAATGACTTAGATATGTTAGAACTTGCAACACATAGTTATGTTATGAAAAATAGTGAAGATGAAACATTATTTGAAGTAGCAAATCACATCGCACCTACGAATGATGAGCAAGGCGTGTTAACTGTGATTGAGGAAAAAGTATTAAAAGTACTGAATTAAATAGGGAAGCGGGACAGAAATCTTTAACTTTGCTGTATTTATGTACCTTACGCTTAAACTGTCGACAAAATCGTAACGTTGTTGGCAGTTTTTTTGTCCTTTCTACAAACATAACTTTGACAGTGCTATATAAATTTCATACTCGCTTGCCTAGGGCTATAAGCCTCAGCCTATAGTCTTGGGCTCGTGTCTGTTCCCTCAGGCGTCTCGTATGAAATAATGATTTGGATACTATAGTTTATATAAAGAGAGTTGATTTATTATAAATCATACTCGCTTGCAAGAGCACAGCCTTAGTCGTTTATATTAGCCACTACAATTATATAAACATATTATTTCAATAAGAATTAAAAAGTAGCTATACTAAGATATATAATTGATTTGAAAGGTAGGTCACTCAGGTTATGACACAAATGCAACAAACGATATTAGATGCGTTTAATTTTAGACATGCAACAAAACGTTTTGACGCAAGTAAAAAAATAGAAGACAGTGATTTTAATACTATTTTAGAAGCGGGCAGACTTTCACCAAGTTCACTTGGATTAGAGCCGTGGAAATTTGTTGTAATTCAAAATAGTGAGATCAGAAATAAATTGAAAGAAATCAGTTGGGGGGCACAAGGCCAACTAGATACAGCAAGTCATTTTGTATTGCTTTTAGCACGCAAAAATGTAACAGCAAAATCACCTTTCGTTCAACATATGATACGTGATATTAAACAATATAGTGAAGAAAGTATTCCCGCAACAGAAGAAAAATTTGAAAGTTTCCAAACAAGTTTCCATATTAATGATACTGAACAAACATTGTTAGATTGGGCTAAAAAACAAACATATATTGCACTTGGTAATATGATGACGAGTGCGAGCATTGTTAAACATTGATTCTTGTCCTATCGAAGGCTTTGATTTAGATGCGGTTACTCAATTCTTAGATGAAGAAGGTATTGCAGATACAGCACACTTTGCACCTTCCGTAATGGTCGCTTTTGGTTATAGAGAAACAGAATCGAAAGACAAAGTACGTCAGCCACAATCAGATGTTGTAACGTGGTTATAATAAACTATTAGTAAAATATTTAATTTATATAATAAATAAAACCTCCAAACTATCTACTTTTTGCAGAAGCTTTGGAGGTTTCTTTGTATACTTTATTCGAAAAGACGCTAGTAGTTATTCATTTTTATCTGCTACGAGTGAGGTGTCATTGTGTATTGCAATTTCAAAACCTTCTGGTCCAATAAATTGTTCTGAAGTTGCACTAGGTTTGTAAATATCTACATGTGATAGACCGAAACTTGTGTCGTTATCTTGACGCATCGTGTTAGATTGCCATACGTTTGTCGCAATATGGTGGTGGTATCGGTTAGTAGACATGAATAGCGCTTGTGGGTAATCAGAAATGTGCTCTAACCCTAATTGGTCAATATAATAACGACGCGCTTGTTCTAAGTCTGCGGTTTTTAAATGTAAATGTCCTATTTTGGCATCGCTAGGCATACCTTGCCAACCTGTTTCTGTACGTTGTGCAACAAGGTCATTAACGTCGACTTGCAGTGTATCCATTTTTACTTTATTACCGTTCCATGACCATTCATCTTTTGAGCGATCATCATAGATTTCAATTCCGTTGCCTTCAGGATCTGAGAGGTATAACGCTTCACTGACAAGGTGGTCACCTCCACCAACTTGTACGCCTAAACTTGATGCGTGATATAAAAAATTAGCTAAATCTACTCTAGATGGTAATAGTAGAGCGATATGGAATAGACCTGCTTCTTTCATAGAAGGGCGACGTCCATCAGTGATTTCGTGTAAAGTTAAAGTGTGACCATGGTTGCCTATATTAAATATAATGTCCTTTTGTGTTTCAGTATTGACGGTTAAGCCTAAAATTTGTTTATAAAATTTAATCATTGTTGATAGGTTTTCAACATTTAAAGTGATATTCGTTACTTGGATTGATGTATTATCGTGAAAAGTCATAATAAAGCTCCTTATCATTACTTGTATTTATTATTATTACAAGTTTGAGTTTAGAGTAACTTACTTTATAAGTCAACACAATTTGCTTGAATATACAAATAGAATTTCAAAATTATTTATTGTTTGAATATCAACATTCGGGTATATTAGGGTTAAATGAAGAAAGTTAACGGATAGGAGTTTTGAAAATGCCACATTATTATTTTAAAGAAAATTTTTTCAGTTCTTCCAAATCAGCAATTGATGTGTTTAATGATAAGGATGAAGCGGTATTTAAGTTACAGTTATTTTATACTTCATCAACACAAGAAGCTTTTGCAATGTTTGGCAATAGTAAACAAAACTTTGAGATTACAGATGGCAAAGATACGTATCGTATTCTTCAGGAAAAAACCATAAGTGGGGCATTTAAAACGCCATTTAAAACGGTATGGGAAGTAGAGAAAAACGACAATCCAATAGGTGTTTTTCGTTCGAAAATAGGGTTTAAACCCACATTACTTTTTGAAGGTAATAAAGGAGATACATTAAAATTTCAATCAGGACTTTTTTCTAGAAGCGTAAAAGTGACAGACGGACACAATGTATTAATGCAAACAAAGTCTGAACGCTTTAAATTAGCATCACGTCATGACGTATATATTGAAGATGAAACGTATCACCCAACGAATGTTAATTATGTTATTTCAAGTGTTTTACGAATTTCAAGAACAACAACGGAAAAACTCAAACTAAAACTTATTATAATTATGCCGGCAGTGATCCTCATTGCTGGTATTTTTGTATCTTTCTCAGCAACTAATTATGTAAAAATATTCCTATATTTACATATGTTAACTTATGGTAAAATATGGAGACAATGTAATTAACGTGATTTTGGGGGTGAGGGTTTGAAAGTATTTTGGAAATTAGGATGGTTTTTTAAGCAACAAAAAATGAGCTATATTATTGGTTTGTTTACGTTGCTATTAATCGCATTAATTGAAATTGTACCACCTCAAATCATAGGTAAGACAATAGATCAAATGACGACAAATAAGTTAACACCCAAATTATTAACAATCTACCTCATTATCCTAACTATAGTAGCGATATTAACGTATGTTTTAAGATATGTATGGAGATTATCTATTTTTGGAACGAGCCAAAAGTTAGGGCAGACTTTGAGAACCTATTTATATGAAAAATATACGGCGATGAGTGCGATATTTTTCCAAAACAGACGTACAGGCGATTTAATGGCGCATGCAACTAACGATATTAGAGCAGTTCAAAATGCTGCAGGTGCGGGTATTCTAATGATTGCTGATTCGCTAATTAGTGGAGGTACCGTTGTAATTACTATGGCTACGACGGTAAGTTGGAAACTAACATTAATTGCGCTCATTCCCTTACCTTTTATGGTGTTATTAACAAGTTACTATGGGTCTCTTTTAAGCAAAGGGTTTAAAAAAGCACAAGCCGCATTTAGTAAATTGAATGATAAAACACAAGAAAGTGTTGCAGGTATTAAAGTGACTAAAACATTTGGTTATGAAACAAGTGACCAAGCAGATTTCAAAGCGCTCAGTGATGATGTCGTAGCGAAAAATTTGAAAGTATCGAAAATAGACGCCTTATTTGACCCTACGATAACATTGGTAATTGGTACGAGTTACTTTTTAGCAATTGCATTTGGTGCACAAATGGTATTTCAAAATGAGATTACGCTAGGACAACTTATCACTTTTACTACGTATTTAGGCATGCTTGTATGGCCATTATTAGCACTAGGTTTATTTTTTAATATTGTGCAGAGAGCCAAAGCTTCTTATGAGCGTATTGAGGAAATTGAAAACTTACCGAATGATATAGAGACTACTTATAAAATCGATGGTCCTCCAACAGGTGACATTATATTTAATATAGAACAATTTAATTTCCCGGGTAATGATGAACAAGGACTTTATGGAATTCATTTTTCAGTTAAGCAAGGATCGACACTCGGTATTGTAGGGCGTACAGGTTCTGGGAAAAGTGCATTAATACGTTTACTATTGAGAGAATTTGATACTAAAAGACCACAAGATATCACTTACGGTGGCTATCCAATTCGAGACTATAATGTGAAGCATTTAAGAGCTCAATTTGGCTACGTGCCACAAGAACACTTTTTATTTTCTACTACAATACGTAATAATATCGCATTTAGTAATGAGGAGATTGATGATGACAGTATTTATGAAGCGAGTCGCTTAAGTCTTATTCATGACGATATTATGGATTTTCCCAATAGTTATCATACTGTAGTTGGTGAACGAGGTGTTTCTTTATCTGGTGGTCAAAAGCAACGTGTGTCAATCGCACGAGCATTGTTAGTAGATCCAGAAGTTCTTATCTTGGATGATTCATTGTCAGCTGTGGATGCACAGACAGAAGAAGCTATTTTAGCTAATTTAGAAAGTGTTAGAAATGGTAAAACCAACATCATTACTGCACATCGCATGAGCGCTGTAAAACATGCTGACTTCATCATTGTATTGGATGAAGGGACAATCGTTGAAAGTGGTACACACACTTCGCTCATAGAGAAAAAAGGTTGGTATTATGAAACGTATCAAGCCCAAGCTTTACAAGATAAGTTATCACGTAACTTAGATGATCTTACGAAAGGGGGCGATGAAAATGACTGAACGTACTAACTTAACTGCCAAGGATCAAGGGAGTGCATTAATTCGGTTATTTAAATATACGCTACCCTATAAAGGTACAATCACGTTAGCCTTTATCATGCTGATCTTATCCACTGTGGCAAGTATGATGACGCCGTATATGGTCAAGATATTTATTGATGATTATTTAACGCCACGATATTTTCCAAAAGATATTATGATTTGGTTGATTGTAATATTTCTAGGCATACAAATCATAGGTGCTATCACGCTTTATTTTAGTCAGTATATGTTCCAATATTTAGCTTTTAAGGTAATTCAACAATTGCGTATTGACGCTTTTAATAAATTAGGGAAATTAGGAATGAAGTATTTCGATAAAGTACCTGGGGGCAGTATTGTATCAAGATTGACGAATGACACAGAAACAATCGTGGATATGATTATTGGTGTGTTTTCTACTTTTATCATGGCATTTTTTATGATGATTGCAAGCTATATTATGATGTTTATTTTAGACGTAAAATTAGCATTAATTGCACTTGTGTTTTTGCCTATTATTTTTCTAATATTAGCGACGTATAGAAAATATTCTGCCTTTCTTTTTACTAAAACGAGACAAAGATTATCTGATTTAAACTCTAAATTAGCAGAATCAATTGAAGGTATGAGAATTATTCAAGCGTTTAATCAAGAGCAACGATTAAATAAAGAGTTTAATAAGATTAATGACGAACATTATGATTATATGCTGAAGACAGTAAAGTTGGATAGTTTATTATTACGTCCTGCCATCAGTTCGATATCAGTTTTTGCAGTGGTCATGATTCTTGGTTATTTTGGTGTTATAAGTTTTACTACTGGTATCACGGCGGGTGTTGTATTTGCGTTTGTACAATATATGGAACGTTTCTTTGAACCTATTAATCAAGTGAGTCAGAATTTAAATATCTTACAACAAGCACTCGTATCAGCTAGCAGAGTATTTGCACTTATTGATGATGACACTTATGAACCACAACAGCATGAAATCAATACGCGCAAAATTGAAGAAGGAAAAATTGCATTTAAACATGTTAGTTTTAGTTATGATGGTGAAACAGATGTGCTGAAAGATATCACTTTTACTGCCAATCCAGGTGAAATGGTAGCTTTAGTTGGTCATACTGGCTCTGGAAAGAGTTCTATCATTAACCTGTTTATGCGTTTTTATGAATTTAACCGAGGTGACATAGAAGTGGATGGCAATTCACTTAAGACGATACCTAAATCGGAATTAAAAGAGAAGATAGGATTAGTCTTACAAGATGCATTTATATTTTACGGTACAATATCATCTAATATTAAGTTGTACCATCCTACAATGACATTTGAACAAGTGAAGGCTGCAGCAGAATTTGTACATGCTAATCATTTTATTGAGAAATTGCCAGGGCAATATAATCATAAAGTGATAGAAAAAGGGAGTGCCTTTTCAAGTGGCGAAAGACAATTAATTGCCTTCGCGAGAACAATTGCTACGAATCCCAAAGTATTAATTTTAGACGAAGCAACTGCAAATATAGATTCAGAAACAGAAGAACAAATACAAAAATCATTAAATGAAATGCGAAAAGGTCGCACAACTTTAGCAATTGCACATAGATTATCTACAATACAAGATGCGGATCAAATTCTTGTATTAAACCGTGGGGAAATAGTAGAACGTGGTACCCATGATCAATTGATTGCACAACACGGTATATATCATAATATGTATTTATTACAAAATGGATAAGAAAGAGGCGGGCGTATGAAATCAAAATTTGATTTCATACATCCACCTCTACATGGCTGACTAGAACAAGGCATGCAAGAACTGAAACGTTTGCATAAGAACTTGAAACAAGTGTATTTAAATGTCAGCCAGCTATTGTGAAATATCTAATTTAAACTTTTAATACTTAACCTACATAAACATCTTGATAATCTGAATTTTTTTCAATTACTGCTTCAGCAAATGGACAAGATGCAGTCACTTTTAAATTATTATCACGTGCATAATCTACAACTGCTTTAACTAATTTCGAACCAATGCCTTGTCCGCCAAATTCTTCTGGAACACCAGTGTGATCAATATCAATTTGATTATCACCTTGTTGTTTGAAAGTAATTTGTGCTTGTGGGTTATTTTCGTCATCACCAATGTAAAATTTATTGGTACCTTGTTTAATATCAGCCATTATTATCACTCCTATTATAAATGTATTACTTACTAAATATCACGTTTTGCCGAATGTTAAACAATTTACAGTATGAATTAACATAGAAGTGATAAAGTTGAGTATAGAAAATATAATGATTAAGCGAAAACCATTGAAAAATATGTAAAATAAGTTTATAGTTTTAACGGAACAATTTCGATTTGGAGGAGCGTTTTTTTGAAAAAAAGTATACTGTTGATACTGACATGTGTATGTGCTGTGTTACTCAGTGCGTGCGGAGATATTAATAAAGAAGAAAAAAAGACGTCAGTTCTAAAAATAAACTAAAAATATATACGACTGCATTTGCATTCAAAAGCTTTACCGAACAAATCGGTGGCAAATATGTGGAAGCAGAATCTATTTATCCACCGGGCGCTGATATGCACTCATTTGAGCCTACGCAAAAAGAGATGATTAATATTGCCAAAGGTGATTTGTTTGTTTATTCAAGTGAAGATATGGATCCAGTCGCAAAAACAATTACAAATTCTATCAATAATGATAATTTAAAATTGCCCTTAGCAAAAAATTTGAGTGAAAAAGATTTTAATGCTAATCATGAACACGAGGAAGCAGAGCATAGCCATGAACATGAAGGCCACGAACATGAAGAAATAGCACACGAACACGAAGGCCATGAACATTCAGACAAAGCAGATGAACACGAAGGCCATGACCATGGCAAAAATGATCCTCATGTGTGGCTTGATCCAGAGATGAACAAAATATTCGCAAAAGAAATCAGAGATGATTTAACGAAAAAAGATCCTGAACACCAAGATTATTATGACAAAAATTATCAAAAATTAGTTAAAGATATTGAAGCTATTGATGAGCAAATGAAAGCAATTACTAAAGATACGAAACGAGATAAAGTAGTTATTTCACATGATTCGATTGGTTATTTAGCTAACAGATATGGTTTTGAACAAGTGGGTGTCAGCGGTATGAATAATGAAGAACCAAGTCAAAGAGATTTGATGGATATTGTTAAAAACATTAAAGCTACAGGACAGCCCTACGTTTTATATGAACAAAATATTTCTTCTAAAGTAACAGATGTCATTCAGAAGGAATCTGATTCGACACCATTAGGTTTCCATAATATGGCGACCTTGTCTAAATCCGAAGCGGATAAAGACAACATTTCATACCAATCATTGATGAAAAAAAACATAAAATCATTGGATAAAGCTTTAAACGATTAAAAAGTCAAAGTCAAAAAGCCACGAAAGAATGCTGTTTTAGCGCATTTCTTCGTGGCTTTTTAATATTATTATTCAAGTCTATGACTGATGTGTTTAGTCATATCTTATATAAGATACAGTGGTATTATAATATTCATCAAGACCATGAATACCATCAGCGCCACCTAAACCAGATTCTCTCCAACCTGCATGGAAGCCATTCACGACTTCTTCAGCTTCACAGTTAGCATAAACTTCGCCAAATTTAAGACGTTCTGTAGCAGTCATTATTTCTTTTAAATCTTCAGAAAAGATAAATGACGATAACCCGGCATTAGTATCGTTTGCTTGTTCAATAGCGTCTTCAAATTCATTATATGTCACAATCGGTATGACAGGACCAAAAATTTCTTCTTTAAATGCACTATCTTGTGGATTAACTTTATCTAAAATAGTTGGTTCATAAAAATAGCCGGCGCCATCCACTTTATGTCCGCCTGTAATTAAGTCAGCACCATTTTTGATAGCATCTTGTACTTTGTCATCAATGCTATCAAGTTGTTGTTGATTAATAATAGCACCATAGTCCGTATCCTTATTGAATGGGTCGCCAACTTTAAGTTGTTCCATCTTAACTTTTAATTTATTGATAAATGTATCGTGAATTGCTTCGTGTACAAAAATACGTTCTGGACATGTACATACTTGACCAAGCATTGTTTACTCTTGCAGTAACGATATAGTCAACAGCTTTATCTAAATTAGCGTTAGCAGTGACGAGTGCGGGGGCGTTACCACCAAGCTCTAAATTAACCTTTTTAACTGTACTAGCACTTTCAGCATAAACAGATTTACCCGCACGCATACTACCAGTAAGAGAGATTAATTGAATGTCAGGATGTTGTGCCAATTGAGTACCAACTGTTTCGCCTTTACCTGGTAGGATTTGTACAAGGCCAGCAGGTATTGTAGATTGGCGAATAAGTTCTGCAAGTTTAAGTGTAATTAAAGAAGTTGCTTCACTAGGTTTAATCACTACCGAACAGCCAGTAACGATAGCCGGTATGACTTTTCTCATTAATACCATAATTGGCGCGTTCCAAGGAACAATGCCAGCAGTAACACCAACGGGTTTTTTCGTAAGTAAAATAGTTTCGTTTTCACGACTGTTTTGTAAAACCTCACCTTTGTTACTCATACTTAAGCTAGTCATATAATCGATGAACTGAATCGCTTTATCAATTTCACCCTTAGCTGAAGCAAGTGTTTTACCTTGTTCTTTAACGTATAATTCTGCCAATGTATCTTTATTCTGTTCCAATAATGGAATTAATAATTTTACATGATCAAGCACGCGTAGGTTCAGGTACTTTTTCCCATTCTAACTGAGCGTGTTTTGATTTTTCTACTGCATCATTAACTTCTGATTCTGTTGCGAATGAAATTGTATCTATTACTTCTTCCGTAGCAGGGTTAATTACGTCTGCTGTGTCAGTTGATTTACTTTCGATAAATTCATTATTGATAAATACTTTGTTCAATTATGACACCTCCATCTAGTTCCTTCTACCACTGAAGTGGTTTTTAAAAACGAAAATGAGAGAAATAATATTATTTTGTATAATAATTAATGAGATATTTTAATTTACTTTTGAAGTGAAAATAAGTAATGAAAATGACTTTTAGTCTTAAATAAGAGCATAAAATAGATGTTTTATTTATTTTGGTATATTTTTTATACTTATCTGTTGACTATGTTATTGAGAGGTGTTATATTTATCTCGAATTCGAAACAAATTGAAAGTTGGTGACGTAATGAACCGTACAAAAGAATCATTAAATGCATTCATTGGATTAAACCGAACGGTAGACTTTTTGGAACAAATTGTAAGGACAGACGTTCAACGTTATGGCTTAAATCTTACAGAATTTGAAGTAATGGAATTATTGTATAACAAAGGTGATCAACCGATACAGCGTATTGGACAGAGAGTATTAATTGCTAGCAGTAGTATCACATATGTTGTAGATAAATTAGAAGAAAAAGGTTTTGTAATCAGAATACGTAATGAACAAGATAAACGTGTTACCAATGCTTCGCTTACCGATCAAGGACATGCATTGATGGATGATATATTTCCAGAACATGCGGCAACGTTAACATCAACATTCTCGGTACTTACCGATGAAGAAATGACCACATTAAAACAAGCTTTGAAAAAAATAAGTGCTCAATCCACGTAGTGTAGTAGCACTTTTAAAATTTAGTAAAAATTACTTCGAAATCGAGATAAATTATAAAAAATAAGGAGTTTTATTATGACAAACAATCAATTATTAGGTATCCACCATGTAACTGCGATCACTGACGATGCAGAAAGAAACTATAAATTTTTCACAGAAGTATTAGGTATGAGACTTGTTAAAAAAACAGTAAACCAAGATGACATATATACGTATCACACATTTTTTGCAGATGATGTCGGTTCACCAGGAACAGATATGACATTTTTCGATTTTCCTAACGTGCCAAAAGGGACTGGTGGAACAAATTCAATTTCACGTTCATCATTTAGAGTTCCAAATGATGCAGACACTTGAATATTATGAACAACGTTTTAATGACTTTGAAATAAAACATGATGGCATACAAACGTTATTTGGCACAAAAGTTTTACCATTTGAAGAAGTGGATGGTCAAAGATACCAACTTGTATCAGATGAGCATAATACAGGTGTTGCACCGGGTACACCATGGAAAAATGGACCTGTACCAACAGATAAAGCTATTTATGGATTGGGACCAATCGAAATTACAGTTAGCTATTTTGAAGATTTCATCAAAATATTAGAACAAGTCTTTGGCATGAAAGTGAAACATGAAGAAGATAATGTTGCTTTATTAGAAGTCGGTGAAGGTGGCAATGGCGGTCAAGTAATTTTAAGAAAAGATGCTGAAGGACCAAGATCGCGTCAAGGATATGGTGAAGTACATCATGTGTCATTCAGATTAAAAGATCATGAAGCAATTGAGCAATGGATGGAAAAATATAAAGAAATGGGCATAGGTAATTCTGGCTTAGTGGATAGATTTTATTTTGAAG
Organism: Staphylococcus sp. 2S1; assembly: GCF_046721335.1. Classification (NCBI taxonomy): domain Bacteria; kingdom Bacillati; phylum Bacillota; class Bacilli; order Caryophanales; family Staphylococcaceae; genus Staphylococcus; species Staphylococcus sp. 2S1. Next base: position 217,277 of record NZ_JBEUUJ010000003.1, on the reverse strand, counting down.
CTTTATATGCACGTATCGGTCATATATTAATTGAAGTATCTACAGATGGCCCAGGTTTTATGGGTGACGAACCGTATGAAACACTTGGAGAAAGTCTAGCACTGCCACCATTTTTAGAAGAGCAACGTGAATATATTGAATCAGAAGTCAAACCATTTAACACAAAACGTTAAAGCACTCGCATTAAAAAAGTGTAAAGGTAAATAATTAGGGGGAACAATTATGGAAGCAATTCAACACATTCATCATATTTCAGCAATTGTAGGTAATCCAGAAGAAAATATTCAATTTTATAGAGATATATTAAATTTGAAATTAATTAAAAAGACAGTGAATTTCGATGATCCGTCTACGTATCATTTATATTTCTCGAATGGTAACGTCGATAATGGAACGATATTAACGTTTTTCAATTGGCCAAATGCACATAAAGGTCGTATTGGTGCGGGGCAAGTTGAAAGAATTGCGTTTAGAATTCCAAAAGATGCTATTGCGACTTGGGAACAACATTTACAAGAAAATGATATAAAGGTAGAAAGAACACAGTTATTTGATAAAGAAACGCTAGAGTTTGATGATATACATGGTTTGCCATTGGCACTTGTTGAAGGCGAAACAAATACAGGTAATGACAAAGATATTATTGGTTTTCATGGTGTGACGCTGTTGTCTATGGATCCAACAGCGACTGCCCGTACTTTAACAACTGATATGGGGTTGTCTCAAGTAAGTGAAAATGATGATTATCTCCATATTGAAACAGCTGGAGATTGGCAACATCATGTGATGGTTAAGAAAGTCGCACCGAAAGAAAATGTACGTTGGGGTGTTAGCGTTGTACATCACATTGCTTGGTCTGTACCTACAGATAAAGACCATCGTGGTCGGCAAGTAAAAATGACAGGAAAAGGTTATCACGTAACAGATGTTAAAGACCGCAATTATTTTAATGCAGTTTACATGAAAGAACATGGTGGTATCATTTTTGAATTTGCGACAGAGGGTCCAGGATTTACTGTTGATGAACAATTTGAGGAACTTGGTACACATTTGATGTTACCACCTCAGTTTGAAGATAAAAGAGAAGAACTTTTACGCCATTTACCACCAATTAGAATATAGTGGTTTATTATAATAGTGATTTTACACATTAGCAGGTTGAATGAATATAATACAACAATAAAAGGAGCTGTCGATATATGGAACACATTTTTAAAGAAGGCGAAGCAAACGCACCTACATTTATTTTATTACATGGTACAGGTGGGGATGAAAAAGACTTGTTACCATTAGGTGAAGTATTGAATTCTAAATATAATGTATTAAGTGTTAGGGGAGAAGTTTCTGAAAATGGTATGAACCGTTACTTCAAACGTCTAGGAGAAGGAAAATACGATATCGAAGATTTAGAATATAGAACAGAGCGCTTAATTACATTTTTAAAAGAAGCGGCTGATAAATATAACTTTGATTTAGCTCAAGCCATACCAGTAGGTTTTTCAAATGGCTCAAATATAGCGATTAGCATGATGTTACATGATAATATTACATTTAAAAAAGCATTGTTATATGCACCACTTTATCCTGTAGATTTAGTGAACAATAAAGATTTAAGTGGTGTAGATGTATTACTCTCTATGGGAGAAAATGATCCAATCGTTCCTGTAGAAGCTAGTAAGAATGTAATTGATATTTTTGAAAGCCGTGGAGCAAATGTAACGCAAGTTTGGGTGAACAGTCACGAATTGACTCAAGCAGGTATTCAAGCGGGCCAAACAGTATTAAATCAATAATTTAGCAAGAATTAGAAGGCATAAACTTCATGTGTGTAAAATAGCGCATGCAGTTTATGTCTTTTTTTATTTAGAGGTAATAATAACTAGATTTAAAATACATAAAAAAGAAGAGTCTAAGACAAAATATATGTCTCAGACTCGATTATTACCTAGTCAGCTGTGCTCGGACTGGTTTCATACGATGAAATCTTGCTAGGAAAAATAGATTCCTATCCCACTCTCCAAAGTGGTGGAAATATTCGATTTTGACTATATCTTATAAAAGTGATTTTCTTTCGGAATATAGATGATCAAATATGTGTTATTCGGGTTTGTTTTTAAGTATCCCTTTAATAAATATCGGAATTAATAGAATGAAACCGAAAATACCCATAATAGGGAATACTTTGCCTATCAATTCGATAAAACCAATAAAAGTTGTAGCAAAAGTAATGATTGCCATTACGATAATTAAAATGTAATACGATTTACTATAAGGTTCAGTAAAGCGTGAGGCAAATGCATACATTAAACCTACAACTGTGTTATAAATAACCAAAATCATAACGATAGCCATAAATACACCAATAAAAGGAGAAATATTATTTGCTAGTAATAATGATGGGAGTGCAACGCCTGTAATTTGAGCAAACTCTGTAACCATTCCAAGATTGAGCATTAGCAATAAGAAGGTGATGATAATACCACCAAAAATACCACCCCAAATAGTGGATTTCTCAAATTTTAAACGTCCGCCCATTACTGAAAGAAAGCTAAAAGCAGCAGCAATTTGTAAACTACCATAATTGATTGCGTCGAACCACCACCAGTTGTCTGTACGGCCTTCACTGTTTGCATAGTTGTCAGCAGCCTCAAAATTAAATTGGCCAGTTGAAAAATAATATATTGCAATAATTGTTACTATTAAGACTAAGAATGGGGTAACCATACCTAATACAGTAATTAAGCGATCAAATTTTAAAAATAGTGTTAATAAAATAACTAAGATTAATAAAAATGAACTAAGACCATAGGGAATATCAAAACTTTCATTAATTGTAGATACGCCACCTGCAGTCATAATCATTGCTAATGCAAATAAAAATAATGTTAATATGATATCAAATATCGTAGCAATTGTACGAGGTAAGTAAAATTTAATCGGTTCTGTATGACTATGTGAACGCAGACGATAACCTGTGTTCAGCACAAAAACCCCGCCAACAGTAATAATCAAGCCAGTAATAAAAACACCATAAATACTAAAATTACCGTTACTTGTAAAAAATTGGAAAATTTCTTGCCCTGTAGCAAAGCCAAGCACCTACTACAACACCGACAAATGCAAAAGCAACAATAATAATTTCTTTTAATTTATTCATATTGTTTGGAATCCTTTCATGACAATTCATTATCCGAATTAAGTTATGTTATATAAAAAACATCACAATAGTTAATTCTACCTTAAAAAGGAAGAGAAATAAACACGAAAGTTTATTTGGTGTAGACATATGTATATCAGGAACGTACTTTATGAAGCGTTTCGGAATAGCGCTACGATTAAAGTGAAATATGTGTGGGTATATAGTGAAGGTCATTTTAGTGCGTTAAACTTAAAATTTTGGTAGTATGTTTTTCTGTTAATGAATTTTTGAAAGAAAGCATAAAAAAGTTGTTTGATATTAAAAATAGAGAGAGGGAGTTATGTGACTTTACTAAACTTACCGTTAATGTTGCTTATCGTTATATTTTTAGCGCTTGGCATTTTCAGCCAGTGGTTTGCTACCAGAATTAAATGGCCATCGATTGTCGTCATGGCCATCGTAGGGTTACTTGTAGGACCAATATTTGGTCTGATTAATCCTCAAGAAAGTTTAGGACAAGAAGTGTTCAGTCCATTAGTATCATTAGCTGTAGCAATTATCTTATTCGAAGGAAGTAGTAATTTAGACTTTCGTGAATTAAAAGGTATTTCCAAGGCAGTGATGCGTATCATTACTATAGGAGCTACGATTGCTTGGATCTTAGGTTCTATTGCCTTACATTATGTATTAGGATTCTCATGGGCAATTTCACTCGTCTTAGGCGGTTTATTTTTAATAACGGGACCTACCGTAATTCAACCGTTATTAAAACAAGCTAAAGTTCGAAAAAGTGTAGATTCAATATTAAGATGGGAAAGTATCATACTTGATCCTATTGGCCCTATGTTAGCGCTCGGTGCTTTTTATGTGTTTCAAATATTTGAACAGGGCTTTGAATTGCAAATTATATTGAGTTTCGTCTTACGTTTCTTAGTAGCTGTGGTCATCGGTTTTGGTGCATCATACTTATTTATGTGGCTGATTAAACGTGATTTAATCCCTCAAAATCTCATGCCACCGATTCAATTAGTCTTTATTTTATTAATATTTGCTATATGTGATGAAATTTTACCAGAATCTGGATTACTTGCAGTTACAATTTTCGGTTTAATGATGGCACGCATGAAACGACACGATTTAATATTCAAAGAATCTGATCATTTTATTGAGAACACGTCATCAATCATGATTTCAACGGTATTTATTTTAATTACATCTTCTTTAACATTAGAAGTATTAAAAAGTGTCATGTCGTGGAAATTATTTATTTTCTGCGCAATCATGATTATTTTAATTAGACCGATTTCAATTATACTGGCTACGATAAATACAGAAATTTCAAAACGTGAACGTGCGATGGTGTCTTTGATGGCGCCACGTGGTATTGTCGTTCTTACTGTTGCTCAGTTTTTTGGGGGCTTATTTGTAGAGAAAGGTACACCGATGGCTGAATTCATAACGCCAGTTACTTTTGGTTTAGTGTTTATTACCGTAGTGATTTATGGTTTTAGTTTCTTACCATTGAGTAAAGTGATGAAGCTTTCAAGTACAGAACCACCTGGTGTAATCATTGTAGGGGAAAGTGAATTTGCTTTTCATCTCGGTGCAAAATTGAGAGAACATAATATTCCAGTTATGGCATTTAATTTATTTAAAAATACGTCTCAACGGTCACATGATTTAGATTTTGAAATTTTTGAAGGCAATTTACTGTCTAGTAATGATCGTATTTATGCAGATATGACACGTTACAACAAATGTTTACTTATGACGCAATCATTTGTATTTAACAGTCTAGCATTTAATGAATTAGTCCCAGAATTTGGTTTGAAAAATGTAGATATGATGCCCGTGTCATTTAGTGATGAACATGCACGAAGTAATGTGGATGGGCCAATCAAAAATCATATTCTTTTTGATTGGAATTTTACATCACGTTGGTTTAACCGTTTTATTAAAGATCACAATATTATAGAAATACCAGTATCTTGTAAAGATGAGTTAACTGAAAATGATATGATACTTTATCATATCGGCGATGGTAAAGTCGTAACATTCAAACGTGGTAATAATAATCCTGTAGAATCAGAAAAAGGGATGATTGGTTATTTGAAAGACGCTTATTTACATCAAAATATATAGAAAAAATCCATTTGCGCAATGTTTTATTGTTAGCAAATGGATTTTTTATGCGTTTATTGAGTTGTTTTAATTTACGAAACGGTCATGCATTAACTCTTTTAAGATATCAATTTTTTCTTGGATAGTTTGACCTGAATTCGTATCACGTATTTTTTTACGCTGTAATTCTTTATCTACGACGCGGCGAATCGAAAGTTCGTCGGCACCGTTAAGTAGAACATGCTTTTTCGAATTAAAATGTTTATGAGCCACAAGCCGCATACCGAATGAGTTATAAAGTAAGGTATAGCCTGCGATACCGGTCGTTGATTGATAGGCTTTTGAGAAGCCGCCATCGATTACAATCATTTTACCTTCTGCTTTAATTGGATTTTCACCATCAATTTCTTTAACAGGGGTATGTCCGTTGATAATATGGCCTTGTTCTGGATCTAATCCAAAGTCTTTCAGCATTTTTTTACACATATCTACATCTTCACGTAAATAATAATATGGGTTTTTAGCTTCTTTATGTGCTGATTTATCACTAATAAAGTAACGTTCAAAAGTTGTCATTGCTCGTTTACCAAATAATGAAGAATATTTGCCAGTCCATAAATACCACACGAGATCAGTTGCTAAGTCATCTTCAATTTCTTTATTATCGAATGCTTTTCTTACGTGAGTTTCAAAGTAGTCTAATAAGTTTCGACCATAACGTTTTTCACCGTCTATCGTCATAGATTCCATTTCACCATTTTCATCTACAGGAATGCAACCATGGATAAGTAAATTACCGTTATAAGGCAAATAGAGCTTGCCTTTTTGCATTAAGAAAGTCATATGACGTTTTAATTTTTCTGATTGTTGAACAGATAATAATAAATTGTTCATCACTTCTTCTTCTTCTTCAAGTAATTTATTAGGGTCTTCTGGATCGATTGTTTGGAAACAAGTATTTTCTAACGTGTAAGTCTTGCCATACAATGTAGCTTCATTTTTTGCATAATCGATACTTTCTAACACTAAACGTTCTTCCATTTCGAATGCTCGGGCGACGTTTAATAATAGGTGCTTCTAATTTAAACTGTAAGATTGCGATAGCTTGGTGTATTTTCGTGATTTGTTCTAATTCTGCTTGGGTTAAATCCTGAGGATTTTTAGGTTGAAACGCTTTGTTATTACCATCATAGTACTTTTCAGCAAGTGTTAATAATGGGCGCAAATTAATACCATAGGCATCTTCAACGATATCTAAGTTATTGTAACGTGCGCAAATACGCAGTAAATTAGCTAAACAAACCTTAGAGCCCGCATATGCTCCAATCCATAAAACGTCATGATTACCCCATTGAATATCTACTGAAGGATAGTCAATCAGTGTTTCTAAAATTTTATCTGGTTCTGGGCCACGATCATAAATATCACCTACAACATGTAAATGATTAACTACTAAATGTTGTATAGTAAATGATAAACCGATGATTAAATCATCAGATTGTTCAAGCTCTATGATTTGATTGATTAATGTTTCGTAATAGGAATGTTTATTATTGTATTTATTACTTTTATACAGTAATTCTTCAATAATGAAGACATAGTTTTTAGGTAAAGATTTACGTAATTTTGTACGTGTATACTTTGATGATGCATATGTAATCAATTTAATTAAACGATTAATTGTAGTTACATACCACTCATCTAATTCAGCTTTAGAAGTAAAATTGTTTTTTATTAATTTTATTTTTTCTTCTGGGTAGTATACGAGTGAGGAAAATTCATTAATTTCTTTACGTGTTAAAGTATCTTGGAAAATGTCGTTAATCTTTGACAGTACATTCCCAGACCCATTACGTAACACATGTTGGAAAGCATGGAATTCACCATGTAAATCACTGACGAAGTGTTCTGTGCCTTTTGGAAGTTCTAAAATAGATTCCAAATTAATGATTTCTGTAGCCAATTCTTCCTTTGAGTTGAATTGTTCTGAAAGTAAGTCTAAATATCTGTCCTTTACGCTCTTATCCGTTGTTTTACACATGATTTATGTCACTCCAGTTGTATAATTTTTGTAATGTTTTGTATTACAGCTATGTAAAACGCTTTCATTATATAGTCTATATTGTAGCATTATTTTGAATTGTTATGTCCATTTCTTATTATATTATTAACTGTACATAAATTCTAAAAAATGGCTTAGTCATGTATAAACGATAGCAAATATATATAATGGAAAAGGTCGATTATCACAAAAAATAATGTAAAATAACATGTTACTCAAATACAGTTAAAATGATATTAATATAAAAGTTGTGGGAAACATACATTATTTTGAATTGGAAAGTGTGATTATAAGCACGAAAAGAGAATAATTACACCTTTAATTTTAACCGTTAAAAACGCTTGTATAACAGCATTTATAGTGTCATAAAGACCTTTTAATAAAAAAAGACCAAAAAAACTTCTCATAAGTGGTTTAAAATTCCATTAATTTTTGTATAATGAATGCATGTGACAAAATCATATAATAAAAGGGAGTTTGTTCAATGTTTACATTGGGAGCATCATTACAGAGTCAAGTAGACCCGAACTGGCAAACGTATATTATGCTGATTATTTATTTCATTGTTTTATTGGGCATAGGTTACTATGGCTTTAAACAATCGACAGGCAATGTCAGTGAATATATGTTGGGCGGCAGAAACATTGGTCCATATGTAACAGCACTATCTGCAGGTGCATCCGACATGAGTGGTTGGATGATCATGGGACTACCTGGGGAAGTTTATACTACTGGGCTATCAGCAGCGTGGTTAGCGATTGGTCTAACTATAGGGGCATACATAAACTATATTGTTGTAGCACCGCGTCTCCGTGTATATACAGAGAAAGCTGGGGACGCCATTACGCTACCAGATTTCTTTAAAAATAGATTAGATGATAAATCTAACTCTATTAAAATAATTGCCGGGGCAATTATTGTCGTATTCTTTACGCTTTATACTCATTCTGGAATGGTTTCAGGTGGGGTGTTATTTGAAAGTGCATTTGGTATGAACTATCACTTAGGTATGATAATCGTAGCGACTATTGTTATTGCATATACATTCTTTGGTGGATATTTAGCCGTATCATTAACAGACTTTTTCCAAGGGGTCGTTATGATTATCGCTATGGTAATGGTACCGATTGTTGCTATGATGCAATTAAGTGGACTTGATACAATATCACAAGCAGCAGCATTAAAACCTACGAACTTGGACTTGTTTAAAGGTACAACAGCGATAGGTATTATTTCATTCTTTGCTTGGGGCTTAGGTTATTTTGGTCAGCCGCATATTATTGTACGTTTTATGTCTATCAAATCAATCAAACAAATACCAACAGCAAGACGTTTTGGTATTGGTTGGATGGCAATCAGTTTATTAGGTGCAGTAGGCGTCGGTCTTACAGGTATCACATTTATCAATCAAAGTGGTACTGATATACAAGATCCTGAAACACTATTCATTTTAATGGGACAAATTTTATTCCATCCGCTTGTTGGTGGATTCTTACTTGCTGCTATTTTAGCCGCAATTATGAGTACAATTTCTTCACAATTGTTAGTGACATCTAGTTCATTAACAGAAGACTTTTATAAATTATTCCGTGGTGAGAAAGCAACCAAAGAACATCAAAAAGAATTTGTTATGGTGGGACGTTTATCAGTAATCGTTGTAGCACTTATATCACTTTGGATTGCTTGGACACCAAACGACACGATTTTAGGTCTTGTAGGTAATGCATGGGCAGGTTTTGGTGCAGCATTTGGACCACTTGTACTATTGTCATTATATTGGAAAGGCTTAAGTCGTACTGGTGCAGTGAGTGGTATGTTATCAGGGGCAATTGTAGTAGTTATATGGATTGCGTTTGTTAAACCACTTGGTGAAATCAATGATTTCTTTAATTTATATGAAATCATACCAGGCTTCTTAACAAGTTTAATTGTAACGGTTGTAGTAAGTAAATTTACTAAAAAACCTGAGATTGATGTTGAAGCTGATTTAGCAGATGTACGTCAAACTGTTAACGATGCTAAAAAGCAAAAATAGTACATAATTTAAATAAGGGGTTTAAATTATGACTACAAAATTAAACAAATAAACTAAATAGTGATTGTGGAATCACCATTTAGTTTAAAGCGGGAGAAATTATAGATTATAAAAGACTAACTTCAAAGGGGGAGTTAGTCTTTTTTATTGATTAAATTGACTTCAAAATATGATGTATTTCGATTTATTACTGAATGATACTTTTTTGAATGATTGATATAAAGCATGCAATGTTTGCGATATTGAGTTTGCGGTAATTAATAAAGATAATGATTTCCTAGGAGGATTAAAAGATGGTTACTGTAAATGCTATAATGAAGATTGACCCGTCAAAGCGTGATCAGTATTTAGCACTAGTAGAACCACTTGTATTAGCGACTAACAAAGAAGATGGCGCATTGTATTATGCACACTTTGAACGCACTGATGAGCCTAATACATTTGCTTTTATTGAACAATATGAAAATGAAGAAGCTTTAGAAGTGCACAATGGTACAGAACACTTTCAACACTTTTTCAAAAAAGTTACGCAATATTTGATTACTAAACCAGATATTCAAGTTTCTCAAACTAAATAAAAGACTATTTCAAAATAAGAGTCTAAACTTACGTAATCTTGTGAGTTTAGACTTTTTATTCCTTTTTCCTAGGGTTAATTAAGACACTAAGCTGTTGTAGTGTAATATAATGGTGTATAATTTCATATTGGAAGCAATTATAATAAAAATACCCCTATTTTTTAAAAGTGCGTAATACGTTTTAGTAAGGAGAGAAGAGATAATGTTGTATCAACACGGTACACTAGGTACGTTGATGGCAGGTTTGTTAGAAGGCACTGCTACGATTAACGAGATTTTAGAACATGGTGATTTAGGTATAGGAACGCTAACTGGCTCTGATGGTGAAGTTATTATATTAGATGGTATCGCATATCATGCTAATGAATATGGTGAGTTCAAACAATTAGAGGGTCACGAAATGACACCATTCTCTACAGTTACCCCTTTCAAAGTAGATAAGCAATTTGATGTTCGATATATCACCGACTCTGAAGCTGTGTTGAATGAAATCCAACGTCAAGCAACGAGTAATAATATATTTATAGCTGTCAAAATCACCGGTAAATTTGAAATGATTCATGCCAGAATGATGCCGAAGCAAGAGAGACCTTATACAAAATTAATAGAATCAGCTAAAAAACAACCTGAATATACGAAAGAACAAGTACATGGCACGATTGTAGGATTTTATTCTCCACAATTATTTCATGGCGTCGTCGCAGGAGGATTTCATTTACATTTTGTGGATGAAAATAAAACGTTTGGTGGCCATGTCTTAGATTTTGAATTTAATAGTGGTTCTGTAGAAATTAGTAATATAGAAACACTTGAACAACACTTTCCTGTGAATAATGATGAATTTTTAAAAACAGATATAGATTATTCAAGCGTTCATGAAGATATTAAAGAAGCAGAATAAATCATTGAGTGCTATAAAAAGATTTTTCACATCATACAAACAATGAAATGATTTATAATAATTTGGCTATGAAATTATCCAATCAAATACGGCAAAATATTTTTAGAAAAGTGTTAAAATGGTGGAGTGATGTTTTGAGTTGGACATATGTAGCTTTACGATAATAAAAAATATTGAATTGTTAGTAAACTGAGATAAATAGGCTACATGTGCTTACGATCTAATGAGACTGAGATATAAATACAACATACTACGTTGTAAATGTAAATTTGAGATTACACAGTAGTTGTCTGATATCTAAATGCACTTGTATCAAGTTTTAAAGAACTAATGCTTCATGTATGAAGGCTAGTAGTTCTTATGCAAGAGCCTCAGCTCTTGTATTCCTTTATCTAGTCAGCCTTGTGGGGGTGGGAATACGAAATCAAATTTCACATTTTTGATTTCTCTCTCTCTCCCATTTTTATATGTGCTTTTTAAATACTAAAATTTGTAGGGCGCATACGTATTAAACTAATAAAAAAATAAAATATTAAAGGAGATGAACACCAACATTGGTTAAATATTTAAAGTCACTTGTTCGATTTAATACCATGAAAATCGATGTTGCTAAAGGTTTAAGACAAGCTATATTAATGTTTATCCCACTCGTTATTGGTTATTTAATGGGTCATCTTTCTACAGGATTATTAATATCTACTGGTACTTTAGCACATATATATGTATTTGGTGGGTCATCCAAATCGAAACTACGTATCGTATTTTTCTCATCGATAGGGTTATCTATTGCAATGATATTAGGTACGCTCACAGTAAGCCAGCCCACTTATCTTTGGTGTATTACTACTTATTGTTACGGTGATTCCGTATTATATATTTAGTTCGTTGAATATACCTGGACCTTCATCGACATTCTTTATTGTTGCTTTCAGTTTACCTTTTAACTTACCTGTAGCTCCAGAAGAAGCCTTATATAGAGGGCTTGCTATGTTTGTTGGGGGATTATTAGCAACATTAATTGTTACTATCCTTATAGTAATCTCAAAAGAATCTGCAGAATCAAAAGCTATTAAAAACGATTATAATATCATTAAACAACTTATTTATAATTTTGATGATCCGAAAGCATTTGCTAAAGCATCACAATTCGCAGTGACTGCTTTTAGAAATTCAGACACTCAGCTGATCACTTCCAGTACTGCCAAATCTAAAGAGTCACCCGAATTTCAACGTTTGCTGTTACTTCATAATACGGCGCAAGGTATTCATTCAGAATTATTAGAGCTGAATGAAAAGAACACACGTCCATTACCTAAAGAAATCAAAGAAATGGCAGATTTTGTAATTAAACTTGTATATTCTGAAGGTGATATTAAAAAACAATGGACAAAAGCAGTGGAAATTGATGACCAATATCAAAATCTCGTTGATAATATATTCAAAGTCGATGCAATCATGAATGCAGGTGATGAACGTGTAGAACATGAAATTGATATTCGTGTTCCTATATACGGACATCGTATGTTAACAAATTTAACACTGGATTCATTTGTGTTTAGAAATACATTACGCTATACAGTTATTATGGCTATTTCAATTTTTATAGCGCTTATGTTTGGTTTTGAAAAAGCATATTGGATTCCTTTAAGTACACATACAGTACTATTAGGTTCAACAACGTTACATAGTTTTGAGCGTGCTTGGATCTAGGGGAGTTGGTACAATTATAGGTGTGCTTGTATTATCTCTTATTTTATTATCGACGCCGCCGTTACCAATTGCGATTCTCTTGTTAGCTGCAGCAGCAGGTGTGACAGAAGTGTTTGTGGGGGCTAACTATTCATTCGCTGTTATTTTCATAACGATTCAAGTGATCTTGTTGAACGGTATAGCAACAAACCACTTAACAATTTTAATTGCGTTGCCACGTGTGATTGATGTAATTGTGGGTATTGCAATTGCTGTTATTTGTTTATTGATAATAGGCAGAAAGACAGCGTCATCCATGTTACCAAGCAACACTTGCAGACGTTGCAAGAGACGAGGCAGTATTATTCCATTACTTGTTTGCAAGTAGTAAATATTCATCACGAGAACAAGACAAACAAGAAATGCTTCAGTTAAGTGTGAAACTCAATAACATGAAGCAAGTATATAACAGCGCAAACGGTGAACTGTTTAGTAATAAGATGGTCATACAGTATTATTATCCGAGTATTTATGCCCTAGAAGAAATTAGCTTTATGCTTACAAGGGCTTTGAGTAATGAAGAAAGATATCATATAGATGATGAAACAATGGGCGAATACTTACTTATCTTTGAAAATATAGCAAAACATTTTGAAAGAGGTTCGCATATTAAAGTCCAAGAAATACCAGAACTACCTCAGTATATACACATTAAAACATCATTGATGAGTATTCAGAATAACTGTATGAATGCAAGACAAAAAGTGAATTTAGCACAAGTTTAAAAAGCAAGCCAACCCTATGATGAATGAAATCAAGGGTTGGCTTGCTTTGTTTTTTATTTATTTTAAGGTGTCAAACAAGTTTTCAAGTGCGAAAGGGAGTCTGATGTTTGTCTGAGGTAAGACTGCCCTTAGTGATCTTGTTTATTTTCACCTTCTTGTTCTGCTTTCTTTTCTTCCTCTTGTTTTTTCTCTTCAATATCTTTCTTAGCTTCAGTTCTTTTCTGTTCTTGTTGTTTTTCTTGGTCTTCCATTTTTTTATAACGTTCTTTTTGTCTAAACCCATAAGTACTTTCTAATATGAGTTCTTCATTGTTTAAACCAACACCAATTGCACCGGCAACTGTTGATATAGAAGTAGCAAACCAAGCAAGATTTATATAAGTGATTAACGTTGCGGGGCCACCCATTTGTAAAGTTTGGCCTAAATAGCCTGAAGGCAAGACTACAAGAGTAGCAATTAAGAATAAAAAGAATAATATTATATAATAAATGATAAGTGAAACAGTTAGCGTTAGTACTGTCGTCAAATTATATAACATTGTAACTCTTTTATTTCTACTCTCTTTTTTCGATTCCCATAAATGGTGCGCTACAATAATCCAAAACATCATGCCAAAAATGGCGACTACCATCATGAGTAACATACGCCAAGATGAATAAACATAACTTAAATTCCACATCGTAGTAAAAACGATACCGAAAGCACCAGTAGTGAATGCTATGGCTACGACATTACTTAAGCTACTGAGCATGTTTAATGGATTGTTTGCAAATGTCATACCACTAATTAAACGGAAAGAACCTTTTGTATTAGATGAAACAAAATAATGTGTATGTTTGGAATTTGTATCTTCCAAATATGCTGTACGTGATTTTAAAGTTGAAAGTGGAAATTGTGATTTTAATTTTTCTTGACTATCTTTATCGTGGTTACTATTTTTTTGTAAATCCTGTGAATGATCCATATTTACAGTTTCAATAATTCCAACTATAGATTTTTGTATACGTTTTTGAACTGGTCGCCAACCGTAGGAAGGGACGGAAATTAAACTGGCACCATTACTTTTATTGATATCAAAAGCGATTACATTATTATCTTTAATAATAGGGAGGTCAGTAAGTCCTATCGTATATTGCCAATTATTATTATTTTGGTAGTTAGCAATTTTCTCGAATATTTCTTTGGCGGTTTCTGCAGAACCGGTGAGGGGATCAACAACTGTATTGATTTTCCATTCGATATCTTTAGCAAAATAATTTGATAATACCTCTGATAAGTTATTTTCAAGATTGTGAGCGATTTTTTCTGTTATTCCTGGCGCCGCTACTAATCCAATTTCAATCGTTCTATTTGTCATTGGAATCCTCCTCACTGTGTGACAGTTTTTGGCCATTATTGTATTCTGATGCTTGATTAGAACTATTAGTGTTATCGTCGTCTTGTTCTAGTTCTTTATATCTATAATATTGTCTGAATGAATATGTTACACGTTTGATTTTTTCAGCATTTTCAACCGTTGAACCCATGGCACCAGCTAAAATGCCCAACGAAGTTATAAACCAAATAAGGTTAATATAGTTGACGAAAGTTGGCTGTTTTTCATTCAAAGAAGTCCAGCTAGAAAAGATCTCTGGTGGTACAAATAATAATGTGCTTATTGTGAGTAATATAAATAATGCAACAAAATTAAAAATGGTAATAGCGAATAATGTAGTCAATGTCGTGAAATTGTAAATGAAACGATACGATTGTTGTGTCTTTGGATTTGGGCGCTCCCATAAATTATATGAATATATTAACCATCCGACCATGCCGCTTATAGATAATAACATGAGTAGAATAAAGCGCCAGTATTCATAATCTAAGCTCAAATCCCATGGTGTTGAGAAGATTGCGATATATGTTCCAGTTGCAAAGGATACTGAAATAATTTTTTTGAAATCTAAAATAGCAGACCAAGGTTCATTAGAAAAAGTCATGCCTAAGATTAAATGAAACCAACCTAAAAATGATGTTTTAGAAACAATACGCTTTCTATTATCTTGTTTGTTATCTTCATTTGGTATAACTTCATTGAATTTTGTTAATTTAAAATACTTTGATTTCAAAAGGCTTTTATCTGAACCTGAAGTAAAAAAATATTTAACAATAAATGTAATGAAATGACGTAGCTTGTGTTTTAAATTCACAGCACCTAATGCTGGAACCGATAATAATGCTGTTTTGTCGTCTAGGTTTATATCACAAATTACAGTTTTATTATTAGATAAGCTTGGTAAATCAGTTATACAAATTGTGTAATCCCAATTCTTTTGTTTTTTAATATTTGATGCGATATCTAGTGCTTTATCCATATGTTCAGCAGTTCCAACCATTGAAGCGACATGTGTTTCAAATTCCCAATTCGTTTTATCATCTACATGGTTTTGGATATCATCAGCTAGATAATCGGAAATCTTGTTTATCAGTTTATGTGGCATGTCAGGTGAAGGAATTAAACCTATTGTTATATTTGTCATTATATCCCTCCTTTATAAATAGTGTATGAAATGATTAGATTCATACTTTAATTCCCGTTCGTTAAGGAAATTAATCATTTTTAATGAGTTTGAGTTTTTAATTGAAAGTGTATATTACTTTGTTTGTAACTTTTTAGTAGTGGTAAACAATAATTAAGACGAAGAATAAATTATAACGTAGGAGGTTGAAGTTAATGCCTTGGACAATGAATGATTACCCACAAAGTTGGGAAAACATGGAAAAACTAGAACTTAAAAAAGCAATAGATATTGGAAATGCGATGCTTAAAGATGGTTATAAAGAAGATAGAGCAATACCAATTGCGACGAAACAAGCTGAATCTTGGTATAAAGACGCTTCTAAAAAAGAATTAGATGAATTGAAAAACAAGAAAATAACTAAACATGAAAAAGATGATTCAGCGAATCCTAAATTAAATAATAAAGATGTTCACGTTTATTTTGAAGATAATAAGTGGAAGATTAAAACGGAGGGTGCTAAGCAAGCTTCCGATAGTTTTGATAAGAAAGAAGACGCCATGAAACGTGCACGTAATATTGCCGATAACAGATCGACAGAAGTGAGAGAACATAAGAAAGATGAATAGCATTCAAATATTCAGTTTTCTAGTCATCTTTGCCGGGGTGGGACAACGAAATCTCATTTAAAAATGAGGTTTCTGTTCCACTCCTTTTTTTAAATATATTTTAGTTTTGAAAACAAAACAACGATTTTTTAAAAGTGTAGTTTATCACATTTGAAGTATCTTTTTATTTAGTTAATAAATGGGAATTAGCTATAATGTAGTTTAAGTAGATTTTTGGGAGGAACGAAATATGTATATTGAACGTAAACCTTCGTTAAATATAGACAATTTGAAGGAAGAATTTAGAGCGAGTATAAAAAATATCAATAATCAAGAAGATGCATTTGATATGGTAATAGGGTTTGTTGCTTTAGAACAATTATACTCGTCAGCGCTTAAGGAAATTAGTACTAAGTTAGATATCTTAGATGACAATTTTCAACAAATGTATAAACACAACCCAATTCATCATATGGAACGTCGTGTTAAAGAAATGAGAAGCTTAATTAAAAAGTTAAATCGTAAAGGATTAGAGATAAGCACAACGTCTGCTAAAGAAAATATACTAGATATCGCAGGTATTAGAGTGATATGTAATTATATTGATGATATTTATGTTATAGAAGAATTATTACTCAAACAAGAAGATGTGAAGCTCTTGAAACGTAAAGACTATATTGGAAATCCTAAAGATAATGGATATCGTAGTTTACATATCGTTGTAGCCATTCCAGTATTTTTAGCTAATTCAGTAGAAACTGTGCCTGTAGAAATTCAAATTAGAACAATTGGTATGGATATGTGGGCAAGCTTAGAGCATAAAATACGCTATAAAAACACTGAAAATACTGAGAACCATAGAAATGTATTAAAGCAATGTGCAAACGAAATAACAGCGGTTGAAAGTAAAATGCAAAATATACATTCTGAAGTCTTCGATAATTAAATAAGGCTACATTAAAGTTGAAGCTCTAATTTGTTGTGGCTAGGGACGGGTGTCGTGAGCTTCACCCATCTTAATGCTTCAAATTTTTTATGAAAGTAAAATAAATATAATAACCGATATGCCAGGTTCAAGTCCTGCCATGTCGGTTTTTTAAGTTGAAAAGAGATAAAAATATCATTTGCAAGCGTTTGCAAATACTGAACTTGTGTATTACTATACTTGTATACAAGTATATCGTATTGATAAAAGAGGTGATGTCATCATGAATTATAAATATCCAGAACAATGGTTAGAAGGTGTCTCGAAAGGTGAAATGATTGCTCGCAGAGATTCGTTTAAGAATTGTTGAGGGCACAATAACGCCAGATACGTTATTGACGGAGAATCAAATTGCTAAAGAATTTAATGTTAGTCGATCGCCAGTTAGGGATGCATTTAAATTATTAAAGCAAGATCAATTGATACATTTAGAAAGAATGGGCGCAGAAGTATTGCCTTTTGATGATACAGAGAAAAAAGAACTTTATGATTTAAGAATAATGTTGGAATCATTTGCGTTTAGTAGAATCAAAGCTTTGAATAATGAACAGATTGTTAAAGAATTACGTAAACAATTAGAAATGATGAAAGTGGCAGTTAAATTCGAAGATGCAGAAGCATTTACTGAACATGATATGAAATTTCATGAAGTAACCATACTCGCTTCAAAGCACCAATACTTAAAAAATTTTTGGAATAACTTAAGACCGGTAATGGAAGCACTGATACTATTGTCAATGCGTACACGCATGAGCGAGAATCCAGAAGATTTTGAGCGCATTCATCGTAATCATGAAGTGTTTATAGAAGCGGTTGCGAAGCAAGATGCTCGCAAAACTTAGAGAAGCATTCCATCTCAACTTTGATGATGTTGGTGAGGATGTTGACAGTTTCTGGTTAAATTAATGTTTTAACCCGGTAAAGAAGTAGGAGGAAAAATCATGAAATACATGATAGGTGTCGATATAGGCACAACGAGTACGAAGTCAGTACTATACGATGAAAAAGGTCAATTTATAATGAAACACAATATCGGTTATCCATTGCATACACCGAATGTGGAAATTTCTGAAGAAAACCCAGACGAGCTATTTGATGCAGTGTTAATGACAGTTAAGTATGTAATGAGAGAAGCTAATATCGCTAAAGAGGATCTCAAATTAATCTCCTTTAGTGCACAAATGCACAGTTTAATAGCAATGGATGCAAGTAATCAACGCTTAACTGAAAATTTAACTTGGGCAGATAATCGTGCAAGCCAATACGCTGAACTAATTAAAAATGAACATAATGGTAATGAAATATATCAAAGAACCGGCACACCAATCCATCCTATGTCACCATTGGCAAAAATATTCTGGATGAAGCACGAACAACAAGAAATATACAAACAAACTGCTACATTTGCTGATATTAAGACATACATTTTCTACCAATTATTTGAGCAATTTGTTATAGATCAATCCATGGCATCATCTACAGGAATGCTTAACTTAGAAACATTATCTTGGGATAAAGAAGCGCTCGAATTGTTAGGTATTGAAGAAACACAATTGCCAGAGGTTGTACCAACAACGCACATTTTAAAAGGTATGAAACATCGTTATGCAACATTGATGGGCATAGATGAAAATACACCAATTGTGGTTGGTGCAAGTGACGGGGTACTTTCCAATTTAGGTGTGAACGCATTTAAAAAAGGTGAAGTCGCTGTGACGATAGGAACATCAGGAGCGATAAGAACAGTGATAGATAAACCACGTACAGATTATAAAGGACGTATTTTCTGTTATGTGTTAACTGAAGACCATTATGTTATAGGTGGTCCTGTGAACAATGGTGGTGTTGTATTACGTTGGCTTCGTGATGAATTATTAGCTAGTGAAGTAGAGACTGCAAAACGTTTAGGCGTCGATCCGTATGATGTGTTAACTAAAATTGCTAATCGAGTTAAACCAGGTGCAGAAGGGTTGATTTTCCATCCATATCTCGTCGGTGAACGTGCACCATTATGGAATGCAGATGCTAGAGGTTCATTCTTTGGTTTAACACTAACACACAAAAAAGAACATATGATTCGTGCTCGCGTTAGAAGGTGTACTTTATAATCTTTACACCGTATATCTTGCGCTAATCGAAGTGATGAATGAAACGCCATCGACAATTAAAGCAACAGGCGGTTTTGCGAAAAGTGAAGTGTGGCGCCAAATGATGGCAGATATTTTTGATACGAATTTAATTGTACCTGAAAGTTATGAAAGTTCTTGTTTGGGCGCATGTGTATTAGGAATGAAAGCACTTGGGGAAATTGATGATTTTTCTATTATCGAAGAGATGGTCGGTACTACAAACGAACATAAACCAAACCAAGATAATGTAAAAGTGTATCAACAACTCGTTTCCATATTTATCAACTTAAGTCGATCATTAGAGGATCGCTACGCAGAAATTGCAACATTTCAACGTGAACATATGACAGAGGACAAACCATAGCAAAACGATATAGATATAACCTTTAAAGAGAAAAGTGACAAGTAAACAAGCGACACTCACGTTATGAAAAACTTGTCACATGCTCTTTAAAATTTTAATTATGAAAGAAAGCGTTACCATGATTGATTAGTTACATGTCTGTTAAGTTCTAATTCAATCTTTAATTTGAAAGGGGAGAACGATGATGTTTGAAACAATTTGGCCATTGATTACGGTGGTAATAGGAATTATCGTATTATTATCACTTATTATTTTCTTGAAATTAAACACATTTATTTCATTAATTATCACATCAATTGTGACAGCAATTTTACTAGGTATGCCTTTAGATAAAATCATTGAAACAGTAGAAAATGGTATGGGAAGTACACTAGGACATATTGCATTGATCTTCGGATTAGGCGCTATATTAGGGAAACTACTCTCTGATGGTGGGGGTGCGACACGTATTGCCGACACGCTCATCGATAAGTTCGGACCTAAACATGTACAATGGGCAATGCTTGTAGCTGCGTTTATTGTAGGTATTGCCTTATTCTTTGAAGTAGGTTTAGTATTATTGATTCCTTTAGTATTTACGATTGCTAAACGTGCAAATGTTTCACAATTGAAATTAGGTTTTCCAATGGTTGTGGCTTTATCTGTAACACACGGATTTTTACCGCCACATCCAGGACCAGTGGTTATAGCTAAAGAATTAGACGCAAACCTAGGTCATGTATTACTTTACGGTATGATTATTGCGGTTCCAGTTACAATTATAGCTGGACCATTGTTTAATAAAATTGCTCAAAAAATTGCACCAACAGCTTATACGCGTGAGGGTGATATATCAGCCTTAGGTGCACAAAAAGAATTTTCAGAAGAAGAAATGCCAGGATTCGGAGTCAGTTTATTAACTGCGATTTCCCCTGTTATTTTGATGTTGTTATCAACAATTGTACAATTAATTACAGGACATGAAGAAGCTACCAATGGCTTTGAATCATTTATTTACTTTATTGGTACTGCGGCTACGGCAATGCTTATCGCGGTATTGTTTGCAATCTTTACTATGGGTATAAAACAAGGACGCAAAAACTCAGAAATTATGGATTCAGTATCTAATGCGATTTATCCAATTGGGATGATGATCTTAATTATTGGTGGTGGCGGCACTTTCAAAGAAGTGTTAATTGAAGGTGGCGTTGGAGATACGATTGCTACATTATTTGAAGGTACAGAAATGTCGCCGATATTCTTAGCATGGCTAGTTGCTCGCAGTACTTCGTATTGCACTAGGTTCATCAACAGTAGCGAGCAATATCATCTACAGGTATCGTCTTACCATTGTTACAAGTATCAGATGTTAACGTTGCGCTCGTTGTTCTTGCCATAGGTGCGGGTAGTGTTATTTTATCTCACGTTAATGATGCAGGTTTCTGGATGTTCAAAGAATATTTCGGTTTGACTGTTAAAGAGACTTTCTTAACGTGGTCATTACTTGAAACTGTGATTTCAGTATCTGGTTTAATCTTCATACTTATACTTAATATGTTTGTATAAAATAGAAAGACAATTTGTCGACAAAGTCTAACGACTTTGTTGGCATTTTTTTATGCACGCTTTCTGCGGGCACAGCCTCAGCTTGTAGTCTTCGGCTAGTACTTTATTAACGAGGCAGGAGTTGGGCCAAATAATTGCCGTTTTAAACTAAAATAATCTCATGAGTGAACTCATATAAAAGCAAACACATATAAAAAATATAACTGGAAAAGAGAAAAAAGATTAACTTAATATCTATTAAAATTAAAAAATGAAATTGATGAACAAAGATAATCTCAATAAAGGAGTCCTTAATAGTTAAGAGGCTTTTTATGTAATTTATTATGAATTTTCAAATTTTTGTTGTGATTTTACGTTACTTAAATATAGTTGTCATTGAGAAGAACAACATTAAATTGCTTTAAAATGATAAAATAGAATCAATCTCAAATTTTTAACGGTGTCAAAATGCCTATTTCAATCTTTTCGAGTGATTGAAATATGAGTTATTGATGTTACACAAATATACGAGAATTGAAATTATACACAACTCATTTATAGTAAGTAAAATAGGGGGCTTAATTATGAAAAGAATATTACTGATCGCAAGCGCGTTTATCGGTGTCATTGTAGGAGCCGGATTTGCATCAGGGCAAGAAGTACTCCAATACTTCACGAGCTTTGGCATTATGGGGACATTTGGCGCTATCATTACTACAGCATTATTTGCTTATGTGGGTATGATGCTTGTTTGGTTAGGAAGTAAATCTAAGACAGATTCTCATAAAGAAGTTATACATAATATCACAGGGAAATCTATATTCGGTAAAATTTTAGGATGGATTATTGATTTAGTCATTATCTTTACGCTCTTTGGTGTAGGTGTCGTTATGATTGCAGGAGCTGGATCAAACCTTAATCAACAATTTGGAGTACCTTCAATTGTAGGTACTATCCTTATGACAATACTTATTTTACTTGCGGGTATGATGAAAGTAGAAGGCGTTGTTAAAGTTATTGGGAATATTACTCCATTTTTAATTATATTCATTATAATAATTTCAGTTTATAGTTTTATGACAACAGATACATCATTTTCACAACTTAATACAATGTCGGATGCGAAACCATCAACTTTACCCAATTGGTTTGTAGCAGGTGTAAACTATGCATCATTTAATACAGCAGTTGGTGCTTCTATGGCAATCGTTATGGGTGGGTCTGAGAAAAATACAAAAGTTGCGGCATTAGGTGGTTTATTCGGTGGACTCGCATTAGGTGTGATGATTGTACTAAGTCATTTAGCTATCTTTACACAAATCGATATTGTTGGCGAAATGGAGATGCCAATGTTAGGTATCGTAAATCATATTTCACCTATACTCGGCGTCGTTATGGCTTTTGTCATTTTCGGTATGATTTTCAATACTGGTTTAGGTATGTTCTATGCATTTGCAACTCGTTTTACGGTAGTAGATACGAAACGATTTAAACTTTTCTATACAGTTACAGTTATCGTTGGTTTATGCTTGAGTTTCGTAGGTTTTACAGATTTAGTAGCAATTTTTTATCCATTAATTGGTTATTTAGGACTTGTACTAATATTTGTATTATTCTATGCACCATTTAAACTCAAATTTGGTAAGAAAAATTCACATAAATAAGCACGAGAGTATAACGTAAAAAGTCGTTTATCTTGTTTGAATTAATATTTTTAATGAATTTTTTTAATAATAAAAAATGAACTAGTTATAGAGTTATTTGATAAGTTCAAAGAAATTTAATATAAATTTCACACCTCACTCCTTATTTTTAGATATAATAAAAATATAAGGAATGGGGTGTTTTTTTATGAATGAGGAAACGCTAGAGATTTTACAGATGCATGCACTACAATTATTGGGAATTCGGCTAGAAGGATATGATATGAGTGATATGAATGGGGTGATTAATCATATCAAGACGCCGTTTACAAATACTGCGCGCAAGCAGTTCAAAAATGAATTGAAACATTTTATTGTGCAAATGCACAGCAATAAAATTTATCATTATACGAATCGTTTTGGTGTGAACTTTTTAATCTTCAAATTTAAAAAGTACAAACAAATTTATATTGTTGGTCCATATATGGAGAAGCGGCCTAATGAACGTCGTTGTAATGAGTTGCTCCAGGGTTTGGATATTAAAATATCTAAACTATCTATATTGAAACAATATTTGCTGACTATACCATTATGTCATCAAGTTAAAGCACAAAAAATGTGTCGTTTAGCAGTTCGATTCTTGAAAAAAAGAAATATAAATTATGAAACTGTAAAAATTGATTTTAGTTTTCATTCAAATACAGAAGATTTAGCAGAATCTAAAGCGCAAATGGATTATACGTTAAAAGAAATAGAGTATCGTTATAATTTAGAGAATCAGCTACTTACTGCAGTTGAAAATGGCAATGCTAATGAGGCTTTATCAATTCTTAATGCAATGAATTTATCAGTGGCAGGCTTACGACGTGTAAGGGATGATATTTCAAATGAACAATATAAGGCATATTTGATTAATACGTTATGCCGTAAAGCTGGTGAAAAAGCAGGTGTAAGTTTGATTCATATTGACGAAATATCTGCAAAGTATGCGGCATTAATAGATCAAACGATGGACATAGAAACTTTAGATGAAATTACCCATTCAATTGTTAAAGCATATACAGATAGCGCGATGAAGGTAAAAGCGAATGCCTATAGTCCAAAAGTAAGTAAGGTAATTCAATATATTGAAAGAAACTTAGATAGTGCATTGTCATTAGATGAACTCGCTTCATATGTTGGTTTGGCTCCGAGTTATTTGTCCAAAATATTTAATAAGGAAATTCATAAATCTATCTCACAATACATCATTGAATCTAGAGTTAAAAAGGGACGTGATCTTATTGCAAGAACTAAAATGACGGTCGCTGAAGTTGCTAATTATGTAGGTTTCAAAGAACAAAGTTATTTTACTCAGTGTTTTAAAAAACAATACGGAACAACACCATTAAATTATCGAACAAAACATAAAGAGTTTTATTAGAATAATGAAGTATAGAAAATTAAAAAAGGCTTTAAATCTTTCATTTTTAGTGAATATATTATTAAAAATATCAATAAAATAATAATTATGATGTAAAATCATTGTTTAACGTACAAGTTTACAACATATATTTAAAAAATGAATTGTAGGCAAACCAAAAAGAACAGCTGAATTTGTATGTCAAAAAGAAGCTGTAGTTACAGTGTTTGTGAATCACCTACACTTACGATGTATTAGTTAAGTGAAATTCATTTTATAACAACGTTGTTATTTTAATGTTGACTGTTTTGTATTTAAAAATATAATAAAGTTAAGATTCCTATAAATAAGGGTGAGCGATATGTCACTATCGACTTCAAAAACAGTTTGATTTATGGGGATAAAAATTTTTAACGATATAAGAAAACGCTTACATCACTGCATATCTTATTATCGATTGATTGTAACAATCACTAATACATACTAAGAAACGATTAAACAGCAAAGTGTAGTCAGAAACGTTTCTATAGTGGAAAGAGGTTATCAGCATGGTTACAGCAAAATTAAAACCAGCAAATAGTAAGTTAAAGAGTTTTAAAGAAATTCAATCACCAAGATTAAAATTCAAAGAAAAACTTGCATATGGATTTGGAGATTTAGGTAATGGCTTAATGTTTGATATGGGACAAATTTACTTATTGTTATTCTATACAGATATTTTGGGCATACCGTCAGTAGTTGGGGGAGCTGTGTTTCTTGTTGCGAAGTTCTTTGATGCTTTTGTAGATACTGGAGTGGGGACTTTAGTAGATAATCAAAGGAACTTTGCTAAACGTGGCAAGTTTAAGCCTTTTATTTTGTATGGTACGATACCGCTCGCCTTACTTACAGTTTTAACCTTTATGTCGCCAGATATTAGCCAAACTGGGAAAATAATATGGGCATTTGGAACTTACTTGTTATTTAACGCAAGATATTCATTTGTGAACATTCCATATGGTTCATTATCAGCATCTATGACAATAAATGCAGATGATCGTACGCAACTATCAGTATTTCGTAACTTAGGTTCACAGGGGCTATGTTTATTTCTGGGATTGTAGTTATCCCATTAGTTAGTCTATTCCCTAATCATGCATTAGGTTATCCAGTTGTAGTGGGTATACTTGCTGTCGTCGGTGTGACATTCCATCTATTGTGTTACAAAGGCGTTAAAGAACGCCATACAGTAGAAAGACCGAAAGAAAAAGGTATTGGTCGTAAAGCGTTTTTAAATTTATTTAAAAATAGACCATTTATCATTTTAGCATTATATACTTTATTAACGATTACAGCATTATTCTTACAACAGTCCTCGCAACTATATTACTTCCAATATGTGCTGGGTGAAGCTAATTTAGTGGGCGTTGTGAGTACATTAAACGTTATTATATTAGTACCCGCATTGTTCTTAACTACATTTTTAAGTAAAAGACTAGGTAAGAAAATGACAGCAGTTATCGGTGTATCTGGTTTCGTTGTATTCCAATTTATTAACTTCATGTTCTTCTCCGATAATGTGTTATTATTCTTAATTGTTAATACGATTGCACAATTATTCTTAGTTATTCCTAATACTGTGACTTGGGCATTTATTGCAGACGTTGTAGAATATGGCCAATGGCAATCAGGTATTAGATCAGAAGGTATTATTTATTCAAGTTACAGTTTCACTAGAAAAATATCACAAGGTTTAGCTGGTTTCCTACTAGGTTTAGCTTTAACGCTCATTGGTTATGTACCACAAGCGGCTCAATCAGCTGAAACAATAGCAGGATTAAAAGTATTGTTCTTTATTGTACCGCTTCACTTTGTTTAATCGCAGTGATATTGTTCTTCTTTGCGTATCCATTAACTGACCATAGACATAAACAAATTGTTAAAGAATTAGCACTTAGAGAAGAATTATAATACATTTCTAATATAATTGAACTGTTATGGAAGGAGTTAAATCATGTTATATCCAGTGATAAACGAACATAGAAGTATCATTGATTTAAATGGTATCTGGGACTTTAAGTTAGAAGGTGTAGATGATCAAATTGATGTGACACGACCATTAAATACGGAATTAGTTATGGCAGTGCCAGGATCATATAATGACCAAGGTGTTACTTCAGATATTCGTAATCATGTAGGCAATGTTTGGTATGAAAGAACATTTACAATACCTAACGTGTTGAGCAACGAACGTATTGTATTAAGATTTGGTTCCGCAACACATAAAGCAACTGTATATATAGATGGTAAAGAAGTAACATCACATCAAGGTGGTTTTTTACCATTTGAAGTTGACATCGATTCGAAATTTGGTTCTGGTCAGCATCGTTTAACAGTTTGCGTGAATAATATTTTAAATGAAACCACTTTGCCAGTTGGTGAATACAGTGAAACGATTGGTAAAGATGGTAAAATAATTAAGAAAAATTCACCAAACTTTGACTTCTTTAATTACGCAGGATTGCATAGACCTGTAAAAATATATACGACGCCTAAAGTATTTATACAAGATATTGAAATTGTACCAGAAGTATTAACAGATCGAGCTAATATAAAATATAAAGTCACAACGAATGAAGCAGTGCCTACAATAGCAGTTAAGTTGCGAGACGAAGAAGATAATATTGTTGCTGAAACATCAGGTGCAGAAGGAATGATAGAAGTAGAGCATCCTCATCTATGGCAACCTTTAAATGCCTATTTATATCATCTAGAAGTGACATTGTTAGATAATGACCAAGTCATTGATATGTATTCGGAGCGTTTCGGTATTCGTTCTGTAGAAGTAACAGATGGACAATTTTTAATTAATGGAAAGCCATTTTACTTTAAAGGCTTTGGTAAACATGAAGATGCTTATTATGGTGGACGTGGTATGAATGAAGTTACAAATGTATTAGATTTCAATTTGATGAAATGGATTGGTGCCAATTCATTTAGAACGTCACATTATCCATATTCAGAAGAAATGATGCGCTTAGCAGATGAACAAGGAATCGTCATCATTGATGAGACGACCGCAGTAGGTGTGCACTTAAACTTTAGTGCTATTTTATCTGGTAGTACAACGCGAGATACATTTAAGGAAATTGGTACAAAAGCAAGCACATGAAGCGGTAATTAAAGGTTTGATTGAACGTGATAAGAACCATGCATGTGTAGTAATGTGGTCTGTTGCTAATGAACCGGCTTCTACTGAAGAAGGTGCTAAAGCATACTTTGAGCCTTTAGTGAACTTAGCTAGAGCATGTGATCCACAACAACGACCGGTAACGATTGTGACAATTCTCACGTCACAACCAGATACATGTGAAGTACAAGATTTAGTTGATGTGCTGTGCTTAAATCGATATTACGGTTGGTATACACAGTCTGGCGATTTAGAAGCGACTAAAGAAGCATTAAAAGCAGAGTTAGATGGTTGGACAGAGAGACAACCAGGTAAGCCAATTATGTTCACAGAATACGGCGCAGATACAATAGCGGGGATGCACGCAATTAATGATGAGCTATTTACGGAAGAATATCAAATACGTTATTATGAAGCCAATCATGAAGTTATAGATCACTATCCGCAGTTTATAGGTGAACAAACATGGAACTTTGCTGACTTTGAAACATCTAGTGGAATTATTAGAGTGCAAGGAAATAAAAAAGGTATCTTCACACGTGAGAGAAGACCGAAAGCAGTCGCACATTATTTCAAAAAACGTTGGGACAATATTCCTGACTTTGGATATAAAAATTAACACATAGGATTCATAATGAAGTTTAAACATAGAACCCTCTACGATGGACGATGCATCCGTAGGGGGTTCGTTTTGCTAACGACTTTACGTAATAAGTGATTATTATGAACGAATTCTGATATAAAAATCACTTCATTTGATATATATTAACTATTAGTTTAGTTAATATTACACCACCATTGCTTAATTTATGTATTATTTTTGTTTGAAAAGTGGCAGTGATTTGGTCCGACTCCTGACTAGTTAATAAAGTACTAGCCGAAGCGTACAAGGCTGAGGCTCTGTACTCATAGAAAGTGTGCACAAAAAATGCCAACAAAATCGTGAGACTTTGTCGACAAATATAAAAGGGATTTTCCATAATTGGAAAATCCCTTTTAGTCGTTGATAAGTATTTATGTTCTTAAAAATATTTCAACAATCTAATTTATAAAACTTACTTATTATTATAATTTTGCTTGCCATTTATCTGTCCAAACTAAGTCGTTATGCGTACCTTTGAATTCACTTTCACCCATGATTTTGTCTACTGTTTGTTTGATTGTTTCTGGGTTCGAATGATATGCGTTAATATAAGCTTTGACCATTGTTGCATCGTGTAAATGTGTTGTGAAGTTTAAAGAGACAAATACTGTTGGGACTTCATGTACATACCAAGGAATTTCATTACTCATGGCAGTCCCCCATTTAATGCGGTAATTATTTTCAGCAACGTAACCAATAATGTTTGCAAAGACAAGTGTCAGCATCCACTTTTTCACGATAGTCTAGCGTTTTGCCTTTAACTCGTGTAGATCCATCGTTCAATGTCACATGGAAACCGCGTGATTCTAATTCTTGAATGATATCTTCTTCTACATTGTTTGCAGATTTATAGATACCATCTTTTTCACCTTCGATAATATATAACTGAATATTCTTATGCGTTTCAGGTCGAATCGGTAATTGATCTAAAGTGTTTTTAACTAAAGTGATACCTAAGTCAGCAGCTTCAGCACGCATTGCTAAATGTTCATCACAACCAATAATAGCTAAATCTTCTTGTGAGCGGATCAGCGTACCCTCTGCTTGTTGTTTATGCAAATTCATTTGAGCTTTAAGTCCTAAAATGCGACGAACTGCATCATTTAAACGCTCCTCAGTGATAATACCTTTATTATAACCGTTTAACATAAATTGATAATCTTCTTCTAAATCATTGAAGAATAAGAACATATCACAGCCGGCAGCAATAGCCTGTGGTACATAGTCTTCACGACGCATTGCGGCGGTCATACCTAACATATGACTAGCATCAGTAACAACTAATCCATTAAAGTTTAAGTCTTCTTTTAATAAGCCTGTAATTAATTCGGGTGAGAGTGTAGCAGGTAAGATATCTTTGTCTTCAAGCGCTGGATTTAATTTTTTAGAATAAGCGGGTTGTGCAATATGACCTGCCATAATCATTTGAACGCCACGATCGATATGATGTTGATAAACTTTACCGAAACTATCGTCCCATTCTTGTGTTGATAATTCATTCACGCCAAGTACAAGATGTTGGTCACGTTCCTCAGTACCATCTCCTGGGAAGTGTTTGATACAAGTAATCATATCGCGTTCAGAATTAAAACCATCTATAAAAGCGCTAGAATATTTTATAACTGTTTCTGCATCTGTACCATATGCACGTGTGTTCACTATTGTATTTCGCCAATTTTGCAAAATATCTACACATGGATCGAAATTAATATGTACGCCTAAAGCTGAAGATTCACGTGCTGATACGAGGCCAAGCATTATAAGCGACTTTTGTGTCTTGTGCTCGCTTCACATTGTGCGACACTTGCGATGTAGGTGCCATCTTTACAAGCCCCGTTACCACCTGAATCACAGTTTGCGGCTACTAAGACTGGAACTTTTGCGTGTTTTTGTAAATCATTGAGTAAATTTTGAACATCTTCTTTATTCCCGCCTTCATAACGTGCGCCACCAATGTGGAAACGTTCTAAGACTTCTTTATTTGTTAAGTCAGCATCATGAAACTTCTTACCGCCTTCTAAAGAAAATAAATTAAAAAAGAGTTGTCCAATTTTTTCTTCGTCTGATAAATTTCCTAGTGTACGTTCTACCCATGAAATTTGTTCGTCATCTAAATTATAAGGTGTTGCTTTTAAATTTACTTTTGCCATAAACTTAGTTCTCTCCTTCGAAATTATTATAAAATATTGTAGTTAGGGATGATTGAATGTCTTGATTGAATCGACCTTCTTTAAATAATTTTAAATATTTATTATCAAAATCTAACCATGATTGATTTTCATGTCCTGCTAAAATAGGATAGAAATAAAGATCATGCGATTGAGCAAGATCCATGTCACCTTTAGCATCACCTAACATGATGATGTCTTCGGTATTGTAAAATTGTTTCAATTGTTCTAAACAGTATTCTTTAGTACCGAGCTTCTTGAGCAAACATGCCACTTAAATAGGGTGTAAGGTGGTATGTTTCCCATTCATAAGCAACTGCGGATAAATTTGCGGAAGATACGATTGCAATATCTGCAAACGTTGAGGCATTTTTCAACGTACGTTGTACATGGTCGAAAGGACCAATACTAGGTAAGTTTTTGATGTGATCATTTACACTGTGTGACCATGACAGTGCTTTTTGTAAACCTAACTTTTCAGGAGAGGCTTGGATTGCTTGTTCTAGAGCCGGATTAGAAAAAGATGCTGTTGTTTGAACCCAATGCTTTATATCTTCATAACCTTCAATGTTTAATCCTTGTGCTACAAGTTCGCTCAACATTTTTTCAAGGCCTTTAAAACGATTGATACCTCTTGTAATTTCGTATAAATTAAAAGCATTCCAACGCTCTAACACGTCTTCTTTGATATCACCAAGTTGCCATTCATCTACAAGCGCAGGGCCAAAAGCACGTTCGTGTTTAATTGTCATTGAATCGATGGCACAACCATCTGAATCAACACAAATCAATTTCTTAAACTTAGGTTGATATTGTGATAAAGTTTCGATCATATTAAATGCTCCTTTCAAAAATAATATTTATTTATAACTATCTAAACATTACGAATAAATAGTTAAAGCATTGTTAGTCTAAGCGTAGCGAATAATTATAAAGCGCTTACATTACACTATTAAAATTATCACGCTCAAAGCAAAAATACCACATTATTTCACGAAATAATGTGATAAGATTCACAAATTATTCAGTTTGAAGTGAAATTTTAATAAAAAGGTTATTTTTTTAATAAAAAAGCTGTTTGTGAAAGATCGTAATAAGGAACTTATAACTTATGTATGTCTATAAAAATAATGATATAAGGATACTTTCAACGATATGAAAATGGAAGAATCGCTTCAATTAATTTGAGAAGTCAATTAATAAACGATTTTAATAAATACAAAAAGATTAAAAGTGATGAATTTGTGAAAAAAATCACAAAATACTTTCAAATTAAGTCACTATCTATTATGATGAAAGTGTAGAAGATAGATAAAGCTTAGCGAAAGCAAAAATACGGAGTGATTATAATGAGAAAAGTAATTGAGGAAGTAATTTTTTCAAATGAAAGCAGTTATGATATTTACACGCATACCGGTGTAAACCAAGGTATTATCAATGATATTAAAGATGGATACAGAAGTATTGATTATATCGCTTACATTGATGCAGAGAAATTATACAACTATGGACTTGCAAAAAAAGTAGCTAGTTAATGATTTATACACTGTGTGCATCGAGTGATTTTGGAGCTGAGTATATCTCTCGTTATGACTGTGCAATAATGAAAGTTATCACTCAACTTCTAGCATGATTTTCTCCCCATTATCAACTTTCATGATTTACCGTTCGTCCGTTAAAAGCTTAAAAAGCCTACACTTACTGTTCATCCAATAGTGTAGGCTTTTGTATTGTATATAAAGTGCAAACAAAAACGTTATCTTAGTATGATGGAATCAAATATAGGCTTTAAAATTATGTTTAATTTCATTGTAATCATAAACTAAATTATACAAGCGCATACGAATATGATCCTCGGTAGTGTAAGGTATGCGTAAATGGTCGTTTTGTTCTATAAATTTATGAAATTCACGTTCTAATTGTTTACGTCGCGGGATCTTCATATTAATCCATTCTTCTTTATCAAATAATGATTCAAATCGAAAATCAAAGCTTGTTTTACCAATTGTTTCACGTAACTTAGCTAAGCGTTCTTCAAAATTCATGAGCCATCCTCCTTTAAGCTTCGAACAGGTTACTACTTATAATTATTATACACACTTACTTTATAACGAAATAAGTAATCTGACAAGATAACCAAAATTCAATTATTTATTTATCCTTACAACTGCATGATACAATGTGGAAATATAAAGAATCAATTACATATATTAAAAAGAGAGGAAGTTATAAATGGTTGAATTGAAAAATAAAGTTGCAATTGTTACAGGTGCAAGTAGTGGAATTGGTGCAAGCATTGCGCAAGTACTTTCAAGTCATGGAGTGAAAGTGGTGTTGTCAGGACGTAATGAATCACGTTTAAACGATACTGCCCAACGTATTCAAACAGCAGGCAATGCAGACGTTGAGACATTAGTAGTGGATATTACAGACAAAAAAGATGTTGAGCGTTTAGTCCAAACTGCAAAAGACAAATTTGGCCGTATAGATATATTAATAAATAGTGCTGGCCAAATGCTGTCTTCAGCAATTACAGACGGTGATGTAGAAGCGTGGGATGCAATGATTGATGTGAATGTTAAAGGAACACTTTATGGCATAAATGCAGTGTTACCAACGTTTTTAGGTCAATCAAGTGGTCATATTATAAATATAACTTCTATCTCTGGATTTGAAGTAACGAAAAAAAGTACATTATATAGTGCGTCAAAAGCAGCTGTACATGCGATAACACAAGGTTTAGAAAAAGAATTGGCTAAGACAGGCGTTAGGGCGACAAGTATTTCACCGGGAATGGTTGATACGCCTTTAAGTGGAGAAACGGATTGGGGAGAACGTAAGAAATTAGACCCTGAAGATATTGCAGAAGCAGCTATATATGCATTACAACAACCGAGCCATGTCAATGTGAACGAAGTAACTGTACGACCAGTATAGAATAATATAATGCAGACCCCTAACTTCAGGTAGCGCTAGGGGTCTATGATGATACTTGTAGCGATAGACTGAAAGGCGTGATTAAATGAACTTTAGATATTTAAGTGAAGCTGATGTATCACAGTATCGATTACTAAGACTCAATTCACTCCAGACAGACCCTAATGGCTTTGCTTCTACTTATGCTAGTGAGATTGAATTTCCGATTGAGAAATTCAAAGTGAGGTTAGAAAATACAGCTACTCATTTTACTGTAGGGGCTTTTGATGAAGCAACACTGGTTTGTATTGCGACGTTTTATAGCGAGACTTTAGAAAAAATAAAGCATAAAGGTAATTTAGTTTCAGTATATTGTCACCCACAATATAGACGTCAAGGTATAGCTGAGCAACTGATTCAACAAATCATTGATTATGTGGTTGAACAAAACACAGTAAAAACAATCAATTTATGCGTGCTTAGTGAAAATAAACGTGCAATTAATTTATATGAAAAGTTAGGATTTAAGCGTTATGGAACTGAGCCGAAAGCACTATACGATGGAACTGTTTACTATGATGAAGACTTAATGTGTTTAGAACTTTAAGCTGATTTTAAACCTTGTGATTAGTAAGGCAGACAGTAGGAGAAAATGATGGAACAGTATACAAAAACAGAATTACAACAAAGTAGGGAACAAATACGCTCGCTTTTAACAAAATGTCAAAAATCGCTGACGCAATTAGAACAAAAAGGAAATTCAAATAGTCGAACGACATTATTAAAAAATAGAATTCAAGCATTAGAAATTGCTTTGACATTGATAGATGAACAATTATAATTGCATAAATGACCTAATAAACGCCTCGCACATGAATGATTATGTGCAAGGCGTATTTTTAAGGAATCTAATAAACAACCTAATTATAACCATTCAATAATCTCAATTCGATTGCCGAATGGATCATAAATATAAAAACGATCGGCACCTTCAAGTTCGTCCCCATATATAATTTCAATTGCTTTAGATTCAAGTAATTTTCTTACGTCAGTAGCGTTATGAACGAGAAAAGCAGGGTGTGCTTTTTTAGCTGGTGAGAAGTCATTTTCAACACCAACATGTAATTGTTGATGACCGACTTGAAACCACACGCCACCTTTTAAAGCTAAGTTAGCAGGTTTTGTAATTTCTTTGAATCCAAGTGTGTCGGAATAAAATGTGCGAGCTTCTGATTCACGATTGGTCAGGCGACAACTTGTACATGATCAATTCCTAAAAAGTAATTTTCCATTTCAGTCATCTCCCTAATATAATTTTAGAATATCAAAAGATAATTAAAAGAACAGTAATTTTATTTAGCTTATTAAATATAGTATATATTTATTTCTTGTAAAAGTATAATTAAATTGCAATTGATAATCAATTTCAATTATAATAAAGGTAGTATATAATGGGAGAGGTTATTAATTTGAAAAAAATACTATGTTTAATGTTATGTTTTATAATGTTTTTAGCGGCATGTGGTAGTGGCAATGAATCTAATAAATCAGATGCAAAAGATGATAAGGGGACGAAATCTTATACTACAGAGGATGGTAGTAAAGTTAAAATACCTAAAGATCCGAAAAGAGTCCTAGTTTTAACAGCAAATTACGGGAACTTAAAAAAATTAGGTGTTAAACCTGTTGGCATTACGAATGTATATCCAAACTCTAAATATTTAGACATGGGGAAAGTTAAGAAAATTGATCCAGAAAATGTAGAAGTCTGCTGCTAAATTGAAACCAGATTTGATTATTACATATAAAGAAAATAAAAATAATAAAAAATTATCTAAAATAGCGCCAACAGTACCTATAAAAGTACAAAATATGGACTATAAAGATACTCATATTGAAATTGGTAAGTTAGTAAATAAAGAAAGCAAAGCTAAGAAACAAGCCAATGAACTATCTGAAAAGTTAGCAAAAGATGGTGAAGAAATTAAAAAAGCCATTGGGGAAGATAAAACTTTTTCAATTATGGATATTCAAGCAAAAGATATTTATCAATTTGGACCTAGGTTTGGACGAGGCAGTGAAGCAATTTACGAAGGATTTAAACTAAAAGAAGATCCTGAAGCTAAAGAAGCGATGCCAAAAGAAAAATTCATGAAAGTACCTAAAGAAAAATTCAATGACTATTCAGGTGATTATTTACTTTCACCAACAAAAGATGGTGGGAAACTGAACAATGAATTTGTTAAGTCGAACATATGGCATAATAACGAAGCTGTACAAAATGACAATGTGATTTATTATTCAATGGATGAAGCCATTTATGCTGATTTGATTTCAGTAGAAAAACAAGCAGAATTTTTCAAAAAAGAACTTTTGAAAAATAAATAAAATATAAAGTGAAAGAGAGCGGAAATATGAAATCAAATTTTGATTTCTGTACCGCTCTCTCTTTTTTATGATTTAAAATCGAATGGTAGCAATCAACTTGCGACGTTATCAAAATTAAAAAGGATTCACGTCGAAGTAAAGTAAGTGTTGTTTTTACCAATTGTCTATATCATTACGTTCGCCTTTGAAGTTATTTGAGGTCTGATGACGTTGTGCTAACACAGCTTCGACGTCTTCAAATTTAATATTTAAAGCATGTAATAATACGAATAGATGATACATTAAATCTGCAGTTTCATTTGTCACTTCATGACGATCAGACTTCATCGCGCCAATAACAACTTCAAACGATTCCTCGCCAAATTTTTTGGTAATTTTTTCAAGACCTTCATTTAACAAATATTGTGTATATGAGTTCTCTTTATTGGATTGTGCACTTGAAGTTACAGTTTGTTCTAATTGTTGGATATTAAAAGGAACGTCGGTATTAAAGCAACTTTGGCTCCCAGTATGGCAAGTTGGACCATTTGGCACAACATCGATGAGTAGTGTATCTTGATCGCAGTCTAAATGAATATTTTTAACTACTTGCGTGTGTCCAGAAGATTCGCCTTTGGTCCACAAACGTTCTTTAGAGCGAGAATAGAAACAAACAATGCCATCTGCTAAAGTTTTGTTATATGCTCGCTTCGTTCATATAGCCAAGCATGAGCACTTGTTTTGTATCAACATCTTGCAAAATTGCTGGTAAGAGTCCTTTACTAAAATCAGGTTGTTGTGTCATCTAATGGGAATACCTCCTTGTGCCATCGTTTGTTTTATTTCATCTACAGTGGTTTCTTTATCGTGTAATATACTTGCCGCAAGACCTGCAGAGACATCTGTTTGTTTAAATAAATCAACAAAGTGATCTGGTTTTCCGCCACCACCTGAAGCAATGACAGGAATATTTACAAGTTGTTCAATGTCATGTAAATGTTTCACATCAAAGCCTTGTTTCATACCATCGTGTCTCATGCTTGTGATGAGTAGTTCACCTGCGCCTAATGCTTCTACTTCTTGGACCCAATCATATACACGCTTATCAGTACGTTGTTTACCACCGTGAGTATAACAATAATAGTCGTTCAGTTCGTCATCATAATTGCTATCAATAGCGATACAAATGCACTGACTTCCAAATTTTTCACTCGCTTGTTTAATGAACTCTGGATTGTTAAGTGCGCTTGAATTCAGTGAAACTTTGTCTGCACCATGATTAAGTAATTGTGAGATATCATCTAAAGTAGCGATCCCGCCGCCAACCGTAAGTGGAATAAATAATTTTTCGGCAGTTTCCTCAATGACATCAAGTACAAGATCATGACCTGCTTCTGTTCGAGAAATATCTAAAAAGACAAGCTCATCTGCACCTTGGTCATTGTAATAAAGTGCATAGTCTACCGGATTACCAATATCTCGTAACCCTTTAAATTGAATCCCTTTAACTACGCGACCATCTTTTACATCTAAACAGGGGATAATTCTCTTTTTAATCATGATAATCCCTCCCAAAAATCAGCATTGTGCGCTGCTTTACCGACGATTGCGAGCATAGACGCCTAGTGATTCTAACTGTGTTAAGTCTTGTTGGTTTCGTATACCACCTGAAGCGACAATTTGTTTGTCAGATGCTTCGACTAATTGTCCTGTTATTTCAAAGTTAGGTCCTTCAAGTCGGCCATCTTTAGAAATGTCTGTATAAATAATGCCACCAAGTGGAAAGTGTTCGATTTTGTTAACTAAATCAAATAGGTCTAGTTGAGCGTCTTGTTCCCAACCATTGATTTTTACATCACGACGATAAGCATCAACAGAAATGTATATACGATTTGGATACTGATTTGCCATTTGTTCTAACCATGCTAAATCTTGAATCCCTTTCGTACCAACAATACAATAATCAATACCGTCATTGAAATATGCTTCTATTGTGTCGATGCTTCTAATACCACCACCAACTTCCATTGGTTTGTCAGTAAGTTGTCTTAACTCTTTTATATAATTTCTTTCAATAGATGATTGCTGTTTTGCGCCGATTAAATCGACAATGTGAATACGATCAACACACTTAAACTGGTTATAAAATTTGATGCTTTCTTCAGCGCTACGTGGCATTTTTTCTTCTGAATCATATTTACCTTCAGTTAGTCGCACACTTGTAGCATTGATTAAATCAATTGCCGGCCAGAGTTTAATCATAATAAGAAACCGCCTTTCAATGCTTGGTTGAGTATTGCTAATCCATCGGCTCCACTTTTTTCTGGATGAAATTGAATGCCGATATAGTGTTTATATTGAACAATTGCCGGAATGGGATCACCGTATTCAGCGAAAGCTACAACATGTTCAGACATTTCAGCTTGATATGAATGTACGAAGTATACATCTTGTGCCAATTGAGGGTGGTTGCTGATTAAATTATTCCAGCCTAAATGTGGTACAGGATAGGGTGTTTGAATCGGAACAATATTTCCCGGGAAAAGTTTTAAACCTTCGACATTTCCTTCTGCACTCCAATCGTATAAGAGTTGCATGCCAAGACAGATGCCTATAATCGGTTTATCTGTAATTGACTGTAACACTGTTGCTAAACCACGTGTTTGAATCGCTTGCATGGCATCTTTAAAATGACCAACACCAGGTAATATGATCATATCTGAAGCTTCAATTTCATTTTGCTCATCTGTCAGTATCGTTTCATAGCCCAAATGTTCCACCGCACGTTGTACATTTTTAATATTTCCTAGACCGTAGTCTATGATAGCAATCATTCAATCACACCCTTAGAAGAGGGTATGCCTTCTGAATCATTACTTGCTAAAGCTTCTTTTAGTGCACGGGCGAATGATTTGAATATGCCTTCGATTTCGTGGTGTGTATTACCGCCACGTAATAAATCAATATGTGTTGTTAATCGTGCGTTAATCACTAATGCACGAAAGAATTCATCTACAAGTTCCGTATCAAAAGTACCTACTTTTTCTTTACTTAATTGTGCATTAAATGATAAATATGGACGACCACTGATATCTACAACTGAGCGCGCAAGTGTTTCATCCATAGGAATATAGCTTACACCATAGCGTTGAAAGCTTTTGCGTTCTTTAACTAATTCTAATAATAATTGACCAAGCACAATACCAATATCTTCGGTTACATGGTGATCATCGACTTCCGTATCACCGTTTGCTTCTATTATAATTGATAATTTGCTGTGGAAAGTAAAGAGGGTGAGCATATGATCTAGAAACCCCACACCAGTATCAATCTTACTTGAACGCTGATCGTCTGCGAGAGAAATACTTAGTTGGGTTTCGGCGGTGTTACGTGTTTTTTGATAAATCATATTGAGACCTCCAATTTTTAATGATTGCGA
The DNA here is from genome assembly GCF_046721335.1 of Staphylococcus sp. 2S1. Classification (NCBI taxonomy): domain Bacteria; kingdom Bacillati; phylum Bacillota; class Bacilli; order Caryophanales; family Staphylococcaceae; genus Staphylococcus; species Staphylococcus sp. 2S1. The sequence goes on along the minus strand of NZ_JBEUUJ010000003.1, from coordinate 178,111 downwards.
TTAATTCATCTAATTGTTCATCTGTAGCTATAGAATAACGAACATAATCAGCCATTTCGTTTTCGTCATAGACTCTAGGTAGGAAACCGTGCGCTTTAATAAATGCGCCTAAACTTTGTGCTTGCAGTTCCCTTTGTTAAAACAAAGTTAGTCGAGGAAGGAAATACGACCATGATATCTGATACTAAATCATCAAACATATTGCGTAATTTCATAGCAAGTTGTCTTTGATGATTTATAAAATTGTTAAGCATTTCTGTATGTTCAAACATATATAAAGCAATATGCAAAGTAATTGTATTTAATGGATAAGGGTGCTCAATCCTTTTAATTTCTTGAATTGTTTCGGGCGTACTAATCAGCATGCCTAATCTTAATCCAGCGATGCCAAAGGCTTTTGAAAGTGTACGCATTTGTAAAATGTGCGGCTGCATCTCTATTTGATAAGTATTACCAAAATCTAAATAGGCCTCATCTATGATGAAATAGCCGCCTAATGTTTCCATCTTATCCCCAATTGCTTTTAAGAACGTCTGGGTATATTGCTTACCTGACGGATTGTGTGGATTACTCATGATAAAGAACGCGGGCTGAACTTCATCTATACGTTGCAAAATATGCTCTAAATCGAATGATAAATCTGGCTCAGCATTCACAAATTCAATTGGACGATCGACTTGATAGGCATAGGCTTGATACATGAAAAAATCTGGATTCAATGTGAGTACTGGACCTTCTGGCATAATCAGCATTAACTTTTGAATTAATTCATCAGAACCATTACCCGCAATAATTTGTTTAGCTGAAAGGTTATAATAATTTGCATAAGCTGTTTTAAAGCGCTCATATTCGTCATCTGGATAGAAATTAAATGGTGCTTCTTGAATAATTGTTGCCAATTGTGAATCGGATAATGGACGAAGTGGACTTTCATTTTTGTTAATTCTAATCATCATGTGGCTCCTTTGGTGATCTAATTTCTATAGATTGTTCATGGTTATAAAGTTGTTCAATATGAGCAAGCTTACGTGCAGAGCCTTCAATTTTCTCAAAAGTAGATTCAGATAGATCAATCACAGAATGACGTGTTAAAAAGTCATTGACGGATAAACCATTGGTAAATCTCGCAGTTTGATTGGTCGGTAATACATGACTTGGACCCGCTACATAATCACCTATTACTTCTGGAGAATAATGTCCTAAGAATAGTGCGCCTACATAACGCACGTGATTTAGGTAATCACGTGGTGAAGCTGTTTGAATTGATGCGTGTTCTGGCGCGATTTGATTCATTAAATCACAGGCTTCATTAAAATTATCTACTGAAATTAAAAAATGATTGTTTGCTAGGCTTGCTTGAACGATAGGTTGACGTTCAATTTGACTTAAAGTTTGTTGAATGCGTTGTTTGAGTTGTTGTAATAAGTCTTTATTTTCACTAATCACAAACGTTCTCGCAAGTTCATCATGTTCTGCTTGAGCAAATACATCGTAAGTTACAGCATCTAAATCAGCCGTTTCATCTATAATTAGGGCGATTTCGCTTGGACCAGCAATTTGATCGATACCTACTTGACCAAAGAGATATTTTTTGGCGTAGGCAACATACTGATTGCCTGGACCTACAATTTTATCTACTTTAGGTATTGTTTCTGTACCATAAGCAAGCGCCGCGATGCTTTGTGCGCCACCGACCTGGAATACCCTATCGACACCTGCAATATAGCAAGCTGCTAAAACAATATCAGGTAATCCTTGAGTTTGTGGAGGTGTGACAACAAAAATATTTTTAACACCAGCTACTTTAGCTAATGTAACAGTCATTAACACAGTAGAAGGATAGCTTGCTTTACCACCGGGCACGTATACACCGACACGTTCTAATGGATGATACAATTCATAACATTCATTAGAACCTTGTTGTTCCGTGGATTTAATAGATGTTTGATAAGCTTTGATACGTGAGTGACTTTGTTGAAGTGCGTCACGTAATGCATCGTCAATGCGACTATAAGTCGCTTCTAAAGTTTCATAAGGAATTTCAAGTTCTGATGTCTCCACATGATCAAGTTGTTGGTTATAAGCTTTTAAAGCTTGATCACCTTGAAGTTTTACATTGTCACAAATATCCTTAACTAGAGGATATAATGCTTCATTTAATGCGGATTGATTTAAATAGTTCTCTAAAAATGTAGCTTTATTTATAATCAATGAGAGACACCTCCAATGTTTGTATAAAATCATCTATCTCGGTTGATTTTTTAAAATAAGATTGCTTATTTGTAATTAATTTAGCATTAATGTTTTTAATTGTATCTTTTTCAACTAACCCATTTGATTTTAAAGTTGTACCTGTTTGAACGATATCTACAATGCCATCAACCATATCGACTAAACATGCTAACTCGATAGAACCAGATAGTTTTACTAATTCTACGTCTAATCCTTGGGCTTCAAAATATTTTCTGGCCGTTTTAGTATAAGATGTAGCTACCTTCGTAAAAGTTGTTGTATCGGGTTTCGCCGCTAATGCAAAGTGGCAAGCACCAAAAGGCAAATCAAGTAAATTATTGATTGTGTAATTACCTTCTTCTAGGATGTCACTACCTACGATACCTACATCCGCAACGCCCTGTTCGACATAAATAGGTACATCGCTTCCTTTAACTAAAACAAATTGGATTTCTCCTACAGAGATGAGTAACTGACGCTCTCTCTGTTCCAATGCGCGTACAAGTTCTTGTTCATCTACTTCATTCAAATAAGCAATGAAACTTTTTAGTAATCTTCCTTTTGCTAAAGCTACAGTAAGCATGATGTTCTCTCCTTTTTAATTAAAGTATAAACCCAAGTCCAAAGCCTTCTAACTCACCTTTGTAAAAACCACCTGTAAGTTGTTGTGCTTTATTATTTTTAAGATGACATCTCATAAAAGCACCTTTGTAATAAGAACGCGGTGGTTGTGGGGTGATATCTAAGTGAATATCAGTTATGTGTTGAGATTTAAACCACTGTTCCCATCGAAGTAATGCTTGTATTGTACGATGATCATGTGGGAATAACTGACTTAATAAATCAAGTTGTTCTGTTGTCTTAGTAGTAAGTAATTGAACTACCGGGTGCGCTATACCTAATTGAGATGTAAGTTCTGAAATATTGCGTTCCTGTATGAGTTTCAATACCTCTTTGGTTTGTTCTTTAGGAGATAGAAGTAAATCTATCAGTTGATAATGACCTAAAATCACAAAATCAATATCATCATTTAAAGTTGTTTTGATATAGTCATAAAAAGTGATGAAGTCATTTTGCATATCTGTAATGGTTGGATTGTAATGTTCGATACCTAACTGAGTATAGACTTCATTATCACGAACAATAGGGCCGGTGTACGCGACACTTTGATATTGTGGTGGATAATTACTGTAATAACGTAATAATTGATCGGTAAAATCATTGCGTAATGCAAAGATATGATGGTCATGTTGCCAGAAACTGCGCTCAGTCATTTGCTGTAAATCGTCTGTAGTCAGTGTTCGCCACGACAGTGATTCGATAAAACTGAAATCTACAAGTTTGAATCCAGCTTGTTCAAAATGTTTTAAAAACGCTAATTCAAATTCTTTGTTATTAATAAGTGTTGTTGTATTCATAATATGACCATCCTTTGTCTTTTTACTTTGTCACTCTACCGAACTAAAGTGGATTGATAAAGAATACTTTAACATAGTTATTTTTTAAATTCAATAAATATTCTGAAAATAGATATTTGATTTAAATGAGATAACTAAAAGTTTCTTATTAAAAAATGGGAGAAAATGATTAAAAAGGAGCGGGAATATGATGAAATCGAACTTTGATTTCATATTCCCGCTTCCAATTATCTAACTAAATAGTGATCAGCTATTTTAAATTAAACTCTGACCATAGATGACGTATTTCATCATTTCTTCTTTTGGTACCATGTTTCCACCTGTAGCCCACACGATGTGGTTGGCATTTTCTATATGAATCCCTTTGTTTTTAGCGTGTTTTGTAGCTTCAGCAATGCCAACAAAACCTGAAGCGGCAGATGGTTCGATAAAGATATCTTCTTTTTCACTTAACATATATAAGTAGCGATACATTTGCTTATCCTCAACTGTAAATGTGCCATATAAAAGTGTATTCATGATTTGACCGACTAAGCGGGAAGGGCGTGACACAGCAAGTCCATCGGCATCGGTACGTCCGTCTAATCCAATATCAGTCACTGAAATTTCATCGTGCAATTGCGTCATCATGCCAAGTAACATACAAGGTGCATGGGTTGGTTCGGCAAAAATACAATAAACGTGTTCACCAAAGACTTTTTTCAATCCAAAAGCAACACCACCAGGTCCGCCACCAACGCCACACGGTAAATAGACAAAAAGAGGGTGGTCAGCATCTACTTGAATATTTTGACGCTCTAATTGTGTTCTTAGGCGTAATGCGGCTACAGTATAACCTAAAAATAAATCAGCAGAACCTTCATCATCAACAAAGTGACAAGATGCATCATGTTCTGCACTTTTTCTACCCTCAGCAACAGCAAATTGGTAATCAGATTGATGTTCCACGACTTCTACACCACGCGCACGTAGTAAGTCTTTTTTCCATTGACGGGCATCACTAGACATGTGTACAGTAACACTGAAACCAAGTTTGGCACTCATTATACCTATACTTAAACCTAAGTTGCCAGTTGAGCCAACAGAAACATTATATTTACTGAACAATTCTTTATAATGTGGTTCATCTAGAATACGATAATCATCTGTCCATTTGAGACCACCATGTTCCATTGCTATCGTTTCAGCCAGCTTAAGGACTTCATAAATACCACCTCGAGCTTTGATAGAACCTGAGATAGCAAGATGGCTATCGCATTTAAGCCATAACTTCCCGTTAGCTCCATATTGTTCCGTTTGAGAAAGGTGGTTGTGCATAAAGGGTATGGGCTTTAATGGTGATTCAATTAACCCATGATCTTTCTCTGTTTCAGGAAATACTTTGCGTATATAATTACTAAATCGTTCGAGACGTAATGCTTGCGTCCTCCATATCTTCTATTGAAAATGGCAGTGTTTCAACTTGACGAAATTTGGGATTTTCCCAAAAGATAGGTTTATATTGTTGCATATCATTAATTAAAGGGAAATTTTGTTTTAATTTTTTTAATTCAAGCATAAAAATCCTCCTATAATACGAAATCTTTCATTTATTAATTATAGCAAAAATAGTGTGTTAAAATGCGAATGATACGAATGATATCATTTGATGCGTCGTTTTAAAAAATATCAAATCAATTATCAACTAGAGCGTAAATAGGAGCGATAACAATGAAAGTGTTTATATTTGGTGCGAATTGTTATTTAGGTAGTCAATTAATTAAGAAATTACAAAAGCATCATGAAGTTTATACAAATAACAATATTGCGCATTTGAATAGTGGTTTTATGGCAACAAATGTATTCCAAACTTATGAATTGCAACGTACTTTAAAACAAATGCATCATATTATATATATAACGAATAAAGCGGCGCTTCCCAATGCATATTTACAAGGGCATTCGCATAGTATGCATGTGTGGGCTATTGAAAATATATTACAGACCTTACCTTCATATAGTGACAAGAAGATTCACATATTAAACGTGGAAAAAAAGTATAATAATCATTTTAAAAATTTATTTGATTCGCAAAACGTCAAAGTAATCGATATGTCAGCATCTAAAGTTATAAACAAAATAGGTAAATGCTCGAGACCTATGCAAAATAAATATAAAAAAGTCTATTCATTTCAACATATGTTACTTACAAAAGAAATCAATGCAATACAACTTGTTGGTATGTATGAACAATATTTAAAAGAATGTAGTTTAGGATGGATTAGAATTAAGCAAACAGAGCAACGTTTTGAAATTAGCTTGAAGTTTCTTCCATATCCATTAATAAAAATGGAAAAAGCATACAGCTCACCAACCAATTTCATTTTAAAAGTAACAGGCGGTTTACTAGTAAGTACAAAAGGAGAAAAAATGGGATGCTCGAATTTAGAACGTCAAGCATCGAGTTATAGATGTGTGATTGGTTTGAACCATTATGAACCCGCATTGCCTTGGCTAGTATATTTATTATCACAAGCTCCGATACACAAGTGGGTGATGTCTAAACTTTATAATTATGTGTGGAAGCACTATTAATATATAATGGCTAGCGCTATTGTATGGCAAAAAACATAATAAATAGCGCTTGGGTGCTCACTTTTAAACGGAGCATTCAGCGCTATATTTAATGTAGTGGATTATTTTTTGAAGGTGCGACGTATTTTAGAGAACCAACCTTGAGGTGAATTGGCTGATACAACATGAGGTTGTGGTCGCGATACTTCATCTTGAAGTTGTTGACCATAATTCACCGCTTCCTTCATTAAATAAGCTTGAGAGTTCAATGGTGACAAGTTATTTTGGATGTAATGATAACGTCCATGTGCGTCTTGAAAACGTCCTTTTTGATTATCAGATAGCTGAAGGTTCATATAATCTAATAAACGTTTGGCAATGACTTTGTCTTCAACAGGAAATAAGATTTCTACACGTTTAATCATGTTACGTGTCATGGCATCTGCTGAAGATAGATAGATTTTTTCATCTCCATTATTGTGGAAATAGTAAATGCGTGAATGTTCTAAAAAGCGACCCACGATACTCACGACTTCTATATTTTCACTAATACCCGGAATACCTGGTTTGAGACAGCAAATACCACGAATAATAAGTTGAACTTTTACGCCGGCGCAAGAGGCTTCAAATAATTTAAGAATAATATCTTTATCTGTTAAAGAGTTCATCTTCATTATAATATTGCCGTTACCATGTTCGTGATGTGTTTGAATTTCATTGTCTATGCGTGCTAAGAAGACATCTCTAATATCAAATGGCGCAACGATGAGTTTATTGTAAACAGGTTTGACTGAATACCCACTAAGATAATTGAAAAAGTTTAGAGCATCTTCAGCAATTGCATCGTTGGTAGTAATTAAGCCCATATCTGTATATAATTTAGCCGTTTTATCATTATAGTTTCCGGTTCCTAGATGAATAAAGGAAGTGAGTTTATTATTGATACGTTTGACTACAAGGGCAATTTTACTATGCGTTTTTAAATGGGTCATCCCATATATAACGTGACAGCCGAGCATCTTCTAACATTCTTGCCCAATGCACATTATTTTCTTCATCAAAACGTGCTTTTAACTCAACAAGTACGGTAACTTGTTTCCCATTTTCAGCAGCCGTTTTCAAGCTATTAATAATAGGAGAATCTTTACTTACACGATAAAGCGTTTGTTTAATAGCAATTGTGTCTGGATCTTCAGCGGCTTCACGTATAAAGTCGACAATAGGTTCAAACGATTCGAAAGGATGATGGAAGAATATATCTTTTTTTAACGATAAATCAAATACATTATGATTACCTAAAGACTGTGGTGTCTGTGGCACGTACTTTTTGTATTTTAAGTGTTTCAATTTATTAGATAAGTGATCAACTAAATTAGATAGCATCGTTAAATCTAACGGCCCGTCTACGAAATAAACCTCATCATCATGTACTTCTACTTGGTTCATAATCCACACAATGTCTTCATGTGTAGCGAATCGGCCATCTACTTCTAAACGTACAGCAGTGCCACGTTTACGCTCCTTTAAAAACCTTTCAATTTCAATGAGGAGGTCTTCCGCACCGTCTTCATGTATAGTTAAATCAGCATTTCGAGTAATTCTAAACGTAAAAGTATTTAATACTTCATATCCACTAAATAAATCATTGATAAAATGCGTAATGATGTCTTCAACCATAATAATGAATTGCGTATCGCCTTTATTTAATGAATAAAACCTTGGTATTAAGGAAGGTATTTGAACAATTGCAGAGTTAATGGCATCTTCAGTATCTATATCAACAAAGATATTCAGGCTTTTATTATTTAGTTTTGGGAATGGATGATAGGCATCTATTCCTAATGGCGTTAACGTTGGTAAAATGCCCGTTTTGAATTCTGATTGTAATTGAGATAATAACGATTCAGGTAATTCATCTGGTTGAACAATTTCAACTTTATGTTGGCGTAAATCTTCTACCAATTCGTTATAACGCTTATATTGTAAGTCAACATTTTGTTTATTTTTGATATTGATTTGATTAAGTTGTTGTTTTGGTGTTAATTGGGCTTTGTTTTCTGGTTTGTCATAACCCATTTTGACTTGGTCTTGTAACCCGACTACACGTACCATAAAGAATTCATCTAAATTCGAACTAAATATCGAAACAAAATTAAGTTGTTCAAGCAATGGATTGTTTTTATCACTTGCTTCTTGTAATACGCGATAGTTAAAATCTAACCAACTGAGTTCTCTATTATTAAAGTATTGTGGTAGGTTCAAATCTTTTGCTCCCAAATTTCTATGCATAACTCTAATTACACCTCGTTGTAGTCTGAATATTGGATTTTGCTACGTATAACTTATCATATAAATTTTAAGATTTTGTAAAGATGATAGATAGGTCATCTTTTAAGATTTTTTCAATATGTTTTTTCTGCCTCAAGGATTGATATTCTTCAGCGATAGGCTCACCGTTGTAGTATACATATAAGGTGTAACCATCATCATTTTGTTGTAATTCTACTTGCTCTACAGAACTCGTATGAGACACATTAAGCGCATTAACAAACTTGATAATACCGCCTAAGCATTGGATGTTATCTAGTTCTTTACCGCGCAACCACTTTGTTTCATGACTAAAGAATTTTAATAACGACTTATTTTTAAAACTAGCAAGTAAAGCGAGTTTCACTCGATCTTCGTGTGGAAAACCATCAATCATTGAATTCGCGATAATATAATAAGTGTGCGGTGAGCTTGAATCAGCATCAATAAATCTCCCTAAGTAATACAAAAAAGAACCCTCGGCAAATAGTTCGTTTTCTTTTTGAGTGACCTCTAATTTTTTAAAGCCTATTAATTGTTCTAATAATGTTTGTGCTAACTTCACACGTTGTTTTGCACTTGTTTCCTCAATACGATATTCATTAGCTAAATGGTATAACGCGTCTTTACGAATATTCTCTTTTCTAAATTCTTCAGGATGACGTTCAGAAATTAATTTCATCGCATAACCTTCACGCAGTCCTTTTCGAGAAAAAGTGAATTGCTTCGCGTTAATTCTATTAAATAATGACTTGAAGACAGCTACTGCGGGTAGAATAATGTCTACACGATCTCTACTTAGACCATCTATATCTTTTAAATCATCATATGAACTTTTTTTAATGATTGAGTAGACTTCATCAATATGCGCTTCAGTCATTGCATAGTTGTGAACCCCGCCGATAGGATATGAGTGTTCAGATTGATGAATGCGCGCGACATTACGTGCAGAACCCCCAATACCAACTAAAGTAACTTCTTGATTTTTTAACCAAGAAAGTTGCTCAAATTGTTTAACTAAAAACTTTTCCATATTTTTGATTGCTGATTTATCATTATGGTCTTTACCCTCAAAGAATCGATGGGACAAAGTAACGACACCAAATGGAAAACTATGCGAATCTATTAGTTTTTTATCTTTAAAAAGTGTAACTTCTGTAGAGCCACCACCGATATCGATAGATACGCCGTCATTAACGTCAGTAGTATGTGTAATAGCGTAGAAACCATAAAATGCTTCTTCTTGTTCTGAAATAATTTTAATGTTGATGTTAAGTGTTTTCTTAATATGTTCTATAATCTGATCTTGGTTGATAGATTGTCTAATAGCCGCAGTTGCTACCGGATGTAATTCATCTATATTAAACTTGTCAGCAACCTTTTTAAAACTGCGCAATGCTTTAGTTAATACTTCAATACCGTCATCATTCATGGCCAAATCTTCAGTTAAATATTGGCTTAATCTTGCCGGTGTTTTGATATTTAATATTTCATTTAATCCTGTTTTATGATCAAATTCAAAAATAACGAGTCGAATGGTATTTGAACCAATATCTATTAATCCTATACGTTCCATAATTTCCTCCTAAGTAAATGAGGTTATTTTAATTTACTTGTACTGTATTTACCCTTTTCTTACTTATATATTACAACATTTATAAAAAAATGTGATCTATAATCTTAATATTACTTAATAAAAGTATAACTACACTTTGGTTGTTTCAGAGATTAGTGTGGTTGAAAGTAAAGAGACAGACACGGAAATGATTCCTACGTGTCTGTCTCTATTTTAATAACTTATTTTACATGTAAAGGGCCACCTGGGCCAAGCGGCCAACCTAATAAATACCAAGCAATCATGAATAATGGCCACACGATACTTAATATAATTGTATAGGGCATTAGACTAGATAATAAAGAACCTAATTTCATATCATTATCATATTTTTGTGCATAAGATAATAGCAATGGCAAGTAGGGCATCATAGGTGTAATTGGGTTACTAATGGAATCACCAATTCTATACAGCATTTGAGTCAATGCTCGGATGGAAACCTACAATGATAAGCATCGGTATGAAAATAGGTGCTAAAATACCCCATTTGGCAGATGCACTACCAATCAATAAATTAATCAGTGCACTTAATAAGATAATACCTAGGATAAGCACAACGCCGTTCTGACCTTGAAGTATTGAAGCACCTTTAACGGCAACGATAATGCCTAGGTTACTCCACTCTAAAAAGGCAAGTAACTGAGCTGCAAAAAACACAATGACAATAAAGGAACCCATAGATGACATTGAATCAGCTAACATTTTTCCTAAGTCTTTAGAACTTTTAAATTCTTTTACCATAATGCCATAAACTAAACCAGGAACTAAAAATAATACTAAAATAATTAGGCCGACGCCGTTAATGATAGGTGCATCATTCAGTAAACTACCTGTGTTAGCATTCCTCAGAAAACTTTGTTGCGGTATAGCTAAAATGATAAGCAATATAATTAATACAAAAAAGCTGATATTAGCCCAAAAGACGGCACGGTTTTCTTGGGGTGTGAGTTTTGAATTAGAATCATCTGCTTGAATAGCTGAATTAGAATCATCAAATTTACCTAATCTAGGAATGACAAAACGCATAGTAACCCAATATACGGAAGGCAATAAGACGAGCACACTTGCTGCAATAAAGTACCAGTTCATTGCTACGTTGACATGCACACTATCAGAAACAATACTTGTAGCTGGTTTTGTAAATGCATAAAGCAATGCGTCTGACATACCAATCATGACATTTGCAGAGAATCCGCCAAGTGCAGATGCGTAAGCCATTGCTAAACCTGCAATAGGGTGGTAGCCCAATTTAATAAAGACCATAGCTGCTAATGGGGGTAACACAATCGGCGCCGCATCACCAGCGAGCATTGCCTAAAATACCTATAATAATAATGACCGGCACAATGAAATGCTTAGGTGCCTTATGTACGACTTGAATCATTAATTTATCGAAGTAACCTGTTTTTTCTGCTACGCCAATACCAAGCATGACTGCAAGGACAAGACCTAATGCCGGAAATTCTGAAAAGTTTTTTATGGCGTCATTCAGAATCATCGATAGTCCATCTTTACTTAAAATACTTTTGATTGCGATGGTATCGCCTGTGCCCGGATGTTTTACGGAAATCTGAAACAATGATACAACCCAAGTAAGTATTGCGAGTCCTACACACATTAAGAAAAATAAAATGCTAGGGTCAGGTAATCTGTTTCCAACTTTTTCTACAATATTCAAAAATCTATTTATTAGCGTTGGCTTATCTTTAGTATTCGAAACCATCATAACGACCTCCCTAATAAGTTATCGGTAGTATAACAAATTAAGAATAAAAATAGAATAAATATTCTGAAAACTTTATAATTTTCAAATTTTAAATATATATTTCATATATGAACGTTCGTGTATTTATTTAAAAATTTCATTTGAAAAGTATAAAAAAAGAGAGGGGATAGAAAATCAACTTTTGATTTCTGTCCCGCTCCCGTATAGCTTATATAAATTCACACTATGTTTGTTGTAAAGTTATATTTGAATACTGTGTCTCAGTTAACTCGTAGCTTACCAAATGATTTGATCAACCACATCGTCATTAAGAGATTTAATAATTTCTGTAACTAAGGCTACTGAATTTTTGTAATCATCCGTGTGTAACACAGAAACATTGGAATGCATGTAACGTAATGCGACGCCAATAGCGACAGTTGGTATCCCTTCATTCGCTACATGAATACTTCCTGCGTCTGTGCCGCCGCCGAGCAGTAGTGTCTAATTGAATCGTAATATTATGTTTTTTAGCCACTGCTTTAATATGTTTCATAAAACCAACATGACCAATATTAGATCCATCCATTAAAATAACAACAGGACCATTACCAATTGCTGTATCACTTACTTGACCAGACATTCCAGGTGTATCATATGCGACAGCAACGTCTACAGCTATAGCTAAGTCAGGTTTAATCTTGTTGGCAGCTACTTTAGCACCACGAAGACCAACTTCTTCTTGAACATTGGCACCTGAGACAAGATTGATGTCAATCGTCTCGTTCTTAAGGTTTTGTAATACATCTACTGCAAGTGCACAGCCGTAACGGTTATCAAAAGCTTTTGCAGTTAAATATTTATTATTCGCTAATGCTTCGAATTCACTATAGGGTGTGACCATATTACCTAATTCAATACCGAATTGTTGTGCTTCTTTTTTACTTTTAACTCCAATATCAATAAACATTTCTTTCATATCAACGTTTTTTTTGCGTTCTTCCGGTGATAATACATGTGGCGGTTTTGAACCGATAATACCTCTGATTTTTCTACCGTCATCTGTAGTTACCGTTACTTTTTGAGAGAGCATGACTTGGTTCCACCGACCACCAATAGGGGTGAATTTTAGGAAACCGTCATTATCTATTTTAGTCACCATAAAGCCGATTTCATCTAAGTGACCAACAACCATTAATGTTTTATTACTTGTAGTGGCAGTCTTTTTACCGAAAACACCGCCTAGATTGTCTTCTATGATTTCATCGCTTACTTGTGTTAAATATTCGTGCATTAAAGATTTAACTGCCATTTCGTGGCCCGCAATACCATCAACATCTGTTAGAGATTTTAATAACTTCACTGAATTGTTCATATAATGCCTCCCATTAAAATTGATAACTTTATTTTAACATGAAGTATGCGATTACATAGCATTTTGACTGTAAGGGGGGATTAAGCAGTGAGAAAAGCCGTTAGTTTATTTGAAAAATAAAAATCCCTACTAAATCACTCAGACTAAAAGTGTGCATAAAAAGAATAAGCATGTTTCAATATAAATATAGACAAAGTGGAGGGATTTTATATGACAGAAGTTCAACATCTTACATTAGGTTCATCAAATGCACCTGTTAAAGTGGAATCATTTATAAATTTGGCTTGCCCATATTGTAAAAATTATTTTAAAGCCGCAGATCAATCATTAAAACCACTGATAGAGCAGGGGAAAGTACAACATGTAATTAAGCATTTTGATAAAACGAAGCAAGGATTATTAAAAGGTACGGTTGCAAATATTCATTTAGATTATCAAAATACTGATGAAACACTAGAAATTATACGTAAATTGTATGACACTCAAAAAGAATGGTCAGTTGATTTTGCTACTATAGAAGAAAAAATGCAGCAAGAGTTTAACTTATCACCTCAGAAAGAAGCTGATGAACGCGCTTTAGCGATTACTGAAGAAGCATTTAGTCGTGGAATCAAAGGCATACCAACAGTATTCATAAATGATAAGAAATTTGAGTTCAATCCATTAGAAGATGCGCAAAGTACAATAGAAACAAAACTAACGCAACAAATAAATGAAGCAAGTCATTAGAAAAAAGCTCTATTACTTTGAAAAGCAGTTTAATTGCTTTTAAGTAATAGAGCTCTCTTTATGTCATCGATGTTGATCAATCAGCTTCAATTTATAGTCTCGTATAGATTGGATTCCGCCATCTTTATTTTTAATAATAAGATGGTCTTTGGATATTTGAGTAGGTGATTCAACACCAACCGCAGCAGACTATATTAAATAACCCTTCATGTAAGCTTGTTACAAAATTAGTGACACGATATTTTTTCTCATCGATAATCAGTCCTCTTTCAAGTTTAGGATCCGTAGTAGCTACACCTACTGGACAAGTATTCATATGACATTGTTGACTCATTATACAGCCGACACTAATCATCATGCCACGTGCCACGTTCACTAAGTCTGCGCCAAGTCCTAAAGCGATTGCGATTTTATCCGGTGTGATAAGCTTTCCGGATGCGAAGATTTTAACACGATCACGAATGCCATGCTTTTCAAGCAATGAAGTTACAATAGGCAAAGCCGTAAATAAAGGTAAACCAACACCATCTTGCAATTCTTGGAAAGTTGCACCAGTGCCGCCTTCACCGCCGTCAACAGTTATGAAGCTAGGATATTGATTTGTCTCAACCATAGTTTGTACAAGTTTTTCTACTTCTGAAACTTTGCTTACAACAATTTTAAAGCCAACTGGTTTTTGAGCTTGTTGCTTGAGCTGAGTCACCCAATTAAGTAAAGCTTTTGGACTATCAATGTTATCGAAGCGGTTAGGTGAATTAATGGTTTTCCATGGTTCAACCATACGTATATTTGCAATTTCTTCTGTTACTTTATTACCTTGCATATGACCACCACGCGTTTTGGCACCTTGAGCGAGTTTTATTTCAAAAGCTCTAATCTTATCTCTATGTGCTAACTCAAGAAAAGCATCTATATCAAATACGCCTGTTTTATCACGTACGCCGAATAATCCTGGTCCAATTTGAAAGATGAGATCTACGTCTCCAGAAAGATGGTGCTCTGATAAGCCACCTTCGCCGGTATTCATCCAAGTACCGCTTGACCAAGTCCTTTAGACAGTGCAGTGATTGCATTACTACCTAATGCACCATAACTCATACCAGATTGGCCAACTAAGCGCTTAGGTTTGAATGGATGCTTAAGTTCTGCACCTAAAGTGATGCGGTTTTCTTCTGATATATAGTAAGGATTAAGTTCAGCTTGAATTTTATGTTCATCACGATTGAACAGACGTTCATTATCGATTTCATAGATAAAAGAAGAAATCATAGGTGACTGATCAATGTGTAATTCTGATGTTTGTAAAGGAAACATTGTATTTTGTAAATAAAACCCATCTTCGTAATCTTCTTGCGTACCAAAACTCGTCATTCTAGAATTATATTTTCCGCCTAATACGATGTTAGTAAAATCATTTCTGGAAAATGGTTTACCTTTCGTATCCGCTAAGAATAAATATTGACGGAGTTCAGGACCAATTTTTTCTCCAAAATAACGAACACGTGCAAGTAATGGGTAATTACGTAATACACTATGTTGCTTTTGGTGCTTATCTTTAAATAGTAAAAATCCCCCAACAATTAGTACACTTAATAAAATTAGCACTAAGATGATATTTACGATGAATTGTAATATTGTCAAAATCGTCATGTAACATCCCTCCCCATTTATATATATACTACAACAAAATGCGCTTTTTACAATATGATAACTACTATAAAGTTAGGCTGGCCAATATACTAGTGTTGAGGATAGATACCGAATAAATATATTATAAAATGTATATAAGTAATTTAAATCATGGTATATTCGTTGTATACAATGATAAGGAAGGTGTCATATGGCTCAACAGTCAACTCAAGAGATCAAAAAAACACACAATGAAAAAAATATATGGAACAAGGACAAGATTGTAAAAAAAGATTTTTGGCTATTTCCTATATATATTGTTGCGAGTAATATAGTTCCTATTATTTTCTTTGTTTTAATATATGGAATATATTCTATTATTGATATAAAAAATGAATCATTTGTTACTGATGAAAATATATTAATCATGGGCGCAGTCATTGCAGAAATAATTATTCTATATAGCTTTTATGCAATGCATAGAAAAAATAGAATGATATCAATTGCAATGAATAGATTTAAAAAAGTGCCTCGATATCTATTGATGATTATTGGTGCATATCTATTAATTTTAATTTTAAATTCAACATACGCTTGGTTAATGGAATTTTTGCCTAAGTCATTACAATATAATGAAACACAAAATCAAATGTTCTTAGAAGAAATGTTCTCTGATAACAGGATGTTACCATTTTTGTTTATTGATATTGTGATTTTAACGCCTATTATTGAAGAACTATTATTTAGGCATTTAATCATCCATGAACTAGGCAAAAAAATTACATATGGTTTTGCCACAGTCCTGTCAATTATACTTTTTGCAGGTGTTCATGTGATTGGTGCTACATCTCCATTTGAGATAGGGTCCTATATTATTATCGCGATGGGGATTGCTTTTGTTTATTTAAAGAGTGGTATGAATTTAGCGCTGGCTATAACGTTACATGCTGTAAATAATTTAATTTCATTCATAGCTATTGTTTTTATGAAATAAAAAATAAGTAAATGAAATTTGATGAGCGACATATTAATTATTAGGTGAACGCCTTAACCAAACTCATTGTGAGAAAAGACTATTAAAATAATAGATTTAGGGAATAAGTAATATCAAATGATTCATATTTTAAGGAGGACAGATGATGTTAGAAGTTAAAAATGTTTCTTACAAAATAGACAATAGATACATCATCGATAATATCAATTTGAAGATAGAAAAGGGAGATACAATTGCTATTATAGGGCCTTCTGGAAGCGGTAAAAGTACATTGTTACGATTGCTTAATAATTTAATTAGCCCAACGCATGGTGAAATATATTTTAACGGCAAAGCTTATGAACAAATTAAACCTGAGTCATTACGTATGGACATTAGTTATTTATTACAAGAAAGTGATTTATTTGATCTTACAATTGGTGATAACATGGCGTTTCCTGCTGTAGTTCGAGAGGACAAATTTGACCGTAAAAGAGCTAAGAAGTTATTAAAAGCTGTTGGCTTAGGTCACTATAATTTTAATACAAGTGTAGAGCATCTATCAGTGTGGAGAAAGACAGCGTATTACAATTGCTAGACAATTAATGTATAAACCTCAAATACTATTGTTAGATGAAGCTACAAGTGCATTGGATACGCAAAATAGTGAGAAAGTAGAAGACCTCATTTTCAAGTTTGCCGCTGAAGGTGTTGCGATTTTATGGATTACTCATAGTACGAATCAGAGTATTAAACATTTTCAAAAAAGAATCCGAATTGTTGATGGCAAAATAGACAAACAGGAGGATTTATAATGAGCACAACAGCTTTAGTGTTAACAGGGTTACTCCTAATCTTTCCTATGATTGTATCTTATAAAGAAAAATTACATATTATTAAAGATTTACTCGTAGCAACAACACGGGCTGTCGTTCAACTTGTTATTTTAGGATATCTTTTGCATTTTATCTTTGATGTAAACCAAAAATGGTTGCTCCTATTATTTGTACTAATTATTATTATTAATGCTTCTTGGAATACAATCAGTAGAGCATCGCCAGTGATGCATCATGTGTTTTGGATATCTTTTGCGACAATATTTATTGGTGTTGCATTACCATTAGCAGGCGTCATTATCACAGGTGCTATTCAGTTCAAGCCTAATGAAGTCATTCCGATTGCAGGTATGCTTGGGAGTAATGGTCTGATTGCTATTAATTTAGCCTATCAGAATTTAGATAGAGAATTTGTTAAAGAGATGAGTAGGATTGAAGCTAAATTAGCGTTAGGTGCTACACCGAAACTCTCTTCTAAAACGACAATACGAGAAAGTGTAAAGACAGCAATTGTACCAACAATAGATTCAGTTAAAACATATGGGATTGTATCTATACCTGGTATGATGACAGGGTTAATTATTGGTGGTGTTGATCCATTAGAAGCTGTGAAATTTCAATTGATGGTCGTGTTTATTCATACAACAGCAACAATCATGTCAGCACTAATTGCTACATACTTAAGTTACAAACAATTCTTTAACCATCGCAATCAACTGATAGGACGTCACTTACACGCGAAACAACGCTAATTTTTATAGAAGAAATTCAGTCAGGGAGCATCTAAAATAGGATGCTCCCTTTATTCATTGTTGCTTTTAACTTTATGAGCTAATTAATGAATATTGCAGTAATTTGTGAATTGTTAAATGATATTTATAAGTCAGAGATTGAACTAAGTAAATGTATTCAAACCTGTTGACGAATGGTTTATAATATAGTGGTTATGTAAAAATTGCAACGAAATGAAAGAAAGGAGTGAAACGTATGTCAGCTATGCGAATTACAACCTTTATTTTAAGTATATTTATCGTAGGTATGGTTGAAATGATGGTTGCTGGGATTATGAATTTAATGAGTAATGATTTAGGTGTTTCTGAAGCAATTATTGGTCAGTTAGTAACTTTATATGCAATTACCTTTGCTATTGCAGGACCAATCTTGGTTAAAGTCACAAATCGTTTTTCACCAAGACCAGTTTTATTATGGGCATTAGTAATGTTTATGTTAGGAAACGTAATTATTGCAGTTGCACCTGATTTTACTATTTTAGTATTTGGACGTATTTTATCTTCAGCGACTGCAGCTTTAATTGTAGTGAAGATACTAGCATTAACTGCTTTATTAACGGCACCTCAACATCGTGGGAAAATGATAGGTATCGTTTATTCGGGTTTTAGTGGTGCTAACGTATTCGGTGTGCCGATTGGAACAATTATTGGTGACTTAGTTGGTTGGAGATTTACATTTCTATTTATAGTGGCTGTAAGTATACTTGTTGGTATTCTTATGTACTTTTATGTACCTGATCCAGAGTTTAAAGCTTCTACAACAAGTACAAGTAGTCAAAAACGTGGCGGCAGTTATTCTAAAATCTTAAGACCTGCAGAAATTACAAAATATTTAGGGATTACATTCCTATTATTAGTAGCGAATTCCGTTACATTTATCTACATTAATCCGTTAATGTTGTCTAGTGGTCATGATTTATCATTTGTCTCTATAGCATTATTAATCAATGGTATAGCAGGTGTGATAGGAACTTCGATGGGCGGAGTACTATCAGATAAATTAACAAGTAAGCGTCGGTTAACGATTGCAACTTCAATATTTATTCTTATGATGTTAATCTTGAATGTTTTCTTACCAGGTACTGGCTTGCTATTAATGGTCATCTTCATTTGGAACATCATGCAATGGAGTACAAATCCGGCAGTTCAAAGCGGTATCATCGAACACGTTGACGGTGATACGAGTCAAGTTATGAGTTGGAATATGTCGAGCTTAAATGCTGGTATTGGTATCGGTGGTATCATCGGTGGCTTGGTTGTTTCGAAAATAGATGTTTTAGCTGTAACTTACTTTAGTGGTGCCATTGCTTTACTAGCACTCATATTGGTTATAAGTTTAAAAAACGTAGCAAAATATAATAAAGCATAGGTAACATTAATTCAGAGCATCAAAAATTGTTGATTAGCTCACAAAAATTAGTGATAAAGAAGCTTTAGTTATAAGTAAATTAAGATTTAATTTTAAGTAGAAAACAGAATTTTGGGAAGTCAAATAGTAATGAGGACGGACACATGTCGATTGAAAAATTGATGTCATGTGTCCGTCCTCATTTTTATTAAGTTATAGATTATTAGAAACGTTGATTTGTTTTTCGGGGGAATGCTTAGAATTTAGTTGTATTTCACTAATGTTTAAATGCGCTTTTTTATTTGAGAAATGAGCAATAAAAGCTGAGATAATAATATATATAAAGGTACCTATGATATAACCTAATTTTAAATCTGAAATGAGCAAATAAGATTGGCATAGCAAGACTATAATTGCACATATAGCTATTGTCACCAGAATAGGATAAGGGACTTTAAATGGGGACTGTTTATATGCTTCGGGATATTTTTTGGGTAATTGTGTCACAGCTAAGGCTGGAAATGCAAATACGATGAGAGAGATGCCTGTACCAAGTTGTGCAACAACATCTAAAGACATACCTGTAATAATAGGCAATGCACCAATAATGTAAAAGATAAGTAATAGCCAATGAGGTGTACCAAAACGTTTGTTTACTTTACCTAAATATTTAGGTAAATAACCATCATGAATTGCCACTAATAAACTTTTTGTTACCCAAGTAAAAGTCGAATTAAGTGTTGTTGCTAAAGCAAACATTGCGCCACCCACCATGAAGAAGATAAATGCCGGGGTTGGTAATACTTCTTTTGCGACACTCGTTAAAGGTCTACCTGCTACTTCTGGAATAGGTAATACACCTACTGCAATTGAGGCAATAAATGCGTATAATAATCCGACAAATATAGTAGCAACAATAATAACAATTGGAATGTCCCTTTTAGGGTTTTTCATTTCTCCACCAAGTTCAGCAACCACTTGAGCACCTCCTGTCGCAAAAGAAACAAGGCCTACAGCAGTAAAGAAGCCGGTGAAACCATCTGGGAGCATAGATTTCGTATTAAATACACCAAAGTTAACATGTGGAACACCAAATATGATAAAGCAAGACAAAGCCACTATTAAAGTGACTACCATGATATTTCCAATAATAGAGGCAGATTTAATACCAACGATATTTACGATAAATAAAATAGTTAATAATGAGAAGGCGACAGCCCTAACCGGTACTCCAGGGAAAAGACCTTCTAAATATTGTGCGAATGACAATGCATATAATGACAACGTAATCTGCAAAAAGATAAATAATAGTAACCAAAAAATGCCTGTCTTTGGAGACAATAAACGACTAGTGTATTGATACATTCCGCCAGTAGTAGGTAATGTCGAACCTAATATTGCGATTGGGAGCATCGTAAGTAAGGTGATGAGGGCAGATAAAATAAATGCAGGTGTTATGCCGCTACCAGTCATCTGTATACCAATTCCAGTCAGTGACATGACACCAAGCACCTATGATTTGCCCGATAGCTATACCCAGGACGTCAGTTAAGCCTAGTACTTTTTTTAAATTTGTTGCTTGTTGCATTAAAATCACCTCTAAATTCTATGTAATAGTCTAAATAATAAAAAAATCATAACATAACAAACATTTAATTCATAGTACATCAATCGGAAAACTTGGTATAAATGTTAAAAAGATTAAATATAGATAAAATTAATCATTTCATAGTAGAATAAAGATAAATAAATTAATTAAAAAAGAGGTGCAATTTTTATGACTAATGAACACGATCATATTAAAGTAAATGCATTTATTGATAGATTAAAACAATGGCAAGATGAATTTAAAATAATGCGTGAAATTATTAGAGAAACTGAATTAGTAGAAGATTACAAATGGATGCATCCTTGTTACACGTTAGACAATAAAAATGTTGTGATTATTCAAGATTTTAAACATTATTGCGCGTTACTTTTTGAAAAAGGATCTATCATGGAAGACCCATACCAATCACTTATCCAACAAACGAAAAATGTCCAAGCCGCAAGACAGTTGCGCTTTGAAAGTCTAGACGAAATTGAAAAACGAAGAGATGAAATTAAATGGTATGTTGAAGAAGCAATAAGAATTGAAAAATCAGATAAGCAAGTGCCAATGAAAAAAACAGCAGATTATGAAATGCCGGAAGAACTACAAATAAAATTAAATGACAGCGCTGAACTTGAAGAAGCATTTTATAATTTAACACCTGGTAGACAAAGACAATACATGTTCCATATAGGACAAGCTAAAAGAGCGACAACACGTGAAAAACGCGTTGAAAAATATGTGGATCATATTTTAGAGGGTAAGGGTATAGATGATAAATAATATAGACTTGAACTTGATATTAAAAGAACGAAGTAAGTTTACAAAGTAGCAACTTAATTTAAGTAAACTGAAAAAAGTGTAGAATGATTTTTAAGAGGTATTCATATTTATTTCAAATAAAATAAAACATGTGTTTAGTTCATATCGCTTGTTTAAGGGTCATTATTTTAATTAATAATAAAAAGATACAGTTGCAACTTTAACAATTATCGTTTATAGTTTGCTCGAATATAAAAAGTGTTATGAGAAATCAACTCGTAAAGTACTTTTAGAGAGAGGGTGTATTAATGCCAAGAGTTTCTAAACGGATACAATTACTAGAAGCAGCTGCTTCTATCGTTAATGAACAAGGTAGTGAATATTTAACTTTAGATGCTGTTGCTAAGAAAGCAGGCGTAAGTAAAGGTGGCTTGTTGTATCATTTCAAAAACAAATTTGCATTAATTCAAGGACTTGTCGACCATGCAGACGAAATATATCGAATTAACGTTGATAAACATGTGCAAGGTAATGACCAACAACAAGGCAAGTGGATACGCGCATTTATAGAGGCCACGCGCGAATATAGTTCTGAAAATGCATCTATCACTTCAGGAATGTTAGTCGCACAAGGTATAAATAGTAATTTATTATTACCTTTGCAAGACACATATAAAGAATGGCAATTCAATATTGAAAATGATGGCTTAGACAAAGTTGATGCGACAATTATTCGAATGGCAGTCGATGGACTATGGTTGTCTGAAATATT
Organism: Staphylococcus sp. 2S1; assembly: GCF_046721335.1. Lineage (NCBI taxonomy): Bacteria > Bacillati > Bacillota > Bacilli > Caryophanales > Staphylococcaceae > Staphylococcus > Staphylococcus sp. 2S1. The sequence goes on along the minus strand of NZ_JBEUUJ010000003.1, from coordinate 155,475 downwards.
TGGTTTAGTCGCCATTGATGATTCGATGCGAGCTGAAGTTTTAGAAAGATTAACAGCTTATACTAAAAATGAAAAAATCGATTGAAAAGGGTCGATAAAATTAGAAATTATAAAAAAATAATTAAATGAAAAATTCATGTAAAGCACTGATAATATAGGGATAGTCAATGATTCAAAATTGATTAATCCCTTTTTTTATATGTTATAAGGTTGAAACTAAACCGTCTGGTTGGTACACTAATCGATGTATTAAAAAACTCTGTTGGAGGTTTATATTAATGAAGAAAGTTATGCTAACAGCGGCTATAACAGGTGCTGGAGATACTACAGAAAAAAATAAAAGTGTTCCTGTAACACCTCAAGAGATTGCTGATTCAGCGATAAAATGTGCAAGAGCGAGGAGCGACTGTGGCACATATACATGCTAGAGACCCAGAAACAGGTGGCATTAGTCATAACGTTGAATTTTTTAAAGAAGCAGTGAAATTAATTAGAGAAGCAGACGAAGATATTGTTATAAATATTACTTCTGGTGGGGGCGGAGACTTCATTCCGAACCTAGAAGATCCATATACTGGTGCAAAAGGAACAGACATGCAAACACCAGAAGAAAGACATGAACCTGTAGGCGCATTATTGCCAGAAATGTGTACCTTGGACTGTGGTAGTGTCAATATGGGTGATACGCTTTATTTAAGTCCAGCAGGTTGGTTAAGAGAACAAGCACAACTTGTTAAAGATGCTCGGGGTTAAACCTGAGTTAGAGTGTTTTGATAGTGGGCATATTTCGTTTGCTAAGCAACTTATAAATGAAGGTTTAATTGAAGGAGAGCCGATGTTCCAATTCTGTCTTGGCATTCCATGGGGCGCAGAAAATGACGCGGAAACGATAGAATACTTTAAGACGCGTATACCTGAAAATGCACATTGGTCAGCATTTGGTATTGGCAGAATGCAATTTCCAACAGTAGAAGAAGCGGCTAAACGTGGAGGCAATGTACGTGTGGGCCTAGAAGATAATTTATATTTGGCAAAAGGTGTCAAAGCAACAAATGAACAACTCGTTGAAAAGGCTGTAGAAATATTAAAAGGTTTAGATATAGCACCAATGACGCCCGCTGAAGCGCGTAAAAAATATCAACTTAGAGATCCAAAAGGAGGCACAAAATGAAATTCGCAGTCGTAGGTACAGGCGTTATTGGTAGTGGATGGATTACAAGAATGTTAGCACATGGACATGAAGTAATTGCTACTGATCCAAGTGAAGGTGCATATGAAAGCATGTTGAAACAAGTAAAACAAAATTGGCCATATGCTGAAGAACTTGGCTTAGCAGAAGGTGCTTCATTAGAAAACCTTACATTTACACCTTATTTAGAAGAAGCAGTTAAAGAAGCAGATCATATACAAGAAAATGTGCCTGAAGTTGAATCAATAAAAGAGCAAGTGCTTACAGAAATAGACTTTTATGCACGACCTGATGCAACAATAGGCTCAAGTACTTCAGGTATTAAACCTTCAGAATTACAGCGAAACTTGCAACATCCAGAACGTTTAGTTGTCGCTCATCCTTTCCATCCGGTATATATTTTACCGCTTGTAGAAATTGTTCCAGGACAATTAACTGCGGAAGCAACGACAGTAAAAGCTGAACAAGCTTATGAAAGTATCGGCATGGACGTATTGCATGTAAGACATGAAATAGAAGGTCATATTGCTGATAGATTAATGGAAGCACTTTGGAGAGAAGCATTGCATATTGTAAATGATGGCATAGCTACTACAGAGGAAGTAGATAAAGCATTCACACATGCGACAGGCTTACGTTACGCACAATATGGACCGTTCATGACTTTCCATTTGGCAGGTGGAGAAGGCGGTATGCGCCACATGCTAAAACAATTTGGACCAGCTTTGAAAAAACCATGGACTAAATTAGTAGCACCAGAATTAACGAAAGATTTATATGATGAAGTTGTTAATGGTTGTGAAGCTTCATCACAGGGCCAAACAATGTCAGAGCTTGATCAAAAGCGCAACGAATTCTTAATCAAAGTTAAAAAATTAGCAGAAGCATATTGGCCAGAAGATACACCATCAATGAAAAAAGCTACAAGCCCATCGGTGTATTAATATGATACATTCACAGTTTGAATATACGACTAAAGTGAAAGATATTTGGGTGGATCACAATGGTCATATGAATGACGCTGAATATAATCGTGTGTTTAGTGATGCGACAGATGCTTGGCTTGCTTATCTAGGATTAGATAAAGAGACGATAGCACAAAAGCAATACACAGTATTTACTTTAGAAAACCATGTGATGTATTTAAAAGAAATTAAAGTCGATGAATACATCTCGGTTAATGTTGAGTTATATGATTATGATGCGAAACGTTTACATGTATTTATGACGTTAACAGATGCAAATCAATCTCGTTGTGCAACTTATGAAGTGATGCTCATGGGGATGAATACAGCTGTAGATAAGCCCGAAGCATTTCCAGAAATGATAAAAAAAGCGATTGAAGATTATGCTCGCTACCAATATGATTGAAAATCAGCCCAAAGAGCTTGGTCATCTGATTGGTATTAAGCATAAATAGTATAATTGAAATCAATTTGAAACGATTGATTAACTACGTTTATTGAATGTTTTAAGAAACAAAATTCATGAGTATAAATTGTTTATTTTTATTAATTAAGGTATCTTATTGTATAGGGTAACAAAATCAAATTTTAATTTATTGTATAATTGATTTGTTTTTTAACAACCAAAACGAATAAATTAGGGCTATTTGTAGCTATGTTGTTACTTATTTTAGGATTTGTATAACATCCACAAGTAGTCCTAAATTTATTATGAAATATTTTTAAATTAAATATGTACATAGAAAGGGATTGAACCATGTTAAGTATTAAAAACTTATCAAAAGTCTACGGTGGTGGGAAGAAAGCTGTAGATAACATAACATTAGATGTTGAATCTGGTGAATTTATTGCGTTTATAGGAACAAGTGGTAGTGGTAAAACAACTGCTTTACGAATGATTAACAGAATGATAGAAGCTACTGAGGGACAAATCACAATCAATGGCAAAGATGTCAGTAAAATGAATCCAGTCGAATTACGTAGAAAAATTGGTTATGTAATTCAACAAATAGGACTTATGCCTCATATGACGATCAGAGAAAATATCGTTTTAGTGCCAAAATTATTAAAATGGTCACAAGAAAAGAAAGAGCGTAAAGCGAAAGAATTAATTAAACTCGTAGATTTACCAGAAGAGTTTTTAGATAGATATCCTTCCCAATTATCTGGGGGACAGCAACAACGTATTGGGGTAGTGCGTGCGTTAGCGACTGAACAAGATGTCATATTAATGGATGAACCATTTGGTGCATTAGACCCGATTACGAGAGATACATTACAAGATTTAGTGAAAGAATTACAACGAAAATTAGGTAAAACATTTGTTTTTGTTACACATGATATGGACGAAGCGATTAAGCTAGCAGATAAGATTTGTATTATGTCTGAAGGACAAGTTATACAATTTGATACGCCAGACAATATCTTACGTCATCCTGCAAACGATTTCGTTCGTGATTTTATAGGTCAAAATAGATTAATTCAAGATCGTCCAAACATGCGTACAGTTAAAGATGCAATGATTAAACCTGTAACTGTACACGCAGATCGTTCACTGAACGAAGTAGTTAAAGTCATGAGAGAACGTCGTGTAGACACTATTTTTGTAGTAGGTAATAACAATAGATTACTGGGCTATTTAGATATTGAAGATATTAACCAAGGATTACGTTCAAACAAAGAGCTTATCGATACAATGCAACGTGATATTTATAGAGTAAGAATAGACAGTAAATTACAAGATTCAGTACGTACAATTTTAAAACGAAATGTAAGAAACGTTCCGGTAGTGGATAAAGATGGTGAAACATTAATTGGATTAGTTACGAGAGCAAACCTAGTGGATATTGTATATGACAGTATCTGGGGCGAAATAGATGAAGATGACAATGCGAATCAACATGCAATTGTCGAGCCCGAAAATGTAGGAGCTGATAAATAATGAAAGATTTCATAGAGCAATATGGTGGGCAACTGATATCAAAAACAGCTGAACACTTTTATATCTCAATGATCGCATTGTTAATCGCAATCGTAGTTGCTGTTCCATTAGGCATTATCTTATCCAAAATGAAAAGAACTTCAAATATCGTACTCACAATTGTCGGTGTGCTTCAAACAATACCAACGCTTGCGGTATTAGCTATCATGATACCGATATTTGGTGTGGGGAAATTACCTGCAATTGTAGCATTATTTATCTATGTACTTTTACCAATATTGAATAATACTGTATTAGGCGTCAAAAATATAGACAATAATATTAAAGAAGTCGGTACAAGTATGGGAATGACGAAGTTACAACTTATGAAAGATATTGAGTTACCGTTAGCTTTACCACTTATACTAGGTGGCATTCGATTATCATCTGTATATGTAATCAGTTGGGCGACGCTAGCAAGTTATGTTGGTGCGGGCGGATTAGGTGACTTTGTATTTAACGGGTTAAATTTATATGATCCATTGATGATTGTAAGTGCGGCAGTGCTTGTAACAATTTTAGCTTTAGTTGTAGACGTATTACTTTCAATAGTCGAAAAATGGGCTGTTCCAAAAGGATTAAAAGTATCCAGATAATATAAGGAGGACATTATGAAGAAGTTTAAACAGTATAGTATCGTGCTTGTACTGTGTCTGACGGTGTTGTCTGGATGTAGTTTACCTGGTTTAAGTGGTAGCGACTCAGATAATGAAGTTAAAATTACAGCACTTGCAACGAGTGAATCACAAATTATGTCTCATATGTTGAGACTCATTATACAACATGACACAGATGGTAAGATTAAACCATCATTAATTAACAATTTAGGTTCAAGTACCATTCAACACAATGCTTTAGTGAATGGAGACGCGAATATGTCAGGGGCAAGATACAATGGCACAGATTTAACAGGTGCTTTAAAAGAAGACCCAATAAAAGATCCTGAAAAAGCGATGACAGCGACTCAAGATGGGTTCCAAAAGAAATTTGATCAAACATTCTTTGATTCATATGGTTTTGAGAACACATACGCATTTATGGTTACTAAAGAAACAGCTGAGAAATATAATTTAGAAACTGTTTCAGATTTAGAAAAATATAGTGATGAGTTAAGACTTGGCGTAGACAGTTCATGGTTACATCGTGAAGGTGATGGTTATCCAGGATTTACGAAAGAATATGGATTTGACTTTGATACAGTGCGTCCAATGCAAATCGGACTTGTATATGATGCATTAAATTCAAAAAACTTAGAAGTAGCAGTTGGTTATTCAACGGATGGACGTATTGAGGGGTACGATTTAAAAGTACTTGAAGACGATAGACAATTTTTCCCACCATACGATACGAGTGCAGTAGCAACGAATAGTTTATTAGAAAAACATCCAAAATTAAAACCAATTATTAATAAGTTGAATGACAAAATATCAACAGAAGAAATGCAAAAGCTTAATTATCAAGCAGATGGTGAAGGTCAAGAACCAGCTGTTGTAGCTGAAAATTTCTTGAAAGAACACAACTATTTTGAAGACGATAAGAAAGGTGGTCAAAACTAATGGAAGGTAATTTATTACAGCAATTAGTCGAATATTATTCAGTCAACTTTGGCTACCTATGGGATTTATTTATTAAGCATTTATTAATGTCAGTATATGGCGTTTTATTTGCGGCAATTGTAGGTATACCATTGGGCATTATCATCGCTAGATATAAAAAATTATCATGGACGATTATTACAATTGCCAATATTATACAAACTGTACCAGTTATTGCGATGTTAGCAATTTTAATGTTAGTGATGGGCTTAGGTCCAAACACAGTTGTTTTAACAGTGTTCTTATATGCATTGTTACCTATAATTAAAAATACTTTTACAGGTATTATTGGTGTTGATGAAAACATTAAAGATGCTTGGTAAAGGTATGGGTATGACACGAAACCAAGTGTTACGTTTGATTGAGTTGCCGTTGTCTTTATCTGTAATTTTAGGTGGTTTAAGAATCGCACTTGTTGTAGCAATTGGTGTTGTAGCAGTTGGCTCATTTATTGGAGCACCAACTTTAGGTGACATTATTATTCGTGGTACAAACGCAACAGATGGCACGACGTTTATTCTTGCGGGTGCAATTCCAATTGCATTAATCGCAATTCTAATTGACGTTGGATTGAGATTTTTAGAAAAACGTTTAGACCCTTCTAATAAAACACAGAAAAAAGAAAAGCATAAGCCTCAAAGTATTAATTAATAAAGGGTAGTGATTAAAGTTGGCAATTTTATCAATTAATTATAATTCTAAAACAATAGGTATGCATCATCATTTTATGGTGATTTTACCGGAAGATGAAAGTTATTTTAATAAAGCAAGACAACCGAAACCACTGAAAACTTTATTATTACTACATGGTCTTTCAAGTGATGAAACTTCTTATATGCGTTACACAAGTATCGAACGTTATGCTAATACGCATCAATTAGCTGTCATTATGCCAAACGCGGACCATAGTGGATACAGTAACATGGTTTATGGCCATAACTATTTTGATTATGTATTAGAAGTGTTAGATTATGCGCATCAAATTTTACCATTATCTGATAAAAGAGAAGATAATTTTATTGCTCGAGCACTCTATGGGTGGCTATGGCACCATTAAATATGCTTTATCACAAGGGCATCGTTTTGCTAAAGCTTGTCCGTTATCAGCAGTGTTTAATGGTCAACATCTTATGGATTTTGATTGGTATGATTTCTCAGGTGAAGCTATAGCAGGAATAAGTAAAAGGGTTAAAGGTACTGATTTAGATCCATATCATTTAGTCGATCAAGCAATAGACCTAAATAAAGTTATTCCGGAGTTACTCATTATGTGTGGCACGGAAGATGATTTACATGAAGATAATCAACAATTTATCAAGTATTTAGATGAAAAAGCAGTTCCATATCAATTTGAAGATGGACCTGGTGAACATGATTATGCTTATTGGGATCAAAGTATTAAACGTGCGATTGAATGGTTTGTAAAGGTATAGCATAAAAAAATGTCGATAAAGTCTCAGACTTTATCGACATTTTTTGTGCGCAATTTCCGGGATTGAAATTATATAAAGTTATATGCACATAAAGTAAATATATAAAATGTAATTTTCTGTTTTATGGTAGTGATCACTTTTCTAAATTAATCTATTTAATTGAAGCATTAGTACTTTTGAATTCTTCTTGTAGTTTACCTAAATGTCTTAATGTTGGCGTTAACGCCGCAAAGAAAAAGCCTTCTTTTAATTTACGTGCTTGAGGTGCACGAGGTGAATATGCTCTAGAACCACCATTAACCATGGATGCTTGATTGACTTCAAGTAGTAAATAACCGGCTTCTTTTTTCAAATTAATTAAGTCACCAAATTGATCCTGTAAATCATTAGTATCTAATAAATTGTAAAATTGTTTTTTTATATTGTCGTAACGTGTTTCAAAGTCTTGAACATCATATTCTAAATACTTGTTAATACCATTTTGTGCATTAGAGAATTTATGAATTAAATCAAGTGATGAACGCACAGAACCTAATGCAATCGGTATTTGTAACGCTACAAATTGTGGACGGATCTTAGACGCGAATGTTTTTGCATCGTGTGTAATAATATGTGCTTCAGGTATGTGCACATCATTCATTTCAATTGAAAATGTTGCTGAACCATTCACACCTAAGAAGGTAGACATTTCATTTATATTAACGCCTTCTTGATTGGCTTGAACGATAAACATTACAAGTTCATCTGATGTTTCAGATTTAGAAATAGCACCAAAATAATGCTCTGCGGCAATGTTACTAATCGCAGGTAATCTACCATTCACAATGAATTGATTATCATTATAATGATGTGACAAGTTGAATGATTCTAAATCATTAAATGATTTCATCGGATTTGATAATCCTGTAGCACCTAAAATCTCTCCTGATAGTAATTGCTGTTGTAAATCTTTATTTAAATGAGGCTGTTCTGCATTTTGTAAATAGGTAGAAAAGGCCAGTTGGCACCATAAACAGAAGCCAGTTGTCAGACAAGACTTTGATACTTCTTCGATAACTTCTGAATTTGCTTTGACATCATTTTCTTTAAAATATCCTTCTTTAAATAAATTTTGAATGAAGGTTTTAGGATAGTGTGAACCGTCATCAATTTCTACTAAATATGGATCTAATTCGTTTTCAATATGTGTTTTTAAACTCATAAATATGCTCTCCTTTATTCACCAAAACGTGTTAATATCATTTTCTCTAAATAACTAATGATGCGATCAATTAAGAACCCAAATACCCCAATAAAGAATATGGCAGATAAAACATCTTCTAAATTCAACATATTCCGTGAATCAACAATTAAGAATCCGAGTCCAGATTGTGCGCCAATCATTTCGCCAGAAACTAAGAATATCCAACTTGTTCCAACTGCCATATGTATACCGCCCATAATATGTTTAAATGCACCAGGGAAGAGGATATTTCGATATAATGACCATCCCCTTAAATTTAAATTAGATGCAATCTTCAAATATTGTGGTTCTACATTTCTAATCCCTTTGATTGTATTAAAAACAATTGGGAAAAATGCGGCGATAAAGATAATTGCCATTGCGGGTAAACTCCCGATACCAAACCATAAAACGACGAATGGCGACCACGCAATAGGGGAGACGGGTCTAATTAATTGAAATAGAGGTTCTATTGCATCAAAGAATGCATTACTACGGCCTAATAAAAAACCAACAGGAACCCCTATGATAACTGCAAATCCAAATCCTACAATAAAGCGAAATAAACTAATACCTAAGTGTGAAAATATTTCCCCGGTAATAATGAACTGCCATATACTTTCTGCTACTAGTAAGGGTCCCGGTAAAAGAATAGGCTGGTAATCTCCAATCCAAATTACGCATTGCCATATAAATAGGAAAATAATAAAAGTAATGATTGGTAATGTCCATTTTTTGGCTATATTAGCTGTCATTTCATTTACCCCTCCTTATATAGCGTAGGATCAACAAAATCTTTATAAGCGGGTGCTTTAAAAAGTTTATGATCATTTACTAAATCTGTAATTTTACTGTAACCGTCTTTTTTAATCGTTAAATCGCCGTATGAAGTCCACTCTGCTGATTGTTCTAGGACTTTTCTGTCTTGTTTGAAGTTTTTGGCCATGACATCGACACTTTTATCTTTATTGTTCATTTTATAACCAGCTTGTTTATAATCTGACATAAACTCTTTGGCAACTGTATGATGTTGATCAATAAGATCACTTCTAAGTACAAGTGCGCAACAATAAGCATCTGGAACGATATCATTACCATGTTTTAAAGTGTCGCCTTTGCCTAATTTTTCTCCAAGTGCGCCGAATGGTTCTGCTACAGAATACCCCGAAATTCGATCTTCGCTTAACGCTGCAGGCATTTCTGCTGGAGCCATTTCATGATAACTAAAGGTATCAGATTTTAAGTTCATTTGTTTTCGCATTTTTTCTAGTAATAAATAATGTGTTGAATAACGATGTGGGATAGCAAAACTGTATTCTCCGTGATTGTGAAAATCAGAAGCTTCTTTACCTTTTTGTCCCATAATCACATTGCCCTCATGATGACCTAAGGCGACTGCTTTAATATCTGAACCTTTTTGCTTTGATTTCATCGCAAGTTCAATCAGTGTAGATGCGCCATCGATTTTACCGCTGTTCAAAGCATCCATAAGGTCTGGCCAATTATTAAAACGTATGAGTTCAAGTTTGTAACCAGATTTTTTAGATTTTTGTTGAATTTCTTCTGTCATCATCAAATTTGCTGAATGTGTTATTGGAAGATATCCTATTTTTATAGTTTGCTTTTTATTGTCGCCATTTTGACTATCTTGATTTTTATTCGTGCTACAACCTGAAAGAATAAGAAGGAGTATTAAAGTAAAAGCAATATATTTTTTCAATTTCTAACACTCCTTATAAATGATATTCTGGCTCTGCCATATGGTGATTTAAAGCAAATTTTTCCATAATATCATTTCTTACTTTTAATAAATGACTATCATTACGGTTACGAGGATGAGATTGTTTGATATTATATTGGCTGATAATCTCACAACCATCACCGAGGAGCACAATATTATCTGAAAGATAAATTGCTTCATCAATATCATGCGTAACTAAAATGATTGTTGCTTTTGTGCGCTCTTTTAAACGGACAAGTTGATCTTGTAATTTATAACGTGTAAAGGCATCTAAAGCGCCTAAGGGTTCATCCATGAGTATGACATTCGGTTGATGTACTTGTGCTCTACAAAGCGCAACACGTTGCTTCATACCACCTGATAATTCTTCTGGGAATAATTTCCCTTTATGATTTAAATCTACGGTTTTTAACTGTTCATTGATGTCTTCATTGCTTATGTATTGAGACAAACCAATACGTATGTTGTCGTTAATATTTTTCCAAGGAAGTAAGTTGTGGTGTTGAAATATCATTAAACAATCAGGTGATGGTGTTTGTTTAATTTTTCCATCAATATTTACTACACCTGAAGTTGGTGTTAAAAATCCACCAATAATATTTAATAACGTCGATTTACCACAACCACTTTTACCTATAAAAGTTACGATGTTACTTTTTTCTATATTTAATTCAAAATCATTAATGACTTGGTTATCGCCAAATTGATGTTGAACATGGTCAATGTGAATCATTACAACACCTCGATTAATCTTATCGTTTTAGTATGGTTTATTCTGACACTAAAGGGCTATGCATACACATAGCCCGTGAAGTGATTGATTTTAATGTTTTATTTTGAAAAAAGTGCATAAGAACTACTCATCTCAATTTCATTGAGAAGCAGAATTAAGGATTACAATAGCTAAGCTATTGCATAAGAACTACTAATCTCAATTTCATTGAGAAGCAAAATTAAGGATTACAATAGCTTTAGCTATTGCATTAAGAAAAACTAATGACTAAAAATCACTTTTAGAATTAAGGATTACAATTGCTAAAGCAATTGCATAAGAACTACTAATCTCAATTTCATTGAGAAAGTAGTTCTTTATATTTTCTCGATATCATCGATAGGTGTATCTACAGCTTTACGTGCGCGGCGAACAGCATCTTCATCCGGTGCATCGTATAAACAGATACATTTTGACATATCTTCACATACGTAAGTACGTTGGAATTGTACTTCAGGTACTTCTTCATAATGTACTGAGTTTTTCTTTTTACGTGCTAAATATTGATCCATAGAAACGCCTTCTGGAATATTCCAAGTTACGAGGTAATCTACATGAGCATCACCTTTTTTTACGTCTTCTAATTCTTTACCAACTAAACGTACTTCTTTAACAAGGTTGATATTAATTGAAGCATCTTCTAAAAATTGTTTCGCTTCAGTATCATCATTAGCTTCAACGATAAAGTATCCGTGTGTAAGGTCTTCTGTCGCCTGTACTTCGATAAGTGTTGGCACTTCGCCCGTTGTTAAATCAGTTGCTTTCTTTTCTAATTCGCTTTTATTTGATGCAAATGCTAAATCATTTGCTTCTAGTAAATATAATGTCATAAATATTAACCTCCAAGATTGATAATAAGTGAATAATACAACAATCCCTATCAGATTACAAGGATATAATAGAATGTAATTTTAATTTTCAGAAAACTGTTAATTAATTTATAGAATATTAGAGTTAAGAAGTATCAATGCTAACTGCGTAGCGATTGAGAAAGAGTTAAAGTGTTAAAATATTTATTTTTTAATTAAATCTATTGCTATTGAATTTCAATACATATTATACTTGAGAAAACGCTTACAAATAGAGGGGATAAAGTGACAAAATTGCTATGGCAATCATACGAAAATCGATTAAATTTATTAAAGAGATTAGTGAATCATCAAACCGTGACGAATTCTGAAGGTGAGCTAACATTTCCAAACTTCATCAAGCAACAATTGTTACAACTTACATATTTTCAAAAACATAAAAAACATATTCAAATGACACAAACTGAAGATGATAAGGAAGCTGTCGTTGCATTTTATCAAGCGGACACATCAGCAAAAACAATTGTGTTAATAAGTCATTATGACACTGTAGGTGTAGAGGATTATGGGAATTTTCAGTCCAACGCGTTTAATCCAGATGAATTAAAGTCATTCTTTTCTCAAAATCATGATTATTTAAATGCAGAAGCAATTGAAGACTTAAAGAATGACTCCTATTTATTTGGGCGAGGAACAATGGATATGAAAGCAGGGCTAATGTTGCATCTTTCATTAATTGAATTAGCCAGTGTTGAAGCATGGGACATTAATTTAATTTTAGTTACAGTACCCGATGAAGAGGTCAATTCTTCAGGGATGCGTAAAGCAGTAGAAGCAATCGCTCAGTTAAAGCAACAATATCAATTGGATATACAACTTCATTTAAATAGTGAACCTACTTTTCAACAAGTCGGTGCGGATGAAAAGCATTATATATATTCAGGGTCAATTGGAAAAATTATGCCTGGCGTATTATGTTATGGCAAAGAAACGCATGTAGGTAACCCATTAGATGGTTTGAGTTCTAACTTCATGATGAGTTATATTACTCAAGCGATTGAATACAACAATGTATTTAAAGAAGTTTTTGAAAATGAAGCGACGCCAGTTCCAGTATCACTGCATACAAGAGATAATAAATTGGCATACGATGTCCAAACACCATTCAGAACAATAGGATTATTTAATGTTTTTCTTTTTAAAAATAAGCCTGATGATGTGTTTAGACAATTTATCGATTCAGTGGTACACGCTACAGAACGCTGTGAAAGTGATTGGCTCTCCATATTAGAAGAGCAAGAGAGACAATTTGATACGAAAATTAATGTGCTAACTTATGATCAATTAAAGCAATATGCCATTAAACAACATGGAGTGGCCTATATAACTAAGCAAATTGATAAGGCAATTCAAGAAACAGATGAGTTACATTTACAAAGTGTCAATGTTGTTGATACGTTAATGCAAACCTGTAAAGATATTGCACCGGCAGTAGTGACATTTTTTGCAACACCATATTATCCTGCAGTTAATTCGTCTTACGATAAGCGTATTGAATCAACGGTCAAATTAGTGCATCGAACGTTGCGCGATCAATTTCAACGTCAAAGTGAACGTATTCACTATTTTAATGGTATTAGTGATAGTAGTTATTTGAACTTTGATGGAGATATGGAACAAATTGTTGCTTATGAAAAAAATACGACTAATTTTAATAAAACATATCAACTACCATTTGAAGCAATAAAAACTATTAGCGCGCCGATATTATTATGTGGACCCATAGGTAAAGACGCGCATAAAGTCAGTGAACGTTTGCATAAAAAGAGTGCATTTGAAGAATTACCTGTTGTTTTAGAACAAATTATTAATTCTTATATTGAGTCAGCAAAAGAATAAGAATAACTTGTAATATTTTCTTAAATAAATTTTTATATTCTATGGCTTGTTAGTGTATAGGTTAGTGCGATATATTAGTGAATATATTCATTGCACAGGTATTTCCATAAGAAGAAAATGGAGTGGTAACAATATGATAGAGGCGTATAAAAGTTTTTGGAAGAGGTATGCTGACTTTAAAGGGAAATCAGATAGACTAGAGTTCTGGACACCAGTATTGGTTCATATCATTGGCATCTTTATCGTAGCGTTAATCGGCGCAATTAGCTTTTTAGCGGGCGTTTTTATTGTCGCGACAATTTTATCTGCACTTATTGGTATATTTGCTTTAGCAATCATGGTACCTATGGTTTCAGTAACATTAAGAAGATTTTATGATGCAGGTAGAAAAAGGATTACTGCACTCATTTTAATTATTTTATCGATAGTCGTTAATATCTTATTTGATATTATACAAATCAATAGCGTTGCAATGATCTTAAATGTTGTATCAATAATTTGTACGATTATATTGATTGTTGAGACACTATTGCCTTCACGTGACGTTCCTGAGTCAGAATTGAAATGGTTATAAAATTGGTTTTTGATAGTCAATATTAAAGTGAATAACATTTATTTATGAAGTAAAACTTTTTCTAGTTAGCCTTGTAAGGGTGGAAATAAGAAATCACAATTTGATTTCTTGTTCCACTCTTTTTTTGTAGATTTTAGTAAAAGTGAGTTATCAATATAATTTTTCTGAAAATTCATTGTATTTAGGAATAATAAATTTATACTATAGTAAAAAGGAGGGATTTTATGGAATGGTTAAAATTAATTGGTATTTTAATTATCATATTAGGATTTGTCTTTAAAATCGACACGATTGCAGTAATTTTAATCGCCGCAGTGGTTACTGGAATTGTATCAGGATTAGATTTATATGCAATTCTAGATACATTAGGGGAGGCATTTGTTGATAATAGGTCAGGTGACGTTGTTCATTTTAACTTTACCGATGGTTGGATTAATTGAAAGATTTGGATTGAAAAAACAAGCATCTAATTTAATAGGAAAGGTAAAGCGTGTAACGAGTGGACGATTGCTGACAATTTATTTAGTGATTAGAGAACTAGCGGGTGTGGCGTCGATTCGTATAGGGGGACATCCACAATTTGTCAGACCACTTATTAATCCAATGGTACAAGGTGCATTAAAAACACGTTATAACTTAAAAGATGAAGAGGTCGATGCAACGGATATCGAGAAGATAAAAGCACAAGCGTCTGCAATGGAAAATTATGGTAATTTCTTTGGACAAAATTTATTTGTTGGTGCAGCAGGTGTGTTACTTATGGTTGGCACGTTTCAGTCATTAGACATTAAAGTAGATGCAATAGATCTTGTGTTAGCATCATTACCAATTGCAATTATCGTTTTCATTATCGTATGGATTAATAATATAAGGTTTGATAAGTATTTAGATAAAAAGTATGGCACGAAGCAGGTGAATAAAAATGACTGAAAACACATTGAATAATATTTTAGAGCTCTTTTACATATTGATAGGTTTACAATTACTTTATACAGCGTATCGTGTATTAAAAGCTTCGTCACATCAGAAAAAGTATGGAACAGCACTATTTTGGATTTTGCTAGCGACGACTTTTATCATAGGGCCTTATATACCAAATGTAATAAACGGTATATTTATTTTAGTAATGGGTGGATTAACATTATTTAAACAAGTAACAATCAAAAATATCATTGATGTCGATGAAGGAACAGGGGATAAAGGTGCAAAAAAATATGGTAATAAATTATTTGTTCCAGCTATTATACTAGCTGTGGTCGCCATTGCAGTATCAAATTGGACGCCCTTAGGTGGGGCAATTGGTTTAGGTATATCCTCTGTTTTAGGTTTAATAGCAGCTTATGTTGTAATTAAACCTAATGGCAAATATGTGCTCTATGATAGCGACAGATTAACACAACAGATTGGCACTGTAGGTATATTACCTCAGTTTTTAGCAGCTTTAGGTGTGCTATTTACTGTGAGTGGTGTTGGAGATGTTATTTCTAAAGGGATATCTTCATTCTTACCAGAAGGCAATCATTTATTAGGTGCTGCAGCATATATATTAGGCATGGTATTATTTACGATGCTAATGGGCAACGCTTTTGCAGCCTTTACTGTTATCACAGCAAGTATTGGTATTCCATTTGTTATAGCGCAAGGTGGAGACCCTGTTATAGCTGGTGCTTTAGCAATTACAGGTGGATTTTGTGGAACGTTGTTAACGCCTATGGCGACAAACTTTAATACATTGCCAGTAGCATTATTAGAAATGAAAGATGAATTTGGTGTTATTAAAGCACAAGCACCTATCGCGTTTCTATTAATTTTTGTACACATTGGTTTAATGTATTTTTGGGCTTTTTAAATCATGATTACTGTAGAGTTAATCAATTAAAAAAAGGAGGCTATTAGACGATGAATATATTAGTAACGGGATTTGACCCTTTTGGTGGAGAAAGAATTAATCCTGCTCTAGAAGCTGTCAAACTTTTGCCAGATGAAATTGAAGGTCATAAGATAGATAAATTAGAAATACCTACTGTTTTTCATAAAAGTAAAGAGGTCGTTGTAGAACAATTAAGACAGAAGGAATATGATATTGTTTTAGCTATTGGACAGGCAGGGGGCAGGTTTGAATTAACTCCAGAACGAGTTGGAATTAATATAGATGATGCGCGTATTCCAGATAATGAAGGGAATCAGCCAATTGATGAAGCGATTCAAACAACTGGAGCATCTGCTTATTTTTCTAATTTACCGGTTAAACGTATGACAGAGGCAATAAAATCACAAGGTGTACACGCACGCTTATCAAATACTGCTCGGCACATTTGTATGTAATCATATTTTATATCAACTTGGTTACATACAGGCAACGCAGTTTCCAAATATTAAATTTGGTTTTATCCATGTGCCATTTATACCTGAACAAGTTACAGATAAGCCAGAAAAGCCATCGATGTCTATTCAAACGATTGCTAAAGGTTTAAAAGCCGCGCTTGAAGCTGTCATTGAATCAGACAAAGATATCAAAGTGGTATTAGGAGAAACACATTAAAAGATGTACACTATAAAAAAAGAGACTGAGACATGTGCTATGTCCCAGCCTCTTATTTTTTATGGTGGTATTAATGATCGTGTTCTGTTCTTGTGAAATTCATTCTTATTTCGTTATATGTTTTACCGAGATAGGTAGGTTTTTTCTCAGATGTTCGTTTGAAACCGATCTGTTCATAGAAATGGATGGCATTATCATTTTCTTCAACGACCCACAGCATTACGTTATCTGGGTAAGACAATTCTAATGCACGTTGAGTTAGCGCAAAACCAATCATATGGTGTTGATAATCTTCTAATAGATATGATGAGAAAATTTCACTCCAATCATCTGAAGCAACCGATGTTTGTGACTTGCCATAGGAAATAAAACCTACAATTTCATTATTTACAATAGCGACTAATGTGGGTACATCATGCAAGGAGGACTGCTTGATAAATTGTTCTTTATCAAGATTTTCTAAGTAATCATTCTTAGCTATGTCATTGTATGTTTCTAGCCAGCTTTCATAATGGACCATCGCTTTACCGTGCTTATCTTTTTCGGACAAGGCTCTAATCGTAAACTCCATAGAATGTCCTCCTTTATATACTAAATTGATATTATTATAGCATCATTTATTTTTAAAAAGAAATGTTTACACTTTTAATAGTAATGTAAAATAAATATATTACGGGATGGTGTTATATTATCGGTTAATATTTATTTTATTAGTTAGCACAATTCAAAAATGTGCGGATTACTTAATGAACTATATGAGAATATGTAATAATGATAGTGTTATGAAATAGAGGAATGTGATAAAGATGAAAATAGGTATGATTTCAGATTTGCACGTAGATAGACATAAGACACTGACACCTGAAGACTATCAACAAGTATTAATTAAAGTGATAAATCAGCGTGACATAGAATTGTTGCTTATTGCAGGGGATATCTCTAATAATTATAACTTAACGCAACAATTTATTGAGCGCATTGAAAGTACGACGCAAATAAAAGTGTTATTTATTCCGGGCAACCATGATTTTTGGGCAACAGATACAGGTGCTACATCATCCGAGATTTTAGATTTTTATATGTCGATGGAGACGTGCTTAATTGGTAAACCTTATGACATCAATGATGAGTGGGCCATTGTCGGTAACACAGGTTGGTATGATTATACGTACGCGGATCCTAAATTTTCAATAGAGCGAATTGCTCGTAGAAAATATTACGGTGCAACATGGCAAGATAAAGTGAAAATTGATTGGCCTATGGAAGATAGAAAACTATCTCGCATTGCGACCAAACAAACGGCAAAGGATATTGAAAAAGTTAAACACAAAAAAGTGATACTTATGACACATATCGTAACGCACCCGAAATTTGCAGTTCCAATGCCACATCGTATATTTGATTATTTTAATGCGTTTATAGGAACATCAGATTTTGATACTTTATACCAACAATATGATATTCGCTATAGCATCATGGGGCATGTCCATTTTAGAAATGCATTTGAAGAACACGGTGTCACATACATTTGTCCATGTTTAGGTTATCAAAGAGAATGGCGTTCACCTGATATAGAACAAGAAATCAATCATGCATTATATAGTATTTCAATTTTTTAGTAACCTTGTAGGGGCGAGAACATGAAATCAAATTAGATTTCTACTTCGCCCCATTTTTATTTCTACAACATTATGATGGGTGAATATAAAAACTCATGCGGCCAGGTGCATTATAACTTTGTTCTAATTTAGCTTTTTTAATTTTAATAATTTGAAATTTATTCGGTATGATTGCGGGAACAAGTATTATTTTACCTAAATGCGACCATAGTGGATCAATATAATAATAATAATGTTCGTCATAACCAATGAGTACAGTTACATGAATGTTGGACACTAACTGAGTTGGATGGTTATCTAATTTAAATGTACGTTTCGCGAGGACGCTGTCCTAGCACAGTGTGATAAATCACCACTGGTTGGCCTTGATCGATTATGCTACATAGCGCATTTAAAGATTGCCCAGTACTGTCATTGATATGTGCATCGTATTGTTTTAAATACGGAACTAAAGCAGTCGGGAATATTGTTTGATGATGACCCCATTTAATCCATAGATAATTACCCACATAACCTTTATGAGGATTATTTGCATGTCTAGGCCAATGTTTCATAATTTGAGTAGCTGGAATAGCGTGTGCATTAAATTGTAGTATCATGGCAGCGGATACGCCTTCACATCCCATAATCATTGGAATAGGAAAAAGCTGACTAATTGGTTTTACAGATAAAATTTTTCGACTCATGCTATGGCTCCTTACTTAATTTGTAAAAAGGGACTTGTTTTGAAATTTATTTTATTATATAACCATTATTTGAAGATGCATATTAAGATGCCTTTATATCTATATAATAGTTCACGATAGAAATCGCATATGCATTTTGGTTATAATAACAAAAAGGGGTGGATGTGTATGGAATACAGATTAGAGACGCTATCACGGACTTCAGTTTTAGGTGTCAAAAAGGAGTATACGACTGGTCAAAAAGCGCAAGAAGATATATTTAATTTCTGGATGGATTTTGATGATAAAGGGAAGAAACAGGAATTAATGCCACTAGGTAATAATCAATTGCAAGGGCTATTGGCTGTTTATAAACCTCATGCTAATGGTGAAGTCCATTGCCTCATTGGTGTTACCAATGATACGGATGAAGCGCAATGGCGGCGAACAGAATTATCTGAGGGTAGATACATTGTCTTTGATGCTAAAGGGCCAGTACCTGAGTCTATTAAAAAGGGTATGGAAAAGATAAATAGACATATTTTACCTACATTAGATTACGAATTTCGCGATGCGCCATTTTTTGAGTTGTATAAAGAAGGGCCCATAAGATCAGAAGAATATATTACAGAAATATGGCTTCCTATCGTTTAGATAAATCATAGTAACACAAAATTAAAGGGAGCCTCCAAAAAATTTGGAAGCTCCCTTTAATAATAGGACTGGTGTCCCACCTGTTTTATATAGACTATTTGTTCAATACACTTCTTCTGGTAGTGAATTTTAAGCCAAGTTCTAATGAAATAATTAGCACCGTAGTAATAACTAAAATCGTTAAATATGGCATGACACTATATCCGCCTTGTAAACCAACTAAGGGTGATATCACACCACCTAGAATAAATTGGAAAAGACCGAGTAAACTAGAGGCGTTGCCACTTCCGCCTGTACGTGATTCCATCGCTAATGTAAAGCTTAGCGGGCCAATCCCTGTTACTGGGCAAACATTTAAGAAGAATGCGATGACTAAAACCCAGGTCGGTAAGTGTAATATGAGTGTGATACAAATTAATACGACGCCTGCAATTTGTATCATTGTTAGTGCAATCAGTAATACATAACGATTTATATAGCTAACTAAAATAGCAGTGAGCTGACTCATGATAATTAACCCGATACCATTAATTGCAAATAGCACACTAAATTGTTGGGGGGTCATATCATAAATTTTTTGTGTAATAAAAGGGGCTGCAGATGAAAAGCTGAATAACATCACATATGTCAGTCCTTGCGGCAACATAGGAATAACAAAAGCTGGTTTTTTCAACAAATAACCAAAGTCTTTAAAAATGGTGCCGAAGTTAAGTTTTGAAAGATCAGCTGTTCTTGTTTCTTCCATTTTGAAAAGGGCGAAAAAGAATATGATCATACTAACAATTGTTAAAATAAAGAAAATAGCTTGCCAGTTTGAGACACTTAAGGCATAACCACCGATCAGTGGAGCGATAATAGTAATAATCCCATTCACGACAAGAAGTGAAGCTAGACCTTTGGCTAAGGCTTTTCCTTTATGTAAATCTCCTATAGAGGCCTTAGCTATGACGATGGCTCCGCCACCAGTCAAACCTTGTATCAAACGAATTGTTAATAAGGTAGACATAGCGTTTGCGAATACTGCAATAAATGAAGCAATTGCATATAATATGATAATAATCAACGCAATCTTTTTACGTCCATATGCATCTGACAAAGGTCCAAAGATAAATTGTCCTATTGCAAGTCCTATCATAGCCAAAGACAGTGTAAGTTGCGCTTGAGAAGCGGTTGTATTAAAATCACTTTGTACACTTGGTAATGATGGAACGTACATATCTATTGTTAAAGGACCAAAAGTAGTCATAATACCCAACACAATAATAACCATTAGCGGTAGTTGGCGATTTGAAGTTTTGTCCATGTTAAGTGCTCCTTTAAATTTCTCTCTAATGCATTATTACATACAAGTTTAATTATTCTGTAACTAAGTAATTATCCCATATGAATTTAGAAATGCAATGATAATTTACATACTAAAAAAACAAATAGAACGTGCGAAATAATTATAAATATGAATCAAAGGAGTAAGTTCATGAATTTAAATAAAACCCACTATGAAATTATAAAGTTCATCATTGTTGGTGGCATTAATACATTAAATTACTACATCGTCTACCTTATCTTATTAAAATTAATAGATTTAAATTACTTAGTCAGTCATGTAAGTGGGTTTATGGTTAGTTTTATAATTTCATATTATTTAAACTGCCATTTTGTATATAAAGTAAAACCCACATGGCGTAAATTTATTCAATTTCCATTAACGCAGGTTGTGAATATGGGCATGCAGACATTGCTATTGTATATTTTCGTACAGTGGCTTCATATTTCTTCAGTAATAGCACCGTTTGCAGGGTTAATTATAACGATACCTATAACTTTCGTTTTATCAAAATATATACTTAAAGACTGAATTTTTAAGGACTTAAAAATAAAGTTAGAACAGTGATAACTTTACTTTTTGTACAATTTAACAACTTTATTTAGGAAAGGCTAAAAAAATAATTTTACTATTTATATTAAATAATTTTTGAATAAAAATTGTTGTAAATATGCTTGGGATAGGTCATAATAAATGTTCTATATTAATTAAGGTGGACATCAGACATGACACAAAATGAAAATTTGAAAACAGCGCAAAAAGGCGCTTATTTAAGTTTAATTGTATATATCGTTCTTTCAATTGCCAAATTTATTGTTGGCTCTATGTATGATTCAGCAACAGTTAGAGCAGATAGTTTAAACAATATGACTGATATTGTAGTCTCGTTAGCGGTTATTATAGGACTGAAAATTTCTATTAAACCTGCAGATAAAAACCATCCATATGGACACTTAAAATCAGAGAATATTTCAACGTTACTCGTTTCGTTTATTATAATGTTTGTAGGTATACAAGTTGTGATAGAAAGTGTTCCTGAGATTTTTTCTAAGGATCACCATGCACCTAATGTAATTACAATATATGTCAGTGTGATAAGTGGCATCATAATGCTGATAGTATTTTACATTAATCAAAAATTAGCTGAACGTACGAATAGTAGTTCGCTAAATTCAGCGGCAAAGGATAATTTATCAGATGCGTTAGTCAGTATCGGAACAGCTGTAGGCTTAATTTTTACACAATTTGGTTTGCCAATCCTTGATACAGTACTCGCAACGGTTTTAGGTTTACTTATTATATACACTGGTTTTAGAATATTTAAAGAATCAATCTTTACACTAAGTGATGGGTTTAATGAACAAGAATTAGAAGCTTACAAAAATTATGTTTTAGAAATAGAAGATGTGATTGATGTGCAAAATATTAAAGGTCGATACCATGGCAGTAGTATCTTTGTAGATGTAACTATTGTCGTTGAATCGGATTTATCTTTAGAAGATGCGCATCATATCTGTGATAAAGTAGAACAACATATGCATGAAAAGGGTATTTCTTCAGTTTATGTACATCCCGAACCAAGCATCTATACAATAATTGAAATTAAATCATATTCAAGCTGTCGACAATTGATATGCTCCCTCCAAAGTAGACATTTAAAAAATGAAAACTTTGGAGGGAATTTTTATGTCTAAAACTTATAAAGTAAATACAGAAACTTTTCTTTTAGCTTTTAGAATGATGGAAAATGGTGTAAGTGCTTCAAGCGTTATAAAAGAACTGAATATAAATTTAAGTAAATCAATGTTAAATGAAAAATATAGCAATTTTAAAATCAATGGTATTAAATCTATAATGCCATCTTTAAAAAATAATACCTATTCTAAACATTTCAAAAGAAACGTTGTGGAGGAATATTTCAATACTGAATTATCAAGTTATGACTTAGCTTATAAGTATAATATTCCTAGTTCGGGTACTGTTAGATCTTGGATAAAACGTTATACTGAGGGTATAGAAAACAAAACATATTCCCCTAAATCCGAGGTGTATACAATGAAGGCTAGAAAAACAACTTTAAATGAACGTATTGAAATTGTTGAATATTATATCGCGAATGAAATGAACTATAAGGCGACCGCCGAG
This sequence comes from Staphylococcus sp. 2S1, assembly GCF_046721335.1. NCBI lineage: Bacteria > Bacillati > Bacillota > Bacilli > Caryophanales > Staphylococcaceae > Staphylococcus > Staphylococcus sp. 2S1. Next base: position 132,346 of record NZ_JBEUUJ010000003.1, on the reverse strand, counting down.
AAATTCAATGTGACCTATGGTCAACTATATAACTGGGTAAAAAAATACAAAGAACATGGTAGTGATGGTCTAATTGATAGTCGTGGTAAGCATAAACCTAAATCAATTATGACGGATGAAGAAGTGTTGAAAGCTGAAATCAAAGCTTTGAAAGAGCGTAATAAATATTTACAAATGGAAAATGAAGTATTAAAAAAGGAGGAAATTATAGAAAGAGAGTTGATGAATCAAAAATCAGACAACAGGCATCGTACAAAACGATAGAAGCATTAAAATACAAATATCCAATCTTAAAATTATGTGAAATATTAGGAGTTTCCAGATCGGGTTATTATAAATGGCTTCATCGAACAGTAAGCAAATTAGAACAGGAAAACTTAGATTTAATGGATACTATTCAAACAATATACGATAAATATAAAGGGATTTATGGTTATCGTCGAATCTACATATACATTCGCCTCAAATTAGGAAAAACAGTTAATCATAAGCGTATTTATAGATTGATGAATAAAATGAATTTAAAAGCTACTATTCGTAAGAAGAAAAAGAGGTACATTAAAAGCAAACCTACGGTTACTGCAGAAAACATTTTAAATCGTCAGTTTAATGAATCACGTCCTAATACCAAGTGGCTGACAGATACTACTGAATTCAAAACCAAAACAGGACAAAAAGTTTATTTAAGTGCTATATACGATTTAGGTTCAAAGAAGATTATCAGTTATGAAATGAATACAACTAATAATAATGAGTATGTTTTCAACACGCTTAGAAAGGCAATTAACCAAGTTGATAATACCCAAGGTATTGTATTTCACAGTGATAGAGGCTTCCAATACACAAATAGCAGATTCAAGAAAATATTGGATGAAAACAAAATGATACAGAGTATGTCTCGTGTTAGTCGCTGTATAGATAACGGGCCGATGGAAGGTGTTTGGGGCATTATTAAAAGTGAGATTTATAAAGGAAATAAAAATTACACATTTGAAACTGTTAAATTAGCTAAAAAAGTTATAAGTGAATATATAAACTTTTTTAATAACGATCGAATTACATTAAAAATGGCTGACCGCATACCTAAAGGTATGAAGTCAGCCTAAAACAAATTTCAATTATTTAGTTGTCTACTTGACTGGGTGCAGTTCAATTGTTGACAGTTTTTGTTGCAATTTTTTCGTATATATAAATTCCAAACACGCTTGCATAGGGTGCGACTTAATATAGTAGTCTTCGGCTTGTGCTATAGATGCGAGTAAAAAGTTAGTGAAAGTTGTAGTTGTTTGATAAATACATGAGTTAATAACATAAAAAGGGACCTGAAAGTAATTTCAGGTCCCTTTTTATGTTATTTTACAACAAGCTATTCTTACACGTAGTGCTTGAATAGTAGCATTAATTACCACCGACCATTAGCTAGACGGAAATCGATTGCTCGCTTCTATTGAACCGTAACGGTCCTCAGCATAGTTAATCATACCTTTAGTTTGTTCTTCAACTGTGCCAGTGCCCCAAGTTTCTTTAGTTTGTCCTAAACCTTTATAGCCCAATTCGTTTACTGCTTCAGGGTCCCCACTTGATTCAGGCATTACAATATTATCCCATAGTGCTTTAGTACCGCCTGCTTCTATAAATTCACTGTATACATCATTGTTAGCTTGCGTAGTTTGTTGTGTTGACGTCTCAGCTGCGTCTGCTGTTGATACGCTTGAACTCACTCCTAAACCAGTTGTCGCAATAGTAATCGATGCGAAAGATGCTAATAATAATTTTTTCATTTTTTAAAATCCTCCTAATTGATTTACCTGTATACAAAGTTAAATATCACAGGTTATGTTTTTACATTTAAATACTTAAAAATTTAATGAATAATAGTTATTTACTGTTTTCTTAATTCAACGTTTATAACTGTAACATCAAAAAATGATGAGTAGGTTACAGAAAAATAAAAAGAAAGTATCTTTTATGAATAAATGAATACAATCATTTCAAAATAAAGTGTAAATTGTTATAATTTTAATATAGAAATGCGATAGTTAGTGCGGGAATAGGTGAGTGGCCAGCTTTGCAACTATAAACAATCAGTATTATTGCTGTAACATTCCTGTAAATATCGCATAAAATCATATTTTACTTAATGGAAAGAAGGAAATATTATGCCAAAATTAATTTTATGTAGACATGGGCAAAGCTTATGGAATGCTGAAAACTTATTTACAGGATGGGCAGATGTAGACTTATCTGAACAGGGGAAAAATGAAGCAATCACCTCTGGTAAAAAAATAAAAGATAAAGGTTTAGAAATTGATATTGTTTATACGTCTCTGTTAAAAAGAGCTATTAAAACAACATATCATTTGTTAAATGAATCTGATCAGTTATTTATACCAATTATAAAATCTTGGAGATTAAATGAACGTCATTATGGCGGATTGCAAGGTTTAAATAAAAATGATGCTCGAGAAGAATTTGGTGAAGATCAAGTTCATATTTGGAGACGGTCATATGATACGCCACCACCAAAACAAAATGAAGAACAAAGAAATAGTTACTTAAATGATAGAAAATATGAACTTATAGATAGAAGAGTTATGCCAGAATCTGAAAGTTTAAAAGATACCTTGGTCAGAGTTATACCATATTGGAATGATCAAATTTCTCAACAGTTATTAGATGGTAAAACAGTGTTAGTTTCTGCTCATGGTAATTCATTACGCGCACTAATTAAGTATTTAGAGGATGTATCTGACGAAGCTATTGTTAATTATGAAATAAAAACAGGCGCACCTCTTATTTATGAATTAACAGATGATTTAAAAGTGACGGATAAATATTATTTATAATGAAAGATAAGTAATAAACTGGATAAAATATATAACAGCCCTGAGTTTTATGAATTCAGGGCTGTTATATATTGTCGATAAAGTTTTTGACCTTGTTTGGTAAATTTCTATAAACTTTTAAAAATTATGATTTCAAATATAAGATACATTTTAATTTTATGATTGCTTATTTATCTAGAACACGTCTTATGCATGCGTATCTGATTCTAATAACTTATCTTAGGATTAAAAATTAAACGTTCTTTTTTCTAAAGACTAAAACTACTAATATTAAGAAAACTACGATATATGCAATATTTCCAATAAATAATTCGTGTAATTCTAATTTTGTCATTTTTTTGTATATATCATTATCGAGAATTTGGACACTTAGATTCAACATATTAATAGGGTTCCATTTAAGCCATTCCCATTGCTCAATAGCCATAAATAAAATACCAGCGAGTATCGAAGTAGCAAAATAGAAAACAATACCGACAGCAATTGAGACGCCCGGACTTTTAAGTATACAAGAAAGTAACAACGTTAAACTCAAAATGAGCCACATACCTACATAAGTTGCTAATGATGTTAATAATAAACTTTGTAATGGAGATAATTGTTCTCCTGAGTGTTTTAAAATATCGATGTCAGAGAAAAATATAAGGTTAAGTAGTAAACTAATTAGAATACAAAGTACAAATACAATTAGAGAGTAGATGAACAAGGCAATAAACTTACTTAAAATAATACTTGTTCTTGTGTAATTTCTATAAAGTAAATTTTTAATTGTACCGTAATGGAATTCCATAGTAATAATTGTACTCGCTTGAATTATCATTAAAAAGATAATCCAAGAAAAGCCACTATAACCTTGTTCCAGTAGCAACTTCGACTCAATTACATTCGAATAGTTTTTGCTTAAAATAGCTAAGCCAATCATGATAATAAAAATAATTATTGGTATAATAATTGATGATTTCTTTTTGAAAATTTTATATAATTCTTGGTTTACCAATGTTCCCATTATTTTCTCTCCTCCTTATGATCGATGATATTAAGCAATACATTTTCCAAATCACTTTCATTCGAATTATTGAGTTCTTCCATTGTTGTTTCTTTAACGATAGCCCCATTATCAATAATTAAAATCGAGTCAGTAACTTTAACGAGTTCACTTAACATATGACTTGATATGAGGAATGAAACACCTTGTGCTTTGAGTCTTAAAATAGTTTCTCTCACATTTCTCACTGCTTTTGGATCTAATCCGTTCATAGGCTCATCTAAAATAACGAGTTGAGGTTGGTTTAAAAGCGAAAGTGCGATACCTAATTTCTGTTTCATTCCTAAAGAATATGCTTTTGCTTTTTTATTTATAAACGGAGTCATTTCTAAAATTTTTATAATTTGTTCCATATTTTCTTTGTCTTTATCTTCATTAATTAAGTTCATGTTTTCGTAACCGGTAAGGAAAGGGTACACTCCAGGGTTTTCAATTAAAGCGCCGATATGCTTATTATTCATAGATCCATGTAGTTTAAGCGAACCGGATTGATAATTAGAAAGCCCTAAAATAACTTTCATTAACGTTGTTTTCCCGACTCCATTAGCACCGACTAAACCTACGACTTCTCCCCGCTTAAGAGTGAATGATATGTCTTTTAAAATTTGTTGTTTCTTAATTCTTTTATTAATATTTTCTAAAGTTAAAAGCTGCATAAAATTCTCCTTCCAAATAAAATTATTGGTGTGCAATACTATTTTACCAAAAAAGGAAGAGCAATAATATACTTTAATTATATTATTTTTATGAATACAAACTATCTTGAAGAAAAAGTAAAAGGCGGGGACATGTCACATGTCTCGGCCTCAATTTTTATATTGGCAGTGGCTGACTGAATTGAAAATACAGTCATATCTGGATTTTAAAGAACTACTACTTCATTTATGAAGACAAGTAGTTCTTATGTAAGAGTTTCAGCGCTTGTATTCCATTTTCTAGTCAGCTATGTAGGGCCTGGGCTCATACGACGAAATGTCATTAGAAAAATTAGATTTCTGTCCCACTCCTATGCATCTTTATCACTTAGTAATATGGAATTTAATTTATGTAGAAAATCCGCATAATTTAATAGAAATTGACAAACATCATTCTGGAGGGAATTTAAGCTGTCATTATAATTTTGAATTATAGTATTTAAGTAGATATATTATTTATTGCGCTTATGTTGCTTGAATGATCTTACGCGCACGTTTTCGTGTTTTTATGTTGGGGCTATTTAGGTTACGACGTGCTGTTTGTACATCTAATTTCATAAAATATGACCTCCTTTATCTATGTGTATTATGAAGTATCAGAAACAATTTGTAAATAGTAATTATTACGATTTGAAGATGATAATTTTACATTAAAAAATAATTTCTCCTATTTGTAATGTTTTTAAGTTTATTTGATGTGATGTTGTTGAAATATATGTATAATGCATAAATGCAGCTATTTTATGGTTGATAGACTAATAAGAAAACAGGAGACAAATATGAATCAAAAAACCAAAATATTAATGATATTAATGATGTTGCTTGGCGGTTTCTTCGGACTTTTAAATGAAACGTTATTAACAACAGCATTACCAAGTATAATGAAAGATTTTCAAATAGATTACACACAAGTGCAATGGCTCACAACAGCCTTTCTATTGACTAATGGGGTAGTTGTCCCATTATCAGCAATGGTGATTCAACGATTTTCAACTAGGAAAGTATTTTTAACAGCAATATTTATATTCTTTATAGGTACAATTATTGCAGGATTTAGCCCTAACTTTTCAATTCTTTTAGGCGGAAGAATTGTTCAAGCATTAGGATCTGGAATTATGTTACCACTTATGATGACTACAATATTAGACATCTTTGAACCTCATGAACGTGGTAAGTATATGGGGACATTTGGTTTAGTTATTGGTTTAGCACCGACCATAGGGCCAACGTTATCGGGTGTACTTGTTGAATACTTCGATTGGCGTTCACTTTTCTTTGTTGTTGCACCAATCGCAGCATTAACATTCATCGGCGCACTTAAGTTTGTGAAAAACGTGGGCACGAATAAAAAAGTGCCAGTTGACGTATTCTCCATCATATTATCCATACTAGGATTTGGTGGTTTACTCTATGGTACAAGTTCGATTTCACGTGATGGTTGGAGTGACCCAGTAGTTTTAACAACTGTAATAGGCGGATTGATCTTAGTAATAACTTTCATTGTTCGCCAAACAAAATTAAAAACGCCATTACTAGACTTTTCAGTATTCAAAAACAGTCAATTTGCTATAGGTATTATAATTATGGCATTTACAATGATATCAATGATTGGATCTGAAACAATATTACCAATGTTCGTTCAAAATATAATGAAAGACTCAGCACTTCAATCTGGGCTTATATTATTACCTGGCGCTATTGTAATGGGGATAATGTCAGTAGCTTCAGGATTTTTATATGAGAAGTATGGTGCTAAAATATTAGCATTAATTGGTATGTCCATTGTGGTAGTAACGACTTCTTACTTTGTAATCATGGATGAACATACTTCATCAGCAATTCTTGCAACGGTATATGCAATTCGTATGATAGGTATTGCACTAGGATTGATGCCATTAATGACACATACAATGAATCAATTATCACATGAGATGAATGCACATGGTTCATCAATGACGAATACAGTACAACAAATTTCAGCTTCTATTGGTACAGCTGGTTTAATTACTGTGATGACTCAAGTTTCTAAAAATTTCACACCTGATATGAGTAATTATAAGGGTATTGGAAAACAAGAGATGGCAGCTCAAATACAACATGAAGCTTTATTAAGTGGCTATCATGGAGCATTTTGGTTTGCTGTTATTATTTCTATTATCAGTTTACTCAGTGTGTTTATGCTGAAAAGTCAGCGTAAAATACGCGCAGAACAAAAAGAATTATAATAGATTAATCGTACGAAGCACTATAGACAACACTGTAATTAGATTTGTAATTGTGATATTTTTAAACATAAATAACCTCATAAATACAAGAATGGAGTGTATGTATCATAGAACATTCGATGAAATTAAATAATGAACCATTTCATTTAGTTAAAAATGGGACGAAAACAATTGAAGTAAGATTAAATGATGAAAAAAGGCAAGAAGTACAAAATGGAGATACCATTATTTTCACAAATCTCGAGACGGATGAACAAATCAACGTAGTCGTCACAGAAACAGTGGATTTCCCTTCATTTCAAGCGTTGGTTAATCAATATACAAATCAAGAAATTGGTGCTAAAGAGGAAGAACAGCTTTCTCAAAAATTAGCAGCCATATATCAAATATATTCGCAAACTGACGAATTAAATTATGGTGCATTAGCAATTAAAATACGCTTAACAGATTAAGAATAAATTCGGCCTGGCATAAATTGTCGAGCCGAATTTTTATTCGTAAAAAATCAAAAATTTAAAAAGAATGAATTTAAAATCACTCTAGAACATTTAAGTTATTCATTGTATGATAATATTTATGGAAGAAGTATATTTTAAAGGTGATTCATGAGTAGTTAAACTGGATTTAGGAGTGTGCCAAATAATGAAAAAATTATTGATCATGATCGCTATATCGACGGTTATTGTAGCAGGCTGTAGTAGTGGAAAGTATGCTGATAAAATAGATAAAGCAGTAAATAAACAACAAACATATCAAGAAAACTTATCTGAAAAACAAAAAGGTGATCTTGAAGAAAAATTCGACAAAAAAAATGCGAATATATACGTTTATGAAAAAGGTAAATATGTCATGCTTGCTTATAAGCCTTTTAAAGAAGACGAAGAGGTACATTATTATACTTATAAATTTGAAGACGACAAAGCAAAACATTTAAAAGATTTTAATTCGAAAGCATATACACACAAACATGAACCTGACTATAAAGAAGAAAATATGGATATTAAAGAATAATTTTATTTACTGATATCTAAAATTGAGGTGTTTTGGAAAGCATATGAAAAAATTATGGCTATGTTTAGGTTTAATAGCTACTATGTTATTAATAACTGCTTGTTCAAGTGATGAGGATGCACATAAAGATGACAAGCAAAGTGCCAATGGGAAAATTAAAATTATAGAATACGGTGATTTTAAATGTTCTTATTGTAAAAAAGTAGAAAGTAATATTATGCCTAAACTTAAAAAAGATTATATAGACAAAGATAAAGTAGATTACCAATTTGTGAATATGGCTTTTCTTGGTGATGATTCAATTATTGGATCGAGAGCCGGGCATGCAGTACAACAAATTGCACCGAAACAATATTTAGATTTTCAAAAATTAATGTTTGAACAGCAAGGCGATGCTGAAAAAGAATGGATAACTGAATCACTAGTAGATAAACAAATTGATAAATTAAGTATCGACAGTAACCAAAAAGAAAAAATTAAAAAAGATTATAAAACTGAAGATAGTAAATCATGGAAAGCGACTAAGAAAGACCAAAAACAAGCTGAAGACAAAAATATTGATACAGCGCCTACAGTTTATATTGGTGGAGAAAAAGTAGAAGATCCTTATGATTACGATAATTATAAAAAATTAATAGAAAAAAATAAGTAAGTAAATGGTCTAAAGTACAAAATTGTAATAACAATGTGCTTTAGGCTTTTCTTTTACTCAAAAATAAATCGTAATCATTATTATTTAGTATTGCGTTTTGTTCGGAGGGAGTTTATAATTTTAAATCGTAAGCGTTACTATTTGAAGGAGGATGTAGAATGAAAAAAACACTATACATAATATCTTTGGTCATTTCATTTGCAATTGTCATAGCAGGATGTGGCAAAGCTGATACGAATGAAACAGGAAGTGAAGGTGACAAAGATAAAATAAAAATTAATACAACAGTTTTTCCATTAAAATCATTTGCTAAAGAGATTGGAGGAGAACATGTTTCAGTAGAATCAATTTATCCAGCAGGCACAGACTTACATAGCTATGAACCAACTCAAAAAGACATAATTAATGCGAGTAAATCAGATTTGTTTTTATACACAGGGGACAACCTAGACCCTGTTGCTAAAAAAGTGGCTTCAACGATAAAAGAGGATGATAAAAAATTATCGCTAGAAGATAAATTAGACAAGTCCCAGTTACTTACAGATCAACATAGCCACGACGAAGAAGATACACATGAGCACGAACATAAGCACGAGGGACATCATCATGGAGGATATGATCCGCATGTTTGGTTAGATCCTAAATTTAATCAAACTTTCGCCAAAGAAATCAAAGATGAATTAATTAAAAAAGATCCAAAACACAAAAATGATTATGAAGAAAATTATAAAAAACTAGACAAAGAACTAAAAAAAATAGATAACAAAATGAAAGATGTTACGAAAGATAAACAAGGTAATGCTGTGTTTATTTCTCATGAATCAATAGGTTATTTATCTGAAAGATATGGTTTTGTACAAAAAGGTGTTCAAAACATGAATGCAGAAGACCCATCTCAAAAAGCTTTAACAGAAGTAGTTAACGAAATTAATAATTCAGGAGCAAAATATATTTTATATGAAGATAATGTCTCAAATAAAGTTACAGATACAATTCGTAAAGAAACAAAGGCTGAACCATTAAAATTTTATAATATGGAATCACTTAATAAAGAACAACAGCAGGATGAGGATTTAACCTACCAATCCCTTATGAATAAAAATATAGAAAATATTGATAAAGCTTTAAATAACGATATCAAAGTAAACGATGACAAACAGCAAGGCAAACATGAAAAAGCTATTTCAGAGGGTTACTTTAAGGATGATCAAGTTAAAGATAGACCATTAGCTGATTATAAAGGTGATTGGCAATCAGTTTATCCATATTTGAAAGATGGATCATTAGATGATGTGATGAAGCATAAAGCTGAAGAAGATGATGCAATGACAGCAAAAGAATATAAAGCATATTACGAAAAGGGTTATAAAACAGATATAGATAATATCAATATCACAAGCGACTCAATTACGTTTGAAAAGAACGGTAAAAAAGCGACAGGTAAATATAAGTATGATGGTAAAGATATTTTGAAATATGAAAAAGGCAACAGAGGCGTAAGATATACATTTAAATTAGTAGGTAATGAAGATAAAGCTTTACCTAAGTATGTCCAATTTAGTGACCATAATATTGCACCTAAGAAAGCACATCACTATCATATCTTTATAGGTAATGATAAAGAAAAAGTGATGAAAGAATTAGATAATTGGCCGACATATTATCCTAAAGCATTAAATAGTAAAGAAATTAAAGCAGAGATGTTAGCGCATTAACTATTCTAGTTACTGTAAATTAATTTACTTTTTAAATTTAAAATGAATAAAAAAGTGAATTAAGGGAATGAAATTAAAGGAGATGAAAAGTTCGGACTTTTCACTTGATATAATAAATATATCTGGTATACTAAATGTATCAACTAAAACTAATAATACTTTGGAGGTATGTTTTTTATGACAACATTTAATTTTGACCCAAGACATTCAGTAGTAGAATTTTCAATTAAGCACTTAATGATTTCTAACGTTAAAGGTAAATTTAAAGATTTCGATGTAAACTTAGAAGGTGACATCAATGATTTAAGTTCACTTAAAGGTACAGCCGTAATTAAAGCAGAATCGGTTGATACAAACGTAGCAGACCGTGATGGTCACTTACGTACTGGAGATTTCTTTGATACTGAAAACTATCCAGATATTAAATTTGAAATTACTTCAGTAGACGAAAAATCTGTAACTGGTAATTTAACAATTAAAGATGTAACTCAAGAAGAAACATTTGATGCTTCTTATGAAGGTACAAGCAAAAACCCATTAAATGGTGCACAAACTGCAGGATTTATTGTAAATGGTACAATCAATCGTGAAAAATATGGAATGACATTTAACCAAAAACTTGAAACAGGTGGCGTAATGGTTGGTAAAGATGTGAAATTCCAAACAAGTTTAGAATTCGCTTTAGAAGACTAATATAAAAATAAATGTTTAAGATTTAACGCTTATTAAAAGAAATAGCTACTAGATAACCTAATATAGGTATCTAGTAGCTATTTTTATATAGATTAATGACTTTCTTCTTTTCTCTCACGCCAATATTTAAAGAGTATATAAATACTAAGACTCCAGAGAATAATTATAGTACCGATACTAGCAATTAATACGAAGTTATAGCTTGTATGATCTCCACCAGTAAATATTTTTCCAATAAGGTCTGGGAGACATAAGATTAATATTAAAAAAGCAAAATATTTTTGTTTTATTACAAAACAAGTAATCATCGTTATTAATAAAAGTATTAGTCCAATTATAAAGTTAGTAGTTTGATTGGGTGACCAAAAAACAAATAATGGATGGTTACGTAACACGAATTCACACAGTAAGTAAATTCCGAAAATCAAAGGTGCAATAACAAAAGCTGCAACATATGTTTTCTTACTATCGCCCCATCGCATAATTACTTTTTTTACTACAAATAATATCAACACAAAAGAACCAATAAAGATGAATAAAATATAGAGTATTAAAGATAAACTTAACTGAAATGAATTGTCCAACATTCTTGGAACAATTGTCATTACAATCATAAATGAAATGATATAGAGTACATATTTATGAATACCTTTAGTTAAACTCAATTCTTTAGAAAAGTTATCAGCATAATTTTTGATAGGCGTGTTTAGTAAATTATCAATATTATCATTGCTTTCTTCAGCGATTGTAATATGATCACGTAATTCTTCCTCAATCGCATTAATTTCATCTTCGTCCTTGCCACGAAATAGCAATTCGATTCTTAATTTTAATAAAAAATCTTCAGCTTTTTTAGTCAACAACGTCAACACTCCTCATTAAATTATTCATACCATTGTTTAAATAGTTCCACTTACTTTTGAAATTTGATAATTCTTTTTTACCGTCTTCAGTTAATAAATAATACTTACGTTTTGGTCCGCCAGTATCTGATTTTTTAGTTATCGTAGTGACATATCCATTTTTATTTAGTCGTAATAATACTGGATATATACTGCCATCACTAATTTCAGGGAATTGTTGAGATTTTAATTTATCTAGAATTTCATAACCATATGTTTCACCTTGAGAAATCAGTCCCAATATGGCGCCATCTAACAATCCTTTCATCATTTGATTTGAAATTGACATGTAATCCCTCTTTTCACTATCTTATAATATAAGATAGTTGGAATTGTACGCTTTGTCAACTACCTTACGATAAAAGATAGTAAGTCATAATTAATATTTGTTGATAAATAATTAAGCGATGAAATGGGTATAGTGATACATAAGATAGGGGGAGATCACATGGCGACAGATTTACCAAAAATAGGACGGCACTGCAACCCAAGCTCTTAATGATATAGGTGTCGTAACGTTAGAAGAAGTTGTACAATATGAGCGAACAACATTATTAGGCATACATGGTATTGGTCCTAAAGCGATTGAAATACTTCATGTAGCATTAACAGATATCGACTTAAATTTTAAAAATGAAACGGAGTCAGATTTACCATTTAAATTAACGGGGGATTTAAATTGTGATAATGCACCCAAAAGGAAGATAATGTTAGATTTTTTAATAGGCTCAATATTAGTAGATAAAGTGCAATTATTGGAAGCTGTTACAGCAGATTTTATATGGGAGGTTCCTGGCGCTTTTGAATTGCATGGTTTTGAAGCGTTTTATGATGAATTAAACGCACATAAAGTCGATATTGATTCATTGGAAGTGACCCATAATATTTCTCATGGTAAATTAGGAGCGATACATGGCACTCAAATTGCTCAAAATGGAGATACAATTTATTTTGCGGACTTCTTTGAATTTGAAAGCCATAGTAAAAATGCTAAAGTAAAAAAGATAATATCATATGTAATTATGGATAAAGGAGAATCGTAAATGACAGTTCAAGTTGAGGAAAACAAAATAATTTTTACGAGAGATTTTAATACAACGGCACAAAATATATTTAAAGCGTATACTGACCGTGCTTTATTTGAACAATGGTTTCACCCACAAGGTGCAAAGACTGAAGTATTTAAATTTAATGTTCAGACTGGTGGACATGCATTTTTCGCTATACGTGCGCCTCAAGGTACAAGCTATACTGTGACTAATTATAATGAAGTGAAAGAACCGACGCTAATTGATTATTATGATTACTTTGCAGACAAAGATGGTAATATTGATGAAAAAATGGCAGGTATGCATAACATCATTCATATAGAAGAAAACAGTAAAGGTTTGACTACGATAAAATCTATAGCAGAATTGCCAGATCCTAAAGCGACTCAACAATTGTTGGATATGGGTGTAGAAGAGGGTATGAATAGTACTTTTGATAATTTAGAGACACTTTTAACAAAATTATAAGAATAGTCAATAAGATGTTGGAAATTACCTGTTTATTCCAACTCTCTTTTCGATATAATAGTATATGAAAAGAGGTGAGTGTATTGAATAAACGTTATGTTAAAGTACTTGGACTATATTCAGTGAGTACGCTAGTACCCGCGTTATTTTTAAATGAAAAAAGTTTGAGTCATACTACATTTAAATGGTTTATACGTACATTAACAGGATATGGTATTTTTGCCTATGGTTTACATGTGTTAAGTAGGTATAAAAACTAATATTTTATATAAAAAGAGAGTAGTACGGAACTCTAATTTTTCTAATTAGAGTTCCGTACTACTCTTCATACTGACGACAAAGTCTCAGGCTTTGTCGTCAGTTCTGTTTGCGCATACTTAAGTAAATCAATATCCTTCATAATGCTTAACTTAGGTAGTAGTCAAAAGCATTAGTCTATGACTAGTACTATTACCACAGGTGTCAGTGAAAATTACAGTCGTTATTATTAATTTAATGATTCACCATTTGTTTCAATAACATTGCGATACCAATCAAAAGAATCTTTCTTTCTGCGTTCTAAAGTACCATTGCCTTGGTTATCTCTATCGACATAAATTAAACCATAACGTTTTTTCATCTCTCCTGTAGTGAAAGAAATAATGTCTATAATACCCCATGGTGTATAGCCCATTAGATCAACACCATCTTCGTCAACTGCTGTGATTGCCGCATTAATATGTGCTTTTAAATAATCGATACGATACGTATCATGAATTTTACCGTTTTCATCAATTTCATCTACAGCACCAAAGCCATTTTCAACGATGAAAAGTGGTATTTGGTAACGGTCATATAATATATTCAAAGTATAGCGTAGACCTGTAGGATCAATGGCCCAACCCCAATCACTTTGCTGAATGTGAGGATTATCGACAGAATTCGCTAACCCACCATTGGTAACATTTTCTCCAGTATATGATTTTGCATCGTGTTTAACAGCAGTAGACATATAGTAGCTAAAACCAATATAATCAACTTTACCTTCTGATAAAATTTTGTCATCTCCTTCTTGCCAACCAATATCATAATTCTTTTGTTCTAACATTTTATTTGCATAGCTAGGATAGTAGCCTCGAACTTGGACATCTGGGAAGAAGAAACGTAAACGATTTGCTTTTACAGATTCCATCATATCTTCTGGATTACAAGAATAAGGATATATTGCTACATGAGAAATCATTAATCCTATTTCAAAATCAGGGTTAATTGCTCTACCTATTTTTACAGCTTTTGCACTCGCGATTAATTCATTATGAGCGACTTGATACAGTACTTCTTCTGGGTTTTCATCTTCTTCTATAAGGACGCCTGAGTTTGTCCATAAGAAAATCGGATTATCTATATCCATTTGGTTATTAATTTCATTAAAAGTCATCCAATATTTAACTTTATCCTTGTAACGCTTGAATACAGTTTCTGCAAATTGAGCAAAGAAATCTGCTACTTTTCTATTTCTAAAACCACCATATTCACGTGCTAAATGTAATGGCATTTCAAAATGAGACAAAGTAATCACTGGCTCAATACCATATTTTAACAATTCATCAAAAATATTATCGTAAAATTGTAGTCCTGCTTCATTAGGTTCTATTTCATCTCCATTTGGGAAGATACGAGACCAAGCGATTGATGTACGTAAACAATTTAATCCCATTTCATTAAATAATGCGATGTCTTCTTTATAACGATTATAAAAATCTATACCTACATGATTTGGGTAATATTTATTTGGGTCTACATCTTGTGTGATTTCACGAGGCTTGCCATGTTCTCCATTAGTCATTACATCAATAACACTTAAGCCTTTTCCGTCTTTATCGTAACCACCTTCAAATTGATTGGCAACAAGAGCGCCACCCCATAAAAAGTCTTTTGGTAATTTAGTCATTATTATATACTCCTTTATTCTTATTATTTATTTATAATTGTTAGTAATGCATCATTTTGCGAAACTTGTACTGCATCCGTAGTAATTACTTCACTAAATTCAGCTGAATTAGTGACAATGATTGGAATTACAGTATCGTATCCACTTGATTCAAGCCACTTTTGATTGAAATGCAATAAAGGTTGTCCTAGTTTGACTTCATCATTTTCATTAACTAGTAATTCAAAACCTTCTCCTTTTAACTCCACAGTTTCTAAACCAACATGAATCAATAGTTCTACACCGTCAGGAGATGTAATGCCAATTGCATGTTCACTTACAGCAATCATACTTACAGTGCCTTCAAGTGGTGCGTGAACTGTATTATTTGCAGGTTTTATAGCAATACCTTGACCCATCATACCTTCTGAGAAAATAGGGTCATCGACTTCAGTTAAAGGAAGGATTTGCCCATCTAAAGGACTATGAATAAGTGTTTCAAGATTGCTATTTGTTGAAACTGCTTGTGGAATAGTACTTGAGTTAATTTCTGTGTCTTCTACTTCCTCTGTCGTATCATGACCATAACCTAAGAATTGAATTAATATGATAGGTAAGATGATAGCAATTACTGATCCTAATAAAATGCCCCAAATAGATGAAGGGTTATCAGGACTATATCCATTAATAATTGTTATAGGGCCAGGCAGCTACGCGTATGCATAATATTTAGGATTAAAGAAACTTGCAACAAATGCACCTAAGGCGCCGCTGATACATGCAATAATAAAGGGTTTTTTAAAGCGTAAATTGATACCATATATTGAAGGTTCAGTAATTCCAAAAATGCCTGTAACACCTGCTGAAGAAGCGACACGTTTAATTTCTGTACGCTTAGATTTAATTAACACACCTATAACAGCACCGATTTGAGAAATAACGGCAATTGTTTGGAAAGCTTGGAATGAATCACTTTGATGTTGCTCAAAGTTTGCTAAAACCATAGGCGTGATGCCCCAATGCACACCGAATATTACAAAGATTTGCCACAAACCGCCAATAAGTGCGCCGCCTAACCATGGCGCAACTTCAACGAGAAAGTTGAAACCAGCGGCAATACCATGTGCGCCAAGTGTAGTGATTGGTCCAATAACGAGTAATGTAACAGGAACCATAATGACGATACTTAAAAATGGTGTGAATAAAGGTCTTACTACATCATGTATCCATTTGTTTAAGTATTTTTCAATATAGGATAATATCCACACTAAGAAAAGGGGTGGCAATACAGATGAAGTGTAACTTGTCTCTGTAAGCGGCATGCCAAATAATTTAATTGTTTCACCGCTTTGTATTCTTTCTACCATTCCTGTTAAATCAGGACTCACCAATGCCGCAGTACAAGCAATTGCAATATAAGTATTTACATTAAAATGGCGTGAAGCAGTAATTGCGATGAATATTGGTAAGAATGTGAAAGGGGCCCAGGACATGAAATTAAAAACTTCATAAGTGCCTGTGTTTTCAAAGGATGGAATAATCAGTTTTATGATTATTAATAAACCTTGTAATATACCAACAGCAGCTAAAATGTAAATAAATGGTGCGAACACTGCAGACATCGTCGCGATGACACGGTTAAGTATTGACCCTTTATTTTCAGATTGTTCATTATCATCCGATGGTTGTTCACTTGTTAAAGCTTCAAAAAATTTAAATACTTCACCGACGTTATTTCCTATGACAACTTGAAATTGACCATTATTTTCCACAACAGTCACGACACCATCTATTTCCGATACTTTTTTCTTAGCATTTGGAATAGATCTTTTTAATACTAATCGTAATCTGGTTGCACAGTGCGTGCTATTGACAAGGTTTGCTTCACCCCCAACTGCCTCTAATATACTTTGTGCGAGTATTTTATTTTTGTCTGCCACATTTCCCAACCCCTTTAATAAGTTAATCAACACGATTTGTGTAATCGTTTCCTATATTCTAATTGTACCGGTACAATTTGTAAAGACCCTTACAAATAAAAAGTTCGGTAGTTTAAATTAGCATTCATGTTATAATTGGGTGAATTTTAATATAAAAGGGGTAAGTGTATGCTCAAGTATGAACAAATTGCTCAACAAATGAATGAATATATAGAAAGTGGTCAATTTCAAGCGGGGATAAATTACCAAGTGTTGAGGCATTAAAAATAAAATATGATGTGAGTAAAAGCACGATTATTAAAGCTTTGGAAATATTAGAAAAACAAGGGAATATTTATCAAGCACGCGGTAGTGGCATCTATGTGCGTAATAAAAAAAGAGATGGATATCTTAATCTCTTTTCAACTGGCGGTTTTAGTGATGAATTTACGGGACTAAATGTAACAAATAAGGTATTGCGCGTTGAGGAAGTCATTGCACCAGAAAGCGTTCGGCAAAAATTAAAGTTAGACAAAGATACATTAGTCTATGTTTTAGAGCGTATTGTTTATGTAGATGGTGAAATATTTTGTTTCGAGCAGTCGTATTTTAATAAAGATATCGTGCTATTTTTAAATGAATCTATAGCAGAAAAGTCTATTTTTAAATATTTAGAACAAAACTTAAAAGTGAAGATTGGGTTCTCAGATGTTTATTTTAATGTAGATAAATTGGAAGAAGAAGAAGCTGAATTATTAGAATTGGATGAGGGCGATCCTTGCTTAAATTATGAACAAGTATTTTATACAACAACCGGCATACCATTTGATTGTTCGCATCTGATATACCATTATCAGAACGCTCATTTCTATATTCCTTCACAAAAATGAAACACTTGGTTATCTTGTTTTACTTAATGAAAATTAAGCATATAGCAAGATAATCAAGCGTTATTTATTTAAAAGCGATCAATGACACTTTTAATCGTATAGGTATTAAGTTTATTTACAATCGTTTCGTCTACATCACTATATATTTCATCAAGTGCGTGGGTAATATTTTTCCCTACAGGACAATCTGTGTTCGTATGACCATGAATTTTTGCGAAATGGGTAGTGTTAGAAAAAATCAGCTTATATAAATCACCTAACCTAATATCATGGGATGCGCTAGATAAACTATAACCCGCGATGCCTTGGCTACTCTGTATAAAATTACCGTCTCTTAAATAACGGCATAATTTTCTCACTAAAGTGGCGTTACTATTAATACTGTCAGCGATATATTGACTTGAAACAGGTTCATTTTTTATAGCTAACAGAGAGAGAATATGGATTGAAACAGAGAATTGTGTATTCAAGTATATGCCTCCTTTAGGTTTACTTGTGTGTATTTCTAGTACAAGTAAAGTTTACGTTATTTTAAACTAACGCGCAATATATTAAATTTTAAAATTGAAAAACTTATTTTTTGACTATTAAATATCAAATGAAACTAATATAATAACATTATTGGTATAGATAAATTATCATTTTTTTAAATCAAAAAGGGGGCATATTTCTTGGTAGATAATAATAAATCCATTAAGGACACTTACATGTCGAGAGAAACGATTGATAATATTAATAATCAAGTACAAATGAAGGAAGTTTTGTTTGATAAGACACCTGGTCGTTATGCGCTTAAATCAATTATGTCAGGATTCTTACTAGCAATTGTAACGGTATTTATGCTAGCTATAAAAACACAATTTGCAGGTACAAATGAAGGTTTAATTAATTTAATGGGAGCTATTTCATTCAGTTTAGCCTTGGTTTTAATTGTATTGTCACATTCAGAATTATTAACGAGTAACTTTATGTTTTTAACAGTTGGTTGGTATTATAAAGTTATTGGCATGAATAAAGCATTGGGTATTATGATGGTATGTTTTCTATTTAATATAATAGGTGGATTTATCCTGTTTGGTTTAATGAAATTCACCCCGATTATGACCTCAGACATGGTTGCAAGCTTAACGAAACTTGTTAATGGTAAGACGATAGATGCCACATGGTATGGCATTTTAGGTAAAGCCATATTTTGTAATTTCTTTATTAATATTGGTATTTATTTATCAATTCAATTTAAAGACGGTCTAACTAAAGCATTTTTCATTGCTAGTGGCGTCATTGTCTTTGTATTTATGGGTTATGAGCACGTTGTATTTAATGCAGGGCTATACGCAGGTATGGTGTTTTATGATTTTGATGTAGTCGCATGGTTACACGTATTGAAAAATATTGTGTTCGCCTTTATAGGTAACTATATTGGTGGTGGTATTTTCGTTGGTCTAGTTTACGCATATTTAAATGGTAAACGAAATAGCTTACATAATTAATGGTATTCATAATAGTAACAAGCACGATCATAATTTATTTTGTGATGGTGCTTTTTTCGATTTTTAAAACATAATAATTGACTCAATAATTAAGAAGCCATATTGTATTGATATGATTGTAAATGGTTTATGATTTTTTAGGGATGTTATCTATGAATGAATAAGCTATAAATGAGAAGGAGTGACAAAATGTCTGAATATAATATAAGAGTTGCTGTGGAATCAGACGCGGAGGCATTACAAAAATTGATGTATGAATCTTTTACCCCATTAAGAGAATTAGGTATAGATTGGCCATCAGTTAATGCGAATGTTGAATTAGTTAAAAAGAATATTAAAACAAGTACGATGTTTGTACTAGAAGATGAGCATGAAATAATTTCAACACTTACTGTACGTTATCCTTGGGAAGGAAAACGTCGTATCTCAATATATCCGTTTGTTTGGTGGTTCGCTACGAAGCCGTCATATGATGGTAAAGGTATTGGAAGTCAGTTGTTAAAATATGTTGAGGAGACTTATTTAAGAGACACACTTAAAGCACCAGCAGTGACGCTTGGTACATCAGCACGTTTACACCCTTGGCTACTAGATATTTATAAAAAACGTGGCTATGAAATATACGGTGAGCATGAGAGTAACGATGGAGATTTAGGAGTTATTATGAGAAAAGTGCTTATACCAGAAAGTTTTGATGAAGAAGTGTTAGGTACGCCACCATTTTAATAAATTGAATAAAATGCATAGGGAATCCCATTAGTAATTGAATAAGGGGATTCCCTATTTTTAATTTGTTATGTGATTTTATTCACAAAAGCAACTGGATTTATATTACAATGCAAGTGTAAAGAAAGGGGGCATCACATGACAGAGCATATACTTGTTATTCATGGCATGAATAAAGGGAAACAAAATAAAGAACTTCATGATTTTTTGGAGCAATTGTTAAGTCGTAACGTACATGATTATCATATTGCTTTCTTAGAAAGTAAAAATCAATGTCTTGAACAAGTACTAGACAAACTTATTCAACAGGGTACTAAAAGTTTTAATATCATTCCACTTTTGCTTTTTCCAAGCAAAGCATTATTTAGAAGATATCCCTATGATTTTAAAACTTTATGAGTATAGATATCCACATATTGAATATAAATTTGCTGAGCCACTTGGCACACATAAATTAATGACAACGCTAGTTAAACAGAAAATTTTAGCTAAAGTTAAAAGGCATCCTAAAATACAGCATATTATTTTAATGGCTCATGGCGGCGAACGTTATCGTCATCCTGATATTGCTTTATGGCAGTTAACTCAAGCGTGTGATGTTTTTGAAACACCTATTTCTATGATGACATTATATGGTGACTACAGTTATCGCTTTAAGTTACAGCACTATTTAAAAAATAATATAGACATATTGATTGTCCCCATATTTTTCTACGACGGCTTTTTGGTGAACAAAGCAAAATACCATATAGCACATATGAATGATGATTGTAATATTCATTATGCATCAGCTATTAATTTTGACCCTTTGCTCTCAATGATAATCACAGAAAGAATTAAACAATTAGAGGTGTTAGAAAGTGTATCCAATTCAACTCAACTTGTCAGATAAACGTGTTGTAGTGGTTGGCGCAGGTAAAGTTGCGTATAGAAAAGTGCGACAACTTATTAAGGAAGATATACAGTCGCTAGTTATTATAAGTAAAAAATTTTTACCAGAATTTTTTGAAATGGAATATCCTAAAATGAAGTTGTTTACAAAGTGTTATGACAGCGAAGATATTAAACATGCGGATATTATTTTTGCCGCAACAGATGACGAAGATATTAATAATCTAATTAAGCAAGAGGCGAAGCCTTATCAACTTGTTAACCATATCAGTGATAAAGCGCAATCTGATTTTTATAATATGTCAGAAATAAAATACAAAGACATAAACATTCATTTTAGATCAAATGGCACAAATTGTAGCGGAGTGAAACAACTATCAAAGGCGGTACAAACATTTTTAAATGAAGTGTATGAGGAGGAAGACGATGTCTAAAAAGCAGTTAGTAATGATTGGTAATGGTATGGCGGGCATACGCACGATTGAAGAAATATTAGAACGCGATGCACAACAATATAACATAACGATTATCGGTAAGGAACCCTATCCAAATTATAATCGAATCATGCTATCAAATATATTGCAGAAAAAGATGACAGTGGATGAAACCATTATGAATCCTTTTGAGTGGTATAAAGACAATGATATTCAGCTGATTACGAATGATCCAGTAGTAGAGATTAATCGAGAACTAAAACAAGTGATTACGGCTGATGGCCTAAGATGTCATTACGATATTTGTATATTTGCTACGGGTTCAAGTGCTTTTGTATTACCTATACCAGGGGCGACTTTACCGAGCGTAATAGGTTGGAGAACGATCGAAGACACTGAGCGTATGATTGGAATTGCTAAATCAAAGCAACATGCTATCGTAATTGGCGGTGGTTTGCTGGGATTAGAATGTGCACGTGGATTAATGGACCAAGGTATGGAAGTCACTGTGGTACATCTTGCTGAATGGCTTATGGAAATGCAATTAGATAGAAAGGCTGCAGATTTGTTGAAAACAGATTTAGAAGCACAGGGAATGAACTTTAAATTGCAGGCAAGTACACAAGAAATACTTGGACAAGAAGATGTTACAGGCGTGTTGTTAGCAGATGGAACAACATTAAAAGCAGATATAGTGGTCATGGCAGTTGGTATTCGACCGTATACACAAGTTGCACAGGAAAGTGGCTTAAAAGTGAATAGAGGTATTGTCGTTAATGATTATATGCAAACGAGTGATGAAACTATTTTTGCAATAGGTGAATGTGCAGAACACAATGGTAAAGTATATGGATTAGTTGCACCATTATATGAACAAGGTAAAGTGTTAGCAGACCATTTAACCGGTCGAGAAACAGAAGGTTATCGAGGTTCCACAACATTTACTTCTTTAAAAGTTTCGGGCTGTGATTTATATAGCGCTGGTCAAATTACAGAAGGTATAGATATCCAAGGTGTAGAGGTTTTTGATAGTGTTAATAACCACTATAAGAAAGTGTTTTTGAAAGATGACAGCATTGTTGGAGCAGTTTTATACGGAGATATTGATGATGGTCCGAGATTTTTTAATATGATGAAAAAACAAGAACCATTAGAGGATTACACAATGGTTTCACTTATGCATAAGGGCGGAGAAACGCGTGAAATAAGTATTGTTGACATGTCAGATGATGAGACAGTATGTGGATGTAATGGTGTCAGCAAAGGTAAGATTGTGAGTGCGATTAATGAACATGGCCTTACAAGTGTAGAAGCAGTCACAAAAGAAACAAAAGCTGGCAATTCTTGTGGTAAGTGTAAAGGACAAATTGGTCATATTTTAGAGTATACATTAGGTGATGATTTTGTTGATTCTAAACCATCTGGTATATGCGCATGTACTGAGCTCACACGTAATCAAATTGTTACTCAGATAAGAGCAAAAGGGTTGAAAACGTCTAAGGAAGTACGCCATGCGCTCAATTTTAATGATAAGGCAGGTTGTCCAAAGTGTAGACCAGCTATTAATTATTATTTGAATATGGTTTATCCATTTGAGCACAATGACGAAATTGAATCACGCT
Organism: Staphylococcus sp. 2S1; assembly: GCF_046721335.1. NCBI lineage: Bacteria > Bacillati > Bacillota > Bacilli > Caryophanales > Staphylococcaceae > Staphylococcus > Staphylococcus sp. 2S1. The sequence continues at coordinate 109,164 of NZ_JBEUUJ010000003.1, read as the reverse complement.
TTGCAAATGAACGCTATCATGCCAATATTCAAAATGATGGCACATTTTCAGTAATTCCCCAAATGCGCGGCGGTGTTACGAATGCAGATCAATTAATACGTTTAGGAGAAGTTGCTAAAAAATATGATGTGCCATTAGTGAAAGTGACAGGCTCTCAACGTATAGGCTTGTATGGTGTTAAAAAAGAATTACTACCACAAATATGGGCTGATTTAGGTATGCGTTCTGCTTCAGCCTATGCGAAAAAGACGCGCTCAGTTAAAAGTTGTGTCGGTAAGGAATTTTGCAGATTTGGTACGCAATATACTACACAATTAGGTATTCGTTTAGAAAAAACATTCGAATACATCGATACGCCACATAAATTTAAAATGGGTATCTCTGGTTGTCCAAGAAGCTGTGTAGAATCCGGTGTTAAAGACTTTGGTGTCATCAGCGTTGAAAATGGATTTCAAATTTATATTGGGGGCAATGGCGGTACGGATGTAACAGAGGGAATGCATTTAACTACCGTCGAAACAGAAGATGAGGTCATTAAATTATGTGGTGCGATGATGCAATATTATAGAGAAACCGGTATTTATGCAGAACGTACTGCACCGTGGATAAAACGGTTAGGTTTTGAAAATGTTCAAACAGTTTTATTAAATCAAGAAAGACAAGACGATTTGTTTAATCGTATTATGGAAGTGAAAAAAGCTATAGAAGCTGAACCATGGACACACATTTTAAATAATGAAGCAAGCACAAAAAATATTTGAAGTGGAGAAAGTTTAATTATGAAAGCATTAGAAAAAATAAAAGTAGCAATGGTCGATGAGCTTGTTCCTTTAGTTGGCAAAAAGGTAATCATAAATGATATCGAAATTGGCCTATTTTTAACAGAATCAGGTGAAATACACGCAGTTCATAATAGATGCCCCCATAAGCAAGGACCACTTTCAGAAGGTACAGTGAGTAGTGAATTTGTATATTGTCCTTTGCATGATCAAAAAATAGATTTGAAAACGGGTCTCGTACAGCCACCAGATACAGGGTGTGTGGATGTTTACGCTGTAGAAATTCATAATGGAGCTGTGTATATATGCCTATAAATACTTATGGCAAAGTATATCTCATAGGTGCTGGACCTGGGCATCCGGAATTATTAACAAGAAAGGCCGAACGTCTCATTCGAAGTGCAGATATCATATTGTATGACAGATTAGTCAATCCATTCATTTTACAATTAGTAAGACCAGAAATTGAAATTATAAATGTGGGTAAGGAAGCATACCGTAAGCATATACAACAACAAGTCATAAATGAAAAGTTAATTTCAGCCGCAAAGCAACATAGATGTGTTGTTAGATTGAAGGGTGGAGATCCGGCAATTTTTGGTAGAGTCCATGAAGAGGTTGTTACATTATCACAAGCGGGCATTGATTTTGAAGTTGTACCAGGTATTACAACAGCGAGTGCCGCTGTAGCCTCAGTAGGTTTAGGATTAACAATTCGAAATATCGCTCATAGTGTCACTTTTGCTACAGGATATCTGAATAAAAGTAATCAGCAACAAGTTGATGTTACAACACTTATAAACGGAGGTACGTTAGCTATTTATATGGGTGTGAAGCGATTGAGTGAAATTATGAAGGATATATATCAGACTACACAAGTTGATTATCCAGTCTTGCTCATATTTAATGTTTCTTCTTATAATGAAAAACACATCATAGGTAGAGTAACTACAATTGCGGAGCAGGTTTCTGATGATTTAGACCATATATCACCTGGCATGGTGATTGTTGGAGATATAGCAGCCTGTGAAAATATTAAAAGTGCTTTAAACCAAAGTATTCCTAAGAAATATTTAATTACTGGACTGCGTTTAGAAGCAATTAAACAAGCATTTGATATCTATGAAAAAGATGGATGGTGCATAATTAATCCTGATGAAAAGCATGAACTTCATCACAGCCAACAGTTGTTTATAGAACAACAATTAATGCAAGCATTTTGATGAAGAAATTCACACTAAGGATATAAAATAAGGTGATTTCAGAGGATAACTGATAACACCAAAATAAAAAGATGATGAGGCTGGGACATATCACATGTCTCAGCTTTTATATTTATGTCTTATTAAATTGCTTTTGCACACGAGTAGATGCTTAAAAACTAAGGGTATTTCCATCTCTTATTAGGTGATTCCCTAATATTTGAAATTTGTGAAAAAATGTACAATTTAGTTAAGCAGTGAATGAAGTGAACCATAGAATCCTACTTTAAAAATTTTACTGGCAATGATCTGAGAGGGTGTTTTCAATGAAAAAATTTGGATTAAGCTTTTTTAAGCCGACTGAAAAATTTAATGGTAACTGGTCAGTCTTAGAAAGCAAGAGTCGGGAATGGGAAAAAATGTATAGAGAAAGATGGAGTCATGACAAAGTAGTTAGAACGACTCATGGCGTGAATTGCACAGGTTCTTGCTCGTGGAAAGTATTTGTGAAAAATGGTGTGATTACATGGGAAAATCAACAAACAGACTATCCAAGTTGTGGACCTGATATGCCTGAATTTGAACCTAGAGGCTGCCCACGTGGTGCTTCATTTTCTTGGTATGAATATAGTCCTTTGAGAATTCGTTATCCATATATCCGTAAAAAGTTGTGGGAACTTTGGGTAGAAGCCCTAGAAACTCATGATAATAATACGATAGAAGCTTGGGCGTCCATCGTAGAAGATGAGGAAAAAGCAAAAATATATAAACAAGCACGAGGCAAAGGTGGATTAGTGAGAACGAATTGGAAAGACGTAGGTAAACTCATATCTGCACAAATTATTTATACCATTAAAAAATTTGGTCCAGATAGAATAGCTGGTTTTACACCGATACCTGCCATGTCTATGTTGAGTTATGCTTCTGGTGCACGATTTGTGAGTTTACTTGGTGGAGAAATGTTGAGTTTTTATGATTGGTATGCAGATTTGCCACCTGCTTCACCTCAAATTTGGGGTGAACAAACAGACGTACCTGAATCCAGTGATTGGTATAACGCTTCTTACATTATGATGTGGGGTTCTAATGTACCGATGACCCGTACCCCAGACGCACATTTTATGACTGAAGTTCGATATAAAGGAACGAAAGTGGTATCAATTGCACCTGATTATGCAGAGAATGTGAAATTTGCAGACAATTGGTTAGCGCCACATCCTGGTTCTGATGCGACACTTGCGCAAGCGATGACGCATGTCATACTACAAGAACATTACGTTAATCAACCCAATGCGCATTTTATAAATTATTCAAAACAATATACAGATATGCCATTTATTATCATGCTAGATAAAGATGAAAATGGTTTTAAAGCAGGTCGTTTCTTAAGAGCAAATGACTTAGGCGAAACAACAGAGCATAGTGAATGGAAGCCTGTCATTTTTGATAAAATCACTCAGGACTTAACGGTTCCAAATGGCACAATGGGACAACGTTGGGAAAAAGAAAAACAATGGAATTTAAAACTAGAAAATGAAGACGGTAGTAAAATTGATCCAGCACTGAGTCTTGTAGAAGATCATTTTGAATTAGAAAAAATACAATTTCCATATTTCAATAATGAGGGTAATGGCATTTTTGTACGACCAATTGCGGTTAAAAAAATTACCCTTGCAAATGGAGAAGAACGCTATATAACTACAGTTTATGATTTAATGACAAGTCAATATGGTGTAAAAAGATTTAATCATGAATTAGAAGCTAAGGACTACAAAGATGCAAATTCATATTATACACCCGCATGGCAAGAAACGGTGACTGGTGTGAAACAAGATGTAGTTACACAAGTGGCACGTGAATTTTCGCAAAATGCAATTGATACAAAGGGTAAATCGATGATTATTATGGGCGCAGGTATTAACCATTGGTTTAACTCAGATACGATTTACCGTTCTATCTTAAATTTAGTATTACTATGTGGTTGTCAAGGTGTGAATGGCGGCGGATGGGCGCATTATGTTGGCCAAGAAAAATGTAGACCAATTGAAGGATGGAATACACTTGCATTCGCTAAAGATTGGCAAGGACCACCGAGATTACAAAATGGTACAAGTTGGTTCTACTTTGCAACAGATCAGTGGAAATATGAAGAGTCTAATGTGGATAGTATAAAATCCCCATTAGCAGAGAATATTAAGCATCAACATCCAGCAGATTATAATGTGCTAGCGACTAGATTAGGTTGGTTGCCTTCGTACCCACAATTTAATAAAAATAGCTTGTCATTTGGTGAAGCGACAAGAGATGCGAATGAATTTAATGATGAAGCGATTTTAAAACGCGCAGTAGATTCAGTGAAATCAAAGGAAACACAGTTTGCAATTGAAGATCCTGATTTGAAAAAGAATCATCCAAAAACGTTATTCCTTTGGCGTTCTAATTTAATATCTAGTTCTGCGAAAGGGCAAGAGTATTTTATGAAACATTTACTCGGCGCGAAGTCGGGATTATTGGCAGAACCGAATGAAGAAGTAAAGCCAGAAGAGATTCAATGGAGAGACGATACTGAAGGTAAGTTAGATTTACTTGTATCACTAGACTTTAGAATGACTTCGACACCGCTTTACTCAGACATTGTCTTGCCTCGCTGCAACATGGTATGAGAAGCATGATTTATCATCTACGGACATGCATCCTTTTGTACATCCATTTAATCCAGCGATAGATCCTTTATGGGAATCACGTTCAGATTGGGATATTTTCAAATTGTTAAGTAAAGAAGTATCAGACACTGCGAAAAAACATCTGACAGGCGTATACAAAGATGTCGTAACTACACCTTTAGCGCATGATACACAACAAGAAATATCAAATGTGAACGGTATTGTAAAAGACTGGACTAAAGGTGAAGTAGAAGCCATTCCTGGTAAGACAATGCCAAGCTTTACAGTTGTTGATCGAGACTACACAAAAATATTTGATAAATATGTCACACTTGGTCCTTTATTAGAAAAAGCTAAAGTGGGTGCGCATGGTGTGAGTTTTACAGTGTCAGAACAATATGAAGAGTTGAAACATATGGTCGGTACTTGGAATGATGAAAAAGAAGATTCAGTGAGAAATGGTAGACCTAGAATAGATACTGCAAGACGTGCGACAGATGCTGTATTGAATCTGTCTTCAGCTACAAATGGCAAATTATCACAAAAATCTTATGAAGATTTAGAACAACAAACAGGTATGCCATTAAAAGATATTTCTAGTGAACGTGCATCAGAAAAAATAACTTTTTTAAATATGACGGCCCAACCAAGAGAAGTTATTCCAACCGCAGTGTTTCCTGGTTCAAATAAAAATGGACAGCGTTATTCACCTTTTACAACGAATATTGAGCGTTTAGTTCCATTTAGAACATTAACAGGACGTCAAAGTTATTATATTGATCATGAAATATTCCAACAATTTGGAGAAAACTTACCTGTCTATAAACCAACTTTACCACCAATGGTATTTGGGACAAGGGATAAGCATGTCACGATGGATGATCAAACGCTCGTATTACGTTATTTGACGCCACATGGTAAATGGAATATTCATTCTACTTATCAAGACAATCAACATATGTTGACACTATTTAGAGGTGGCCCAACAGTTTGGATTTCAAAAGAGGATGCAAAAGCACATGACATTGCAGATAATCAATGGCTAGAAGTCTACAACAGAAACGGAGTTGTAACGGCTCGAGCAGTTGTGTCGCACCGTATGCCGAGAGGTACGATGTTTATGTATCACGCTCAAGATAAGCATATTGAGACGCCAGGCTCTGAAATTACTGAAACAAGAGGTGGCTCTCATAATGCACCAACACGAATACATTTAAAACCAACACAACTTGTAGGTGGTTATGCGCAAATCAGTTATCACTTTAATTATTATGGTCCTATTGGAAACCAAAGAGATGTTTATGTAGCTGTTAGAAAACTGAAGGAGGTTGACTGGCTTGAAGATTAAAGCACAGATCGCAATGGTATTAAACTTAGATAAATGTATAGGTTGTCATACTTGTAGTGTAACTTGTAAGAGTACATGGACAAACCGCCCCGGAGCAGAATATATGTGGTTTAACAATGTAGAAACTAAGCCAGGTATTGGTTACCCAAAACGATGGGAAGACCAAAAACAGTATAAAGGTGGATGGTATTTAAATAAAAAAGGGAAACTAGAGCTTAAATCTGGTAGTAAATGGTCAAAAATAGCGTTAGGTAAAATATTTTATAATCCAGATATGCCAGTGATTAAAGACTACTATGAGCCGTGGACGTATAATTATGAACACCTTACGACAGCTAAAGCAGGTAATCATTCACCAGTCGCTAAAGCACATTCTCTAATATCAGGTGAGAAATTAGATTTGAATTGGGGACCTAACTGGGAAGATGATTTAGCAGGTGGACACGTTACTGGACCAGAAGATCCTAATATTCAACGTATTGAAGAAGATATCAAATTTAAATTCGATGAAACCTTTATGATGTACCTACCAAGATTATGCGAGCATTGTTTGAACCCGAGTTGTGTTGCTTCATGTCCTTCTGGTGCAATGTATAAACGTGACGAAGATGGGATTGTGCTAGTCGATCAAGAGGCTTGTCGTGGTTGGAGATATTGTATGACAGGTTGCCCATATAAAAAAGTTTATTTTAACTGGAAAACAAATAAAGCAGAGAAGTGTACATTTTGTTTCCCACGTATTGAAGCGGCACGCCTACAGTATGTTCTGAAACTTGCACTGGTCGTATGAGATATTTAGGTGTTTTATTATATGATGCCGATAGAGTTGAAGAAGCGGCTAGTGCAGAAAATGAGCAAGATTTATATGAAAAACAACTCGATTTATTCTTAAATCCATATGATGAATCAGTGATTGAACAAGCGCAAAAAGATGGCGTTTCAATGGAATGGATTGAAGCAGCTCAAAATTCACCAGTTTACAAACTCGCTATTGAATATAAACTTGCGTTTCCATTGCATCCTGAATATCGCACTATGCCAATGGTTTGGTATTGTCCACCATTGAGTCCAATCATGAGTTATTTTGAAGGGCAAACGGCAACAGATGCAAATAGAAATCCTGATATGATATTCCCAGCGATTGAAGAGATGAGATTACCAATTCAATATTTAGCGAATTTATTTACTGCCGGAGATACAGAATCAATTAAAATAGCGTTGCAACGTATGGCAATTATGAGAAGTTATATGCGTGCGTAAGTGACAAACAAACCATTTGATACAGATAAATTATCAAGACTTGGATTAACTGAACGCCAAACAAAAGATATGTATCGCTTGTTAGCTATAGCGAAATATGAGGATCGCTTTGTAATTCCAACATCTCATAAAGAAGACTATATAGATACGTATCGTGCTCAAGGTAGCCAAGGTTATGGTGGAGAATACTTCGGTTCTAATTGTGAAGGATGTGGCGTACCTGTTGGTACAGCATCTGAAAAATCAGGACAAGAGATATACAATGAAAATTTCTATGGAGGGATTTTCCGTGATTAATTTAACGCAGTATTATTATTATCAAGAAACTTTTGGCTACTTAGCTCAACAGTTGGAATTTCCTGAAAAATTGACATTTCATCCGAAAACATTTGAAGAAGTGATTGATTTGAGCCATCCAGCGTATGATGATTTATTAATTTATCGTGAAAAGATGCATGAATGCAGCCTGTTGGAAATTAAACAATTGTATTCAGACACATTTGATTTTAATAAAAAGGCACCACTTTATATGACTTACAATAAATTTGATACACAAAAGGAACGTGGACAGTTACTTGCTAAATTAAAAGTACTATACGAGATGTTTGGATTGGAAATGGCAACCAACGAATTACCAGATTTTTTACCCTTAATGCTAGAATTTTTATATATTGCACAATGGCAAAATGATCCACGCGCACAAGGAAATATTGAATTTGTCATCATGATTATTGAAGATGGTACCTATGCGATGGCACAGCAATTAAAAGAAAAAGATAGCCCATATTATTACTTGATAAAAGGCTTAAGAGCTACTTTAAAAGCGTGCATCGAACCTGTATCAGAGGTGAAGACAAATGTTTAATCAATTTTTATGGGTGATTGTACCTTATCTGTGCGTAGCTATTTTTTTCATTGGGCACATTGCACGATTTAAATTTGATCAATTTTCATGGACTGCTAAATCTAGTGAATTTATTGAAAAGAAACAATTGAAATGGGGCAGTCTCATGTTCCATTTAGGCATAATTCCCGTAGCTATGGGGCATTTTGTAGGCTTAGTTATACCTGCATCTTGGTTATCAGCAGTAGGTGTTAATGATCATTTGTATCATATAGGAGCAGTGTATATTGGGAGTATATTTGGTATAATAACTATGATAGGTATGTTGTTGCTAACCGCACGCCGTGTAACTAAAAAGAACATTAGAAAATTGAGCTCTACCTCAGATATTATTGTGAATTTTTTACTTTTATTCATTGTTTTTATGGGCTGTTATGCTACTTTAGTGACAAATGCAACGATACCAACATTTGATTATAGAGAGACAATATCAATATGGTTTAGACAACTATTTATGTTTTCTCCTGATGCTACTTTAATGACGCAAGTACCACTCACGTTTAAGATGCATATACTTCTAGGATTTGTGATTATGGCTTTTTGGCCGTTTACTAGATTAGTCCACGTATGGAGCGTGCCACTAACTTATGCAAGTCGTAGTTACATTATTTATCGAAAGCATAAAGTGTGAATGGAGGCAAAAGATTGAGCCTATTATCTTTTAATGAACAAGTGAATTATCAAGCCGTTTTAGACACGCTACGTATTGAAGAAGGTTTTGATTTTGCAGGATTGGCATTTTACAAAGATGAAAACCAATTTTCACCTATAAAATGGAATTATGTATCTGGAAGTACCAATGCTCGCTATAAACTCATTGTGCTTAGAATAGGTAAAGGGATTGCAGGAAATGTGATGAAAACAGGTAAGCGAATGGTGATAGAAGATATCAATCAATTTCTCTTACCGAGCGAAAAACATAAATATCCAATCGTATTATGTGAACGGCTAACAGCAGTGATAGCAATACCATTATGGTATGAAAATCACGTTTATGGTGTGCTATTATTAGGTCAAAGAAATAATAGACCACTACCTCAAACATGTCACTCTATTTCAATCGCAAATAAATTGGGTGTTTTTAATGAAGAAGACTAGGTGATTTTTATGAAAACGAATCAAATGGAAAATATAGACCAATTGTTAGTTCAATATTTTAATAATACAAGTGAAAAAATAGTGTTTGTTGATAAACATGGTCAAGTGATAGCGATGAATAAAGTCTGCTCATGATATTATTTCACCGGATAATGACTACCAAGAAATGACTAATACGATATGTAGTCACTGTGATGGGTATACAAATGAATATGATTTACAGTCATGTACAAATTGCTTTTTAGAAGCTGAGTCAGTTGGAAATACAAGTTTTCAAGTATTTATGAAAACGACGCGTGGTACGGTTGAACCTTTTACAGCGACATATCAAACTATTGATGAAACAAAAGATATTAAAGCATTTACATTACAAAACGTTTCACCTCAAATAGAGCGTCATGATAAGATGTATCAGCGAAAAATGATGCAAAAAACGATATCTGCACAAGAAAATGAAAGAAAAAGAATCTCACGTGAATTACATGACAGTCTCGTACAAGAAATGTTAAATATCGATGTGGAATTACGATTGCTAAAATACCATAGAGAAATGCAAACTTTGGTAGATAACTCTAAGCGTATAGAAGGATTAATGTCCAAATTGATAGATGATATTCGTAATTTATCTGTTGAATTGCGACCGTCATCTTTGGATGATTTAGGTTTAGATGCAGCATTTAAAACCTATTTCAAACAAGTTGAAGCCAATTATGGCATACGCATAGAATATCATTCTAACCTAGCTTCACATCGCTTTGATAGTGAGATTGAAACAGTCGTATATCGTGTTGTTCAAGAGGCGCTGTTTAACGCAATAAAATATGCCGGTGTAGATACTGTCGATATTGATTTGCATGTAAACGATCATAAATTAATTGCAGAAATTATAGATAGAGGCAAAGGCTTTATAAAAACAGATCAACCACAAGGTACCGGACTAGGACTTTATGGTATGAATGAACGCGCAGAACTCGTCAATGCAGAAGTAAGTGTAGATACACAAATTGATAGAGGTACGATTGTTACATTAGAAGTTCCAATATAAGGGAATAAGGAGAAATTAATTTTGAGAATAGTGATAGCAGATGATCATGCTGTTGTGCGCACAGGATTTTCTATGATTTTAAACTATCAAGAAGATATGGAAGTCGTTGGGACAGCAACTGATGGTGTAGAAGCGTACCAGAAAGTAATGGAATACAAGCCAGATGTTTTAATTATGGACTTAAGCATGCCACCGGGTGAATCAGGGCTTATTGCAACAAGTAAGATTTCTGAGAGTTTTCCAGAAACAAAGATATTGATATTAACGATGTTTGACGATGAAGAATATTTATTTCATGTATTAAGAAATGGTGCAAAAGGTTATATTTTAAAAAATGCTCCAGATGAACAGCTTTTATTGGCTATAAGAACCGTTTATCAAGGTGAAACTTACGTAGATATGAAACTCACAACATCGCTAGTAAACGAATTCGTTAACAATTCCTCTCAAGATACTCAAGCGAGTAATGATCCTTTTAAAATTTTATCTAAAAGAGAAATCGAGATTTTGCCTTTAATTGCAAAAGGCTATGGCAATAAAGACATCGCTCAAAAGTTATTTGTATCTGTTAAAACGGTGGAAGCACATAAAACACATATCATGCAAAAACTAGACTTGAAAACGAAACCTGAATTAGTTGAATATGCAATGAAGAAAAAACTAGTCGACTTTTAAATCACATAGATTCATCAATATAGTGTTAGCTCGAAAAATGATTGTCCTATTCAATCATTTTTTCGCGCTAACTTTTTTTATAAAAGATTTGTTTACTGTGCTGTGAAACCGAAATATAAAGTAATAATAATGGCTAATGAATATAGGGGAAACCACCCATTAACTTAAGGGATAATCCTTATGTTAATTTTTTCACAATAATCATAAAATGAAAGTGTAGCCAGTATTTTGTAAACAAAAAGCATTTTTTAATTCGCTTATATTACACCAGTTTTAACTTTCATAAATATTAAATAATGCCCACATTTTTAAATTATAGAGTAACTGCGAAATACTGGCTATTTAATCATTGAAATTAAATAGATGAAAATGAAGGTGAAATGAATGAACAAAGCAAGTGGTGGTTTCCAACTTAGCTTACAAACGCTAAGTCTTGTAGTTGGATTTATGGCTTGGAGTATTATATCTCCATTAATGCCTTTTATCTCCCAAGATGTTAATATCACGGGGAATCAACTTTCAATTATTTTAGCAATACCCGTTATATTAGGTTCTATTTTAAGAGTACCATTTGGATATTTAACTAATATAATTGGTGCTAAATGGGTGTTTTTCTGTAGCTTTATTATTTTATTATTTCCTATTTACTTTTTAAGCCAAGCTCAAACGCCGGGTATGTTAATGGCTTCTGGTTTCTTCTTAGGTGTTGGGGGCGCAATTTTCTCAGTTGGTGTCACTTCAATACCTAAATATTTCCCTAAAGAAAGAGTAGGACTTGCTAACGGCATTTATGGCATGGGGAACATTGGTACTGCAATTTCTTCATTTTTAGCTCCACCTATTGCGGGTATGATTGGATGGCAAACGACAGTTAGAGGCTATTTAATTGTTATTGTATTATTTGCAATTTTAATGTTTTTACTGGGTGATGCGAATGAGAAAAAAATAAAGGTGCCACTAGTTAAGCAGTCTAAAAAATTAATGAAAGATCTTAAGCTTTATTATTTATCATTATGGTATTTTATTACATTTGGTTCTTTTGTAGCGTTTGGATTATTTTTACCGAATTTTTTAGTTCAAAACTTTAACATTAGTGAAGTAGATGCTCGGTATTAGATCTGGTATCTTTATCGCGTTAGCCACTTTTTTAAGACCACTGGGTGGGATTTTAGGTGACAAATTTAATGCAGTTATTTTATTAATGATAGATTTTGTATTTATGATTATAGGCGCAATTATTTTAGGATTTTCAAGTCATATATTATTGTTTACAGTCGGTTGCTTACTTATTAGTATCTGTGCAGGTACTGGTAATGGTCTCGTATTCAAACTCGTTCCATTCTATTTTGCAAAAGAATCAGGAGCGGCGAATGGTATTGTTTCAATGATGGGTGGGCTTGGTGGTTTCTTCCCTCCAATTGTTATATCATATGTTACGATGATGACCGGTACGAGCCATTTAGCATTTATATTTTTAGCATTCTTTGGTGTTATTGGCATTATTACCATGCTACATATCGTAAAAAAAGAAAATTTGAGACTGATCTCTTAAAATAGGCAGAAATTAAAATTAAGATAACAAATAGCGCTACATTTCCATAAGTTGGTAATGTAGCGCTATTTGTTATCTATGAATGTTTAGTCTATTTCGATGTTTGATTTCGGTTGTTCTTTTTGCTCTTTTTTAGGCAATGTTACAGTGAGTAAACCATTTTCATAAGAAGCTTTGATACTACTATCATCAACATTTTCAAATGGGAATTGACGGCTCAAATCACTGTGGTTACGTTCTTGGTGTAATGCACGTTTAGTGTCGTTTTCATCTTGAACTTCGACAGTTTGTTTACCTTCAATCGTTAGTAAATTATTTTCAAATTCTAAACTAATATTTTCTTTTTTAATACCTGGAAGTTCAGCTTCAACGATATAGGCGTTGTCTAATTCTTTAATATCTGATTTAATACCCTCAGTGCCAGGAAATTGTTCGAAAATTTGTTTCCCAAAATCTCTGAATAAATCACCTGGATTTACATCGATAAACGGATTGTTAAAATTTTTATTTTCAAAAGTCATGCTACATCTCTCCTCAGCGTAGTTTAATTGTTATATTTAATCGAATCGAATGGAATTGAAGTTTAAGTAATAAAAATTATAAAATTAAGGTGAACACTTGGTTTACCTTACAAATACATTATAATAAAATAGTCAAAGAAAATCAAAGTCAAACTATTAATCATTGTATTCATATTATTTTAGCATGAAAGTTGAAATATTTTGAAATGAAACGCTAGGATGTAGAGCCTGTTTTATAACAAGTGATTGTATAGTTTAGTTTCAGGAGTAAAGTAAAATAAGTGGGGATTGTAGTAAGTAGGATTAAAAAGAGGTGAGTCGAAGATAAAAATGTTATGTATGTATTACATTGTCCCATTTAACCTCAACAAACCCCATATGAATTAAATATCTTTCGCGAAATGTTTATTAACAAATTTTTGCAGTGTATCTTTTAAATCTATAGCTTCATCTATGTCCATGTCGAATTCACTAAAAACTTTTTTTGAAACTTTTGAAAGTGGTTCTTGCACGTTTGTCCCTTTATTAGTAAGTGCAATTTGCAAGTTACGTTCGTCATCAATCTCACGAGTTCTTGTTACGTAACCTTTTTTCTCAAGTTTTTTTAACAAAGGTGTAAGTGTTCCGAATCTAAAAAGACACGCTCACCAAGCGTCTTAATATTAATTTTTTCGTCCACCTTAATTGCGAGTAAAACGATATAACCTGTATATGTTAAATCATACTCTTTTAAATGAGAAGTATACTTCTTAATTATTTCTTTAGAAGAAACATAAAATAGAAAGCATAGTTGCTGTTCCAGGTAGCTGTCCTTTTCCTCCATTTAATCACCCCTTTTGAAATTTAACCATATTATGAACACCATTCATTGTCAAGGAACGGTTGCGCACCTCTATATATAGCTTTTTATACTATTTTTTAACTATTATCTTATTAAATAAGTAAAAATTTAATGCTATAACATTCCGCACGTCTTAATTACCTTGAATTCATATAAAGATTATAAGCTTTAAATTAATACGACTAACTTTGAAATGAGATTGAAGTATTAAATGATATTAAGAAATGTTAACTTGATGTTTGGATTAATCTGAAATATAAGGAGATTTTGTTACAAAACAGTTATAACGCTTTATAATTGTATTATAATCAGTCATACTATTAATATTATGAATTTTAATGAGCGAGTATTAATGATTTGAGTAAGATATAACTTATATATTAGGTTAATGACTTACTTTACTATAGAAAGATATCGCGTTAACTAGAGGAGATTATAAATGAAGACATTTTTTAAAATTGTGGGTGTATTAATTATAGCGCTTATAATTTCAATTGTATTATTCTTTGCCATGAGAACATACCAAGGGCATAAACACTTAGAATTAGTTGATCATTATATGAAAGATCAAAATTTGACAGAGAAAATTAAATCTGAAGAAACGCTGTACAGTGCTAAAAAAGGTTTGTTTTATAAAGAAGTTAAATTTAAAGATGATCCAAAATATACTTATGTAGTTCAACCCATCAACATGACTACAGGAATTGTAGTTCAAGGTTTTGATCCAGAGACAAATAAAGATATCAAAGGCGCTAAGCATAATGCATTTAAAAAAGATTATAAAATTAAAGACTAACTATAAAATTAATCATACAAAAAACGTATCTACAAATAGTGTAGATACGTTTTTTTCTATGACTCAGCAAACTATCAATAACATTTCATTGTAAAATAACACGTTACACAAATATAAAAAATGAGGATATACGTAAAAATAAGGGAGGCATAAGGCCATTTTATATAGGTTGAATAGGTGTGAGGCTATGACATAATAATATGTCTCAGTCTCACTTATTTCTAGTAAGCTTTGACGGGTTGGGATCATACGAAAAAATCTTGTGAGAAGTATTATGTTTCTGTCCTACTCCTTTTTATGAAAATTATAAACTGATTATGTTACTTAAATATTATTTATATTCGTATAAATTCACTTAAAGTATAAAATGAGTTTTTTAGTAGAATTTTTTGTGATTACAAAAAAAGCTATTCTGATATAATTAAGCGATGTCAGAAGAAGGAGCGTAACATCATGGCAATTATTAGAAGAATTAGTTTACCTATGCGAGTAATTATTGCATTGGTATTAGGTGTGGTCGTAGGTTTATTACTCTATGGTCACGATGAAGTCGCAAACTATATTCAACCGTTTGGCGACGTCTTCTTGAATTTAATAAAAATGATCGTAATACCAGTTGTTTTTTGTTCATTAGCTTTATCTATATCAAACGTAGGTGAATCTAAAACGGTTGGTCGTTATGGCTTTAAAACAATCTTGTATTTTGAAATTATAACAACAATAGCAATAGGTTTAGGACTAATTTTTGCAAATATATTTAAACCGGGTAGTGGACTAGACCCAGATAAATTACCAAAAGGTGACATTTCAAATTATGAAACTTCAGCTAAAGCCGCTGAGGAATCTACATATGGAAATCATTTAATCGATACAATCGTTGGTATAGTACCAACAAACTTTTTTGAAGCTTTAACTGCAGGTGAATTATTACCTATCATTTTCTTTTCTGTGTTTTTTGGTGTTGCATTATCAGCGATTGGAAAGAAAGCACAACCAGTTAAAGATTTTTTAAGTGGTTCGTTAGAAGCTATATTTTGGATGATTAATAAAATTCTTAAATTAGCGCCAATAGGTGTTTTCGCATTCATTTGTACTACAATTATGACATTTGGAGCTTCAGCATTGTTACCATTATTAAAATTGTTACTTGTTGTTATTGGCGCAATGATTTTCTTCGTTGTTGTCGTTTTAGGCATTGTAGCAAAAATGTGTGGTGTTAGTATTTTCTCTATAATGAAAATATTAAAAAATGAATTACTGTTAGCATTTTCAACTTCCGACTCTGAATCCGTACTTCCAATCATTATGCAAAAAATGGAAAGATTCGGTTCACCAAAGGACGTTACGTCATTTGTAGTACCAATAGGCTATACATTCAACTTAGATGGTTCTGCATTATATCAATCCATCGCCGCATTATTCGTTGCGCAAATGTATGGTATTGATATGTCAATAGGCCAGCAACTAATGCTTATGCTTACTTTAATGGTTGCTTCAAAAGGTATGGCAGGCGTCCCAGGTGTTTCAATTGTCGTTCTCATAACAACATTAACTTCTATGGGTCTACCAAGCAGAAGGATTAGCACTTATTATTGGCGTGGATCGCTTGTTAGATATGTTAAGAACATGTGTAAACGTTATGGGCAACGCCTTATCAACAATTGTAATTGCCAAATGGGAAAATGTTTATGATAAGGAAAAAGGCGAAGCATATTTGAAATCAATATAATAAATTTAAATCTGACATTTAAAACACTAAGTAGAGAAATAATTACTACTTAGTGTTTTTGTATAGATTAAGCAATTTGATAAAAGTGTTGGTAAAATCAAGTAAGAAAAAAGCAGTTAAATTTCCACTTAAGAAAATTTAACTGCTTTTATTTTTATGACGGAAAGTACTTTAGCATTTGCATAATCACTTGGATTACATGCCTTTCATTTCACCCATGTCATGAATTTTCATCATTAAGCCATGTGGCATATCGTCATGATCGATAACTTCCATTTCGCTATAAGTATCGTCACCTTCAGCTTTTACTAATTTAACAAAATCTCCACTCTTAGGTGAAAATCCAGATTCAGAAGGTAACTTCACATCTTCTTCTATCTTTTTATCTTTTTCGCTGATTACTTTTTCAGCTGTTGTACTGTTTTCCATATAACCATAATAAGTCTCTTTTGGACCACTAGACATCATCATAACGATTAAAACAATAGCAACAATTAACATCACTGAACTAATAACAATTGCAAACATTTTTTTGTTTTTCAAAGTTGAAATCTCCTTTATATCCGTTTCTTCTTTTATATCTGAAATGCTAAAATAATGCAATTATAAAGTGGATAATTATATTCGTTTTATAATAAATAGTACGATTTTAGACTTATTTATAAGATAAGCTAATTTAAGTATAACATTGATTGCTATTTAGGATGGTGAGATACGTATATACTTTAGCTCGTCATAATGAAGTTCAAACTCTAGAGGATTCGCTGTTCGTATAAATTGTTTTATCTCAGCTTTTGGCGTATTTGCTTGTTCTATATAATGCAAGAGTGTGCGTTCGATATAGGTTTCATTTAATAAAGGTGGTAGGGCGTAATCAATAAAACCATGTTCTCTGTTAAGTGTTTGTATAAATAGCATTGCCTTAGTAGGTAATACATGAGGTCTTAGGACAAATTTATGTACTTCTTGTGGTGAAAAGCGATGTTTCAATGAATTAAATAATAATATGTGTATATTTTGAAAATCTTTAAAAACGATATAATTTTCATGGATTGATAAAGGCTTGCCAATAAAAGGTTTTACAATTTGATATAGATACATTAAAGGCTCATATATTCCGTGACGATTCATTAATGCAATATCCATGCTATCTTTAGTCATTAATTCGTAACCTACGCCACACCCGCGATTGAGCATAATTAATATATGACACATTAAGTCGGCAGTTTCTAAAGGTGTATTTTCTTTATATAATTTAAAACACTTTTTGGTGAGTTTGGTATATACAAATTTAGAAGTGTGAATTTGTGATGCGTCAATGAGTTGGTTATAGTAATCAAAATAGCTCATTGAATGATTAAACATATTACTTTTTTTATTAAGCAATGATTGGATATCTTTTTGTTCAATATCAATAAAGTAAAAATCAAAGTTAAATCTGCGTAATATATCAAATGCACTTTTTAAGGCATGCGTTTGTTTGATCACGCCTTCAACTGTTATAGCTAATTTTACATGTATATTTAAATCTTGTACTTTAATATATAAACGGTTGATTTCTTTTAAGGACAAATGTTCAAGCATCGAAAAGCATTATAAAATTATAGTTAGATTGTTGTTGATGATAATCATTTTTATATTTTAAAAATTGTAAGATGATATCTTGAATAAATTTAAATTGCTGCCTAGATTTAATCTTAATTGCGATACCTACATTGTTTGAAAACAATGAATCAATGAAGTCAATCAAACCAGTGAAACTCAACTTTTCTAAAGCTAGCTTACTAATATTATTAATCATTAAATAGGATTCGGATAAATCAGTAAAATTGAGATTGGTGTTTAAAGTTGATTGAACTATATCCATTAGGTCATCAATGTGAATAAAAAGCGTCGGTGTTTTTGCAATATCTTTGTAGGTTAATTGATCCAATTCGATATTCATTTGATTAGATGGCAATGGCTTTTCTACTGAAATAGATTCGAAATAGGGGATATAATTACTAACATCTTCGTTAATTAGCTTAATAGGCATACGTTGTAATACCATGAACTTTTTCCTGTATTCATTAGGTGTCATATTCAAGTGGTTTTTAAATTGATTTGTATAATTTGGATAATGGTTAAATCCCATATTTTCTGAGATGGCATGGATTGTCTCTTTACTATGTACTAATTCTGCTAAGGAGACGGCTACCTTTAAGCTAGCAATATAATGTTTGAAACTTATACCTAAGTATTTCTTGAACAAAATAGAGATATACGGTGTTGATATATAAAAAGAATTAGAAATATCTTTTGAAAAAATAGGCTGAGTGATATGAGCTTTAATAAATACAGTGATTTTATTTAATAAATTACTTTCAGATTGAATAGAAGGTACATAAATAAAATCTTGTTTAATTTTAGCTTCTTTATTTAAAATAGTAATAAGTTCAATGATATTTGAAGATTTCGTATCGTTTAAGCGACTTAATTGCTCAATCATAGTTAATGTTAAATATTTGATATATTCACTAGAATTTATCAATTTGAAATTATAATAACAATGAAAGAATGATTGATCTATTTCCGCAAATTGCTGTACAGGTATTGTTAATTCAACAAGTTGTTCAGCGTTCGTTATATGATATAAATCGCTATGATTGATGACGATAAGATTGCCGCCAACAGACTCATGTTTCCCATTGATTACGACGTCAAGTTGGTTATTTAAAGAAAATAACAAGATTACTCGGTCGATACAACGTCGTGTGTATGTACTTAAATATTCATGAATACATAGTGTTGTACTTTCCATCATAAAAGCAACTCCTAATAGAAAAAATGATTTGTTGAACAAATTCCATTATATAATAAAATGTTGTGAACAGTAACACTTTAAATATAAATGTTTTTGAATATAATGTTGTTATAACGATGTAAAAATTAAATATAGAACAACTTAAAATGAGGCACGTATAAATTTTCACTATACAATAACACATTTTTAATTCATATACGTATTTTTTAGAGGAGGTTATTCATTTATGAATCATATTTATTCCAACTTTTATACCACATATAATAAAATAACTGATTTAAAACCTTATATATTAGGCATTGTACTTCATGATGATGCTGAGAATTATACTGCCAAAGATTATATAGATTGGCTAAATAATAGAATCGAAAAAAATGAACTTGAAAAAGGATGGGCAAGTGTTTATGTAGATACGGATACTTGCTATTGGTTTCACCCAACAGAATATGTTGAATGGCATTGTGGTAACGCCTATGCCAATACACATTTTATAGGTATAGAACGATGCCAATCTAAAAGAGATGGTGTGCTTACAGATCAAGAATTTATGGAAAATGAAGAAGTTAGTTTTTGGGTTGTCGCGCTATTATTAAAAAAATACAATTTACCAGTTAACAGAAATACCGTTAGAATACACAAAGAATTTTTTAAAACTGAATGTTCAGACAGGGCATGGAAGATTCATCTTGAAGATGCACAGACAAATCCAGAATCTATAATAAAACTAAAAGATTATTTTATAACTAAAATTAAAGGATATTATAATAAAGTTGGTGATTCTGAACTCGAAAATATAGGCTGATTATCATTTAGTATGTGGCATATATCTCTTGGAATAAGTAGTGTAAAAGTTCATTTAGCTATTGCGTAAATTATTGGAACCGGTTACAATTAAAATATTCATATTTATGGAACCGGTTCTATTTAAATGGGAGGTATAGAGATGAACTATAAAAAATCTGCTGCAGAAATACTACAAGCAATCGGTGGAGAAGAAAATATAGATGCGATGGCACATTGTGCTACACGATTACGTCTTGTTCTTAAGGATGAAACCTTAGTAGATGAAAAAGAATTATCCGAAATGGATGTTGTGAAGGGAACATTTTCTACCGGGGGCCAATATCAAATTATTATAGGTTCGGGTACTGTGAACAAGGTATTTACAGAGTTAGAAAGCATAACAGGTAAAGAAGTCGCTACGACATCAGAAGTAAAAGCAGAAGGTAATAAAAACATGAATCCATTCCAGAGGTTTGTGAAAATGTTATCTGATATATTTGTACCAATTATTCCCGCAATCGTAGCAGGTGGTTTATTAATGGGGATTAATAATATTCTAACAGCACCAGGTATTTTCTATGATAAACAGTCGTTAATAGAAGTACATAATCAATTCAAAGGTCTGGCAGAAATGATTAACATCTTTGCGAATGCACCGTTTACGCTACTACCAATTTTAATTGGATTTAGCGCTGCTAAACGCTTTGGAGGAAACGCCTTTCTTGGTGCAGCCTTAGGGATGATTCTTGTTCATCCAGAGTTAATGAGTGCCTATGATTATCCCAAAGCTTTAGAAGAAGGGAAAGAAATACCTTCTTGGAATGTACTTGGTTTGGAAATAAATCAGGTAGGTTATCAAGGGCAAGTATTACCAATGTTAGTAGCTGCTTATATTTTAGCTAATTTAGAAAAGGGTTTACGTAAAGTAGTACCGACTGTATTAGATAATTTATTAACACCGTTACTTTCAATTTTAGTAACTGCATTTTTAACATTTTTATTTGTTGGACCTATCACACGCACATTAGGTTATTGGTTGTCTGATGGACTAACATGGTTATATGAATTTGGTGGCGCAATTGGAGGACTTATTTTTGGATTGTTATATGCGCCAATTGTAATTACAGGTATGCACCACAGTTTTATTGCAATTGAA
This sequence comes from Staphylococcus sp. 2S1, assembly GCF_046721335.1. NCBI lineage: Bacteria > Bacillati > Bacillota > Bacilli > Caryophanales > Staphylococcaceae > Staphylococcus > Staphylococcus sp. 2S1. The sequence goes on along the minus strand of NZ_JBEUUJ010000003.1, from coordinate 88,009 downwards.
ACACAACTCATTGCAGATAGTGCTTCCACAGGTGGTTCATTTATTTTCCCAATAGCAACGATGTCCAACATAGCGCAGGGTGCAGCAGCTTTAGCCGCATTCTTTATTATAAAAAAGAACAAGAAATTAAAAGGTGTAGCATCTGCTCGCGGGCATCTCAGCACTTTTAGGTATTACGGAACCTGCAATGTTTGGGGTGAATCTAAAATTAAGGTATCCATTCATTGGAGCGATTGTAGGTTCAGGTATTGGTTCAGCTTACATCTCATTCTTTAAAGTTAAAGCAATTGCTTTAGGTACTGCAGGACTTCCAGGTTTTATATCTATTAGCGGCCAGAATAACGGTTGGTTACATTATGGTATCGCCATGCTCATTACCTTTATCGTAGCCTTTGCGGTTACGTATGGTCTATCTTTTAGAAAAAACTATAAAAATGAAGTAGGATAATTATATAAATTCTAGTGAGATTTAGACTTTTGCTATAACGCATAAAAATAAACCCAACGTTAATTACAATGTGGGTTTATTTTTATGATAAATATCAATTTTTAGGATGCCTTCAAAGCTTTTGTTTACGCCATAAAAATGCGCCGACAATCGTCACGATGACTAATGAAATAGCAATGACAATCAGCCATGATACATAGCTGTGATCATCTATAGGTAAGGGTACGTTCATACCAAAAAAACTAAAGACCAATGTAGGCAAGGTTAAGAAAACAGTAAACAACGTTAATGTCTTCATCGTATTGTTCATTTCATTAGAAAGTAACGAAGCGTAAGAAGTTGTAATACTCTCTAAAATGTCCGTATATAATTTTGTGGTTTCTAAGGCTTGGTTATTCTCGATAACCAAATCTTCCAACAAATCTTCATCTTCATCAAAACGCTTAATCGCAGGTAGTCGGAATAATTTTTTGATAATGGCTTCATTGCCTTTAAGTGCGGCAAGAAAATATACTAAACTTTTCTCGACTTCCATTAAATTATAAAGTTGTTTATTCGTGACATTATTTTTCAAATCACGTTCGATGCGTAATCTTGTTTTATTAAGTAATCTAAGATTTCTATTATAGTGGTTGGAAATTGTCAGTAATATATTAAGCGCAAAGCGACTATGAAAATGTAGATTAATATTTTGGCGATTAAACTTTTCAAGAAACTCATTTTCAGTATTACATACGGTTATTATTTTTTTGTTACCAATGATGATACCTAAAGGAATAGTAATAAATGAAAGTACTTTTAAGTTTGTATCATTAACAACTGGGATATCGAGAATGATTAGTGAATAACGTGTATCTTCATCATACTCTACACGAGCGCTTTCTTCTGTATCTAATGGGTCCCGAACAAAGTCGTCTGGAATACCGTATAAATTTATTAAAGATTCAATTTCTTCCCAATTTGGATCAACTACATTTACCCAGGAAGCGGATTGATCTAATGGAGATTCAACAATCTCATGTGTTTGTGTGTGTTTATATGCAGTAATCATAATACAAATAGTTCCTTTCTCTAAAATTCTTTTTAATACTAGCGAAGAAATACAAAGATGACAAGTTTAATTTGTGAAATCAGTATGTTGGTGCTCATTTGCCATAAGACGTAAAGGACCATTAAAGATAATTTTAAACAAATAATCAACTACCGTCTCTGGATTCATTCTATCTTCATCTTGTACCCAATGCTTAATAAATGAAATCATGGCCCCCGCAGTATAACTATGAAAATAGTCTAAAGGAATATCTGCAATTGTATTGTTATTTGAAACATTTTTTTTCATATTATTCAGCATGATGTCGGAAATTTTATTTTCAATTTGACTTTTACGTTCCAAGCTAAAAATAACTTTGTAGAAATCTATATGATCATATAAATAAGTCACTACTTTTTTTAAAATATCTTCTGTAAAATGCTTAGTAAAGGCCTCTAAATCATCATTCTGTATAATGACTTTATCGAAATCAACTGCAGACGATAAAGCTAAAGTATATTCATCTTCCATATCAGAAAGTAAAATATATTTATCTTCATAGTGTAAATAAAAAGTACCACGGTTCACATCGGCTAATTGTGTAATATTTTGTATCGTAATTTTTTCTAAATCTTTTTCTTCAAGCAATTGTATAAAAGCATTTTTAATTGCTGTTTTCGTTTTACGGACACGTCGATCTTCTGGCATAGTCGTCACCTCATTAGAGTTAATTAACAATATGTATTTATATGTTGATAAACAAACAATATGATTGTTATTGCATATTGAATATTCGATTAACCTCATTATAATAAACAAAGTAATCAATAATCAACACGATGTTTAATAAGGAGGTAAATAATATGAATATATTTAAAAGCAAATTACTTTGGGTTGCACCAATAGCGATATTAATTATACTTGCTATTTTTTCAATTGGATTTTATCCTGCATATAATCCCCAACCGAAAGAGATGCCGATTGCAATTGTGAATCACGATGAAGGGACATCTATTCAAAATAAAGATATAAACATAGGTGAAAATTTAGAAGATAAATTAAAGGATAGTGACTCAAATGAAATAAAATGGGTCAATGTAGATAGTGAAAAAGAAGCACGCAAAGGATTAGATGAACAAAAATATTTTGGTGCTGCAATTTTCGAAAAAGACTTTTCAAAAAATGCGATGAGTAAAACTCAAAAGGTAGTAATGGATAGTAAGAAACAAGAAATGGAAGATAAAGTGAAATCAGGTGAAATGCCAACTGCTCAAGCTAAACAAATACAACAAAAAATGAGTGAATCGAGTAGTAGTCAAGGTATAACAGTTAAGCAAGCTGAATTTAAAACTCTTACGAACAGTGGGGCAAATATGCAAGCTTCACAAATGTCATCCAGTGTACTCACAGGTATAGGAGATAATCTGAATAAGCAAATTTCTGAGCAGTGCGCTAGATACATTAGATAAACAAAATGTAAAAGTGAATGCGAGCGACATCAAAGATATTACAACGCCAGTGAATGTAGTAAATAAAAAAGTGAATGAAGTGAAGGACCACCAAGCTAGCGGTAACGCGCCATTCTTAATGTTTATGCCAGTGTGGATAAGTTCAATTGTAGTTTCAATATTGCTATTCTTTGCATTTAGAACCAGTAATATTGTTAAAATTTCGCAACGTATCATTGCTTCATTAGGTCAAATGATTCTAAGTGTAATCACAGCATTTATTGGTGGATTTGGGTATGTTTATTTCATGTCAGGCGTGTTAGGTTTTGACTTCCCTGATATAAATAAAATAGCAATTTATATATCTATTTCCATTCTAGGATTTATAGGATTAATCTTGGGTGTAATGACGTGGCTAGGTATGAAAGCAATACCTATTTTCTTTATTGCAATGTTCTTTAGCATGCAACTCGTAACCTCGCCAAAACAAATGTTACCTAAATTCTATCAAGACTATATAGTGAATTGGAATCCATTTACGCACTATGCTGAATATTTACGAGAATTACTCTATATGCATCAGTCATTAGAAATGAATTCAACGATGTGGATGTTTGTAGGATTTATCATTTTCGGTATCATTTCATCTCTCTTAGCGACAATAATTAGAAAGCATAGTGGAAAACGTTCAGAATTACCATCTTAAACAAAGTAATTAACTGTATATTACAATCAATTAGAGAAAAATTGAATTAGAATTAAGATCAAATAAAAAAGGCTTCCCAAAATTTGGGGAGCCTTTTTTTATTACTTACACCTCAATAAAAACATGAAAATGAGAATTAATTAATTTGAATATATTTATACGATTAAATTCATTAAAAAGACATAATTATTTTACACGTAAAATCAATAAAATAACTAGGGAAATACTGATAACAAAGCGTTTTATAAGGGGTCTGATACATCGTTGAAATATGATTGCAAAAACATTTAGAAATATCCCTCTAATTTTAATAAAAAATTAACACTAAATTTACAAATATGCGTTATAATTCACATAGTTTACAAATAATTTAAAGAGGTGTAACAATGGATTCATCTGTTATGGAGATAATTTTCACTTTTATCGGTGGATTAGGTATATTTTTATACGGGATTAAGCAAATGGGCGACGGCTTACAAGCTTCAGCAGGAGACCGTCTTAGAAGTATATTAAATAAATTTACGAGCAACCCGCTTATGGGCGTACTTGCGGGTATGATAGTTACGATTTTGATACAAAGTAGTTCAGGTACAACAGTAATTACGATTGGACTTGTAAGTGCAGGATTTATGACAATGCGTCAAGCCATTGGCGTTGTAATGGGAGCGAATATAGGCACAACGGTTACAGCATTTATTATAGGTATTGATCTTGGTGCATATTCGTTACCAATATTAGCTATTGGTGCATTTTTAATATTCTTTGTTCAAAAACGTAAAGTTAAAAATATTGGTATGATTTTATTTGGTTTTGGTTCGCTATTCTATGGATTAGAATTAATGAGCGGCGCCGTAAAACCACTTGCTAATTTAGATGGTTTCCATCAATTCATGTTAGACATGTCAACGAATCCAATTTTTGGTGTAGCAACAGGTACAATCATAACAGTTGTCATCCAAAGTTCGAGTGCCACAATTGGTATACTACAAGGGTTCTTTGCGAACGACTTAATTAGTTTAAATGGTGCTTTGCCAGTATTATTAGGCGACAATATAGGTACAACAATTACAGCAGTACTCGCAAGTTTAGCTGGCTCACTTGCTTCAAAACGTGTAGCAGACAGTACATGTTATGTTTAACGTAATAGGTGCGGCAATATTCTTAGCGATTTTACCTATATATCAATGGGCTGTCGAATGGATGCAAGGCGCAATGAACTTAAATCCAGAAATGACAATTGCATTTGCACACGGCACATTTAATGTAACAAATACATTAATCCAATTACCATTTATATTTGTCTTAGCTTGGATCGTTACGAAACTTATTCCAGGTGAAGATATCAATGAAAAATACAAACCTAGACATCTAGATAAAAATTTAATTAATAGAGCTCCAAGTATCGCTTTACAAGAAGCACAAGATGAAATCCAAAACATTGGACGCATGACATTCTCTTTATTAGAGAATGTGAGTGAATATAATGAAAAAAATGAGAAAAAAGTACTTCAAAAGCATGCCGCTATTAATAATATGCATGAAAATGTAAAAGAATATTTAACGAAAATATCTGAGAAAAAGATATCTAAAAAAGATGCAGAAAGAATGTCAGTGTTATTTGACGTAAATCGTACGATGTTAAAAGTAGTCGGATTATCTGAAGCATATATATTAGATTTGAAACAATTGCATAATGAACCAGTACAAATCTCTGATAAAGCCGCACAAAGTATCGATAAACTCTATTCACACGTGAACACGTCATTCGAAAAATCAGTTGAAATGTTTAGCGTATATGACAAAGTTAAAAAAGATGAAATTGTTAATTTAAGTAATGATTCATATACACTTGAACACGATTTAAGAAAAAAACATATTAAGCGTTTAAGTTCAGGTGAATGTTCACCAGAAGGTGGTCTGTTATATCTAGATATGATTGCTATACTAGAACGTATCGGCTATCATTCGAGAAATATATCAGAAGCAATGATTGATATTGACGAACTTTCAAATGAAGAAGAAACAGAACATACTGTAGGTTGGACTTACTAAAGTTTAATTAAATATAAAGTTAAAAGCTGAGAAAGTTTGTTGTAAAACAGACTTTCTCAGCTTTTTTTATGTTGTTGAAAATTAACCAATATTGCTATAGCCGACACAATAAAATACATGTATCAAACCAATTCAATTTTAATCCTTAGTAAAGAGATAGGGATACTTGACAAAATGTCATAGAAGGCATAATATTACATATAATAAAATTTTCAGAAAACTGATATGGGGGGACAGCATGTGACAGCCATTAGCATTCTTGATCAAAGTCCAATAGATAAAAATGAAACAGTAAACGACGGTATAGCTCGTACCGTTGAATTGGCACAACTAGCAGATAAATTAAATTATACAAGGTACTTTGTTGCTGAACATCACAATATAGAAGAAGTAGCTGGTACGAGTCCGGAGATACTTGTAACACATATATTGAATCACACAAAAAATATACGTGTAGGTTCTGGTGGCGTAATGTTGCAACATTATAGTCCATTCAAAGTTATAGAACAATTTCATTTCATTAGTCATTTAGCACCTGGAAGAGTCGATTTAGGTATAGGTAAAGCACCGGGAGGCTTTCCTTTAGCAACACAAGCGTTGCAAACAGAATTCAAGTCACCTCAAACAAGCTTCAATGATAAATTTCATTTATTAAATCAATTTAATAATGGCGATTTTTCTGAAGACGAAGATTATCGACAATTACAAACAACGATTCGCAATAATGAAATACCTACACCACAAATTTATCTACTAGGTGGTAGTGAACGTTCTGCTCAATTTGTCGCTACAGAAAAAGTTGGGTTTATATATGCATTTTTCATAAATTCAAATATTGAAACATTACAACAAGCCCTTAAAGATTATAAGCAACAATTTCCTGAAGGCAGAGTCATTGTAGGAGTAGTCGCTGTTGTATCAGAGAATAAAGAAGAACAAGCAATAGTTAAAGAAGGTAGCACAAATTACGCTTTACATTTCGAGGACGGTAGAAAAATCACTGTCAATACAAAGGAACAAGTAGAAAAATTTAAAAAACAAAGTGACGAAGACTTTGAAGTTGAAGAAAAACAAATAGATGTTTTTAATGGTTCCGCAGATGAAATTAAGCAACAGCTCAATCAATTAAATCATGACGGCAATATAGATGAATTTATGCTACATATGCCAGTTCAAAATCATAAATTAAGAATTAAAACAGTAGAACAACTAGCTATAACGAATAACAAAGAAAAGCAGAAAGAAGGGGTATTATGAGTCAAAATAAAATCGATTTTGGAATCATGTTAAACGGTCCTGGTGGTCATATGCATGCTTGGAAATCTAAAGACGTACCGAGTGATGCCAGTACAAATTTTGAGTTTCAACTTGATGTCGCTAAAAAAGCTGAACAAGCAGGATTCAGTTTTGTATTTGTAGCAGATGGATTATTTATTCATGAGAAATCTATTCCACACTTTTTAGATAGACATGAGCCGTTAACATTTTTAGCTGCGCTTGCGCCGGTAACTCAACGTATTGGGTTAGTTGGTACCATTTCAACGTCATATAGTGAACCCTTCACTGTTGCTCGACAACTCGCAACAATCGATAAAATCAGTCACGGCCGTGCAGGCTGGAACATAGTAACTTCGCCACTTGCTGGTAGTGCTGATAATTATAGTAAAGGAGACCATCCTGAACATGATGTCAGATATGATATTGCTGAGGAACATCTTCAAGTCGTTCAAGGATTATGGGATTCTTACGAAGATGATGCCTTTACATTTGATGTTGAGACTGGTGCATATTTAGATAAGGAAAAAATGCATACGTTAGATTATAAGGGACAATATTTTCAAGTTAAGGGCCCATTAAATGCCAGTCGTTCAGAGCAAGGTCAACCTGTCATATTTCAAGCAGGTGCATCTCCTAAAGGACAAGCATATGCGGCTCAATATGCTGATGCAGTATTTACTTTAGGTGAATCACTGGATATTGCTAAAAGTAATTACGACAGTATTAAATCACAAGCCAAAACGTTTGGGCGTGATCCACAAAACATTAAAGTATATCCTATATTATCCCCAGTTATTGGTAAGTCGAGCGATGAGGTAGAAGCACGCTTTGATGAAATAAAATCATTGGCGACAATTGACGAAGCTTTAGATTACTTAGGCAGATATTATGATCATCATGATTTCAGTCAATATGATCTCGATGCACCGTTTCCAGATTTAGGTGAAGTGGGGCAAAATAGCTTCCGTGCAACTGCAGATTCTATCGCGGCACGTGCAAAACAAAATAATTTAACATTGAGAGATGTTGCTTTAGAAGAAACAGCTCGTCGCTCTCCTTTCACTGGAACTTATGAAGAAGTAGCAAACTTACTCATTGAATGGTTTGAACATGGGGCAGCAGATGGATTTATCTTCGGACCTCATATTAACGGACCTGTATATGATGAATTTTTAAATAATGTATTACCTATTTTAGAAGAAAAAGGTTATTACGATAAAGCATATCAAGGAGATACATTACGTGATCACATTGGTATTCCTTTTAAAGAAAATAGATATAGTAAGTCAGAAGTAACACATTAATACTCAGTAAACAATAAAGTGGATAGACGCATCTGGTTTTATAACGTTGTGTCTGTTTTTTAAATATAAGGAGAGAAGTTCATGTCAGAATCAAGTACAACATCATATGAACATGTAAATCATAGTAACGTCAACAACACCCCAGAGCAAACTGAAACAAAAGTGAAAAGAAAATTCCAATTACCTCATGTGCTATTAATGATGCTTATTATGATGATGTTTGCTTGTTTATTGACGTATGTCATTCCTGCTGGACAATTTGATACGAATAAAGATGGATCAATGATACAGGGGACTTATCATGCGATTTCACAAAGTCCAGTGAACCCATTTTATGCTATTACACTCATACTTAATGGGGGGATACAATCGGCCCAAACGATTACACTATTATTATTTATAGGTGGCGCAATGGGTGGTATATTACAATTAGACTCTGTGACAAAATTAACGAATTATATGATTTTTCGTTTCGAACATGCGGGTGCATTACCATTAATTATCGGGTTGTTTTCTTTGATGGCGTTTATCGGCTTCTTCGTTGGTGGAGATCAAATGATCGTGTTCGTAACGCTTGGCGTCATACTCGTAAACCGTTTGAAATTAGACCCTATTATGGCACTAGCGATTACATTCTTACCTTTGTATATGGCATTTTCAATTTCTCCATCAGGTATGGCTAAAATTGGCCAAATTGTTTATCCTGAAGTAGCGCTATATTCTGGTTATGGTGGAAGAGCTATCATGTATGCAGTGTTTTTAATTATCACCTTGTTATATGTGATTTGGTACGCAAGAAGAGTCATTAAAGATCCAAATAAGAGTATGATGCCGACGCAAACGTGGCTGTTTAATCATAAAGACAAAAGTAATGATGATATGGCAATTGAAGATAGACAAGTAAATTGGAGAGATATCATCGTAGCCGCATTAGTCATTGTGACGCCGATTATATTAGCCTTAGGTAATGGTATGTTAAACTGGACAGAAAAATACGGCAATGGTGTATTTATTACTGTTTTTGGCATTAGTTTTGTTTTAGCCTATTTAATAAAACAAAAAGGGACAACTGCAATGGTTGATGGATTTTTGGAAGGTGCTAAACCGATGTTGGTCGTAGCATTTGCGATTATCATGGCAAATACAATTAGTGTAATTTTAGAAAAAGGAAAGATATTAAGTACAATTGTAAACAGTCTTACTACACAACTTGATGGTTCATCATCTGGCATGGTAGCTGTTATCGTCTTTATTGTCGCAGGTGTATTTAATTTCCTAGTACCGTCTGGTTCAGGATTAATGAGTGTGATGATTCCTATTTTACAACCTGTAACTAATGCGTTAGGCGTTAATGATCAAATGCTGTTAACCTCTTTATCGTTTGGTGGAGGGTTAGGTAACTTAATTACACCAACTTTAGGTGCAACAGTAGGTGCTATCGCGATTGCCAAAGCAAACTTTGGTTCGTGGTTTAAATTTATGATACCACTGTTTCTAATTTGGATTGTCGTTGGTTCAGTTATACTTTACATCTTTACTGCTGTAGGTTGGAGCGGCGGCGTTTAAAAAATAACAAAAATATAAGGAACAATGATGTACTGTAATATTTTAGAAGTCATATTTAACTTTTAAAATAACAGTTTTCATCATTGTTCCTTTTTATTTATTGTGCAATTGTAAGCGTGAAAGGGACGTCATGTGTCCATTTTTGAGTTGGTGGTTCATCCGTTATGACTTCGGTGATATCACTGATTTTGGCAAAGGAAAGTGTAGAAGAAATATCGAATTTACTTTTATCAATAAGTGCAATTACATTTTCACTTTCTCGTACCATTTGTTTTTTTAATTGAACTTCAGGTAGTGAGAAGTCTGTTAATCCATTATCAAGTGTAAAGCCATTTGCGGATAAAAAGAAATAATCAATATGATACATTTCTAATATTTGTGAATCTATATTACCAGTAATAGCATTTGAGTCCTGGGAAACAAATCCTCCAACTACTAGAACAGTTAAATGGGGGTTCTCTTTTAAAAGTACCGCATTTTCTAAACCATTTGTAATAATTGTAAGTTCCATAGTAGTTTCTGCTAATAATTTTGCTAATTCATATGTTGTAGAGCTTGCATCAATCATAATGCATTGTTGGGGTTCAATCTTTTTTAATGCATATTTACTAATTTTATACTTTTCACTATGTTTTTGTGTCAGACGATAAGAAAAGTTTAATTTAGAAGTCATATTTTCAGTTACTTTTGCACCACCGTGTGTTCGAGTGACTTTGTTTTCACTTTCTAAACGTCTAAGATCACTCCTAACGGTTGCTTCTGTCACACTTAAATAATCTGAAAGCTGTTTAACAGTCGCACGTTTGTGTGATTTTATATAGGTATATATATGCTCTCTTCGTTCATCTGCGTACATTTTCATATGAATCATATCCTCCTTCGTATCATAAACTATTTTAACATAAATCGTACACAAGCAAATAAAAACAAGACAAAACGAAAATAAATGAAAAAATATTTGAAAGAAACGAAAAAATATATTAGAATTGTAGTTGTAAATGAAAACGCTTTCTAAAAAGTGGAGGAGCTGTTAATAATGACAAAGAAAAATTATCCGGAAAAAATGAATGCTGTTGTAGCTTATGCACCTGGAGAATATAAATATGAAACTGTAGATACGCCAACAATTGATAATCCTAAGGAGATTGTCGTTAAAGTAGAAGCTTGTGGAATTTGCGCAGGTGATATTAAAGCATATGATGGGGCACCTAGTTTTTGGGGTGATGAAACACAGCCGTCATATATCAAAGCACCTATGATACCTGGACATGAATTTATTGCACGTATTGTAGAAAAAGGTAATGAAGTCACAGATTTTGAAATTGGTGATCGTGTAATTTCTGAACAAATTGTACCTTGTTGGGATTGTAGATTTTGTAACCATGGACAGTATTGGATGTGTGAAAAACATGATCTATATGGCTTCCAAAACAATGTAAACGGTGGTATGGCAGAATATATGAAATTCACGAAAGAAGCAATTAATTATAAAGTGCCGGAAGATATGCCAATTGAAAAAGCAATTTTAATAGAACCTTATGCATGTAGTTTACACGCTGTACAACGTGCAAATGTTAAACTCGGTGATTTTGTTGTGTTATCTGGTGCGGGAACTTTAGGTTTAGGCATGGTGGGTGCTGCTAAAAAATCAGGAGCTGAAACGTTAGTAGTGCTAGATATGAAAGATGACCGTTTAGAATTAGCAAAAAAATTCGGCGCTGATATTGTTATGAATCCATCTAAGGTAGATGTCGTCAAAGAAATTAAAGCGCTGACTGAAGGGTATGGTTGTGATACTTACATCGAAGCAACCGGTCATCCTAAATCAGTAGAGCAAGGTTTGAGTGCAATTAGAAAATTAGGTCGTTTTGTAGAATTTTCGGTATTTGCAGATCCCGTTACCGTGGATTGGAGTATTATATCAGACCGTAAAGAATTAGACCTAATGGGTAGCCATTTAGGACCTTATTGTTACCCGCTTGTTATCGATGGTATAGCAAAAGAAGATTTCCCAACAGATGGTGTTGTGACGCATCAATTAGCACTTAAAGATTTTGAGGAAGGTTTTGAACTAATGAAAAAAGGTGATCAATCATTAAAAATCGTTCTGGTACCTTAAACAGCTAAGTACAATTACAGAGCATCGTAAAAAGGAGAGAATTGAAATGAAAAAAATGATTAATAACCCCGATAATGTCATTGAAGAGTTAATGACAGGTTATGTGATTGCCTACCCTGACTATATTAGACGTTCAAAACTTCATCAAAGGGCGTTAATTGGAAAGAAACGTGATACGAATCGAAAAGTAAGTGTATTAATAGGTGGTGGTTCAGGACACGAACCAGCGTTTCTGGGTTATGTAGGTAAAGGTATGGCAGATGGTGTCGCTGTCGGTAATATATTTGCTTCTCCATCTCCTATTCCAATACAAGCTGTAACTAAAGAAATAAGTTCAGGACACGGTGTGCTATACATTTATGGTAATTACGCAGGCGATTTGATGAACTTTGAAATGGCTAGTGAAATGACTGAAATTGAAGATGACATCAAAACCGCAGTGGTCATAGGTAATGATGATGTTGCCTCTTCAAAAGATATTGATGATCGTAGAGGGATAGCTGGAGAGTTGTTAGTGTATAAGGCGGCAGAGCGCAGCAGCTGATTTTGGCTATGACTTAGAAGAGGTAAGACGTATTGCCCAATTAGCTAATGATCATACACGTTCAATGGGTATTGGTTTAAGTCCATGCTATTTACCTCAAACTGGAAAACCAAGTTTTGATTTAGAAGAAAATGAGATGGAAATTGGTTTAGGACATCATGGTGAGCCTGGTATTGAAAAAACAACAATTCGCACAGCAAAAGAAACAGTCCATGTGATGATGCAAAATATTTTAAAAGAAGGATTATATAACGCTGACGATGAAGTGGTTGTATTGGTTAATGGCTTAGGTGCAACCTCTCAAATGGAACTGTACATCATAAATAAAGAAGTAGATGAAATTTTAAAAGAACAAAATATTAAAACATATAAATCTTATATAGGTAATTTTATAACTTCAATGGAAATGGGCGGCTTTTCGGTGACTTTAATGAAATTAGATGACACTTTGAAATCTTGTATGGATCATCCTGTAGATTGCCCAAACTTTAAAGAAGTGTAGGAGGAAGTAGTTATGGCGTTGACGAGTCAATCATTTAAAGCATATATCTTAGCGTTAACAAACTTATTTGAAGAACAACAAGATGTACTTTGTGAATTGGATAGGAAAATCGGTGACGGTGACCATGGTGTAACGATGAATATTGGTTATCAAGCCGTACAAAAAACGATAAATAATGAATTACAAACACAAGACGATATCGCAAAGATTAGTGTTGCAGTGGGGAAAAGTTTTTTAGATGCAGTTGGTTCTTCAGTTGGTCCACTCTATGCTTCTGGTTATCTTAAAGCGGCCGTTGCAATAAAAAATAAAACTGAACTAGATGATGAAGCATTATATCAATTTTGGATTGCTTTTAGTAAAGGTATTAAAGATAGAGGTAAAGCTGAAATTGGAGATAAGACAATGATAGATACGCTTGAACCATTCTATAAATCTTTAGAAAGCGCACTAGATGAGGGCGAACCGTTTGGGCCTGCTTTTAATAATGCACTGGTTAAAGCGAAGTCAGGAATGGATAGCACGAAAGAGATTATTTCGAATAAAGGCCGTTCTAAAAGACTCGGTTACCGTGCCCAAGGACATGTTGACCCAGGTGCGACATCTTCGTATCTCATGTTAGAAACTTTTAAATCATTTATTTAATTACTGTAGCTAAATCTATAAGGAGGAATTAGAATGAAAATAGCAATTGGTGCAGACCATAATGGTTATGAATTAAAAGAAGCGGTTAAAGCTCATGTTGAACAATTAGGACATGAGGTAGAAGATTTTGGTTGTCATCAATGTGCAGAAACTGACTATCCAGATGTAGTCGCTGAAGTAGGTAAAAGCATCCAACAAGGACAAAATGAAAGAGGTATCTTAATTTGTGGTACAGGTATTGGCGTTGCAATCACTGCTAATAAACTCAAAGGCATTCGTGCAGCACTTGCACATGATTATTACTCTGCAGAACGTGCACAATTAAGTAATAACGCACAAATTTTGACCATGGGTGCTCAAATTGTTGGTATAGAAGTCGCTAAAAAGAACGTTGAAGCTTATCTCAACGTAGCTTGGGAAGGCGGTTCACAGCGTAAAGTGGATAAAATAGACCAAGTTGAGCATAATGAAAACAACTAAAAGATAGTTTGAAATCAATTCATATATTAAAAACGCTCATTCCTAATTACAACAATTTGGAAATGAGCGTTTTATTATTTAGAGAGCGCATAAGTGATATTTATTTTTGAAAAGTAAAACATCATATTTTTAAAAGATAGCATTGTATAAATGAATAATGTGTAATAAATTGATTGCAAGTATATAACATGAATTAAAATAATTATTGTAAATGATATGTCTGAAAAATGACAATTAATAATTAATATTGTGAATATACTTTGAATTTAATATGATGAGAGGTACAAGACATAATTAGGGGGATATGTTGTGCAACTGTCTATAAGATTTCCTAAAGCGACGATGTCTATATTTTTCATCACTATAATCATAGTGTTTATGGCATTAACGCAACAAGTGTCAGCACATGCCACACTTGAAAAAGCAACGCCAAACGCAAACAGCGTTGTAGATGAACAACCAGGAGAAATTGAGCTACAATTTAATGAACCAGTACACGCACAATATTCAAGTGTGCAAATTTTTGATGATACTGGAAGTGAAATTGCTGAAGTGAAACCAAGTACAACGGGTTCTTCGCAGACATTATCATTTCCTGTGGATGAGTTAGAAAAAGGAACGCATAATATAAAATGGCAAACAATGTCAGCAGACGGTCACGAGATAAGCGATACGTTTGAATTTTCAATTGGAAAAGAAACTGCTAATGGCATTGACACAACACCACCATTTTATGAAAAAGCAGATTTTTGGTTTGGTGCATTACGCTTTATAACTGAAGGGCTTATTATTACATTATCTGGCCTATTTCTAGTAAATCAATTGGCAAGTAGGAAGGGATTATTAACATTTAAGTCTGATCGATATTTTAAACCCATTGTATGGATGCTTATGATGCTTTCAGTAATAACTGCTTTAGTTTATATGATGACACTTTCTTCAGATGTTGTATCTGATGTATTATCATTGCAAACAGCGAGCACTCACACAAGTGCCATTTGTCTTATCGATGGTGGTCATCATAGTATTGTTAGGGTTATTTACATTGAAACACATGGCACAGAGTTGGTACGTATTCATCACAATAATAATGCTAATCACATTGAGTATGTCTGGACACGCATGGTCTCAAAGCGTGCCTATTTGGTCGATTTTAATTAGAACAGTACATATAGGCGGGATGTCACTTTGGTTAGGTGCATTGATTTATTTATTATTTGTCATACGTGCGAAATCAAATCAGAATAGCCAGGCTATCAGAGCATTTTTATTGAAATTAAATACAATTGCAGTAGCACTTATTATTATTTCAGGTGTATTGATGTCTATAGATCAAACAAATATATTAGCTATTTGGACTGATATACAAACATGGAGTGCATTGCTCATCGTTAAAGTGGTATTAACGCTCATCATGATGACGCTAGGTTTTTATCAAACGACACGTGCGTTAGGAAAACAACACCGTGCAAATAAAGTAACATTGTATATTGAATTAAGTATAGGACTTATATTGATATTAGTTGGTGTAATTATGAGTCAAATTAATATTCCAGGATAAAGGGAGATAAAAATAATGTTCAAACAAATTATGGCGAGCAATAGTCGCATGTATCATTGCAGTGGGCTTTTCTAAAAGTGCAGATGCACATGTAACGTTAAATCCGGATACAAGTGAACCGGGCTCATATGAAAAGTATGATGTTAGAATTCCAGTAGAAAAAGATGCAAATACGACTAAAATTGAATTAAAAGTACCGGAAGAACTTACAGTAGTTGGTGTAGAGCCTAATGATCAATTTGATCATAAATTAACTAAAGATGATGAAGGTAATATTACAAAAATTACTTGGACAGCAACAGATAAAGGCATTGGTCCAAATGAATTCATCGATTTACCAATTCAAGTCGCTAACCCTGAAAAAGAAGGAGAATTCAAATGGGAGGCTTACCAAACCTATGATGATGGTGATACTGTTAAATGGACAGGCGATGAAGATGCAGAAAAACCTGCGCCTATTACTAAAGTAGCTAAGGGCAACGAAGATACTGCTCGGAAGTAGTCAATCTAGTAATGGTCCAATAGCACTATGGATTGTATCAATTGTTGCAATTATTTTATCGTTAATAGCAATTTTTAAAAAGTCAGCTAAATAAAATAGGTGTGTAAAGTTAATTAATAAAATAAATAAAAAGGCGAGTCATCTTAAAAATATGACTTGTCTTTTTAATGTGTAAGTTTGTTGAATTGTCACTGTAATTTTCAAAAAAATATCCTATAATAGCTATAAGGAGGAGTCTCGATGCGCAGAATTTTGTATGCTTTTTTAGTCTATACAATCTTAGGTTTACTAAGTGGGTTTTATTATCGTGAATTAACGTTAGCGTATGATTTTACTGGTGAAACACAACTTGTAGTTGTACACACACATACGTTGATATTAGGTATGTTTATGCATCTTATTTTATTACCTGTAACGAAAGTCTTTAATTTAAGTAGTTATTATCTATTTAATTGGTTCTACATTATATTTAACCTGGGTGTATTAACAACAATAGGAATGATGTTTACTAAAGGGACATATCAAGTCATAGGTAAAACAGTACCAGAATCATTTGCAGGATTTGTTGGTATCGGACATACAATTTTAACAGCAGGATTTATTTTATTATTCTTCTTGTTAAAAAGTGCAATTATTAAAGATCCTAAAGATGAAAAATAAAATTGAGGATGAGACATGTAATGATGTC
Organism: Staphylococcus sp. 2S1; assembly: GCF_046721335.1. Taxonomy (NCBI): domain Bacteria; kingdom Bacillati; phylum Bacillota; class Bacilli; order Caryophanales; family Staphylococcaceae; genus Staphylococcus; species Staphylococcus sp. 2S1. Next base: position 71,136 of record NZ_JBEUUJ010000003.1, on the reverse strand, counting down.
TCATCCTTTTTTATTATCTTGATGAGTCAGCTTCGTTAATAAGGTATGGGTTAAGAAAAAATGACCGTATAGTTATATTAATTTTAAGAACACAAATAAATGTAAAATTGATTAAAAATAACAGCGTTTCCATTGATAACCGTTATCATTTCAAGCATAATAGAATCAACAGAAAAGATAGATTTTGGGAGGATTCATTATGGATGACGTTATAATTATTGGCGGTGGGCCAACAGGATTGTACGCGAGTTTCTATGCGGGTTTACGAGGTATGAGTGTTAGAATTATTGATATACAAGATAAACTTGGTGGAAAAATGCATGTTTATCCTGAAAAAATTATATGGGACATTGGTGGTTTAGCACCTAAACCGTGTGCCGAAGTAATTAAAGATACGGTTGCACAAGGTTTACATTTTAATCCTGAAGTGAATTTGGAAGAACGTGTCATAGATATTAGAAAAATAGCAGAACAACATTTTGAAATTGAAACGGATAAACATCATATTTATAATGCTAAATCTGTCATCATTGCAATTGGTGGTGGGATTATTAATCCTAAGCAATTAGATATCAAAGATGCAGAGCGCTATAAACTAACGAATTTGCACTATGTAGTCCAATCATTGAAAAAATTTAAAAATAAAAATGTATTGATTTCAGGTGCTTGGAAATTCTGCGTTAGATTGGGCAAATGATTTAAGTGGTTATGCCAAAAGTGTCACACTTATTTATCGTAAGGCAGATATTAGAGGCTATGAGGCAATGAAAGATGTGTTGGAAAAATTAGAAGTTGAAAAGTTATCTAATACACATATTCATCAACTTATTGGTGATTCTACGCAAACCAAAATTGAGCAAGTTATTTTAGAAAATACAGAAACAAAAGAACAAATTGTAAAAACATTTGATGAAGTAATTATAAGTCATGGGTTTGACCATGAAAGTACATTACTAGAAGAATCTTCAACTCAAGTTGATATGTTTAATGAATATAGTATTAAAGGTTTTGGCAATACATCTACAAGTATTGAAGGACTGTATGCATGTGGTGATATTATTTATCATGAGGCAAAAGCACATCTGATTGCTAGTGCATTTAGTGATGCTCGCGAATGCCGCAAACTTAGCTAAATTATATGTCGAGCCTAAAGCCACGCCTGAGGGTTATGTATCTAGTCACAATGATGTGTTTAAAGAATCTAATAAAGTAGTTATGAAAAAATATCTATAAAATAAAAGTAAGCTAAAAGGCTATGTGATATGGTAAATGTTACATAGTCTTTTTTTAGGAGCTGTTCGTAAATGATAGAAATAAAGCATGAAGCACCAAGCAATTTCAGAGTATCGAAATTTACGTAAAATAGCAGGATTGAGTGAGAAATCACAAAAAGCAGCAGAGAAAGGTTTAGCTCATGCTTGTTTTGATGTAACCATTTATGATAATCAATTGCTTGTTGGCATGGGGAGAGTGATTGGTGATGGTGGGACAGCGTTTCAAATTATTGATATAGCTGTTAATCCTAATTACCAAGGGCAAGGTTATGGCAAGTTGATTATGACAGATATTATGGCCTACATTTCTGCTGAAGCGGAACAAGGTACTTATGTCAGTTTAATTGCTGATTATCCAGCAGATCAATTATATGCACAATATGGTTTTATCATGACAGAACCGCATTCGGCAGGAATGTATAGGAAATATTAAAATATAATAAAACTGGCTTATCTAATAACATAAACAAATCAAACTTTGTACTGAACACCAAAAGTTGTACTGTGGTTTAGTATATAATTTCAAAGGTTTGTTTTAGATTGTCGACTATGTGTTGGTTGAACTTATATAGAAGAAAATGCACACAAAAATTTAATGAAGGAAAACACCTATAAAAACCAAATGTTTAATGTGCACAAAAAGAGAGGGTATGAAGTCATATGACTTCATACCCTCTCTGAGGTAAAACTGATGTGTTTCAGTGTACCTTTTATATAATGAGATTATTTTGTTTCATTAATATTTGCTTCGTCTGCATTTGTTCTAGAACGTAATTCAGCTTCGATTTCTTCTAAGCTACGTCCACGCGTTTCTGGTAGGTATTTGATAACAAAGATTAAAGCTACAATACCAATAGCCGCAAAGATTAAGAATACTTGTTCTACTGGTAATACGTCAGTCAAGAGTGGGAAGAATTGTGCAACTAATAAACTACCAATTGACAATACTAATGTCGCCATACCCGTTGCCGCGCCACGTGCACGCATTGGGAATAATTCTGGTAACATAACCCATAGTACAGGACCCCAAGTGAAACCAAAGAATATAATGAAAAGAGTTAAACAAGCAACAATAATCCAAGCTGATGATTGAATTCCCATTGACCATATTAAGATAGCCATGATTAATAATGAAGCTACCATACCGATATTACCGATAATTAATAGGCGTTTACGGTCAATCTTATCAATAATATTAATAGCCACAATTGTAACTACCACGTTCACTGCGCCGATACCGACTGTACCTAAAATAGAAGTGGCATCTCCTAATCCAGCCTTTACTGAAAATAGTAGGCGCATAATAAATGATTGCGTTAATCCCTATAATTTGTTGTAGCAAGGCAAACACACAACCAATTAATAGTGTAGGTCGTAACCAAGCTGATTTTAGAACATTCCAAGTGCTGTCAGAAATCTTGTTGATTTCTTTCATATCAGCAATTTCTTTGTCTATTTCACTGTGTTTAAACGTTAATTTCATAACGTCTCGAGCAGCTTTTTCGCTTCGATGTTCAAGTAACCATCTTGGACTTTCAGGCATAAATGCTACACCGATAAGTAAGATGAGAGAAGGTACAATTGCAAGACCTAACATCCATCTCCAACCTTCAATTGGTGTGAAAGCGTAGTTGATTAAATATGATGATAAAATACCAATTGTAATCATTAATTGGTTTAATGAACTTAATGAACCACGTTGTTCTGTTGGTGCCATTTCTGATAAGTATACTGGAACGATTGCGGTAGAACCACCAACGGCTAAACCGATAACTAAACGACCGAGTACTAAGATTTGCATTGATGGTGCTAATGCTAGAATTAATGCCCCGACAATATAAATGATCGCTATGATAAACACAACGCGTCTACGTCCAAGTCTGTCAGACATTGGTCCACTTGCTCCCGAACCAACAATTGCCCCAACGAGCATAGATGAAACGACTAAACCTTCTGTAAAACTATTTAAAGGAATATCATCTTTTATAAATAATAAGGCACCAGATATGACTCCCATGTCATAACCGTAGAGTAAACCACCTAAGGCACCAAGGAAAAAGATGAGTTTCTTATTTATTTTCATTCCCAAACCCTCCTGATTTAATTCGATAGATATAAGTATACGCTTTCATATATTGGTTGTAAATATTAAAGTATAAGTTTTTTATTAATTCATATGTGTTTATATCAAACGGAACATTTTCTATATACGAATATAAATTCATTTATATTTAAAATGCAAAAAATCCTACTTCAAAATAAAATTGAAGTAGGATAGCAAGAACTCACTATTTTACTAGGCTTCGAAATCGATAACGATACGGCCAGAATTATTGTGTTCAAGCACCTTTTTAATACTATCTTTTATATCGCTAGATTTGATTACTTGTTTAATTTCATGTAATTGATCTGGTTTTAAGTCTTTAGCTAATCGACGCCAAATATGTTTACGTTGTTTCATTTCAGTATAAACTGAATCAATGCCTATAATACTTGTACCTCTTAATATGAAAGGAAATACTGAACTGTCAAATGTATGACCACCAGTCATACCGATTACTGCGATACTTCCATTGTAATCTATTTGTTTGATAATCTGAGATAAACTTTCGCCACCTACAGGATCAATTGCTCCTTGCCAAGTACGTTTGCCAAGCAGTTTATTATCAGTTTCGTTAATACGAGGTATAACTTCTTTTGCACCGAGTGATTTAAGCTTTTCTTCAACACCTGATTTACCTGTGCTCGCTACAACATCAAAGCCAATAGAATCTAACATCATAACAGCTAGTGTTCCAACACCACCTGTAGCACCACGTACTAGAACGTCATCTTTTTCAACTGAAAGTCCGTTACGTTCTAATTTCTCTATTGCTAATCCTGCTGTATAACCAGACTGTTCCGTAGATCATAGCCTCTTCCAGTGTTAAATCTTTAGGTAATGGCACGATCCATTCTTCTTTGACACGAGCATATTCACTAAATCCACCAAAATGACTACTACCTAAATCGTAACCAGTTACGATTACTTCTTCGCCAGGATTGAATGCGTGCGTATCAGAATGTTCTATTACACCTGCTAAATCAATGCCTGGAACCATTGGATAAGCATTGACAACTTTTGAATTTTCAACTGTTGCTAATGCATCTTTATAATTGATACCTGAGTACTTAACCTTAATCAGCACTTCACCTGCTGGAAGGTCATCTATAGTTATATCTTTAAATTGATTTGTTACTTTGCCGTCCTGTTCATCGACTACAAAAGCTTTAAATGATTCAGTCATTGCCTTAGGGCACTCCCTTATGTATATATTTATGCACAATTAAAAAACTAGAATCAACTTTATCACGTAATTGCAAATTACACAATAAGCCTAGACACAAGGTTTTAGAAGTAAGCGTTTTAAAGTAAAATACTTTTGTGATTATATGAAAGTAAAACGATGTTGTAAATATACCTTTTAAAAGTAATGGAATTATAATCAAATTATAGTAAAATTATCCTCGGATTAGTATAATAAATTACAAATATGAATTGAGATAGAGGTGGAAATCATGACCCAATGTATTGAACGTGTTAAACAATCTGAGGTTAAAATATTGAGAGCCTTGTGCATGACAACTTTTAGAACAACTTTTGAGGCAGGCGAATATTCTGATGAAGATTTTAACCATTATTTTAATGAAGCTTATGCTATGGAGCAACTAGAAAAAGAATTACTAAATAAAAATTCATTCACTTACTTTTATAAGGAAAAAAATGAAATAATTGGTTATTTTAAATTGAATGTTAATGATGCTCAAACGGAAGTTATGGGTGATGAGTATCTCGAACTGCAACGTATTTATTTTCTCCCCCAAGCACAAGGAAGTGGTAAAGGTAGCGATGTCTTTGATTTTGCAGTAACAAAAGCTAAAGAACTGAACAAATCAAAGCTTTGGTTAGGTGTATGGGAGCATAATGCGCAAGCTTATCGGTTTTATCTAAAACAAGGACTTACAGTGACTGGAGAACACCAATTTTATACAGGTTCTATTATAGATACGGATTTAATTATGGAGAAAGATTTATAGATATGAATAGTATTTAATAAATTGTTTAGTTTTCATTAAATTTATATTTTCTTTCGAAAAAATTTTGATAAAAGATGTTTATTTTTAAATTTATAGTGAATAACATACTAATTCTCATCTAACTTATTGGGCAAATTAATACATATGGCTAAATCATTAAGTTATGAGTATTAAAACATAAGGAGGTTTTCTATATGAAAAAATTATTAGCAGGGGCTCTGACACTATCTTTAGCTTTAGTCGCTTGTTCAAATGGTGGCGATGACGAAAGTAATAAAAAAGATGATAGTTCAGACGACAAAAAATCTAGCGAAGACCAATCAAAAGATTCTAAGAATGATGACAAGAAGAGCAATGATAGCTCAGACAAAGATTCAGACAAAGATTCAGACAGTAAATCTGGTGACAGCAATTCAAGCGATGATGATAGTTCTGATAGCAACAGTAATAGCGATTCAGATAGCAGTAGTTCATCAAGCGACAGTGGAAATGCTTCAGACAGCAATGGTTCAAATTCAAGCGGTAGTAATGACGCTAACAGCTCTAATAGTGGCGATAGTGCTAATAGTTCTAGTGGTACATATGCTAACGGCAATGCGACTAACAGTGGTAATAACGCTAATGGTTCTGCAGATAGCGCAAATACAAATGGTGCAAATGATAATGCGAATTCTAACAGTGATGCATCAAACAATGCGAATGCAAATGCAAACAATACAAACAATGGTACAGCAAATTCAGGAGCATCAGAATATGTGCCACCGTACCAAGGACAAAATGCGGTTCCAGTTTCACAAAATATTTCGTCAGGAACTGTTGATAATCAGGCCGCATTACAGAATTTACCTAACTTCCAAAACTCATTAGATAATGCAACGGCAGAAGTTAACTCAATTAATGGTCAATCTAATCCTTACAATGGTTATGCCATTGAAGGAAGCGAAGGTAACTATAGTTATATCTTTAGTTTCCAAAATCAAGCTGAACCAGGAACATATGCAATTGCTACAGTAGATCAACAAGGGACTGTAAGAGTTGTAGATCCAGCTTATCATCAATAAACAATCGAAGTGAAAATGATATACACAATAAAAAAGGCTAGGAGATCTCATTACTGTAATGAGTTTTCTTAGCCTTTTTAATGTAAGTTTAACGATATTTTATGTTAATTATAAGTTTTATTACACTTTTTAATAATATGAGACAGGGTTTCAAAAGCATGATTATCTTTATTGATAAAAGAATTGGAATGAATCTCTGTCATTTGATGACTAATTAAATCATTTAGCAATGCTTTAGCATCACTATATCTAACAGTAGCTAATGAATGCATAACTTCATCGTAGACGCCACGTTCAGAAATGTATTTAGCATGATTTGGTGTGTACTGACAAACAGTTTTATTAATTGTTAATGCATCAAAAATAATAGAAGAATAGTCTGTGAGTACAATGTCTGAAACTAATAATAAATCTTGAACTTCTATATGTGCCGGTGCAAGAATTGCATTTTCAGGAATATAAGAAGATTGATCTTCAATATGTCCTTTAAATACAACATTATATTTATTGAGTAATCCATCACTAATAGGTAATAAATCTGAATCATCGTGGTGAGATTTCCATGTTGGTGCATAAAGTAAAGTTTCTTTTTCAGGGTCTAACTTCAATTCTCGTTTAATAAAAGAAATATAATGGTGATCTGTTTGTTTATCTAGCAAATATCTATTTCTAGGATAACCGCAGTTTAAAATATGTGTTTGTTGTTGCGGAAAAGCAGATTTGAAATATTCTATAATAGATTCACTATCACACACAAAATAATCTTGTTGTAACCATTTATTGTATTTACGTGCGCGGTAATTGTAAATATTTAGATTTTGTGACGGTTCATTACTATCTAAAAACAGTTTTTTTATGGGCGTGCCGTGCCAAAGTTGAATAACAGTTCCATTGGGTTTCAGTGTGTCTGGAATATTACTTTCTAATATCACTACACATGCGCTTTCTATAAGCTCTTTTGCTTTTGGATCATTTGGCTTAATGAAGTTTGGACCATTGACATCATCGGTTATAAAATATATTGGTAATTTTGAAAAATGTTTTGCAAAGTGATTGAACAAGTAACGAGAATTACCTCTAAAACCATAATCAAAGCCTAAGAATACAATATGATTTTTAACTTTTGACGGGTTTTTTTCATATATGTAGCTTTGCTCTCGATGTTTTTTAACTGACTGACGTTGCATCATATTGAATAACCAGTGAGGCATTTTGAAACTTGTAGAATTTAACCATTTATCAGTAAAACGCATTTGTTCTGGCGCTAATGTTTCATTTGTTTTAAATGGAAGTCCATGTTTATGTTCATATGCTAATTTATTTAAATTGAACTTTGTCGTGTTCAATGGTGTCAGTTTATGTATATCCTTCCATATCTTATTACTTGTAGTGAATGAATGACTGAAATCAAAAGTGACATGACTGTCAGTAGCAACATCATCTTGCAATAGTGATATTAAAGCTAAGTCAAATACATTTTGTATATTAAAGTCATCTATAATACGCTTGCGTTGTTTCTATATGGAAAATGATGTTTGGATAGTGATTAATATTTTCTATCCAGTCATTAAATGTAATCTCTAATTTACCAAAATAACGACAATCATTTATATATTGTTGGTTAACAGTATAGTCAGATACAATCGTGCAAGGTTTCAAATTAACTGCATCAATCATATTTTGGTGTATTTTTACATTCTTGTTAATTACAACAAAATGTGTATAATTTTCTAGTGTTGCTTTTTTTAGTTGAGTTTCTAAATGTTGCCACTCAGCTAATTCAATTTGTTTTATCATTAATATCCCTCTACTTAATCATTATTGTTACTATTTTACCACGGAGTGCACTTGAGATAAATGAATCCCTTGTACAGCAGGTTTTAAAATTTTAAACTTCGTGTTACGCTAGAAAAAATAACGAAAGTTTTAAAAAGTATATTGTATTTAAGACAGAAAATGTTATAATTTCATTGTGAAAAAAATCACAATAATAATCTACCCCAAAATTAAAATAGAAAGAAGTAGTGAAACGAATGTTTGTAGAAACTTTTAACCCCTTTAACAATGTATTAGTCTCATCTATCATTGCGGCGATTCCTATTATTTTATTCTTGTTATGCTTAACTGTATTTAGAATGAAAGGGATATATGCTCGCAATAACTACTGTAGTCGTTACATTAATCATTGCAATATTGTGTTTTAAACTACCAGTAAGTATTGCTTCTGGTGCAGTTGTCGAAGGATTTTTCCAAGGTATCATACCTATTGGTTATATTGTTATCATGGCAGTATTATTATATAAAGTCACAACTGAAACAGGGCAGTTCCAAACTATCCAAGATAGTATATCTAGTATCTCACAAGACCAACGTATCCAATTATTACTTATTGGGTTTGCGTTTAATGGGTTCTTAGAAGGTGCTGCAGGTTTTGGTGTGCCAATTGCAATCTGTGCACTTTTACTTACTCAACTTGGTTTCGCTCCATTACAAGCGACGATGTTATGTTTAATTGCAAATGCTACGGCAGGGGCGTTTGGTGCGATTGGTTTACCTATTACTGTAATTAATACTTTAGGTTTACCAGAAGATATTACAGGTATGGCAGTCTCACAAATGTCTACGCTAACTTTATTCATTATGAATATGGCGGTACCATTTCTATTGATATGGATTATTGATGGTTTCAAAGGTATTAAAGAAACATTGCCGACCATCTTAATTGTAAGTATTACTTATACAGTATTACAAGCTGTAATTACATTATTTGTTGGACCTGAATTAGCAGATATTATTCCGCCATTAGGTGCAATGTTAGCATTAGCTTTATTTTCTAAAAAATTCCAACCAAAACATATCTTTAGAATTAATAAAGAAGAGAAACCACAACAAATTGAGCAACATAAAGCGAAAGAAATTGTTTATGCATGGAGCCCGTTCTTTATTTTAACTGTATTTGTAATGATATGGAGTGCACCAAATTTCAAAGCACTGTTTGAGCCAGGTGGCGCATTAGAAGCGTTCGTCTTTAACATCACATTACCGGGCACATACAGTGAGATTGCAAATAAAGCAATTAGTCTTCCATTAAACCTAATTGGTCAAACAGGTACAGCCATTCTTTTAGTAATAATTATTACTATTTTAATGTCTAAACGTGTTGGTTTTGCTGATGGTGGTCGACTATTTAAACTTTCATTTAAAGAACTTTGGTTACCAATCATCACAATATGCTTTATCTTAGTAATTTCAAAACTTATGACGTATGCGGGGTTAAGTAATGTAATTGGTGAAGGTATTGCAAAAACAGGCGCTATATTCCCATTATTATCTCCAATTTTAGGTTGGATTGGCGTATTCTTAACTGGATCAGTGACAAATAATAATACGTTATTTGCGCCGATTCAAGCAACTGTTGCAAATAATATAGGAGCAAGTGGTGCGTTACTCGTTTCTGCCAATACTGTTGGTGGTGTAGCGACGAAACTTATATCTCCACAATCTATTGCAATCGCTACTGCATCTGTTCAACAAGTTGGTAAAGAATCTCAACTGTTGAAAATGACATTACGCTATAGTATTGCGATGCTCGTATTCATATGTATTTGGACATTTATCTTGAATTTCTTTATATAGAAATAAATAATTAAAAACGACTACACATTATTTGGCTGTCGACAAAGTCTGTGACTTTGTTGGCAGTTTTTTTGTGCGCTTTCCACAAGTATAAATTTGACTTCACTATATAAGTTTCATACTCGCTTGCCTAAAGCACGGCCTCAGCCTGTATTCTTCAGCTTGTGCTATTCTACTGGACGGAGCCAAATCACTGTCGATACTTAGGTTTAAAAAAACAAATCAAACGTCATAATTAACGTTTGATTTGTTTACGTTTTGGATAAAGTACTATGGCGTGTGTGAATTTAGCATATTTGAAAACTGTTGATAAACAGCTTCAGGAGCATAAGCGACTACGGTCTTGAAACCATTTTCTATAAGGACTTGTTCTTTGAATTCTTGATTGATTAGTCTACGTAGTTTATTCGATAATTCAGTCACGTTCGTGTGATCTATTAAATAACCATTCACGTTATTTTTAATAATAGAATCAGGGCCAGCGTTTCCACTAAAGCTTACTACAATATTACTTTGGTTCATGGCTTCTAAGATAACCATGCCGAAACCTTCGTTACGCGAAGGAATGACTGTAATTTCACTAATTGCTAATTTTTCGTTTAATTGTTGCGTTGAACCTTGTAGTAAAACAATATCTGATAAATTATAACGATCAATAAGTTGTTGTAGCGCTTCTCTTTCCTGACCTTCTCCGAAAATGTGTACTTTATAGCCAAATTTTCTGACGATATGTTGAATAGGATTAATACTATCGATGAGTAAGTCGAACCCTTTTTCATATTCTAAACGACCAGCTGCAGTAATTATTTTTTCTTTTGTGATAGTAAGTCTAGGTTCATCTAAAATGTTTGGAACAACATAAACAGGTGTTTGAATAAATGATTGATATTTAATTTTATCTACAGTAGTAAGTGTAGTCACTTTATCTAAAGCGGTATATGCATCAATGATTTCTTGTTGAAATGCTTCGGGATGGGCTTCAAAATTCATGTGCTCCATGCCAATGGTTTCAATGTTGTTTTGTGCGTATTTTGCAATCAATATATTAAAACTGGCTCTAGTTCCGATTAGAACATCCGTATCAATTTTACGGATGGATCTAATCATTTTTTTCTCTATATAACGTGAAAATTGATTTAAACCCGGTTCGTTTTTTGAAAGTACTTTAGGTTTAGAAAATGAAGTGTATTTATTGATGCGGTTAAAAAATAAATCTTTAAAATTTTTAGGGTGTAACTGATAATTGATCAAAGGTTTTATAACTATAGAATCATGGAGTTCGAAATAAGGTTTTATATCACCTTTAAATACAGAAATGATTTCGATTTTATGACCTTTTTTAGCTAGCGTATTAGCTAATTGTGAAATAGACTTTACAGTGCCACCCATAGCATAAATATTATGCATGAAAAAAGTGATTGATTTCATCCGAGAACCTCCAAATGTTTCTTAACTTAAATTAGAATTCATTATATCATGAATTGTATGATGTTTTTTTATGAGTAGTATCAAACTTATTTAAGTATTTAAAAAGCGTATTAACGTCTTTTTAGAAGATATAATAGAACTTTTATTTAACAGTTTGGTTAACACATATTAACAAAATTTGTGTAGAATTACTGAAAGCCCTTTTTTCATAGGGCAATTACGTATATAATTAGAGAAGTATAAAGATATATTTCGTTATTTTTACATTTTAATCAATTATAACGGCAAGGTTTTTTTATTTTTTAGTTATAGAAAACGCTTCATCCCATTTTTTAAAAGGATAAAGATAACGTTTCTATAAACATATATAAAAGGGGGACTGTGTTTGTTATGAGCACAAAACATAGCAAAACAGATGTCATCTTAATCGGTGGCGGTATCATGAGCGCAACATTAGGAACTATATTAAAAGAACTCGCACCAGAGAAAGAGATTAAGATGTATGAAAGGTTATCTACACCAAGCAGAAGAAAGTTCTAATGGTTGGAATAATGCAGGAACCGGTCACTCTGCATTATGTGAGCTGAATTATACAAAAGAAAATAAAGATGGTTCAATAGATATAAATAAGGCCGTAAAAATTAATGAACAATTCCAAGTTACTAAACAATTTTGGAATTACTTAGTTAAACAGGGTCAACTTGCGCGACCTGAGGCGTTTATTAAGCCTGTACCTCACATGAGCTTTGTACAAGGCGTCCGAAATGTAGATTTCTTAAAAAGACGTGTGGAGAGATTAAATAAAAACATTCTATTCAGTAATATGGAAATTACTGATAATAAAGATAAAATAGCTGATTGGGTGCCACTGATGATGGAAGGTCGTACATCTCATGTACCAGTGGCAATGAGTTATGATAAAACTGGCACAGATGTTAACTTCGGTGCACTAACTAAAAAGTTATTTGAAAACTTAGAAGAAAAGCAAGTTGAATTGAATTATGAACATGAAGTACAAGATCTTAAACAACGTGAAGACGGTGTTTGGGAGATGAAAGTTAAAGATTTACAAACAGATATCGTGACATTTGTTGAAAGTGATTTCGTGTTCATCGGGGTCGGTGGGGCAAGTTTACAATTGTTACAAAAAACAGGTATTAAAGAATCTAAACATGTTGGTGGATTCCCTGTAAGTGGCTTGTTCTTAGTATGTAAAGATGAATCTATTACAACGCAACATCTTGCTAAAGTATATGGAAAAGCTTCAGTAGGAGCGCCACCAATGTCAGTACCACATTTAGATACACGTTACATAGATGGCAAACGTACAATATTATTTGGTCCATTTGCAGGATTTTCACCTAAATTCATGAAAACTGGTTCAAATATGGATTTAATTAAATCTGTGAAGCCAAATAACTTAATTACAATGCTGTCTGCAGGAATTAAAGAAATGAGTTTAACAAAATATTTAATTTCACAACTTACCCTTTCAAATGAAGAGCGTATGGAAGACTTACGTCAATTTGTTCCTAATGCTAAGAGTGAAGATTGGGAAATTGTTGTAGCTGGTCAACGTGTGCAAGTTATAAAAGATACAGAAAATGGTAAAGGAACATTGCAATTTGGTACAGAAGTTATAACTTCTGAAGACGGTTCATTGTCTGCATTGTTAGGTGCGTCGCCTGGTGCTTCTACAGCAGTAGATATTATGCTTGATATGCTTAAACGTCGCTATGGTGAAGAATTTAAACAATGGGAAGATAAAGTAAAAACAATGGTACCTTCATATGGCATGAAATTATCAGATAATGAAGCACTTTATACGAAATTGAATAAAGAAATCACGAAAAATCTAAAAATAAATTAATATTGCTTTAGCATTGATATAATAATAAGCAATGAAAATAAGCGCACGGTTAATCTAGTATCATACTAGGCTAACCGTGCGCTTTTAGTTTAACTTTTACGGATTTCGATAGAGAATGTAGTGCCCTTATTTTTTTCGCTTACTATGGATATCGTACCTCCATGTAGTTCAAAAATGGCCTTAGCAATAGCAAGGCCTAAGCCATTACTGTTGTCATGGTTACTTGCTTTATAAAAACGTTCGAACAAACGAGATTGGGTTTCTTCAGTCATACCCTGACCATCGTCTGTAATCGTACAATTGATAGAATCTAAATCTTGTTTGAGCATAATATCTATCGTGCCACCTTGAATTGAATATTTAATGGCATTTGTAATGAGGTTTTGGAATGCTTGATGTAATAAGCGTTCGTTACCAATCATTTCAATATTCTCTAAATCTGACATAATGATTAAATCTTTTTCATTGGCAGAAAATTGTTCATGGCGAATAATTTGTTTTAAAAGTTGGTTAAGTTCAATGTGATCTTTAAATTCAAGATGTGCACCATTATCAATTTCCGATAACAGTAAAAGTTCTTTTGTTAATTCGCTAAGTTGTGTAGTGATTTGGTAAATATCATCAATATAGCGCTCACGTTCTTGATCACTCTTAGCGAATTTGAGCTGATCAAGTAGATGATGAACATGGGTTAATGGTGTTTTTATTTCATGAGAAACGTTCTGAACGAAATGTTGTCTCATATCATCTAATTGTTTTAATGAAAGTCTCATTTTATCAAATCGATATTGTAACGTGCCTAATTCATCTTTACGGGTGATCTTAATGGCCGTATCAAAATTACCTTGCATAAGACGTTCTGTCGCATTTTTCAATTGTTGAATGGGTTTGATTAATGTATAAGTTGAAGAAATAACTAGAATGATAGAGATAATGAGTAATAACGATATTAATATCGCTAAGAATATTCTAAATTCACTAAATGTTTTACCAATATCTGGTCTCATGAAGACAGCATAGTTTTGACCTTTGGATTCAAAAGCAATACCTACTGTGTTTTGAGTAGTGTTTTCAAAAAAACCAGTAATAATAGGCGCGTAAGGTAAATTTTTAATACCATGATAATCTTTACCGTTTAGTACGCTTTGAACTTCTTGTGGAGCTATATTATCTTTTCTGAATGGTTCACCATAGTATGTTCTTTTTCCGTTTTCTGAAATAGTCATAATTTGGTAGTTCATTTCACCTAAATGTTTGAAAAATGGTGGATAGCTATCTATTTTTGATTCATTTTGGTATTCCATCGAATCTTTTAAAGTGCGCATAATTTTTGCATCATTATTTTCTTTCAAAAAATTATGATAAATAATATTTGTACATAAAAAACTGACTGCCGCACTGAAGAGCATAACAACAATGGTATACACTGCAATGCGTGTATAGAGTGATTTAAACATGATCATCCACCTTATAACCCAATCCACGCACTGTATGAATTGTTACTGATGCTTCCAATTTTTCAAGCCTTTTTCTAAGACGTTTAATGTGAACATCGACAGTGCGTTCATCACCTTCATAATCAAATCCCCATATTTTTTCTATTAAATCATCACGGTTAAAAACTTGTCTTGGATGAGAAGCAAGGATAAATAGTAATTGGAATTCTTTATTAGGCAAATTCATCGTTTTAGATGCTGTTTGTAATTCTAAATACGCTTGATTAATCGTCAGGTTGCCAATAGTAATTTCATTATTAGCATTAATATTATAGCGTTTAAGCACAGCTTTAATTCTGAAAATAAGTTCTTTCACTTCAAAAGGTTTCGTGACATAGTCATCCGTGCCTGTTAAATAAGCTTGCTCTTTATCGCTTAAAGCATCACGTGCAGTTAACATGATGACCGGCATATTGTAATCTTCTTTTAAAATCTTACAAAGCTCAAAACCGCTCATGCCACCCATCATAATATCTACAATGGCAATGTCTACTTGATTGGATTCAAGGTAGGATAATGCATCTTCAGCACTTGATTGCGTAATTGTTTCTAATCCTTCACGACTAATATAATTAGAAACATACTCTAAGATTTTTTTGTCATCATCGACAATTAGACAAGTTGTCATGGGCAATGTCTCCTTCTTCATTTTAATGTCATTATAAACGTTACTAAATGACTTAACAAATAACAAAAGTTTTTAAAAATGAACATGAGTTCATATTGAGTTCACATAAGGAGGATAAACTCTAGATATAAGTTTTAGAGAAGGAGTGGGAAATAATGAAATTAGCATGGCAGGAGATTAAATATTATAAATTCCGTTATATTTTAATTATGTTAATCATTTTATTACTAGGTGTTATGGTCTTATTTATTAGTGGACTAGCACAGGGGTTAGCGAGAGAAAATATATCGATGTTAGACAACATGAAAACTGAAAAATATGTTTTACAGGACAATAAACAACCACAAATTGAGAAATCAATTATCAAACCAGAACAACAAAAAAATAGAAGATATTACAAATCAAGAACCATTAAAATTAGCGTCACAAACATTAAAAATTAATAAAGCCGAAGAAGATGTTGTGATGATTAATACAGTAGATAATGACAAGCCTGAATTGGCAGAAGGTAGTTATCCAACAAAAGATAATGAATTTGCAATCAACAGCAAGCTTACTGCCGAAGGTATAAACGTCGGTGACATGGTTGAAGTTAAAGATGGTAAAGAATTAAGAGTATCAGGTGTTATCAACGATACGATGCATTCACATAGCTCAGTCGTGATGATGAATGACAGTGGTTTCGACAACTTGAACAAACAAGTGAGTACAGTTTATCCTGTTAAAGACTTAACAAGTAAACAACAAGATGAAGTAAATAAAATCTCAGATGTCAAAGTATTTACACAAGATGATATTACAAGTGAAATACCAAGTTATCAAGCAGAGCAAGCGCCATTAAATATGATGATTGTAAGTTTATTCGTGATTTCAGCGATCGTACTTAGCGCATTCTTCTATGTTATGACGATTCAAAAAATACCAGAAATCGGTATCTTAAAAGCAATTGGAATCAAAACAAAACATTTATTAAGTGCATTATTAATTCAAATATTAATTACTACTATGATCGGTGTATTGATTTCTGTCGGCTTCGTGAGTGGTTTATCATTAATTATGCCAGTATCGATGCCATTCCACGTAACAGCATCTAATCTATTATTAGTTGTAGGCGTATTTATTGTAGTGGCAATTATAGGTGCGGTATTATCATTCATTAAACTATTTAAAGTAGACCCTATTGAAGCAATTGGAGGTGGAGAATAATGAGTTTACAAGTAAAAGATATTAAAAAAACATTTGGTAAAGGTCCATCAGAAACCCCAGTATTAAAAGGAATAAACTTTGAAGTGAATGATGGAGAATTCGTAATATTAAATGGTGCGTCAGGTTCAGGTAAGACAACATTGCTTACTATTTTAGGTGGTTTACTCTCACAAAATAGTGGTGACATTTTGTATAATGGTTCTCCGTTATATGCAGGAGATAAAAAAGCATCAGAATTAAGATTGAATGAAATTGGATTTATATTTCAATCTTCACATTTAGTACCTTATTTAAAAGTGAAAGCACAGTTAACGACAATAGGTAAAGAAGCTGGAATGTCTAAAAATGATGCTAATCAAAGAGCGGAAATGTTATTAAAACAAATAGGATTAGAACACCGTTTAAATGTATTTCCACATATGTTATCTGGTGGGGAGAAACAACGTGTAGCGATTATGAGAGCATTGATGAACAATCCTAAAATTATACTTGCGGATGAACCTACAGCAAGTTTAGATGCAGAACGTGCAACTGAAGTTATTCACATGATTAAAAATCAAATACAAAGTAAAAAAATGATAGGTATAATGATTACCCATGATAAACGATTATTTCAGTATGCAGACAGAGTAATTGAATTAGATAATGGTGTAATAGTGAATTCATAGACCATAAAAGTTCAATTCAGTCAGCCACTGACAATATAAAACAAGAGGTTGAGACATGTGATATGTCCCAGCCTCTTGTTTTTTTACGTTCTCATTCATCTTATGTTTATTGCCAATAATTAATGCTTAGCACTATGTCACGTTGACCTATTTGCTAAATTGATATTTTTAATTGATTTAAGTTGGTTGTTTTTAAAATTATATATCTACAGAGTAGGGATATGCCACAATGCAAAAATACAAGCAAAAAACAATGTAGCGAAGTAGACTGTTAGCAATAACTTGTATTGATACATTAATGCTAAAAAATCTCTAATTAAAGCAACTTCAAAAAAGTGATAGGGCGTATGACTTCCTACACCTGTTAATTTAAGGTCTAACTTTTGGCCGAAGCGGACTGCACGCATAATATGAAATTGACTTGTAACACAGACGATCTTAGGTTTTATATTAAATGACTGTTGTATCAGTGATTTTGTAAATTTAATATTTTCGTATGTACTCGTAGATGCATCTTCCATTAAGATTTGATTTGGATTCACGCCACGGTCAACTAAGTAACGAAACATGGCCAAAGCTTCAGATATAGGTTCATCCGGACCTTGTCCGCCACTTACGATTAATTGCGCATTTGGTTGTTGATTAAACAAGGCTAATGCTCGATCTAATCTACTAGCTAGCATAGGCGTGACATGTTCATTAAAAATACCCGCACCTAAGACGAGTATTGTATCAAATTTTGCAATGTGTTGCTGATTTAAATAACAAGAAGCGCAAGATACATAACAAATAAAAGTGAAAATTGCGCTAAAGGCAATCGTTGCTAACCATAGAAATACAACATTAAATGCAAACGGTAGCAAGCTAATGTAGGCACAAGCAAGTGTGAAAACAATGACTTTAAAAGATAAGCGATAGAGTCGTTTTAAAAATAGCGCGCTCATACGATATTGCAGTATATGTTTGTGTTTTATATGTACTAATAAGAAACCAATAATCATCACAACAATGATATCTATAGGGATATGATGAGAAGCAATACGTAATATAATTACAATATAACCTAACATTACCTGGGAAATAAAAATATTGATATTTGCAAAATATTTTAAATTTAAATACATACTTACGAAAATAAGTACTGTCAGTATACTACAGAGTAGTGCCAGAATATTCATGTTTCACCCCAGTATTTTATAGTATATTAAATGTAGTTGAATCTATTAAAATAAGCAAATGTATAAAACGTTACTATTAATATTAAGCAATACACAACATCCATAAATGGATGCATTATATATTTTAACTTTTATAGAAGTTAAAATATTGATACTATTAATATAACAAATAACAAAATGATATTACATATAGTGGAGATTGAAGAGGTGCAACCAATGGTGAAAAATTTAAGTAGTCATATAGAATTCATGGGAGAATTCATAGATGATGTAAATACATTATTAGCTAAATTATTAAAGGCGTTAAGAGAAGAGTACAATGTATCAAAAGAACAGGCAAACGTTATTTTAATGCTTGAAAATGGAAAAGCGATGACTTTAACAGAAATAACAGAACGTCAAGGCGTAAATAAAGTCAGCCGTCAGTCGAAGAATAAAAAAGCTAATTCAAGCTGAGGTTGTACAATGGGATAAATCTGAAGATACAGGCGATCAACGATTAAAATATATTAAATTAACTGAGAAGGGCAAACAGTTTAATAGAAAAAGTAAGTCTATTATAAATGACATAGTGAGTGATATGCTCGCATGATTTATCAGATGATGAAATTGAACAAGCACGTTATGTATTGGAAATCATTGATCAAAGACTGAAGAACTTTAATGTCAAACATCATTCGTAACATTAATTAATATTAGTATGGTAGGACGAATCTAAAAACACAGCAAGTTATAATTAGATAAATATGAGTCTTATTAAGTGGCTGTTAGCATCCAAGCTAGGGTGACTAGTAGTCGCTTTTATTTTATGAATTATTTAGTTATAAAGTTTGTAGATATATTGTTTTGAACAATGGATGATCCAATGACAGAACTGAAGCATTAGACTAAATGCGTATATCAATTTTTAAGCAAGGCACATATAATAAATATTATAGCTATTAAAATATACATTATAATACTTCAATTATGCATAGGTATAGTAATTTATAGAGTATTAATCTGACATATAGTTTCAACCTATAATGTGTTAAAATAACGGGATAGTGTAAAAATCGAGGGTAAAGAGGTGATAAAATGCAAAAATGTCCAAAGTGCGGAGAAAACATAAGAAATGGGCAGAGAAGGTGTAGTCATTGCGGTTATCGAGCAAAACAAGACGATTCAGAAAAAATGACGCGCTCTACAAAAACAAATAAAAACACAGCAAACATTAACGCACGTAAAGTTATTCCTTTGGGGATTGCATTCTTTATCCTTATCTTACTGATCATTGTTTTTTTCTTAGTAAGAAATTTTAATTCACCTGAAGCACAATCAGAGATTATAATAAATGCAGTAGATAATAACGATACGCAAAAACTTTCAACGCTTTTGAGTACCCAAAATAACAGTGTTGATGAAAATGAAGCTGAAGCTTATATTAAATACATAAAAAATGAAGTTGGAATGGATAACTTTGTGAAAGATGTAAATAGTAAAATTGCGAAATTGAACCAAAATGATACAAAGAATTCAGATTTTGTCACAGCCAAAAATGGAGAAAAAGTTCTGAGAATCAGTAAAAATGGAACACGTTATTTAATATTTGATAATATGAGCTTTACTGCACCAACTAAAGAAGCAATTGTGAAACCTAAACAAAAAACAACTTATAAATTTAAGGCAGATGATAAACAAAAAACGGTAGTTGCTGAGAAAAATAAGCCAACTTCTTTAGGTAAATTTATTCCAGGTGATTACACACTTGAAGCTAAGAAAGAAATGGAGAACGGTCAATTCAATGGTCACCTTAAATTCAACTTTAATAACAGCAACAATGAGTCAGTTGATGTTATTGAAGATTTTAACGAGGCATATGTACAAGTTGAATTAAATGGTGCATCCGAAATAGATACAGATTCAGTTAAAGTGAAAATCAATGACAAAACTTATGATTACGCAAAAGCCAAAGAATTTGGACCATATCCTAAAACAAAAGATATAACAGTATCTGCTGAAGGACAAGCGAAGAAGAAAACATTTAAGTCAGCAGAAACAACAGTGAAAACAGATAACCTCAAAGATAAAACACAGGTTACTTTAAACTTTGATGATGATGAAATTGAGAAGTATGTTGAGGAAAAAGAAAAAGAAGAAAATAGTTTTAGAAATAAGGTGTCTCGTTTTTTCGGTGAATACACTGCGGCAATGATTAGCGCACGCAGTCAAAGTAATTTTAATTTAGTATCATCTTATATAAAGAAAGATAGTGAAAAATATAAGGATACTAAAAAGGACGTTAAATCTAATGAACTATTCTATCTTCAACAACCACAAATCACTGATATTGTAAAAGAAGGTAAAACATTCTATGTTACGGGCCAAGCATTAAAAGAAGATGGCCAATATGGTGAGGTAGAATATCAACTTGAAGGTAATGACAAAGCGAATGATTTAAAAGTAGTGAAATACTCAGAGGAAAGTTAAATATTTGAAAATTTAATGCAAAACGTACTTTTTATAGTTACCTTGTGGGAGCGGGAATACGATATCAAATTTTGATTATGTATTCCCGCTCCCTTTGTCTTTTACATATCAATTTAACTTCATCTATTTAAAATTGCGTTCGCAAAGGCTATAATAATAGCAATAAACTTTATCTTATAATGATATGATATAAAGTGTTAACTAAGTAGCTAAAATTGCTAGGGCTTCAACATTGGGGAGAATAGAAATGTCTAATTATCAAAAGCAAAATAAGAATTCCTTACTGTTTGTTATTATCTTAGGCGCGTTGACTGCGATAGGGGCATTATCTATTGATATGTTCTTGCCAGGTTTGCCACAGATACAATCAGATTTCAATACAACAACATCTAATTCACAACTTACATTATCTTTGTTTATGATTGGTTTAGCATTAGGTAATTTATTTGTAGGTCCGATATCAGATGCTATAGGACGAAAGACACCACTAATCGTAGCTATGGCGTTATTTACTATGGCAAGTATAGGTATTATTTTTGTGGATAATATTTGGTGGATGATTGCCTTACGATTTGTACAAGGATTTTGTGGTGGAGCAGGAGCGGTGATTTCTAGAGCGATATCAAGTGATCTGTATACCGGAAAACAATTAACTAAATTTTTAGCGTTACTTATGCTAGTAAACGGTGTTGCACCAGTATTAGCACCAAGCATTAGGGGGCGTCATTTTATCATTTTCTACGTGGCGGATGGTCTTTGTCATATTAACTATATTTGGTCTGCTTATGTTATTTGGAACGATATTTAATATCAAAGAGTCATTGTCAACTGAACAACGAGATAGCCCACATCTCGTAAGTATCTTCAAAAGTTTCAAACGGTTATTAGCGACGCCTCGATTTGTATTACCTATGCTTATACAAGGTGTGACATTCGTTATTTTGTTTAGTTATATTTCTGCATCTCCTTTTATTGCACAACGCATTTATGACATGTCTGCTCAGCAATTTAGCATTATGTTTGCATCCGTAGGTATAAGTCTCATTATCTCTAGTCAATTAACAGGTAAGTTAGTGGATTATATTGATAGACAAGTTCTTTTACGTGTATTAACAATCATCCAATTAGTGGGTATTGTGTGGATAAGCATTATTTTGTACATGCATCTATCTATCTGGCTATTGTTTATAGGTTTTATTATTCTTGTGGCTCCTGTTACAGGAGTAGCGACACTAGGATTCTCAATTGCAATGGATGAGAACACAGGTGGCAATGGAAGTGCGTCTAGCTTATTAGGATTAGTTCAATTCTTAATAGGTGGGCTTGTATCACCACTAGTAGGCGTAATGGGGGAAGATAGTTATATACCTTACGTCACAATTATATTGATGGTAGGGGTATTATTGATGATACTTCAAATAATAAATTATTTTGTATTTAAACGTGTAGCGCCTAAATAGTAAATTGGATAAAGAGAAAATGAAAAACGGCTGTTAGATTCCTTAGTGGATACCTAGCGACCGTTTTTCATTTATGTACTTTAGAAATATCGTAATACGAAAGTGATTACAGTATTAACGCCCTAATTTAATTGCATTTGCAAGTAAAATTTGTGCCATTTCATTTGGTGATTCAATACAACCTTCTCGTATCCAATAATAGATAATACCAAGCTGTCCCCCGATAGCATACGTAACAAACTGTTTTTTATTTGCCACGGTCGTATAATCATCTAACAATTTTGTATAATTGAGTTTGGTTTCTTTAACATAATCGCTAAATAAGTCACGATTTGGATTTGTGACAAATATTGCGTGAAAGAAGCCATAATGACGATGGATATAGCACAAAATGATTTTGAAAAATTTATATAATTTCTCATAGTTGATTTCTGTGTGTTCAAAGCTATTGTGTAAGACATCTAATAATTGAATATACTTCTTTAGGTGATAAGTTTGAATTGTAGATAAAAGCTCATATTTATCCACAAAATAATCATAGAATGTCGTTCTGTTAACACCACTATACGCGCAAATCATTTTAATAGTAATATGTTCAAATGGATGTTCTTCTAATAGGATAATCATATTTCGAATGATTTTATTTTTAGCTGTCTGTCTCATTTTATCTCCTTCAAAATAACATATGATTACTTACCCGACACATTTAGTAGAAGTGTCGGTGTTTTTTTCTTTAGCATGACTCTATAATATATAAGGTGAATTTTAAAAGCAAATAGGAGGAAAGTGTAATGAAGAAAATGGTGTTAATTAATGTCATTACCATTGTAGTTCTTGTAATAATAGGAGTAGTTGGTTTCCACTTTTATAATCAAGCTACAGGATTTGTCAGTACAGATAATGCCAAAGTTGATGGAGAGCAAATTAAAGTTTCAGCTCCAAGCAGCAGGCGAAATTAAATCTTTTGACGTTAAGAATAATGAGAAGTTAAGTAAAGGCGACAAAGTTGCAGAAATCGCAACAAAAGGTGAAGATGGCCAATCACAAAATATGGATATTAAAATGCCCCAAGATGGAACGATTGTAAAAACAGATGGTATGGAAGGTTCAATGGCGCAAGCCGGAACGCCAATTGCCTATGCTTATAATTTAGATGATTCATACATTACTGCAAATGTTGATGAAAAAGATATTGCGGATGTTGAAAAAGGTAAAGATGTAAATATAACACTAGACGGTGAAGATGCTGAACTTAAAGGTAAAGTAGAAGAAGTTGGTAAAGCAACAGCTTCAAGTTTTTCAATGATGCCTTCAACAAACAGTGATGGTAACTATACTAAAGTTTCTCAAGTAGTACCTGTAAAAATCTCACTAGATTCAAAACCATCTAATAATGTTGTTCCAGGAATGAACGCTGAAGTCAAAATTCATAAAAACTAAGGAGGGCTTGAAATGACAATAGCCTTCATTATAATTTACGTAGTCATAGCGCTCATTCTTGTCGGATTATTGAATCTATTTATCACTAAAAAAAATAAGAAGAAATCAATGCGACAAATGGAACATGCTAAGCATGAAAACAACACATCGAATGAAACTTATCAATCTAAATTTAAAGTAAGAGACAATGAAAAATCTAGCGAAACAACGTCACAATCTGAAGAAATACATCATACAAGTGAAAACGTTACATCGGATTCTGAAGTGCTTGATGATGAAATTGAACACTCAAATACAGAAACAGAAGAAGTACAACAACAAACTGATTCTGATCACGAAAAGATAAATCCAAATTCAGAAGAAGCCCAAGTCAATGAACAGCTAAAAGCCAAACATAGTTCATTTATGTTTGGTAAAGGTGCTACACAAGCCAAAGTTTTAGTAGCCATGATTTTTGGTATGTTCATTGCAATTTTAAACCAAACATTATTGAACGTGGCTTTACCAGAAATCAATATTGATTTTAATATTTCTGCGAATACGGGTCAGTGGCTGATGACAGGATTTATGTTGGTCAACGGTATTTTGATTCCTATCAGTGCGTATTTATTTAATAAATATTCTTATCGTAAACTCTTTTTAGTTGCGATGGCATTATTTACTCTAGGCTCTTTAGTCTGTGGTATATCAGGCTCGTTTGGAATGATGATGGTAGGACGCGTATTGCAAGCCATTGGCGCAGGTATATTAATGCCGTTAGGTACAAATGTATTTATGACAATTTTCCCACCAGAAAAACGTGGTGCGGCAATGGGAACGTTAGGTATTGCAATGATCTTAGCGCCGGCGATTGGTCCAACATTATCTGGATATATCGTTGAAAATTATCAATGGAATGTTATGTTCTATGGTATGTTTATCATCGGACTTGTAGCTTTAATTATTGGTTATATATGGTTTAAAGTATATCAAGAAACGACAAACCCTAAAGCAGATGTTCCAGGTATTATTTTTAGTACTATTGGTTTTGGTGCGTTATTATATGGTTTCAGTGAAGCAGGAAATAATACATGGACTTCACCTATAGTGTTAATTTCATTAGTGCTAGGTGTTATTTTTATTATTGCCTTTGTTATCAGAGAACTTACAATGCGTGTACCAATGTTAAATATGGAAGTATTAAAATATTCTGGTTTCACTTTAACAACTGTAATCAATATGATTGTTACAATGAGTTTATTTGGTGGTATGATTCTGTTACCACTATATTTACAAAATCTAAGAGGATTCAGTCCAATGGAATCAGGTTTACTATTATTGCCAGGTGCATTAATCATGGGAGTAATGGGTCCAATTTCAGGTAAATTACTAGATACAATTGGTATTAAACCGTTAGCCCTTATAGGTACAGCAATTATGACTTATGCAACTTGGGAATTGACTAAACTTGATATGAATACAACATATACTCACTTAGTAGTAGTTTATATGATTCGTTCATTTGGTATGAGTTTTATCATGATGCCGATTATGACTGCAGGTATGAATTCCTTACCACAACGTTTGATTTCGCATGGTAATGCCTTATCCAATACATTAAGACAACTTGCAGGTTCTATAGGCACAGCCTTATTAGTGACTGTAATGTCAACACAAACAACTGAACATATCGTCGCTTATTCACAAGATTTGGATAAAACGAATCCATTTATTAAAGATCGTTTACAAGAAATGGCACAAGCAATGGGTGGCGAACAATTGGCGACATCACAATTGTTAGAATTTGTTCAGAAACTCGCATCCATCAATGGTGTGAATAGTGCATTCTTAATTGCGACAGGTTTAAGTGCGCTTGCATTTATATTGAGTCTTTTCTTAAAAGGGAAAGAACATTATTTATCAAAAGAAAATTAAAGTAACTATAAAATATTAAAGCGTGAGGATAAAATTCTCATTCCAAATTAAAAGAACCAATCCGTTAGTTGTTTGAACTGCACCCAGTCAAGTAGACAAGTAAATAATTAAATTTTAGGTTGATCTCGTATTAAGCGAGATCAGCCATTTTTAATGTGATGCGCTCATTATTAAAAAAATGAATATAATCATCTATAATAATTTTAGCTCTTTCTATATTCTCAAATAAATAATGTTTATTTCCTCTATAAATCTCACTTTTAATAATCCCCCAAACACTTTCCATTGGTCCATTATCTATACATCTACTAACACGCGACATACTTTGAATTACGCCAAAGCGATTTAATTTATCTCTAAATCGCCTAGATGTGTATTGGTACCCTCGGTCACTATGCAAAAGAATACCTTCGGTAGAGTCCATATTACATACTGCTTTATCAAAAGTGTTAAATACGAGTTGATTATTATTTGAAGCACTTGTTTCATAACTAACTATTTTATTTGTACCTAAATCATAAATAGCACTTAAATATACTTTGTTTCCGGCTTTAAGTCGAAACTCAGTTACATCAGTTAACCATTTAACGTTAGGTTTATCTTCTTGAAATTCACGATTCAATATATTTTCAGCTGTGATTTGAGGCGTTGAGCGTTTATATGGTGCTCTCTTACGACGTATGACAGCAGTTAGTCTCAGTTTTTTCATTAATTGATAAATACGCTTCTGATTCACTTTTTTACCTAATTTAATTCGAATATAAATGTAAATACGTCTGTAACCATAAATGCCTTTATATTTATCATATATTTCTTGTATGTCTTCCATTAAAGATTCGTTTTCTACATCTCTTTGTGTAGGTACGCGATGAATCCATTTATAATAACTGGATCTTGAAATTCCAAGCGTTTGGCATAGTTGTTGAACAGGATATTCTTCTTTTAGCGTTTGGATCGTTTCGTATGCCGTGATTTGTTTGATTTTTGATTCATCATCTCTCTTTCTATTTCTTGATATTTTTTTAAAACTTTATTTTCCATTTCTAAAATTTTATTACGTTCTTTTAATGCTTTAATTTCAGCTTCATTAACTTCTTCAGAAGTTAATATTGATTGAGGTTTACCTTTACCTCGACCATCGATTAGACCGTCGCCGCCATGCTCTTTATATTTTTGTATCCATTGGTACACTTGACCGTAAGTAACATTAAATCTTTGGGCTATTTCTTTGTAACTTAATTCATTATCCAGATAAAATTTAACGATATTTAATTTTTCTTCATAAGTCGTTTTTTTCGCTTTCATTATATACACCTCAGATATTGAAGAATAATTTTGGTTCTCTTTATCCTCAGTATAACGTTTTGTCCAATTAATTATAGTCTTATGTGATGGCACGTTGTATTTAATCGCTAAATCTCGATAAGATAACTCACTATGAAAATATTCATCAACAACGTTCATTTTAAATTCTTTTGAATAACTATTGTTATTTGATTTTGGAATCAACGATTCCATACCTTTATCTAAATATTGATAGTATTTATCTCTTAATATACCTGTATGAATATCTAGGTTTAATTCATCTACAATATTCGCAAAACTCATGCCTTCTTCATATTTGTCAAAGGCAATAAGAAGTGAATTTAAATCTACTTTAAGTTTTTGAGACACAAAAAAACTCCCTTCAAAGTTTTTACTTTTTAAGTGTCTACTTTGAAGGGAGCATATCAGTTTAATGGATTGGTTCTTTCTATTTTAAATTTAGTTGTATTAGTTTAATGAATCAATGCTTATGCTTTGGATATTAAGCACGTATACGAGGTTTACGATTTCTAAAAAGCATACTAATGATAATCAAAGCAATACTACATCCTAAAAGAATGAGCGCATTATGAATTGCGTCGGCTTCTGTCAATATATCAATAGGCCTAACTGAAACGTAATATTGATTCATTGAATCGGCAATACGTTTAGCAATATTTTTAATTAAGTAAGAAAAACCAAATGTAATAACTAACATAATAGCAATAACAAACATATTGACAACTTTTAATGCAGTTCTATTAAAAATAATCGTAAAAATTGTTAAAATGATACTAAAAATACAAGCAATAAAAAATACATAAAACACTAATATTAAACGATCGATACTTGTTTGTAAGTTATCAATGTTTTCAACATTGATATTTAAGTTAGAGAAGCTATTGATCGTTTCCTGAAAGTTTGTAAGTTGGTGGAAGTTAATCGTTTCTTTGACAAATACTAGATTGAAAATAGGTTCCTTAAACATACTATAGCCTGTAATAGCTACTAATATTAATACGATAAGTTGGATAAGTATGTTCACCCAAGAAAGTTTCTTTTTACCGTAGCGAGATCCTCTTTGCATATGCTCGCTCGTTAATGTGTGCTCAAAATCGGCAAACTGTTTGTTTTTTTCGGCCATAAGGTGCTCCTTTCGCTAAACTAATATTAACATCTTCTTATTTTATGACTTTTGTTTTGTTATAATGCTTAATAACTGATACATTTTAATTATCGATAGAATGTATTTAATATTCAATAGCATTTAAAATAGGGGTTTTTTATGTTACTTACATTATATTATATCTTCTTTTTTATGTCATTGTATTAATTTTACCATAACATTAATTTTTAAATACTAAATTATATTAAAAAATTCTGATAAAATGCACATTAAATATAGAGATTGGGTTGATTATGAATGAAATCAAGACTGACAACAAAATTTATCAACAAGTATTTATTACCACATAGATCAATTTTATTTGAAGGTGAGCAAGATTTTGAACGATTTTTAGATACAAGGTTAAAAATGAATGAAAAAAAGCATAAACAACCAGAAACATTAAATGTAAAATCTGATTTGGATAAGCAAACTATAGGGAACATGCAGCTTTTCAGATTTTGTTTTAGGCATAGTCGCAAGAAAAAAATACTATATATACATGGTGGCTACAATGTATTGCAACCGTCAGCATTTCATTGGAGATTAATGGATAAGCTCGCATTAAGTACATTACATGAAATTGTTATGCCAATTTATCCTAAAGCACCTGAGTACTATATTGATGACACATATAGTGCTATTTTTGAAGTGTATAATCAATTATTATCCGAAGTGAGTAGTGATGAAATTGTTATTATGGGTGATGGGACTGGCGGTGCATTAGCATTAGGCTTTATGCGAGCAATTGCAAGATAAGCAACAACCCTTACCAAATAAACTTTATTTACTGTCACCGCTTCTAGATGCGGATCTACAAAACGAAGCGATTACAGAAGAATTAGAAAAGAAAGATGTCATTCTAAATAGATATGGTATTCAAAAAATTATGCGCCATTGGTCAAAAGGTTTTTCACTAGATGAACCTAAAGTTTCACCTATTAATGGGAATTTAAGTCATTTACCACCGATATTTATGTTTGGTGGTACGCGTGAAATTTATCAACCAGATATGAAAAAATTGGTTGATATTTTAGAAGAGCGTCAACAACCCATACATTATTATGAATATAAAAATATGGTTCATGCATTCGAACTTTTGCCTATTAGAGAGTCTCATAAAGTGGTTAAACAAATCGTTAATACAATTGATGTATAATGTACGATAAAGTTAGTTATTTCAAATGAAAATCCAACTTACAAAGGCAAAGGATATAGAATAAAATAAAACGAGGCTGGGACATAAATACTTGTCTCAGCCTGAATTATTTTCTAGTCAGCTTTGCCGAGGTGACTCATACAACGAAATCTTTTTAGAAACATTAGATTTCTGTCCCACTACGGTTTCATTGCGTTTAAGTATTTATAAGTGTGTTAACTGTATCAATAACTAATTTTTGACCCCTTAGATTATAGTGAGTGGCTAAAAATAATTCAAATTCATCTTGAGGTTCAATCATTGAACTAAAGTTAGAAGCAGATGTTTCAAATTCTTCAGAAGTAATAAGCGTGTAATTATTATAATGTTCAATGAATGTACGGTCATCTGTATATGTTTTTAAAAGCGTATGAATGGCATCGATTGCCTTCTTTTGACCTTGGAGATAGCTTATATCTAAACCTCGCTTAATGAGTTTACTATCAGGGCCATTAATAACGAGACTTTTATTTTGGTTAAGTTCACTCAGTTCAAATTTAGTATTATCAAATAAATCATAAAGTTGTAATTGTACGATTTCTCTTATACTTTGTGTCATGAATATGCATCTCCTTGTTGTGGAATGTTGATACGATGACCTAATTGTTTAGGCCACTCGATGCGTCCTTGATTATCATAGTAACTTACAATTTGATCTAAATAATGTTGAGGGAATGGGGCTGATTTTTTAGTCTCTCTGCTAATACCTAACATCATAGCTTCATTTGTAGCTACAGTCGTCCCGTCTTGTTGTTTCATTATACAGAAGAAATGTACTCTCTTAACATCATAATTATATATATATACACTGATGTAGAATTGGTCATTTTCAATTAATTCCGATAAATAAGCAGTCTGTTCCTCAACAGTGAACATTGTATAATTTAATGCTTTACGTTCTTGAAGTGATAAACCATGCTGATAATTAAATTGGTTAATTGCATCACTAAAAACCATATTGTAGTTCGCATCATGTACGTGTCCGTTATGGTCAATCATTTCTTGAGCAACAGTTTGAACTACTGTAAAAGGCTTTTCCATGTAAACAGCTCCTTGGTTGTTAAAAACAAAAGTAATAGTTAAATTTTAACATGTAAATGTATTTTCTAAAGAAAAATAACTAAAACTTACCAAACCATACATACGGTCTATTTCATGGTAAAATAGAAGAAATGATTTGAGGAGGGAAATTATGAGTGTGACAATAAAATATCAGACTTCCAAAGAAACTTTAACTCAAGTTAACCACTTTAAAGAAATTCCTGAATCAGCTACTTTTATCTGGTGTGATTTTAATGATCCATCTGATGAAGAAAACGAGATGTTACAATCCTACTTTAATTTTAATCAGCTTGAAATTGATGATACGGTAAATGGGACTCCAAGAGCTAAATATAAAACCTATGATACTTATCAATACATAGTGTTTCATAGTGTTGACTCGCAATATAAAGGAGATAAAGTTCTGAATCTGTTCATTAAAGACAACATGTTAATTACATATCATCATAAGCCCTTTGATGTATTACAAGAAGTGGAACAGTATATCTCAAGTCATTATGAATCGGATTTAGATGCTTCAGATGCGATACTTTATATTTTGGACGAAGTTGTAGATACTTATTTTGAATTAATTTATGATATCGAAAATAAAGTCTATGAGTTAGAAGATAGAGAAACACATGGTAGCTCAACTAAAGAAATAATGGATGATGTATTTAAAATACGTTCAAAAATCATAAAATTAAAGCGTATTATATATCCAATGAGAGAATTAGTAGAGAATATGAAAGAAAGCAGTCAATTACTTGTAGATGACAAAAATCATATGTATATTCAACATATAGACGATCATATGATTAAACAAGAAAATATAATGAACTTATCACAAGAAATGACAGAAGAAATAAGGGATAATTATTCGTCATATTCATATTATAAGATGAATAGCATTATGCAAATACTTACTTTAGTATCTGTTGTATTCCTCCCACTAACATTAATTACAGGTATATATGGAATGAATTTTTCAAATATGCCAGAGCTTAAATGGCATTACGGTTATTACATTGTGCTTGCAATCATGTTAGCGATTAGTATAGGGAGTATTTTTTATTTTAAAAAAGAAAAATGGTTTTAATTTTATATTTGAAAATATAGGTAATGTTTTAAATAATAGAGTGAACATAATAAGGATTGAAAGTAGGGCAAAAGATGAGTGATAATAAAAGAGAACAAAGAAAGAATGAGCACGTAGAAATTGCAATGGCACAACAAGATGCTACAATTTCAGATTTTGATGAAATAAGGTTTGTCCATCATTCAATTCCGAATATTGATGTGGATGATGTTAATATACAAAGTGAATTAAAGGACTTTACACTTAAGAAACCATTATATATTAATGCAATGACAGGCGGCAGTGAATGGACGAAAGAAATCAATGAGAAGCTGGCAATCATTGCACGTGAAACTGGGATGGCAATGGCTGTAGGATCTACACATGTTGCTTTACGTAATAGTAAAATGATTTCATCATTTAGTGTAGTAAGAGAAACAAATCCTGATGGTATTATATTCAGTAATGTTGGTGCAGATGTGCCTGTAGATAAAGCAGTTGAATCAGTGAAATTACTTGATGCACAAGCGCTACAAGTTCATGTAAATGCACCCCAAGAACTTGTCATGCCAGAAGGGAATAGAACCTTCTCTACATGGATGGAAAACCTTGCGCAAATTGTAGCACATGTGGATGTACCAGTAATTGTTAAAGAAGTTGGCTTTGGTATGAGCAAAGAAACAATTAAACAATTGTATGAGATTGGAATCCGATACGTTGATGTAAGTGGACGCGGCGGTACAAACTTTGTAGATATTGAAAATGAAAGACGTACGTATAAAGATATGGATTATCTTGGTTTATGGGGTCAAACGACTGTTGAATCATTATTAGAAAGTACTGCACACCAACAAGATATGGATATATTAGCAAGTGGTGGTGTGAGAACACCATTAGATGCAGTGAAATGCCTTGCATTAGGTGCGAGTGCTGTTGGTATGTCACGACCATTTTTAAACCAAGTCGAGAACCATGGCATTACAGAGACAATTAATTATACTGAACAATTCACAGAGCATATGAAGAAAATTATGACCATGCTTGATACGCCAACAATTAAAGATTTAAAACAATCACAAATGATCTTTAGTCCTAAGCTAGAATCATGGATAGAGCAAAGAGGATTAGATATTAGGTAATAAAAAAGGATGGCTAAGACATAAATACTTGTCTCGGCCATCCTTTTATTCAACTGAGCATGTTTATATCTCAGTTTGATTCAAATGTCATTTTACTTTAACCAAAAATGTTAATGAATGTCGTAACGATTGGTACACCAAGTAAATCTATTAAGAACGCACCGACAATCGGAACGACAAGATAAGCTTTAGGTGATGCACCGTATTTTTTAGTAATAACATCTAAGTTAGCCATTGCGTTAGGTGTAGCACCAAGACCGTGTCCGATGAAACCACCAATCATAACTGCGGCATCATAATTTTTACCAAGTCCTCGGAATACGACGAAGACTGAGAATAAAACGATGAATACAACTTGTGCTAATACAATAACAATTAATGGAACTGCTAATTGATAAATTTCAGTAAGTTGAATACTCATTAAGGCAATAGATAAGAATAAGCTAAGAGAAACATCACTGATACTATCGATAATCTTCATATCAATCAGATTTAAATTGTTATATTCTGAAATATTACGTATGATAACTGCAACAAACATAGCACCTACATAAACAGGGATATTAATACCTGTTAAATCTGAGAACGTATTACCTAAATAAGAACCAATAGCCATACAGATGGCTACAATTGAAAATTGTAATAGGAAAATAGTTGTCGGTGTCATGCGATTTTTTAAGTATGAGTTTGATTTTACACTACTGTAATCTTTCATTGTTTCTTCTGCATGTTCTGGTTTTAAATTATATTTATTTATTAAAAATTTAACGACTGGTCCACCAATTAAACCACCGACAACAAGTCCTAATGTTGCAACTGCTAGAGCGGCTGTTAATGCGGAATCAATACCCATGTCTTGCACGGTTTGACCATATGCTGCAAGCATTACCATGTCCACCTTCCATTGACATTGAACCAGCTGTTAGTCCAAGCAATGGCGGAATATTTAAAACTTTTGCGATAGATACACCGATGATATTTTGGAATACGGCAAGAACGCCACAAAAGATAAAATATAATATTAATACTTTTCCGCCTAAGCGTAGTAGTTTTAATGATGCTCCTAGCCCAATTGTTGTAAAGAAAGCAAGCATAAAGAAATTCTGAATAAAATCAGAATCTAATTTTATTGTTATAATATTCGTTGATTGTAAGACAGCAACTAGTATTGAGAATAATAAACCACCAATTACTGGTGCTTGGAATACATAATCGCCTTAAAATTGATACGTGATTCACAATAAATATACCAAAAAGGTATAAAACACTCGCGAGTGCTAAAGTAGTAATAGCATCTAGCTCTAGCATTTTCATTCCCCCTCATTTTACAAATAAATCTCTCCTATAATGTGATATGTAAACAAATTTCGCACTAAAACAAGAAAGTGCTTACAAAAGCCCATTGTATTTATTATACATTTTAAAACACTATAACGCTAGAAAAGAATTAAATTCGAAAGAAAATTAATTTCATTTGTGTAAAATAACACTTTGATTTTTAATGTTACTTCATTTATATAGTATTAAAGGTAATAGCAGTGCTTCAAAATTGATTCATAATATAATAGGGGTAGTATTAAAATGAGCTATATCAATGTGATGGAACGAAAATGAATAACTGAATAAAAGAAATGAAGTTTTATGCAATGACATTCAATCGGTTTTGATATACTATATATCATATGTAAATACTAGGTTATAAGGAGTAAGTATATGGATGAATCATTAAGAAGTGAAAAACAATATGGTGCGTTAGCATTATTGCCGTTATTAATATTTTTAGTTTTATATATCGGTGTGGGGATTACATTTACGATTATTGGCAAAGAGGATGCTTTTGATCAACTGCCACGACATGTCGCTATTTTTATAGGTATTGTCATAGCATGGACTTGTTATGATAGAAAAACGAAATTTACGAAAAAAGTTCAGATTTTTACTGAACACGCAGGGAACTCAGGCATTGTAAATCTTGGATTAATCTTGTTACTTGCAGGTGCTTTTTCAACGGTTACGTCTGAAATGGGGGGTAAAGAAGCTATGGTCAACATGGGTCTATCCGTGATTCCGCCAAGTTTACTTATCCCAGGAATATTTATAATGAGTGGGTTTGCTGCCTTAACGTTAGGGACTTCAACAGGAGCGCAAGCGACATTTATTCCTGTAGGTGTAGCCGTGGCACAAGCAGCGGACTTAAGCGTAGCGGCAGCAGGTGCGGCTGTTATTGCAGGTGCTTACTTTGGTGATAATTTATCTATCATTTCTGATACAACGATTGCTGCAACGAACGGCGTAGGTGCCAAGATGAAAGATAAATTTAAAATGAATGTGCTCATTGCTATGCCCGCCGCATTCATCACAGCGATTATATATGCCATTGTTGGTGGGACTGGTAATGTAGAAGGCGATTTAAGTTTCAATTTCATTAATATTTTGCCTTATATATTTGTATTAATAGCGGCTATTGCAGGTTTAGACGTCATTTTTGTGCTTATTCTTGGTATCGGGATGGCTGGACTACTAGGTTTGGTTCAAGGTCAAATGGGTATCTTCCAATTTACGAAATCGATTGGTGATGGTATGGAAAGTATGTTCAACATTTTCCTTGTAGCATTCTTAGTATCTGGCCTTGTAGCATTGATTCGATACTATGGTGGTGTAGATTGGATCATTCAAGCTATGAAGCGAAAAGCTACAGGACGTAAAAGTGCTGAATATGTCATCAGTATGATGTCAGGTGTGCTGTCTGTCGCACTTTCACATAATACGTTAGCGATTATTATTTCGGCACCAATTGCAAAAGAGATTGGTGATGAATATAAAGTGCCACCTAAACGGATGGCCAGCTTACTAGATATATTTGCTTGTAGTGCTTTAATGGTCCTCCCTCATGACAGTGGGATGTTAATGGTAGAGCAATATGGCGATGTCTCTTATTTAGAAGTATTAAAATATTCATTCTATCCAGTTATATTGGTTATTTGTACAATTATTACAATTCAATTTGGTTTATTAGATGGGAATAAAAAGTTAAAAAATAAATAGTTGATGAAAAACTTATGCTTGATATAGAAAAAAGAGCTTCCATTTTTGGAAGCTCTCAGAGTGTCGACAAAGTCTCTGACTTTGTTGGCACTTTTTTGTGCACGCTTTCCGTGGGCACAGCCTCAGCCAGTAGTATTCGGCTAGTGCTTTTCCCGCAGGAGTCGGCCCAAATTACTGCCATTTTTCAAACAAAAATAATATAATATGTTTAAATTAAACAGTGGTGGGGTCTGTAATGTTGAATAAATCAATCGATAAAAGAAATAGAAACGAACGTAGCGGAGCTTCCATTTTTGGAAGCTCCTTTTCTATATGATTATAATTAGTTATTTGCGCCAAGTATGTTTTGGGTCAGTCATATCTGATTTACGCATCTTAGAGACATAGGGATTGCCTTTTACAGTAAAGCGTAGTGGTTTAAATGTCCAGTCGCCTTTGTTTGGAATTCCAATACGTCCGCTTTCTTCAATAGCACATGGGTATTTACGATTTTTAGTGTCGATTAATAGACGACTTTCATTTAAACGAGAACCATCTAAATGTCGAGGAATATTAAAAGCTTTGGTCCACTTTCCAGGTCCGTTGGTTAATTCAAATCCACTTTTTCCTCTATTTAATTTCATGGTTTCGATACCTTCTTTAGGTTCGACAGCTCTAATTAATACACCTTCAGGGACGCCTTCATCTTTTGTGACAAAATTTATTAAAAGGTGATTGTGCATCACGTGTGCATATATCGTCCCACCTCGTTTATATAAAGATTCTACTTTGGGCGTTCTTTTTCCATTAAAACCATGAGCGGCGCGGTCTTCTTTGCCAACATAGGCCTCTGTTTCTACAATATATCCAGTGAATGTTTCGAGTTCATCTTGAAAAATCACTTTGATACCTAGTAAATCTTTAGCAATAGTTATTGTATCTCGACGTAAAAAATCCATGAGTTGTTCCTCCGATTTCTAGTTTTTTTAAAAATAAATATTTTTAAATGTTTTTTTTAGAATCAGTAAAATTGTATTACTACTTACAAAATAGTTTGTTACACTAAACTAAATAAGATATTTAAAGAATTTACATATAATGTACCAAAATTTAATGTGAATTAAAAATTATCTTTAACATATGAATATGAAAGGGGGAGTATTATGGAGCGGAAAGTTAGTTTTCTTCAAGCACTCAAATTGTTCTGGATAAACTATGTTAATTTTAAAGGGCGCTCACGTCGAAGCGAATATTGGTATATGATATTATGGCATATGATTTTTATGATACCAGGGCTAATATTACTTATTATAGGTTTTATTATGCTTGTTTCAGGTCTTTCATCTTATTCTGGTGAAATCACTGTAATTGGAGGCATTCTAATATTCATATCTTTTATATATCTTGTTATATATGGATTAGCTACACTGATTCCTTGTCGGGCATTATTGGTTAGAAGATTTCATGATACAGGTAGACAAATGTTGATTCCAGTGATTTATTTTGCCGTATTAATTGTTACTAATATTATGATTACATTAATAAATGCGATGGATCCTGAATATGCTAATATTTCTAGTATCATTACGCCGATGTTGATATATATCATTTATGCGGTATTAGGAATATATTGTTTAGTTATTTGTTGTTTGGATAGTGAGAGAAAAACAAATAAATATGGGACGAGCCATAAATATGGTAATCACATTCGCTCGAATGCTCACATGTATGAGGATACTTTTAACCCAAAAGAAAATGAGCAACTTGGACAAACTCATAATCAAAAACATGAGGAATTAAAATACTGAAATTAAAACGCTGTTACCAACTTAGTTTAAGTGGAAACAGCGTTAGTTTTTTCTTGTGCAATATCACTTGCACAAGAAGTAATAAAGTAGAATCATGTCTAGCAAAGTTGAATTTAAAATGTAACTTTGCTAGATCTAATGGTATTATCAAAGTATATAATTTTTAAAAAGAGAGGGGTCGGGGCATAATGTCACTAAACATTGAACATGTAACCAAGAAATATAAAGATTTTACAGCGGTTAATGATATTTCATTATCATTAGAACAAGGTAAGATGTTAGGTTTTCTAGGCAGAAATGGTGCGGGAAAAACGACAACCTTCAGAATGATTTTAGGACTAACGCCAATCACTGAAGGTAAAATTGCATATAATGACAAACCCATAGACAAGACTTCATACAACCACATTGGCTATTTACCAGAAGAGAGAGGATTACATCCTAAAATGAAAGTAGAAGATGAATTACGTTATTTAGCTACTTTAAAAGGAATGAAGTCCAAAGAAATTACGGAAGCTATAGATTATTGGTTAGATAGGTTTGGCATTAACGAAAATAGAGAAAAGAAAATTGAAGCATTATCCAAAGGAAATCAACAAAAAATCCAACTTTTAGCAAGTATGTTACATAAACCAGAATTATTAATTTTGGATGAACCATTCAGTGGCTTAGATCCAGTCAATGTAGAGTTATTAAAATCAGCTGTTAAAGATTTAAATGATCTTGGTACTACTATTATATATAGCTCTCATAGAATGGAACATGTAGAAGAATTATGTGACAATGTCTGTATTCTAAATCGTGGAGAGCTTGTTGTTTCAGGTCCAATTGATGAAGTGAAAGCAAATCATGGTAAGAAAAGCGTCGTCATAGAAACAGAACATGAAATGCCAGAAATAGATAGCATTGACGGTGTATTACAAGTAGATAGAAGTAAAAGAGAAATCAAAGCAATGATTGAGACAGAAGAGGTTGCTGAAAAAATTTATGAAGTTGTAATACAGTATGGTTTCGTCAAACGATTCCAAGTTGTAGAACCATCACTAAATGAAATCTTTATAGCAAAAGTAGGTGACGTCAATGGATAAATTCTTTGCGACTTTTTCCTTAACTTATAAAAGTAAAGTCAAAACAAAGTCATTTGTTATTTTTACAGCTATTGTGATTCTTTTAATGGTTGGCGCGGCGAATATTAATAAAATTATTGATTTATTTGATGATGGACCTGATAAAGTAGGGGTCGTCTCATCGAATAATGAAATCTATAAAGTCATTAAATCACAAGGTGATCAACTTGATGAAGGCGCAGACTTTAAGCAATTATCAGAAAAACAAGCAAAGTCACAGGTTAAAAACGAAAAATTAGATAAAGCTTACGTTATTAAACTGAGTGAAGATAAAAAACTTTCAGGTAAAATATTGAGTAAAGATACTGTTTCAGAACAAGATAAGCAAAAATTAAAAGCGACATTATCAACTATACAAACACAATTTGTTGCGGCGAATTTAAACTTATCACAAGATGAATTAAAGCAGTTACAGTCTCAAAGTGAAGTAACTTCAGAAGTGCTTGCAGATAATGCTAACAATTCAAATTTAAGTGAAGCTCAAAAAGGCTTTAATACAATGATTGTATATGCGGGCGTGATGCTTATATTCTTTATCGTTTTCAATTATGCGAGCCAAGTTGCTATGGAAATCGCAACTGAGAAAACATCACGAGTTATCGAAATGATTATTACGAGTGTGTCACCAGTGACGCATATTCTTGCGAAGATGGCAGGTGTGGTTTCAGTAGCATTAACCCAAATCAGTATATTTATTGTGGTCGGCATTATATGTTTCTTATTGTTTGATATTGGAGATATGTTAAAAGGGTTTAATATTGAACCAAACGAATTAACCGTGCAATTAATCGTCGTAGGTATCATATCAATGATTATTGGTATACTTTCATATATTATTTTAGCATCGATTTTAGGATCTATTACTGCTCGTATAGAAGATATTAATCAATCATTAATGCCAATGACATTAATTAGCATGATTGCATTTTATATTTCCTTATTTAGTATCATGAACACAGATACATTATTGGTGAAAATTACCAGCTTCATACCATTACTTTCACCATTTGTGATGTTTGTTCGTGCATCCACGCCAGATGTTGCTATATGGGAAATTGTATTAAGTATGATTATATCTATTATCACTATTTTTATACTATTATGGGTTGCAGTGCGTAGTTATAAAGATACGATTTTGAGTTTTGATAAAGGCTTTATGAGTTCGGTAAAACGTATATTTAACAAAAAATAATAATTTAAAATGAGCGATTATAATAAACTACCATCAACATGTAATATGTGGAGGTAGTTTATTTTTTATGATTGATACATTTATTGTGTATAAAAAACGTATCTTTTTAGAGTGAATAGAAAGTTGTTTATATAAAATTACTATGTACTTATATAAATTAAGTAGTAGAATAAAGAGGAAATCAACAAAGTTATAATATTATACAATGAAAATTTGGCTATTATTTGTATAATAATAGAAAAAGTATAACAATTTTTATGATTGTTTGTTAAAATTGACGATTAGTATAGATAAACATTTGACTAAATTGTTACAATATAAGAGAGTAATAGAAGAATTAGGGAGTATTAAATATTACACAAGATTTGTGTTATTGCATCACAGTGACTTTGCAAGTTAACTTATGCTAGAGGGAAGCATAGTTAATCACATTGATGTTGTTACATTTAATCGTATTATGTGTGATAGGGATTGTTCACTACAATTGAATTATTATTTTCAAAATAAATATTCAAATAAATTGGACTTGTAGTGAGACAGTTTACATTGCCTAAACACAATGAAGATCCCCTTCTGAGTTGTGATTTACAGGCCACGTTTGTAAGTGATGTTTTTATTCATGATAAAACCTGATATTAACTTTTGAAAAAGTATTGGGTTTGAAAGGGAGTAATTGATGATGTTTGCAAAAGTAGAAAGCCAAAGTAATGGTATTGATTTAATTAAAATTGATAATGAAGAAACGAAAATTGTTTTTACAAATTATGGTGCACGTATTGTCTCATGGAAGTACGATGATAATAACATTGTACTTGGAAATGTTGTAGAAGCAGATGAATTCTATGAAGAAAATCCATTTCATTTCGGGGCAACAATTGGCCGTTATGGTGGTAGAATTGCAAATGCTACTTTCGAATTAGATGGAAAGACTTATCAGCTTGACGCAAATAA
Organism: Staphylococcus sp. 2S1; assembly: GCF_046721335.1. Lineage (NCBI taxonomy): Bacteria > Bacillati > Bacillota > Bacilli > Caryophanales > Staphylococcaceae > Staphylococcus > Staphylococcus sp. 2S1. The sequence goes on along the minus strand of NZ_JBEUUJ010000003.1, from coordinate 30,303 downwards.
CGGTGAACATAACATACATGGTGGGCCAGAAGGTATTGGTACACGCTTTTTTGATTATGAAATTGAAGAGCAAGTGGGCCAAGTAAAAGTTATTTTTACAACAACTATAAAAAGTTCGGACGACCATTTTCCTGGCGATATTGAGCTAGAAGTGATTCATACTTATGATGTTGATCATAAATGGACAATTGAATACAAAGCAACCGCTACAGAGAAAACGTTATTTAATCCGATGAATCATGTTTATTTTAATTTGAATAGAGATAATAATGTGATTGATAACCATAGTATTTCAAGTTCAAAAGTAGATATGTATTTATTAGGCGACGATAATATCGTTGAAAGCATGGAACCAATTGATTTAGTGGACACGTTTAACGAAAGAAACATACAATTTAAAGACATCTTTACGAGTGAGCATCCAGTTGTGAAAGCACAAATGGAACGTTTTGGCGGCATCGATCATCCATTTGATATAGGTGGCAATGAAATGACCGTTGAAAATAAACGCTTTTTATTAACAGTGAACACTGACATGCCAAATGTTGTCATTTTCACATTTAATGATACTACAAGTTGGCAAAGTGACTTTAATATTTATAAGGCACATTCTGGTTTTACGCTTGAAACGCAATGTATACCAAATGACATTAACTTAATGGGAGAAAAAGCACCATCTATATTGGAAGCTAATCAACCATACTATTCAAAAACGTCATATAAAATTTTTGAAAAAGAGTTATAGAAACTAAATTGATATTATGCAAATAAGTCTGGGACATTAATATATGTCTCAGACTTATTTTTATATTGTCAGTAGTTAACTGCATTGGAAATGCGCTTATATTAAACTTTTAAAGACTTACAATTCTTGTATTCCATTTTCTAGTCATCTTTGCCGAAGTCGAATCATACAACAAACCTTATTAGAAAAATTTAGTTTTCTATCTAGTTCCATTTATATAGTTATTTCTCTGCGATGTTTTGTGCGCGTTTTAAAAATTTTTGCAATTTTGAATGTCTCTCGTCAGTTAGATAGGGATTTTTCAAAGCATCTGTTAACCGCGTTATATTTTTATTATCGTTATAATAGATGTCATTCAGTTCGAACACTGAAAGCGGCATATGCGTGTTTGAAGAATGTATGAATTCTAAATTTGCACCATTATCTACAAATCCTTCTTTGATAACTCTAAGATAAAACCCAGTCTTGCAAGAACGCGACATGCGCTTAACTAAATCTGGAATTTTATACTTTTCTTGAATTTTCCAACATGGTTCTCTTATTTCAGATACTTCTACAATTGCTTCATCTAATTGAAATTGATCACCCAAATAAATATCATTTTCATCTAAATCGACAGCAGTTAAATTCTCACCAAACATAGCATAGTCAGGTAATGTAGAAACATCATTTTTCCATAATTCATAGTTCTTCTTACTATAAAGACATAGCGCTTTATCTGGTCCACCGTGTCCTTTATATTCTTGCTCATCTTCAATAAACCCAGTCTTCGATAACCACATTTGACTTGTAATTCTCTTTTTGTTTAAGGCTGAGCGCATCGGTCTTTTCGTACTGTATGATAAATCTTGAATTTTACCTGTAGAAATTGCATCTAGCGCATAAATCATAATTCAGTACCTCCTGCAGTTTAGTGATTATCATTTTAAAACAATTTTCAGAATATGCAAGTGAACATATATTAGCGTCTTATATTTACGTTTTTTAGCTATGTATTTTTATGAATCTCATGTACAATAAAGATAAAAGTACTGTGTGTAAAGGGGAAGCATTATGAATAAAAAACAGTTGAAGTTAAGTACATTTGATGATGCATTAGACCAAATTAAAGATGGTATGGTTGTGGGTATTGGTTCAGGTTCAACAATTGAACTACTCGTGCCAAAAATCGCAGAGAAATTAGAACAAGCACATATTGATATAACTGGCGTCTGTACTTCAAACAAAACAGCTTATATCGCAAAAAAATTAGGTATGCGGGTAGTCGATGTAAACGATGTGGATAAAATTGATATCGCAATTGATGGCGCCGATGAAGTAGACAATCAATTAAACCTTATAAAAGGTGGCGGTGGAGCACTATTTAGAGAAAAAGTAATTGATGCTATGGCAGACAGATTTATTGTTTTAATAGATGATAGTAAATGCGTAGATTATTTAGGCCAAACGTTTAAGCTTCCTGTGGAAGTAGATAAATTTAATTGGCTACTCGTTTCTAAAAAGATTGAGTCATATGGTAAGGGTAATATTAAAGCAATACGCCGTGTTGTTGAGGATGTGCCATTTATTACAGATAATGGAAACTATATATTGGACTTAGAATTAAACGGAAGTATAGATGCTTACGAAATGCATGAATATTTAATCCATCTTGTGGGTGTATTGGAAACCGGTTATTTCTTAGATGTTGCTGACCAAATTATTATTGGTTCACCAGACGGTGTGAAAGTACTTGAAAAATAAATAATACAAAAAGGCGGATGAGACATGTAATTATGTCTCATCCGCTTTTTTTGTACTTTTATTTAAAGGTGGTAGTCCTTTGGGAGAGGACTGACTAGTTAATAAAGCAATATCGGACGCGCAGAAAGCATAAACAAAAAATGCCGACAAAGCCAGAGACTCTGTCGACACTTTGTGAGGTATACCATACTCCCCAAGTTTTAATAATGTTACGCATTAGTGTAACTAACGACGGTGACCACGTTTACTTTTAAGATTAAAAGGTGAACGCGTTTGTTTATCATTTGAATCATTATCTACTTCTTGATCATTATGTGTTGCGTTTGTAGTGTTTGATTCAGTTGATGATGTGTCTTCAACATGATCATCATCTGTAATGGATGCTTTCGCATTACTCACAGCCGAAGATTTACGAGAAGATGAATAACGTGCACTTGTTTTTAATGACTCATTATCGTTGTCAGTTGTATCATGTTTTACTTTTTCAGTAGATGCTTCAACGGAACTATTAGTCAAATTGTTTGAGTCGTTATTATCATTAGATTTTGATTTGTCATCTTCTTCATTTATTTCAACATGGTCATTATATGTCGAGTTGCTTTCAGTGTTTGTCTTTTTTTGATTATCATCAGTAGTTAAATCTGCGTTGTTTTGTTCAGTTGCTTCATTAACAGTAGATGTTGTAGACGATGCTGTATTTTTATCATCGACTGTTGAAGTTGTCGTCTTTGTTGTCTCATCAGTGTGTTGTTGATCTGAGTCGTGCGCTGTATGATGAGCCGCGACAACACCACTTGCGGCAGTCGTTGACTTTAAGCTGTCTGAAGACGATGTGCTTGTCTTATTTTCATCTTTAACACTATTTTCATCAACATCATCATCGGTTTGTGCATCGTTTTCAGATGTTTCATTAACATGATCAAGGTAGTTGTTATCATCCACTTCATCTAAATTACGTTTTGTGAAGAAATAAAGAATCACACGAACGATAATACTTAATAGAATGTAAACAGCGACAACAGCGGCCGTAGTTAAAGCAATTACTTTCATTGGGAACACATCGCCTAATTCTTCGTTAAATAAGAAAACGAGTCCAAATGACATTGTTGCATGGAATATTGTCGCAATGTATATTGTACGTCCTTTTGTAGCACGAATAAGTTCTCCAATAATCATTGAAAAAGCGAAAGAATAAAGGAAACTATATATCGCATAATCAAAGCTAAATGAAATATTAACATTCCATATTGAATAAATAATGCCCACAATAATAGATGCGATAAATGTATTCATCTTAGTTTCAACAATATGTTGTAAATAAGAACGGAAACCAAACTCTACTAAGAAAGCCATGATAATTTGACCAATAATAATTGATATAATTGAAACAGATAAATCGTCTGTTTGTAGAAGTACAAAACTATCAGCATAAACATTGAAGCAAATCATAGCAATAATAAAAATAATTAATGGTATGACAAGTGCTAAAATGATACGTTCTATAACTTTTAAACTAATTGAAAACTTTAAACTACCAAGTTGCGTACCTCTGTGTTTAAAGACGAGTAAACATATAACGGCAGCAATAAATGGTGCTAAGCTGCTCATGTCAAAGACAAAAGTTTTAAGAGAAATTGTACCTTGAAAATCTTTAAGTATAATAGGTGTTGCATAAGCAATAATGAAGAAAATAAATATCATCATTGCCCATTGAAAACCTGGTATACGTTTTGTATTCATTATGTAACCTCCAATAGGGTTCAGAAAAATCATTTATTCCTAATTATACATACTTCTGAGTGATAAATAAATTAAATTCAAATATTTATCATTGAAATGTAATACTTTTACAAAATCAAACGTCTAAATGCAACAATTTTAATATGAATTTCAAAATTAACTTTTAAACAAGTGGGTAAAGATAATTATAAATATAATTGAATTGGTAAAAATGTAAGCGTATACTTTAAGTGTCGATATAGTTTCAAAAGGAGGAGAACTATGTATAAATTAGCACAACGTGATTTATGGACAGGAAGAGTAGATAGTGAAACAGAGGAAACAGAATTCAGGCATTTTCAAACAATACAATTTCGTAATATTGAAGATGAGTACGATGAGCCACGTCACGGTGTAGGTATGTTAGGTTATGCGGTTGATAAGGGTGTTGAACTTAATAAAGGAAGAATTGGAGCTAAGTTAGGCCCAGATGCAATCAAGAAAACTTTTGCTAATTTACCAGTCTTGAGAACATGTTCAATTTATGATTATGGTAATGTTGAACATAATCATGAGACTTTAGAAGAAACACAACAAGAATTTGCGCATTATGTTGCTTCATCGATACAAAGACATAACCAAACCTTTTTGTTAGGGGGCGGACATGATATCGCTTATGCGCAGTATTTAGGCACACGTGAGGCGTTTCCTGATGCTTCTATTGGTGTCATCAATATTGATGCACACTTTGACACTAGAAAAGAATCTGGTTCTACTTCTGGTACGAGCTTTAGACAAATTTTAGAACAGGATGAAAGTACTGATTATTTAGTATTAGGTATTCAACAAGGTGGTAACACGCAAGCACTATTTGATTACGCGAAAGAAAGAGACATCGGTTTTGTTTATTCTGATGAATTGTTACATCAAATTTCTCCTCCAATTAAGGATAAGATAGAACGTTTTATACATGATCATGATGTGATTATGTTTACGATATGTATGGATGTTATTGATAGTGCATTCGCACCGGGGGTAAGTGCAAATGCTGTATTAGGCCTATCACCACATGTTGTGCTTGAATTGGCGAAACGTATTATTCCAAGTGAGAAAGTTTCTACTGTTAGTATTGCCGAAACGAATCCAAAATATGATGTGGATAATCGAACTGCTAAATTATCTGCTAATTTTTTGCATCATTTTATTCTTTAATATTCCAATAATCAATGCATTGATTTATAAAAGAAAGTACTCGTTCTGAGTGCTTTCTTTTTTTAGGTAGTTGATATAAATAGAACGACCTAATTTGGGACGCATTTCCAAAGCATCCAAATCCCGAGCGTTAAATGATTGATAATATACACGTGGAATAACTGCATATCCCAATCCTCTATGGACAAAATTAGTAGCCGCTTCAAAACGATCAACTTCCATAATGATATTCGGATGTATATTCATACGTGTAAAGTAATCATCAAGATGTTTACGCACTTGAGAACCTTTGGTAGGTAAGATTAATGGCAATGATTTAATAGACGTTATTTTAGTATCTGGAAAAGCATTTTTAGGTGTAATAACGACATAGGATTCCTCATATAGAGGAATAGATTTAATATCTTCATGACTAATTTGTTCATTGGTCAATGCAAGGTGATTTTCAAAATTGATGAGCTGTTCCAGTATTTTATTTTGGTCATGCACTTCAGAAACAAGGTAAGTCTGGTTGGGGTTATATTTTAAATGGATAGAAAGCACTTGAGAAATCCATTGATTTGCTGATTCTAAAATAGACAATTTGATTTTAGGCGCATGTCCCATATTAAGGTCATACATTTTTTCTATTGTTTGATGATAGTTCTGTATCAATTGTTGGGCGTAATTATAAAAATGAATTCCTTTTTCAGTGATTTTAATATCCTTAGTAGTTCTCATAAAAAGGTCATACCCTAAATTGGCTTCCATTTTTTTTATTGTAGTCGTTAAAGACGGTTGACTAATATGTAAAAAGTTAGCGGCTTTAGTGAAACTATTATATTTCACAACAGCGACAAAATACTCTAATTGAATGATTTTCAACACAAAGCCTCCTTGAATATTTGTTTTATTTATAGTCTTAAACTATTAATAATTAGTTTATTTATATTGGTAGGATATATCATATCATATTATACTTAGTAATATAGCGGGAGGCGTACTTTCATGTTAGGGGCGTGAAGTACATGTGGAAATTTTTCATTTATAGCTTGATTGGCATTATATGTTTCTTTGTACCTATAACGATTAATGGTAAATCAACAATTCTGATTGATCATATTGTTCAGTGGATTACATATTTGGTGAATCCAATTTTGCCATATTATGTATTACTTTTAATCATTATAGGTGCATTACATCCATTTATTAATAAAAAGTGGAACAAATCAAAAACTGATATTATATTTAGCTTATTTAAAGTACTAGGCGTCTTCATTGCTTTCATGATTGTCTTTGATTTTGGACCAGGATTTGTATTGAAAGAAAGTATTGGACCTTTTTTATACGATAAATTAGCGATACCACTAAGTGTGTTAATCCCAGTAGGAGCTATTTTATTAACATTTTTAGTGGGTTACGGTTTATTAGAATTTATTGGCGTAATTATGAGACCAGTAATGAGACCTATTTTTAAAACGCCAGGTAAATCAGCAGTTGATGCGGTTGCTTCGTTTGTAGGGAGTTATTCAATTGGCTTATTAATTACAAATAAAGTCTATAAGAAAGGCGGCTATACGCATAAAGAAGCAGTTATCGTTGCGACAGGTTTTTCAACTGTATCTGCTACTTTCATGATTATAGTAGCTAATACACTAGGTATTATCGAACATTGGAACCTTTACTTTTGGTTCACACTTGCAGTGACTTTTATAGTTACTGCCATTACCGTACAACTCCCACCTATAAGATTTGAGAAAAACACGACATATCAGAACCAACCATATAAAGAAGAAAAACGCAGAAATATGCCTTTATTAAAAGAGTCTTGGTTAGAAGCTAAATTAGCTGTTAAAAATGCTGACTCACTAATAGGAAATGTACGTGAAAATTTACGTGACGGCGTCGTAATGACAATTGCGATATTGCCTTCTATTATGTCTATCGGCTTCTTAGGTCTAATTATTGCTGAATATACACCGATAATCGAATATGTATCTTATATATTTTATCCATTTATAAGTATATTCCCAGTCCAAGATGTAGCAATATTAGCACAAGCCTCAACCATTTCGATTGTTGAAATGCTGTTGCCTGCGACGATTGCACAAACTGCTGATTTAGCTACGAGATTTATAGTAGGCGTAATGAGTGTTTCGGCAATTATCTTTTTCTCGAGTGTGGTGCCTGTGATTCTTTCAACTGAGATAAAAATATCAGTTGGTAAATTGGTCTTGATATGGTTTGAAAGAGTAGTACTTACTTTACTCATCACGATACCATTCGCATTATGGTTATTTTAAGATTTATTAAACAAAGGTTAATTAATTAAAATGAGGAGTGATTTTTCATGAGAAAAATAGTAGCAAAAAAAGGTTTAGATATTGAATGTAAAGGCTGGGAACAAGAAGCAGTCCTTAGAATGTTGTATAACAATTTAGATCCAGAAGTAGCTGAACGTCCTGAAGATTTAGTTGTATATGGCGGTATTGGTAAAGCGGCTAGAAATTGGGAAGCATTTGAAGCGATAGAAGAGACGTTACGTTCATTAGAAGCGGATGAAACAATGTTAGTGCAATCCGGAAAACCAGTTGCTGTATTTAAAACACATGAAGAAGCACCGCGTGTATTAATTTCAAATTCAGTGCTTGTACCAGAGTGGGCAAATTGGGATCACTTTAACGAATTAGATAAAAAAGGTTTAATGATGTATGGACAAATGACAGCAGGTAGCTGGATATATATTGGTTCCCAAGGTATTGTTCAAGGCACTTATGAAACATTTGGTGAGCTTGCTAATCAACATTACGATGGCACGTTAAATGGGACAGTGACTTTAACAGTCGGTCTAGGTGGCATGGGTGGTGCGCAACCTCTGGCCGTTACAATGAATGGCGGTGTTGTAATCGGTGTAGATGTTGATGAGACACGTATTGATAAACGTATAGAAACGCGTTATTGCGATGTGAAGACACATGATTTAGATGAAGCTTTACGTTTAGCCGAAGAAGCACGACAAGAAGGCAAACCATTATCTATCGGACTTGTTGGTAATGCTGTAGATACACACAAAGCCATTTTAGATAAAGGATTTAAAATTGATATTGTTACTGACCAGACAAGTGCACATGATCCATTGAACGGTTACATTCCACAAGGTTATTCTTTAGAGGAAGCAAAAGCGTTACGTGATAAAGATCCTAAAGCATACGTTGCGTTATCGCAAGATTCAATGAGAAAACATGTTGAGTTAATGATCGAATTCCAAAAAAATGGTGCAGTTGCTTTTGATTATGGGAATAATATTAGACAAGTTGCCTATAATAATGGCTTAGAAAACGCTTTTGATTTCCCAGGATTTGTACCGACTTATATCCGACCTTTATTCTGTGAAGGCAAAGGACCATTCCGTTTTGCGGCTTTAAGTGGAGATCCTAAAGATATCGAACGTGCAGATGAAGAAATGAGAAAACTATTCCCAGATAATGAAAAGCTCATTCGCTGGTTAGATTTAGCTCAAGAAAAAATTGCATTCCAAGGATTACCTTCTCGTATAGCTTGGTTAGGTTATGAAGAACGTGCCAAAATGGGCTTAGCTTTAAATCGTTTAGTTCGTGACGGAGAAATTTCTGCACCAGTTGTTATTGGTCGTGACCATCTTGATTCAGGATCTGTTGCGAGTCCAAACCGTGAGACAGAAGGCATGAAAGATGGTTCAGATGCTGTGGGAGATTGGGCAGTATTAAATGCTTTAATTAACACAGCAGTTGGTGGCTCATGGATTTCGTTCCATCATGGCGGTGGTGTAGGTATGGGTTATTCATTACATGCTGGTATGGTCATTGTCGCTGATGGTTCAGAACGCGCAGATCGTCGTTTAGGACGTGTATTAACGACAGATCCGGGTATGGGTGTTGTAAGACATGCAGATGCAGGTTATGAATCAGCAATTAATGTTGCTAAAGAAAAAGGTATCAAAATTCCAATGATTACGGGTAAAGGAGATAAAAAATGAATGATTTAATTATACAAAATATTAAACAATTAATTTTACCAAAATCTACAGAGCGTCCTTTAAAAGGAAAAGATTTAGACAAATTAGAAATCGTTGAAAATGGAACGGTAGTTGTTAAAGATGGCAAAGTGGTTTACTCAGGCGCCCATACAGATGAATATGAGGCGAAGGAAACAATCGACGCTACAGGAAAAGTTGTATCACCATCACTTGTTGAAGCACATACACATTTAGTTCATGGTGGTTCAAGAGAACATGAAATGTCGCTTAAAAGACAAGGCGTTTCATATTTAGAAATACTTGAACAAGGTGGAGGTATTTTATCCACAGTGGAAGCAACGCGAAATGCCACTGAAGAAGAGCTGTTTAAAAAAGCTGAAAAGAATTTGTTAACGATGATACAACACGGGGTTTTAGCTGTTGAAAGTAAGAGTGGTTATGGTTTAGATAAAGAAAGTGAACTCAAGCAACTACGTGTATCTAAGCGTTTAGCAGATAAATATAACTTAGATATGAAACATACTTTCCTAGGTCCACATGCAGTACCAAAAGATGCGAAATCTAATCAAGCCTTTTTACAAGAAATGATTGATTTATTACCTGAAGTTAAACAGTATGCTGATTTTGCAGATATCTTTTGCGAAACAGGCGTATTTACAGTAGAAGAATCCAGAAGATATATGCAAGCGACAAAGGATCTAGGCTTTGATGTTAAAATTCATGCGGATGAAATTGATCCATTAGGTGGTCTTGAATTAGCAATTGATGAAGGCGCAATTTCTGCAGATCATTTAGTAGCATCCAGTACAGAAGGCAAAGCGAAACTTAAAGATAGCGATACAGTAGCTGTATTATTACCAGGTACAACGTTTTATTTAGGAAAAGAACAATACGCAGATGCTAGAGGGATGTTAGATAATGATGGGGCTATCGCAATTGCAACAGACTTTAATCCAGGAAGTTGTGTAACAAACAACTTACAACTTGTGATGTCGATTGCCGCATTGAAATTAAAATTATCACCAAATGAAATTTGGAATGCCGTTACGGTAAATGCGGCGAAAGCAATTGATGTTGACGCTGGTACAATTAATAAAGGTGACAAAGCCAATATTGTCATTTGGGATGCACCAAACCATGAGTATATTCCGTATCATTATGGTATAAACCATGCTGAAAAAGTAATTAAAGATGGCAAATTACTGGTTGATAACCAAGTTAAGTTAAATAACTAATAACATTGAGTCTGGGACATGTATTTATGTCTCAGACTCATTTCCTACGATTAGTCAAGTACTAGTATTTAAAAAAGGCATACTAAAATAGACCTTATGATTTTATTTTTTAAAATAAGGTGTTAATATATATTTGATTGTATGATTGTTTTAATGTGGGGACATTTGATAATCATATAACTTATTATTAGTAACTAAATAATGAATTGTTTTCAATAGGCGGTTCATACAAGCTACTATTGCAGTCTTATGAGATTTCTCATTAGGTCGCTTTCTTAATTTATAATAATAATCTACTATATGATTTTCAAAACGGTGTTGACCACGTAATATATTACATATAACCAAAAATAATAAACGACGTGCTTTTTTGTTTCCACGTTTATTAATTGTGTCTCTATAATGCGTTAACCCAGATTGATATCGTTTGATATCAATACCTACAAATGCGTTTAATTGTTTATGAGAGTGAAAGTTAGAAATATCTCCCAATTCTCCAATAATCATCGCCGCTGTTAATTCTCCTATACCTGGAATAGAAATAATATTTTGAAAGCAATTTAATTCTCGTGCTAAATCAATCATCTCATTATCTAGCTTATTCATCTGTTGAATAGAAAATTTTAATTGTTGAGTAATAATTTGAACTTTTTGGACTAAAAATGATTCTGCTTCTACATTTGGATAACTTTTATTCGCTAATTGAAGTAAAAGTGTTGAATACTTGTCTGCTTTTTCTAGAGACATACCTTTATTTGTTGAGTTAAGTATATCTAAAGTTAATGTGTGTGGGGCTTTTTGAAGCACAAAGTCTGGATGAGAAAAGCATTCCGCAATATTAAGGGCAATTATAGAATAGCGATTTTTAAAAAGATTTTCTAATCCGGGAAAAGTTTGATGAAGCACTTCAATCAATTCTATTTTTAAACGATTTTGATTATTTTCGATTTCAAGATGAAATCGAGCTCTTTCTCTTAATTCAAAATAAATATAACTATCTGATTGTTTCATACTCTTTTTTGAAAGATTTGGTGCTAATAGAGCTAACTTGTGAGCGTCAGACTTATCCGTTTTCCAGGACCTTAAAGAACTTGTTTTAAACTTTGCTTCTAACGGATTAATTTCAACGAAATTAATATGATTTGTCTTACAAAACTTAGCCATAGCTCTTGAATAAATTCCAGTCGATTCAAATATGAGACACATATCATGAAATTGCTTCAAATATTTAAGTAAATGGTTAAATCCATTTTGGTTATTTTGCATTGTAAATTCTTTAACAAATTGCTTTTCAGAATAGTGGGCAATTACACTATCTTTTTTACTAATATCAATTCCTAAGTATTCGATATAAATCAAACCTCCTAAAAAAAGTTTGAGAAGCGAAAACTTTACTTAACCTTTCTCATTTCACTTTCCTATACACGGTTTCAAGAACCCAACATACTACAATCGAATTTCAAAAGGCGAGAGTAAAGCTGATCAGTTTTTAGTACGGATTTAAAATCCAAGAGTCTGCTCGATCTACTTCTCTCTACAACTATAAAAAATAGCTGTGAAAAAATCTATCGTCATAGATTTCTTCACAGCTAATCTTAGTATGTTTTTTCTAATCAATCTTATAGGGCGGGAATACGAAATCAAATTTGATATCTATCCCGCTTCATTTTAAGGGTAAAACAAATTAAGTTTGAGTTGATTAAATATTTCGACAATTATGGTACCATGTTATTTAAAGCATACATGGGAGGTGACATCGAATGTGGGGCAAACTACTTATGTTAAACAATGGAGCGGGGATTTAAGTCAAAATATGCTCACAGGTATATTACTTGCCCTTGCATTACTTCCAGGCGCAATTGCATTCTCTTTCATCGCCGGCGTAAGCCCAACGATAGGCATGTTAAGTACTGGTTTGATGATGCTCGTGTTGAGCTTTACTGGGAATAGAACGTTGATGGTCTCAGCGCCAAGTAGTGGTGTGTCACTAGTAGTTGCACCATTAATGGCAAGTCATGGTCTAAACGCGCTTATTTTAGCTACATTGTTTATGGGTGTCATACAAATTATATTGGGATATTGTCACATAAATAAATTGTTAGACTTCATACCTACGGGTGTAGTCATTGGTTTTATGAATGCATTAGGTTTATTATTGTTTACATCACAATTAAAGCATATATTTAACATTTCAGCCTCGACATATGTGTTTGCAATTGCTTCATTCCTTATTATTTGGTCGGCAGGGCGATATATCAAACTTATACCAAGCACCTTTAATAGCTATTATTATATTGACGTTACTTGCAGGAGTGATGAAACCAAACATTCAATATGTTTCTGATATGGCTTCAATACATATAAAAATGCCAATACCTTCCATACCAAATGAAATAAGTGATTTGAATATAGTGATGATTGCATTACTTTATGGTATAGCAATGGCTATTGTAGCCGTGATACAAACGACTTTAACTGCGCAAATGGTTGATGTTGTAACTTCGACAACCAGTGATAAGAATAAGGAATCTATTGGTCAAGGCATCGCGAACTTTATCGTTGGCTTGTTTGGAGGGTTTGGCGGTAGTGCACTTGTTGGGCAATCGCGCTTTAACGTAGCAATGGGTGCGAATTCAAGGTTGTCGACTTTCATCACAGGCAGCTTTTTATTGATATGTTTATTTATTTTTGGAGAGATTATCGGACGCATACCTATGGCCGTGTTAGCCACTGTGTTAATCACGATTTCACTTGGTACGTTTGATAGACGAACGTTGCCATTTATTCGCAAAGCACCCTTGTTGTTAAATAGCATTTTAATTATTTCTACCGTAGTAATTATTTTAATTACGAATAACCTTGCCTTAGGCGTCGTTGTTGTAACAATAAGTTATTACATGATTTACCGTTTTATTAATAAGAAAGGACGTGACATATAATGCCACAATATGAAGATTATGTGAATTGGAGAAGAACATTACATCAATACCCTGAACTTTCAGATGCTGAATATGAGACGACAAAAAGATTGAAACGAATATTAGAAGCGTATGATATTAAAATAATTGATTTACCACTAGAGACTGGTTTAGTTGCTGAAGTGGGACAAGGTGAAACATTCGTGGCTGTAAGAACAGACATTGATGCTTTGCCTATCCATGAGCAAGTGGTACATGAATTCACTTCAACGAATGAAGGTGTGATGCATGCATGTGGACATGATATACACATGGCCAGTATATTAGCGGTAGCAACAAGACTTAAAGATATTGAAAGCCAATTAAAAGGACGTGTCCGTATTATTTTTCAACCTGCAGAAAAGAACTGGGTTATGGGGCACTACATATCACTGAATCAGGAGCGATTGATGGCGCAAAAGCTGTATTAGGCTATCACAATTATCCGTCGTTAGATGTGGGTGAATTTGCAGTGAAGTCGGGTGTAATTACATCGTCTGTAGACCGTTTTGAATTTAAAATAAAAGGTACAGGTGCGCATGTCGCTAAACCAGAACAGGGTAACGACCCTGTCATCGTTCTAGGACAATTAATTAATAGTGTTCAATCGATTGTAAGTAGAAATTTATCTGCTTTTGATAGCGCAGTCGTAACTATAGGTGAAGTATCTAGTGGCAATACATGGAATGTTATTGCTGATCAAGCGTACGTCCAAGGTACTGTGAGAAGCTTTGATGAAGATAAACGTGTTTATATTGAAGAACGACTTAGAGCAATTGGAAGTGGACTTGCAGAAGCCTTTGATGTCGAAATAGAAACACTATATCATCGTTTACCAGGTGCCGTTAAAAACGATGAAAAATTAACGAATGACGCTATCTCGAAGTAGCCAAACAAGTTGGATATAATGTAGAAGTTATGGATAAACCTTTAACAATTGGCGAAGACTTTTCTGGTTTTGCAAATAAATATCCAAGTGTCTTTGCATTCATTGGGTCGAATAGTGAATATGATTTACATCACCCTAAGTATGACCCAGATGAACGTATTCTAGAAAAAGTGCCTGAGTATTTTGTTACATTTGTTCAAAAATTATTGAACGAAGTATAAGTTGTTAAACACTTTGTATATGTATTAACTCCTATAAAATTTGGGTAATGTATAGATATAATAATTATTTAAGGAGTGTTGTATTATGGCGACCCAAGATCCAAGAACAAAATTTTCAAATGAAGATTTTCCAAAACAAGAACAAACGCTTCCTGGTTTACAAAAAGAATTAGAACCTAAACCAGATTGTGGGGAAACTTCATATATTGGTTATGGTAGATTAACAGATTATAAAATGTTAGTGACGGGTGGAGATTCTGCCATTGGAAGAGTCATGCTATAGCGTATGTATGCGAAAGAAGGCGCAGATGTAGCGATAAATTATCTTCCTGAAGAACAAGCAGACGCCGAAGAAGTACAAGAAGTGATTGAATTAGCAGGTAGAAAAGCTGTTTTAATACCAGGAGATCTCCGAAATGAACAATTTAACTATGATTTAGTTGAGCAAGCTTATAATGAATTAGGTGGTTTAGATAATGTAACCCTTGTAGCAGGACACCAACAATACAGAGATGATTTAAAAAGTTTCGATACAGCTTCATTTACTGAAACATTTGAAACAAACGTTTATCCTATATTTTGGACAGTTCAAAAAGCACTAGATTATTTACAACCGGGTGCTACAATTACGACAACATCATCCGTGCAAGGGTATAATCCAAGTCCTATCCTACATGATTATGCAGCCTCAAAAGCGAGCAATCATTTCATTAACTAAAAGTTTATCAGAAGAATTAGGTGCCAAAGGTATTCGTGTGAATTGTGTAGCACCTGGGCCATTTTGGTCACCCCTACAAATATCTGGCGGACGGACAACCACAATCGAAGATACCTACATTTGGTCAAAAAGAAGTGTTAGGTAGAGCAGGGCAACCTGTTGAACTTTCAGGAGTATATGTACATTTAGTCGCTGAAGAGTCGAGTTATACGACTGGGCAAGTTTATGGTGTAACAGGCGGAACTCAGTTAGACTAATGATATCAAAAGTTAGTAATCTCTTATAGATTATCTAGCTTTTATTTTTTGAAGGGTATGGTAATAAAATATGAAACAATTTAAAGCAGATACACTCTCTAAAAAACAAAATTATAAATTATTGAGTGGGAGTATAATTCCAAGACCGATTGCATTTGTTACTTCTCAAGATAAATCAGGTCATTTAAATGCGACGCCATTCAGTTTCTTTAATATAGTGAATAGCGCACCGCCAATGATTATGATTTCTACGGTCCGTTCAGAAGGTGAACGAAAAGATACCTCAGTAAATATCGAAGAAACCGAAGAATTTGTCGTTCATATTACTGATGAAACAATTGTTGAAGAAGTTGTTAATAAAACGGCGACACCAATAGAGCGTAAGCGTAATGAGCTAGAAAGAACAAATTTAACATGTATTGATTCAGAACTTGTTTCTGTCCCAGGGATACAACAAGCAAAAGTCCGCATGGAATGTAAATTAAACAGAATTATTCCATTGGGCGATCCACAAGAAGGTTCTGATTTAATTATTGGTGAAGTCGTTATGTTCCATATCGATGATGATGTATACTTTGAAGATAGTAAAATTGATGCTCAGGCATTAGCGACTGTCTCGCGCTTAGCCGGCAATGACTATGCGTCGTTAGGAGAAACATTTACGATTGTGCGACCTATTGAATAAGGTGTCGCACTTTTTGTATATAGCGTATGATTGCAAAGTAATGTTGACAAACGTGCTTTAACGTATTAAGCTAAATCAGTATTTGACGGATTACAGTTGAAAATGTACTGTAATAGAACAATTTAATAACTTATCTAGAGAAGTGGAGGGACTGGCCCGTCGATACTTCGGCAACATGATGATGATGCGTGTGCCAATTCCAGTAGCATAAATGTATGCTAGAAGATAAGAATGAAAACACAACGTTTACTCTTTTCTTCAATAGAAAAGAGTTTTTTTATTTTCAAAAAGGAAACACAAAGAAATAGCGATGAGTAAATTTCACGCTTTTACCCTTATAGAAAGTTGGTTTTGTATGGAGAAGACAAAGAAAGGTAACGCTTGGGCATTGATTCCATTGCTCGTATTTGTAGGCTTATTTTTAGGTGTAGGTATTGGTACAGGTGATTTTTCAACAATGCCTTTAAATGTAGCAATTTTAGTAGCATCTATTGTAGCTTTGATTTTAAATAGAAAAGAAACGTTTCATAAAAAAGTGGAAGTCTTCACAAAAGGCGCGGGTCATTCAAATATTATTTTAATGATGCTCATCTTTATACTGGTCGGAGCCTTCTCTCAAACTACTGAAGACATGGGTGGCGTGCAATCTACAGTTAATTTAGGATTGTCACTTATTCCAGAAAATTTAATTATCGTAGGCTTATTTATTTATTATTTGTATGTTTGTTTCGCTTTCAATGGGTACCTCTGTAGGTACAGTAGCGACAATAGCGCCTGTTGGATTTGGATTGAGTCAAGCAACTGATGTCTCAGCAGACTATTACGATGGCTACGGTTGTAGGTGGTGCAATGTTTGGTGATAATTTATCAATGATTTCAGATACAACAATCGCGACTGTACGTACTCAAAAAACAAAAATGAGTGATAAATTTAAAGTGAATATTAAAATTGTGTTGCCAGGTGCTATATTTACGATTATAGCTTTGTGGTTTTTAACAAATGGAGCACAAATTGATGCAACTAAAAGTTATGACTATAACATTATCAAAGTCTTACCTTATTTAATGGTACTGATATTAGCATTAATTGGTATTAATGTGATTATTGTACTTATAGGTGGTATCGCATTATCAGCAGTAATTGGCCTTATAGATGGATCATTTGGTTGGACGGGATTATTAGGATCTATTTCAAAAGGTATTATTGGTATGGAAGATATAGCGTAGCGATGATTGCCTTACTTATCGGAGGTCTTGTAGCACTTATTCAACATAACGGCGGTATTACATGGTTACTTCACTTTGTTCGTAATAGAGTGAAATCAAAACGTGGCGCAGAATTAGGTATAGTCTGGGTTAGTCAGTGCGACGGATATTTCAACAGCGAATAATACGATATCGATATTGATGGTCTGGTCCACTAGCAAAAGAAATTTCGGAAGAATACGATGTAGACCCAAGAAAATCTGCAAGTATTTTGGATATGTTTGCGAGTTGTTTCCAAGGACTCTTACCTTATAGTCCACAGTTAATTGCGGCAGCAGGTGTGGCATCTATATCTCCATTTGAGTTATTACCTTACTCTATTTATCCTATGATTTTAGGAGTTTGTGGTTTGATTGCAATCTTCTTTAACTTACCAAGATTAAATAAAAAATAAGGGGTTAAAAGGGAAGGAGAATCAGTGCATTGTTTGTATCTGATGAACCTCCCTTTTTATTATGTTGGAATATAATGTAATTTTATATAAAAAGTTCTTAAATACATGTTTTTACGGAAGTGACGTTTAAAATTTTGACGTTTACTGACTATTGACGATAAAATATAGAAGTTGATCGTTTTAAAGTAAAGACTAGAACATTTTATGATTCATATGATTATTGTTTAGAAGTCTTGTAGAATAGGTTAGAATAGAATTAAGAGTGAAAGTAGGTGAACAATCGTGGGTAAATATAATGTTGAAAATGAATACGTTGAGATTCGACTTGAACGACTATTTAAAGTTGAACCAGAATTATTATATCAAGCATGGACAGATCAACGTTTTCTTAAACAATGGTTTATGACAACAGATAGAACAAATAAATCAATTCATATTAACGCTGAACAAAATGGAAGTTATGAAATAGTTGACGTTCGTAAAGGGAAAGAAAATGTAGTAAAAGGTTCTTTTATTACGTTAACACCGTATGAATATATCGTCATGACAATTGGTATGCCAGAGTTAAGTGATTCTGAAGATACAATTGAAATTGAAATATTCGAAAGAGAAGCGGGCATCACACAAATGATTTTTAATTATAAAGCTTTTGTGCCAAAAGAACGTAGATATACAACACTGGAATATAAGCAGAAGAAAAAAGAATATCATGATTCTACTGCGCATGGTTTTGAAATATTATTTGATAAATTACAAGTGGTATTGGAAGAATTTGAATCAGACCTTTAACATGTAATGAGATGTTGTGAATATAAACTGTTAGCAAAGTTGTCGCTTTGTTGGCAGTTTTTTTGTGCGCTTTCGCCCAAGTATAACTTCTACTGTACAATATATATTTCATACTCGCTTGCCTAGGGCATGGTCTCAGCTTGTATATAGTCTTCGGTTCATGTCTGTTCCTCTCAGGCGTCTCGTATGAAATTAGGTTGAAAATACCGTAGAACAAATTAAAATAACACCACGCCATAAGTAGATGTTAATGGTGTGGTGTACTGATATTTGAACTTAGAGATGCTTAGTTGTATTGCAATAGTAATAAGCTCAGCATAAAGTTTGTGAATTATTAAGAAATAATTTCACCTTTTTCTATGCGCTCGTTAAACTTACGCAATAATGTTTCGAAAAATATGTGATAACTTATAAAGCTTGAATAATCTATACCGTCAACAAGATAAAAAGTGTTGCTAGAGACATAAATATTATAATCAGCTTTTTGAGCAAGTGTATTATCATTTAAAGTAGTTATGGAGAAAAAATACTTTTGACGTAACTGTAATAAGTTGGTGATATCTGTTAATTGATGAGATTCACCAGAAAGAGAAATAATGAAGAAAATATCTGTAGGTGTTGTTCTATTAAGGACCATTTTAAATTCGTGTACATCATGTAAAACAATAATATTTTTATGAATTGTTAACAAAATACGTTGCGCTTCTTGGGCGACATTCATTTGCGCGACGCCTGTCCCATACAAATAGACGGTCTCTGCTTCATTGATTTTATCAGTGACAAGATTATAATCAATGCGTTCTAAATATGTAAAAGTATTTTCGACGTCTTGTTTAAAACCTTCGCGATAGAGTCTGAAGGGAGATTATGAGATTTTTCAGTTTCAAACTTTAAATAAGATTTAAAGTCACTATAACCATCAAAACCTAATTTACGTGTAAAACGATGAATAGTTGCATTTGAAGCATGTGTATATTCTGCTAAGTCTTGAATTTTCATTGTTTTACATTTTGTCGTATGTGTATTGATAAAATGAGCAATATGTAAGTCATTCTCATTTAATTTATTAAAGTTATTATTAACGCGTTCATCTAAAAACAATATGATAACCTCGCACTTCATGAAAATATTTTCAACTTTTGGAAATATAATCTGATTATACAAAACTATTCGTAATATAGTCAAACCATTGCTTATATGTAAGCGTTTCCTTTAGTATTGAGATAAGATTTGAAACAGACGTATCTAAAAAATGATAAGTTTACATATAAGTATTTGAATGTAAGTTATCTAAATTTAATAGAACTTGGGGGTATATTTTTATGAACGCAATTAAACGATTTGGGAGTGCGATGATAGTTCCAGTGCGCTGATGTTTGCTTTCTTCGGTATTGTCTTAGGGTTTGCTACATTATTTAAAAATCCGGCAATAATGGGAAGTATTGCAGAAGATGGGACGACTTGGTTTAGAATATGGTCCGTAATAGAATCTGGTGGTTGGGTAATATTCGATCATATGGAAATTGTATTTGCTGTCGGATTGCCACTTTCTTTAGCTAAAAAAGCACCTGGTCATGCCGCACTAGCGACTGTTAATGGGCTATCTCATGTTTAATACATTTATTAACGCTATTCTTACACAATGGCCACATACATTTGGGGCTAATTTTGAAAAAGGAGTCGAGAATGTTACTGGACTCAAAGCAATTGCTCGGGATTGAAACGTTAGATACCAATATTTTAGGTGGTATTATAATTTCTAGTATTGTGACATGGATACATAATAGGTTCTACAGTAAGAAACTGCCTGAAATGCTAGGTGTGTTCCAAGGATTAACATTTGTAGTAACGATTTCGTTTATTGTTATGTTGCCGATTGCATTGATAACATGTGTATTGTTTGGCCGACGATTCAAGGTGGTATTTCTTCATTACAAGGATTTATCATAGGATCGGGTTACATTGGGGTATGGCTATATCACTTCTTAGAAAGAGTACTTATTCCAACAGGTTTACATCACTTTATATATGCACCAATTGAAGTAGGTCCAGTAGTGGTAAACCACGGATTAAAAGCAGAGTGGTTTGCGCATGTAAATGAATTTGCTACGAGTACGAAGTCATTGAAAGAACAATTCCCTTATGGATTTATGTTACAAGGTAATGGTAAAGTATTTGGTTCGATAGGTATTGCATTAGCAATGTATTCAACTACACCTAAAGAGAATAAGAAAAAAATTGCAGCTGTTACTTATCCCAACTACATTAACTGCTGTAGTTGTAGGTATTACAGAACCATTAGAATTTACATTCTTGTTTATTGCACCTTATTTATTTGTATTGCACGCACTATTAGTCGCAACAATGGATACACTGATGTATGGATTTGGCCTCGTAGGTAACTTTGGTGGCGGTTCTATTAGACTTCTTTGCTACCAATTGGATACCTTTAGCACAAAATCATTGGTTAACATATGTAATTCAAATCATTATTGGTCTTGTATTTACAGCTATTTATTACTTCTTATTCAGATTCTTAATTTTAAAATTCAATATTCCACTTCCTGGTCGTAAGAAAGATGAAGAAGACGTGAAGTTGTATAGTAAACATGATTATAAGAGTAAAAAAGGCAGTGATGACAAAGGAAACGCAACATCTACTGGTAATGAATACGAAGATAAAGCAAATTATTATTTAGAAGGCCTTGGTGGTAAAGAAAATATCAAGGACGTAACAAATTGTACGACACGCTTAAGATTAACAGTGAATGATATAGATAAAGTAGAAGATAGTGGTTATTTCACACATAATCAAATGGCACATGGATTAGTTAAAAGTGGTAAAAATGTCCAAGTCGTTGTTGGTATGTCAGTACCACAAGTAAGAGAAGCCTTTGAAAACATCGTTAACGAGGAAGAGTAAGATTAAATAGATAATAAAAAATAAGCACAGCCCGTATGGAATCGTTCCATGGGCTGTGCTTTATTATATAAACGAATTACGAAATTCTAGCTTTATTCATTAATCTTGGTTGATATATTGCACCAAGTACATCAATGTTATGAGTAGCAATCATTTGGATGAGTTTTGCGAAAACTTTAGGAGAACAAGAAACATTTATTTTATCTCTATTGAAGGTATATGTAATATGCTCCGTTTGATTGATTAAGTTCAAAATATCAATGACTTTGTCTTTAACAAAAGCGTCGTAAAGTCCATCGATAGTTAGTTCAAAACGTTTAGAAGATAACAATAAATGATCAAGATCTAATAATTTTTCAGAATGATTACTTTCTATAATTTGATAAATTAAATAATTATGGAAGCTCAGAAAACTAATAATATATGGTAACTGGTATTTTGGTAAGTTGACCTTTAATGCATACAAGTTATTTTCTTTAAAAATTGAAAACTTGAATGAGTTGCAAAAATTAATTTGCTTACATAATTTAGTTAAATTTTTACGTGTGGCACGTTTGTTAAGTCCACCTATATTTAACACAAAAGTTTCCGTTCTATCTAAAAACATATTATACCTCCATATCTATATAAAGTGTCATATGGATATTAATCATAATATTCTTTACACTTAAAATTATACAAGTTTTTATTTCTATTAAATTGTACCACTCTTTTAAAATGTTGACACTAGGTCTTTAGAACGAAGTTGAAAATTATTTTTGAAGTTAAATTTTTGGGTTTTAAAAAGTTGGAATATTTTGAAAATTCAGTTGTATAGCTGTTTAAAGTATGATACATTTTTCATTATTAATACATAGAGGAAGTGTTTAGAGATGTTATCAAAAGTGAGTAAGTTTGCAACAAACACATTCTTGATATGGATGTTAATCGGTCGCAATAATTGGCTTTATTTTTCCAACTCAGTTAGCTACGTTAAGTGGTTGGGTGCCATATTTACTTGGTATCGTAATGTTAGGGATGGGATTGACCATTGACCCGAAAGATTTTAAGATTGTATTTCAATCGCCAAAGTGCGTAGTAATAATTGGTGTGATTTTGCAATACACAATCATGCCTTTAGCGGCTTTTTTAATTGCTAAATTATTTCAATTACCACCAGAAATTGCAATTGGTGTGATATTAGTTGGGTGTTGTCCAGGGGGAACATCAAGTAACGTTATGAGTTATTTAGCAAATGCGAATGTTGCGTTGTCTGTAGCTATTACAAGCGTCTCTACGTTACTTGCTCCGTTCTTAACGCCAGCATTAATTTATTTATTCGCACATGAATGGTTACAAGTTTCATTTATGAGTATGTTTTGGTCAGTAGTGCAAGTGATACTTATTCCTATTGCGATTGGTTTTATATTACAAAAAGTATTTAAAAAATTCGCTGATAAGACTGCAACTGCATTGCCAATCGTTTCTGTAATTGCTATTTCACTGATACTCGCTTCTGTAGTAGGTGGGAGTAAATCACAAATACTAGAAACAGGATTGCTCATTTTTGCAGTAGTCATACTACATAACATTGTTGGTTATGTATTAGGATATACATTAGCAAATATATTTAAACTGGATGGAACGCGCTGATAAAAAAGCTGTTTCGATTGAAGTTGGTATGCAGAATTCAGGGTTAGCAGTAACATTAGCTACTGTACACTTTAGTCCTTTATCGGCAGTGCCTGGGGCAGTATTTAGTTTGGTACACAATATTACCGGACCAATTTTAGCAAAATATTGGAATAAACGGTAATAACACTAGAAGCATAAATAATGAGGCTGGGACATATCACATGTCTCAGCCTCAATTTCTATATTACCATTTTAAAATCTAAACTACATATTTCGATTTTAAAATATGATAAGCTAGCATTAATATAATTTAACGAAACAACAAGTGGACAGAGGAGGATATATTATGTATAGAGCAGTCATATTTGATTTTGATGGCACGATTATTGATACAGAAAGGCATCTATTTGAAATCATTAATAAGCACTTGAAAAAACATAATTTAACTGAAATAACATTGGATTTTTATCGTCAATCTATTGGCGGAGTCGCGACGGATTTACATCATTATTTAGAAAGTCAATTAGGTAAAGAAAATAAGCATGGAAATTTATGTCGAACATAGTAGCACAAGCGTTGATTTGCCAATCATTGATGCAATGAAACAGTTAATGGACTATTGCAAAAAATGTCATATACCCATGGCGATTGCGACGAGTAGCTATAGAGCTGACATCAAACCAGCTTTTGAAAGTCTAGGATTAAGCAATTATATCGATATCGTTGTAGGTAGAGAAGATGTTGAAGCGGTTAAACCAAGCCCTGAGCCATACCTCACTGCTGTTCAAAAACTGAATTACAATCCTGGAAATTGTTTAGCAATCGAAGACTCAGTTAATGGTGCAACTGCCGCAGTTTTAGGCTGGTTTAGATGTTATCGTCAATACAAATACAATGACAGAAAAACAAGATTTTAGCGAAGTGGCATTTACTGGAAAAGATTTAACCGGTGAAGAAATCATTACGACGTACTTTGAGAAAAATAGAGGCTAATTAAATGAGTGGATATTTAATTTTATTTTTCTTGGGTGGACCCATTGTATTGGCGATAAGTAATTTGGTATTAGGTCCGATTTTTAATAAAAAAATACCTTTTAAAATACAATTTAGATCATTTATGGTAGGAACGGTGGTTTATTTGTTAGGCGCTAGTTTAATATATTATTTTGTGCTTCAAGATAAATTGTAAATTTGGACCTGATTTTAAATATAAAAAGGGAGCTTCCATATGGAGGATCCCTTTAGCACGCAAACAAAGCACTGTTGCGAACTCAACTGCATTATATATGTTAGCTTATATTTAATATAAACATTGTTAATTATAAAAGTTGGAAAATCAATGTTGCTACAACGAGGACAAGTAGTATTGAATCTATACCTACCATGATTGCAAAACGCGTATTTTTTTCCCCAGTTTCTTTAGAGGCTTTTACTGCTTTTAAATTAGGAATCAAACTTACAATCAGTAAAATAATTACAATAACGCCTATAATCATACTCATGATTTGTCACCACCATTTTTATTTTTTTCTATATATTCCCAAACATAACCGACGATGATACCAACAATTAAACCGACAATAATACCAACTTTTATAGTAGATATTAAAGCACATATGATAATAGCTAATAACAATGCGATTGGAATCGTGATACCAAATTTATATTTTCGTTCTGGTGAATCAACAATAGAAAATAAGACATAATATAATATAGCAAATACTACAATTACAAGTAGACTTTTTAAAATTAATTGTCCAATTGAACTATCTGAACCAGTAACATAATTTAATAAGAAAAATAACACACCAAAGATAAGAGAAACTGTAATTGTTTTTTTAAGTAAAATTTTATTCATGTTGAACTCCTTTGTAATAAAATCTAATGAAAATTATACCATAGAAAGTTTGAAATATAGAACGTCACAAAATTAATGCAACCTTTGCCCGTCATATTGATGATGATCATTTAAATATGCGTAAAACAATCCGATGATCAAACCCCCGCCAATATAGTTTCCAATTGCGACACCAAGTAAATTGATTAATGTAGGAATAACTGCCAATAAATCACTTTGATAAACGAGTCCACCAAGCAAATAATACAGAATTATAAACGACATGTTCATAACCCATAAAGGCGAATATGGATACCGCCAAACATCATGACAAACATTTTAGCTAGAATGTCATCAATTTGCATGGCGATAACTAATGAAATATTGATAAAAAAATTCGCGAATATCCCTTTGATTAAAATTGCTAAAAATCCTGCGGCAAATAGTTTATGCTCTATTGTAATTTCAAGCTGTATGAACATCTCCGGAGACATAATATCTGAATGTCGTGTGAGTGTGAAAAATATTAATCCTCCTGCCACGTTTCCTATAAAGCATAAGGTGAAAATTTTTAAGACACGCATAGGGCTAATAACACGATAATACAATCCAACAGTGAAATACATAAAATTACTTGTTAATAATTCTGAATTGGTGAATAGTATTAGCACTAATGCAAAACTAAAGGCAACGGATGAAACTAAATTTGTAACACCAGAGGGCACATCGCTTCCAAGAGAAGCTTTAATCAACAATATGAATACAGTAATAATACCTAATATAAAGCTGACCATGGTTGCACGTAATAAATAACGTTTAAAGTAAAAACTTTGAAGTACACATCCTTGGTTCTAATCGTATCAACTACATGATCAATCCACGCCTTACCATAGAAGACTTTATCCCATTTAATGTTTTTCTCATTCAATTACGTATCCTCACTTTCGATAGATTAGGACAAGTATACTATGACAATCAGTATTTGTGAATAAATTCACAATATCTCCATAATAAATTTTATGAATTATATTTGAAGTAGGTATGTTCCACTGTGAATCACTTTAAATAAATCGTGATGACATTTGAAAAATCAAAAACAGTGAAATTCATAAAATTACTTTGCTTTTTTTGACGAAATAAAATACAATTAATAACGGAAATGTAAGCCCTTACATAAATCGAAAATAATTGTTCCAATTTTTAGATTTTATAGTATAATGGCGACATGATAAGTGTTTCATCTTTATTTATAATCGAAAGAGATGGGGTTTGAATTATGAATGAGAACAATGAGTTACAGAGGGGACTAGGTGCGCGTCAGATGAGAATGATTGCACTTGGTGGAACAATTGGAGTCGGACTGTCTGTTTTTAGGAGCTACAAGCACTATAAAATGGACAGGTCCTTCAGTTATATTTGCATATTTAATTGCAGGTATATTTATATTTTTAGTAATGAGAGCAATGGGAGAGATGGTTTATTTACACCCAACTTCTGGTTCCTTTGCTAACTTTGCAAGTGATTACATACATCCAGTAGCTGGTTATTTAACAGCCTGGAGCAATATTTTCCAATGGGTAGTTGTTGGTATGAGTGAAGTAATAGCTGTTGGAGAATATATGAATTATTGGTTTCCTGATTTACCGCAATGGATACCAGGCGTTATTGTAGTAGTATTATTGGCTTGTGCAAATCTTGTGTCAGTTAAAGCTTTTGGTGAATTTGAATTCTGGTTTGCAATGATCAAAATCGTAACGATTATCTTAATGATAATTGCTGGTTTTGGAATTATCTTCTTCGGGTTAGGTAATGGAGGAGAGGCAATTGGACTTTCTAATTTATGGGCTCACGGTGGTTTTATGCCTAATGGTTGGTTAGGGTTCTTCTTTTTTGCACTATCTATTGTAATTGGTTCATATCAAGGTGTAGAGTTAATTGGAATCACTGCCGGAGAAACAAAAGACCCACAAAAAAATATAAAAAGTGCAGTTAATGGCGTCATTTGGCGTATATTAATTTTCTATATTGGAGCTATTTTTGTAATTGTTACAGTTTATCCTTGGGATCAATTAGGTAACATTGGTAGTCCATTTGTTGCTACATTTGCAAAAGTTGGTATTACATTTGCTTGCTGGACTAATAAACTTTGTTGTACTTACTGCGGCAATGTCTGGCTGTAACTCAGGTATATTTAGTGCAAGTCGTATGACATTGAATTTATCTCAAAAAGGTATGCTACCTAAATTCTTTGGTAAAGTTATGAAAAATGGTGTGCCAGTCTGGACTGTAATTGCAATTGCATTAGGTATTTTAATCGGTGCATTATTGAACGTTATTTTACCATTATTTATTAAAGGTGCAGATAGTATATTTGTATATGTTTATAGTGCATCTATATTACCAGGCATGGTGCCTCTTGGTTTATGATTTTAATTAGTCACTTAAGGTTTAGAAAAAATCATCCTGAAGAAATAGAAGGGCATCCATTCAAAATGCCAGGTGGGGCTTTTACTAACTATATTACAATGGCATTCTTTATTGTCGTATTGATAGGTATGCTATTTAATAAAGAAACAGTAGTCTCAGTAGTAATAGGTATAGTATTCTTATTATTCATGACGATGTTCTTTTTCTTAAAAGGCTATCATAAGTTAGGTAAAGATAAACAAATTTAACATAGGTTGATAATTCAACTGAAATATAGGTTAGCTATTTTATGACTGAAACTACTAAGTTATAAAATAGCTAACCTTTTTATTATAAAAAATAGCTCTAAAACTGTGGATATAAGTGCTTGTATAACTACTGTTTTACAGAAAATTTACATTATTAAAATATTGACGCAAAATTAATGGATTACACTTAACATGTAAGCACAATAATACATATCAAAGGAGTTATTAATTTATGAAACTATTTAATAAGTTAGCAACTGTAACTGGTAACTGTAGCTAGTGCAATTGTTGTTGGCTCGGCATTAGGCAATGTACAACCAACATATGCTTCTGGTAATGGAAAAGCATCAAATGATACACCTGATGTATCTTATATGGGAAATACTGAAAACCCTAAAAATGTAATATTCTTAGTAGGCGATGGTATGGGGCCATCTTATAATTCAGCGTATCGTTATTTCGCAGATAATCCTGAAACAAAAGAAATGGAAAAAACTGCGTTCGATAAACATCTTGTCGGTAATCAACGTACAAATCCAGCTGATCCAAAAGAGAATGTAACGGATTCAGCGAACATCTGCTACTGCATTTAGTTCTGGTCATAAAACATATAATGGCGCAATAGGTGTAGATGAAAATAAAGAAAATGTTAAAACAGTATTAGAACAAGCGAAAGAAAATGGTAAATCTACCGGTTTAGTTTCAACTGCTGAGATTACAGATGCAACACCTGCGGCTTATGCATCACACGTAGATTCACGCGATAAAAAAGATGAAATCGCACAACAATTTTATTTTATAATGATAAAATTAACGGCGAACATAAAGTAGATGTCTTACTCGGTGGTGGTGCAAAATATTTCGGTGAAGAAAATGGTAATTTAACAGATAAATTCAAAAAAGATGGTTATGATGTTGTAGATAATAAAACCGATTTACAAAAATCAACAAGTAAACAAATATTAGGTTTGTTCGCTGATGGAAATATGCCATTACAAATAGACGCACCTGATAAAAATCCTAAACTATTAGATATGACAGAAACTGCAGTTAATAAATTACAGCAAAATGATAAAGGTTTCTTCTTAATGGTGGAAGGCGCTTCGATTGATAAAGCGGGGCACCCAAATGATGTTACTGGTGTAATGTCAGAAATGGAAGGTTTTGAAAAATCATTTGATTATGCCATGAACTATGCTAAAGAACATAAAGATACACTTGTAGTAGCAACTGCAGATCACTCGACAGGTGGTTTATCAATTGCCAAAGGTGAAGATTACCTCTGGAACCCTAAAGTAATTCACGATATGAAACATTCAGGCGGCACATACATGACTGAACAAATTGCCAAAGGTGAAGATGCTTGAACAAGTAATTAATGAAGGTTATGGTTTTGATGTAGAAGCGACTCAAATTGATAAAATTAAAGATGAAGCTGAAAAACTGAAAAAATTAAATGAAGATGATGAGGCATATGAAGGGCAATTACAAGAATTACAAAATGCAATTCAAAAACCAATCAATGATAAATCGAATACGGGGTGGACTACAACCGGACATACAGGTGAAGACGTGAACACATATGCGTTTGGTCCCGGTAGTGATAAATTCCAAGGAAATATAGATAATACAGATAATGCTAAAAACATTTTTGAACTTTTAAAAAGTGAAGCTAAATAAACAAAATATCAATATTTAGGGTAACTTGTAATAAGGGACTAAAAATCGCTATACGTTTTACTAGTCCCTTATTCAAATTCATAAAAAAGCACCTATCGAAACAGCGTATTATGCTGACGATAGGTGCTTTTCTTTAATATAGTTCAACTTAACATATCGATTAATGTTTAAATTGAATTTTAGATAAATGCTTACGGTAATTATCTAAAGCCATTTTAGACTGCGTAATAGAGTCTAGTGCACTTTGATAATTCAATGCAATATAACGATAGTAAAGTATATCTACTGTAAAAAGTTGAGCAAATAGTGATGTTGTTGCGACCATACGCAGTTCGTTTTCATCCGTTTGACCATATATTAAAGTATGGTCTGAAACTTTTGCGACTGGGTTATCATTAGAACTAGAAATTGTAATAATTGGAATGTTATAGTCCATTGCGACTTTAGCCATAGATTGCATTTCACTGTGATTACCTTGATTTGTTACAAAGATAATACAATCATTTTCATCGTGTGTCGCTAACGTTGACATAAATAAATGCGTTTCTTGTAACAAACGGACATTGAGTCCAATGCGGGATAATTTTTGAAATAAATCAGTAACGATGACGAGTGAAGCACCATAACCAAATAGGAATATTGTATTTGAACGCTTCATTGTTTCACAAATACTGTCAATACTATATTCATCTATGTACGTTGATACATAGTTCATCGTGTCTGTTGCACGAGATAGCATTTTTGTTTTTA